>CAWEER010000001.1:0-569345 GCA_963808205.1 uncultured Alphaproteobacteria bacterium
GGCGCAATGTCCGCTAATGATGCTGTGGACGGCTCCTCCACCCGGCACGTGAGTGCCATGGAAGTGGGCGCTGTTAAGGCTCCCACAATTCGGAGGAGCTACCCATGCAAACGATCACGACAATCGGTCTCGACATTGCCAAGTCGGTATTCCAGGTCCACGGCGTCGATGCGGTTGGCAACGTAGTCATCCGCCGGCAGTTGAAGCGTCGGTCGGTGCTCGCGTTCTTTGAGAAGCTGCCGCGGTGTCTGGTCGGCATCGAGGCTTGCGCATCGGCGCATCATTGGTCGCGCGAACTTTCGGCGCTCGGGCATACTGTTCGCTTGATGCCGCCGGCCTATGTGAAGCCCTACGTCAAGCGCCATAAGAATGATGCCACAGACGCGGAGGCGATCTGCGAAGCGGTCGCCAGACCGAACATGCGGTTCGTCGCGACCAAAACGGTTGAACAACAGAGCTGTTTGACGCTGCACCGTACCCGTCACCTGCTTATCCGCCAGCAGACCTCGGTGATCAATGCCATCCGCGCGCATCTGGCTGAGTTCGGCATCGTCGCACCGGTCGGACGCAACGGCGTTGAACAGCTCCTCGGGGTCGCCGCTGATGCGAGCGATAAACGGCTGCCCGCGCTCGCACGTGCTTGTGTCGTCGCGCTGGGTGCCCAACTCCGGATGCTGAAGGCTCAGATCCTGGAGTTCGATCGTATGATCACCGCCTGGCATCGTTCCAATGAGACAAGCCGTCGGCTCGACGATATTCCTGGCGTCGGCCCAGCCCTGGCGACCGCTCTGGTTGCCAGCATCGCTGATCCCAAGGCGTTCCGGTCAGGAAGGGACTTCTCAGCCTGGATCGGTCTCGTCCCCAAGCAGAACTCGAGTGGCGGCAAGGATCGGCTCGGCCACATCAGCAAACGAGGCGATCGTTATTTGCGTAGTCTGTTCACAGCCGGTGCGTTGGCCGTCATCCGCTACGCCAAAATCCACGGCACCAGGCATCGACCCTGGCTCACCGCGCTACTGGCGCGGCGGCCGGCGAAGGTCGCCGCCATCGCACTCGCCAACAAGATCGCCAGAATGGCGTGGGCGATGATGGTCAGGGGTGAACGCTACAAGGAACCAGCTGCGCTCGCAGCTTGAACGAGATCACACCGGGCGTCCGGCGTGATGTGAAGGTTGGGAGGGCGAACAGCACGTAATGCAGAGCCGGTCGATCCGGCGATCAGGACAACCCACTTGGGTCACAGCATCATCGAATGCGGGCTAATGATCGGGACCTGATCCGCGGAGGGCATTATGGCCAGCGGTCATGTAAGCCGCACTCAAAGGCCGAACACATGGCTGCACCGACCAATACTGCAAACGTGAAAATAGCCTTGCCAACTCGGAGCCGTCCACACATGACCCACAAGCGACATTGGCCATTGGTAACCGCAACTGTGCAGATGCCTCATGCTGATCTGCAATAACGGATGGAACGACGCTCCGCTAAGTTTGTTGGGCCGCTGTTACGGCGGAGGCGTTCGAAGAACATCTTCGCAGGATATTCGTCATTACTCCTGCCAGAACCGGATGAAGCGCCACGCGTGAGTGTATCCTGCGGCAGCAATCCAGACCGGTTCTCACAATGCAACCCTGTTTTTATAACGGGGTCGAGGTGCTTTTGGCCTCAAATGTTGGGGCCAATCACTGTCAGCGAACCTTTCATGTGAAAGTTCCGGAATCGGAACTTTCCAAATTGCGCAGACGCATAAACGCGACAAGGTGGCTCTGACCTGACCTGGCTTTTTTAGACCAAGCGATGTGAGAGAATAGCTTGGCAAAGGAGCTTTGGTGATGCCGAAGAAGAGGTTTAGCGCGGAGCAGGTTGTGACGCTGCTTCGTCAGATTGAGGTGTTGATAGCGCAAGGCAAGTCTGCACCGGTAGCGTGTCGGGAAGCCGGGATATCGCAGCAGAGCTATTAGCGATGAAAGAGACGAGGCGATAAGGTTCCTGAAGCAAGAAATCTATCAGAGTAATGCCGATCCGCTAATTCAGAAACTTACTGCACTAGACAGATTCTCGGTTCGCGTATAAAGCCCATTATAGGTTATTTCTGATTTAGCGTGATGCATTCAGTTGCGCCCGGTGTCGACAGTCTGTGATTGGATCTCGTCAGATCGTCGCAACGATATCGCTGAATTGCGCCGTCGAGCTTCGGGGTGCGACCAGAGAACGGATTCGGGATGGGCTTGGCGGAGTGAGCAAGATTCGAACTGAAAGTACGGTTACGTAGATTGGAAAGAATTAGCCGGCTCGGCAGACGCACCCCATCACGCAGTGCAATCGAACCCAATCTCCGCGCATATTTCTCCAGGAAACGGGAACAACGCCGAAAATGCACGGAGATTTTCGGTATTTCCGGCCGCTCAACCATCGAATTCGGTACATGGAGATTTTCTCCTAATCTAAAAAGGCTGCAAACGGCGGCCTTTTAGGGCTAGCGGCGTGGAGCACCTCCGGAGACCAGATTGGGTGGCTGGGGCGCCTGGATTCGAACCAGGGAATGGCGGAATCAAAATCCGCTGCCTTACCACTTGGCTACGCCCCAAAACTCGCCGGATTTGCCGCGCGGACCATAACGGCGCGCCCTGCTCCGATCAACGTTTGCCGCACAGATCTATCGCCATCTTCCGCCTATCGACGCCCCGCCGCGGCCCTATAATAATGTCTGCAGTCGCGGCTCGCGCCGCCGGCTGGCCGAATTCAAGACTTTTGGGGGAAAATGTCCGATCCAGTGATCGTAACCGATGATAGCGGCGTCCGCATCGTCCGGATGAACCGCCCGGAAAAGAAGAACGCCCTGACCCAGCCGATGTATGCCGCGATGACCGCGCGCGCTGAGCGAAGCCGGAACAAACGCGGCGATCCGCTGCATCGTGTTCGCCGGCCAGCCTGGCGTATTTTGCGCCGGCAGCGACATCGGCGATTTTCAAAAGCGCGCCGAAGGCGGGCTCGAGCCGGTCACCGTCGGCTTTCTCCATGCTTTGGCGCGTAACCAGAAGCCGCTGGTCGCGGCCGTCGGCGGCATCGCGGTAGGCATCGGCACGACCTTGCTCCTGCATTGTGACTACGTCGTCGCCGCGGCGGGCGCGACGTTCTCAACGCCGTTCACAAAACTCGGGCTCATTCCCGAAGCGGCGTCAAGTCTGCTGGTGCCGATGCGCATGGGGCACGCGCGTGCCTTTGCCATGCTGGTGATGGGACGCCTGCTGTCCGCCGAAGAAGCGAAAGAGGCCGGGTTCGTCAACGTCATCGTCGATGCCGCCAAAGTCGACGATGTCGCGCTGCAAGCGGCACGCGACATCGCGGCCCTCCCCGCCGGGCGCTGTCGCGCTGTCGCGGCGGCTCCTGCGCGGCGACCCTGACGACGTGGCCGAACGCATCGACGCCGAGGCGATGCATTTCCAGGAGCGCCTGAAATCCGACGAGGCGCGCGCCGCCTTCGCGGCGTTTTTTGCGCGCAAGAAGTGAGAACAACAATGTCGCTTGCCGGAAAGACACTCTTTATTACCGGCGCATCGCGCGGCATCGGACTCGCGATCGCGCTGCGCGCCGCACGTGATGGCGCGAACATCGCGATCGCGGCCAAAACGACGGAACCAAATCCGAAGCTCGAAGGCACGATCTACACCGCGGCCGAGCAAATCGAGCGCGCCGGCGGCAAGGCGCTGCCACTCGTGGTCGACGTGCGCGAGGAAGCAATGGTGAAGGATGCGCTCGCCAAAACAGCGGCGCAATTCGGCGGCATCGATATCGTGGTCAACAATGCAAGCGCCATCCAGCTTAAATCCACGTCGCAGATCACCATGAGCCGCTTCGATCTCATGCATCAGATCAATGCGCGCGGTACGTTCATGGTATCGAAATGGGCGATCGGATATCTGGAGAAGGCGGCTAATCCGCACATCCTCATGATCTCGCCGCCGCTCAATATGAAGGAGAAGTGGTTCGCGCCGCACACCGCCTATACGATGGCAAAGTTCGGCATGAGTCTTGTCGTGATCGGCCTTGCCGGCGAGTTGCGCCCGAAGGGTATTGCCGTCAACGCGCTGTGGCCGCGGACCGTCATTGCCACCGCCGCCGTGCAAAACTTGCTCGGCGGCGAGGACATGATGCAGCGGGGACGCAAGCCCGAGATCATGGCCGACGCAGCTTACGCCATTTTCGCAAAGCCCTCGCGTGAATTTACCGGTCATTTCCTCATCGACGAACTTGTTCCTGGCCGAAAACGGCGTCACGGATTTCGACCGCTACCGCGTCGATGCAAGCCGGCAACTGGCGCGGGATTTCTTCGTGCCGGATGTCCCGCCAGCGCCGCCTGGTGTACAAACGGTCGAGGTTTTTGGAGACCGCATGTGACCTATCATGCCCCCCTCGCCGATATCGCACTTGCGCTCAAATATGGCGCGTCGCTCGCGCCGGCCATCGAACAAGGCCTGTTCGGCGATCTCAGCATGGAGGACGTCGACGCCATCGTGGCGGAAGCCGGCCGCTTCGCCGGCGAAGTGCTGGCACCGCTCAACCGGATCGGTGATACGTTTGGCGCGCTGTTCAAGGACGGCGCCGTCACCACCGCACCGGGCTGGAAAGAGGCCTACCGCGACTGGCGGCTGGCGGGATGGAACGCCGTCACCGCGCCGGCGCAATGGGGCGGCCAGGCGTTGCCGCAAATCGTCAACGCCGCCTGCACCGAAATGTGGCATGGCGCGTCCATCGGTTTTGCCAACGGACCGATGCTGACGATGGCCGCAATCGACGCGCTCAACGCGCACGGCAGCGACACGCTCAAGAAAACCTATCTGGAAAAGCTCGTGTCCGGCGAATGGATGGGCACCATGCAGCTCACCGAGCCGCAAGCCGGCTCCGACGTTGGCGCGCTGCGCACGCGGGCGGATCGCGCGGGCGACGGCTCCTATCGCCTCAAGGGACAAAAGATCTTCATCACCTATGGCGAGCACGATTTCACCGACAACATCATCCATTTCGTCCTCGCGCGGTTGCCCGATGCGCCGCCCGGCACCCGCGGCATTTCGCTGTTCCTGGTGCCGAAATTCATGCTGAACGCCGACGGCTCGCTTGGCGCGCGCAATGACATTCGCGCCCATTCGATCGAGCACAAGCTTGGCATTCACGGCTCGCCGACCTGCACGATGATCATGGGCGATTCGGGCGGCGCCGCCGGATTCCTGATCGGCGAAGAGAACGCCGGCATGGCGTGCATGTTCACCATGATGAACCGCGCCCGTCTTGCCGTCGGCCTGCAAGGCGTCGGCATCGCCGAGGCGGCAACGCAACACGCGCTCGCCTATGCGCGCGAGCGCAAGCAAGGCCGCGTCGCCGGCATGAAAGCCGCGGACAGCGCACCGATCATCGCGCACCCGGATGTGCGGCGGAACCTGCTGACGATGCGTGCTTTGACCCAGGCGGCGCGCGCGATCTGCTATACGTTAGCGCTGGAGATCGACCGCAGCGAAAGAAGCAGCGACGACGCCGCGCGCAAGGCCGCCAATCAGCGGGCTTCGCTGCTCACGCCGGTGGCCAAGGCGTTCTCGACCGACATCGGCAACGAGGTCGCTTCGCTCGGCGTGCAGGTGCATGGCGGCATGGGCTATATCGAGGAGACCGGCGCCGCGCAGTTCTTTCGCGACGCGCGGATTGCACCGATCTATGAAGGCACCAACGGCATCCAGGCGATCGATCTCGTGACCCGTAAATTGCCGCTTGCCGGCGGCGCCGCGGTTGCGGCGCATCTCGACGGACTGCGCGGCATCGTGCGTGAACTCGACGCCAGCAACGATCCGGCATTCGGCTGGACGCAGGTACGGCTTGGCGACGCCGTCGAGAGCCTGTCGCGGGCGACAACCTGGCTTCTCGACCGCGTCGACAAGGAACCGGACGCGGCGCTCGCCGGGGCTACGCCCTACCTGCGGCTATTCGGCCTTGCGACCGGCGGCTGTCTCCTTGCAAAGGAGGCGCTGGCGGCGAAGCGATCCGGCGGCGACGCAGCCACGCCCGTCGTGCTGACGCGCTTCTTTGCCGAGAATGTCGCTGTCGGCGCCGGCGGCATCGAGCGCACCGTGGTCGAATGTGCGCCGGGCCTCCTCGGCGCCGACGCCGCATTATCGTAAATCCCCACTTCACATGATGGGTTTCGCAAGCGCCCAACCCATCCTACATTCCATCAATGTCCACGCTTCTCCTCAGCCACCCCGCCTGTCTCGATCATTTGGTGCCGAGCGGTCATCCCGAGCGGCCGGACCGGCTGCGCGCCGTCGAACGCGCCCTTGAGGCTGAAAAGTTCCAGACGCTCACGCGCGCCCAAGCGCCGCTCGCCGCGCTCGAAACGATCGCGCTGTGTCACCCGATGGATTACATCACGGAGCTGCGCGACGCCTCCCCCAAGGAAGGCCTCGCTCATCTCGACGGCGATACCACGATGTCGCCCGGTACTTTCGAGGCGGCACTTCGCGCCGTGGGCGGTGCGGTGCATGCCGTTGACGAGGTTGTCGAAAAAAAGGCCGATAACGCCTTCGTCGCCACGCGGCCGCCCGGCCATCATGCGGAGACCGCGCGGCCGATGGGCTTTTGCCTGTTCGACAATGCCGCAATCGCCGCGCGCCACGCGCAAAACCGCCACGGCATCGATCGCGTCGCCATCGTCGACTTCGACGTGCATCACGGCAACGGCTCGCAGGAGATTTTCTGGTCGGACAAGACGGTGATGTATTGCTCGACTCACCAGATGCCGCTGTTCCCCGGCACCGGCGCGGTCAGCGAGAGCGGCGAATACAATACCGTCGTCAACGCGCCGCTGCGGCCCGGCGACGGCACCGACAAATTCCGCGATGCGCTTGAAAGCCGGATCCTGCCGCGGCTCATCGAATTCAGGCCGGAACTCGTGATCATCTCGGCGGGCTTCGATGCCCACTATCGCGACCCGCTCGCCAATATCAATCTCGAGGAAGCGGATTTTGCCTGGGCGACACAAAAACTCATGGAGGTCGCCGACCGTTATGCCGGCGGGCGCGTCGTATCGCTGCTCGAAGGCGGCTACGACCTGCAGGGCCTGGGCAATTCGGTCGCAGCCCACGTCACCGCGCTGATGCGGGGATAAATTCACAGCCCGGATTGCGCAATGCGCGATCCGGGAGCATGAATCTCCCGGATTACGCGCGGCGTGATCGGGGCTACATCGGGTTCAGGATGGCGCAGAAAGCCAATAGCGATATCGGGCAATTGCCCTTCGAGCGGGCGATCGAAGAACTGGAATCGATCGTCAAACGGCTCGAAGAAGGCAAAGTGCCGCTTGAGGAATCGGTTGCCATCTACGAACGCGGCGAAGCGCTCAAACGGCGCTGCGAGGACCTGTTGCGGCAGGCCGAGGCGCGGGTGGAGAAAATCACGCTCGACGCCGGCGGCAAACCGACCGGCACCGAACCGCTCGACGTGGAATAATTCGTCAGGTCTTCTGCGGCGTCATCAAATCCTCGGCCTTGAAGTAGTGCCGCGCGTAGGCGACCAGTTCGCCGTCGCTTGGATGGTCGACGGTTTCCACGCCGGCAATCTTCTTCATTAGTCCGGGATCGTGCTCGTGGATGTGTTTCACCAGCTCTGTTTTGGCATTGGCCGGCCCGGTGATGAGGATCGCGCCCGCATCTGCAACCGATTGCGCGACGGCGTGAAGGAACGCCTGATCCTCGGCGGCATGTCCAGCGCCGATTGAATTCGCCTTGTGGTGGATGTGGCGCGTCGGATTGTCGGGATGCAGAACAAGCCGCTCGACGTCCGCCGGGCTGAAATGGAACACGCGGGCTTCATGGTGATCGATCCAGACGGCGGCGTGAAAGTGCTGAACAGTCATGGCATTTCCTTTGCTCGGATGCAGGCGTCGACAATCATTAGCCCAATTCGCTCTCGGCAACCCCAGTGACTCCAAGCCCAAATCTGTCCCCGGATCGAGGCCTCAATTGCCGCTTTTCAGAAAAGACTTGACATACTAGAACAAATAGTGAACATTCATCGGTTCGGATCAGGGGCCAGACGACGATGGATTCGGACAAACGAAGCACATGGCTGCGGAAGCTCGACGAGGAATGCCCGCATCAGGTGGTGCTGCCGCGGCAGCAGCTTGCCGATGACAGCGAGATCATGGATTTCCTCATCAGATATGTCGGCAAGTTCGACATGTATGTGGAGGACGATTACGCCGCTTTCGTGCGCTATTGCTTCGAAGATCCGCTCGACGCGGAAATCTTCCGCTCGCGATTCGAACCCAGGGCTGAGCGGATCAGACTCGCGGGATAAATCCGGCCTTCACCTTGGCAGCTTCTGCCGGACGTTGCCGATATCGGCCCAGGCGTCGCTCTTGAGGTTCTTTTTGACGTTGAGCACCGTGAACTGGTTGCCGCCGGTGATGCGCGGGAGCGCTTCCCACGATACCGGCATGGCCACCGGCGCGCCGGGGCGCGCGCGCGTCGAATACGGTGCGACCGACGTCGCCTCGCGCGTATTGCGAAAATAGTCGATGAAGATTTTGCCCTTGCGCAGCACCTTGGTCATTTTAGCCAGATAGAGTTTCGGCAAATCTGCGGCCATGGCCGCGGCAATGCGCGCCGTGAAATTCTTGGCCGCATCCCAGCCTGCGCCGTCGATCGGCACCACCACATGCGCGCCCTTGCCGCCGGAAAGCTTGACGAAGCTCGTGAGCTTTTCCGCCTTGACCCGGTCGCGCACTTCCTGCGCGGCGGCGACGATCTGTTTCCAGCCGACGCCCTCCCCGGGATCGAGATCGAAAACGATGCGGTCGCAAACTTCCAATTTTCCAAGTTTCGAACCCCGGACATGGATTTCGAGAGCCGCCGACTGCACCAAGGCGATCAGGTCACCAAGCTTTTCGACAGCGATAACATCGTGCTCTTTGGCGTTGACGGCGTGGCGCAGCGGCGATTTTCTGATGTTGGAAGCAATATGCTTCTGGAAGAAACACTCGCCCGCAGTGCCGTCCGGGCAACGCACGATGGCAAGCGGCCGATTGACGACATGCGGCGCCATGACATCCCACACGCCGGCGTAATACGCAGCCAGGTCTTCCTTGGTGACTCCCGCGTCGGCCCAATAGACGCGATCGGGATGCGTCAGGCGCACGCCCGCAACCTCGCCGCTTGGCCTGCCGCCTCGTGCAGGCTTTGACGGCGCCACAGCGGTCTTCGGCGTTGCTTTTGCCGCTTTCGGCGCGGCGGATCTCCGCACCGCCTGGCGTTGCGGCATCGCCGCAGCGGCAGCCGGTGTCTCACGTACGACGTCCTTCGCCGGCTTGTCCTCGCGCAAGCCCTTGAAAGACGCCTGCCGCAGCAATCCGCCGTGGGTGACGCCGCGAAACTCGACTTCGGCCACCAGGCGCGGCTTGACCCAAACCACGTCCTTGCGGCGTTCATCCGCCGGCAGGGCGACGGGCGGCCTGGTGGTCTTCAACCTGTCGAGACGCTGCCAGAGATCGCGCGCCAGCTTGCGCGTGTAACCGGTGCCGACACGGCCAGCATAACGCAGCGCGCCGTTCTCATTGACGGCGACGGTCAGTGCGCCGACCGCGCGCGGTTCGTCGCTTGCCGGACTATACCCGGCGATGACGAATTCCTGGCGATCGTGACACTTGCTCTTGATGAAGTGTTCCGACCGGCCGGACCGATACGGCGCATCACGCAGCTTCGACACCACGCCTTCGAGCCCCATCTGGCAGGCATGCTTGAGGACAAGCCCGCCGTCCTCATCGAAATGCTCGGCAAAACGGATGCGGCCAGTTTTACCCTCACGCCGCAGCAACCGCTCCAGCGCAGCCTTGCGCGCGAAGAGTGGCTCCGTCCTGAGATCGCGGCCGTCGAGATGCAGCAGATCGAAGACGTAATAGACCAGCCGGTCGCGCCGGCCGTCCTTCAGGTCGGTCTGCAACTGCGAGAAACTGGAAATGCCGCGGTCATCCTCGACGACCAATTCGCCGTCCAGCAGCGCAGTTTTGGCGGGAAGCACCGCGACCGCTTCCGCAATCGGCTTGAAGCGGGCAGTCCAGTTCAGTTGTTTGCGGGTCAGCAGTTGCACTTTGCCGTGATCGAGCCGCGCCTCGATGCGATAGCCGTCGTATTTGATCTCGTGCAGCCAATCTTTGCCGCGTGGCGCATCATCATGCAGCGCAGCCAGACTCGGCGGCACGAAATTCGGCAGCGGCGCGTCCGGGCCTTTCTCTCCGGATGCGCGTTCGCTTCGTTTCCTCGCCACCTTCACGGCGGCGGACTTTTGCGCGCGCACGTGTTTTTGCCGGGACGATCTTGCTCGCCGTTCCGCCACGTTTCGCTGCGGTTGGCGTGCCGCCACGATTGCTGTGCCAGACCCGCTTCTTGCCCTTGCCGGCGGCGATCTCCTCGATCGAGCGGCCGCTGACAGCCGAAAGCGGTTTTTCTTCGAGGATGTCCTCGACGCGCGCGCTGCGCGCTTCTTCGTCCTTGCCTTTGATGAGCAGCCAGTTCTCGCGGCGCTCGCCTTTGCGCGGCCGCATCCGCACGAGATGCCAGCGGCCATGCAGTTTCTCGCCGTCGAGGTCGAAATCGAGATGGCCCTTGGCATAGCCCTTGTGCGGATCGCCGTCCGGAATCCAGCGGCCGCGATCCCAGATCATGACAGTGCCGCCGCCATACTCGCCCTCGGGAATGGTCCCTTCGAATTTATTGTATTCGACAGGATGATCCTCGACCTGAACGGCAAGCCGCTTCTGGCCCGGATCGAGGCTCGGCCCGCGCGTGACGGCCCAGCTCTTCATCACGCCGTCGAGTTCGAGCCGCAAGTCATAATGCAGCCGTCGCGCGGCATGCTTCTGGATAACGAACTGGTTGCCGCCACGCCGACCCTGACGGCCGCGTGGTTCGGACGTGACGCCGAATTTTCGCTTCTTGCGGTAGACTTCGAGCGCCAAATCACGTCACCGGATTGCGTCAACTCGCGCGTTTGAGGCGTTTGGTCTTGCCGCCGCTGCGCTTGCGCGCCGCTTGTGCGCGCGAATTTCGCGGCTTGCCGGATCGCGGCGTCTGTTCGCCGTCTCCGCCCCGGTCGGATCGCACCGAGCGGCGCAGCGCATCCATGAGATTGATGACGTTGCTCGGCCGGGGCGGCGCCGCCGGCGCGGGCTTGCCGGCCTGCTTCGCCTTGATCAGCGTCTTCAACGCATCCTCGTAACGATCGGAAAATTTTCCCGGATCGAAGTGGCCGCGCTTCGTCTTGAGAATATGTTCTGCGAGTTCGAGCATATCCTTGGGCACCTTCACGTCCTTGATGTCGGGGAAATAGTCTTTCGCGTCGCGCACATCGTCCTGATAGCGTAGCGCCGTCGCCTTGATGCCCTTGCCGAGCGGCTCGAGCATCAGAAGCTGCTCGTGGTTGTAAAGCACGACGCGCGCAAGGCCGACCAGCGAAGTGGCCCGCATCGCGTCGCGAATTACGGAGAAGGCCTCAAGGCCGACATTGTCGTCCGGTGCGAGATAGAACGGCGTATCGAAATAGATCTCGTCGATCTCCTTGCGCGGCACGAACGATTCGATCTCGATCGTATGGGTGCTTTCGAGCGCGACTTCGTCGAGTTCCTTGGGTTCGAGCAGCACATAGGACCCGTCGGCCGCCTTGTAGCCCTTGACCCGATCCTCCTCCGGGACGTCCTCCCCGGTTTCCGCGTCGACTTGCCTGTACCGGACCCGATTACCGGTCTCGCGGTTGATGATATTGAACCGGATGCGCTCGCGGGTCGACGTAGCTGGAAACAGCGCAATACCGCAGGAAACCAGCGACAGCTTCAAAAAACCCTTCCAATTGGCACGGGACACCATGGCAAAACTCCGAACGCAACCTAATTTGAGGAGTTATACGCCGGATAGCCGTCGTATCTTAAGATATAAGGCCTTGAACGGCCTTCGAGTTCCCTTGGGGCCGTTCCCCGGACACCGGGCCGACCAAATTGCGTTCCCGGCGTAGAATGGTGTAAGGACCGTAGGTTCTGCGTGTTCGACCGCAGGGCCCACCAGCCCCAATAATCGGCATTACGCCGAAACAACGTATTGGTTCGAAGAGGAGTGTAGTGTGACGGTTTCGTCCAAGACCCCATTGCTCGACCAAATCAAGACCCCCCAAGACCTCAGGCGCCTCCAACCGAGTGAGTTACGGCAGGTCGCGGACGAATTGCGCCGCGAGACCATCGACGCTGTCGCTTCCACCGGAGGCCATCTTGGCGCGGGCCTTGGTGTCATCGAGCTGACGGTCGCGCTGCATTACGTTTTTGACACGCCAGCCGACCGGCTGATCTGGGACGTCGGCCATCAGGCCTATCCGCACAAGATCCTCACCAATCGTCGCGACCGCATCCGCACGCTGCGCCAGGGCGGCGGCCTTTCCGGATTCACCAAGCGCGCCGAGAGCGAATACGATCCGTTCGGGGCCGCGCATTCGTCAACATCGATTTCCGCCGGCCTCGGCATGGCTGTCGCCCGCGACCTTCAGGATAAGCAGAACAACGTCATCGCCGTGATCGGCGATGGCGCGATGTCGGCTGGCATGGCCTACGAAGCCATGAACAACGCCGGCGCCATGAATTCGCGCCTGATCGTGGTGCTCAACGACAACGACATGTCGATTGCACCGCCGGTCGGCGCGCTTTCGGCCTATCTCGCGCGCCGCGTCTCCGGCCGCGGCTATCATCGCCTGCGCAAGATCTTCCGTCAGATCGCCAAGCGCATGCCGTCGAAAATGCTCCAGGAGCGGGCGCTCGCGATGGAGGAATATGCGCGCGGCCTCGTTACCGGCGGTACGCTCTTCGACGAGCTCGGCTTTTTCTATGTCGGCCCGATCGACGGCCACAATATCGACCATCTCCTGCCGGTCCTGGAAAACGTCCGCGATACCAAGAACGGGCCGATCCTCGTTCACGTCGTCACGCAGAAGGGCAAAGGCTACGAACCCGCGGAAAAATCCGCCGACAAATATCATGGCGTCGTCAAGTTCGACGTCGCCACCGGCGCGCAGCAGAAGTCGAAGCCCGTCGCGCCTGCCTACCAGAAAGTTTACGGCGAGAGCCTGATCAAGGAAGCGCGCAAGGACGACAAGATCGTTGCCATCACCGCGGCGATGCCGTCCGGAACGGGTATCGACCTGTTCCAGAAAGAATTCCCGACGCGCACCTTCGACGTCGGCATCGCCGAGCAGCACGGCGTGACGTTCGCCGCCGGACTTGCCACCGAAGGCTTCAAGCCATTCGCGACCATCTATTCCACGTTCCTGCAGCGCGCCTATGACCAGGTCGTGCACGACGTCGCGATTCAGAAATTGCCGGTGCGTTTCGCCATGGACCGCGCCGGGCTTGTCGGCGCTGACGGGCCGACCCATGCCGGCGCGTTCGATATCGCCTATCTCGGCTGCCTGCCCAATTTCGTGCTGATGGCGGCGGCCGACGAGGCCGAACTCGTGCACATGGTGGCGACCGCCGTGGCGATCGACGACCGGCCGTCGGCGCTGCGCTATCCGCGCGGCGAAGGCCTTGGCGTGAAAATGCCCGATGAAGGCAAGCCGCTTGAGATCGGCAAGGGCCGCATCCTGCGCGAAGGCACCAAGGTTGCGCTGTTTTCCTACGGCGCGCGCCTCGGGGAATGTCTCAAGGCCGCCGATGAACTCGCCGGCTACGGGCTGCCGACCACCGTCGCCGATGCGCGGTTCGCAAAACCGCTCGATGTCGACATGCTGCTTCGTCTCGCCCGCGAGCACGAAGTGCTGCTGACGATCGAGGAGGGTTCCGTCGGCGGCTTCGGTTCCTTCGTGCTGCAGACGCTGGCCGAGCATGGCGTGCTCGACCGCGGCTTGAAGATCCGCTCGCTGGTGCTGCCTGACATTTTCATCGATCAGGATTCGCCCAACGCGATGTATGCCAAGGCCGGACTCGACGCCAAAGGCATCGTGACGAAGGCCTTTGAGGCGCTCGGCCAGAACATGCACGGCGAAGTGGTCAAGCTGGCCTAGGGTTTTACCATCGTCATGGCCGGGCTTGTCCCGGCCATCTCGTTTCCATATGGCAACGCTCAACCGAATTGATCGGGATGCCCGGCACCCAGGCGAGCGAAGCGTCGCCGTTCTTGGAACCGCTATGGCCGGGCATGATGGCGAGCCATGACCACCCGAGACCGTGCCGATCGCCTCCTGGTCGCACGCGGCCTGTTTGAGAGCCGCGCGCGGGCGCAGGCCGCGATCGCGGCAGGCCGCGTGACCGCCGATGGCATGACGGTGCGCAAACCGTCGGATGAGATAGCGTCCGATGCTGCGATCACGGCTGAGCCCGAACATCCCTATGTATCGCGCGGCGGCGTCAAACTCGCGGCGGCGCTCGATCATTTTGCTTTGAATGTAACCGGACGCACCTGTCTGGATGTCGGCGCCTCGACCGGAGGCTTCACCGAGGTCCTGCTCGCGCGCGGCGCACGGCGCGTTTATGCCATCGATGTCGGCAGCGGCCAGTTGCATCCGCGTCTGCATGGCCGCGACGGCGTCGTCAGTATCGAGCAAACCGATATCCGCAATCTTGATCCGTCACGTTTGCCGGAATCGCCGGACTTTGCCTCAATCGACGTCAGTTTCATTTCGCTCAAGCTCGTACTTCCGGCGATTGGAAAACTGCTCGCACCCTGCTCAACACTGTTGGCGCTGATAAAGCCGCAATTCGAGGTCGGCCGCCGCGACAGCAAAAAGGGCGTCGTGCGCGACGATGCCGTTCATCGCGCGATCTGCAACGACATCGCCACCTTTGTCACCGCGCTCGGCTGGCGCGTCGGCGGCATTGCGCCATCTGCGATTGCCGGCGGCGACGGCAACCGCGAATTCTTCATCGAGGCTGAACGTGGCTGAGCATCTGACGATCGATCACGTCGGCCATCGCGGCGATGGCGTCGCCGCGGGTGGAGATGGATCGGTCTATGTTCCGGGCACGCTTCCCGGCGAAGCCGTCGAAGTCGAGCCGGTGCCCGGGCAGCCCGACCGGCGGCATCTCCTCGCAATTGAAAAATCGAGCGCGGAGCGCATCGCGCCAATCTGTCCGTATTTCGGCGTCTGCGGCGGCTGCGCGCTGCAACATTGGCAGGAGACGCCCTACCGCGTGTGGAAGCGCAGCCTCGTCGTCAAAGCGCTGCGCCATGCCGGCATCGAAGCGCCGGTCGGCGAGCTTGTCGACGCCCACGGTGACGGCCGCCGCCGCGTTGTGTTCCATGCGCGGCGCAGCAACCAAGGCATACTTGAGGTCGGCTTTTCCGCCGCGCGTGCGCATCGGCTGGTCGCCATCGACCGCTGCCCGGTCCTTGCCAAAAGCCTCGACGGCGCGCTCAAGGCGGCCTGGGCCATTGCCGAAGAGCTCACGCCCGCAAACAAGCCGCTCGACATCGCGGCGACGGCAACGGACGAAGGGCTCGACATCGACGTGCGCGGCTCGGGGCCGCTGAAGGCTGCCCTGACGGGCGCGCTGGCGCGCATCGCCACACAACACAACCTCGCGCGACTTACGCGGCATGGCGAACTGATCGTGCAGGCGCGTACGCCGACATTGCGCATCGGCGCCGCGACCGTGCCGCTGCCGCCGGCTGCCTTCTTGCAAGCGACCGCGGCGGGCGAGGCGACGCTGTCGGCGCTGGCCGGCGCTGCCACCGCCGGCGCCAAATCGATCGCCGATTTGTTCGCCGGCGTTGGGCCTTTCGCTTTGCGTCTTGCCGCTACCGCACGCATCCTTGCGGCCGACGACGACGATCAGGCGCTCGCTGCGCTCAAGCGCGCGGCGGCAACGACGCCCGGGCTCAAGCCCGTTACGACAGAACGCCGCGATCTGTTCAAAAATTCGCTCGTCACGGCCGAACTCGACCGTTTCGATGCCGTCGTGTTCGATCCACCGCGCCAGGGCGCCCAGGCGCAATCGCGGGAGCTTGCCAGAAGTCGCGTCCCCATCGTCGTGGCGGTCTCGTGCGATACGGGAACGTTTGCGCGCGATATGCGATTTTTGATCGACGGCGGCTATCGCCTCGCGGCGGTCACGCCAGTCGATCAATTCCGCTATACGCCCCACGTCGAGATCGTCGCCCGCCTGGAAAAATAGCCCGTACTCGCGGCTCGGATTTCGTGATATTGCAGCGTCCAGTCGATCAAATCTCAGCCCCAAAGGGATCCATAAAAATGGCTAGCGTCCTGTTTTCACCGATCACGATGCGCGGTCTCACATTGCCCAATCGCGTCGTCGTCTCGCCGATGTGCCAATACAATTCCGATAACGGATCGGCCAATGACTGGCATCTGATGCATCTCGGCAATATGTCGCTCGGCGCAGCCGGCCTCGTGATGACGGAAATGACGGACGTCAACCCGCAGGGACGCATTTCGCCGCGCTGCGCCGGCATGTGGTCGGACGACAATGAGAAGGCGCTCAAGCGCGTGTACGATTTCTGCCGGCAATATGGCGTCGCCAAACTGGGCGTGCAGCTCGCGCACGCCGGGCGCAAGGGTCCCACCACGCCGCCGGCCGCCGGCGGCAAGCCCATCCTGAGCAAGGAAGAGGGTGGCTGGACGCCGGAAGCACCGTCCGCGATCCCCTACGACACCGGCTGGCCCGTGCCGCATGAGATGACCAAGGACGATATCAAGCGTGTCATCGCCGAATTCGTCGCAGCCGCCAAGCGCATAGACCGCATCGGCTTCGACGTGGTCGAGCTTCATGGCGCCCACGGCTATCTGACCCATCAGTTCCTGTCGCCCCTTTCCAACAAGCGCACCGACGAATACGGCGGCTCGACCGAAAATCGCATGCGCTTTGCGATCGAAATGTACGAAGCCGTGCGTGCAGTCTGGCCGGAGCAAAAGCCGCTCGGCATGCGCGTCTCCGCGACCGATTGGGTCGATGGCGGCTGGACGCCGGAAGAGACCGTGATGCTGGCGAAGGAGCTGAAAAAGCGCGGCATGGATTATATGGACGTTTCGACCGGCGGCCTCGATCCAAAGCAGAAGATCCCGCTATCCCCCGGCTACCAGGTGCCGTTCGCCGAGAAGGTGAAGAAGGAAAGCGGCATCACCACCATGACCGTCGGCCTGATCGCCGGCTACCAGCAGGCCGAAGACATTGTCGCATCCGGCAAGGCCGATCTCATCTGCCTGGCGCGCGCGGCGATCTGGGATCCGCGTTGGGCCTGGCACGCCGCGGAAGAGCTCGGCGCCGAGGCGCCCTACGCGCCAAAAACCATGGCGGGCCATCCGAAACTGCGGCCGCAATTGTTTCCAAAGCGCGCGGCCGCGACCTGACGCAAAGCCGCAGCGCCTACATCACGTAGAGGCGATCCGGCAGTTCGTTGCCCGAACCGTCGGGCGGCGCGTGCGTCGCCAGGAGATCGCCGCAGCGCGCGATTGCGGCGGTGAATCCGGCCGCGATCTGGCCGTCGCGCATGTGCGCGGTCAAAGCGTCGATCGCGGCTTGCCATTCCGCGGGATGCACTTTTGCGGCAATTCCCTCGTCGGCGATGATTCGCGCGTAGTGCTCGGCGAGCGACACAAAAATCAGCACGCCGGTGCGATTTTTCGTCCGGCTGATACCGCGCACGACGAATTGCTCGAGCGCCGCGCGATGCGCTCGCGCGCGCTTAAGCGCGCGAGGAACGAGTGCAAACCGCAGCGGCAGCCACGTCAGCAGGAAGCCTGTGACAATGAAGATGGCAAGCTGAAGGAGGTAAATCCGTTGCACGCTCCACTGTGTGAACAAAATAAGCGGCAGAGGAGCGGCCAATGCCAACACGCTCGCCCACAGGATCGAAACATAAGCGTAAGCGGAGGACGAATGCGCTAGGACGCAGACAAGCTGGCCGCAGGTGCGTTTCTCCGCCTCGCGGATTGCTGCGGAGACCGCCTCGTGATCTTGCTGCGTGAAAGGCATTACCAGCTCCCCGATGCGCCGCCACCACCGGACGAGCCGCCGCCGCCCGAAAAATCGTCGTCCGAAGAAGAGCTACTGTCCGACGAACTGCTGCCGCCACCCGAATATCCGCTGGCGTGCACAAAGACCGTGTGACCGTTGCGTTTGACGTAATGCCCCTTCGGAAAGAGCGCGTCCTTGATGGTGATGAAGGCAAGATAAAGAAGAAGAACCGCGAAGAAGACCAGCATTATCATCGCGCCAATCGACGGATTGTCACTTGTGCCGACAATCTGCTGCGGCTGCCAGCTTGCCGCGTCACCGCCGAGCACCCCGATGATGCCGTCAACGCCGCGCTCGATGCCGCCGGAGAAGTCGCCGTCCTTGAAGTGTGGAATGATCGCACTTGAAATGATCGTGGACGAAAGCGCATCGGTGAGCGTGCCTTCGAGGCCATAGCCGACTTCGATGCGGACCTTATGCTCGTTCGGCGCGACCAGCAGGAGTACGCCATTGTTCTTGTTCGCCTGACCGAGTCTCCAGTACCGGAACAGTTCGTTGGCGTACGTCTCGATATCGCTGCCTTGCAACGAACTCACGGTGGCAACCGCAAGCTGGGTGCCGGACTTCTCTTCAAGCGACTTCGACTTGGCGGTAATATCGTTGACACTCTGCGCGCTCATGACCCCGGCCTGATCGACCACGCGGCCGGTCAGCGAGGGGTAATCCAGCGCAAATACCGGCAGCGCGTAGAGCGCGATAGCCGCAGCCAAGAGCAAACGAGCGATCCGCATCACCAGCCTCCCGACGCGCCGCCGCCGCCCGACGATCCGCCGCCGCCGCCGAATCCTCCACCAAAGCCGCCACCGAAACCCCCGCCAAAGCCTCCCCCCATTCCGCCGCCAAAGCCGCCGGGTATGAAGATCGGACCTACGCCGCGCCGCGCCGTGCCGCCGCCGGAACCTGGACCGTTTGCGTTATGGATCAGGTACCAGCAGATGAAGACGATCAGCAGAAAAAACAAAATCGGAAACAGTTTGTCGAAGTCGGCCGCGTCATCTTCGGCGCGGACATTGACCTTGGGCTGCCAATCCGCAGTATCGCCGCTGAGCACGCTGATGACACCGTCAACACCGCGCGCGATGCCGCCGGAAAAATCGCCGGCCTTGAAACGCGGAATGATCGCGCTTGAAATAATCACCGACGACAGGGCGTCGGTCAGCGTGCCTTCGAGGCCGTAGCCGACTTCAATACGAACTTTGTGTTCGTTTGGCGCGACCAGAAGCAGCACGCCGTTGTTCTTTTGCGCCTGGCCGAGCTTCCAGGAACGGAACAGCTCATTGGCGTAGGTGTCGATATCGCCGCCCTCCAGCGAGCTCACCGTCGCAACCACAAGCTGGATGCCGGACTTGTCTTCGAGGTCCTTGAGCTTGGCTTCGATATCGCCGCGGCTCTCGGCGGTCATGACGTTGGCTTGATCGACGACGCGGCCGGTCAGCGGTGGAAAATTGAACGCAAAGGCCAGCGTAGCGAGGAAGCAGACGACAAGGACTGAACAAACCGCCATTCCGGGGCGGATCAAGCGCGCGCCCGGACTCCATGACCAGGACTGACGCGATCCTTCACCAGTTGCACGCACGGCGAGTGATCCGTGATTGAGGATTCCGGGCGCGGCCCTGCAGACCGCGCCGGAATGACGGCAATTCATCAGAACTTCACTTGCGGCGGCGTCGACGCGCCCTCGTTGGCGGCGAACTCTGCCATGGGTTTCTCGCCGGAGAACGCGGTCTTCGCCCAGATCACGGTCGGGAACGTGCGTAACGCCGTATTAAAGGCACGCACCGCGTCGATATAGTCGCGCCGCGCCACCGCAATGCGGTTTTCGGTGCCTTCGAGCTGCGATTGCAGCGCCAGGAAGTTGGCGTTCGACTTGAGGTCCGGGTAGTTCTCCGTCACCGCGAGCAGCCGGCCGAGCACACCGGTTAACTGGTTCTGCGCGTCCTGAAATGCCTTGAGTTTGTCCGGGTCAGTGAGATCGGACGCATCGAGCTTGATCTGGGTCGCCTTGGCGCGTGCCTCGACGACGGCGGTCAGCACGTTCTTTTCCTGGGCCGCATAGCCCTGCACCGTCGCGACCAGGTTGGGAATGAGATCGGCACGGCGCTGATACTGGTTCTGCACATCCGACCAGCGCGCCTTGGCCTGCTCCTGCAGGGTCGGGATGGTGTTGTACCCGCAAGCGGACAATGCGAGGCCGAGACCGACCACCGCCAGAACGACGCGGATTCGCGAAAAAATGCTGGGCATTGCGCCCTCCTCTCTGCGTGTGACGCACGAATGCACCTGACGGTTCACCCTTCGACCGGCTCAGTGCCGACGATCTCAATGCCAAAACCGGAAAGCCCGATATAAGTTGTCGGCCGTGACGACGTAATCAGCCTGATTGAATGAACGCCGAGATCTTTCAGGATCTGCGCACCGAGGCCGATCTCGCGCCATTGCCGGGTACGGGCCTCGCCGGAGGCAGTATCGGCGGATTTGGGTATGGAGACCACCGGCACGCCCGCGGTGCCGTCGCGCAACAGCACCATCACGCCCCTGCCCTCGGCCTTGAACCGTGACAACGCCTGATGGACCGGCTTCGCGCCGCCAAATACATCGGAAATGATGTTGGCGCGGTGCAGCCGGGTGAGCACGTTCTTGCCGTCGCCGATATCGCCATGGACGAAGGCCATGTGATGGACCGCGTCGAACGGCGTGATGAATGCGTAGCCGCTCAGCGTGCCGATCTCTGACTCGACGGGAAATTCGCCGACGCGCTCGATCAGCTTGTCGCGCGTCTGCCGGTAGGCGATCAGTTCCGCGATCGAGATGCGCTGAAGTTTTTGCCGCTCGGCGAAGGCGGCGAGTTCGGAACCGCGCATCACCGTGCCGTCGTCGTTCATCAGTTCGGCAAGCACGCCGACCGGCGGCAGACCGGCGAGCCGGCACAGATCGACGCAGGCCTCGGTATGGCCGGAGCGCATCAGCACGCCGCCTTCCTTCGCCACCAGCGGAAAGACGTGGCCGGGCCGCACGAAGTCCGAGGCGCCGTTGTTGCCGTTGGCGAGCGCTCGCACGGTATTGCTGCGCTCCTCAGCGGATATCCCGGTGGTCAACCCGTGGCGGACGTCGACCGACACGGTAAAGGCCGTGCCGAGCGGCGCATCGTTGAGGGCCACCATCGGGTCGAGATGCAGCCGCAGCGCTTCCTCGGGCGCCAGCGGCGCACAAACGATGCCCGATGTATTGCGGATGATGAACGCCATCTTTTCCGCCGTGCACAGGCTCGCCGCGACGAACAGGTCACCCTCGTTCTCGCGGTCGTCATCATCGGTGACGATGACGATTTCGCCGCGCGCAAATGCGCTCACGACGGCCTGGATGCGTTGATGCGCGTCTTCCATTTTGACCTTAACTCCGCACTGCCCGGTCAGCGCGCCGGCGAAAACGGCCATGCCGGACTTTCACCGACCTGACCGCGCTGGCGTAGATAATGGTCCGCGACGACGCACGCCACCATGGCCTCGCCGATCGGCACCGCGCGAATGCCGACGCAGGGATCGTGGCGGCCGGTGGTCGAGATCTCCGTCTCATGGCCGTAACGATCGACGGTGCGGCGCGGCGTAAGGATCGACGACGTCGGCTTGACGGCGAAGCGCGCCACTACGGCCTGCCCGGTCGAAATGCCGCCGAGGATGCCGCCGGCATTGTTGGACAGGAACAGCGGCTTGCCGTCGTTGCCCATGCGCATCTCGTCGCCGTTCTCTTCGCCTGTCAGCTCGGCCGATCCGAAGCCCGCGCCAATCTCGACCCCCTTAACCGCATTGATGCTCATGAGCGCGGCTGCGATATCGGCATCGAGCTTGCCGTAGATCGGCGCACCGAGACCCGCCGGCACGCCGTCCGCCACCACTTCGATGACCGCGCCGATGGAGGAGCCGGCCTTGCGCAACCCGTCGAGATAATCGCCGAGCATGGCCGCGGTTTTGGCATCGGGACAGAAGAATGGATTGCGTGCGACCTCGTCCCAGTCCCAGCGCGCGCGATCGATGCGATGCGGGCCCATCTGCACCAGCGCGGCGCGAACGTTGAGCTCCGGGACGATCTTGCGTGCGATCGCGCCGGCGGCAACGCGCATCGCCGTCTCGCGCGCCGATTGCCGGCCGCCGCCGCGATAGTCGCGCAGGCCGTATTTCACATCATAGGTGAAGTCGGCGTGGCCGGGCCGGTATTTGTCCTTGATCCCGGAATAGTCCCTGGAGCGCTGATCGACATTATCGATGACGAGCGCGATCGGGGTGCCCGTTGTAACTTGCGCACCGCTTACCTCGTCGATGAAGACGCCGGAGAGGATTTTCACCGCATCGGGTTCCTGGCGCTGCGTCGTGTAGCGCGACTGGCCCGGGCGGCGGCGGTCGAGATAAGGCTGAATGTCGGCCTCGGTCAGCGGAATGCGCGGCGGACAGCCGTCGACCACGCAGCCGATCGCCGGCCCGTGGCTCTCACCGAAGGTCGTGACCCGAAATAAATGGCCGAAAGTATTGAACGACATGACGCGCTTTTGACGCCAAATGGCTTGCGATGGAGGAATTGCAGGTTTGGTAGCCCGCGCGTCCTACCGGGTCAAATGCGCCCCATCGCCAATCATGGCGTTCGCAACTGCGGTAGAAAACGCAGTTCGCATTCGCACTCGCAAAATTCTGCCGACAAAATACGCAGCGTTTCATCGAACCTTCGACGAACATTCATGCCGCATTCATGTCGGTGAACAGTGGTTAATGAAAAGCTGAACGTCCATTAAGCTACGGAAAAATAAAGGTTTTTTCGATTTTCTGATTGCAGGTCATCGCGGTCTATGTCATTGTCACCCTCGGTAAGGGGGCGATGGCCCAGGGACCGAGATAAGCCTGCGACTGTACCAACCCTGCCGTAGGTTCAACTCACACCAAGGATGAAAAGTCATGGCGAAGAAGAAAAAGGCCAAGAAGAAGTCGAAGTAAATGATGACCGCGCAAGTCTCGTATTGGG
The DNA here is from genome assembly GCA_963808205.1 of uncultured Alphaproteobacteria bacterium. Taxonomy (GTDB): domain Bacteria; phylum Pseudomonadota; class Alphaproteobacteria; order Rhizobiales; family Xanthobacteraceae; genus BOG-931. The sequence goes on from CAWEER010000001.1 coordinate 23,057, forward strand.
ACTGCGCCATCAACTTCTGATTTCGCGAGATCTTACGATCTTGCCAAGCGGCTGAACCAAGGTTCGGCCGCTTTCGTTTTTGCGGCAGGAAAACTCGGCGTCACGCGTAGCGCGCCATCTTGCCGTCGGCGAAGACATAGACGACGCCTTGCGCGATTTGCGCGTGCGTGGCTTCCTCCCTCGGCATCACATTGAAGAGCGCCATCAGAACGCGCACCCCGCCGCCGTGGCCCGCGACGACCGTATCTTGCGTCAGTGCCGCGTACCATTCGCCGGTCCGGCGCGCCAATTCGCGGTAACTCTCACCGCCCGGCGGTGCAAAGTCCCATTTGTCGCGTTCGCGCTTGGCCAGCATCCCGGGAAAGCGGACATCGATTTCCGGAAGCGTCAGAGCTTCCCATTCGCCGTAGGAAATCTCGCGCAGCCGCTCATCGATACTGTAGGCATGGAGATCTAGGCCGAGCGTCGTTCGCAACAGTTCCATGGTTTCGCGCGCCCGTTTGAGCGGGCTCGCCACATAAGCAAAGTCGCCGGCGCGCTGGCCATCGCGCGCGAAAAGATCGTGCAGCAATTCTCCGGAATCGATGGCCTGCTGACGCCCGCGCGCGTTGAGCAGCGTATCCCGCCATCCTTGCAGCCGCGCTTCTACGTTGAAATCGGTCTCGCCGTGGCGGACGAAATAGAGGACCGGCATGATGGTTCGGCCCTCCCCGGCATCACTCCTTGCCGACGGTGATATCCGGTGCGTCTGGATGCTTCATGCCGACGACGTGATAACCGGCATCGACGTGGTGCACCTCGCCGGTGACGCCGCGCGACATGTCGGAGAGGAGATAAGCGCCGGCCTCGCCCACTTCCTCGATGGTGACGTTGCGCCGCAGCGGCGCATTGTATTCGTTCCATTTGAGGATGTAGCGGAAGTCGCCGATGCCGGAAGCGGCGAGCGTCTTGATCGGGCCGGACGAGATGGCGTTGACGCGAATGTTTTTCGCGCCGAGATCTGCCGCGAGGTACCACACCGACGCTTCGAGCGCGGCCTTGGCCACGCCCATGACGTTGTAGTGCGGCATCCACTTTTCCGACCCGTAATAGGTCAAGGTGAGCATCGAGCCGCCGTTCGGCATCAGCTTCTCGGCGCGCTGCGCGATCGCCGTAAACGAATAGCAACTCACCAGCATGGTCTTGGCGAAATTATCAGCGGTGGTGTCGACATAGCGGCCGTCGAGCTGGTCCTTGTCCGAAAACGCGATGGCATGGACAAGAAAATCGATGGAGCCCCAAGCCGATTGCACGGCGGCAAAGACCGCGTCGATGGTCGAAGGCTCGGTCACATCGCAATCGCCGACCACGATGCCGCCAATCTCCGCGGCCAGCGGTTTGACACGTTTCTTAAGCGCGTCGCCCTGATAGGTAAACGCGAGTTCGGCGCCGTGCTTGTGGCACGCCTTGGCGATGCCCCAGCCAAGCGAGCGATGGTTCGCCACCCCCATGACTAGGCCGCGTTTGCCGCGCATGAGGCCCGAGCTTTCAGGCATTCCGTTGATCCTAGGCAGCGATTTCCAGCCCCGGCCTCCTATGGCATAGGGTAGTTGGAGCAGCAAGCACGGCCCTTCGAGAGCGCGGAATAGTCCGCTTCTGCTGGTGTTGTTGAATAAGGCGCGTTGTCAGGATCGCCTGATGTGCCCCAAATCCTGACATTCGTTAACGGGTGAGATGCTTGAGCGATTTTCACGAGCGGGTCGAGGTGGCGATTCCGGCGCTGCGGCGCTACGCGCGCGCGCTCACCCGCGACGCTGAAACAGCCGACGACATCGTCCAGGATACGCTGGTCCGCGCATTGCGCTCCGAGCACCTGTTTCACGGCGGAGACACCCGCGCGTGGCTCTACACCATCTTGACCAATCTCAACCGCAACCGCCTGCGCAGCCTGTCGCGGCGGCCGATACTGACGCCGATCAAGGACAGCGATGCCGCGACGAGCGGCCCGGAATCGGGCGGCCGCGACATTAGCCGGGCACTCGACGGGCTCGCGGACGATCAGCGTTCAGCGTTGCTGCTTGTTGTTCTCGAGGGCCTCACATATCGCGAGGTCGCCGAAGTGCAGGGGGTGCCGATCGGGACGGTGATGTCGCGTCTGGCCCGGGCCCGCAACCAGATCAAGGCCTTTCTCGACGGCGAGCGCCCCGCGCTGCGCCGCGTGAAATAAAGAGAGCGAACGATGATTGATCGAGATCATAATGTGAGCGAAGACGAGCTCCACGCCTATGTCGACGGTGAATTGCCCGACGAGCGCCGCGGCACGATCGAGGCATGGCTCACGACCCACGCCGAGGACGCAAGCAAGGTCGCCGCCTGGCGTAGCCACGCGGAACTGCTGCGGGCGCGTTATGGCGGTGTCGCCATCGAGAAACCGCCGGGGCGGCTCAACGTTGCGCGGCTGGCATGCCGCCGGCGTAACACCTGGCTCGCTGCGGCGAGCGCGGCTGCTCTTGTGGCATTCGTCGCCGGCGGACTCTTCGGCTGGTCGATACGCGGCGTGGAGACTCCGTCGCCGTCGGATCTTACGCGCTTCACCGCGGACGCGCTTGAAGCCTATCGGCTCTACGTCGTCGAGGTTCGTCATCCGGTCGAGGTGCCAGGTGACCAGCGGCCGCATCTGGTGGAATGGCTGTCGAAGCGTGTCGGCACGCCGCTGCATGCGCCCGAACTCGACAAAATGGGGTTGAAGCTCGTCGGCGGCCGGCTCCTTCCGGGGCCGACTGGAGCGACGGCGTTCTTCATGTACGAAGGTCCGTCCGGCGAACGCTTCACGCTTTACTGCGGGCGCACGAGCGATAAGGAGACCGCACTCCGCTACGTAACGGGACAGCAGAACGCGGCCTTTTATTGGGTCGACGGCGACCTCGCCTATGTGCTGAGCGGACCGGCCGAGCGCGACAAATTGCTTGAGATCGCGCAGACCGCCTACGACCAGATCGATCGGCGGACTGCGCCTCAGGGCGGGTGACGCTCCGAGGGTTCGTCCAAGCTGGTGACGATTGGCCGGCGGCGCTGGAAGGATAAATTAGATTGCCGGCCGCGGCGGACGATCAGCCAGGGCTCGCGAACTCACATATCCTTGCGCGGATCGTAGGGCTTATCGCCCTGCCACTTCTTCATCAGCTCTTCGAGCTCGGGATCGCTCTTTTCGGGCAGCGCGATATGAACCGTCGCGAGAAGATCACCGCGGCCGGATTTTGCCGGAAAGCCCTTGCCCTTGAGGCGGAAAGTCCGGCCGCTCGATGTCCACGGCGGGATCGTGACTTCGACCGGCTTGTCGAGCGTTGGCACCCGCACCTTGGCGCCGAGGGCTGCCTCGTAGAGCGTCACCGGCAGATCGAGCCGAACGTCGGAGCCTTCGAGCGTAAATAACGGATGCGGCGAGATCGACACGCTGATGAGGAGATCGCCGGGACCGCCCTGCCCGGCCATGCCCTGGCCCTTGAGCCTGATGTGCTGGCCATTGGTGATGCCCGCCGGAATTTTGACGTCGACATGTTTGCCGTTCGGCAGGTGCAGCCGCTGCGTCGATCCGTTGGCCGCGTCCGGCAGCGACACCGACATTTCCGCCTGAACGTCGGCCCCGACACCGAAATCCTCCGGCTCGAATGCCGCTCCGGCGCCACCGCGGCCGCCGCGGCTGAAAGCATCCTTCAGAATATCCTCGAACCCGCCAAAGCCGCCGCCGCCGGGGCCCGCACCACGTCCGCGCCGTGTCGAGCGGGTGAACCCTTCCGGACCGAAGTTGAAGTTCTCAAAATTCGCATCGGAACCGAAACCACCGCCCGGCCCGGCGCCCGGCCTCGGACCGCCGCCGCCGAAGCCCTGGAAACGCGGCTTACCCTCGGCGTCGATCTCACCGCGGTCGAACGCCTTGCGCTTGTCCGTATCGGCAAGGAGTTCATGCGCCGCGTTCAACTCGGAAAAGCGCGTTGCCGCTTTCGGATCGTTCTTGTTGGCATCGGGATGCAGTTTTTTCGCAAGCTTGCGATAGGCGCTTTTTATATCGCCCGCGCCCGCCTTGCGATCCACGCCCAGCACTTCATAGGGATCACGCATCCCCATCCAACTCCGCTAGAATCTTTCGGGCCGGCCCGCCTGCCCCGCACCAATGTGGGAGTAAAACGCCCGTTGCGCAATGCAACACGTAAATCGGTTTTCAGCTTTTGCGGATGGTAGCCCGCTTTAGCGGGGCCCAAGCGGCTTGAACCGCTTCACTTCCCAGATGCCGCCGATGGTCCGGCAGGCCGCGCCCTGGAGCCACTCCTGCGACCCGTCGCGGACATAACTCGCGAGAAAATCCCGGCACGGCAGACCGCCTTCGCTGTAGGACGTGGCGAGCGGGGTAATGTTGCCGCTGGCGCCGGTTTGCGGGTTCCGCCAGGCCACGCTCGCATCCTTGGGACCGCGCGCGAGCACATCCGTGGCTGCCGCGCGTGCATAGGCTAGGTCGCCTTCCGCAGGCTCGGAGGCAACAGGAACCGCGAGCCCGGCCGGCCGGGCAATCGAGCCGGTCGGCTGCGAATCGCTGTCGTCCTTGGAGACGAGCGAGGCAAGCCGGTACGAACAGCCGGACACTGCGAGCGCGCTCAGTACGGCCGAAACGGCCGCAAGCCACTTTAGAAGCCCCCGCAACTGCCGACATAGGCGCAGCGCCGCCGTTCCATTATATAGAGACCGGCGGCAAACTTCCCGATCGCCCCACGCGAGCACTTGGGTTACTCCGAGAATGTCCGACGCGGCGCCCATTGAGCACCCGGCACGGTTAACGGGCGGTGACTTCACCGAAGCCGACGAGCCACTGCGCCTGTTTGCCGCGTGGTTTGCCGAGGCCAAACGATCCGAACCGGTCAACCCCGAGGCGATGACGCTCGCGACCATCGACGCACATGGACTGCCCAATGCGCGGATGGTGCTGCTCAAGGGCTTCGACGAGCGGGGTTTCGTGTTCTACACCAATGCCGACAGCAGCAAGGGCCGCGAACTTGCCGCGGCGCCGAAGGCAGCGCTGACTTTTTATTGGAAATCGCTGCAGCGCCAAGTGCGCCTGCGCGGCACCGTCGAGAACGTGTCGAACGATGAGGCCGACGCCTATTTCGCCTCGCGCTCACGCATGGCGCAGATCGGCGCCTGGGCGAGCAAGCAGTCGGCGGAACTGGAAAGCCGGCTGGCGTTCGAAAAAGCGATCGCGCGTTTCACTGCCAAGTTCGCGGTCGGGACGGTGCCGCGACCGCCTTACTGGTCCGGCTATCGCGTCGTGCCCGCCGAGATCGAATTCTGGCAGGAGCGGCAGTTCCGATTGCATGACCGCATCTCCTTCAGACGGCCCGGCTCGACCGGACCCTGGAAGAAAACGCGGCTCTATCCGTAACGCAGGTAGCAACATGGCAACACCCAATCAGCCGCGGCGGACACTCCTTCTCACCGGAGCAAGCCGCGGCATCGGCCACGCGACCGTGAAGCGCTTCTCGGCCGCGGGCTGGCGCGTCATCACCTGCTCGCGCCATCCGTTTCCGGAAAATTGCCCCTGGGAGGCGGGGCCGGAGGATCACATCCAGGTCGATCTGTCGAACCCCGAAAACACCGAGGAAGCCATCGCCGAGACCAAGCGCCGCCTCAACGGCGAATTGCACGCGCTGGTCAACAACGCCGCGATCTCGCCAAAAGCCGCCGGCGGCAAACGGCTCGGCTCCATCGAGACAACGCGCGACGACTGGCATCACATTTTTCAGGTGAACTTCTTTGCCCCGATCATGCTGGCGCGCGGATTGCTGGACGAACTCGAAGCTGCAAAAGGCTCAGTGGTCAACGTGACGTCGATCGCCGGCTCGCGCGTGCATCCTTTCGCCGGCACCGCCTACTCGACCTCGAAGGCGGCGCTCGCCGCGCTCACGCGCGAGATGGCGGCCGACTTCGGCACGCGCGGCATTCGCGTCAACGCCATCGCGCCGGGCGAGATCGACACTGCGATGCTGTCGCCCGGAACCGACAAGATTGTCGAGAACATTCCGATGCACCGGCTCGGCACGCCGGACGAGGTGGCGAAGATCATTTACGTGCTGTGTACCGACACGGCGTCCTACGTGAACGGCGCCGAGATCCACATCAACGGCGGCCAGCACGTGTGACGCACGCCATTGCGGGCGCCGCAGTCATCTCACTTGAAAGACAAGCTTGCCCCGGAAATGCCGCAACTCGCTCAAGCGATGCGCTTCGGCGGCTTCCGGCAGGCCATAGAGCTTGATCGCGGGCGGCCGCACCGCTCCGGACACAATCACCGCGGCAATTTTCTCCATCGCCGCGCGCGAGCGTCCGACCGGCGGCCGCAGCGACGTGACGTCGCTGCGATTGGGCTTTGGAACTTCCATGCCCGAGCCGATGAATGCGGCGCGGCCACCGGGCCTGAGCACCGCGAATGATTTCTCCGCGACGTCGCCGCCGACGGTCTCGAATACGGCGTCACAGTTCTTCACCACCTTGGTGAAGTCCTGCGTGTTGTAGTCGATGACCTCGTCAGCGCCGAGATTGCGCACATAATCGGCGTTGGCAGCGCTCGTCGTCGTGATGACGCGGGCACCGAGACTCTTTGCGAACTGAATGGCAAAGCCAGCCACTCCGCCCGCGCCGCCCTGAATCAAGATCGTCTCGCCGCGCTTGAGCTGCAGCGTATCGGCGACGGAATTGATCGCGGTCAAGCCGGTGAGCGCGAGTGCTGCGGCGTCGACATGGGAGAGACCGGCCGGCTTCTTGGCGACAAGCGCCGCTTTGATCGCGACCTTCTCGCAGTAGGTCCCTTCCCGGCCCGCGTCGAGCACACCGAACACCGCGTCGCCAACTTCGAGATCGGTCACACCTTGGCCCAGCGCGCTGATCGTCCCGGAAAAATCACGGCCCGGAATCATCGGAAATTTCGCGTTCGTGTGCCGCGAATATTGTCCGGAACGAAACTTCCAGTCGGCGGCGTTGACGCTTGCCGCGCAGACATCGACCAAAATTTCACCAGGCGCAGCCACCGGATCGGGCATATCGCCGTATTTCAAGACGTCCGGGCCGCCGAACTGGTTAAAAAATGCAGCTTTCATTTGGATTCTCGCCTCAATCGATTGACTGATGGAACAGAATAGAGCCGCCCATTCTACCTTGCGGCAAAGCGACTTACCCCTACAAAAGAACTAGATCGCCGCTCCGGCGAGGCTTGTGGCCCAAAAACCATGGGTTAGACTGCCTTTAGCTGGCCGCCCCCAAAGAGGCGACCGCACGCTTTCAGGGAGGTAATCACAATGAAAAAGTCCGTCAGGCGCGGCGGGTCCGCGTTGAAATTGACCCTGCTTTCGGGGACCGCGGTCGCACTGGCCCTTGTGGTGTCCGGTGCCGCGCAGGCCGCCGATCCGATCAAGATCGGCGTCATCGCCGAAGCACAGGCTGTCGCCGGCTCGTCCATTCCGCAAGCCGCGCAACTCGCGGCCGACGAAATCAACGCCGCAGGCGGCGTCAACGGCCGGAAGATCGAGATCATCTCTTACGACAATCACTCGTCTGCCGCCGAATCGGTGCGCGCATTTCAACGCGCCGCGACCGAGGATCACGTCAATGCGGTGATCGCGAGCTACATCAGCGAGGTCGTACTCGCGCTTGAGCCGTGGACCGGCCGCCTGAAAACGGTGATGGTGACCCCCGGCGCCGCTTCCGATGTCATCACGCAGAACATCGCCAAGGACTACAACAACCTCAAATACACGTTCCACGGTTACCTGACGTCGACGAGCCTTGCCGATTCGACATGCGCCGCGGCCAAGGATCTTCTGGTGAACCAGCTTCACATGAAATCCGCCGTCGTCATGAGCGAAGATGCGGCATGGACCACGCCGCTGGACGCCGAGTATGTGAAGTGCCTGCCGAGTATCGGACTCAATGTCCTCGATCACATTCGCTTCTCGCCCGACACGACGGACTTCACGCCGATCTTCAACAAGATCGAAGGTGAAAAGCCGGACGTGATGATCACCGGCATCTCGCACGTCGGCGTGCAGCCGACGGTGCAATGGAAGCAGCAGGAAGTGCCGATCCCGATGCTCGGCATTTCGTCACAAGCGACGAATTCAAGCTTCTGGAACGACACCAACGGCGCAACCGAAGGCGTCCTGTATCAGGGCGTTTCCGGTCCCGACGTCGCGGTGACCCCGAAGACGCTGCCGTTCGTCAAAGCCTTCAAGGCCAAGTACGGCAACTTCCCGTCCTATTGCGGTTACACCTCCTATGACGAGGTCTATTACATCGCCGAAGCGATCAAGCGGGCCGGGTCGACCGATCCCGACCAGCTCGTCGATGCGCTCGAAAAGACCGACTACGTCGGCACGATTGGCCGCGTCCAGTTCAAGGGCAAGGATTCACCCAATCCACATGCCCTCAAGGTCGGTCCGGACACCATCACCGGGCTCATGCTGCAATGGCAGGACGGCAAGCAGGTCAATCTGTGGCCGGCCAATGTCGCCAATGGCAAGCTGAGGTTCCCGAAGTTCATCAAGGTCGGCTCGGCGAACTGACAAGGAACTGACCGTTGCTTTCGAAATTCTCCCCGCTCGCACCCGCGAGCGGGGAGAATGTTTGATTGGGCCGGGTCGGCGAGCAGTACGCGTGACGGGTGCGTGATCGTGGTGTCTGACCGATGTTATTCTGGCAAATCCTGATCGACGGTTTTGCGATCAGCTCGCTCTATGCGCTTGGAGCAATGGGCTTTGCCCTGATCTTCGGCGTCTCCGGCGTCCTCAATCTGTCTCATGGTGCACTGATGGTCGCGGCGGTCGTCGCGGCATGGGCTGCCGGCAACGATCTGCATGTCGGACCCTATGCCGGCGCGATCATCGGCGTCGCTGTTGGTTTGGGCATGTCGCTTGTCACCTATTTTGTCATTGTCCGGCCGCTGCAACAAACTCGCAAAATTCGCGAGGAGGAAAAAGAGATATTCATTCTTACGGCGACCCTGCTCTGGGGCATCATGATCCAGGAGCTGATCGGTTATCTCTACACCAACAACGCGAAGACCGTGGCGCCGATCGTCGAAGGCGTCGTGCGGATCGTCGGTGTACGAACGCCGTCGAACGAGATTTTCACCGCGATCGTATGCTGGCTTGCAATCGGCGTGCTCTGGCTCCTGGTAAACAAGACACGCGCCGGAAAAGCGGTGCTTGCCGCATCGATGAACCCGCGTGGCGTAACGCTGCTCGGAATCGAATTGTCACAAGTCTACGTCGCCGTCTGGGCGATCTACGGCCTGCTCGTCGGTATCGCCGGCGTACTGCTTGGCATGTTCCTCGGCGTTTCGTCCTACAGCGTCGGCCCGCTCACCGCGAGCGCATTCTCCATCGTCGTGCTCGGAGGACTTGGCAGCGTCTCGGGCGCGCTGGTCGCGGCCTATGTTGTGGGCTATCTCGAGACGATTACCGCCTATCTGATCTCACCGGCCTATCGCACCATCCCGGCGCTGCTCCTTCTCGTCGCAGTGATGTATGTCCGCCCGCGCGGACTCCTGGGGCGCCGCTAGATGCACTCCTATTCCACAGCGCGCGTGTTGCTGTTCTCCTTTGGCCTCGTCGTGCTGGCGTCATTCGTGCCGCTCGGCGTGTCCGGATACGTGCTCGGGCTCCTCACGATCGCCTTTTATTTCGGCGTATTCGCCATGTCCTGGGATCTGCTTTTCGGCTTCGCCGGAGAGGTGAATTTCGGCCCGACATTCCTGATCGGCACCGGCGCCTATACCGCGGGTATTCTGGACAGTCTGTATCAGCCGCCGATCCTGCTTTGCGTTGCCGCCGGCGCGCTCGCGGCCGTGGCCGGCGGCGTCGTTCTGGCGCTGCCGGCGCTGCGGGTGCGCGGACCCTATTTCGGCCTCACCACGCTTGTCGCGGTGCTGATGCTGCAGAACTTCGTCGTGGTCGACGCCAATCTGACCGGCGGTGAAATCGGCCTCACGGTGCCCGACGTCATCACGATCAGCGATGCCAAAAACTACGAAATCGCGCTGTGGTTCATGGCCGTGAGCGGCGCGATCCTGTTCTCGCTGTCGCGCTCGCCGGTCGGCCTCATCCTGCAGGCGAGCGGACAGGACGCCGTGCAGGCGGCAGCGCTCGGCTTCAACGTCACCAAGCACAAGCTCGCAGCCTTCATCATCAGCGCCTTCTTCTCCGGCCTCGCCGGAGCCCTGATGGTATTTTACCTGGGCTCGGCCTCGGTCGGGACGTTCATCGACATCACCGTCGGCGTCCAGATCATCATTGCCGCGGTGCTCGGCGGCCGGCGCACCATCCTCGGAGGCATCCTCGGCGCGATTTTTCTCATTGCCATGAGCGAGGCGCTGCGGCCGATCGGCGATCTGGCGAATTTCGTTGTTTTCGCCATGGCGCTCGTCGTCGTGCTGTTGTTTCCGAGCGGCTTCTTCGGATTGCTCACACGCTCAAAGGAGCCCTCGTGAGCAAAACCGAGACCACGCATCTCGAAGTCTCGGGCCTCACCAAACGCTTCGGTGGCCTGGTCGCCGTCAAGGAGATGGCGCTCAAGATTCGCGGCAAGGAAATTCTTGGCCTTATCGGTCCGAACGGCTCCGGCAAATCGACCGTGATGAAACTGATCATGGGAATCGAGCGCCCCGATGCGGGCTCGGTGCGCATCGGCGGCACCGAGGTCGCCGGCTGGCCCTCGCACAGGATCGCCCGGATGGGCGCGGGTATGGTCTTTCAGCATTCGCGCCCGCTGCACCGGCAGACCGTGCTCGAAAACATCAAGCTCGCATTGCTACCCGACAAGCTTACCCGGCTCCTGGCCGACCCGGAAACCGACAGCCGCGCCCGCGCCATTGCGGCGCGCGTCGGCCTCGATACCGTGCTCGACCGGCGCCCCGCCACTTTGCCCTTCGCCGATCTGCGCAAAATCGAGATCGCCAAGGCGATCGCTCGCGACCCGCAGGTGCTTCTGATCGACGAACCCTTTGCCGGTCTTACATCGACGGAAACGGGAGCCTTCTCCGATCTTATCTGCGAACTCCGCGACGACGGCCGGGCCATATTGCTCGTCGATCATAATGTGAAGAGCGTCTCGCGCCTCGTCGATCGTGTGCTTGCGATGTATGTCGGCGAGCGCATTGCCGAAGGCAGCGCCGAAGAGGTGATGCGCAACGAAACCGTTCGCCGCGTGTACCTCGGCGGCAACATCGAGACCGCGGCGCGGCCGGAATCGTCATTCCGCGACAGTGCCGTGCCGTTCCTCGAAGTCGAAAATGTCAGCGTGCAATACGGCAAGGCGCAGGCATTGCAAAACGTGTCGATCCACGTCCACGCCGGCGAATTCGTCTCCGTGGTCGGGCTTAACGGCGCCGGCAAGACGACGCTGTTCAACGCCATTTCCGGCATGCTGCCCTATACCGGCGAGATTCGCCGCGAAGGCGCACCGCTTCGCGGCCGCACCGCGGCCGCCATCGCGCGCGGCGGCATCGTGCAATCGCCCGAAGGCCGTGAACTTTTTAACGACATGACCGTGCGCGAAAATCTCGATCTCGGCGGCCAGCACTTGCCCACGGCCGAAAGCGACCGACAGATCGCATGGCTGTTCGATCTTTTCCCGATCCTGCGCGAACGTCAGAAGCAAAATGCCGGAACCCTGTCCGGTGGCGAGCAGCAGATGCTGACCATCGCGCGCGCCCTGATGATGAAGCCGAAGCTCCTGATCCTCGATGAGCCGACGCTTGGCCTGGCGCCCGTAATTCTTGAGCAGATTTCCAAGGCGCTGGAAAAATTACGGCAGACCACCCCGATCACCGTGCTCCTTGGCGAGCAGAACGTCACTTTCGCGCTGCCGCATGCCGACCGCGTCTACGTGCTCGAGCACGCGCGCATCATCTGGGAAGGCGAACCCGCGAAATTCGCAGCCGATATGGGCACGGGATACCTTTAGGCCGTTCCGGCCGCAGGCTTATTTCCGTCCTGCTCCACGCAGATGCCGGTTAGCGCGTACAATCGCAGGCAGGTCACTCGTACAAGAAATCGAGCAGCGCCGTTTCAGCCAGCACCGCTTCGGGAATGGAGTGGCGCGCGGACCTGGCGCGCTCCTCCGCGGTCTGTGTTGCCTGCAAATAAGCGCCGAGATGGCGCGTGTGCTCGATGATCTTTCTGTTGTCGGGCAGGCGTTCGGCCTCGAAGCGGCGCAGCGCGCTTTCGACATCATCGCTGTCGAGCGCCGCCGCAAGTGATGCCGCGTCGTCAGCCGCCTTCGACACACCGGCTCCGACATGCGGCCGCGCCACAAAGGCCGCATCGCCCATGACCGCCACCCGCCCGAAGGCAATGCGCGGACTTTCGAGATCATAGATCGGCTGCAGGATCGGCTCGTCGATCAGCCGGACGATCGCGCGGATTTGGGGCGCCAGAAGCTGCTCGGCCGCCAAACGCATGGCCGCGATCGGCTCGTCGCGAATGAGCGGCGGCGGAATGGAGATCGAATGGGTGGTGCCGTTCTTGTCGGTCAGGAGTTGCGGCAGTTCGCTCGCCTCGTCCGCCGGGCGATACCACACCACATTGTAGCGGCGCTGGCCTTCGCGCAGTTCGTTGTCGGGGCCGGCAACCGGATAGCCGAGGCACTGCTCCCCGGGCGGCAGGCAGAACGTCATATGCATGAAGAGCTCGCGGCTGATCGCCGGCGGGATCGCGCCTTCGGGCAGCAGCCCACGCCACGCCACATAGCCGGCATAGAGCGGCATCACGTTGGGCAGGCATTGCTGGCGTACCGTCGAACGCAAGCCGTCGGCGCCGATAAGCACATCGGCACGGAGCGTGCCGCCGGAATTAAAATGCGCGAGAACTCCCTCCCCGTCCTGCGTGAAGGATTTCAGACCCTGCCCACGATGATAGTGGGCGGAGGGGAATGCATCGCGCAGCAGCCGATAGACGCGCTCCCACGCGGTCAAAACCTGCTCGCACTCGCCCGTCACCGCGACATGGCCGGCACGGTCCAAAATGTTACGCGTGGACACGACCACACCAAGGTCGCGCGTATCGAGGCCGAGCCGATCCATATGCGCAATCAGTTCGGGCTGAGCCACAATTCCGGCGCCGCGGCCGGCCAGTTCCTTATCGACCCTCTCGAAAATGTCGACGGACCACCCGCGCCGGCGCAGCATGATTCCGGCCAAAAGCCCACTCATCGAGCCGCCGATCACCAGCGCGCGGCGTTGTCTCGTCATCCCGGAATCCCGCTCATCGCCAAGCTTTCCTAAGGCGCAAAGGTTTTCTATATTGTGCCTATAATATCTGGAGGAACACCATGGCCCTGACCATGCTGGATAAATCGAGCGATCGCAGTGAGAAGACGGCATGGCCGCCGGCGATCGCCGCGGAATTCGAGCGCGAGAAGCAAAATCTCAACGGCTGCGTCGGCACCACGCTCATTTCCGAGACCGATCGCGTGCGGGTCTGGATGATCCGGCTGGCGCCGGGCGAGCGGATCGGCTTTCACCGCCATGTGCTCGACTACTTCTGGACCTCCGTCAACGGCGGACGCGGACGCCAGCACGTCCACGATGGCACCACCGTCGAATACTCCTACCAGCCCGGCGAGACCCGGCACGAAACCTATGGGGCCGGCCAGTACAAGGTCCACGATCTCGAAAATCTCGGCGACAAGGAAATGGTCTTCATGACCATCGAGTTCCTCAACAGCGCCAACAAGCCGCTGGCCATCCCGGACAGGGTGCGCGCCGCGGCATAATGTCCGTTCGGTTTTTGCCGCCATGCGCTCCGCGAAAGCGGGGCATCCAGTAATCTGGGCCGCGGGGGAGGCTCTGGACTGGGGGTTGCCGGATCATCCGCTTTCGCGGGTGTGACAACGAGAACTGGTGTCGTCAGAAGGGGCTAGGCCTTCGCCATAGCGCAGGCCTAAGTGACTGGGTAATGATTTTTTCGTTCGATCTCCTCATCAATGCCATCGTGTCTGGCATTCTGATTGGCGGATTCTATGCGGCGGTGACATCCGGCGTGTCGCTGTCCTTCGGTATCCTCGACATCGTCAACATTGCCCACCCCGCCTTCATCATTCTCGGCTCCTACATCGCCTACACCTTCAACGCGAACCTCGGCATCGATCCGATCCTGACCGCAATCATCGCGACGCCGGCATTTTTTCTTCTCGGTTGCGCAATCTACCAGGTCTATTACGTCTCGTTCGAAAAACGCGGCCAGGAATCGCTGCGCGGCCTTGCGTTCTTCTTCGGTCTTTTGTTCATTACCGAAGTTTCCCTCGTGCTCTATTTCGGCGTTGATTACCGCTACGTCGACGCGCCCTATATCGGGCCGACATTGCACTTTCATATGCTCGATATTCCGTTGCGGATCCTGGTGCCGTTCCTCGTTTCACTGTTAATGATGGCGGTTCTGCAACTTGTGCTGACGCGCACATTCATCGGCCGCGCGATCATGGCAGTGGCGCAGGATCAATTGGCGTTGCGGCTGCTGGCGGTGAACCCGATCCGCATCAAGCGGATCGCCTTTGGCATTTCGATCGCGACCGCTTCGATTGCCGGCGCGTTTCTCATCATCATCCAGCCGGTCGAGCCGTCAGTCGGCCGCGAATATATCGGCCGCGTGTTCGCCATCTGCGTGCTTGGCGGCATGGGCAGCCTGCCGGGAACTGTGATCGCGGCGATGCTGCTTGGTATCGTCGAAAGTCTCACCGCAACGTTCTACGGACCTTCCTGGGCGCCGGCGGTGTCGTTCGGCTTTCTGCTGTTGACGCTGGCGGTGCGGCCAGCCGGGCTTTTGGGGCGCTGATCGTGCGAACGCCAGTCTTTCTCCTCATCTGGCTAGTCATCGGCGCCGCGATATTCGGCGCCGCGCTGGCGTTCGATAATGATTACATTTTCTTCGCCGGCTATGTCGTCCTGCAATATGTCGTGCTCAGCACCGCATGGAATATTCTTGGCGGCTATTGCGGCTATGTGAATTTCGGCTCCGCCGCCTTCTTCGCCGTCGGCGCCTATTCGACGGTTGCGATCTACAAATTCACCACAGGTGACGACGCCTTCCCGATAACGATACCGATCCCGGTCATGATGCTGGTCGGCGGCGCCGCCTCAGGCCTTATCGGATTTGGCATGGGCTATCTGACGCTGCGGCTGCGCGGCGCATTCTTCGCCATCGCGACGCTGGCGCTTGCCGTCGTGCTGCAGACGCTTGTCGTCAACTGGGATTATGTCGGCGGATCGCGCGGCGCCTATATCATCCGTCCGGAAAACATCGGTCCGATCGGAAACTACATCCGATACCTATTTCTGATCATGCTGCTGCTCTCAATCGCCGCGATAACGGTCGCCCGCCTGATTGAACGTTCAAGGCTCGGCTACGGCTTCGCCACGATCCGCGACGACGAGCTTGCGGCCGAGGCTTCCGGCGTGCCGACGCTGCGGCTGAAACTCATCGCCACGACGATCTCCGGCGCGCTGATGGGCATGGCCGGAGCGCCGTTCCCCTACTACATCGGCTACCTGCAGCCCTCCTCCACTTTCGGGCTCGACTATGCCGTCAACTCCATTGCCATGCCGCTGATCGGCGGCACCACGAGCTGGGTTGGCCCATTGATCGGCGCGGTGCTGCTCGGCTCGCTGCAGCAGATCGCCACGGTAACGATCTCGTCGGCGGTCAATCTGTTGATCGTAGGCTGCCTTCTGGTCGGCTTCGTCATCGTCGCGCCGAACGGCATCGTCGGACTGGTGCACAAATACCTGCAGCGCAAGCCGGACGATTTCGTCGGCCGCCGCCGTGTCGAGACCGAGACGCCGGAGACCGTGCCATGACGAACGCAGCGGCCGGCGCAGCGACAAGCGCAAACACCGATTTGCTTCAGGTCGACAATCTCGGCAAGCGCTTCGGCGGGTTTGTTGCACTGGAAAATATCTCGCTCTCCGTCCCGGCCGGCGAGCGTCTCGGCCTTATCGGACCCAACGGCTCGGGCAAGTCGACACTGGTCAATTGCATCTGCGGCACCCTGCACAACGAGCAGGGCTCCGTGCGCTTCGACGGCCGCAAGCTCGACGGTCTCGACGCGCACCGGCGCACCCATATCGGATTATCGCGCAGCTTCCAGTTGCCGCGGCCATTCGTCAGCCTCAGCCTCATCGACAATATCCGCATTCCGCTCCTCTACACCGTCGCAAAACGGGGCAGCCTGCGAACTCAACACGAGGTCGAGGATCGCTGCGCCGATCTCCTGCATGAAGTGGGTCTTGAACCCAAGGCGCGGCACCTGCCGCGCGACCTCACCCAGTGCGAAATGCGCAAGCTCGAACTGGCGCGCGCCATGGCTGCGGAGCCGAAGCTCCTGATCGCCGATGAATCGATGGCGGGCCTGACCCATTCCGAGATCGAGGAAATCCTGACGCTCCTGATGCGGCTGAACGAACGCGGCGTCACCATCATCCTCATCGAACACATCATGCGCGCGGTCATGAGTTTTTCGCGCCGCCTCGTCGTCCTGGTTTCCGGCCACAAGATCGCCGACGGGCCGCCGGACGAAGTCATGCGCAATCCCGAAGTCGAGAGGGCTTATCTTGGCTAGCAGCATCACCATCGCCGGCATTCACGCTGCCTACGGCGCGGTGCGCGTGATCGATGATGTCTCGCTCAAGGTCGGCGGCGGCGAGACCGTCGTCCTGCTCGGCACCAACGGCAACGGCAAATCGACGCTGATGAAATGCATCATGGGCATGGTGCGCCCGAGCGAGGGCACCATCATCGCCGAAATCGACGGCGTGCATCACGAACTCGTCGGCCGCACTACCGAGGAGATTGCCGATCTCGGCATCGCGCTGGTGCCGGAAGGCCGCCGCCTGTTCCCCCTGCTGACGGTCGAGGAGAACCTCCTGCTTGGCGCCTACCGCCCCACGGCGCGCCGCCAACTCGCCCGCAACCTTGCCGTCTGCTTCGAAACCTTTCCGCGCCTCGCCGAGCGGCGCAAGCAGATGGCCGGCAGCATGTCGGGCGGCGAGCAGCAGATGCTCGCGCTCGGCCGCGCGCTGATGCTGGCGCCGAAAATCTTGCTGGTGGACGAACCTTCGGTCGGGCTGGCGCCGATCCTGGTCAGCCGCACCATCGATGCGATCAACGAAATGAAGCAGCGCTATTCGCTCACCGTGCTGATGGCCGAGCAGAATTTCAATCAGGCGATCCGCATCGCGGACCGCGGCTACGTCATTGTCCATGGCAAGATCGCCTTCGAGGGCCGCTCGACGGACGAATTGAACAACAACGATTTGATCAAGAAATTCTATCTCGGACTCTAGCGCACCGGAAGCCTCTGCGGTTAGCGAAGGCAGGCTCCATAAACTTCACATTGCGGAAAATTTGGGACGGCTGCACCATCATCCGATGCAGGACAGCAAGATACTCTTTATCGCTGCCGTATTTTTTCTCGCGGGACTCATCAAGGGCGTCATTGGCCTCGGCCTGCCAACCGTTTCGATGGGGCTGCTTGCAATCGTCATGACGCCATTGCAGGCGGCCGCAATTTTAGTCTTGCCCTCCTTCATCACGAATGTCTGGCAGATGGCTGGCGGCCCCTCATTGCTGCCGATGGTTCGCCGCCTTTGGCCGATGCAGGCCGGCGTGTGCCTTGGAACGTGGGCCGGCGCCGGGCTTATGAGCGGAAGCTATACCCGCTACAGCAGCGCATTTCTGGGCGCCGCCCTTGTGATCTATGCCGTCACCGGGTTCGGTTCTGCCCGCGTTTTTATCGACGCAACCCGCCAGCGGTGGCTTGGGCCATTGGTCGGCGCGGTGACAGGACTCATCACGGCGGCTACCGGCGTATTTGTAATTCCCTCTGTCCCCTACCTGCAGGCGATTGGGCTGGAAAAAGAGGAATTTGTGCAAGCCCTCGGGCTGTCGTTCACGGTCTCGACGCTCGCACTCGCGGTCAATCTTGCCTCGGCGGGCGCGCTTGATGTCGCAGTTGCAGCACCAATGATTGTTGCGCTGACGACCGCCTGTGCGGGGATGTGGGTCGGGCAGATTCTTCGCTTGCGCGCGTCACCAGAAATATTCCGGCGCATCTTTTTCATCGGATTGTTGCTGCTCGGAACCTATATCTTTGTCGGCGCATTGCGATGAATTAGCGCACGGGAAAATCGAAATAGGTTTCCGGAAACGGCTCCCCGCGCAGCGTGAAGTGCCACCATTCCTTGTCGTAGCCACGAAAGCCGCGATGCCCCATCGCGGCCGCGAGCAGCATGCGATTGGCGTGCTGCTCCGGGCTAATGGTCGGATCGGCAGTCCATGATCTCGGGCTGAAGAAATCGAACGGCGTGCCCATATCGAGTTCGCGGCCGTCTGCATGCGCGAGAGTAAGGTCTATGGTTGAGCCGCGCGAATGGCCGGAGCGGGACGCGATATAGCCGTCGCGGAACAGCGTCCGCTTGTCGACGTTTGGATAGAATTCAGCCTTGCCCGCGGTATCGTTGAGATCACGGGCCCAGTGCACGAAATTCGCTACGGCCCGCGTCGGCCGGTAACAATCGAATACCTTGATCACGAGGCCGCGCGGCGCGATGTCGTGCGCCACCCCGGCGAGGGCCGCGGCGGCCGGTTGCGCAAGGAGACAGTGCGGCGCCTCGTAGCCATCGATCGGCCGGCCGACGAAATTATGCGATCCGGCGTAGCGCATGTCGGCGACGAGGCCGGGCACAGCCACCGCAGCATCCACGAAAGCGGCGGGGCGGTCCTGCGCAATGACGGCCTGCACGAAGGCGGCTTGTGCACCCAGAGCCGTGGCCAAAGCAACTGATAGCCTAGTGCGGACAGGCATGGACTTCGACGGTGACATGCGACAGGCCGGCGAGACCGACGAGCCTCTCCTTGTAGACCGCCGGAGCCTGCGGCACCTCGGAGACAATCGACGCCATCACGGCGAAATGGCCGGGACCCAATTGCCAGACGTGCAAATCGCACAGGCGGTCGCCATCGCACTCCATGCGCGTGCGTATCCGCTGCGCCAGCTCCGGATCGGGCACCGCATCGAGGAGTACACGGCCAGCGGCGCGAAGCAGGCTGAACGACCAACTTGCAATCACCGCCGCGCCGATAAGGCCGACCAGCGGGTCCATGAAAACCCAGCCGAACGCCCAGGCGGCGCATAATCCGGCAATTGCGAGGATGGAAATCAGCGCATCGGCCACCACGTGGACGTAGGCCGCCCGCAAATTAATGTCGCGATGGTGCGCGCCGTGCTTATGGTTCGCGTGATCGTCCGCGTGGTCGTGATCTGATGCATGATCATGACCGTGATTGTGCTCGTCACGGAGCAGCCACGCACTCGCGATATTGACGGCAAGGCCGAGCGCGGCGATCGGAATGGCCTCGCGAAAATGAATGGCGACGGGGTGGACGAGCCGCAGCGCCGATTCGTAAGCGACCCCAAGCGCGATCATTCCGAGGATGATTGCGCTCGAAAAGGCGGCAAGTTCGCCGAATTTTCCGGTGCCGAGCGAGAAACGCGGGTCTTGCGCATGGCGCCGCGCAAACAGATAGGCAAGCCCCGCGATCGCCAGCGCCGCCACATGCGTTCCCATGTGCCAGCCGTCGGCGACCAGCGCCATCGAACCGAACAGGGTACCGCCGATAATCTCCGCGACCATCATGCACGCGGTCAGCGCCACCACGGTCCAGGTGCGCCGTTCGTGCGTTGAGTGATGCACACCAAGGAAGGTGTGGTTTTGCGTCCACGGATCCGTGAATTGCGAGTGCATCATGCGCCTCGTTGGGGCAATCGGCGCAACATAGGATCAAACGCGGCTGTTATGCTATTACCCCTCGCCGCAAGCGGGATGCCGGCCCGCTTTATTTGCAATCAGACACCCACTGGCCTTCGATCGTATCCTGCGAATCGACCATCTGCATTCCCGCCATCGCCGCCTTTGTCGTCACCGTCCCGGTGTAGTGATGCGGGCTGTCGAAATTGAACTCGCCCGCCAGCTCCATGTCGAGTTGACCCTTGCAGACGAGCCGCCAGGTCAGCCGCGGACCCTCCATGCTGCGCTCCATCGGCGCGCACACCGAGTTGATGGTGCTGGCGATCGGCGAAAATGTGGTGGCCAGGTTTTGCACCGCTTCGGCGGTCAGGCATTTCGACGATTCGTGGGGCGGCCCGATCACCCCGCCGGTCTGGGTCCTGCTGATGATGCGCCACTGGCCGGGCTCGATGCCATCGGCGAAAGCGGCCGAAGCCGCCAAAGCGGCGAAAGCCACCGCAATAACACGGAAAAACACGGACATTCGTCGTTTGGCCCTCTCTGCCGAAATTTCTCACGACCAATGGCGCGGACCGCCCCGCCGTTAACCACCCGCTAACCATATACCCGGCACATTTTGCCTGGGAGGCGTACCAGTTTCCACCGCACTGTCGGGGACAAAATTGGACTCCAGCACGGCCCCTCTTCTCCGTGCCGGCGGCCTAGCAGCCGCCGCGCACAGCTTTGAATCCAGCGACCGCAGACGAGGCCGATCAGGCAGCATGGCTGACGCAACATCAGCGCAGGACGGCGACACGGCGTTGTCGCGGCTTGTCGACCTCGGCACCATGCTCCGGCGCAGCGATATCGGGCTCGCCGTCGGCATGATGACGATCCTCGTGATCCTCATCCTGCCGCTGCCGCCGGTCCTTCTCGACTTCTCGCTCGCGGTCTCGATCACGTTTTCCGTGCTGATCCTGATGACTTCGCTGTTCATCCAGGCGCCGCTCGAGTTCTCGGCCTTCCCGACGGTGCTGCTGATCGCGACCATGCTGCGGCTCGCGCTCAATCTCGCCTCGACACGCCTCATTCTCGCCCATGGGCACGAGGGCACGGGGGCTGCCGGACACGTCATCCAGGCGTTCGGCAATTTCGTCATGGGCGGCAATTTCGTGATCGGCATCATCG
Source organism: uncultured Alphaproteobacteria bacterium (assembly GCA_963808205.1). GTDB lineage: Bacteria > Pseudomonadota > Alphaproteobacteria > Rhizobiales > Xanthobacteraceae > BOG-931. The sequence goes on from CAWEER010000001.1 coordinate 44,043, forward strand.
TATTCACGATCTTGGTGATCGTGAATTTCGTGGTCATCACCAAAGGCTCCGGGCGCATCGCCGAAGTCGCGGCGCGTTTCCATTTGGACGCCATGCCGGGCAAGCAGATGGCGATCGACGCCGACCTCAATGCCGGCCTGATCGACGAGAAGGAAGCGCGCCGGCGCCGCCGGCATCTGGAAGACGAATCCGGCTTTTTCGGCGCCATGGACGGCGCCTCGAAATTCGTGCGCGGCGACGCCATCGCCGGCCTGCTCGTCGTCTTCGTCAACGTCATCGGCGGCATGATCATCGGCATCGTGCAGCAAAATCTCAGTTTCACCGACGCGGCGCACGACTACACGCTCCTCACCGTCGGTGACGGACTGGTCACGCAGATCCCCGCCCTGATCGTGTCGATGGCCGCGGGCCTCCTCGTCTCGAAGGCCGGCGTCGCCGGCGCCGCCGACAAGGCGCTGCTCAGCCAGTTGTCGGGTTATCCCAAGGCGCTCGGCATGTCGGCGGCCGTCATGGGCATCATGGCGCTGTTGCCCGGCATTCCGATGATCCCGTTTTTGCTGCTTGGCGGCGGCACCGCAAGCCTCGCCTATATGATCGACCGTCGCGCCAAACTGGCCGTCGTGGCCGAGACGCAAAAGACGGAAACGGACAAAGCGGCGCCGGCCGAGGAGCCGATCGCGACAGCGCTGAAGATGGACGATCTCAAGATCGAACTCGGCTATGCGCTGTTGCCGCTGGTCAATGCGACGGACGGCACCGACAAGCTCACCGAGCAGATCAAGGCGCTGCGCCGTTCGCTGGCGATCGAAATGGGCTTCGTCATGCCCGCCGTCCGCATCCTCGACAACATGCAGCTCGACGCCAATTCCTATGTCATCAAGATCAAGGAGGTCGAGGCTGGCGGCGGAAAGGTATGGCAAGGCCAGTACATGGTCATGGATCCGTCCGGCAATCAGGTGACGCTGCCCGGCACCCACACCACCGAACCGACCTTCGGATTGCCCGCAACCTGGATCGACGCTTCGCTCAAGGAAGAGGCGTCGGTCAGGGGCCTGACCGTCGTCGACGCCGCAACCGTGCTCGCCACGCACCTTACCGAGCTTATCAAGGGCAACATGTCCGAGCTCCTCTCCTACGGCGAGGTGCAGAAACTCATCAAGGAACTGCCGAAGGAAGAAAGCGAACTGGTCAAGGACATCGTGCCGTCACTGATCACGATTTCCGGAATCCAGCGCGTATTGCAGATTTTGCTCGCCGAGCGAGTCTCGATTCGCGATCTGTCGACCATTCTCGAAGGCATCGCCGACGGTCTCGCTTCGACACGCAACGCCACGATGCTCGCCGAACATGTGCGTGCGCGCCTGGCGCGCCAGCTTTGCGCCCAGCATGTGACGCCAGCCGGTACGCTGCCGATCATCGCGCTCACGGCCAGATGGGAACAGGCCTTCGCAGAATTGATCGTCGGCCAGGGCGATGACCGAAACCTCGCCATGCAACCGTCGAAGCTCACCGAATTCATCAATCTGGTGCGGGAGAAATTCGAGCAGGCGGCGCGCGACGGCGAAGCGCCGGTGCTGGTGACGTCGCCCGGCATCCGCCCGTTCGTGCGCGGCATCGTCGAGCGCTTCCGCGCGCAGACGAGCGTGCTGGCGCAATCGGAAATCCACCCGCGGGCGCGTCTGAAGACCGTCGCCAGTATCTGATCCGCACTCTTGGATTCCGGCAGAAAGTAACCCGGTACGGCCAAACCGGGCTTGCAAGAGTATTGGAAAAGCGCAAATCTTTCCCAGTTCCAAATGCTCGGACGCTCGTCCGGGACAATTTATTTCTTATCGGGATCTGGGGGAAATCGATGCTGCGAACACTTGGCGTTGTCACCGCTCTGCAACTTCTGGCCTGGACCCCCGCATGGGCATGTACCGGGCAGGTTGGGGCCGTCGTATTCCAGGATACTTTCAGCGACGATACCGGCGGATGGGACGAGACCCCTCCCGCGGCCATGGTCAAATCGTCGCTCTTCGTATTTGCCCTCGGCCCGCAGGACACGGGGTATAATGCGAACAACCTGACCTTCAGCGCGACCGACGGCGATTACTGCATGGACTTTATTTTGCCGCCGTCCATCGCCGCCAATAATCTGGCCTATGCCGGCATCAATTTTTGGGCGGCCGACTACGGCAACATGATGAACGTTGAGGTGGCGTCCAATGGAACGGTGATTCTGGAGAAAGAGACGGCGGAAAACTGGAGTACCGTTTGGACTGTATCGAAATCGCCGGCATTTCTTCCCGCCGCCAACGCAGTCAATTCACTCCGCATCACGGCGCTCGGCGGTCTGATTACGGTTTATCTCAATGGGACCACGATCAAGGCCGTCAGAGCCCAGGAGCCGACAAACACGGGCTTGAGCTTCGGCATGTCCGCCGGGCTCGATACTGCGGTCGCCAAGGCGCCGGAGATCCACATCAAGAGCTTCAGCGTCACGGCTGGAAAATAATCGTCGCAACGGGGCGCCGCTGTCGATGGAGGCGCGGAGCTAAAGCGGTCGGTAGCGGCTGCACTCCGCCACCATCAGGCCGCAGCCTTCCGCGAGGCAGACGCTGACGAGGAACGCTTATGAGGAAGATCGCAACGATCCTTGCCGCGATTGGCTTTTCGTTCTGCGCGGGCGGCACGGTATATGCAAAAACGTTGGCTGGCCCGAAAAGCGAGCAAGGCGGCCACCATCACCGGCACTCCGGGACCAGCACGCATGGTGTGGGGCGGCATATGCGGGCGGGTAATGGGCCGGAACGGCATCAAGCTGGCATTCGTCACAGGAGCAAGCGTGCGGAGACCGCGCCCGGTGCGGCCCCGCGCTTTGCCCCTCATGCGCATAACCGTCATGGTCACCATTTCGGCATGCCGTCGCATCATCTGGACTTGCATTCGCATCACGGCACGCATCATGCCCACGGCGCTCATCCGCACCCGGCGCCCCCGCCGTTGCATCGCGACCACCGCAAGCATTCGCGCGGCCATAAGTAGCTCAATACCCTGCCCCGCCGTCGCGTAGTTGAGCCTTATGGCGCGACCGACAGCCCAACGACGTGGTGCTTCTCGATCAGGCTCGCGACGAGACCTGAACGCTTCGCTTCGGCCACGAAATCGCGCAGGAACTGCGCGCCGGCAGTATTCTTCTTCGCCGTGCCGATGGCCTGCTGAACCGTCGTGAAGTTGCCGGCGAGGATCGTTGCGCCGGGCAGTTTCTTCACATCTTCCGTCAAGCCCGTGCGCAAGCCGGCCAAGGCTTCGAGCTTTTCGGCGACGAACTGATTGAATGGACCTTCCGCGGTGTCGGATCGCAAGATCGTCGCGTGCTTGATGTTGCGTTCGAGCCAAAGATCGTAGGCACTCCCGCGGCGCACCGCGATGCGGGCTCCGGCAGAGTCGACATCGGCCGCGGTCTTGAATGAAGATCCAGCCGGAACGAGATAAGTGGCTTCGATCTCGCAATAGGCTGGCGTAAACGCGATCTTCTCGGCGCGTGCCGGCTCGGCGCCGATCAGGCCGATATCCCAGACATTCGTCCCGGCGGCGTCCGCGAGCTTGGATGGGCGATCGAATTTCACATAGGCGACGGCGACGCCAAGGCGCTTTGCAATCTCGGCCGCCATGTCGGGCGAGACGCCGTCCGGATCTCCCGAGGCGCTGCGTCCGGTCACCAGGAGGCCGTTGCTCATATTGACGCCGGCGCGAAGCACCCCTGTCGGGGCAAGTTCAGAAACGACTTGGCTGGAGACCTGACTCACGATTTGATCCTTTCAAAAATCCGCTGATGCGGCGGGAGTTTAGCCGAGTTTCGGCGGCGGGTCGCGGCCTCGTGGCCGGAACCATGGCTCCGATCAACCGTTATCACGCGTCTTCAAGGTTCAGTGAAGACGTGTTTTGCAGTGGAAATCCGTACCCAATTATAGGGCTTGAGCGAAACCTTTGACCTGGCTGCCGCGACTAATAGGCAGAAACGGGAGGCAATCATGAACCATTCGATGTACAGCGCCGACCGCGCAACCCATTTGAAGATCGTGGTCCTCGGGCTGCTTTGCGCAACCGTGGTCGCGATGGTTGGCATTTTCGCGAACGTGACCAGCAATATCGATCTCGGCACGGCCGCGTTAGTCAAAGCCGGACAGCCGACCACGATGAGCGGCCAGGTTCCCACAATCCGCTGATCGCTGAATGATTTCCGTCACCCCGGGGAGCCGCTGAGCGACCGCGGGCCCGCCTTGGGGTGAAGGCACCTCTCGGGGTGAAAGCACCTGCGGCTTCAGCCCGGCGCCGGCGCTCCGGGCAGCGATTCCACCATTTTCCCCCTGAACAGGATCGGTCCGCTCGGCGCGCCGCTCTTCGAGCCGCCGGCGGGCTCGAGCGAGACCGCGTAACTCGCCGTCCGCATTGCATCGACATCAAAATTCGCCGGGATCGGCCGGGTGGTGAATTCGCCGCCGCCGACAAGCCCGAGCGAACGCGGGTTCGCTGAATTGTTCGGGATCAGCCAGAGTTCATAGCTGCGGTCGGCGTCCGCGCTTGCGGTTACCCGGCGCACCGTCATGGTGCGGTTCTGCGGATCGAGCGTCAGCAAGAATGCCGGCGCGGTCGGATCCTGCTGCAACACCGCGACCGGCCGTGAGCCTGGCGGCTGCGTTCGTGCCGCAACGGCCGGCTGCGATTGCCGGCCGAGCGGGATCAAGCCCGGCGCGAATTGCGAAACCCCGACATAGACCGCGAGCAGCGCGGCAATCGCGCTCATCGCGACCGTAAACCCGCGCCAGCGCCGCACTTTTCGCGAAAGATAAATAATGTCGGCGCTGCTGCGCTCGGCTTTCGGCGGCGCAGCCGTTGGAGGCGCCAGCGGCGATTGCCGTTCCGCAGGCGGCTCAGGCTCCGGCGGCAAGAGGCTCGAAGCGAGCGCGGCGAGCGTGGCGTCGTCGTCCAAATCCCGAGGCGCGTTGTCCAGGTCCAGCGGCTGCACCGGCTCATGATCTCGCGCCCGCTGCGAGAGGAGGTCCGGCACGATCTCCACGCCCGGCTCCGGCGTCAGGTCCAATGAACTCTCGGGCATGGCCTCGGGAGTCAATTGCGGCGCGGTCTCCATACTCACGGGTTGACTGTTTCCGATGCTGGTTTCGGCGAGCGGCTCGGCGCCTCCGATCCCGGCCCTGATCCTGTTCCAGACATCCGCCGGCGGCTCCACCGCTTCGACCATCACATTGAGCTCGCCCAGCCGGCGCTCCCAGACGCGAACGATCTCGGCAAAGCCGGGATCGATCGCCAGCAACGCCTCCGTCTGCTCGCGCTCGTCGGCCGACAGCGTTCCCAGCACATATTCAGCGGCAAGAGCGTCGCGTTCGTCGTCGTACATTTTCAACCTCGGCGGGTTCTTCGTCTGAACACGGTCATGCCCGGCTTCCCATACACTCGCGAATTTCGAGCAGACTGCGGCGAAGCCAAGTCTTGATCGTGTTCACCGGAATATCGAGCTTCTGCGATAGCTGATCGCGGCTCCAGCCGCTGTAATAGGCAAGGAGCACGATGCGCTGTTTTTCGGGATCGAGCTTGCCGAGACACGACAACAGGCGCTTGAGCTCTTCGGTCATCTCGCGGCGGGCGAGCGGCGGCGGCGCTTCGGAGGCAACCTCCAGCGATTCAGGCTCGTCCTCGATCGACAGGTCGCCCCGCTTGCGCACGATGTCGATGGCGCGATTGCGCGCCATGGCCACCATCCAGGTGATGGGGCTCGCGATCGCGGGGTCGAATTGGTCAGCCATCTTCCAGACCTTGAGATAGGTTTCCTGCATGACCTCTTCGGCCAATGCCGGTCTTCCCAAGATACGGAGCAGCACCCCATAGAGTTTCGCGCGGGTCGCGGAATAAAGGCGTTCGAAGGCGGCCTCGTCACCCTTGGCGACGGCGCCCAACAGCCAGACGAGTTCCGTCTGCATCAACATGGTACCCCAGGCCCCAACGCCCCGCGCACAAACCCGTGCGGGAGACCCTCACCCCGACTGATTATCGCCGCGGAGCGTAGCCTTCGTCGAGAGGCGCGTCACTTGGAGCCCCTTGGCGCCACTTGGCGCCACTTGGCGCCATTTGGCACCCGGGAATCGCCGGCGGGAGCGTCACATTTTGGCACAGGACCGCTGATCGCGCGCCGGCGAGGCCGGCGGGCGCCAGTCCAATGCAGACGGAGTACCGGGTTGCCGCTTCCGCTGGAACTGGCGGGCGTTTGGGATCAGGCCGGGGCGACGCCGCGGGCGCGGAGCATGGCGATGGCGTCAAGCTCGACCTGCTCGGCGGCATTCTCCGCCTCGCGTTCGCGCGCCTGATCGCGTTCGTCCAGGAGTTCGACCTTCTTCAAATCGTCGAAGGCCTCGCCGAGAGCCGATTTGGCGTCTTCAAGCTGGACGCGCAGTTCGTCCGCGGAACGCTTGAGATTTTCGCGCCGGGCAATCGCCGCCTTGGCATAGGTCGGATAGGCAAAATGACCGGGATCGTGGATGCCGGCACGTTCCTGCTCGACGCGTATTTCGCGCTCAAGATCGCCGGCCATGCGCTCGAATTCGGCGATCATGGTTTCGATCTGCGCGACCTTGCGCCGCTTCTCGTCGACCTGAAACTTCTTCAGGCGAATAAGCGTCTCACGGGACTTCATCGACTACTACTCCCCCGAAGCCATGGACCAAGAAAGACTTGCGCCTAAGAAAGGCTTGCGACTTTGAAACCCTAGCTATGGGAGCCGCGCGAACCCCGCCGCGCAGCGCCCCCAATGACATGGATTGTGGCGCGATAACGTTAGCGATCAGTTTCCGGCTGGGCCACAATATCGGCCAAACGCCGATATCCTTCCGCCAAGGTGGTTGCTTCTTCCTTACCTTGGGTCAGAAAGTCCTCCAGCGGCTTTTGCAGCCGGATGGCATCGTCGACTTCGGGGCTGGTTCCGGCCCGGTAGGCCCCGAGCCGGATAAGCTCTTCCATATCCGCATAGGTCGCCATGACTTGGCGGGCCCGGGTCAGGGCCGGCAGATAGTTCTGGTCGGCCGCCCGCGGCATCGTCCGCGATACCGATTTGAGGACATTGATGGCCGGATAGCGCCCGCGCTCGGCGATGCTGCGCTCCATGACGATATGGCCGTCCAGGATACCGCGCACGGCATCGGCGATCGGCTCATTATGGTCGTCGCCGTCGACCAGGACGGTGAAGATGCCGGTGATCGTGCCCTGCTCGCTCCCCGGCCCGGCCCGCTCCAGAAGCCGGGGCAATTCGGTGAAGACGGTTGGCGTATAGCCCTTTGCGGTCGGCGGCTCGCCGGCGGACAGGCCGATTTCGCGCTGTGCCATGGCAAAACGGGTGACCGAATCCATCAGCACCAGAACGTCCTTGCCCTCGTCGCGGAAGTATTCGGCGATCGCGAGCGTCTCGTGGGCGGCCTGGCGGCGCATCAATGCCGGCTCGTCCGAGGTGGAGACTACGACGACGGAGCGGGCGAGCCCGGCGTCGCCAAGGTCGTCCTGCAGGAACTCCTGCACCTCCCTGCCCCGTTCGCCGATCAGGCCGATTACCGTGACATCGGCCGAAACATTGCGCGCCAGCATCGACAGCAGAACCGATTTACCGACGCCGGAGCCGGAGAAAATGCCCATCCGCTGGCCGCGGCAACAGGTCACGAAGGTATTGAGCACCCGCACGCCGAGGTCGAGCGGCGACCCGACGCGACGCCGCGCATGGGCCAAGGGCGGCGTGTTGCGGAACGGGTAAGGAGAGGGTCCGTTAAGCAGGGCACCCTTGCCGTCGATCGGTTCGCCGAGCGCGTTGACGACCCGGCCAAGCCAGCCGGCCGACGGCCGCACGGCGCCGGCGACGGAGGTGACAAGGGCGCGGCAGCCGCGCCTTACCCCCTCAAGTGGTGCGAACGGCATCAGGAGCGCGTTAACGCCGGAAAACCCCACGACCTCGCAAGGGATGTTCTTGCCAGGCGTTTCGATAACCACCCGGGCGCCGACCGACATCGCATGCAGGGGCCCCGCGACCTCGACCATCAGGCCGCGGACGCCGACCACACGGCCATAGATCTCGACGCTATCGAGCTCATTGATCTGTTCGGCCAGCGCTTTCATGGCCGGCCCCCCAGCCGGGATCTGCCTCGGCTTCGCCGCGCCTCCGCAAGAATGGTTACCCGATACAGCGCCTTCTTAATCGCTTGTTTACCCGGGACGTTAATCATTGCGTCGTCGTCCTTAGGGCCAAGGCAGGCTCACCCATCCAGGACGGAGGGGTGAGTCGGATGAATCGGTTAGCGCCGAAACTTAATCTGGGACATGAGCTCAAACGTGGCTAAAAAACCACTACCAGGCAACATCTTAAGGCGATTCGCGAGAATTTGCCTACTAGATGCTTGCGCGATGGAATCAGGTTTTGTTAACCATAGCGTCGTTAGTGTCCCGAATCAGTTTGTCCATGGCGTTTTCCAGGGGCCGCCGCTGCGGCGAGCCGACCTTGAGCCAGCGCGGCGAAGAAGGGGACTGGCATGCGCGTATTGCTGATCGAAGACGATGGCGCCACAGCGCAATCGATCGAGTTGATGCTGAAATCCGAGAGCTTCAACGTCTATACGACGGATCTCGGCGAGGAAGGCATCGATCTCGGTAAGATCTATGACTACGACATCATCCTGCTCGATCTGAACCTGCCGGATATGTCGGGCTTTGAGGTGCTCCGCAGCCTTCGCGTGTCGAAGGTGAAGACACCGATCCTGATCCTGTCCGGGCTGGCGGGCATCGAGGACAAGGTCAGGGGTCTCGGCTTCGGCGCCGACGACTACATGACAAAACCCTTCCATAAGGACGAACTGGTGGCGCGCATCCACGCCATCGTTCGCCGCTCCAAGGGTCACGCCCAGTCGGTCATTAATACCGGCGATCTCTGCGTCAACCTCGACACCAAGACCGTCGAGGTCAACGGCGCCCGCGTGCACCTGACCGGCAAAGAGTACCAGATGCTGGAGCTCCTCTCGCTCCGCAAAGGTACGACGCTGACCAAGGAAATGTTCCTCAATCACCTCTACGGCGGCATGGACGAGCCGGAGTTGAAGATCATCGACGTCTTCATCTGCAAGCTCCGCAAGAAACTCGCCAACGCCTCGAACGGCAAAAACTACATCGAGACGGTGTGGGGCCGCGGTTATGTGCTGCGCGAGCCGTCGGAGGAAGAGGCCAAGATCCCGGCCTAAAACCCTTCGCAAGAGCAAATCAAAACCCCGGCCCAACTTGGCCGGGGTTTTTGTTTGTGGGGCCTGGAGATCGGATTACGGTCTAGCGGCCGCCGTTGATGGCAAAGAGACGCGGCGCCGGTTTTGCCACGATCGCAGCCGATGACGGCGGCGTGTTCGGGGTCCGTGCATAGAGGCCGCGCTTGTCGGGCATCATCCTGAATCGATCGGTCAGTCCGATGACTGTTTCCGCAGCACCAAGGATGAGATAGCCGTCGCTGGCCGTAAGCCGCGCCAAGCGGTTGAGAACGTCGATCTTGGTGTCCTGGTCGAAATAGATCAGCACGTTGCGGCAAAAGATCAGGTCGAACGTACCAAGCGACGAAAAATCCGCCAGAAGATTGAGCTGCCGGTACCTGACCATGGCGCGAATTTCAGGTGTGATCTGCCACAAGTCTCCGACCTGCGTGAAATGCTTGACGAGCAGACCGATCGGCAAGCCGCGCTGCACTTCGAACTGGCTGTAGATTCCCTGCCGCGCTTTATCCAGAACTTCGCCGGAAATGTCGGTCGCAAGTATTTCGATGCGCCAGCCGGCGATCTCGCGCTCGATCTCCTTGAGGCACATGGCAAGCGTGTACGGTTCCTGGCCGGTCGACGCGGCAGCACACCAGATGCGGATTTGCCGCATATTTTTGCGCGCGGCGAGCAGCGCCGGCATGATGGTCTGGCGGAAATGCTCGAACGGCGTCTTGTCGCGAAAAAAGAATGATTCGTTGGTCGTCATCGCCTCGACGACTGCAGTCATGAGCGATGGCTGCGCGCCGGTCTTGAGCGCGGCTACGAGTTCGCCGAGATTGGCGAGCTCCGCCTTGCGCGCGACCGGCAACAGCCTGCTCTCTACCAGGTACTGCTTGTCGGCCGAGAGGACGAGCCCGGAACGTTCCTTGAGGCATTTGCGCAGGAAATCGTAGTCCAGCGGCGTCATGACCGGACCCCCGAAAACAGGCGAATGACTTTCGGTGCGATCTCGCCGAGCGGCAGCACCGCGGAGCAGAGGCCGGCCTGCGCCGCCGCACGCGGCATCCCCCACACCACGCTTGTTGCCTCATCTTGAGCGATCACGCTGCCGCCCGCCGCGACGATATCGGCAGCGCCGCGCGTGCCGTCCGCGCCCATGCCGGTCAGAATGACGGCGAGAGTGGCAGCGCCCCAGACCGTTGCCGCGGAAGCGAACAGAGCGTCGACGGCTGGCTTGCAAAAATTGATCGGCGCGTCGTCGCCGAGCGCGATCTTGATGCCGTCCGGTTCGCGCACCACGCGCATATGGCGGCCCCCCGGAGCGACATAGATGCCGCCGGCAAGGACCGGCTCGCCGTGATCGGCTTCATGGGCGCCACGGCCGCCGGCACGCGAGAGATGCTCGGCGAGCACGGTGGTGAACGTCGGCGGCATGTGCTGCGTGATTAGAACGGGCGCGCGATCGATCGCGGCAGGCAGCTTTTCGATCAATGCCGTGAGCGCCTGCGGGCCGCCGGTCGAAGAACCGATGAGAAGGGCGCGCGGCGTCGTCAATGCGAACGGCCGCAAACGAACCGCCGGAGCTTCCCGGTTCAGCGCCGCCACTGACGGTTTGACCTGCAGTGCCGGCAGCCCCGCCGCAGGAGCGCGGCGGACAAAGGCGCGCGAGGGGACGCGGTGACGGCCAAGGGTGCGGACTTTTTCGATCAGTTCTCGGCGGAACGAGGGTGAAGTCGTGGCTTCGCGCGTGGTCTCGGGCTTGGGGATGTAATCGGCGGCGCCAAGCGCCAGCGCGCGGAAGCTGATCTCGGCGCTCCGGCGCGTGAACGTGGAGACCATGATCACGACGAGGTCGCGCTTTTTCTGCAAAAGCAGCGGCAAAGCCGATATGCCGTCCAGTTCGGGCATGTCGATGTCGAGCACGACGACGTCGGCATTGCTGCGCTCGATCCGATCTACCGCCTCGCGGCCGGTCCGCAGCGACGCAACGACCTCCATATCAGGCTCGCCATCGATCCAGCGCGCCAACAGGCTGCGCACGACGATGGCGTCGTCGACGACCATCACACGGAGAGGCTGCTCGGTCCGGGGCGCAGAGCTTGTTGCTGCTGCTGGGACGATACTCATGCTACGCGAACTTTCGGTAACTCGTACTGACGCGACACGGCCGGAGCCTCAGATCAGCCCGACTTCCTGAAACTTCGCTTCGACAATGTCCTTGTCGAATGGCTTCATGATGTACTCGTTGGCCCCGGCATGAAGCGCCCGCGCGATGTGAGCGACATCGTTTTCCGTGGTGCAGAACACGACCTTGGGCTTGTCTCCGCCGGGGAGGCGGCGCAGCGCCCGAAGGAACTCATAGCCGTCCATTTTCGGCATGTTCCAATCGAGCAGAATCGCGTCGGGCAGGTTTTGCCGGCACGTTTCAATCGCCTCCTCGCCGTTCTCGGCTTCCACAATCTGAAAGTCGAGGCCTTCGAGAATTCGCCGCGCCACCTTGCGGATGACGCTCGAGTCGTCAACGACCAAACAAGTTTTCATAGTATCCTCACTCTGCCCTGCGGGCTTACGCCGTTCCTAATTCCTGCATCAGTTCCATACATTCCACGCCAAACTCACGCCGCCGCGGCATCGAGGCCGAGATCCAGCACCCGGTCGATGTCGAGAATAATCAGCAGATGGCCATCGAGCCGGAAAACGCCGTCGGACACGCGCGCAAGCTTGCGGTCGAGATTGATGGGATTTGCTTCGCGATCGCCCTCGGGCAACTTGAGCACTTCGCCCACGACGTCGACCAGAAGACCGAACGATTCGGCACCGGATTCAATTCCGATCGCCATCGGCACGGATCCTTGCACGCGCGACTCCAGCCCGAGCCGCCTGGCGAGGTTGATTGTCGTGACGATTCGTCCACGCAGATTGAGCACGCCGCCGATTTCCGGTCCGGCAAGCGGCACGCGCGTAATGTTTGCCGGTTTGAATACGTCCTGCACGCGCTCGATCGGCAGGCCGAACATCTGTCCGGCGGTCGTGAACGTGACGTAGTCATCATATTTCGTGGTGTCGTTCATTGCAATCACGCTGCCCGGTTCACGTCGGCGCTTTGTTCCTTGATCGCCGCGATCAGTCCCGTCCGATCGAACTTCGCGACGAAGTCATGGAAGCCTACTGCGCGGCCGCGCTCGATGGCTTCGCTCGAAACCATGGCGGCGAGTCCGATGACCGGAACGGACGCAATGTTCGGCGTATCACGCATTGCCTGCGCAAGGGCAAAGCCGTCCATCTCCGGCATCTCGATATCGGTCACGACGAGGTCAAAGCGGCCGCCCGATTTAAGCGCCGTCAGTGCTTCCGCCGCCGAGCTCACGGCAACGACCTGATAGCCGGCCGCCTTGATCAGCGGTCCCAGCAGGTCGCGGAAGAAGGCGGAATCATCAACGAGGAGAACAGTGCGCGCAGGCCGCCCCGGGGATAAGTCGCGGCGGCGGAACCAGTCTTCAAAGGCTTGCGGCAGGAAATGACCGACGTCGACGATTTCGGTCGTCGAACCTCTGACCACGGCATAGCCCAAAACACCGGGCCGGTCGCTCGCCACCTCGATGTCGAGTTTATCCTCGACGATGTCCACGATCTCGTCGACAAGGAGACCCATCGAACGGCCGTGATCGGAGAACACCAGAATAGGCTGGGCGCCTTCCTGCTTCAGCCCGGCCTCGGTGTCGATGCGCAGAAGCGGCATCAACTGATCGCGATATTGCACCAGAAACTTGCCGTCGGAAATTTCGATACGACGGCAATCGATTTCTTCGAGCCGCGTGACCAGAGACAGCGGCACCGCCTTCGGCCGCTGCGAGCCGGCACGGAATACGAGCAGCGAGACGGTATCTTCGTTCGCAACGTCATCGTCCGCGGTGAGTTCCGGCGCCTCGGCATGCGTCTGCGCCGCCCGGCCGAGCGCCTGCGCGACGCCATTGGGATCGAGGATCATAATGACCGATCCGTCGCCGAGGATTGTGGTGCCGGAGAACACCGCGATATTCCGCAACTTGGATGACATCGGCTTGATGACGATTTCTTCGGTGTGGAAGACGCTGTCGACGATGGCGCCGAAAATCTGATTGCCGACTTGCGTGACCACCACAAAGCCGCTTTCGCTTTCGCCCACACCCAGACCAAGAACCTCCTTGAGATTCAGGAGCGGCAACAACTTGTTGCGCAGCCGCAGCACCGGCGTCTCCTTGATCCGCTCGATGCGATGCTCGCCGGCAGTGCCGGAGCTGCCGGCGCGAACGAGTTCGAGCACCGAGAGCTGCGGAATGGCAAAGCGCTCGCCCGCGACTTCGACGATCAGCGCCGAAACAATGGCGAGCGTGAGCGGAATCTTGATGACAAAAGTGGTGCCGATGCCCACCGCAGATTTCAGATCGACGGTGCCGCCGATCTGCTCGATATTGTTGCGCACGACGTCCATGCCGACGCCGCGGCCGGAAATATTCGTCACTTGTGCAGCGGTCGTGAATCCTGGAGCGAAGATAAAGTTGCAGATTTCGCCATCGGATTTTGTCGCCAACTCGGCTTCGCTCAAGAGACCGACCTCGAGGGCTTTGGCTCTGATGCGCGCGGTGTCGAGGCCGCGGCCATCGTCGGAAATCTCGATGATAATGTGGCCGCCCTGGTGACAGGCGGAGAGCCGGATCGTGCCGTTGCCGGACTTGCCGGCCGCGATCCGCTGCGCCGGACTCTCAATGCCATGATCGGCGCAATTGCGAACGAGATGGGTCAGCGGATCCTTGACGAGTTCGAGCACCTGCCGGTCAAGCTCGGTTTCGGCACCGTGCATTTCGAGTTCGATTTCCTTGCCAAGCTCGGCAGAAAGATCGCGAACGACCCGCGGCAGTTTCTGCCACGCATTGCCGATCGGCTGCATGCGCGTCTTCATCACCCCTTCCTGGAGTTCGGCGGTGACGTTCGACAGCCGCTGCAGCGGCACTTTGAAATCGGAATCTTCATGCCGTCGCGCGATCTCAAGGAGCTGGTTGCGGGTCAGCACCAGTTCCGAAACCGTCGTCATCAGGCGGTCGAGCGTGTCGACGCTGACCCGGATCGAATGATTCGCAACTCCGTCACCGGCAAGCCTTTCGGCGAGCTCGGCTTTCTCGCCGCGCCGGTCGTCGCCACTGCGCCGGTCGTCGCCGGTGCGTTCGAGGAATTCCTCGGCGCGTGGCTCAGGCTCGGTTGATAATTGCGGTGGCAGAACCGGCTCCGGCGCAGTCTCCTGGCGCGCCATGCGGCCGAGTTTCTCGATCAGGTCGCCGTCACTGCCCTCGGGTTCCTGCTGCTTTGCTTCAAGCTCGCCCAGAATGACCTTGATGCGGTCAATGGTGATGAGAGTGAGCGTCACCGCATCGGCGGTGACCGGCATACCGTCGCGAAACTTGCCCATCAGGCTTTCGGCGGCATGCGTCAGCGTCTCGAGACGCGGCAGGCCGAGAAAGCCGCAGGTGCCTTTGATGGTGTGGACGAGGCGAAAAATCTTGCCGAGGATTTCGCCGTTATTCGGGTCCTGCTCGAAGCGCACGAGCTCGGAATCGACCAAATCGAGGCTTTCGCCGGTCTCGGTCAGGAAGTCACGCAACAACTCGTCCATACCAGCCGCCTCGTCGCCATCGGGGCTAAGTCCCCGCTGGAACTCGTAAAACGAGCATCTCATGGCCGCACACGCATTGCGCGCGCCGCCCGCGCCAAGCGCCAGGGGCGCCTGATCGGGCAGCGTCAGTCTGTTGCCAAACGGTTTAATTTCAGTTGCGGTGAAGCGATGAGCCTGCCTGAAAAGGCTAGGAATCCTTCGTTTAACGAGCCGTTACGGCCACTGCATCGCCTTCGGCCACGGCCGCGACCGTCAGCCCGCAATCGCGGGCGAGAATGCCGGTATAAAGGGGCTGGATCGCATGGGCATCGACAGGGTGTGCCGGGCTGCCCGAAAGCAGTTCGGCGGTTACCGCATTGACCCGCGCATTGAGCCCTGACGCCAGCACCCGATAGCCGCCGTCGGCCGGATCGACCGTAAGGGATCCGCCCCGCGGGATGGAACTGGTTGCAACCACCAGCATGTTCAGGAGCAGTTTTGCCTTGTTTTTGGCCACGAATTCCCGGGGCAAGTTCCAGATGATCGTTGTTTTGCCGTCCTCGATGAGCCCGCGCGCGACCTTTTCGGCATCGCCAAGCTCGATTTGCGCCCCCGCGGAGCCTGCCGCGCCGAAGGCCAGCCGGCAGAATTGCAGCTTGGCGGAAGCGGCTCCCGCGCTCTTCTTGATCAGATCCAGCGCAAAGGTCTTGGTTTCCTCGTCTTTGTCTTCTTCCAGAACTTCCAGGCCGTTGACGATGGCGCCAACCGGACTGATCAGGTCGTGGCACACCCGGGAGCACAGCAGTGCCGCGAGGTCGAGGGCGCCAATCGTAATAGGACCGGAAACCGGGGCGGACATGCACAACTCCGCTGCATGGGGACGAGACTCGTCCGTGTCATAGCCCACGCGATTCGGCAATCGTGCCCTTCCGGGTGGCCTATGCTAAACGGCAGCTCCCTTCTTCCGGGAGCACTCCTTGCCAAAGCTCGATGCCCTCGCATGCGCCGGGTTGATCGACGCGCTGACCTCGATCGGCGCCGCCGCGAGCGAAGCGATCCTCGGCGCGCGCAGCGACGATGTCCGCATCAAGCCCGACGGCTCGCCGGTGACAGCCGCTGACGAAGCCGCCGAAGCCGTTATCCGCGACGGTCTCGCATGTCTTGCGCCGGGCTTACCGATCATCTCCGAGGAGCGCTGGTCGCAGGAGAACTCGAAACCTGCACCCGAAGGTTCCAGCTATTTCCTGGTCGATCCGCTGGACGGCACCCGCGAATTTATCGCCGGCAACAACGAATACACCGTCAATATCGCGGTGATCACCGACGGCCTGCCGATCCTTGGTGTCATCATGGCGCCGGCGCTCGGATTGTTATGGCGCGGCATCGTCGGCCGCGGCGCCGAAAAAATGAACGCGGACGACGGTTCGAGTCTTGCAGCAATTCATACCCGCAAGCGGCCCGGCAAACCGGTGATCATGGTCAGCCGCTCGCATCTTGAAGTACGCACGACCGCCTACCTCGACGGCCTGCCTGGCAGCGAGCTTCTGGCATGCGGATCGTCGATGAAATTCTGCCGCCTCGCCGAAGGTTCGGCCGACATCTATCCGCGGCTTGCGCCCACCCACGATTGGGACATCGCGGCGGGCCACGCCATCCTCAGATCAGCCGGCGGAGATGTCGCAGCACCTGACGGGTCGCGCCTTGCCTATGGCACGCGAGAACTTTTGATTCCGGCTTTCGTCGCCAGAGGCGATCCGCTCACGGCGTGAGCGTCAGGCGCACTTCAGGCCATTTGCGGTCGGCCGTTCCGACCACGCGACCGGGATCGGCGGCAAACCTGTCGCGCCGTCCGGTGTCATAAAACAGAAACAGTTTTTCACCGGCGATAAGCCACACGCCCGGGTTGCCGGCGACCGCAACGCCGCGCGCCACGCCAAGCGGGTCGTAACCGCCATAACGGGGCATGTAGATGTCGGGCTGCGCCGCGAAGGCAGCGCGATTGCCGATATTGGCGAAACGCCATACCGCCCCGCCATAGCGCAATTCAAAATTGGCGCTACCCGGCATCGGCTTGCTGTCTGTGAAAAAGGCAACCGGGTCGTAGCCGCCGATGGCGAGGCCGGTGTGCCAATCGACCACGATCCGCTCGGTTGCCGCGGCCGGCGACGTTGGCGGGCTGGCGGTCAGGACAAAAACCAGGGCGGCGTAAGCCGTCAGGCCCGCAATGGCTGCGAGGCCAGCGCACAATTGCTTCCGTTTTCGCCGTGCTGTCGTCATAGTCTCGGCAAAAGCTGGGCTGATTCGAATCGGTCCCTTGAGTCGTAAACTGATTGCGTGAGCAAGGGGTTAAGCGGGGGAGCTGGACCATGAACCTCACGTTGCGGGCGGCCGGGATCGGAATTTTCCTGGCCTTGCTTCAAATCGTGCCGGCCAGCGCCCAGACCGCCGCGCCGCTGCCGCCACCACAGGCCGTCCCCGCCGCGCCGCCGCCGCACCGCAGCAGGAACCGCCGCAACAGGCGCCGCCAACCAACCAGTTCTCTCCGAACGAATTGGTCGATGCCGGGCATCGCTTCTTCGGCGGCGTGTCGCGTGGGCTCGCCATGATCGTGGAAAAAGCGGTCAGCCAGTGGGGCCAGCCGAACGGCTATGTGCTGGGTGAAGAAGCCAGCGGCGCCTTTGTCGGCGGCCTGCGCTACGGCGACGGCACGCTCTACACCAAGAATGCCGGCGATGTGCGGGTATTCTGGGAGGGCCCGAGCATCGGCTTCGATGCCGGCGGCGACGGCGCGCGCACCATGATGCTGGTCTATAACCTGCCGCGGACGGATGCGATTTTCGACCGCTTCGGCGGCATCAACGGCTCTGCCTATTTCATTGGCGGGTTCGGCATGACCGCTCTGGTCTCGGACAACATCACCATCGTGCCGATCCGCTCCGGCGTTGGGCTCCGGCTCGGCGCCAATCTCGGCTACCTGAAATTCACCGCCCGGCCGACGTGGAATCCGTTCTGATCGCGGCAATCCGGCGAAAGCGCGCGAAAAGCACCGAAATATTGGCGCCGCCGATCAAGACAGTTTAGGTTAACGCTTTGTGAATGTGGTGCAGCCCGTACGCCCGTGGCATGGTCGGCCACGGCGGCGAAGCGGCTGGAGGCGTAGCGTCATGATCGAATCGGTCATGTATTTCGGCATCGGGTTTTTGGTCGCGGCCCTTCTCGGCCTGCTGTTCGTTCCGCTCGTGCATAATCGCGCCGTGCGCCTGACCATGAAGCGCCTCGAAGCGGCGACGCCCCTGTCGATCGCCGAAATCCGCGCCGACAAGGATCAGCTTCGCGCCGAATTCGCGATGTCGACCCGACGCCTCGAAATGAGCGTCGAAAAAATGAAGACGAAGACGACGACGCAGCTTGCCGATCTCGGCAAGAAGACCGACGCCATCAACCAGCTCAAGAAAGAGCTTGGCGAGAAGACCGCGGCGATTTTCGCGCTGGAAGGCCGCGAGAAGACCTTACGCAACCAGTTGCGCTCCACCGAAGAAGAATTCGAGATCAAGTCGGGTTCGCTGCGCGAAGCCGAGCGGCACCTTGCCGACAAGGAAGCCGAACTGACAAAGCTTCTCGGCGAGCTTGGCGAGCGATCTCTGGTCGCCGACAGCCAGCGAACCGAAATCACCGCCTTCCGCACCCAGGTCGAAGCGATGAAGGTCAGCGTCGCGGAATACGAACGTGCGGTAGCGGAGACGGAACACCGGCTGACGCGTGAGCGGACGGATGCCGAGACGGTGTCGGATGAATTGACCACGGCGCGCGGCAAGCTCGGCGACCTCGGCACCCGCACCACCGATCTCGAGCGGCAACTCTTCGTGCATCAGACCGAAGCGGAAATTCTCAACCGCCGCGTCCAGGATCTCGAAACCCGGCTCGGCGACCAGGGCCGCATGCTCGCGGAACGCGATTATCAGCTTGAGCGGGTGAGGAACGAGCTCGACGGCGCGCGCAAGATCGAAGCGGATCTGCGCAGCGAGCTGTCGACGTCGGGCAGCCGCAGCAGCACGGCCGTCGATCGCTTCCGCTCGGATATCACGCAGCTTGAGGCGCAGCTTGCCGCCGCGGTCGAAGAACGCACCAAGCTGCAGCGTGAGGTCGGCACCATGAAGCGCGATGCCGAATCCACATGGGCGGCGGAACGCGTCGAGAATGCGCTCCTGCGCGAACGCATCAACGACGTCGCCGCCGAAGTTGCGCGGCTGACCGCCACGCTCGAAGGCCCGGGTTCGCCGATCGAATCCATGCTGGTCGAAGCGGCGGGCATGGGCCGCACGGCGTCGGCTGCAAGCGCCCGCGAACAGGCCGCAGCCGAGAATGGCGACGCCCCGCAAGAAAACAAGAATACGCTTGCCGACCGCATCCGCGCGCTGCAATCGAGCGCGTCCCGCGTTGCATCGACAAATTGAGATGACCTGGCTTTTTCCGCTCATTCCCGCGAAAGCGGGAATTTAACATCAATCACCGGGTCCCCGCTTTTGCCGGGACGAGCGGGCCAAGGCTACTCGCTTGACACCGCAGAGAGCCACACCCTAAATCCGACTTTCTTGGTCGGGCGCTTAGCTCAGCGGGAGAGCGTTCCCTTCACACGGGAGAGGTCGTAGGTTCAATCCCTACAGCGCCCACCATCCTTCGTTACATCACGTCCATATGAGCGAGACGCCGCCTCGCGACTTTTACAAACAGTCAAGAGACAGTCCGTGGAACCGCAGCTTCTGACCGTAGCCGAGGGCGTCCATGCCTGGATCGGCGCGGGCGGCGATTCCAACGCCGGCGCCATCGATACCCCGCACGGCATCATCGCGATCGACGCGCAGCAATATCCGCGGCTGGCGCGGAAGTTTCGTTCGGCGATCGAAGCCAGGACCGGCAAGCCGGTCCGCATGCTGATCAATACGCATTGCCACCTCGACCACACGGCCGGCAACATCGTCTTTGCCGACGCGCCGATCCTCGCCCACGACAAGACGCTTGCGGCGATGCACGCCAATCTCGGCGCGAAAAGCGGCGCGTACTGGACGATCTCGGATTACGCCACCAAGATCAAAATGCTGTTCGGCCAGAATCTCTTCGAACTCGTGCCTGAGAACGATCCGGCGCAGGCCTGGTTCCGGCAGCGCATCGACCTTGAAGACTACGACACGATGACGATCGCGCCGCCGACCGAAACATTTGCCGACCATTTCACTTTTCATTTGCCGCGCGACACAATGCATCTGGACTATTGGGGCCCGGCGCATTGCGACGGCGACATCGTCGTCTCGCTGGTGAAGAGCAAAGTCGTTTTTCTCGGCGACCTGTTGTTCCATGGCCGGTTCCCCTGGCTTGGCGACTGCGACCTCTCCGGCCTGATCGACCGGCTGGCGCGCGTTCTGACGCTTGACCTGTCGATCGTCATTCCGGGGCATGGAATGCCGACCGATCTCGCGCAGGTCAGCCGCTTTCGCGACATGCTGGTTGCGCTGCGAGGTGCAGTCGAGGGGGCGATCAAGGCCGGCGTTTCGGAGGAAGCGGCCGTGCGCGAGATCACGCTGCCGCAATATGCAGGCATCCCGCGTTATGCGGACTGGCTGCCGCATGACGTTAGAGCGGCCTATCGCTACCTGCGCCGCTGATCAGCGCCCGGTCAGGCACCAAACCATTCGGGATGCTGCGTAATCGCCACAACGCCACAGGCGAATGTCAGCACACAGATGGTCCAGAGCAGCAGCGAAACGTAGTTTTCATCAGTCATGGCCAGCAACGAAGCAAATCACGTGCCGAATCCGACCGGCAATCTATGCCCGTTATCGGTTAAGAGACCATTCGTGCGGGCCTGACCGGCATCTGCTACCCCACGCTGATCACGATCTTCCCGAAATGCGCACCCGAAGCCATGTGCTTATAGGCGGCAAGCGCGTCGGCGAACGGAAAGACCTTGTCGATCACAGGCTTGAGTGCATTCGCCTCGACCGCACGGTTCATCGCCTCGAACATTTCCGTCGAGCCGACCGAGATGCCCTGCACATTGGCCCGGCGTGAGAAGATCAGCCCCGGATTGAGTTCCGTCGCGCCGCCGCTCAGGCCGCCGATCATCGTAATCTTGCCGCCGGCGCGGATGGCGTGGAAGGAGCGCGTCAGCGTCGCCGCGCCGCCGACTTCGACGACATGATCGACGCCCGAACCGCCTGTGAATTCCAGCGCCGCCTTTTCCCAGTCGGGCGTGGTCTTGTAGTTGATGCCGAATGCGGCGCCCAATTTCTTCGCGCGCGCAAGTTTCTCGTCGCTCGACGACGTGATGACGGCGCGAATTCCGGTCATATGCGCGAATTGCAGCCCGAAGATCGAGACACCGCCGGTGCCCTGCAACAGCATCGTATCGCCAGCCTTGAGCTTTGCGTGTTCCATCATGGCGTGCCAGACGGTCACGGCGGCGCACGGCAGCGTCGCGCCCTCCTCCAGCGACAAATGCCGCGGAATTTTTACGACGCCGTCTTCCTCCAGAACGGCATAGTCCGCGAGCATGCCGTCGATGCCGCCGCCAAGCGCGCTCTTGTGCACATCGGCCGCCGGCTCGCCGCCGACCCAGCGCTGAAAGAAATTTCCCGCGACGCGATCGCCCACTTTGACCCGCGTCACTCCGGCGCCAACCTCGACGACCTCGCCGGCGCCGTCCGACAACGGGATGACGTTTTCGCGCACCGGCATGCGATAGCTGCCGCGCACGATGCCGAGATCGCGGAAATTGAGCGCGCACGCCTTGACCTTGACCAGGAGCTGGCGATGCGCGGGTTTTGGATCGGGACGCTCGACCCGGGTGAGCGCGTCGATACCGGCACCGCCCTTGGGCAGTTGATAGGCTCGCATAATGTCCTCGTGCTGTGAGTGCGGCGGCGAAAGCGGTTACCGCCTGTCCTTCGAATTGTTCGACCCGCGCGGCCGTGGCTGACTTGGCCCTCCCGGCGGCCGGTTGAGCGGCCGGAGGTTATTCTGGGGGCCCCCGGGGCCGCGGCGCAAGTTCTGCTGGCCGCCCGGCGGGCGCTGATTGTTCTGGCGCTGTGGATTATTGCGTCCGCGCAATTGCTGCCGCTGGATCACCATCTGCCGCCCGACATTATGCGACACATTAAGCCGCTGCAGCACGCCGCGGTCGCGTGCCGCTTCCTGCGGCGGGATTTGGTAACGCACCGCCGCGAGGCGTCCGCCGGCGCCAAGGCGCAGTGCAAACGCGCTCGCGCCCTGAGTCAGCGTGCCGAGCCGGCCGCCCTGCCGGTCGAAGACTTCGATCTGCCCAACATGGCCGTCCGCGTCCGGATAGAGTTTTATGGTCGGTGCTCCGCCAGTCGATGCGCCAGCCGCAGGTACGTCCACAACGCCGGTCGTTCCACGGATGCCGAGCGTTGCCTCCGGCGTCGAGATTTTCATGTCACCGGTCTTGGCCACCAGGCTCGCAACGAAGGCAGCCGTGCCGGTCGCCACATTGAACGACGCGGCGTTGCCGGAGCCGCCCTGCTGATAGACAAATTGATCGACCACGATCCGTGTATTCGGTGACAGGCTGAACGTCGTCTCGTCGTCGAAGGTGACGCCAAGCGAGGAATCCACGGCGGTCTGCAGTGCATCTTTCTCGAAGATCGGATCGGACACCTTCAGCGGGATGGCAGCGGCGTTACCGCGCGTGACGGTCGCATTGCCGTTGAGCGTCGAGACCTGCCCTACCGAACTGTCGGCGGGCGCCGCTGCCGGAGCCTGACCCGGCGGCCCCTGATTTTGGGCGCGGGCCGCAAACGGCCATTCCAGCGGCCATATCGCCGCCATGCCGGATAGCAATGTTATGAATTCCCGCCGCTTCATGCCCGCCGCCGGATATTGGAGGGAGCATGGTAACGGCGCATTGCGGCATCGCAACGCCTTAATTCGACGGCCGGACGGTCGCCGATTACCGCCGCCGGGCGGTCAGTGCAACGTGGCCCCGAGTTCCCTGGCGCCGGGTTTTTTGATCTCTTCGTCCATGCGTGCGTCGGTTGCCGCAATCAGCCTGGCAACGACATTGTTGCGCTGCGCCACCGGATTGTCGGCATAGCCGTGCGGCTGGAAGAAATTCGCAGTCGGCACTCTGTCCCGCCACGGCGGAGGCATGGTCACCATGTCGAAGCCGTTGCCGTCGCCCGTGAGGTTCATCATTTCGAGTTCGGCGGCGCTGAGTGGCGCGGAGTATCCTTTGCGGCGCGCGAAGACGACCGAATCCAGAAGCTTTTGGGTTTGCAGCAGGGGGCCGATATCAACATCGAGATTGAGCGCGTGGACGCCAAGGCCCTTCTCCGTATTGGCGAGCATTTCATGCTGACCCCAGGCGTCCGGCACGCTTCGGGTGAACGCAATCATCCTGCGCAAGATCTCGATTTTCGTCTCCAGCGCCTGCCTGTCGTTAGATGGCAGTTGTGCGGCTTGTGCCTTCAATGCGCTGACGAAATGATCGCCGGATTCGGCCACGACTTCGACCGAGTTTGTCGCCAAGAGCTGGTTGTAACCCAGCGCGGTCGTGATGGCGCGGCCGTGCTTGTTGTATTCAAGCCCGGCTTCCACGTCGTAACTGCCGTTTCCGGTCGCTTCGAATCCGTAGATCCGCACAACCTGATCTCTGGTGAGTCCGGCCGCCAGCGCCGTTTTGGCGTAATTGCGTTTGAACTCACCGTCATTCTGCGGCAGCCGCGGGCTGAATTTGAATTCCTTGAATGCCGCGGCAAGGAAGTCGGCGACGACAGGTACACGCGCAGCACGGGATGGCGCTTCCGGCTGCAACGGATTTTTCGGCCGCGGCGGCCCGGTATAGATCGGCGGCTGATCGAGTACGTAGTCTTCAATCGCAAGCGGCTCGCCGCGTGCGCGCTTACCGTTGCGCGATTTTCGTTTTTCGGAGATCGAGGTCCAATACGCACTCGCCGCGGCGTCATAACTCTGATGCGCTCTGGTATAGTCTTCGAGAAGCCGGCGGTACTGCGCCATCGCCGCGTCGAGATTAGGCGGCGGCCCCGCAGATTGACCAGTCTGACTTGCAGCAAACTCGGCGCCGAGCGTTACCGACAAAAGAGCAGCGCCGGCGACGAGCAAACAGCGCAACCAGCAGCGTGTGCGATCAATCCTCATTGCGCCTTCATATCCGATTCTTTGACGCAAAAAGGGCGGCATCGCTGCCGCCCTCTCGCATGCTCGAAAGCCCAAGGCGGCGTGGAACGCCGCCACACGGACTATTTATTGATCGAAGAAGCCGCAACGGTGCAAATCGCCTCATCCTGCGAGCCGGTACCGCCGGAGCAGCCGATCGCGCCGATGATCTTGCCGCCATCGACCAGCGGAATACCGCCGCGGGAAGCAATGACGTCATCAAGCGTCAAGATATAATTGAGGCCGAATTTTTGCACGCCGTTCTCGAATGCCACGGTCGGACGCCGATATCGCGCTGCCGTACGCGCCTTGTGCTGCGAGATCTGGATCGAGGCAAGCTGAGCGCCATCCATCCGGCCAAAGGCGATCAGATCGCCGTTGGGATCGACAACGGTGATATTCATCTGCCAGCCGCGCTTGTTGGATTCGGCAACGGCAGCCTGAACCAATCCCTGGGCCCGCTCCATCGTAATCGGTGTCCCGTACGGCTGGTTGAAGGGCATCTTGTCCGGAATGGCATTGAGATCAGGTGCAGTGGGCTGCTGGGCAATTGCAGCACCACTGGTGAGCACACCGGCCGCCAGCGCAATGGCAGTCAAACTACGCAACTTCATTGGATTCCCTCCCTAAGGTACGCGGCATTTTTTCGCCGCTTTCCCGACTTTAGACGAAAACCAGCGGGCCATACCAGCGTAGATCGCCCCCCGCGAAATACCTCTGGCCGGCGCCGATTCACGGTGCGGGACGAGCCGCACCTAGAACCATTTATCAACCATGGCTTGAGGAAGAGAACGCCATTCCTCCAAACGGTTCGTTCGGAGGATCGGCCGCCGCAGCGCGGCGATGGCATGGCCTCAAATGCGAACGGCCCGGTCCCGAGGGAGAAGGACCAAGGCCGTTCTGATGCCGGCTGGCGCCCCATCATTCGCCCCACCCCGACACTGCCACGATCATGCCGAACCGAAGTTGACTGATCGTTGACGCGCCAAATGCGCGCGCCGATCGGGCGCAGATCTATTCCAGGCCGTTCGAGACGCTCTGAAACGACTCATTGAGGCTGGTACCCAGCGCCGCAACCGTCGCAATGATGGCGACCGCAATGCCGGCGGCGAGGAGCCCGTATTCGATCGCGCTCACGCCTTCTTCGTCGATCGCAAAATCCCAAAGCAGACTTCCAGCACCGCCATTGAAATGGCCCATGACTTGGATCCTCTTGCCCGTTGCAAATGCCCCTCGTGCACAAAGCCATGCTCGAGTGCGCGCCGGTGACGCGCTCGCGGGAAGCTACCGATGCTGATGAACCGGGCTATTAAGGGCGGCCGGACGATTCTCGGCAAAACAAACGTAAAAATGCGAGCGATTTATATGTCACCGCGCTGCCGGCGCGCGTGACAGCTTCTTGTCCGCAAGCTCGGCAAGATAGCCGCGCCAGTTCTCTTCCCGGCTTTGGCCGAGCTCGAACAGGTAGTCCCAGCTGAAGATGCCGGTCGAGTGCGTATCGTCGAAGACAAGCCGTACCGCATAGTTGCCGACTGGAAGCACCTCGAGAATCTGCACATCCTGTTTGCCGGCGACGGTGCGCCGTTCGCTCGGCGAATGCCCCTGCACTTCCGCGCTCGGGCTGCGGACGCGCAAATATTCCGCGGCGAGATCGAAGCTCTCGCCGTCCTCAAAGGAGACGGTGAGAGTCTTGCGGTCTTTGCGCAAGCGCAGTTCTGTAGGCCATGAACTCATCAAACGTCACAAAGCAGAGTTAGTTCTCAAGCGCAATGTGACCGTCGGTAATAACCTTCTTCCATTTCTCATATTGCGTCTTGGTGAATGCAGCGCCCTCGGCAAGGCTGGTACCGCGGGGCGTCAAGCCGTATTTGGCGAACGCGGCTATCAGATCCGGGTTTTGCAGCGCCTTGTTGATCCCGGCGTTGAGTTTTGCCAGCACGTCGGGCGGCGTTCCAGCCCGGCCCCATAAGCCGAGCCAGAGATCGACATCATATCCGGGCAACCCCGCTTCCGCGACGGTCGGCAGATCGGGATAGACGGCGGAGCGTTTTGCGCCCGTTGTCGCAAGAGGAATGACGCGGTTATCGCTTGTGAATGGCAACGCTCCGGCAATGCTGGAAAACGACATCTGAACCTTGTTGCTCATCATGTCGGTATAGGATGCGCCAATGCCCTTATAGGGAACGTGCACGGCATCTATTCCGGTACCCAGCTTCCACAATTCGGCGGCAAGGTGCGGCGTAGTGCCGACGCCGGCGCTCGCGTAGTTGAGTTTGCCCGGATTGGCTTTGCCGTAAGCGACGAGCTGCGCATAGGTCTTGATGCCAAGCTGCGGGGCAACGACAAGGACTTCCGGCGACGAGCTTATGATTGAAAGCGTGACGAGGTCTTTGAAGATGTCGTAGGGCAGCGACTTTTGCAGCGTCGGATTGATGACAATGGCGGGATCCATCAGCGCCATGAAGTAACCGTCGGGATCGGAATGCGCCACGGCGTCGACGCCCACGATGCCTCCGGCGCCAGGCCGGTTTTCGGCAACGACCGTCTGCCCCATGACCTCGCTGAGCTTCTGCGCCACCTCACGTCCGGCAAAATCGGTAATACCGCCTGGACCGTAGGGGATGATCAAATGGACCGGCCGGGAGGGAAAATCATCGGCATATGCCGGGCCGGCAAGCGCAATCGCGAATGCCGACCAAAGCAGAAAAGACCTGCGGGTCTGAAAAACTCTCATCGTAGTTGTCCTCTCTGGCATATCCGGTCTGATTGGCGCAGTTTGCGCCGGAGATCGAGGCGCGTCAAAAGCCTATCCTGTCGCACCTTGGGCAATGAGATCGACGAGTTCGTGCGGCATGACCGGCATTTGCGCGATATGCACGCCGAACGGTGAAAGTGCATTCTCGATGGCCGAGATCACGGCCGCCGCCGCGGGAATGACGCCGACCTCGCCGACACCTTTGACGCCCAGCGGATTGTGCGGCGACGGCGATTCCTTATAGAGCGTCTCCAATCTCGGCAGCACGGTCGAGGTCGGCAGCAGATAGTCCGCGAACGTGGTCGTCACCGGCTGGCCGGCGGCGTCGTAACCCATCCATTCCAGGAGTGCATTGCCGACGCCGTGCGCGATGCCGCCGTGAACCTGACCCTCGACGATCATGGGATTGACGAGGCGGCCGGCGTCCTGCAGCGCGATATACCGCAGGATCGTGACCCCGCCGGTTTCGATATCGACCTCAACCTCGACGACATGACAGGCATTGGAATAGGCAAGCTGGTCGACGCGGAACGTCGCGCTTGCCTCAAGACCGGGTTCGATGTCCTTCGGAAAGCCGTAGCCGGGTGCGCCCTTGAGTACGCGCGCCAGCTCGCCGAGGTTTACCGCAAGCTGCGGCGCACCGACGACCCGTACTTCGCCGTCGACGATCTCGAGATCCTCCTCGGCCGCTTCCAGCATGTGGCTGGCAAGCTTGCGGGCCTTCGCTGCCACCGCCTGCGCCGCGATCTGCACCGAAGAACCGGCGGTGACCGTTTGCCGGCTGGCAAAGCCGCCGAGACCGAGCGGAGCCGCGGCGGTGTCGCCCGCGATTACAGTGACGTCCTCGGCGCGCACGCCAAACGCCTCGGCGCAGATCTGCGCCAGTGCGGTCGAAAGCCCCTGCCCCATCGGCGCCGCGCCGGTCGAGACCGTAATGTGGCCGGTCGGCGAGACACGCACATTGCCGAATTCGAACGGACCGCGGCCGGTGCCCTTGATGCCGTGCGCAAGGCCGATGCCGATATACCGGCCCTCTTCGCGTGCCTGCGATTGCCGCCGCGGGAAATCGTCCCACCCGGCGGCGTGCAATAGCTCCGCCTGACAGGCCGGATAATCCCCGCTGTCATACTGTACCTGCTCGCCGGATCGCGCCCGCATCGGTTTCATGTACGGCATCTTGTCCGCCGGGATGAGATTGCGGCGGCGCAATTCGGCACGATCGAGCTTCAGCACACCCGCCAGCCGGTCCATCAATCGTTCCATCGCAAATGCCGCTTGCGGGTAACCTGCGCCACGCACCGAAGAAACCGGCGCCTTGTTGGTATGCGTTGCGATCACGTCGATGGAGAGCGACGGCACCATATAAGGACCGGTGAGCGTGGTTGCGGAATTGTACGGGATGTTCACGTCCTGAAGCGCATAGGCGCCGATGTCATGGATAAGTCCGCCGCGCACGCCACGCACGCGCCCTTCCGCATCCGCGGCAAGTTCGATCGACCAGTATTGATCGCGCTCCTGCGCCGCATTGGTGAAATGCTCGCGGCGATCCTCGATCCATTTGACCGAACGGCGAAGAAGTGTCGCCGCGGCGACCACAGCGACGTCCTCGGGATAGATGCAGAGTTTTGGACCGAACCCGCCGCCGACATCGGGCGTTGCCACGCGCAGCCGGCTTTCGTCGAGTTCAATATAGTCGGCCAACGCGTTGCGCAGATCGTGCGCCTTCTGCGTCGAGGCCCAGATAACGGTCTCGCGATCCGAGATTTGCACCAGGATGGCGCGGCCTTCCATTGAATGCGCGGCGCCGCGATGGATCCAGAGATCCTCATGGACGACATGGGCTGCCTTGGCGAATGCCGCCTCGGGATCGCCGTAGCTGACTTTGTATGAAATGACCCGGTTGGAAGCGAGTTCGCGGCGCACCGGCGGTGCATGATCGACCCGGCAATCGATCGCGGCCGGCTGGATGTCGTAATCGACCGCGACGAGCGCCGCCGCATCTTCGGCCACATAGCGATCCGTAGCGACAACGATCGCGACCGGTTCGCCGACAAAGGACACTTCGCCGTCGGCGAGCGCGAACGACCAGCTTTGATCGAGGCCGGTGCCTGAATTCGAGGTGCGCATCATGCGCCGCTGCTTCATGACCGGCGCGAGATCGTCGAGCGTCAGCACGGCGGTGACGCCCGGCACGGCGCGCGCGGCGCTCGTATCGATAGCGCGGATCAAGGCGTGCGGATGCGGACTGCGCACGAAAGCAGCGACGAGCACGCCTGAAGCCGCGATGTCGTCGACGAAACGGCCGCTGCCGGTCAGCAGCGCATGATCTTCAAGGCGGTGAACGCGCGCTCCGATCAGTTCGCCCATGATCCCTCACTCAAAATCTGTCCGGTCATGACCGACCGCCGCCGCCGGTGAACAGAGCGGCAAGCTTCGACCAGATAACGCCGGCAATCAGCGACAGGCCGGAGATCGGCTTCGCTTGAGGCGGGGACGCGCGGGATTGCGCAGCGGCGGGTGGCCCCGATGACGGTTGCCGCTCAAGCTGCGCGCGCAGATTTCCGGCGAATTGCCCGATGATTTGCGCGGCGGTCGCCTGGATCATGCCGACACCGCGCCCATATTGCGCGACCGCACCGGATAGCGCGAGGTCGGTATGGATCAGCACCTTCGATCCGGCGCCCGCGGGCTCGATCCGGAATGCCGCGGTGGCATTGGCAGAGCCCCGGCCTTTGGCGTCGCTGCCTTGCGCCTTGACGCGCGCGGAACGGTTCGCTTCATCGACATTGTCGAATTCAACACGTCCGGCAAAGGCCAGCGCCACCGGACCAAGCCGGACTGCTATCTTGCCCTTGTAATTCTGCGGATCGACGGTTTCGGTGAGTTCCGCGCCGGGCATGCAGGGCGCAATGCGCGGAATGTCCATCAGCAGCGCCCAAGCCTGCGCCGGAGCAAGCGGCACTTCGAACGAATTGTCGAATTCCATCTAATGGCTCCGGGCCACTCCAACCATTTCCGGCGCGCCGATCCGGTCCCATATCCAGCGTGCACAGGCGAACAGCCTGTCGTCCTCATACCGTTGCGCGACGAGCTGAATGCCAACCGGCAAATTGCCAGGACCGCGATGCGTGGGCAGTGTCATCGCCGGCGTGTGCAATGCGGTCCAGATCGCCTGCATGCCCGGGTCGCCGGTCGAGGCAAGACCCTTTGGCGCCTCGCCCAGTACGCATGGCACCAGGAGCACGTCGTAATCCGCAAAGATGCCCGCCAGCAGCGCGCGACATTCATCGACGTGCCGCAAGCCGTCGACATATTCGTCCCGCGAAATCTTCAATCCGTTCTCGATGTAACGCTGCATTTGCGGCGACAGCGCGTTGCGCCGAAAATCCCATGCAAAGGCCATGCAGGCGGCACGTTCGTAAAAATTGATCGTGCCGCGCGCTATTGCATGCAAGCCGGTGAACGCAGCCGGCATGTTGACGTCGTGCACTGACGCGCCGGCGTTGCCGAATTTTTTGGCGGCGTCTTCAACGGCGCTTTTTGTTTCCTGCTGCGCGGCATCCCACAAATCGGTGCGCCAAACCCCGATCCGCGGCGCAGCGCCGAGGGCGCGCGGCGGCTTCGGCGTCTCCATGCGCAACACGGCGGTGAGAAGCTCAATATCGTCGATCGAGCGCGCCAGCCACCCGATCGTATCGATCAAGTCGGCGGCCGGCCATACGCCGATCTTGTTGAAGGTGTTGTAGGTCGGCTTGAAACCGAAAATCCCGCAGAACGACGATGGACGCAGCACCGATCCACCGGTTTGCGTCCCGAGCGCCGCCGGCACCATCAGATCAGCAACCGCGGCAGCCGATCCGCTCGACGAACCGCCGGGCGTATGCGCAGGATTGTGCGGATTGGTCGTTTCCGGCGGCGCACTTCCGGCAAATTCGCAAGTGGCGGCTTTACCCAGGATCACGGCGCCGGCACGGCGCAGAAGTGCGACGCACGCGGCGTCGGCGCGCGGCCGATTGTCCCGATAGATCGGCGAGCCCATCTCGGTCGGCATGTCGAATGTATCGATGGTATCTTTCAGGCCGATGGGAATGCCGCGCAGCGGACCGCGATGAGGGCTCTTGTCGAGCGCCCGCGCCTGCGCGATCGCGAGATCCGGATTGAAATTGACCCAGGCTTTGACGACGTCGTCGCGGGCCGCGATCCGCGCCAGGCAATCGCGCGTCACAGCCTCGCACGTGGTACCGCCCCCGGCGATCCTGGCCGCGATCTCGGTCGCGGAAAGTTCGTTGAGCGGGCGTGCGATTTTGGCGTCCATCGTCAGTTCTTGCCAGCGCGGCCGGCGGACGTACCGGCAATCTTGCCGAACACCGTGCCCGAGATGAGGCCCGAGCCGCCCGGATAGTTGAAATAGAACAGGCCGCCGACAAGCTCACCCGCCGCATAGAGACCGCGGATCGGCTGATAGTCGGTATTGAGCACCTCGCCGTCGGCGTTGATGCGCAGGCCGCCGAACGTGAAGGTCACACCGCACGTCACCGCATAGCCTTCGTACGGCGGCGCATCGATGGTATTGGCCCAATTGCTCTTGTTGATGGCGAGCCCTTGCGTGCCGCGGCCGTCCTTGATGTTCGGATTGAACGGCACGTCGGTCTTCACCGCGGCGTTCCACTCCTCGATCGTTTTGACGAATTCCGCGGCATTCACACCCTCGAGCTTCTGCGCAAATTCCTCGATCGTGTTCGCGGTCACTTTCGTTATCTGCCGGATGCGGTACTCGTCGCGCTGCAGATGCTTCGTTTTCTGGTCGAACACCTGCCAGGCAAACTGGCCCGGCTGCTCCAGCACCACGCGGCCGTATTTGGCATAAGTGTAATTGCGGAAGTCCGCGCCCTCATCGACGAACCGCTTGCCGGTGGCGTTGATCATGATCGAAAACGGATAGGAGTGCTTCTGGAACTGATCGCCGACGGCGAGGTCGCCGAACTCCGGCGCGTTCATTTCCCATTGCACGGCGTGGCAGCCCGACCAGTTGCCGCGCGGGACAGCGCCGATCTCCAGCGCCATGCGGATGCCGTCGCCAATATTGAATCGCGATCCGCGCACTTTCGCGAGATCCCAGCCGGGGCCGAGATAGCGCGTGCGCCATTCCGGATTGGCTTCAAATCCGCCGCAGGCCAGAACAACCGACTTGGCGCTCAATTCGCGGACCTCGCCATTGTCGCGCACGCGGACGCCCTCGATCCGGTTGCCGTCGAACAGCAAATCCATGCCGCGCGCGTTATAGCGAATGTCGACCCCGCGCTTCTTTGCCGCTTCGGTAAGCTGGGCGACAAGGCCCGGTCCGCCGCCGACGGATTCCACCGTCAGGCCGCCCCAAAACTTGAATTTGCCGTCGACTTTGAAGGCTTGGCGGCCATAGATCGGAATAAGCCGCACGCCCTTCTGCCGCATCCAGTTGAGCGAATCGAAACTTTTCGTGACAAGAAGCTCGACGAGGTCGGGATCGGCGCGGTGCTGCGTGACGCGCGCCATGTCGTCGAAGAACTGGTCGGCGGTGTAGGTGCCGAAATCCGTCGTTTCGATTTCCGCGGGCGTGAGATCGGGCACCAGCGTCTTGATGTCGTCGACGCCGTTATAGACGACGCGGATCGAACCCGCGGTGAACCGGCTGTTGCCGCCGGATTCATCTTCGGACGCAGCTTCCAGCATGATGACTTTGGCGCCCTGCTCCTGCGCGGCGAGCGCGGCGCAGAACGCCGCATTACCGGCACCGACAACAATCACATCCGCAGCTTGACTTGGCATTTCTCCGTTACCTTCTTTCTTTGTCGTCATCCGCGAAGGCGGATGATCCAGTAGCCGCGAAGTTCTGCAATTTTTCTGCAGCGCCTCGCTTACTGGATGCCCCGCCTGCGCGGGGCATGACGGTTTTTACTCCACAGCCTGCGCGACACCACCGTGCGCCTGCGACCATGCGGCCGGATTTTTCATGAAATCCTCGACCTCCGCGAGTTTTTCCTTATCGAACTTGCCGCTCTTCTTCGCCACGTCCAGCACGTCCCACCAGGTGGCAAGCGAGTGCAGCGTGATCCCGAGATCGCTCATGATCTTCTTGCTCTCGGGAAAGATGTCATAGAAGAACACCACGAAAACGTGCTCGACGATGGCGCCCGCCTCGCGCAGCGCTTTGCAGAAATTCACCTTGCTGCGGCCATCGGTGGTCAGATCCTCGACCAGAAGCACGCGTTCGCCCGGATTGATCTGCCCTTCGATCTGGGCGTTGCGGCCGAACCCTTTCGGCTTCTTGCGTACGTACTGCATCGGCAGCATCAGGCGGTCCGCCATCCAGGCAGCGAACGGGATTCCGGCTGTCTCGCCGCCGGCAACGGAGTCAAACTGTTCGAAGCCCGCGTCGCGCAGCACCGTCGATGCAGCGAAATCCATCAGCGTCTGGCGTACGCGCGGAAACGAGATAAGCCGGCGGCAATCGGTATAGACCGGGCTCGCCCAGCCGGACGTATAGATGAAGGGCTTATCGGTCATGAAGCGGATCGCATCCACTTCAAGCAGCATTTTGGCGGTCAGTTCGGCGATGACTTTTTTGTCGGGAAAGGCTGGCATGATTTGTACCCTTATTCCGTCATCGGCCGGCTCATGGCAACAGGATTCAGGCGACCACTTTCCATGCGATGGTCTCGCCGCCGCGGCAGATCGACCTATCCACGACAGCAATGGCTTAGACGTGCCGCAGAATCAAGATTTGTTCCATTTCTCGAACAATCTCCGCGTTCAGACGTGCGAGTCGACAGCCGGGATCAGTAACGTGACGCGCTAGGCCGCGACTGCCGCCTCGGCGTCGGGCTGTTTGTAGTCTTTCAGCCGCGGCAGAACTTCGCGGGAGAACAGGGTGAGATTGTCGACGGTCTGCTCGTGCGTGAGTTCGCCGCCGTGGGCCATCATCAGAAGATTGCCCATGCCGCCGCAATGCTCGCAGAACGCGACGATCTGGTCATGGACCTCGTCGGGCGTGCCGCAGAACAGCACACCGGCGTCGATCAATTCATCGACACTGGCGGCCTGCATGGTGATCACCTTGCCGCTTTTTGTGTAGGTGCGCGGCGGCGTCTCTCCCCGCATCATGCGGGCATTGTCCTCCGGCGGCAGATAGCCCGGCGGGTTACGGAACGGCAGATGCACGATCGGGCTGGTGCGCAGATAGCCCGCGATATGATGAGCGCGTTTGCGCGCCTCTTCCCTGTCGTGGGAGACCGCGACCAGGCCGAGATAGGCGAAACGGTCGGCGCCCGGCGCCATGCCGTGCTTTGCCAGATAGCTCTTGCGATAGGCATCGTAGATTTTGCGGGTGCCGAAACCGGTGCCAAGCGTCGCCATGACGTAACCGCGCTCACCGAGCACGCGCGCCTGCGTCGTTGATCCCGTCGTCGACCAGACCGGCGGATGCGGTTCCTGCCAGACGCGCGGCCAGATGTTCACCTGGCGATAGTGGAAATATTCGCCTTCCCAGTTGAACGCTTCGTCATGCGTCGTCATCGCCTTGAGAATGAAATCGTGCGCCTCCCAGAAGCGTTCCATGAGTTCCACCGGATTGCGGTTGGAGGCGGCGATCTCGTAGGGAATGCCCTTGATGAAACCCATGTCGAGCCGGCCGCGCGAGATCACGTCGATGGTTGAAAGCTCTTCGGCGATGCGCAGCGGATCGGGCCGGTGTCCGATCGGATAGCCGAGAACGAGCAAACGTGACCTCTTCGTCGCGCGCGCCAGAATCGACAATCCGACCAGCACCGCCGACGACATGCAGGTTGCGCTCTGGTGATGCTCGTTGAGCATGATGTCGAGGCCGAGCTCATCGCAGAGCTGGTATTCGTCGTAATAGCGATGAAACAGATCCGCAGCGACCTTTGGGTCGCATTTGCGATTGGGCAACGTGACGCGCAGCGTGCCGGAATGATCGTTCCAGACCGGATAGTAGGGCTGCTCGGAAAACTGATAGACTCTCATGGCGCGCTCTCTTCCGTCACCGCGATTTTGTCATTTGCCGCCCGCGAAGGCCAGAATGCGTTCGGCGAAGGCCTTTGGCTGTTCCTGATGCGGGAAA
The DNA here is from genome assembly GCA_963808205.1 of uncultured Alphaproteobacteria bacterium. Taxonomy (GTDB): domain Bacteria; phylum Pseudomonadota; class Alphaproteobacteria; order Rhizobiales; family Xanthobacteraceae; genus BOG-931. The sequence continues at coordinate 78,995 of CAWEER010000001.1, forward strand.
TGGCCGGCGCGATCGATCATTTCGAAACGCGCACCGGGGACCGCCGCGCAATAGGCGCGGCCATAGGCCTCGCTCAGCATGCGATCGTGGCTGCCCCACAGAAACAATGCCGGCATGCGAACGCGGTGCAGCCGGCTTTTCAGCCGCGGATTATGAAAATACGGGCTCCAGGCGAAACGCGCGGTGGCCTCGCGGGCGCGCGCTGCCGCCAGAACCTCGCCGTCCGGCAACGCCTTGTAGTCACGCCGGCCGGCGTTCGGATCGCAATAGGCGATGTCGAGATATTCCTGATCGGTGAGCGCAAAAATGTCGGCGATGTCGCGCGTCTCGCGATCGCCGACCTTGATGCCGACGGCATTGGCCATGACGAGACGCGACATCCGTGCCGCAGATTTCACCGCGATCTCGGCAGCAAGCCAGGCGCCCAGCGATACGCCGACCACCGTGAGGCCGGAGAGATCGAGCTGGTCGAGAAGATCGAGATAAAAATAGGACAGGTCGTCGACCGTATGCATGCCTTTGGGCAGTTCGGAACGCCCAAATCCGGGATGCGTCGGCGCTATGACGCGCGCGCCCTTGGCGAGTTCCGCAATCGCGGCGGCCGCCGGTTCGATGCCGTTTTCGGCGTGGAGAAAAAGTACCGGCGGTCCGGAGCCGCATTCAATCATGTCGATACGCGTACCCTCGACGACGACCGAGCCCCCCGCACCATCCCCTGCCACCGACTTCCCCTCCAGCGGACTTGAGTGCTTGAACAAGCACTTTTCATGTTCTGTCCGTTGTTCTACCACGAGAGGCGCATATTGCCATCGCACACGGATGCAGACCGGAGGCGCGGAAATGACAGACGGCGGCGGCACCATCCAGAACGGCATCGCTTACGCCAGCCACGACGGCGTCGAACTGGCGGGCGACCTCTATCTGCCGAAGGGTGCCAGGGCCGCGCCGGCGCTGGTCGCCGTGCACGGCGGCGGCTGGGTCGCGGGCGTGCGCAGCGCTTTCCAGCATTGGGGACCCTATCTCGCCGCGCGCGGCATCGCGGTCTTCTCCATCTCCTATCGCCTCGCGACAAAGACCAAGACATTCCCGGAAGCGGTGCAGGACATTCTCGCCGGCGTGCAATTCGTCCGCGGCAAAGCCGCAACATTCGGCATCGATCCGGCGCGCATCGGGCTTATCGGCGCATCCGCCGGCGCCCACCTCGCGGCGCTCGCCGCGCTTTCCGGCAAAAAATTCACCGGCGGCTATCCGCAGGACGCCTTCGCGTCCGTCGATCCGGCCGTCAAGGCTCTGGTCGGCGTCTATGGCATCTACGATGTCGTGGCGATGTGGACGAACTATCAGGTCCAGGGCGGCCGCGAGAACAATATCCAGAAATTCATCGGCGCACCGCCGATGGAGAACCGGCAGACCTACTTCGACGCCTCGCCGATCAGCTACGCGACCTTCGCCAACAACGCGATCGGTGTTCTCCTCGCGACCGGCACCGAGGACGATCTTGTCGATCGCAAGGTGCAGACCGACCCGTTTCAGCTCGCGCTCAAGCAAGCCGGCATTTTTGTGTGGCCGTGCATCCTGCCCGGCGCGCCGCATTACTGGATGAACGATCCGATCGACGAGCCGGGAAGCCTCACCGGCTTTCTCGCGCCGCGCCTGCTGCGCTTTCTTGCCGAGCGATTGTAAGGCCGCTTGGAGCATGATCCGGAAAAGTGGAAGCCGGTTTTCCGAAAAGATCATGCTCCAGCAAAAAAACAGAGCATGATCCTCTTCAACTAAATCGGATCGTGGTCTAGTGCCGCGCAATCAGGCTCGGCAATTTCTGGCCGAGAAGAGTCTCGGCCTCCCGCGCGATGCGGGTCACGATCTCGCCGGCGGACGGGATATCGTGAATCAATCCCGCGTCCTGACCCATCGACAGCGGGCCTTCCTCGACATCGCCGGACCTGCGCGCCGCGTTGAGTTTTTCGCGCGCTTCGGCCTGGTCCCGCCGCAGCGCCCATTCCCGGCCTGCCCAGCGCTCAATGAAACGGTTGCGCCGCGAGCGCGTCATCGCACCGGGCCAGACGAGGCCCGCGGCAATGTCCGGGATTTCCGATAGTTGCGTGTCGTGGCCGTCGCTGTCGACGATCGCCTGCTTGAAATTCTGATGCAGGGGCGATTCGACCGTGGCGAGGAAACGCGTCCCGAGCAGGATGCCGTCGGCGCCGAGCGCCAGGGCTGCAACAAGGCCGCGCCCGTCGGCAAATCCGCCGGCCGCGAGCACGGGAACCGGCGCAACGGCATCGACGACCATCGGGATCAACGGCAGGCTCGCCATCCATCCGACATGGCCGCCACCTTCGGTGCCCTGCGCGATGACGATGTCCGCACCAGCTTGCGCCGCGCGTTTGGCCTCCGGTACGTTTCCGGCCATGTAAGTGACGATGCAGCCGGCCTTGTGCGAACGATCGAAATACGCGCCTAAATCCTGCCCAGGCCGCGCCCAGGCGAATTGCATCACCGCCGGCCGCAAGTCGAGCGCGGCGGCAAAACTGTCTTCCCGTGTATCGAACAGAAGAAAATTCGTCCCGAACGGCTTGTTGGTCTGCTGCCGCACCGCCGCGACGCGTTCGCGAATTTGCTCCGGCGTCAGGTAATGGCAGCCCATGGCGCCGAGGCCGCCGGCATTGCAAACGGCGGACGTAAGCTCCGGCGACGATGCCGACCCCATGCCGCCCAGCGCAATCGGGTGTTCGATATCCAGGAGTTCGCAGACTGGCGTTCGGATCATCCGGCTCTCCCCGTTCGACAGAAGCGCTCAGCTCTTGAGCGGCGGAAAATCCCGCGAAAAAACCGGCTGCTCGAGGAATTTCTCCGGGTCGTAGTGCCAGAACTGGCTCACGTCCGGATAGCTCTTGATCGTGGTATTGACCATCTTGCCATCCTTCTTCTCGACCTTGCGGATATAGACCGTGAAGGTGAGATTGCCGAAGTCGTCGAACTTCACCGGCCCGCGCGGCGTATCGGTGAGCGATACTTTCTTGATCGCGGCGATCAATTTGTCGGGGTCGGTCTCGCCGCCCGTGGTCTGGAGAGCGGCTTCGAGAATCTGGCCGTCGACATAAAGTGCCGCCGCATAGAAGCCGATCGGCACATCAGCGCCGTAATACTTCTGCATCGAGGCGATGAAGCGGTGATTGGCATCGGTGTTGAGATCGAGCGTGTAGGGAATCGCGTTGATGAGCCCGGCCGCCTCGTCGCCGAAATTGCGCATGATGCTGTCGTCCGCCACGGTCGAACCGCCGAGCAGCGGAAGGCTGAGGCCCTGATCGCGGTATTGTTTGACGAATTTGATCGGGTTGGCGCCGGCATAGACCATGACGACGGCGTCGGCTTCCTTCGGATCGATCTGCACCAGATAGGGCACGTAGTCCGGCGTGTTGAAGGGCGACCACAGTTTCTTGACGACTTTGCCGCCATCATCCTCGAAAGCCGACTGGAATCCGCCAACCTGTTCGTAGCCGAACGCGAAGTCGTCGCCCGCGGTTATTGCCGCCTTGAGCTTTAATTCCTTGGCGGCGTAATCGGCGAGCGGATAGAGGCACTGGGCTGAACTGTCCGAAGTCCGCACCTGATAAGGATCGCGGTGACGTTGCGTCAGGTCCTCGGCGCCGCCAAAGCCCATGGTCGGAATTTTGTGTTCGCCAAGATAGTCCTTGATAGCGAGCCATTCGAAGGCGGCGAGCGGTCCGAGGATCAGATCGACCTTTTCCCGCTCGACCAGTTCGACGGCCCTGGTCTTGGCGGTGGCGGGGACACCGGCCGTGTCGGCCACGATGAGATCGACCTTGCGGCCGGCGAGCGTGAAATTCTTGTCCTTGAGAAAGCACGTGATGCCCTCTTCGAGATGGGCACCGCCGGCGGCAAGGCCTCCGGTCTTCACCGTCATCAGCCCGATTTTGATCGGCGCCTGCTGGGCAATCGCCGGCTTCGGCAGGCTCGACAATCCCGCGACAGCGCCGGCTCCCGCCAGGAATTTGCGGCGATGCAAATGACTCGTCATGGCTCTCGTCCTTCTTTGGTGCGCGCTAGCGGACGTGCTGAAGCAACAGCAGTAATCCGCCGACAATGCCGATATTGGCGAGCATGCCATTTTGCAGCCCGGTACGCATCGGTCCCTCGACCTCCCAGAACCGCAAGAGCAGCGCGGACGCCACGATCGTAAAGACGAGGAGCAGCAGAACGCCGATCGCCGGGTGCCAATTGAGAAGCACAAGCGCGCAGCCGGCGAATTCCATGCTCTGGCCGATCCAGAACGTCATCTTCGGGAAAGGCGTCCTGAAATTCGTCAGCCGCTTGATGTGGTCGTCGACGTGTTGCCTTTGCAGGTTGCGGATTCCGACGGCGAGAAAAAACGCAACAAGCAAGAGCCGCCCGGCGGTATCGAGCCACGACGCGTCCTGATAATACATGCCGCCCTCCCCCGGAAATCTCCGGGCGCCGTTCTACGCGGCGCTATCGGAGTGAGTGGCCGGCTTCGATTTTGCCCAATAGTCCGGCGCTGCTTTCGTGGCCGCGAGCTGCCTGGCATCTTCGTATCCCGGCGCCATCGACGCCGTGGTGCCGGCCAACACTTCGTGGTGCTCGATATTGAGGAGCCGCAGCCAGCTTTGCTGGCCAAGCGTCAAACCGATCATGCAGCCGAGTTCGACAAGCTCGGGTTCATTGAAATGCCGGTGCATGCGATCCCAAAACGCGTCGTCGGGATTGAGATGCCAGGTGATTGCCTCGGCATAGGCGAGCGCCGCTTTCTGCCGCTCGTCGTATTTTTTCGATTTTTCGAAATTCAGGAGGTCGAGGACGTGATCCTCGATCAGCGCGCCGGCGGCGGCGGCCTTCATCGAACGCTGGTTGCCGCAATATTCGCACGTCACCGAGCGCGAAACATAAAGCCGGCACAGTTCCTTGATTGCGTGGTCGAGCACACCGTTGCGATAGATGTTGTTCCAGGAGTCGGCGAAGAACCAGAAGCAGGCCGGCACGTGAGCGCGGATCGCCGTGCTTTCCGGCCGCGGCGTTCCTTCACGCTGGCAGCGCTCCATCTCGGCGCGCATTTTGGCGTCCATCTTGTCGAGCGGTACGTAGCTGATCCGTTGCTTGGCCATGATCGTTTCTGCCTTTCCGTTGTTTTTGCGTTCTATTCAGCGGCCTGGATTGCGTTGGGCCGGCGCTGGCCCGCATCCTGCGCCTTGGCGTAATCGACGGTTGCCTTGTATTCCGTCATTGTGTCCCCGATTTCAATGCCGCAGACCTTGCGGGCAAATTCCGCGAAGGGGCCGGCTCCGGTGAATTCCGCCCGTTTCATGGTCAGCGACAATAGCGTTTGCAGCGGTGTGCCGTTGAAATTCTCGAACATAAGCAGCCGGCTGCCCCAATCGGTGAGATAGAGATCGCGGACGACGCGAGCGATCTTGATCCGGTCATACGGCTCCCCGGTCGCGCCTTTGTTCAGCTTTTCGAACCACGGGTGCATCGTCGATTCCTGCCACTGTTGTTCGGTCGGGAACATAATGGCGCTGCGGCCGCACAGATCGATCAGCTCGTTCACCATGGCGCCGTAGTTCTGCAGAAAATAGACGCGGCCCCAATTGAACAACTGGATATCCGGCTTGAACAGGCCGCCGGGCGTATAGAATCCCTGATCCTCCGCGGCGAGGACATGGGCATAGGTGGTTTGCTGAAACGCGATGATGCGTGCCAACCGCGACTGTACCGCTTCGATCTTGCTGGTGCCGAGGTGCTCGCACATCAAAATGGCGAGACCGGCGAGAAGTTCGGCTCGCACGGCTTGACGCACCAGTGCGTAATAGTGACCCCAATCGAATACGCGCTGCGGATAAAGCCTGGCGTGATCGGGGTTGCCGATATGAAAGATGTATTTCCACGGGATCAGCACATTGTCGAACATCACCGTGGCGTCGAGTTCGTCGCCCTGCGAGGCGAGCGGGTGCTCGACCGGATCGGCTTCGACGAGACTTTCGCGGCACACGATGGTTATGCCTTTGAGGTTCGCCGGACAGACGCCGTAGATGATCTGGTCGCCCTTGGCGCCCGGCCGGAAAAACACGCCGAGATGCAGAAAATCGGCAAAAGCCGACGCTGTGCCGATGGCCTTGACGCCGTTGACGAGGATTCCCTCCTCGCTCGTCGAAACGATACGCAACGCGGGCGACGTGGCGTGCGCGTTGGGATCGGAGCGATCGGCCTGCGGATCGACAAAATGCGGCGCCACGACCAGGTCGTGGTCCATCGCGTAGCGCCAAAAATTGCGGATATTGTCGGCGAGGCCGCGTCCCTCGGCGCCGACAGATGCCTTCTCCCACGGCTCCGGATCGTCGATGTAAGTCACCAGCATGTAGTTTTGCGAGTCGGGCGTGCGCGGACATGAAGCGGCGACGAACTGCTTCATGATGAATTCGAGATACTTGCGCTTGCGGACGAGCTCTTCCTTGCTGCGATGCTGATACCAGGACATCGATCGCCGCACGCCGTCCTCGTCGACGAACGTCAAAATATCCTGCAGGTCTTCCCGATTATGCAGATCGAAAAATTCGGCGGTGCGCTGTGCGTAGTCGCGCGTCAGCGGGTGCGTCGCGACATTGCCGATCTTCTCGTTGCCGACCCACACGACGCGGCCGTCGTCGAGCGCGTCGAGATACTGCCTGCCGGTGCGCAACATGCCGATCCTCCCCGAGATCGAGCCGCAATTTTGTTCTCTTGATTATTGTGATTTTTGCTGGCGGCGCCTGGGGCTAGCCTACGCCTCATCGCGCCGATAAACTATAAACTGAATGATATGAATACTATTCCAAATGGTTATGATGGTGGTCCGGGCCTGCAGCAATTGCGGGTCCTGGATGTGCTGTTGCGCGAGCACAGCCTGACGCGGGCGGCGCGCGAACTCCGCGTCACGCAGCCGGCCTTGAGCAAGACGCTCGCACAGCTACGCCGCTATTTTGACGATCCCCTGTTCGTGCGCGTGGCGCTGCGGATGGAGCCCACGCCGAAAGCCTTGCAATTGCAGACGCCGGTTCGGGCCATTCTCGACGGTGCGCGCGCGCTGCGCACCGAGCACGTTTCCTTCGATCCGCAAAAGTCGCGCCGGACATTCAATTTTTGCGTGGTCGACGCCGGCCTGCTCAAGCTCCTGCCGCCGCTGGTCGAGCGCCTGATAACCGATGCACCCAATGTGCGGCTTCACGTCCATGAACTCGACGCGGCGCATCTCGAGCGCTGGCTCGAGTCCGGCAAGCTCGATTTCGCCATGGGATCGTTTCCGTCGATGCAAAAAGGCATCCGTCGGCAGCCGTTATGGGTCGAACGTTATGTCAGCGTCGTCAGGCGCGGCCATCCGCGCATGACCGACGAGCCGGCGCTGCGCGCCTTCGCAGCAGAGAAACACGTGATGGTCTCGATCGCCGGCAGCGGTCACGCGCACCAGGTCATGGAACGCGCTCTGGATGCAGCCATTCCGCGCGAGAACGTCATTTGCCAGATTCCGATGTTCATTGGCGCGGCAGTGCTGGCGAAACATAGTGACACCATAGCGACCCTGCCGCTGTCGATTGCGACCGTTCTGGCAAAGGATCTCGACCTTCAGATCATCACGCCGCCGATCAAACTGCCGAAGATCGACATTTTCCAGTACTGGCACGAGCGGTATCACCGCGATCCCGGCAATCAATGGATCAGGGCCACGTTCAGGTCGCTTTTCCGCAAATCGAATGTACGGGCCGGCACCGACTAGATTCGGCCGAATATCATTTCTTCTCCAACAGCAGCGTGCCTTCCTTTCGGACCAGCGGCTGGATTGCTCCGGCAAGCTTGGCCAGGAGCCACGGCAGGTAAACCTGCAAATTCACATGGTCGTCCGCGACATCGATGGTCCCGCTTGCCCCCTGGCCGAGCGCGCTGACACGAAACTGCAAGCGGTCGCCGGTCCATACCTCTTCCTGGACCGCGAAGAGATGGCTGTAATTGGTGCGCGCGCTGCCAAGCCCCGCCTTGAGGCGGCGCAGCGCTTCATCTTTGCCCAGGCGATGCGGGATCGAAACGATTAACGGCTTTGACATGATGGCTCCAACTGCGCCCGCCAAAACCGAATATGGGAATGCACGCCCGCGAATTAAACATGCGCGTTTACCCGTTCACGGTTAATCGGGAACGCGATGTATTTACCATCACCCTTCTGCTAGATACCGCGCCTCGGGACTGGGAACGACTGGATAGAGGCGACAAATGCTGAACCAAATGAAGCGTTTCCTGAAAGACGAGTCCGGCACCGCGGCGATCGAGTACGGCATCATCGTCTCCGGCATCTCGATCGTCATAATCCCCGGCGTCAAGGAAGTCGGCGCAAAACTGGTCGCCGTATTCACAACGCTGCAGGCTGCGGTCTAATTCACAAAAACAGATCTCGGGCGGTCCTGCCGCTCGGAAATGAATCCGGCCCGGCGCCTTGGCGACGTCAGACTCGCCATGGACGATTTTCAGACCGACGCATTTTTTTTTTTCTTGTCTTGTTCTTATCTTCCCGCGACACGCCATCGGCTCGCGGCCGATGCCGACGCGATGAACTCCCTCGGCACGATCGGCTCAATATCGGCAATCACGTTGGCGATAAGAGAGCTTTCTGCTAGCAAGGCTCCAATCATACTGACGGGGCTTGCGATTATGAACGACAGCACTATCGATATGCGGCTCTTCGCCAAGAAGGCCGGCACCAGTATGAATTATGCGGCAGGCGGCTTTGTCTTCAACAAAGGCGATCCCGGAGAATGCATGTATGTCGTGCAGTCCGGCGAGATCGAGATGGTCATCGGTGATCGGGTGGTCGAGGTCTGCGGACCGAATGAAGCGATCGGCTTCATGTCGGTCATCGACGATGCGCCACGCTCCTCGACGGCGCGCGTCAAAGAGGCGTGTGAAGTCTCGGTGATCGACCGGCGCAAGTTCCGCTTCATGATCGACGAGGTGCCGAACTTCGCGCTCTACATCATGGGCGCGATGGCGCGGCGCATCCGCGGCATGGGCCAGGCGATGTGAACGAAATTTCGCGCGATAGCGAGAACCAATGTCAAGGCTTCGAAATGCAAGGCCTAAAGTACAAGGCCCCGGAGTGAACGTCCGGGGCCTTGCAAATTTTGCGTGGGAGTCGGAGGCCTACTAAAGACCGCCGTCGGTCATCGGCCGGGTGACCGGCTGCTGAGGCGTTTCGGGGGCATAATAGTCGCCCTGCTTGAAGTTCTCGGCCGGCGCCCGGCTCGGCCTCTGAGCGTGTCTCTGAACAGGGTAATAGTCGCCCTGGGTAACGATCCCGCCGTCGTTTGCATTACGGCCGGCGTTTTGCGCAAAGGCTGGAACCGAAGCCAAGGCAGCGCCGAGCGTCAGCGCGGCAATTCCCATTTTGATTTGAAAGCGCATGATATTTATTCCCTGTTTACGTGGTCGTGTCGCCACTGGCGGAGGAATAGCGATCAGCCGAAATGGTTCCTCGCTGCGCCGCAATGCAGATGCGCATATTCATCAGCGTGTAGATTTGGTTGGAACCTGCAGGAAGATTTTAGCGATCAGCGCTTGCGCTTGATCCTCGTCTTGCGTCCACGAGCCGTCACCGAAGGCGGAGCAGCCTTATCGCCGTGGCCACCATACATTCCAATCTCGACGCCTTTGCCGTTCGGCATCTGAATGAACCCGGTCAGCTTGAAGATGGCCCCGTGTTCCTTGGCTTCTTCCTTGATGGCGGACAGATGGTCCACCATACTGGCTTCAAGTTGCTTGAGGATTTTCCGGTCGCGGCTGGGCACAACCAACTGTGCACCGTTCCGACACATTCGCCAGCAATCCAGCGTCGTTTACGTGAAAATTATTGATGCGCAGGTTGCGCAGGGATGCGCTCGGCATGGCAATATTCATTGCGCACGATTGAGCGCCGCATCGCTTCGCGCAAACTGAAAGTCGTCAACATCAAATTTTTGTATTCAAACCTGAAAAGGCGAAAGCGCCTTCAGTCTGTCTCTGTTCGTAATCGAGGTTCGACGGAGCGTTCGATCGGCCTGTTTCGGATCAGGAACTGAGCCCCGTGGCCCGCTAAAGCCGGCCCCCCGAATTTGCATCAAGACAGTGGCGGATCGCGCCTGGAAATTCGTTTAAGAAATGGTCGGAGTGATAGGATTTGAACCTACGACCCCCTCGTCCCGAACGAGGTGCTCTACCAGGCTGAGCCACACTCCGACGCAGGCAGCAGCGCCGCCGCCGCGGCTTATACAAGCGGGTTTCCGCGCCCGCAAGCATGGCCCGGTTTTGCTTGCATGGTCAGGCTATTTACGCCCTGATGCCGCGCCATGACAGCCTCGCCGTCAACACGCATAGCCAAGGCCGACGCCGCCGCGATCGGCGAGGCGGCGCGCATCCTAGACGGTGGCGGCCTCGTCGCTTTTCCCACCGAGACCGTTTACGGCCTCGGCGCCGACGCAACCAATGGCAAGGCCGTGGCGCGGCTTTACGAAGCCAAGGGCCGCCCTGCCTTCAATCCGCTCATCGCGCACGTTCGCGATACCGAGGCGGCGCAAGCGCTCGCGCGCCTCGATGGGGATGCCGCGACGCTCGCCAAGGCCTTTTGGCCAGGACCTCTCACGCTTGTGCTGCCCAAAGCTCCCGGCTGCCCCGTTGCCAGCCTGGCAACGGCCGGTCTCGATAGCGTTGCCGTGCGCGTTCCCCGGCATCCCGTCGCACAAGACATTCTGCGCGCCTTCGGGCGGCCAATCGTCGCGCCGTCGGCAAACCGCTCCGGCCACGTGTCGCCCACGGCGGCGGCGCATGTGCGGGCCGATCTCAACGGCCGCGTCGATCTGATCGTCGACGGCGGCGCGACCCAGGTCGGCATTGAATCAACGATCGTTACGTGCCTGGGCGTGGCCATATTGCTGCGGCCGGGCGGCGTCCCGCGCGAGGCGCTCGAGCGCGTACTCGGCCGGCCGCTCGCCGATGCGCCAGCATCGCTGGCCAACGATGCACCGCTCGCGCCCGGCATGCTGGCGTCGCACTATGCACCACGGACCCTGATCCGGCTCGATGCACAAAGCGTGCAGGCGGGCGAGGCATTGCTGGCGTTCGGCCCGGGCCGCCCCAGCGGCGCGGACGCTGCGAAAAGTACATTGAACCTTTCCGCGCGTGGCGATGTCATGGAGGCTGCAGTGAATTTGTTTTCGCATTTGCGGTCGCTCGACAGCGTCGGGCCAAGCTGCATCGCCGTGATGCCGATCCCGCGCAATGGTTTGGGCGAAGCCATCAACGACCGGCTGCGGCGCGCCGCCGCGCCGCGCTAGGCCGACATGGGCGCCAGAGCAGGCTTTGGAACGCGCGGGCAAGGATGACGTTACGTTCCTGCAAGGCGAATTGAAGCGCGAACGCCGCTTGCGCGGCCCCGGACCGGCTGCCATCTTTGCGAGTGAAGTCCGCACAGCGCCGGATGTACCCGATGCTCGACAAGCCGCCTGCCAGGCCAACGACCAAGACCGATCCCGCTTTGCTCAAGCGCTTCGCTGCGATCGTCGGCGAGAAGTTCGCCGTCACCGATCCGGATTTGCAGGCGCCCTATCTCGTCGAGATGCGCGGCCTGTTCCGCGGCCGCACGCCGATGGTGTTGCGCCCCGGCTCGGTGGCCGAGGTATCGGCAATCCTCAAACTGGCCAATGAGACGGCGACGGCGATCGTGCCGCAGGGCGGCAATACCGGCCTCGTCGGCGGCCAGATTCCGCACCACAACGAGATCGTGCTTTCGCTCAACCGGCTCGACCGCATCCGTGAGGTCGATCCGACGTCGAACACCATCACCTGCGAAGCCGGCGTCACCTTGCAGCGTACCCGCGAAGCCGCGGCTGCCGCCGACCGGCTCTATCCGCAGCTTCTGCCGTCCGAAGGCACCTGCACCATCGGCGGCAATCTTTCCACCAATGCCGGAGGCACCGCAGCGATCGCGCACGGTATCGCGCGCTCGCACGCATTGGGTCTTGAAGTGGTGCTGGCGGACGGCCGGGTTCTCAACAATCTCAACAAGTTGAAAAAGGACAATACCGGCTACGACCTGAAGAACCTGTTCATCGGCGCCGAAGGCACGCTCGAAATCATCACCGCGGCGGTGCTGCGGCTGGTGCCGCGGCCGCGTTCGGTCGAGACCGCCTTCGCCGGCGTGGCTTCGCCCGAAGCGGCGCTCGAGCTTCTGGGTGTGGCGCAGGAGCGCACCGGCGGCGACGTCACGAGTTTCGAGATCATGACGCGGCGCGGCGTGGAACTCGTCCTCGAACACGCTGCCGGCGTCCGCGATCCGCTCAGCGCGCCGCACGAATGGTACGTGCTGATCGAGCTTTCCTCGCAACAGCGCGAGGGCCTGCGCGAGGTGATGGAGGGCGTGCTGGCGGAGGGCATGGAAAGAGGCCTCGTCGCCGATGCCGCCATCGCCGACAGCATCGAGCAGGGAAAGACGTTCTGGCGTATCCGCGAGCTGTTCGGCGAAGTGCAGAGCAAGGCCGGCGGCTCGATCAAGCACGACATCTCGGTGCCCGTCGCCGCCGTGCCGGCCTTCATCAAGGAAGCCAATGCCGCCGTCGCCGCGCTTATTCCCGGATCGCGGCCACTGCCGTTCGGCCATCTCGGCGACGGCAATATTCACTACAACGTCAATCAGCCGGTCGGCGCCGACAAAGCCGAATTCCTCAATCGCTGGGACGACGTGAACAGCGTCGTCTTCGCCGTGGTGAAGAAATTCGGCGGATCGATCTCGGCCGAACACGGCATCGGCGTGATGAAGCGCGATCTGCTGCCGTCGGTGAAAGACCCGGTCGCGCTCGATCTCATGCACAATCTCAAACGCATGCTCGACCCGAAAGGCATTCTCAATCCCGGCAAGGTGCTTTAGCCGGTCTCGTCAAACGCGCGTCAGTAACGGTCAGCAAACGGAATGAAAATCCATCGTCGGCGCATTCTGAAACTGGCAGCGGGTTCCGTTGCGCTTCCGGCCTTGTCCCGAATGGCGCTGGCGCAATCCTATCCGGCGCGCCCGGTCCGGCTGATCGTGACCATTCCCGCCGGCGGCTCGCCCGACATCATCGGACGGCTGATGGCGCAGTGGCTGTCGGAACGCCTTGGACAAGCCTTCGTCGTCGATAACCGGCCGGGCGCCGCATCCAATATCGGCACCGAGATAGCCGCCAAGGCGGCGCCGGACGGCTACACGCTGCTCCTTGCCCTTTCCTCGAACGCCATCAATGCATCGCTCTACCGGCATCTCAATTACGATTTCATTCGCGATACCGTGCCGATCGCGGAGATCGGCACCATTCCCCTCATCATGGAAGTGAACCCGGCGGTTCCGGCGAAGAGCGTTTCCGACTTCATCGCCTATGCCAAAGCCAATCCCGGCAAGATCAACATGGCGGCGCCGGGCGTCGGATCGCCGCTCTATGTCGCCGCGGAATTGTTCAAGATGATGGCCGGCGTCGATCTGGTCGATGTCAATTACCAGGGCGAGGCGCCGGCGATGCCCGATCTGATCAGCGGCCAGACCCAGATCATGTTCGGGGTCATGCCGAGTTCGCTCGGCTACCTTCAATCCGGCAAGCTGCGCGCCCTCGCGGTGACAAGCGCAAAACGTCAGGATGTCCTGCCGGGAATTCCAACGATGAGTGAATTCCTTCCGGGCTACGAAGCCTATGGCTGGTACGGCATCGTCGCGCCCAAAGGCACGCCTGCGGAGATCATTCGCAAGCTCAACACCGCGATCAACGCCGCGCTTGCCGATCCGGTCATGAAAAAACGTCTCGGCGATCTTGGCTGCGCGGTAGCCGGCGGATCGCCGGCCGATTTCGAACGGTTCATCGCCGCCGAAACCGAGAAATGGGCGAAGGTCGTCAAGTTCGCCGGCATCAAGGCAGACTGACCGTCCCGCTCACGCCGCGAACAGCCGCGCCGGCGTATCGACAAGGATGCGATGACGCGTTTGCGTGTCAGGCGTCCAGTCGTGGAACAGGTCGAGCAGATGGCCGTCATCGGGCATCACCGCAGCCGCGATCGAGGGATGCGGCCAGTCGGTACCCCAGATCAGCCGCTCCGGATTGGCGCCCACCAGCGCCTGATGCAGCGGCCGCGCGTCGTCATAGTCGGGGAAGCGCGCGGAGCACCGATAGACAGCCGATAATTTGACGTGGACGTGACCGTCGCCGACAAGCTTCAAGAGCGCCTGGAAATTCGGATCGGCAATCCCGCTCGTTGCCGGGACCATGCCGAGGTGATCGACGATTACCGGCATGTCCCGCGAATAGTCGCGCAAAGCCGCAGCGGCTCTCTGCAGCATCGAATGATCGCAGAAGATCTGCATGACCCAGCCGAGATCGGCCATCGTCTTGCGGAACACTTCAAACACATCGAAGCCGACACCGCGCACGTAATTCGGTTTTTGCGGGAACAGGTGAAAGCGCAGGCCCCGCATGCCGCGCTTGTGCCAGTCGCGCAGCGTCTCCGGCTTGATGCGCGTGTCGGTAATGGCGACGCCGCGCAGACGCCGCGGGTAACGCTCCAGCGCATCGAGCACGACGCGATTGTCGTAGCCGTGCGCGTTGCCCTGGACCAGGAGACCGTTGTCAAAGCCGAGATGATCGAGAAGCGCGATGAGCCGCTCGACCGGTGCATCGGGCGGCGTATAGCCGCGCCCCGGCGCATAAGGAAACTTGCCGGACGGGCCGAAGACGTGGAAATGCGAATCCCACGCCCCGCGCGGCGGCATCACGCGCGGTTGCTTCGGATGCGCGACCGGCCCGGCAATGCGCGGCGGCTCGTTTGCGGTGTCCATCTCAGCCCAGCTTGATATTGGCGTCCTTCACGACGCGGCTCCACAACTGCATCTGGGATTCGATATAGGCGCCGAATTGCGCAGATGTCGTCGGATGCGATTCCACGTTCAGTTCGGTGAAGCGCGCCGACACCTGCGGCGACGCAATCGCGGCGTTGAGAGCCGCATTGAGCTTCTGCACCACCGGCGCGGGCGTGCCGTGCGGAACGAATACGCCGTTCCAGTCATAGCCTTCAAAACCCGGCAGCGTATCGGACATCGGCGGAATGTCCGGCAGGCTTGCAAGCCGGCCCTTTCCGGTCTGCGCGATCGCCTTCACCTTGCCGGACTTGATCAGGCCGAATGATGAGGAACCGTTGGAGAAGAGGAATTTCACCTGCCCGGCCATGACGTCGGTGATCGCAAGTCCGCCGCCGCGATAGGGAATGTGGTTGATCTTGATACCGGCGCGGCGGCCGAACAATTCGAGCAGGAGATGCTGCAGCGTACCGTTGCCGGACGACGCCATGTCGATGCCGCCGGGCGAAGCCTTGGCGTAGGCGATGACGTCGGCGACCGTGGTCACAGGCACCGATGGGGTCGCGACAAGAATATTCGCCACCTCGCCGATCAGGATGACCGGATCAAAGTCCTTGCGGTAATCGAACGACAGATTTTGGTAGAGCGAGCCGTTCACCGAGAACGCGGTCGCGTCGTGCAGGATCGTGTAACCATCGGGCGCGGCCTTCGCGACCACTTCTTCGCCGATCGTGCCGCCGGCGCCGCCGCGGTTTTCAATGGCGAATTGCTGGCCGAGATCCTGGCTCAGTCTGGCATAGACGATGCGTGCGGTCGTGTCGGCGCCGCCGGCCGGCGGATAGGGCACCATGACGCGCACCGGACGGTCCGGCCACGTCGTCTGCTCCGATTTGGTTTGCGCGTTCGCACGATAAGACAACGGCGCCGCCGCCATTGCGCCAAGCAGCGCGCGCCTGGTGTGACCGATCCCTGCCATTCGTTCCTCCCCGGCTTCTCCCGGCAAGGTAGCATCGGAATTTGAGAGGACGAACAGGGATCAGGCGCGAAGATCGAAGAATTCCATCAAACCCTTTCGGCCGGCCGGCGTGATCGTCAGCGCGCGGCTGTCGCGTACGCGTTCGATCCATTTCAATTCGAAGCAACGATTGGCCAGCGCCGCGCCGACCGCGCCGCCGATATGCGAGCGCCGTTCGGTCCAATCGAGACACGGCCGGCAGAAGATGCGGCGTTTTGTCCGCACGGCGGGCAGGTCGACTCCAAGCCTGGCCAGGAAATCCATGCCGGCCGGAGTCACTTCACCTGCTTCGTCACCGAGCACGACGAATTCGCGTCCGGTCATCGATTCGGCAAGTCCGACGCCGACCACGCCCGCGATGTGATCGTAGCAGGTGCGGGCATGCCGCAATTCGTCATCGAGCCTCGACTTGGGCTGGAAGCGTGGCGGCCCGGTCAGCGCGACATTCATGATGCTCTCCAGCATCTGGCCGACATGCTGGCCCGCGAGGCGATAATAGCGATGACGGCCCTGCTTCATGAGCACGACCAGTCGCGCCGCATGAAGCTTGCCGAGATGCCCGCTCGTGGTCTGTGGCGACACGCCGGCGGCGAAGGCGAGTTCGGTCGCGGTGAGCGCCCGCCCGCCGAGGAGCGCGCACAGCATATTGGCGCGCGCCGGATCACCAACCAGCGCGGCCACTTCAGCGATCTGTGGTGCGTTCGACATCACCTAAATCCGGCTTGGTTTGAATCCAGCTTGGCTTGAATATGAGACGGCGCAGGTGCCATTACCACCGCCAATACTTCGTTCGCGGCCGAAGCAATTCGGGTGGCTATCGGGACGGCGCCTCACGATGTTACGGCAAAGCGAAGGGGACGGCCGTGAATGCTGACCTGACATCGGAAAAGAGCGCGCGCCTGTTCTACGGCTGGTTTGTCGTAGCCGGCGCATTTGCCGTGACGTTTGTCGGATTCGGCTGTGCTTATTCCTTCAGTGCATTTCTCGATTCATTGCAGCGGGAATTCGGTGCATCGCGCGGTTCGGTTTCGCTGGTTTTCTCGCTGGCGGGATTCCTGTGGTTCATGGTCGGCAGCGTGAGCGGCCCGCTCGCCGATCGATGGGGTTCGCGTCCGATGGCCGTCCTCGGCATGATCCTGCTGGCGTCAGGGCTGGTGCTGGCGAGCTTTGCCCAAAGCCTGATGGCGGTTTACGCGGCGGTCGGCCTTGGCGTCGGCCTCGGCATCGGATGCTCTTACGTTCCCGCAATGGGCGTTGTGCAGCGATGGTTTGTCCGGCACCGCGGTTTTGCATCCGGCCTCGCCTCTGCCGGGATAGGCGTCGGCACGCTCGTGGTGCCGCCCATTGCCTCACTCCTGATCGCCGCTTTGGGCTGGCGAAACGCTTACCTTGCGCTTGCCGGATTCGCTGTCGTGGCGGGAGCCGGGATGTCTCTCCTGATCGAGAACGATCCGCGCGGCCGCGGACTTGAACCCGACGGCAATGCACGGCAGGCAGGATCGGCAGTGCTGCCGTCGAGCGGCGCTTCCATACGCGATGCGATCACGTCGACCCGCTTTATCGGTCTCTATGGTGCGTGCCTGGCATGCGCGTTCGGGGCGTTTGTGCCGTTCGTTCACCTGGTCCCCTACGCCACCGATCACGGCGTGACGCAATCCTCCGCCGTCCTGCTGGTGAGCTGCCTTGGGATCGGCAGCGCCGCAGGGCGTTTCGCATTGGGCGGCCTCGCCGATCGCCTCGGCCGCGAGCTCGCGCTTTTGTGTACTTTTATCGGCATGGCCTTCGCCTCGGTCATTTGGGCGGTGTCCGCCACGTTCTGGCCGCTCGCCATCTTCGCACTGGTCTTCGGTCTCGCCTATGGCGGATGGGTTGCGCTGCTGCCGTCCGTCGTCATGGATTATTTCGGCGGACGTAACGTCAGCGGCATCATCGGTATTCTCTATACCAGCGCCGGCGTCGGCGCCCTGATCGGTCCGAGCGCGGCGGGTTTCATTTTCGATGTGAGCCGCAGTTATCTGCTGCCGATCATCGCCAGCGTGTGCGTCAATCTGATTGCGGCGGCCATCTTTGCCGTCACGTCCAGAAAGACGGCAACGGCCCTGCCGCAGACCTAGCCGCTAGAACAGCGAGGCCTGATCGTCCGGCGCTTTTGCCTTTTTCGGCTTTGCTTTTTTTGCCGATGCGGCGTCTGCCACGGCCAGCTCCGACGCAGCCGCCGCTGACAGAGGATGCGATCAGCGCCTCGGAATCATTCGCCACCCGATTGACGGCCTGCGAGATCGGATAAACGTCGAGCAACGCCTCGTCCGCCGGCTTGATCAGCGTGACAGCTTCCGCCGCCTCGACATTGGCGCAGTCCAGCCAGCGATCGAATGCTTCCGGCGCGATGAAAACCGGCATGCGGTGGTGGACCGGCGATAAGGTGTTATTGGCCGTCGTCGTGATGATCGCCGCCGTATCCAGCTCCTCGCCGTTCGGACCGGTCCAGGTTTCGTAGAGGCCAGCGAAGGCCAGTGGCGGCGCGCTGCCGTCTGCATCTCGCCTGGCGCGCACGAAATACGGACGCTTCGCGGCTCCGGCCTTTTCGCCTTCCTGCCACTCATAAAAGCCGTCGGTGGGAATGAGGCAGCGCCGCCGGCGCACGGCATTGCGAAACGCCGGCTTTTCGATCACGGATTCGCCGCGCGCATTGATCAGGAGCGGAAATGTCTTCGGATCCTTGACCCAGGACGGCAGCAGTCCCCAGCGCATCAGCGAAAATGAGCGCTTGCCGTCAACGAGCCGGACGATCGGGATTGGCTGCGTCGGCGCTACATTATAGCGAGGTGGAAAGTTCGGCTGCTCACCGTAGCGAAACAGCGCCCGGATCGCCTCCGGCGTCGAGATGATGACATAACGGCCGCACATCGCTAATCAACCTCGGCTGGGCACTTCGCCCTCGGCTTTGCGTATGATCGATATAAAGGCAATTGGGCCGGACTTTAATGAGCAACAGCGACAGTGCACGGACTTATCCCACGCGACCCTACCTCGCGGTCAGCGCCGCGATCGTGCGGGACGATCGGGTGCTGATCGTGCGCCGCGCCCGCACCCCTGCCCATGGCCTCTATACATTGCCCGGCGGCGGGGTCGAACTTGGCGAAACTCTGGAAGAAGCGGTCATCCGCGAAGTGCGCGAAGAGACCGCGCTCGACGTCGCGCCGGTCGAGCTTGTCGGCTTTCGCCAGGCCATCGTGCGCGACACTGCAGGGCGCATCGAGCGGCATTTCGTGATATTGCCATTCGCGGCTCGTTTGGTCGGCGGCGAGATTTCGCTCAACGAGGAATTGGCAGAGGCCCATTGGCTTCTGCCGTCCGAGCTTGCCGGACTGAAGACCACCGAAGGGCTGGCAGCGATTGTCATTGCCGCGGTCAAACAGGTGAGCGATCAGCATTGATGCGCGCCTCAACCATGCCGCGTTCTCGTGCTTTTGGTATGTTCCGGTTGGACACTGATTTGGCGCCGCACATGCTGCGACTATTGACCATCATCGCGCTCGCTTTCTGTCTCGCCGCCCCCGCGCGCGCGCAATTCTGGGGCGCCCCGCAGGCTCCCGCGCCGGCGCCGCGGCCTCCGGCGCAGGTTTCGCCGAAACTGCCCGCGCTAACCACCACCCCGGTCCAGCCGGGCGCGCCGTCGATACCTCCGGCACAGGACCTGCCGGCGCCCTACGATCACGACCTGCAACGGCTCTCGGAGATTCTTGGCGCGCTGCATTTCCTGCGCGGCGTCTGCGACAGCAACGAAGGCCAGAAATGGCGCACCGAAGCGCAGGCGCTGATCGACGCCGAAGCCCCGACCGGCGACCGCCACGATCAGATGGTCGCAAGCTTCAACCGCGGCTATCGCGGGTTCCAGCAAAGCTACCGGACCTGCACGCCCGCGGCCGGCGTCGTCATCCGCCGCTACCTCGATGAGGGCGCCAAGATCGCCCGCGATATTACCGCCCGCTACGCCAATTAGTGCGAGAAACGCCCTAACCACGGGCATTAACCCTGCCTCAAGGTTCGCTCTCAAAAGCCCGCGGACGCCGTGCTACGGTGTTTTCGGGAAGGGACGCCGCGGGCTGCGGCGACAAAGTGATTGAGATGACGATAGCGACGCAAAATCTCGCGCACCGCGAACCGCTGGCCGAACTCGAGCAGAAGCGGCTCGCACTCGGCTACCTTCATGGCGCGTGGACGGATGCGTCCCACGATGGCATCGACGGCGATTGTCTGGCGCAGACCGCGCTTTTTCTGGCGCTCTCCGAACTGATCACGACCTATGGTGAAGAAGCCACCGCCCGCTACGCCGAAAATCTCAACACCCGCATCCGCAACGGCGAATTCTCGGTCAAGCTGTCGCGGCAGTAAGTGCGCGTCGGACTGAACCCACGCGTTCGGTTTTTCCGCGCGTGACGCAATTCTGATCCCTCGCCGGCCGCATCATCACCACGCTCATTCCGCTTGATACAGCGAAGCCCGTTGCCGATATAAGCCTTGCGGTCACATGGCCCGCGGCTTAGGCATTAAGCGCATGAAAGCTGCCCTTCTCCCCGACCGCGGGGTGGTCAAAATCGTCGGCGACGGCGCGCGGAATTTCCTCCACGGTTTGGTGACGGCCGACATCCTTGATCTCACGCCAGGAGCGGCGCGCTTCTGTGCGCTGCTGACGCCGCAAGGTAAAATCATCGCGGACTTCCTGGTAACGGAAGCCCCCGCGAAGGATGGCGGCGGCTTCTTTCTCGACATTCCCCGCGCGCTCGGGCCGGCGCTCGTCGAAAAATTCAATCTCTACAAATTGCGCGCCAAGGTCATAATCGAGGACCTGTCGGAAATCCTCGGCGTGCTCGCGGTATGGGACGGTTCCGGCACCGGCAAATATGGCTTGTCTTATGCCGATCCGCGCTTGCCGGCGCTTGGCATGCGCGCGATGATTCCGCCGCATCTCGCCGCGGACGCGGCGGCCGGCTTCGGCGCCACGCGCGTTGAGGCAAACGAATACGAAGCGCATCGGATCGCGCTCGGCATCCCGCGCGGCGGCAGCGATTTTGCCTACGGCGACGCCTTCCCTCACGAAACCGACATGGATCAGCTTGGCGGCGTCGATTTCGCCAAAGGCTGTTATATCGGCCAGGAGGTCGTATCGCGCATCGAACATCGCGGTACGGCGCGGACGCGCGCGGTGCCGGTGCGCTATGACGGCGCCGCGCCTGCGGCCGGCGCACCGATCATGGCCGGCGAGCGCCAGGTAGGCGTCATGGGCTCCGCAGCGGCGGGCCGCGGCGTCGCGTTGTTGCGCCTCGACAGGGTCGCCGAGACGCCGCCGGGCGAACCGCTGAACGCCGGCGGCATCACCATCCAACTCGTCAAGCCGGACTGGGCGCGGTTTGCTTTTCCGGGCGAGATCAAGGCCGCCGAATGACCGATGCCTTCCACGATGACGGCCTCAAGCGGTGTCCGTGGCCCAAACAGGACCCGCTTTACGTCGCCTATCACGATCAGGAATGGGGCGTGCCGGAATACGACGATCGTGCGCTTTATGAAAAGCTCGTGCTCGACGGTTTTCAGGCCGGCCTCTCCTGGATCATCATCCTGCGCAAGCGCGACAATTTTCGCCGCGCGTTCGACGGCTTCGCGCCGGAGAAGATCGCGCGCTACCGGCCGGCCAAGGTAGAACGCCTGATGGCGGACGCCGGCATCGTCCGCAACCGGGCCAAGATCGAGGGCGCGATTTTGTCGGCGAAAGGCTGGCTCGACGTCATGGAGAAAGGTCCGGGCTTTTCAAAACTGCTGTGGGGTTTCGTCGACGGCCGGCCGAAGGTCAACCACTACCGGACGACCAGCCAGGTTCCGGCGGAAACCGCAGCATCGCGCGCCATGTCAAAAGAACTGGCCGCGCGCGGCTTCAAGTTTTGCGGGCCGACCATCGTCTACGCGTTCATGCAGGCCGTCGGCATGGTCAACGACCATCTCGTTACCTGCCACCGCCACGGAGCCTGCCAGAAGCCGGGGCGCAAAGGCCGTGCCTGACAAACGGCAGCCGCGAAAGCCGCGGGCGCCCGCCGGCCCGCGCGCCTGGCAGCGCATGCTGTCGGGACGGCGGCTTGATTTGCTCGACCCCTCCCCGCTCGACGTTGAACTTGAGGATATTGCGCATGGCCTCGCGCGGGTGGCGCGCTGGAACGGCCAGACGAGCGGCGCGAACATTTATTCCGTTGCGCAGCATTGTCTCCTCGTCGAGGCCTTGGCGCGGGCGCGCGTGCCCCGGATCGATCGCAGCCGCCGGCTCGCGGTATTGCTGCACGACGCGCCGGAATACGTGATCGGCGACATGATCTCGCCGTTCAAGGCCGTGATCGGCGATGCCTACAAGGCCGTCGAGAAGCGGCTTCTCACGGCGATCCATCTGCGCTTTGGCCTGCCGGCCAAGTCCGCACCCGAACTTGACGCATTGATCAAGATTGCCGACCGGCAGGCGGCCTATCTTGAAGCAACCCACCTCGCCGGCTTTGAAGCGGCTGAAGCGCGGCGCTTCTTCGGCCGTCCTCCCGTATTCTCCGCCGCGATGGAACGCGACTATCTAAAACCCTGGCCCGCCGAGACGGCGCAAGCGCGTTATCTCGACCGGATCACGAAACTCACCCGGGAGTGACGACGAAAGTCACACTTGCGCCATCCCCGATTCCTATATGAAAAAGAAAACACGATTGGCCATTTGATCCCATGATTCACGTCTGTTCGCTGTCCCGCCTGCAAAAAATCGTCGAGGACACCGGTGCGCGCCACGTCGTGTCGCTGATCGGCGACGAGGCGCAACTCCAACGTCCCGACTGCATCGCGCCGGAAAACCATCTTTGGCTGCGCTTTCACGATATATCCGCCCCGCTCGACGGCTACGTCATGCCGGGTGAGCAGCACGTCGCCGAACTTCTCGACTTCGTTCGCGAGTGGGATCGTCAGGCGCCTCTGGTCGTGCACTGCTATATGGGTATCAGCCGCTCGACCGCGACCGCGTTCACCACCGTCTGCGCGCTCAACCCGCGTCGCGATGAGGACAGTATCGCGCAAGCGTTGCGGCGCGCTTCGCCGACCGCGACGCCGAACCGGCGGATCGTCTCGATCGCAGATCGTTTGCTCGGCCGCGACGGCCGCATGATCGCCGCGATCGAAACCATCGGCCGCGGCGTCCTGACCGCGGAAGCGGAACCATTTCGTCTCGATATTGAGTGAAAAAGCCGGAAGCGGAGATTATTCCGACAGGGACGGGCGTAGCGCCGGCCGGGTAATGGCAACCGGCGTCGCCGGCGGTGTCGCGGCGAGCGCCGTCGGCAGCGGCTCGCCCGAGTCGCTCATGAGCTGGGATCTCGGATTGTGCTGATAGAAGTCGCAATAGGCGAAGCCAAGCCCGGAGATCGAACCACGGAAGCTTTTATAGTCAAGCTTCTGCACTCTAAAGCAGGGCGTCATCGGCAGGCCTGAGAGGTGCGCGCACATCGAGGCGCCTTCCACCCTGATCGTACCGGCAGGCAATGACGCAAAACGGGTTTGGCCCTGGCCGCGAATCCGGATCGTGCCGACGACCGAGCCGTCGTTGAAAACGCGGCCGAGGCCGGAGGTGCCTTCGAAGCAGGTATAGGAGAACAGCTTGCCGACCACGAAGGCGCGAGCCTGTTCGGGACTGAGCTCTTCGGCCATGGCGCCAACGGCGCCCAATAAGCCGGCCCCCACAACACACGCACAGAACGCTGCTACGCGTACCAACATCGACGACCTCACGCTCGACACAGGGACGACGTTAACAAGATTTCTTAACCGTCCCCTTACCATAGCGGCCTCGGATGATGATTGAAATTCGTAGCCAAATCCTGAACCGGTTACCCAATTTTTACCACAATACGCCCGCGCACCTGCCCCTCGACGATGCGCCGGCCTGCGGCAACGACGTCCTGGAGCCCGATTTCGCTCGTCATCGCGGCAATCTTGGACCGATCGAGGTCCGTTTCCAGCCGCCGCCAAGCCTCCTGCCGCAGCGGCAACGGACACATCACGGAGTCGATGCCGAGAAGAGAGACGCCGCGGAGGATGAACGGGGCGACCGAAGCCGGCAAGTCCATTCCGCCCGCCAGTCCACAGGCGGCGACCGCACCCCCGTAACGCGTCATCGACAGCACATTGGCGAGCGTCGTCGAACCCACGGCATCGATGCCGCCGGCCCAGCGCTCTTTGGCGAGCGGGCGCGGCGGACCGCTGAGTTCCTTCCGGTCGATCACCTCGGCAGCGCCGAGGCCCTTCAGGTAGGCCGCTTCCTCCGGCCGGCCGGTCGAGGCGACGACCGCATAGCCGAGCTTGGCGAGGAGTGCGACCGCCACCGAGCCGACGCCGCCGGCTGCGCCGGTCACCACGATCGGGCCGCGCGATGGATCAAGCCCGGCCCGCTCCAGCGCCATGACGGAGAGCATCGCGGTATAGCCGGCAGTGCCGATCGCCATGGCGTCACGCGTGCTGATCGTCGCGGGCAGCCGCACCAGCCAGTCGCCTTTGACGCGCGCCTTCTCGGCATAGGCGCCGAGATGGGTCTCGCCGAGCCCCCAGCCGTTGAGAATGACCTTGTCGCCCGGCTTCCAGGCCGGATGCGTCGACGATTCCACCGTGCCGGCGAAATCCACACCCGCGATCATCGGGAAGCGGCGCACCACCGGCGCCTTGCCGGTGACGGCGAGGCCGTCCTTGTAGTTCAAGGTGGAATATTCGACCCGGACGGTGACGTCGCCGTCCATCAGATCCTTGTCGTCGAAATCGATGAGCCGCACCGTCTGGCCGGCTTCCGATTTGTCGATGACGATCGCCTTGAAAGTCGACATGCCAATTCTCCCGGCAGCTAATCTGTCACGGTCAGGCACAGCCGTTCAAGCAACCGGCCTGGTTAGCCGGCTTGTCGCGCGAAAAATGAAAATCAGGCCGGAGCGGCCGCCATGCGCGGAACCGGCTTCTCGACGATCGGCATATTGATCAGCGCCGAGAGAACACCGAACAGGATCGCAAGCCACCACACCGCGTTATAGGACCCGGTGCGGTCGAACACGATGCCGCCGAGCAAGACGCCGAGGAAGCCGCCGACCTGATGGCTGAAGAAGGCGAAGCCCGCGAGCGTCGCCAGCCAGCGCGTGCCGAACATCAGCGCGATGATGCCGTTCGTCGGCGGCACCGTCGAAAGCCACATGAAGCCCATGACGGCGCCGAATGCGATGCAGGAATACGTCGTCACCGGAAACGAAATGAACGCGAGGATCGCCGCCGCGCGGACGAAATAGATGAACGACAGCAGATAGCGTTTCGGCATGCGGTCGCCGAGCCAGCCGGCCGTGACCGATCCCACGATGTTGCAGAGCCCGATGGTCGCGATCGTCCAGCCGCCGACCTGCGCCGAAAGGCCCCGGTCGATGAGGTAGGACGGCAGATGCACCGTGATGAACTGAAGCTGAAAACCGCAGGTGAAAAATCCGAGCACGAGCAGAATGTATGAGCGGTGTGCGAATGCTTCGCGTAACGCATGGCCGAGCGATTGCGAGGATACTGAATCCGCCGCCACCATGTGCGGGGGCGTCGCCAGCGCGACCGATAACGGCAGCACGGCGACCAGGCTCACGGCGAAAATCACCAAGGTCTGCTGCCAACCGTATGAATCCATCAGCGCCACAGCGACCGGCGAATACAGGAATTGTCCGAACGAGCCCGCCGCGGTGCCGAAGCCGAAGGCGACCGAACGCCACTCCTTCGGCAATATCTTGCCGAAGGCGGCAAGGATCACCGGAAACGAGCAGCCGGCGAGCCCGAATCCAACCAGCACGCCCGCCGAAGCGTCCAGGATCGGCGCGCTGGTCGCGTGCGACATCAGGACGAGACCGGCCGCGTAGAGGAGCGCACCGGCACACACCACCTTTATCGTCCCGAACCGGTCGGCGATCATGCCCCCGAGCGGCTGGCCGACGCCCCACAGCAGGTTTTGCAGCGCGAGCGCAAAGGCAAAGACATCGCGGCCCCAGTGATTGGCCGTCGACAGCGGAGTGAGGAAAAAGCCGAGCGTGGAGCGCGGCCCAAAGGCAATCATCGTGATCAGGCAACCGAAACCGATCACCAGCGCCGGCGTTCGCCAGCTAGCGGCGCGAAGGCCGCCCTCTTTCACGGAAATGGTCATGTCGCCCGGCTTATCAAAGGATTCGAAAGCCGGCGGAGCATAGGGCGTCACCTCCGCTCACCCAAACGAAAAATTTGGCCGCGCGGACCGCACAATGCATGGCTGGCCCGCCGGCAGGCGCATGGGTTTGCTATATTCCCCGACACTGACTATGGAATTTTTGGATTGCCACGGTGTTTGCCGATGTCGCTTTTGCGCTCCGATGCTTTTTTGTCCCCGCTCGAAATCGAGGCGGCGGTCACGCGCGCGCTTGAGGAAGATCTCGGGCGCGCCGGCGACATCACCTCCACCGCTACCGTGCCGGAGGACGCGGATGGCCGCGCTCTCGTCGTCGTGCGCAAAGCCGGCGTGATCGCCGGCCTGCCGCTCGTCGAGACGGCTTTCCGCCGCCTGTCGCCCAATATCGCAATCGCACCGCATGCCCGCGACGGAGCGGCTGCCAGGGCCGGCACTACGCTGATGACGATTTCCGGCAATGCACGCGCGATTCTCGGCGCCGAGCGCGTTGCACTTAATTATCTCGGTCACCTTTCCGGTATCGCGACCGCGACCGCCGAATTCGCCACGCGCATCGCTCACACCAAGGCCCGCGTCGTTTGCACACGCAAGACCACGCCGGGACTTCGCGCGCTCGAGAAATACGCGGTGCGCTGCGGCGGCGGCTACAATCACCGCTTCGGCCTCGACGACGCGATCCTGATCAAGGACAACCACATCGCGGTCGCCGGCGGCATCAGGGCCGTGCTTACGCGCGCCAAACAGGCCGCGGGTCATCTGGTCAAGATCGAGATCGAGGTCGATTCACTCGATCAGCTCAAGGACGTGCTCGATGTCGGACTGGCCGACGTCGTCCTCATCGACAATTTCGATCTCGACGCGATGCGCAAGGCCGTTGCCATGGTTGCCGGCCGCCTTGTCATCGAAGCGTCCGGCGGCATCACGCTCGATACCGCGGCGGCGATCGCGGAGACCGGCGTGGATTATTTGTCGTCGGGCGCGCTCACCCACTCGGTGCAAAATCTCGACGTCGGACTGGATATCGAAATCTAGCCGCTAGAGCTTCGCGGTCGATGCGCTCGTGGCGTCGGCCGGCGCCGGGGAGGCTTCGGCCTGCGGGCCTTTCGCCGCTTCCGGACTCTTCGGCGCGGGTTCGGGATTTTCATTCAAGGCTTCGGGATCGAGCCGCACGCCCACCCCCGCCGGGCCCTTGCCCCAGACCGGCTCGTCGTCGCCGTTACCCCAATTGAGCGGCCGATAGAACGTGTGCACACCGAGGTGATAGAGCCTCGCCATCTCGTGCACCCAGCTCGGATGCACCCAGTAGGCGTGATAGTGCGTGGCGTGCCCGACTTCGGCGAGCCAGATCTTGCCGTCGAGCATGTTCTTCGCGATCTGCTTGGCCTGCTCCCACATATCCGGCTCGTCGATCCGGTCGAGGTCCTTGCCTTCGCAGGCGAAGGTGAATTGGCAGGCCAGATGACGTCCGGCGTTCTGATAGACGACGCCGCAGACATCGTGCGGGTAATAGCCCGAGAACACCCGGTTCATGACCACCTGGGCGACGGCCTCCTGGCCTTTCTTCACCTCGCCGCGCGCTTCGAAATAGACCGCATCGGCGAGGCATTTTTCCGCGTGCGCGCGCGGCTTGCCTTCGAGTCCGAGTTGCTGCGCCGGGCTGAGCACACGGCTGTTATCCTTGCCCGCGATCGTTTCGCCTTCGCCGCCGTCGGTATCCTCAAGCGACGCAAGCTTCATGCCTGGACCATCCGGCGGCACCAGCATCGGCTCGGCGCCCGGCGCCCAGCTTTGCAGGCTTGTCCGCATGCCGCCCATCGAGCCGTTGCCGAAGTAGATGTCCGCACTGTGATCGCCGGTGGAGTCGAGAAACGACATCTCGTCGAGCGACGTCGGCGCATCGATCGTCTCGCCGGGCGCGGGCAATTCCGGCGGCTTGTCCGCAAGCGCCACGTCGTCTTCGGCGGCGCTTGATCCCGCTGGCGCCCAGGCCAGCGATTCATCTTCGCTGGCGTCCATTTGCGCCACCGGCGGCGCTACATCCCGTTGCTCGGCATGCACGTCGGCATTGAGCTGTTGCGGGGCGCCATCTTCCGCGCTCTTCGGCCGCGGTGTCGCCATCGCCGGCGGCCGCACAGGTTGTGTCGCGGCCGGTGCAGCAGGTGCGGTGATCGGCTGCAATTGCGGCAGGCTCGCCGGATCGACAGGAACCGGAGCGGCATTGCTCGCCGGCAGCCGATCGCCCTTGTGCCGGCGATCGACACTCGGATATTCCAGCTGCCGCGCGGGCGGCGCATTGAGTGC
Source organism: uncultured Alphaproteobacteria bacterium (assembly GCA_963808205.1). Taxonomy (GTDB): domain Bacteria; phylum Pseudomonadota; class Alphaproteobacteria; order Rhizobiales; family Xanthobacteraceae; genus BOG-931. Next base: position 107,450 of record CAWEER010000001.1, read on the forward strand.
TTCGTCGACTTTCCACGAATAAGCATCGAGCGAACGCGGATCGAAGTTCACCGTCTGGAAGCCGAGCGGCTCCGGCATGGCGGTGCCGACGGGACGCGAATAGCTGAACGTCGCGGTTTCCACCGTGCCGAACGGCGACGCGATCAAATGATAGTCCGCATACGAATGCCGGCCGTGCGCGATGAGCGCCGCAAGGTCCTGATAGCCGATCGAGGTCGGCATCAATGCGGCGAAACATGCGCTGAACCAGAAACGCGCCGAGAACGGCGCGCTGATCCGCTGATCACGCGGATACGCGACGCAACCATTACCCCTCACGCCAACATGCGCGCAACGCAACGCACACAGTTAGGGAAACGCCACCGCAGTGGCGCGAATTCGACGGTTTTATTTATTGTCGAGTTAACGTTGCGAAGGCGTTAATCGCGCGAACGCGCGCAACAAACGGCGCGGCGAAACGCAATCATGCTTACGCAATCGTTTTGAAAAACGCGCGATGACGCGCTACGCGCACGATACGTTGGCTGTTCATTAACCACGATCACGCGTGACGGAATGGAACTCGACAGGTTCCCATCATTCCCGCGCAAGCAGGAATGAAACTTGCCGTTATTGCGAGCGGAGAAATCGCGCGCGGCGGGAGGATATTATCCTTCGCCCACAGCGCTCTTGCCCAGAGCCGCCTGGGCGGCGGCAAGGCGTGCGATCGGCACGCGAAACGGCGAGCACGACACGTAATCGAGTTCCACCTCGTGGCAGAACGCGACCGAAGCCGGATCGCCGCCGTGTTCGCCGCAAATACCGAGCTTTATATTCTTGCGGGTCTTGCGGCCGCGCTCCGTGGCGATGCGGATGAGTTCGCCGACACCTTCGCGGTCGATCGACACGAACGGATCGGCCGGCAGAATGCCCTTCGACGTGTAGATGCCGAGGAAACTCGCGGCATCGTCGCGGCTGATGCCGAAAGCAGTCTGCGTCAGGTCGTTGGTGCCGAAGGAAAAGAACTCCGCGCTCTCGGCAATCTCGCCGGCCTTGAGCGCCGCGCGCGGCAGCTCGATCATGGTGCCGACCTGGTACTTGAGTTTCTTCCCGGTCTCCGCCGCCACCTGCTTCGCCGTGGCGTCGATACGCTCCTTGACCAGATCGAGTTCAGCTTTGCTGGCGATCAGCGGCACCATGATTTCCGGCGCGACGGACTTGCCGGTTTCGCGTTCCGTCTCGACGGCCGCCTCGAAAATCGCGCGCGCCTGCATTTCGGCGATCTCGGGATAGGCAATGGCAAGCCGGCAGCCGCGGAAGCCGAGCATGGGATTGAACTCATGCAGCTCGCGCGCGCGATCCGCGAGTTTCTGCGGATCGGCGCCCATCGCCTGCGCCACTTCGGCGATTTCTTTTTCGCTATGCGGCAGGAATTCGTGCAGCGGCGGGTCGAGAAGCCGGATCGTCACCGGCAGGCCGCCCATGATCTTGAACAGGTCGACGAAATCCGCGCGTTGCATCGGCAGAAGTTTCGCAAGCGCCGCGCGGCGCGCCTTCTCGTCCCCGGCAAGGATCATTTCGCGCACGGCGCGAATGCGCTCCTCCTCGAAGAACATGTGCTCGGTGCGGCACAGGCCGATACCTTCGGCGCCGAATTTTATCGCGGCGCGGGCGTCTGCCGGGGTGTCGGCATTGGCACGCACCTTCAACGTACGGAACTCGTCGGCCCATTTCATCACGGTGCCGAATTCACCGGCGAGCACCGGCTCCTGCATCGGCACCTTGCCGGCAAGGACCTGGCCGGTCGCGCCGTCGATGGTGAGCGTATCGCCCTTCTTCAGCGTCGTGTCGCCGGCCGTCATGGTCTGGTTACGATAGTCGACGCGGAGCGCGCCGGCGCCGGAGACGCAGGGTTTGCCCATGCCGCGCGCGACGACAGCCGCATGCGAAGTCATGCCGCCGCGCGTCGTCAAAATGCCTTCGGCCGCGTGCATGCCGTGAATATCCTCGGGCGAGGTCTCGACCCGCACCAGGATCACCTTGCGGCCCTGACTCTTGAGAAGCTCGGCCTCCTCGGACGAAAACACGATCTCGCCGCACGCGGCGCCCGGCGACGCCGGCAGTCCCGTAGCAATGATCTTGCGTACGGCCTTGGGATCGATGGTCGGATGCAGAAGCTGGTCGAGCGCGGCGGGATCGACCCGCGACACCGCTTCCTTCTTGGTGATCAGCTTTTCCTGCGCCAGTTCGACCGCGATGCGCAGCGCGGCTTGCGCCGTGCGCTTGCCGTTACGGGTCTGCAGCATCCACAGCTTGCCCTGCTCGACCGTGAATTCGAGATCCTGCATGTCGCGATAGTGCCGTTCGAGCTTGGCGTGGATGCGTTTGAGTTCGGCGAAAGCATGCGGCAATGCGCCTTCCATCGAAGGCTTGTCGGAAGATGCTTCCTTGCGCGCGGCCTCGGTGATCTCCTGCGGCGTGCGGATGCCGGCGACGACGTCCTCGCCCTGCGCGTTGATCAGGTATTCGCCGTAGAGCTTTTTCTCGCCGGTCGATGGATTGCGTGTGAAGGCAACGCCTGTGGCGGAGGTCTCGCCCATATTGCCGAACACCATGGCCTGCACATTGACCGCGGTGCCCCAGCTTTCCGGAATGTTGTGCAGGCGGCGATAGGTGATGGCGCGCTGATTCATCCACGAGCCGAACACGGCGCCGATCGCGCCCCACAATTGGGCGTGCGGGTCCTGCGGAAACGGCTTGCCACTCTCCTCCTTAACCCGCTCCTTGTAGCGCACGATGATTTTTTCCCAATCATCGGCGTCGAGATCGGTATCGAGCGTGTAGCCGCTGCGGTCCTTATGGTCGTCGAGGATTTCCTCGAAATTCTGGTGATCGATGCCGAGCACCACGTTGGAATACATGGTGATGAAGCGCCGATAGCTGTCCTGGGCAAAACGCCGGTCGCCGGATTTTTCCGCAAGCGCTTTGACCGTGACGTCGTTGAGCCCGAGATTGAGTACGGTGTCCATCATGCCGGGCATCGACGCCCGGCCGCCCGAGCGCACCGAGACGAGCAGCGGATTTTTGGCATCGCCGAATTTCTTTCCGGTGATGCGGCCGACTTCGCCGAGCGCGGTCTCGACCTGCGGCTTCAAATCCTTCGGATAGGTTTTGCCGTGCGCGTAGAAATAGGTGCAGACCTCGGTGGTGATGGTGAAACCGGGCGGCACCGGAAGGCCGAGATGCGCCATTTCCGCAAGCCCCGCGCCCTTGCCGCCGAGGAGGTTCTTCATGCTGGCGCGGCCGGCGGCTTTGCCGCCGCCGAAGGCATAGGCCCATTTGCCCTTGCGGGCCGATTTTGCAGCCGGCGATTTCTTCACCGGCTGGCGGGATTTCTTTGCGCGCGATTTGGCCATGGGAAACTACGGTGGAGGTTGGGTGGAGGTTGCGGTCGATCACGGTTCGAGGAATGAGAAAATGAGAAGAAGGCTTTCAATCCATTATGCCGGATGCCCGCGAAAGCGTCATCACGCTTCCGCTCTAGTGAATGAAATGGTGGATGGCATTGAGCTCCACCAAGCCGATGAAAATGAGATAGATCGCGACAATGTAATTGAGCAGCCGCGGCATGATCAGGATCAGGATGCCGGCAATGATGGCGACAAGCGGGGAAAGTTCGGTGGCGGTGATGACCATGGGTCCTACCTCGGGTTCGAATACATTGCGGGGAAACGCGGCGGGAGCGTCCTGAAATCTACAACAGTGCAACGCACAAGACGCAATTCGGTTCTATGCGACAAATGCATCCGATGAAAGAGCGAACGCAGTATGGCGCGCGGCCGCATTCCCGCGGCGCATGAGCGTCCGGGCTTTTCGTCAAGCGATACGGAAACGCTCTCGCCGTGTGGAGCGAGATAGGAGCGCCGGGAGGCGCCAGGGTCGTGGGCCACGCCACGCGGACGGATGTTGCCACCCGCTCGCGCTTCGGGCGTGGCGCGCGCCACAGGACAATCCGCTTGCGCGAACCGCCTGCTTCGGGCGCGCGGCGCCTCCCGGCGCTCCACCTGAATCCTCGCAGCGACTGCCGCCGCGCGGATCCGCTCCCGCTCTGCCACAGGCCAGCCTCCGGAGGGCGGCCCGTAACGGGCGGGAGGCCTTATGTAACCGTTTCGGTGACTTATGTCAACGTAAAAGTGACAACAAGAGCCTCGTCATTGCGAGGAGCGAAGCGACGAAGCAATCCAGACCTCGCGGCCCCCGGTCCAGGCCAAAGACTGGATTGCTTCGCTTCGCTCGCAATGACGGCCTTCAGCCCTCGATCCTGGAAAAATCGGCCACGGCCCGGGTTGCGGCACGGACTTCGTTGAGAAGCTTCAGCCGGTTCTCGCGCACCGCCTTGTCGTCGGCGTTCACCGTCACCTTGTCGAAGAAGGCGTCGACGCTCGGGCGCAGTTTTGCCATGGCGCGCATCGCGGCCTCGAAGTTTTCCTTGGCGACGGCGGCGGACGCTTCGGCTTTGGCGGCCTCGATGGCGGCTGCAAGCGCCTTCTCCTCCGGCAATTCGGTAAAGCTTTGCGTTCGGCTCGCCGGTGTATTTGCGGCCGTCCTTCTTTTCCTCGATGCGAAGATGTTGGTCGCGCGCTTGGTGCCGGCGAGGAGGCTCTTGCCGTCTTCGGTGTCGAGGAATTTGCCGAAAGCTTCGACGCGGCGGACGATCAGCAAGAGATCGTCCTGGCCTTCGAGCGCAAATACCGCATCGACAAGGTCGTGCCGCGCACCCTGCTCGCGAAGCTGGACTTTCAGGCGGTCGGCAAAGAAGACGATAAGTTCTCCGGCCAACAATGAAAGCTCTTGCGTCGGCCTTTTAAAGTGTATTTTGAGAGGACGAAGTTTCTTTGCAACCGTCTCTGAGATTCACGATACTGTTCCAAGTGCGGCGAGATTCCTTCGAATAGTTGATATAAATTTACACCCTCAGGGATCGTTCGTCGGTGAAGCTGATATATCACTCTTAATCCGTGCGCGAGGAATATTCCGAAGAGCCGAATTTTCAGCTCGCTATCTACAATGATTCTGATAATTCCGAGGGTAGCTCTCCTCAGAGCATAAGGGTCATTACTTCCGGTCGGCTTCTCATTGATCGCCCAGAACCCAACCAGAGTATCGATCTTGTCGGCAAGCGCGACCGCAATGGACACCGGATCGCTCGGCACCAGATCGTCCGGCCCTTTCGGCTTGTAATGATCATCGCATCGCATGCGCGACGGCTTCGTCCTCGCCCTGCGCCTCTGCGTAATATTTCCCCATCAGGCCTTGAAGCTCGGGAAATTCGCCGACGGCTTCCGTAAGCAAATCCGCCTTGCAAAGACGCGCCGCGCGTTTCGCTTTCTCCACATCGGCACCGACGAGCGGTGCGAGTTCCGCCGCAAGCCGTTCGATGCGCTGCGATGCGCTCGGCCTGCGAGCCGAGCTTTTCGTGAAACACGATGTCCTTGAACTTCGGCAGCCGGTCTTCAAGGCGCGTCTTCAGATCCGTCTCGTAGAAAAACTTCGCATCCGACAGCCGCGCGTGAATGACGCGCTCATTGCCGGCGACAATTTCCTTGCCGCCGTCTTCGGCTTCCATGTTGGAGACGAGAATGAACTTGTTGATGAGTTTCGCATGCGCGGTGTCGCGCAGCACAAAGCATTTCTGGTTGTTGCGGATGGTGGCGCGAATGACTTCTTCCGGGATTCGCAGGAACGCTTCGTCGAACGACCCCATCAGCACCACCGGCCATTCGACGAGGCCTGCAACCTCGTTGAGCAGGCCGTCGTCCTCGACCAGTTCCAGCCCCTGCGCGAAGGCAAGCTGCTTTGCTTCGGTGCGGATGATGTCCTTGCGCCGCTCGGCGTCGAGCACGACTTTGGCCTTGTCGAGTTTCGCCATGTAGTCGTCGAGCCGGCGCACCGTGAACGGCGCCGGCGCGAGGAAGCGATGGCCGCGCGTCTCGTTGCCGGCCGAGATGCCGCCGACCGAAAACGCCACGATGTCGGGATCCTCGGTCTCCGGCCCGAAAGTAGCGACGATGGAATGCAGCGGCCGCACCCAGGTCAGCGCTCCGGGCTCCTTCGACTGCACGCCCCAGCGCATCGATTTCGGCCACGGAAAGCTCTTGATCACGTCCGGCAAAATTTCGCCGATCACATCGATCGCGGCGCGGCCGGGCTTTTCGATCAGCGCGACATAAAAATCGCCCTTCTTGTCGGGCTGCACCTTGGCTTCGGAGATCGATGTCAGGCCGGCAGCTTTGAGGAAGCCTGCGATGGCATTCTCGGGCGCGCCGACGCGCGGACCCTTTTTCTCCTCGCGCAGATCGGGCTGGCGCACCGGCACGCCGTGCACGGCAAGCGTCAGCCGCCGTGGCGTCACGAACGCCCTGGCGCCTTCATAAACGAGGCCCGCCGCGACCAGCCGGTCGGTCACCGCCTTGCGCAAATCCTCCGCCGCCCGCGCCTGCATGCGAGCGGGGATTTCTTCGGAGAAGAGTTCGAGAAGAAGATCTGGCATCTGAGCTTGGTGATCTTTCACTTTCTCCCCTGTGGGGAGGGGTAGGCGTGGCGAAGTTCAGGGCAGGGTCTTGTGGCTGCCGTCGCACAGCGGCTGGTGCGATGAACGCTTGCAGGCGCAGAACCAGACTTCTTCGCTGTTCTCCGCCTTCCATTCCTGCGGCACGAAGCCGGTGCCCTTGTGCGAACCGTCGCAGAACGGCTGCGCCTTCGAGCGTCCGCAGGCGCACCACCAATAGCTCTTGCCGGCCTCGACATTGATCGGGATCGGCCGCCGGCCGCCGATTTCAGGGTCACTCATGAGTTTTTCCCTCCGCCTTCGGTCGCGAGCCAGGCTTCGCCGCACGCCTTCGCCATCTCGCGGACCCGCAGGATGTAGCTCTGCCGCTCGGTGACGGAGATCACGCCGCGCGCATCGAGCAGATTGAAGACGTGGCTCGCCTTGATGCACTGGTCGTAGGCCGGCAGCGCCATCAGATGGCGGCCGCGGCCGTTTTCGTTCGCGCCGTCGGCCTCCCAGCCTGCCTCGATATATTTGCGGCACGCCAGTTCCGCCATGCGGAATTGCTCGAACAGCATGCCGGTGTCGGCAAATTCGAAATTGTGCCGCGAATATTCCTGCTCGGCCTGCAGGAACACGTCGCCATAGCTGACGCGCTCTGCGCCGTCGCGGCCGTTGAAATTGAGATCGTAGACGTTCTCGACGCCCTGCACGTACATCGCCAGCCGCTCGAGGCCGTAGGTGAGTTCGCCGGCGACCGGCGCGCACTCGAAACCCGCGACCTGCTGAAAATAGGTGAACTGGGAAACCTCCATGCCATCGCACCAGCATTCCCAGCCGAGGCCCCAGGCGCCGAGCGTCGGGCTTTCCCAATCGTCCTCGACGAAACGGATGTCGTGGATCTTCGGATCGATGCCGATCGCGTAGAGCGACTTCAGGTAAAGCTCCTGCAAATCGTCCGGCGACGGTTTGAGGATGACCTGGAACTGATAGTAGTGCTGCAGGCGGTTCGGGTTTTCGCCATAGCGGCCGTCCTTGGGCCGCCGCGACGGCTGCACGTAGGCGGCATTCCACGGCTTCGGCCCGAGCGCGCGCAGCGTCGTTGCCGGATGAAACGTGCCGGCGCCGACTTCCATGTCGTAGGGCTGCAAAATGACGCAGCCATGATCCGCCCAGTAACGCTGCAAGGCGAGTATAAGCCCCTGGAACGAGCGCTCCGGCCGCATATAGAGCGGCAGGTCGGTCGATACTGCGTTGCCGGTTGTGCTCATTGGGCCGTTGTTGGTGGAACGTGGCCGTCAGGTCAAGCCTTGCGGGGCGGGAAGACGATTCGCCCTGCACGCGCTATGCTAGCTGCAACACAGCCGCGACACAGCGGATTTCGTTGGATCGGCAGGGAGGAAATTGTGCGGAAAATTCGAGTTCTGATGATTGCCATGGCAGCGCTCGCGGCGACGGCGGGCGCGCAAATTGCGCAAGCCGACGATTTTCCATCCCGTCCCATTCATATCGTCATCGCATTTCCTGCCGGCGGCCCCACGGATTTTGTCGGCCGCGTGGTTGCGGAAAAGATGAAGGACGCGCTCGGCCAGAGCGTCATCATCGATAACAAGCCGGGCGCCAACGGCACGCTCGGCGGCGAATTCGTCGCCAAATCCGATCCCGACGGCTACACGCTGTTCCTGACGACTGCCGGCGCGGTGACGGTGTCGCCGCACATCATGCCCGATATCCATTACGACGCGCTGCGCGATTTCGCGCCGGTCGCGCTTGTGACCACGGTCACGGAAGTGCTGGTGGTCACGCCCACGTCGGGTATCAAGACGGTCAAGGACCTCGTCGCGCTCGCCAAGGAGAAGCCCGGCACCATTTCGTTTGCGTCGACCGGTGTCGGCTCGCCGCCGCATCTCGCCCAGGAATTGCTCGCCGCGTCCGCGAACGTCAAATTCCTGCATGTCCCGTATCGCGGCGCCGCGCCCGCCCTGACCGATCTTCTCGGCGGCCAGGTCCAGGTGCTCTCCGCCGACGTGCCGGTGCTGATCGCGCAAATCAAGGCCGGCGCCCTGACCCCAATCGGCGCTGCGGCGGACAAGCGCGACGCCATCCTGCCGGACGTGCCGACGCTTGCCGAACAAGGCTATCCCAACACCGATGCCTCGAACTGGTACGGATTGCTCGCGCCGGCGAAGACGCCGGCCGCGGTCGTCGCCAGGATCAATGCAGCCGTCAACGCGGCGCTGAACGATCCGCCGACCCGGGAAAAGCTCGTTCAATCGGGCGCGACGCCGGTCGGCGGCACGCCGCAAAGCTTCGGCACCTTCATGAAAGCCGAATTCGACAAGTGGGGCCGCGTGGTCCGCGACCGCGGCATCAAGGAGACGCAGTGAGGATTAAGCCTCCTGCGCCTATCCCGGCCTGTATTCGCCGGTCTTCGGGTCGCGCTTGAGCTTCGGCAATGCGTCGCGGTTTTGCGGATCGACGGCTTTGGCGCGCACCTCGTCGAGTTCGGAATTGACCCGGTGCGCTTCCTTGAAACACCAGCGCACCAGGACCGTCGCTCCCATGACTCCAAGCGCAAAGACGATCAGCGGCGGCATTGGCGTTCTCCAGAACTGACGGCCGGCTATGAACCTATCCGAAAACGGCGCCCGGTTCCCGGATCATGCTCATAGCCCGTAACGCGCCCATATGGCGCGGGCTTCAAGCGCCGAAATAATGTCCCCGGCAAGGCCAAGCCGGGCAAGTCCCCCCGTGGCCATGTCATCGCGGCTCACGCCAAGAACCCGTCGTCCCAGGAGGCCCCGTTCGGCGCTCACCAGGGGCGTAACGACCTTGTCGCCAAATCGTTCGCGCAGCACCCCGCGCAGATCGCCGATGGCATCGACCAGGCCGAGTTCCAGCGCGCGGCGTCCGGTCCAGTACTCGCCCGAGAACAACTCATCATCCGGGCCGTTGAGCTTGGCGCCGCGGCGCGATTTCACCAGCGCAATGAAGTCGTCGTGGATTTCGCGTTGCAGATTCTTGATCCGTTCGACGTCGTCCTGGTTTTCCGGCAGAAACGGATCGAGCATCGCCTTGTGCTCGCCGGCGGTATAGAGCCGGCGCTCGATGCCGAGCTTGGCGATAAGCTTGTCAAAACCGAACGAGCCGCCGACCACGCCGATCGAACCAACAACGGAAAACTGATCGGCGATGATCTCGTCGGCCGCGCAGGCGATCATGTAGCCGCCCGAGGCGCCGGCGTCCTCCACGAAAGCGATGACCTTGCATTTGTGCTCGGCCGCCAGTTCCCGGATGCGGCGATAGATCAGGTGTGATTGCACCGGCGACCCGCCAGGCGAATTGATGGCAAGCGCGACCGCGGCTGCCCGCTTCGTCGTGAAAGCGCGATCGAGCGTGCGCGCTATGCCGGCGAGGCTTAGTCCCGGCCGCAGCGGCGTGGAAAATCCGATGACGCCGGTAAGCCGCACCACCGGGACGACCGGCGGGTCGCGGCGGAAGCGCCGGGGAATGAGCGGGCGCAATGCGCCGGTTACGCGACTAAACATTCTGGATGCATTCCCCGGGTGGCGGCTCGGTCATGAAGGATCAAATAGGAAGGGTCGCGTAAACCCTCAAGTAACCGTTTGTTAAGCGGTGGAACGCTTCTTGCTTGGACAGTAGGTGCCGGAAACATCGGCGGAGGCCAAGCAGTGACGAAGATCGAATTCCTCTTGATGATAATCAGCGTATTTGTTGCTTTATCTTATATTCCGGTCCGCACCGAGCCGAAGCAGAGCGCCGCTGTACAGCCCGATTCGCTGCCAGCGTGATGCCTAAGCGGTGAGCAGGCGTGCCTTGTAAGTACCCGTTTTCATTCCGGTATTAGTTAACAATTCCTGTCCAAAGTCAGCGGCCAGTCAGAGCCAGGGCGCTACCCGCGCGAAGTACGGTTTCGGCTTCGGCGGATGGCTTGCCATCGGCATCGGCGAGGACAAAACCCGGCAGGATCGCCAGCGGTCCGCGTCCGTTTTTCACAGCGCGCACCAGCACGCGGATCGCCGGCGCGCCGGGTTTCGGATGGACCGGCAAAACAGCGACGGTGCCGAACCCGGCCTCAAGCGCTGCGAGTACCTCGCCCTGACCGTCCGCGCGCCAGATCAGCGTCACAGCGCCCGACGGGCGAAGAAGCCGCGACGCGGTTTTGAGCCACAGCGCCAGCGTTTCGCGTGAGCCCGTGCGCGCCAGGCGGCGGCCGCGATCCGGCGAAGGATTGTGCGGGGAGTTGAAAGGCGGATTCATCAAGACGTGATCCGCCGTCTCCTGCACGAGCCCCGCGGCGGAGAAAGCGGCGGCGGACGCCGCGACATCGAGACAGACCGCGCGCGCCAGCCACGCCAGACCGTTGCGCGCGATATTCTCCGCCGCCAGTTCGGCAAGCACCGGATCGATTTCGACCAGCGTGACGTCGAGGCCCTCAACGCGCCTGGCCAGCGCCAATCCCGCCGCGCCGACACCCGAGCCAAGGTCGACCGCCCGCTCGCCGGCATGCGCCGCAGTCGCCGCGGCAAGCAGGATCGAGTCATGGCCGAAGCGGTGGCCGCGCAGCGGCTGGCGCAGGACGAGCTTGCCGCCGAGAACGGCGTCCTCGCTCACGTCGCTGCGTTCGGCGGACATTTCAGCGGACATGATCAGTCAATATGAGGCCGAAGCTCGTCGCCATAGCCGGCATCCTGGAGAAGCCGCCGCGCCGCCTGGTCCTCGTCCTCGTCAACCAGGATGCGCCGGGGAAAAATCCCGATCGAGCCTTCCATCACGCTCATGTTCTGATCGACAATCATATGCCTGATATGCGCGCCCTTGAGCAGCGCTTCGATCGCCGAAATCAGCACGGCATCATTGGTGCGGACGAGTTCGCGCAATGCTCAGCTCCGCCGCCGGTCCTCGCCCGGCGCACGCAGCGCCAGATAGGCGATCATTTTCTGCTCGCGCCGGCCGCGCGTGACGGTGTCGAGAATCAAGCCGCAGGCGATGGAAAGAAAGCCCAGAAGCATCAAACCCGTGGAGAGCACTGCGGTTGGCAGTCGCGGCACAAGACCTTCCTGCACGTAGGTAACGACGATCGGTATGGCGAGCCCGATCGAGGTGATCATCAGTGCTATGCCAAATGTACCGAACAGCGAAAGCGGCCGCTCGGCGCGGTAGAGTTTCAGCAGCGTCCACAGAATGCGGAACCCGTCGTGCCAGGTTGAGAGTTTCGACGCCGAACCGGTCGGCCGCGCGTAATAGGGTGTCGCCATTTCGCCGACCGGAAGTTCGAGCTCGAGCGCGTGCACGGTCAGCTCCGTCTCGATCTCGAAGCCGCCGGAAAGAATCGGAAACGATTTCACGAAGCGGCGCGAGAATACGCGGTAGCCGGAGAGGATATCGGTGAATGCGCGGCCGAAAATATTCGCGACAAATCCGCTGAGCAGCCGATTGCCGGCACGATGGCCGGGCCGATAGGCGGCCTGTTCGCGATCGACGCGGGCGGCGACCACCATGTCCAGCCGTTCCTCGAGGAGCTTTGCGATCATCGCCGGGGCGCTCGGCGCATCATAGGTCGCGTCGCCGTCGACCAGGACGTAGATGTCGGCCTCGATGTCGTTGAACATCCGCCGCACCACGTAACCCTTGCCCTGATGGGTCTCGCGGCGGACGGCGGCGCCGGCGCGTTTCGCGGCTTCTATCGTGCCGTCCGTGGAATTGTTGTCATAGACAAAGACCGTCGCCCCCGGCAGCGCCGCGCGAAAGTCAGCCACCACCTTGGCGATGGCGCGCTCCTCGTTATAGCAGGGCACCAGGACCGCCACCTCGAAGCGGCCGGCGCCGGTACGATCCGCGCCCGGGCCGTCCGTGCCCGGAGCCGTTTTGGCGGAAATGTCGTTGCTCGACATGACGTTGCTTGACACGGCGTTGCCTGACATGACGTTGCTTGACATTCCCCCTCCCCGCCGCCACGTCGCATGGCATGATCGGTGCTGGCGGTTCGGCGCCGGCGAATTTATACATGCCGGCGTGATAATTGCCGTGGACTTGCCGCGCCACCATAGCGTTTCTATGCTCCGGCGTCCTCTGTGGAGAATGTTCTCGTGGCCGTAGTCGTCCCGTTCGAAAGTCCCGGCGAGCCGTCGATCGATGCGCTGGTCGACCTGGTCTCAGCCGACATGGATCGCGTCAACGCCACGATCATTTCGCGCACCGGTTCCGAGGTGACGATGATCCCGGAAGTGGCCAACCACCTCATCACCTCCGGCGGCAAACGGCTTCGTCCGATGCTCACGCTCGCGCTGTCGCGGCTCGTCGGCTATGCCGGCGACGGCCATATCAAGCTCGCCGCCGCAGTCGAGTTCATGCACACGGCGACGCTCCTGCACGACGACGTGGTCGACCAGAGCGAGTTGCGGCGCGGACGGCTTGCCGCCCGGATGCTGTGGGGCAATGAGGCAAGCGTGCTGGTCGGCGATTTCCTGCTCGGCCAGGCGTTCAAGATGATGGTCGAGGTCGGCAGCCTCAAAGCCCTGGAAATCCTGTCCGCTGCCGCAGCCGTGATCGCCGAAGGCGAAGTGATGCAGCTTGCCGCCGCGAAGAACACCTCGACGACGGAGGATGAATATATCGCGGTCATTCGCGCCAAGACCGCGGAACTGTTCGCGGCGGCCTGCGAGGTCGGGCCGGCGATCTCGGCGCGGCAGAAGGCCGAACAGGCCGCAAGCCGCTCATTCGGCATGAATCTCGGGATAACCTTCCAGCTGGTCGACGATGCGCTCGATTACGGCGGCGCCGCGGCCCGGCTCGGCAAGAACATCGGCGACGATTTCCGCGAAGGCAAGATCACGCTGCCGGTTGTGCTGGCGTTCCGCCGCGGCAGCGACGCCGAACGCGAATTCTGGCGGCGCACGCTGGAACGCGGCGAGACCGCCGAAGCCGATCTGGATCACGCCATCGGGCTGATGGCCAAGCACCGCGCGATCGAGGACACGATCGGCCGCGCTCATCACTACGGCGCGATCGCCCGCGACGCGCTTGCGCTGTTCCCGGACTCGAAGATGAAATCGGCGCTCGCCGAGACGGTCGATTTCTGTATCGCGCGCACGCACTAAGCCAAAGCGCTCGCCTGCACCCACCACTTTGGATATTTGCCCCGCAGCAGCGTCGCTGCGCTCTGCGCGCTCGCGGCTGATTCAAAAAGCCCGAAGCAAGTAGCGCCCGAACCCGACATCCGCGCGAGGCGGCAGCCTGCAAGTGAGCGCAAGGCGTCGAGCACCTCCGCGATCACGGGCGCAAGCGCAACGGCGGCATCCTCAAGATCGTTCGGCTGCGCCGCGAGACACTGCAACAGTTCGCTTTGGTCTTTGACGCTTTTGAGCGCCACAAGGTCGAGCGGCGCGGCGGGATTGGCGCCGCGCGCCCAGCCGGCAAAGACGTCCCTGGTGGCAAGCGCGACACCGGGATTGACCAGCACGGCGTGAAGCGGCGGCAGCGCGAGAGGCCCGGAAAGCTTTTCGCCGATGCCGCGCATCAGCCGTGCGCGCGGCGACAGACAGACCGGCACGTCGGCGCCGGTGGCGCGTGCGGCCTCGTAGAGGCGCGGATCGTCGAGCTCAAGATCGTTGGCCCGCGCCAGGAGGCGAAGCGCCGCCGCGGCGTCAGCCGAGCCGCCGCCAATACCGGCCGCGACCGGCAGGGATTTATCGAGATGGAAGGCTCCCAGGCGGACGCCCGGAATTCGCGCAGCCAGCGCGCGCGCCGCCTTGAGCACGAGATTGTCGGCGCTTTCGCCCGCTTGTGCCGCGCGCGGGCCGCCGACCGAAAGCGTCAGTTCGCCGCCGGGCGCCAGAGTCAGCCGGTCTGATAGTTCCGCGAACACGACCAGGCTTTCGATGTCGTGATAGCCATCGCCGCGGCGGCCGAGCACCCGCAGCGTCAGATTGATTTTGGCCGGCGCGTTTTCGGCGAGATCGATCGGCAAGGACGCTTCTCAGCCGCCGTTGTCACCGGGCTTCTTCGGCTTGTCGGCTTCTGCCGCGGACGATGTGTCGGACGGCAGCCCGTCTTTGAGCTTGGCCTCGATCTTCGGCAGGTCTTCCGGTTCCGGCTTGAGGTCCTTGGCGTGCGACCACTGGAAGTGCGCTTCGAGCGTCCGCCCGACGCGCCAATAGGCATCGCCAAGGTGGTCGTTGATGGTCGGATCTTCCGGCTTGAGTTCGACGGCGCGTTCCAGATTCTTCACCGCCTCGTCGTAATTGCCCGTCTTGAAATAGGCCCAGCCCAGCGAATCGACGATGTAGCCGTCGTCCGGCCGCTGCTCGACCGCCTTGCGGATCATGTCCATGCCCTGATCCATGTGGGCGCCCTGGTCGACCCACGAATAGCCGAGATAGTTCTGGACCAGCGGCTGATCGGGATAGAGCTCAAGCGCCTTCTTCATGTCGGCTTCGGCGGCGGGCCATTGATGCGAACGCTCAAAGCAGATGCCGCGGAAGTAGAACATTACCCAGTTCGACTTCTCCGGCTTCGGAATCGTGTCGATAGCCTTCGTGTAGGTGTCGCCGCAGGCGGCAAAGTCCTTGCGCCCGCGCTGAATGTTGCCGAGCTCGATGATCGCCTCGGTATCCTTGGGATGCTCGGCGATGACGTGTTCGAGACGCTTTTTGGCTTCGTCGGTGCGATCGAGTGCATCGAGATCGACGGCCATCTGGATTTCCGCGTTGCGCGCAAGCGCCGAGCTCGCGGGAACCCGTTCGTAAGCCTTGATCGCGAGGTCCGGCTTTTTGAGCTCTTCGTAGAGATCGCCAAGCGACAGTAGCGCCATCGGGTGCGCCGGCTGGAGATAAAGCGCAAGCTGCAGGTAGATCAGCGCGAGATCCTCGCCACCGCGGCGGCCGATCGAAGCGCCGAGCCCGTACAGCGCCTCGGCGGCGCCGGATTGCGGCGAGTTGACGAACGACGGCAGTTTGTCGCCAGCGGAGATTTCCTTCATCTCTTCGTTGATGATCGGATGGTCCGGCAGCGCCTTGGCAAAATCCTGGTAGACCTTCAGCGCGTCGTCCTTGTTCGCGGTGCGCGACAGGAAGCGTCCGTAGGCTTCCACCGTACGCAGCGCCGTCGGATCGGCTTTGTAGGCATTTGCGTAACGCTTGCCGGCATCCTTCTTGTTGTTCGCGAGATCGAGGATGAGGCCGGCGTGCAGATCCTTGAAGATGCCGTACCAGTCCGGACCCGAAAGCTTGTCCATGGTGTCGATCGCCGCGCGGGTCTCGCCGGCGCCGGCCTGCGCCCAGGCCGATAGCAGCGTCGCCGTCAGGTCGGTCACCGGACCGCGCACCGACTGGGAAAAGTTCTGCCGGGCGGCTCCGTAATGTTTCAACTTGAGCTCGCGTACGCCGATCACCAGGCGGGCAATACGATCGGAATGATCGGCGGCCAGAAGCCGCTCGCCAAGCTTGCTGGCCTCGTCGATGTCGCCATCGGTGAGCACGGAGAGGAACGCGCGGCTGAGCAGATCGGGATTGCGCGGATCGAGCTTGAGCACGTCGAGATAGTACGTTGCCGCCGCCGCCGAATCGCGCTCGGCTCCGGCATGGCGCGCAGCCAGATAGCTGCCGGCTGCATTCTCGGGTGAAAGCTCCGTTTGTGCGGGCACCTGTGCGGCAAATGTTTTTGCGGCCAAGGGCGAGGACAGGGTCAGAGCAGCGGCAAAGCCAAAAACAGCGGCATGCCGTGACAGCAGCGGATGAATCACGATCTCTCCATTGGCGAACTGGATCGGCGAAGTGGGAATCGAGCGCCCGATGCCTCAGTCAGCGCGAGAATGACCTTTTTGCCGGACGCCCGCAAGGACACAGACTAGGCAGCTTCGGCCGCAATTCGCGCGCCGCGCCGGGTCGTTTAGGCTTGAACGGCGGCAAAATAGCGGCGGCGGGCCGGTCACGCAGCCTCGGCAATTGTCTCACATATTCGGGTAGTTTGGGCCGCCGCCGCCTTCGGGGGGCACCCAGGTGATGTTCTGGTTCGGATCCTTGATGTCGCAGGTTTTGCAGTGGACGCAGTTCTGCGCGTTGATCACGTAACGAGGCTGGCCGCCCTCCTCGACCCACTCGTAGACGCCGGCCGGGCAATAGCGCGCCGAGGGCCCGGCATAGACGTCATGCTCCGACGATTTCTGCAACGCGGCGTCACGCACCAGAAGATGCACCGGCTGGTCTTCCTCGTGATTCGTGTTCGACAGATAGACGGAAGAAAGACGGTCGAAGGTGAGTTTGCCGTCCGGCTTGGCATAGGCGATCGGCCGGCAATTCGCCGCGGGCTCAAGCGTCGCAGAATCGGGCTTGCCGTGCTTGAGCGTGCCAAACAGCGAAAATCCAAACGTATTGGTCCACATGTCGAGGCCGCCGAGCGCGATACCGACGATCGAACCCAATTTCGACCATAGCGGCTTGACGTTACGCACCCGCCAAAGGTCGCGGCCGATCGGCGACGAACGCCACGCCTGCTCATACCCTGAAAGCTCGTCATTGCTTCGCCCTTGCGCCAGGGCAGCCGCGATGTGCTCGGCGGCAAGCATGCCGGACAGCATGGCGTTATGGCTTCCCTTGATGCGCGGCACATTGACGAAGCCCGCGGCACAGCCGACCAGCGCGCCGCCGGGGAAGACGAGTTTCGGCACCGATTGCCAGCCGCCTTCGGTGATGGCGCGCGCGCCGTAGGAAATGCGTTTGCCGCCGGCGAACGTGTCGCGGATCAGCGGATGCGTCTTGAAACGCTGAAATTCCTCGAACGGCGACAAATAAGGATTGCGGTAGTTGAGGTAAACGACAAACCCGACGGAGACGAGATTGTCGTCGAAATGATAGAGGAACGAGCCGCCGCCGGTTCCGTTGTCGAGCGGCCAGCCCATCGTGTGCTGCACAAGACCGGGCTGATGCTTATCGGACGCGACTTGCCACAACTCTTTCAGCCCGATGCCGAACTTTTGCGGTTCGCGGTCTTGCCCAAGCCCAAAATGTTCGATGAGCACTTTGGACAAGCTGCCGCGCGCACCTTCGGCGAACAGCGTGTACTTGCCGCGCAATTCCATGCCGCGAGCAAAGCCCGCCTTGTGATGCCCGTCCTTGCCGACACCCATGTCGCCGGTGGCGATGCCGGCAACCGCGCCGTTCTCGAACAGGACTTCCGACGCGGCAAAGCCCGGATAAATCTCGACGCCGAGCGCCTCCGCCTTCTTCGCCAGGTAGCGGCAGACGTCGCCGAGCGAGACGATAAAATTGCCGTGATTGCTCATCAGCGGCGGCATCAGGCTCTGCGGCAGCCGCAACGCACCGGACGCGCCGAGCACATAGAAGCGGTCGGATTTGACCGCCGTCTTGATCGGGGTGTCTTCGTTCCGCCATTCCGGGATCAGGCTGTCGAGACCGATCGGATCGATCACCGCACCGGAGAGGATATGCGCGCCGACCTCCGAGCCCTTCTCGACGACGACAACGGACTTGTCCGGCGCAAGCTGTTTCAGGCGAATCGCGGCGGCGAGCCCGGCCGGCCCCGCGCCGACAATGACGGTGTCGAATTCCATCGCCTCACGGGCCGGAAGCTCCGGTGCGTTCATGACCTGCTCCGTATCCCGGACGACGGCGGATGATTGTTCACGATTTTCATCCGCTGACAATCGCTGTGCCATGCGTTCCTTCACCCGCCGGTCTTTTGCCTCTTGCAGCGCCTGGCGCAACCGCGCGCCATCTTCGCCGGCGGCGCTGAGTTCGATTGCCCGCTGCTGAGCGTAGCGGGAAGCCGAAAAGTCGACTTTTGGCGTACCATCCGGCGCCACGACGAAGGGATTGTCGCCAAAATCCACGTGACGGCCGTAGAGCTGCTGTGCGGTCGGGCCGCCCTCGTCCGTCGCACATTGCTGATATTCCCAAAGGAGCGAGTCATCGACGATGGCGCGGCAAGCTTCGGTCGCCGCTTCGACGGTCGGATAGGTTCCGTGTTCGTCGCGCTCCCGGGACGACCCGGAATGGAAGTTATCGTCGACCATGACCTTGTAGGCAGCCATTCCCGGCTCCATCTGCATCGCGGTTTGCCCGGCGCACGTCAAAAGTGTTTCATGCTTTCGCCCGCTCGCAAAGAGTCGCAGTCCTGCTCACAATTTCGTCAATGCCGCGAATGCTGAAACGCCACAATGCTAAAACGCCACAACGCTAAAACGCCATGAATCATAAAGCGTCATAAAGCGTCATGAATCCCGGAACCAAGGACGCGCGCGAGCTCATCGCTTTCTATCTCGATGCCGGCGTTGATGCGCTTATCGGCGAAGAGCCGGTCGACCGCATGTCGGGGGAGACTACGCTCGCTATTCGCGCTGAAGGGGAGCGGACGGACCGGGCCGCTGTACAGGTGGAGGCCGCCAGTCCAAAACCACGTGCTTTGCTTGATCCCGCTCCGAGGCCCCGCGCCCCGATCCCGGCGCCGGTCGTGCCGGAGGCTGCGGCGATGGCGGCACGCGATGCGGCAAGAAACGCCAAGACCCTCGACGAGTTGCGCGCACTCCTTGAAGACTTCGACGGCTGCGCGCTGCGCTCAACCGCGACCCAGCTCGTCTTCGCCGACGGCAACCCGCAAAGCCGCGTCATGTTCGTCGGCGAAGCGCCCGGCCATGACGAGGATATCGCCGGCCGTCCCTTTGTCGGCCGCTCCGGCAAACTGCTCGATCTCATGATCGCCGCGATCGGGCTCGACCGCACGCAGGTTTACATTGCCAACGTCGTGCCGTGGCGGCCGCCCGGCAACCGGACGCCGACCCCGCAGGAAACCGCAATCTGCCTGCCGTTCATTCGCCGCCAGATCGAACTCGCCAATCCGGATATCATGGTGTGCCTTGGCGGACCGTCGATGCAAACACTGCTCGGCATCAAGGAAGGCATCACGCGGGCACGCGGGCGCTGGTTCCCCTACGACACCGGCACGCGCGAGATCCGGGCGCTGCCGACTTTCCATCCGGCCTTCCTGCTTCGCAGCTCGCTGCAAAAGCGGTTTGCCTGGCGGGACTTTCTGGCGATCAAGAAGGCGCTTGCGGGCCAGATCAGCCAACCGCAAATTTGATCGCGAAGACAAGCGCCAGCACCAGCACCGCGGGCTTGGCGTCGGCGAATTTTCCGGCAATGAGTTTCACCAGCGCATAGGTGATGAAGCCAAGACCGATGCCGGTTGCGATCGAATAGGTCAGCGGCATCGTCACCGCGGCGACGACCGCGGGCGCGGATTCAGTGATGTCGTCCCAGTCGATTTCAGCCAGGCCACGCGCCATGACGCAGGCGACATAAAGAAGCGCCGCCGAGGACGCATAGGCCGGTATCATTCCGGCGAGCGGAGCGAAGAACAGCGCCATGAGGAAAAACATGGCGACGAAGAACGCCGTAAGCCCGGTACGGCCGCCCGCGGCGACACCGGCGGCGCTCTCGATATAGCTCGTCGTCGTCGAGGTGCCGATCAGCGAACCGAACATCGCCGCGAAACTGTCGGCAACAAGCGCCTGTTTCATGCGCGGCAGATTGCCGTCGGCATCCGTCAGCCCGGCGCGATGCGTGACGCCGATCAGCGTGCCGGCATTGTCGAACACGTCGACAAACAGGAAGCTAAACACGACGATAAGGAACGAGGTTTCACCGAAGCGCGAGAAATCAAGCTGCAGGAAGGTCGGCTTCAGCGACGGCGGCGCCGACACCACGCCGGTATACGTGGCAAGACCGAGAGGAATCCCGATTACCGTCACGATGAGAATGCCGATGAGCGTAGCCCCGGCGATGCGGCGGTAATTCAGCGCGGTGATCAGAACGAGGCCGAAAAGGCAGAGGATCGCCACCGGATTGCGCAGATCGCCGAGCGTGACCAGCGTCGCCGGCGACGCCACGACGATCTTGGATTCCTCAAGCGCGATGATGCCGAGAAACAGCCCGATACCGGCCGATATCGCAAGCTTCAAATTTCGCGGTATCGAATTGATGATGTATTCGCGAATTCGGAAGATCGAAATGACGAAAAAGATGACGCCCGAGCAGAACACGGCGGCCAGCGCCTGTTGCCAAGTATATTTCATCGTCAGGACGACGGTGAAGGCGAAGAACGCATTGAGGCCCATGCCGGGCGCAAGCGCGATCGGATAATTGGCGTAGAGCGCCATCACCAGCGTCGACGCGGCGGCTGCGATGCAGGTCGCGACAAACACCGCGCCCTTGTCCATGCCGGCATTGCCGAGGATCTGCGGATTGACGAACACGATGTAGACCATCGTGAGAAACGTCGTGAGGCCGGCGATGAACTCGGTGCGCAGGTTGCTTCCGGATTGGCTCAACCCGAACAGGCGGTCGAGAACAGGCGGCGTGCCTGAAGTGCCGACAGTGGACTGACTCATGGCCTCCCCCTCACCGCGGCATAAGCCGTTTTCCAGAGACTAGCGGGGCGCTGCTGGAACTGGAACGTTTGCCGGAGCCACGCTGCCGGGCCTGATCACGCCCCAACCGACCCGCAACAGCGGCAAGCGGCCCTGGACGGGGCGGTCGAATGTACGCGGCACTTCAGGAACGAGGTCGGGGAAATACGCCTTGATATCCGGCGGCGGTGTCGGCGACGTGTCGGCGGCGATCCAGACCACGATCGCGCCTTTCTTGCGGATGTCGTCGGCGGTAACCCATGGCGAACGCGCCGGGTCGGAATCGAAGAACACACTCGGACGGCTTGGCGCGGCAAGCGCAACGAGCGCTGCAGTGCCCGGGTCGCCGGTGACTACGGCAAGCGGCTGCCCGGTGCGCCGCTCGAAACTGTCGGCAAAGAAGCGGCCCATGGCATTCGCCGGCTGAGCTACCCTCAGATCGGTGCCCGCCGTCCACGGCAACATCACCATCAGGAATGGAACGAACAGCGCCGGAACCGCGAGAAGCCCGATCCAGGCAAAGCCAAGGATGCGCTGGTGATGAAGTTTGATGTTGTCGCCCGCCGCAAGAATGACGGCGAGCCCGGACAGCACGACAAGCGGCGCGGCACCCCCGATCGGCAGCTTCCGTCCGATGACGACGGCAAAAATCGTCGCCAGCAGCGCCGGCACCAGTGCAAATGTCTTCACATAAATCATCGCGAATTCACCGGCCGGCACGCGGGCCAATGGCTGCGACGGACTGGCGCTCACGCGCGGCCAGCCGCCCGCGAGCACGAAGAGGATGACGAGCCCGGCATGGACAAGAAGGAGCGCCGCCAGGAGCCGCAGCCACGCCGACGCGTTTTCGCCGGCGGCCTTCGCGTCGCGCAACTGCCGCAACGCCGGCATCAGACTATCGCCGAGGTTTTGCAGCCACAGCAGATGGAAGAACAAAAAAGCGGCAAGCCCGACCGAGACGATCCACGGTTCTGTCGTTTTGAGCGCTGCGCGCCCGCGTTCCGTGACCGCGGTGAACGCCACCAGCGCACCAAGGAGGATGAGCGCCGCGTCCGTCGTCAACAGGCTGAGCGCCGCCGCCACGCCGAGCACGTACCATGACCGCCGACGGCCCTGCATCACGGCCCGCCAGTAGGACATCAGCACGACGGCCCACAGCGCCATGGCCAGGATCGGCGGGCCGAAATCCGGCGACGGCACGGTAAAAAGCGAGATGCCGACCATCAGCAATACCGCCATCGCCGCGTGCGCGGGACCAACGATCGCACGGCCGAGCACAAATACGCAGCAATAGGTCACGACCACGCAGACCTGCGCCAGCGCATAGACGCCAAGCAGGCCGGCAACGCGGAACGCGGCTTCGGCGAGCCAATAGGCAAGCGGAGGACCGACACCGCTATCGAATCGGAATTCGTGGCCTATGGCGAGGAGCTGGGCGAGATCGCTGGGTGGCGCCGAGTAGAAGAGAGCCGGCACCAAAATCCACACCAGGGCCTGCGCCAGCGTTGCGGTCCAAAACACCAGCAACGGGCGCGAACGCAAAAGTTCAACGTAAAGAGGGACGTAAAACATCAGCAAAAAATATCAGGCCGGATTTGGCGGACACCGGATGCGTCATCGCAGGATGACGGTTTGGCGTGTGGTCTTAGGGCCCCGGGGCTACCGAGGCAACCCGGCTAAAGCGGCAAGGCGCCAGCCGCCGTGAGCTCAAACTTGGCAGTCTCCCGGCCGAGCGCAATCGCCACCGGCGAGAACGACCGGCGGTGGTGGACCGTTGCTCCGAGCCGGCCGAGCGCTGCAACATGTTCGGGCACGCTATAGCCCATGTGGCGTTCGAAGCCGTAGCCGGGATGCGCGGCGCCAAGACAGGCCATCAGCCGGTCGCGCGTCACTTTCGCGACGATGGATGCCGCCGCGATGGATGCGACCAGGCCATCACCGCCGATGACGGCCTGACAGTCGCAGCCGGCGTCGATGCGGTCGCGGCCATCGACAAACACCAGGAGCGGCTTTACCGGCAGCGCAGCGACAGCCCGGGCGAGCGCCCAAAGCGACGCGCGAAGAATATTGTCGCGGTCGATGCGCGACGGCGGCGCAAGCGCCACGGCAACCTGGGCGCGGGCGCAAATGCGCTCATAAAGCACCGCCCGTCGCTCGGGCGTCAGCCTTTTCGAATCATCCAGCCCGCGCGGAATATTGTCGGGATCAAGAATGACGGCAGCGGCAACGACCGGACCGGCAAGCGGACCGCGGCCGGCCTCGTCGCAGCCGGCGATCGGCCACACGCCGCGCTTGAGCGCCAGGCGCTCGCGCCGGAATGTCGGCCGCGCGATCTCTTCGCCGAGCGGCAGACGCGCGTTCCCGGTTTCCTTGCGACTCATGCCCGCATGATGACCACGCAGGCCCGGGAACCGCAACGCACACGATCCAAAGCCGGGGATTGCGGGGATGACGCCGCCCCGGAAATGCCGAGACTTTACCGCTCAGAACAGATCGAGCTGCTGTGTTGCCGGTTGCGGACGGCGGAAATGATCGGTCGTGGTTTTCACGCTCGTCTTGTTGAAGCCGAGCCGCTCGCAGGCGACTTCAAAACGCCGGCCGATCATCCAGGCGATCGGACCCGATCCCGTCATCCGCTTGCCGAATGTGGAATCGTAATCCTTGCCGCCGCGGGTGTCGCGAACCAGCTTGAACACGTGCTCGGCGCGATCGGGAAAATTCTCGTTCAGCCATTCGCGGAACAGTTCCCGTATTTCGAGCGGCAGCCGCAGCAGCACATAGCCGGCATTGCGCACGCCGGTTTCCGCCACGGCCTCAAGGATGCGCTCGATCTCGGCATCGTTGATCGCCGGGATCACGGGTGCGACCAGGGTCGAGGCCGGCACCCCCGCTTTCACCAATTGCCGCAAGGCGTCGAGCCGGCGCGACGGAGTGGAAGCGCGCGGCTCCATGACGCGCGCCAGTTTAGCGTCGAGCGAGGTCACCGAGATCGCCACCTTGACGAGATCGCGCTTTGCCATCCGCACGAGAATGTCGAGATCGCGCAGCACCAGCGCCGATTTGGTCACAATGCCGACCGGATGACCGGCACGTTCCAGAACTTCCAGAATGCGCCGCGTGATCTGATAACGCCGCTCGATCGGCTGGTAGGGATCGGTATTGCTGCCGAGCGCGATTGTCTTGGGCACGTATCCCGGCGCCGAAAGTTCGCGCTCCAGAAGTTCCGGAGCATTCGGCTTCATGAACAGTTTTGACTCGAAATCCAGCCCCGGCGACAGGCCGAGATAGGCGTGCGTCGGCCGCGCATAGCAATACACGCAGCCATGCTCGCAGCCGCGATAAGGATTGATCGAACGATCGAACGATATGTCGGGCGACTCGTTGCGGGCGATGATCTTGCGGGTAGAATCGGCCGTCACCGTCGTCTTGAACGGCGGCAAGTCCTCAAGGCCCTGCCAGCCGTCGTCGAAGGCGACGCGCGCAATCGGCTCGTAGCGGCCCGATATATTTGACGCCGTGCCGCGCCCGCGGCGGCGCTCGCGGTCGACATTCGGACCCAACTCGCCCGCCGGCGCGGAGGACAGCAGTGCCGGCGGGCGTCTCAAAGCGGATGTTCGACTCATGGCTGGCTACTCGTCGTTCGCGACTCTCCATCCAAAGCTAATCGGTCGATGTGAACAAAACAAGAACAAATATTCGTGATCGGTGCCTAGAAACAAGCCTTGGAGCCAGCAGAGCTTGGGCCTATTCAGCCTCGGGGCGACGAAGGTTTTTCGGGGGGAAACGGGGCTACCGTCTTCGATGTTGAGCGTCATCATCCCCACCCATAATTCGGAGGAGCCCCTCGTCCGGACGCTCGCCGCTCTGGTTCCGGGCGCGACCACGGGCATCGTCCGTGAAGTCCTGGTGGCCGACGGCGGCTCGCACGATGAGACCGAGAAGGTAGCCGACGTCGCCGGCTGCGAATTCCTGAGCATGGACAGTCCGCCTGGCCGAAGGCTCAAGGCGGCGGCGGCGAAGGCACGATCGCCCTGGTTTTTGTTTCTCCTGCCGGGAACGGTCCTCGATGCGCCGTGGACAGGCGAAGTCGGACGCTTCATTCAGCAACCCGCACACTTGAACGAAGCCGCCGTCTTCCGGCGGGGCGACCGCTGGCAGCCGGTGCTGCGCGAACTCCGCTTGCTGCTTTCGTCTGCATTGAGCGGCATACCGCGCGCGGAGCAGGGCCTCCTCCTGTCCAGGCAGCTCTACGACGCACTCGGCGGTCATTCCGAGAAGGCGAGCGATCCGGACTATGACCTGTTGCGCCGTATCGGCCGGGAGCGGAGTGTCCGGCTGAAGACAAATGCCTTCTATCAAGGGCCTTGCTAGATACTTGACTTAGTCAAGTATCTAGCCGAACCTCCCGTGATGCCGGCATTGCAGGATCGCAAGCATCGCGTCGGGGAAGACCGCATCGCCACGGTGCGGCGCTTCAACCGTTTCTACACGCGGCAGATCGGCGTGTTGCGGAAGACCTTCCTCGGCAGCCCTTATTCGCTGGGCGAAGCCCGCGTCCTCTATGAGATCGCCAGCGGCGGTTCACATACCGCAACCGACGTCGGCCGCGCGCTCGATCTCGATGCCGGCTATCTGAGCCGGTTGCTGCGCAATTTTGAGAATGCCGGCCTGATCGAGCGCACCGCTTCGGAACGCGACGCGAGACAGCAGCACCTCGCGCTGTCGGCGCGGGGCAAAAAAGCCTATGCGCCGCTCGATGCCCATTCGCAGCGCGCAACCTCGCAGATGCTCGGCAGGCTCAAGCCCGCCGACCAGGCGCGGCTGATCGAGGCGATGCACACCATCGAAACGGTGCTCGGCGGCACGGCCGAAGCGGCCGCGCCGGAGAGCCGGACCTATCTTTTACGGGAGCCCGTGCCGGGCGATTTCGGCTGGATCGTCAAACGGCATGCCGAGATCTACGGGCAGGAATACCAATGGCTGGAGAATTTCGAGGGCGTCTGCGCACAGATCGTTGCCGACTTCGTCAATAAATACGATGCGCCGCGCGAGCGCTGCTGGATCGCCGAAATGGACGGCGAGAATGCCGGCACGATCATGGTGGCGAAGGAGACGGACGACGTTGCCCGGCTGCGGCTCCTTCTTGTCGAACCGACAGCGCGCGGGCTTGGGCTTGGCGCCCGCCTCACCGGCGAAGCCGTCAGCTTCGCCCGGAGCGCCGGCTACAAGACGATGACGCTATGGACGCACAGCGTGCTCACGGCTGCTCGCCACATCTACCGAAAGGCCGGCTTCGTGCTCACGCGCGCGGAACCCCGGCAGAGCTGGGGCCAGTCCGTTGTGAGCGAGCATTGGGATCTGGAGCTGTAGTGAACTGTCATTGCCAGCGAAGCGAAGCAATCCGGCCCGACAGTATGGCGCGCAGTACGTCGCAAAACTAAACCGACGCCCCTTTCGCCTTCGGGCGGCGCAGATGCTCGTCGAGCCGCGGCAGGATCTCGACGAAATTGCACGGTCCGTGGCGGTAATCGAGCTGGTGCACCAGGATGTCGTCCCAGGCGTCCTTGCAGGCGCCGGGCGAACCAGGCAGGCAGAAAATATAGGTCGAGCCGGCGACGCCGGCGGTGGCGCGGGATTGGATCGCGGACGTGCCGATCTTGGCGAAGCTCATCACCAGAAACAGCGCCGAGAACGCTTCCATCTTTTTCTCGAATAACGGCTCGACCGCCTCCGGTGTCACGTCGCGGCCGGTGAAGCCGGTGCCGCCCGTCGTGATGATGACGTCGATCATTGGATCGGCAATCCATGCCTTCACGCGCGCGCGGATGGCGTCGATTTCATCGAGCACAAGACTGCGCTCGGACACGAAGTGCCCGGCGCCGACGACGCGCTGCACCAGGAGCGCGCCGGATTTGTCTTCCTTGAGCGAACGCGTGTCGGAGATCGTCAGAATTGCGATCTTCAGCGGCACGAACTCTTTGGTCTCGTCGATCCCGGGCATGGGTACACCTTTACTTTCCCCATCCTAGACCGCCTTGCGCGAAGACTAAAGCGCGTTCGCCGAGAGCGTATCGCAGGCGGATGTCTGGCCCGAATTAAAGCCGTTGCTGAACCATTTTTTGCGCTGCGCGGACGTACCATGCGTGAAGCTATCGGGCACGACATAGCCCTGCATCTGCTTTTGCAGGCGGTCGTCACCGATGGCGGAAGCGGTCTGCAAGGCCTGATCGACGTCGCCTGGATCGAGGAAGCTGCGCTTCTGCTGGGCCCGATTAGCCCACACACCGGCAAAACAGTCGGCCTGCAATTCGATGCGGACCTGGAGCGCGTTCACGTCGGACTGGCTCGAGGCCGCCTGCTGGGCCTGCGTCACACGCGGCAGGATACCAAGCTCGTCCTGCACGTGATGGCCGATCTCGTGGGCGATCACATAGGCTTCGGAAAACCGGCATGCCTTGTCGCTTGCGCAGGCGCCGAACTTGCTCTGCAGGTCGCTGAAGAACGACATGTCGAGATAGACCTGCTGATCGCGCGGGCAATAGAACGGGCCCATGGCCGACTGCGCCATGCCGCAGCCACCCTGGATGGCGCCGCTGAACAGAACCAGCTTCGGTGCGTGATAGGTTCGTCCGCTCGCCGCGAACATTTCCGTCCAGCGATCTTCGGTATCGCCGAGCACCGCGGCGACGAAATCCTTGGTCTGGGCGGTCTGCGCGTCGTCCGCCGGAGGCGGCCCGCTCTGCTCCGTGGGCGCCCCGCCGCCGCCCGACAGAATCTGCGCACCGTTGATCAGAACGCTCGGATCGATGCCGAGCGCCCAGCCGATCAGGCCAAGGACAATGATCGCGCCGAGGCCGATGCCGCCTGCCCCGCCCGGCATGCCGCCGCCTGATCCGCGTTCGTCCTCGACATTGCTGCTGCGGCGGAAATCATCCCAACGCATTTGCTGTTCTCCCTACGAAATCGAACGTGAAAGCGCTTTGGCCTGAATGGAAAAAGCGCGCTTCTAACATTCAATTAACCAAGTATTTCCCGGCATTTATTGCCTAGTGAGACCGCTTTTCAAGTAACCCGATTTTTACCTTGGGGCGGCATTCTCCGCTTCGTCGGTTTGTAGGTCCCGCGTCGCCGACCGCGTCGCCTGAGTCAGAGTTCTGAGTCATGGTTGTGTCGCGTCGCGGGGCGTCCGTCAGGACGCCCCGCATGAGTCTTGAATCCAAGGCATCCGCGCGCATTGTCGTCGGCGATTGCGTTGCCGAAATGACGAAGCTGCCTGCGCAGTCCGTGGATCTGGTCTTCGCCGACCCGCCATACAATTTGCAGCTCCAGGGCGACCTCAAGCGCCCCGACGATTCCCGCGTCGACGCCGTCGACGACGATTGGGACAAATTCGCCAGCTTCTCCGCCTATGACGATTTCACGCGCGCCTGGCTCGCCGCCTGCCGCCGGGTGATGAAACCGAACGCCACGCTGTGGGTCATCGGCTCGTATCACAACATTTTCCGCGTCGGCACCGTACTCCAGGACTTCGGGTTCTGGATCCTCAATGACATCGTCTGGCGTAAATCCAACCCGATGCCAAATTTCCGCGGCCGCCGCTTCACGAATGCACATGAGACCCTGATCTGGGCGGCACGCGACGCCGCAAAACGCAATTATACGTTCAACTACGAGGCGCTCAAGGCGGGCAACGACGGCGTCCAGATGCGTTCCGACTGGCTGTTTCCGCTTTGCACCGGCGAGGAGCGGCTGAAGGGACGCGACGGCAGGAAGCTGCATCCCACGCAAAAGCCGGAAGCCTTGTTGGCCCGCATCATCCTTGCGGCATCGCGTCCGGACGACCTGGTCCTTGATCCGTTTTCCGGCACCGGCACGACCGGCGCCGTTGCGCACCGCTTGCGCCGGCGCTTTATCGGCATCGAACGCGATGCCGGCTATGCGGAAGCCGCGCGCGGCCGCATTGCGGCGGTCGAACCGATGGCGGAACCGGCGCTCGCGACCTTTATGACGGCGCGCGAGGCGCCGCGGGTGCCGTTTACGACGCTGATCGAGCGCGGTCTTGTTTCACCCGGGATAAAGCTCGTCGATGCCAAGCGCCGGCATCGCGCGCTGGTGCGCGCCGACGGTGCGCTTGCGCTCGGCGAGGCGGTCGGCTCGATCCACCGCATCGGTGCGCTGGCGCAAGGCCTCGAAGCCTGCAACGGCTGGACCTTCTGGCATATCGAAACGCCGCAGGGCCTGACCGTGATCGACACGCTGCGCGCAAAGGTGCGCTCGGAAATGGCGGCCGCTTAACGTTAGCGCGCCGCCACCACCATGATCTCGACCTTATAATCGGGCGACGCGAGCTTGGCTTCGACGGTGGCCCGCGCCGGCGCGTTGCCCGGCGACACCCAGGCGTCCCACACCGCATTCATCTCGGCGAAATCGGCCATGCTGGTGACCCAGATATTGGCCGAAAGAATCTTGTTCTTGTCGGTGCCGGCTTTGGCGAGAAAGCCGTCGATCTGGGAGAGGATGCTTTTGGTCTGCTCCGCCATGCTTTTGCCCTTCGGGGCGTCGGCAACGATGCCGGCGAGATAGACGGTATCGCCATGAACGACGGCCTTGCTCATGCGCGGTCCGGTATCGTGACGTTCAATTTTCATCGCAGATCCTCCTTCGGTTTCGTTTGTTTCGTCATTCAAGCCGGTGGCAGCGCATGTGCCAAGACTTTACGCATGAGGCTCGGCAATGCCTCACCGGCAAGATCGGATATCGCGACCCAGCGCGCGCCGGCCGGCGCGGACGCGCGCGCCGGGATGTCAGCCGCATAAACCGAAAGCTCCAGCGGAAAATGCGTGAAGACATGCCGCACCACGCCGGCCGTGCGGCGCCAGCGGGCGCGGCGGGACAGACGCGGGATTCCCCCAAGCGCTTCGGCCTCGTTGAAATCCTGCCGCCACTCCGTCGTCGGCACTTCGGTCATGCCGCCCAGAAGACCCTTCGGCGGCCGCGTCCGCACCAGCACAAAGCCGTCGGTGCGCCGCGCCACGAAAGCCGCGCCGCGGCGCAAGAGGCCCTCGCGTTTTGGCGCCTTGCGCGGAAATGTTTCCGGCGCGCCCTGCCGCCGCGCCGCACAGTTCTCGTTCCACGGGCACAGCGCGCAGGCCGGACTCTTCGGCGTGCAAATGGTCGCGCCGAGATCCATCATCGCCTGCGCAAAATCGCCGTTGCGGCGCGGCGGCGTCAGCGCGCGCGCAAGGCGGGAGATTTCCGGCTTGGCCGCGGGCAGCGGCATGTCGAGCGCGTACAGGCGCGCGACGACGCGCTCGACATTGCCGTCGACGGGCGTTGCCTTTGCGTCGAATGCGATAGCGGCGATAGCGGCGGCGGTATAGGCGCCGATGCCGGGCAGTTCGCGCAACCCGGCTTCGCTCGAAGGAAAAACCCCGTCGTGCCGGTCGGCCACGATACGGGCGCAGGCATGGAGATTGCGGGCGCGGGCGTAATAGCCGAGACCGGCCCAAGCCTTGAGCACATCATCGAGCGGCGCCGCCGCGAGTGCGCGGATATCGGGCCAGCGCTGCAAAAACCGCATGTAATAAGGCGCGACCGCCTTGACCGTCGTCTGCTGCAGCATGATTTCGGAAAGCCACACGCCGTACGGATCGGTGCGCCGGCCCGGCGGTGCGCGCCATGGCAGCACGCGGCGATGCCGGTCATACCAGGCAAGAAGGCCGGTGGGTTGCGGTGATGAAATCGCCGCGGAGCGCCTCGTGCGCTGTCGTTCCGCTTTCTTCACTGCTACGGTCATCACCCGAGGGATGACAGAGCCCCACACCATGAACAAGCCCTCGCGCGCCTTCGCCAAACCGTTACGCGACCTCGTCGGGAAGGTCGTGGGCGAGGCCTTTACGCGGCAAGGCTTTGCCTCGGCCGAATTGGTGACGCGCTGGGCGGAAATTGCGGGCGCGGAAGTCGCCGCGCACAGCGAGCCGATTAAAATCCAGTGGCGGCGTCCGGCCGACGGCGAGGAGCGCGAGCCGGGAACTCTGGTCCTGCGCGTCGAGGGCCCGGCCGCGATCGAAATTCAGCACCTCGCCAATGTGATCTGCGACCGGGTCAACCGCTTCCTCGGCTGGCGCGCGGTGGCGCGGCTGGCGCTTCGCCAGGCGCCGCTCATGCGCGGCGAGCGCAAGCCCGTCCGCATCGCCGATCCGGTCGCGGCGGCACGCATCGCCGAGGGCCTGTCGGATATCGGCGACGATGAGCTAAAGGCGGCCCTGGCGCGTCTTGGCGCGGCAATCAAGCGACCGTGATTTCGCCTGGACGGCGACCCGTGTATGACCCCCGGATGCACTAAACAGATGCGCTAAAATGCTTGGCGCGATGGCCCGCTAATGCCACATTTCCTCTGGATAAAATCAGCCTCCGGATCGGGAGTAAAACCTTGACGCTCACTCGTCGCCAATTGCTTTCGGCTACAGCGCTTCTTGCCCTCGCCGCGCCTGGATTTGCCGGCGGCATCCTGCCGCCGCTTACGAGCCCGGCCTGGGCGGAAGATACCGTCTCCCCGGCCGATCTGGCGGATGCCGGTCCCGATGGCGACATCATGATCGGCTCCGACAAAGCGCCCGTGACGATCATCGAATACGCCTCGATGACATGTCCGCACTGCGCGCATTTTTCGGAGACGACATACCCTGAACTCAAGAAGCGCTACATCGACACCGGCAAGGTGCGCTATACGCTGCGCACATTCCCGCTCGATGCGCTCGCTGCTGCGGGATTCATGATGGCGCGCTGCGGCGGCAA
The DNA here is from genome assembly GCA_963808205.1 of uncultured Alphaproteobacteria bacterium. Classification (GTDB taxonomy): domain Bacteria; phylum Pseudomonadota; class Alphaproteobacteria; order Rhizobiales; family Xanthobacteraceae; genus BOG-931. The sequence continues at coordinate 139,219 of CAWEER010000001.1, forward strand.
CGATAAATACATGCCGATCGTGGAGACCTTGTTCGCCAAGCAACCCGAATGGCTGGTCAAGGAACCGCTCGCGCCGATGAAGGAAATCGGCAAGCAGTTCGGCATTACCGAAGACGCGTTCAACCAGTGCCTGGCGAATCAGAAGATGCTCGATAGCATCCAGGCGGTGCGCGACCACGCCGTTCAGAAGCTTGGGGTCAATTCCACGCCCACTTTCTTCGTCAACGGCAAGAGGATGGTCGGCGACCTTTCGATCGACCAGCTGGCCAAGGAAATCGACCCCTATCTCAAGGAAGGATAAGGGTTTTTTCCTCTGTCGCCGCGGCTTTGGACCGCCCTTTCGGGCCCAGGCCAAATCGTCCGGCGATGCGAAGGTCTGGATAAACCGGCAGCCGTCATTGCGCTCGGGGTACCGACGATTCATTCTCCGCGCCGATGCGGCACCTTTCCCCGCGCCAAGGTGAAAGCTCTCGGCGTGCCTTTTTAACGATTCCCTTTGCCGCCGCAGCAGGGGACATGGAACCAGTACCGCAATGAAGCTCACGCGGCTGCGCCTGATCGGCTTTAAGTCCTTCGTCGAACCGACCGACTTCGAGATCGAACCCGGGCTGACCGGCGTCGTCGGCCCGAACGGCTGCGGCAAATCCAATCTGGTCGAAGCCGTACGCTGGGTCATGGGCGAGAATTCCTATAAGGCCATGCGCGCGTCGGAGATGGACGATGTCATCTTCTCCGGCAACACCGAGCGCCCGGCGCGCAACCATGCCGAAGTCGCGGTTTCGATCGACAATTCCGACCGCAAGGCGCCGGCATCCTTCAACGAATTCGATACGCTGGAAGTCTCGCGCCGCATCATGCGCGAGCAAGGCTCGACATTCCGCGTCAATGGCCGCGAGGTGCGTGCGCGCGACGTTGGCGTGCTTTTCGCCGACGCCTCTACCGGATCACGCTCGCCCGCCCTGGTGCATCAGGGCCGCATCGGCGAAATCATTCAGGCGCGTCCTGACCAGCGCCGGCGCGTCCTGGAAGAGGCTGCCGGCATTTCCGGACTGCATGCCCGCCGTCATGAAGCGGAACTTCGCCTCAGAGCCGCCGAGCAAAATCTGGCGCGGGCCGAAGACGTCATCGGCCAGCTCGCATCGCAGGTTGCCGCGCTGAAAACGCAAGCCCGGCAGGCGGTGCGCTACCGCAACATTTCCGGTCAGGTGCGCCGGACCGAAGCGCTGCTGTTCCACTTGCGCTGGGTCGATGCACAGTCCGAGGTCGCCGACACGCTGCACGGCAAGGATGAAGCCGTTCGCGTCGTCGCCGCGCGCACCGGCGAGCAGGCGCGGGCCTCGACCCGTCAGGCCAATGTCGCCGCCGGCCTTCCCGCCTTGCGCGAAGCCGAGGCAAGAGCCGCCGCCGCGCTGCAGCGCCTTCTGATCGCGCGGGAGACGCTCGAGCGCGAGGAAACCCGCGCCAAGGAGCGCATCGGTGAACTTGACCGGCGGATCGAGCAATTCGCCGCCGATCTGCAACGCGAGCGGGCACTCGCCGACGATGCCGGAGCCGCGTTGGCCCGGCTCGCCAGCGAAGAGGCGGCGCTGCAGGCCGTGGCCCAGGAAACCGAGACGCGGCTGACCGGCGTCACCCAGCGCGTCGCATCGGCGGACGCAGACCCTGGCCGGCTCGGAGCGATCCTTTTCCGAATTGACCGGCGCATTGGCCGATCTGTCCGCGCGCCGCAATCAGCTTCAGGCGGCGCTGCGCGAGCACGAACAGCGCGCCGCACGGCTCGAAGCCGAGTTCGCGAATATCGAAGCCGGCCTTGCCGCGACCGACAGCAACACGCCGGATCTTCCGGTGCTGGCGACGGCGCTTTCCGGCGCACAGTCCGCACTTGCCGCGGCTGAAACCGCCGCGCATGGCGCGGAGGAAGCGCATCGGCGCGCCCGCGATGAGATGGACGCCGCGCGTGCCCCGCTTGCCGCTGCCGAGCGCAGCGTGCAGCGGCTCGATACCGAGGCCAAAACCATCGGCAAGCTCCTTGCCGTCGAAAACAAGAATCTCTGGCCGCCCGTGATGGATGCGATCACCGTCGCCGAAGGTTACGAAAAGGCGCTCGGCGCCGCTCTGGGCGACGATCTCGATGCACCGGTCGGCTCTTCCGCGCCGATGCATTGGGCGGGCGTGGCGCTCGATCCGTCCGACCCGGCACTGCCCGAGGGAATCACCGCGCTGTCGCAATTCGTTGACGCGCCGGCAGAGCTTGCGCGCCGGCTCGCCCAGATCGGCGTCGTCGAGCGCGCCGACGGTTCGCGCATTGCCGGATCGCTCAAGCCCGGCCAGCGGCTTGTCTCGCGCGAGGGGGATTTCTGGCGCTGGGACGGATTCGCCGTCGCCGCGCACGCACTGACCGGGGCCGCACGCCGCCTTGCCGAGCGCGGCCGGCTTGCCTCGATCGAGAGCGAGCTTGCCGCCGCCCGCGGCGAGGTTGAGGCGAAGCGTCACGTCGTGGAGACGGCGCAAGCCGCGCTTGCAAAGGCGGCCGCTGCCGAGACCGATGCGCGGGCCCACTGGCGCGAGGCACAGCGCCTGACGGATGCTGCGCGCGAGGACCATGCCGCAGCGGAACGCGAGATCAGCCGCAATGCGGCGCGGATTTCGGCTCTCAAGGAAGCCAGGCAACGGATCGGCGACGGCCGCGACGAAACTCAGCTCGCCCGCAGCGAAGCGGAAAGCGCGCTCGCGGCATTGCCCGCCGCCGCCGAGATCGAGACCAAACTCGCCGTCGTCAACAGCGAAATCCTCCGCGAGCGCGGCACCTGCGCCGAAGTGCGCGGCGAAGCGCAGGCGATCGCGCGGGAAGCCGAGCTTGCCAATCACCGCCTTGGCGCCATAGCCGGCGAGCGCCAGGCCTGGAACGACCGCAGGGACAATGCGGCAGCGCAGATCGCGACGCTCGAACAGCGTACTGCGGAAGCGGCCGCCGAACGCGCCGAGTTGCAAAATGCGCCGCAGAAATTCGCAAATCAGCGCCAGGGTCTGATCGGCGAGATCGAAGGTGCGACGGCCGAACGCCGCGCCGCCGCCGATAAGCTGGCGGAGGCCGAGAACGAGCTTGCCGAAGCCGACAAGGCCGCGCGCGTCGCACTCGAGGCGGTCGGCGAAGCGCGCGCCGAGGAAGCCCGCGCCGAGGAACGCCACGACGGCGCCAAGCGCCGGCTCGCCGACATCGAACACGAAATCCGCGAGATACTTCAGATCGAACCGGCGGCGGCGGCGGAAGTCTCCGAAATAAAGCCGGACGCACCGGCCCCGTCGATTGCCGAAGTCGAGGCCAAGATCGAGCGCATCAAGCAGGAGCGCGAGCGGCTCGGCTCGGTCAATCTGCTCGCCGAAGAGGAATTGCGCGACGTCGACGCACAGCACGGCAAGCTCACCGCGGAGCGCGACGACCTCATCGAGGCGATCAGGAGGCTCCGTCAGGGCATCCACAGCCTCAATAGCGAAGCGCGCGAGCGGCTGCTGACCTCCTTCCAGATCGTCAACGAGAACTTCAAAAAGCTGTTCGGCGAATTGTTCGGCGGCGGCACCGCTGAATTGCAGCTCATCGAGAGCGAGGATCCGCTCGAAGCCGGCCTCGAGATCATGGCGAAACCGCCCGGCAAGAAGCCGGCAACGCTGTCGCTCTTGTCCGGCGGCGAGCAGGCGCTCACGGCGCTCGCCTTGATTTTCGCGGTGTTCCTGACCAATCCGGCGCCGATCTGCGTGCTCGACGAGGTCGATGCACCGCTCGACGATTACAATGTCGAGCGCTTCTGCGATCTGCTCGACGAAATGACGCGGTCGACCGACACGCGCTTTGTCATCATCACCCACAACCCGATCACCATGGCGCGCATGAATCGTCTCTACGGCGTCACCATGGCCGAACGCGGCGTATCGCAGCTCGTCTCGGTCGATCTGCAGGGCGCCGTAAAGCTGCGCGAAGCAAGCTAGGCCGGCGCGCTTTTTCTTCAAAGCCGGATTTGTTTGCGGATGCTGCCGCCGGTCTTTTGGCGCCCTGGGGCGGCCGGCGGCGATGGGGATTTTAATTGCGCATTAACCATTTTCGCCTACCCGCTGGGAGCTGAGAATTCACGCTGGCGCGGGCCGATGTTGTCCTTCTTCAGGAAACAACAGCAATCAACGGCCACGCCTTTGCCCGTGAGCGAGCCGGCCCCCGCCGCTCCGCCGCCCGCAACAAATATCGCAACCTCGATCCGCGAAACGATCGATTTACTCGAGCTCGATCTGGCTGCGATGATCCGCGAGGTGGCGCAGGCCGCGGCGTCGGTTCGCGGCGGCGCCGGCGCCTCGGCGGAGGCGCTTGCGGCTATTCGCGCCCGTACCGAAATTCTTGCCGCAAAATCGCAAGACGCCAAACGCGACGCGGAGCGGGTCGCCGGCGCCACCATCGAACTTGCACAATCGTCAAGCGAGATCGACCGGCAGGTTCGTGTCGCAGGCTCGCTCACCGACGATACGAGCGAAGCCGCCATCGCTGCGAGCAAGAGCGTCGATGGCCTGAAGGCATCGTCGGCGGAAATCGGCAAAGTCGTGAACCTGATCGCCACGATCGCTCACCAGACCAATTTGCTTGCGCTCAATGCAACGATTGAGGCGGCGCGCGCCGGTGCGGCCGGGCGCGGGTTCGCCGTTGTCGCCGCGGAGGTGAAGGCGCTCTCGGTGCAGACCCAGACCGCCACCCAGGAGATCGCGCGCAAGATTGAAATGCTGCAGAACGATGCCGCCACGTCGATTGCTGCCGTGCACCGGATTGCCGAATCGAACAAGGCTGCGCGGCCGATGTTCTCCAGCATCGCCAGCGCCGTGGAACAGCAGGTCGAAACCACGAACGGTCTTTCGCGCAACGCCAGCGATAATTCCCAATTTATCGGCGCGGTGGCGGACGGAGCGACCGAGATAAAGCAGGCTGCGGTCGGCGCCACAGCGCACGGCGAAGCCGTCGATCGTTCGGGAGAGGACGTGGCGCGCCTGGCCGAGCGTCTCAAGACGCGCTGCGTCATCTTCCTTCGCCTGACCGAAATGGGTGATCGCCGCCGTCACGAACGGCTGCCCTGCGAACTCGCAGTAGAACTTCAGGCCGGGGGCACCGTCGTCCACGGCCAAACCGCCGATATTTCCGAAGGCGGCTTGTTGGTGCGCCTGCGCGAGCCGAGGAGCTTTTCTGTCGGCGATCTGCTGGCTGCGCAGATCGCCAGCATCGGGGCCTGCCGGCTTCGCCTGGTCAATCAGTCAAGTCTCGGACTGCATCTGCAATTTCACGACTTCGACGACGGTACCCAAGCCAAGCTTGATCAAAGGCTTGCAACCATCCGCCTGGACAATACCGAGTTCATCAATCTTGCCATTACCACGGCGGATCGAATTTCCAGGCTGTTCGAAGAGGCCGTGGAGCAGCGGCGCATCTCGCAAGCCGATCTGTTCGACAATAATTATATTCCGATACCCGATTCAAACCCTTTGCAGCACCGCACCCGTTTTCTGGACTTCGTCGACACCGTGCTGCCGGGCATCCAGGAGCCATTGCTTGCGAGCGACAAGCGTATGGTCTTTTGCGCCGCTGTCGATCGAAACGGCTATCTTCCGGTGCACAACACCATCTACTCCCAGCCGCAACGGCCCGGCGACGTTCTCTGGAATACAGCCCATTGCCGTAACCGGCGAATCTTCGACGACCGCGCCGGTTTGTCGGCAGGTCGTGTGGTCCGGCCCTACATTATCCAGAACTATCCCCGCGACATGGGCGACCGGGTCGTCATGATGTGGGAGATCGGTGCGCCGATCCGCGTCTTTGGTAAGCAGTGGGGCGGCTTTCGCATGGCCTATTCATTGTAGAACGCCTGGCGGGCCTTTCGACTATCGCCAACATCCTGCGTTACCGCGTCATCAGCGCCCGCCCAATTTGAACAACTTCATCGCATTGTCGCGGCCGATTTTCACCCGATCGGGCTCGCTGATCGGACAGGCATCGAACCAGCGCGCGGCGTGATCGATATTCTCAAACGGCCAATCGGCGGAAAACATGATGCGGTCCGAACCAAGCACCAGCATGGCGTCGATCAATGCCTGGGTGTGGAAATTGCCCGACGTCGTAATGTGGAAATTGGCGCAAAAGTAATCGCGCATCCGCTTTTTTGCGGGATAGCTGTGCCGGTTTTCGATCCAGCCATTGGCATTGTCGATCCGCCACATCGCGTAGGGCAGGTTCTCGCCGAGATGCCCGAGGATGATGTTGAGTCGCGGGTGTTCGTCGAACAGCCCTGAGCCCATCAGCCGCAACGCATGCACCGCCGTCTCATGCGCGAACGCCCAAATCGGCCCGAGCAGCCACGGATGGCCCTCATAGACCTTGGCGTCACGCGGCAGCGGATTGCGCGGATGCAGATAGAACGGCACGTCGAGCCGTTCGACGGTGGCCCAGAACGGACGGTATTGCGGCAGGTCGTAATGAACCGCCGTGTCCGCGTCGCCGACTTGTGAAAACCCGTTGACCAGCACGCCGCGAAATCCGAGTTCTTTCACGCAGCGTTCGAGCTCGCGGGCCGCGCCTTCGGGATCCTGCATGGCAAGCGCGGCAAGGCCTTGAAACCGGTCCGGCCGCTTGTGCACCTGTTCGGCGAGATAATCGTTGGCCTTGCGGGCGACTTCGGCGGCACGTCCCTTTTCGGGAATGGCCTGCACCGCGGGCGCGTTTAGCGACAACAGCATCATTTCGATGCCGTTCTCGTCCATTTCGCGCAACCGCCGCTCGTGAATGTCTTCATTGCGGCTTCGCACTTCCTGCCAGACCCGCTCGGGGAAATAGCCGCGGGAATCTCCGGCCGTCTCCGGAATGGAAAAATGTTCTTCGATCGCGACCTTGCCTTGCATGATTTCTCCCCAAGCGCCCCGGCGAGGAACTGCGGCGTGCCGGCGGATTAATCTTAACACGCCAAACGGGCGCGCAACGCCTCTCGCGCCGCCATCTCACCAGCCGCTGGCACAGTTCTGGCGAGACTGCAGCGTGACCTCGCGCGCTGTCCCATTTCGGGGCGGCGGTGCGAAGCGTCGGCCAAAAAGACAATGGCAAAGCAGTCGCGCCGATGAATTTGCAAACCAGTTATACGCTGGCATCGACGCCGCAATCGAGCCGGGTCCTGCGCGCCTGGGCTCTGTTGTCGCGCGGCACGTTCTCGATCTCGATCTTCGTAATGGACGTTGCGCTGATCGTCGCCATGTCCTGCGTCACGGGGCTGGCGTATTACCTCCTCGCCTACGGCGACATCGGCGAAATCTCCTCCTACGTTCAGGTCGGCGGTCTGGCCGCCAGCATCTTCGCCATTTCCAACGTCTTCCGCGGCGAATACCGGCTGCCCAATTTCTTCGCTTTCAAGCCGCACGCCCGGCGCACCATCCAATTGTGGAACGTCACCCTCATTTGTCTCCTGATGCTGGGTTTCCTGGCGCGGGTGAGCGTCGATTATTCACGCGGCTGGCTGCTGTTTTTCTACTCCGCCACGCTTGCTGCGCTGCTTGTGCAGCGTTTCCTGATCGTGCGCATCACCGCGCTCGCTCGCGCCGCCGGTTTGATCTCCGCCCAGCGAATTTGCCTGCTTGGCACCGGCGCCCATGTCGGCGCCTTCATCCAGCACTATGAGCCGTGGGCGCTCGGCCTCAACATCGTCGGCTGCCGCTTTCTCACCCCGGTCGCCGCCACCGCTTCGGCGGAAACCCGGCGTGCCGTGCTCGATCGCGACCTCGCGGAAGCGGTCGCCAGCGTGCGGACGCTCGAGCCCGATGCGATCTATCTCCTGCTGCCGTGGTCGGCGATCGAAATCATCGACCGCTGCGCCGAGACTTTCCTCGCGCTGCCGATCGAGATTCACCTCGGCCCCGAAAAGATCCTGCATAAATTCGATGAAGTCGAGCTCGCCAAAGTCGGACCGCTCGCGAGCCTGCAACTGACCCGCCTGCCGCTGTCGCGCGCCGAAATAATCCAGAAACGCTTCTTCGACGTGATGTGGGCGGCGCTCGGGCTGATAGCGCTGACGCCGCTGTTCATCGCCGTCGCCATCCTTATCAAGCTCGACAGTCCGGGACCGGTCTTCTTCGTGCAGCGGCGCTATGGATTCAACCAGCAGCCTTTCCGCATCATCAAATTCCGCACGATGCAGGCGATCGAGGACGGCGTCATCGTCCCGCAGGCCACGCGCGGCGATCCGCGCCTGACCAATGTCGGGCGCTGGCTGCGGCGCTGGAACATCGACGAGCTTCCGCAGCTGTTCAACGTTCTCACCGGCGACATGTCGCTCGTCGGCCCGCGGCCGCATGCGCTATCGCACGACCATGACTATGAACGCCGCATTTCATTTTATGCACGCCGTCACAACGTCAAGCCGGGCATCACGGGCTGGGCGCAGATCAACGGCTATCGCGGCGAGATCGATAGCGACGAAAAGATCCGCAAGCGCGTCGAATACGACTTGTTCTACATCGACAATTGGTCGCTCTGGCTTGATTTCAAGATCATCGCGCGCTCGGTACTTTCACCCGAAGCGTACCGCAACGCCTACTGAGCGGATTTTGGCCGCCGGCTCGTGCGAGCGAACAGCTACAACTTCACCGCGTACGACGCGATGGCAACGACTGCGACGGCCGTGACGATCGCCGTCGATAGCCACAGCACGCCAATCAGAAGCCATAGCGGCCGTGACTTGGGAGCTGCCGACGCCGTCGGCTTGATCCAGGACTGAAGGGCGGGCTGCGCCTGCCGCAATACGGCCGTGGCGCGCTCGATATCGGCGATTTCGCGCGCCAGTTGCTCTTTTTCGAATTGAGCCAGAGCGTCCGTGTTGCCGACGCCGCCGATCGCGTTCAGCCGCGCCAGATCGAGCCCGCTCGGCTCAATCCATACGACGTCCTCGTTCAAATCGTCCTTGGCGACGGTGCCGAGGGAGTTCTCGGGCATGGCGACCTGCCTGTTGATGCCTATTGTTAGATCAGGCGGGTCATCCTCGCGACGCCGATTAAGGGCTAACCTTAACAGGGGCCGGAACGCACCTATCTATGCAGTGCGGCAACGCAGCGCCGTTTGAACCTGTGGCAACTCCCGGCCGTCAAAGCCCGGGGCTATGGTATTGATCGCCGCAGCAAAACCCGCTGCGCCACAAGGCGACTTGAAGGAGCCTAGAATGTCCGCCTCGACCTTGATCGTTCTTGCCGTGATCGTCGTCGCCGCCGTCTGGGCGATCGGCGTCTACAACGGCCTCATTTCCATGCGGCAACGGGTCAGCCAGGCCTTCGCCGACGTCGACGTGCAGCTCAAGCAGCGGCACGATCTCGTGCCTAACCTGGTCGAGACCGTAAAGGGTTACGCGGCGCACGAGCGTGGCACGCTCGACGAGGTCGTAAAGGCGCGCGAACACGGCAATGACGGCACAGGGGCCCGCGCAGCAGGCGGCTGCCGAAAACATGCTCTCCGGCGCATTGCGCCAGTTGTTCGCCGTCGCGGAGGCTTATCCCGACCTGAAGGCGAGCGCCAATTTCCAGCAATTGCAGGCCGAGCTTGGCGATCTCGAGAACAAGATCGCGGCCTCGCGGCGCTTCTTCAATAATGCGGTGCAGGAATACAATACGGGTATCCAGCGCTTCCCGGCCGCGTTGTTTGCCGCCTCGTTCGGCTTCGCGCCGAAGGATTTCTTCAATCTCGGCGATGACCGCGCGAGCGTCAGCGAAGCACCCTCGGTAAAATTCTAGAGTGACGGTCGAACGCCGGTAACCCGCGATGGCCGCTTATGGTCTCTACAGCCATATCCAGTCGAACCGGCGCCGTTCGATAGCGCTTCTCGCCGGGCTGTTTTTTCTCGTCTATGTGCTCGTCTATGCCGGCGCGCTCGTCGCGGCGGGCCTGTCGGTCGACGCCGACATCGATACTTTGATGCAGATCGCGCTGGATCGATCTGCTCAAGGCGGCGCCGTTCGCGACAATAGGCACCGCGCTGTGGATCGTCATCGCCTATTACTTCCACCAGAGCATGATCGACGCGATCACCGGCGGCCGCGAAGTACAGCGTTCCGAGGAGCCGCGGCTTTACAATCTTCTGGAAAACCTCTGCATCTCGCGTGGCATTCCCATGCCCAAGCTCAAGATCGTCGATTCCGACGCGCTTAACGCGTTCGCCACGGGGATGAATGCCAAGCAATATTCGATCACGGTGACGACCGGCCTCCTCAAACGGCTTAACGACGCGGAAATGGAATCCGTCCTCGGCCATGAGCTGACGCATATCCGCAACGGCGACGTCCGCATGATGGTGATTGCCGTCATCATCGCCGGCGTCGTCTCATTCTTCGTCGAACTGATATTCCGGCTCTGGTTCTACAACAGCTTCAGCTTTCGCGGTTCGCGGTCCGATGAGCGCCGCGGCGGCGGCGCGGGCGTGGCGATCCTGATCGCCGTCGGGCTTTTGGCGGTCGCCTATGTGCTGTCATTCGTCATCCGCCTTGCGCTGTCGCGCTCGCGCGAATTTCTCGCCGACGCCGGTTCGGTGGAGCTGACAAAAAATCCCGATGCCATGATCTCGGCACTCCGCAAGATCGAAGGACGCGGCGAACTGCCGGGCGCGACGTCCGCAGTGATGGAAATGTGCATCGATAACCCGCGCGAGGGCTTTGGCGAGCTGTTCGACACACATCCGACCGTCGACAACCGGGTGGCGGCGCTGATCAAGTTCGCCGGCGGCCACGATCCCGGGCCGATTGCACTGCCGCCGCAGGCAAGCGAAGCCGATGACGATCAAACAGCGCCGGCGGGCCCGTGGGAACTCGGAGAAAACCGGCAGTGAAAGCCCGGTGCCATCCCGGTCCGGCGCGCCGGCCGGTACGGATCCAGGCCCCTGGTCGGAGCCTGCACCTGGACCGCAGCCTGCGCCTGTGCCGACGCCGGCCATTGCGCCCGGCGAGGTGCCCGGCGCACCCGGCCCCTGGGGCCCGCACCGGCGCAATTAGGCCGCCGCGATTAACCATAACAAGTTACAAATGGCCTCCAAACCGCAGCCGGAAGCCCCTCGGCGGCCTATGAGGCTTCCAAACTTCTTAAGGGCTGTGTAAAACCGGAACACGACGCTTGGAGGCCGACGCGCCCGACTTGTTGTTGTGGCGCGACAACGTCAGTGAGGGTTCGATCATGGCTAAGCCGGCATTGATCTTGGTTGGAGCGGACAAAGGCGGCGTGGGAAAAACCACGGTCGCCCGAACGTTGCTCGACTATTTCACCGCGCATCATGTCCCGACGCGCGCCTTCGATTCGGAATCGCCGCGGGGCACCCTGAAGCGTTTCCACGGCGACGTCGCCGAGATCGTCGATGCCACGTCGGTATCGGACCAGATGCGGATCATCGATACGCTGTCGACCACCGAATCCACCGTGACGGTCGTTGACGTGCGCGCCGGCCTGTTGTCGCCGACGCTGCGCTCGCTGCGCGATATCGGTTTCCTCGATGCGGTGAAGAAGGGACAAATCACCTTCGTCGTGTTCCATATTCTCGGGTCTTCGATCGCCTCGCTGAATGAAATCGAAGAGACGGCGCCTTTCACAGCCGACGCCAAATATTTCCTGGTCAAGAACTTCATCAACAACACGAGCTTCTTCGAGTGGGACCAGCCGACCCACGCCTCCTACTTCAAGAAATTGAAGGACGCGGTGGCGATCACCATCCCGAAGCTCAACGAAATGGCTTACGAGCAGGTGGAACTGGCTTCCGTTCCGTTCCTGACCTTCGTCGCCAACAAGAACCCGAAGGGCGAGACGGCCAATTACTCGTTCGTGCTGCGCGGCTATGTGCGGCACTGGCTCGGCAATGTCTGGGCCGAATACGACCGCGTGAAGCTGCTCGACATTTTCGACGCTTCCGGCAGTTCGACCGCTCCGCGTACGCAGGCCGCCAACCGCTCGTAATCGGGCGGCAACGCCCCAGGTATCCGATATCCCAGCCGGCTTCTGGCAACACGCTAGAGCCGGCTGTTAATTCATCATAGTCTGGCGGGCAGGTGGATTCTAACGGGATATCCCGCGGGCATGCCGCAACACACGCCGCTTTACATCGTCGCCTCGCAGCACCCGCGCGTCGGCAAGACGCTCATTGCGCGGCTCCTGGTCGAGTATCTGCGGCTGAGCGGCAAGGCCCTCGTCGGTTACGATCTTGACCCGCGCGAACCCGCGCTTGCCGGATATTTCCCCAATCTGGTCTGGACCGTCGACATCTCCGAAACTCCCGGCCAGATGGCGTTGTTCGATCGCCTGATCGGCGACAATTGGCGAACCACGGTCATCGATCTCGGCTATGGCCTGTTCGAGCAATTCTTCGACGTGATGGCGGAGATCGGCTTCGAGCAGGAAGCGCAGCGATGTTCGATCGACCCGATCGTGCTGTTCATCACCGACTCGGCGCCGATCACCGCGCGCAGTTACGCCGAACTGCGGCGCCGCCTGCCGAAGACCACGTTCGTTCCCGTGCACAATGAAGCGACATCCTTCATGTTCATGCCGCAGGATTTTCCGCCATCGCGTCCCGAGTGCAATGTGATCCGCATCCCGCGCCTGTCGCCGATCGTGCGCGGGGTCATCGACCGGCCGAATTTCTCGTTTGGCGCCTATATGGCCAAGCAGCCCGGCGGCCCGACCGAAGTGCATAGCTGGATCGGCAACATCTTCACCCAGTTCCGGGAACTCGAATTGAAGCTGATCCTCGGTGCGCTCGATTCTTCGCTGCGCAACGCCGCGGACGAGGCGATCCGACAGGCCCACTAAGGCGTTTTGCCTGCTTCTAGTGTCCCTCGAAGCTGACGAGGGTGCGCACCGGCACACCAAGCTTCTTGATTTTTTCGGCGCCGCCCAATTCCGGCAGGTCGATAATGAAGCACGCCGCCAGCACTTTGGCGCCGATCTGCTGCAAAAGCTTGACCGCGGCCTCGGCAGTGCCCCCGGTGGCGATGAGATCGTCGACCAGGATGACGCGTTCGCCCGGCGCCAGGGCGTCCTCGTGCATTTCCATTTCATCGACGCCGTATTCGAGCGAATAGCCGATACTGACGCGCTTGAACGGCAGTTTGCCTTTCTTGCGGATCGGCACGAAGCCGCAGGAAACCTGATGGGCGACGGCGCCGCCAAGAATAAAGCCCCGCGCCTCGATGCCGACCACTTTGTCGATCTTGCCGCCGGCCCACGGCTGCACCAGTTCATCGACGGCGCGGCGAAACGCTCGCGCATCGCCAAGGAGCGTCGTGATGTCCCGGAACATGATCCCCGGCTTGGGATAATCCGGGATCGTGCGGATTGCCGCCTTGAGATCGTTCTCGAGCGCGGGATTGGTCATGGTTTTGACCTGGCGGGCGCCGGCACCGTTCAGTGCTCGGCGCCGTGCAGCACGTCGTGCCAGACCCGCTTCTTCGTGAAATAGAGCAACCCGGTGAATATGATGAGGAAGATCATCACCTGGAAGCCGAGCCGCTTGCGCGCATCGAGCGTCGGTTCCGCGGCCCACATCAGGAAGGCGGCAACGTCACGGCCGTACTGATCGACCGTCGTTGGCGTGCCGTCGGTATATTCAACCTGGCCGTCGGTCAGCGGCTTCGGCATGCCGATGGCGCCACCGGGGAAATATTTGTTGTACTGGCCGCCCGGCGGCAGCGTGACGCCAGCCGGCGGATCGGTATAGCCATTGAGGATGGCGTGGATGTAATCCGGACCGTCCTCCTGATACATCAGGAACGCGTCGAAAACGAACTGGGGAAAGCCCCATTCGTAGCTGCGCGCTTTGGCAAGATCCGACATGTCCGGAGGCAGCTTGCCGCCAAGTGCGGCGCGCGCGGCCTGATCATTGGCGAATGGCGGCGGGAAGGGGTCGGAAATCTTGCCGGGCCGCTGAAACATCTCGCCCTGGTCGTTCGGGCCGTCCGTCACCTGGAAACCCGCCGCGATCGCAGTCGCCTGCGCTTCGCTGAAACTGGGACCTCCCGGATCGGCGAGATTGCGGAACGAAAGCAGCTTCATGCTGTGGCAGCTGGAGCAGACTTCCTTGTAGATCTTGAAGCCACGCTGCAACTGCGCCTGATCGTAGATGCCGAACGGTCCGGCAAACGACCAATGCTGCCGCGGCGGCGCTTCAGCGTCCTGAGCCGACGCCGCCGTCGCGACACCGAAAAGCGACACCGCGAGCGCGGAGGCGAAAACCATACCGCGATGGAAATTGCGAGAGTTCATGGCCTGGCCTCCCTCAACCGCGCGCGGCGCGGCGGCGACCCGCCGGCCGGAAGGCCATCACCGAGCACCGATTCGGAGATTGAATTCGGCAGCGGCTTGGTTTTCTCGAACAATCCCAGGAGCGGCAGGATGATGAAGAAGAAAGAGAAGTAGTAGATCGTCAGGATCCGGGCCGCGATCACGTAGCCGCCGGTCGGCTCCTGCGAGCCAAGATAACCCAGTCCGATAACGGCGATGAAAAAGATGAACAGGAACTGCCGATAGAGCGGCCGGTAATTCGCCGAACGCACCCGCGACGTATCGAGCCAGGGCAGGAACGCCAGCACGATGATCGCGCCGGCGAGCGCCGTCACACCGATGAGCTTGCTCGGGATCGCGCGCAGGATTGCGTAAAAGGGCAGATAGTACCATTCCGGCACGATATGCGTCGGCGTCTGGCCGGGATTCGCCGGAATGTAATTGTCGGAGTGCCCGAGATAGTTCGGGATGTAGAACACGAACCAGCAGAGGAGGATGCAGAACAGCCCGACGAAGAAGGCATCCTTGACCGTTGCGTAGGGCGTGAACGCCACGGTGTCCTCGTCCGTCTTCGGATCGACGCCGGTCGGATTGTTCTGCCCGACCATGTGCAGCGCCCAGATGTGCAGCACGACAACGCCTACGATCACGAACGGCAGCAGGTAGTGCAGCGAATAGAAGCGGTTCAGCGTCGGATTGCCGACGGCAAAGCCGCCCCACAGCCAGGTCACGACGTCACCGCCGACACCCGGTATCGCCGAGAACAGATTGGTGATGACGGTCGCCGCCCAGAAGCTCATCTGGCCCCACGGCAGCACGTAACCCATGAAGCCGGTCGCCACCATGAGCAGGAACAGTATGACGCCGAGGATCCACAGCACCTCACGCGGCTCCTTGTAGGATCCGTAATACATGCCGCGCGCGATATGGATGTAGACGGCAAGGAAGAAGAACGAGGCGCCGTTGGCATGGACATAGCGCAACAGCCAGCCGTAATTCACGTCGCGCATGATGCCTTCGACGGAATTGAAGGCAAAGTCGACGTGCGGCGTGTAGTGCATCGCCAGCACGATGCCGGTGATGATCTGCACGCCGAGCATGAAGGAGAGGATGCCGCCGAACGTCCACCAATAATTCAGATTGCGCGGCGTCGGATAAGTGATGAAGGACGAATAGACGAGGCTTGCGATCGGCAGCCGCCGCTCCATCCACTGCATGAAGGGGCTCTGCGGCTGGTAAGTC
The DNA here is from genome assembly GCA_963808205.1 of uncultured Alphaproteobacteria bacterium. GTDB lineage: Bacteria > Pseudomonadota > Alphaproteobacteria > Rhizobiales > Xanthobacteraceae > BOG-931. The sequence continues at coordinate 154,769 of CAWEER010000001.1, forward strand.
GAATGTCCGCTCATGATCGAACCTTGTGCCTTATTCCGCCAGACGAGCCGCGCCCGCGCGCGGTATCGCCAATTTCAGTCGCAATAAAGTGGAAGTCGCGGCGCGTGGGTTCCGCCGAAAAGATTGCTATCACAGCCTAACCCTCGTCCGTCTTGCCAGTCAGCCAATCCGCGCTGCAGACCGCCCCCGGAAGCCCCGTGCGGCGGCGGAAGGACACCGGTCGCATCCGGCCTGGGGAAGGTCAGACGCAACGCATTCCGGCTGAGTTTTATTGGCACCCTTGCCGGCTTAGTGCAAGTGTGCCCGCGATAAGACCCACAATGTTGCCTAAGTGCAACAGAGGCGATTTTACGCACCTTATTACGCCGCCGACTGTCGCTGGATGACCCGGACAAGCGCATGCGCATTGCCCTGTATGAGCCGGATATTCCGCAAAACACCGGCACCGTTTTGCGCCTTTGCGCGTGCCTCGGGATCGACGCGCATATCATCGAACCCGCCGGGTTCCCGGTATCCGACCGCGCCTTCCGCCGCGCGGGAATGGACTATCTCGACGCCGTCGCGATCGTCCGTCACGCTTCATGGCCGGATTTCGAGGCTTGGCGCCGGCGCGAGGGGCATCGGCTGATTCTTTTCACCACGGCAGCGACTGTTTCCTATCTCGATCACGGCTTTGAGGCGGACGACATCTTGCTGTTCGGCCGCGAATCCGCGGGCGTGCCGCAGGCGGTCCATGCCGCAGCCGACGCGCGGCTTGTAATCCCGATGCGTCCGGGCCTGCGATCGCTCAACATCGCCGTCGCCGCCGCGATGGCCGCCGGCGAAGCGCTGCGGCAGGTTCGGGGGAGAGGTTAAGCCTCCACCACGCCGGCGCGGCCGCTTTCGACCGCAAACGTCTTCAGCGTCGATATATCGGCTTTGGGATCGTGTGCATCGGAGACAACGCGCATGCGGACCTGCATGTGCGCGCGCTCAAGATCGGCGACGACATAGCCGCGCCGCCGGCTCTCGAAAAAATGGACGTGCGGATTGTTCGGCAACGCCTGCGCGATGAGGTCGTAGGGGGGCCCGTAGGACGCAATCGAAGTCCCGACGAATTCGGTGGCGACAATGGGGGAGGACAGATCGTCGGCATCGAGCCGCAGATCGTTGGCAAAAAAGGAATGGATATCGCCCGAGACGACGACCGGGTTGGATACTTTGGCATCGTGAATGCGCTTGAGGAGCCGCGCGCGATTCGCCGGATAGCCGTCCCAGTCGTCGGTCCAGAATGCGTCGATGCCGTCCTGCTTTTCCCGCAACTGCGCCATCAGCACATCCTGCGCGATGAGATTCCACTGCGCCTTGGTGTGTGAAAGTGCGGAGTAAAGCCACGCCTCCTGATCAAAGCCCATCATGGTGCGCCCGGCGTCGAGGCGCTCCGGACAACTGGCGTTGGATTCCAGATGACCGCCACCCTTGTTCGGCGGCCCGTAACAGGCTTCGCGGGAGCGATATTGCCGGCCGTCGATGACCGAGACTTCGATGAGATCGCCGAAGCTGAACCGGTCATAGACGCGCATCAGCGGGCCGTTCGGATGCGACAGGATCGGCCGCACCGGCATGTGCTCATAGAACGCCTGATAGGCGGCGGCGCGCCGAATCAGGAATTGCGCCGGGTCGTCGAAATACTCTCCCCACTTGTCTGCGTAGTCGTTCTGCACTTCGTGATCGTCCCAGGTGACGATCGACGGCACCTGCGCATGCAGGCGCTGCAAATCCGGATCGAGGCGATATTGCGCATAGCGATTGCGGTAGGTCGGCAGCGTGGCGGCTTCGACACCGTCCGAATGACGCCGCACGATGGGACGGTTTTCCTCGATGGTTTCGTAAATGTAGTCGCCGAGGAACAGAACAAATTCCGGATCTTCTTCGGTCAGATGCCGGTACGCGGAAAAATAACCGTGCTCGTAATTGGCGCAGGAGACATAGCCGAAGCGCAAATGATCGAGCGCGCTGCCGGGAGCCGGCAGCGTGCTTGCGCGCCCGACCGCGCTCGTCGCATCGCCGCTGAGAAACCGGTACCAGTATGGCCGCCCGGGTTGCAGGCCGGCCACGTCGAGATGGACCGAATAGCCGAAAGCCTGTTCGGCCGCAGCCGTGCCGTGGCGCACGACATTCGACATCGCGGCGTCGGCGGCAATCTCGTACCGCACGGCGACGTCGCCGCCGCTCATGCCGCCTGGAGTTTCCGGATTGGTCGACAGCGGATCGGGCGCGAGCCGTGTCCAAAGCACAAACCCGTCCGGCCGCGGAGAACCGGACGCGATGCCGAGACAAAACGGATTGCCGGCATGGGATTGCGCGCTTGCGACACGCATCACGGCAGGCGCCGCGATCAGCGACAAGCCCACGCTCGCTACGCCGCCAACGAAACGGCGGCGGTTGAGACGATTTTGCGGTACCCTGCGATACATGGCCGAACCCGGTATTGGCTCGCGATTTATCGCTATAATTGCGCGCTTTTATGACAGTCTCGCGCCAGCGCACCCTTAGCGGCTAAACTCAAGAGCATTATGGATAACGGCAAAGCCGAAGAACGCAAAGCGGGCGCAAAAGCCTGGTTCGAGAGCCTGCGCGACCGGCTCCTGGCGGCATTCGAAACCGTCGAGGATGCCCTCCCCGCCGGTTCGCCGCTCGCGGGCCAGCCGCCCGGCCGCTTTGCCCGCACGCCATGGAACCGCACCGACCACGGCGGCTCGCCCGGCGGCGGCGGCGTCATGGCGATCATGAAGGGACGCGTTTTCGAGAAAGTCGGCGTGCATGCCTCGGCTGTATTCGGCGAATTCGCTCCCGAATTCCGCAAGGATATTCCGGGCGCCGCCGACGATCCGCGCTTTTACGCCACCGGAATTTCACTCATCGCGCATCCGCACAATCCGCATGTGCCCGCCGTGCACATGAACACCCGCTACGTCGTCACCACGAAATCATGGTTTGGCGGCGGCGCCGACCTGACGCCCGTGCTCGATCGCCGGCGCACGCAGGACGATCCGGACACGGTCGCCTTTCATGCCGCGATGAAAGCCGTGTGCGATGCACATCCCGGCATCGCCCCCTACGGCAGGTTCAAGACATGGTGCGACGAATATTTCTTTCTCAAACATCGCGGCGAAATGCGCGGCGTCGGCGGCATTTTCTACGATTATCTTGAAACGGATTGGGACAAGACCTTTGCCTTCACGCAGGATGTCGGCCGCGGCTTTCTCGATGTCTATCCCAAGCTGGTGCGCGGGAATTTTGCGAAACCGTGGACGGAGGAGGAGCGCGAAGAGCAACTCGTGCGCCGCGGCCGCTACGTCGAATTCAATCTGCTTTACGACCGCGGCACGATTTTCGGATTGCGCACGGGCGGCAACGTAGAGTCGATCCTGTCCTCGCTGCCGCCGGTGGTGAAGTGGCCGTAAGAGGCGCTTTTACCTGAACGCGCCGAAAATCATCACCGAGCCGCCGATGATCACGACGGCATCGAGCATGGCGGTGTGCACATGCATCGGAAGCCGCTCGACGATCAGTTTTGCAAGAAACGTCGAAGGAAACGCCACCACGCCGATCAGACAGGCGATGACAATGACCTGTGGGGTCAGAACTCCGGCAATAGCGAAGACACCGACCTTGATGGCGCCTGTCACGATCGAGACGGTCGCATCGGTCGCTATGACGGCGGCGCCTTCAAGACCGACGGACATCAGGAGCGAGAGAAGAATAACACCTGCGCCCGTGGTGCCGCCCATCAGGAGGCCCCAGAACGCGGCGCCTGCGACATATGTCCTTTCACCCATTTTATGGCCGCGGCGCTTGAGAAAGCGCCGCAACGGCACGGTTGCAATGAGCGTCGATCCGATCACGACCGCAGCGCCGCGTCCTGTGAGAAGCGTGTACAGCCACGCCCCGACCGCGCAGGTCGGCAGCGCGACAATCAGCGCGATCAGCGCCAGGCGCGGCTGGACCGAACGGCGGTAAGCGGCAACGCGGGCCGTATTCGAGAACATCGCCGAAATAGCGATGATCGGCACCACAGGCGCTGCGCCGACCACCGGAACCAGGACGAGAGGCATCAAGGCGCCGGTACCGTAACCGGCGACCCCGCCGGCAATGGCGGAAAAAGCCGCCAATCCGACGATGAACGCGATCTGCAGAAGCGACACGTCGTGAAGGAAGGGCACGGATGAGCCGTTGACTAGAGCGCGCAGTTAAGAGAACTGTCGCGGCACGGGGAGACAGGGAGCGTAGGCATGGACCTTGGAATCGGCGGCCGCAAGGCGATCGTTTGCGCTTCGAGCCGCGGCCTCGGGCGGGCCTGCGCCAAGGCGCTGGCCGAAGCCGGCTGCGAGGTGGTGATCAACGGCCGCAACAAGGAACACCTGGCTGCGACCGCGGCCGAACTGCAAAAAGCGACTGGCGCAAAAATAATCCCGGTGGCAGGCGACGTTGCCTCTCCCGAGGGACAAAGGGCGCTCTTCGCCGCTTGTCCTGAACCAGACATCCTGGTCAATAACAACGCGGGGCCGCCGTTTCGCGATTTCCGCGAGCTCGATCGTCAGAAAATGATCGACGGCGTCATTGCCAACATGATCGTCGCCGTGGAGCTGATCCAGAAAGTGATCGACCCGATGGTGGCGAAAAAATTCGGGCGTATCGTCAACATCACCTCCGGCTCGGTGAAGATGCCGCTTGCCGGCCTCGATCTGTCGTCCGGCGCCCGCGCCGGACTGACCGCTTTCCTCGCCGGCATCGCGCGCACGGTTGCGGCGTCGAACGTCACGATCAATTTCATCCTGCCGGGCACGTTCGACACCGATCGTTTCCGTTCCAACATCGAGTCGACCGCCAAGAAGAAGAACATCAGCTACGATGCGGCGTTCGCCGAGCGCGTCGGCATGGTTCCGGCAAAACGCATCGGCACGCCGGAGGAATTTGGCGACACTTGCGCGTTCCTCTGCTCGGCGCAGGCCGGTTACATCACCGGACAGAACCTTCTCATCGACGGCGGCACCTTCTCGGGTGCGTTCTGAAAAATACCGAAACACCGAATTCAGGGAGATGAAGTCATGAAGCTCGTCCGTTACGGCGCGCCGGGACGCGAAAAACCCGGCATGATCGACGCGCAAGGCAAAATTCGCGACCTGTCGAAGGTCGTTGCCGACATCGCAGGCGACGTGCTGTCGCCGTCGGGCCTCAACAAGCTGCGCAAGCTCAAGCCGGAGAAGCTGCCGCTCGTGAAGGGCAAGCCGCGCATCGGCCCCTGCGTCGGCAAAATCGGCAATTTCATCGCCATCGGGCTGAACTATTCCGACCACGCCGCCGAAGCCGGCATGGCTATTCCCAAGGAACCGATCATCTTCAACAAGGCGCCGTCGTGCATCTGCGGCCCCAACGACGACACCATCATCCCGAAGGATTCCACGAAGCTCGATTGGGAGGTGGAACTCGGCATCGTCATCGGCCAGCGCGCGCGCTATCTCAGCAAGGAGAAAGCGCTCGACGTCGTCGCCGGCTACTGCCTCTCCAATGACGTATCCGAGCGCGTATTCCAGATCGAGCGCGCCGGGCAATGGACCAAGGGCAAAGGCTGCGAAACGTTCGGGCCGCTCGGCCCCTGGCTCGTCACCAGGGATGAGCTCAAGAACCCGCAAAAGCTCGAAATGTGGCTCGACGTCAACGGCGAGAAGCGCCAGCGCGGCAACACCTCGACGATGATTTTCGATTGCCGGCACATCGTCTGGGCCTGCTCGCAATATTTCGTCATGGAACCGGGCGACGTCATCATCACCGGCACGCCGCCCGGTGTCGGGCTTGGCATGAAGCCCGAGCCGAAATTCCTCAAGGCCGGCGACGTCGTCACGCTCGGCATCGAAGGTCTCGGCGAGCAGCGGCAGAAGATCGTCAAGGGCAAGAAGTAGGCGCAGCGAAGGTTCGGCGCGCTCTACCTCAGCCGGCCCGACCGCCCGGTCTGGCGCGGCGCAGCGAACATGGCATTGATCGCCTGTGCGCTGCGCCCAACCACCGCGACGCCGTCACCGGCCTCGACACGCGTCGTTTTGTCGGGACTTGTGATCGAATCGCCGTCGCGGCGGTTGATCTGCACGATGAAGAACGCACTATTCGTTCGCGACTCGATCTCCTCGATCGTCAGGTCGGTCAACACGCCGTTCTCGGGAGCGACAACGACCTCGATGACGAGGCCGAGATTGCGCAACTGCTTGCCAAGCTCGCGCATGCTTCCGGATTCGTGGATGAAGCGCGATGTCTCGGGAAACAGCAGAATTTCCGCGATCCGTTCTGCGCCGATGTGAGTGGGCAGCACCACCTTGCTGGCGCCGGCGTGAACAAGCTTGCGTTCGGTCGAGACAGCGTCGCCCCGGGCAATGATCTGAATTTTTGGATTCAGGCTTCGGGCGCTGAGCGTAATGAAAACGTTCGCGGCATCGTTCGGCACCACGGTCACCAGCGCGCGGGCGCGCGAGATGCCCGCATCCATCAGCAAGGCTTCGTTGGTGGCGTCGCCCTGAAGGCAGTTATGACCCGCGTCGCGGGCCTGCCCGACCCGCCGATCGTCCTGCTCGACCACCACGTAAGATGCCCGGCCGTCCCGCAACGCCCTGGCGAGTTCGACGCCGATGCGACCGTAGCCGCAGACGATGATGTGGTTTTCGAGCTTGTCGACCTCAGCTTGCACGCGGCGTCCGCCCAGGAGTTGTTGCAACGGATTGAGCGTCATGAACTGGATCAGCGCGCCGGTGAGAAAGATCATGCCGGTGCAACCGAACGCCATGGTGGCCATGGTCACGAGGTGCAGATACGTGGTGTCGATCGGCCGCACTTCGCCGTAGCCGACGGTAAACACCGTCAGCGTGACCATGTAGAGCGAGTCCTGAAAGTCCCATCCGGCCCTCAAATAGGCGGTCGTCGCGGCGACCCAGACAATCGCCATGAAGGCGGCGCCGCGGAACAGATTGCGCGATGGATGAAGAAGCGGATTGTCCATCGCGAAATCTAAAGCCCGTTTGCGCTCCGCCCGTAGGCTCGCGAGCTTTTGGCGATGCAAGAAACAAGCCGCGGCGGGCGGCGGGTCGCGCAAAACGAGACCCTTTGTGCCTGCCGTTTCAAGGGCAGGCCGGCTTCGGTCTAGCGTGACGCCTTTCGGCGCGGCCGTACCGGATAGACGATCCGCGGAATGGTCTGCGCCCAGACGTCCTGAATGCTCGCGATCTCGGCCTCGAAGACTTCCAGAAACAGTTGTGCCTGGGTCGAGAGCGTGCGCCGCGCCGGCGAAATCACGACGAATTCGGCAAACAGCGGCGGATCGTTGATCGGAGAGATCACCCGGCCGATCGGCCGGCCGATGTCGGCGAAGCAGATCAGGCCGGACAGGATCGCCACCCAATCCGACCGCAGGACGAATTGCAGCGTCGAGATCATGGCGTCCATCTCGATGATGCCCGCGACTTCGATGCCGTGCGTCTCGAAATAGACCTCGATATTGCGGCGGCGGACATTGGTGCGGCCGGGGAGAATGATTTTCAGCGGCCCGCAATCCTTCAGCCGGACCGGCTCGAACGGCTTTAGGCCGCGCGAGACGTTCGATACCAGCATTTCGCGATCGCGCACGATAAGCCGCGATTTCAGTCCGACGCGGCCTTCGGTGGTCGGCACCGCTGCGAAATCCAGCTCGCCGTTCTGCACCATGTCCGTCAGTGAACCGCTATAGCCCTCGACGATGTGCAGGCGCACATCGGGATAAAGCGCCACGAACTTCTCCAGTGCCGGCGCCAGCGCGGCCCGCGTCAGCGTCGGGATCAGTCCGACGCGGAGGTCGCCCGTTACGCGCGACGCGAAGGCACGGACCTCCTCATTGGCGCGCGCAATCTGGCCGACCGCCTCGACGCAGTGTTTGTAATAGCGCTGGCCCGCAGGCGTGGGTTTGACGCCGGTGGCCGATCGCTCGAACAGCTTTACGCCGAGCGTGCGTTCCGCGGCCGCGACATGCTGGGAAATTCCGGATTGAGTGGCGTTCTCGCGCACCGCGGCGCGCGTGAACGAGCCTTCCTCGCAAACCGCGATGATGGCCCTGATCTGCCGGAGCGCGATTTCAGCCATTAGAAAACCTGATTGCTTGCGTTCTTATATATTAATTCGGTTGTGCCGGCCACCGGTGATAAATCCTGATTCTGCGCGCGAAGAAGCAGGCCCCCGAGGCAGCATGAAGCTTGGTTTCTTTACGATGCCGATCCACCCCCTGGGCAAGGATTGGCGTCAATCGCTTCGCGAGGATCGCGAGGCTTTCATCCTCGCCGACAAGCTCGGCTTCGTGGAAGGTTACGTCGGCGAGCACGCCACCGATCAGGCGGAGAACATCACCTCCTGCGCGATCTTCATCGCCAGCCTGATCGACGCCACCAAAACCATCAAGCTCGGCACCGGCACCATCAACATGCCGAATTCGCATCCGGCGGCGACCGCGTCGCAGATCGCGATGCTCGATCACATGCTCGACGGCCGGTTCATCTTCGGCATCAGCCCCGGCGGCTTGCTTTCGGATGCCGAGGCGTTCGGCAATCTCGATGCCGATCGCAACGCCATGTTCCTCGAAGCGATCAATACGGTGCTGAAGATCTGGGAGCGCGAACCGCCCTACAACATCGAAGGCAAGTACTGGACCATCAAGATCGAAAAGCAGGCGATGCCTGAGATCGGCCAGGGATTTTTGCCGAAGCCGCTGCAGAAGCCGCATCCGCCGATCGTGGTGACGGCGGTAGCGCCATTCTCCAAAGGCGTGACGGAGGCGGCGGCGCGCGGCTGGGACCCGATCTCGGCCAACTTCCTGATGCCGGAATGGGTCAAGAGCCACTGGCCGAAATACGTCGAAGGCTGCGAACGCGCCGGACGCAAGGCCGATCCGGCGAATTGGCGCGTCGCCAAGAGCATCTTCGTCGCCGATGACGACAAGACGGCGAAGGCCTACACAACCGATCCTGCAAGCCCGTATCGTTATTACTACAGCCAGCTCTTCACCAAGCTGAAGAAAGGCCGCCTTGATCTGTTCAAGACGCGCCGCGACCAGCCGGATAGCGAAGTGACGCTCGACGGCATCTGCGACGATCTGATCATTTACGGCTCGCCGGACAAGGTTGCCGACGAGATTCTGAAATTCCGCGAGCAGGTCGGCGATTTCGGCACTCTGCTCTATGCCGGCAAGGACTGGCGCGACCCGGCGCTCGGCAAGCGATCGATGACATTGCTGGCGGAAAAGGTGCTGCCCAAGGTCAACACTGCGATAAAAGCGAAGTGACGCGCATCGTGAGCCGCCCGCGCGTTTTCGTCACGCAGCCGATCGCGGAGAGTGCGCTAAAGCGCCTGCGCGAGGTCGCGGAGGTCGAGGTCAATCCGGATTCAAGCCGTGTCCTCGACAAGGCGAAGCTGATCGAAGCGGTGCAGCGCTGCGACATTCTGATCTCGCTCCTTCACGACACCGTCGACGCCGAAGTGCTCGCCGCCAATCCGAACCTCAAGGCGGTATCGGCGATGAACATCACGCAGGACCTCATCGATCTCGATGAGGCAACCCGGCGCGGTATTCCGGTCACCAACATCCCGGCCATCGTCACCGATGCCACCGCCGACATTGCATTCGGGCTTCTGCTGGCAGTGGCGCGCAATATCGTTTTTGGCGACAGGCTGTTCCGCTCCGGCATCTATCCGGGCTCGCAGTCCAATCACCTGGCGGGAGCGGCGGTGACCGGCCGGACGCTGGGGCTTGTCGGTTTCGGCCGCGTCGGACAGGCGATGGCGCGGCGCTCGCGCGGCTTCGACATGAAGATCCTCTACACCGACCCGCGGCGGCTGCCGCCGCAGCTTGAGAGAAATTTCGACGCCCGCTTCCGCAGCCTCGACGACCTTCTGCGCGAAGCCGATTTCGTCTCACTGCATGCGCAGATGTCGCCGCAGACGCGGCATTTGATGAGCGACCATCAGTTTTCGCTGATGAAGCCTTCAGCCTATGTGATCAACACGGCGCGCGGAGCGGTGATCGACGAGATGGCGCTCGTTCGTGCGCTAAAAGACAAGAAGATCGCGGGGGCGGGTCTCGACGTCTTTGAGCACGAGCCGCAGGTCGCGCCCGAACTCGTCACGATGCCGAATGTCGTACTGACCCCGCATCTCGGCAGCGCCGTGCTGTCGCTGCGCGAGGGCATGGCCAATATCGTGGTGGACAATGCGATCGCGCTGATCGAAGGCAGACCGCCGGTGAGTTGCCTCAATCCCCAGGTGCTGAAGAAACTGTTCTAGAACCGGCCAACCGCGCCGAAATTGATTATTTGAAATCGGCCCCGAGCCACTTGGCACGAATTTTCGCGAGCGTGCCATCCATATCAATCTGGTCGATCCAGATATCGAGATAATTGAGCAAAGTCTGGTCTTCACGATGAAGCAGGATCGCGACATAGACCGGATTGAACACGTCGCCCGGATTCATCGCGGTAATCCGCTGATCCTGACGCGCCGTATAAATGGCGGCGGTTAAATCCGCGACCTGCGCGTCGACCTTCCCGGCAAGCAAATCGGCCGTCGCGAGCGCGTTCGAAACAAATCCGGTTGGAATAGCCTGCTTGAACATGGTCTTCGCGAAAGTCTCGTTCAGACCGCCTTTGTTGTAGGCGATCTTGATTCCCGGACGATCGAGGTCGGCAAGCGACTTGAACCGCTCCTTGTCGGCGCTGCGGACCATCATCAGCTTGCCGTAGCGCATATAGGGTTTGGAAAACGTCGCAGTCCGCGCGCGGTCGAAAGTACGGCCCATGCCCGACATCGCGATATCGAATTTGTCCGCGGCGAGATCGCTCAGCATCGAGCCGAACGTCATCTTCACATAATCGATCTTGACGCCCAGCGCCGGAGCGAGTGTCGCCAACGCGTCCATGTCGAAACCTTCAAGCTGGCCCGATGGGTTTCGCATACTGAATACGGGCGTATCCATCGTTGTGCCGACGCGCAGTGTACCAGCGTCGAGAATCCGCTGCAGCCGATCGGGCGACGCGCTTTGTGCGGCTGCCGGCGCGGTGAGGAGCGCCCCAAAGAGAATTACGAACAGTGGCCGCATTCTCATCACGCGCACTCCGTTACTGATTCACACTCGCTGCACATTCGTAAATCTGTTCACTCCGCGGTCCAGCCGCCGTCGAGCATCAGCGCCGAGCCGGTCATCAACGACGAAGCATCGGAGGCGAGAAACACGATCGCGCCGGTGAGTTCATCGAGCTGGCCGAGGCGGCCAAGTTTTATCTTCGACAGCACCTCGTCGCGAAACGCCTTGTTCTCGAAGAACGGCCGCGTCATCGGCGTTTCGAGGAATGTCGGGCCGAGACTGTTGACGCGGATGTTATGCGGCGCGAGTTCGATCGCCATCGCCTTGGTGAAACCTTCCATCGCGTGTTTCGACGCGCAATAGACGGTGCGGCGCGCGGCGCCGACATGACCCATCTGCGAGGAGATATTGATGATCGAGCCCGGGAGCTTTGTCGCAACCAGGCGCGACGCCACAGCCTGCGCCATGAAAAACGCCGCCCGCACGTTAAGCGCAAAGATCGCGTCGAAATCCTCGACCTTGACGTCAGGCAGAAGCGCCGGCCAATTCATACCGGCATTGTTGACGAGAATTTGAAACGGCTCGGCAGTGGCGACCACCCGCCGCGCAGCCTCGACATCCGTAACATCCAGCACCAGCGCATCGGCCGTCTCGCCGCGCGCGCGGATCGCCGCAGCCGCCGCCTCGATCTCGGCTCTTGGTGCGCGCCGCAAGCGTTACATGCGCACCGGCCGCAGCGAGCGCCGACGCCGCAGCAAGCCCAATGCCGCGTCCGCCGCCGGTGACGAGCGCGCGCTTGCCGTCGAGGCGGAAGGACGGGGTTTTGGCGAGGTCGATTGAAGTCACGTGTCACACCGCTTGCTGCTCTTTCTCCCCACGCGCGAGGAGAGGCAAGTATTCACTCCGCCGCCTCGCCATAAGGCACGTTGCGGCCGCCATAGCGGCGCACGCGGACATTGGCCTGCTCGGCGTGGGCAACAAAACCTTCGAGCATGCACAGCCGGGAGCAGGCTTCGCCGATCATGGCGCTGGCCTGGTCGGTGAGTACTTTCTGATAAGTGCACGTCTTGAGGAATTTTCCGACCCACAATCCGCCGGTATACCGCGCCGCTTTCCTCGTCGGCAGCGTGTGATTGGTGCCGATCACCTTGTCGCCATACGCGACATTGGTGCGAGGGCCGAGGAACAGCGCACCGTAATTCGTCATGTTGGCGAGAAAGTAATCCGGATCGCGGGTCATGACCTGCACATGCTCCGACGCGACGCGGTCGGCTTCGCGCACCATCTCGGCCTCGTCGTCGCAGACGATGATTTCGCCGAAATCCTGCCACGCCTTGCCGGCGAGATCGGCGCTGGGAAGTATTTTGAGAAGCCGCTCGATTTCAGCCATGGTCTCGCGCGCCAGCTTTTCCGAATTGGTGATGAGGATCGCGGGCGAAGTCGGGCCGTGCTCGGCCTGGCCGAGGAGATCGGTAGCGCAGATTTCGCCGTCGACAGTATCGTCGGCGATGACCAGCGTTTCCGTCGGGCCGGCGAGAAGATCGATACCGACGCGGCCGAACAGTTGCCGCTTGGCCTCGGCGACATAGGCATTACCGGGACCGACGACCATATCGACCGGCGTAATCGTCTCGGTGCCGAGCGCCATGGCGGCGACAGCCTGCACGCCGCCCAGCACGAAAATCTCGTCGGCGCCGCCGAAATGCATCGCCGCCACGATCGCCGGATGCGGGCCACCCTTGAACGGCGGGGCGCAGGCGATGATTTTCTTCACGCCCGCGACGCGCGCGGTGACGATCGACATATGCGCGGACGCGACCATGGGATAGCGGCCGCCCGGCACGTAGCAGCCGATCGAGTTCACCGGAATGTGCTTGTGGCCGAGTACGATGCCCGGCAGCGTCTCGACTTCGAGGTCCAGCATCGTCTCTTTTTGCTTTTGCGCGAAATTGCGCACCTGCGCCTGCGCGAATTTGATGTCGTCGAGATCGCGCTTGCGGAGCTGGCCGATGGCGCGCTCGATTTCAGCCGGTGCGAGCTTGAACGAGGCCGGCGACCAGTTGTCGAATTTCTGCGACAGGTCGCGCACGGCCTGGTCCTTGCGCGCCTCGATGTCGGCAAGAATATGCTCGACCGTCTCGCGCACCTTGGCGTCGGCTTCCTTGATCGCGCTCGCGTCCATTCCGCGCTTGAGGTGGCGGGGCATTGGCTACTCCAATTTACGGTCATCGTCCGCGACGGCGGGCGATCCAGTATCCACAGACATCCAATTTTATTCCAGGCACGCGATTACCGGGCGGCCCGCCTTCGCGGGGCACGACAATGATCCGGCGTCACTTGATGGCTTGCGGATTGATCGGCGAACCGGTGCCGCCTGTGATGATGAGCGGCGGCCCGCAGAAAAAGAATTCGTAGACTCCGTCTTCGTCGCAGTCCTCGGCGAGTTCCTTGAGATAAAAAATCTCGCCCATGCAGAGCCCCATGGACGGAATGACAACCCAGTGCCACGGCTGGTTTGCTTCGGTGGTCTCGTTCGGCCGCACCTCGACGCCCCAGGTGTCGGTGCAGATCGCGGCGATCTCCTTCTCCTGGCACCAGTAGCAGTTCTCGAATTTAACGCCGGGAGCGTCGCCGCCGGCATAGCCGCCCCACTCCTTTTCAGTCATGCAGCGTTCCATCTGGCCGGTACGCACGAGAACGAAGTCGCCACGGCCGATCGTCACATTCTGGTCCTTGGCGCATTTGTCGAGTTCGTCGTTGGAAATGCTTTCGCCGTCGGCCATCCACTTGACGCCGCGGAAACGCGCGATGTCGAGCAGCACGCCGCGGCCGACCATCTTGTTTTTCGAATGTTCGATGCCGAGAACGTTGAGACCCTTGGAATCGATCAGCGTGGCATTGTGGCCGTTATAGGCCTTGTCCTCGTAGAAGACGTGACCCAGTGCATCCCAATGGGTGGCGCCCTGCACGCACAACATCAGCGTGTCGTCGGCGTAGCGGATCTTGTTCCAGTCCTGCCGCTCGGCGACCGCGTCGGTGCCGGTTGCGAGCATCTGGTGGATCGGATTGAAGCGGCCGCCGAACAATCCGTTCTGCGGCCCGTTGGCGTCGAGCGGAATGCCGAGCGCGAAGACCTTGCCGGTGCGGATGAGGCTTGCGGCCTTGACGACGTCCTCCGGTTTGACCTGGTTGAGCGTGCCGACATGGTCGTCTTTTCCCCAACGGCCCCAATTCTTCAGCTTTTCCGAAGCTTCCGCGATGGCTTTCTTGCCGACCTTGATGTCCATGAACGGCACCTCTTCCCCTGGTGTCTGAACGAATTCCCGTGGCGGTCAGAGGGCCGCCGGAGGGTACGGCGGCAGTTTGGCGCGTAAGCGGAGGGCGTTGCAAGGTGCGTGCGTCTCACACGGCCGACGGTACTTGGCGTCCCGTAGCGGGCGCCGTTGACGCGGCCAACTCCTCCCGCACGCCGGCGGCGACGACGCGATTGCGGCCGGCGACCTTGGCCTCATACAGCGCGTGATCGGCCATCTCGACCAGGACGGTCGCTCCAGGCATCGAAGCCGACGGCAATGTGCCCTTGCGCGATAAAGAAGCGGCCAATTCAGGCAGATCGGCGATGTTTCCCGCTCCGACGCTTACGGTGACGCAGGATGCGACGTCCGAGCGTTCATGCGGGATATTCTGCTCTCGCACCGCCGCGCATAATGCTTCGCCGAGATTGCGCGCGTCCGCGAGATCGACTTGCGGCAATAACACCACAAATTCTTCTCCGCCATAGCGTGCCGCTATTTCGCCCGCGCGCCGCGCCTTGGCGGCCAGCACGTGTCCTATGGTCCGCAGGCATCGATCGCCGGCGACGTGACCGTAGGCGTCGTTGAAGCGCTTGAAGAAGTCGACGTCGATCATGAGCAGCGACAGCGTACTGCCGTGCCGCATCATCCGGCGCCATTCCTGGTTTAGCGCTTCATCGAAAGCGCGGCGGTTCGCGATCCCGGTCAAGGGATCGATCGTGCTCAGCCGGTGCAGCTCGGCGGCTTTGGCGCGATCGCTTTCGCGCAGATGATGAAGGGGAACGCATCATTTCATCCCTGGTATTTCACAGTTTCCGCGACGGCTGGAGCACCGCCGAAGATTACCGAGCCGGTTTGACACAATACCCCGGCTGGTGTGCAGTATAATTTTCGCCGATCGCAGAAATTGGCGGCAAGTCAGAAGCAAGTCACGAAACAAGTCAGGGAGGAAGTTCGATGACGGCAATCGCACGCACATCCGCAATCATGGCCACGCTGCTGGCCGCCGGCCTGGCGTCAGCCGCGGCATTATCGGTCACGCCGGCGCGGGCACAATCGATCATCGAAGACTGGGCCGCCGTTAAGGCGCCTGCGGCGCCTGAGCTGAAGCCTGCGACAGTAGATCCCAAAACCACCGCGCTCCTCATGCTCGATTTCATGAAGCAGAATTGCGGACAGCGTCCACGCTGCATCGCGTCCGTTCCGGCGGTGAAGAAATTGCTCGATGAAGCGCGCGGGGCCAAGGCCACCGTCATTTACAGCTATTTCGGAAAAACGACCGCCGCCGACATCCTCGATCCCGGCCTCGCGCCAGCCAGCGGCGAATCCAGCGTGACGTCATTCGCCGACAAGTTCCTGAACACCGATCTCGACAAGATGCTCAAGGACAAGGGGATCACCACCGTCATCGTGACCGGCACCGCCACCAACGGCGCCGTGCTCTACACCGGCAGCGGAGCGGCGCTGCGAGGCTATAACGTGATTGTTCCGGTCGACGCTGTTTCGAGCATCGATACCTATTCGGAACAGTTCAGCATCTGGCAACTCGCCAACGGGCCGACGTTCGGACAAAAGGTAACGTTGACCAAGACCGGCATGATCAAGTTTTGACGAGCGGGTAGCCATGAAGCTTTTGAGTTTTACCACTGGCGGCAAGAATTATTTCGGCGCAGTGAGCGGCGACGGCATAGTCACGCTAAATGACAAGGTCGGACAGCCCGACCTGCGAGCCGCGCTTGCGGCCGGCACAATGGAGGCCATGCGCAAAGCGGCGAAAGAGGAACCCGATCGCAAGCTCGCCGACATCGAATTCCTGCCGGCAATTCCGCAGCCGGGAAAGATTCTCTGCGCCGGAATCAATTACCGCTCGCACGCCGCCGAAACCGGCCGCGAACTGCCGAAACAGCCGAGCATGTTTGTCCGCTTCACCGATACGCTGGTCGGTCACCGCGGCAAACTGGTGCGGCCGGGCGTTTCGGATAATTTCGATTTCGAGGGCGAGCTCGCGCTTGTCATCGGCAAGGCCGGCCGTCACATCAAGCCCGAACACGCGTTCGATCACGTCGCCGGCTATACCTGCTTCGTCGACGGCAGCGTGCGCGACTACCAGAAATTCTCCGTGACCTCGGGCAAGAATTTCCCCTCAACCGGGCCGCTCGGCCCGTGGATCGTCACCTCGGACGAAATTCCCGATCCCGGACGCCTGACGCTGACGACCCGCCTCAACGGCAAGCAAGTGCAGCACTCGCCGACCGATCTCCTGATCTATTCGATCCCCCAGATCATCGCGTTCTGTTCAGACTTCACGGCGCTTTCGCCGGGCGACATCATCGCGACCGGAACGCCCGAGGGCGTCGGCCAGCGCCGCACCCCGCCGCTGTGGATGAAGCCGGGTGATACGCTCGAGGTCGAAATCAGCGGTATCGGCACTTTAAGCGCGCAAGTCGTCGATGAGTGAAAATCAAGTCGCTGACGAGCGAAATTGAACGCATGAAGTTAAAGGTTCGTGTATGCAGGCGCTGCCTAGTTGCGTTTTTTGCGCGGCGAGCGGCCACGATGATTGCTCAATGCGCCCGCAGCGAAGACCACAGCCAGGAAGCAATGGAAAAAGTCTCCGCGTCACGGTCGAAATAGCCGATCACCTGCAAGCCAAGCGGCATACCGTCGGCCTCGAACAGCGGCAGTGACAGTGCCGGCACGCCGAGAAGCGATCCCGGCACCGCGAATTCCGGATTGCCGGTCCAGGCAATGCCCTCCGGCGCGCCGCCCGGTGCGGCGAGCGTGATACAGGCGTCGCAAGTGCCGGCGAGATCGGCGTAAACGGCGCGAACCCGTGCGCGTGCCACGAGATCGGCGCGATGCTCGGCCAGAGTCAGGTCCTCGTACTTCTGCGCCCGCTGCAAAATATTCCGGCTCAATTTGCCGGCATCGCGGTCGCGCATACTGCGGAAAAGCCAGCGCGTCTCCCAGCCGTTGCAGCGGTGCGCAAGCTCCGCGGCATTGCCGAGACTGGATTCGAGCGCCGCGACCTTGTCGTCATTATGCCGCGTTCGGATTTCGATCCCGGCGGATTTTAGCCTCGTCACGCATTCATCGAACTGCTGCTTGGCGCCGAGCGACACGCTGTCCCAACCGGCGGTTTCGAGAACGGCGAGACGGCGCGGCTTTGCAGCGGCAGGGATTTCATCCGGACCTTGCAGGCCGGGCGTGCCGGCGTCACCGCCGACGCGCGAGACGATTTCGTGCGCGACCTGCCAGACGTCCGCGAGCGAGGCGCCGAGAATGCCGGTGCAGCTCTGACTCTGGTAGTCGTGACTGCCTTCGCGATTGAGCGCATTGACGCTCGGCTTGAATCCGACACAGCCGCAAAAGCTCGCGGGGCGTATGGTCGAGCCGATCACTTGAGTTCCGAGCGCCGTACTGACGATGCCGCTTGCGACGGCTGCAGCCGAACCGCTCGACGATCCGCCGGGCGTGTGTGCGGTATTCCACGGATTTCGGGTGCCGCGCGGCTCGGAAGCGGCGAATTCCGTCGTCACGGTTTTGCCCAGAATGACCGCGCCGGCATCGCGCAGCGCGCGCACGCTGGCCGCGTCCTTTTCCGAACGCCAGCCGGCAAACAGCGGCGAACCCATTTCGGTCGGCATGTCGACCGTCTCGATGATGTCCTTGATGCCTATGGGCATGCCGTCGATCGGCGAAACCGGCTTTCCATCACGCCAGCGCGCGGTCGAACGATCTGCCGCGGCGCGCGCCGCAGGAAGATTAGTGCAGACAAAGGCCCCGATCCGCAGCTCCCAGCTTTCGAGCAATTCGACCGATCGTTCGAGAAACTGGCGCGGCGTCTCTTGTCCGGATGCAAACTTTCGCGACACCGCGAGATACGAGCGCATGACGGGCTTGATTTGCTCCTGCATGGCGCTGCCCTGCCCGTTTCGCTTATATCCGATCGCTACGTCTTGCTCTCATCGTAATAGTGGATCTCGTAGAGCATGCAGCCACGCTCCGACTTGAACGGCCCGTGATAAGCGCCCGGCGGCCGGCAGGCATAGGTCGGCGCATCGAACGGCTCGCCGCCTGCACCCTTGTCGTCATTGCCGACCACGAGATCGCCGGAAAGCAAATACACTTCCTCCCAGTGGTCATGCACGAAGGGCGCCGTCGTGTAGACGCCAGGCGCGAAGCGAAGGAGCCGGGTGCGGCTGCCCATCTTGCGCGTTTCATCGAGATCGCTTGCCAGGATTTTCTGCTGGATGCCCGCCGGATAGCCCGGAGGCGTCGCCCAGCCTGCATTCATATCGACTTTATGAAATTCGAGATGCGGTTTGTTCATCGGCATCGCGGCGGCTCCTGTTTCTATCCGAGCAAAGGCAAGTTGTGTACGAGGTAGCGGTGCTGGATTTTCCGCTTCAGCACCGGATCGTCGAGTTCGAACTCGAAATTGTCGGCCGGGCGCACCCCGCCGTGCGCGGCAAGCGTGCCGCAAAACATCAGCGTACCTTCCGCAAGGCCGGTCTTGCCGGCGAACTGCTCGATGAGCGCCGCCGGATCGAGCATCGCGGTCACCGGACCATCCTGGTAAAGCTTGCGCGTGCCGTTCTCGGAAATGAACGCGCGCAGCATCAGCTTGTCCCAATGCGGCGCGACGTCTTCATACGCCCAGAACTCCGGCGCGATCGGCTTGTCGCACATCTGCTTGGAGACCGAGACGCCATATTTCTCGACTTCGCGATCGGTGTGGTCCGAGCCGGTTCCGACCCATAGCGCGTTGCCGTGGCGAAGCAGGACAAATTCAGCCTCGCCGCTCGATGCGTCGCCAAGTGCCTCGATACTGTCGTCGGTCGTCAGCCGCGCCGCCGAGGCGCGATAAAAGATCGGCACCGTGGCCGGCCTTTTGACCCCGATCGCCTCAAGCTCTGCAATATGTTTCTCGAGCGCCGTCCTGTCGCGCCCGGTCCACCCGGCGACGACCAGATGCTCGATCTGGACATTGCGGCGCGATGAGCCGTTTTTGCCGTGCAGAACCAGTGCAAGAACACGCGCAGTCACGAAGCCTCCGGTAATTTCCCGGCATTGCCGGCACGCGTTTTTGCACCCGTTGCAATGGCTTGTCACGCATTGTACATGGGGCAAAAGCCCAGGCAATCGAACGACAAAACGCGGCACCCCAAGCGTTGCCTGATGGAGGACGCCCGTCATGCACGAAATCACCGGCCAGGTTCATTGGCATGAGCCGTCGGGCTTCAAACGCGCCGGTTTCGGCAAGTTCGACCGGCCCAAGACCCCGTACGACCTGTTCATGGAATCCGACGATATCCCGATCTATCGCGATATCGGCGTCAGCAAAGTGCAGAACCTGCCGCTCGTCGCGTGGCCGCGCATGGGCGGCCGCGGCAGTTACATCCAGCTCCACGGCACCGAAGGCAAATGGGGCTCGTATGTCATCGAGGTGCCGGGCGCAGGCGCGCTCAACCCTGAAAAGCATATGTACGAGGAAATCTATTTCGTCGTCGAAGGCCGCGGCTCAACCGAGGTGTGGCTCGACGGCGACAGCAGGCGGCACGCGTTCGAGTGGCAGAAAGGTTCGCTTTTTTCGATCCCGGTGAACGCCATGCACCGCATCGTCAACGCAAGTTCGGCGCCGGCGCTGCTCCTTGCCGGCACCACCGCGCCGAATCTGATGAACCTCATCAACAATGTCGATGCGATCTTCAATTGCCCCTATCAGTTCCGGGATCGTTTTTCGGGCGCGGACGATTTCTACAAATACAAGGACGACATCGAGCCCGACCCGGTGCGCGGCCTTGCCATGCGGCGCACCAATTTCATTCCCGACATCGTCAATTGCGATCTGCCGCTCGACAATCGCCGCTCGCCCGGCTGGCGCCGTGTCGAACCATTCATGACCGGCAACACGTTCTATCTGTGGGTCGGCCAGCACGAGAATGGACATTACTCAAAGGCGCACGCGCACACGTCGGCAGCGGTGCTGATCTGCGTGAAAGGCAAGGGCTATACCTATACGTGGCCGGAGAATCTCGGGCTGACGCCGTGGAAGGACGGCAAAGCCGATCAGGTCAAACGCGTCGATTACGAGCCTGTCGGCATGGTCTCGGCTGCGCCCGGCGGCGCGCGCTGGTATCACCAGCATTTCGGTGCGTCGAAAGAGCCGTTTCGTTTGACGGCATGGTTCGGTCCGAACAATCCCGGCCGCGAACCCGGCCCGCCCGGCGAGAAACATACCGACTATACTGCGATGGATATTCCCGAAGGCGGCTCGGCGATCCCCTATTACATGGAGGATCCGTACCTGCGTCAGGAATATGCCGAGCGGATGAAACGCGAAGGCGCCGAGAACCGCATGCGGCCGGAATATTACGAACGCGATTACCGGGGCCTGCTGCCGAAGGAATGAGCGTGCGCTCCCACACCGTCATGCGCGAGCTTGACCCGCGCATCCCGATTCCCGAGGCACGGTGCCAATCTGTCAAGATTGCCGGGACAAGCCCGGCAATGACGCGGCGAGACATGCATGACCGACGCTGACCAGGGAGGCCGCATTTTCTTCTCCAATACGGGACGCACATTCGGCGAGGAAGACGAACTGTGCGTGCTCTCGGTCGGCGTCGATATCGGCTCATCCACCTCGCATCTGGTTTTCTCGCGCATCGTTCTTGAACGTCTCGACAGCCGTTACGTCGTCACCGAGCGCGAAAGCTTTTATCAATCCGATATCTTGCTGACGCCGTATTCCGCCGAAGACACAATCGACGCCGATGCACTCGGCGCTTTCCTCGAACGCCAGTACCGGGACGCCAAAGTCGA
Source organism: uncultured Alphaproteobacteria bacterium (assembly GCA_963808205.1). Classification (GTDB taxonomy): domain Bacteria; phylum Pseudomonadota; class Alphaproteobacteria; order Rhizobiales; family Xanthobacteraceae; genus BOG-931. The sequence goes on from CAWEER010000001.1 coordinate 176,012, forward strand.
TCCCGGCGAGATCGACACCGGCGCGCTGATTCTGACAGGCGTGGCGGTGCGGCGGCGAAATGCGAGGCGCATCGGCGAATTGTTCGCAGCGCAAGCCGGACGAATGGTAGCCGTCAGCGCCGGCGACAGCCTGGAATCCGTCATGGCGGCCTATGGTTCCGGCGCGGTAGCGCGCTCGATCCGTAACGGCGCGCCGGTCATGAATGTCGACGTCGGCGGCGGCACTGCGAAGATCGCGGTCTGCATCGACGGCAAAGTGACCGACGTCACCGCGCTCGATGTCGGCGCGCGGCTCATCGTGCTTGACAGCGACCGCCGCATCGTCCGTCTCGAAGAAGCCGGCCGCCGTTTCGGCGCCGCTCTCGGATTGCAATTGCAACCCGGCGCGGTCGTAACCGGGGAACAGTCACGCGCACTGGCCGCGAGCATGGCGGATAGTGTGTTCGAGGCCATGCGCGGCGGTTCGCCTCGCGCCGGCGGCACCGGCCTCCTGCGGCTCGATCCGCTGCAATCTCGCGAAAAGATTTCCGACGTGAGTTTTTCCGGCGGCGTTTCTGAATACATCTACGGCGGCGAAGCGAAGGCTTTCGGCGACATCGGTCAGGAACTGGCAAGTGAATTGCGGGCGCGGCTGAAGAGCGGGCCGCAACTGGCGCGGCCGGATGCACGCATCCGCGCCACGGTGATCGGCGCCTCGCAATATACGATGCAGGTTTCCGGCTCGACGATCTTCGTGTCGCCGCTGGAAACGCTGCCGCTGCGTAATGTGCCGGTAATCGCGCCGAACCTTCCGCTCGACGAGGAAAAAATCGACTCCGATGCGATTTCAGCGGCGATCAAATCCGCACTGAAGCGGCTCGATCTCGGCGACGGTGAGAGCGCGGTCGCGGTCTTCGTCGCCTGGCGCGGCTCGGCAACGTTCCATCGGCTGGACGATTTCTGCAAGGGCGTTGCCGATGGTTTGGCGGCGCAGCTTGGCCGCGGTCATCCCATCGTGCTCGCAGGCGACGGCGATGTCGGCGGTTTGATCGGCATCCACTATTGCGAAGAAATGAAGACCGCGAACGCGATCGTTTCGATCGATGGGCTCGAACTCAAGGAGTTCGACTATATCGACATCGGCGCCATCCTCGACACGTCGGGGGCGGTGCCGGTCGTCATCAAATCGCTGGTGTTTCCGACGAGTTCTGGCGTCGGCAGGGATTGGAAGGCGGAGCCGGCGCGCGCCGCCGTTCCGGACATCGCGACCTAACGCCAGTCCACAGCTTTTTTGCAGTGCACAATAGAGAGGCGGCCTGCGTGAAAAGCAGGCAGGGCGTCGGATCATCCATGATCCGGCATAGCCATAACATATTGATTTATAATGTCTTTTATGCGCTTCGGCATGGCACGCATCTTGAAATGGTTGAACGCGAAGCGTTGCGCACACCGGAATCCGGTCAGCGCAGAATAAACAGCATCGAAGGAGCCGGACGATGGATGCAACCGATTATGTGAAACCAGCCGATGTGGCGGTCGCGATGCTTGAGACCGGCAGGCGCAAGCTTGCGCTCTCGCCGCGAGACTTGCTGATCCGCGGCATGCTCTCCGGCGCCATTCTGGGCGTGTCGACGAGCCTCGCCTTCACCGCCGCGGTACAAACCGGCCAGCCCATCGTCGGCGCGCTGATCTTCCCGGTCGGATTGATCAGCATCGTGCTTCTCGGTCTTGAGCTCGTCACCGGAAGTTTCGCACTGGTGCCGCTACCGTGGGTCAACCGCGAAACCGGCGCCTCCTCCGTCATCATCAACTGGGGCTGGGTTTTCATCGGCAACCTCATCGGCAGCGTCGCTTATGGCGCACTGATCGCCATTGCGCTGACGAATATGGGAACGGCGGCGCCGACCGGCGTTGCCGCGCGCATCGTTCAGGTCGCGGAAGCAAAGACGATCGGTTACGCGGCGCTCGGATTCGCCGGCATGGTCACCGTCTTCGTCAAGGCCATACTGTGCAACTGGATGGTCTGCCTCGCGGTGGTGCTTGCGATGACTACGAACTCGGTCATCGGCAAGATCGCGTGCGCCTGGATGCCGGTTTTCATTTTCTTCGCGCAGGGATTCGAACACTCCGTCGTCAACATGTTCATCATTCCGACCGGTATGATGATGGGCGCGAAGGTCAGCGTCTCCGACTGGTGGCTGTGGAACCAGATTCCGGTCACGCTCGGCAACCTGGTCGGCGGCTTCACCTTCACCGGTCTTGCGATCTACATGACCTACAAGCCATCAGGCCCCGGCAAGGTGATGGCACCGACGCCGACGGGCGTGCCGGCCGAATAGTCCCCTCTCCTCGTTCCTCGCCCGCGAGGGACGGCCGCATTGGGGGCAGATTCGGCAGACCAAGACCGCAAGTGAACGGAAGGCGCAATGTCGGGAGATTTCGAGCCGGAGCAAAAACGCTACCTCGAAGGCTTCGTCGCCGGCCTGCAAATCGCGAAGAATGCGCGAGGCGCGGCCGGCGGCGGCGCCGCGGCGGCGGCAAATGGAGTGGCAGCGGAGCCGATCGGCCCCGATGCCTCGGCGTTGCGTGCGCAGGATGCCGTCATCAAGGCCGGCGGCAAGCTCTCGGATCCGGAGAAATTCAAGCGCGAGCTCAATCCCTTTGACGGCTACGAACGGCTGAAGGACCAGGCCACCAGGAACGAGGCGCCAAAACCCGACGACAATTTCCGCTGGCGCTTCTTCGGTCTGTTCTACTGCGCACCAACGCAGAAGGCCTATATGTGCCGCCTGCGCATCCCGAACGGCATCCTCACGCACTGGCAGTTCGCCGGACTGGGCGACCTCGCCGAACGCTATGCCGGCGGCTACAGCCATGTGACGACGCGCGCCAATCTGCAAATGCGCGAAATCGAGCCGAAGAACGCCGTCGCCATGCTCGAGGCGATCCAGGATCTCGGCCTGTGCTCACGCGGCTCCGGCGCCGACAATATCCGCAACGTCACGGGCACGCCGACCGCCGGCATTGATCCACAGGAGCTGATCGATACGCGCCCTTATGCCCGCGAATGGCATTTCCATATTCTCAACGACCGCTCGCTCTACGGCATTCCGCGAAAGTTCAACGTCGGATTCGACGGCGCCGGCGTGATCCCCGTCCTCGAAGACACCAACGACATCGGTTTCCAGGCCGTCGACGTGAAGGATGGCTTCGGCGTCGAGCCGGGTATCTGGTTCCGCCTCATGCTTGGCGGCATCACCGGCCATCAGGACTTCGCCCGCGACACCGGAATCATCGTCAAACCCGATGAGGCGACCGCGATCGCGGACGCAGTCGTGCGCGTCTTCATCGACAACGGCGATCGCACCAATCGCGCCAAGGCGCGCCTCAAATATGTTCTCGACGCGTGGGGCTTTGAGAAATTCATCGCCGCGATGGAGGAAAAGCTCGGCCGCAAGCTCGTGCGCGTCTCCGCCGAAGCCATTTCACCGCGTCCCGCCTATGACCGGCTGGCGCATGTCGGTGCACACGCGCAGAAGCAGAAAGGACTTTGCTGGATCGGGGTCGTACTCCCGGTCGCCAAGCTCACCGCCGATCAGATGCGCGGACTGGCCAGGATCGCCGCCGAATTCGGCGACGGCGATATCCGCCTCACGGTGTGGCAGAACCTTTTGATTTCCGGTGTGCCCGAGGATCGCGTCGCCGCCGCTGAAGCGGCCATCGAGGCCATAGGCTTGTCGAGCAACGCGACTTCGATCCGCGCCGGACTCATTGCCTGCACCGGCAATGCCGGGTGCAAGCTCGCGATGTCGAACACCAAGCAGCATGCCGAGGATATCGCGCAATGGTGCGAGGCGCACGTGCAACTCGACAGTCCGCTGAATATTCACCTCACCGGCTGTCCCAATTCCTGCGCGCAGCATTACATCGGCGACATCGGCCTCGTCGGCACCAAGGTGCAGGTGTCCGAGGATGGCGACCAGGTCGAAGGCTATCACCTTCACGTCGGCGGCGGTTTCGGCCCCGACGCCGCGTGTGGCCGTGAAATCTATCGCGACGTCAAGGCGGACGATGCGCCGAAAACAGTCGAACGCGTGCTCAAAGCCTATCTCGCCAACCGTTCCGCCGCGGACGAGAGCTTCCTTGCGTTCACGCGCCGTCACGACATCGAAGCGCTCAAGACCATGTTCGAGCGCGAGGCGGCCGAATGACCCAGACCACCAAGCCGCCGATACCGGCATTGATACCTGACGCCGCGCCGTTCACGGCCGAGCAGCGCACCTGGCTCAACGGATTCTTTGCCGGACTGCTTTCGCTCGACGACGGCGTGAACCCGCTTTCCGCCGCAGAAACAGCCGCACTCATGAACGATGTCATGGGCACGCCGGCCGCGACCGGGCCGTTCAACGACACCGATGACGGGCAAGCGCCATGGCACGACCCGGCAATGCTCATCGATGACCGCATGCAGCTCGCCGAGAGCCGGCCGCTGCGGCGGCGGATGATGGCCGCCATGGGCCAGCAGGATTGCGGCCAGTGCGGCTACACCTGCGAGGATTATTCCAACGCCATCGTTCTCAAGACCGAGGAGAGACTCAATCTGTGCATACCGGGCGGTAAAGAAACCACCCGCATGCTCAAGACGCTCTATGCCGAGTTTGGCGCAATCCCGGCCACGGCCAAAGCACCGGCAAGCGCGGAAGCTCCGCTGCCCGCCGCGGCGCCTGTGGATGCCGTACCGACGCGCGACAACCCCGCCGAGATCGCATTCGCGTCGCGCACGAGACTCAACAAAAAAGGTTCCAGCAAGGAAACCTGGCACATCGACCTCGATCTCGCCGCGTCGGGCATCAGCTACACCGTCGGCGATTCACTTGGCGTTTACGTCCACAACGAGCCCTCACTCGTCGATGCCGTCATCGCCGCGCTCCATGCGCCGCCCGACTTCCCGATCGCGGGCCGTCCCTTGCGCGACGTCCTGTCCGACAGCGTCTCTCTCGGCACGGCGCCCGATATGCTGTTTCAGCTTATCTCCTACATCACCGGCGGCGAACGGCGGCAAAAAGCCAAGGCGCTTGGATCGGGCGGCGATCCGGACGGCGATGCCGCGACCCTCGATGTCCTTGCGGCGCTGGAAAAATTCCCCGGCATCAGGCCCGATCCGGAGGCCTTTGTCGAAGCGCTCGATCCGCTGCAACCGCGGCTCTATTCCATAGCGTCGTCGCCCAAAACCGCACCCGGCAAGGTCGCGCTGACGATCGATGCAGTGCGCTACACAATCGGCAAGCGGCCGCGGGTCGGTGTTGCATCGACATTTTTCGCCGAACGTGTTGCGCCGGCCGGGAAGCTCAAGGCTTATATACAAAAGGCACATGCTTTCGGCTTGCCGGCCGATCCGTCAATTCCGATCGTCATGATCGGCCCGGGCACCGGCATTGCTCCGTTCCGCGCCTTCCTGCACGAACGCATGGCGACCAAGGCGCCGGGCCGGAACTGGCTGTTCTTCGGCCATCAGCGTCACGACTTCGATTTCTTCTACGAGGACGAACTCGCTGGCATGAAAGCAGCAGGCGTGCTCACCCGGTTGTCGCTGGCGTGGTCGCGTGACGACAATGAAAAATTCTACGTGCAGGATCGCATGCGCGAGGTCGGCCGCGAGCTTTGGGCGTGGCTCGCCGAAGGCGCCCACATCTATGTTTGCGGCGCCATCACCATGAGCAAGGACGTCGAGCGAGCATTGATCGACGTAATCGCGACGCATGGCGCGCGCTCGCCCGACCAGGCCGTTACGTTCTTTGCCGAACTGAAGAAAAGCGGACGCTACCAGGCCGACGTCTATTGAGAGCCTCGCCACATCACTGGAGCTTCGCGCCCGAAGCCTTGATGACCGCCGCCCATTTCGGAATCTCCGATTTGATATAGGCGCCGAATTCTTCGGGCGTATCGCCGACGATATCGATGCCGAGAGCGGCAAGTTTCTGCTGAACGGCAGGATCCTTGAGCGCTTCGATCGTGCCGCGATGCAGCGTACCGACGATGTCCTTCGGCGTACCGGCCGGCGCCACCAGGCCATGCCACGTCGTGGCTTCGAAACCGGGAAGGCCGGCCTCGTCCATGGTTGGAATATCCGGCAGGATCGCGCTGCGTTTGAGCGTGGTCACGGCAAGAGGCCTGACCTGGCCGTTCTTGAGAAAGCCCATGACTCCGGATGTCGTGGCGAACATCATCTGGTCCTGTCCCGAGATAACGTCTTCGAGCGCAGGCGCCGATCCCTTGTAGGGAACGTGAACGATGTCGATCTGCGCCTGCGACTTGAACAGTTCTCCGGCAAGATGTGCGGCAAGGCCGTAGCCGGAAGACGCGAAGTTAAGCTTTCCGGGATTAGCCTTGGCGAGCGCAATGAGCTCGCCAAGCGTATGCGCCGGCACGTCGATATTCACCACCAGGACATTGGGCTGCGTGCCGATCAGGCTGATCGGCGTAAAATCCTTCTCCGCATCGAAGCCGATCTTGCTGTAGAGGCTTCCATTGGTGGCGAGGATGGCGTTGTTGCCCAACAGCAGCGTGTAACCGTCCGGCGCGGCATGAGCCACCACTTCGCCGGCGACATTGCCGCCGGCGCCGGGACGATTATCGACGATAAAAGGCTGGCCGAGCAGGCTGCCGAGTTTGTCGGTCAGAATACGGGCAAGGATGTCGCTCGCGCCGCCGGGCGGAAAACCGACGACGAGCGTAATGGGCCGGTTCGGGTAATCGGCTGCAGTACCGACGGCCGCCGCGCAAACCAGCGCGAATAATGCGGCTGCGGCACAGGTCAGTTTTTTGAGCATTGTCATTCCCCCTAGTGTCGCGCGTTAAAGCCCTGCGCGGCGGACTTGGCAAGCAGTCTTCGGTCCTAGCTCCTATGCAATCGCTTTCGCCAATGACAGGCGCGCCGCGCTCTGGCTAAATGACCGCTCCGGATCGGGAGAAACACAGTGCGTACGGGTACCGAATATCTGCGCTCGCTCAACGACGGCCGGCGCATCTTCGTCGATGGCGAACGCATAAACGACGTTACCCAGCATCCGGCGTTCCGCCAGGCGGCGCGCTCGGTCGCGACCCTCTACGACATCGCCGCCGCGCCGGAACTGCGCGAGCGCATGACGTTTGCTTCGCCGAAGACCGGCGAACCAGTGCAGCGCTGCTGGCAGATTCCCCGCAGCCACGCCGATCTACGCGCCCGCCGCCAGTTCTCGGAGACCTGGGCGGAGGCAACATTTGGCCTGATGGGGCGCGCACCCGATCACGTCGCTGGCTTCTTTTCCGGTTATGCGGCGGTGCCGAAATTCTTCGCCGCCGCCGGCCAGCGCTTCGCCGACAATCTCGTCGCCTTCTACGAGTTCATGCGCGACAACCATATCTATTGCAGCTACGCGATCGTGCCGCCGCAGATCGACCGCTCGAAGCCGGCGCACCAGCAAAGCGATCCGACGCTCTATGCCGGCGTGGTCAAGGAGCGCGACGATGGCATCGTCATTTCCGGCGCACAGCAGCTCGCGACCGGCGGCGCGATCTCCGACTACATCCAGCTAAGCTGCATCCAGCCGCTGCAGCCGGGCGACGAGAATTATGCCAATTGCCTTGCGGTCCCGGTCGCCGCTCCGGGCCTCAAGCTTTATCCGCGCAAGCCGTACGCGCGCGCCGGCAGCCCTGCCGATTATCCACTGTCGAGCCGCTTCGACGAATCCGACAGCTACGTCATCTTCGACAACGTGTTCGTGCCGTGGGAGCATGTGTTCATCTACCGCAACGTTGAACTGTCGCGCGATCAATGGCGTAAGACACCCGCGCATCTGCTCGGCAATCATCAGGCGCAGACGCGCTATGTGACAAAGTTGCGGTTCATGGTGGGACTTGCCCACCGCATGAACGAGATGACCGGGAATGCCGCCAATCCCGCCGTCATGATCATGATGGGCGAACTCGCCGCGCTGGTGTCGATCTACGAGTCGATGCTGCTGGCGCATGAGACGATGGGGACCATCGAGGATGGCGTGCTGTGGCCGTCGAAGACCACATATTATGCAGCGTCGTCGATGCAGTCGGAATTCAATGGCCGGATGCTGGAGATTATCCGCGAAATGGCCGGCGCGGCGTTTATCACCCTGCCGTCGTCGTCGGCCGATTTCGATAATCCGGAGATCGCAGCCGATATCGAGCGTTACATGCGATCCGGCACAGCCGACGCCAAAAGCCGCGTCAAACTGATGCGGCTGATCTGGGATTTCCTCGGCTCCGAATTCGGCAGCCGCCACGCGCAATACGAAAAGTTCTACGGCGGACCGTCTTTCGCGGCGAAGCAGAATCTTTATCGCAATTTCGATTTCAAGCGCGCAACCGGACTGGTCGACCGCGCGCTCAATCTGCCGCCGATCGAGTGAGGCTTACGCTTTGGCGGTTACGCGCCGGGCGGCGCGCACGCCTTGGGCCAATTCGTTGACAAGACCGGCGACTGACGTAACGGTTGCCGCCGTCGGCTTGCCGTCCGCTCCAAGACTCTTGCGCACCGCGTCGACCAGCGCCGAGCCGACCACGACACCGTCGGCATTTTCTGCAATCGCGCCCGCCTGCTCCGCCGTGCGCACGCCGAAGCCGACACAGACCGGCAGTTTGGTGTGACGCTTGATGCGCGCGACTGCTGCTGCGACCTTGCCGGCGTCCGGCGCCGCGGCGCCGGTGATGCCGGTGATCGAAACGTAATAGACAAAGCCCGACGTGTTCGTGAGTACCGCCGGCAGGCGTTTGTCGTCGGTCGTCGGCGTGGCAAGGCGGATGAAATGAAGGCCCGCCTGCATCGCCGGCAGGCACAATTCGCCGTCTTCTTCCGGCGGCAAATCGACGACGATCAGCCCGTCAACGCCGGCAGCCTTCGCATCGGCGAGAAATTTCTCGACGCCATAAATGTAGATCGGATTGTAATAGCCCATCAGCACGATCGGCGTCGTATCGTCGCCGGCGCGGAATTCGCGCACCGCGGCGAGCGTCTTCTTCATGTCCTGCCCGGCTTTGAGCGCGCGCAGCCCGGCCGCCTGAATGGCGGGCCCGTCGGCCATCGGATCGGTGAACGGCATGCCGAGTTCGATCACATCGGCGCCGGCCCTGGGCAGCGCTTTGAGGATCGCGACTGAACTCGCATAGTCCGGGTCGCCCGCCATCGTGAACGTCACGAGCGCGGCGCGGCCGTCATTCTTGAGGGCGGCGAAGCGCCGTTCGATACGTCCGGTCATTTCGGCTTGCTTCCGAGGTGCTGCGCCACCGAATCGAGATCCTTGTCGCCGCGGCCCGACAGGTTGACCACCATGAGGTGATCCTTGGGCTTCTTCGGCGCCAGGTCCAGCACCCTGGCTATGGCGTGTGCCGGCTCGAGCGCGGGGATGATGCCTTCGAGTTTTGAGAGAAGCTGGAAGGCGTGGAGTGCCTCGTCGTCGGTCGCCGACAGGAAGGTGACGCGGCCGACATCGTTGAGCCAGGCGTGCTCGGGCCCAATGCCGGGATAGTCGAGACCGGCCGAGATCGAATGCGCCTCATTGATCTGGCCGTCTTCGTTCATGAGCAGATAGGTACGATTGCCGTGCAGCACGCCGGGCCGTCCGCCGGCAATCGAGGCCGCATGCATGCCGCTAGCGAGCCCGTGGCCCGCCGCCTCGACGCCATAAATCTCGATGTCCTTGTCGTCGAGGAACGGGTGGAAAAGCCCCATGGCGTTCGAACCGCCGCCGATACAGGCGACGAGCGAGTCGGGGAGACGGCCTTCGGCCTCCTGCATCTGCTCGCGGGTTTCGCGGCCGATGATCGACTGAAAGTCACGCACCATCATCGGATAGGGATGCGGGCCGGCTATGGTGCCGATGCAGTAGAATGTCGAATCGACATTGGTCACCCAATCGCGCAGCGCTTCGTTCATCGCGTCCTTGAGCGTCTTCGATCCGGACTCCACGGGCACGACCCTGGCGCCGAGCATGTGCATGCGGAAAACATTGGCCTTCTGCCGCTCGACGTCGACCGAGCCCATGTAAACAATACATTCGAGACCGAAACGCGCGCACAATGTCGCCGTCGCGACGCCGTGCATGCCAGCACCGGTTTCGGCGATGATGCGCTTCTTGCCCATGCGCCGCGCCAGGAGAATCTGGCCGAGCACATTGTTGACCTTGTGCGCGCCGGTGTGGTTGAGCTCCTCGCGCTTGAGATAGATTTTCGCGCCACCGCAATGTTCGGTAAGCCGCTCGGCGAAATAAAGCGGTGACGGCCGGCCGACATAGTGCGTCAGATAGCCGTCCATCTCCGTCTTGAACGCCGGGTCGGCCTTGGCGGCGGCGTAGGCCTTTTCCAGTTCGAGGATCAGCGGCATCAGCGTCTCGGCGACAAAGCGGCCGCCATAGATGCCGAAATGGCCGTGCTCGTCTGGCCCGGTGCGGAATGAGTTGCGCTGCTGCACGGTCATCGTCAAAACTTTCTCATGCCGCCGGATGAACAAGCAGCGCCGCAGCTTGCCGCGCGGCACGCACGAAGGCCCGTATCTTATCAGCGTCTTTCACGCCCGGCGCGCGCTCGACGCCGGAGGAGACGTCGACGCCCGGAGCCCGCGTGATGCGCAGAGCCTCGGCGACGTTGCCGGCATCGAGTCCGCCCGACAGCATGAACGGCACGCCCGGATCGATCTTTTCCAGAAGGTGCCAATCGAACGCCTTGCCGAGGCCGCCGGGCCGCGTCGCGTCGCGCGGGGCACGCGCGTCGAACAGGAGGCGGTCGGCAACCTCGTTATAGGCCGCAACGGCCGCAAGATCGCTTTTTGTCTCGACGGCTATCGCCTTCATCACCGGCAGCCCGAAGCGCCGCCTCAGCGCCTCGACGCGCTGCGGCGTCTCCTGGCCGTGCAGTTGCAACAGGTCCGGACGCAGTGCTTCGACGACCGCGTCAAGAAATGCATCATCGGCATCGACGGTGAGTGCGACTTTTTGCGCCCGGCCGCGCACGCGCTCGCCGAGTGGGCGCGCCGCCGCAAAATCGAGATTGCGCGGTGACGGCGGAAAGAAAACGAAGCCGACCATGTCGGCGCCCGCATCGAGCGCCACATCGAGCGCCTCGGGAGCCGAAAGACCACAGATTTTCACCAGCAAAGTCATAAACTTACCCAGTCGTGCGGCTGCCAAAGCCGCAGCCGTTCTACATCGCAACGGACGCTTTGTCTTGCAAGGGTGAGCGGCGCCTCAGTGCAATGGCGGCCTGAGCTGCAACCGGTCGGGCGGATCGATCGCGTCCGGAATCCGCACCGGAACGGCGCTCGCGGCGCGCTTGAGCTGATCGATCTGGCTCCGGAGTTCGCCGGCCTCGCGTTCGAGCCGCCGCGCGGTCCGGCGCCATTTGCCCTGCCGCAGCCAGGCCGCGATGCCGCCGATCACGACGCCCGCAATCAGAAGCACGATAACGAGCGCGAACAACGGCAGTGTCAGCGATGCAGCAGGATGCTCCGAACCCAACGGATCGAGCGAGACCGTCACGATCTGGCGGTTGGCTACTGCGAAGGCGACAATGACGACGGCCAGCGGCACAAGGATCAGCGCCGCGGCGATCCGGCGGAAAACGCTGCCTGCGGATCGAGGATCCGTGCTCAACCTTCGCCCGGGCGATTGAGCCGCTCGCGCATTTCCTTGCCGGTCTTGAAGAAGGGCACGCACTTCTGATCGACGGCGACATGGGCGCCGGTGCGCGGATTGCGCCCGGTGCGCGCCGGGCGCTGTTTCACCGAAAAGGCCCCAAAACCGCGCAATTCCACGCGGTCGCCACGCGCCATCGCTGCGATGATCTCGCCGAGTATGGCGTTGACGATGTTTTCGACGTCGCGCTGATAGAGGTGGGGATTCTGCGCGGAAATACGTTGAACCAGTTCCGACTTGATCATGCCCGCCGCCCTTGGTTCGCCCGCGAACGCCGCTTCCGGATTACATAACGGCGGGTCGAAGCAAAATACGCCGCCGCTCAGTTCGCGCTGGCAGGGTGCCAAAGGGCCAATAGACCGTCAAGATTGAAACGTTCCATCGCGTCAACCGCGCCCCAGGCGCCAAGCCGCTGGGCCAGCGCGTCGAGGCCCACCGCCCCGAGGGCCGCCTGCATCGCGGCGTGCAGGAACGGCAGGTCGCTGAAACGGCCCTGCAAGTTGTAGTCGCGTACCGGCAGCTTGGTATCGACCTTCTTCTCCTTGGCGAGCCAGGCCAGCGCCGTCCGCTCGTCGCCAAGCTCGTCGATCAGCTTGAGATCGATGGCCTGATGGCCGGTAAAGACCCGGCCGTCCGATGCGGTTTGCAGCTCGCCGTCGGAGAGATGCCGGCGATCCTGCACGATACCTTTGAACCAGGCATAGGAGTCCTGGATGATCGAATTAAGCGCCGCGCGGGCTTCGGGGCTGGTCGGCTCAAAGCCGTCCGGTGCCGCCTTCAGCGGGGTCGATTTGACCGATTTCGACCTTCACCCCGATCTTGTCGAGGAGGTCGGTCACGTTGGGAAACTGGAAAAGAACGCCGATCGAACCGACAAGAGAAGTCTGCTGCGCGACGATATGGTCGCCGGCGATCGCCGTGATGTAGCCCCCGGACGCCGCCATGCTGTCGACCACGATCACGAGCGGCTTGGCCTCGCGCAGGCGCGAAAGCGAGTCGAAGAGCTGTTCCGAACCTGCCGTGGTCCCGCCGGGGCTGTCGACATGGACAATCACGGCGCGCGCCATCGAAGACTTGGCGAGCTTGTCGAGCTGCTCAACGCGGTTCTGATCGCCCCGGATCAATCCGGAAATCGTTACCCGGGCGATGTAGGGACGGCCACCCAGGAAACCCATCCGCTTGCTGGTCAGCGCGGCTGCTCCGGCGATGCCAATGACGAACAAGAGGATTGCAGCGACGCGCCAGAACGTGAGCTTGCGCCGCAAACGGCGGCGGTCGACGATCAGGTCGGCATCAAGCGACATGGTCTATTTCCTTTGGCCTCGCCCCTCTTGCCCTCTTCGCAGACGCATCACTCCTCAGTCTCTTCCTTCTCGTCGTCTTCGCTTTCCTCGCCCTTGCGCTTGAGCGCGGTGCCGAGGATATCGCCCAGCGTCGCGCCGGAATCCGACGACCCGTATTGTGCGATCGCTTCCTTCTCCTCGGCGACTTCGAGCGCCTTGATGGAAACCGCCACCCGGCGCGAACGCCGGTCGAACTGCGTCACCCGGGCGTCGACTTTCTGGCCGACGGCAAAACGATCCGGACGCTGCTCGGAACGGTCGCGCGCAAGCTCCGAACGTTTGATGAAGGCGACGAAGTCGGTGCCGACGATCTTCACGTCGATGCCGCCTTCCTTCACCTCGGTGACTTCGCCGGTGACGACGGCGCCCTTCTTGAGTTCACCGCCGGCGGCAGCATCCTCGGCGGGCGCGCTGCCCTCCGAAAGCTGCTTGATGCCGAGCGAAATGCGCTCTTTCTCGACGTCCACGTCGAGCACCTGGGCGCTGACCTTGTCGCCCTTCTTGTATTCTTCGATGACCTGCTCGCCGGGACGTTTCCAGTCGAGGTCGGACAGGTGCACCATGCCGTCGACGTCGCCGTCGAGGCCGAGAAACAGGCCGAATTCGGTCTTGTTCTTGACCTCGCCTTCGACCACGGAGCCCGCGGGATATTTCTCGACAAACACCTCCCACGGATTGCGCATGGTCTGCTTTAAGCCCAGCGAAATGCGGCGCTTGACCGGATCGACTTCAAGCACCTGCACTTCGACCTCCTGGGAGGTCGACACGATCTTGCCGGGATGGACGTTCTTTTTGGTCCACGACATTTCCGAAACGTGGATCAGGCCCTCGATGCCGGGCTCGAGTTCGACGAACGCGCCGTAGTCGGTGATGTTGGTCACGCGGCCCTTGAAACGCGTACCGACCGGATATTTCGCCTCGATGCCCTGCCACGGATCGTCGAGCAGCTGCTTCATGCCGAGCGAGATGCGGTGGGTCTCGTGGTTGATCTTGATGATCTTGACCTTGACCTGCTGGCCGATGTTGAGAACCTCGGACGGATGATTGACGCGCCGCCAGGCGATGTCGGTGACGTGCAAGAGGCCGTCGATGCCGCCGAGATCCACGAACGCACCGTAGTCGGTGATGTTCTTGACCACGCCGTCGATGACCTGACCTTCTTCGAGGTTTTGCACCAGTTCCTGACGCTGCTCGGCGCGGGTCTCTTCCAGCACGGTGCGTCGCGAGACGACGATATTGCCGCGGCGGCGATCCATCTTGAGGATTTGGAACGGCTGCAGATTGTTCATCAGCGGCGAGACATCGCGGATCGGCCGGATGTCGACCTGCGAGCGCGGCAGGAAGGCGACGGCGCCGTCGAGATCGACGGTGAAGCCGCCCTTGACCTGATTGAAGATGGTGCCCTGCACCTTTTCGTTATTCTGAAACGCCTTTTCGAGCTTGCCCCAGCTTTCCTCGCGCCGCGCCTTGTCGCGCGACAGCACCGCTTCGCCCAGCGCATTTTCGACGCGATCGAGATAAACCTCGACGGTGTCGCCGATCTTGATTTCGGAGCCGCGGCCGGGCCCGGCGAACTCGCGCATCGCGACGCGGCCTTCGGTCTTGAGGCCCACATCGATGACAGCCATGTCGCGCTCGATGGCGACAACCGTGCCTTTGACGACGGAACCTTCCTGTACATGACCGTCGCTGAACGATTCATCGATCAGCCTGGCGAAATCCTCACGCGTCGGCGTGTCGGACGCACTTTGAGCGGCAGCTTGAGCCATAAACACTCCTAACCCCTCGAATTAAAATGATCCCAAATGTGCGGCGGCCACCGGCAAAACCGGCGGTTGGGGCCAAGGCCATACGATCGGGACGAAGCTTGTATTCCGGACGAAGCTTTTGGCGCCGGCTAACGAAGCAGTGAACGGGCTTTACCTCCAATGACGAAAGCGCTGTCAACGGCGCTTTCGGCCCGCTCGAACGGCCTCGATGATATCGACGGCGGCCCGGAACGTCGCGTCTATACCCAAATGCGTAGTATCGAGCAAGTGCGCGTCCGGGGCGGCTTTCAGGGGGGCGGCGGTCCGCCTCGAATTGCGCTCGTCCCGGCGCAGCAGGTCGGCCAATACCTCCTGCTCGTCGGCGGGCTCACCCCGCCCCCGCAGTTCATGCGTGCGCCGGGAGGCCCGCACCTCCGGGCTGGCGACGACGAACAGTTTTACGTCGGCGCCGGGCGCGATCACGGTGCCGATATCGCGGCCGTCCAGCACCGCGCCGGGCGGCCGTGTCGCGAACTCGCGCTGATAATTGATCAAAGCCTGCCGCACCTGCGGGATGGCGGCGACCACCGAGGCGGCCTCGGTGATGGCCTGCAATTTCAGGGCGTTGTCCTCGAATTTGGTTGGATCGAGCCGCACGGCGGCCGCGGTGGCGCGCTCGGCATCGTCGGGCGAATGTCCGGCATCGAGCATGGCCTTGGCCACGGCCCGGTACAGAAGCCCGGTGTCGAGATGATGCAGACCATAGACCGCCGCGATTTGCCGCGCGATCGTGCCCTTTCCCGAGGCCGCGGGTCCGTCAATGGCAATGATCATGACAATTCCGCGCCCAACGACCGCATCAATTCCACGAAGCCCGGGAAACTCGTTGCAATGAAAGTACCATCGTCGATCTGCACCGGCTTTTCGCTGGCAACACCGAGAACGATGGCCGCCATGGCAATGCGATGATCCATGTGGGTCGTGACCGTGCCGCCGCCGCGGGCACGAGCGGCACCGTGCACGATGAGGTCGTCGCCTTCGATATCGACAGCAACCCCGTTGCCGCGCAGCAGTGCGGCGGTAGCCGCAAGACGGTCGGATTCCTTGACCCGCAGTTCCTTGAGCCCGCGCATCACGGTCGTGCCTTCTGCAAATGCGGCGGCGACCGCAAGCACGGGATATTCGTCGATCATGGATGGTGCGCGCGAGGCCGGGACCTCGACGCCGCGCAAGCCGCCGCCGCGAACGCGGAGGTCGGCAACGTCCTCGCCGCCCTCGACACGTTCATCGAGACGCTCGATCGACGCACCCATTTCGCCGAGGGTCGCGATCAGTCCGGTGCGCAGCGGATTCATCATGACCCCCGGCAGGATCACGTCCGACCCCGGTACCAGGAGCGCGGCGATCAGCGGAAACGCCGCCGAGGACGGATCGGCGGGCACTGAGATCGGCCGTGGCATGAGTTCAGGCTGTCCGGTGAGCGTAATACGGCGGCCATGTCCCTCTGCTTCGACCCTGACATCGGCGCCGAAATGTCTGAGCATCTTTTCGGTGTGATCGCGCGTCGCTTCCGCTTCGATCACGACGGTCTCGCCAGGTGCGGAAAGCCCGGCCAACAGCGTCGCAGATTTCAATTGCGCCGACGGAACCGGCAACTTGAACACGATCGGCATCGGATCGCGCGCGCCGGCGAGCGTGAGCGGCAGGCGGCCTTCCGCCGAGGCGAGCGCGCGCGCGCCGATCCGCTCCAGCGGATCGAGCACCCGGCGCATCGGCCGGCTGCGCAGCGAGGCGTCGCCGTCAAACGTCGCCGTGATCGGGCAACCGGCGACCGCGCCGAGCGTGAGCCGGCAACCGGTTCCTGAATTGCCGAAATCGAGGGCAGACGCCGGTTCGGCAAACCCGCCGACGCCCACCCCATGGACGAGCCATTGCCGTTCGCCGGTTCGCTCGATGCGGGTGCCCAGGGCCCGCAGCGCATTGGCGGTATTGAGGACGTCTTGCCCCTCAAGCATGCCATCGATCCTGGTCTCGCCGACCGCAAGAGCACCGAGAAGGATGGCCCGAATCGATATCGATTTGTCGCCCGGCACGCGGGCGCGGCCGGCCAATGGGCCGTTGCGGCGGGCGGTTAGCGGGGCGGGATCGGCGGGCATCAGGGATTTGGTCCGGGCAAATTCTTGCTCAAAGGGCTTACGTGGGCCGTCTATCACGGGGCGCCGCAGCGCGTCATCCTGTCGTTTTCCTGCCGCCAAATGCGGCCGATCGACTATTGACAGCCGCGCTATGACTAGCCAAGTGAAGCACCCGAATTGCAAAGGATCTAACCGTGGCCAAACTCGAACTGGGCACCAAGAGGCTCTGCGCCAACTGCGGCGCCAAGTTCTACGATTTGAACAAAGATCCGATCCACTGCCCGAAATGCGAAGCGGTCTATGTGGTGGCCCCCATCGTAACCCGGCCTTCGCGGCCGGAGCCAGCTCCGGTCGCACCGCGCCCGGTGCCCGCCGAGGAGGTCGTCGTAGCCGAGCCGCAGGAGGTCGAGACCGTTTCGCTGGAAGAGGCCGATGCCGAGGCGTCAGGCGCCAAGAAGCCCGCGGCCCCGGGCGAGCCGGAGGCCGAAGAGGAAGAAGTCGAGATCGGTGAAACTGCCGACGACGACACTTTCATCGAAGAACAGGACGAAGAAGATGCCGACGTTACCGACATCATCGGCGGCGACATCGAAAACGAAGAGGAAGGCTGATATTATCTCCCGATCTGATCCCTAATGGGGCCATAGCTCAGCTGGGAGAGCGCCTGCATGGCATGCAGGAGGTCGGCGGTTCGATCCCGCCTGGCTCCACCACCCTCAAAGCCGTTAAAGCTGCCACAATCGCGAAAAATAACTGCGGCGGGTCATTGCGCCGGGCATGCTATGCTGCCCCGGCACGGGAAGGGAGGCGGTAATGTGTGATCGTTGGATTGGCAGCGTGGCATTTGCCGCGGCGATGGCACTGGCCGCCGGCCCGCTGGCGGCACAGCAAAGCCACGCACGATCTACCGCTCAGGCGTCACCATCCAATCCCGATCTCGACGCCGATGACCAGCTCGCGCCGTCGCAAATGAAGCAGCCAGTACCGGCTGCGGTATCCGAACCAACCAGCGCACCGCGCAAGCCCACGCGCCCGGCGGTCAGCGCTGCCGCGGCGGATCCTGCCGCCCCTGCCGCGCCGGCGCCGAAAACACGGATCGCGGCCATGGCTCCGTCGCACACCGTGGTCGCATGCAGCGGTCCGTTCGCGAAGGACTCAGGCATGCTCGCACTTGCCGTGGCCTTCGATTCGCGGAACGTGGTCTTCACGGAAGAAGACGTATCGGGAAGTAAAGTCGCGGCCACGATCGTCTATCCGAAGGACCCCAAGAAGCGGCTTGAAGTGTGGTGGTCCAATCCGGGAAATCGCACCGGCACCTATCTCATTTTGATCAACGGTAAATCGACATGGAGCGGGCCGGACGGCATGCGTCTCGGCCTCGATCTGGCGCAACTTGAGAAGCTCAATCACAAGCCGTTCAAGATCAAAGGTTATGACAAGGACGGGAATGCATCAGTGAGCGACTGGGATGGCGGAGCGCTCGCATCCCTCCCCGGCGGCTGCAAATCGGGACTGAGCATGCGCGCCGGCCCGAAAGTCGCGCCGGATGCCGTCAGCGCTTTGTCGCCCGACAAGATTTACAGCTCCGATGACCCCGAAGTTCGCGCCACCAAGCCGGCCGTCAGCGAAATTTTGATCGGCTACTAGCGGATTTCAGGGCTTCGGCTTTATTGCAGCCGGCACCGCGTTCGCCCCAGCGGGCGTCTTCGATCCATTCGCCTGATCACTGTTCATGGCGCGCACATCGCGCGCCATCTCAAGGCAGGTCAGCAGCTCAGTGTAGCTGGATTCGCCGCCCATGCGGGCTTCGTTCGTGCAGGCGGTCTTGTCCGGAGCCGCAAAGCCCGGCCATTCCTTGGACAACTGGTCGCGCGTAGCCTGCTCACTATCGAGGCAATTCTTCTTCTCTTCAGCAACGTCATTGTCGTGGAAGGAAACGCCGCCCTGTTGGGCGATGCCCTGGCAGACCTGATCGACATTGAGGTCCGGCACACTGTCGGCGACCGGCATGATCAGATGCGCGCCGAGGATCAATACCGGGGGGAGAATCATGGCTGGCTCCGTCAAACGACCGCGCTCAGTATAACACGTGAAGGCATGGAACCGGCAAGAACCGGCACACTCAAGATACGCTCCACACACCCGCGCCGACCGGCGGGAGATCGACTATTGGCTACCGCATCATCGGCAACGTGCGATGCTCCGTCTTAGGCAAAACATCGACGACGCCAACTCGCGCGCCGCTGCGGCGCGCGAGCAATAGTCGTTCCGCCGGTTTCTCAGGCCTTAGCGAGGGATGGCCTGCACCGTGGTGCCAGTTGCCGGATCGATCACGAGGATGCGGTCGGGCTCATAGACGTAACGATAAGTCGGAACCATTGTGTATTCGCCGACCGCCGTCGTGCTCGCGAACGGGGCCGGAGCGACCGGCGGTACGACCGAGTCATAGAGCGGCCGTGAATAATCGTAGTCCGCGCTGGCCGCGATCGGCGCCGGTGCGACTTCATCATAAAGCGGCTGCGGCGTGACCGGGACGGTCCGTGCGACGATGGCCGGCCCCGGCGCAATCTGCCGCGTGATCGTCCGTGTCGTCACGATCTGCCGCGGCCTCCGCGACGTGGCGGGACGCACGGTCCGGACGGTTTGCGTTGTTTGCACCGTTTGTACCGACTGCACGACGGCGGTCGCCGGTACGGTAATCGAGGGTTGTGTGATGATGGTCTGTGCATGCGCAACAGTCGCGCCGGCGACAAGCGCCAGACCAAGCGCGGTAGAAGAGATTGGAACTCTCATGGCGTACTCCATGTGCATATGCCGTTCCGGGCAAAGCCTTTGAGAAACCGGCCCGAGGCATCAGCCTAACGCCCGTCCGCGTTGCGCGTTCCTGATCGGCGGCAATTGTCGAGAATTGCAGCGGTTCAGCTTGCAAAGAGCGTGGATAAGATCATCGCGGGCGAACAATGTTCCGCCGCCGCAAAAATGACGCGCTCACGCCGCGCCAGAACCGTTTCCGCGCGCAAGCGCGCCGCGCAGAAGCGCCGCGAGCGGCAGCGTGAGTAGCACGAATGCCGCCACAATGATCAAAGCGTGCCACACGCCGAGCGCGTCACCGACACGGCCGAACAGAACCGGCGCGATCGCGCCGGAACCGATTGTGCCGGTATAGAAAATGCTCAGCGCGCGGGTCCGCCATTGCGGCTCGACCAGATCGGGCACGGAGCCGTAAATCACCGACGACGTGCCATTGAGAGCGACGCCGATCAGCGGCAGCAATACCAATGCGGCGTCGAGCGGCAGCGGAATCAGCGCGAGAATACCTACAGCCGTGAGTCCTTCGGTCAGCCAGACCGTTCCGATCGCTCCGATGCGGGCGCCGATGAAGGCGCAGGCGAGCTTGCCGGCCGCGCCGCCGGCGAAAACAAGCGTCAGCGCCAAGCCGACGGTTTGCACGGTCGCTCCCTTGTCCTTCAGCACGAACGGAAGGAACAGCAAAAAACCCATGCGGGTCGCGCTGTCGACGATGCCGATGCTCAAGAGCAAGGGGAAGCCGAACGGCGCGGCGCTTGCGGCTGCTCGCAACTTTAGTGTCGGCCGGCGCTGCAACGGCAGACTCGTGTTGAAACCGCGGGGTGACAAAAAAGATCAGCATGGCGAGCGCGACGCCGAGACAGCCGAGAATCGCGAGAGCCGGGCGCCACGCCATCAGCAGAAGCATCAGCGACAGCGTCGCCGGCAGCGTCATCTTGCCGATGTCCCCGGCGAAATTATAGGTGCCGAGTGCCTTGAGCGAGCGTGGCCCGGCGAAAGCGCGGGCGACCAGCGCCGACGCGATCCCATGTTGCGTGCTCGCGCCGACACCGCTGACCAGGAGAGCGCAGAGCAACATGGCAAAGCCCGTGCTCAGCCCGGCAAAGCAATAACCCAGGCCCGCCAATGCGGTACCGAACGCGAGGACGACGCCGGCGCCAATTCGCTCCGACAGGAAGCCGGACGGGATCTGCAGGGAAGCCATCGCGCCGACAAACACGCTGCGCAGCGCGCCGAGCGCCGCATAGGTCAGCCCGAACTCCGCCTGCCATATCGGCAGCATGATGTAGATAAGATCGGTATAGCCGTCGTGCAGCGCATGCGCGGAAGTGGCGACCACCGTCGCCCGCCGCTGTTCGCTCGACATTTGCGGCGTCAGCGCCGTCAAATTGTCCCAATGAAGCCTGCGCATTTCGAATCCACGGAACTCTTGCTGCAAATCCCTAGAACACGATCTCAAAAAGTGGAAGCGGGTTTTAGGACAGGATCGGGATTGGACGGGAAATCAGGGTCGTATTTCCGCCAATCGGAGGTTTCAAGCTCGATTGACCGCTGCAATCGCGAAGTGCAGTCTGCCGCCGGGAATGGGAATCACGCGCGTCTCAGATTGAGGAGGGCTGAATGTTCGGCCTCGGTGATTTGTTCCAGTGGGAGCGATTCGTAACGCCCACGGTGATCAAGGTTTTCTACTGGCTTGCCGTCGTGATTTCCATTCTGCTCGGGTTTGCGGGCGCGGTCAGCGCCCTGACCACTATGGCCTACAATCCGTTCGTCGGCATGATCATGCTGATCGTCAGCGTGCTCGGCATCGGCATGGGCGTGATCGTGGCGCGCATCATCGCGGAATTCGTGCTCATCGTATTCCGCATCAACGAACATCTTGGCGCGATCAGGAATCAAGGCGCGGGCCTCAGAGGCCAATAGTCCGTCGCCGCTCCCGCCCGGCAATCGCCTTCCGCTATGTCGCGAACCGGAAGTGCATGACGTCGCCGTCCTGCACGACATAGTCCTTGCCTTCGAGCCGCAGCTTGCCGGCATCGCGCGCGCCGGCTTCACCGCCGCAGGCGACATAATCGTCATAGGCGATGGTCTCGGCGCGGATGAAGCCGTGCTCGAAATCGGTGTGGATGACGCCCGCCGCCTGCGGCGCCTTGGCGCCGCGCGTTACCGTCCAGGCACGCGCCTCCTTCGGCCCGGCAGTGAAAAATGTCACGAGCTGAAGAAGCGCATAGCCGGCGGCAATCAGGCGATCGAGGCCGGCCTCCTTGAGGCCGACTGCGCCGAGATAATCTTCACGCTCATCGCGCGACAACACCGCGATTTCCGATTCGATCTTGGCTGAAATGACGACGGCGGCCGCGCCTTCCGCTTTCGCTTTCTCTTCGACTTTCTGCGAGAACGCATTGCCGCTCGCCGCGGCGTTCTCGTCGACGTTGCAGACGTAGAGCACCGGAATCGACGTCAGAAGCCCCAGCGAATGGAAAACCTTCTCCTCTTCGGGCTTGCGTTCGGTCAGGCGCGCCGGTTTGCCGTCGCGCAACAGCGCGAGCGCGCGATTGATCAGGTCGAGCGCTTCCTTTGCCTCCTTGTCGCCGCCTTTCGCTTTCTTGCCCAGGCCGTCAACGCGCCGCTCCAAACTGTCCAGGTCGGCGAGCATCAGCTCGGTCTCGACGGTTTCGATATCGGCGACCGGATCGATGCGGCCCTCGACGTGGGTCACGTCGGTGTCCTCAAAGCAACGCACGACATGCGCAACCGCATCGACCTCGCGGATATTGCCCAGGAACTGGTTGCCGAGCCCCTCGCCTTTCGACGCGCCGCGGACGAGGCCCGCAATATCGACAAAGGTGAGCCGCGTCGGCACGATCTGCACCGATTTGGCGAGTGTCGCGAGCGTGTCGAGGCGGCGATCGGGTACCGCGACCTCCCCGACATTCGGTTCGATGGTGCAGAAGGGATAGTTCGCCGCCTGCGCCGCCGCAGTCTCGGTCAGCGCATTGAAGAGGGTCGACTTGCCGACATTCGGCAGGCCGACGATGCCGCATTTGAAGCCCATCTAGATTTTTACCTGTGAAAATTTCCTGCTTGCCGGCAATTCACTTGTTTTCATCATCGCCATTGTTGTCGTCGCGCTGATCGCCGAATCCCTTCGCGAGCATGGCGAGGTGAACCTTGTTCTGAAAGCTCGCGTCCTCGCCACGAGCGATGAGTTCGGCATTGTCGGCCATGATGGCCGTCAGCGCCTCGACCCAGCCGCGCTCGCTCTTGGCAAAATCGCTTAAGACATAATGCTGCACCAAATCCTTGTTGCCGGGATGGCCGACGCCGATGCGGGCGCGCCGGTAGTCGTTGCCGATATTCTCCGAGATCGAACGCAATCCATTATGACCGGCAATGCCGCCACCGGTTTTGACTCTGAGCTTCCCGGGCGGCAGGTCGATTTCGTCGTGGAACACCGTAATGTCGGACAGCGGCACTTTGTAGAAATGCGCGGCTTCGGCGACCGCACGCCCTGATTCGTTCATGTAGGTGCCGGGCAACAGAAGAAGCGTGCGCACGCCCGCAATCGGCCCTTCGGTCGCGACACCCTGAAAACGCCGGCGCCACGGCGCGATGCCGTGGCGCTTGGCGATTTCCTGGACAACCATGAAGCCGATATTGTGCCGGTTGCCGGCATAGCGCTCTCCCGGATTTCCCAGACCGACCAGGAGCAGCATCTGTGTCGTCCCGCGAAGAGCTACCTCACTTCTTGTCCGTCGCTGCTGCACCGCCAGCCGGTGCAGCACCAGGAGCTGCGCCAGGGGCCGCGCCCGGAGCGGCGCCAGGCGCCCCGCCCTCGGCCGGCGTGCCTGCGGCAACGGCTGCGGCAGCCGCGGCTGCTGCGGCAACGGCAGCTTCTGCGGCGGCCTTCATTTCTTCCGCGTAGCCCGATGGCGGCACCACCGTAACCAGCGTGATGTCGCGGCCCAGCACGGACCGGACGCCTTCCGGCAACGTGACATCGCTCAGATGCCTTGAGTGGTTGATCTCGAGCTCGCTGATGTCGACTTCAATGCCGGCCGGGATCGCATCGGCACGGCACCGCACCGCGACAGTGTGCGTCACAATCGAAACCGTGCCGCCGCGTTTGACGCCCGGCGACTGGTCGGCATTGCGCACGTGAATTGGAATATTGACGCGGATCGTCGCGCCCTCGCCGAGCCGCATGAAATCGACATGCAGCGGCAGGTCGCGGATCGCATCGAGCTGGAAGTCGCGGGGAATGACGCGATGTTTCACGCCGTCGATCTCGACGTCATGAATCGTCGTCAGGAAGTGGCCGGCATAGATGCGCTGGCGCAAATCCGCGTAATCGAGCGAAATCGGCATCGGCGGCTTGCCGTCACCGTAGATGATTCCAGGCACTCGGCCCTCGCGACGCACGGCCCGGGCGGCCCCCTTGCCTGCCCGCGAACGCGCCGTCGCCTTGATCTGATTGACGGTCGCCATAGGATGTCCTCGTCTTAAGACTTGAAATTAAAGGGAAATTCCGCAGCGGGCCTCCAGGGGTGCTGTAGCAGCCGCGGACGCCGCGCTTATAGCGGCGCAAGTCGCTAAAAACAACATGTCCTTAAAAACAAGAAGTCCCGGGAATTAGGGCCGCGAGCGCCGGCGACATTTATTCCGGGCATGCCCGGCGCCTGGATTGTGCCTGGCCTATCAGGCCCCGGATGCGTCACCGGGCCGCGTCCCGGTGCGGGCAAGCGCGGCTTCGAGCACGGCCACACGCGCCTTTAATGCCTCGTTTTCCTCGCGCGCGATGCGCGCCATGTCTTTGACCGCTTCGAATTCCTCGCGCTTGACCACATCGAGGTCGCGCAAAAAGCGTTCTGCCTGGGTGCGGAACAGCGTCTCGAACTCCCGGCGCACGCCTTGGGCAACACCGGCCGCGTCATTCATGAGCCGGCCGACTTCATCGAAAAACCTGTTTGTCGTCTGCACCATTGCCGCCTCCGAAGCTCGCCGGCGAAACTCTTTGCCGGGTGCTTGCTATGCGCAAGGACAATGGCGATGGTGCGGCGCAGCCGCAAGGGGCCCGGTGCAGCGAGGTAAACGTATCCATGCTCGTTTTGCCGATCATTCCCTTCCCCGCAATCAACCCCGTTCTGTTTTCGGTCGGGCCGTTCGCCGTGCGCTGGTACGCGCTGGCCTATATCGTCGGCATTATCGCCGGCTGGTTTTACGCGCGCGCCATCATCGCCTCGGAACGCCTGTGGGGCGGCCCCGCGCCTTTCACCGTCCTCGATTTCGACGACTTCGTAATCTGGATTACGCTCGGCATCATCCTGGGTGGCCGCATCGGCTACGTGCTGTTCTACAATCTTCCGTATTTCTCTTCGCATCCGCTGGAGATCGTTCAACTCTGGAACGGCGGCATGTCGTTTCATGGCGGTGTTTCGGGCTGCATCGTCGCCGTCGTCCTGTTTTCGCTGCGCCGGCATATTCCGATGCTGTCGCTTGGCGACGTGACAACGGCTGTCGCGCCGATCGGCCTGTTTCTCGGCCGCATCGCCAATTTCATCAACGGTGAATTGTGGGGCCGTCCGACGGACGTTCCATGGGCCATGATTTTTCCCCATGGCGGACCGATGCCGCGGCATCCGAGCCAGCTCTACGAGGCGGCACTGGAAGGCGTCGTCCTGTTTATCGTGCTCGGCTTTTTGGTGCGCGCCGGCGCGCTGAAGCGGCCGGGCGTCGTCACCGGGATTTTCGCAATCGGTTACGGCGTTGCGCGCATCACCTGTGAAATGTTTCGCGAGCCCGACGTGCAGCTCGGTTTCTTGTGGGGCGGATTGACGATGGGAATGTTGCTCTGCATTCCGCTGATGCTGGCCGGCATCGTCGTGCTCGCTATCGCCCTGACCCGCGCACCACCGGCGGCAAAACCTGCCGGGAAAAATGGCTGACGTGCATTCGCCGCTGGAGGGCGAGATCCGGCGTCTTATTGCCGTTGCCGGACCGATGCCGCTTGGCGAATACATGCGGCTCTGCCTGACGCATCCGCAATACGGCTATTACATCAATCGCGATCCGCTGGGTTCCGGCGGCGACTTCGTCACCTCGCCCGAGATCAGCCAGATGTTCGGTGAGTTGATCGGCTTGTGGATGGCATCCGTCTGGCGTCAGATGGATGCGCCGGAGAATATCCGGCTCGTCGAACTTGGCCCCGGGCGCGGCACGCTGATGCACGACGCCTTGCGGGCCGCGAAAGTCGTCGATGGTTTCCGCGAGGCGGCCGTTCTGCATCTGGTCGAGGTCAGTCCGGCGTTGCGGCAAATTCAGGAGCGCCGGCTTGAACAGATCGACATCCAGATCCTGTGGCATGACAAGCTCGATGAGGTACCTGCCGGTCCGAGCATCATCGTCGCCAACGAGTTCATCGACGCATTGCCGGTGCGTCAGGCCGTCAGGCAAGCCGACGGCTGGCACGAACGCGTCATCGAAGTCTCGCCGGAAGGCAACTTTGTCATCGGCGCCGCGCGCGATCCGTTGCCGTTTTTCGAAACATCGATGCCGCGCGGATTACGCCAGGCTCCCGCCGGATCGATCTACGAATGGCGCGCCGACGATATCGCGCTCGAACTCGGCCGGCGCATGCGCGGCGAGGGCGCCGCTTTGATCATCGATTATGGGCATGCCCAATATGGGCTGGGCGACACGCTTCAGGCGGTCGCCGGACATTCCTTCACCGATCCGCTGCGCGCACCGGGCAAAGCCGACCTGACCGCGCATGTCGATTTCGAGGCGCTGGCGCAATGCGCCGAAAGCATGGGCGCGCGAATTCACGGTCCCATTCGCCAGCGCGACCTGTTTTTGCGGCTCGGCATCGAGCGGCGCGCCGCCGCGCTGAAGGCGAGCGCGCCGCGCGACAAGGCCGCCGACATCGAGATTGCCTATTCCCGGCTCATGGCCGAGGGCGCGCGCGGCATGGGCGAACTGTTCAAGGCGATCGCGATTGCCGCTCCCGCGCTCGGTCCCCTGCCCGGCTTCGAGGAGCAGCCGTGAAGATCGAAGCTTCCTCCCTTGCGCTGACCGGCATCCGCCATGCGTTCTTTACGCGGGACGGCGGCGTATCGGCTGGACTCTATGCGAGCCTCAACGGCGGCACGGGCTCGCGCGACGATATTGGAAACGTTGCGGAAAATCGCGCGCGCATGGCGTCGGCGGTGGGCGTCGCGCCGGAACAATTCCTGACCGCCTATCAAATTCACTCCCCGACCGTCGTCGTCGCCGAAGCGCCGTGGACGGCCGAAACGCGCCCGCGCGCCGATGCCATCGTCACCCGGATGCGCGCGCTCGCCGTCGGCGTGACCACGGCCGATTGCGGTCCCATCCTCCTCGCCGATCCGCAGGCGCGGGTCATCGGCGCCGCGCATGCCGGCTGGCGCGGCGCTCTCACCGGCGTCATCGAGGCCACTGTCGAGGCCATGGAACGGCTCGGCGCCGCACGCGCCCATATCCGCGCCGCGATCGGTCCGATGATCCGGCAGGCCAATTACGAAGTCGGCCCCGACCTGATAGCGCGTTTTGCCGCCGAAGACCGGGCCAGCAGCCGCTTCTTCTCCCTCGCTTCGCGAGAAGGCCATGCCTTGCTCGACCTTGGCGGCTATGTCGCAGAGCGGCTCAAGCGTGCCGGCGTCGGAGAGATCGAGGATCTCGGCGTTTGCACCTACGCCGATCCGTCCCGGTTCTTCAGCTATCGCCGCACCACGCATCGCGCCGAGGCCGACTACGGCCGGCACGTCAACGCCATCGCATTGGTCGACTGACGCCCCGCCGCACTGCTCGCGACGCCCGTGGAAACTCATTGGGATTGCAGCGGAAAATCCTCCGGGGATAGGCCGCGATTCATATTGCCAGTCCCCTAAGCGGCTTGTATCAAAACTTGGCTTTTGTTGAGCGTGATCCTTAAATCGCACCGGATCATGCTCCAGGCGCGGACGCGCGCGGGAGAGCGGGAATGGCGGGCAACAACGGAGCGATCAAGCTCGTCGCCGGCAATTCCAACCCTGCGCTGGCCGAAGCCATCGGCGGCCACCTCGGCACGCCGCTGACCAAGGCGATCGTGCGCCGCTTTGCCGACATGGAGGTCTTCGTCGAAATCCAGGAAAACGTCCGCGGCGCGGACGTCTTCGTAATTCAATCGACGTCCTACCCGGCAAACGACCATTTGATGGAATTGCTGATCATCATCGACGCGCTGCGGCGGGCCTCGGCGCGGCGCATCACCGCCGTGATCCCCTATTTCGGCTATGCCAGGCAGGATCGCAAGGTCGGCCCGCGCACGCCGATCTCCGCCAAGCTCGTCGCCAACCTCATCACGCGCGCCGGCGTCGACCGCGTGATGACGCTCGATCTGCACGCCGGGCAGATCCAGGGTTTCTTCGACATCCCGACCGACAATCTCTTCGCCGCGCCGGTCATCATGCGGGACATCAGGCAGCGCTTCGATCTCGCCAAGGTTATCGTGGTTTCGCCCGACGTCGGCGGCGTGGTTCGGGCGCGCGGGCTTGCCAAGCGCATCAACGCCCCGCTCGCGATCGTCGACAAGCGGCGGGAGCGGCCGGGAGAATCGGAAGTCGCCAATGTCATCGGCGAGGTCAGCGGCGGCATCTGCATCCTGGTCGACGACATCGTGGATTCCGGCGGCACATTGGTGAACGCGGCCGACGCCCTCCTCGAAAAGGGCGCCAGGGAAGTTTACGGCTATATCAGCCACGGTGTGCTGTCGGGCGGCGCGGTGTCCCGCGTCGGCAATTCGCGGCTGAAGGAACTGGTGATCACCGATTCGATCCAGCCCAACACGGCTGTCACCGAATCGAAAAACATCCGCGTCTTGTCGATCGCGACCCTGATCGGCGAAGCGATCAGCCGCACCGCCGCCGAAGAATCGGTATCAAGCTTGTTCGACTAGGCGCCGCAGCGCCGCGACCTCACGCCGCCGTCCGAGTCAGTTTGTCGCAGGATCGCCTGTGGACGGACTCCCGGCCGGGATTGTGCCGCGACCGCAAATCACTTCATGAGTGCCATCAAGTGAGGCGGAAGTAGCTCTTGCGCAGATTCCGGCAGAATGATTCAGTCGACGTGCCGGCTGATTCGCAATCCGCCGTCAATCCTCGGGCGTCGGTTGTTCCTGCGTCAAATCGCTGCCGGTCGGCGACGGTTTGCTGACGGCAACCGGTGAAGTCATTTGTGGCGTGCGCATTTCCACTCTCAACGGCACTGTGGAGGCGGCATGTCGCTTATCGAAATCGTACGAGATCAGCGAAACAATCCACTCGACGTCGTCGAGCACATGGCGGCCGGCAATAACTGGCCGTTCGAGCGCGCAGGCGAAGACGAGATCGGGCTGGTCGTCACCGGGCGCTGGACCAACTATCAGGTCTCATTCACCTGGATGAGCGACATCGAGGCGCTGCATCTTGCCTGCGCCTTCGACATGAAGGTTCCGGAAGCGCGCCTCGGCGAAGTGCAAAAGCTTATCGCCTCGGTCAACGAGCAAATGTGGATCGGCCATTTCGACGTCTGGACACAGAACGGCGTCGTGATGTTCCGCCATGCGCTGGTGCTTGCCGGCGGTGTCGCGGCATCGAACCGGCAATGCGAGACCGTGCTCGGGACCGCGCTCGATTCCTGTGAACGCTATTTCCCGGCGTTCCAGTTCGTGATCTGGGCCGGCAAGTCCGCACGCGAAGCGATGGACTCCGCGATGTTCGAGACCGCCGGCGAGGCGTGACCGTTGTCGTCCGCGGACCACAGTCCGGGCTTGCGCAACTTCTCCGGCATACTCGCGTTGGTCGGCGCCGGTAAAATGGGCGGCGCGCTGCTCGAAGGCTGGATCAGGCTCGGCCTCGATCCAAAGAGCGTTGCGGTGCTTGAACCGCAACCGTCACCCCAACTCTCGGCCCTCGCCGGCCGCGGCTTGCGGCTTAATCCGGATCCGAAAACACTTCGCGACGTCGCAGCCGTCATCATTGCGCTCAAGCCGCAAGCGGCGGCGCAGAATGTCCCCGGACTGGCGCCGCTCGTTTCCGCTTCGACCGTCGTCATCTCCATTATGGCGGGACGGACGCTGCAATTCCTCTCCGGCGCGCTGCCGCATCCCTGCGCAATCGTGCGCGCCATGCCGAATACCCCGGCGGCGATCGGGCGCGGGATCACAGTCGCGGTTTCGCGTAACGCCAGCGCCTCGCAGCGTGATCTGGCGGACCGGCTCCTGGCGGCGACCGGTGCGGTCGAGTGGATCGAAGACGAAGCCCTGATGGATGCCGTGACCGCCGTGTCGGGGTCGGGACCAGCTTATGTCTTCCTGCTCGCCGAAGCGCTTGCGCGAGCCGGGGTGGAAGCAGGCCTGCCGCCGGCACTTGCCGCAAAGCTTGCTCGTGAAACCGTCGCCGGCTCTGGAGAATTGCTGCACCGGTCTGAACTTGACGCCGCGACGCTTCGCGAAAACGTGACGTCGCCGGGCGGCACTACCGCGGCGGCACTAGGCGTCCTGATGGGCCCAAATGGCCTTGAACCGCTGCTCGCCAAGGCGATCGCCGCGGCGGCCAAGCGCTCGCGCGAGCTTGCCGGCTAGCTCTCAGCCGCCTTGGAACCGTCAAAGCGCGGCCCTACATTCAAGACAGTCAGTGAGGAGTTAGGCCATGGTTCGTCAACCGGCTCATAAACCCGCCCGCAAACCAGTTCGCAAGTCCGCGCGCAGTACCGCCCGGAACTCGGCCGCGGGCAACGACAAAGCTCCGGCCGGCAATCGCGAAAAGATCATCGCGGCTTTCCTGAGCCTTCTCGCTGAAAAGCGGATCGAGCAAATCGGCCTGGCGGAGATTGCCGACGCGGCAGGCGTGCCACTCGCCGGTTTTCGCGATGAATTTTTTTCCACGCTCGCGATTCTCGCCGCCCACATCAAGACGATCGACCGCGCCGTCCTCGCCGAAGACTTTAGCGACATGGAAGACGAGGCGCCGCGCGAGCGGCTGTTCGATGTGCTGATGCGCCGGCTGGAGACGCTGGCTCCGCATCGCGAGGCGGTCCGCTCGCTGCTGCGTTCGGCCGGCCGCAATCCGCCGCTCGCCATTGCGCTCAACGGTCTCGCAGTGCGTTCGCAGCAATGGATGCTGACTGCCGCCGGCATCGGCGCTTCGGGGCCGCGCGGCATGCTGCGCGCGCAAGGCCTGGCGGTGATGTTCGCATCAGTCCTGCGCACCTGGGTCAAGGACGACGATCAAGGACTGGCGCGCACCATGGCGGCGCTCGACCGGGCGCTGGCGCGCGGCCAGCGCGTTGTTGGTTTGATCGACGATCTGTGCCGTGTGCCGTCGCGGATTTGCCGGCTGCGCTCCCGCAGGCGCCGCCGCGATGAGGATTCCGAGGAATCCGCGACGGCGTAAACGGGCGCGCTACACGCTCATCCACATGTTTTTCTTTAGGATCATCTCCGGTCTGCAAGCGATGCCGGCAGTCCGTGACCAAAGCCAATTGCGGATTGCGCCAGCTCTCTGACGCGGTTGCGGGATTTGGCATGCTCGTCACAACGTGGGCGGCGCAAAACGTCTGCGTCCCGCTACAACCTTAGAATCCCTATAAAAAGCGGTTTTTTCTTTACAACCCGGAAACGCCCAAGCTATTGATCGTTTCAGTTCGTACCAATTGGCTGCCGGGCTTTTCCTCGCAATGATTGTCTGTTCCTGCAACGTGCTCACGGACCACGATGTGCGCGGTACGCTGTCCAACGGCGAAGAAGCGCCGCGGACGACGTGCCAAGTCTATCATTGCCTGGGCTGCAGCGCTCAGTGCGGCCGCTGTGCCCGCACCATCCGGCGCATCATGGATGAAGCTTTGGCTGCCGCTGAGCCGGCCTGCGGCCAGAACACCAGCCAGCACCCTTAAAGACCCCATTCACAACTTCGTCGCCGTCCCCGCGTTTGTGGAACGCGGGCTATCGGCATTGATTAGAATGGTTATAATCAAGCCGACGGCCCCCAAGCAGGGCAGGATCAGAGCCAATCGCAGGAGTGTCATCATGAAAGGCGATCCAGGCGTCCTTGACTACCTCAACAAGGCCCTGCGGCACGAACTGACTGCGATCAATCAGTACTGGCTGCATTACCGCCTGCTCGGCAACTGGGGCTACATGTCGCTCGCCAAGCAATGGCGCAAGGAATCGATCGAGGAGATGCAGCATGCCGACAAGCTGGTCGATCGCATCATCTTCCTCGACGGCTTTCCCAATATGCAGGTGCTCGATCCGCTGCATATCGGCCAGAACGTGAAGGAAGTGCTCGACTGCGATCTCGCGGCGGAAATCTCGGCGCGGGCGCTCTACGAAGAAGCCGCCACCCATTGCCATTCGGTGCGCGATTACGTGACGCGCGACATTTTCGAGAAGCTGATGCACGACGAGGAAGAGCACATCGATTTCCTCGAAACCCAGCTCGATCTCGTCGCCAAGCTCGGGCTCGAACTCTATGCCCAGCACCACATCGGCGAACTTCACGAGGATAAGGACTGATCGGCAGGCGCCGGCCGGTTCCAAATCCGTTAACGAATCCTTGCCGCTTTTTTTGCAATCGCCGCGAACATGTCCGGTTGGAACCGGATCGGTGTGCGCGGATGCACGTTCGTTAAAAACCATGGTTAAGGGTTAAGGTTAAGCCCCGCTTAAACATTTGCTGACTAACTTTGCGCCGGTTCGAGACGGTGTGCCGCTCCGCGCGCGGCCCGTTGAGGAAAGGTCAAAGCGATGGTCAGCGTTAAAAGTCTTATCGGCACAGCAGCGGCAGTCATGGTCAGCACCACGGCATTCGCCGCCGACATGCCGCAGCCCATGCCGCAGCTGCAGTATCAGCCCGTTGTGATCCAGCAACCGCCCACCGCCTGGTATTTGCGGGGCTATATCGGAGTGGGCATCAACAACCAGGCCGATTTCATCTTTCAGCCGAATCCCGCCAACAATCCCGTTAACGTCCTGACGACACACTCGTCGCTGGGCGACTCGGTCTTTTTCGGCGGCGGCGTCGGCTACGAATTCAACAACTGGTTCCGCGTCGATGTCACCGCTGAATATCGGGCAAGAACTCCATTCAACGCCTTCCTCATCTACCAAAGCGGCGGCGTTTTCGGCGACCAATACAACGCCTCCATAAGGTCGGATATCTTCCTGGCCAACGCTTATGTCGATCTCGGTACCTGGAATTGCCTGACGCCGTTTGTCGGCTTCGGCGTGGGCGGCGCCTTGAACACCTTCGATAATCTGACCGATATCGGTATCGCCACATCCGGAAGCGGCGTCGGCACCAACGCCAGCCAGTGGAATTTCGCCTGGGCGGTGCATGCCGGCATCGATTACAGCGTGACGCAGAATTTCTCGGTGGAACTGGCCTATCGCTATCTCAATTACGGTTCGGTCACCGATCAGATCCACTGCTTTGGCGGCTGCAACCCCGACACCTACAAAGTCCAGAACCTGAGCTCCAACGACTTCATGCTGGGCTTCCGCTATCGGTTCCCGATCAAATCGGCGCCGATCATCGTTACGCCCCAGCCGGTCGCGCTGCAGCCGGCGCCGGTCTATGCGCCGCCGCCGCCCGTCTACGCGCCTCCGCCGCAATATCCGCTATCGACCCGCGGCTGATAACAGTCCGGCCAGAAACGACCGAAGCGGCGCGGGCAACCGCGCCGCTTTCATTTTGGGATATGCCGAAACAGTTCCGTCAGCATTGGCAACGGTTTGGCGGAATCTCCGGCCGCGACGGACCGGCGCGAAACTAACGCTCCATTAAGGTTAATGCCCGATGATCGCGCCCATTGGCCGCTGTTTGCGCGCCAAGGATGGAGAGGGCGCGGCCGATGCGTTGGGTCATCTGTGCTGTCGCGGTGCTCGCGTTCGCGCAAGATGCGCGCGCGCAGGATTATGTCCTGCGCGGCTCGGAGCCGACCTATCACTGGGGCGGCATCTACGGCGGCGTTCAGGGCGGCTTCGACAGTTCTACCGTCAATTTCGGCAATGCCGCCGCCTCGCAGATCGCCTTCCTCCTGCGCAATACGGCGATCGAGCAGGACGAGCAGATATCGCAGTGGACTGTACTTGGCCAGCGCAAGGCGCAGATCCACAAGCCTCGGTGCCTTTCTCGGCTACAACGTCGAATGGGAAGACGTCATTCTCGGCCTTGAAGCGAACTACAATCGCGTGTCGATCAACGCGAACAATAGCAGTTCGATTTCACGAAGTTTCACCGACAGCACCAATCTTCCGACTGGCCACCATTACTTCTACTCGCTGACCACGACGGCGCAGTCCATCTCTGAGAATGACTGATATCGCGACTTTCCGCGGCCGCGCCGGCTGGGAAGCCGGCAACTTCCTGCCCTACAGCTTCGTCGGTCTCGCCGTCGGCCGCGCCAACACTTTCACCGGATCGACCTTGTCTTATACGGCGATCGATGTTCCGGATTCTGTAACGCCCCCGCTTACGCCACTGGGCGATCTGGCGTTTGGCCCCGCTTCGCAATCGAGCGCCCAGAACGGCGCGTTCGCATTCGGCTATGCCGCCGGACTTGGCGTCGACGCCGCGATCCTCACCAACGTCTTCGTTCGCGGCGAACTCGAATACATTCATTTTGCACCTGTGAACGGCATCCAGGTCTCGCAGACGACCGCCCGGGTCGGCGCCGGCCTTAAATTCTGATCATTTGCTGATTTTTCAACCGCGTTCGCGGCGTGCGTTTCACGTGCCGCTTGACTGCGCGCCTTCCACTCCTTAATTCCGGCGTCGGGCCACCCCTCCCCAACGAGGGGCGACTATCTGGAAGGATAGATCATGACTCAAGCGACGCCTCGCGTGCGGCCTGTCGTGCCGCATTTTTCATCCGGGCCTTGCGCCAAGCGCCCTGGCTGGACCCCGCAAAACCTCACCGACGCCCTCCTCGGCCGCTCGCACCGCTCCAAGCCCGGCCGGGTCAAGCTCAAGCGCGCCATCGATCTTACGCGTGAAGTGCTGCAGGTCCCCGCCGACTACCGCATCGGCATCGTGCCGGCCTCCGACACCGGCGCAATCGAAATGTCGTTGTGGTCCCTGCTCGGCCCGCGGCCGGTGACAATGCTGGCGTGGGAATCCTTCGGCGAAGGCTGGGTCAGTGACGTCGCCAAGGAACTCAAGCTGAAAGACGTGACCGTGCTCCGCGCCGCCTATGGCGAGCTGCCCGATCTCGGCGCCGTCGATCCAAAGAGCGACGTCGTCTTCACCTGGAACGGCACGACCTCGGGAGTGCGGGTGCCCAACGCCGACTGGATCGCCGCCGACCGCCAGGGCCTTACCATCTGCGATGCCACGTCGGCCGCTTTTTCACAGCCGCTCGACTGGCCGAAGCTCGATGCCGTCACGTTCTCGTGGCAGAAGGCACTCGGCGGCGAAGCCGCGCATGGCATGCTCATCCTTTCGCCGCGTGCCGTCGCGCGTCTCGAAAGTCACACGCCGTCATGGCCGTTGCCGAAGATCTTTCGCATGACCAAAGGCGGCAAGCTCAACGAAGGCATTTTCCAGGGTGAGACCATCAACACGCCGTCCATGCTCTGCGTCGAGGACTATCTCGACGCCCTCACCTGGGCGAAATCGGCCGGCGGCCTTGGCGGCCTGCGTGCCCGCGCCGACGCCAACGCGAAGGTCATTGCCGACTGGGTTGCGCGCACTCCCTGGATCGATTTTCTCGCCCGCGATCCGGCATTGCGCTCCAATACCTCGGTCTGCCTGAAGGTCGTCGATCCGGCCGTCGGCCGGCTTGCTGCCGATGCGCAGGCGGCTTTCGTCAAAGCCATCGCCGCCGCCCTCGACAAGGAGGGTGTCGCATACGACATCGACGCCTATCGCGATGCGCCGCCGGGCCTGCGCATCTGGTGCGGCTCGACCGTCGAGCGCAGCGATCTTGAAGCGCTCACGCTATGGCTCGATTGGGCCTTTGCGAACGCCAAGGATGCGCTGGCGCAAGCGGCGTAACCATTCGTCTTCCCCAAGCCGGGCGAAGTGAGAAAAAAATCATGGCTCCGAAGGTCCTCATCTCCGACGCATTGTCTCCCGCGGCTGTCGCGATCTTCAAGGATCGCGGCCTGGAGGTCGATTTTCAGCCCAATCTCGGCAAGGACAAGGAAAAACTTGCCGCGACGATCAACGGGTTTGACGGGCTCGCGATCCGGTCCGCGACCAAGGTCACGGCGAAGATGCTGGAGCAAGCCAAGAACCTCAAAGTGATCGGGCGCGCCGGCATCGGCGTCGACAACGTGGATATTCCGGCGGCGACGGCGCGCGGCATCATCGTGATGAACACGCCATTCGGCAATTCGATCACGACGGCGGAGCATGCGATCACGCTGATGCTGGCGCTGGCGCGGCAGATTCCCGAAGCCGATGCTTCGACGCGCGCCGGCAAATGGGAGAAGAACAAGTTTCTCGGCGTGGAGATTTTCGGCAAAACCCTGGGCGTCATCGGCGCCGGCAATATCGGTTCGATCGTCGCCGACCGGGCGATCGGCCTGAAGATGAAAGTGATCGCCTACGATCCGTTTCTGTCCGCCGAGCGCGCACTCAACCTTGGCGTCGAAAAAGTCGAGCTCGACGAATTGTGGCGGCGTGCGGATTTCATCACGCTGCATACGCCGCTCACCGACAAAACCAGAAATATCGTCAACGCCAACTCTTTGGCGCTGATGCGAAAGGGCGTCCGTCTCATCAATTGCGCCCGCGGTGAACTGGTCGACGAGGCCGCTTTGTGCGAAGCGCTCAAATCGGGCCATGTCGCCGGCGCGGCGGTCGATGTGTTCCGCGAGGAGCCGGCAACGCAAAGCTGCCTGTTCGGTTTGCCGAACGTGGTCTGCACGCCGCATCTGGGCGCTGCGACGATGGAAGCGCAGGAGAATGTCGCGCTCCAGGTCGCCGAACAGATGTCGGATTATCTGCTGCGCGGCGCCATTTCCAACGCAGTCAACTTTCCGTCGATCAGCGCCGAGGAAGCGCCGAAGCTAAAGCCCTTTATTGCGCTCGCGGAGAAGCTCGGTTCGTTCGCCGGCCAGCTCACCGAGACCGGCATCAAGCAGGTGCAGATCGCCTACGAGGGCGTCGTTGCGCAGATGAACACCAAGGCGCTGACCTCGGCCGCGATCGCCGGTTTGCTGCGGCCGATGTTGCAGGACGTCAATGTCGTCTCGGCGCCCGTTGTCGCCAAGGAACGCGGCATTGCCGTCGAGGAAACGCGGCGCGATGCCGAAGGCGATTACGACAGCCTGATCACCGTCACCGTCATGACCGACAGGCAGACGCGCTCGGTATCGGGCACGGTCTATGCCGACGAGCGGCCGCGCATCGTCAACATCAAGGGCATCCGCATCGACGCCGCGTTCGGTCCATCGATGCTCTATGTGACGAACCAGGACAAACCGGGTTTCGTCGGCCGCTTCGCCACATTGCTCGCGGAAGCCGGCATCAACATCGCGACGTTCCATCTCGGCCGCGAATCCGCAGGTGGCAACGCCATTGCACTGGTCGAGGTCGACGGCAAGGTTCCGTCCGAGGTGCTGGACAAGGTGCAGCACATCGCCAACGTGCAGCAGGTCAAACCGCTGCAGTTTTAGATGTCACTCATCGCCTGGTCGCGGTGGTAATTCCGGCAAAGACCAGCGTGTAGCCGACGGCATGATAAAGTTCGAAGTGCTCGCCCAGGAGCATGATCGCCAATACCGAACCGAACACGGGAACGAGGTGAATGAACGGAGCCGCGCGATTGGCGCCGACCAGTTCGATGCCGCGGTTGAGGAACAGATAGCCGAGCAACGATGGAAAGATGCAGACATAGACAAGGCTCGCGACGCTTTCTGCATCGAAGGCCATGGTCTTGCCGCTTGCGATCTCCAAAATCATGGCCGGCAGGAGCCATAAGGCGCCACCGCCCATACCGACCGCCAGAAACGAAATCGGATGGATGGCGGGCCGCAGCCGCAATACAGCGGCATACAGGCCGTAGATGAAAAGCGCGATGACGAACCAGACGTCTCCCTGGTTGAAGGCGATGGCAAGCAGCACGCCGAGACTGCCGCGGCAGATGATGACGACGACGCCGGTCAGCGAAATACCAATGCCGCAGGCCTGACGGAGCGTCAGCCGGTCGCGAAAAAGCGCAAAACTCCACAATGCGACGAACAGCGGCGCGACCGATTGCAGCAGGAGCCCATTGATCGCCGTCGTGTATTGCAGGCCGTAATAGGCCATCGTGTTGTAGGCGGAGAAGCCGGTCAGCGCGAGCAAGGCCAGCTGGCCGGCATGTTTGCGGATTGCCGGCCAATCGTGCCGCAGGTGCCGCGCCGCGAACGGCAGCAGGATCAGGGACGCGCCGCTCCAGCGAATGAAAGACAGCGTGATTGGCGGAATATGTCCGGCGATAAACCGGCCGAGAATGATGTTGCCGGCCCAGAACAGCGACGTCAGCGACAGCAGCAGATAGGGCTGATCGAAGAGCCAGGCCCCGGCGCGATTCGGACTGTCGATATTTGCTCCCGGCGCCTCCGCCATGACCGTCCCTGCCGTCGGAAAATTGTGCCGTCTGGGCTAGCCCGGCGCGCACCGGGCGACCAGTGCCAAAGAGGCATGACTGCCCGCAACAAGGGCCGCTGGCGGCTTGAAAATCCGTCCCGGCCCGAGGAAACGCCGCCCTGGGGCTTGTACGGAGGGTGCCCGGCGCATTCCCGGAGGAATAGCTAATGCCAAATTTGGTGTGGGACCAATGACTTGAGTTCAACAATGTGGAAAACTCAGGACCACTTTTCCTTGCTTCCCGCGGCATCATCCTTTATCCGGGGCGGTCGGCTGTGGCCGGTATTCGATCCATCTGAGCAATTCATCAGGCCTTCTGGAGACATCTCCTCATGGCAAATGTTGTCGTGGTCGGCTCCCAGTGGGGCGACGAAGGCAAAGGCAAGATCGTCGACTGGCTCTCCGAACAGGCCGACATCGTCGTCCGCTTCCAGGGCGGCCATAATGCCGGCCATACGCTGGTCATCAACGGCACCACCTACAAACTGTCGCTCTTGCCGTCCGGCGTCGTGCGGCCGGGAAAGCTTTCGGTGATCGGCAACGGCGTGGTGCTCGACCCGCACGCGCTGCTGGATGAGATCGCGAAGCTCAAAGTGCAGGGTGTCGTCGTCACTCCCGAAAATCTGCGCATTGCCGAAAACACCACGCTGATCCTTCCGCTGCATCGTGAACTCGACGCCGTCCGTGAATCGGCGAACGCCGCGCTGAGCATCGGCACCACCCGCCGCGGCATCGGCCCGGCTTACGAAGACAAGGTCGGCCGGCGCGCCATTCGCCTTATGGATCTCGCCGACGGCGCAACGCTGGACCGCAAGATCGAACGCTTGCTGACGCATCACAATGCGCTGCGCAAAGGTCTCGGCCTCGAACTGATCGATGGGCAGAGCGTGCGCAAGGAACTCGAAAGTGTGGCGCCGTTCGTGCTGCCCTACATGGATTCGGTATGGTCGCTGCTCGACCAAAAGCGCCGCGAAGGCAAGCGTATCCTGTTTGAGGGCGCACAAGGCGCGCTCCTCGACGTCGACCACGGCACGTATCCATTCGTGACATCGTCGAATACGGTAGCAGCACAGGCGGCGACCGGATCGGGACTCGGGCCCGGCGCGATTGGATATGTGCTCGGCATCTGCAAGGCCTATACGACGCGCGTCGGTGAGGGACCGTTTCCCACCGAACAGAAGAACGAGATTGGCCGATTGCTCGGCGAGCGCGGCAAGGAATTCGGCGTCGTGACCGGCCGGCCCCGGCGCTGCGGCTGGTTCGATGCCGTCCTGGTGCGTCAGACAGTCCGCACCAGCGGCATCAACGGTCTTGCACTGACCAAGCTGGATATCCTCGACGGCTTCGATGAGATCAAGGTCTGCACCGGCTACCAGCTCGATGGCCGCGAGATCGATTACCTGCCGGCGAGCGAGCATGCCCAGGCGCAGGTCAAGCCGATCTACGAGACCATCGCTGGCTGGCGCGAACAGACGGCGCGGGCGCGTTCCTGGGCCGACCTGCCCGCCCAGGCGATCAAATATGTCCGCCGGATCGAGGAACTCGTCGGCTGTTCGGCCGCCGTGCTGTCGACAAGCCCCGAGCGCGAGGACACCATCCTCATGCAAAATCCATTTGAAGCTTAGGATGCAACTCCAGGGAACCGGGCGTAAGCTCCACTGATGGCCGACTATCATCCGCTCATCGCCCGCGCCGTAGAGGGCCTCGGCACCAGCACCGGTGAAGCTCGCCGGGCGCTCTATGAACGTGCCCGCGCGGCTCTGGTCGCGCAGTTGCGTTCTATCGAGCCGCCGCTCTCCGAAGCGGACATCACCCGCGAGCGCTTGGCGCTGGAAGATGCAATCCGCAAAGTCGAGGCCGAGGCGGTACGCAAGGCCCGCACTGAACCGCGCCCGGCTCCGTTGCCACGTTCGGCACTTCCCAGCGGCAGACCGCAGGTACCGCCCGCTCCTCCGGCGCCGCCGCCGCGCCGTGAGCGCCCAAACCCGGGTGCTGCTACGGCATTCGGCGATGCGCCGGCCGCGCCGCGCCCCGAGGCGCGGCGTTTCGAAGCGCCACGGCAAGACCCGCCTTTCCGCAATCCCAATGACGTCATGGCGCCCGGCGCGCCCCCTGCGGCGCCCCCTGTCGCGCGCCCTGCCGCGCCAGCG
Organism: uncultured Alphaproteobacteria bacterium; assembly: GCA_963808205.1. Classification (GTDB taxonomy): domain Bacteria; phylum Pseudomonadota; class Alphaproteobacteria; order Rhizobiales; family Xanthobacteraceae; genus BOG-931. Next base: position 216,488 of record CAWEER010000001.1, read on the forward strand.
AGCGCACGCGATCGGCTCTTGAACGCGCGGACATCGCCGGTACCGCCGCGCGAAGCGCTCAAGGGCTTCCGCGATGTCGTCAACGAGGTCGACGATCTCGGCGCCGCTTCGGCCCAATCGGCGCAATCGGCGCGCGACACCCGCGATTCCTATAGAGCGTCGTCGCCGCAATTTGCCGACGAGGACGATCAGACCCTGCACGACCGCGTCGAGCCGCAATTCGAATCCGATAAATCGGATGTTCTCGACGATGACTCGCCGCAAATGCATCTGCGAGATACCTCCTACGAGGACGATGAGCCGATGCTGCCGCCGGCGGGCGCACGGCAGCAGCCGGCGCGCCGCAGGGATGTGGAAGACCGATACGACGAACCGCGCCCGCCGCGCTCTTATCGCGGCCTGGCCAAACTCGCCGTTGTTCTCATCATTCTCGCCGGCCTGACGGCAACGATCTCGTGGCAGTGGTCCAATATCAGCGGCCTCTACCAGTCCCTGACGCACCTGAGGTCCCGGCAAACCCAGACCGCGCAGACGCCGGCCGCCACGCCCAAATTCGACGGCCGCGTCCCGCAGCAAAACGCCGGCCCGGCGCCCGGTGCGGGCGCGCCGGGAACCCAGCCTGGACTGGCGGTCGCGCAGCGTGTCGTGCTGTACGAAGAGGACTCGAACGACCCGCAGGGCAAACGCTATGTCGGGTCCGCGATCTGGCGCACGGAGACGGTGTCCCCGGGTAGCGGTCTTGCGCCCGAGCTTCAGGTGCGCGCGGACATAACCATTCCAGACCGGAACATGACCGTCACGTGGACGCTCCGCCGCAATACCGATCAGGCACTGCCGGCAAGCCACACCATCGAGATCATGTTCAATCTGCCGCCTGATTTTGCCGGCGGCGGGATTGCCAATGTGCCCGGCGTCCTGATGAAGGAGTCCGAGCAAGCGCGCGGCGTGCCTCTCGCCGGTCTCGCCGTCAAAGTCACCAACGGCTTCTTCCTGATCGGCCTCTCGGCAGTCGATGCCGACGTGCAACGCAATCTGCAGCTTCTCAAGGACCGGCCGTGGTTCGACATTCCGATCGTCTATAACAACGGCGGCCGCGCTATATTGGCCATGGAAAAGGGCCCACCCGGCGATCGCGCCTTTGCGGATGCCTTCGCGGCCTGGGGCAAGTAAGTTCGCAACTCGTCCGTTCGTCAGTACTGGGTCTGTGGAGTTTCGAGTGGGGACACGTGCGAAGATGAGTGCTTCTGACGCGAGGGGGCCAAAGCCGGCCGCAAACCCCTACATCGCGTGTGCCCTTCGCACTCTCGACACCGAGTCCGAAGGCTTGACCGCGCTTGGTGCGGCAATGTCGGACGGACTGGGCGCGCCATTCGTTGCCGCGGTCGAAGCGATACGGGCGGCGCGCGGCCGGGTCATCGTGACCGGCATGGGCAAGTCCGGCCATGTTGCGCGCAAGATTGCCGCCACACTCGCCTCGACCGGAACGCCGGCATTTTTCGTTCATGCCGCCGACGCCAGTCATGGCGATCTCGGCATGATCACACCCGACGACGTGATGCTGGCGCTGTCATGGTCGGGTGAGACCGAGGAACTCAAGGATCTGATCACCTATTCCCGCCGTTTCCGCATTGCGCTGATCGCGGTCACGGTGAATGTCGAAAGCACGCTGGGCAAGGCCGCCGATATCGTGCTTGCTTTGCCGGAAGCACGTGAAGCCTGCCCGCACAATCTTGCGCCTACGACGTCGGCGTTGATGCAGCTCGCACTCGGTGACGCCCTGGCGATGGCGCTTCTCGAGAGTCGCGGCTTCACAGCCGTCGATTTCAGCGTATTTCATCCGGGCGGCAGGCTCGGCGCCGCATTGAAATTCGTTCGCGACGTCATGCATCCAGGCGACGCCGTGCCGCTCATCAAGCGCGGCGCGCCAATGTCTGAAGCGATCGTCGAAATGTCGGGAAAAGGTTTCGGCTGTGTCGCCGTCACCGAAAAGGATGGCCGGCTTGCCGGCGTCATCACCGACGGAGATCTGCGGCGCCACATGCGCATGGATCTGCTCCAGGCCCCGGTCGACGCCATCATGACCGCGTCGCCGAAAACAGTTCGGCCGGACCAATTGGCCAGCGAAGCGCTGCAAATCCTCAATGCCTCGAAAATCACCGCGCTCTTCGTTGTCGACGCGGGCCGGCCGGTCGGCATCGTGCACTTCCACGATCTGTTGCGCGCCGGCGTCGCCTGATGCAGCTAGTAGAGTCCGCCTTTGACGACGCTCGCATCTTCGGGAGAAGGATTGACGGGCGCGGTTTCTTCCGCCGCGGGTATCGGCCGCTCCACGGCCACGGCCTTCGCAGCAGGGACCGTTTGCGCGCCCGCCTTCGCCGGACCTGGAGGAGTTTTTTGGAACGTCACGGCGGGACTTTCTGTCGCCGTCTGGTCGGCTCCGCCATGCGAAATGAATTCGCTATAGCCCGGGGCACCGGGGCGGGGCGGAGCATCTTCGGGCAAGCCCCCGGCCCAATGCGGCCAGTGATCGGCGACATAGCCGGAAAATCCGCTCTCGGCGCCGCCGCCGCACGAGGCAAGCGCCAGGGCCGGACCGAGCGCGATTGCCGTCAGGATAAAGCGCTTCACGATCATATTTTCCGTCGCGTCATCTCAGCCGCCCGGAGCTTACATCGAGCGCAGTTAACTATTTTATTCGCTGCCGTGGCGGTTCATTAGCGGCTTCGCCATGCCAACGCACCGCTTCGCGATACCCCGCCTGCCACGCCCCGTTCTAGAATACGGATATCGCCCTATTCAACCGGCTTGGCCCTCCTTCAAATGGAGAGCGTTCGTGGCGGCACTGTGGTCGTGGCGAGCGGTAAGGCGCGGCGCGTTCGCATTGACGCTCAGCCTGTTGCCGGCCTGCAGCGAACTCGCGCTGCCCAGCGAAGCTGGACCGCCGCCCGCCGAACCGCCCTATGCCTCGCTGGCCGCCAAATATTTTCAATCGGCGTTCAAGGATCGCACCGCCTACGATGATTTCGAGATTTCGGGATTGCGCTGGGTCCATTCCATCAAAGGGTGGGGCTGGCTGGCCTGCGTGCACTTTCTGGATCACGGGCATCGGCGCACATACGCACTTCTGATTCAGGACAACGTCGTCGCTGACGGGCGATATGCAGTCGAAACTGATACCTGCGAGGCGCAAAGCTTCACGCAATTCGATGTCGCGACCGGCGTGCTGGGGCGGCCGACGACACCGGCGCAACCGGCTCTCTATTAATGGCAATCTGCCGCGATCGTCACGCCGCCTGCCGCACGGCCAGCGCCTGATCGACCGCCGACACAACCTGCATAAGGGACAATTCATCGAGACATTGGCTGTGGCTGTCGAGCCGCCGTTCGCAGCCTTCCAACCGGCACGGCAGGCAAGGCAACGGGTTTTGGACGAGCCACACATTGCCGCGCCGCTGAATGGTTCCTGCAGCGACCCACGGCTGATCAAGCCCGCGTTGCGGCCACGGTCCCCATTGGCTCGGATCCGTCGGACCGTACAAAGCGATCGTGGGCGCTCCGGCAGCAGCGGCAAGGTGAGTGACAGCCGTGTCCGGACCGATATAGACGTGCGCCTCGGCAAGGAGAGAGGAAATTTCCGGCCACGTCAGCTTGCCGTCGAGACGCACGGCATCGCTGCCGCGCCAGATTTCATCGAGATAGGAGCAATCCGACGCCGCGCCGGTGATAATCGTGGCGAGCCCGCGCTCGCGCAGCGACACAGCGAGCCGGCGCCAGCCGTCGATCGTCCAGCGCTTGTAGATGAACTTTGGCGCCGCATGAATGACCGCATATGGCTGTGCCGGTGCGAGCGCGGGACGCGCAGCACCACCCGGACAAACGATCTCGGCATGAGCAGGAACGCCGAGCACTTCGGCGAGTTGCAAAATATCCAGGACGCGGTGTTGCTCGCGGCCGCTCACGTAGGAGCGGGTGAGCACGAAACGTTTAATGGCAGCACCAAGTCCGTCCGCTTCGAGCGGACCGGCACTCTGCCGCCCCGCGACAACGGCCAGAGTGGTCGGCCGGTCGCCGGTCTGCGCCGATAGCGCGAGGTCGTATCGGCGCCATAGCCGCAGCATCAGCGCCAGCGTCTCGCTTGTGCGCGGGCGTTCCGGGATCGTGAGTATTTTGGACAGGTCCGGATTGCCCGCCAAAATCCCCTCGGTGCCGGCAAACACCAATGCGTCGATCGAGGCTTGCGGAAAAGCCCGCTTGACGCTGCGGATGAGCGGCGTCGTCAGCAATACGTCGCCAAGACGCCGCAACACCACGACAAGAACACGCGATTGGTTCGGCAGCTGGATCGGATTCATGACGCGCGATTCACCGCGGCCGGCTCTCGGTCGGCAGCTCGCCGCAAAATGAAATTCTGCTTGCTGCGCACGGGCATCTTGTAGCCGTTTTGCAGCAGCGTCGCCATCAAGTCGGCTTTCCAATTCGCCCGCGAGTTTTCGATGATGATCATCCGGGGCCACAATCGCGACGGCGCTTCGCGAAAAAACGGATGCAGGATGACGTCTTCAAAGCCTTCGACGTCGATCTTGAGCGCATCGATTGTCTCGAAATTCTCCGCGGCGAGAACGCCCAATAATGTTTGCGAAGGAACCAGCGAGGCATGCGAAAGCGCTGTGTCTTGTGCTTGCTTCTTTGTGTGCGTGCCGCCACGGTCACGCCGATCGACCTCGATCGCCAGATTGCCCGCTTCATCGCTCAAGGCCGTCGCCACAACCTTGATTGGTGCATTTGGATTTGCACGAAGGTTGAAATCAAGCCGGCTCAGATTTCCCGGTTCGGGCTCAATGGCCAGGATTCGCGCGTTCTGTCCGGCCTCCGCCGCCGCAAAAATCGAGAACAATCCGACATTCGCGCCAATATCCACAAAGGTGAATGTGCGGCCGTCCTGTTTCGCCCGTGCAATCTCGGCCGACAATTCCCTCAACTCAACCGGCTCATACATGCGCGGCGTGAACAGCAGGTTTTTCTCGCAGCCGTTATCGCGCGGATGCAGGCGCAGCCGCATGCCCCATCGTTCGACGTCCAGCGCACCGGCCGGATAACCAAGGCGCATGGTCACGGCACGGCGCAGCAGAATGGCAAGCCGCAGCCCGAGCCAGTTGTCGGGGAGCCGGCTGGTGATCGCCAGGATCATCCGGTCGAACATATTTGGCGATAGGGCACCAAACGTCTCCGGCTCGGAGCTCATCATCCGCTCGCTCCAGAAGCGCGCGGCATATCCGCAATGCCGGTCTCGCCGGTCAAGGCGGACAGGCCGCTCAAAGCACGCACGCGATCGCCGCTCATGACTTCGTCGAGCTTCGCCCGATTGGCTGGCAGTTGCGAGCGGTCGTTTTGCGGATGCCACAGGTGCAGCACGCCGGTTGCGAAGCGGCCGTCCTTGCGCTGCACACCGGCATGGAGGAGACGCACAACGAGGTCGGAATCTTCCAGACCCCATCCGGTATAGACATTGTCAAAACCGTCGATCCTGTCGAGATCGCGTCGCGCGACAGCGAGATTGCAGGTCTGCGCGCCTTCCCAAACGTTGCGGTTGAGTTTGCGCAACGCGCCGAGCGGCAGACGCATCGTCGGCATCAGGCGATTGACGCCGCCGCGCAAGCGTTCGCGTAACAGCGCAGGAAACCTCCAGGTTTCCGCCGCCAGGTCTTGAGCAAGAATTGTTTCGGTCAAATGGGGCGACAGCAGGATGCGATTGCCGGTCACGAACCATCCCGGTTCATGGAGCCGGCGGTGCGCCGCAACGAAATCGACGCGTGCCAGACAATCGCCGTCGAGGAATATGCAAGTCTCCCCGGAACTGGCGCGAATGCCGCGGTTGCGGATCTCGCCGCCGCGAAAGCCGCGATGCTCGTGATGCACATGCTTGAGCGGCATCGGCATCCGGGATTTCCAGTTTTGAACGACTCGCCCGGTGTCCGGCCGCGATCCGTCCTCGGCAACGACGATCTCGAAATTCCGGTCGGATTGGTGGGCAAGCGCGCGCAAGGCGGCGTCGAGCGCATCCTCGCGATTGTAGGTCGTCACGATGACTGAAATGAGCGCCGTGCCGCTCACGATTTCCTGCCTGTCCGAATGGTCGAAACCGGCGGGGCGCCGAGGCGCTTGCGGATCCGGTCGCGCAGCCGCCGTTTGCGGTCCCGCAGCATGCGGATCGGCAGCGCGAAGTAATATTTGCGCGCGATCTGCAGCCAGCCGAAGCCGACGCGCGGCGCATCCGCTTGCGGCACGTACCAGCCGTTGAGTCCGGTACGCCGGATAATCCGGTAACCGGCGCGCGTCAGACAACGATGGGTGGCGAGATTGGTGACGTGATCTTCGATCAAGATGAGCCGGGGCCGCCAGCGCGAGAGATCAAATCCCGACAACACCTCGACCTCATGACCTTCGACATCGATCGATACGAAGTCGATCGGCACAGGCGCTTTGGCCTCTTCGAGAATGTCGTCGAGGGTGCGGACAGGGACCTCGATCGTTGCCTTTGCGACGATGCCGGTGACGGCAAGTTCGGGCTTGAACGAGGAATGCGGACCCGACACATGCAGCGTCATTGTCTTTCCCGCATTGGCCGAGGACGAACAGGCCGCGGCGACAACTCTGGCCTTGCGGGACTGGCGCAAAATGCTCGCCAGATCGGGTTGCGGTTCCACCAGCACGCCGGTCCAGCCGGCCTGTTCGAATTGCCAGCTCTGCGATCCGTGCTGCGGCTCATTGGCGCCGACCTCGACGAAGAATCCCTTCCGCATCGACGCGAAGAACTCGTCCTTGAGCGCGTTCTCGACCTGATAGGGGAATACCGTCCGCATCGGTTCAATCCTTCGCGGATTGCCTTGCCGGCCGCGCGCGCTCGACCATCGCCGTCGTGGAGTGGCCGGGCACCAGATCGACCAGGATCACGTCGCCGCCGGATTGCTCGACCAAGTCATGGCCGACCACGTCCTCGCGCTTGTAGTCCGCGCCCTTGGCCAGCACGGCCGGGCGCACGCGCTTGATCAGTTCGATAGGCGTGTCCTCTTCGAACACAACGACAAGATCCACGGCCTCGAGAGCCGCCAGCACTTCGGCGCGGCCCTCCGCCGGATTTACCGGCCGGCCGTTGCCCTTGAGCCGCGTCGTCGAGACGTCGCTGTTGAGTCCGACGACCAGCCGGTCGCAGGCCGCGCGAGCCTCGGCAAGAAGTTTCACATGCCCGCGATGCAGGAGGTCGAAACAGCCATTGGTAAAGCCGATTCGCAGTCCGTGACGGCGCCATTCGGCAAGCCGCTCATCGAGCATCGACCAGTCGAAAACGATCTTGTCCTCGGGCGCGAGCGAGGCCGATGGCAGAATGCGATGACGCAGTTCGGCGAGCGAAACCGTCGAGGTGCCGCGCTTGCCGACGACCACGGCGGCCGCTGCATTGGCAGCCCGCATGGCGGAATCAAACGGCGCCTTCATCGCCAGCAGCACGGCCATGACCGCGGCGACAGTATCGCCGGCGCCCGACACGTCGCGCACCTTGACCGGATAAGCGGGAATGTGAACCGGCGCATCGCCACTGACATGAAGCGTCATGCCCTCTTCACTGCGGGTGACAAGCACGGCATCGCTTTCGACCATGCGCGCGAGTTCGGCCGCCGCTTTGCCGATCTCGGCGTCGCTCGTCACCGGCCGATGCACCGCGGTTCCGAGTTCCTGCCGGTTCGGCGTGATCAGCGTTGCCCCGCGGTAAATGCTGTAGTCGTGGCTCTTCGGATCCACCACGACCGGCTTGCCGAGGCGCCGTGCACTATCGATGATTGCGCTTATGACGCGCGGAGTGAGCATGCCCTTCGCGTAGTCGGACAGGACCACCGCGCCGACCTGCGGCAGCACAGCTTGCGCCTGCGCGATAACCTCGGCCTCGGTCGCAGCACTCGCCGGATGCGCCGTCTCCCAATCCGCGCGCATCAGATGCGCCGAATGATGTTCGGACACGAAACGAACCTTGCGCGTGGTATGCCGGCCTGGCTCCATCACGAGATGAGGAACAACTTTTCCTTTGAGCTTTGCAAACGCTTCGGTCAGCTTTCCGGCAGCGTCATCCTCGCCGATGAGCCCGATGAAAATGCATTGCGCGCCGAGCGCTGCGATATTGCGCGCAACATTGCCGGCGCCGCCGATCTCGACTTCACTGCGCGCAACGGCAAGCACAGGCGTCGGCGCTTCCGGCGAAATGCGGCTGACCTCGCCGTAGACAAAATCGTCGAGCATGAGGTCGCCGACGCAGAGAACGGTCTGCTTCGACACAAATTTGAAGGCTTCTTCAAAATCGAACATGAATTTTGCCGCCGGTTTCCGCCTTCGTGAACGCGCTCAGCGATAGCGATCGGCGCGATCGAGAAATCCGCTCACATAGCGCTGCACCGCCGCTTCGAGCGGCGTGAAGTCGGCATTATAGCCGGCGCGGCGCAGATTTTCCGTCTCTGCCTGGGTAAAGTATTGATAGCTGTCACGGATCGATGCCGGCATGTCGATATATTCAATGGCCGGCTCGCGGCCGAGCGCGGCGAAGGTTGCAGCCATCAAGTCGCGGAAGCTGCGCGCAAGGCCGGTGCCGACATTGAATATGCCCGATACGGCCGGCGTCTCGACGAGCCACCGCACGACCGCAATGGCGTCGTCGACATAGATGAAGTCACGCTTCTGCTCGCCATCGGCGATGCCGTCGCGGTGCGATTTGAAGAGGTGGATCGGCTTGCCGGCCTTGATCTCATCGAAGCGCTTGGCGACGAGGCTCATCATTTCGCCTTTGTGATACTCATTTGGCCCGAAGACGTTGAAGAATTTCAGGCCGACCCATTGCGGCGGCATTTTGTGCTTGCGGGAAGCCCGCTCGACCACGGCGAGGTCGAACAGGTGTTTGCTCCAGCCGTAGAGATTCATCGGCTTGAGGCGTTTAAGAGCGGCAAGCTTCCACGCGTCGGAATAGCCCTGCCCGCCATCGCCATAGGTCGCAGCGGAGGATGCATAGATAAATGGGGTGCGCGTCTCCGTGCACCAGTCGAGCAGGCGCAGCGACAGCCGGAAATTGATCTCCATGATCGCGTCGCCGTCGGTCGCAGTCGTCGAGGAAATAGCGCCGAGATGGATCACGGCGTCGAGCTTGCGCCCGTCGAGCCAGGGCATGAGGTCGGCCGGCGGTACAAAATCGGCGATTTGGCGGCCGGTCAGGTTGCGCCATTTGCCGTCGCTGCCGAGGACATCGTTGACGGCGATATCGCTGCGGCCGGCCTCGTTGAGGCTCGCGACCACGTTCGACCCGATAAACCCGGCCCCGCCGGTGACCAGCAACATCGACGTTTCAAGACCGGTTGAAGGTTTGATCGGTCCATCCCGATCGCCACCGAACCTTTGCCCCAGTCTCGCCCGCCGGGCAACACTGGCTGCATCCTCTTCGTAAATTAAAGAATGAACTATAACTCATTACATAATATGAATTCAAATTCATTATAATCGATGCGGATCATTGGGGAATTCGCATACAGGCGTCCCCGGCAGGTATGATAGCTCTCCCCGCAATCCCTTGGATCCCTTGCCCTTGGCCGCCTGTTCGACGATGCAAACGATCTCAGCCTACATCCTGGCGTACAACGAAGCCGAGAAGCTCAAGGCCGCCGCCGAGAGCGTGTTGTGGGCCGACGAGATCGTCGTCATCGATTCCAACAGCACGGACGGCACGGCGGAGATCGCCGCCGCGCTTGGCGCGCGCGTGGTGCAGGTTGCCTTCCAGGGTTTTGGCGACCTGCGCAATCGCGCCATCGAAGCCTGCCGGTGCGACTGGATTTTCAGCCTCGACGCTGACGAGCGATGCACCGCCGCCGTGCGCGACGAGATTCTCGGGCTGCTCGCCGGCACGCCGCCAGCAGACGTCTATCGGGTCCCGCGGCGAAGTTTCATGATGGGGCGCTGGATACGCGGCTCCGGCTGGTATCCGAATTTTCGCCAGCCGCAGCTCTTCCGCAAAGGCAGCATGCGCTACACGCTCGAGCCGGTGCATGAGGGCTACGAGCTTCTCACCGGCAAGCCGGTCGGGACACTGCACAATGCGATCATGCAGTTCCCGTTCCGCAACCTCGCGGAGATCCTCAGCAAGGCCAACCGCTACTCATCGCTCGGCGTGCCGAAACTCGCCAACAAGCGCGTGTCCATGGCGAGTGCGCTCGGCCACGGCGTGTGGGCTTTCCTGAAACACTATATTTTCAAGCGCGGCTTTATCGACGGCTGGGCGGGCTTCGTCATCGCCTTCGGCAATTTCGAGGGCACCTATTACCGCTACGCCAAGCGCTATGAAGAAGCGCAGCATTGGGGACCGCCGGCCAGCGAGCCGCTCCGCCGCGCGCCAAATCCCCCAGCCGGCACGTCAGCGGAATGAATGAGAGCGTGAGAAAACGTGCGGTGAACAGCCCGATCCTCATCGTGCCGTATATGTGGATCGGCGACTTCGTGCGCTGCCATTCGGTCGTAAAACTTTTGCGGGAGCGTTTTCCTGACCGCCCGATCGACATGCTGGCGACGACATTGTGCGCGCCGCTTACCGACTACATGCCGGGCGTGCGCAAGGCCGTCGTGGTGGACTTGCCGCGCCGCCGTATCGCCTTTGCAAAGCAGTCCGTGCTCGCCAATCGCCTCAAGCAGGAAGGCTACGGCACAGCGCTGGTCATGCCGCGAACCTGGAAATCGGCGCTCGCACCATTCCTCGCCGGGATTCCCGAACGGATCGGTTTCGCCGGCGAGGCGCGCTTCTTCCTGCTCAACGACCTGCGTTACGGCGAGCGCCGTTTACCGCGCATGATCGATCGCTGCGCGGCGCTCACGCTGCCGCCGCATGCCCGGCTCCCCGCGCAATGGCCGATGCCCGAACTGCGAGTTCCCCGCGACGCGGTTGAGGCATGGCGCAACACGCGCGGACTCGACGGCGATACCCGCCCAGTCGTTGCGCTCGCGCCGGGAGCCGTCGGCCCCGCAAAACGCTGGCCGAGCGCAAATTACGCGGCGCTCGCCCGCCGCCTCCTTGCCGCGGGCTTTGCGGTCTGGGTGCTGGGCGGCCCGGACGAAAAAGCATTGGCGACGGAGATTGTCGGCGATTCCGCGGCCCGCGATCTGACGGGCCACGATCTGCGTGACGCGATCCTCGCGCTGGCCGGCGCTGCCGCGGCAGTGTCGAACGATTCCGGCCTCCTCCACGTCGCGGCAGCGCTTGGCACGCCCTCGATCGGCATTTTTGGACCGACCAGCCCGTGGCATTGGGCACCGCTCAATCCGCTGGCCGGCATTATCGAGACGGCGGCCGAGCTTCCCTGCCGGCCATGCCACAAGCCGGTCTGCCGGCTTCGGCCATCACCTGTGCATGCGCGAAATCACGGTGGATGAGGTTGCCGCCGCGGCCAGCCGCACGATTGCCGCCGCTTCCTGCGGTCAGAGGCCAAGGGCGGGGCCGCATAACAGAAGATTTATCAAATCGTAGTAGGCGGGAGCCACGGAAGAACAGTGGATCCCGCTCATATGACGGTCCTGGTCACCGGCGGAGCCGGCTACATCGGCAGCCACATGGTGCACGAGCTTGCCGATGCCGGCGAGCGCGTCGTGGTGCTCGACAATCTGTCGACCGGCTTTGCCTGGGCGCTTCCCAAGAACGTACCGCTCATCGTCGGCGAGACCGGCGATCAGCCGCTCGTGACACGGCTCATTCGTGAACACGGTATCGAATCCATCATCCATTTCGCCGCGTCGATCGTCGTGCCGGATTCGGTGCGCGATCCGCTCGGCTACTACCGCAACAACACCGTGAACTCGCGCGCGCTGATCGAGTGCGCGGTCAATGGCGGCGTCAAGCATTTCATCTTCTCCTCGACGGCTGCGGTGTACGGCAATCCAGCCAGCATTCCGGTGACGGAAGAAACGCCCGCGATGCCGATCTCGCCATACGGCTGGTCGAAGCTGATGACGGAAATCATGCTGCGGGATGCCAGTGCGGCGCATGGGCTGCGTCACGCGATCCTGCGCTACTTCAACGTCGCCGGCGCCGATCCGAAAGGGCGCACCGGCCAGTCGAGCAAGGCCGCGACGCATTTGATCAAGGTCGCCGCCGAGACTGCGCTGGGAATGCGCCCAAAACTCGAAATATTCGGCACCGATTATCCGACCCCGGACGGCACCTGCATTCGCGATTACATTCACGTCAGCGATCTCGCGCGCGCGCATGGCGATGCGCTCGATCATCTGCGGTCCGGCAAACCGTCGCTCACGCTGAACTGCTGTTACGGCCACGGCTTCTCGGTGCGCGACGTGATCGCGACGGTGAAGCACGTGTCGGGTGTGGACTTCAGTGTAGAGACGTCGCCGCGGCGGGCAGGCGACCCGGCGCAAATCGTTGCCGATTCTGCCCAGATCCGCGAGGTGCTCGGCTGGCGGCCGCGGTTCGACGACCTCGGCATGATCGTCACCGATGCGCTCGCCTGGGAGCGCGAGCTCATGGTTCGCCGCCTTGCGCAAATCGGCCGGCGCGAAAGCCCCGATCGCGCCCTTACGCAGCGCGCGGTCTGAACGCGGAACTGCACGGTTTCGCCGCGGTGGCGGCTTCGCCACAATCCCGCTGAAATCGCTTGAATATTCCGCCCTATCCGGGCATGGAACGCCGCTGGGGCGGGTGGGCACCCTGACCACGACAGGGTACAACGGGACATCATGAAACCTACCGCGGCCGAGACCTCGGACAAATACTCGACCTATGCCCTGGTGCGCCGCCTTTTGGTGGACGAGGCGTTCGGCTATTGGCCGCGCTACGCCATCGCTTTCACTCTGATGGGGATTGCCGCCGCTGGTACCGCGCTCACCGCCTACCTCATCGGCACCATGACGAACGAGGCTTACGTCAACCGCAATTACCACGGCATCGTCATCATCGGCATGGTTGCGATGGTGATTTTCGTGGTCAAGGGATTTGCGGCCTACGGTGCCGCCGTCACCTTGTCCTGGATCGGCAACAGCATCATCGCCAATAACCAGCGAAAGCTGTTCGACAGGCTGTTGCACCAGAATATGGACTATTTCTCCGACCGGCATTCATCGGAATTCGTCGCGCGCCTCACCACCGGCTCCGTGGCGGTCAGCGGCGTAATCAATCTTCTGATCACCGCGATCGGCCGCGATTTGATGTCGCTGATCGGATTGTCGGCGGTGATGGTGATCCAGGATCCGGTCATGTCGCTGATCGGCTTCGTCGCCGCACCGCCGGCATTCGTATTTCTGCGCAAACTGATCCGGCGCGTGCGCGGCATTGCCCGGATGCAATTCACCGGCGGCACACAAATCATCGAGACCGTGCAGGAAGCACTGCAGGGCATGCGCATGGTCAAGGCTTTCGGCCTCGAAGACGAGATGCGGCGGCGCCTCGACAAAAGCGTGACCGAAGTACAGCACGAGTTAAACAAGATGGCGCGGGTCTCGAACCGCGCCAGTCCAATGATGGAAATGCTCGGCGGGTTCACTGTCGCGCTGGCGACGATCTATGGCGGCTATCGCGTCATCGAAACGGGCGCCACACCGGGCGAATTCGTGTCCTTCATGGCGGCGTTCTTGCTTGCCTATGAGCCGGCCAAGCGGCTGGCGCGGCTCAATATCGACCTCAACAACAATCTCGTCGGCGTGCGCGTCCTCTATGAAATTATCGACAGCCCGGCCGGCGAGCCGAACGACGACGATTTACCGGCGCTTGCGCTGACGCAATCTCGCATCGAGTTCGAAAACGTGCACTTCGCCTACCGCGGCGACACCCCTGTGCTGTGCGGCATGAGCTTTGTTGCACAGCCGGGCAAGGTCACCGCACTGGTGGGCCCTTCCGGCGGTGGCAAGTCGACGGTGCTCAATCTCCTTCTGCGCTTCTATGACGCCAATTCCGGCCGCGTCATGATCGACGGCCAGAACGTCACCGCTGTCTCACGCGCTTCCTTGCGCCGGGAAATCGCCCATGTCGGCCAGATCGTGCACCTGTTCCGCGGCACGATCCGCCAGAACATTGCTCTCGGTAAGCTTGATGCCAGCGAGACGGAGATCTTTGCCGCCGCAAGGGCCGCGCATGCGCATGATTTCATCATGAACTTCCCGGACGGATACGAGACGACGGTGGGCGAGCACGGCTTGCAGCTTTCGGGGGGCCAGCGCCAGCGCATCGCCATCGCGCGCGCTTTAGTCAAGAACGCGCCGATCATCCTGCTCGACGAAGCGACCGCCTCGCTCGATTCGGAATCCGAACGTCACGTCCAGGAAGCCCTCACCGAATTGTGCAGCGGGCGCACCACGCTTGTGATCGCGCACCGGCTATCGACGATCATGCATTCCGATTGCATCCTCGTCGTCGAGAACGGTTTGGTGACCGAATCCGGCCGCCATGACGAGTTGCTGCGCAAGGGCGGCCGTTACGCCTCGTTCCATCGGCTGCAGCTTAAAGAGCAGACCTCACCGCCGCTCGAACTGGTGGCCGCCGCTTCGTCTGTTTGATCCGCCGGGAAGCCGCATTGACCGCACCGGCGCGTAGGCTATAAGCCGACGCGTCTTAATTACTCCAACAGAACCGGCACCATGAGCACCGACGCCAAGAGCTATGTCATTCCGCAACCGCCGCAGGCCGCGATCGCGGTAACCGGCACCAATCAATACTTTCCTGTCCGCCGCCTGTGGTGCGTCGGCCGCAATTATGTCGAGCACATCAAGGAGATGGGGCAGGACGTGCGCGAGCCGCCGTTCTTCTTCGCCAAACCCGCCGACGCCATCGTGCCGGACGGCGGTACGTCGCCCTACCCGTCCCTGACCAAGGACATGCATCACGAGGTCGAGCTTGTGGTCGCGCTCAAGAGCGGAGGCCGCAACATCAAGACCGAAAAGGCACTTGATTGCATCTACGGCTATGGCGTCGGCATCGACCTCACCCGCCGCGACCTCCAGATCGCTTCACGCGACATCAAGCGGCCGTGGGAGATCGGCAAGGCCTTCGATCACTCGGCGCCATGCGGGCCGCTGAAGCCCGCGAGCGAAATCGGGCATCCGTCGAAGGGCCGCATCACGCTGAAGGTCAACGGCAAGGTGCGCCAGGATGGCGATCTCAATCAGATGATCTGGAACGTGCCGGAAATTATCTCGAAACTTTCCGAAATGGTCGAACTGGCCGCGGGTGACATCATCATGACGGGCACGCCGTCCGGCGTCGCCGCGACCGTTGCCGGCGACAAGATCGAATGTGAAGTCGAGGGCGTCGGCAAGCTTTCCGTCACCATTGGCCAGCCGCTGAAGTAATCTTCGTCATTCCGAAGCGCGAAGCGACGGCGATGAATGGTGCGAAAAAGACAGCCATTACGCGGCCTGAAGTTCCAAAGCCTGGAATGATGGAACTTGAATAAAAGTGGCGCGTTGAGACGGACCGAAATCTCAGTGGAGACCGTCATGGGCGCCCGCCGTATCACGTTACGCGTGGAACCTCCCGTCCCGTTCGGCGATGTCACGATATTGCCCGCGCCTTTGAGCGGGCGTCCCGAAATCGAGATGGCGCGCGCCATGGCCGCGGCGCTTTCCGACATCGAGGCGCCGACTGCGGCCGACGTTTATCATCGCCTGCGTTCGGCTTTCCCCCTGGCTCCGCTGAGCGCCCGGGTTGGCGCCCTGGCTACCCTCATGGACCGCATGCGCCGGCCCGCCGGCTAGCGCAGGTCACAATCCGAGATAGGCGCTGCGAACGCGGTCATCGGCCAGCAATGCGCTGCCGGTGCCGCTGAGCGTTACGCGGCCGTTCTCGAGCACATAGGCGCGGCTCGCGAGCTTTAGCGACAGCGCCACATTCTGCTCGACAAGCAGGCACGTCATGCCTTCGCGATTGAGATCGCGGATCGTGTCGAGTACGTTGCGTACGATGGCCGGCGCCAGGCCGAGCGACGGTTCGTCGAACATGATGAGCCGCGGCGCGCCCATCAGGCAGCGGGCAATGGCAAGCATTTGCTGCTCGCCGCCCGACAGCGTGCCGGCGGCCTGACGCGACCGTTCCGCAAGGACGGGAAACATGGCAAGGAGCGCGGTCTCGGTTTTTCACCCGGGCGGCGCGGGCGCGCGGCAGCATTGCACCCATTTCAAGATTTTCCTCGACGGAAAGCGTCGGAAAAACCTGACGCCCTTCCGCAACCTGACCGATGCCGAGATCGCAAACACGATGGCTCGGCCAGCCGGATATGTCGACATCGCGAAAGAAGATGCGGCCGCGCACCTGCCGGTTCATCCCGGCGACCGAGCGGATGAGCGTCGTCTTGCCGGCGCCATTGGCCCCGACGATGGCGACGATGGCGCCCTCCTGAATTTCGAGCGAGACATTGTCGAGCGCCTGGGCGTCGCCATAAAAAACATCGATGCTTTCGACGCGCAGCATCACACCGTCTCCGCGCCGAGATAGGATTGCACGACGGCGGGATCGCGAACGATCGCTTCCGGCTTGCCTTGCGCGATAACCATGCCGTGGTCGAGCACGACGACATGCGCGGCGAGCGCCATCACCGCGCGCATGACGTGTTCGATCAGGAGGATCGTCAGCCCGGTTTCCCGGTTTATCTCGCGCAGGATTGCGACCATGCGGTCGGTCTCCGTCGGCCGCAGACCCGCCATGACTTCGTCGAGCAGCAAGAGCCGCGGTTCGGTCGCAAGTGCGCGGGCGACTTCGAGCCGTTTGCGATCGGGCAATGTCAGGGTCGCGGCGATCCGCCGGCGCTGATCGAACAATTCGAGGCGCTGCAGCAGCGTCCGGGCGCGCTCGCGCGCAACGGCGACATCGTGGTGGCGCAACAATGCACCGACAATGACGTTGTCCTCGACGCTGAGCGCCGGAAATGGCCGCACGATCTGGAAGGTTCGGGCGATGCCGCGCCGGCATACCTCATCGGACGTCAATCCGGCGAGTGGCGTTCCGGCAAAAGCGATCGCGCCGCCGTTCGGAGCCAAGGCACCGGCGATCATGTTGAAAAGCGTGGTTTTTCCGGCGCCGTTCGGACCGATCACGGCGAAAATCTCGCCCTCCGGCACCGCGAAGCTGACGCGATCGACGGCGATCAAGCCGCGGAATCGCTTGCTGACCGCTTCAAGCGTGAGGATCGCCGTCATTGCGAATCCTTTGTCACACCAAGCCGGCGTTCGAGCCACGGCCAGACGCCATTCGGCAGCGCCACGATGACGAACAGCAGGCAAATCCCGTAGAAGACCTGCTTCGCCCCGGGCAGATCGAGTCCGAAATAAAGTATTGCCGAATTGAGCGTCTCGGCGAGACCGGTCAGGAGGAATGCACCGAGGATCGGTCCAAACAGCGTGCCGATGCCGCCGATGACGGGCCCGAGAATGATCTCGATAGAGCGGGAAATATTGAAAACCTGTTCCGGGAAAAGATTGTTATAGAAGAACGCGTAGAAGACACCTGCAAACGCCGTTACCGCGGCGGATATCATTACAGCGTACATTTTATAGCGGAACGTCGCGACGCCGGCGGCCCGCGCCGCTATCTCGTCCTCGCGGATGGCAAGCCAGAAATAGCCGATCCGGCTTTTGAGAAGAGTACGGCAGAGGATAAAGGCCAGCGTGCATGCGGCAAGGATCACGTAATAGAACATCGCCGGGCTGCCGCGCAGCCGCCACAGATCGTTATGGGAATATTGCGCGACGGGCAGGAACAGACCCGCGGACGCGTTGACAATGTCTAGATGGTCGAAGCCGATGCGGGCAAATTCGGCAAAGGCGATGGTCAGGATGGCGAAATAGACGCCGGCGACGCTGAAGCGGAAGGCGAGAAACCCGATAATCGCTCCGCAGGCCACGACAACCGGAATTGCCGCCAAAAGTCCGAGCCACGGAGCGATGCCATAGCGCGCGAACAAAAACGCCGCGACATAGGCGGCAAGCCCGACGTAAATGGCGTGGCCGAGCGAGAGCTGTCCGGCGAACCCCATCATGATGTTCCACGCCTGGCCAGCATAGGCGTAATAGAGAATGATGATGAGAACGGTGAGAAGATAGTCGTTGACGAAGAATGGCGCGGCCAGCAGCGCCACGAATAGCGCGGCAATAAGCAAAGCCATCTTTGGCGACACGCCGCCGGCAAAACGCGCGATCATTGCCGCCATCAGGTTGCCCGCTTGCCGAGGATGCCTTGCGGCCGGAACAACAGCACCAGCACAAGGATTGCGAAGGCGAACATGCTCTTGGCCGAAGGCGTGAACAGCAATCCGGCGAGTGCCTCGGTAAGCCCGATCAACACGCCGCCGATCAAGGCGCCGGGCATCGAACCGAGCCCGCCGGTCACGACAATGATGAAGGCGAGCAGCGTGTAGGTCGGCCCGACCATCGGCGTCACGTCGATGATGAGCGTCATCATTGTTCCGGCAGCGCCCACGCAAGCGGCACCGAGCGCGAAGGTGAGCGCGTAGAGATGCCTTACGTTGAGTCCGACCACCAGCGCGCCGGTGTAATTATCGGCGCAAGCACGGATCGCCTTGCCGACGAGCGTGAAACGGAAAAACGCGAACAACAATGCCGCGACCACGATCGCGGCGATGCCGGCATAGAGCTTGGTCGCGTCAACGATGAGCGGGCCAACCTGGAAACTGTCATAGGCATAGGACGTCTGCACGGAGCGCGCATCCGGTCCGAAGACGATCAGGAGCGTGTTGACGATGATGATCGCCAGCGCGACCAGCAGCAAAAACTGGCTGTGTTCCGGCCGGGTTATGAAAGGATTGATCAGTTTCGCCTGCAAGACGTAGCCGAATACGAACAGCACCGCCGCAATCGGCACCATCATGATCAGCGGATCGAGGTGCAGTCCGGAGAACAGCACGACCGCGAGATACATCGCAATCGACATCATTTCGCCGTGGGCGAAATTCACCACCCGCACCACGCCGAAGATGACCGACAGACCGAGCGCCATCAGGCCATAGACGAGTCCCGTCAGGACACCGCCGACGGCGACATTCAGATAGACATCGAACGTCACGAACGCGCTCAGCCGCGATTCTGATACGGCTTCATCGGCCAGACCGGCTTGGCGTTGGCGGCCTCTTTCGGCGCAAGCGTCACGAGCTTGCCACCCTGGTTCTGGATGGTGCCTTCCTTGAGCTTGTCGTTCTGGCCTTTGGCGTTGAACTGGATGCCGGGGCCGATGCTGACATTGTCGGTGATGTTGGTCGTCCGGATCGCGTCGGCCAGCGCCTTCGGATCGGCCGACCCGGCGCGCTTGTAGGCATCCGCGGCGATCAAGAGCGCCTCGAACGTGTAGATATGGTTGGTGCTCATATTGACGCCGGGATAGGACTTCGCCAATGCGGCTTCGAGCACCTTGGAGAGTTTCTTGTTCGGATCCTGGAACGGGTCGAAGCTCACTGGTCCGTCGGAAAGCTTGCCCAGCGTCTTGAGATACTGATCCTCGTACCAGCCCGGCCCCATGCTCATGATCGCTTGCGGCGTCCAGCGCTGCTTGACCAGTTCGCGTGTCAGCAGCATCGCATCATTGAGACGGCTGACGACAAGCAGGGCATCGGCATTGCTGGACTTGGCCTTCGCCACTTCGACGGAAAGATCGCGTGCCGCCGGATCATAGGAGATTTCGTCGACGATCTTGTAGGGCATGCTGAATTTCGGCATGACGACGCCGATGCCCTTCGACATTGCGGTGCCGAATGTATCGTTGACGTGCATGAAGACGACCGTCTTCGGCGACGAACCGACGAGAGCGAAGAGTTCCAGCTGATTGGCAAAGGCGCCGCCGAGAATCATCGGTGCAGTTGGAAAATTCCGGAATACGAACTTGTAGCCCTGCTCGGTGATATCGGGCGCAGCGGCAATGTTGATGACCAGCGGGATGCCCTTTTGTTCGGCAACCTGGGCGATCGCGGTGGTCTGTCCGGAATCGAAGGCGCCGATCAGAAGCTGCGCACCGTCGTTGATCAGCTTTTCGGCGTGCTCGCGGGCGGCGTCGACATTCGACTCGGTGTCGGCATTCATGATCGTAAGGTCCGGCAGACCCAGCGATTTCAGGATCGCCGGCGCAACGTCCACACCGCGCTGGCAATCCTGGCCTATGCCCGCCTCAAAACCCGAGCGCGGCAGCAAAACTCCGACCTTCAGCGGGCCGCCTTGGGCGCGTACGATCGCGGGCGCAGCGAGAGCGGCGGCGGTAGCGGCCGTGCCAACCAGCAGGTCGCGGCGATTGGGCGTGCGGATAAGCGTCATGGTTGTGTCCTCCCCAGGATTGGCGAAATGCTAGGAGACTGCCGCGCCGGCGGCAAGCGCCGTTCACCCGCCGAAAAGCGGCGCAATTGCCGCAGCGATCCGCAGCAGCCGCCGATCCTGGCCGTTTCGTACGACGGCCATCAGCCCTACCGGCAACTCCGCCGGAAGCGGCAGTGAAATCGCGCAAAGATCGAAGAAATTGATGATCGAGGTATTGCGCAGCACCGCGGCGTTGCGCGCGGCGAAAACAGCCGGATCTACAACCTCCGCAATCGTGGGTGCGACGATCGCGGCCGTTGGCATGACAAGTACGTCCACTTCGGAGAGCCGGGCATCCATGGCACGGACCAGCCGCGCACGGTCGCGCATCATTCCGTCATAGTCGGCCTCGGCAATGGCGCAGCCACGTTCGATGCGCACGCGGACATTCGGATCGAAATCGGCGGCGCGCCGCCGCAGCCGATCGCGATGGACCACGCAGGCTTCCGGCGGCACCACGCCGCCCCGGTCATTGACCGCGACCATCTCGCCGAAGAGCGGTATCGTTTCATGGGTGATGTGCACGCCGGCGCCGTCGAGCCGCTTTATTGCCGAGGCAAATACCGCGGAAACGGTTTCGTCCAGCCGGTCGAGCGGCAGCCCTTCGGCAATGCCGAAACGCAGGCCGGCGAGCGCGATCGGCTCGAGTGGCACAAAGCGCTCTGCGGCCATGATCGCATCGGCCTTGGCGCAATCTTCTACGCTCTTGCAGATCGGACCGATCGAATCGAGCGTCTTGCTCAGCGGAAAGGCGCCATCGGTCGGGACGCGCTGCCGGCTTGGTTTGAACCCGACCAGGCCGCATAAGGCTGCCGGGATGCGGACCGACCCGCCAGTATCGGTGCCGATCGCGATGTCGCACATGCCGTCGGCGACGGCGACAGGCGCACCTGCCGAGGAACCGCCGGGAACTCTTTTGCGATCGCGCGGATTGCCGGGCGTGCCGAAATGCGGATTGGCGCCGAGACCCGAATAGGCGAATTCGGACATGTTGGTCTTCGCGGCGATCACCGCGCCGGCGGCGCGCAGCCGCTGCACCACAACTGCGTCACTGACGGCGGGAGCGGCTTCTTCGGCGAGAATCTTCGAGCCGGCGCGGGTTGGCTCACCGGCGACATCGAACAAATCCTTGATGCTGACGATAACGCCGTCGAGCGGACCGAGCGACGTGCCGCGCACCGCGCGAGCGTCAGCCGCATCGGCGGCCGTGCGGGCGGCATCGGCGTAGACCGTGAGGCAGGCGCGTGCGCCCTCCCCGTGCGGATCGGCGATTTGTGCGAGCGACTGTTCGAGCCGGTCACGGCAAGACAAATGATTCATGATTGCGAAACGTCCCCGGAAACTGCCATCATCGGCAGATTAGAGATGCCAGCAAGGGAATGCCACCATGCCGAATGCAAGCCCGGCGATCAGCTTCATCGGCTTCGGCGAAGCCGGACAGGCAATCGCGGCCGGGTTACGCGAGGCCGGTGCGGGAGAGATGTCGGCCTGGGACATTCTATTTTCGCAATCCGGCGGCGAGAGGCTTCGGCAAGCTGCCAATGCAAGCAGCGTACGGCGCGCGACTTCCGCCGCCGATGCGGTCCAGCATGCGGACATCGTCATCTCCGCGGTTACTGCCGCTTCAAGCACCGGCGCGGCGCAATCGGTCAAGGCGCATCTTCCGGCAAAGGCGTTCTTTCTAGACATCAATTCCGTTTCGCCCGGCCGCAAGCAGGAAAACGCGAAACTTCTCGGCGACATGGTACGCTATGTCGATGTTGCCGTGCTCGCGCCCATTCATCCGGCGCGGCACCAGACGCCGATGCTGCTCGCCGGCCCGCATAGTGAAGAGCTCGCGCCGATTCTTGCCGCGCTCGGGATGCGAACCAGCATTGCCGGGACCGAGATCGGGGCCGCGGCGGCAATCAAGATGGTGCGCAGCGTGATGATCAAGGGCATCGAGGCGCTGACGCTGGAATGTTTCCTTGCGGCCGCGCGCGCCGGCGTAATCGACGAAGTCGCAATGTCGATAAAGAACAATTACCCCGGTCTCGATTGGGCGAAGATCGTGCCCTATAACCTCGAACGCATGGCAAACCACGGCGAACGCCGCGCCGCCGAGATGGAAGAAGTCGCCGACACGCTGCGTGAACTGGGCGTCGAGCCGCTGATGACGGCGGCCACCGTCAAGCGTCAACGCGAGATGGGCCAGATCGGCACCAAAGACAGCGTGCGCAGCGTGCTCGAGAAGGATCGCACCACCATGCTCGGCGCGATCAGCGCCGCCGCCCGCGACCGGAACTGATTACGCAGCGATCATTCACCGCCGGTACCGGTTTCACTGCGGGATCGCCTGCAGAAGCGCCTCCAGCCTCGCGACAACCGGGGCCATGCCTGAATTGCCGGCCATGCTGTGGTGATTTTTCGCGACGTCGACGGCCTGCAGGAGCTGCGCGCGCGCCTTGCCCGGAGCTCCGCCGCTTTTGAACGCGGCCGCCGACCATTCCTCAAGTTCGATCGTTCGCACCGTGGCATCGTCGCGTTGCGAGGCCGCAGCGACCTGCTGATTGAGTTCGGCCGCCTTTGCATAGCCCTCACCGGCTGCGAGAAAATTACTTTGCATTTCAAGCTCAAGCGCATCGGCGGCGGCAAGGCTGGCATCGGTATAGGTCAGATCCTGCTGCCACTGCGGTTTCAGGGGGGCCAGGGTGTCCCGGACATCGCGGGCCTTCTTGAGCATCTTGCGCGCCTGACCGATGCGGTCGGCCCTGCTGTCGCTTTGCGATTTGGCCCAGCGCAGCCAGGTTTCACCGTTATTGTCGTAGCTCCAGCCGAGAACCGAGCGCAGGTCCGTGTTATCTGGATCGCGATTCGTCAGCGCGACAGTTAATTCGATGGCGGCGCCGAACTGTTGGATTGCCTGCTCGTAGTGACCGTCGTTGCGCAGCAACAGTCCGATATTGTTGTAGATCAGCGAGAGATGATTGGCCCACTGCTTGTTGTCTTGCAGGTGGACGCCGAGCGCGGCGATTTTATCGCGCGCCGTTTCGAAGTCGGTAATTGCATCGGGCCTGTCGCCCGTAAGTAGCAGAACGTCGCCGAGCTTGTTGATCGTCCAGCCGACATCGTGATCGACGGCTACGCCGCCGCGGCCTAACTGCGAGACGCCCTGACGCTCGGCGATTGCGTCGTCGAATTGAGTTTTTGCGTCGCCCGGAGCCCGGGCGCGGTCCAGCAGCAGGTCGCCGAAATCCTGATGGACGTCGGCGAGTGCCAGGTGCCAAAGCCACGCGTCGGGGTCCGTACCGTGGTCGCGGATAAGTGCGTCCAGGATGGCAATGGCCTTTTGATACGCGTCACGCGACGCGGCGACATCGTCCTGGAGCTGATAATAGGTGGCGCCGACGAGGTGCAGGCTTCGCGCAAGATAATATTGGGTTCCGAGATCCGACGGGTCGCTTGCCGCGACGTCGCCCAGCGCGGTTTCCGCTTCGTGAGCGAGATCCCGCGCCGCCTGAAAGCGGCCGAGATCGAAATCGATCGCCGCGAGCGCCAACGAAATCTCGGCCCTGTAGCGTCGAATCTTGAGACTCGCGCCGTCGGTCGGTGGAAAGCGGGAAATCGCCTTGCTGGCCTCATCCATCAAGGTCGCAACCGTTTGCAGCGGCGCGACCGGTTCGACATTCTTGGGAACCGATTCGATCAATGTCGAGAGCGCCGTGGTAGCGGCCTCGAAATTGCTCTGGGCGCGGACCGACGCGCGGTGGGCCGAATAGGCAAGTCCGGCAAAGACGACTGCCGCGACCGTTGCCGCACTGGCCGCTCCGACAAGCAGGTATCGCCGGCGACGGCCTGCATTTTCCGCTTTTTCGATCGAAGCCTCGACAAAGTCCATGATCCCGCGATCGAGTTCGCCGCGGCGATCGAGAAGTGTGCGGCCCTCCTCCAGCGCCAATCCCGGCGCAAGCAGGCGGGAGGGGTCCCGCTCTTCCGATTCCCACAATTTGGCCTGGGTCGATACGCGGCCTCGCGCGCGTATGAAGCTGACGTGCTTGTTCACGAGGTCGCGATAGAACGGCCATTCGGTGATGAGGGCTTCGTGCGCGACCCCGACCGTCGGCGCTTCATTCTGGCCGTGAACGACGAGCAACCGGGCTGCAATAAGCGAATCGAGCGCGGTCCGCCGGTCGGGCGTGGTTGCGAGATCGGACAACGATGCGAAACGGGCGGTCGGCTTGCCGTCGTCGCCGACGGCAACGAGCGTACGCAAAACTTCGGGCAACGCTTCTTCCCGCACGTTCTGGGGAAGAGTGTGGCACACCGCTTCGGCGCGGGCGGCGATCGCGCCTTCGAGCTTTTTCAGTTCGTCTCGGTAGGTCGCAATCCTTAGCGTATTTCCACCGCGCGCAATGATGTCGCGGCGATAGAGCTCATCGAGGGTGAATTCGAGAAGCGGAAGCGAGTACGGATTTGACGACGCTGCCGTTCGCAGTTCCTGATCGAGCCCGATACCGCTGCGCGCATCCACCTCGAACGAAATCCCCGCCGCGTCCGCCGGGAGCCGGATCATCTGATCGATCTCCTCGGGGCGGGGTGGCAGCAAATGATAGAGACCATCTCCGGAAGACTCGTCGCGCAGAATGGGAAACGCCGTCATTTGCGCGAAAAAATCCGAACGCATGGTGGCGATGACCCAGATAAAGCCGCTCGCGGCGAGCTTGATGAGCAGATCGACGAACCACTGGCGATCCGCCTGAGACAGGTTCGGTTCGGTAAACAGTTCTTCGAACTGGTCGATAACAAGAACGAGATGGCCCTTGGGCGCTGGATTTCCGGCGGCGCCGGATGATTGCCGGGCGGCTTCGACCAGCCCGTATCGCAGCGACAGAATTTCACCGCGGCCGAGTTCTCCGCCAAGCTGATCGACGGTCACGCCGAGCGAGGCGAGTTCGGGAAGCGCCGGCTTGTCGACGAGCGCGGCAGCCAGCCGGCTTGCCATCGCTCCGGCGCCCGACGGCCGAAAGGTGCAATAACGCCAAAACGGTGCGTCGGGCACGACGCCGGGCTCCATCAGGCTCGGAAGCACGCCCGCCTTGACCAGAGAGGATTTGCCCGAGCCGCTCGCACCGGTAACCAGGATAAAAGCCCGTTCGGCCTCCGCCCGCTTCACCAGAGACTCCGTTATTTCCCGAACTGCATTGGCGCGGCCGAAGAAAATATCGGCATGCTCGAATTCAAACGAATTCAACCCGAGAAAAGGATCGCCCGGCCAGGTCGCCGGCTTGACCTCTTCACGCTCGATGCGTTTTTGCAGCAATGATCGCAGATGGGATTCGAACTGCTGCTCGAAACCATCGAGCGACGTGAAGGAATTGAAGGCAAGCGTGAGATGGCCTGCGGGGTCCTGAAAATAGCGCGCCCAAAATTGCTCGAGCGCCGCCATCTGGCGTACGGCGTCCTCAAGTTGAGCCGCATTCTTGCCGCGCGCAACGCCATCGACGTCTTTCTTGTAAACCAGGATATCCGGCGAAGAAGGCTCGCCGCGCGCCTGTTTTTCGCGCGCCGCGCGCAACGCATTCTCGAACTCCCACTCCGTTCCGGTAACCGGAGTTCGGCCGTCGAGGCCCTGATAGTCCCTCACGGCGGTACGCGGCGGAAGCGGCGTGCCCAGTCTCGACCACAGGATCAGCACGACGATATCGGTCGACGCCGGCTCGATGATGACGTCCTGAAAGGCTCCGGCCGCGAGCATCGGTTCGTATTCCCACAGCTCCGGGGAAATCTGGAAGAAACGCGCAAAATCGCGCTTGAGACGGCCGAGTACGAGCGCGGCGCGGCGTCGTTCTTCGACGACGTCGCCGGGTGAGGATATGAACACCCTGACTAACTTGCCTGTATCCATTATCCAGCAGTCCCTTCGCTACACCCGGCGATGCAAGCCGCTTGCAAGCCACGCGTAGGAATCCTTCGGCGTCCGCTTGAGGGTCGAAAAATCGACATGGACTATGCCGAAGCGTTTCGTCGTCCCCTCCGTCCACTCGAAATTGTCGAGCAACGACCATACGAAATAGCCGCGCAGATCGGCACCGTCCCGCAGCGCCTGCAGGGCAGCGATGAAATGGACCCGGAAATAGTCGATCCGTTCGAGATCGTGAACCGCTCCATCGGCACCGACCCGGTCATCGAATGCCGCCCCGTTCTCGGCGATATAGACCGGCGGATTGCCATAGTGATCGCGGAGATCGACGAGCTGACGGTAGAGACCCTGCGGCTCGATCGGCCAGCGCATCGCCGTCAGTATCGAACCCTCGGGCGGAGGACCGAACGTCAGGCCAAAAGGACTCTGCGTGTCATTCTGAATGTGAAGTTCATTGTAATAATTCATTCCCAGAAAATCGACCGGCTGACGAATATCGGACATGTCATTCGGACCGACCACGAGAGCGAATTCATCGGCCAGAGCATCGGGATATTTTCCCTTGAACAGCGGATCGAGACTTGCCCCCTTCCACAGAGCCTCGAAATAACGCGCTGCGCGGACGTCCTCTTCGCGTTGGGTGACGGAGCGAACCGGTTCCAGGCACATCACCGTTCCGAGCTTGTAGTCGGAACGCTGCGCGCGAAGCGCATGGAGCGCCAGTCCCTGCGCCAGATTCTGATGGTGCATGGCGGCGACGTAATTCGCCCGGCCCCGCAGCCCGGGGGCATGGTCGCCAAATCCGTGGCCGATCAGGGCATGCACCGCGGCCTCGTTCAGCATGACCCAGTGCTTGACCCGGTCGCCGAGGCGGCGCGCCACGACTTGCGCATAATCGGCGAACCAATGCCGGATATCGCGATTAAGCCAGCCGCCCCGCTCCTGAAGCGCCTGCGGCAGATCCCAGTGATAGAGGCAGACCCACGGCGTGATCCCGCGTGCGAGGCATCGGTCCGTCACGCGGTCGTAAAAGTCCAATCCCGCGACGTTGACGTGTCCGGTCCCCGCCGGAATGATCCGCGGCCACGATGTCGAGAAGCGATAGCTGTCGAGCCCGCTTTGCGCGATCAGATCGATATCGTGTGGATAGCGGTGGTAGTAGTCCGCGGCGATATTGGCAGTCTCGCCGCTGTGAATATTGCCTTTCGTGCGGGCAAAGACATCCCAGATCGATTCGCCACGGCCATCGGTGTCGACCGCCCCTTCGATCTGGTAGGCGGACGTCGATACGCCCCAGCGAAACTCCGCGCCGAAGTCACGAAACAATTTATCATCGCTTGTCGAATCGGCGCGAGATCGGGATGGCGCCAATGCGTCGAGCATAAGCCCGCCGGCGCCCAGCAGAAATCCGCGACGTAGCACGAGTTGATATTCTCCCGTCCCCGATATGCGAAATTAACAGATATCGAGTCCCGAGCAAATTTGTGGCGGCGTATTTGAAAAATCAGCGTTTCCGGTGCTTATCGCCTTCGCTCCGTCTCGCAAAACACCACCCAACCCGCCGTATCGCCCTTTTCTCAACAGGCGTGCGAGCCCGACCCAGCCGGACCACAAGGCCGCGGCGGTATCCGCGGTGGTGTAATTTGAATGAGATCGGAGAGCTGTTCCTTGGTCAGAGCCGCATCGAGGAACTTGTTCCTGACCGCATCGGCCATCATCCCATCGACGTCGAGAATGTGGTCGAACTGCTTGGCTTCCTTCGGCTGATATTTGTCGATCGCGGCTTTGACCACATCGACCGGCATGCCGATCATATCGGCATACATTTGCATCGCCGCCGGATCGGAATACATCCAGTCGAGCGTCTCGCGCAGCGCCGCGATGAAATGCGCCGCGGCGGCGGGACGATCGCGCAACACGTTGGCGTTGACGACGTCGACCGCTATGGTCTGATCGCGCAGCGACGGCACGTCGTTGCCGTTGGCGATGACGCGGATCTGGCCCTCGCCGATCTGCTTGATCCCGAAAGGCGGCGAACCCCAGCCAATATCGATCTGGCCGGACATCACCGCGGTCAATGTCGCCGGCATGCCGCCCGTCGAGGTGGGAATGGCCCTGCTGCCGAGTTCCTTGCCGAAGCCAAGCACCACATTGTGGGTGGTCGAACCGTTGGTCGAATAGGCGATCGTCGTTTTGTCTGTCGCGTCCTTGAGACTCTTGATCGGGGAATCCGCTTTCACGTACCAATAGACGTCGCCGGCTCCGGTGAAATCCGCGCCGATAATGCGGATCGGCGCGCCCTTGGCATAGGCGCGCATGACGCCGGCGGCGCCGACATTGATGCCGAAATCGGCGCTGCCGGCGATGATCGCCTGCAGTGTCTCGCCGGCGCCCGCCGTTCCAAAGACTTCGAGATCGATGCCGTGTTTCTTGAAGATGCCGGCTTTCTGGCCGAGCACCGGCGCGTCGCCGCGCCAGATATCGATCTGACCGACCGCAACCTTGAACGCGTCCTGCGCAAGCGCGGAGCCCGCCATCGCGAAAGAGGCGACTGCCAAAACGGCGGCGGCGATAAGCCGATGCTGTCTCATCGCCGCCTGCCCTTGCGGCGTTCGCGCGGCGTCGCGCGGGAGCGTTTCGGCACTGGACGGCGCGCGATCCGCGCCGGGCTTCGCCGCGGCGGCATTCCGCCCGCCGCTTCGAGCCGCATGCTCCAATATTCCCATGTACGCGTCACTACGTTCGGCAGAAGGCTCAGCGCGCCGGCAAGCTTGACCTCACCGCTATGCAGCGGATCCGGCGCGCCAAGCGTCATCGCGCGCAGTTGATAATCGGCGTTCTGGCACATGAAGATCGAGCGCGACACCAGCTCCTTCAGTCCGCCGCCGACCACGGTGGCGCCGTGGCGGTTCAGCAGCACTGCATTGTGGTGACCGAGCGCGCGCGCCAGCGACTGTCCTTCCTCCTGCTTCACGACGAGCAGGTTAGTGTCGCCAAACTCGTCATGCTGATCCCAGAACGGCATATTCTCGCCGCCCGCTGCGCCGAGATGAAAGACCGGAACGATCGGCTTGCCGGCGATCGCAAACGGCATGACTGCCGGCGCGTGATGGTGGACCACGGCCATGACGTCGCTGCGCGCCTGATAGATGCAGCCATGAATGACGCGTTCGGCGTAGAGATGCACTTTGGGCGGGCGCACCGGTTCGGAATCGAGCGTGTACTCCAGAATATCGTCAGGCTCGATCAGAAGCGGCGAGCGCGAGCGGGACAGCAAATACCGGCCGGGATCGGTCGGATGGCGCGCGCTGACATGGCCGAAGGCATCGAGCACGCCTTCGTGGGCGAGGATACGGTTGGCAAGCGCCAGCTCCTCGATGATCTCAGTCATTTTGTCCGGCACGATTTTCTCCCGTTATGGCGGCTTTATTTTCTGCCGCTCTGTTCACGACCCGTTCGTTGGCGCAGCCGTCATTCCATCTCGATCCGGACTCCCGTCGCGCCGTTGAGCAAACGCTTGAGATGGAAGCTCGCAAGATGATCCTGCGGCTGCTTGCCGACATGAGAGGCAAACGCTGCGATGGCGACAGGGTCATTGGCTTCGAGCTTGGCGAATGCATCAAGGTAGGCCTTGGTCGAGGCATCGTCATATTGCTCGGCACGCAACGGCTCGAACGCGCGTAACGCCTCGGTTTTACCCCGAAGCACAAGATCGCCGACCGGACGCCCGCGAAAGCCATTCACCTTGCTTGCCAGCGGCGCGCTTACGCAGATGCGGGTGCCGAGCTGCTTGTTGCCGGCTTCCAGCCGGGCGGCGACATTGATGGTGTCGCCATAGGCCGTGTAATCGAAGAAACGATCGCCGCCGAAATTTCCGACGATTGCCGATCCGGCATGAAGCCCGATCCGGGTGACCCCCAGCGAAATCTTCTTCTGGTTCCAGCGCTGGCGGAAAGATTGCGCAAATTCATCGAGGTCCAATGCGCAAGCGACGGCGCGCGCGCCGTGATCCGACTGCTCGCCCGGCGCGCCGAACAATACATGCAATGCATCGCCGATGATTTTCGCGACCGTGCCGTCATGGGCAAACACAATCCCGGTCATGCCCGAAAGGTATTCATTGAGCAGCGTCCCGAGGACGCTCGGCTCCAGCGTTTCCACGAGCGTGGTGAAACTGGCGATATCCGTGAAAAGCGTCGCGATCTCACGGCGCTGGCCGGCAAGCTCGGCGGCGGCGGAATCGCTGGCAAGCCGCTGTGCCAGATTTGGCGAAAAGTACCGCGACAGCGACGCGTGCGCCCGCTCCGCCTCGGCCTGGCGCTCGCGGGCGTCGCGCAGAAATTCTATGTGCCGTATTGTTTTTGCAATCGTCGTCTCCAGATCGCCGAAGTCGATCGGCTTGGTGACGAAGTCGAACGCTCCGCGATTTATCGCGGTACGGATATTCGCCATGTCGCCATAGGCCGACACGATGATGGCGGATACCCGCTTCTCGCCTTCCTGCAGCTTTTGCAACAACAACAGCCCATCCATCCGGGGCATATTGATATCGCTGATAATCAGATCGACGTCCGCATTCGCTTTCAGCGCCGCCAGCGCCTCAACACCGTCGCGCGCGAACAGAAAACTCATCGCCCCCTCGCGGATCTGGCGACGGAACTTCTGCAAGACCAGAGCTTCCAGGTCCGGCTCGTCGTCGACGACAAGGATCCGTGAGGTCATGCGGCCTTCACGATTCGCGTTTCGATCTCGGTGCGGAGCGCGCCGAAATCGATCGGCTTGGTGAGGAGCGCCTCGGCGCCGCCTTCGAGCGCTTTCCGTTTGGTTTCCGCATCGCCATAGGCCGTGATCATGATGATCGGCACGTCGGGCCGCGCGGCCTTCGCTTTGGGCAAAAGCTCGAGGCCGCTCATCCCCGGCATGTTGATGTCGGACAGGATCAGGATGAGCGAGACGCCCTTCGCCGCGCTCATGGTCTCAAGCGCAGCCGGAGCAGACAGTGCAAATTCCATCGCAAACCGGCCGGCACGCAGATCGCGCCGGAACTGCTGGCGGAACAGCATTTCGACATCGGGCTCATCGTCAACAACGAGAATGAGTAGGCTCACGCATGGCCTCCTGGCTTGGCAATAGACGCCGCCGTGCGCGGCAGAACAATCCTGAATTCGGTAAATTGGCCGGGTTCGGTGTCGACGGCGATCGAACCAGCATGTTGTTTCACGATGATGTCATGACTGATCGAAAGCCCCAGTCCGGTGCCCTCTCCGGCCGGCTTGGTGGTGAAGAACGGATTGAACATCTTGGCCTTCACCTCGGGCGGAATGCCCGTGCCATTGTCGCGAATCCTGATCTCGACACGGTCGCCGAGATTTTTTGTCGTCGCCGCGAGGACGGGTTCAAAACTATCGTCTCCAGCCTGGCTCTTGCGTTTTGTCGCCGCATAGAAGCCGTTTGAAATCAGGTTGAGAAGCACCCGGGTGATCTCCTGTGGAAACAGGTCGATCTCGCCGGCAGCAGGATCGAATGACTTCTCAAGCGTGATATTGAAGCCCTGCTTTTCGGCGCGCGCGCCGTGATAGGCAAGGTTGAGACTCTCTTCGACGATGGAATTGATATCGACTACCCGGTGTTCGCCCGACCCTTCGCGCGAATGCAGCAACATGTTTTTGACGATCGAGTCCGCGCGCTTGCCGTGCTGGGCGATTTTCTCAAGGTTGCCCTTCAACGTATCGGCCAATTCCATGATTTCCGCGCCGGTCTTGTCGTCGACTTTCACCGTATTCAGGATTTCGTGCAGTTCATCAATCAATTCAACAGACAGGCCAGAGAAATTGTTGACGAAGTTGAGCGGATTTTTGATTTCGTGCGCGATACCGGCGGTCAGTTGGCCGAGTGAAGCGAGCTTTTCGGTTTGAACAAGGCGATCCTGAGCCGTTTGCAATTCATCCAGGGACTTCCCGAGTTCGCGCGTGCGTTCCTGCTCGGCCTCGAACAACCGCGCATTTTCGATCGCAATGACGGCCTGGTCGGCAAACGTTTGCGCCAGCTCGATCTGTTTCTCGGTGAACGGCCGCACCTCGCCCCGCATCAGCACGATGACGCCGATCGGGGTGCCTTCGCGCAACAGCGGAACACCCAGCAATGTACGGATATGCGCGATATCGAGCACCTCCGCCATCTTGTAATCCGGATCAGACGTTACGTCGGGAATTTGGATTGTCGCACCCTCCATTGCCGTGCGGCCGACGACCGAGCCCTTGCCGCCGGGGATCGGGTGTTCCGCCATGAACTGCGCAAATTCGGGCGAGAACCCGTACATCGCGATGGCGCGATAGCCATCACCTTGCGACCTGTTGATGGACGCGGTGTCTGCTTCACAAAGCCGGGCCGCGGATTCCACAAGCGTGTCGAGCACGGTTTGCAGGTCGAAGGTCGAGCGGCTGATGATTTTCAGCACATCGGCGGTAGCAGTTTGCTGTTGCAGCGACTGACGCAACTCGCTGAGCAGCCGTGTGTTCTCGATGGCGATGACGGCCTGGCTGGCGAAATTCGTGAGTAACGCAATCTGCTTGTCGGTGAACTGGCGCACCTCCTCGCGATAGACGTTTATGGCGCCAACTAATTCGTTGTCCTTGAGCATTGGTACGGTGACGATGCTGCGTGCACCGGTCATCGTGACGAAGCTGCGGCGCTCTTCTGTTTGATAACTGGGATCGACTGACACGTCGGCAATCTGGATTGCCCGCTTCATCGTTGCTGCCTGGCCCATGGCAGATTGGCCGGTCATGCTCACGGTCTGTTTGTGCCGCCTGAATTCGAGATAGGCGGGCGGTACATTGTGCATCGCAACCGCGCGATAAGCGCCATCCTCTGCGAGAAATAATTGACCGAATTTAGCCTGGCAGATACGCGTCGCATTTTCGAGGATGGCTTCGAAAACCGGTTTCAAATCGCCCGGCGAGGAGCTGATAACCCGCAAAACCTCCGCCGTGACGGTCTGCTGTTCCAGCGACTCGCGCAATTCATTGAACAGCCGGACATTCTCGATTGCGATCGCGGCCTGGTCGGCGAATGTCGTGAGCAGGGCGATATGTTTCTGCTCGAACGGCCGCACCTCGCTTCGCCGGACGACGATGGCACCCAGCGCGCGGCCCTCGCGGACCAGCGGCACGGCAAGAATGGTGCGGTGGCCAAACCTGAGCGCGAATTCACGGCCACGCGCGAAGTCGTCACTGGCTCGTTGCTGGTCTTCATCCTGGACCGGCTTCATGTCGCAGATGGCGCGCCCCATGACCGTCGAGCGGTCGACCGGTATTTCCCCGATATCGCGCGACATCTCGCCGAATGCTGCGGCGGCGCGAAGCACATTTCCGTCGGCCAGAATGATATCGGCGATTTGTGCCTCACAGATGCGCGCGGCATTCCGGGCTACCGTATCGAGCACCGGCTTCACATCGCTCGGCGAGTTCGAAATCACGCGCAGGATCTCGCTGATCGCGGTCTGCTGCTCCAGCGACTCGGTCAATTCGTGAGTGCGGTCTTCGACCTTCTTTTCCAGGTTGGCATAGGATTCCTGGAGTTCGCCCGCCATCTCGTTGAACTGATCGGCGAGCGCTTCGACCTCGTCGCCGGTCTTGATGTTGATGCGCTGGCTGAGATCGCCCGAGCCGATGCGCGCGGCGCCGGCACGCAACGCCTGGATCGGCACCACCATGCGCCGCGCCAGCAGCATGCCGCCGATAACGGCGAGAAGGAGCGCGCCAAGGAGCACATAGCCGGTGCGCTGGATCGACGCGTAGAGCGGCGCATAGGCCTCCTCGACCGGGGTCTCGACGAAAACAAACCAGCCGAGCGGATTGACCGGCGCCGACGCGGTCAGCACCCGGTGGCCGGAGATATCGTCGGCCTCCTGCACTTCGGCAGCGGCAGGGCCACCGCGGGCGCTCTGTACCTGCGCCAGACGCGACATGTCGGTATTGCGCAACACCAGGCTGATATCGGGATGCGCGATGAGGCGGCCATCGGCGTCGACCACAAAGGCACGGCCATGCCGTCCGACTTTGATGCCGGACACCACGTCCCAGATCAGCTTGAGGTTGACCTGCGCAATGCTCACGCCGGTGTCGCGCCGCGCACCGGCAAGCGACAGCGTCATGTAAGGCTCGGACTCGCGGCGGAAATAGACCGGCCCGTAATAGACCTTGTGCGCGACGGCCTGGGTGAATTCGGGCTTGGCGGAATAGTCGATGCCGCTGCCGACAACGTCCATGGTGAGTCGCGATACACGGAGCTGTTCGTGGCCCGTGGCGTCGATCTGCGCGAGTTCGGTAATCGCCGGCACCTGGCGCAGGAGCCGCAAGGCGTCGAAGCGGCGCTGGTCGAGCGTGCCGTCGGACCACGGCAATTGCGTGGTCCAGCCCACCTGGCTCTCGATCTGGGTGATGAATTCCTCGATCTTGTCGGCGGCGGCCTGCGCCTGCTCGTGCTGTATCCTGATCAGGGATGCCTTGTTCTCCTGATAGGAAAACCAGACCTCGAAGGCCCCGTTGGTGACCAGCGCCACAACGACCACGGTGACGAAGAGTGCGACATATTTGACGAAAAGGCGGCTTCGCACTGTCGACGTGCCGGCGCCCGAAGCGGCTCCGCCGCGGGAGGCGGCCGCTTCGCCCGTCGGCCCGGTCCGATTGTCGACATCCGCCTTCATGCGAAGATATTACATCTCCCGGCCGGCTTATTCGAGAACTCCGTGGACACGGGCAAAGCTCCCTCAGGACGCAGCGACACAGCCGGAACCATGCCAGGAGCTAACACTGACGAGGGCTTTCGCCATTACCGCCCGCTCAGGACTGCCGGTCGCGATGGGAGATTTCGATGACGCGGGCGCGGGCCGCGAGCGCATCGACCAGGGCGTCGGCCTTGGCCTTGTTGGCAGCATCGAGATTGGCATCCCATTCGTCGAGCAAATAGACTTCCGCGTGGGTCGCGCCGACGATCTCTTCGAGGGATTTGAGCTGCCGCTCGCCGGAGGAGAAGCCGAGCTTCTTGTCCATCGATTCCGCGACCACGACGACCTCGTCCTCATCATCACCCTCGACGTCGACCGGCACCTCGCCGCCGGTGAACTGGAACGCGAGGCGATCCGTCGTCGGCCAATAGTACGCACGTTTCTTCATTTCGGTTTTCAGGCTCGCCAGGAGCGACGATTTTCCGGCACCGTTGCCGCCGCGCACGTTGATGCGGCCGGTGGGCCGGGCGAAAGCAATGCGCAACGCATCGCCGAGCGACGACACCACGTTGGCATGGTCGTCTTCACGCAGCACCAGACGATCGAATTTGATGCGCTCGTCAAATGCAGAATCCGGCTTCGGCAGCATGTTGTCCGCCACGCCGCCGAACCGGGTCCAGATGGCGATAAAATCGTTCCAGCCGCTGGCGAGCAGATGCAGCTCGTAGGTCATTTCGATCTGCCGCGGCAGCGTTGTCGCAAGCCCGACCAGGAGCACGGTATCGCCGACATTTTGCATGGCGACCACGCTGATCGTGGCGAAGACGATAGCAAGGCTGACAATGCCGCTCATCGCGCTCATGCCTTCGCGCGCGACGATGGCGCGGATCTGCGCGACCAGCCCTTCGCGCAGGCGCGCCTTGAAACCGAACAGCCATAGCCGCAGGTTGTAGCTGTTGCCGGAGAGAATGTTGTCCCACGCCGTATAGCCCTGCGCGGTGACGCGGTTGTTCATGCGCTGGTTTTCGAGATAAGCGTGCGCGATCGGCTTTTGCAGCACCCACTGCATCAGCAACAGCGCACCGAACGCACCGACATAGGCGAACGGCAGGCTGGCATTGATTTCCGCGCCGAGCACCAGCGCATTGAAGACGAGGCCGAGGAACAGCTTCAGCGCGAACTCGAGCTCGTACATGACGTTGAAGAAACACTGGAACGTTTCGCCGGTCAGGAACGGCTCGACCTGTTCGCGTGCGGGCTTGTCATTGAGCAGCTTGACCTTGTCGCGGTTCTCGCGCGCAAAGCGCAGCATGAATTTGCCGAAGCCGCGGTAGCCGGCCCGCTCGGCGAAGATCCAGCTGATGACGCCGACGACATAAGACGTCGATTGCGCGGTGAGAATCCAGATGAGATCGCTGAGCAGGAACTGCCCCATCGCGACCTTGCGGCCGGCATTGATGACGAGCCAGGTTGTCGCCGCCGCCAGCATCGCCTCGACCACCATCAGGAACACCATCACGAACAGCGATGGCGAGAGCAGATAGCCCGCCAGCTCGTAGCGTGAGATCTGCTGCGACTTCATGGGGGTCCCGGATTAGAGGCTCGGAGCGGAAAAGCCCCGAGTCGGCGGGCGGAGTTTAACGGCATCCGGAGAGGAATTTAAGCGTCCCTGTCACCCCGCGGGGCGACGAATTTACATGTCCCGCCAAAGGCTTTTCCGGTCCAGGCGAGGGCGCCGGCGTGCAATTTTGGCTGGCCGATCAGGCCCCGCAAGCGTACTTTATTGCCGAAACCGAACAGTATCCACCGCTTGCGGGGTTAGCGTGAAATTCGAAGGCGCGCTCGGACAATTGGCGTATCTTGCCGCGCCGATACGGCGTTTCGGCGCATCGGCCTTTGCGCGCCTGATGATCCTTGTCGTCGGACTGGCGGCAATGACGGCCTATACGATGCCGGGCTTGCAGCATGCGGCCAGCGCCTGGCTCAGCGCGTGCTTGTGGTGCTGCCTTATCTATTTTGCGATCGATGGCGTGATCCGTGCCCGGACCGCGATCCTTGCCGGCAATTGGCGAGCACATGTTATCTCCGGCTTCCTCGACCTCATCGGCGTCATTGCCGTGCCGATTGCGCTCGTTTGCGGTGTTCCGCCACCTACCGCATGGCTCTTGGCGTCGCTGTGGGTCCTCAAGCTCGCGCAGGATTCGCCGGCGCTCGCCCAGATCGGACGGGTGTTCGTGACGGAGTCAAAACCGCTTGGCAGCGTGCTCGCACTGTTCCTGATGATCCTCTTTCTCTGCTCGGCGGCAATGTATGTGATCGAGCGCGACGTGCAGCCCGGGCCGTTCGGCACTCTCCCCGCGGCGATGTGGTGGGCGGTCGTCACGCTGACCACGACCGGCTACGGCGATGCGGTGCCGCTGACGCACATGGGTCATCTGCTCGGCGCTTTCGTCATGGTCTGCGGCATCGCCACGTTCGGCCTGTCGACCGGCATTCTGGCGACCGGCTTTGCCGCCGAAACGCGGCGGCGCAATTTCATCCAGACTTGGGACCTTGTCAGCAAGGTGCCGTTCTTCCAATCGCTCGACCCGTCGGGGATCACGGAGATCACCCACATGCTGCGGCGTCTCGAAGTGCCCGAGCGAACCGCCATCATCCGCCGCGGCAAGGCCGGCGACTGCATGTATTTCATTGCCGGCGGCGAAGTGCAGGTCGATATCAAGCCGACGCCGGTGCGTCTCGCCGCCGGGGCGTTCTTCGGCGAGCTTGCGTTGCTTGGCGATTCCGTGCGCACCGCCAATGTGACCACAACGATGCCTTCGACGCTCCTGATCCTCGACCTTGCCGATTTCCGCACGCTGACCGCGCATCATCCGGATCTCAAGCGCGCCATCGATGCCGAGGGGCAGCGGCGAATGAGCGAGAACCAGCAGACACGCGAGCGGCAGCGTCTCGGCGGCGTATCGCAGTCCTGAATTGCCGCGGAACGCCTACAACAGAATGTGCAAGACTTGATGCGCTGAACGCTTTAGAACTCACTCCGCCGCCACTTCATGCCGCAACGGCCGGTGCCAATTTCCGTTACACCAGAAAACTGAGACAGGCCTGGATTTAAGCATGGTCGATCGTGTTGCATTGATAACGGGCGCGACCGGTCAGGACGGCGCCTACCTGGCCGAATCCTTGCTGGCCAAGGGCTACACCGTTCACGGCATCAAACGGCGATCGTCTTCCTTCAATACGACGCGGGTCGATCATTTGTACGAGGACCCGCACAAATCCGGCGTGCGCTTCTTTTTGCATTACGGCGACATGACGGATTCGACGAATCTCATTCGCATCATCCAGGAAGTGCAGCCGACCGAAATCTACAATCTCGCCGCCCAGAGCCACGTGCAGGTGTCATTCGAAACTCCCGAATACACCGCGAATGCCGATGCGCTCGGAACGCTGCGCATGCTCGAAGCTATCCGCATCCTGAAACTTGAGGACAAGGTGCGGTTTTACCAGGCGTCCACATCCGAGCTTTACGGCATGGCGCCGGAGGTGCCGCAGCGCGAGACCACGCCGTTTTACCCGCGCTCGCCCTATGCGGCCGCGAAACTCTATGCCTATTGGATCACCGTGAACTATCGTGAAGCCTACGGAATGCATGCGTCGAACGGCATTCTGTTCAATCACGAAGGCCCGACCCGCGGCGAAACCTTCGTAACCCGCAAGATCACCCGCGCCGTCGCGGCCATCGAGCTTGGCCTTCAGGACAAGCTGTTTCTCGGCAATCTCTCCGCCAGGCGCGATTGGGGTCATGCTCGTGATTTTGTAGAAGGCATGTGGCTCATCGTGCAGCAACCGGAACCCGACGACTATGTGCTTGCGACCGGAGAAGAACATTCGGTCCGCGAATTCGTCGAAAAGGCCTTCGCCCATGTTGGCAGGAAAATCCAATGGCGCGGTTCAGGTGTGGCCGAACAAGGCATCGATGCGGGTGACGGCCGTATCCTCATCGAAATCGATGCGCGATATTTCCGGCCGACGGAAACCGGCACGCTGCTCGGCGATCCCAGCAAGGCGCGGCAGCGGCTCGGCTGGCATCACAAGGTTTCGTTCGAAGAGCTGGTGCGTGAAATGGTCGACGCCGACTTGACGGACATGCGCGGCGGCAGCGCACATCGCAACGCGCAGGATTAGGGCGGCGAAAGCGCATGACCGCGCCGGTAATTTTCGACTTGCGCGGCAAGCGCGTCTTCGTGACGGGCCATGCCGGCATGGCAGGGTCCGCGATTGTACGCCGCCTCGAACAGGAAGGCTGCGATATCATCTTCGCCGCGCGCCGCGATCTCGACCTGCGGCAATCGGATCAGGTCGATCGTTTCATGGCGCAGGCGAAACCGGACGCAATCTTCGCCGCCGCCGGAAAAGTCGGCGGTATCAGCGCCAACAGCGCGTTGCCTGCCGAATTTATCGCCGACAATATCGCAATGACCCTAAATACCATCCGCGCTGCGCATCATTGCGACGTCAGGAAGCTGCTCTATCTCGGTTCGTCCTGCATCTATCCAAGACTGGCGCCACAGCCGATGTCACCGGAAATGCTGTTGTCCGGGCCGCTTGAGCCGACCAATCAATGGTATGCGATCGCCAAGATTGCCGGCATCAAATTGTGCGAGGCCTTTCGCCTGCAATACGGCGCCGATTTTGTTTCGGTGATGCCGACCAATATTTACGGCCGCGGCGACAATTATGACCCGGAAAGCAGTCATGTCCCGGCGGCGCTCATGCGGCGCTTTCACGAGGCCAAAATCAACGGCATCGCGCGCGTCGCGGTGTGGGGCACCGGCGCGCCGCGGCGCGAGTTCCTTTCCGCGGACGATCTCGCCGATGCCTGCGTGTTCGTCATGAAGAGCTATTCGCAACTCGAATTCCTCAACGTCGGTACCGGCGAGGATACGACGATCGCAGAATTTGCCCGGCTGGTTGCCGACGTCGTCGGCTACCGGGGCGAAATCATGTTCGACACGTCGCAGCCGGACGGCGCGCCGCGCAAGCTTTTGGACGTTTCGCGCGTCAATGCACTTGGCTGGGGCGCCAAGACGCCGCTACAAGACGGGCTGCAGGTAATGTATGCCGACTTTCAGGCGCGCTATGATGCCATTCGCGCCGGTACCGACAAATAACGCACCCATCAAGGCGCAACGCCGGAGTCTTTCCCATGCCGATCCCGCTTAACGAAACGCACGATCCCGCGCGACGAAGCTTCGTCGAAAGCGCCAATGCACCGGGCTGCGATTTCCCGATTCAGAATTTGCCATTCGGCATATTTCGCCCCGCGCCGGGACAGCCGCCGCGCGTCGGCGTCGCCATCGGCGATCAAATACTGGATGTCTCGCGGATCGCGACGTCTTTGACCGGGCTCGCCGCCGAGGCGGTTCGTGCCTATGAGGCGCCATTTCTCAATTCGGTCATGTCGTACGGTCCCGAAACCTGGTCGGCCTTGCGCCTGGGATTGTCGCGAGCCTTGAGCATCGAACATGGCAACCGCGGCGCAATCGGCGCCCATCTTACTCCGATGGCGCAAGCCGAAATCAGGATGCCGGTGGCGTTCCGAAATTTTACCGACTTCTTCGCTTCAATCTTTCACGCCACCAATGCCGGCCGCATGTTCAGGCCCGACAATCCGCTGATGCCGAACTACAAATATGTACCGGTCGCGTATCACAGCCGCGCGTCGTCTGTCCGGATCAGCGGCATTCCGTTCAAACGGCCGCGCGGCCAGCGCAAGGGGCAAAACGATGCCGTGCCGAGCTACGGCCCATCGCGCAATCTCGATTTCGAACTCGAGCTCGGAATGTTCGTCGGCACCGGAAACGATCTCGGCACGACGATCCCGGTCGGCACGGCGGCGGGACATGTGTTCGGCTACTGCCTGCTCAACGACTGGTCGGCGCGCGACGTGCAGGCATGGGAATATCAGCCGCTCGGGCCGTTCCTCGGCAAGAATTTCGCCACCACGATTTCGCCCTGGCTGGTGACCGCGGAAGCGCTGGCGCCGTTCCACACCGCGGCGTTCGCGCGGCCCGAAGGCGATCCGGCGCCGCTGCCGCATCTTGACGACGCCGGCGACCGGGCGAATGGCGGCCTCGACATCAATCTCGAAGCCTATCTCTCCACCGAGACGATGCGGCGCAACGGCACCGCGCCGTTCCGGCTCGCCCAAACCTCGTTCGCTTCGGTTTATTGGACCGTGGCGCAGATGATTGCGCATCACACCAGCAACGGCTGCAATCTCGAGATCGGCGATCTGCTCGGATCGGGCACGGTTTCAGGTCCGGGGAAATCGAGCTGGGGCAGTCTCCTCGAACTCACCGCGCGCGGCAGCGAGCCAATCGAACTGCCGGGCGGCGAGAAGCGCGGTTTCATCGAAGACGGCGACGAGATCGTATTCCATGGCTTCTGCGAGAAGCCGGGCCATACGCGCATCGGATTCGGCGAATGCCGCGCCGTGGTCGTGCCGGCAGACTAAAATTCGGCCGCTATTCCACCGGCACCCATTTCTGCAGGCGCTTTCCGGTATCGACCTCGCCGGTATAGAGATTGCCGCGGGAATCGAACTTGCCGGCATGCACCCAGTGAAACTGGCCGACTTCGCGGCCGGGACCGCCGAAGGTGCCGACGACGGCGCCGTCGCTGACGCGAACCGTTTCCAGAATATTGTTGGTACCGTCGATCAGCACAAAATATTTCTGCTTCTTGTCGAGCGGCGAGAAAGCCACGCCCCACGCCGAGCCCGAACCTTGCGTCTTGGCGTCGAACACGTACTGGCGCACGAAACTGCCGTCCTTGTGAAACACCTGGACGCGATTGTTCATGCGGTCGCAGACATAAACCAGACCGTCCTTGGCGAGCGCGATGCAATGCACCGGATTGCCGAATTGCGGTGAGTCCGGATTGTAGGGGGGCAGTTTATCGTCGGTCGGCGGTTTGCCGTAGGCGCCCCACACGCGTTTGACGTCGCCGGTATCGGCATCGAGCACGGCCACGCGGTGATTGCCATAGCCGTCGGCAGCGTAGATTTCATTGTCCTTGGCGTCGAGTTCAAGCGCTGCGACCTGGCCGAACTGGCTTGTATCGGTGCTCGATGTCAGCGGACTGTTCTTGCCGAATTCCTTGACAAATTTCCCGTCGGTGGTGAATTTCAGCAGCATGCCGTCGTTTTTGCCGCTGCCGCTGAGCCAGACGAAGCCTTTGTTGTCCACCAGGATGGCGTGCTCGGTGAGCGGCCAGTCGTAGCCGAGATTGTCACCGGGACCGCCCCAGGATT
The DNA here is from genome assembly GCA_963808205.1 of uncultured Alphaproteobacteria bacterium. Taxonomy (GTDB): domain Bacteria; phylum Pseudomonadota; class Alphaproteobacteria; order Rhizobiales; family Xanthobacteraceae; genus BOG-931. Next base: position 258,794 of record CAWEER010000001.1, read on the forward strand.
TCACCAGGTCGCCGGCCTGGTTGAACACCAGAACCGACGGCGCCGGCGCGCAGCATTTCGAACGCGGCGGATTGAGCGTCGCGCCTTTCTCGTCGTCGGTCAGTGAGCGCGGGCGCTGGAACACCCAGATATTGTCCTGCGCATCGACCGACATGCCGCCGACCTGTCCGAGGATCCAGTTATTGGGCAGCGGCTTCGGCCAGTACGGATCGACATGGAAGGCCGGGCTTTGCGCCTGCGCGGGCAATGCCGCCACGACGATCGCGCCAAGAACGGCAAGCGCACAGGACCATGATTGCCGATTTTTCATCGTGATGTCCTTCCCGCGGAATTCAAGCTCGCATCGCGTCAATGGATTTCCGGCTCCGCGATGGCGCCCTGGCCTGCGAGAAAATCGAAGTCGCAGCCCTCGTCGGCCTGGCCGATATGCTCGGAAAACATCGCGCCATAGCCGCGCGCATATTTCGGCGCCGGCTGCTTCCAAGCGGCCTTGCGGCGCGCCATCTCGGCGTCGCTGACGTGCAGATGGATGCTGCGCTTGTCGACGTCGATCTCGATCTCGTCACCGGTTTGCACGAAGGCGAGCGGCCCGCCGACAAAGCTCTCCGGCGCGACGTGGAGGATGCAGGCGCCATAGCTCGTCCCGCTCATGCGGCCGTCGGAAATGCGGATCATGTCGCGCACGCCCTGCCCCAGAAGACGCTTCGGAATCGGCAGCATCCCCCATTCCGGCATGCCCGGGCCGCCCTTCGGTCCGGCGTTCTTGAGAACGAGGATGTGGTCGGGCGTAACGTCGAGATCGTCGCGTTCGATCTCGCGCATCATGTGGTCGTAGTTTTCAAAAGCGATCGCCTTGCCGCGATGCTTGAGGAAGCGCGGATCGGCGGCGGCCGGCTTGATGACGCAACCGTTGGGCGCGAGGTTGCCCTTGAGCACCGCGGTCGCGCCCTCGGCATAGATCGGATCGTTGAGCGAATGAATGACGTCGGGCAGGTGAACCTTGGCGCCCTCGATGTTCTCGCCCACCGTCTTGCCGGTGACGGTCATGCAGGACAGATCGAGCTTTTCGCGCAGATTTTGCATCAAGGCGCGCAAGCCTCCCGCGTAAAAGAAATCCTCCATCAGGTATTTTCCCGACGGCCGCACATTGGCGAGCACCGGAACGTGCCGCGAGAGCTGATCGAATTTTTCCATGTCGACCGGAACGCCCGCGCGCCGTGCCATGGCGACCACGTGGATAATGGCATTGGTCGAGCCGCCCATCGCCATGTGCACCGTGATGGCGTTGTCGAACGCCGCCGGCGTGAGGATCTTGCCGGGCGTCAGGTCCTCCCACACCATGTCGACGATGCGGCGGCCGGCGGCGCCGCACATCCGCGGATGGTTGGAATCGGCCGCCGGGATCGACGACGCACCCGGCAGCGCCAGCCCCAGCGCCTCGGCGATTGCCATCATCGTCGCCGCGGTGCCCATGACCATGCAGGTGCCGAACGAGCGCGCGATGCCGCCCTCGATCTCGTTCCATTCGCCGTCGCTGATGTTGCCGGCGCGCTTCTCGGTCCAGTATTTCCAGACGTCGGAGCCGGAGCCGAGGAACTGGCCGTTCCAGTTGCCGCGCAGCATCGGGCCCGCCGGAATATAGATCGCCGGCAATCCCATGCTGATCGCACCCATGACGAGGCCCGGCGTGGTCTTGTCGCAGCCGCCCATCAGCACCGCGCCATCGAGCGGATGACTGCGCAGCAATTCCTCGGTCTCCATCGCCAGGAGATTGCGATAGAGCATGGCCGACGGCTTGACGAAGGTCTCCGACAGCGAGATGGCCGGCAGTTCGATCGGGAATCCGCCGGCCTGCAACACACCGCGCTTGACGTTGTCGGCGCGCGCCCGCAGATGCGCGTGGCAGGGATTGATCTCGCTCCACGTATTGATGATGCCGATCACCGGCTTGCCGGCCCAATCGTCGGCGTCGTAGCCGATCTGGCGCAGCCGCGAGCGATGGCCGAACGCGCGCATGTCGTTGACACCGAGCCAGCGATGGCTGCGCAAATCGTCGGGAGATTTTTTCCGGGTCATGATGCGGGATTACCGGTTCTTGCGGCTATTCAGCCGTCGCGCCGGTGGCCTTGACCACCTTGCTCCACTTGTCCGTTTCATCGGCGATGATCTTGCCGAAGTCCTCGGGCGTGCCGGCAATCAGCGTGCCGCCGAGTTCGGCGAGCTTGGCCTGCAGGGCCGGATCGGCAAGCGCCTCATTCACCGTCTTGTTCAGTTTCTCGATGATCGGGCGCGGCGTCCCTTTCGGTACGGCGACGCCGAACCAGGCGCTGGCTTCGTAGCCCGGCACGGTTTCCGCGACCGTCGGCACGTCCGGCAGCGCTTTCGAGCGCGTCGCCGTCGTCACAGCGAGCGCCCGCAGCCGGCCGCCCTGAATGTGCCCGATCGAGGATGGCAGATTGTCGAACATCACCTGCACCTGGCCGCCGAGAAGGTCGGTCAGCGCCGGCGACGCGCCGCGATAGGGCACGTGCACCATGTTGATGCCGGTCATCATCATGAACAGCGCGCCCGAAAGATGCACCGACGTGCCAATGCCGGATGACGCCATGTTGACCTTGCCGGGATTGGCCTTGGCGTAGTCGATGAATTCCTGGACCGTCTTCGCCGGCACGTTCGGATTGACTTCCATCACGTTGGGCACGCGGATGAAGCCCGCGACCGGCGCCATGTCCCCGATGAAGTTGAACGTGAGATTCTTGTAGAGCGAAGCGTTGATCGCATTCGCCGGATTGACGAGGAACAGCGTGTAGCCGTCCGGCGGCGAATGCGCGGCAATTTCGGCCGCGAGGTTGTTGCCGGCCCCCGGCTTGTTCTCGATCGCGAATTGCTGATGCAGATGCTCGGACAGATATTGCCCGATCAGGCGCGCGCAAATATCGGTCGATCCGCCGGGCGGATAGCCGACCAGCCAGCGCACGGGATGATCGGGATAATCGTCGGCGCGCAATAGGCCGGCGCCCCCGAGCAGCGCCGCGCAGGCAAACCCGATGGCGATCAACCCCTGGAACAAGCGCCGCATTCTGCACTCCCTCAACCGAAATTGTTCTTTGGTTCGAGCCGCAAGCCTACGCGGCAACGCCGATCCGGCACAAGGGTCCACCTTGCCGCCGGCACTGGAGGCCGATAACGTCCCGGCCTTCTCCCGAACGCACAAATAACCCGCAAGCAACACGCAAGTATCGAGGACATTGCCATGATCGACCTTTACGCGCTGACCAGCCCGAACGTGCAGAAAATCTACCTCATGCTCGAAGAGACGAAGCTGCCGTACAAGGAGCATTTCATCGACGTGTGGAAGGGCGATCAGTACGCGCCGGAATTCATCAAGATCAATCCGAACTCGAAAATCCCGGCGATCGTCGATCACGATGGCCCGGGCGGAAAGCCCTACACGGTCATCGAGTTGGGCGCGATCCTGATGTACCTCGCCGAAAAGTCCGGAAAATTCCTGCCGAAGGACATGGCGAAGAAATACGACGTGCTGCAGTGGCTGATGTTCCAGGTCACCAATGTCGGCCCGAATTTCGGCCAGTTCACCCACTTCAAGATGTTTGCGCCGAAGACCGTCGACCATACCTATTCGATGACGCGCCATCAGACCGAAGTGAAACGGCTCTATGAGGTGATGGAGAAACGTCTCGCGCAATCGCCTTATCTCGGCGGCGACGAATATTCGATCGCCGACATCGCGACCTTCCCGTGGACGCGCAATCACGACGCCCAGGGCGTGAAGTGGGAGGACAATCCCAATCTCGCGCGCTGGTTCAAGGCAATCGACGAGCGGCCCGCGGTCAAGGCCGCGCTGGCCAAGGTCGGCGCGATCAAATCCAACCGCGACACCGCAACAGACGACCAGAAGGACCGCTTCTTCAACCGCGGAAAATACGCGAAGGCGTAATCGCACTTCACCCTCCCCACGCAATTGCGCGCGGGATTTGCCAGCCAGCGATTCCGGCGTCATTGCGAGGAGCGAAGCGACGAAGCAATCCAGAACTTCGCAGCCGGACTGGATTGCTTCGCTTCGCTCGCAATGACGAAGCAAGCTTTGACCACGATGGCGGCACGGACGAACGCCGTCGTTCCCGCGCCGCAATTGCGCGCGGGATTTGCCAGCCAGCCGGCGATTCCAGCCGTCATTGCGAGCAGCGAAGCTTCCGGTCGTCATTGCAAGGAGCGAAGCGACGAAGCAATCCAGAACTTCGCGGCCGGACTGGATTGCTTCGCTGCGCTCGCAATGACGAACCAAGTCACTCGCAATGACGAAGCACGCTCTTCAAGGCTTGCTTCCGGCAAATAAAGGAAGCGGAACGCCGGCAGGCGCATGTGTTCAATGTCGCCGCATCATGCGGATGCGGCGGCGCGTCCAGCGGGACGCGCTCGCCTGTCGGCGTTCCACCACGGCGCTTGCGGCGGCGACCTAACGTCACCGCTCAGCTCCAGCTAACGCGCTTCCCGGGACGGACCAGGTAGGAACGGGCGTTACCCGCTCCCGGCCGTCCACGGTGCAGCGGGTTTCCCCGCAGACCGGTCGTCGTGCCGGCCGGGCGTATTGCCCCGGAGCCGCCCGGGAGCGGAGGTGACGAACCCCCGCCCGCGGGAACCGCTCTCGCCCCGCCCGCCGGAGTCACCGGCTGGCGTCCATTACGGGAGCGAGATGATTCGGAGCATGTAACTAAAATGGTGACATTTGTCAACTAATTTGTGACGAGCTTTCGATCCATCATTGCGATGCAAGTCCCGATGGTGACGAAGCCGATCGCATCAACCCGGCTGGCGCAGCCGCTTCGCGGCGTCGAGCGCGGCCAGGACGATATTCTGATAGCCCGTGCAGCGGCACAGATTGCCGGAAATGCCGATCCGGATGTCTTCTTCGGTGGGATCCGGATTGTCGCGCAGAAGCTCGACCAGCGTCGTCAGGATTCCGGGCGTGCAGAAACCGCATTGCAGGCCGTGATTGTCGCGGAACGCTTCCTGCAGCGGATGCAGCGTTTTTGCGTCGGGCGCGATGCCCTCGACGGTCATGATGTCGTGGCCGTCGGCCTGCACCGCGAGCATCAGGCAGGAGCGCGCCGAGAGCCCGTCGATCAAGATCGTGCAGGCGCCGCATACGCCGTGCTCGCAGCCGAGATGCGTGCCGGTCAGTCCAAGCTGATGCCGCAGGAAATCGGCAAGCGTCAGGCGCACCGGAACGGTCGCCTCGCGGCGCGCGCCGTTGACCACGATCGCGATGGCGCGCGTCTCGCTCACGCCGCTCTCCTTGCCGCTACGCGTTCATGGGCCTTGAGCAGCGCGCGGCGCGTCAGCACCGTCGCAAGCTGCTGGCGATAGGACGACGGCGCATGGATATCCTCGACAGCGTCGAGCTTGCGCAAGGGTTCGCAGATGTCGCGAAGGCGCTTCTCCTCGATTTTGTCGCCGACAAGCGCGCGTTCGGCGTCGTTCGCCCGGATCGGCGCCGGTCCCATGCCGCCGAGCGTCACCGACGCGCGCGTCACCTTGCCGTCCTTGTCTTCTTCGATGAGCACGGCGGCGGAGACGATGGCAAAGTCGCCGTGCCGGCGCGCGAATTCGACGAAGGCATGGCCGTGGCCCGCCGCCCAGCAGGGAAACGTCACGCTGGTAAGAAGCTCATCGAGCTCCAGTGCCGGCGTCATATAGGCCACCGGAAACGCGGAGAAATCGATACTGCGCGCGCCGTTCTTGCCAACGACGGAAATTTTGGCGTCGAGCGCCGCGGCAACCGAAACCAGTTCCGCCGCCGGGTCGAGATGACACAGCGATCCGCCGAGCGTGCCGCGGTTGCGGGTCTGCCGGTGTCCGACCTGGGCGATGGCCTCGTGCATCAGCGGGCAATGCTGCCGCACCACGCCGGAGAATTCGATATCGCGCTGGCGCGTCATGGCCCCGATCTCGAGCGCGCCCTCGCGTTCGCGGATGAAGCTCAAATCTTCGACGCGGTTGAGATCGATGACATGATCCGGCAGCACGTAGCGCATGTTCAGCATCGGCATCAGCGATTGCCCGCCGGCGAGCAGTTTGGCGTTGTCGAGACTGCCGAGAAGGCCGATCACGTCGGCCGTCGTGCGCGGGTCGTAGTAGGAAAAAGCCGGAGGTTTCATGGGTGATTTCGCGACGCCGCTGCCTTGAAGGCCGTTTTGACTCTGTGCCAAAAACGGGCAACAATTCAAAAAGATACGCTAATCCCAAAGTTGAAACCAGCCGATGAAGTCAGCACGATGAAACCGGCAGTGTTTCGCTACCACGCCCCGAAAACCATCGACGAGGCCGTAACGCTCCTCGCCGAGGTCGCGCCCGAGGACGGGCGCATACTCGCCGGCGGCCAGAGCCTGGTGCCGACCATGGCGTTCCGGCTCGCCAGGCCGGCGCATCTCGTCGATATCAACGGCGTCGCGGCGCTCAATCGCATCGCGGTCGCGGACGGCAAGCTCGTCATCGGCGCCTGCGTGCGTCACGCGGCGTTCCATCGCCCGGTCTGCGGCGGCCCGCTCGGAAAATTCCTCACCGACGTGGTGCATCACATCGCCCATTATCCGATCCGCAACCGGGGCACGTTTTGCGGCAGTCTGGCGCACGCCGATCCGGCGTCCGAATGGTGCCTGGTGCTGGCGGCGCTCGACGGCGAGGTCGTCGCCAAAAGCGCGCGCGGTGAACGGACGATCGCAGCGCGCGATTTCTTCAAGGGCGTCATGACGACGGCCTTGCGCGACGACGAGCTGTTGATCGAGGCGCGGCTGCCGCTGCTCGCCGAAGGCACCCGCTGCGGGTTCTACGAATTCAGCCGCCGCGCCGGCGATTTCGCCATGGCGGCGGCGGTCGGCTGCTATCGCCTTGAGAGCGGGAAAATCGCTGAGCCGCGGCTCGCGGTCGGCGGCGCCGAAGTAAAACCGCGGCGTATCGCCGAAGCCGAACGCGCGCTCGCCGGCGCCGAGCCCGGCGAAAAGGCGTTTCGCGCCGCGGCCGAGGCTGCCACGGCCGCCGTCGATCCCATGGAGGACATCACCACCAGCGCCGAATTCCGGCGCGACCTCGTGCTTGCCGTAACGCGCCGGGCGCTCGACCGCGCCGCGGCGGCACTGTGAGAGCTTCGCTCACATATTCCCCTCTCCCTCGTGGGGAGGGATCACGGGTGACGGATCAGCGGAGCCCGCCGGCCATCGTTGCATGACCGCAATGCCGACAAAAAAACCGTTCGTCGGCCAGTCCGTGGAGCGGCTGGAAGATCCGCCGCTCGTCATCGGCCGCGGCGCATTTGCCGGCGACATCAACTTTCCGCATCAGCTTCACATGCGCATGGTGCGATCGGGGCACGCCCACGGCCGCATCATCTCCATCGACACGGCGGCCGCGCGCGCCGTGCCGGGTGTTTTCGCGGTGTGGACCGCGGCCGACATCGCCGAAGTGCCGCCGATCGATTTTCGCGAAGGCAGCATTCCGGCGCTCGATCCCTACCGCCAGCCGGTATTGGCCAGGGACCGCGTGCGCTTTGTCGGCGATCCGATAGCCGCCGTTTTTGCCGCCGACCCCTACATCGCCGAGGACGCGGCCGATCTGGTCGCCGTGGAGATCGAGGAACTGCCGCCGCTTCTCGATGCGCAGGCGGCGCCGGTCGAGTTCCTGCCGGGCCACAGCAGCGAAGCGGCGATCATTCGCCAGGGCTATGGCGACGTCGATGCCGTGTTCCGCAACGCCAGGCACATCGTCGAGCTTGAACTCACCGTCGGGCGGCACTCCGGCGTGCCGCTCGAAACCCGCGCCGCGATCGGCCGCTACGATGCCGCGCGCGGCATTACCGAATTGCACGGCGCCGCCAAGGTGCCGCATCGCAATCAGGAATTGCTGTCGCGCATGCTCAAGCTGCCGCTGAGCGCGGTGCAGGTCCACGAGTCGCATGTCGGCGGCGGCTTCGGCGTTCGCGGCGAGCTTTATCCGGAAGACGTGCTGGTCTGCGTCGCGGCGAAAAAACTCGGCCGGCCGGTGAAATGGATCGAGGACCGGCGCGAGCACCTGATCACGGCCAATCATTCACGCCAGCAGGTGCACAGGATCCGCGCCGCGCTCGATGCCGACGGCGTGATCCTCGCCATCGACGATCGCTATTTCCACGACCAGGGCGCCTATGTGCGCACCCATGCGGCGCGCGTCGTGCACATGACGGCGGGCATTCTGCCTGGCCCCTACCGTGTGCCGGCCTATCGCGCCGCCGGCCACTTCCGCCTGACCAACAAGACGCCGGCGGCGACCTATCGCGCGCCGGGCCGCTACGAGACCACCTTCGTGCGCGAACGGCTGGTCGATGTCATCGCGCAAAAGCTCAACATCGATCGCGTCGAAATCAGGCGGCGCAATGCCATCGGCCCGGAGCAGATGCCCTATCCGCGGCCGCTCGAAGCCCTGGGCGAAGAAATCCATTACGACAGCGGCGACTATATGGGGCTGTTGGACAAGCTGTTCGCCGAGATCGGCTGGGAAAAGCTCAACGCCGACGTCAAGAAACGCCAAGCCGAAGGCGAACTTGTCGGCATCGGCCTGGCGATGTTCGTCGAGAAGAGCGGGCTCGGGCCGACCGACGGCGTGAAGATTTCCGTCGATACCGCCGGCATGGTCGAAATCGTCACCGGCGGCGCCTCGATCGGGCAAGGCTTTGAAACCGTCATGGCGCAGGTCGCGGCCGACGCGCTCGGTGTCGACTACCGGCGCTGCCGCGTGATCCACGGCCAGACCGACCGCATCCCGTTCGGCATCGGCGCCCATGCCTCGCGCGCGACCGTGATGACGGCCTCCGCGACGCATATCGCCGCGCTGAACGTGCGCGCCAAGGCGCTCTCCGTCGCTGCCGAATTGCTGCAAACGACGGCCGATGCGCTCGACATCGTCGCCGGCGAAGTGGTGCGCAGGGACCTGGCGGCCGGACCGTCAATCAGCCTCGGCAAGATTGCCGAGAATCTCGCGCCGACGGCAAAGGCGCGCGGCGATCGCGAACCCGGCCTTGCCGCCGAAGGCTGGTTCAAGACCGAGCATCAGGTCTATCCTTATGGCTGCAATGTCGCTGTCGTGCGTGTCGACCGCGAAACCGGCGGCGTCGCGATCGAGCGCTATTGCATCGCCTACGACATCGGCCGCGCCATCAATCCGGCGCTGGTTCACGGCCAGATCGCCGGCGGCTTCGCGCAAGGGCTGGGCGGCGCGCTGTTCGAGGAATTCACCTATAGCGAGAGCGGCGATCCGCTCGCCGTTACGCTGGCCGATTATCTCTTGCCGGCGATGCACGAGACGCCGGCGCCCGAAGTCCTGTTGCGCGAGGACTATACCTCGCCGCTCAACCCGCTCGGCATCAAGGGCGCGGGCGAAAGCGGCATCACCGCGGTCGGCGCCACGATCGCCTCGGCGATCGACGACGCGATCGGCATTCCGGGCGCCGTGCGCGAGCTTCCTGTCACGCCGCAGCGGCTGAAGAAAATTCTCGGCAGCGCGCCGGTACGCCGGTAGCGCGACCAGGCCGAATCCTTTACTCGGTCTTGATGCCGGCGAACTGGATGACCTTGGCCCACTTCTCGGTCTCGCTGATAAAGACCTTGCCGTAATCGGCCGCCGACAGCGCGACCGGCACCCCGCCGAGCGCAACAATGTGCTGCTGCAGCGACGGGTCGGCGAGACCGGCGTTCACGGACTTGTTCAGCGTGGCGATGACCGGATCCGGCGTTCCGTGCGGCGCGCCAATACCGGTCCAGCCGTTGACCTCGTAACCGGGAACGAAATCGGCGATCGGCGGCAGATCGGGAAATATGTCGAGGCGCGTTTTGGATGTCACCGCGAGCGCGCGGAGTTTTCCCGTCCTGACGTTATCGAGCGCGGCGGCGATGGGATCGAAGATGACATCAGCGCGGCCGCTCATCATGTCCGTCATGGCGAGGGGATCGGTGCGATAAGGCACGTGCAGCATGTCGACGCCGGCGAGCATTTTGAACAGCTCGCCGGAAAAATGCGTCAGGGTTCCGGTTCCGCCTGACGCCATGTTGATCTTGCCCGGATTGGCCTTGGCATAGGCGATGAATTCCGGAACGGTTTTTGCCGGGAACGATGGCGTCACCACCATGACGAACGGCACCCGCGCAATGCTGGCGACGGGGGCGATATCCTGGATGAAATTGAAGTTAAGCTTGGTGTAGAGCGTCACGTTGATGAAATTCGGCGAAGCGACCGTGAGCAGCGTGTAACCGTCCGGGTTTGCGTGCGCCACCGCCTCCGCCGCGAGGTTCGTCGCGGCGCCGGGCCGGTTCTCGACCACGAAACTCTGGCCGAGATTCTGCGACAGCCACTCCGTCGTCAGTCGCGCATAGACGTCGGGCGCGGTTGCCGGACCATAACCGACGATGAGACGCACCGGCCGCGACGGATAGGTGTCCGCCAGCGCGATGCGCGATGCGGCTGGTAACGCCACTGCGCTCGCGGCGAGATTAAGAAACTGCCGACGGGGTATTTCCATGATTGCACTCCAAAACTTGAATTAAACGACAACTCAATCGAGCTTGATGCCGATCGTGTCGACGAGAGGTTTCCAGCGTTTGACCTCTTCCGCCATGAAGTCGTTGAACTTGGCCACCGTCCAGTCAGGGGCCGGAACGACGGCCGCATCGACAAGCGATTGCTGGTAGGCCTTGTCCGCGAGCGCCGCGCGATTGGCTTCGGCGACCTTTGCCACGGCATCGGGCGGCGTGCCGGCCGGCGAAAACAGACCGAGCAGTTGCTGGGTCACCAGGCCCGGAACTCCGGATTCAGCCGCCGTCGGAATCTCGGGCGCGATCGGTAGACGGTTCGGATTGGTGACCGCCAACAGCCGCAGTTTTCCGGCGCGGTGAAATTCAAGCACCTGGCTGGTCATCGCCGGAATGAAGATCGGAATCTGTCCGCCAATGAGGTCCACCATGCCGGGTCCGGCGCCGCGATAAGGCACATGGGGAAGATCCTTGATGCCGGCGAGCGATTTGAGCATTTCGCCGCTGAGATGATTCATCGTCCCCGCTCCGGGCGTGCCATACGAGAGCTTGCCCGGATTGGCCTTCACGTAGTCGACGAGTTCCTTCAGCGTTTTGACCGGCACCGAAGGATGGACGGTAATGCCGAAGCCGGTGAAGGCCAGCATCGAGATCGTGGTGAGCTCTTTCATCGGATCGATCAGCGGATGCACGCGCAGAACCATTTCGGCCAGATGGATCGAGGAACTGCCGAGGAAAATCGTGTAGCCATCCGGAGTGGAATGCGCGACCAGTTGCGCGGCCAACGACCCGCCCGCCCCCGGCTGGTTGTCGACGAACACCGTGCCGAGATTGGTCTTCACCTTGTCGGCCCACGGCCTTCCGACGATGTCGAACACGCCACCCGGCGGAAACGGCAGCACGAGCCGGATCGGCCGCGACGGATAAGTGTCCGCGCGCGCCAATCGCGGCGCCGCCGCGAGCGCGGCAACACCGGCCGTCAGCCGGAGAAAATAGCGGCGTGGAAATTCCATAACGCTTCCCTCCCAGGACGCTTTAGCGGTGGTGCGCCGGCGGTTGACCCGCCGTTTAATTCGCCTTGGCGCCCGCGAATTTTACCACTTTAGCCCATTTCTCGGTTTCGCCGGCAATGAACTTGGCAAATTCCGCCGACGGCATCGGTACGGTTTCGCCGCCGAGATCCTTCAGCCGCGCCTTGAGCTGCGCGTCCGTTAGACCCGCAATAATGTGCTTACTGAGCTTTTCGACAATGGGCGCGGGAGTGCCCGCAGGGGCGGCGACGCCGTTCCAGGAGATAGCGTCGAATCCGCGCAGGACTTCACCCACGCTTGGAATATCCGGCAGTGCTTCGGATCGCGTTGCCGAGGTTACCGCCAACGGCCTCACCTTGCCGCTTTTTATGAAACCGATCGCGGTCGACACGGTGACAACGAAGGCCTGGACCTGGCCGCCAATGAGATCGGTCATTGCCGCCGCCGGGCCGCGATAGGGCACGTGGACGATGTCTATGCCGGCCATCATTTTGAGAAGCTCGATCGAAACATGCATCGGGGTCCCGACGCCAGGCGACGCGATGTCGATCTTGCCGGGATTGGCTTTGGCGTAAGCCATGAATTCCACAAACGAGTTCGCAGGAAACGATGGATTGACCAGCAGCACCATCGGGAAGCGGATCAGACCGGCGACGGGAGTAATGTCGCGGAGGAAATTGAAATCGAGTTTCTCGTAGAGCGACGCATTGATCGCATTCGCCGTCAGGCAGGCGAGCAGCGTGTAGCCGTCCGCCGGCGCGGTGACGACAGCCTCGGTCGCGATATTGCTGCCGGCGCCGGTCCGGTTCTCGACGATAAAGGGCTGGCCCAACCGCTCGGAGAGCCACTGCCCGATCAGGCGCGAGATGAGGTCGGGTGTGCTGCTGGCGCCAAAACCTTCAATGATGCGCACCGGCCGCATCGGATAATCGAGCGCGAAAGCCGTCCGCGACAAGCCCGGCACGGCGAAACCCGCCGCGAACAATCGCAAAAAATGCCGGCGGGAAAGGGCACGGGAAAGAGTCATGGCTGGAGTACGAGCTTATCCAGCTTGTGCGCGGGGGAAAAGCACAGCGAAACGCCGCCGCCCGCGCGTCTCGCCGCAATGACGGATCCCCGTTATGCCGCCTTCTTCGGGACTCTCTTTCCCTCTTTGCGCGCCTTCGACAGGCCGATCGCGATGGCTTGCTTGCGGCTTTTCACCTTGCCGCCTTTGCCGCCCTTGCCGCTTTTGGCGGTGCCGCGGTTAAACCGGCGCATCTCGTCCTCGACGTCTTTGCCCGCGCCCGGAGAATACTTGCGCTTCGTCTTGGCCATATCGTCGTCCTCCAAATAGCCGGCTCGCAAAAAGCTCGGCTCAGTCTCTCGATAACCGCTGTACACGCAAGTGGTTGCGCGCCGCCCCGCGAATTTTGCATCGCCGCAAAGTCCAGTCGACGGCAATGTCGGCAGAGCCGCGACAATTCGGGCGCTCGTCCTGCGGTGACTCTCCGGATCGGGATGTTATTGTCGGGGCTGTCGCTTAATGTGCCGGGATATCGCCATGAGACTTCCACGCAGGCAATTTCTGCATCTGGCAGCCGGCATTGCTGCGTTGCCGGCTGCATCGCGCTTCGCTTGCGCCGAGGCCTATCCGGCCCGGCCGGTGCACATGATCGTCGGCTTTCCCGCCGGGCAGGCCGCCGACATCATCGCGCGCCTCGTCTGTCAGCCGCTGTCGGATCGGCTCGGCCAGCAATTCGTCGTCGACGACCGTCCCGGCGCCGGCGGCAATATCGGCACCGAAGCGGTGGTGCGCTCGGCCCCGGATGGCTACACGCTCCTCACCTGTCTTCTGACCAATGCAATCAACGCGACGCTTTACGCGGACCTCAATTTCAATTTCATCCGCGACACCGCGCCGGTCGCGAACATGGTCCGCTCGCCCTACGTCATGGTGATCAACCCCTCGGTCCCGGCACAGACCGTTGCCGAGTTCATTGCCTATGCCAAAGCCAATCCGGGCAAGATCAATATGGGATCGGCCGGCATCGGCACGCCGCCGCACGTGTTCGGCGAACTGTTTCAGATGATGACCGGCATCACCATGGTCCACGTTCCCTATCGCGGCGCCTATGTGCCCGATCTGCTCGCCGGGCAGGTCCAGGTGGTGTTCAGTCCGATACCGACATCGATCGCGCAAATCCGGGCCGGCAAACTGCGGGCGCTCGGCGTGACCAGCGCGAAGCGTTCGCAAGCGCTGCCGGACACTCCGGCCATTGCCGAATTCGTGCCGGGCTACGACGCGTCCGGCTGGTACGGCGTCAGCGCGCCGAAGGGCACGCCCGCCGAAATCATCGAAAAACTGAACAAGGAGATCAACGCCATCATTGTCGATCCGGCGATCAAGACACGGCTGGTCGATTTGGGCGCGGAGCCGGATCCGGTAACACCTGCGCAATTCGGCAAATTCATCGCCGACGATACCGAGAAATGGGCCAAGGTGGTTCGCGCCGCCAATATCAAGCCCGAATAGGACAGTGCGCGTCGCGCCACGACGCTGGGAGGAACAGATGAAAATTCAGCGCAGGCAATTTCTGCGACTGGCAGGGGGAATAGCCGCCCTGCCCGCGGTTTCGCGCAATGCCCGGGCACAAAACTATCCAGCGCGGCCGGTGCGCATCCTAGTCGGCTTTAGCGCCGGCAGCACGACCGACGTCCTCGCGCGCCTGATGGGTCAATGGCTTTCGGGGCGGCTCGGGCAATCATTCATCGTCGACAACCGGCCCGGCGCCGGCGGCAATATCGCCACCGAAGAAGTCGTGAAGGCGCCGGCCGACGGCTATACGCTCCTCATGGTCGCGCCGGCGAACACCATCAATACGGCGCTCTATGACAAGCTGCCCTACAATTTCATCCGCGATACCGTGCCCGTCTCGGGGGTCGTGCACGTGCCGAATGTCGTGGAGGTCAATCCGTCCCTTCCGGTCAAGACCATTCCGGAATTGATCGCCCACGCCAAGGCCAATCCGGGCGCGCTGAGCTTTGCCTCGGCGGGCATCGGGACGACGAGCCATATGGCCGGCGAGCTTTTCAAGGCGATGACCGGCGTCAACATCGTTCACGTGGCTTATCGCGGCGACGGGCCGGCGATGGCCGATCTGATCGGCGGGCAGGTTCAGATCGGCTTTGCGACCATGGTCGCGTCAATCGCCTATATCAACGCCGGCAAGCTGCGGCCGCTCGCGGTCACCACGATGACGCGCGCGCCGCTTTTGCCCAACATTCCGACCGTGAACGATTTCGTGCCGGGATATGAAGCGAGTTCGTCGTTCGGCATCGCGGCCCCGAAGGATACGCCGGCGGCGGCCGTCGCCACGCTCAACAAGGAGATCAATGCGGGCCTTGCCGACTCGAAGCTCGCCGTGCGGTTCGCGGAATTAGGCGGCATACCGCACACCGGCTCACCCGCCGCCTACGGCAAATTCCTCGCCGACGAAACCGACAAGTGGGCCAAAGTCATTCGTTCGGCGAATATCAAGGTGGAATAAGGCCCGATCGCCGCCCCGGTGCTTCCGCTCAGGCCGCGCGCGGCATGGCCCGAAATTCCTTCGCGCTTGCCATCGCCCAGGACATTGCAAAACGTTTGTCGCCGGTGCCGGCGATAAGCTCTCCCGGCAGCAGCTGCGGATAAAGCTCGGCAAAGCTTCGGACCTCATGCGGCGAAACGCGCCGCGAGAAATGCGCCGGAGCGAACTGGTGCGGGTGATCGAGCCCCGCCGCGCCGACAAGTTCGGCGAGCAACTCAATGGTGGCGCGGTGAAAATTAAAGACGCGCTCCGACTTGTCGGGAACGACGAGCGCGCGCTGGCGCGAGCGATCCTGTGTCGACACGCCGGTCGGGCAACGGTCGGTATGGCAGGATTGCGACTGGATGCAGCCGAGCGCGAACATGAAGCCGCGTGCTGAATTGCACCAGTCGGCGCCCAGCGCCATGACACGCGCGATATCGAAGGCGCTGATGATCTTGCCGCTGGCTCCGATCTTGATCCGGTCGCGCGCCCCGATGCCGATCAGCGCGTTGTGCACGAAGTTCAATCCTTCGCGCAGCGGCATGCCAAGATGATCGGCGAATTCGAGCGGCGCCGCGCCGGTGCCGCCTTCCTTGCCGTCAACGACGATAAAATCCGGATAGATTTCCGTCTCGAGCATCGCCTTGCAGACCGCCATGAACTCCCAGGGATGGCCGATACAAAGCTTGAAGCCGACCGGCTTGCCGCCGGACAGCCGCCGCATCGTGGCGATGAATTCCATCATTTCGACAGGCGTGGAGAACGCCGAATGGCGCGACGGCGAGATGCAGTCGACACCGACCGGCACGCCGCGGGTCGCGGCAATTTCGGGGCTGACCTTGGCGCCGGGCAACACGCCGCCGTGGCCGGGCTTGGCGCCCTGGCTGAGCTTCAGTTCGACCATTTTGACTTGATCGTTCGCCGCGAGCGCTTCGAATTTTTCGGCGCAGAACGTGCCGTCCGCGTTGCGGCAGGAAAAATAGCCCGAGCCTATTTCCCAGATGATGTCGCCGCCATTTTCCTGATGATAGGGGCTGTAGCCACCCTCCCCGGTATCGTGCGCGAAATCGCCCTTCTTGGCGCCGATATTGAGCGCGCGAATGGCGTTCGAACTCAATGCGCCGAAGCTCATCGCCGAAATGTTGAAGATCGAAGCCGAGTAAGGCTTTGTGCAATCGGGGCCGCCGATGACGATGCGGAACGGTTCCTTGACGATGGGTTTCGGCGCGATCGAATGGTCGAGCCATTCGAAACCGCTGGCGTAGACGTCGTTCTGCGTGCCGAACGGACGCTTGTCCAAAGCGCGCTTGGCGCGCTGGTAAACGAGCGCGCGCTTGTCACGGGAAAACGGCGTGCCGTCCTTTTCGCTTTCGAGAAAATATTGACGGATCTCGGGACGGATTTCCTCGAGAATGAAACGGATATGCGCCGATAGCGGATAATTGCGCAGGATCGCGTGCCGCGTCTGCATCACATCGATGGTGCCGACGACCGCAAGCGATATGAATACGACGAGCGGAATCTCGATGAGCAGCGACCTGAACCCGTAAACGAATTCAAGGCCGAGCGCCGCGGCGCTGAGCAATACGAGCGTGTAGACAAGAAAGCGCGCCTGAAACGGCAGCAGCAATGGGCGCATGGAGCCCTCCCCCGGGCTGGACTGATTCCCTCTCGGGAATTCTAGCCGTTCGCCCCCCAATCCACGAGTTTTAGGAGGCAATGTTGAACGTTTGATGAGGGCAGCCCGTCACGGAGTCCGCCGCCGCTTCATGTTGCACTGCACGCAGTCAGCTTCATGGCGTGGCAGCGCAGCGGACGAGCCGCCGGGATAAATTCATCAGAACGCTTTGGGCTCGGCGTCGAGGCGCACGATCCAGCCTTCGAGACCGGCTTTCGCCGCCGGATAGTGCGTCAGCACGGCCGGATCATGCCCCGGCACGACATATCTCGGTGACGAAGCAAGCTTCTTGAGCGTCTCATACCCCTCGAGGACCTCGCCGACATTATAGACGAGCGGAAACACCCTTCCCTCGTTGATATGCGCGTAAAGATGCGTGGCATCGGCGGCAATCACGACATAACCGAGACGCGTCTTCACCCGTACGCTTTGCAAGCCTTTCGAGTGGCCACCGATGTGATGCACCGTCACACCGGGCACGACCTCGTCTTCGCCATCGTGAAAAACGACACGGCCGGTGAAAACCTTGCGCACCATGGCCGTGACGTCCTCGACATCGAACGGCAGGCGCAGTGCCTGATGGCACATGCAGCGCCCGGTGGCATAGGCCATCTCGCAATCCTGCAGATGATAGCGCGCCTGCGGAAACAGATCGTGATTTCCGCAATGGTCGTAATGCAGATGACTGATGATGACGTTCTTGACGGAATCAGGCGCGACGCCGAGCGCCGCAAGGCCGTCACGCACCGGCTTCGTGATCTCGCGCTGGCGCGCCTTGGCCATTGCCTCGTCGTAGCCGGTGTCGACGACGATGGTGCCGGACGGACCGACGATCGCCCAGACGAAAAAGTCGAGCGGCTGCAATATATCGTGCGGATCGCCGCCGATGAAATTGACCGGCGAGCGGCGCGAATGATGGCCGTATTTGATCGCGTAAATCTCGTGGATGTCCTCGGCCATGTTTCCCCCGTTTGACTGTAAAGACTACGCGAGGACGCGCCGCCGTGAAAAGGGCCCGGAACCGCGGCGTGCGTTGCCCACATCGGTCCTCCCCCCTGTCATCCAGCAGTCATGCAGGCTGAGCAGAGTCCGCGCCTTGGGTGAGGGAGAGGATCAATGAGCGACATCGCATTGCCCGGTTCGATCGAGCCGGCACGGAGCAGCGGGCCGAATCTCGACAGGAGCTTTAACCGGCTGACGGGGATCATTTTTCTCGGCGTGGTGGCGGCCGGTATTCTGTTCGTCGCCTACAGCATCTACGCCGACATCGATTCGGCCGGCACGAAGGTGCAGAGCTACCTGCCCTTTATCCTGCTTTTCGTTGCACTTTTGATTGCGCTCGGCTTTGAGTTCGTCAACGGTTTTCACGACACTGCAAATGCGGTTGCGACCGTGATCTACACGCGCTCGCTGCCGGCGAATATCGCCGTCGTGTGGTCGGGCATGTTCAACCTGTTCGGCGTGCTGTGGTCGTCCGGCGCCGTTGCCTTCGGCATCATCTCGCTGCTCCCGGTTGAGTTGATTCTTCAGGTCGGTTCGAGCGCCGGCTTCGCCATGGTCTTCGCGCTGTTGATCGCGGCGATCATCTGGAACCTCGGCACCTGGTATCTGGGCCTGCCGGCATCGAGTTCGCACACGCTGATCGGCTCCGTCATCGGCGTCGGCGTCACCAATGCTTTGTTGCATGGCCGCAACGGCACATCGGGCGTCGATTACGATCAAGCCATCTCGATCGGCAATGCGCTCCTGTTATCGCCGCTGTTCGGTTTTGCGCTCGCCGGGATTTTGCTGTTCGCGGTAAAATTCCTGGTCCCGAGCAAGGAACTCTTCGCCGAGCCGAAAGGCGATCAGCCGCCGCCGCCGTGGATCCGCGGCATTCTTATCCTCACCTGCACGCTGGTGAGTTTCTTCCACGGCTCCAATGACGGCCAGAAAGGCATGGGTCTGATCATGCTGATTCTGATCGGCGTGGTGCCGACGGCCTATGCACTCAACCGCTCCATGCCGGCAAGCCAGATCGCGCAGTTCGAAGCGAACTCGCAGGCCGCGAGCGCCGTCATCGCCGCCAAGGCCGCGGGATACAGCGTGCTCGGCGATCCGCGTCCTGCGGTCACCGCTTACGTCGCCCAGCACCAGATCAACGAGGGCACCTATCCTTCGCTGGCTGTGCTGGTGACCGATATTGCAAAGCAGGTCAGTGGCTATGGTTCGATCGCCAAAATGCCGTCCGACAGCATGCAGAATACGCGCAACGACATGTATCTGGCCTCCGAAGCGATCCGTTCCCTTGCCAAGGACAAGGAAAACGATCTCAACGCGCAGGAGGTCGGCACGCTCAACGCCTACAAGAAATCGCTTGATGGCGCGACCAAGTTCATCCCGGGCTGGGTGAAGATCGTCGTCGCCATCGCGCTTGGACTCGGCACCATGGTTGGCTGGAAACGCATCGTCGTCACCGTCGGCTCAAAGATCGGCAAGACACACCTGAACTACGCGCAGGGCGCCTGTGCCGAAATCACCGCCGCCGCAACCATCGCGGCAGCCGACGGCTACGGCCTGCCGGTGTCGACCACGCATGTACTGTCGTCGGGTATCGCCGGCACGATGGCGGCGAACGGCTCCGGCCTGCAATGGGCGACTATTCGCAACATCGCGACGGCCTGGGTCCTGACCCTGCCGGCGGCGATGATCCTGTCGGGCACGCTCTACTTCATCTTCTCGCATCTGTTCTAAGCGGGCCGCGCAGCGAACCGGCTGCAAAGAAAAACCCCGGCGCTGATCGGCGCCGGGGTTTGTTACTTTGCACTACGCTACTGAACGCTACGCTACAAAAAGGCAGGCGGCGGCCGCGATTACAGCTGGCCGTACTTGCGCAGTACCGCGCGGCATTCGTCGCCGACGCGCCAGCTATGGGCCGCGAGCGTCGCGCCGCAATGCAGCATATTGCTCCAGGTCATGCCGGCCGTGTGATCGCACAGCCTGGCGGCAGCCGGCTTGCACGGCGCCAGCTCCGCGAGATCGATCGCGTTGGCGGCGGTGGCGGAAAGGCCCACTAACAGGCATGCGGCTACCACTATCTTCATTCTCGGTCGTCCCTCAATTGTCCGCTGGAAGGGTCTGGATAACCGTTTGATGACAGGAAATCCAGCATTTTGTGCGCCGCACAAAGATCTTGTAAGCTTTTAAGATAACTCGATAATTTTAGTTTCGTTCCAGGCGGCCCAAATATCGTGCCCCGCTCATGCCGCATTTCGCGCCAGATCGGCGGCTTTTGGCGTCCAAAAAAGGGGGTGTGAAAAAGAAAATGCCCGGCACGGGACCGGGCATTTCATCCGAAATTCCGTGCGGCGGCGGTCAGGCGGCCGCCGGGAGATTGCCGAAGCGCTTGAGATTCTCTTTTTGCTTTTCGTTGCGCGGCGGCAGCTTGAACAGCCGCGCCGCGGTGCCGCCGAGGATATTGTGCTTGGCCTTCTCCGACAGGAATGGCAGGTCGGCAATCGTCGCCGGCAGGTCGAAATCCCAGTGCGGATAGTCCGACGAGTACAACAACTGCGTCTCCGCGTTCATCATGCGGAACGTGCATTCGAGCGCACCGAGGTCCTGGATCTCCATCGGCTGCGATGAGTAATACATGTCGCGCATATAGTCGGACGGCTTTTTCTTCAGAAGCGGCGCTTCCGACGGCCGCAGCATGTATTCGTGGTCGAGCTTCTGCATCAGGAACGGCACCCAGGCGAGGCCGGACTCGATCCAGACCACCGGCAGTTTCGGGAAGCGCTCGCCCATGCCGTTGATGACCCAGTTCGACAGGTTGACGATGTTGTACCAGCTGAAGCCGAGCGCATGCGCGACCAGGAAGCGATTGCAGCTCTTGAAGATCGGCTCGCCCCAGTTCGGCCCGGAGTGAAACGACAGCACCAGACCGCGCTCTTCGATGGCGCGATAGACCTTCATGTAGCGGTTGTCGTTCACCGCCAGATTGTCGCGCACGGTGGTGACCATGAAGCCGCCGACATGCTTGCGGTCGCCGAATTTTTCGACATGACGCAGCGTCTCGTCGGGATCCGAGAACGGCAGGCACAGCATCGAATAGAAGCGGCCGCCGGATTCCGGAAGAACTTTCTCGGTGAGCCAGCGGTTGTAGGCCCAGCACAGATTGACTTCCATTTCCTTCTGCGGATGCAGGCCGATCGAGAGCATGCCGGTCGGGAAAAGGCAGGAATAATCGACGCTCATCGCGTCCATCCAGCGATGGCCGAGTTCGACGTCGCGGAATTTGCCCTCCGGAGTCTTTTCGGTCGCGCGCATCGGATAGCGCGTCACCCGGCCACCCAGGTCCTGATAGCCGATCGTCTGCGGCTGTATAATGCCGCGGTTTCTGACGCGGGTCCCCATGGCAAGCTGACGGAAGACGTCGTTCTCCATGAACGGGAGAATTTCGTCATAGTGCTCGTTCTCGTAGTGATGCGCGTCGACGTCGACGATCAGCATGTCGTCGAGGTTGCGCGCCACCGCCTGCTTGCGCGCATGCGAAAGCAGCTGGCTGGTGTTCAGCTCCTCAACCGTTACGCGGCGGCCGCGATCAGCGATGAGATCCATGATATTTCTCCTGGTCTTTCATTCTCTCGAATAACGTCAGCGACCCGTCCAGTTTTGCCACATGCCGAGCTCGAAGACGGCGAGATCGACGGCGCGCAAAAGCCCGCTCGCCACGACCATTACGTCGGTGGCGGAGATCGAATTTCTTGTTACCGGCGCGAATTGCTCGCCGATCTCGCTGCGTGCGGTGTAAAGCCGGCACGCGGCGGCAATCAGCGCCTGCAATGCCTCGGCGCTCACCAGATCAAGCTTGCCGTCGGCGATGCTGCGCTCGAGTGCGGCGGCGAGCCGCTTTGCGTCCGCCGAAATATTCCCGATCGGCGGCATCCCAGCCGAGTGCACTGGCACGCGCGCCTTGCTCGCGGATTTTCCCGCAGTTTTTGCGGCAGATTTTGCCACGGACTTCGCCATGGATTTGGCCATGGATTTGGCGACGATCGCCTTCGCGACAATCCCGGCCGCGCGCCTAGGCGACGACATAGATCTCGTCTCCTTTTTGCACGGTCTTGTATTTTTTCAGCTTCATCTTGCGATTGCTGACGCATTCGCCGGTCTTCATGTCGTATTCCATGCCGTGCCATGGGCAGACGAAGTGCATCTCCTGCTCGGAGAAGAACAAGCCCATCGAGGTTTTGTCGGGCCGCAGCCGCTCCTCGACCGCCGCAATAGTCAGGCCTTCGCAGGCCGGGCCGCCCTGGTGCAGGCAAAAATTGCTGTAGGCGTAGATTTCGCCTTCATGCCTGAAGACACCGATCTCATTGTCGCCGACGAAGATGATCCGGCGCTCGCCGTCCTTGAATTCCGAAACTTTTGCGACGAATTTCTCAGCCATATGCGTAACGCCCTCGCCCCTCACTCCCGTACTTGATCATGCAGCGCGCCCTCTGCGGGGCGATTGGACGGCGCGCAGACGAAGCCGCCGTCATCGGGGCATGCTTTTAGCACAGGCCAAAACCCCGCGCGACGGGCATAACCCGATGCCCAGCCATGCTCGCCCCATGCCGGTCCCATGCTCGCCTCGAAAGACGAGATCAGACCATCCGGTTCTCGATTTCGCCAATTCTTTCGATCCAAAGCCTGACGACGTCACCGGATTTGAGGAAATTGCCGCTTTCGGCCCCGGTTCCGGACGGCGTGCCGGTCAGGATGAGGTCGCCCGGGTGGAGTGTCATGCCGGCGGACAATTGTTCGATCTGCTCGGCAAGGGTGAACAGCATCTTTCCGGTATTGGAATCCTGCTTCAGTTCGCCATTGACCCAGAGTTTCAGGCCAAGATTCTGCGGATCGGGAATGTCGCTTGCCGGCACGATCCACGGACCAAGCGGACAGGAGCCCTCGAAGGTCTTGTGCTTGGTCCAGTCCATGCGAAAGACCGAGGTCTCGCTGACGCCGGGCCGGCGGCCGCGGTCCCGCGCCGAAAGGTCGTTGGACACCGCGTAGCCCGCGACATAGGCAAGTGCCTTCTCTTTGGGCACGTCTTTGGCCGGGCGGCCGATGATTGCGGCGAGTTCGATCTCCCAATCCATCGCCTTGGCGTAGCCGGTTATCTTCACCGCCGCGCCAGGATCGGTAATGGTCCCGGCGGCTTTGAGGAAATGCCAGGGTTTTAGCCCCTGTGTGTGCGGATCGGGTGGCGCGGGCTGACCTTCCTTTGCCGCCATCGCCGCGGCGTGATCGGCGTAATTCGCGCCGGCGCAATAGATCGCCGACGGAAACCGCACCGGCGCCAGCAATTTCGTCTTCTTGAGCGGCTGGCGCTTGGCCCGGCTTTTCGCGGCGCCTGCAGCCGCCTTTTTCAAAACGCCCTCGGCCGCCTTCCAATCGTCGAGAATGCCGATGACGGAGGCATAGGCCGGCTTGCCGGTCAGCTTCGCGGCGTCGAACACCTCTTCCCCGATGACGAGGCCGGCGCGCGGGCCGTCGCTCGATTTGTAAGTCGCGAGCTTGTAGCCGGCCGTCTTCGCCGCTCTTGAACCGACCATGTGCGTTCACTCCCTGTTGCGATATTGCCTGCGACACAACCGCGAAGTGCGGCCATTGGCAAGGCCGCAGGACACCGCGTTATGCGGCCGAGCCATGCGGCCGGGCCATGCGCGCGGCCTTGAGTTCAAGCCGGCATGATGGTTGATTCCACCGAACCCTGGAAACACGGCCGGAGAAAAACATGATCAAGCCGCGGCGCATCGGACACGCCACCTTCGAGACACCCGACCTGGAAAAGATGATCGACTACTACACGGAAGTGTTGGGTCTTGTTCTCGTCGAGCGCGAAAAGGAGCGGGCCTTCCTCGTCACCAAGGTCGGCTTGCTCGCCATCGCGATCAACAAGGCCGAGCGCGAACGCTGCGCCGGGCTGTCGTTCGAAGTCGCGCCTGATTCCGATTTCGGAGCCATGGCGCAGGAATTGCGCAAGCACGGCATCGCGAGCGAGTTGCGCAACGATGCCACGCCCGGCGTCGGTCCGTTGCTCAGTTTCCAAGACAACAAGGGAACCACGATCTCGCTGTTCAAGGAATGGAATTATCTCGGCAAGCACTTGCCGCATCACGGCATAGGCCCGCTCAAGCTCGGCCATGTCGCGTGGAACGTGGAAGACCCGAATAAAATGTCCGAATTCTACGCCGGCGTTCTTGAATTCAAGGTTTCGGACTGGGTCGACGACTATTTCGTCTTCATGCGCTGCAACCCCGACCACCACACGGTAAACTTCGTTCGCGGCACCAGCGGCAAGATGGATCACATCGCTTTCGAGGTGAAGGACTTCTCCCATTTGCAGGGATCCTGCGAATTGCTCGGCCAGCGCCGCATTCCAATCCTGTGGGGGCCGGTGCGGCATGGACCGGGCCATAACGTCGCCATCTATCATCTCAATCCCGACAACCAGATCGTCGAGTTCTATTGCGAGCTCGATCAGATGAAGGATGAAGAACTGGGCTATTTCGATCCGCGGCCCTGGCACCGGGATACGCCGCAGCGGCCAAAAACCTGGACGCGCGGGCAGACGACCATTTGGGGTCCGCCGCCGCTCGAGGAATTCATGCGCGTGAGAGAGGCCTAGGCGGGCTGCGCGGCAGCCTGCCGCGTCAGTTCCTTCTGCTCGCCATACAGCCATTCCATTCCCGCCATCGCATCTTCCGGCGTGCGCGAGCCGAGCATCATGTTGCGCAGTTCTTTCGCCACGCCGCCGGCGTGGTAGAACTCGCCATAGATGCGCGCCATGATCTGGACCCGGCCGGTGCGCAGATAGCGCGCCTGCTGATAGGCCTGGAACGCCGCCGCATAGTCGCCGCCGGCATCCGCGACTTTGCCGGCAAGGCAAACGGCATCCTCGATCGACATGCATGCGCCCTGCGCGAGGTATTGCAGCATCGGGTGCGCGGCGTCGCCAAGCAGGGTGATGCGGCCGCGGCTCCAGTCCTTGATCGGCGGCCGGTCGCACAACACCCACATGCGCCAGCTCTCGATCTTGTTGAGCAGCATGCGCACCGGCTCGCAGGTCCCGGCGAAGCGCTCATGCAATTCGGCCGGATCGCCAAAACTGTCCCAGCCCTCCTCGTAGCGGCTGGAATGAAACACGGCGACGAGATTATAAAGTTCGCCGGTGCGCAGCGGGTAAAGCACAAAATGCACCTTCTCGCCGGCCCAGAACGCCATGTCGCGCCAGCGGTACTGCTCCGGGATTTCGGCGGCCGGCAGCACGGCGCGATAGGTGATATGGCCGGCGGGCTTCGGCTTGCCGTCCCCGACCACGATTTGACGGATGGTCGACCATAGTCCGTCAGCGCCGACCAGCGCCGCGCCGCGATAATCCTTCCCGCTTGCGGTTTTCACCACGACCCCGCCGCCGGTGTCGTCGACACCTGTAACCTTTTGCGAGGAATCTAGACTGATGCGACTGGATTTGCGGCAGGCATCGAGCAGCACGTTGTGCAAGTCGGCGCGGTGGATGAGCGCGTAGGGATGATGGAATTTCCTGCGAAAGGCCTCGCCGAGCGAAATGCGGGTGATTTCCTCACCGCTGATCGAGTCCCTCATGATGAGATTGCCGGGGAACACCGCAAGCGCGTTGATCCGCTCGGTCAACCCGAGCACATCGAGCATCCAGAACGCGTTCGGACCGAGCTGGATGCCAGCGCCGATTTCCTTGAATTCGGCCGCCTGCTCGATGACTTGTGACGGGACGCCCTCGCGCGCCAGCGCGAGCGCCGCGGCAAGGCCGCCGATGCCGCCGCCCACGATCAAAACCTGTTCGTCTTTCCAGGTGCTCATTGCTGCGTTCCTCGGCGCACATTCTAGGAGCCGACGCGCGCCGGGCAAGGGCAGCGCCGCAAACGACCGCAGCGTGGTTCATGCGGTCAGCTTCGGGCGATGTCCGCTGACCTCGGCGCCGGTATCGTGCGGCAGGTTCCAGCAGAACAGCAGCGCGCTCATCGACATGACGGCGGCGCCAGCGAAAGCGACAACGAAGTCGGCATGATCGAGAGAGCCGGAACCGCGCCAGGCCAGCGACAGGTGCAGCAGAACGGCGACGATGGAAATGCCGAAGCCGCGGCTCAATTGCTGCGCCATGCTGGCAATGCTCGTCGCCGTGCTCATTTGCTGCTGGCCGACGTCGGCATAGCCGAGAGCCTGCGTCGCGGTGAATTGCAGCGACAGCAGGAAGCCCGCCAGCAGCAGCAGCACGAATATGACGTAAAGCGGTGTCGCGGCCGTGAAAAGCGCGCACATTGCGATGCTCGCGGCACCGATAAAGCTGTTGACGATGATGACCGTTCGAAACCCGAAACGCGCGATAATCGGCCGCGCCGTCGCTTTCATCGACATCGACCCGACGGCGGTCGCGAAAGTGATACTGCCGGAAGCGGCAGCCGAAAGGCCAAACAGCACCTGAAGCAGAAGCGGCAAAAGAAAAACCAGCGTTCCGGCGCCGGCGCGATAGAGCGACCCGCTGCAGATGCCGGCGCGAAAACTCGGGATACGAAACACCGAGAGATCGAGCACGGGATGCTTCGCGCGCCACAGATGGCGCAGCGCCGCCGCGCCCGCCGCAACGCCGACGGCCAGCAAAGCCAGCGGCACAATGAAATCACCGCCGCTACGGCCGATCGCTTCGACGCCGTACATGATGCAGAACAGAGACACGCCGGTGAGCACAAAGCCGATCCAGTCCAGCGGCCGCGGTTTTTCTTCCTTGGGATTGTCGAAATAGAGCGTCACCAGAACAACGCCGAGGATCCCGAGCGGAACGTTGACCAGGAAAATCCAGCGCCAGGAAAAATATGTCGTGATGAATCCGCCGATTGGCGGCCCGAGAACCGGCCCGATCTGCGCCGGGACCTGAAGGTAGGCCATCGTGCCGATCAGCTGAGCCTTTTCCAGGCTGCGGAACAGCACGAGCCGCCCGACCGGCACCATCATGGCGCCGCCCAGGCCCTGCAACACCCGCGCTGCGGTCAGTTCGACCACATTGCCGGAAATCCCGCACAGGATCGAGCCGAGGGTGAAGAGTGCGATGGCGGCGCGAAAAACAGTGCGGCCGCCGAACCGATCCGCCGCCCAGCCGCTGACCGGGACAAATACCGCAAGACTGAGCAGATAGGCAGTGACGGCGACGCTGAGGCGCACCGGATCGGTATGCAGGGAGACCGCCATCTGCGGCAGCGCCGTGGTAATCACGGTGGAATCGAACTGCTGCATGACGACGGCGAAGGCGACGATCATGGCGACAAGTTTTGGCTTCGCCGCAGAGGTCATCGGTCCTGTCCCGCTCGCATCGCGGCAGACCATAACATCCGCCGCCGCCGCACCGAATAAATTGCGAGTAAAAAAAATCCGCGTCAG
This sequence comes from uncultured Alphaproteobacteria bacterium, assembly GCA_963808205.1. Lineage (GTDB taxonomy): Bacteria > Pseudomonadota > Alphaproteobacteria > Rhizobiales > Xanthobacteraceae > BOG-931. The sequence goes on from CAWEER010000001.1 coordinate 286,068, forward strand.
CCGCGCCGGCACGCTTCGAGCACGCGCTCCGGCGTGATCGGCATCGCCGTGATCGGTGTGGCGCCGAGCGGGCGCAGCGCGTCGTTGATCGCGTTCATGATGCAGGCTGGTGCGCCGGCGGTGCCGGCTTCGCCCGCGCCCTTGGCGCCGAGTTCGGATTCCGCGGTCGGCGTCACGACGTGGCCGATCTCCATGTCCGGCATTTCGCCGGCCATCGGCACGAGATAATCCATCATGGTGCCGTTGAGGAGCTGGCCGGTCTCGTCATAAAGGCAGTGCTCGTAAAGAATGGCGCCAATGCCCTGCACGATGCCGCCGCAAATCTGTTCGTCGACCAGTTGCGGATTGATCACCGTGCCGCAGTCCTCGACGCACCAATGCTTGAGAAGTTTCACCTCGCCGGTTCGCAAATCAATCTCGAGGTAAGACGCCTGCACGCCGTTGGTGAAAGCAAATGGCCATTTCCGCGGCACATAATGACGCGTCACCACGAATTCGGCCTGGAAGCCGGGCGGCAAAGTGTCAGGGCGGAAATAGACGATGCGGGCGACCTCATCGAGCCCCATCCGCTCGCGGCCAGTGCCGGCATCGACGATGATGCCGGCGCGGATATCGAGCGCTTTCGGATCGGCTTGCAGGATCGAGGCCGCGGCCGCAAGCACGTTTTCGCGCAGCGCCTTGCCGGCCTGCCATGCCGCTTCGCCGCCGATACCTGCGGCACGCGAGGCCCAGGTGCCGCCGCCATAGGGCGTATTGTCGGTGTCGCCGGTAATCACGCGCACGCGCTCGATCGCAACGCCGAACGAAGACGCGACGCACTGCGCCAGCACCAACTCGGCGCCCTGCCCCTGCTCGGTGACGCCGGATTGCACAAACACCGTGCCGGTCGCATCGAGCTTCAGCGTGGCGCCGTCCTGTGAGGAAATGTGTGCGCCGCCGACGCCATAGAAGGCAGCGGAGGGATTGGTCACCTCGATAAACGACGCGAAACCGATGCCGCGATGAACGCCGCGCTTGCGCAAGTCCGCCTGTTCCGCGCGCAGCTTGTCGTAATCCATCATCTTGAGAATTTTGTCGTGCGAGGCCTGATGCGACAGGCCTTCGAATTTGAGGCCCGACGCGCTCGTCGCCGGATAGGCGTCGTCCGCGAACAGGTTGCGCCGCCGCAATGCGATCGGATCCATGCCGATCTTCGCCGCGGCGAGTTCGACGAGGCCCTCGGTCACCGCGGTCGCGATCGGATGACCGACCGCGCGGTACTGGCACATGACGTTCTTGTTCTGGAAGACGACGCGGGCGCGGGCGCGGTAGTTCGGGCAGGTATAGGGGCCGCCGACGAGATTGACGACCTGGTTCGCCTCGATGCCGCTGGTGCGCGGATAGACCGAATAGGGTCCGATGCCGGTGAGATCGTCAATCTCGAACGCGGTGATCATGCCGTCGCGCTTGACGCCGATCTTCGCCTTCACGCGATGATCGCGGGCATGGATGTCGGTGATGAAACTTTCGAGACGATCGGCAACGAATTTCACCGGGCGCCGCAGCAGTTTCGACAGCGCCACCGCCGCCATCTCGTCGGCATAGATGTGGACTTTTATGCCGAACGAGCCGCCGACGTCCTTGGTCAGGACGCGCACCTGGTTCTCCTCGAGACCAAGGTGCTTGGCGAAAATGTTCTGCGTCATGTGCGGCGCCTGCGTGCCCTGATAGACGGTCAGGCGCTGATCGCCAGGATTCCAGTCGGCAACGATGGCGCGCGGCTCGTTGGTGACGCCGGTGTGCCGGCCGAACATGAACGTGGTTTCGACCACCGCGTCGGCCTCGGCAAAGCCTTTGTCGGCGTCGCCGGCGTTAAGAACGCGCTCGAAGGTCAGGTTGTCGCCGAGCGCCGGATGAATCACCGGCGTTTTGGCATCGAGCGCCGTTTCCGGGTCCGTGACTGCGGGCAGCACTTCGTACTCAACGTCGACCAGCGCGCAGCCGTCTTCGGCTTCGGCGCGGCTGCGGGCGACGACGGCGCACACCGCTTCGCCTTGCCAGCAGGCGCGATCGACTGCGATCGCATGCTGCGGCGCCGACTTGATGCCCTTGAGATGCGTAAGCACGCCGACCCACGGCGTGATGACCTCGGACAGTTCGGCGCCGGTGACGGCCGCGACCACGCCCGGCGATGTCTTCGCCTCAGCGGTTACGATCCGTTTGATCCGCGCATGCGCGTGCGGCGAGCGCACGAAGGCGACATGCACCATGCGCGGCAGCACCACATCGGTGACATATTGGCCGCGCCCTTGCGTCAGCCGCGCCAGATTCGGCCGCGGCACCGAGCGGCCGATATAGGAATTCGGCCGGTCGAGCGCAGACAGGCCGGACGGCTGGTCGTCGGCGATTTTCATTTTTCCTCCCTCGCCCTTGTGGGGAGGAGAATCATCACAAAAACCGCGTCGGCCACATCAGCGTGCGCCACATATGCGCCGACGGCGAATTGTCGAAGCCGAGACCCTCTTCCGGCTGCCGGAAATTGCGGCCGATGATGTCGACGAAGTCGTTGAGATCGACCTTGGCGTTGGGATCGAACGAATAGATGTCGTTCACGCAGATCATCCGCGAGGTCATGTAGTATTTGTGGTTCCGGGCGCGCTCGTATTCGGCGACGATATACGGCTCCGGCTTGTAGTCGGCGCCGAAATACCGGGTGTACATTTCCGGGTATTCGTAGCCGACGGACGGATCGGCGAAGAAGCGCAGCGCCTGATGCGTGCGCACCGCCCAGCTCACTTCTTCGTCGACATAGGGCTCGATCATCTGCGCGCCCCAGTAGCCGTGATCGCAGCGGATGAAGCTCGCGACGCCGATGTCGTGAAGAAGACATGCGAGCACGACCTTTTCGCTGTGGCCGCCCTTGAGCGCATGTGTTGCGCTTTGCAGAAGATGGTTGAGCGACGCGAAGCGGTTGTTGAAGAAGTCGATCAGCGTCGGCTTCTCCGGCATTTTCGGCAGCCGCGGATCGGCGCCCATCAAAAAATACTTGTCGGGATTGGCGGCCTTGAGCACCGGGCCGTTCTCCATCTCGACCTTGCCGTCGGCCATTCCGAACAGCACGGATTTGGTGGCGATACGCGCGCCAAGCTCGTGCATCATCTGCTCTTCGAGCTCGTCAGCCTGCGCCGACAGCGATTGCGGTTTTGCATGTTCGTTCATGGTGCGCCTGCTTTCTGCGCCCTCACCTGGGCGACGGATTCGATCGCATCGACGATCGCCTGATAGCCGGTACAGCGGCAATAATTGCCGGACAAATGCTCGCGGATGGTATCACGATTTGGCACGCCGCCGCGGGATAAAAGTTCCTGCGCGCCGATCAGCATGCCCGGCGTACAAAACCCGCATTGCAGCGCGTTGCGCCTCTGGAAGGCCTCCTGGAGATCGGCGATCAGCCCGGAATCCGAAATACCTTCGATGGTCTGGACCTCGGCGCCGTCGCACTGCACCGCCAGCACGAGACAGCCGCGCACGACGTCGCCTTCGACCAGCACCGTACAGGCGCCGCACACGCCCTGCTCGCAGCCGATATGGCTGCCGGTCAGGCCAAGGTCTTCGCGCAGGAAATCGACCAGCGTCTTGCGGGCCTCGACGCGCTCGCGCACGTCCTCGCCATTCACGCGGAGCGCGATGTCGATATGGCGTTCTCCCATACCAAACATCTTATCACACAAACGACCGTTCGTCATTGCGAGGAGCAGCGCGACTTCGTCATTGCGGAGCGAAGCGAAGCAATCCAAGAATCGCCGTCATGAAGCGGGATTTTCGCTTCGCTTCGCTCGCAATGACAAATCACATTGCTCCGCCCACAATATCGCGGACGATGTCGATGGCGCGGCGAAGAAGCGTCATCGAGGCCTCGCGCGTGCGAAAGGCCGCATGCGCGGTGAGCGTGACATTCTCCATTCCCGCCAGCACATTGTCGCGCTTGAGCGGCTCGGTATGAAAGACGTCGAGCCCGGCATGGCGAATGCGGCCGGAGCGTAATGCTTCGATGAAGGCTGCCTCGTCGACCAATCCGGCGCGCGCAGTATTGACGAAGATGACGCCGGGCTTCATGCGCGCAAACTGCGCGGCTCCGAGAAAGCCGCGCGTCTCGTCATTGAGCGTGAGATTCATCGAGATCACGTCCGACCGCGCCAGGAGATCGTCGAGCGCAACCAGCGGCGCGCCGGGTTTCGGCGTGCGGTTCCAGGCAATCACCTCCATGCCCATCCCGCGCCCGATACGCGCCACCTCGCCACCGATGCCGCCAAGTCCGATGACGCCGAGCGTCTTGCCGAGAAGCTGGACGCCCTCATGGGGCGTCCAGGTGCCGGCACGCACTTCGCGATCCATGCGCGCGATGTCGCGGCACGACGCGAGCAACAGCGCAATCGCATGTTCGGCGACCGCGGTGTCGCCATAGCCCTTGATGATATGGACCTTGATATTGCGCGCGGCCATGTCGGCGAGGCTCATGTAACTTGCCGGGCCGGTGCCGAGAAAAACGATGTGCTTGAGCGCGCCGCATTGGTCGACCAGTTCCGTCGGCATATAGGAATGGTCGTCGATGCAGATGTCATAGCCCTCGAGCACCTGGGGCAATTCGCCCCGCTCAAATGGCTTGCGGTTGACCTCGATCGGCGGATCGTCCGCCCGCAGCACGCGGTCCCAGACCGGTGCAAGCTGATCGTTGCAGTCGAGAAACAGGGCTTTCATTGCATGACCGTTGACGGTTGATGCGCCGACTTTTAACACATCAGCCGAAAGAAATCGGGAGATACGACATGCGGCTTGCGAGTTATGCGCTGCACGGCCGGCCGAGCTTCGGTGCGGTCACGGGCGACGGCATTGTCGATCTGCGCCCGCGCCTGCATCGCTTCCACAGCCTGACGGAGGTCTTCCGCGCGCAAGCTCTCGACCAGGCCGAAGCCGCGTCGGACGGCGTGCGGCCGGATGTTCCGCTTTCCGAAGTCGAACTGCTGCCACCCTTGTCCACGCCGGAGAAAATCCTCTGCATCGGCATCAATTACGCCAATCGCGGCCAAGACTATAATGTCACCAACACTCCGAAATATCCGAGCATGTTCTACCGCGCGCCGAATTCGCTGGTCGGATCGGGACAGAATCTCATCCGGCCGAAAATCTCCGAACAGCTCGACTACGAAGGCGAGATCGCCATCGTGATCGGCCGCGACTGCAAGCATGTGCCGAAGGAACGCGCGCTCGGCGTGATCGCCGGCATTACGCTTGCCAACGAAGGCACGATCCGCGACTGGACGCGGCACGGCCAGTTCAACGTCACCCAGGGCAAGAACTTCGATGCCTGCGGCAGTATCGGGCCGTGGATCCAGACCGACTTCGACCTGACGAAGCCGCTGCGTCTCGTCGTGCGCAAGAACGGCGAGGTGACACAGAACGACGTGACGGCGAGCATGATCTTCTCGTTCGCCGACATCATCGCCTACACGACGAGCTTCATGACGCTCAAAGCCGGCGACGTCATCTGCACCGGCACGCCCGTCAAGACTGCGCCCAAGGTCGATCCGCCGGTCTGGCTCAAGCCGGGCGATACGATCGAGGTCGAGTGCCCCGAGATCGGCGTGTTGCGCAACACCGTGGCGGACGAGGCGTGACCACGAGCGCGCGAGCGGCCTGCGTTATCGGCTGGCCGATCGGACATTCGCGCTCGCCGCTCATTCACAATTATTGGCTCAAGGCGTACAGCATCCCCGGCGAATACCGGAGCGAGGCGGTACCGCCGGCCGAATTCCGCACCTTCGTGCAATCGCTCACCGCGCGCGGCTATGCCGGCGCCAATGTGACGGTGCCGCACAAGGAAGCGGCACTTACGTGGTCGCAAGCGGATGATCGCGCGCGCGCCGTCGGCGCCGCCAATACGCTGTGGCTCGATGGTGTGCTGCGCTCAACCAATACCGATGTCGAAGGTTTTTTGGACAATCTCGACGCCGGCGTGCCCGGCTGGGACCAGCGACCGGCAAAAGCGGTCGTTCTCGGGGCCGGCGGCGCGGCGCGGGCGGTGATTTATGGGCTGCTCGAACGCGGCATCGGACAGATCGCTCTCGCCAACAGGACGGCGCGCCGGACGCACGAGCTGCGTGAACGTTTCGGTCCCCGCATCCATCCGGTGGCGTGGGACGAGCGCGATGCCGCACTCGACGGCGCCGATCTCCTTGTGAATACGACGACACTCGGCATGGATGGCCAGCCGGAACTTCAGATCGACATTGGGCGCCTGCCCAGTCATGCGATCGTCGCCGATCTCGTCTATGTGCCGCTGGTCACGCCGCTCATCCATGCGGCGAAGGCGCGGAACCTGCGGACCGCCGACGGACTTGGCATGCTGATGCACCAGGCCGTGCGCGGCTTTATGCTCTGGTTCGGAAAAATGCCGGAAGTAACGGTGGAATTGCGGGCCTTGCTCGAAGCCGATCTGGCGCAAACATCGGCGGTGCGGCCGGAATAACGTTGCAACTTCGGGGTTTAAGGCCGGGGCGAATGACACCGGCTACAGATGCCGGCCAGGGAGGACCATGATGCACAGGGTTATAATTGCGGGCGCATTTGCGCTGCTTTTCACTGCTTCCGCCGCCATGGCGCAAGCGCCGGCCACGGTGCGCGTGCGTGGCACAATCAACAGCGTCGATGGAAAAACATTGAACGTGACGACACGCGATGGCGCGGCATTGAAGGTGAAACTTGCCGACAATGTGGTGGTCGTAGCCGTCGCCAAGGCTTCGCTTGCCGACGTCAAGCAAGGCGGCTTCGTCGGAATTACGGCCATGCCGCAGCCGGACGGCACGCAAAAGGCGGTCGAAATCCATATTTTTCCGGAAGCCATGCGCGGCACCGGCGAAGGCCATCGTCCCTGGGATCTGATGCCCAACAGCACGATGACCAATGCAACCGTCGACACCGAGGTCGCGGTCAGCGACGGCCAGAAACTGGTGCTGAAGTATAAGGACGGTGAGAAGACGTTTATTGTTCCGGCAAACGTTGTCATCGTCACTTATGTCCCGGCGACGGCAGCCGACCTCAAGCCCGGCGAAAAGATCTTCGTCGCCGCTGCAAACAAGGACCCGGACGGAACGCTTGTCGCGCCGCGCGTGACCGTCAGCCGCGGCGGTGTCAATCCGCCGATGTGAGTGGCGGCGGCAACACATCTGGATCATCATGGAATGCCAATGCGGGCGGTCACGACAGTGGCCGCTCGCATCTCATTCGATCGGAGCGTGACATGAGAACCACGACACTTCTCGCCGGCATTGCATTGCTTGCCGCTGTTGCGGCGTTCCCGGCCGCGGCGCAGCAACAAACCGTGCACCTGCGCGGCGTGATTGAGTCGGTCGACGGCAATACGGTGAGGGCGAAGTCGGACAAGGGCGACACGCTCAAGCTCAATCTTGCCGATAAAATGCTTGTCGTCGCGGTGGTGAAGGCCTCGATGGCGGACATCAAGGACGGCGCCTTCATCGGCAGCGGAGCGATGCCGCAGCCCGATGGCTCGCAGAAAGCCATCGAAGTCCACATTTTTGACGAATCCATGCGCGGCACTGGCGAAGGTTTCCGGCTATGGGACGGCGCGCCGAACAGCACCATGACCAACGGAACGGTCGGCACGACCGTCACCGGCGTCGACGGCCCGGTCATCACCGTCAAATACAAGGACGGCGAAAAGAAAATCATCGTAACGCCGGACGTGCCGATCGTGCGTTATGAGGTCAGCGCTATGAGCGCGGTCAAGCCGGACGTGGCCTTTGCGGTCCTGGCCGCGCTGAAGCAGCCGGACGGCAGCTTTGACATCAAGCGCATCAATGTCGGCCGCGACGGGCTCGTCCCCCGGTAAGCTGCACTCTTTGTCATTCTGGCACGGCATTTGCTCTGTTTTGAGGCAATAGCAACGCCGGGACAAAGGGAGCCGTCCATGACACGCGACCAACTCACCGAGAAGCTGCTCGACATCAAGCGCGAGAAAGGCTGGACGTGGAAGTTCATCTGTTCCGAGATCGGCGGCATGTCGCCGGTGCTGATCACCGGCGCGGTGCTGGGGCAGATGAAAATGACCAGGCCGCAGGCGGCCAAGGCCGCCGAAATGTTCGGACTGAGCAGGGCCGAACAGACGCTGCTCAATGAGGTGCCGAACCGCGGCTCGCCGATGCCGCCGACCGATCCGCTGATCTACCGCTTCTATGAGCTGGTGATGGTCAACGGCCCGGCGCTTAAAGTGCTGATCGAGGAAGAGTTTGGCGACGGCATCATGTCGGCGATCGACTTCGACATGGCGATGGAGCGCCAGCCGGACCCGAAAGGCGATCGCGTGCGGCTCTCGATGTCGGGGAAATTCCTGCCGTACAAATATTACGGCGCGACCGGCAACCAGCAGGCTAACGGCTTGAAGGAAGAATAGAACACCGCGTTCCGGGATCGCGGGCCTCGCCCACGTCCCGGAACGGGGACTGCGTCAGTCCCAATGTTTCTTGCAGTGCCGATGGAAATTGTTGTCGGTCCAGCATTCGCCCCTGCCGATCGAGGGGCCCCAGAACGGCTTGCCCCATACGGCGCCGACGACGCCGCCGACCACCGCTCCGGGCGGACCGGCGATGAGAAGGCCTGCACCGGCACCGGCCGCCGCGCCCACCATGTCGGCGCGGGCGCTCGATACCGCTACGCTCGCCAGAATCGCCGTCGCCACTAAAAGCTTACGCATGACTTCTCTCCTCATGTCCCTCACTGCGGCGCCATATTTGGGTCGCAACGAGCGAGGATTCCGTCGTTCGGAAGAATTCCCCGCCCCGCAACGACAACGCGCCGATAGCGAATTAGTTCGATGCCGCCTTCATAGGTTCATAAGGTTGACGCGCGATGATCGAACAGGGTTGACGGAAGGTAAACGCCAAAGAGCCGCACGGACACGCCGTCGCGGCCCTACATCGCGGCAATCGTCCGGCGGTCGAGGTCGGCGACGCTGGTGATGCCCATCAGCCCCATCGTGACGTCGAGCTCGTTGCGGATGATTTCGATGGCGCGGGCGACGCCCGCCTGCCCGCCGGCGCCTAGCCCGTAAATATAAGCGCGCCCGCACATGCAGGCCCGTGCGCCGAGCGCCAGCGCGCGGGCGATATCCTGTCCCGAGCGGACGCCGCCGTCGAACATGACTTCGATGTCGGAACCGACGGCCTCGGCGATCGGCGGCAGCATGGAGATCGAGGACGACGCGCCGTCGAGCTGGCGGCCGCCGTGGTTGGATACAACGATGGCGGCAGCGCCGGACTTCGCGGCAATGCGGGCGTCCTCGACGTCGAGAATGCCCTTGAGAATGAGCTTGCCCGGCCACAGGCTCTTGATCCACGCGACGTCTTCCCAGCTCAACGTCGCGTCGAACTGTTCGGCGATCCATTTCGACAGCACGGTGACGTTATTCATGCCCGGATAGTGGCCGGCGATGTTGCCGAAGGTTTTGCGCTTGCCGCGCAATATGCCCAGCGCCCAGGCCGGCTTGGTCGCGATATCGATCAGATTCGTGATGCGCACCTCCGGCGGAACGGTCATGCCGTTCTTGATGTCGCGATGACGCTGGCCAATAACCTGAAGATCGACCGTGAGGACGAGCGCGCTGCATTTGGCGGCGGCGGCGCGCTCGATCAGCGCGCGGATATAGCCGCGATCCTTCATCACGTAGAGCTGGAACCAGAACGGCTTGTCGACCGCCGCCGCAACATCCTCGATCGAGCAGATCGACATCGTCGAGAGCGTGAATGGAATGCCGGCGGCTTGCGCAGCGCGGCACGCCAGAATCTCACCATCGCCATGCTGCATGCCGGTCAGTCCCACCGGCGCGAGCGCAAGCGGAAGCGCAACGGGTTCGCCGAGGATCGTCGTTTTGGTGTTGCGATTTGCGATGTTGTGCAGGATGCGCTGGCGCAGCTTGATCCGTTCAAGATCGGCGCGATTGGCGCGCAATGTCTGCTCCGTATAGGAGCCCGATTCGCAATAATCGACGAACGCGCGCGGGACCTTGGCATGGTAGGTCTGCCGCAGGTCCTCGATACAGGTCATGGTCTTCATGGTGAGTTTCCCAGCTCTCCGAATGCCCTTGATAGCACAAAGCCGGCTTGTCTCGGCGCGTTCATAAGCAAGATCCGCAAGCAAGATCCATAAGCAAGATCCGTAAGCAAGGAACGGCTGCCGCCCTAAACCGTTGTCAGGGAATGGCGCGGGGAATTGCCCCGCCCACAACGTTCGGAAAGACGACCATGATGGATCAATGGAACAGGCATCGCGGGCTGCCGCCGGATGGCGCCAGTCTTGAGCGCGATAACCGCGACCGCAACGCCAGGCGGCGCGATATCGACAGTCTGCGGAAAGAAAAACTCGACGAAGCGCTCGACCGCGGCCTGGAGGAGAGTTTTCCAGCCTCGGACCCGGTATCGGTCGTCCAGCCGCCGTCCAGCGTGTACGACAAGCACGAAGCCCATAAGCGCTGAGAATTTCCATGGGCCGGGCAAATTTCCACGGGCTGGGCAATCGTCTTGCCGTATCGCGTTGATTCCAATGAGCCTTATGGTGAAGGTCTCATTGCCGATAATGGTAAGATTACCCAACATATTTTGAAGCGGCCCAGACCTGGAAAGGGCTAGTATCGCCTCCGGAGAGGCAGGCGGTGGGGCCCAGTCACATGGTTCGCAAGTATTTCGGCACCGACGGGATTCGTGGCCGCGCCAACGGCGCGATCACCCCCGAACTTGCGCTCAAGGTGGGACAGGCCGCCGGCGTCGTTTTCCACCGCGGCGAACACCGCCACCGTATCGTGGTCGGCAAGGACACGCGGCTATCCGGCTACATGATCGAGACGGCTCTGGTGGCCGGATTCACGTCTGTCGGCATGGACGTACTGCTGCTCGGCCCGATGCCGACACCCGCCGTCGCGATGCTGACGCGGTCGATGCGCGCCGATCTCGGCGTCATGATCTCGGCCTCGCATAACCCTTACGACGACAACGGCATAAAACTTTTTGGGCCGGACGGTTACAAGCTTTCCGACGAGGTCGAGCACAAGATCGAAACGCTGATCGACTCCGACATGACAAAGCAGCTTGCCAAGAGCGCCGAGCTCGGCCGCGCCAAGCGCATCGACGGCGTTCACGACCGTTACATCGAATTCGCCAAGCGCACGATGCCGCGCAATCTTTCACTCGATGGCCTGCGCGTGGTCATCGATTGCGCCAACGGCGCCGCCTACCGCGTCGCGCCGGACGCCTTGTGGGAACTCGGCGCCGAAGTTGTCTCAGTCGGCGTCGAGCCGGACGGCTTCAACATCAATCATGATTGCGGCTCGACGGCGCCCGACATGCTGTGCCGCAAGGTGCGCGAGATGCGCGCCGACGTCGGCATTGCGCTGGACGGCGATGCCGACCGCGTCGTAATCGCCGACGAGCACGGACATCTGATCGACGGCGACCAGCTTCTTGCCGTGATCGCCGAAAGCTGGGCGGAGGACCATCTCCTCACCAAGCCGGGCATCGTCGGCACGGTCATGTCCAACCTTGGCCTCGAGCGGCACTTGAAATCGCTGAAACTCTCGCTGGTCCGCACGCCGGTCGGCGACCGTTACGTGCTCGAGAAGATGCGCGAGCAGGGCTACAATGTCGGCGGCGAACAGTCGGGACACATCATTCTTTCCAACTACACCACCACCGGCGACGGTTTTATCGCGGCGCTGCAATTGCTCGCGGTGGTGAAGAAAAAGAACAAGCCGGTGTCGGAAGTTTGCCACCGCTTCGAGCCGCTGCCGCAAATCCTGCGCAATGTGCGCTATCGCAGCGGCAAGCCGCTCGATCACTCGAACGTGCAGACCGCGATCGCCAACGCCGAAAAGCGGCTCAACGGCCACGGCCGGCTGGTGGTTCGCCCATCGGGAACCGAACCGGTCATCCGCATCATGGGCGAAGGCGACGACAAGGCGATGGTCGAGGAAGTCGTCGACGGCATCGTCGACGCGCTCACCGCCAACGCGCTCTAATTTTTTCGTGCTGCCTCGCGAAAGCGGGGAAAGAAAAATTCAACCGCGCGACTTCAAGAACTGCGCGAACGCCTTCAGCGTGTTTTCAGAAACGTAGTGCTCGACGCCTTCGGCGTCGGCCTCCGCCGATTCAGTCGGCACCCCAAGCGCACAAAGCACATCGACGACCAAACGGTGACGCACGCGCACGCGTTCAGCCAGGGCATGGCCCTTCTCGGTCAGGAATACGCCACGATAGGGACGCGCGGTCGCGAGGCCGGCGCGTTTGAGGCGTGAGATGGTCTTGATGGCGGTGGCGTGCGAGACGCCGAGCCGCCGCGCGATATCGGTCGGCCGCGCCTCGCCTTCGCTTTCGAGCAGATCGGCGATCAGTTCGACATAATCCTCATGCAGCGCGGTCGATTGCGCCGACCGCGTCTTGCCGAAGCGGCGCGCTTGGGTTCCTTCCGCGGGAAGCTTGCCCATGGCGACCTGATTTCCGGTGACTGACAGGCATCACCGGGACCACAATTTCTTCATCGTGTCAAAGTGTAGCTATTGCTACATTTTACAGCCATTGACTATAACCTGCGTGGCCTCTACGTTGTAGCCGATGCTACACTTTCGTGTAACTACTCCATACGGCGCAAATCCGCGGGCGCCGGGCACCGATGATCGAAATGACTGAACAGTCGGAAACGCTCAGCGGCCGAACCGTCGCCGCTGCCCGCCAGGTGCTGGCCGGAAAACGCGGCAGCTGGCGCGGCTACCTCGCCTTTACCGGTCCCGCGATCATCGCCTCGATCGCCTACGTGGACCCGGGGAATTTTGCGACCAACATCCAGGCCGGCGCCAGGTACGGCTACGCACTGCTCTGGGTCGTGCTGGCCGCAAATCTGATCGCGATGCTGTTTCAGGGCCTGTCCGCCAAGCTCGGCATCGTCACCGGCCGCAATCTCGCGGAAATGTGCCGGGAGGAATTTCCACGCCCTGTCGTCTGGGCGATGTGGGTCGTCAGCGAGATTGCCGCGATGGCGACGGACCTCGCTGAATTCCTCGGCGGCGCCATCGGCCTGTCATTGCTGTTCCACATGCCGCTCTTTGCCGGCATGGCCGTCACCGCGATCGTCACTTACGGCCTGCTGATGATCGAGACCTACGGCTTCCGGCCGCTCGAACTGATCATCGGCGCCATGGTGGTCCTGATCGGCCTCTGCTACGTGATCGAACTGTTCATCGCCCCGGTCGACTGGGCGTCCGCGGCTTTCCATATCGTCACGCCGCAGATTCCCGACGCGCAGGCATTGTTGCTCTGCGTCGGCATCATCGGCGCGACCGTGATGCCGCATGCGGTCTATCTTCATTCCGGCCTGACACAGGCGCGGGTGCCGGTCCGCGACGATGCCGAGCGGCGCGAAGTTCTGCGCTTTCTCCAACCGGGAAGTTGTCGCCGCGCTCGTTGTCGCCGGCCTCGTCAACATGGCGATGGTAATGATGGCGTCCGGCGCGTTCCACGCCGGCCATGCCGATGTCGCGGAAATTGAAACCGCCTATCACACGCTGACGCCATTGCTCGGCGCCGGAGCCGCCGGCGTCTTTCTGCTGTCGCTCATCATCTCGGGCGTTTCCAGTTCGACGGTCGGCACCATGGCCGGCCAGATGATCATGCAGGGCTTCGTCGGCTTTCGCATTCCGGTCTGGCTGCGGCGGCTGGTGACGATGGTGCCCGCCTTGATCGTGGTTGCGCTCGGCGCCAATGCAACGAATGCGCTGGTGATCAGTCAGGTCGTGCTCTCGATCGCGCTGCCGCTGCCGATGATCTCGCTGCTGATGTTCACGCGGCGCGCCGACATCATGGGACCGTTCGCGAACAGCCGCCTGACCGACATCGCCGCGGTCGCCGGCACGGCCGTGGTGCTGCTTCTGAATATTTTTCTGATCGTGCAGACATGCGGCGTTCCAATACCGGGCCTTCCGGGTTGAGATCGAGATGGCGCTGCGCCGCGTGGCGGCCATTGCGCACAAAAAAATCACAAAAAAATCCCGGCGCGGGCTCGACACGCGCCGGGATCGGTATTGTCTCGGAAGACTGCTGTCGTGCGGCCGATCTTCAGCCGCGTTTGCGCAGTTACGACGTCTTCAGGTTTTCGGCGGCCGACTTGCCGGTCTTGCGGTCCACCACGACTTCGAAGGAAATGTTCTGGCCTTCCCGCAATTCGCGGAGGCCGGCGCGTTCGACGGCGCTGACGTGGACGAATATGTCCTTGCCACCGTCCTCAGGCTGAATGAATCCGTATCCCTTCTGCGCGTTGAACCACTTCACGGTACCGTTGCTCACGGGTATCTCCTCATAGACATGTCGATGTAAGCCGAACGAGAATGTGCGGCTCGGTTGGCTCGAGATTTTGGTGAAAGATCGTCAGTCAGGCGCGCTTGTCTGTCGCTGCAAGGCCAAGTCATTCGGCCGAAAACTCGATGAAACCTTTTTAGCGGCAACCGGAAACGTTCGCAAGACCGCGCCGGATCGTTTGTGACGGTTGTGTGAGAGCCTTAATAAAATACAAAGCGGAGCTTGCAACGCAAGCATCGTCCGAAAATATCCGGCAGATCACTTCGTGTCGGCGCGCTCGATCCCGGAGGTGCAACAGGAACTGGATGTCGCCTGGGGCACACCGCTCTTCAGCCAGCAGCGCGGATTGGGTCCCTGTGCGCCGGGATGCACGTAGGTCCACGACGCGCAGCGGTTCTCCGCCTTGCAAGCGTTCTGGCAGAGCGTCGCGTCCGCAGCCGCGGGATCGAAGTTGCGATAATCCAGGCCGACTAGATTGGTATTCGCCATGACGATGTTGTGCGTCGGCGGAGCAGCCGCATTTGCCGGCGCCTGTGCCGCAGCCTCATGCTGTTCAAAGCCGGCAACACAGCACGGGCTTTCGATCTGCATCGAGAGCTTGTTTTTCAAATAGCAGCGGGCATCGTTACTCAGGATGCCGGGGCGGACATAATCCCAGGCCATGCACTGGCTGTCGCTTCGGCACGCCGCCTGGCAGCCGTCGATGGTCGCGTTGCCGAAATACCGGTAGGTGCCGCCTTCCAGTTCGACGCCGGGAAGCAGCATGCCGGTAACGCCGGCCGGGATCGGCGGCGGCGTGCGCAACTCCGGATCGGGCATCCGCTCGACACCGGAACTGCAGCAGGCGTCGGTGAACTGCTGCGGTATGACAGCCTTGAATGAGCAAATCCCGGCTGTAGCTCCGGGTGTTGCTCCGGATGCACCTCCGGACGTGTTTCCGGGTGTACCTCCGGATGTACCTCCGGACGTGTACCTGCGGATGTCCCTCCGGTCTTGGGCTGGGTGTAGGTCCACGCCGCGCATCGTGTATCGGCGCGGCAGGCGGCCTGACAGGATGGCACATCGGCAGTACCTACGACGTGATAGTACGAACCGCGCAGCGCGGCATTGGGCACGATTTCGCCGAGCTTGAATCCCGGCGGTAACCAACCTTGTGAGGCGGCGTTTGCCGGAGCCTGAGATGGGGGCGTTGGCCGCTGTATGGGGGCGGCTGCCAGGGCCGGCACTGTCGCAGTCGGCGCATTTGGCGGGACCGCCGCAACAACAGGCGAGGTCTGCACCCCGGGCGGCGCAACAACCGGCTTTGTCTTCGTCTCCCGCCACATCACGCCGCCCGCTATTGCGACGAGAAGAAGCGCCGCAATGCCGGCACCTGCGACCAGCAAAGGCGCGCGGCGGCGCGGCACCACCCGCTCAAGCGCGTGCATGATCGCATCGGCGTCGGCGTTGAACCTGGTATGGCGCAATTCGAGTGCGTGGCGGCGGGACAGGGCTTTCAGATTGTCCGGCAGGCTGTCTTCGGACGGCATGACGGCGCCGTCGACCAGCACCGGGATCACCGCGATGTCGCGCTGCAGCGCCGAAGCGAGTTCGACGCGTACGGAATCCCTGTCGTTGTCGAGCCGCCGGTGTCCAGCCTGATCGTGCGCTTCGATCCAGTGCGGCCCGATCACGGCAAGAAGCACGTGGCACTGCGAAACCTGTGTATCGAGCTGCTTGGCGAAATCGAGGCCGGGCTGCATGGCATCGACATCCATGAACAGCTCGTCGCGGGAATATTTCGACGCGAGATAATCGAACAGGCGCCCGGCAACGCCTTGCGTGTCGTCACGACGGTAATTGATAAAGATACGCGCCATAGCCCCTAATCCATGATCTTTATTGTAGCATGACTCTGCCGGTCCGACCCGCTTGCTGGACGGCGGCAACGATGCGACAACGCGGCGGGTCCCACGGAGGTAATGGAATATGCGTATTGTTACACTTGAAGAACATTTCTCTGTTCCGGCGGTGGCCGGGCGCATCTCGAAAGACGTCATCCACAAACGCGGCTTCCGGCCGCGAAATCTGACCCCCGGCACGCCCAATCCGATGGAGCTGTTGCCTGAGATCGGTCCGGTGCGGCTGAAATCCATGGACGACGCCGGCATCACCTTCCAGATCCTTTCGGTCGCCGGCCCCGGGCCCGATCTCGTGCCCGGCCCCGACGGCGTCGCCATGGCCAAGGAGATCAACGATCACTCGGCAGCCGCCGTCGCGCGCCGTCCCGACCGTTTCGGCGCGTTCGCCGTGCTGCCGATGCAGAGCCCGGATGCCGCACCGGCCGAGCTGAAGCGCGCCGTGAAAGAGCTCGGCTTCCTCGGGGCGATGATCAACGGCACGACCGAAGGCCGCTTTCTTGACCACAAAAGCTATGACGGCATCCTCGCAGCCGCGGTCGAACTCGATGTGCCGATCTACATTCATCCGCACATTCCGCCGGAACTCGCGCGGCAGGCTTACTTCTCCGATCTGCCGGAGGGCGCGGGCCGCGTCCTTGAGACCGCCGGCTGGGGCTGGCACTCGGAGACCGCGGTGCATCTGCTGCGCATGGTGGTCGCCGGCACGCTGGACCGGCATCCAAAACTCAAGATCATCATCGGCCATATGGGCGAGATGCTGCCGATGATGATGGCGCGCGCCGATCAGATGTTCATACACGACATCGGCCATCTCAAGCGTCCGGTCGCCAAGACCATCCTCGATCAGGTCTGGATCACGACAAGCGGCATTTTCGATCAGCCGCCATTCATCGCCGCGCTGCAGACCTTCGGCATCGACCGCATCTTGTTCTCGGTCGATTATCCATTTGCGCCGGATGCTGCCGGCCGTAAATTTCTCGACAACGTTTCGCTGTCTCCGGCCGATAAGGAAAAGCTTGCGCACGGCAATGCGGATGCGCTGTTGAAGCTGAAGGTGTAGCCGGCATAGCGGGGCGCATCGCGACCTCCCGCCGGGCTATCGGTCGGCATCCCATGACGCGGCTTCACCTGACACGGCTTCTCCGCACGGTCTTCGCTCTTGCCGCGCTGTGGTGCGGCGTGGCGGGATCGTGCGCATGGGCCGCCGATCAGGCTATCCCCGCTTCGTCCGATGTCTGCTCCTTTGTCGCTGCCGCTTATAACCAAGGCACCGAGAGCAAGCTTTGGGGTTACCCGGACCCGGTCGATATCGCCGGCGACGGCATATTGCGCCATGTCTATATTTTCGAAGAAGGCACGGCGCATGTGTCGAATATCATCGCCAGCACGAAAGCGCTGACGCCCGACGAGCAGGAGGCGGCGGCCGCAAACAGCGAAGTCAATTTTCACTTCACCAAGGACGAAGGCATCGACTACAACTCGGTGCCGAACGTGTTTGCTTTCCAGAACCGCTATTACGTTGCGTTCGAGGAGAACAACGAACTCATCGCGGTCGTAAAACCCAATACCGGCGTGGTTTGCCGTTTCAAGCCGCACTACGCTCCGGCTCTCAGCGAGAACCACGCGCCGGCATTGTGTCAGGCCCTTCGCTCCGGAAAATCTTTCAAAAAGCTGGCGACCAAGCCGCTCGCCGATCAAATCGTGGTGGATGACGCCGCGACGCTCGACCTGCCGGGCCCGCATTCGCCGGTCATCAAGCGCTATGCCGATGTAAAACTCGATCCGTCTGGAAGCCCTGTCCGGGTCGGCTATTTCAGATATGACAGCAGCGCCGGCTCCGGCTGCAGAGCCGCCGGTGTGGTGCTTCTCACCGGCCAGGACATCGAAAAGAGCCCGCGCAATGACGCCCTGCTTGCCGCCGAAGGGGACATGACGGACTGTCGCGACTCCAATGGCTTCCTCGTTGCGGCGGACGGAGAAAATCTCATCGAGATCGAAGGCGGCAAGGAAGGACAGCGCGGCACGCCGCCGCGCGTTCTGGCCCGCCTGCGTGGCGATCACGTTGAGATCGTCTGCAAGGTGGACCAGAAGGTCACCTACACGCCCACGGCGCCATGAATTGATGGGGCATCAGGCAGGACCTTTCCCGTGGTCAGTTTCGTGCACCTGTCTGTCGAGTGCCCTTTTAACAAATTCTACGGAATCAATTGCCGCCCCAAGTCGAGTGCGAAACTGTTCGATCGCTTCCGTCATTGGCGGTGGCAAGTCTGGCCAGTAATTAATAGCTTGATTCATCGCTTCTTCGACGGTTCGCAGCATTTCCTCTGTTGCAATTTCACGGTAGGTTCTCGCCATGGCGCTGTCGCCTCTTCTTCCAGCGGATAGAGTCTCAGTCCCCGTGAGCGATTTTGCTCAGTTCGGGTGTCGTGGGCACGATAGCGTTAAAACAATGCCGGCCTCGGTTCAGGTAAGCCTCCCCGGCATCAGAGTCAGCAACTAGCAGGAGAAGACGCCCGTGACCCGAGTACCGCAAACGCCACTTGTGCCCGACAATACACTCATCACCAAAACGCCGGAGGAAGGAAGGGCTTTAGCCATTACGCTTGCGCGCCACACAATTCACGCGATGCAGGGCGAGCTAGAGGTTCTACAGTCTGGTCGTTCTAAATACGCTACCGATGCGTTCGGTCTGATCGCGGCAGGCCATGTGGTAGCGATTGAGTTTGCCACGATAGCAGCGGCGAACAATTATTGGCGGCGCTGATACCCACCACCATGCTCCATGTCCGCTTTACACGGGATAGCGGACATTGGACGACCGTTCAGGTCGGCGCGCGACTGCAATTTATGCGTCCACGCGTAGCGCTACGCAGTATCATCGACGAGCCGAGTGACAAAGAATCGCAGTCCCTAATCTGCCGTCGATGACTGCCGTCAATGTCGTCAATTGGGTGGGCTAAATGATCGATTTAACATGGCTGGCGCTCCCTAGGGGAATCGAACCCCTGTTTCAGCCTTGAGAGGGCCGCGTCCTAGACCGCTAGACGAAGGGAGCGTGCCTTTGAATTAGACGCGACGGCGCGGCCATGCAAGCGCGTTCCCGGCCATCGAACCGCTCACGGCTCGGTTGAAAAGCGGAGCCGGCCGGTCGGCCTTAAAGTCTTGATATCGAAGGTGCGCAATTCACTCGTGCCGTTGACGTCGAGCAGCACCGCGACATGCCCGGCGGAAGCGGCGCTCGAGACGACGCGCGCGCCCTTGGGTAGGACGATCACGCCATCCGCCGCCGGTACAAGGCCCGAATTGAACATCCGATAACCGATAACGACAACGACCGCGGTGATTGCCAGCACGGTCGTTAGAGCCGATATGATCATCATCACCCGTGCCCGCGCCACGAGATGCGCCGTGTCGGACGCGGCGGGGTTTGCTCCACCCGATAAATTGGCGCGCGGATTGCCGGACTGATTGCTCATGGCGCTTACCCCTTCCACGCCCCAAACGATCCTTGTCTCTTCAGACGAGCAGGGCGAGCGGCTCGACCGCTTGCTTGCCCGCCACGTCGCCGAACTGTCGCGGTCCCGCCTCAAAGTTTTGATCGAAGCCGGCGCCGTTACCATCGGCGGTCAAACGATCCGCGATCCGAGCCACCGCGTCAATTCCGGCGTGGCCATCGGGATCGATATTCCACCCCCGGAGCCGGCCAAGCCTGCGGCCGAGCCGATCCCGCTCAATATCGTCTATGAGGACGACGACATCATCGTCATCAATAAACCCCGCAATCTTGTCGTTCATCCCGCCGCCGGCCATTGGACCGGCACTCTGGTCAATGCCCTGATTGCGCATTGCGGCGACAGTCTCTCCGGCATCGGCGGCGAGCGGCGGCCCGGCATCGTGCACCGACTCGACAAGGATACGACCGGCCTCATGGTCGTGGCCAAGAACGACCATGCCCATCGCGCGCTCGCGGCGCAGTTTGCCGACCACGGCAAAAGCGGCGAACCGTTCGAGCGCAGCTATCTTGCCTTTGCCTGGGGCGCGCCGGATCGTCCGCATGGCGTGATTGACCGGCCGATCGATCGCGACACGCGGGCGCGCGATCGCATGGCCGTGCGCGAAGGCGGCCGTGAAGCAGTGACCCATTGGCAGGTCCTGCAACGGTATCGGGCGGCGGTGGCCGCCAAGGTCAAAAAATCCGGCAAGATCGAAGAGGCGGTGGCAAGCCTGCTGGCCTGCCGGCTTGAAACCGGCCGGACCCACCAGATCAGGGTCCATTTGGCCTCGATCGGCCACCCGATCCTGGGCGACCAGGTCTATGGGGCTGGATTCCGCACCAAATCGGCCCTTTTGCTGCCGGAAGCGCAGGCGACGCTGGCGGCCCTTGGCAGACAGGCCCTGCATTCCCATATTCTGACCGTTAAACACCCCTCGAGCGGCGAAATCCTTCGGTTCAAGTCGGAACTGCCTCCCGAGCTTGCCCGTTTGCACAATGCCCTGGCCGACAGCCAGGTGAATTCGAGCAAAGGCGACAAGTAAAAGTTTACTGCTTCCAGCGGTTTAGCATCGATCCCCTGTGTTCACGGCAGCGTCGCGCGGTTGTTACGCCGTGTTCACTTCCTCTGGGCCGATTCGACCGTGTATGTTGCGGGTGCGAGATAATGGAACTGGTGCTGTCGGCTCTGGGAGCGGCGGCGCCATTCGCCCGCCGCGCTCCGCGGGGGCATTTTGGATGGAGGGCGCTATCATGGCCCAGACTGCTGCACTGCCCGTTTTGTCGGGCGAAACCGGCCTCACCCGGTATCTTGAAGAAATCAGGCGGTTCCCGATGCTGGAGCCGCAGGAAGAATTCATGCTGGCCAAAAGCTGGCGCGAGCACGGCGACCGCGACGCCGCGCACCGGCTCGTCACCAGCCATCTGCGTTTGGTCGCCAAGATCGCGATGGGCTATCGCGGCTACGGCTTGCCGATTGCGGAAGTGATTTCCGAAGGCAATGTCGGGCTGATGCAGGCGGTCAAGCGCTTCGAGCCCGACAAGGGTTTTCGGCTCGCGACCTACGCGATGTGGTGGATCAAGGCTGCGATCCAGGAATACATCCTGCGCTCGTGGTCTCTCGTGAAGATGGGCACCACCGCCAACCAGAAGAAGCTGTTCTTCAACTTGCGCAAGGCGAAGAGCCGTATCTCCGCGCTCGAAGAAGGCGATATGCGGCCCGATCAGGTCAAGCTCATCGCCAAGCGGCTTGGCGTCACCGAACAGGACGTGATCGACATGAACCGCCGGCTCGGCGGCGACGCGTCGCTCAATGCGCCGATCCGCGAAGACGGCGATTCCGGCGAGTGGATGGACTGGCTGGTCGACGACAGCGTCAGCCAGGAAAGCCGGCTCGCTGAATCCGAACAGTCGGAAAACCGCCACAAGGCGCTGGGCCAGGCGCTGTCGGTTCTCAACGATCGCGAACGCCGCATTTTCGAGGCGCGCCGGCTCGCCGACGATCCGATCACGCTCGAAGAGCTCGCCGATGAATTCGGCGTGTCACGCGAGCGCGTGCGGCAGATCGAGGTTCGCGCGTTCGAGAAAATCCAGAAGGCGGTGAAAAGCAACATCGCCCACATCGAAAGCACCGAACAGCCCGCGGCAGCCGCGGTGCATTGATTTCGGTTCCGCTCATCCCCGCGAAAGCGGGGACTTAGCTCTTCAAGCAACGAGCCGTGTCTTCAAGTAACGAGCCCCGTCTTCAAGCAACGAACTCTGCATTCCCGCTTTCGCGGGAATAAGCGGAAAGCTATTCTCACGCTGCTTTCCGCAATGACGCGTTATTCCCGCAACATCCCCCGCAGCAGCCACCGGCAGGCAACAATCATCAGGCCTGCCAGCGCCGCAATCGCCGCGACCATGAGAAAGAATTCCGGTTTTTCCATCCGGCTCCAGAAACTGCCGATATAGCCGGCAAGGAAACCGCCGGTGAAACTCGTCGCCAGCCACACACCCATCGTCATCGACAGGATCCGCGACGGCGCGACCTTGGTCACGAGCGAAAGCCCAACGGGCGACAGGTAGAGTTCGCCAAGCGTTATGACGATGAAGAAGCCGAGGAGCCAGAGCCAGCTTGCCTCTCCGCCGCCGGCGCGCAGCGCGGCGAGTGCCATGACGAGATAGGCCGCGGTGACGCCGAAACAGCCGAGCGCCATTTTTGTGATCGTCGACGGTTCGGTTCCCCGCCCGGCCTGACGCGTCCACAACCCCACGACGAAGGGCGTGAAGGCGAAGATCATGAACGGATTGAACGCCAGGAACCAGGTCGTGGGAATTTGCGCCGCCAGCCCCGGCACGAGCGTGCGGTCGGTATTGGCATCGGCCCACAGCACGATCGTGTTGCCGATCTGCTCATAGGTCGCCCAGAACAATGTCGCCGGCACGAACAATACGAGCAGCGCGACAATGGCGCGCCATTCGCCGCGGCTGAGCGGCTGGCGCTTGGCATTCGCAGCTTTCGCTTTGTGCAATTCATCGGGCGGCAGGAGCGGCAGCGCGTAAAGATAAATCAAAAGCCCGATGCACATGCCGACGCCGGCGGCGGCAAAGCCGTAATGCCAGCCCGCCTCTTCACCGAGCGTGCCGCAGACGAGCGGCGCCAGGAATGCGCCGACATTGATGCCTACATAGAAGATGGAATAGGCACGGTCGCGGCGATGATCGCCCGGCGCGTAAAGGCCGCCGACCTGGGTCGAAATATTCGGCTTGAAGCAGCCG
The DNA here is from genome assembly GCA_963808205.1 of uncultured Alphaproteobacteria bacterium. Taxonomy (GTDB): domain Bacteria; phylum Pseudomonadota; class Alphaproteobacteria; order Rhizobiales; family Xanthobacteraceae; genus BOG-931. The sequence continues at coordinate 309,107 of CAWEER010000001.1, forward strand.
CTGCCCAGGATCAGCGCCAGCAGCGCGACCAGAAAGAGTTGTTCCACAGCCATCATGAAATGACCAACGGCCATCAGCACCGCGCCGACGATCACGGTGCGGCGCTGGCCGAGCACGCGGTCGGCAAGGAGCCCACCGAGGATCGGCGTGAAATAAACCAGCCCGGTGTAAAGGCCCCAGATCTGCGACGACAGCGGCTGCACGTCGAGCGGGCCGAACAAGGATTCAAGCGCGCGCTTGACGGTGAGCAGGCCGGTGACATTGCCGGCGTGGCCGGCCAGCAGCAGATATTTCGTCATGTAGAGGACAAGGAGCGAGCGCATCCCGTAATAGGAGAAGCGCTCCCACATTTCCGTCGTGAACAGGAACGTGAGCCCGCGCGGATGGCCGAAAAACTCCGCCGGAACGGCGCTTGCGGGTGAGGATTGAGCGCGATCGGTCAAGATTGGAAGTTTCCGCACAGTTCGTCATGGCCGGCCTTGTGCCGGGCATCCACGTCTTGCTAGCGAAGGAGACTAAAGACGTGGATGGCCGGGACAAGCCCGGCCATGACGCTGAAATGAGCAGAGGATGCGCCAAATGCCCGCCACCTACCCCGAAGAAGCAAAGAATTTCCGCCTGCTCGGCCACGATGCCTCGGCAGCGTGGGGCGGCGGCAGCCTGATGCAGGTGCATAAGGGCCATGCCTATGTCGGCGCGGTCGGTGGATCGAGCTTCAATGGGCCGGAAGGTTTTACCGTTCACGACGTGCGCGACCCGCGAATGCCGCACAAGGTCGGTGAATTCCGCGCACCGCCGGGCGTGCACTGCCACAAGCTGCGCATCGTCGGTGACGACCTTCTTTACGTGAATTCGGAGCGGCTCGCCGGCGACAAGGGCAAAAACGCCCGCGCCGGCTTTTTCATCTTCGACATATCGACGCCGTCGGCGCCGAAACCGGTCGGCTTCTACGACATGCCGGGCTCGGGCCCGCATCGTTTCGGCGTCGATCTCAAACGCAAGCTCGCCTTCATGCCGAACGATGCGCCGGGCTGGGACAAGCGCGTGATCTGGACGCTCGACATTTCCAATCCGCTCAAGCCCGAAGTCGTCAGCATCTGGGGCCTGCCGTGGATGAAGACCGACTCCGAGGAAGTCGGCAACGATCCGCATCCCGCCGAGGAAGCCACCACGCTGCACGGGCCGCCGATGATCCGCGGCAACCGCATGTATTGCGCCTGGTGGGGCGGCGGCATGTCGATCATCGACTGCACCGACCTGCGCGACATGAAGCTTGTCGGCCACATCAAATGGTCGCCGCCGTTTCCCGGCTCGACGCATACCTGCTGGCCGATCGGCGATCGTCCCTATCTCGTCGTCACCGACGAGGCGCGCGGCAAGCAGAAGTTCTGGGACGCGCAGTTCATGTGGATCATCGACGCGCGCGATGAGACCAATCCGCTGCCGATCGCGACCTTCATGCCGGACCGCGAAAAATATTTCGAGCGGCCGGGCCGTTTCGGCGCGCACAACATTCTGGAAGACCTGCCCGCCGATGGGCCGTGGAAGGACGTCGTATTCCTCACTTATTTCAACGCCGGCCTGCGCGCGGTCGACGTCAGCGATCCGCTCCATCCGAAAGAGATCGGCTGCTACGTGCCGGAAACGCCGGAAGGCACGCCCGGCATCCAGTCAAACGACATCGGAGCGGACGACGAAGGCCGCCTCTATCTCATCGACCGCTGGGGCCAAGGCATGCACATTCTGGAATATACAGGGTGAACACTCCTTTATTCCTACGCCATATCGTCGTGATTTTCGGTCGCGTGCCAATTCGGCTCCGGTGACGGCGGCGCCGGCGCGAAGCCGAAGGTCTTTTCGAAGCGCCTGGCATAGGCGTCCCACACTTGCGGATTGATGATGCGCGGCACCGGCTTGCCGTCGAGCGCATCGATCATCTGTTCCGCCGCTATCTGGCCCATCCTGGCGCGAGCCTCGATCGTCACGCCGGCCATATGCGGCGTGACAATCACGTTGTCGTATTTCATCAGCGGGTGCTTGGCCGGCGGCGGTTCCTTTTCCCACACGTCAAGGCCGGCGCCGGCGATTTTCTTGTCGCGCAACACCGCCTCCAGTGCCTCCTCGTCATGAATGGATCCGCGCGCCGTGGTGATGAAATAGGCCGTGGGCTTCATCAGCGCATATTCGCGCGCGCCGATCATCATGCGCGTCTCGCCGGTCAGCGGGCAATTGATCGACACAAAATCGGAGCGCCGCATTAACGCGTCGAGCTCGACCTTCTCCGCGCCGCGCGCCTGAATTGTGTCGGCGCTTACATGGGGGTCGTAGGCCAGCACCGGCATGTGGAAAAGGACGCGGCATAGTTCGGCGACCCGCATGCCGACTGCGCCAAGCCCAACGATGCCGATCGTCTTGCCGTAGGCTTCGCGGCCCATATAGGGAATTCGGCTGGTCAGCGTGCCGGCGCGCAGCGCGCGGTCGGTCTCGTTGAAGCGCTTGACCAGAGCCAGCACCATGCCGACGACATGTTCAGCGACCGCTTCGGCGTTGCCGCCGGACTGATTGACGACGAGGATGCCGCGCTTGGTGCAAATTTTCACGTCGACGGTGTCGTATCCCGCGCCGTTGGTCGAAACGATCAGCAGGTTCGGCGCCAGGTCCAACAGTTCGGCGCGAACATGATAATGCGGCACCAGTTCGTCGCGCGCCGAGCCGGTCTGGTAGGCATGCGCGGCTGAGAGGATCTCAAGCGCAGCCGCGTCGGGCTTCGTCTGTTCGAGCATGTCGAGCCGCACGTCACCGCGCTTGCCGAGTATTTCGCCAAAGCCTTGCGGCCGATGCGGCGCTACGGTGAACACACGCTTGCTGTTGACCACGCTATTCATCGATTTCCATCCCCGTTTCATTCTCTTGGGCCGGGCTTGTTCCGGCCAGCCACGCCTTTAAGCTCCTTGGCTAACAAGACGCGGGTGCCTTGCACAAGGTCTATCCGGCGTCTTCGATTGCGAGGTCCCGTGGCAAATCGGTTTGGCGGCTGGATGATCATTCGGCTGTTCGCGGCCCTCGCCGGAACGGCGAGTGCGCAGGTTCGTGCGCAAACCTCACCGGTCTGGACCATCCCCGAAGTCGGCGCCCTCCCCCGCGACGCGCACGGCCTTCAAATCCGCGAAGGCCGCGATCTCATCACCGCGACCTATGCCTATATCGGGCCCGACGTCCCGGACGCTTCGAAACGCTATGCCGGCAATAATCTCGCCTGCACGAATTGCCACCTGGAGGCCGGCACCAAGAAATTCGGCCTGCCGCTGTTCGGCCTCTACGGCGATTTTCCGCAATACAGTGCACGGATCGGCACCGATATCAGCATCGAGGACCGCATCAATTCCTGCATGACGCGCAGCATGAACGGACGCCCGATGCCGGACGACGCACCGGAGATGGCGGCCGTGGTCGCCTACATCAAATTCATAAGCAGCGGCGTTGCGCCGGGGCAGAAACTGCCTGGGCTCGGCAGCGGCCAAATGCAGGAACTCAAGCGCGCCGCCGATCCTGATCGCGGCAAACCACTATTTACGCGCAACTGCGCGGGTTGCCACAATGCCGACGGATCGGGCCTGCCCTACAGCGTCGCGAACTCCGATCAAGGCTACATCGACCCGCCGTTGTGGGGGCCGGCCAGTTTCAATGACGGCGCAGGGATGGCACGGCTCATCACGATGGCCAATTTCATCCACTTTAATATGCCGCACGGCACCGACTATCTCGATGTGCAACTGGGCGTCGAGGAGGCGTGGGACATTTCGGCTTATGTGTTGTCGCATCCGCGGCCGCACCGTGCCGGCATCGAGCACGACTTTCCCGACCTGTTGCGCAAGCCCGTGGACACGCCCTACGGCCCCTATGCCGATCACTTCAGCGAACGCCAGCACAAATACGGGCCGTTCGCCCCGATCCGCGCGGCGATCGAGCGCCTCGGGCAAGCCGGCGCCCATTGATTTTTACGGTTCCCGTCTTGATCGTGACGGCCGGAACTGCCAAATCCTGTGCACCATGAACATGCCTATTCGCGCCCCTGAGGGCGCCCAGGCTCGGTCGCCGTTCGCGGCGGAAGTAGAGCGGCGGCGCACCTTTGCCATCATCTCCCATCCGGATGCCGGCAAGACCACCCTGACCGAAAAGCTCCTCCTGTTCGGCGGCGCCATCCAGCTTGCCGGCCAGGTGAAGGCCAAGCGCGATAGACGGTCGACCCGTTCGGACTGGATGGCGATCGAGCGCGAGCGCGGTATCTCGGTCGTCACTTCGGTGATGACGTTTTCCTACGACGGCCGCGTGTTCAACCTGCTCGACACGCCGGGCCACGAGGACTTTTCGGAAGACACCTATCGCACGCTGACCGCGGTCGATTCGGCGGTGATGGTGATCGACGCCGCCAAGGGCATCGAGCCGCGCACGCGCAAGCTGTTCGAAGTCTGCCGGTTGCGCGATATCCCGATCATCACCTTCGTCAACAAGATGGACCGCGAAAGCCGCGATCCATTCGATCTGCTCGATGAGATTGAGAAAACGCTGGCGCTCGACACCACGCCGGTGAATTGGCCGGTCGGGCGCGGCCGCGATTTCGTCGGCACGGTGGACGTCGAGACCGGTGGCGTGCGCCTCATCAAGGGCGACGCGGGCGCTGCCGGCAAACTTCGTCAAATGACGATCGCCGAAATTGCGGCGCAAAATCCCGCGCTCGACGCCGCGGCGACCGAGAGCGAGCTTGATCTCGTCCGGCATGCCTGCAAACGGTTTGATGCCAAGGCGTTTGCCGAAGGCCATATGACGCCGGTTTTCTTCGGCAGCGCGCTGATGAATTTCGGCGTCGGCGACCTGCTCAACGCGCTTGCCGCCATGGCGCCGCCGCCGCGCGCGCAAGCCGCCGACAAACGGCTGGTGACGGCAACCGAAGCCGGCATGTCGGCTTTCGTGTTCAAGATCCAGGCGAACATGGACCCGAACCATCGCGACCGTATCGCCTTCGTGCGCCTGTGCTCGGGCAAGCTGACGCGCGGCATGAAGGTCAAGCAGGTGCGATCGGGAAAAATGATGAGCCTGAATACGCCGCAATTTTTCTTCGCGCAGGACCGGGCACTCGCCGACGATGCCTATGCCGGCGACGTGGTCGGCATCCCCAATCACGGAACGCTGCGCATCGGCGACACGCTGACCGAAGGCGAAGACCTCAACTTTGTTGGCGTGCCGAATTTCGCGCCCGAAATCCTGCGTCGGGTTCGCCTGACGGACGCCATGAAGGCAAAGAAGCTGAAAGAGGCCTTGCAGCAATTGGCCGAAGAAGGCGTTGCCCAGGTGTTTCGCCCCACCGACGGCTCGCCTGCTTTGGTCGGCGTCGTCGGCCCCTTGCAGCTCGACGTGTTGCGGGCGCGGCTGTCCGCCGAATACGGGCTGCCAATTGACTGGAGCGCGGCGGAATATCAGTTCGCGCGCTGGATTTCGGCAGGCGACCGCAAAATGCTCGACCAATTCGCGGCCAAATACGCGTCATCCATGGCCGAGGATCTCGACGGCGATCTCGTATTCATGGCGCGCAGCGCCTTCGATCTCGAATATACCGGCGAGCAGAACCCCGGCATTTCATTCGCGGACGTCAAGGATATCCACGGCCGCGAGCCCGCAGCCTAGACCACGATCCGGCCAAGCTGAATCGGATCATGGTCTAGGCGTCGGCTATTTCCTCACGCAGCATTTCGAGCTTGAGCCATTCCTCCTCGGCCGCAGCGATTTTGCGCTGCAGCTCACCGAGCGAGGCGGTGATGCCTTCGAAACCGGCGCGATCGCGGGCATAGAAGCCCGGATCGTCGAGCCTGGCCTGCAGCCGTTTCATTTCCGCCTGCAGCTTGGCGATGGTTTTGGGCAACGCCTCGAGCGCATGCTTGTCCTTGAACGTCAGCCGCCGCTTCGCCGGCCGCGGACCGGCGACCTTGCCGGATCGGCTGGCGGATCTGGCAGGCGCTTTCGTTAAGTCCTCGCGCGTCACGTCGGCACCGCGCTGCACCCGCATGTCGCTATAGCCGCCGGCATATTCGATCCAGCGGCCGTCGCCCTCCGGCACGATCACGCCGCTCACGAGACGATCGAGAAAATCGCGATCGTGACTGATGAGGAGCACCGTGCCGGGATAATCGGCCAGCGTGTCCTCCAGCACATCCAGAGTTTCCATGTCGAGATCGTTGGTGGGTTCATCGAGCACCAGGAGATTCGACGGCTTGGCGAACGCCTGCGCCAGCATGAGCCGGCCGCGCTCTCCGCCCGATAGCTTGCCGAGCGGCGTGCGGGCTTGCTCGCTCGCGAACAGAAAGTCTTTCATATAGCTGATGACATGCCTGGAATGGCCGTTGACCATTACGCTGTCACCATGTCCGCCCGTCAGCGCCTCGACGACGGTAGCATTCGGATCGAGACTGTCGCGATGCTGGTCGAGCGTCACGACGGCAAGCCCCGCACCAAGGCGAATCACGCCTTCGTCCGGCGGCAGGGCACCCGTCAGCATGGTGATCAATGTGGTCTTGCCGCTGCCGTTCGGCCCGATAATGCCGATTCGGTCGCCGCGCTGGATCCGGGTCGAGAAGTCCTGGACAATCGGGCGGCCGCCATAGCTTTTTCCGATGCCCGCCGCCTCGATGACCATTGCACCGGAAGGCGCTCCCGAACTGGCGCTGATCGCCGCGCTGCCTGCCGTTCCGCGATAGGTACGGCGCCGCTCGCGCAACGCCTGCAGCAGGCCGACACGGCGCATGTTGCGTTTGCGCCTGCCGGAGACCCCGAAGCGGAGCCAGTGTTCTTCGGCAACGATCTTGCGGCCGAGCTTGTGCTGATCGCGCTCCTCTTGCGCCAGCACCTCGTCGCGCCATTCCTCGAAGTGATCGAACCCGCGCTCGATGCGCCGCGTCACCCCGCGGTCGAGCCAAACCATGCTGCGCGACAGCGTCGATAGAAAGCGCCGGTCGTGGCTGATAATCACCATCGCGGTTTGCCGCGAATCGAGGTTCTGCTCCAGCCATTCGATCGTCGTCAGATCGAGATGGTTGGTCGGCTCGTCGAGCAGAAGGATATCCGGCGACGGCGCCAGGACACGCGCCAGCGCGGCACGGCGTGCCTCACCGCCGGATATATGCGCCGGATGCTCGTCCCCGGTGAGACCCAATTGCTGGAGCAGATGGCGCGCGGTGTGGCTGTCGTCGGTCGGCCGCAGTCCGGCCTCGGCATAAGCAAGCGTCAATTCAAATCCTGAAAAATCCGGCTCTTGAGGCAGGTAACGCACCAGTGCTCCGGGCTGCACGAACACTGTGCCGCCATCCGGCTCAATGAGGCCCGCGGCAATTTTCAGAAGCGTCGATTTTCCTGATCCATTGCGTCCTACCAGCGATACGCGCTCACCGGGCGAAACCGAGAGCTCCGCACCGGTGAGAAGCGGCGTGCCGCCGAAAGTAAGCGCGATATTTTTCAGTTGAAGAAGTGGAGGAGCCATAAGCTTGTCATGCCGCGGGCCGTTACGCCGCGTCCGTGCCATTGAACGGCGAATTCAGGACTTCTTGTGATTGATCAACTGCGCGGCACGGAAAGCGCGGCAAGTTTTGAAATATCTTCGCTCTTGTCGAGCGCCCAGATCGCATCGATCAGCGGCGTGACATCGTGGCCCGGAATTGCGCCTTCGGCCGCAGTGCGCAGCTTGTCCTCGAGATCCTTGTCGCTCATCGGGTTCGCCTCGCTGCCGCGCGAAGCTTTTTGCAGAAGCTGATGCGTCTTGCCGTCCGCCGTGGTGATCGCGACGGCCGCTGAGATGTTGGCAAAACTTTCGTCCCGCACCACCGCAACCTTGCTGCGCAGCGCCGCGACTTTGGGATCGTTCACGCAGGCATCGGTGAATTGATCGACGCCGGCTTTGCCTGTCACAAGCGCGGCGGCGACGGCGTGCTGTGTCGAGACCTGCAATTCACGCCCCGTCGAGATGTTGGGCCGGTCGGTGCGAACGGCGAGGAGTGGATTGCCGGTCACCACCACCTTCTCCACCACCGCCGCCGGGTTATCGCGCCGCCAGTCCAGCACACAATCGAGCACCGGGTGGATGACGAAGCCGCATGGATAGGGTTTGTACGCGGTCGTCATGATCTCCCACGTCTCGCCGAGCTTGTCGGTGAGCACGGCAGGCTTCGGCGCCTCGCCCAAAGCATTGTAATAGCCCTGCACGCCGGTGAGCGGCTCCGGCGGTCCATCGAAATTCCTCGATGCCAGCAGCGCCGACCACAGCCCATTGCGCGCGGCATTGCCGACGCTGACGCTTTTCGCCGGCGTGCCGAGACATTCGCACAAACCGGCGGATTGGGTTGCCGCAGTGCCGAGCGCCCACACCATCTGTGCGGACGTCAGGCCCAACAATTTACCGGCGCCGGCAGCGGCGCCGAACACGCCGCAGGTCGATGTGATGTGCCAGCCCTTGTTGTAGTGGCTCGGCGACATCGCCAATCCGATCCGGCATTCGATCTCCTGCCCCAGCACGAAGGCGAGAAGAGCATCGCGGCCGCTCACGCGCTGCAACTCGGCGAGCGCGAGCAGCGCTGGCGCCAATGGCGCGGTCGGATGAATCGCGGTTGCAACGTGCGTATCGCAGAAATCGAGCACGTTGGCGCCAGCGGCATTGAGGAACGCCGCATTGAGCGCATCGATGCGCTCGCGCCGCCCGACCAGCGTCGCCTGCCGGCCGCCGGAAAATGCGGCAAGGGAGGCGAGCGCGGTCTCAAACGTCGCGTTGCGGCAACCGGTCAGCGCGACCGCGAAGAAATTCGTCATGGAACGTTTGGCCTGGTGCCTGACCTGCGGCGGCAGGTCCTCCCACCGGGTATCCACCACAAGTTGGGCCAGTTTCTCGGTCACGCCGGGACTGTGCAGCATCTTATCCTCGCAAACGGGCGGCAAACATCGACCGCCGCGCGCAAAAGTGCAAGGATGATGGAAACAATACTGAAAACACGGCGGGCGAGGACAATGGCGACAAACTGGAAATATCTGGCTGCAGCCGCGGCGACCGTGCTCTCACTGACCACGTTGCAGGCCTCGGCCGACGACTATCCCTCCCATCCGATCAAGCTGATCGTGCCTTTCGCCCCCGGCGGCGCCGCCGATGTCGTCGCGCGGATTATCAGCAAGCGCGTAAGCGAAACCATCGGCCAGCCGATGGTGGTCGAGAACCGCGGCGGCGCGGGCGCCATCATCGGCACCGAGGACGTGCACAAGGCGACTCCTGACGGCTACACGCTCCTGCTCGGACAATCCGGCCCGATCTCGATCAATCCCGGCGTGTACAAGGAATTGCCATACGACCCGGAGAAGGATTTCGCGCCAATCACCATGACCTCGGACTACCCTTACGTCCTCGTCGTCAATGCAAAGCTCCCGGTCAAAAATTTCCAGGACTTCATCGCGATGGTGAAGGCGAAACCTGGAGAGTACAATTACGGCACCACCGGCGTCGGCTCGTCGAACCAGCTTGTCACCGAATTGCTCTCCAGCAGGGCCGGCCTGAAGATGGTTCACGTGCCCTATCGCGGCACGGCGCTCGCGGTCGCCGATCTCCTCGCAGGCCAGGTGACGATGGTATTCGCCGATCCGGTTTCGTCGCTGCCGCACTTGCAAGCCGGCACATTGCGGGCGCTGGCGGTGACCACGAAGCAGCGCTCATCGGTTGCGCCGGAAGTTCCGACGGTCGCCGAAAGCGGTTATCCGGGCTTCGAAGCCGTCGCCTGGCACGGCATCCTGGCCCCGGCCAATACGCCGCAGCCCATCATCAACAAATTGCACGACCAGATCGTCGCCGCGCTCAATGACCCGCCGACGCGGGCGCTGATCGTCGCGCAGGCCATCCAGATCGTTGGCGACACGCCCGCCGAATTCGCGGCCTTCATCAAAAAAGACATCGCGCTGTGGAAAGACGTCGCCACGCAGGCGAACGTGTCGGTGAAATAAGCTACGGCCAACCGGCCAATCAGCCGCTGAATGGTTTCAGCCGCAGCCGCGTGCGGTGATCTTCGGCAACCGACTCGCCCGCCATGTCGCGGCCCTGGTAATATTTTTTCTGCCAGCGCTCGGCGCGCGCCTGCGAGTCCGGCTGTTTCAGGTCGGCGTTGAAGCTGTTGCGGCTGTTGTGCCAGGCCTCGTATTGCGCCTTCAGCTCCGGCACCTCCGAGATTTGGCGAAGCTCGGGCTCGACCGTTTCCAGTTCGCCGCGCCGCACCGGAAAGATGTGACAGATCGGCTCGCCGGCGTCGAAGCGCAATACGCCCGGCCTGGTGAAAATCCAGTTCATCGTGAAAGTGTAAGGCGCCCAATCGGTCTCGATGATGCCGGCGAGCGGATAGATGCCGTCCTTCGGCCGGTTGATCGGGCCTTGCGCGAACAGATCGAAGCCGTCGTCGGTGCGGAACAGGCACGGCAGATGAAACGTCAAAATGCCCTGCGCGAAATGACTGACCGCCGGCGCGGTCGTGCCGGGATCGATCTGGATGTCCGCGATCCTCAACCTGCCGTTCCACGCCGCGGCAAATCCGGTGGGGCACAAAATTTCCCAGCCATGCGCGTTGGCAATATCGAGCGGCAGGCACCGGTAGGCGTAACGCTGATCGCTCGCATCCATCCAATCCCGCTCGACCGCGGCAGGACGAATGTCGATCTTGGCCCCGTCCATGACATAGGCGATGAGCTTCATGGCCGGTTCGATGGGCAGGCCCTATTCGGCCGGCGCCACACGTCCTTCAGTGTCGGCCTCCATGACGGGGCGTGCGAACATCAGGAAGATCAGGAACAGCGCACCGACGAAACACGGCACGGCGGCGGCGTAGAAGATTCCGCCGACCTTGTAGCCGAGCCCGACCAGTACGCCAGTCAGGATCGGACCAAACACCTGGCCGACGCGGCCCATGCCCATGGCCCAGCCAATGCCGGTCGAGCGGATCGCGGTCGGATACATGCCCGCCGCCACCGCGATGAGACCGGTACCGGTCCCGCCGACAAAGAAGCCGGCGAGGAACGAGGCAACGCTCAACATCGTGATCGACGTCGTCGCCTGCCCGAACCAGGCAAGACAAAGGCCGCCGAGGATGAAGCCCGGGATGAGAACCCGGAACGCCCCACCGCGATGGACGGCCCAGCCGGACGTGGCGCTGGCGATGACGCTGCCGAGATTGTTCAGGCCGATGATAAGGGCCGCACCCGACAGCGAGAACCCGACGGAATTGAGCACCGCCGGCGTCCAGAACGTCACCGTGACCAGAACCATGAACACCACGAAGAACGGCACCCACAGCAGGACCGTCGGTACCGCGCGGCCCTCATTGAACAGATGTTTCAGGGGAACGCCCTCGCGCGCCGGGTCCGGCGGCGCGACCAGTTCGGCATCTGCGGGAACTTCGCCCGGCATGATCTTTTCGAGCGTATGCCGGATTTCACTCTGCCGGCCGCCGCGCGCGAGCAGGAAGCGGATGGATTCCGGCAGCCAGATCGTCAGGATAATCGCGATGAAGATGGGCGCCACCGCGCCGATATAGAACACTGATTGCCACCCGAAGGTCGGGATGACCCAGGCGCTGGTGAGTGAGCCGATCAGGCCGCCGCCGGGAAAAGACGCGAACAGCACAGTCACGAACACGTCGCGCAGGCGCTTTGGCGCAAGCTCGGCGCCCATTGCCAGGAACGCCGGCGTAACGCCGCCAAGGCCGAGACCGGCACAGAAGCGATAGGCGAGCAATTCGTTGAGCGTCGTGGATTGCGACGTGAAGTAACTGAAAACCGCGAAGACGAGAACGGCGATGATCATGAACCATTTGCGGCCGAACAGATCGGCAAGCGGCCCGAACGACAGGGCGCCAATCGCCGCGCCGACCAGGCCGGCGGACCCGACTTGTCCGAACTGCGGCATCGGCAGGTGGATCACGGCGGCGATGGCGGGCGCGGTATAGCCGATCGCCTGGGTATCGAAGCCGTCGAGCGCGGCCACCAGCATGCACAGAATCAATATCGCGATCTGATAACCCGTGACCGGATGCCGATCGATAAGATCGATGACGTCAACCTTGCCTGTAGCCACGGTACTTCCCCCCGGTTTGCGCGGCCGTGCGGCCACAGATTTTTCTTGATCTATTCGCTTAAGGCGGACCGCGGCTTTCCGCAAGACCGCCGGTTACGCCGGCCGGAATCCCAGCGCTCGACTTGCCAAAGCCGCCCCTTCGGCGAGCGCACGCAATTTGGCCCAGGCAATCTGCGGGTGCGAGCGGCCGCCGAAGCCACAATCAGCACCGGCAATGACATTCTCCTTGCCGACGAGGCGCGCATAGCGCTGCAGGCGCTGCGATACCAGTTCCGGATGCTCCACCACGTCGGTCGAATGGGTGACCACGCCGGGAATGAGGACCTTCCCCTCGGGAAGCTTTGCCTTTTCCCAGACGGCGACTTCGTGCTCGTGCCGCGCGTTCGCGCCCTCGATCAGATAGGCCTGCGCCTTCACCTTGAGCACGAGATCGACGATGCGATCGAGTTCAAGATCGTAGGCATGGGGTCCGTGCCAGCTGCCCCAGCACAGATGATAGCGCACGCGGTCTTCGGGAATATTCCGCAGTGCGTGATTGAGCGCCTCGATCCGCATCTCGCTTCGGGCACGGAACGCCGGCAGACCCATATCCATGCCAATGCGGTCCCACAGCGCGGGTAGCCAGGCGTCGTCGACTTGCAGGATCAGCCCGGAAGCGGCGATGGCCTCGTATTCAATGCGCATCGCCTCGGCGATGGCGAACACATAGTCTTCGTCGGTCTTGTAATGCCGATTGCGGCGATAGACTTCGAGACTTGCCGGCGCGGTCGACGTCAGAAACACATTTTCCGTCCCGGCAGCGGCGACGGTAACGTCGATCTCTTTCTTCAGTTCTGCCTGACCGACGTAAGTAACGGGGCCCGTGCAGACCTGCACCGGCCGCTTCTTGGCGATCTGCGCACCGGGCGCGTAGAACAGCGTGCCGCGCTCGCCGGCATATTTGTAGAAATCGGCAAATTCCTCGCGATCCCTGCCCTGCTCGATGAGCGGTTTTCCTTCGGGCGCGTCGACATCGGTAAAGCCGCCGAAGCGATTGAGCATGTAGCGCAGCCAGTCGCCGCCTTTGGCATATTCGCCCTCATTGACGACATCGATGCCGATCTCGCGCTGCCGCGCGACGACGGCGCGCACCTCGCCGGCGAGCAGCGTCTCGTCGCCAGTGGCAATACCTGCGTTGAGCGAAAGAAACGGCAGGCTGCCGACATGCGTCGTGAGAATCCTGGAAACGCTACGCTGCATCCGAATACGCCCCTTCTTTGCCCGCACCGCCGATGATATAGCCGCGTAGAAGCCGGCCGCAACGCCGGCCGATATTTGGCCCCGGACTGCGGAGCGCCGCTGTGTTCGAGTTCCTTGAACAGATCCGGCTCGCCAGCCGGGCATTTTTCGAGTTCGGCAACCATCTGCTAGATCCGACTATCCGGCTCGGCGTTACCGGCCTGTCGCGTGCGGGCAAAACGGTATTCATCACCGCGCTGGTTCATGGACTGCTGCGCGGCGGACGCTTTCCGGTATTCGAGGCGCTCGCCGGCGGCCGCGTCGCGCGCGTTCTGCTGTCACCCCAGCCGGACGACGCCGTGCCCCGGTTCGACTACGAAGGCCACGTCGATGCGTTGCTGGCCAAGCGCATCTGGCCGGCCTCGACAAAACAAATCAGCGAATTGCGGCTGGTCATCGACTATCAGTCGCAGAGCGGGCGCGAGGGTAAGCTGACACTCGACATTGTCGATTACCCGGGCGAATGGCTTCTGGATTTGCCGCTTCTCGACAAAAGCTATGAAACCTGGGCCGCGGAGAGTTTGCAGCTTTCGCGCAATGCGCCGCGGGCCCGGCTTGCCGAACCCTGGCACGCCTTCCTCGCGACGCTCCGTCCCGAAGATGCCGCGGACGAACAATCGGCCTTGGCCGCATCGCGCCTCTTCACCGAATACCTGCAGTCCTGCCGCGACGATTACTACGAAATGAGCCTGCTTCCACCCGGCCGTTTTCTGATGCCGGGGGATTTCGCCGGGACGCCCGCATTGACCTTTGCGCCGCTCGCACTGCCGGGCGAAGGACCGCCGCCGCCCGGCTCTCTCTGGGCGATGATGCGCCGCAGATATGAGGCCTATAAAGATGTCGTGGTCTGGCCATTTTTCCGGGATCATTTCGCCCGGCTTGATCGCCAGATCGTCATGGTGGACACACTCTCCGCCATCAATGCCGGACCGGACGCCGTCCGCGATCTTGGCGCGGCGCTTGCCGCGGTGCTCGATTGCTTCCGGACCGGACGCAAGACTTTTTGGGGCACGCTGTTTCGGCCGCAGATCGATCGGATATTAATGGCCGCCACCAAGGCGGACCATCTGCACCACTCCAGCCACGACCGTCTCGAGGCAATCCTGCGAAGCCTGACCGAACCTGCCGCAACGAAGGCTGACCTTGCCGGCGCCGAGATCGACGTCATCGCGCTCGCCTCGGTGCGGGCGACGCGCGAGGCCATGGTTGATCGCGCGGGCGAGCTTCTGCCCTGTGTCGTTGGCACACCGATGGCCGGCGAAGTCTTGGCCGGTGAAGTCTTGACCGGCAAAGCTTTCGATGGCGAGACGGAAGCGGCGCTTTTTCCCGGAGACCTCCCCGCGGATCCCGGCGACCTGTTCCGCAGCGATGAGCGGGCCTTCCGCGGGCTTATCGGAGGCACGCCGGAGAATGTCGATTTTCGTTTCCTGCGGCTTCGTCCGCCTGTCCTTGAACGGACAGAGACCGGCGTGCTGGCATTGCCCCACATTCGGCTCGACCGCGCAATGCAATTCCTCATTGGAGATAAATTACGGTGAGCGAGCATCGGCAGCACCGCCGCCCCGCTGCGTTTTCGCTCGATGACGATCGAGTCATCGTCAGCCCCACGGAAGAGAAAGGCGGCCTCGTCGGGCCGGCAACCTGGGCGGAACCGGATTCCGCGGCGCTTCCTGCTCCGCTTGAGAATCCGCCTCGGCTATCGCGTAAACGTTTCCGCTGGGGAATGGTTTTCTGGTGCGCGGCTGGCGGCCTGGCGTTGCTCGCCGCCGCGCTGGCAACGCTCGACCTCGTCCAGAACCTGTTCGCGCGCAACGTCGCGCTCGGCGGTTTCGGCCTGACGCTGGCGATCCTCGCCGCGGTTTCGCTCGGCGTTATCGCCGCAAGAGAAATTGCCGGGCTATTGCGGCTCGCGGCCGTCGAACATCTGCATCAGCGCGCCGCCGACGCGATCATGAACGACGATCGCACCGCCGGCCGCGTGCTGGTGCGGGACCTTATCGCGCTCAGCCGCAGCATGCCGCAGCTGGCGCGCGCCCGGACGCGCCTGCAAGGCCACCTCGGCGATATTATCGACGGCGACGACATGATCCGGCTCGCCGAGCGCGAACTTATGGCACCGCTGGACCAGGACGCGCGCAAACTCGTCAGCGCTTCCGTCGTTCGCGTCTCCGTCGTTACGGCCGTGAGCTCGCGCGCCGGCATCGACATGCTGTTTGTCTTCGGCAACGCGATCGTCCTGATACGCAGGCTGGCTTTTCTCTACGGCGCAAGGCCCGGCACGCTCGGCCTGCTTCGCCTGCTGCGTCACGTCGTGACCCATCTCGCATTGACCGGCGGCGTGGCGACCAGCGACGGTTTGATTCAACAGCTCCTCGGTCATGGCATAGCGGCAAAACTGTCCGCGCGCTTGGGCGAAGGCATGCTCAATGGCCTCCTCACCGCACGGCTTGGGCTGGCCGCAATCGACGTTATCCGGCCGCTGCCGTTTGCGGCTTTGTCCCGGCCTACCCTTGGCGACCTAATGGGCGAAGTTTTACGCGGACGCGATGACGATGCGCCGCGTCCGCAAGCCTTGGACGCGGAGATCTCCGCAAAAGTCATCGAGCGGTAGCGGAAATGGGCCGAGGCGTCGTATCGCCTTAGTCCTATTCCGCCGCGGCCAAAGCCGCGCCGTTGCGGCCGGCGCGCACCAGCTTGCCGGGCAACGCGCCGGTGTGTTCGCCGCGCTCGAAGATCGGCGCGCCGGCAACCAGCGTCGTTTCATAACCTTCGACGCGTTGCACGAAGCGCCGGCCGCCGGCCGGCATGTCGTGAACGAGTTCGGGCTTTTGCACCGTGAGGTTCTTGAAATCGATCACGTTGACGTCGGCGCGCATACCGGGCGCAAGGCGCCCACGGTCGGACAATCCGAAGAAGTCCGACGTTTCGCTGGTCTGGCGCTTCACCAGGAGTTCGAGCGGCAGGCGCGGTCCGCGGCTGCGATCGCGGCCCCAATGCATCAGCATGAAGGTCGGCACGCCGGCATCGACGATCGAGGTACAGTGCGCACCGCCGTCGCTCAGTCCCAACAGACACGCCGGATCGTTGAGCATTTCGCGGATCGGCTCGTGATCGCCGACGACATAATTCACCACCGGGAAGTAGAGATACTGGCCTTCGGCTCCGGTGATGTAGTCGTAGGCGACCTCGTCGGGCGGCCGGTTTTCGCGCGCGGCGATCGCGGCGACGCTCTTCTCCGGCGCCGGCTCATAGTCGGGCGGATTGCCCATGACGTAGAACCTGTCCCACTTGCTGGTAACGGCCTGGCGGAACTGCGCGAGTTTGGCGACGTCGGCTGCCGACGGCGCCTCGGAGAGGATTTGCCGCCGCATCTGCGGATCGCGCAGGCGCGCGCGCTGCTCGGCGATCGGCAGGCTCTCGAGTTTCTTGTAGCTCGGCCGCACCGTGAATGGATTGAGCGCGGTGCCGATGCCCATCATGACGCCGATCGGGCGGCCGGCGATCTGCGCGGTGAACGACAGGCCTTCGGCGCGCGCCGCATGCGTCGCCTTGAGGAGCCGCCGCCAGCGCTGCGGATCTTCGTAGCGGTCGGTGAGCAGATACCAGACCGGCCGTCCGGTCTGCCGCGCGAGTTTTGTCATCCAGGCGAGTTCGTATTCTTCGTCGTCGAAATCGCTGTTCATCCCGAACGCACCCATGCCGACCGCGCCGAGCGCAGAGCCGATTCCAACCAGCTCATCGGCATCGGCATCGCGCGACGCCACGAGTTCGCCGGCCGGTGTCTTGTGGGAATCGGTGCGCGAGGTGGTGAAACCGAACGCACCGGCCTGCAACGCCTCGATGGTCAGGCGGCGCATTTCGGCAACGTCATCCGGCGTCGCGGTCTCGCGCCGCACCGCGCGGTCTCCCATCACATAGACGCGCAACGGCAGATGCGCCGCTTGTGCGCCGATATCGATGGCGCGCGGCCGGCGCTCCAGCGCATCCATGAATTCGGGAAAGCTCTCCCACTCCCAGGTCAGGCCCGCGGCCAGAACCGGATTGGGAATCTCTTCGACGCCTTCCATCAGGTCCATCAGCTCGCCGCGGTGATGCTTCTTCACCGGCGCAAAGCCGACGCCACAATTGCCGAACAAGGCGGTGGTGACACCGTGCCAGCATGACGGCGCGAGCAGCGGATCCCACATCGCCTGGCCGTCATAATGGGTGTGAACGTCGACCCAGCCGGGCGTGACCAGGAGTCCGTCGGCGCTGATCTCGCGCCTGGCAGGACCGAGCTTGCCGCCGACCGCGGCGATGCGGCCGCCTTCGATCGCCACGTCACCCGTGAACGATGCGTCACCGGTGCCGTCGACGATGGTGCCGCCGCGAATAACGATGTCGTGCATGGGAGCCGCTCCTGGCAATGCGACCCGGCCATGATGCACCCCCATCGGGGGCCACGCAACGCCCGTTAACCCTTCATTCACCATAAGCTCCTATCGAGCGGCAGGGGCCACCGCCAAGGAGCACAAGCATGCGTAAGACGCTTGTTACTGCGCTCACCGCAGCCGCCATCTTTTCAGCCGGAATTTCCATCGCGCGAACCGCGGCATTTTTAGCTTCGCCTTCGGCCGGCATTGCCGAAGCATCTGCCGGCGAGATCCGCGTGGCGACAGTCGTCTGCGGCGGCAATGGCTGCGTGCCGGTGCAGACCAAGGCCTACCAGAAGCGCAAGCAATTTCAGGCGATGGGACACGGCTAGGCGCGGTCAATTCGCTGATCGAGGCGCAATCCATGCTTATGGCCGCGCGGATCACCATCGGCCCGTTCGTACCCGAGGATTTTGGTTCCCTCTTCTGCTGGGCAAACGACACCGTCGCGGCGCGGCACGACTTTGCCTTCAAGCCCGTCGACATGATGGCGCACCAGCAATGGTGGGAGAGCCTCGGCAAGGATCCGACGAAGGTCACCTTCGCGATCCGCAAGACGATCGAGCCGGCCATCATCGGTTATGTGCAAATCGCCGGCATCAACGCCGTGCATCGTTCCGCCGAACTCGGCATCAGGATCGGAGCCGAGAAAAATCGTGGCCAGGGCTATGGCAAGGAAGCTTTGGCTCTGGCCGTCGAATTTTGCTGGAATCACCTCAATCTCAACCGGCTGCAATTGCTCGTCTTCAAGCACAACCAGCGCGCAGCCGGCGCCTACAAAGCCGTCGGCTTTAAGAAGGAAGGCCTGCTGCGGAAGGCCGCCTTCATTGACGGAGAATGGGTCGACGTGATCCTGATGGCAGCACTGCGTCCGTCGCGATCACGTCAAAAAAAGCAGAGTCCGGCCGGCGTCGTGAAAATAATCACGGGAAAAACGGCGGCGTCCGTTACCGCCGTTGCAGAACCTCACCGGCAGATTGCCTAGTCTTCCAGATTGCCTAGTCTTCCAGATCGCCTGGTCTTCATGCCGAGAGCGCGACCGGCGCGCTCGCGCCCGCATCCTGCAAGATCATATCGCCGCCCTTCTCGCCGATCATCACGGTCGCGGCATTGGTATTGCCGGAAACCACCGTTGGCATGATCGAGGCGTCGATCACGCGCAGCCGCTCGAAGCCGCGCACGCGCAACCGCTCGTCCACCACCGCATTCGGGTCCGAGCCCATCCGGCAAGTCGATGTCGGATGATAGACCGTGGTTCCGGTGTCACGGGCGAAAGCAAGCAGATCGGCATCGCTTGTGCACTGTTCGCCGGGTATGCGCTCCTCGGCGATGAATTTCCGCATCGCCGGCCGGTTCATGATGCCGCGCATCAGCTTGAGCCCATCGACAACGCAGTCGCAGTCAGCGCGCGCGGAGAGGTAGCGTGCGTGGATCGCCGGCGGCACGCCCGGGTCGGCCGACTTTACATGCACGAAGCCGCGGCTCTCCGGCCGCAACTGGCACACCGAGGTCATGAAGCCCGGAAACGGATGCAGCGTGGCGCCCGCCGCATCGGCGCTGAAGATGAGAAAGTGGATTTGCACGTCGGGCGTCGCGAGCTCGGGCCGCGTGCGCAGGAATGCTCCGGCATAGCCGGCGCCGATCGTCAAAAGTCCCTTGCGCGTCGTGATGTAGCGCAACCCGGCGGCGTAACGGTGACGCCAGCTGTTGATCACCTCATTCATGGTGATCGGCTCGGTGCAGCGATACTGCGTGCGGACCTGAAGATGATCCTGAAGATCGGCACCGACGCCGGGCATGTCGGCAATCACGTCGATGCCGAGGCCGCGCAATAAATCGGCTGGTCCTATTCCGGAGAGTTGCAGAAGCTGCGGCGAGTTGAACGCACCGCCGGAGAGAATGACCTCGCCGTCGGCGTGAGCGGTGTGTACCGCATCGCCCTGCCGATAGTTCACGCCGATGGCGCGTTTGCCGGAAAACAGCACGCGGGTCGCGAGCGCATTCGGCACGACCGTCAGATTCGGCCGCTGCCGCGCCTCTTTCAGGTAACCGACCGCGGTCGACCAGCGCCGTCCGTTCCTCGCGGTCAGTTGGAAGTATCCCGCGCCTTCCTGGCTCGGGCCGTTGAAATCGTCGTTGCGCGGAAATCCGGACTGCTGCACCGCCTCGATGAAGGCCTCGCACAACGGATGCGGCTCGCACACATTCGAGACCTTCAGATGCCCGCCGACGCCGTGCAGTTCGTCGGCCCCGCGCTCCTGATCCTCGGCGCGCCGGAAATAGGGCAGCACATCCTTGAACGACCAGCCGGCATTGCCGAGTTGCCGCCAGTGATCAAAATCCTCGTGCTGACCGCGGATATAAAGGAGGCCGTTGATCGAGCTCGATCCGCCCAGCACCTTGCCGCGCGGCTGGATCACCCTGCGGTTGTTCAACTCAGGCTCAGGTTCGGTCGTATAAAGCCAATTCACTTTGGGATTCGAGAACAGCTTGCCGTAGCCGAGCGGAATGTGGATCCAGATATTGCGGTCGGGGCCGCCGGCCTCGAGCAGCAAAGCACGGTTGCGCCCCGAGGCGGTGAGCCGATTGGCAAGAACGCAGCCGGCCGAGCCGGCGCCGACGATGATGTAGTCGAAATGCTGCGATTCCGGGTTTGCTGACATATTTGGCGTTTCCTCACGCCCAGATTAGCCGCCCAAACCGCGTCAGTGCAAACCGGCGCGGCGAAAGCCTTCGAGATAATGCTCGCGCTCCGCTTCCTGCCGGATGGGCATTTCCCTTTCGATCCAGGCGAGCGAGATGTTGGGCTGCGCACGGCGCAGCTCCTGAAGCGCGGCCTTGGCGATTTCGTGTTCTCCGGCCATGCCCGCCGCAGCCGTCAGGACGCGATGGGCGCCGACGAAATCAATGCGCTGCCGGACGCCTTCTCGCGCCAGCCGCATTGCCTCGTCATAATTCCGCGCGACGAACTGCACGTATGACGCGATGCCGTAATAGATCGCCGAAAGCGGATCGTGCGGGCTCAAGCGCAGCGCGCGCCGTACGGCCAATTCAGCCTCTTCGCAGCGGCTGCAATAGGCCAGCGTCAGCCCGTAATAGCCCTGCGCCAACGAAAAATTCGGATTGAGCGAAAGCGCAGTTTCGAACTCGGCGAGGGAATCGTCAAAGCGCCGCGCGAACAGATGGACGCAGCCCAGTGCGTAATGCGCCCAGGGATCATCGCGGTGAGCAAGGATCGCCGCCTGTGCCGCGCGTTCGGCGATCGGCGCTACCTCCGCCATGTTTTCCCAGCCCATATGCGCGCTGAATGTATGGGTGGTGGCGAGCAAGCCGCGCGCCTGACCGTAATTGGTGTCGATCGCGATCGCCTTCTCGAGCAACGCTTGCGCGACCACGTTGTCCTGCCGCGTCACCCGCCAGTAATGCGACAGCGCCCGCATGACGAGATCCCACGCATCCAGGCTATCCGGCGGCTTTCGCGTGGCACGGAAATTCTCCGCGGCATAGAGTTGCGGCTCGATCGCCGCGACAATAGCTTCGGTGATCTCATCCTGCACGGCAAAGACTTCGGCAAGACCGAGGTCATAGCGTTCCGCCCAGATGTGACTGCCGGTGGTGACATCGTTGAGCTGCGCCGTGATCCGCACCCGGTCGCCCGCGCGGCGCACACTGCCCTCCACGACATAACCGACGCCAAGGTCTTCGGCGACTTGCTTGAGATGGACGGCTTTATCCTTGTAGATAAACGAGGAATTCCGCGCGATCACGAAGAACCAGCGCAGCTTGGAGAGCGCGGTGATAATGTCCTCGCTGATGCCGTCGGAAAAATACTCCTGTGCCGGGTCGCCGGTCATGTTGGTGAACGGAAGTACCGCTATTGCCGGACGGTCGGGTAATGGCAATGCCGTGCGCGATTGCTCGCCGGGCTCACTTGGCTGCGGCGTGGTAGAGCAGCCATCGCCACCGCCGTGAACATCGGCGATGAAGCGCAACCCCTTGCGCGCGATCGTGCGGATCAGCTTCTGCTCTTCGCCGCTGTCCCCGATTGCCCGGCGCGCGGCGCTGATGCGACTCGTCAGCGTCGAATCCGAAACGATCCGGCCACCCCAGACGGAGGCAATGAGATCGTCTTTGCTGACGACCCGCTCACGGTTGCAGATGAGATAAACCAGAAGGTCGAACACTTGTGGCTCGACAGCAATGGCTTCATCGCCGCGTCGCAGTTCGCGCCGGCCGGTGTCAAGCGTATGATCGGCAAAGGTAAATTGCACGTCGTCGCCCACCAATGGAACCGCGAGACCGCTCTCACGGAATAATCAAGAGCATCTCAAGGGCAAATCAAGGACCAGGCAAAGCCTTCAGTCACCGCTGCCGGTATTCTCCCGCGGGAACTGCGCGATCCACGCGTTCCCGCCACAGGAGGAACTATGAGCCAGATTCAGGCCACCAACCAGAATATCCGTCAAACCGGTAGCGCGGTGGGCCGTTTGATCGCCTTCCTCTACGGCGTCGTATCCTACGTCATATTTTTTATCACCTTCCTCTACGCCATCGGCTTCGTCGAAAATCTCGTGGTGCCCACGACGATAGACGCAGGAACGGCCGCTCCGCTCCTGGAAGCGGTTGTCGTCAATCTTCTGCTGCTGACGGTGTTCGCCGTCCAGCACAGCGTCATGGCCAGGAAGGAATTCAAGCGATGGTGGACGCAATTCGTCCCCGCGTCGGTCGAGCGCAGCACCTACGTCCTGTTCGCCAGTCTCTCGCTGGCTCTGTTGCTGTGGCAATGGCGGCCGATACCGGATGTCGTTTGGCAAATCGCCAAACCGCAACTCGCATTGGCGGTCACTTGCGTGTCCTTCATCGGCTGGTTCGTCGTGCTGACCGGCACCTTCCTGATCAATCACTTCGAGTTGTTCGGATTGCATCAGGTGACGAACCATCTCGCGGGCAGGCCGATGCCGGCGCTCCGTTTCCGGACGCCGCTGTTCTACAAATTCGTCCGCCATCCGATTTATCTCGGATTCATGATCGCCTTCTGGGCGGCACCGACCATGACGGCCGGGCATCTTCTTTTCGCGGCGGCGACCACGGGCTATATTGTGATCGGCGCCTGGCTGGAAGAACGCGATCTCGTCGATCTGTTTGGCGACGACTACCGCCGCTACAGGAGCAGCGTATCGATGCTGCTGCCGTGGCGCAAAACACTGTAGCGCCTCGGGGGCGGGAGCCCCATTCGACCAATCGAGACCGGGCATAGACTGGCGCCCCCGCCAGCCACGTCGCCCACCACCCGCATTCTCATTGCCGCAATTCGCAAGTATAAATCACCCTGCCCCGCGACCGGGGAAACATGGGTGACACATCGTGGACGTCAGGTTGAACAAGTTCGGCATCGGCCAGCCCGTGACGCGGGTCGAGGATCCTCGCTTCATCACCGGCCGCGGCCGCTATGTCGACGACTTCGACCTGCCGCACCTGTGTCACGGCGCCGTGGTGATGTCGCCGCACGCCCATGCCCGGATCAAGCGGGTCGATACCACGAAGGCCAAGGCCGCGCCCGGGGTGCTGGCCGTGCTGACCGGCGCCGACGTCCTCGCCGACGGGCTCGGGCGGCTCGCGCCGCCGATGCCCGAGGACATGGGAGGACCAAAGGGCTTTCGTACGCTGCGCTCCATCCTCGAAGCCGAGAAGGTGCGCGCGGTCGGCGACCGCGTCGCTTTCGTCGTCGCCGAGACGCTGACGCAGGCGAGGGATGCCGCCGAGCTGATCGAGATCGATTACGAGCCGCTGCCGGCGGTCGTCGGTGTCGAGGACGCGGTGAAGCCCGGCGCGCCGGCGGTGTGGGACGAGGCGCCCAACAACATCTCGTTCACGCTGATGATGGGCAACAAGGAAGCAACCGACACAGCCTTTGCCAATGCCAAACACGTCGTCTCGCTCAAGCTCAACAACAACCGCATCACCGCCAACTCGATCGAGCCGCGCGCCGCGATCGGACATCATCATCCCGAGGGCGACAATTACACGCTCTACTCGACTTCGCAGAACCCGCACGGCACGCGCTCGACCGTTGCCGGGCAGATTCTGAAAATCCCCGAAACAAAACTTCGCGTCATCTCGCCCGACGTCGGCGGCGGCTTCGGCATGAAACACGGCGGGTATCCGGAGGATGCGCTGGTGGTCTGGGCGTCGCGCCGGGTTGGCGGCCGGCCGGTGAAATGGGTGTCGACACGGTCGGAAGCGCTGCTCGGCGACTCGCAAGGCCGCGATCAGGTCGTCACCGGGGAGCTTGCGCTCGACGAAAACGGCAAAATTCTCGGCCTGCGCGTCAACGCCCTGCACGCCATGGGCTCGCATGTGTTCGGCGCGGCGCTCGTGGTCCCGCTGTTCGCCATCCGCCTGTCGCCGGGCGTCTATCAAATCCCGGCGGTCCATGCCGTGGCGCGGGCCGTGCTCACCAATACCATTCCGATGGCGCCCTATCGCGGCGCCGGCAGGCCGGAAGCGACGTTTTTGATCGAGCAATTGCTCGACCGCGCGGCGCGCACGCTGGGAGTCGATCCGATAGAGCTCAGGCGGCGCAATTTCATTCCGGCCGCTGCGATGCCCCACAAGGTGCAAACCGGCATTACCTATGACAGCGGCGATTTCGTTCACGTGATGGACGAATGCCTGAAGATCGCCGACTGGAACGGTTTCGGCAAACGCGCCGCCGAATCGAAGAAGAACGGCAAGCTGCGCGGCCGCGGCATCGGCTATTTCCTCGAAGAGGCCGCCGTGTTCAACGACCGCATGGTGCTGCGTTTCGATCCGAGCGGCATGCTCACCATTCTCGCCGGCACCCATTCGCACGGCCAGGGCCACGCCACCGTCTATGCGCAGATGGTGACCGAATGGCTCGGCGTGCCGTTCGAGAACATCCGCTTTGTGCAAGGCGACACCGACGCGGTGCCGATAGGCCGCGGCAGTTACGGCTCGCGCAGCATGCATGTCGGCGGCAATGCGCTCAAACGCGCCGCCGACAATATTATCGAGAAGGCAAAGCCGATGGCGGCGATGATGCTGGAAGCCGCCGCCGGCGACATCGAGTTCAAGGATGGTTCGTTCCGCATCGTCGGCACCGATCGCGCCTTGAAGCTGACGGACGTCGCCAAGACGTTCTACCGCCCGGCGATGCTGCCGCCGCAATTCGACGTCGGGCTCGAAGCGTCCGGCACGTTCGCCGCCGAGCCGCCGAATTATCCCAATGGCTGCCACCTGTGCGAGGTCGAGGTCGATCCGGAGACCGGTGCCGTGACGCTCGCGCGCTATGCCGCGGTCGACGACGTCGGGCGGATCATGAATCATCTCTTGTGCGAAGGACAAATCCACGGCGGCGTGGCGCAGGGCGCCGGCCAGGCGCTGATGGAAGCGATCATATTCGACAAGGACGGCCAGCTCGTCACCGGGAGCTTCCAGGATTACGCCATGCCGCGGGCCGAGGATTTTCCCGATCTCGTCTCGGAACTGACCGAGGTTCCGGCAACAACCAATCCGCTCGGCGTCAAAGGCGCGGGCGAAGCCGGCGCGACCGGCGCGCCACCCGCGATCATCGGCGCCATTCTCGACGCGCTAAAACCGCTCGGTGTCGAGCATATCGACATGCCGGCAACGCCGAGCCGCGTCTGGGCGGCGATCAATGCCCATAGGCCCGCCAAGAGCGCGGAGTAACGCATGAGCGAAGCCCCAAATCTTTTCAACGACGGCAACGCTTATGAGCGGCTGATGGGCCGCTGGAGCCGCCTCGCGGGCGAGAAATTTCTCGACTGGATCGACCCGCCGAAGAATCTGAACTGGATCGATGTCGGCTGCGGCAACGGCGCTTTTACCGAGGTGCTGATCGCGCGTTGCGCTCCGGCGGCGGTGACCGGCGTCGATCCTTCGGACGGTCAGCTTGCTTTCGCGCGCACGCGGCCGGGAGCGAAGATGGCGCAATTCCGCATCGCCGATGCGCAAAGCCTGCCGTTCCCCGACAACAGTTTCGATGCTGCGTCCATGGCGCTGGTCATCACCTTCATCCCCGATCCTGTCAAAGCCGCGAAAGAAATGGCGCGCGTGGTGAAGCCGGGCGGTTGGGTCGCGACTTACATGTGGGACGTTCCCGGCGGCGGCTTCCCGATCCGGCCGATCGCGGAGGCGGCGAGATCCCTGGGCCTGGGCGAGCCGGTCCGGCCGAACGTCAATGCCTCGCGCCGCGACGACATGCGCGCGATCTGGCAACAGGCCGGCATCACGTCGCTCGACATGCAGGTGATCCGCATCCAGGTCGCCTTTTCCAGCTTCGACGATTTCTGGGACTCCAACAGCGTGCCGGTCGGACCGGCTGGAAAAGCGCTCGCGGACCTGACGCCGGATATGCGGGAAAAGCTCAAGGCACGTTTGCGCGAGCAATTGCCCATCGCCGCCGACGGGAGCATTGCCTACGAAGCCTTCGCCAATGCCGTGAAAGGCCGCGCGCCCTGAGCGCGGCCTGCTGATCACGCCTCCTTCGGCGGCGTGCCGCACATCAGCGTATACAACACGACAAGCGTAAGGCCGCCGGAGATCACCGGCTGGGTGACGACGAGGCGCACCAGGAGCGGCATCTGCGCCTGCACTTCGGGCGAGATGAACATGCCGCCCAGCGCCACCATCATCGATAGGCCGGCGACGATGAACTTGCGATCGTCCCAATCGACCTTGGCGAGGATGTGCACGCCGTGCATCAGGACGATGCCGAACAGCAGCGTCGCTACGGCCGAGAGGATCGGAAGCGGGACGACCACCAGCAGGAAGTCGAACTTGACCACGGCGCCGAGCACGATCAGCAGCACGCCCGCGGCGGCGGTTGCGAACCGCGAGCCGACGCGCGTCGTGCGCAGCATGCCGATATTGTCCGGATAGACGATGGTGCTGAAGCCGCCGACCAGACCGGCAAGCGCCGCGCCCAGCCCCATGGCGAAGATACCCTGCGACATGCGCGGTGAATCGACCGTCTGGCCGCCCCAGTCGCCGACCATCTGATAAAGCGCCATCGAGCCGATGCTTGCGGGCAGCAGCACGAGAAGGAACACGATGACGAGATCGGTCTGCACCGCATAGCCGAACGGAAACAGTTGCGGCGCGACAAAGAACGGCGCATTCGCCACGGCCGCGAGCGATATCGGACGGAAAATCGCGTAGCACAAAGTGCCGGCGATGAGCCCGATCAGGATCGCGGCGCGGCGGAATTTCCCACCCCACAGACTGATGGCGACCAGGACCACAATGCCAAGCCCGCCGGCGAGAAAATTGACCAGCGGGAAGCCCGGGCTTTCGGTCCGGCCGATCCAGCCTGGAAACGCCACGATCGAAACCTGGATCATGATGAAGACCACAATCATGCCGGCGATCATCGGCGCGCGCAGAAAGCGTGACAGCGCGCCAATAACGCTGAAGCCGCGCACCGGAACCGTCAGCAGGCACCAGATCAATGAAGCCACGAAGAACGAACCGTAAGCCGCGCCGAGACCGCCGCCGCCCTGCAAATGCCCGACCGCGAGCAGCGTGGCGAAGCTTCCGGCATAGGGCCCCTGCGTAATCGGCAGCCGCAGCAGCAGCACCGATTGGAGGACGGTGACGAAGCCGCAGATCAGGAACGTCATGCCGTAGAGATAGGCGATCTGCTCCGGCGGAAGATTGAACGATCGTCCCAATATGCCGGGAAATACGAACATCCCCGTCATGCCGAAAATGTTTTGCAGTCCGAGGATCAGAAGCTGATCGTAGGACAGGCGTTCATCGATGCCGACGTCGAAGATTTTCTCGGCAGGCGTTTCCCCGGGCTTCATGTTTTCGCTTTCGCTTTTTTGCTGCGGGTCGCTCCCGCATGCGGGGAACCTAGCGCGATTGCCGGCCGCCGATCAATGCAGCGCAGCGTGGATGAATGCGCCGGCGCCGGAAAGCGCGCGCCGGCCGGCCTCGAGATGCGCGTTCCACAGATGCCACGCATGAATCATGTGCGGCCAGATTTCCAGCGTCACGGCAACATCGGCTGCGCCCAAACCCGCGGCAAGGCGCGTTGCATCGGCGAGAAGCGTTTCCGCCGATCCGATCTGGATGAGGACCGGCGGCAATCCATTCAGATCGGAAAAAAGCGGCGAGACGCGCGGGTCCTTGCGGTCGATCCCGGCCGGGACGTAAGCGCCGGCGAGCTCTTCGAGATAGGCCTTGTGGATCAGCGGATCGACGGTGTCCTTAGTCCCAAGCGTCGAACCCGACATGGTGAGATCGGTCCACGGCGAGACGAGCCAGGCGCAGCCGGGCAAGGATTCGTGCATTTCACGCAAGCGATTGATCAGCGCAATGGTAAGGCCGCCGCCGGCACTGTCGCCGCCGACTGCGATATGCGCGGCAGCGATTCCCTGGCGGCGCAGGAAGCGCCACGCGGCGACGGCATCGTCGAGGGCCGCGGGAAACGGATGCTCGGGCGCGAGCCGGTAATCGATGGCGAGCGTCCTTGTTGCCGCGGCGCGGCCCGCTTCGGTGACCATGCGGCGATGGCTGCGGATCGACCCCGAACAATAGCCGCCGCCGTGGAAGTACAAGAGCACGCGCGACGTATCGCTCCCCGGAACGATCGACCATTCGCCGGGCACGCCGCCCGCATCGACGGCTTTGAGCTCAACGTCGCCAGCGACCGGCCAGACCGAGCCGACCTCCTCGATCCGCGACCGGCGTTCGGCCCAGCCGACCGGGCGGGGTTTGGCGCTCAAGAGCGCGCGGATTGCGTCAATCTCGCTCGGCATCACCGGTCATCCTTTATCGCGGCGGGGCGCTGATTTGCTTGATTTTACAGGCACATTCCGAGGTTCACCAGAGTTCCCCGGCTGCTACACGGGCGTTGCGCGGCACCCGGCCGCCGCCTATATTCCGCACGCTTTCCAGTCATCCCCGATGACGTTGAGTGGCTTCGCCTGGACGGGCGGGCGAAGCACAGAGGAGATTTACCTATGGCGACCGCGCCCCTGATGCCCAAAGCGACTGCCGTCTGGCTGGTCGAGAATACCTCGCTGGCGTTCGACCAGATAGCGCAGCTCTGCAACCTGCATCCGCTCGAAGTGAAAGCGATCGCCGACGGCGACGCCGCGCAAGGCATCAAGGGCCTCGACCCGATCCTCACCGGACAATTGACCCGTGACGAGATCTCCGCCGCCGAAGCCGATCACAGTTACAAGCTGCACATCGCCGATCCGAAAGTCCGCCTGCCCGAAGCCAAGCCGAAAAAGGGCCCGCGCTATACGCCGGTATCGCGCCGCCAGGACCGGCCGAACGCGATCCTGTGGCTGGTGCGCAATCATCCCGAGCTGAAAGACAGCCAGATCATGCGGCTGGTCGGCACCACCAAATCGACGATTTCAGCGATCCGCGACCGCACCCACTGGAATTCCGCCAATCTCACGCCGCTCGATCCCGTCACGCTTGGACTTTGCTCGCAGATCGATCTCGATCTCGAAGTGCAGCGCGCCGCCAAGGAAAAGCCGGTCCCTATCGAGCAACAGGGCGCGACGCTGCTGCCCGCTTCCGTCACCACTGCGCCGAAGGAAGAGCCCGAACCCGAGCCCGGCCAGAAGCCGGCCGACGATCTCAATGTCGACGCGGTGTTCGCCAAGCTCAAGCAACTCGGCGGCAAAGCAGAGTAACTTACGCGTCATTCCAGGTTGCGGGCTGTTGCCCGCGAATTCGGGATGACAGTTGAGAAACCTCACCCCCGGTCATTCCGCAGCACCACGCAGGCGCCGCGGGCGGCGATGAGCTGCTTGCAGAATTTTTCCAGATAAGAGCGGTCGTCGTCGCCGATGCGGATGTTGTAACGCGTGGCGCTGCCGAAATCGATGCCGCGGCTACGCACCACGATCGGCTCGCGGTCGCCAATCAGCGCCGCATACCGTTTCTGGATGGCGCGATAGGTCGCCCAGGCCCTGCTCTCCGACCAGTTGGCGGTGAGTTGCATGCCCCAGCGCGGCACGTAGGAGGCGATGCGCTGCGCCTCTTCCTTCGGAGCGAGAATGAGATTGGCAAGCTGCACACACGGCACGCCCTGCGGGATCGTGGTCTCCGGCGTCTGCGGCGGTTTTGCCGACGCCCATTCGTCGGCCGTCCAGCCGGTAATGATCGCAACATAGTTGCGGGTCTCTCCCGGCAGCCTGCGCCTGCCCGCGAGCCAGGCGGCGACGCGCGCCGGGCCGGCATTATAACCGGCGGCAGCGAGACCGAGATTGCCGAACTGCATTTTCAGGTCGTGCAGATAGCTTGCCGAATGGTGCAGGGCCTCGATCGGATCGAACGGATCGATCAGCCCGCGATAATCCGCCGTCGACGGCATGAATTGCGCGATGCCCTCGGCGCCCTTGTTGCTCACGGCCTGCGCATTGAACCGGCTCTCCTGCCAGATGACGCGGGCGAAAAACTCGACCGGCAGGTCATTCTCGGCTGCGTCCTGCTCGAGCGCGTGGCAGATGTCGCCGGTGGTTGGCGGATTGCCTGGCGGGACGGGCTGATCGGTTCGCGCCGGCGGGATCGCGGGCGTCTGCGCGCCGGCATAAGTGCACCATAATGCCAGAGCACACATGACCAGTGGTCGCGCAATACGTGTCATGCAAGTCAACGATTTGGATTCGTGGCGCCGGCGCGATCGTTTGTTCCCGGCCAGCTTAAACCAGTCCTCCGACGCCCTTCCCTTTCAGCGCGCCGCCGATCTCGTCGAGCACCGCTGGATCGTCGATGGTCGCCGGCATGGTCCAGGGGTCGCCGTCAGCAATCTTTTTCATCGTGCCGCGCAGGATCTTGCCGGAGCGGGTTTTCGGCAGCCGCGCCACGGTTATGGCGAGCTTGAACGCGGCAACCGGCCCGATCTTGTCGCGAATGAGCGCGACACATTCCTTTTCGATCTCGGCCGGCGGCCGGCTGACGCCGGATTTAAGCACGATGAAGCCGCACGGCACTTCGCCCTTGAGTTCGTCCTTGATGCCGAGCACAGCACATTCGGCGACGTCGGGATGCGACGCGAGCACCTCTTCCATGCCGCCGGTCGACAGCCTGTGGCCGGCGACATTGATGATGTCGTCGGTGCGGCCCATGACGAAAATATAGCCGTCTTCGTCCTTGAAGCCGGCATCGGCGGTTTTGTAATAGCCGGGGAATTCGTCGAAATAGCTTTGACGCATGCGCGCATCGTCTTGCCACAGCGTCGGCAGGCAAGCCGGCGGCAGCGGCAGCTTGACCACGATGGAGCCCATCGTGCCGGGGGCGACTTCCTTGTTTGCGTCGTTGACGACGCGAACGTCGTAGCCCGGCATCGCCACGGTCGGCGAGCCATGCTTCACCGGCAGCATGCCGAGCCCCATCGGATTGCCGGCGATCGCCCAGCCGGTTTCGGTCTGCCACCAGTGATCGATCACCGGAATCTTCAGGAGATCTTCCGCCCATTCGAGCGTCGGCGGATCGGCACGCTCGCCGGCAAGAAACAGCGTGCGGAATTTTGTCAGGTCGTGCTGCGCGAACAGCTTGCCTTGCGGGTCTTCTTTCTTGATGGCGCGGAACGCCGTCGGCGCAGTGAACATCGCGACGCAGCCATGCTCGGCAATGACGCGCCAGAACGCTCCGGCGTCCGGCGTGCCGACCGGCTTGCCCTCATAGAGGATGGTGGTCGCGCCGTGAAACAGCGGCGCATAGACGATGTAGGAGTGACCGACGACCCAGCCGATATCGGATGCCGTCCACCACACTTCGCCCGGCTCGATGCCGTAGAGGTATTTCATCGACCATTTGAGCGCGACCAGGTGGCCGCCATTGTCGCGAACGACACCCTTGGGGCGGCCGGTCGTTCCCGACGTATAGAGAATGTAGAGCGGATCGGTCGCCGCGACCGGCACGCAATCGAACGCGGACCGCGCATGGACCAGCGCATGCTCGCGCATCTGCGCCCAATCGCGGTCGCGGCTGGACAACAGCTTCGCCTGGGCTTGGGGCCGTTGCAGGATAAGGCAGGTATCCGGCTTGTGCCGCGACAGCGTGACCGCCTGGTCGAGCAGCGGCTTGTAATGCACGATGCGGCCGGGCTCGATGCCGCAGCTCGCGGATAAGATGACTTTCGGCGTGCAGTCTTCGATGCGGGCCGCCAATTCGCGCGCGGCAAAGCCGCCGAACACAACGGAATGGATGGCGCCGATGCGCGCGCAGGCGAGCATCGCAATCACGGCTTCCGGGATCATCGGCATATAGAGAATGACGCGATCGCCCTTGCCGACGCCGAGATCGCGCAGCATGCCGCCAAGCACCTGCGTTTCGGTCAGAAGCCGGTGATAGCTGATCGTCCGCTTTTCGCCGGCAAGCGGGGAGTCGTAGATGATTGCCGCCTGTTCGCCGCGCCCGGCATTGACCTGGCGGTCGACTGCGTTGAAGCAGGTGTTGCAGACGCCGTCGGTGAACCAGCGGCCGTAGATGCCGGCCTTCGGGTCGAACACGATTTTGGGCTTTTGCACCCAGTCGATGGCTTCCGCCGCCTCGCCCCAAAAGCCCGACGGATCGCGCTGCCAGCGCGCGTAAACCTCGGGGTACCGGCTCGAACGGGCGTCCATCATTTTTTCTCTGCGCAACTATATCGCCGTCTTCCCGTATTGGCGAATGGCGCGTAGCGAAGTAACGAATAAGCCGGGACGGAAACCCCGCTCCCCCCGCCAAATCGCCTCTCGCTATTGGCTGTGACTTCTCTTACCCCCTCATTCCGTGATCACCGATCCAATATTTTACCTCATCGCCATTCCGGCCGTAACGCTGCTGGGCCTCAGCAAAGGCGGCTTTGCCGGGCTCGGCATGGTCACGACGCCGATGCTGGCCTTGATCATGCCGCCGTTGCAGGCGGCGGCCATTCTGCTGCCGCTCCTGATCATTCAGGACGCGATCTCGGTGTGGACGTACCGGCACGCATGGAGCGCGTGGAATCTCAAGGTCCTCATACCGGGCGCCGCGATCGGCATGACCACGGGCGCGGTGTTCGCCGGCTTCGTTTCCAACGCCACGATCGAACTGACGGTTGGCGCGATCGGACTTTCCTTCGTGCTCTATAGCTGGCTGTTCAAATGGCTGCGGCCGGATCTGGCGCTTGCCCGTGACAAACCGCGACGGCCTCCCGTGCCGCTCGGACTGCTGTGGGGCGCGATGTCGGGTTTCATGTCTCTTCTCATCCAGGTCGGCGCACCGCCCTATCAAATCCACATCCTGCCGCAGCGCCTCGACAAGCTGACGCTGGTCGGCACCACGGTCATTTTTTACGCGTTCATGAATCTGATGAAGATCGCACCCTATTTTGCGCTCGGGCAATTCTCGACGCGCAATTTCGCAACCTCGATCGTACTGCTCCCGCTCGCCGTCGCCGCCAATTTTCTCGGTATCTGGCTGGTGCGTAAAACGCCGACCGAAATGTTTTACCGGATTGCCTATGTGCTGATGTTCCTGATCTCGCTCGTCCTGTTGTGGCAGGGCACGCGCGGCCTATTGTTGAATTCGCCACATTGATCGCGACGGCCGCCTTTCGCTAGGCTGCACGGCGACGATCAACGACCGCGGAACGCCATGCTCGAAAGTCTCAAACCGGTCGTAGCCGGCTCCGTCCCCTGCAAGATCTGCGGTGAAGCGAGCGCGCTTTGCGGCGTCGTCGATTTCAACAAATCCTGCCACGACGAGTCCGGCACAAAACTCCCGGTGTCGGGCATTCCGGTCTATTACCGTCAGTGCGTGCACTGCGGATTCCTGTTCACCGATGCTTTCGATGGCTGGAGCGAGCAGCAGTTCAAAACGCACATCTACAACGACGGCTACAAATCGATCGATCCCGATTACGAGAGCTATCGCCCGCGCGTGAACGCCGAAACGGTGGTGCGCCTGTGCGGCAAGCACAAGACGAAGCTCCGCGTGCTTGACTACGGCGGCGGCAACGACGCGCTGTGCGGCACACTCCGCGCCGCGGGTTTTCCGGCAGCCCTCACCTACGACCCGATGGTTCCCGCCTACGCGCAGCGTCCGGCGGGGAAATTCGATCTGGTGACCTGCTTCGAGACGCTCGAGCACCTGCCCGATCCGGCCGCCGGGATCGCTTCGATCCTGCACTATCTGGCGGAGCCCGGCCTTGTCCTGTTCTCGACGGTCGTGCTGCCGGACGATTTCAAAATCACCGGCGTGAATTGGTGGTATGTCGGGCCGCGTAATGGGCACATCTCGCTGTTCAGCCGCGACGCGCTTGTCCTGGCCTGGGGCCGGCACGGCTACAAGTTCGGCTCCTTCAACGCCGACATGCACATCGCTTTTCGGACGATGCCGCCGTTTGCCGCCCATCTGATAAAATAACAATGCCTTGCCGACGCGACCCGGGGAAGAGACGATGCCGACGCCCTACGATACCGATCTCGACCGCAACCCGGCGAATTTCCAGCCGCTGACGCCGCTGTCGTTCCTGGCGCGCGCGGCTGATGTCTATCCGGACCAGACCGCGATCATCCACGGCGCGCGGTCGTGGACCTACCGGGAGTTCTACACGCGCGCCCGGCAATTTGCGTCCGCTCTCGTCAAGCGCGGCATCAAGCGCGGCGACACGGTCGCTGTGGTTCTGCCCAATGTGCCGGCGATGCTCGAAGCGCATTACGGCGTCGCCATGGCCGGCGCGGTGCTCAATTCCATCAATACGCGGCTCGATGCCACGATCATCGGCTTCACCCTCGACCACGGCGAAGCCAAGGTGCTGATCACCGATCGCGAATATTCGAGGGCGGTGAAAGACGCATTGTCGCGCGCCAAGGCGCGCCCGCTGGTGATCGACTATGACGATCCGGAATTCACCGGCCCGGGCGACCGGCTCGGCAATCTCGAATACGAGGATTTCCTTGCCGAAGGTGATGCCGGTTTCGCGCTGGCTGATGCCGCACGACGAGTGGGACGCCATTGCGCTCAATTATACGTCGGGTACCACCGGCGATCCGAAAGGCGTCGTCTATCACCATCGCGGCGCCTATCTCCTGGCCATGGCGAATGTCATCACCTGCGGCATGGGCAAGCATCCGGTCTATCTGTGGACGCTGCCGATGTTTCACTGCAACGGCTGGTGCTTTCCCTGGACGCTCTCGGTGGTCGCCGGCACGCATGTCTGCCTGCGCGCCGTGCGCGCGGCGCCGATCTATGACGCCATCGCCACGCATAAGGTAACGCATCTGTGCGGCGCGCCGATCGTGATGTCGACGCTGCTCGATGCTCCGGAACAGGAGCGGAAGCCGCTGCCGCATGTCGTCGAATTCGTCACCGCCGCCGCGCCGCCGCCGGAATCCGTGCTCGCGGCGATGAAGTCGGCCGGCTTCAATGTCACCCATGTCTACGGCCTGACCGAGACTTACGGGCCGGCGAGCGTGAACGACTGGCATCGCGAATGGAATGCGCTGCCCGGCCCGGAGCAGGCGGCGAAGAAAGCGCGCCAGGGCGTGCGCTATCCGGTGCTCGAAGCGCTCGACGTGCGCGATCCGCAGACCATGCAGCCCGCGCCGCGCGACGGCGAGACGCTCGGCGAGGTGATGTTCCGCGGCAATGTCGTCATGAAAGGCTATCTGAAGAATAAATCCGCCACGGCGGCGGCTTTTGCCGGCGGCTGGTTTCATTCCGGCGATCTCGGCGTCATTCATCCGGACGGCTATATCCAGCTCAAAGACCGCTCCAAAGACATCATCATTTCCGGCGGCGAAAATATTTCCTCGATCGAAGTCGAGGACGCGCTCTACAAGCACCCGGCGGTGCATGTGGTCGCGGTGGTCGCCAAGCCGGATGAGAAATGGGGCGAGACGCCGTGCGCCTTCGTGGAATTAAAGCCTGGTGCGTCGGCAAATGCGGACGAACTCATCGCCTGGTGCCGCAGCAATCTCGCCGCCTATAAAATTCCCCGTCACGTCGTGTTCGCCGAAGTCCCGAAGACCTCGACCGGCAAGATCCAGAAATTCAAGCTGCGTGAGATGGCGAGGAGGATGTGACGGACGAGAATGCGACAGACGAGTCTGCACATTCCCGTACGGACGGGAACGTCCAAACATAATTCGAATTTGAAACAAAAAGCCCTCGGTCCCCGCCTCAGCAGGGACAGCGCACCGCCGGCCGTTGAGCCTAAACCGGTCTAATGGACGAAAGTGTCTTGCCGTATCCGCTCGATCTCGTCCCTTACGTGCAATTTCTTCCGTTTTAATTCCACGATTTCGAGATCGTCACTGGAGGGGTGAATGAGCGCGTCGTTGATTTCCTGTTCGAGCGCCTCGTGCCGTTTTTCGAGTTCCGCAAGATGCGATTCAATCGCCATGTGGCAAACCTCCTTGCATAATGCCTAGCCGGATCGTCCTACACCCTGGCAACCATGTGCAAGCATACTCCGCTTTCAGGGTTACGAAAATCCCGCTGTGCATCGCGCGCCGCGGGCTTGTGGGCCGCCGGCCAAAACGCAATAATCCAGAGCCACTTACCGGACCCAAAGGCCAACCAGCCCAACCGAGGCCGACCAGGGCGGCGATGACGACAGAGGAAGAACGCGAGCTTCGGACGCAACTTGCGCGCTTACAGCAGGAGCATCGCGACCTCGATGTGGCGATCGAGGCGTTGCAGGAAACGCCGCGCTCGGACCTCATTCAGGTGCAGCGCCTGAAGAAGCGCAAGCTGCACCTGCGCGACCGCATCACCTTCATTGAAGACCAGCTCACGCCGGACATCATTGCCTAACCGGCACGCCGTTTCTTGCGTTCCGATTTGCGCGCGTACATCGCAGCGTCGGCGCATGCCAAGACTTCGGCGGGACTGTCGAGCGGGCCGAGATGCACAAGACCGGCTGAAGCGCCAACGACGAACGTCGAATTGTTCCAGCGCACCGGCGTGGAATAGACGCACGCCTCCAGCGCCCTGGCCTTGGCTATGGCATCCGGCCCGCTGACGTTCCACAACAGCACTGCGAATTCATCGCCGCCGATACGCGCTACCACGTCGGAAGCGCGCACGCCGCGCACCAGCGCAGCCGTGATTGCCTTGAGAACGGCATCGCCGGCGGCATGGCCGTAATGATCGTTCACCGGCTTGAAGTCGTCGAGATCGACATAGAGCAGCGCCGCGCTCGCGCCGTAGCGTTTGACATAGGCGAGCGAGCGCGTGAGTTCGCGCTCAAAACCACGCCGGTTGAGAATGTCGGTGAGCGGATCGATGTCGACGCGCGCCTCAAGCTCGGCGACGCGCGCGCGCGCGGCTGCAAGCTCGGCCGCAAGCGCATCAACTTCGGCCGCGAGCCGCATCACGGCCGACCGCGCGGGTGCCCGCCCCGATTTCGGTTCGTGCAGTTCGTCGCGCTTCCCGCGATCCGATTTTGGCCGTGGCCGCGGGACAATCGGCTTGCGGCTCGGCCTCACCGCCCTGTCTGTCATCCCGGCAATCTCCGCCTGCCCTCGAATCGCATAGGGAGCATAGCGTGCGCGCGACGCAATTGATCTCGCGCAATCCAGCCGAGAAAACCGTTATATTTCAGCCGCTAAGAGTCTTATGCGACGGATTGTCGCATAAGTGACGGTAACGGGCTCCGCGGGTTCACGGAGCGGCCAGCCGGCAGGATCGCGATTTTTTGATCGGGAGAATTCCGGCCCGGATTCGTTTTGATTTTTCAAACGTTCATTTCAATTGTGCAGCGCGCCAATGTCGCGAATGACAGCCGACCGTCCAATGATGGCCGGATTCAGGCCCGATTGTTCAGTCTGTATTCACCAATAAAGGGGAACTTTAGGCGCCGAGGGGCGGTTGAGAGGTCGGGTGGAAACCCATTGTCGAGGTGATGTCATGAGAAAGCTTTTGACTGCTCTTGTTGCGGCAGCGACCCTTGCCGGTGCAGCGGTGGCAATGTCTGGTCCGGCGGAAGCGCGCTGGGGCGGCGGCGGCGGCTGGCACGGTGGTGGTTGGCACGGCGGTGGCTGGGGGCGCGGTTGGGGCTGGGGCGCCGGTGGTTTCGCGGCCGGTGCGCTGGTCGGGAGCGCCATCGCATCGTCCTATTACTATCCTTACGGCTACGGCGGCGGTTACTACGGTTACGCGCCGCCCCCGCCTCCCTATTACGGACACCCTTGCGTGTGGCGTCAGGTGTGGAACGGCTACGCTTGGGTTCGCGCCTGCGTGTGAGCACTTGAAAGTCGGCTGAACTGAGAAGCGGTGTTCCCCGCGGGAGCACCGCAATCTCTGCAACAAACTTCCGCCAAACATCTGAACTTAAATGTGTGTGGGTCTGACATAGAAATCGGGGGTTCCGGGGACTTCCCGCCATCCACGTTCCAGATCGGCACCCGGCCGGTCACATGAGGAAAACACATGCACAGATCGCTCATCGGCCTTGCTGCGGCAGCGGCCGTTGGCTTCGCCACCATGGCAGGCCCGAGCACCGCGAATGCCGGCTGCTATGGCTGCGCCGTGGGTGCGGGAATCATCGGCGGCGTTGCCGCCGGCGCCATTATCGGCAGTGCCATCGCCAACAACCCGCCGCCCCCGCCGCCTGGTTACTACCCGCCGCCGCCGGCTGCGTATTATCCGCCGCCTGGCCCGCCGCCGGGTCCCGGTTACGGTCCTGGTTACGCGCAACTCGCGCCGGGCTGTTACTGGGGCAAGCGCAAGGTCTGGGTCGATGGCTACGGCTATCAGTGGCGGACCGTGCAGGTCTGCCAGTAACACGCAGAGATCGCGGTAACGCTTCGGATTTGACCGGCCGGCTTGGAAGAGCCGGCCGGTTTATTTTTTCGCCGGACCGGTTCATACGAAGCGGCACGGACGCGATGCGACAATGCCGATAGAAACAACAACAGAGCCGGAAGAATCCTCGCTTGTGCGCGCCACGGCCACTTTACGGGCGTTCGCGACGCGCGCCTGGAGCAAATCGGCACGCAAGCGGCCGGCATCGCGGACAATGACCATACTCGGCTGGATCGCAGTAATAGCGCTGTGCCTCTATGTCGGGCTGGCGGCGATGATCTATCTCGCGCAGCGATCGCTGATGTATTTCCCGGACACGGTGCCCAGCACGCCGGCCGCGGCGGGATTGCCGCAAGCCGAGGAAGTGCCGCTGACGGCGTCCGACGGCGTCGGCATCCACGTCTGGCAGGTGCCGCCGGAAGACGGCAAACCGGTCATTCTTTACTTCCACGGCAATGGCGGCGCGCTGAAATATCGCGTCGAGCGTTTTCACAAGCTGATTGCCGACGGCATCGGCCTCGTCGCGCTCGAATATCGCGGCTATGGCGGCTTAAGCGGCAGCCCGAGCGAGCAAGGCCTGATCGCGGACGCGGAAGCTGCCTACGCCTACGCGGCGGCCCATTATCCTGTGCAGCAGATCGTGGTCTGGGGCGAGTCGCTCGGCACCGGAGTCGCCGTTGCCCTGGCCGCGGAAAAACCCGTGGGCCGCGTCATCCTCGAAGCCCCGTTTACCTCGGCGGTCGCCGTCGGCGCCCGCCATTACTGGTATCTGCCGGTGCGATTACTGATGAAGGACCAATTCCGTTCCGATGAACGCATTGCCAAGGTCACGGCGCCGCTTTTGATCCTGCATGGACTGCACGATCAAGTCGTCCCCTACCCGATGGGCGAGCACCTGTTCGAACTCGCCAACAAGCCCAAGCACATCGTGCGTTTCCTCGACGGCGGCCACGAAGACCTCGACAGCCACGGCGCGCTCGACGCGGTCGGCCGCTTCCTCGCCGGAGATCTGGATTAGCGTCTCTTTCCGTCATCCTGAGGTGGCCGCGCAGCGGACCTCGAAGGGTGACGAGCAAATGTCAAAACGTCGGATAGGTCTGCCCGACCTTGCCGCCGACGCGGGCGAAGCCGGACTTCGCCGGTTCATACTTGTCGTTGATGTTGAGCGCCTTGGCGTAAGACCCGGCGGCTTTGTCTTTGTCGCCAAGCCGCTCGTACGCAAGTCCGCGGCTGCTCCAGGCGCGCAAGTTTGCCGGATCGAGCTGAACAGCCTGATCAAGATCAGCCGCCGCCGCCTTGGTATCGCCGGTCGCCAGATAACTGAGCGCGCGCGCGACATAGGGCTCCGCCGTCTGGCCGGAAAGACCGATTGTGGTCGAGAAGTCGTCGATGGCGAACTGGTGTTGATGCTGGCTCTGATAGAGCAGCCCGCGATTGTAATAAGCCTCCGCATTGTCAGGCTTGATCGCGATCGCCTTGTTGAAATCGCCAAGCGCCTGGCTGCTGTGGCCTTGCTCGCGGTAAACGATGCCGCGGCCGAGATAGGCCAGCGCATAATTGGGATCGATCGCGATCGCCTTGGTATCATCGGCGAGCGCAAGATCGAGCTTGTTGGTCTTGCGATAGATCAGCGCGCGGTTGGCATAGGCCTGCGTGTAATTCGGATCGAGACTGATCGCCTTGTTGAAATCGGCAAGCGCCTGATCGTCCCTGCCGGCCCCGCCATAAACCGAGCCGCGCATGTTGTAGGCCTGCGGATCGTCGGGGTGCTTTTCGATGACCTCGCCGAGCGACGTCAGGTTCGATTGCGACGTGGCGTAGAGCGGCGTCTCCGCCGGCGAAGGCGCGTTGCCGAGCGTCCCGCAGCCGGCCAATGCGGCCATGGCGGCAATGGCGACAATGGCGGCAAGCAGCACCGGAATGCCCAAAATCTTCGGCGCCGCGCGGCTGGTTGTGGCTCTTTGGGTCATTGCAGCAGCAAAGATAGCACCGCGGGGCGCCAAAAAAACGGCGCGGGCCCGATCAGCCCGAGCTCGCGTGGACCTTAAATCTACGCGTTTCAGCCGAAACGGGGGGCCTTCTTCTCCGATGGTTTTTCGTAATGATCACGAAGCTTCATTTCGCGGAAAATACCCTCGCGCTGCATCTTTTTCTTGAGCGCCCTGAGGGCATGGTCGACATTATTGTCGCGGACGAGAACCTGCACGCGTGCTCCTTTTGCAGTCCGTTCCGGGAATTTCACGGCGGCTTGGGCCTAAAAGCCCTGGTCGCTAAACCCTGGCCGCTTCGGCGGGGCATGTACCAGAGGGGTGCCGCAAAATCTAGCCGGGAAAGACCCGCGTCACGTGACCCATTTTTCGGCCCGGGCGCACCGCCGCTTTGCCGTAAAGATGGACAGCGGCGCCGGGAAGGCTGAGCCAGCGCCGGTAGTCCTCGACCTCGCTGCCGATGAGGTTCGTCATTTCCACGCGGCCGTAGCGGATGGGTTTTGCCAGCGGCCATCCGGCGACGGCGCGGATGTGCTGCTCGAATTGCGACACCGACGCACCGTCGAGCGTCCAATGCCCGGAATTATGCACCCGCGGCGCGATCTCGTTGACCAGAAACCGGCCGTCGTCGAGCACGAACATTTCGACCGCAAGTACCCCGATATAGGCGAATTTCTGCGCGATGGTTTCGGCAATGCGCCGCGCTTCCAGCGCTCCACTCCCGGACAACGCTGCCGGCACACGCGATACCTTCAAGATGTGATCGCGATGCTCGTTTTCGGTCACGTCGAAACATTCGATTGCGCCGTCTCGTCCGCGTGCCGCGACGACCGAGACTTCGCGCGCGAACGGCACGAAAGCTTCGAGGATGCAGGGCTGACCGCCAACCTCGCGCCACGCCATTTCGGGATCGCTGCCGTTTTTGATCGCCGTCTGGCCCTTGCCGTCGTAGCCGAAACGGCGGGTCTTCAGCACGGCCGGCCTGCCGATCCGGTCGAGCGCGGCTTTAAGCTCGGCAGGCTGTGCAACATCCGCAAACGGCGCCGTGCCGATGCCGAGGCTCGCGACAAAGTTCTTCTCGGCGAGCCGGTCCTGGGTGATCGCCAGGATCTTCGGATCGGGCAAAACCGGAACGCGCGCGGCGAGAAAGGTCGCAGTCTCCGCGGGGACGTTCTCGAATTCATACGTGACGACATCGACGTCGGACGCGAAGCGATCCAGCGCCTCGGTATCGGTGTAATCGGCGCAGGTGACACGATGCACGACGTCGAATGCAGGCGAGTCGGGACTGGGCGAGAAGACATGAGATTTGAAACCAAGCCGCGCCGCGGCGAGCGCGAGCATGCGGCCGAGTTGACCGCCGCCGAGGATG
Source organism: uncultured Alphaproteobacteria bacterium (assembly GCA_963808205.1). Classification (GTDB taxonomy): domain Bacteria; phylum Pseudomonadota; class Alphaproteobacteria; order Rhizobiales; family Xanthobacteraceae; genus BOG-931. The sequence goes on from CAWEER010000001.1 coordinate 351,080, forward strand.
CCGATCGTGGATTCGGGCTTCAGGACGGACGGCGTCTCGCTCACGCGCCATCCTTCGGGACTTCGGCAACGGCGGCGGTCTGGCGTGCGCGCCAGGCTTCGAGGCGGCTGGCAAGCGCTGAATCGCTCAAGGCCAGGACGCTCGCCGCAAGCAACGCGGCATTGATGGCGCCGGGCTGGCCGATCGCCAGCGTGCCGACCGGGACGCCCGGCGGCATCTGCACGATGGAATAAAGTGAGTCCTGTCCCGAAAGCGCCTTCGATTCGACCGGCACGCCGAAAACGGGAAGGCTGGTCAGGGAAGCCGTCATGCCCGGCAGGTGCGCCGCGCCGCCCGCGCCGGCGATGATGATCTTGAAGCCCTTGGCCCTGGCGCCTTTGGCAAAGGCAAAGAGCCGGTCCGGCGTGCGGTGGGCGGAGACAATGCGTGTTTCGTAGCCGACCTCGAGCGCGTCGAGCGTTTCGGCGGCATGTTTCATGGTTTGCCAGTCGGACTGGCTCCCCATGATAATGGCTACTGATTTCGCTTCCGGCGACGCCACGGCAAATAATCCTTTGCGCGGAGGAAGCGCCAGATTATAGGCCCGCGCGTCACAGGTGCAAGGCGGCTATGATAAGGAAGCCGGCAGCGTGGTTAAGAGAGCGGGGCAGCACCGATGCAAATAAGCCAGATGCACTACCTGCCGATGACGCCGGGGTTCTTCTCCCTCCTCATCGGCATCGTCATCCTGGCTTTGGTGTTTCGCTCGCTAAGTCACGCCTATGAGAGCCTCGGCGTCAGCTCCGGCACCGCAATACTCCTGCTGGTCGGCTCGCTGCTCGGCAGCGCGATCAACATTCCGGTCGCGGAATTGCCGCCGGAGGCGATGGCGTCCGGTCACGTCGTCGACTTCTTCGGGATGAGCTACAACGTGCCGGCCATGTCCGCGCCGGGCCCGATTATCGCGGTCAATGTCGGCGGCGCCGTCATTCCGACGCTGATGTCGCTCTACCTCCTGATCAAACGCGAATTGTGGATCAAGGGCGCGATTGCGATCGTGACGGTCGCCTTGGTGCTGCACTGGAGTGCCGATCCGGTGCGCGGCCTCGGCATCGCGGTGCCGATTTTCATGCCGGTCGTGACCACGGCGGCTGTCGCGCTCATACTCTCGCGTCATGATGCGGCGCCGCTCGCCTATATCGCCGGCAGCCTCGGCACCTTGATCGGCGCCGACCTCACCAATCTCGACAAGGTGCGCGGGCTCGGCGCGCCGGTCGCTTCGATTGGCGGCGCCGGAACCTTTGACGGCATATTCTTGACCGGCATTCTTGCCGTCCTCCTTGCCAACCTGTTTCCCCATCCCCCGCAACAACAGATGCAGCCGGGATAGATAAAAAGGATTGATACCGCCATGGATCACGGCGCGATCACCGACTACCACGCCCATGTCTATTACGACCCGGCCAGGAGCCGCAGCCGCGCCGAGCGCTTGCGCGAACGCATCGCCACAGAATTTCCGCAGGCAAAACTCGGCCGCTGGCACGACGAACTGGTCGGACCGCATCCGCAGTCGATGTATCAAGTCGCGTTTCCTGCCGGGACGCTCGCCGCGTTCGTGCCGTGGCTGATGCTTAACCGCGACGGCCTGATCGTCCTTCTTCATCCCGAAACCGGCGACGATCTGGCCGATCACACCACGCATGCGGCGTGGTTCGGCGCGGTGCTGCCGATCCGGACGGAAGTGTTCCGAAAACAGCAATAAGACTCCGGTCGCGACGGAGCCCGGAGAAATCCGGCTGCATGTCCTAACGGGGCTGGCCGTCCTCGAATTCCCGCTCGAAAATCTCGCCGAGCGTCGAATAGAAAAAGCCGTTGAGACGGCCGATCGGATCGAGCTTTTTCATATCGATGTATTTGCCGGTCATGCAGGCCGGATCGACATGCATATAGACCACCTCGCCGATGACGAGCGGATGCCGGTTGGGGCCGAGCTCGATCACCTGATGCAGCTTGCACTCGAAGTGTATCGGCACTTCCTTGACGCGCGGCGGCTTGACCTTGACGCTCGGGATCGGCGTGAGGCCGGTTTCGGCGAATTCGCTGTCGCCCTCGGGAAAGGCGTTGGCCGAATCGACCATTTCTTTCCACACCGGCTGCGTCACCACGTTGAAGCAGAACTCGCCGGTCTCGCGCACGTTCTTGAGCGTGTGTTTCTCGCTGCCGTCGGGATTGCGCGCGATCGTCAGCGAAATCATCGGCGGAACAACACAGACCACCGTGAAAAAAGAAAACGGCGCGAGATTGGCGACGCCCTTGCCGTCCACGGTCGAGGCCCAGCCGATCGGCCGCGGCACCACCGCGCCTGTCAGCAGGCGATAGACCTGGCGCTTGTCGGTGACCGCGGGATCGAATTCGAGATAGTCGGTCATGGTTTGCAGAAATTTGATTGGCGATGATTTGGGGATCGTTGCGATGACGCGAGCGTAGCCCGGAACGCGCGCTGCGGTCCACCGATCATCCCGACGTGAATACGCCGGGCGAACTCCGTATTCCCGCGCTGTCGCGCAATTTCTTGTGACCGGCGCGCCGCGAATAACGCCCCGCGCCGGACAATAGAGAGGGGGCAAGACACCCCTTGCATGAGATCACAGGAGATGATCATGACCGTGAAGACATTCATTGTAGCGCTTGCCCTTCTTGCCACTGCGACGTCGGCCGCTTTGGCGAACGTGCCCGCCCGCGGCGGCGCGAGTGGCGACTGGATGAGCGACTACGGCAGCGGCCAGCCGGGCCCGGATTCCGGTGAAAAGGCGACGCGATAGACGCTGCTCTGCCAGAAGGCAGAAGACTCTGCTCCGACAGAAGGCAGAAGCCCGGCCGTCGCGGCCGGGTTTTCTGTCTCCTGTCACGCCGTTATGATGGCGGCCGTGTCGTCCTCCCCGCAAACCCAGCGCATGAAAATCGCCGTTGTCGGCCTCGGCAGCATCGGCGCCGCCGCGGCAGGTTGTCTCGCCGCTGCGGGACGGCACGATGTCGTCGCCTGCATGCGCACGCCGATCGGACACCTCACGCTCGATGCGCCCGACGGAACCGTCGAACTCAAGCTGCGCGTCGTCACCGACCCGGCGCAGGCAACGCCCGTCGATTGGGTGCTGCTGTGCACCAAAACGCATCAGACCAAGTCGGCCGCGCCCTGGCTGTCGCAGCTGTGCACGCCGCGCACGCGGGTCGCGGTTTTGCAAAACGGCATCGGTCACGCCGCGCGCGTCGCGCCGCTTGCCAACGGCGCCGCGGTCATGCCGGTGATCGTCTATTACAACGGCGAACGGCTCGCGCCCGACCGGGTGCGGCTGCGTCAGGGCAGCGATCAGGATCTTGCGGTCGCAGACAATTCCGATGGACGCGCCTTCGTGCGGCTCCTTGACGGCACGCCGCTGCGCGTCTTGGTCAGCGGCAATTTTGCCACCCTGATCTGGCGCAAGCTCCTGATCAATGCGGTGGCCAATCCGATCACGACGCTGACGCTGCAACGGCAGGCGGTGTTGCGGCCGCCCGATGTGCAGGAACTTTGCCACGGCATCCTCAATGAAGCCGTGGCGGTCGCGCGTGCGGAAGGCGTCGATCTCGCCGACGATGAACCCAAACGCGCGATGGAGACGCTGTTCACGTTTTCCGGCGAGCTCGGCACGTCGATGTATTTCGACCGCGTCGCCGGACGAAAGCTCGAAGTCGAGGCACTGACCGGCGCCATCGTTGCCGCCGGCGAACGCCACGGCATCGCCATGCCGCTCAATCGGGCGCTGTTGACGCTGCTGCGTGCCATCAACGACGAGGTGAAACCAAAATGAAGCTCGCCGGAACGACGGCGCTGGTGACCGGCGCCAATCGCGGTTTAGGCCGCGCTTTCGTCGAGGCGCTGCGCGGCGCCGGCTGCGCCAGGATTTATGCCGGGGCGCGCGACGCCGCCGGCATCGCAGGCGACGGCATCGTCGTGCCGATAAAGCTCGATATCACCAGGGCGGACGAAGTCGCCGCCGCCGCTTCGCGCTGCACGGATGTGAATGTCCTGATCAACAATGCCGGCGTCGCGCGTTTCAAGCCCGCGCTCGGCGCGCCGGCGATGGACGACGCGCGGCTCGAAATGGAGACGAATTACTTCGGCACGCTGGCGATGTGCCGCGCTTTCGCGCCGGTGCTTAAGACGAACGGCGGCGGCGCGCTGGTCAACATGCTCTCGGTCGTGAGTTTCATGAATGTGCCGATGCAGGGTTCCTACAGCGCATCGAAAGCCGCGGAGTGGTCGCTGACCAAGGCGGTCCGCTTCGAATTGCGCGCGCAGGGCACGCTGGTGATCGGCGTCTATGCCGGATACATCGACACCGACATGACCACCGGCATCGCCGGACCGAAATCGAGTCCCGCCGACATCGCCGCCCGCGTCATCGAAGGTATCGAAGACGGCACGGCGGACATCCTCGCGGATCAGCGTTCGCGCGAGGTGTTCGACATGCTGCGCAGGGACGATCGCGGCTTCGACGCCAATATGCAGAAACTCTGGGACAAGGCGAACTAAAGCGCCGCCATCGCGTTATCAGACGGCAGATCAGGAGCATAACCATGAAGAAATTTATCCTCGTCCTGGCTTTGCTGGCCAGCGCATCGACGGCAGTATTGGCGCAGAGCCAGCCGAATCAAGGTCCGAACGGAAATCACGGCGGCGACACTTACGGCAAGCCCTATAGCGGCAGCGCCGGCGCACGGCAGAGTTCGCACGGCTACTAGCTAACGAGCATTTCGCGTATTGCGCGGCGTCACTTCGGCGGCGGCACCACATCGAGTTTCACTGGCGCAAGCCCTGAGAATTTGAGTTCTTTCGCGGCCGCCGGCGAAATGTCGATGACCCGGTTCTTGTTGAACGGCCCGCGGTCGTTGATGCGCACAACGACGGTGCGGCCGTTGCGCATATTGGTGACGCGCACCATCGTTCCGAACGGCAAGGTGCGGTGCGCGGCGGTGAGTTTGACGGGAGAAAACATCTCGCCGCTCGACGTCTTGCTGCCGCTCTTCTGCGTGCAGATCGCGGCAATCTGATATTTTGGCACCCCCGCACCGGCCGGCACGCTTGCCAACGACAGGACCAATACGAAGCACGCCGCTGCGTTCACGACCGCCTTCACGACTTTCTTCACAACCCGGCCTTCGGATTCATCACGGCGTCATGGATCGCGGTGCAGTGGCGCACCAGGTTTGGCCGCGACGTCACGAACTCCTTCAGCGGCGTTTCGATCGTGTAGAAATGAATGTTGGCGATAAAGCCGTAGATCCCGGCATCGATGGCGGTGGGCCGCGCGCCGTGGACATAACCTTCGTCCGGCACTGCATTGGCAATGACCGCGAGATCGGCGAGGCCGCGTGCGTAAGCGGCCTCCGGCGCGTAGCGGCCGATGCCCTGATAGTAATAGCGCTGCGCGTTGTATTCCTTCGCCTTCAGCAGGCCGGGCTCGTTGAGGTTCGGATGCTGCCGCACCAGCGCGGCGCAGAACGCCGGCCAGTAACGCTCGTCCTTCCAGCGCGAATAGGACATCACCCAATAAAGATCGTCGAGCATGCGCGTGATGAGAAGGCTTTGATCGCGCTGCGCCTGCGTCAGCGCGGCGTCGATGGTGAGGCTATATTTCGCGACGAGGTGTGCGATGATGGTCTCGCTGTCGCCGATCGTCTGACCGTCGTCGACGATATAGGGCAACTGGCCGCGCGGCGCGGCGGATGCGTCGAACAGGTGCTCGTGCTGGAACGGGACGCCGGCAAGCCGCAGGAAGGCGAAGACCTTCAGGCCGTAGCCGTTATTGTCGGCGACGCCGAACAGTTCCGGATAGGAATAAAGCGTCAGCATCGCGTCTGCCCTTCGCCGTCAGTTCGACCGCCGCCCGAAACCGAATTTGCAGGAGACGATGCGGCACGTCGCAAAACGCTGCGACCGCGCCGCACAGTCGGCAAGGGCCGTGTCCTGCGCCTCTTTCCTGGAAGAACCCGCCGTCACGGCGGAACCGCTGCCGCTCTCGGCGCGGCAGGTCCACATCGCCGCCGCGGGCGAAGACAACGACAGCACGCAGAGCGCGAAAGCGAAAATGGCGGGCGCGGCGAGACGCATCATTGCCTGTCCCCTTGTAACGGTGGGCGAGCGTAGCCCGGAATGAGGCCCGGTGGAATCGGGACCTTGGCGGAATATTATTTCGGGGGAAAACGTCACGCGGCTGTGATAATAAGGAACCATGACAAGACGCACCGCCGATCCTTGGTCCGCCGCCGAGAAAGCGTTCAAGAGCGCGACCACCAAACCCCTCGAGCAGCCGGTTCCCAAGGCGCCGCTGTCGCCGCCGGGCGCCAAGGAAACGGTGTCGCTGCGCATCGACCGCGATGTGCTCGACTTTTTTCAGGAAGCCGGGCCGGGCTGGCAGGACCGCATCAACGACGCGTTGCGCAAGGCCGCGGGCAAATAGCTCGGCACTCTTCCCGCTGGCGCTGGCGCGGGCGCGGCGCGCCACCCGATTTCTGAATTCAGATCGTGCGATAGCCGCCGTCGGCCATGACGATCGCGCCGGTGACATAGGCCGAGAGGTCCGAGGCGAGGAAGATCGCGGGTCCCGCGACATCCTCCGGCGTTCCGGCGCGGCCGAGCGGCGTGTGGTCGATGAAAATCCTGATGAGGTCCGGATTGTTGGCGCGGGCCTGCGCGTTGAGCGGCGTTTCGATGAACCCCGGGCCGATGGCATTGACGCGCACGCCGTCCTTGCCGAGTTCGGCGGCGAGCGCGCGGGTGAAACCGAGCACGCCATGTTTCGACGTGGTGTAGGCGGGGGAACTCGGCGTGCGCACATGGACGAAAGACTGGATCGACGCGATATTGACGATCCGCCCTTTCGTTGCGCGCAACGGCGCAAGAAAAGCCTGCGTCACGTTGAAGGTGCCGTTGAGGTTCACCGCAAGCGTGTCGGCCCAGTCTTTGGCGACGGCGGCCGCGTCGCCGGTAAACGGATTGCGCCGGATGATGCCGGCATTGTTCACCAGGATCGAAACCTGGCCCGCCGTCTCGGCGACTTTCGCCGCGACGGCGCGGCAATCGCCGGACTTGGCGACATCGAGCGTGAAACTTTCGGCGCTGCCGCCTTTGTCGCGGATCGCGCGCGCCGTCTCGGCCGCCGCTTCGGCGTTGATGTCGAGGAGAATGAGCCGCGCACCTTCGCGCGCATAGCCCTGCGCGATGGCGCGGCCGATGCCCGAGCCCGCTCCGGTGACGACGGCAAGGTGTTTGTCGAGAAGCCCGGTCATTTGTTTGGTCCGCATGGGGATTGGCGAGGTAGCGTAAACCCTATCGATCACAAAGGAAATCTGCCCGCCGCCGCCGTGCGCGGTCCGAATTACCTCGCAATTGAGGCCCGCGGCCTGTATGTCTGCGGGTGAGCGAGCATTTCCCGAAAAGGACAACAATATGGCGGAGAAATCCAAATATGAGGCGAGCGCGCAGTTCGCAAAATCGCAGCGCGCCCATGACGCCAAGAAGGCCACATCCGAATACGAAAGCGCGGCCGTCGCGATCCGGGCCAAGACCGAACGGCTCAAGGCGCTGCGCCTGGCGCGAGACGCTGCCGCGCCGCCGATCCAGCCTGCCGCGCCAAAGCGAAAGGCCAAGAAAAAGGGCGCCGGCGCCAGCCTGTCGAATTTTCTGGACGGCCAGGCCAAAGAGGGGCGAAACGGCTGAGGCCGCGCACGCCCGGATCGCGCCGCGCGACACTTAAGAATTTGCGTCGGAATTTGCGTCAAAATTTGCGCGGCTGATCTGCGGATTTCGTTACGCTCAATTTTGCCGCGTTTGTTAGGCTTGATCGGCGCGCCGGAAGGGGACGAAGAATGCGGACACTCGTTCTGGCTCTTGTTCTGTCTTTCGGCTGCGCTTTGACGCCGGCCCGCGCGCAGACACAAGCTCCCGCTCAGACCCAAGCGCCCGCTCAGACACAAGCTCCCGCGCAAGCGCAACCTCCGGCACAGACGCTCCAGCCGGCGGAAGCGCAGGCGCATGCCGGACAAACGGTCACGGTCGAAGGCGCCGTCAGCAACGTCCACAAAATCCCGAACGGCATCACGTTCATCGACATGGGCGGCAAATTTCCCGACAACACGTTCACGGCCGTCATCCTCGCCGCCGACGCCACAAAATTTCCGGACGTGGATTCGTTGAACGGCAAGACCGTGGACGTCACCGGCCAGGTGCGGCTCTACAAGGGCAAGCCCGAGATCCTGCTCAAGGACCCGGCGCAGATCAAAGCCAAATAGCGGAAGTCCCCGCGCCGCAGCCTTCAAGGGCCGCTTCCCGATGCAGAGCTTCTGTGCGACGCTGCCGGCGGCGAACGGCCCGTTCGGCCGGCACACGCCGGGAAAATTCTGCAGGAGTCCACGATGTGCGAACTTTGTCGAAACAAGGCCGCTGCACGCGCGCCGGCGGCGCGGCGGCAGTTCCTGAAACTGGCGTCGGCCGCAGCCCTGTCGGCGGCAGCCTTTGGGCTGGCTTCATCGGCGTTCGCCGCGAGCGATGCGCCACCGCCAAAGCCGCAAAACGTGCTGTCGCCGGACGCCGCGTTCGCCCGGCTGATGAAAGGCAATGCCCGCTATGTCGAGGGCATCAGCAAGCGCCACGACTTCACGCATGAGCGCGAACCGCTGTCGACGGGACAGAACCCGTTCGCCGCGGTCTTGAGTTGCGCCGACAGCCGCATTGCCCCGGAATACTGCTTCGATGTTGCGCGCGGCGACATCTTCGTCTGCCGTGTCGCCGGCAATTTCGCCAGCGACGATATCATCGCCAGTCTCGAATATGCGGTCGCGGTGTTGAAGACGCCGGCCATCCTGGTGCTCGGCCACGACGCCTGCGGCGCGGTGGACGCCACGATCAAATCGCTCAAGGACGGCACCACGCTGCCTGGACATTTGCCGGCGCTGGTCGCAGCACTCACGCCCGCGGTGCAGGCGGTACAGAACGATCCCGGCGACAAGCTCGCCAATGCGATCAAGAAGAATGTCGCGCTCAATGTCGAGAAGCTGAAATCGGCGTCCGACATCCTCGGCAAGGCGGCGGCCGACAAGACGCTTCGCATCGCCGGCGGCGTCTACAGACTCAAGACCGGCCGCGTCGAACTTCTGTCCTGACGCCGGCCGGTTCCGCAAATCCGGCGATAAGTCCGGCGACAAGTCCGCTGATAAGTTCGCCGATAAGTCCGCCGATCCGGCCGCAGCGGGCGCAAGTTCCCGTGCGCGGCGCGGTACGCGGCGCCATTCCGCAACGCAACAAATCGTGAATGAACACGACCGCGCGCGGATCGTTTCCGTCCGACGGCAAAAAGCGGAGACATTAAATGAAGAAGACACTTTTACTGACCGCAGCGCTGCTGCTCGGCGGAACTTCCGCGGGACTGGCGCAGGCGGTGTATGCGCCGGGCTATACCTATGCTCCGGCCTATGGCTACGGCGGTGGCCTCTACGATTATGCGCCTCCGCCGGTCTATGGAGTTCCGGACACCGGCTATTACAGCGGCTACGGCGGCGCCAATGACGAGTACTATCGTTCGAGCTTCCCCGGCCGCGGCGAAGACGAGCGTTCGCAACGCTGACGCGCGTTACCGCCGGCGATCAACAAGACAGCGCGACAAGACAACACGCGAAACGAACGGCGGCGCACCTTCATCCTTTCCCCGCGCCAGCGGGGAAGGATGTTTTTTGCTCCGATCGGCGATGTCAAACAGCGACGCGCTTTTCTCAAAGCAAGCTTCACCGTTCCCGCCGCGCGGTTTGCGCCCGGGTTATTTTTTACGCTTTCGGAAAAACGGCCTCACACGCACGGGAGGCGTTTTCATTTGCTTCCCCGAACAAGGGAAGCGGAGCGCCGAACGGCGCATCCAGTTCCGATTGCCGCGCCCGATGAACGGGGCACAGCCGCGGACCTTTTCCTCTTCTCCTCCACCGCCTGCGGGGAAGTTGGGAGGGGGCCCGCTCGCCTTTCGGCGCTCCGCTGCGGCTGTTACGGCCGGGCCGCGCTTCCTGGGATTACCGGGTGCAAACGGGAGGACCCTCCCCGGCGCCAGTGCAGCGAGCACCTCGCAGTCCGGTCACGCGCCGGACGGGACGTTGCCCAAGCCGCCTGCAAGGCAAGAGCGACGAACTCCGCCCGCAGGCACCGCACCCGCTCCGTCAGTCGGCGTCACCGGTGACGTCCCTCACGACGAGCAGGATGCCGCCCTTATGCAGGGCGAAAGAAAGCCGTCAAGGATTATATTCCTGCTCTGGTCTTAAGCCTATAAAACGAGAGCTTTCTTCGTCAGGCGGCGCCTATTCCGTTTGCGGCAACGGCGCGCGGCCAGCGATGATTCGCAGGAGGCGGAATTTTCACCCGACCGTCATGTCCGCGCCTTTGCGCGCGCATCACGTCTTGTCCACTCATGAACACGTCTTGTCCGTTCGTGAACAAGCCAGGTCAAAGCAGAGTCGCGATACGGCGCGCGGGTGTCGCGGCATGACGCCGTCCCGCGGCCGGCCCGCGCCGCGTAACGTCTCGTAAATCCAATGATGAAAGTGTGATCGCAGCGGCTGGTCCGGAGCGCGCCATCATCTCAATTTCGCCCCATAAGGGCCGTTTCTATCGCCACTCTACAGCCGAATATCCTAGGGATCTCCGTTTTGGCCGAGCAGTCGCACTTCTCGCGTTTCATGATCAAATTCTTCGAGATCAGCGTCGCCGGCATGGCGACGGCTGCGAGCGGATTCGTCATCGCGCATATCACCGGATTTTTCATGAGCCAGACACCGGCTCCGGTGCAGCCGGTGAACTTGCAGCCAGCCATCATGCAGCCAGCCACTCCGGCCGTTGCCGTCGCACCCCCCGTGGCCGTCCAGCAACCTGCCGCGAACACCGCAACGAGCGTGCCTGCCGCCAACGCGACATCCCCGGCGCAGCCGGCCGAGGCCACCACGGAAACACCCAACGAAGCATCGAAGGAAGCAATCAAGGAAGCGCCTCCGCTGCTGCGCGATACCGTCACCGCTTCGCCGCCGGCGAAGCCGGTGGTGAACACGGCGCGCCAGTCACCCGCGCCTTCACCCACGCCGCCGGCCGATCAATCACTCGAAGCCAAAGTGCGCGCGGCGCTTGCCAAAGCGCCCAAAGCTGCTCCGGTCAAGCCCGCGCCGCGTCAGGCAGATCTTGCGGCAAAGCCCGTGATACCCGACGCTTCGCACGCCCCGGCTGACACCGGCACGGTCGTCGCTTCGACGCCACGTGACGCCGATCCGGCGGCCGCCGCGCCGCAACCGCTGCCTCAGCCGGCGCAGGCCGCCGCACCCGTTTCCGCGCCGATGCCAATCGCGCCGCCGCAGACGACGACGATCGAGATCAAGTCCGCACCTGTCGTGGGCGAGGATGCCGCCTCCGCACAGCCGCCCGCGGCGGATGCACAGGCGAGCGCGCAGGCCGACGCGCCGTCGCCCGGCAAGGATTTCATTTCCGCGATCAAGAATTTTCCGACCTACCTGCGCACCGATACCGGCGCGCTTGCACCGGACCAGGCGCCCCGCCCGCCACGGGACGTCGGGGCGCAGTAACACAGCGTCGTCCCCGCGCAGGCGGGGGCCTGGACTGGCGTCTCGCTCACGCGGGGATGCGCGCGAAATCACGGATTGCCGCAGTTCCACTCGGCATACAGGATGTAAAGATCGTCCGGCATCGTGGCGCCGCGGGTGGTGATCAGATTGCCCTCGAGGAAAATCCAGCCGTCCATGTCGGGTTCGACCACGTAGCGCTTCGGCATGAAGCTCCAGCCGGTGCCGAGATATTGCGTCCCGGTCCAGTCCGGCGCGAGATCGAGCGGATGGGCGCTTTTGAGAATGCGCGCGGTGTTGTCCTTCGGCGCGCAGCCGCCTGCCTTCGCGATCTGCGCCGCGGGCGGATGATCCTTCGGCGTCGTGTAGATGAAATGGTCATCCGCGAGCGCGGCGGAGGCGAGCAGACAGGCGAATAATGTGACAAGCAATTTCGGCATGCAGCGAGACTAGCGCGTATTCCATTCGTCATGACCGGGCTCGTCCCGGCCGTCCACACTTTCTTTGCAACGGCGCGCATCATGGCATCCGTCATGGTGCCGGGGTACAGTGCCAAATCGTCCGTGCGCTGCGGCGCTTTTGATGTGAAGGAGACCTTACCATGCAAGTCTTGTCGGGAATGAGAGCCGGCCTCCTCGTCATCGCGGCGCTCGTCGGCGCGGTGTCTGTTGCGAACGCAGACGATGGCATGATCCGCATCCGCATCTTCAAGGCCGGGTTCGTCATCGGCGGCTCGGCCGGCGAGGGCGTGCTGACGTTCCAGGGCCGCAGCTATCCGCTGTCGATCGGAGGTTTGAGCTACGGCTTCACCTTCGGCGCCTCGGAGACGCGCCTCCGTGGCACCGTCACCAATATTCACCGCCCGTCCGACGTCAACGGCGTCTACGGCCAGGGCGGCGGCGGAGCAGCCGTCATCAAAGGCGCGCAGGGCGTGGTGCTGGCCAACCAGAACGGCGCCGTGCTGACGCTCGCCGGCGAGCAGACCGGCCTCATCGTCAGCCTGGATTTGAGCGGACTGGTGTTGACGCTGAAGTAGGGCGCGAAGCGTCTCGGTGCTCGAGCAAGCAGTGCGGATCGAGTGATCCGATTGCTGCTCGCTTTACTCGCTTTGGAATATTTACCGGAAAAATGTGAAATCGTCGCGGGAGAAAGGTATTCCTCCTCTGAATATCGCTTTATGCGAAAGCGCTCCTATGTGGTTGGATCAAGAGAGGCACGCGAATAATCGCGAGGCGGGATTTGAATATGGCTTTGTTTTCGCCGCGTTGGAACGCGTTAGCGCGCGAAGCTGGAATTGCGAGCCACTCGATTAGCTCTGGTCTTGAGGCGTTGCGGAAGGCCAACTACGCAGACAAGGGCCTTTACAACCATGCATTCTTTGGACTTTCCATCGGGCTAGAGAGGCTCTTAAAACTGATCGTCTTAATAGATTTTGCTTTACTGAATGGAGGCACCTTTCCTGACGATGCTTATTTTCGAGCTCTCGGCCACGATATCCAACAATTATATTCGGAGGCTAGGAGGGTGCATGCCAGACTCGCAAATCCAAGAGATCGATACGAAATAGCGAATCAGGGATTGGAGAATGACATTATCGTTTTTCTGGCAAAATTTGCGACTAGCACTCGATATTATAATTTGAACTTTTTAGCAGGCAAATCACAACCCCCACAGACAATGGATCCGATCGTCGAGTGGGCCACAAATGTTGGTCGTCAAATCCTCGAGCGGCATTATCCGCAAGCAATAAGAGAAAAAGATCAACGGAGTGCAGCGATTATCAACGCCATGATGGGCCCTGTGTCCATGATTCGACACATCGCGGAGGATGGCACAGTCTTAGACACAGTCGAAAGCGCGTCTTTGCGCACCGGTGAAAACAAAATCACGCAAAAGTATGGAACTTTTTACTGCGCAAAAGTTGTGAGATTCGCTTATATGATTTTGTACGATCTCGAACATGAAGCTCAGAACGCGGGTCTCGATGACGTGCCAGCGTTGCATGAATTTTTCTTTCCGTTCCTGAATGAGGACACGTATCTCAAATCCAGGAAGACCTTTCCGACGAGGGGGTAGAGCGCTTCCGTCCAGAGGTTGATGCCTTTGTCGCATGACGGCGGAGCAGAAAGCGCGCCTCGAGCGCTGTGCGAACTCGGCGGCCTCTCCCTCAAGGGGAGAGGCGAATTTTAGTTAGAACGCCTTGTTCGCCGCTTTGTCGGCCTCGGCCTTATCTACATAAACCTGCGCACCCATGTCGATGAACTTCTTCGACATATCGGCCATGCCTTGCTTGGCCGCATCCGGATAAAGCGCGGCTTTCTCATTGTCGGAAAGACCCGCGGCATAATCCCGGACATCCGCGGTGATCTTCATCGAACAAAACTTCGGCCCGCACATGGAGCAGAAATGCGCCACCTTGTGGGCGTCCTTGGGCAGCGTCTCGTCGTGGTATTTCAGCGCGGTGTCGGGATCGAGCGAGAGGTGGAACTGGTCGATCCAGCGGAAGTCGAACCGCGCGCGGGACAATGCATCGTCGCGCAGTTGCGCCGCGGGATGGCCCTTGGCGAGATCGGAGGCATGCGCCGCGATCTTGTAGGCGATGACGCCGTCCTTGACGTCATTGCGGTCGGGCAGCCCGAGATGTTCCTTCGGCGTGACGTAGCAGAGCATGGCGGTGCCGAACCAGCCGATCATGGCGGCGCCGATCGCGGACGTGATGTGGTCGTAGCCCGGCGCGATGTCGGTGACCAGCGGGCCCAGCGTATAGAACGGCGCCTCGCCGCATTCCTTGAGCTGCTTGTCGACATTGATCTTGATCTTGTGCAGCGGCACGTGGCCGGGGCCTTCGATCATCACCTGGCAGCCCTTCTTCCAGGCGACCTTGGTCAATTCGCCGAGCGTTTCCAGTTCGGCGAATTGCGCGCGGTCGTTGGCGTCGCGGATCGAGCCGGGGCGCAAGCCGTCGCCCAGCGAGAACGACACGTCGTATTTGCGCATCAGGTCGCAAATCTCGTCGAAGCGCTCGTAGAGGAAGCTTTCCTTGTGATGCGCCAGGCACCACTTCGCCATGATCGAGCCGCCGCGCGAGACGATGCCGGTGACGCGGCTGGCGGTGAGATGGATATAGGCGAGCCGCACGCCGGCATGGATGGTGAAATAATCGACGCCCTGCTCGCATTGCTCGATCAGCGTGTCCTTGTAGCACTCCCAGTCGAGTTTTACCGGATCGCCGTCGACCTTCTCCAGCGCCTGGTAGATCGGCACGGTGCCGATCGGGACCGGCGAATTGCGCAAAATCCATTCGCGGGTGTTGTGGATGTTGCGCCCGGTGGAGAGGTCCATCACCGTGTCGGCGCCCCAGCGGATCGCCCACACCATTTTCTCGACTTCTTCTTCCACCGAAGACGTGACGGCGGAATTGCCGATATTGGCGTTGATCTTGGTGAGGAAGTTGCGCCCGATCGCCATCGGCTCGAGTTCGCCGTGGTTGATGTTCGACGGAATGATGGCGCGGCCGCGCGCCACCTCGTCGCGCACGAATTCCGGCGTGACGAAGAGCGGCACCGAGGCGCCAAAGCTCTCGCCGTCGTCATGGCGTTCCTGCGCCACGTCGAGCATTTTTTTGCGCCCGAGATTTTCGCGCTCGGCGACGTAGATCATTTCCTTGGTGATGACGCCGCTGCCGCGCCCATTCGAGCTGCGTGATGGGCGCGTCGCCGACCGCGCGCAGCGGCTTCGGCGTATTCGCGAAATTGCGCGCCAGATGTTTTCCGGTGACGTTGCCGTTGTCGACCGGCTGGATCGGGCGGCCTTGGTATTCCTCGACGCCGCCGCGTTCCTTCACCCATGCGGTGCGGGCGCGCTTGAGGCCCTTCTCGACGTCGATGGCGACGTCGCTGTCGGTATAGATGCCGGACGGATCGTAAACCCGCACCGGCTCCTCGCCGGAACCCTCCGTCAGCGCAATCTCGCGCAGCGGCACGCGCAGGTCCGGCGCCGCTTCGGGCGACGAATAGATCTTGCGGGAGCCGGCAATCGGGCCGGTCGTGACCTGCGGCGTTGCGAGTTCGGATTCGGAGAGAGGCTTGTTCATCGATGCACTCCTATGCGCTCGCGCGGTGGCGCGAATCGGGATGCGGGCGGATTGAGGGGGCGGGTGTTGGCCGAAGTTTCCGTCCCTTCGCCGGCATGACCCGGATCAGGTTCAAAGGGTTTTTCTCAGCCCGGTCGGGGCACCCCTCGGAACACCCCCTTAAAATAGGCCGATGGCGGGGCGTGTCAACGCGGGAGACTTTATCTCTCTCCTCACGCTTGGAAAGCTCGGGTGAGCGAAGCGAACGAGGGTGAGGGGCGATTCCGCCAGTCTGAGCGCCGTTCGCCGCACCGGGCGGAACCGCCCCCTCATCCCGACCTTCTCCCCGCGCGCGGGGAGAAGGAGAACAATCAATAATCCTTGAGCAGCCGCTCGATGTAATCGAGCTCTTCCTGCGGACGGGCGAAGTCGCCGAAGCGCTTGCGCAATTCCTCGATGATGCGGCGCGCGCGCTGCACGTCGATCTCGCCGGGAACTTTCACCGTGGAATCGTCGCCGTAATCGTGGCCGCGCAGCGGCCGGCCGAGCGGATCGGTGTCCTGCTGCGCGCGCGACTGGCCGAGCCGGCCGTTGCGGCCGGGACCGGGCCCCTGCCCCATCTGCTGCTGCATGTTCTGCGCCAGGCCCTGCGCGCCCTTGCGCAAGGCGTCGAGCGCGCGGCCTTGCGATTCGACGGCGCCGTCGGAATTGCCCTGGCCGAGTTCGCCCGCGGCATCGCCCATCGCGTCGCCGGCGCGGCCGAGCTGATCGAGCTGGTCGGGGCCTTGTCCCTGACTCTGACTCTGTCCCTGGCCCTGTCCTTGGCCCGGCGCCTGCTGACCGTCCTGGCCCTGGCCAATGCCCTGGTTGTGCAACTGGTCGAGCAACTGGTTGAGCCGGTCGCGCAGCGCCTGCTGGCCCTGGCGCAATTCGCCCATCGCATTGCCGTTCTGGTCGCCGGGCCGCTGCTGCTGCTGGCCGGGCCTGCTTTGCTGGCCGCGCTGCGCGCCCTGCTGGTGCTGATCCTGGCCCTGCTTGAAGGTGCGGTCGCGCAAAGTCTGCTGCTGGTGGATCATGTCGCCGAGATCGTCGAGCGCCGACATCATGTCGTCGCTCTCGTCGCCCTCGCCCGGCTGCGCCATCTGCAGATTTTCCATCATCTGCTGGAGCTGTTGCAGCAACTGGCGCGCCGCATCCTTGGCGCCGTTCTTCGCCATCTGCTCGAGCCGGTTGAGCATGTTCTGCAGGTCGCGCTGGCTGAGCACGCGGGTGTTCGGATCGAGCGGGCGGGCAAGCTGCTGGCCGTTCTTCTGCTGCTCGGCCATCGCCTGCATGAAGCGGTCCATCGCCGCGCGCAACTGATCCATCAGCGCCTTGATCTCGTCGTCACCGGCGCCGCGGTCGAGCGCCTGCTGCAGCGCGTTCTCGGCGTTGCGCAGCGCGTCCTGCGCGTCGGACATGTTGCCGTCTTCGAGGCCGACCGCCATCTGCCACAGCCGGGTGACGACATCGCGCAGATCGTCGTCGCTCTTGGCGCGCACCAGCGACCAGAAAATCGAGCGCAGGCCGAGATAGACGCCGGCGTCGGGCGTGAAACGCTCCGGCGCGATGGCAAGCGCATCGAGCGCGGTGATGACGAGCGGGCGCGTATTGGCGTCCATCGCCAGATCGCGCCGCTGTTCGATCAAGGCGCGCGCCAGAGGTTTGGTGAAAGCGCGCTCGGGCAGGCGGAACGTGGCCGGCTCGCTCTTGCCGGTGTTGCCGCCGTCGTCGCGCGCGGTGAGGGCCATCGTCACTTCGGCGCCGGCCCACGGGTGGTCGGTCAGATCCTTGATGGTCTGGCCGTTGCCGCTTCGCGCATGCGCCTGCGGCAGCACCAGCGCGAAATCCGGCGGCCCGTAGAGCGGACGCGGCGCGGTTTTGGGCGCCTCGCCGGGTTTCGGCGGATCATCGGCCTTGCGCGCGAACGTGGCGTGCGCCTCGCTCACCCCGTAATCGTCCTCGACGTGATAGGACAGCAACAGCGCGCCGCGGCTTTGCTGTTCCGGATCCTTGGTCAGCGCGATCAGCGGCGGCTTGTCGGGAATGGCATTGAACGGCCAGACCAGAGTCTCGCCGGCGCCGCGCAGCGTCGCCGTTCCGGTCGCCGTGATCTTGAAGCGATGCTCCTCGGTGCCGGCCGGCGCCTTCACATCGTCCGCCGCCGGCGTGACGCCGCCGGTCGCGGCGACATCGAGACCGAGCTTGCCGGTCGAGCGCACGATCAATGTCGAATTCACCGGCACGCTGATCGGACCCTCGGCCAGCACGCTCGCGTTCGCCGGCTCGCCGGGATGGATGCCCGGCAGGATGACCGGCGGCCGGCCGGTGTAAGGCGGCGGCATCACCCAGGCATCGACGCGGAAATTCGCCGGCAGCACCACGCCCTGCCAGTCGAACGCCGCAGCGACGCGCTTCCAGCGTTCGCCGCCGGCGGCAAGAAACGTCGCGAGGCAGGCAATCAGCACCAGCGCGCGCAGCGCGTAAGGATCGCGCCAGGCAAGCCGCGGCGACGGCGCGCCGGATTTCAGCGTCCGCGCCGCCACCAAGCGCGCGATCGACATGGGCATTCCACAGCGCGAGCGAATAGGGATCTTTCGGCGTGACCGCGAGCTGGTCGGCGATCGCGGTCGCCGGGCGGTGCTGGAGGCCCGAGCCGCGGTCGAGCCGCGACAGCACATCGCGCGCGCCCGGCATGCGCAGCGAGACGAACGGAAACGCCGCCCACACGGTCGCCGCGGCAAGCGCGAGGAGAACCACGGCGCGCGCAAGCGGCGGCAGCCAGAGCCAAAGCCCGAGCCAGGACAGCGCAAGAAAAAGTCCGATCGCGGTCGCGAGCGTGGCGAGCGCCGGCCACAGCCGCTCCCAGAAAATCGTCCAGCGCGCGCGCGCGACGGCGGCGGCGAGCGCCGCGCGGCCCGGATCGGCGGGGGCCGCCGGCGCGCTTTGGCCGGACGCGGAATGGGGCTCTTCGGTCACACCTGCTCCGTCATTCGACGCCGTTTGCGCCGCCGTTTCGATGCATCACCACAGCGTAACATGAGGGCCGGTTTGAGGCACATTCGCGCCTGCAAAACCGCTCACATACCCGTCACATACTCAACAAATGCAAGATAAGCGCCAGCTCACAGCCACGGCGGCAGGTGGTCCATGCCGATCAGTTCTTCGGCCGATTGGCGCGGCCGGACCACGGCCCATTCGCCTTGCCGCACAAGCACTTCGGGCACCAGCGGGCGGGTGTTGTAGGTGCCGGCCTGGACCGCGCCATAGGCGCCGGCCGTCATCACCGCGAGAAGGTCGCCGGGCTTTGGCTCCGTAATCGAGCGGCCGAGCGCGAGGAAGTCGCCCAACTCGCAGACCGGCCCGACGATGTCGGCCGTGATTCGCGGTGCGCCGGACGGGCTCTCGCGCACCGGCCAGATGCCGTGATGCGCCTCATAGAGCGTCGGGCGGATCAGATCGTTCATCCCGGCATCGACGATGATGAAGGTCTTGGCTTCGCCGCGCTTCACATAGAGCACGCGCGTGACGAGGATGCCGGCATTGCCGACGATGAGCCGGCCCGGCTCGAAGATGAGCTTGCAGCCGAGATTGTGCGTCGCGCGCTTGACGATCGCGGCATAGGCCTTTGGATCGGGCGGCGGCTCGATGCTTTCATCGATAGGGAACGCCGAGACCGCCGCCGACATCGATATGCGCGATGGTGTGGCCGTCGGCGCGCAACGCGCCGACAAAATCCGCGAGCAGCGCAAACGCATCGCCGAACGGATCGAGTTCGATGATCTGGCTGCCGATATGCATGTCGACGCCGATGATGCGCAGGCCCGGAAGCTTTGCCGCCTGCGCATAGACCTCGCGCGCGCGGCTGATCGGAATGCCGAACTTGTTCTCCGCCTTGCCGGTCGCGATCTTGGCGTGCGTCTTCGGATCGACATCGGGATTGACCCGGATCGAAATGTCCGCGGTGCGGCCCTTGGCGGCGGCGATCGCGGAGAGCAGTTCGAGCTCCGGCTCGGATTCGACATTGATGCAGAGAATGCCTTCATCGACGGCGAGCGCCAGTTCGCGCGCGGTCTTGCCGACGCCGGAGAACATGATCTTGTCCGGCGCGATGCCGGCGACCCGCGCGCGCAGCAATTCGCCCTCGGAGACGACGTCGGCGCCGGCGCCAAGCTTCGCCAGCGTCGCGACGACGGCCTGATTGGAATTCGCCTTCATGGCGTAGCAGACGAGCGCATCAGTCTCGGCAAAGGCGCCGGCGAAGACTTTATAGTGCCGCTCGATGGTCGCGCTCGAATAGCAATAGAACGGCGTCTCGACGGCGCCGGCCAGCTTTATGAGATCGACCGCCTCGGCATGAAGCACGCCGCCGCGATAAGCGAAATGATGCATGACACGTGTTTAGAGCATGTTTCCCGTCATTGCGAGGAGCGAAGCGACGAAGCAATCCGGCGTCCCGTGCCGGACTGGATGACTTTGCTTCGCCGGCAATGACGACGGTTATTGCAGCAGCGGATCGAGAATGAACGACCGTTTCTGGCCGGGCGTCGCCACGGGATTGCCGTTGGCGTCAAAGCCCGTTTTCAGCGCTGCATCCTCCGACGAGCCCGGGGCCGGCGTACCGTCGGGCGAGCGCAATTGCGTGGTCGGGACGCCAGGCGTTGCCGGCCCTGGCGGCAATTCGAGCGGTCCGTTGCGGCCGCAGGCCGACAGGCCGAGCGCGGCGGCAAATATTGCGGCGAGCGCCAACGCCCGACCGCGCGTTCCCGCGAAAGCGGGGATCCGGCGCTGGATTCCCGCCTGCGCGGGAATGAGCGGAAGTCCTATCCGGGTCAAAACACGCTCCCCAAAACCCTGCTCACGACAGCCATATTAAACCGTGGCGGCGACATTGTGTCGGCAAGGCGTTGCCAAACAATTATGGCCGCTTTTTCAAATGCTTGAGCCAGCGCCGGGCCTGGGCGCGGACGTTGTTGGGCGCCGTGCCGCCCTCGATGACGCGGCTTTTCACCGAATTGCCGACCGAAAGCACGGCGAACACCGCCTTGGTGATGCGCGGCTCGATCGTTTGCATGGTTTTCAGCGGCAGCTTGTCGAGCGGCGCGCCCACGGCCGCCGCCTTGGCGACGATCCGGCCGGTGACGTGATGGCTCTCGCGGAACGGCAGTTTGAGTTCGCGCGTCAGCCAGTCGGCGAGATCGGTCGCGGTGGAAAAGCCTTCGGCCGCCGCCCCCTCCATCCGCGAAATATCGGGCGTCATGTCGGCCACCATGCCGGTCATCGCCGTGAGCGACAGCGTGAGCGCGCCGATCGCATCGATCGTGCCTTCCTTGTCCTCCTGCAGATCCTTTTGATAGGCGAGCGGCAGGCCCTTGATCACCACCAGGAGCCCCGTCAGCGCGCCGACGATGCGGCCGGTCTTGGCGCGCACCAGTTCGGCGGCGTCGGGATTGCGC
The DNA here is from genome assembly GCA_963808205.1 of uncultured Alphaproteobacteria bacterium. GTDB lineage: Bacteria > Pseudomonadota > Alphaproteobacteria > Rhizobiales > Xanthobacteraceae > BOG-931. Next base: position 372,269 of record CAWEER010000001.1, read on the forward strand.
TTCTGCGGCATCATCGAGGAGCCGGTGGTGAATTTGTCCGACAGCTTCAAGAGCCCGACGAGCGGCGACGACCAGATCACGATCTCCTCGGCGAAGCGCGACAGATGCACCGCCGTGATCGCGCAAGCCGATAGCGTCTCCAGCACGAAATCACGGTCGGCGACGGCGTCGAGCGAGTTCGCCATCGGCCGCGCAAAGCCGAGCGCCTTCGCGGTCATGGCGCGGTCGATCGGAAACGACGTGCCGGCGAGCGCGCCGGCGCCGAGCGGGCTTTCATTGAGCCGGGCGCGCGCATCGGCGAAGCGGCCGCGGTCGCGCGCCGCCATCTCGACATAAGCGAGGAGGTGATGGCCGAACGTCACCGGCTGCGCCGGCTGCAAATGGGTGAAACCCGGCATCACGGTCGCGGCGTGCTCGAGCGCCTTTTGCGCCAGCGCGCGCTGATAGCCGGCAAGCGCCGCATCGATACCGTCGATCGCGTCGCGCACCCACAGCCGGAAGTCGGTCGCGACCTGATCGTTGCGCGAGCGCGCGGTATGCAGCCGCCCCGCCGCCGGCCCGATCAGGTCGGCGAGCCGGCCCTCGACATTCATATGGATGTCTTCGAGCGCCCGCTTGAAGACGAATTTCCCGCTTTCGATCTCTGACAGGATCGTGTCTAGACCGTGAGCGATCTTCTTTGCATCCTTCGCCGTGATGATGCCCTTTTTGGCGAGCATCGCCGCATGCGCCTTGCTCGCGGCAATATCCTGCCGGTAAAGGTGCCGGTCGAAGTGAATCGAGGCGTTGATGTCCTCCATGATCGGGGCAGGCCCCGACCCGAAGCGTCCGCCCCACATTTTGTTGCTCATGATGCGTCCGCCAAAGTTTTGCCGCCAGAGAATGTGCCGCCAATGACCGAATTGCCTGCCGAGCCCTATTACAAGGTCCGCCGCCGCCGTTTTATCGCATACGGCGTCATGACGCTGTGTGCGAGCATGGCTGTGCTAGCGGGGGTATACGGGATTGCCCGTCTGCGAAGCAATCCGGCCGATGCGGCCTGTCAGGCCGCGGTTAATGCCGCCAGACAGATCGTCCCTCTGGTGCATGGCGAGGTCGCGGCGCTGGCGGTGGCGCGGTCGCCGTTCCGCGTGCCCGATGTCGCCTTCAAGGATGCCGCCGGCCACGACAAAACGCTCGCCGACTGGCGCGGCCGCACCGTCCTCCTCAATCTCTGGGCCACCTGGTGCGTACCGTGCCGCCGCGAAATGCCGGCGCTCGACGCCCTGCAGGAAAAGCTCGGCGGCCCCGGCTTCGAGGTGGTCGCCGTCAACATCGACACCCGCAATCCGGAAAAGCCGCTCGCGTTCCTCAAAGACGTCGGCATCAGCCACCTCGCCTATTACACCGACCCAAGCGCGCATGTGTTCGAGGACCTCAAATCCGCCGGCAAAGCCTTCGGCATGCCGACGACGCTGATCGTCGACCGCTCCGGCTGCGAGATCGGCACCATGGCGGGGCCTGCGGAATGGTCGAGCGATGACGGCGTGAAATTGGTGAGCGCGGCAATCGCCGATCAGTGACCGGCTGGCGCAAGACGAAATCGTTGCCCATATGCCCGCAATGACCGGCCGCCCTTGCAGACCCAATGCGGACTTTGAACGGCTTTGGCGAACCCTGATGCCGGGAACGCCGTTTCCCGGATGTGGTATTCCGGCGGAATCGCAAAGCGATTCGGACGAGCGCGCCGAATCATCGTCGCAGACGCATGACAGGCCCGCCCGCGGCAATCGTTAGAAGCAAGCAATCGCAAAATCCGGTCCCATGACGCGCTCCCGCAGCGGCAATCTCATAATCATTCTGATCCTCGGCGCGCTCTCCACCGTGAGCCCGTTCTCCATCGACATGTACCTGCCCGCCTTTCCGCAGATCGCGCACGATCTCGGCACGACGCAGCCGGAAATCTCGTTTTCCGTATCCGGCTATTTCATCGGCATGGCGCTTGGGCAGCTTTTCTACGGGCCGCTGCTCGACCGCTTCGGACGCAAGCGGCCCCTCTACGCCGGTCTCGCCCTGTTCGTGCTCGCCTCGATCGGCTGCATGACGGCGCGGTCTCCGGACATCTTCATTGCATTCCGTCTGCTGCAGGCTTTCGGCGGCTGTGCGGCCGGCGTCGGCGCGGTCGCCATGGTGCGCGATTTCTTCCCGGCGGAGGAAGCCGCAAAAATATTGTCGCTCCTGATCCTGGTGCTGAGCGTGTCGCCGTTCTTCGCACCAACAATCGGTGGCTATGTCACGACCGCATTCGGCTGGCCGTGGATCTTCGCCATCCTCGCCTCTTATGCGCTGCTCATGATGGCGCTGCTGCGGTTCGTCCTCCCCGAAGGCCACAAGCCCGACCCCGGCATATCGCTGCGGCCCGGCGCGATCGTTCGCGAATTCCTGCATATCCTCGCGGTGCCGCAATTCCATACTTATGCGGTCGGCGGCGCTTTCGCCTTTTCTGGACTGTTCGTCTATGTGACCGGCGCGCCGATCATCTTCATCGGCGCGTTCCATGTCGGACCGCACACATTCGGCCTGATCTTCGCGGCCATCGCCTGCGCCTTCATCGGCGGCAGCCAATTCAACATCTGGCTGTCGCGGCGGCATCAGGACCGGAAAATTTTCCGTATCGCGGTGATTTCCCAGAACGCGATCATGGTGGTGATGCTCACCGGCACCGTGTTCGGCTGGTATGGACTTGCGGCCAATGTGGCGCTGCTCCTGATCTATCTGCCGTTCTGCGGCCTCGCCTACCCAAATGCGGCCGCTATCTCGCTTGCGCCCTTCAGCAGGAACATTGGCAGCGCAGCCGCCATGCTCGGTTTCATGCAATTGAGCATCGGCGCAATCGCCTCGATGGGCGTCGGCTTGTTACACGCGACATCGACCCTGCCGATTTCCGCGACGATGGCGGCGACTGCGCTGATCGGGCTTGTCATCCTGCTGGCAAACCAGAACCGTGTCACGGCGTCACCCGGTCTGGCGGATGGACGAGCGGCGGACTAGGCTCTCCCAATCGTGCTGACACCGATCTGACGGGAGAGAGCGATGGGTATTCTGACAGGTGCCGTGACGGCCTTCGCGCTGATCGTTGCAACGATTTCTCTGGCCGGGCCCGCAGCGGCGGCGAAACACAAGAGTCACAAGCCCGCGGGCACGCAATATCTCCGGGCGGCCGGTTCACCGCCGGCAAGCCAGGCGGCCCACTGATCCGGCCCGCGCCAATCAGGCGCTGACGTCGAGATTGGCTCCGATAGTGGCGGGGAGACTCGCGAGCGGAGAAAAGCTCTGGTCTGCGGCGCCGATCAGCTTTGCGGCCGAGGAACCCTGATCGGCACCCATGCGCTCAAGCCGCGCCGCGACGGCAAGCTGCAGCATGCCGGTCTGGGCGCCCATAAACGCGGTGATAAGGCTCGACGGGTCCATGCCCGCCAATAAACGCCGCGACGTTTAAAAACGAGTGAATCGGAACCATCACTTACGCGTCATTCCGGGGCCTCGCCAACAGGCCCGCGCGCCGTTGCGCGGCAATCCGCAATGGCGGCCCCGTTGACATCCTGTCGCGGGCTTGATACTAAACCATATGGTTAAGTTTTCAGACGCCGCCCTCGACCGCACGTTTGCTGCGCTGTCCGATCCGACGCGCCGGGCGCTGGTGATGCGGCTTGCCGAAAATCCCGAGCTTTCGGTGAGCGAACTGGCGAAGCCGTTTGCGATGTCATTGCCCGCGGTCATGAAGCATCTCGGCGTGCTGTCGGATGCCGGCCTTGTCGGGCGCAGCAAGACCGGACGCACCGTCGCCTGCCGCCTCGACGCCGAGCCGATGCGCGACGCGTTCGAGTGGCTCAACCGCTACGAAAAATTCTGGTCCACGCGGCTCGATCGCCTTGCCGCATTTTTGGAGGAAGAAGAGTCATGTCCACCCAGACCGCCGTCAAACCAAGCCTCACGCTTAAGCGCCGGCTCAAGGCACCGCCCGCCAAGGTCTTCGCGGCGTGGACCGACCCGGAAAAAGTGAAGCAATGGATGGGGCCCGGCGAGGTCAAGGTTCTATCCGCTGCGTGCGACCCGCGCGCCGGCGGTACCTTCAACTGGGTGATGAGGACTCCGGACGGCGAAATCCATGACGTCAGCGGCGTCTTCCGTGAAGTCGTGCCGGATCGGAAGCTCGTCTTCACCTGGGCGTGGAAAACAACGCCGGAGCGGGAATCACTGGTCACGGTCGACATCAAGCCCGACGGCGAGGGCTCGCTGATGACGCTGACACACGAACAGTTCTTCGACGAAGACGCGCGCGACCGTCATCAGGGCGGTTGGACCGGCGCACTCGACAAGATGGAAAAGATGTTCGCCTGAAAGGATCAAATCATGCGCGCAACACATTAAATCATGCGTGGAACACATGGCTCCCCGCAAACGGGGAGAGGAAGATCGTCGTCACCAGCCACAGGAGTTGATCATGAAGCTCTACGGATTTCCCGCTTCGCCGAACACCTGGAAGGTACGGGCGCTGGCCTCGTATCTGAAAATGCCGCTCGAATTCGAGTTCGTCGATCTGACGAAAGGCGCGCAATACGAGCCTGCTTATCTCGCGCTCAATCCGAGCGGCCGCACGCCGACGCTGGTCGACGGCGACTTCACGCTGTGGGAATCGAACGCGATCATGCAATATATCGCCGGCAAGGCCCCCACTCCGCTGTGGCCGAACGATGCACGCAGCCGCGCCGAGATCACCGCATGGCAATGCTGGGAACTTGCGCATTGGGGCGCACAGGCCTGCGGCCCGCTGACGTTCGAAAACCTGGTGAAGAAATTCGTCCATCTCGGCGCGCCAGACCAGGCTGCGGTCGCCAAAGCCACCGAGGCTTTCAACAGGGAAGCCAAAGTGCTCGACGCGACATCTGGCAAAGCACAAATATCTCGCCGGCAACGCGCTTACGATCGCCGATTTCACGGTCGCGGCGCCGCTGTTCCACGCCCAGGGCGCCGGAATGCCGGTTGCGCCCTATGCCAATGTGCGCGGCTGGTTCGAACGCGTTTCGGCATTGCCGTGCTGGAGTGAAACCGCGCCGCAAATGTCCGCGGCGGCGTAATCAGGCGTCATTGCGAGGAGCGAAGCGACGAAGCAATCCAGGCTTCGCGGCCGGAGTGGATTGCTTCGCTTCGCTCGCAATGACGAGAGAGCTCGCGATGACGAAAGAAAACGATCAGCGCACCAGGCACGGGCGCTTGTAGTCGAAAACCCAGCCGGGGATCAGGTAGCGCATGGCCGAGGCATCGTCGCGGGCGCCAAGCCCGTGCGCCTTGTAGAGCGCGTGCGCCTTCTGCAACTGATCGTCATCGATTTCGACGCCGAGACCGGGCTTCTCCGGCACCGCAACTTTTCCGTCTTTGATCCGCAGCGGCTCTCTCGTCAGCCGCTGGCCGTCCTGCCAGATCCAGTGCGTATCGATCGCCGTGATCCTGCCCGGCGCCGCCGCAGCAGCATGCGTGAACATCGCCAGCGATATGTCGAAATGATTGTTTGAATGCGAGCCCCAGGTCAGTCCCCAATCGCGGCACATCTGCGCCACCCGCACCGCGCCCTGCATGGTCCAGAAGTGCGGATCGGCAAGCGGGATGTCGACGGATTGCAACGCGATCGCATGACCCATCTGCCGCCAGTCGGTCGCGATCATGTTGGTCGCGGTCGGCAGTCCGGTGGCACGGCGAAACTCCGCCATGATCTCGCGGCCGGAATAGCCGCGCTCGGCGCCGCACGGATCTTCCGCATAGGCGAGTACATCGTGCTTGCCGCTGCACAGGCGGACGGCTTCTTCGAGCGACCATGCGCCGTTCGGATCGAGCGTAATCCGGGCCGCCGGAAAGCGCTCGGCAAGCGCGGTAACGGTTTCCATCTCGGCGGCGCCCGCCAGGACTCCACCTTTGAGCTTGAAGTCGTTGAAGCCGTAATGCGCGTGCGCGGCTTCGGCGAGACGCACGATCGCTGCCGTCGTCAGCGCCGCGTCGTGACGCAGGCGAAACCAGTCGATCGCGGCGCTGGGTTCGCTGCGATAGGGCAGATCGGTCTTGGTGCGGTCGCCGACATAGAACAGATAGCCGAGCATCTCGACTGAGTCGCGCTGCTGGCCCTCGCCGAGCAGCGCCGCAACCGTAACGCCGAGAAACTGACCCAACAGGTCGAGCAGCGGCGCCTCGACCGCGGTGACGGCATGAATGGTCACGCGCTGGTCGAAAGTCTGCAAGCCGCGGCCGGCGACATCGCGATCGGCAAAGCGCTTGCGCATGGCGTTGAGGATGCCGTTATAGGCGCCGATCGGCCTGCCGACGATCAGAGGGCGGGCGTCTTCCAGAACGCGCCTGATCTCCTCGCCGCCGGGGACCTCGCCGACGCCGGTGTGGCCGGCATTGTCGCGGAGCACCACCACATTGCGGGTAAAGAATGGAGCATGCGCGCCGGACAGATTGAGCAGCATGCCGTCGTGCCCGGCGACCGGCACGACCAGCATCTCGGTAACTTTGGGTGACGATGAAACGTAAGACGCGGATTGGACTGTCATCGCGATACGCGGGCGGTCCTGAAAATCTTCAGCGCGTCGGCACCGGCTTTTCGCCGCGGTAATCGTAGAAGCCGCGCTGCGCCTTGCGGCCGAGCCAGCCGGCCTCGACATATTTCACCAGCAGCGGGCACGGCCGGTATTTGGAATCGGCGAGTCCCTCGTGCAGCACCTGCATCACCGACAGGCAGGTATCGAGCCCGATGAAGTCGGCAAGCTCGAGCGGCCCCATCGGGTGATGGGCGCCGAGCCGCATTGCCTTGTCGATCCCCTCGACATTGCCGACGCCTTCGTAAAGCGTGTAGATCGCCTCGTTGATCATCGGCAGCAATATGCGATTGACGATGAACGCGGGGAAATCCTCCGACACCGCGATCTGCTTGCCGAGCTTGGTGATGAACTGCTTGGTCAGTTCGAAGGTCGTGTCGTCGGTGGCGATGCCGCGGATGACTTCGACCAGCTCCATCAGCGGCACCGGATTCATGAAATGAATGCCGATGAAACGCTCCGGCCGGTCGGTCGAGGCGGCAAGCCGCGTGATCGAGATCGATGACGTGTTGGTGCCGACGATGGTCTCGGGCTTGAGTGCCGGGCACAACGCGGAAAAAATCTTGCGCTTGACGTCTTCCTGCTCGGTCGCAGCTTCGATGACGAGATCGCAATCATGGAGGTCGTCGAGCGTGTTGGCCGGCGCAATGCGCTTGATCGCGGCCTGGCGTTCCTCGTCGCTGATGCGCTGGCGGCTGACCTGGCGCGCCAGATTGCCGTTGATGGTGGCGAGCCCTTCCGTGATGCGGTCGGCGGCAATGTCGTTGAGAAGGACATGATAGCCGGACAGCGCGCAGACATGCGCGATGCCGTTGCCCATCTGGCCGGCGCCGACGACTCCGATCTTGCGAATGGAATGAGCCATTGCGTTGGTCTGCTCGCTGCGCGCCTTCGGGCGTTCCTTGACTTCGACCATCTCAATCCACCTTCTACGACGATCTCGCCCTTCGCGCCAGTTTCGGTCAGCGCTTAACCTTATCGAGCTCGGCTGCGAGTTCCGGCAAGGCCGTATAGAGATCGGCCACCAGGCCGTAATCGGCGACCTGGAAGATCGGGGCTTCCTCATCCTTGTTGATCGCCACAATCACCTTGGAATCCTTCATGCCGGCCAGATGCTGGATCGCGCCGGAAATGCCGACCGCGATATAGAGGGCCGGCGCCACGACCTTGCCGGTCTGTCCGACCTGCCAGTCATTCGGCGCATAGCCGGCATCGACGGCGGCGCGCGACGCACCGATCGCGGCGCCGAGCTTGTCGGCAACGGGCTCTATATACTTGGTGAAGTTCTCGCGGCTCTGCATCGCCCGGCCGCCGGAAATGATGATCTTGGCCGAGGTCAGCTCCGGCCGTTCCGATTTCGACAGTTCCTCGCCGACGAAGCTGGAAAGGCCGGGATCGGCGGTGGCGGCGGCATTTTCGACCGGCGCCGAACCGCCCTCGCCCGTCGCCTGGAACGCCGCCGTGCGCACGGTGACGACGCGCTTCTTGTCGGTCGAGCGCACCGTCTGGATGGCGTTGCCGGCATAGACCGGGCGCTCGAACGTGTCCGGCCCGTCGACCTTGATGATTTCGGAAATTTGCATGACGTCGAGCAGCGCCGCGACGCGCGGCATGATGTTCTTTCCGTTCGTCGTCGCCGGCGCCATGATCGTTTCATAGGGACCGGAGAGCGCGACGACCAATGCCGCTGTCGGCTCGGCCAGCATGTGCTCGTAAGGCGCGGCGTCGGCCAGCAAGACCTTGGCCACGCCGTCGAGCTTCGCCGCCGCATCGGCAGCACCTTTGCAATTGTGACCGGCCACGAGGATGTGCACTTCGGCGCCAAGCGCCTTGGCCGCGGTGAGCGCCTTGCTGGTCGCGTCCTTCAGTGACGCGTTATCGTGTTCCGCGAGAAGAAGCGTCGGCATCAGATCGCCCCCGCATCTTTGAGTTTCTCGACGAGTTCGCCGACGCTCTTGACCTTGACGCCGGCCTTGCGCACCGGCGGCTCGGATGTCTTCACCACTTCGAGCCGCGGCTTGGTATCGACGCCGTAATCGGCCGCGGTCTTTTCGTCGATCGGCTTCTTCTTGGCCTTCATGATGTTCGGCAGCGACGCGTAACGCGGTTCGTTAAGGCGCAAGTCCGTCGTCACGATCGCCGGCATTTTGAGTTTCACGGTTTGCAGGCCGCCGTCGACTTCGCGCGTGACCTGGAGCGCGTCGCCGTCGAGCGCGACCTTGGACGCGAAGGTGCCTTGCGGCCAGCCGAGCAGCGCCGCCAGCATCTGGCCGGTCTGGTTGCTGTCGTCGTCGATGGCCTGCTTGCCGAGTATGATAAGTCCGGGCTGCTCGGCTTCGGCGATACCTTTGAGGATTTTCGCAACCGCGAGCGGTTCAACCACGCCGTCGACCTTCACGAGGATGCCGCGGTCGGCACCCATGGCGAGCGCGGTGCGGATGGTCTCGGCGGCCTGCTGGGGCCCGATCGAGGCGATCACGATCTCGGTCGCCTTGCCTGCTTCCTTGAGCCTGAGCGCTTCTTCGACGGCGATCTCGTCGAACGGGTTCATGGACATTTTGACGTTGCCGAGTTCGACGCCGGAACCGTCCGCCTTGACCCGGATTTTCACGTCCTTGTCGATTGCCCGTTTCACGGGCACGAGGATTTTCATGGGTTAACTTCTTGGCTTAATTGCCTGGCTTTATTTGTTGTGTGGCTGCGTCCGGCTGTTCTTTATAGCGCGCGGCCGCTGTCCGGATCGGCGGCGATGCTGCGGTGCGAAACCTACCGGCCATAGCCGCCGCGGTCAACGGATCGGACGGGTGAAGGGCAGCGTCGAGGTCAGCCCGCCATCGGCGGCAAAAGCCTGGCCGTTGACATAGGATGACTCCTCGCTGGCAAGAAACAGCGCCACGGCGGCGATTTCTTCCGGTGCGCCCGCCCGCAGGAGCGGATTGAGCTGGCCGATTTTGGCGGCGGTGCCGCGTTCGCGCGCACTGTCGAACATCGGCTTGGTCATGCCGCTCTCGATCAATCCCGGGCAGATCGCGTTGACCCGCACGCCGGTGCCGGACAGCGAATTCGCCGCGGTTTGGGCAAGGCTGACGACGCCGGCCTTGCTTGCGCTATAGGGCGCGCTGCCGGCGGCGGCGCGCAGTCCCGCGGTGGATGCAGTCAGCACGATCGAGCCGCGTCCCTTTTTGATCATGTGCGGGGCGGCGTGTTTGATGGCGAGGAACGGGCCGAGAAGATTGGTCTGCAAAATCCGCCACCACTCGTCCACGGTCTGCTCGAGAAGCGGCGTCGGGCCGCCGAGAATGCCGGCATTGGCATAGACGATGTCGAGTGTGCCGAAGGCCGTGAGCGTGCCCTCGATGACGGCCTTGACCTGGTCTTCCTTGCCGGCGTCGGCGCCAAAACTTTGCACCTCGCCGCCATCGCCGCTGATGGCGGTCACGGTTTCATGCAGTCCCGTGCTGTTCTGGTCGACGACGGCGACGCGCGCGCCCTCGCGTGCAAACAGGATCGCGCTGGCGCGGCCGATGCCGCTTGCGGCGCCGGTGACGATTGCGACTTTACCGTCGAGCCGGCCCATCCGTGTCGTCCTCTAGCGATTCTCGCCGGGCTTCCAGAGCACGTCACGCGCGCCATTTTCGTTGGCGTAGCGGCTCGCAACGAAAAGATAATCGGAAAGCCTGTTGACGTATTTGAGCACTTCCGGCGTCACCGGCTCGCCTGATTTTCCGGCGAGCTCGGCGATCAGACGCTCGGCGCGGCGGCAAATGGTGCGGGCCAGATGCAGATAGGCCGCGGCCGGACTGCCGCCGGGCAGCACGAAAGACTTGAGAGGCGACAGATCGGCATTGAGGCGATCGATCTCCCCCTCAAGCCACGCCACCTGGTTTGCCGTCACCGTGAGCCGCGCAGCGCCAGACTTGCCGGGTTGTACCAGCGTCAGACTTGTTGCCGGCATCGGGCGTGCACAGATCGGCGCCGACATCGAACAGGTCGTTCTGGATGCGCGACAGGACCGCGTCGAGCACGGCATCCCGGCCGGTATGCAGCCGCGCCACGCCGATGGCGGCGTTGGTCTCGTCGATCGTGCCGTAGGCGGCGATCCGCAAGTCATATTTCTTGCGCCGCTCGCCGGTGCCGAGCCCCGTGGTGCCGTCGTCGCCGGTGCGGGTATAGATTTTGTTGAGCTTGACCATGATGCCGCCGGAGCCAGCGTGGTTGTGCGGGGCTTACTTCCCCATCACCCAGAGCGTGAACATGATCACGCCGATGGCGATCGCCTGCAGCAGGACGCGCAAGCGCATGAGTTTCTGCGACGTGTTGCCCGAGCCGCCCATCATCATGTTGACGAGGCCGAGCAGCAGCACGATCGCGACCGCGCCGATGGCGATCGGGACCCCGATATGCGACATGAAATTTGCCATGGCGGTACTTGTAGCACCGTCGTTGCGAGGAGCGAAGCGACGAAGCAATCGAGAACTGTGCCGACGCCTGGATTGCTTCGCTCCGCTCGCAATGACGCTGAATCTGGGCTAGAGGCAAACCGGGAAACGTAAGGAAATGCCGCAATGATCGTCGATTTCCAGCACCATTTCACGCCGCGCGAACTGATCAAGGACGATCCGGGCGACCGGCTCGTGCTCAATTACGACGCCTCGGGCGCGCCGAGCTACACGGTGCATTCGCTCCTCTACGATCTCGACGAGCACGTGCGGATGATGGAGCTCGCCGGCATCGACGCCGCATGGCTGACCAGCGCCGCAGGCATGTGCGCCGATCTCGACACATCGCGGCTCGTCAACGACAAGGCGAAGAAGGCCGAGCGCGATTATCCCGGCCGTTTCATCGGGGCCGCGCATGTCCATCCGCTCGGCGGCACGGCGGCGTTAAAGGAGCTCAATCGCTGCCGGCATGAACTCGGCTGCCAGGGCGTGACTATCACCTCGGAATTCGACGGCAAGTGGATCGACGATCCGGCGATCGAGCCATTCTGGAACGAAGTCGCGAGGCTCGGCATGTTCGTCTTCGTGCATCCGGCACTCAAACTCAATCGCGCGGAGCAATTCGACAGTTACGACACCGCGCGCGCCGTGGGCCGCGAATTCTCGCTGATCATGGCGACGATCCGCCTGATCAATTCCGGCGTGTTCGACCGCCACCCCGCGCTCACCGTCCATGTCGCGCATCTCTCCGGCGGCATTGCCGGGATGCTCGCCCGCATCCGCTGCTTCCAGGACAAGGATTTTTGGGGCACAGCCGGCAACGCGCGGCACGGCGCCAAGGGCGAAAAAGATTTCGACTATTATATCCGCAACAATCTCGTGTTCGATACCGCGGGCTTTGCCGGCGGCATCGGCGCGGTGAAGGCGGGGCTCGCCGAAATCCCGGCCTCGCGCATGGTATTCGCCACCGATTATCCGCAGGAGATCAGGAAGCGCGAAGTCGTGCGCGATTTCGTTGCCGAAATCCGTGCGCTCGGTCCGGATGGCGAGCGTATCCTGTCCGGCAATGTCGGGCTGCTGCTCAAAGAGGCGGTGAAATAATTACGCGCCGCAAAGGCGGCACTCCCCTCAAGCAAAGGCGATGCGCGGACGGCGCCGAAACAGCATCCACAGGACGATCGCGCCATTGACCGCGTTCCAGCCCAGGCCGTTGAAAAACGCGGCCCGGTATGAACCGGTCAAATCGAAAATATATCCCGACATCCAGCCGCCCAGCGCCATGCCGAACAAGCTCATCATCAGAATGATGCCGATGCGCGCGCCGGCCTCCTTCGCCGGAAAATACTCCCGCACGATGATGGCATAGCTCGGGACGATGCCGCCCTGGAACAGGCCGAACACCGCCGATATGACGTAGAGCGAAACAAGCCCGTCATAGAAAAGATAGAGCAGCAGCGCCGTACCCTGCAGCGCCGATCCCAGCATCAGCGTGTACAAGCCGCCGACCCGGTCGGCGATAAATCCGGAGCTGACGCGGCCGACGATGCCGAATGCCATCATCAGCGCCAGCATGTCGGCACCGCGGGCGACGCCATAGCCGAGATCGCCGCAATAGGCGACGATGTGAACCTGCGGCATCGACATCGCAACGCAGCAGCAGACCGACGCCACCGCCAGCAGCGTTTGCAGCGCGCCGGATGAAAGCCCGAGCATCGCGGGCGTGCCTGTGCGCGCAGCGGCGCTCGCAGCCATGCTCGCAGTCATGGGTGCGGCCGGCGCCCGCCCGCGCAAGGCGACGAGACCGATCAGGAGCATCGTCGCGCCGCAGGACAGCGCGATGGCGACATGGGTCGCGCGCCAGCCGTACAGTGCGATGGAATGCTGCACCAGCGGCGGCCATATCGTGCCGGCGATGTAATTCCCGGACGAGCACAGCGTCACCGCCACGCCGCGGCGGCGAATAAACCAGTTCGAAATGTCCGCCATCAGCGGACCGAACGTCACGGAGCTGCCGAACCCGATCACGGCGTGCGCAAGAGCGAATGCGACGATGCTGCCGGCGCCGGCGGCGCCGAGATAGCCGAGGCTCAGCGCCACCGCGCCGACCGCGAGCGGTCCCAGAATTCCGGCCAGGTCGAGGAGCCGGCCCATGATCACGCCGCCAACGGCAAATCCAACCATTGCCATCGTGAACGGCAATGAAGCTTCAGCGCGGGGAACGGCGAATTCCGCCTGCACCGCCGGAAGCGCCACCACGACCGACCACATTCCGATGCCGCCGATGGCGGAGACAAGCATGGTCGCGGCAAGCCGCAGCCACGCCTGTCCCGAATCGGGAAGAGGTCCTTCACCAAAAGGCTTCGCTCTGAGCGTTTCCACCGGGCGACATTCACTGACGTGAACATCACCGTCAATCCCGGCAGCTTCGGATCTAGTTCGAGCCGTCGAGCAAGCGCCGCGCGATGACCTGCGCCTGGATCTCGGCGGCGCCCTCGAAAATGTTGAGGATGCGGGCATCGCAGAGGATGCGCGACACCGGAAACTCGACGGCGAAGCCGTTGCCGCCATGGACCTGCACGGCATTGTCGGCCGCGGACCAGGCGACGCGCGCGGCGAGAAGCTTTGCCATGCCGGCCTCGAGGTCGCAGCGCCGCCCGGAATCTTTCTGCCGCGCGGCATAATAAGTGAGTTGCCGCGCGATCATGATCTCGACCGCCATCATGGCGATCTTGTCGGAGACGCGCGGAAAATTGGCGATCGGTTCGCCGAACTGGATGCGGGCCGTGGCGTAGGTCAACGCCTGTTCCATCGCCGCTTGCGCCACGCCGATGGCGCGCGCCGCGGTCTGGATGCGCGCCGCCTCGAAAGTCTGCATAAGCTGCTTGAAGCCAAGCCCTTCGATGCCGCCGAGCAAATTTTCCGCTTTCACCACGAAGCCGTCGAAGGCGATCTCGTATTCCTTCATGCCGCGATAGCCCAACACCTCGATCTCGGTGCCGGACATGCCGGGGGCGGGAAACGGATTGGCGTCGTCGCCGCGCGGTTTCTCGGCGAGGAACATGGAGAGCCCGCGATAGCCGGTCTCGGCCGGATTGGTGCGCACCAATAGCGTCATCAGGTCGGCGCGTACCGGATGCGTGATCCAAGTCTTGTTGCCATACACTTTATAGATGTCGCCCTGGCGCACCGCGCGCGTCTTCAGCGAGGCGAGATCGGAGCCGGTATTGGGCTCGGTGAAGACCGCCGTCGGCAAGACTTCGCCGGACGCGATTTTCGGCAGCCATTTGCGTTTTTGATCCTCGGTGCCGGAACCGAGGATCAGTTCGGCGGCGATCTCCGAGCGGGTGCCGAGCGAACCGACACCGATATAGCCGCGCGACAATTCCTCGGAGACGACGCACATCGATTCCTTGCCGAGCCCCATGCCCTCGTAGTCCTCGGGGATGGTGAGCGAGAACACGCCGAGCTCCGACATCTGCGCGATGACGTCGAGCGGGATGTAATTGTTCTTCAGATGCCATTGCTGCGCGTAAGGCGTGACGCGATCGTCGGCGAACTTGCGCATCTCCTCGCGGATCGAATCGAGCGTGTCCTCCAGCCCGCAGGCACCGACTGTCACATCGCGATGCTGGCGGATCAGCTCGACGAGCCGGGCGCGGCGGGCGGCCGTATTGCCGGTGGCGATGAGATGTTCGACGGCGGGCGTCACGCGCGCGGCGACCGCGGCCGCACTCAGCCCAAGATCGGACAGACGCACGATCTCGCTTTGGCTCATCGGAATTCCGCCGAAAAGCTGCGCCAGATATTCGCCGGCGCCGATCCGCACCAGCAGTTCTTCAACTTCGCCGAAACCGCCGGCCGCCGCGAGCCGCAGCGCATAGGCCTCGATCTGCCGGATGGCCTCGACATAGGTCGCGAGCCAGGCCAGCCCATGGGTGGCGCGCTGCTCGCGGTCGAAGATGCGCGGAACCGCGCGGCCCTCGATCGTCACCCGGCCGGCGACGGCGCGGCGCGCATCGTCAAAAAGCGCTTCGGCGGCAGCGACCGCGTCATGGAGCGGGGCGGCCAGTTCGTGGCCCGCGGGCATAAGGGAATCGGCAAGCGTCATGGAGGGCTCCGATGAGCAACAATGCACGGCCCGGCCTGAAGTCCAAGCTTACGCGTGCAGTGCACAAAAGCCAAACACTGGTGTTTCGAAGGCGCGGTGCACCGGGCAGAATCCGCGACAATCTCCGGCGGTTGGGGCACCGCACCTTCGCAAGGCGGCCCGCTTTGCCGCCTGCCGGTATCGCGCCAAATGCTGTGTGAGTAGCCGGATACCCCTCTATTTACGGTGATTCTTGCCAAATCTTAACCATTTTACGGTGTGCTGCCGTGAGTTGCCGCGGCGACAGCCGCAACTTGAATCGTGCTTGGCGTCCGATCGGATCGGCAATGGTCACCAGGAACATTTTCTCGAAGCTCTCGGTGCGCTCGCGCATCGTCGTCCTCGGCGTCATTCCGGTGATCGGGTTCCTCGCCAACGGCATCGCCTTCCTGAGCGGCGACGGCGAAGTCGGCAAAGCTTTCGACAGCGTGCATCGCAATACCGAGGTCGCCGACGCCAGCCGCGATCTCAAGACCGGGCTGCTCATGATGCGCGCAGCGACCACCGATTTCGTCGCGCATCCCTCCGATGCGGAGGTGAAGGATTTCGGCGAAGGCCAGAGCATGGCCATGCAATGCCTCGACCGCATCCAGGCTTCGCTCACCTCCGCGCAGCAGGACATCATTACGCCGCTGCGCATCACCGTGCGCGATCTCAAAGCCAGCTTCGAAAGCCTCGTCAACGAACAGAAAACGCTGGGCTTCAATGAAAGCGAGGGCGTGACCGGCAATCTCATTGCGGCGAGCAACGACATGGAACTCATCATCCACGACGATCTGTCGTGGGTGGCCGATCTCGACAGCGCCAAGCTCCAGATGTCGCTTCTGAACATGCGCCGCTACGAGATCGAATACCGGCTGACGCAGGGCCACGACGCCGAACGGCACTTCCTCGACGAGGTCAAGCACTTCAACCAGTTGTTCGATTCGGTCGATGGCGCGCCGGACATGAGGGAAAAGCTCAGCAAGCAGGTGCAGACCTACAGCTATACATTCGCACAATGGGTCGCGAGCACCGACAATATCGCGCCGCTGGTCTCGCTCATCGCCCACGACACCGAAAGCGTTCTGCCCGAGGCCGACAAGATCATCGCCGCGGCCCGCGGCAATGCCAGCGACGCCGGCGCCGCGCTCGCTTTGTCGCGGTCGCACACCCGGCAATTCATCACCTGGCTCGGCATGGCGGTGGTGCTGATCGGGCTCGGCTGCAGCTGGCGCATCGGCCGCTCGATCACGACGCCGCTCGAGAAACTGGCCGCGGCCATGAAACGTCTCGCCGCGGGCGATACCAAGGTGGAGGTGCCCGCGACGGAGTCCCACGACGAAATAGGCGCCATGGCGCGCACCGTGGTGGTGTTCCGCGATAACATGATCGAGCGCGAACGGCTCGCCGGCGTCGAGAGTCGGACCAATACCGCGCGCGAGCAGCGCGGCGAGACGATTGCCGCGATGATCCAGAAATTCCGCGCCTCCATCGAGCAGGCACTCGACCGGCTGCGGGCGTCGGCGGGCGACCTGGAGAAGGCTTCGGGCGGGATGAACGACGCCGCCGATGCGGTGTCGTCCGAAGCGCGCACGGCGGAGAACTCGGTCGGCGCCGCCTCCGTCAACGTGACGACGGTGGCCGGTGCGATCGAGGAGCTTGCGGTCTCCATCGGCGAGATCGCCGCACAGGCGTCGAAATCGACCGACGTGGCGAGCCGCGCAGTCGCGGAATCCAAACGCACCGTCAATACGATGACGGAGCTCGGCACTGCCGCGAACCGCATTGGAGAGGTGATCGGTCTCATTCAATCAATCGCGGGCCAGACCAATTTGCTGGCGCTCAACGCCACGATCGAGGCGGCGCGCGCCGGAGAAGCCGGACGAGGCTTTGCCGTGGTGGCTTCGGAAGTGAAGTCGCTCGCGGCGCAGACCGCGCGCGCGACCGAGGACGTCGCAGCCCAGATCGGCGCTATTCAGTCGGCGACCGCGGATGCCGCGGAGGCAATCGAGCAGGTGTCCTCGATCATCGACGACATGTCGGAGATCGCCTCGACTGTCGCCGCGACGGTCGAGGAACAGAATCACGCCGTTGCATCGATTGCCGAGGGCGTGAACCGCGCGTCCGGCGAAGCCCGCTCGGGCTCGGAGGCCATGAGCCGCGTCGCCGGCGCCTCGACCGGCGCGCGCTCGACTGCGGTCGATGTGAAGGCGCTCGCGGATGCGCTCTCGGTCGAAGCCGAGACCCTGCAAAACGAAGTGCGGCGGTTCCTCACCGACGTGCAGGCGGCGTAAGCGCTTTTCGTCAGAACCGCTCTTACGGCAACGCCAAAAGCCCGGCGGCGATCGCCAGCATGGTGAGCGCGGAAAGCGCGAGCGACCAGTGCACGCCGATCAGGCTGCCGAGAAGGCCGACCGAAACGCCGCTGAAGGCGCGCAAGCCCAGGCTTGCCATGTTGAACAGGCCGATGACCCTGCCGCGCTTGTCGAGCGGCGCGTTGATCTGCACCAGCGTCTGCGCCATGGCGTTGAACGACAGTTCGCAGAATCCCGCCGAGAACAGGAGCGCAAGCGCGAGCGGATAGCTCGTCGACAGCGAAAAGCCAGCCAGCGCCCCGCACCACAGCATGGCGAGGACGATTGCGGTCCGCGTGCTGGGCGGCAGGAGGCCCCTGCCCTCGAGCACGGTACCGGCGAGAAGGCCGCCCGCCGCATCGGCCGCCAGAAGAAGGCTATAGGACACGCCCGGATCGCCGTGACCGAGATCCTGGGCGAAATTCGGCATTTGTGAGCTATAGGCATTGCCGACGAAGAACGACGAGCAGCCGGCGAGCAGCGTCATCGAGATGATGACGGGATGCTCGGCAATGTCGCGAATGGTCTGCACGATATCGGCGAGGCCGCGCACCGCGCGCTGCGGCGGCGGCGCCGTGCCGCGAAAGCGCGGGCCATAGGGCGCGTTCACGAGCCACAGCACGAGCGGCAGGTAGAACACGGTGTTGAGGAAGATGCCGTAGGCCGGCCCCAGCGCCAGAAGAATGACGCCGCCGACCGCAGGACCGACCAGCACGCCGACATAGCGCGCGGTGGCGTTGAGCCGCACCGCGCTCATCAGATCGGCGGGCCCGACGATGTCGTAGAGCAGCAACTGGTTCGGCGTCGCCCACAGCACGCCGGCGCAGCCGTGGATCACGAGCAGCACCATCGCGTGCCACATCTGCAGGCCGCCAAAAAGGAAGAAGTAGCCCCAGCCAAGCGACGCAGTGATGAACAGGCCCATGCCGCACTGGATGAGGCGGCGCGGATCGAAACGATCGGCGAGCGCACCGCTGGCAACCGAGAAAATCAAAAACGGCAGCCAGTGCGACAGCACGGCGAAGCCGCCCAAAGCCGGCGAATGGAATTTCTGATACAGCACCCAGTAACTGATGACGTGCTCGATATTGTCCGCCATCATCGCCAGCACAAAAGTGCCGAACTGCATCCGGAATCCCGGATGCCGCATCGCCGCGAAGGAACGCCGTGCCGGCGGCGGCGCGGCCGCGGTGATTTTTGGATCGATGTTCAAAAGGGTGCTTTCGGAGCCGCGCGTGATCGAGTCGCCGCGCTATCTCGCATCATTGGTTGCCGTCGCCAACCGATGTTCGCGCGTGGCCTCCATGCAGGAATGCGCGGATGCGTGCGTGGTCTGGAACAATTCCAGGATCGCGGTCTTCGGTGTTGCGGCTTCGCCCGGCGCGCGATACGGCAATGGAAGTCCAGGCATCTATGCCGGCAAGATGCTCAATCAAATATCCTTCAGCGCGATGTCTTGCTTCCCCATCGCAACCAGCGATGCCAGGAAAAAGTGCGCCGGCAGCGTCGCCCTCGCCAGCTTGTTGGCGATGCTGGCCTTGGTTTCAGTGAAGCCGTGCTTCCTGAGTTTCAGGGCAAGGTCCTCATAGGTCATGTTGGCCCGTTTCAATTCGGCCTTTAAGTGCCGTGCCGTTCGATCTGCCCATTGGGTTTCTTTCACAGGCCAGTCCATGCGGTCCTCGCTTATCGTTTTCGAACAATAGTTATCATATACGATAATTTCGTATTGCGCGCTGTTGACCGGGACAGACCCGGTCATGATGCCGGGGAAAAGCCGGGATGTGGCACGAGAACGAAATTGATTCACCTATCCCCGGCGGGGAGAGGGAGTGCGCGTGCGCTGCGGCTCAGGACGAACGCATCACATCATCAGATGCGACACGTTTTTCACGACCGTGTAATACGACAGCCCCTCGGTGCCGCCTTCGCGGCCGTAGCCGCTGTCCTTGACGCCGCCGAACGGCGTCTCGGCGAGCGAGGCGACGAGATGGTTGATCGACAGGTTGCCGACCTCCACGCCCTCCGCCAGCCGGTCTGCATTGCGCGCCGACTTGGTGAAGGCGTAAGCCGCGAGCCCATAGGGCAGCGCGTTCGCTTTCTCGATGGCGTCGTCGAGCGATGCAACGGGATTGATCAGCGCCAAAGGCCCGAACGGCTCCTGGTGCATTGCTTTCGCGTCATCCGGCAGGTCGGCCAGGACCGTGAGCGGGAAATAGTAGCCGCGGTTGCCGATCCGCTCGCCGCCGGCAAGAAGCTTCGCGCCCTTCGCTTTGGCGTCGGCGACGAACATGTCCATCGCTTCGATGCGGCGATGATTGGCGAGCGGCCCCATCTGGTTCGACGGGTCGAGACCGTCGCCGACCTTTATTGCCTTGGCCTTCTCGGCGAAGGCTTCGGTGAATTTCTTGTAGATCGCCTCGTGGACGAAAAACCGCGTCGGCGACACGCAAACCTGGCCGGCATTGCGCGACTTTCCGGTCACCGAAGTTGCCGCGGTCGAGACGGGGTCGACGTCGTCGCAAACGATGACCGGCGCATGGCCGCCAAGCTCCATGATCGCAGGCTTCATATAGCGGCCGGCCATCTCGGCAAGGTGCTTGCCGACAGGAATGGAGCCGGTGAACGTGATCAGCCGCACGAGATCCTGAGGAATGAGATATTCGGAAATCTCCGACGGTTTGCCGAACACCAGATTGATCACGCCACGCGGCAGGCCGGCGTCGTGAAAGGCGCGCACGAGCTGCACTGCGCCGGCCGGTGTCTCCTCCGACGCCTTGAGAATGATCGAGCAGCCCGCCGACAATGCACCGCCGACCTTGCGTGCCGGCGAACTCATCGGGAAATTCCATGGCGAGAAGGCCGCGACCACGCCGATCGGCTGGCGCAGCACCATGTGCTTCATGCCCGGTTCGCTCGGAATGATGCGGCCATAGGTGCGCCGGCCTTCCATGGCGTCCCATTCGATGATCTCGCAGCCGCGCAGGATTTCGAGGCGCGATTGCGCGATGGGCTTGCCCTGTTCGAGCGTCATGGCGACCGCCATCTCTTCGACGCGTTCGCGCATCAGCGCGGTCGCCTTGAGGATGATCTCGGTCCGCTTCGCGGGCGAGGTTTTGCTCCAGGTCTTGAAACCGTCGGCCGCGGCGGCAAGCGCGGTATCGAGGTCGGATCGCGTCGCGCTCGGCACGGTTCCGAGCACGCTTTCGTCGGCCGGATTGAGTACCGGCTGGCCGGAGGCCTTCTTCCACTGGCCGCCGATATAAAGTTCGAGTTCGGGATACTGTGTCACGGTGAACCTCTTTTCGGATTTTTGCATTGTGCCGCCGAAGTGATCGCAAGCCGCCGCTTGCGCTTCGAGGCGGAACCCGCCGGGTCGTCAACCCTAGCGCAAATCCGGCGCCGGTGTAATACGGCCCGCGGCATCGACGGCGGCGGGAGCAGCTGCGCCGATTATGCTATGACTCGTGCCTGCCCGGCTGCGGAGACCGATTGCCGTTGAACACGATCCGCCTGTGCTACCGCGTCGCCATGGACGCCTTCTATCGCTTTAATGCCGACGACGGCTGGGCGATTGCGAGCCATATCGCGCTCTCGATCCTGATGTCGATGTTCCCGTTTCTCATTCTGGTGACCGCGATCGCGGGCTTCATCGGCTCGCAGGATCTCGCCGACGAGGTTGCTCGGCTGATCGTGGCTGCGTGGCCGCGCGAAGTTGCCGGCGGCATCGCCGACCAGATGCATGACGTGCTGACCACCGCGCGCGGCGACATCCTTACTATCGGCGCGGTGTTCGCGCTCTATTTCTCCTCGAGCGGCATCGAAAGCCTGCGCATCGGGCTCAACCGCGCCTACGGGCTCCATGAGCAGCGACCCTGGTACATGCTGCGCCTGGAATCGATCGGCTATGTCCTGGTCGGCGCGCTGGGCCTCCTGTCGCTGGCGTTTCTGGTGGTGCTCGGCCCGCTCGTTTTCCGCGCGGCGCTTGCCTACATGAGATGGATCGCGCCGCTTGAGAGCCATTTCGACGTCGGGCGTTTTGCGGCCGCGGCTTTCGTCCTCACCGTCGCCCTGATGATTCTGCATATGTGGCTGCCGGCAGGACGGCGGCCGATCGAGGCCGTGTGGCCCGGCATTGTCGCGACGCTGGCGCTATGGCTCGCTTGCGGCTTCGTGTTCGGCCGTTACCTGTCGGACTTCTCCTACACTTATGTGAACTACTATGCCGGCCTTGCCTCGGCGATGACGGCGCTGGTGTTCCTGTATTTCACCGCGTGGATTTTCATCTATGGCGGCGAACTCAACGCCGCGATCGCGCGCGAGCGCGCGATCATCGCGATGACGCCAGAGCGGGTAACACAGGGATCATGATCCGCTCGCCGGCGCGAACGCGGCGCGGGCCTCAAGCACGCCGGAAAATCAGCCGCCTTGCGCCTCGATCACGTCGTCGAAATTGCGCAGGCCGGGGCGCGGCGTGTTGACCAGCACCGCCATGTTGCCGGGCTTGTGCCGGTTGGTGCGCATCAGTTCGTGGGCATAGGGAATCTTGTCCCACGGGAAAACATCGCTCATGCAGGGATCGACGCGGCGGTCGATGACGAACTGGTTGGCGGCGCTGGCCTGTTTGAGATGCGCGAAATGCGAACCCTGCACGCGCTTCTGCCGCATCCAGACGTAACGCGCGTCGAACGTGATGTTGTAGCCGGTGGTGCCGGCGCAGAACACGACCATACCGCCGCGCTTGACGACCAGGCAGGAGACCGGAAACGTCGCCTCGCCCGGATGCTCGAACACGATATCAACGTCGCGCTTGCCGGTGATGTCCCAGATCGCCTTGCCGAAACGGCGGGCTTCCTTGACCCAGGTGTCGTATTCCGGCGTGCCCACTTTGGGCATCGCGCCCCAGCACTTGAAATCGTTGCGGTTGATGACGCCCTTGGCGCCGAGATCCATGACGTATTGCACTTTCGACGTATCGGAGACGATGCCGATGGCGTTGGCGCCTGAGGCGGCGACAAGCTGCACGCCGAAAACGCCGAGACCGCCGGACGCGCCCCAGATCAGGACATTGTCGCCGGGCTTGAGCGTATGCGGCGCATGGCCGAACAGCATGCGATAGGCGGTCGCAAGCGTGAGCGTGTAGCAGGCTGCCTCTTCCCAGGGCAGGTGCTTCGGCTTTTGCATGAGCTGGCGTGACTGCACGCGGCAGTATTGCGCGAACGAGCCGTCCGGTGTCTCGTAACCCCAGATGCGCTGCGACGGCGACAACAGCGGGTCGCCGCCGTTGCAGTCCTCGTCGTCACCGTCATCCTGATTGCAATGGACGATGACTTCATCGCCGACTTTCCAGCGTTTCACCTTCGCGCCGACGGCCCAGACGATGCCGGACGCGTCGGAGCCGGCGATGTGAAAGGGATGCTTGTGGCCGTCGAGCGGAGAAACCGGAATTCCCAGACCCGCCCAGACACCGTTGTAATTCACGCCTCCGGCCATGACGTAGACGAGGACCTCGTCTTCCGCGATCGGCCAGGTCGGCACCACTTCGCACTGCATCGCCGTTTCCGGCGGCCCGTGGCGCTCCTTGCGGATGGCCCAGGCGTACATCTTTTCCGGAACATGGCCGAGCGGCGGAATTTCGCCGATCTCATAGAGATCTTTGAGTGGCGCGGCGGACGATTTCTTCTGCGCGACGGCCATGTCTGGTCTCTGGGTCGGCCCGATCGAGACATCAGTCTGCCGCAGCTTATGCTGCAGCGCAATAAATACTTGGCCAATACGCGGCCTGTGGGCGGCAGACGCGGCCCTGCTGACACACCGAAAGTGAAGCCCTAAGCTTCGGAATGCGCCGATACCCAGCGCTCAAGGGCTCTCGCCCTTGCCGGGAAATGAAAACGGGGGAGAAACATGGGCATTATTATTTGGCTGATCGTGGGCGCTATCGCCGGCTGGCTGGCCGGAATGGTCGTCAAAGGCGGCGGCTTCGGGCTGATCGGCGACATCATCGTCGGCATCGTCGGCGGCCTCATCGCGGGCTGGCTGTTGCCGCGGCTTGGTCTCGCGATCGGCGGCGACTTCATCAGCGACGTCATCAACGCGTTCATCGGCGCGGTGATCCTGCTGCTCATACTCAGACTGATCAAACGCTAGACCCGCGGAAAGAAATGCGCGGCAAGCCAGGGCGCGGAAGGCTTTTTCGTCTTCCCGCCCTGGCTTTCGTTTGACTGCGCATCGATGCAATCCGTCCAGGACAGACTGCGTTGGATCCGCACCATCGGACTGACGCTGGCGTTCGGTTATCTGGTCATTCTCGGCGGCACTTTTCTCCAGGGCGAGTTTCTGGTCGACGCCCAGGGGCTGCCGATCGCCAACGACTTCGTCGTCACTTACGCCGCGGGCCGGCTGACCCGCGCCGGCGCCCCGGCGGCCGCTTACGCTCCGGGCATAAAGCAGGCCGAGGTCAGCGCCGTCGGTCATGACTTCGAAAATTTTTACGGCTGGCACTATCCGCCGTATTTTTTGATCGTCGCCGCGGGCCTTGCCACCCTGCCCTACCTCGTCGCGGCAATCGGATGGCTTTTGGCAACGCTCGCCGCCTATGCGGCGGCGCTCGTCAATATCCTCGGCGGACGTACCGGCCTCTATGTCGCGCTCGGTTTTCCCGCCACGCTGTGGAACATCACCGCCGGACAAAACGGCTTCCTCACCGCGGCGCTTATCGGCGGAGCGCTTGGATATCTGGAACGGCGCCCGGTATTCGCCGGAATTTGTCTCGGCCTTCTCACCTACAAGCCGCAATTCGGCGTGCTGTTTCCGTTTGTGCTGATCGCCGACCGGCGCTGGCTGACAATCATCGTTGCAGCCGCGGTCGCCGCCGGGCTTGCCGCTCTGTCATGGTTTGCTTTCGGCAGCGCAAGCTGGCTGGCCTTCGTGCAAGGCATGCCGGCCATGAGCCGGGCCGTGCTCGGCGAAGGCCAGGGTGATTTCAGCCGGCTGCAAAGCCTGTTCGGCCTGGTGCGCGCGCATGGCGGCGGCGAACAATTCGCCTGGACCGTGCAGGCAACCGCGAGCATCGCGATTGCCGCCGGACTGGTCTGGCTTTGGCGAAGCCGCACGCCATTCGATCTCAAAGCCGCGGCGCTCGCCGCCGGCACGGTGCTGGCGACGCCTTACCTTTATATGTACGACGTCGTCGTGCTTGCGGTCGCTGCGGCTTTTCTCATCCGCTTTGCGCTCGAACGCGGATTCCTTGTCAGCGAAATTTTCGGCCTTGCCGCAGCCGGCGTGCTGATCCTGATCTATCCCTACGTCACGACCCAGTTGGGGCTTGCCGCGGCATTGATCGTGATGGCGCTGGCGGTGCGGCGCGCGATCGCCGAGCCGGACTCTACTCAGCCGGCACGCCAGCCGGAATAGGCTCGGCCGATGCGGCCGCCATTTGCCTCGCCGCAATGAGCTTGCCGACATGGCGCGCGGCGGCAATCGCCAGAACCGCAATCGCGACACCGGCGATGATGTCGATGAAATAATGTCCGCCATTGGCCGGCGTCGCCGCCAGCATCAGGCCGTTCACCGCAATCACGATCGGACGAAGCCATCTGACCGGCCACAGCGCCCACGCATAGAGGAAAGCGGACGTCGCGTGAAAGCTCGGGAAGGTGACGATGCCGCCCAATCCGAGCAGATCGAGATGACGCAGCACGCCCTCGCGCGTCGGCGGCAGATCGCGCAACTGGTCGAGATAAGCCGCCGGATTGATGTGCTTGAGCGTCGCCGGATCGAAGCCGATCTGCTGATACACGCCGATTGCCGGCACGAGAGCCGAGACGATCGTGGTCACGGCCAGCGCCGCGCCGAACGCGAACGTGAATTCCTCGATGCGCCGATAGGATGCTGTCGCCGCGAGCACGACGGGAATGGCGAAGATCGGCCAGCGGATCATCGTGTAACCGTAGTTGAGCCACGCCGCGAGCATCGGATGATTGTCGATGAAGCCGACATAGGCTGCCCAGTCGAGCCCGAGCGCCCGGTCTATCGCCAGGAGGTTTGCGTCCTGCATCGGAAGATTTGTCGATGCCGCGACATAGGTGAGCGGCGTCATGATCGCGGTGATCAGAACGATCTGTGCGGTGCCGCCGAGAACGAACATCACCTGCGGATCGCGCCGCCGCGGCGAGCGCGCATTGGCGTGAGCAAATCCGCCGTAAAGCCCGACATAACCCACCGAGACGGCAAGCCCCATGAGATCGATCGAAAAGCCCGTCACGGCGAGGCTGAGCGCCAGCGCGGCGCCCATGGCGCCGACGACAATCCAGTTCACGAGAAAGAAACGCCAGGCGGCGTCGATATCGTCCTGCTGTGTGATGGAGTGCGCGTCCATGCGGCCAATCTGGCCGGACAGGCGTTAAGAGCCCGCGAACTGCGATAGTTAAAAATGGGTTGATGCCTGCGCAGCGAATTGTTGCATTGCAACAAAATCCGCGTCACACTGTCTGCGCCGGATTAATGTGCAAGAGCGATGCGCGAAGAGCCGCAGAGTGCCAAGCCAATCCGCGACCCGTCATCGCGCGACAAACCTTTGCGCGACAAATCATTGCGCGACAAACCCTGGATCTTCCGCACCTATGCCGGGCACTCCACTGCCGCGGCGTCGAACGCGCTCTATCGCAACAATCTGAGCAAGGGCCAGACCGGTCTCTCGGTCGCCTTCGATCTGCCGACGCAGACCGGCTATGACAGCGATCATCCGTTAGCCAAAGGCGAGGTCGGCAAGGTCGGCGTGCCGATTTCGCATATCGGCGACATGCGTGTGCTGTTCGACGGCATTCCGCTCGACAAGATGAACACGTCGCTGACCATCAATGCCACCGCAGCGTGGCTCCTTGCGCTCTACATCGCGGTTGCCGACGAGCAGGATGTGCCGCGCGACAAGCTTCAGGGCACGACGCAGAACGACATCATCAAGGAATATCTGTCGCGCGGCACCTATGTGTTCCCGCCGGCGCCGTCGATGCGGCTGATCAAGGACACAATCCTGTTCACGACCCGCGAAATGCCGAAATGGAATCCGATGAATGTCTGCTCCTATCATTTGCAGGAAGCAGGCGCGACGCCGGAACAGGAACTCGCTTTCGCGCTCGCGACCGCCATTGCGGTGCTCGACACCGTGAAGGCGGCCGGCGGCGTCAGTGATTTCGGCGAGGTCGTCGGGCGCATATCGTTCTTCGTCAACGCCTCGACCCGCTTCATTACCGAAATGTGCAAGATGCGGGCGTTCGTCGATCTATGGGACAAGATCACGCACGAACGTTATGGCGTGACCGAACCCAAGCAGCGGCTGTTCCGTTACGGCGTTCAGGTCAACTCGCTTGGCCTCACCGAGCAGCAGCCCGAGAACAACGTTTACCGGATTTTGCTCTCGACGCTGGCGGTGACGCTGTCGAAAGACGCCCGCGCCCGCGCCGTGCAGCTTCCGGCGTGGAATGAAGCGCTCGGTCTGCCGCGGCCGTGGGACCAGCAATGGTCGCTGCGCATGCAGCAGATCCTCGCTTACGAGACGGACCTGCTCGACTATGCCGACGTCTTTGACGGCTCGGCTGCGATCAAGAAGAAGGTCGAGGAACTCAAGAGCGCGGCGCTTGGCGAGCTCGATCACATCGAAAAGCTTGGCGGCGCCATCGCCGCGGTCGAGATGGGCTACATGAAGGCCCAGCTCGTCGAGAGCAACACCGCGCGGCTTGAGGCAATCGAGCGCAACGAGCAGATCGTCGTCGGCGTCAATCGCTTCCTGGAAACCGAGCCGTCGCCGCTCACCGCCGGCGAAGACACGATCTTGACCGTGCCGCCCGAGGTCGAGGCCGGGCAGATTGCACGGCTGAACGAATGGCGCGCGGCGCGCGACGACAAGGCCGTATCGGCGGCGCTGGACGATCTGCGGAAGGCGGCGCGCAGCGGCGCCAACATCATGCCGCCGTCGATTGCCTGCGCCAAATCCGGCGTCACGACCGGCGAATGGGGTTTCGCCCTGCGTAACGCTTTCGGCGAATATCGCGCGCCGACCGGCGTCGGCCGCGCCGCGCGCAACGATACTTCGGGCCTCGACGATATCCGCGCCGAAGTCGACCGCGTATCGAAGAAACTTGGGCGACGCCTCAAATTCCTGGTCGGCAAGCCCGGCCTCGACGGACATTCCAATGGCGCCGAGCAGATCGCGGTGCGCGCGCGCGATGCCGGCATGGACGTCGTCTATGAAGGCATTCGGCTGACACCGGAAGCCATCGTCGCGGCCGCCGCGGAGGGCGGCGTGCATGTCGTCGGCTTGTCGGTTCTCTCCGGCTCGCACCTGCCGCTCGTGACGGACGTGGTCGCGCGCATGAAGCAAGCCGGCCTCGACGGCGTGCCGGTCGTGGTCGGCGGCATCATCCCCCCCGAGGACGAATCCACGCTCCGCAAAGCCGGCGTCGCCGCAGTCTACACGCCGAAGGATTTCGAGCTCAACCGCATCATGTCCGATCTCGTTCGCATCGTCGAAAGATCGGTGGAACCCGCCAAGGCGGACGCGGCGGAGTAGCTCGCATCCGCCCGTCACTTTATCCGCGCGTCCCCGACGAAACAGCAGCGCTACGTCGCGCCCGGCAACACCGCCATGATCGCCTCGTTCAGCGCGCTCGGACTGACCGGCTTGCGCAAATAGAAATTCATTCCGGCCAAGCGCGCTGCTTCGGCGTCGCCGGCTTCGGCCCGTCCGGAAATACCGATAATCGGCATAGCACTGCACGGCGCCGGACAATGCGCGGATGCGTCGCGTTGCTTCGAGGCCATCGATGCCGGAAAGCGTCACATCCATCAGCACCAGATCGTAGCCGCGTGCTATCGCGGCAACGGCCTCTTCGCCGGAGCCGACAAAATCGGCGCTGTGGCCGAGCTCGGCGAGAATCGTATTGAGGATGACGCGACCGTAAGGGTTGTCTTCGGCGCAGAGGATTTTGAGGCGGTGCTGAGCCACCGCGCTTGCCTGTACCTGCGCACTTTCTGCTGCGGCGCCGGATGCAACCGGCAATGTCGCGGCGAAGCGAAACGTCGAGCCCTTGCCGCGCGTGCTGGTGACTTTCAGGTCGCCGCCCATCAGTTTGGCAAGGGTCTTTACGACAGCGAGGCCGAGTCCGGCTCCGCCGTAACGCCGCGCGATCTCCGCATTGGCCTGCACAAAGGGACGGAACAGGCGCCTGGTCTCGGCCGGAGTGAGCCCGATGCCGCTGTCGGCGACGGCGAATGTTATTTTCACTCGTCCGCGTGCGGCGCGGCTCGATTGGACGTGCAGCCGGACTGCTCCCGCCGCCGTGAATTTCACCGCGTTGTCGATCAGGTTTTCCAGCGCGGCGCGAAGCCGCACCGCGTCGCCGACCAGCACATCCGGCAGATCGCTTGCGACTTTCACTTCCGCGCGCAGGCCTTTCGTCTCCGCCCGCGCTATCAGCGTTTCGCCGAGCGCTTCGATCAGGCGCCGCGGCCGGAAAATTTCTTGCTGCAGCGTCAGCGAGCCGGAGTCCGCTTTCGCGGCATCGATGACGAGCGTGGTGAGGGATGCGAGATGCTGGGCGCTGTCCTTGATTCCGGCGGCCCAGCGCCTTTCGCGGTCGCCGAGATTGGAACTCGCCAGGAGTTCGCCGAGCGCCAGGATTCCGGTAAGCGCAGTGCGGATGTCGTGAGCAAAAATGGGCAGCACGGCTTTCTCGGCGCGGCGCGCCGCTCCGCTCGCCCGCGTGCGGCGCCGCGCCGGTCGTGCGGCGGATTTTTGCCTGGTTTTTGATCGCGCCATGGCGACCCCCGTGCCCTTTCTCAACATGCCATGGCAGCCGGCATAAAAAAGCAAGGCCGGCTGCGATCTTCACCGCTCAAATTTCGGCGCCAAGGCCGATGGCAGACGAATTAGCGGCCGAGCCCCAGCATCCGCCTGATATCGAGCGCGGTCGCGCCCGCGGCCCGCAATTCCCGCAGCCCCGTCGCATTGGTCGATTTTGAAAGCTTGCGGCCTTCATCGTCGAGAATGAGCTTGTGATGATGATAGGCCGGCTCCGGCAGGCCGAGCAGCGCCTGCAGCAGCCGATGGATGCTCGTCGACCAGAACAAATCCCGGCCGCGAACGACGTCGGTCACGCCCTGCAGGGCATCGTCAACAACCACCGCGAGGTGGTAGCTGGTCGGCGATTCCTTTCGCGCCAGTACGATGTCGCCCCACATCTGCGGCGAGGCGGTAACGCGGCCGGTCTGGCCATGCGGGCCGGCGCCGCTCTCGGTCCAGGTCAGCACGCCGGTGTGCGCCACCGCGCGATCCATGGCGAGCCGCAGCGCGAAAGGCTCGCCTGCATCGCGGCGCCGCTTGCGCTCCGCGGCGGAAAGTTTGCGCGCCCGGCCTGGATAAATCGGCACGCCGTCAGGATCGCTCGGCCAGCCGCCTTGCAAGTCGAGCTCTGCGACCATCGCGGCAAGCTCGCGGCGAAATTCGAAACTTGGATAAAGCAGTCCCTGGGCCTCGAGCTGGGCGATCGCCGCCGCCGAATCGTCAAAATGCTCGCTCTGCCGCCGCGCCGGCTCATGCCAGGTGACGCCGAGCCAGCGCAAGTCTTCGTAGATCGCTTCCTCGTATTCCGGACGGCAACGCTCGGCGTCGATGTCCTCGATACGCAACAGGAGCCGGCCGCCGAACTCGCGCGCCATGTCCTGATTGAGCAATGCGGAATAGGCATGGCCCAGATGCAGATGCCCGTTCGGGCTCGGTGCGAAACGCAAGATGCGGCTGTACATCGGCGATACGCTTCTCGACACTGGCGATCGTGAGCACCGGCGGCACACCTTAACATGCTGACCCACATCCGTAGCGAGGACGATCTTGAAGCGGCGCTTGCGGCGCTGACCAAGGCCGATCCGCGGTTTGCCGCGCTGATTGCGGCCGCCGGACGGCCGCCGCTGCGGCGCCGGCCGGACGGGTTCCCCGGCCTTGCCGCAACCGTCGTGTCGCAGCAACTTTCGACGGCGAGCGCGGGCGCAATCTGGGGGCGCCTCGCCGCCGCCTTCGATCCGTTCGAGCCGCAAGCCATCATGCGGGCGCGGGCAACGCAGTTGGCCCGGCTTGGACTGTCCGCGCCGAAAATCCGTGCGCTCAAGGAAATCGCCCGCGCCG
Organism: uncultured Alphaproteobacteria bacterium; assembly: GCA_963808205.1. GTDB lineage: Bacteria > Pseudomonadota > Alphaproteobacteria > Rhizobiales > Xanthobacteraceae > BOG-931. The sequence continues at coordinate 402,994 of CAWEER010000001.1, forward strand.
TCGCCCGCGGCAAGCTTGCGCTGACGTCGTTCGCCGACATCGCCGCCGAGGAGGCGCATGCGGCGCTTACCTCCGTCCATGGTATCGGCCCGTGGACCGCCGACATCTATTTGCTGTCATGCCTCGGTCATGCCGACGCATGGCCGGCCGGCGATCTCGCCTTGCAGGAGGCGGCCCGTATCGCCTTCGGCTTGCGGGCGCGGCCGACCGCCAAGGAGATGGTGCCGCTTGCCGAACCGTGGCGGCCGCTTCGCGCGGTGGCGGCGCGCGTCTTGTGGACCTATTATCGCACCGTCAAAGGCCGCGACGGCGCGCCCAACCTGCCGAAAGCTCCACCAAAAAAATCGCCGATCTCGCCGACAAAAAGAGGTGCCAATGGCCGCGGAACGCGACGCTCCAAATCCTGACGGGGCGACACTTGACGGACCGCGGCTGGCGCCGCGCTCCGGTCCGGCGCGGCAGCTTGTGGTGTTCCTGCACGGCTATGGCGCCGACGGCAACGATCTGATCGAGATCGGCCGCGCCTGGCAACAATTCCTGCCTCAAGCGGCCTTTGCCTCGCCGCACGCGCCCGAACCCTGCGGGCAGGCGCCGGCCGGGCGGCAATGGTTTCCCCTCACGTTCCGCGATCCCAATGAACGCTGGATCGGCGTCAACAAGGCGGCGCCCGTGCTTGAGCGATTTCTCGACGCCGAGCTTCGCCGTCACAATTTGCCGCCTTCGGCGCTGGCGCTCGTCGGATTCAGCCAGGGCACCATGATGGCGCTGCATGTCGGGCTACGCCGCGCCGTGCCGCCGGCCGCCATTGTCGGCTATTCCGGCCTCCTCGTCGTGCCGCCCGACGGCGACCTGGACGCGTTCGCGGCCGGCATAAAGTCATGCCCGCCGGTGCTGCTGATTCACGGCGATCAGGACGATCTCATCCCGCCGCAAGCGCTATTCCAGGCGACGCAGGAGCTTGCCGCGCTCAAGGTCGCGGTCGAGTGGCACCTGTCGGCAGGTGTCGGTCACGGCATTGACGACGAGGGGCTGCGCCACGGCGGCGAATTTCTGGCCCGGCGGCTTGGCGTAAGCCGCTGAAAAACCAAGTACTTTTAACCCCTTGGTCAAGTATCCGGTAACGATTTCCTAGCAAATTCGGCCTAAAAGCGCGGGGCAGGAGCAATGCGCGATGTTTGCTGCCTTTTTCGACAAATTGGCTTTGAACGCCCAGGCCGCGCGGATGCGGACCCTGATTGCGGATTTCCGTGCGAACAAGCGCGGCAACGTGGCGGTGATCTCCGCCCTTGCGGTGCTGCCGCTGATCGCCGCGATCGGTTGCGCCATCGATTACACCGACGCGACCATGATCAAGACCAAGCTGCAGGCGGCCGCCGACGCGGCCAGTCTCGCAACGGTCTCCGTCAATTCCACCGTCATCGCCACCGCAAAGGGCATGTCGGGCAGCGGAACCGTGTCCGGCGGCTCGACCTTCGCAACCAATTTTTTCAGCGCAAACTTGAGCACATCTCCGGAGAACACGGGCTATAACAGCCTCACGCCGACGGCGACCGTCACGAAAAGCGGTCAGAAAATCAGCTCCACCGTTTCCTTTACGGCGAATGTCCCCACCTACTTCATGGGGATCATGGGTTACAGCACGGTCGCGGTCAGCGGCACGTCAGCGGCGACTTACACGCTGCCGACCTACATCAATTTCTATCTGATGATCGACGTTTCGGGCTCGATGAGCTTTCCTTCGACCGCCGCCGAGCAAGCGCGGCTGCAGGCCGTCAATCCCGACAACCTCACAGGCACCCTTGGCTATTCCACCGGTTGCCAGTTCGCGTGTCATTTCACCCAGCAGGGCGCTTGCTCGCAGACGGCGACTGCATGGGGCGGCGGTCAGGGGCCTTACCCCGCAGTCGGTAAACCCACAAACGCGTCACCCGGCGGCTATTGCCAGGGATTCATCGTTACGCGCCTGGGGACGACGCCCACTTCGTTTACAGCCGGCACAACCAATACGACCAATGGCAGCAGTGTAAACTGGAACAATTCGCAGGTCAGTTCCTGTCCCGCTGACGGGACGTCATCGTGTATCCAGTTGCGCGCCGATGTCGTGGGCAATGCCGTAAATGCGCTGCTGTCACAAGCCACGAAGACCGAGACCAGCGACGGCATCGCCAGTCAATTCCAGGTCGGAATATTTCCGTTCATCCAGAACCTCTGTTATTCCAATCCGAGCTCAAGCTCGTCCTGCTCCGTGGGCCTGACCACGAGCCTCACCGGCAGCACGATCACCAATTTTGCCGCGCAGCTCGCCAATCTGCTGGACACCGGGAGCAACGCGACGCTTGGCTCCGGCGGCACGCATTTCGAGAATGCGCTGAGCACCGTAAACACCAAAATCACGTCCGTCGGCACCGGTTCGGGTCCGACGACCCCGTTGCCGTATGTCTTTATTGTCACCGACGGCTCGGAGGACTACCAGACCCAGTCGGGCGGCACCTGGTCGTCACAAAACTGGACGGCCAATGCAACCGTCCCTTATCAGAACTCCTCATCCGTCATGCCGCCGAACAGTGAGGATAACACCGATTATTGCGGGGCAATGAAAACACGCGGCATAACGGTCGCCGTTCTCTACATTCCCTATCAAACTATCGCGAACGCAAATGCCAACTTCGCCGACAACGAAGACGGCTATGCCAACAGCAACATCGCGAATATCCCCGCCTCGCTCAAGAGCTGCGCTTCGCCAAACTTTTTCTATACCGCGAGCACTCCGGCCGATATCAACAGCGCGCTGGTGACGATGTTCGAGCAGGCCGTGAACACGGCGCACATTACGAACTAACGATCGATCCGCAGGCCCGCGAATCCCGTCCTGGACAAGGCCGGACCGCCGGCACCCTGATAAGTGCAGAGTTCGGTGTGCCGGCGTCAGGCCAGAATGGATCTGAACGGCCAGGCCCCGGACCATCGATCGGACAATCCCGCCACCCGTATTCGCGTTGATGCACGAACGTCCGAGTGTAGCCGCATGCAATGGCGGCATTTGCCGCCGGCACCGCCTCGCAACACACGCATCAGTCCGCAATGCCTGTTGGTTTTTGAAAAGTGCAGCGCTGCGAGCGCGATTGGCGCTGACCGGAGAGCCGGAAGCTCGCTCCAGCAAGCAGAGCGCGACAACGGGTATCGGTCCACAGTGCTTTTTGGTCTTTGGCTTTTTGGTCTTTGAAAGTGCGGTGCCCGGAGCGCAAGGGGCGCCGGCCGGGAAGCCGAAAGCCTGCTCTAGCAGGTAGAACTTTGCGGCGAATACACGATGCAGGTCGCGCTCCGCGGGGTCACATACAGATTATCCGAAAACGTAATTCCGCCGGAGCCGAAATAGCCGAACAGCGGCGTGTAGGTGTAGCTCACCTCGGCGAAAATCAGATAGGTGTTCTTGACGTCGAGGTTCGTCGGCAGCGTCATTGTCGACGGGACGACGCGCGCCGTGCCCCCGCTCGCGGCGCTCCATTCGACTGTGGCCTTCGTGGTGCTGTCGATCGTTATCTGCGAGACCGTAACGAATGGCGTCGAACTGTTATAAGGCGCCATCACCACCGAAGCCGCGCCCAGGATCTGCGTCATGTCGGCGGAAGCGATCGTCGTGTACTGATTGGAGATCGACGCCAGCGCGTAGGTCGCCGCGCGCACTTTCATGTAGGCGGCGATGGCCCTGGCGCCGTCGAATGACGCCAGAAACATGACCCCGAGCACCGGCAGGATCATTGCGAATTCGATCGCGGCAACGCCGCGCGTCGACTTGGCAAAACTACGGAAAATAACGGCGGGATTGCGCATCTTCGTTGCCATGATCAATACGGCTCTATCCGGAACGCGGTGACGCCCATCATCTCCGCTGAGCCGTTGCTGAGCCTGGGAAGGACATAACCCAACGGTCCCCCTACGATCGGCCATTGATAAATCAGTTGCAGCACCATGACTTGTCCCGGGGTGCCAAGATTGTAGTTCCAGATATTACTGACCGTGCCGTTGGCGTTGTAGGTCAAGGTTGGTTCGGCTGTGTTGGCGGCGGCGAAGTCTATGTAGCTCTGGACATTGACCATCACGTTGGTGCAGCTGAACAGCGCGGAGACCAGCGGACAGACATCGTTTGTTGCAAATTGGCCTTGGGTCAGAGCGGCGTTCTGGACCTGTCCGGTCATGATCAGGCGGCCGGCCTGCACCGCCGCGTTTTGCAAGGTCTGCTGCGCGAACAAATAGATCGTCGTCTCGAATATCGCGATGAGCAGCCCGAGGAAGGCCGGCGCGATCAGCGCGAACTCAACCATCGTCGCGCCGCGCCGGGCAACGCGAAACCGGGAAACAAGTCGGGCGCTGCGGCGGAAAACATTCGCCCTGTTGCGCATACCAGCGTGTCCCATTTAACGGCCGCCCCGCCTTCGCAAGGCGGATACCGGCCTCTCGCTGATAGTGGAAAGCCCTTGATTATTCGTTGCGGGAAAAGAATAAACCGGCCGTTGCGGGGATGCGGCAACGCGTCGTTAACGTTACCCGACAGCGTGCCGGCCGACGTCGCCGCCGAAAAGTTATGGTTGTGGAGTATCGCCCGCCGCCGGCGATGGCGGCTCGGCCTTCGGAACCGGCTTGAGGAAATAAGTCTGTATGGCCGGCACGACGATGAGCAGCAGGATCGGCCCGATCAGCATGCCGCCGACGATCACCGTGGCGAGCGGACGCTGCACCTGACTGCCGATGCCGGTCGAGATGGCCGCGGGAAGAAGTCCGATGCAGGCCGAAAGCGTCATCATCAGGACCGGCCGCATCTGTTCCTCGACGGCGCGGTACATCGCCTCGATCGGATCTTCGATTTCGGCCGCGAAGCGATAATACGCGTTGATGATGAGAATGCCGCTCATCACCGACACGCCGAACAGCGAAATAAATCCGATTGCGGCAGAGATGCTGAAATCCAATCCGAATACGTAAAGCGCCAGAATGCCGCCGCAGACGGCAAACGGTAGGCCGAGCAGCGCCATCAGGCTGTCGCGCAGCGAGTTGAACATCCCGTACAGCAGAACGAGAATGAATATGAGCGTGACGGGAAGAATAACCGCAAGCCGTTTCTTGGCCTGCTGCAGCCATTCGAACTCGCCCGACCACTCGATGCGATAGCCTGATGGCAGTTTCACATTGGCGCTGATGCGCTGCTGCGCCTCCTCGACGGCGCCGGCGAGATCGCGGCCGCGCACGCTGAACTTGATCGGCACGAAGCGCTGGTTGCGCTCACGAAAAATATAGGACGCGCCGGTATCGAGGCTGATGGAAGCAAGCTCGCTCAGCGGAATGTAGGCATTCCCGGCGGCGGTTTGCACGCCGATCTTGAGAGCGCGCACCGCGTCAAGGTTGTTGCGGTATTGCGGCGCGAGCCGCACCGCGACGCCAAACTGGCGATCCGATTCCAGGACCGTCGTCGCGACGGTTCCGCCCAGCGCCGCTTGAACGACATTGTTGACGTCGGTGACGCTCAGTCCGTAGCGCGCCGCCTTGGCGCGATCGACCTTGATATTGAGATTGGGCTGCCCCAGGACCCAGAATGCGCCGAGATCGGTGATGCCCGGCACATGCGCAATCTCGTGCATGGCCGCATGCGCGATCTCTTCCAGCGTCTTGAGGTCAGGGCCGATGATCTTTGCCGAATTGGCGCCTTTGACGCCCGACAAACCCTCCTCGACATTGTCCTGGATATATTGCGAGAAGTTGAAGTCGATACCGACGAACTCCTTGTCGAACGCGGCCTGCAAATCGTTGATCAGCGAGTCCTTGGTGACATTCGGCGGCCATTCGTCGAATGGCTTCAACGGCACGAAAAACTCGGCGTTGTAGAATCCCGCCGCATCGCTGCCATCGTCGGGCCGGCCTTGTTGCGAGGTCACGGTGATGACTTCCGGGTATCGCAGCAGAATTTCACGGATCCTGTTGACAATCGGCTCGCCGGCTTCGAGCGAAATGGTCGGTGGCATCGATGCGCGAATCCAGAGATTGCCCTCTTCGAGCGTCGGCAAAAATTCGCTGCCGAGCCGCGCGCCGATCAGGCCGCTGAGAACGAGAAAGATCGCACCGATCGCGACCGTGATCCGCCTGTTGTCGAGCGACCAGCGCAGCACCGGCGTATAGGCCGACCGCAGCCAGCTGACCACCATCGTCTCGCCGTTCATGACATTTTCGGAGATCAGGAGCGAAGCAAGGCACGGCGTAATCGTGAAAGTCGCGATCAGCGCGCCCACCAGAGCGTAGGCATAGGTGCGCGCCATCGGGCCGAAAATCTGGCCCTCGACGCCGCTCATGGTGAACAGCGGTATGAAGGCCGCGACGATGATCGCGGTGGAGAAGAATACCGCGCGGTCGACCTGCAGCGCGCTCGCCAGGATGATCCGAAGGTGATCGTTCCACGCCCGCAAGCCCGCGATATTGCTCCAGCGCGTCGGATCGGGGCCCCATTTCTGCGCCGCAAGCTGCATCAGGAGCGCGTTCCTCCCGTCCGGACCGGACTGGTAATTCCGGTAGATGTTCTCGACCAGGATGACCGCGGCATCGACGATGATGCCGAAGTCGATGGCGCCGACGGAAAGCAGATTGGCGTCCTCGTTGAGCAGCACCATGATGATGATGCTGAAGAACAGCGCGAAGGGAATGTTCACGCCGACAATGATCGCGCTGCGCAGGTCGCCGAGGAAAAGCCACTGGATGAAAAAAATCAGGAGGCAGCCATTGACGAGATTGTGCAGCACCGTGCTCGTCGTCACATGAACCAGCGTCGTGCGGTCGTAGAACGGCACGAGCTTCACGCCGGGCGGCAGGCTGCCGTCGGTGTTGATCTTTTCGATTTCCGCGCGAACGCGCGCCACCACGTCGTTGGTATGCAGCGTACGGTTCATGATGACGATGGCGGCCACGACGTCGTCATCATGATCGCGGCCGGCCTTGCCCAGCCGCGGTACGGTGCCGACCGAAACCGTGGCGACGTCCCTGACGAAGATCGGCACGCCGCTCGATTGCGCGAGCGGCACATTTTCGATGTCCTCGACCTTGTAGCCTTGGGTCAGGTCGGCGGCTCCGCCGGTGTCCATCAAACCGACACCGCGGACATTCACCGACTGCTGGCCGAAATTGATGGTGCGGCCGCCGACATTGATATTCGAATTGCCGAGCGCGGTGATGATCTGCGGCAGCGTGACGTTATAGGCGTCAAGCTTATGCAGATCGACCTCGACGTCGTATTCCTTGGTGGTGCCGCCCCAGGTGTTCACCTGCACGACACCGGGCACCGTGAGGAGCCGCCGCTGCAAGATCCAATCCTGCACGGTGCGCAGGTTGGTCAGCCCGAAATGCGGCGGACCGACCACCTGGTAGCGATAGATTTCGCCGACCAGGCTCGTGCCCTGGATTTGCGGCGTGATATTGTTCGGCAGGCTGACATTTTGCTGCAGGCTGATCGCGGTCTGCGTCAGCGCAAAATAATAGTCGACGCCGTACTGAAACACGACGCGAACGAACGACAGGCCGTAGAACGACGTCGAGCGGATGACATCGACACCGGGAGTGGCGGCAAGGCCGACCTCGATCGGAATGGTGAAATAGCGCTCCATCTCCTCGGCCGACTGGCCGGGCGATTGCGCGGTGATTTCGAGGATCACCGGGGCCGGATTCGGATAGGCCTCGATGTTGAGCCGGGAAAAGGCGAACAGCCCGGCGACGACGAAAAGGAATAGGCCAAGCAGGACAAGCGGCCGGCGGGTCAGCCCGAAAGTCAGAAGCCCCTTCAGCACAGGCCGCCTCCGGATGCGGGCTTTCGCGCCGCGAAGCGGCGTCTGGCGATTTTGCACGCAGCTTTGCTGCCGCGCTATACCGAATTCTCAAGCCCCGGCGGTACTGTGATTAATCGCAGCGGCTGACCGGGCGATGACGTTTTCCAGCGCGGCGAGGCCATCGGTCAATGCCGCCGGCCCCGGCTGCAGGATCAGCGGCGACTTGATTTCAAAGACAGCGCCGCGCTGCACCGCCGGCAAGCGCTCAAAACCCGGCCTGCTCATCACCTTTTCGGGGCGAAACTTCTTGCCGCACCACGAGCCAATGATGATGTCCGGCGCGCGACGGATGATTTCGACCGCCGAGACGATTCGGTCCTTGGCCGCCTTGCGGCAGGCAAGCTCGGCAAAAATGTCGATGCCGCCGGCGGCGCCAATAAGCTCCGAGACCCAGCCGATGCCTGAAATCATCGGATCGTCCCATTCCTCGAAATAGACCTTTGGCCGGCGCGGCAGTTGCGAAGCACGCTGTCGCGTACTGTCGACAGCCGCCGCCAGCCGATCGGCCAGCGCTTCGGCGCGATCGGCGGCGCCCACCAGCGCGCCGAGCGTGCGGATCATGTCGAGGATTTCGGCAATGGTTCTCTGGTTGAAGGCGTGGACCGCAACGCCTTGCCTGATAAGCACCGCGGCGATGTCGGCCTGAAGATCGGAGAAGGTGAGGACGAGATCGGGCTCAAGTGCGAGAATCTTCGGGATATCCGCCGACGTGAAGGCCGAGACCCGCGGCTTGTCACGGCGCGCCTGCGGCGGCCGCACGGCATAGCCGGAAATACCGACGATACGGCGGTCCTCGCCAAGAAGATAAAGCGTCTCGACGGTTTCCTCGGTCAGGCAAACGATCCGCTCGGGGGGATAAATGCGTCCGCCTCCAGGGCAAAGATGTCAGAATTGCGAAAAATCGATCGGCTTGTGCCGATCGAGCGTGCGGTGGATCTGCGGCAGCGGATATTTCAATCCGGTCGCGCAATTGAATAGGACGGCCTGCTCGCTTTTCTTCACGCGGCCGTCGGCAAGACTCTGCTTGTAGGCCGCGTACGTCGCCGCGCCCTCGGGGCACAGCAGAAAGCCTTCCTCGCGCGCGGCCTCGTCGAGCGCCGCCGAGATTGCTTCGTCGGGCACCGCGATGGCAAAGCCGCCGCTCTCGCGCACGGCGCGCAGGATCAGGAAATCGCCGATCGCCTGCGGCACGCGGATGCCGGACGCGATGGTCTGGGCATTCTCCCAGCGCGCCGCATGCTCGACGCCCTCTTCGTAGGCGCGCACCATCGGCGCGCAGCCGGACGCCTGCACCGCGACCATGCGCGGGCGCTTCTTGCCGATGAAGCCGATCGCCTCGAGTTCGGCGAAGGCCTTCCACATGCCGATCAGGCCGGTGCCGCCGCCGGTCGGATAGAAGATGACATCCGGCACGGTCCAGCCGAGCTGCTCGGCGAGTTCCAGCCCCATCGTCTTCTTGCCTTCGATCCGATACGGCTCCTTGAGTGTCGAGACGTCGAACCAGCCGACCTTGGCTTTGCCCTCGCCGACGATTTTTCCGCAATCGTCGATCAGCCCGTTGACGCGATAGACCGCCGCGCCTTGCAGCCCGATCTCGCTGACATTTACTTCCGGCGTGTCCTCGGGACAGAAGATCGTGGTCTTGATCCCGCAATGGCTCGCATAGGCCGCGAGCGCCGCGCCGGCATTGCCGTTGGTCGGCATCGCCATGTGCTTGATGCCGAGCGCCTTCGCCATCGACACGGCCATGACGAGGCCGCGCGCCTTGAACGAGCCGGTCGGCAGCCGCCCTTCGTCTTTCACGAGAAGCTCGCCGGCGCCGAGTTTTGCCGCAAGCTTCGGCAGCGGCAGAACAGGCGTCATTGCCTCGCCCAGGCTGACGATGTCGGCCACGCGGCGCACCGGCAGCAATTCGCGGTAGCGCCACAGATCCGGCGGCCGGCTTGCGAGCGTGTCCCTGCTCAGTACCTTCTTCACGCCGGCAAGATCGTAGCGGACGAGAAGAGGCTTGCCGGCCCGCGAAAGATTATGGACCTCGTCGGCGGGATACTTCTCGCCGGTCTCCGAACATTCGAGGTGGGTGACAAAGGTCGGGCGTTCGCTGGTCAGATTGTCGTCGTAGCGCAAGGACGTTCTCCGGCATTGCCAAAGTGGGCAGGACTGCTCCTTCGCATATCATATTAATCCGGTCCGCGCGCGAAGTGCGCGCCGCAAGGATCGGCGGCCGGCATCGAGGTCGACGAAGCGGCCTCAAGAAAATATAATGCGAGCCGGAACGGCGCGCCGCGACGGCGCATGGCATCAAACGGCGCGACAGGTAAATCATGACGCGGCGCGAGGACTTTCGCCGGATCGGCCTCTTGCTGCCGTCGTCGAACTCGGTGCAGGAGCCGGATTTCTGCACCGCGCTGCCGAAACACATCACGCTGCATGTCGCACGCATGCGGTTGAGCAATGTGGAAGCGGAATCGACACGGCATATCGTTGACGAGATCGAAGCCGAGAGCCGGAAGCTCGCCGACGCCGACGTCGATGTGATCCTCTTTGCCGCAACCGCGCCTTCGTCGCGCAACGGCATCGGCTACGACCGGGAACTCACCAGGCGCATCAGTGCCGCGAGCGGCAAGCCCGCTACAACCGCCTCGACGGCGCTCCTTGAGGCGCTGCGCCTGCTTGGCGCAAAACGCATCGTACTCGGCGCGCCGTGGAGCGAGGCCGTCAACAGGACGGCTGCCGCCTTCATCGAAGCCAACGGATTTGCGGTTCTGGCGCAGGAGGCGCTCGGCCACGTGCGCAATCTCGATATCGGGCTTCTCGATCCGCAATCCGCCTACGACCTCGGCCGGCGCATCGACCGGCCGGATGCCGACGCCGTGATGCTCGCCTGCGGAAACTGGAGCACATTCGGCATCATCGACCGGCTCGAGCGCGATCTCGGCAAGCCGGTGCTGACGACCAACCAGGTGAGCCTCTGGCACGCCCTGACGATGATGGACTGCGCGCCGATTGACGGACTCGGCGTTCTGTTGCGCGAGCATTTGCACAGGGCGGCCTGAGACGCCATGCGCCGCGCGGACCGGAGCCCGTGCCTATTCGCGCTGGTACACGGGAATTCCGCATTTTATCATGCGTGAACAGGGTATCCCCGGCTCGCTGGAATTCTGCCTGCGAATTGCGTCATGGCGAACAATCGAAACTACGACATCATCATCATCGGCGCCGGATCCGCCGGCTGTGCGCTGGCCGGACGGCTGTCCGAGGACAAGGGCACGCGGGTATTGCTCCTTGAAGCCGGCGGCTGGGATCGCGATCCCTGGATCAAGATTCCTCTCGGCTGGCCGCGGATTCTCCTCCATCGCAAGCACGACTGGATGTATTTTGCCGAGCCCGAGGCCACGACCGGCGGCCGCGGCCTCGAATGCGCACGCGGCCGCGTCATCGGCGGCTCCTCTTCGATCAACGCCATGGCCTATGTGCGCGGCAACCCGGGCGACTACGACCGCTGGGCCTCCTACGGCCTAGACGGCTGGTCCTACGCCCATGTGCTGCCCTATTTCCGCCGGCAGGAATCATGGAAAGGCGGCGCGAGCTTTTATCGCGGCGGCGATGGCCCGCTGGCGACGCAAATGACCACGTTCTCCGATCCGCTGGCCGATGCGTTCGCGGCATCGGGGCTCGCCGCCGGGTACAAGGCGACACCCGACTATAATGGCGCGCAGCAGGAAGGTTTTGGCGTCTGGCAGATGACGGTGAAGAACGGCCGGCGCTGCAGCGCGGCGGACGCCTATCTGCGGCCGGCCCTGGAACGGAAGAACCTCACCGTCGAGACCGACGCGCTTGCAACGAGGATCGTTTTCGACGGACGCCGCGCCGCCGGCGTCGAATATGAAAGACGTGGCGCGGCGGTCACGGCGCATGCCGCGCGTGAAGTGATCCTCTGCGGCGGCGTCATCAACTCGCCGCAGCTTCTCATGCTCTCCGGCATCGGCGATCCGGCCGAGCTTGCCGCTCACGGCATCGCCGTGAAAGTTGCGCTGCAAGGCGTAGGGAAGAACCTGCAGGACCATATCTCGGCGAGCGTCGCCTACCGGCGCAAGAAGCCGGGCGCGTTTCATCGCAACATGCGCCTCGACCGTATCGTGCCGGCGCTGGCGCGGGCTTATTTCAATGGCGAAGGCCCGGCGAGCGAACTGCCGACCGGCAATATGGGTTTCGTCAAAAGCCGCCCTGACGTCGCGCTGCCCGACGTGCAGCTCATCTTCAACGCCGCGCCGATGACCGCGGCGGCGTATTTATGGCCGTTCCGGCGCGCCTATGCGGACGCCTATGCCTGCCGCGCGGCGGTGCTGCGGCCGGAAAGCCGGGGCCGGGTCGAACTCGTCTCGGCCGATCCGAAGAAGCCGGTGCGCATCCGCCAGAACTTTCTCGCCACCGACAACGACCGCAAGACGCTGCGGGCCGGGCTTCGCATCGCCCGCGATATTTGCCGGCAGGCGCCGATGCAGGCCTTCGCCGAACGCGAGATCGCGCCCGGCATCGGCGCAACCACCGACGCCGATCTCGATGCGCATATCGGGGCGAACTCCATCACCGTCCATCATCCGCTCGGGACCTGCAAAATGGGGGTCGCGTCCGATCCGATGGCGGTAGTCGACGCCGAGCTTCGCGTTTTCGGCACGGAAGGGCTGCGCGTCGTCGACGGTTCGGCGATGCCGGACCTGGTCGGCGCCAATATCAATGCGCCCATCATCATGATCGCCGAGCGTGCCGCCGACCTGATCCGCGGCCAGGCGCCGCTGGAAGCCGCGCGCATCGCAGGCGCCGCCGAATATTCGCGGCAATAGGCGCGCGCCGGCCTGTCATCTTTGTCCGGCACTACTGGAAGACCAACAGGCCGCGGGTGAAATCCCCCGGGCAAACCGCATAAAGCGTAAACCCCGGCACAGGCTTCACAATCCTGTCACGCCTGCCTATAAACTACCACCCGTCGCCGCACTGCGGCAGTGAGTCGAGGTGGGAGCGTCCGGCTTGAACGCTCATGTTTCGCAATCGGGCTTTCCGGCCCTGGTCCTCAACGCGGACTTTCGGCCGCTGAGCTATTATCCGCTGTCGTTGTGGTCGTGGCAGGACGCCATCAAGGCGGTCTTTCTCGAGCGGGTGAACATCGTCGCCAATTACGACCGCTCGGTGCATTCGCCGAGCTTCGAGATGAAGCTGCCGAGCGTCGTCTCGCTGAAAACTTTCGTAAAACCGTCGACGCATCCCGCCTTCACCCGGTTCAACGTCTTCCTGCGCGACCGTTTCTGTTGCCAGTATTGCGGGGCGCACGACGACCTGACCTTCGATCATCTGGTGCCGCGCTCGCGCGGCGGTCACACCACTTGGGGTAACGTCGTCGCCGCCTGCTCGCCGTGCAATCTGCGCAAAGGCAGCCTGACGCCGGACGAAGCCAGGATGTTTCCGTCGCAGCGGCCGTTCCAGCCCTCGGTCCAGCACCTGCACCGCAATGGCCGGCTGTTCCCGCCGAACTATCTGCACGATAGCTGGCTCGACTATCTGTATTGGGACACCGAACTCGATCCGTGAGGATCGCGGCGCCGGCGCCGCGCCCGGTTTTTTGGTGCGGCGCGCACAAAACCGATCGCTTCCGAATTGACTTTTGGGGTTGTGCGTACCGGCACACCGGCATAAATGCGCCAAGAGGAGATTTCGGCGCAATGGGATCGATCGTCTTGCTCGACCTGATGGGCGGCGTGGCGCTCCTGCTCTGGGGCCTGCACATGGTGCTGAGCGGCGTGCTGCGCGCCTTCGGCCCCGACCTGCGGCGCTTCCTCGGCAAGGCGCTGCGCAATCGCGTCAGCGCTTTTGCAGCCGGCCTCGGCCTCACCGCGCTCCTGCAAAGCTCGACCGCGACCGGGCTGATGACCGCTTCGCTTGCCGCCGACGGCCTGGTCAGCCTGGTGTCGGCGCTTGCCATCATGCTCGGCGCCAATGTCGGCACGACGCTGATCGTGCAGCTCCTGTCCTTCGACATATCGGCTTTCGCGCCGGTCCTCTTCGTCATCGGCCTCGTCACCTTCCGCGCCGGCGGCAGCAGCCTGACCAAGGCGATCGGCCGCATTGCGATCGGCCTTGGGCTGACGCTGCTCGCCCTGCACATCCTGCTCGGCACGCTGGCGCCGGCCGAGCAGGCGCCGGCAGTGAAGACGCTGCTTGCCTCCATCACCAACGATCCCGTGCTGTGCATCCTGATCGCGGCGGCACTGACCTGGGCCGCACATTCGAGTGTCGCCGTCGTGCTCCTGGTGATGTCGCTTGCCTATTCGCAATTCGTCACGCCGGAGGCCACGCTTGCGCTGGTGCTCGGCGCCAATCTCGGCAGTGCGATCAATCCGCTGGTCGAAGGCGGCACCCGCGGCGATCCGGCGAGCCGGCGCCTGCCCGTCGGCAACATGATCAACCGTCTCGCCGGCGTTTTGATCGCGCTGCCGTTCCTGCATCCCATCGCGCGCGAATTGACGGCGTTCCAGCCGGACGCCGCGAAGATGACGGCCGAATTCCATATGCTCTTTAACGTGGCGCTTGCGGTGCTTTTCATCGGCCTGCTCGATCCTCTTGCCGCGCTCCTGGTCCGCGCCCTGCCGGAAAGAAAGCGGCCGGACGATGTTTCCCTGCCGCGCTATCTCGACGACGCCGCGCTGGAGACACCGCCGCTGGCGCTCGCCAATGCGGCGCGCGAGACGCTGCGCATGGGCGACCTGGTCGAAACCATGCTGCGCAACGTTATGACCGCGCTCCTGAACAATGACCGCGCGCTGACAGCCGAAGTGTCGAAACTGGACAATGCCGTCGATCGGCTCAACGAGGCGATCAAGCTCTATGTCACAAAGCTCACCCGAGACAGCCTCGATGAGCGCGAGGGCCGCCGCGCCATGGAGATCGTGTCGTTCACGATCAACCTCGAGCATATCGGCGATATCATCGACAAGAATCTGTGCGAACTGGCGGCCAAGAAGATCAAACGGCGCTACCAGTTCTCCGCCGACGGCGCGGCCGAGCTGAGTGCGTTCCACAAACGCATCGTCGAATGCCTGCAGGCCGCCTTCGGCATTTTCATGACCGGCGACGTCGAAGCCGCGAAGAAACTCCTACGCGAAAAAACAGAACTGCGCCGCGCCGAGCTTGACGCCGCCGACCGGCATTTCGAGCGACTGCGCGAAGGGCGGCCGGAAAGCCTGGAAACGACGTCGCTGCATCTCGACGTGCTGAGCGACCTCAAGCGCATCCACTCGCATATCTGCTCGGTCGTCTATCCGGTGCTGGAAGCGGCCGGCGAACTGCCGCCGCTTGGCGCCGCCAAGGACGGCGCGGCGGCAGATGCTTTGTCCTATCAGCCGAAATTGCTGCGCTAGCGCCCACGGCGCGCGCTATTCGATCACTTCGTCAGCGAGCGCGAGCACATTGTTCGGCACCGTGAGATTCATCGCCTTCGCGGTTTTCAGGTTGATCACGAAGAGGTAGCGCGTCGGCAGCTCAAACGGCAGGTCGGCGGGCTTCGCGCCCTTGAAGATGCTGGCGGCAAGCGCGGCGGCGCGATCGAAGGACTCCTTGGCTTCCGCGCCGTACGACATCAGCCCGCCGTCGCGGGTCATGAAGTCCTGCTCATAGATTGCCGGCAGCTGGTGCGCGGCAGCGTAGTCGAACACACGCTTGCGGTTGAGAAGGGTGAGCGAGTCGGTGACCATCAGGATGGCATCCGGCTTGTCGCGGTCCATCGCCGTAAAGGCCTCGTTGAAATCGTCAGGCTCTCGCACGCCGAGCGGCAATACGGTGACGTCGATATCGCGCGCGGCTTGCGCCGAGGCGTCATAGCGCTGCGACATGCCGAGGTCGTCTTTATTCCAAAGCATCGCGACCTTGCGGAGCTTCGGCGATATTGCCTTCAAGAGCCCAAGGCGCTTGGTGGAAAGCGCCGCAGCGTCGTCGGATATTCCGGTGACGTTGCCGCCCGGGTGCGCCAGGCTCGCGACAAGACCGGTCTTGACCGGATCGCCCGAGCCCGACGCAATAACCGTCGCGACGCCGGAGGCTTTGGCGGCCGCAGCGGCCGGATAGCTGACGGTCACCACCACGTCGACATTGGCGGCCTTCAATTCCTGCGCCAGGTTGGCGATCTGACTTATATTGCCCGCGGCGCCGCGCGGCTCGTAGGCCAGATTTTGCCCCAGCGTATAGCCGCGCTGCGCCAGCCCGCCGATGAGGATCGCTCCGGGACCCGCTGTCGGCGGGATCGGCGGCCCGACCGTGAGCGTGCCGAGACGAAAAACTTTCTGCGGGGTTTGTGCGATCGCGGCGCTCGGGCCCGCAATCGCAGCACCGGTCAGGAGCGAAAGGAAATCGCGACGGCGCATGATGCCCTCCGTGAAGGAATGTGTTCACGTCGAAGGCTGCAGCCTAGCACATTTATGCCGGCAAAAAGCGCCGAATAGCCGCCATGGATGCCGACATGGATTTTGCCGGCCGGATTTTGCCAGCCGGATTTTGCAGGGGGCTGTATTTACGTCGCAGTTGCCTTCGGCGCGCCTGCAAATGCGGGCGCCACTTCGGCCATGAAGCGCGCCATCTCATCCTTGACCTGGCCGTGCGGCTTTTGACCGACGTTGAAATAAAGAATGACTTCGTCGAAACCGGCAGCTTCGACTTTCTTGAGAGTATCGGCGATGTGCGCGGGCGACCCGAGCAGCACCGAATTCTCGGTCAAATCCTCCGGCTTCACTTTGCTGAGGCGCTCGACCATGTCGACGAAATAGCGATAGCTCGGCGGTGCCGTCTTGGGATCGCCGGGCAGCGCCGGGATCACGCACTCCTTGTAGTAGCGGATCTGCCGCTCGCGCTGCCCATCTTCCTGCGCCTTGTCGTCGGCGAAATGAATAAAGTAGCTGCACATCAGCCGGCGGGGCTTCCTGCCATGCCGGTCGCAGCTCTCATGATAAAGATCGGCCACCTGCTTGAGGCCGCCATAACTGAGCGCGGCGGCGAACGGCGCCACGATCAGCCCGCAATCGAGCCGCGCGGCAAGTTCGATCGAAGGTTTGGAGAAGGATCCGACATAGGTCGGCAGCGGTCGCTGAATCGGCTTTGGCGTGATGCGCACGTCGTCGAACGAATAATATTTGCCGCGATGGGTGATGCGGTCGTCCCTCGCCCAGAGCCGGCGCACCAGTTCCAGCCCTTCTTCAAAGATGCCCTGGTTATCGTCGAACGACACATGAAACGGCTCGTATTCGCGCCTGTCATAACCACGCCCGCAGGCGAAATCGACACGGCCGCCGGAGAGAAGATCGAGCGTCGCCCATTGCTCGGCAACGCGGATCGGATGATGCAGCGGCAGCACCGTGACCGCGGGCGCGAGACGGATGCGCGTCGTGTTGGCGGCAACATAGGCAAGCACCATGTCCGGGCAGGACAATACGCCGAGCGAATTGAAGTGATGCTCGCCGATCCAGGCCGAATGCATGCCGAGCTTGTCGGCATAGAGCGCTTCGGCGGTGATGTCGGCGATGAACTGGTTCGAGGAGCGCGTATTGTTTTCGTAGTGGTTGTCGCTCAGCGTGAAATAACCGAACTCCATCGTAACCTCCCCGCAGAATGGTGGATCGAACGGCTTTTTCCTTGTATGATGATTGAAATTGCATCTGTTGTAAATGCAATAATCAAGGCGGCGGTTCGCGGCCACGCGCCGAAACGGCTCCGGCAGTTTTGACCGTGCAGGACGACTCGAATAGACGGATTTTGGAGATTGGTCCGATCGTGAAGCATCCATCCAGGCTCGACCTCGGCGAGTACCTGCCCTACCTCGTCAACCGGGTCGGCACCATCATTGCCGGTCAATTCACCGTGGAAGCGCTGGCGGCGCACCGCCTGAGCATCGCGATGTGGCGCGTCATGGTCATGCTGGCAAGCAAAGCCAGCCTGCGCCAGATCGATCTCGCGGACCTGACCAGCATCGAAGTCTCGACGCTGTCGCGGCTTGTGACACGGCTGGTGCGCATGGGTCTCGTCACGCGAACGCGCTCCGCGAACAGCGATCGCGAGGTAACGGTCGGACTTTCGGCAAAGGGGAAGAGCCTCGTCGCGCGTCTCATTCCCATCGCGCGCCAATATGAAGTCGCCGCCAGCGCCGGGCTGACGCGGGATGAATTGACGGTTCTCAAGCGCTGCCTGCGGCGCGTTTATGACAATATGAAAAGCCGGCCCGTTTCGGGATAGTACCGGCCGGCGGGCAGCGTCCCGCCACGCGAATGCCGCTTTTCTTTACCCGGCGGGTGCCCTACCCTTTCGGCGGAAGGCGCCGGGAAGCGCCGTGTCAGGAGTTCCTTGGGGGGAAACGATGGCGGCCGCGACAGAAGTTCAAGTCTCGCACTTTCTGGACGAGCACGGGCTTGGATCCTTCCAGATCAAGCTGATTGTCTGGTCGGCGCTGATCGCGCTGATCGACGGCTATGACATCGGCGCCATTGCCTTTGCCGCACCGCATCTCATCCAGGAGTGGCACATTTCGCCGAAGGAGCTCGGCCTTGTGCTGAGCGCCAGCAATATCGGCGTGCTGTTCGGCTCGCAGATTTTCGGCTGGGTGGGCGACCGCTACGGCCGCAAGACCGCGCTCATTCTCTGCAACTTCCTGTTCGGCGCCTTCACCTTCGCCGCCGCCTATGCAACCGATCTCAGCCAATTGTCCTGGCTCCGCTTCGTCGCCGGGCTCGGCATCGGCGGCGTCATCCCGAACATGGTCGCGATCAACGCCGAATCCGCGCCGCGCAACCTACGCGCCACGCTCGCAATCATCGCCGCCGGGCTCGTGCCTCTCGGCGGTGCGATGGCGGGCTTTGCCAGCGCGGCGTTCGTGCCGCAGCATGGCTGGCAGGTGCTGTTCCTCATCGGCGGCATCGTGCCGGTCGTTATCGCGCTTGGCGCGATCCTGGGCTTGCCGGAATCGATCAAATTCATGGCATTGCACGAAAACCAGCGCTCCAAGATGGAAGCGCTGCTTAAAGACATCCGCCCGGACTTCCAGGTGCCGCCCAACGCGCGCTTCGTCATTGAGGACGAACGGCAATCGCCGAGTTCCAATCCGATCCATCTCTTCGGCAACGGGCTGGCCGCGATCACGCCGCTGACCTGGCTGATGTTCGCCTGCAACCTGATGGGATATTTCTTCCTGATCAGCTGGACCCCGACATTGATGACCGCTGCGCATGCAACGCCGGCGGTCGCGGCGCTATCCGGTGCGGCGCTTCAGGTCGGCGGCACCGTCGGCGCACTGGTCCTGTGCTGGTGGCTGCAACGGCAGCGCTTCCTCGCCATCGCGATCCTGTTCGTGATCGCAGTGCCGGTCGTCGCCTCGATCGGCTATGCGGGCGTGAGCTCGTCGGCGACGCTGCTCACCGCGACCTTCTGCGCCGGCGCACTCGTGCTCGGCATCCAGTCCGGCATCAATGTCGTCGGTGCAATGATCTATCCGACATCGCTGCGCGCCAACGGATCGGGCTGGCAACTCGGCATCGGCCGGCTCGGCGCGATCGCCGGCCCGTTCCTCGGCGCGCTGTTCGTCGGCCTTCCGGTCGAGCAGCTCTACACCTGGTCGGCGCTGCCGTTTGCCGTCGGCGCGGTGGTGGCGTTCATCATCTATCGGCTGAACGCGGCGCGGCTGCGGGCCAATCCGGAACTGGTCAAGGCGCAGTAAAGCCTCATCCGTCATTTCGGGCTGGCGCTACGCGCGCTCCGGAATGACGGGTCAAAACGGCTCGTAATCCCGCAGCGCCGGGATCACCAGTTCGCCGAACAGGCGGATCGAGCGCATCAGATCGAGCTCCGGCAGGTCGGCGAAATTGAACTCGCCCATGAACACGTTGAACACGCCCGCCGCGGCGGCTTTGCGGAGCTTTGCGGCGACCGTCTCCGCCGAGCCGATAAAGATGAGATCGTGCTTGAGGAGATACTCGGCATCGAACAGATGCTGCATGATCTCCGAGGCGCCGGGCTCGCCGCGGCCGACGAACATCTTGGCGTGTTCGCGCGCACGCTCCTCGAAGGTCTCGCCGGGTTCCCCGGGCTTGAGAAATCCCTCATAGGCGCGGCTCGCCCGCAACAGCGCGGTATCGATGGCCTTGTCGTCGCTCTCATCGACATAGACGACGGTGCAATAGGCGATGTCCGGCTTTTTGGCGCGGCCCGCGCTTTCCCAGTCCGCCAGGAATTTGCGATAGCGCGGCGCGGCGTCGATGCGGGGATAAACCAGAAAATATCCCGGATTGATCGCATGGCGCGCGCAGAATTCGAGCGTTTGCGGATCGCGGCTCATCATCCACAACGGCGGATGCGGACGCTGGAGCGGCTGAACCGAAAGCTGCGCGTTATCGGTGTGAAATTCCGGGCCGTGGAAGGAGAACGGCTGCGTGTCGCCGAACGCCGCGCGCATGTAGTCGACGAATTCGAGCGTCGGCGATTTGCGCTGGCCGTAATCGAGGCCGAACGGGCGGAAATAATCCGGATTGATGCCGGGGACGAGGCCGAGCTCCATGCGCCCGCCCAGCATCTGGTCGACGATCGCGATCTCCTCGGCAAGCCGCAGCGGATGATAGAGCGGCACGATGTAGCCCATCGGACCGATGCGAAGGCGCTTGGTGCGCGCGCCGGCGCCAACCGCATAGAGGCTCGGCGACGACATCCAGCTTTCGTCGGGCCGGAAATGATGCTCGACGCAAAACGAGTAATCGAAGCCGAGATCGTCGCACGCCCGCAATTCGCGCCAGAGCTGCTCGTAGCGCTCATGCGGCGTCATTCCGGGCTTGGCCCAGATGTGTGAGAAGTGAGCGAACTTCATCGGATCATTCTGCCAGGGATGTTAGGAGAACGGCGCGTCACAGGCAATGCACAGCGATCCGCTACTTATAGTTCTCGCTGGCGCTTGATGCTGCGGATCGGAGTTTTGACTGCCCGATCGGAGGCCGTCCGCCCGGACGTCTTCAACGCGGCTTCGAGGCGGCGCAGCCGCGCTTTGGCGGCATTCGAAGCGGCATTCTCGATGGTGCGATAGTCGCGCGCCAGCCCGGAACCGAATGCGGTAAGCGTTGCGCCGCCGCCCTGCACGCCGCCCGGCCTGGCCTCCACCACGGCACTGCGGAAGCAATGATTCAAATCATCGACCAGCAGCCAGGCGCGCCGGTAGGACATGCCCAGATTGCGGCCGGCCTGGGAAATCGACCCGGTGCGGCCGATCTCTTCGAGCAGGTGAATTTTTCCCGGCCCGATGGACCGGCTCGATTTGAAATCGACGCGCAAAGTCAGTCTGGTGCCGCTCACGGCTTCCGCTCCCGGCCGCTTGCCGTGCCTCACTATTGCCGAACGTCCCATTGAATTCCAACGGTAATTTTCGAGATCGTTCGGCCGATTTGCGGCGCCGCGCCATATATCCGCTTTGTGCAAAAGCGGAAATCGCTGCGCCTTCCTTGGGCAATGAAAATTGGGATAGCTTGGTGCCGCAAGAGGTCACGCCATGAAACTCCGCCGCAGAGAATTCCTGTATCTGGCCGCGGGCGCCGCCGCGCTGCCGGCTGTCTCACACCGTGCCTCGGCGCTCGATTATCCGGCGCGGCCGGTCCGCATTATCGTCGGCCTTGCCGCGGGCGGCCCAACCGACTCGGTTGCCCGCCTCATGGCGCAGTGGCTGTCGGAGCACTTGAGCAATCAGTTCGTGGTGGAGAACCGCACCGGCGCCGGCGGCACGCTCGCGACCGAGACCGTCGTCAACGCGCCTGCTGACGGATACACCCTTCTATTCGCGGGCCCGACCGTCACCATCAGCGCGTCACTCTACAAGAAAATGAGCAATGTTCTCGATGAGCTGGCGCCGATTGGCATCGTGATGCGCGTGCCCAATATAATGGTCGTAACGCCGTCGCTGCCGGTAAAGACCGTAAAGGAATTCATCGACTACGCCAAAGCCAATCCGGGACATCTATCGATGGCGTCATCGGGCGTGGGCGCGTCGCCGCACCTGTCCGGCGAGTATTTTAAGTTCATGGCGAAAATCGACATGGTCCACGTGCCGTATCGCGGGTCGGCGGCGGCATATCCCGATCTCATGTCAGGCAAAGTCGATGTGCTGTTCGACAATCTCGGCGGCCCGGTTCTGCAAATGGTGAGAGCCGGCCAGTTGCGCGCACTCGGGGTGACGTCGGCGCAACGCTGGCCGTTGCTGCCCGATATGCCGGCGATCGCGGAGACCGTGCCGGGTTATGACGTCAACGTCTGGTATGGAATGTTCGCGCCCCGGAACACGCCGCCCGAAATCGTGACGCTGCTCAATACCGCGATCAAGAACGCCGTTGCCGAACCAACGATCATTGCGCGGTTCAGCCAGGACGGCGGCGCGCCAACGACAATGCGGCCGGACGAGTTCGCAAAGTTTCTTGCCGAAGACGAGGAGAATTGGCACAAGATGGCCGAGGTTGCGGGGATATCCGCGGAGTGACCCGATAATTCAGGTCACTGGCGGTTTAATTGACCCTTGCAGGCACGGCGGGCGCGTTCAAGGCAACGTTCAAGCCCACCTGTCTTCTTTCGTTTTTCCACGAAGGTCCCGTGCTCCACAATCTTTTGCGGGCGAAGACCAAGCGTCGGCGCTTATTTCAGCCAAAACGGTTTTGCCGCCTCGCGAGAAGCGTCGTGACGCGTGATACCGAGATCGCGAAATTCTCGATCGGTTCTTGCCATAAGCTCACGCGGGCTGCGCGCCCTCCGTCGCCACGTTGCAATCAATTTGACGAAGAGACGCGCGCTTATTTTTGGCTGTCGTTTGTCCATCCTTGACCAAAGGGATCACGTGCGTTTGGTAAGCCAGACAATCACAAGCCGACTAAAAGAAATCCCGCGCCTTTACACAGTGGGCATTTGCGAGGATGGCAGGTGTGCGATTTTGTGTTTGGCAACGTTCCATAACCCTGACAGTCGGTGCAGACCAACTTACCAACCACATCTTCCATCAATTCAACTGTACCGTCGGCGCTGAGGGTCAAAACCATCTCGTCGCTCACGGCACGCATTGCCCCTAACCAGACCTTGCGGCCGCCCGTGAGTCGGTCGCCAAAAGTGGGTGAGAGTTGATTTCAGCCATTGTTGAACTGTCGGCCCGGCCGCGTGGAACAGCCCATTTTACGCGTGCTTTCAATGACAGAAACGAAGTTCAATTCCCTAATCAATGATCCAACTCACTCTAAAGTTGGTGAACAATTTGAGAGTTTCAGTTTGGTGCCCGTGGAGGGAGCGACGCAATCGAAGATTATCAATGACTTGCTGTGTCCCACTCACCTTCGCCCTTCCATTGAATTCCAAAGCGTATTTCTAAGATTATCCCACCGTTTTTGGCTAGCAATTTGTCCGCTTTGTCCAAAAGCGGACACCGAACCATTGTCGCGAAATGTCCGCTAATACGCGCGCGCGCCAGCTCGGGGCATCCTAAGTTCACTGCGACTACGGCCGTCGTCAGCTCGCAACGGCTTGCATCAACGCGGCAATCTTAATTGTCGCAAAATTAGAGAAGG
Organism: uncultured Alphaproteobacteria bacterium; assembly: GCA_963808205.1. Taxonomy (GTDB): domain Bacteria; phylum Pseudomonadota; class Alphaproteobacteria; order Rhizobiales; family Xanthobacteraceae; genus BOG-931. The sequence continues at coordinate 426,455 of CAWEER010000001.1, forward strand.
TGTCGGAAACCGCGTAAGGCAAGATGATCTGATCGGCGTGACGCATGACGCCGCATGTATAGACGACGTTAGGCACGTAACCTTCACGTTCGGTGGGTTCGGGGCGAACCAGCGGCTCGCGCGAGCGAGCCAGAACTTTTGACGGATCCTTTTTGTCCAAAAGGACCGCCCCAATCGAATATTTTCTGACTGGACCAACTCCGTGCGTTAACAGCAACCAGCAGTCATCCAGTTCGACGGGTGAGCCACAATTGCCAATCTGGACGAATTCCCATGGGTATTCGGGCTGAAGAATGGCATGACCACCGTCCCACGTGTAAAGATCGTCGGAATAGATCAAATAGAGATTCTCGTTGTCCTGCCGGCCGATCATCGCATAGCGGCCGTCAATCTTTCGTGGAAATAGAGCCATTCCTTTATTGCGCGCCGCCGACCCGCCGAGCGGAGTCATCCGGAATGAGCGAAAATCCGCCGTTTCTATCAGCTCTGAGCAAATCGCCCTTCCGCTATAGGCCGTATAGGTCGCGTAGAACGCTTTTTGCGCACCATCGTTGAATTCGACAAATCGAGCGTCCTCGATGCCGTTTGCCTGAGCGTCGGTAATCGGAAAAATGATGCGTTCGCTAAGCTCTTCGTCGTCCCGGAATGCCACTTCGATGTCGTCACCATTTGGCGTCGGCGTCCGCTTTCGAACTTTTGGGACCGCGGCGAGACGCGCGGTCGGATCGATTGTGACGCTTCCGTCGGCAGTCAAGGTGCCTGAGCGAAACGTCAGCGATGAAATATGTCCTTCGCCAACAGCACGTAAACTCAAGATAAATCGACAGCCGTTTTCCGGCGCGCCAGTCTGGTCCGGGTGTCGGACGATGCTTGGGTTGAATAAGGCCGACGCTTCGAATGAATATTCGCTGAGAAAATATGCGCCAATCAGGCGGCGTTGCGTTTTGTTCAATTCAACATGCGGTTCGAGCGCGTCTTCCATATCCGCCGCGCGCGCCTCGAAAATATCGATCAGATTCCTATGGCGGCCTTCAAAATTGTCGAGCACATCGCTTAACTGCTGCACGGCAGCTTCAGCGTCGAGCCGAAGTACCCTGCCAACGATATGATTGGCCCGAATCTTATCGGTGGGATTGAGGTCTCGGGGCTCAGTTGCCGGTTTGAAGGGTCTGACGACGACCCGTGCCGGATCCGGGCGCAGATACAAGCTTTGGCGATTAACGAATCGGAATTGGGACAAAAAGGCTCTCTGTGGCTGCTCGAGGTGGAATCCCGCGATTGAAGTCTCCGCCTACGAACCTGGTTGCGGCTCTTGTTCGGTGCATCGCGGTCGAACGCTTGAGCCCGCAAATCTCCACAAGACTGAGAAGATACGATAGCACCAATTCCGCGCCCTTGTTCTCATTACATCGATCCGGATGAAGTCCGTCCAAGCAACTGCCCGCTTCCGGATCGGTCAACGTTGTCTGCAGGTCGTTTTCACCCAGAAACCACTGAAACGCGCGCAGCGCCTCCGTCGGCCAATCGGCGTCATCATCCGCCCGCGATGCAGCAAGGCAAGCGGAGATTGTCGCCGAAGCCTCGACGGGTTGCTGATCGAACGCTTCCGGTTTCTGGCGCTGCCGGCCGAAGCTCTTGGTCCCAACCGGTCTAAAGTATCCCGATGATGTGGTCTGAAGTGAGTTGAGCCAGCGGAGTGATCGGAGTCCCGCCTCGACATACGGCACGGTGTGGGTCGCCAGTCCGGTCTGGATCAGCGCCTGGGGAAGCCGGGCGTTGTCGTATGCAAGCGAGTCTTCAAACCATACCCAGTCACTGGTTTCCGTTGCCGAGATGAGCGACATCAACCGGTCGGCTAAGAGCGTGCGGAGATGGTTGGCGAGGACGTCGCCGCCGGCTTGCCTGCAATAGGCGTCCAAGCCCAGAAGCGCGAACGCCCAGGCTCGTGGCGACGAGAACTCCTCGACAACGGGAAGCGCGGTCTTGAACAGTGCCCCTGCCCATCTGCGGCGGGACGGATCGGTATCGTTCCGTGCGCATTCAGCCAATGCCCAAAGTGTTCTGCCATGACTGTCTTCCGAGCCCTTCTCTTCCAGCCATTTGCGATCGTAGCTCATGAAATTTCGAAACCGGCGGATATCGGGGTTCCAGGCATGCTGGATGAACGCTGCAAAGTGCGCGGTGACCGTTTCGGCCAACTGCACTTCGCCGCAATTCACAAGCAGGTTTGAGAATAGCAGCGCGCGGGCATTGTCATCGATGCAGTAGCCGTGTGCGCGATCCGGCACCGAATGGACGGCGTGCTGGAGCAAGCCGGTGCTGTCGCAGAGCGAAAGGAAATATCCGATCCGAATCTCGGGTATGGTGCGGCCGCTTCTCCCGGAACCGATCGCATCGATGGGCAGCGTTATTCCATGCCGGGCATTCTCGCTCTCGGTCTCGAAGACGGTCAGATAACGCTTTGCCGTTTGCACCCAGGTCATCGATCGGCTTGCCGCGTAGGCGCGTTTGCGCATGGAATAGCGGCGGACATCGTTGGTCAGGAGACCGGAGATTTCGATGCTCAAAGCTTTGGCATCGGCAAAAGGAACCAGGATGCCGCACCCGTCGCTCAGCAATTCCTTGGCGTGCCAATACGGCGTCGACACGACGGCCTTTCCCAATCCGAAACTGTACGCAAGCGTGCCCGATGTCATCTGGGCTTCGTTGAGATAGGGAGTCGTATAGACGTCGCACATTGAAATGAAGTCCAGCAACGTGGCTTGATCGACGAACTGGTTAAAGAAGATGACATGATCTTCGATGCCGAGCGCGCGCGCACGCGCGATCAGACTTTCGCGATAGGCCTCGCCTTGTTGTTGCATCAATTTCGGATGAGTAGCGCCAAGAATGACATAGACGGCGTTTGGGCAGGATTTGATGATTTCGGGCATGGCATCGAGCGTGATTTCAATGCCTTTATTTGGAGATAGCAGACCGAAAGTCAGAATGACCATCTTCCCGGTGAAGTCGAATTTGGCCTTGGCGTGATGCGGTTCGAGAAATGGGAAATCGGGTATTCCGTGGGGTATGACCTCAATCTTGCGCGTTGGCACGGCGTGAACTGAACGGAGGAACTCATGGCCGGTTTCTGACATGACAACGATTCTTGCCGAAATATCTATGATCCGGCGCATCACCTGATGCTGAATGGCCGTAGGTTTGGCAAGTATCGTGTGTAGTGTCGTGACAACTGGCATTTCGAGGCGCGACAGAAGTTCAAGGATATTGCCGCCAGCCTCACCGCCGAAAATCCCATATTCGTGTTGAAGACACACGACATCATATCCCGCGTCATTCAGGAATTCCGCCGCCCGGATGTAGTCACCGATCGTCTCGTCGTGAATTTCGAGTCGTACAGCGGGCGGATAGTCATAGGTCTGTTCCGCATCCGTCATGGCGACGATGCACGTCTCTATATCCGGCCGAGCCGCCGAGACTGCCCGATGAATATCTTGCGTAAATGTAGCGATCCCACACCGGCGGGGGAGATAATTCCCGATGAACGCCACACGCTGCAGGAGTTTCATTTGATTGTTTCCAGGCAGCCGTTCGTTGCGGCGGGTTTCGCTTCAATAATAGGATTTGGCATGTGTAACTCCTTTGATCGCCCGGCATCGATTGGCGCGGGCCGCACGAGACACTGCAATAAATGTGAAACAGGGCTACCTCCCGTGTACGCCACGAGGCCCACCATGCCGACAGCACCGGCATCGATCTCGACACGGTCCAATTGCGCAAAGAGGGCATCACCCTGTGCGACCTCGAATGATCCGGCGATGGCGCTGCCGCTGAGAACGAGAAGCCAGGTCTCTCGTTCCGCTTCCAGATACCAGGAGGAATTTGCTGCCAAGTCGATGTACTCAAATACGAAGTGTGGGTTGGAAACGAGCAGCCGCCGTTCGGGCGTAAGCTGGTTCGGACGCATTTCAAAATCGGCCGGCCCAGCGTCCGCCACGAGGATGGCGTCTTCGGTGTGAAGCTCGCGCTGCCTGCCTGGATCGAACAGACGGAACGTGACGTCACTTCGCTGCTGGAGTTCCGCAATGACGAGACCGGCGCCGATCGTATGGATCGTTCGGCCGGGAACGAAAATAACGTCGTTTGGCGATACCGCATGCCACACGATCAAATCGGCGATTAAGTCGTCATCGATAGCTTTGCGTAATTGCTGAGGTGTGAGACGCCGGCTAAGACCGAGAGCGACTTTGGCATCAGGAGCGGCAGTCAGAACGTACCAGGCCTCGGTTTTGCCATTTGCCAAACCCATCGCGTGCGCAAATGCATCGTCCGGATGTACCTGGATCGAAAGTGGCTGGCTCGTGAACAGCAATTTTAGCAGGAGAGCGGGAACTGCGGCCCCGTTACACGCCCGCTCGTACAAGATTTCACCGATCGCATTACCGTCAGCGCCCGCGTCACTCCAGGGACGCAAATCTTTAACGCCCCACGGCTTTGTCACGACGCGCGCGCGCGCGTATTCAATCGCCATAATCTTACCTGACGGTCGGCCGAGACAGCTTGTTTCGATCGCAACGGCGTGTCGAACCCACCAATGCTAGCGGCGCACGTCTATCGGCCGGTGATAACTGGCGCTGGATTAGCGATGGGCGAAAGAAAGCGACGTGAAGTAAATAGCAAAGAAACGGATAAGAACCCTACGGCCACGGACAAACGACGCCGCTTCTGAACCGAATTGGCCACAAGTCCACATGTGCAGACGAGCGGTGACAATTACAAGATCAAGCTGGAGATGTTGATCTTTAACTTCGTGCACGTGTCTCCTGTTCAGTCCACTAGCGAAACCCAGAGAATGTCGGCTCAACAGAGCGGTCGGAGGCCTTACGTTTCAGTTCATTCGGCGGCAATTTTGACATGGGCCAACTGCTCTGCACACGCCCTAGCTATTTCGTAGTCGGGGGACGTAGCGCCCGGCCGTGTCGCCCAGCCGCCCTTCTGCAAATAATCTCCTTGTTCCCAGCTCGAGGAGATCTTTTGTAGGACTGCCAGGTTCGCTTTCGCATCGTTGTTCTGCAGGAATTTCGCCACGCAGATCGGCGTGAGTGCTGCCACGACGGACGTATTAGTCTGCTCATCAGCAAGTTTGACTGCGGCGCCGCCAGTCATCCAGCCGCCCCACGAAAATCCGATGACCATCGACGCGATGGCGCCGATGGCTATTCCCTGTAGAAGACGAGTCCGCAACTCACCCCGCAGAATTGAAGGAACTTGCATGCTTTTGGTCTTTCCATCAAAGGGGTGTGCGCCGAACAACGCGCCGAAGCGGGTGCGGGCGCTGACGGCATCCAGCCGAACTCAAATCTACTGGAAGTGTGAATGTGCCTGCCGACGGCACCTGCGCTGCCACCTATAGAGAACGGAGACTTCGGTATGTCCCCGTTTTGCGGGCAACTCTCGGACAAGTCACAGCTTGCCTTTGTATTCCAAATGGGGGTGCAGGGCATGAAGCGCAATAGGGATAGGACAAACGCCGAGCGCTTTCCGTCCGGCGGCCCTGAGGGCCAGGAAGAGCAGCGCGGATTTGAGCGTGGGCCAACCATCGTATTGGTCGATCGAGGCCATTAACGCTCCCAATTGCCTCTCGTCAGTGATCGCCGGACGATGATGCACCACAGGAGCGAGCAGAGCTCCTTGCAGGGCATATGTCGGATCGGTAGGCGCCCGGAGCGTTGCAACGGCGAGACGAAAGATCTTACCGATGACGCCACGAAGCCTTCTCGCGGTCTCCCTGCGCCCGCTTTTCTCGCATCGCTTGAGGATCAAGAGAATCTCAGCAGGCGTGATTTCGGCAATCGGCCTCTTGCTGAGCGGCGATGCGAGATCGAGCAGAACAGCGGACCTTTGTGAGCGTCGCCTCTGCAGCACCGTTCGCTTTCAAAGCCGCGAGATATTCTTCGGCGATTGCGCCGAAGGTATTGTTCGCTGCTGTTGCCGCTACGATCTTGTCGAGCTTTTTTTGCTGCGACGGGTCTTTGCCGTCGGCGATCAGCGCGCGCGCGTCGTCTCTCTTCGCGCGAGCTTTCACCAACGAGACTTCCGGAAAGGCACCAAAGCTGAGCATCAATTGCTTGCCGCCGAAGCGGTAACGAAAGCGCCACAGCTTGCTACCGCTCGGCGTCATAAGGAGATGTAAGCCACTTCCGTCAGTGAGTTTGTACGGCCTGTCTCGCGGCTTCACGTTCTCAATTGCGAGCGCTGTTAACATGATGAGGGTACGTCCTTCTGATGTGAAAGAACTGGCCTGACGGTTTTTTTGTACCAGCGAGACGGGGAGGTTATTGCATTTGGACCGCCTGATCCAGCGGCGTCAGGAACGGGTTGATCGTTTGTGGCGCGGGTGGTCGATATCCGATGGCTGAGTGCGGTCTGATCGTGTTGTAGTGCTTGCGCCATTGCTCGACGACGATCTGTGCTTCCTTGAGGCTGTAGAAGATTTCGCCGTTGAGCAGCTCATCGCGGAGTTCTGCTGCGATATCCCGGCTTCCCGACACGCTACCGGTGCAGACTTGCCTTGCGCTATCAACACCTCAATCTGACGAAGCAGCGTCACAACCTGCTCCGCGCTAAACCTCTTCTTCGGCATCACCAAAGCTCCTTTGCCAAGCAATTCTCTCACATCGCTTGGTCTAAAAAAGCCAGGTCAGGTCATTTGGTATGTGGGATGACGAACAACTATGGAAAACCTTGGTGGTGCCCGTGGAGGGAATCGAACCCACACTCCTTGCGGAACACGATTTTGAGTCGTGCGCGTCTACCAGTTCCGCCACACGGGCATTGCGGGCCTTCTATATAGTCCGCGCCCGCGCCCGTCCATCGCCGGACGCGCAGCGAATCCGCTCCTGCCCGCGGGGAAACGGGGCCCGGCGTGAATCGGCCGCCGGATTCCCGCTGGAGATCGTGCGCAGGCCGGCGCAGCCGGACCCGAATACGGAAATGCGCGGTGGCGATGGCGTCCTTCCGATGGCCTTGTTTCCGCCGTCAGGATCGGCACATTGCTCACCGCAAGGGGCGCGGCTGGGAGGCACTCGTGAAGCAAACCTCGATCGATCGGCTTCTGGCCGACCCTGCTGCCATGGCGGCGTCTGCGGTTTTCGTGCTCAGCTTCGCGACGCTCGCGGGCGCCTGGTTTTTCGAATTCGTCCTCAAGCTGCCGCCCTGCCCGCTCTGCCTCGAGCAGCGCATTCCCTATCATATCGTCATACCACTCTCGCTGTTGCTGGCGATCGCTGCGTTCATCCATGCGCCGCCAAAGCTCCTTGCGGTGGGCTTCGTCGCGATCATTGTCGCGGTTCTGTGCAATGTCGTGCTCGGCACCTATCACGCCGGCGTCGAATGGCACTTTTGGGCCGGCCCGACCGATTGCACCGGACCGCTGACCGATCTCAATGCCGGCGGTTCGTTGCTCAATCAATTGCACGCCGTTCATGTCGTGCGCTGCGACGAGGCGGCGTGGCGCTTCCTCGGCATTTCGCTCGCCGGATATAATGTCATCATCTCGCTGGCGCTGGCGGCGATCGCCGCCTGCGGCCTGTTCGCGCGCAAGCGCGCGGCCTAGCGCCTTCTGTCACCGCGCTTTCGTTATTCCGGAGCAGGTTACGCCTGCCGTGAATTCTTGCTAGGCTCTTCGCGTGCGCCGGAAATTCCAGAAATTATCGGCCTGGGATGCTCAGGCAGCCAGGAAATCCACAGGAGGCGTCCAATGGGTATTCTCGGAAATATCATATCGGCCATTTTTCATCACGCCGGTGTGACCTCGCCGGCATCGGCTCAGGGGGCTCCGTCGAGCGCGCCAGCCTCCGGTTCATCGCCATCGCCGTCCGCAATGCCGCCGAAGCCGGCAAGCCCGGTCGACGTCAATGCGGTCCTCACTAAGCTTGCCGCGGCCAACAAAGAGAAGCTCGACTGGCGGCACTCGATTGTCGACCTGATGAAGCTTCTCAACCTCAATTCAAGCCTCACCGCGCGCAAGGCGCTGGCCGACGAGCTTCACTACAGCGGCGACAAGAACAATTCGGCCGCCATGAATGTCTGGCTGCAAAAGCAGGTGATGCAGAAGCTCGCCGAGAACGGCGGCAATGTTCCGCCCGAGCTGAGAAAATAGGCTTATAAAGCCGAGCAAAGCGGCGGCGCGCCTCTGGTGGCGCCGCTTGCCATGGACTAATGTATCGGCGTGGTTTTGACACGGCGCCGCATCGGGTTTTTCGAACCGGCGCATGGAGGGAAAGAATGGGTTTGTTTGACAGCATCAAGGGCGCGCTGGGTTCGGTCGAAGGCGCCGCCTTTCCGGCAATGGTCAGCGCGATATTGGCGCAAACGCAGTATCACGATCTCGCCGGCCTCATTGCCGCGCTCGAAAAGGGCGGTCTCGGCCCGCAGGTCCAGTCATGGCTCGGCAATGGCACGAACATGCCGATCACCGAAGACCAGCTCAAGGCGGTCCTCGGCAATGCGCAGCTTCAGGACATCGCGCGGCAGGCCGGCCTGCCCGTCGACGAGATTCTGAAACTCCTGGCGCAATACCTGCCGGAGATCGTCGACAAGGCGAGCCCGAACGGCGTGCTGCCGCATTGATGCGAAATTGCGGGTGAGTTTTCTTCCAATGGGCAATTCGAGGAGATCAACATGAAGACTATCGCAATCGTATTTGCTTCGCTTTTTATCGCGGGCGCCGCGCTGGCGCAGACCGCGGCCCCACCGGCTGCTCCCGCAGCCGGTACCGGTCCGGCCGATACGGCAGGAGCCGCCTGCAACACCCAGATCGGCCCGAAGAATCTCCACGGCGCGGCGCTCAACAGCACGGCGAAGAAATGCTGCACGGACGCAGCCACGGCTGCGAACCTGCATGGCGCCGCGGCGACAAGTTACGTCAAGAAGTGCATATCCGACGTTCCCGGCGCCAAGAGCTGATCTGCCGCGGTTTTTTTGGACTTTCGGCAATCTCCGGACGCGGCTCGGCACCTAGCCCGCGGGCTTGACCCCGCGGGCGGCGCGACGCTAAACCCGTGCGCCGGGCATGATCCGGAAAAGTGGTCACCGGTTTTCCGATAAGATCATGCCCCGATAATGGTCCTTCGGGCGGTTAGCTCAGCGGAAGAGCACTTCCTTGACATGGAAGGGGTCACAGGTTCGATCCCTGTACCGCCCACCATCCTTTGCGCGCGAAGCGTGCGAAGGATGTCACGCCGCAGCGACGGCGGACCAACTATACTCGGACTCAATAAACAGCCCGTCCGCCGGAAATATCAAAAACCGCGCCCGTCGAAAACGAGCAGTCGTTCGACGCCAGCCATGCGATCATCGCGGCCAGTTCCTCGACTTCCAGCAAGCGGTTCATCGGAATTTTGGACAGCATGTAATCGATGTGCTGTTGCGTCATCTGATCGAACATCTCGGTCTTCGCCGCGGCCGGCGTGATGCAATTCACCAGCACGCCTTTGGCCGCCACTTCCTTGGCCAGCGATTTCGTCAGCCCGATCAGGCCGGCCTTCGAAGCCGAATAATGCGACGCATTCGGATTGCCTTCCTTGCCGGCAATGGAGGCGATGTTGACGATCCGCCCATAGCCGGCCGCGATCATGTGCGGCACCACCGCGCGGCAGGTCAGATAGGGCGCGACGAGATTGACCTCGATGACGCGCCGCCAGACCGCGGGTTCGAGCTCCCAGAGCGGCGCATTGCCGCCGGTGATGCCGGCATTGTTGACGAGGATGTCGATCTTGCCGTGTTCGCCGATCAGCGCGGCGACGGCCTTGTCGATGGACGCAGCGTCGGTCAGTTCGACGGCCGCGCCCTGGACCGGGCCGCGCCCCTTGAGCGCCGTGACGGCCTTGTCGAGCGCCGCCGCATCCGCGTCCCATAAAACCAGCGCCGCGCCCGAGGCCAGCATCTTCTGCGCGGCCGCAAAGCCGATGCCGCGCGCCCCGCCTGTTATGACGGCCGTACGGCCCTTGAGATCGATGGTGTTCATGTCAGCTGCTCACATCCGCTCGTTCCCGCGCAGGCGGGCACCCAGTCGTTTCAATGCTGCATCGAAATCCTCCGTCTGGATTCGCGCTTGCGCGGAATGAGCGGAGGACCGGCGTCAGCTAAAACTTCACGCGATCCGCGCCCTTGAGCCCAAGCATCTGCCGCGCCTCCGCCGGTGTCGCGATCTCGTAGCCGAGATCCTCGACGATACGGCGGATCTTCGTCACCTGCTCGGCGTTGCTCCTGGCAAGCTTGCCGGGGCCGATATAGAGCGAATCCTCGAGGCCGACCCGCACATTGCCGCCGAGCATCGCGGCAGTGGTGCAGAAATTCATCTGATGCCGGCCGCCGGCCAGCACCGACCAGAGATAGTCCTTGCCGAACAGCTTGTCGGCGGTGCGCTTCATGAAGAACAGATTGTCGAGGTCGGCGCCGATGCCGCCGAGAATGCCGAAGATGAGCTGGACGAATATCGGCGGCTTGAACATGCCGCGGTCGACCAGATGCGCAAGATTGTAGAGGTGCCCGGTGTCGTAGCATTCATGCTCGAACCTCACGCCGTGGCCTTCGCCGAGCGTCTTGTAGACCTTCTCGATGTCGCGAAACGTGTTGGGAAAGATGTAGCCGTCGGAATTGGCGAGATAGTCCTTTTCCCAGTCGTACTTCCAGTCCTTGTAGCGCCGCATCATCGGATAGAGCGCGAAATTCATCGAGCCCATATTCATCGAGCACATTTCCGGGGCGAGCGCGTTCGCAGCCGAGATGCGCTGCTCGACCGTCATGGTCACGGCGCCGCCGGTGGTGATGTTCACCACCGCGTCGGTCGCCTGTTTGATGCGCGGCAGGAACTGCATGAACACACTGGCATCGGATACCGGCCGGCCGTCCTTCGGGTCGCGCGCGTGCAGATGCAGGATGGCGGCGCCGGCCTTGGCGGCATCGATCGCCTGGGTGGCGATCTGGTCGGGCGTGATCGGCAGCGCGTCCGACATGGTCGGCGTATGAATGGAGCCGGTGATCGCGCAACTGATGATGATCTTGTTCGCCATTGGTTCGTTTCTCCCTGCCCGCTTTTGCCGGCTTGCCGCGAAACTCATTCCCGCGCGGCGCTACGTTCCTCAAATAAGACGTTTCGTTCAAGCGGAAAAACCGGCCTGCCGTAAGGGGCCCGCGACGGCGCTATCGCTGCCCGGCGGTGCTTTGCGCATTCGTATTTTGCCCTTTGGCGCTCTGGATCGCCGTCCAGACCGCAAACGGCGTTGCCGGCATCGGAATGTCGCGCACGCCGACCTCGCGCAAGGCATCGAGGATCGCGCTGGTCACGGCGGCGGGCGCCGCCGTGGTGCCGCCTTCGCCGCCGGCCTTGATGCCGAGCGGATTTGTCGGCGACAGCACTTCGGCGATGCCGACGTCGAACGACGGCACCTGGTCGGCATGCGGCATGCCGTAATCCATCAGCGAGCCGGTCAGCGGCTGGCCGGAATCGGGATCGAGATAGACCTGTTCGCAGATCGCCTGGCCGACGCCCTGAACGATCGCACCGTGGGTCTGGCCGTGGACGATCAGCGGATTGATGCAGCGGCCGACGTCGTCGATCGAGGCATAGCGCACGATCTGCATTGCGCCGGTATCGGGATCGATCTCGATCTCGCAGATCGCCGTGCCGTTGGGAAAGACCGGCTCGTGCATCTCGTTGTCGGTGACGACCGAGACGCCGTCCTTGAGCGCCTCGGGAAGCTTGTGGCGCGACGCTTCCTCCGCCAGTTCGAGGAAATCGAAGGTGAGATTGGTCTCGCGCGAGACAAAACGCCCGTCGTCGAATGAAAAACTCGCAGCCGGCGCTCCCGTCACCGCCGCCGCGATGTCCTTGCCTTTTGCGATGAGATCGACTGCCGCCTTCGAGAAAACCGTCGCGGCGTGGCGCATCGAACGGCCGGAATGCGAGCCGCCGCCGACGCGCACCACGTCGGTGTCGCCGAGGATGATGCGCACGCTCTCGACGGGCACGCGAAGGAGATCCGAGACGACTTGCGCGAAGCTCGTCTCGTGGCCCTGGCCGGCCGGCTGCGTACCGATGACGACATCGACATGGGCCGGGCTCGATTGATCCTGCGGCTGCACCTTGATGCGCGCCTGCTCGCGTGGCGCGCCGATAGAGGACTCCACGTAATTCGCAAGGCCGAGACCGAGAAGCCTGCCGCGTTTTTTGGCGGCGCGGCGGCGCGCCGGAAATCCCTTCCAGCCGGCGATGTCCATCGCCCAGTCCATGTTCACTTCGTATGTGCCGCTGTCGTAGAGCATGCCGACCGAATTCCGGTACGGCATGGCCTGCGGGCGGACGAGATTTTTGCGCCGCAGCGTGATGCGATCGACGCCGAGTTCGTCGGCCGCCTGATCGACGAGGCGCTCGATGGCGTAGGTCACTTCCGGCCGGCCCGAGCTGCGATAGGCCTGCGTCGGCATCGTATTGGTGAAAACCGCCACTGCGCGTAGCGTCGTTGCCGGAATGGCATAAGAGCCGGGAATGAGCCCCGCTCCCTTGCTCAGCGGCGACAGCGAGACGCAGCGTGCGCCGATATTGCTGATATTGGTCGCTCGCATCGCGATGAAGCGATGCTTGTCATCGAGCGCCAATTCCACCCTGGTGACGAGATCGCGACCCTGATAGTCGCTGAGAAAAGCCTCCGAGCGCGTCGCAGTGAATTTCACCGGCCGGCCGAGCTTTCGCGACGCCCACAAGACGAGACCGAACTCGACGAAAACGCGATTGCGCGTGCCGAAATTGCCGCCGACGTCGGGCGACAACACGCGCAAGCTGTCCGGCGGAACGCCGAGCACTGTCGAAAGCTCGTGCTTTTGCCGCACCGCGCCGCCCGATCCTGCGTAAAGCGTGTAGCGGCCGGTCGCTGCATCGTAATGACCGAGCGCAGCGCGCGGCTCCATCGGCACGCCGGTGACGCGCCCGACATGGAAACTGTTCGTTACGACGTGCGCTGCCTGCGCGAAGGCCCGGTCGGTCGCCTCGGCATTACCGAATTCGGTGTCCACCGTGACGTTGTCCGGCAATTCATCCCACACCGCCACCGCGCCCGGCCGCATCGCATCTTCGGAATGCAGCACGAACGGCAGTTCCTCGTACTGGACTTCAACCGCTTCGGCCGCATCCATCGCCTGCGCCTTGGTCTCGGCGACCACCATGGCGACCGCTTCGCCGACATGGCGCGCCTTGTCGGCGGGAAGAAGAACGTGAGGCCCCTGAAATACGGCGCTGCCGCGCGGGCCGGTTAGCTTCATGTCGAATTTGGTCTTCGGCAGCGGATCGTGCGGGATCGGCTTGAGACTGTCGGCGGCGCAATCCGCTCCGCTGTAAACGCCGAGCACGCCCGGCATGCCCATCGCAATCTCGCCGTTCACCGCCACGATGCGCGCGTGCGGATAGGGCGAACGAACCATCACCGCGTAAGCCTGGCCGTCGAGATTGAAATCGTCGGTGAAGCGGCCCTTGCCGGTGATAAGCCGCGCGTCTTCCTTGCGCGGCAGGGGCTTGCCGATAAAGCGATAGAGTTCGTCCGGCCGTCCGGCGTCGTTCATGGCGTCCCGCTAAAGCTCGATTACGCCACGCGCTTGAATTCCTGCTGACGGCGCCGCACCCGGCGCTCGTCAACCTCGATTCCAAGCCCCGGGCCGGCGGGAAGCTCGACATGGCCGTTCTCGATGCGAAGCGGAGTGACGGCGACATCTTCGGCCAGTCCGGAACTCGTCACGCTCAGCCCCCAGGCGTTCGCGGGCACGACCGCAGCGGCGTGAACTGCTGCAGCGGATGCAACACTCGATTCGCCGGTCTTGCAGGCGATATTGACTTGCATGCCGAGCCGATCGCAAAGGCGGGCCGCTTCGCACAAGGCGCGCAAGCCGCCAAGCTTGATCGTCTTGAGACTGAAACCGCGCGCCGCCTTGCGGTCATGGTGACGTTCAATGTCGTCGCGCGAATGAATGCCTTCGTCGGCGCCGATCGGCACCCGGGTCGCTGCGGCAACACGCGCCATCGCGCCGAGGTCATGCGCGTCGACTGGCTGCTCGAGGAAATCGAGCCCGCAATCGCCAAGCGCACCGACGTAATGGAGCGCCTGTTCGGCGCTGAATCCCTGATTGGCGTCCGACGAGACGAGGCAATCCGCCCGTTCGCTCTTGAGAGCCTTGCACACGAGCCGCGTGCGCTCCGCGTCGGCTTCGGGCGTGCCGAAACCGACCTTGATCTTGAAGTCGCGATAGCCCGCGGCGAGGCGCTCGCGGGCCTCACGCAGATCGGCCGTGGCGTCCTCGGATCCGATAATGGCAAGGACCGGCATGCGGCTGCGCAGCTTGTCGCCAAGCAGCGCGTGAACCGGCCGCCCGGTGGCGCGGCCGACAAGATCGTGCAATGCGATCTCGATCGCGGCCTTGGCGCCGTTATTGCCGTACATCCGTGCGTCCATGCCGGCCATGGCGGCGATAAAATCGTCGGCCGCGTGGCCAACGAGAGACGGCGCCATGAGATCGACCGCCGCCATCATGCTGGCGACTGTCTCGCCGGTCATCGTCGGCGCCGATGCCGCCTCGCCCCAGCCGACAACGCCGTCGTCGGCTTCGATGCGGACGAATATATTGTCGGCCCGTGTCACCGTTTCGCCGGACATTTGCACCGGCTTTTTCATCGGCAGGCTGACCGCAATGGGCTCGATCGATCTTATCCGCAAGCGTTCCTCGCTTCCGCGCAATTTTTACCGGCCCCGCGCGTCAGTGCGCCGGCGGCCGAAAAAAGAATTGTAGCGGGATGAGACATGCAGCGACAAGGCACGCAGATACCGGATAATTGCAAGGCATATTTGCAAGGCATAATTGGAAGGCCTTATTGCAGTTCATGCCGCCGCCATGCGGCACTCTCTATGGCACTCCCCGCCCCGGTTCAACCGGACCGCCCGCACCGGATCGGAAGAACCGCAACCACTTTGCGTATTTCTCTCGCATTTAGATCAAGTTTCCGCCGCGATGTTGATGTGTGTCAAATGCACCCGAAGGGTATCATAGGGCCGCTATCGCACCGCGAGCTTCGGGTAGAGATAAAGGCCATTGCATGAGTTCCGCGTCGGGCATATCTGATTTGCCGCAATAGCCCGGCGGCGGCCGTGTTGGGCCTTCGTGGCGCAAAGCGCCCGGAACCCTTGAGGAGTTCGGACGATGCGAGCAAGAATTGCGATGGCCGTGGCGATCGTGCTGCCGCTCCTCGCACCCGTCCACGCCTTTAGCGCCGACTTCACGCCCGCCGGACTCTGGCAGGCGGTTGACGACGATACCAAGCAGCCGAGCGGCTGGTTTCTCATCAGCGACCACGGCGGCACGTTCGACGGCATTATCGCCAGGATGTTTTTCAAGCCGGGCGAGAATCCGAACGTCGCGTGCGACCAGTGCAAGGATGACCGGCTGGGCCATCCCTGGCTCGGACTCGAAATCATCCGCGGCATGAAGCCGGAGCCCGACGCCAAATTCGGCGGCGGCACGATTCTCGATCCGCGCGATGGCAAGGTCTACAAAGCCACGATGAAGGTCACGCCCGACAACCAGACGCTGGTGGTGCGCGGCTATATCGGCTTCGAATTGCTGGGTCAGAACCAGTATTGGACGCGGTTGCCCGATTCCGCCTACAGCATGCTCGATCCGTCGATCAATCCTAATCCGGCGATCAAGCGCGCACTCACAGGCGTCGCTCCGCGCAAATCGGAAGCACTGCCGCACCCGCAAAATTCCGTGCGGCAGTAAGGCGTTCTACGCCGTATCCGGTTTTTGCTCGCGCGGCTTGCCCATCAGCACCGGCTGAAACAGCGCGGCCGCCGCCATCGTCGTCAGCAGCGAAATCGCCAGCAGCTTGCCCATGCTCGATGTGCCGGGATGGCTGGAGAACCACAGGCTGCCGAAAGCCGTCGCCGTCGTGCACGCGCTGAACGTCACCGCGCGGGTGAGCACGGATTGCAACAGGTTGGTCTGCCCTTCGCGCCACGCCATGATGTAGTAGATCTTGAACGCCACGCCGATGCCCAGGAGCAGCGGCAGCGCGATGATGTTGGCGAAGTTCAGCGGCAGATCGACCAGCACGCAAATTTCGAGCGTGACGACGCCGGCCAGCAAAAGCGGAACAAGCGTCAGCAGCACGTCGCTGAAGCGGCGCAGCGTTATCCAGAGCAGGATGCCGATCGAGATCAGCGCAAAGGCTCCCGCCTCGATGAAGGCGGACACGATTGCGCGGCGCGCTTCGAGAATTGAAATCGGTCCCTCGACCGCTTCCGGCGCGACCGACTGCACCGCGTTCGCGAATTTCCGCAGCACTTCATTGTCGTCGGAATCGCCCTTTGGCGCGACATCGATGCGCGCCTGCCCGTCCGGCGTCACCCACTGACGCGCAAGACCCGCCGGAAGATTGGTCCGGGTGACTTCCTGGACCTTGAACAGAGCGCGCAGATCGTCGAGCCCGGTATGCAGCGGCTGCACAAACGCCACTTCGGCGCGTTGCCGCGTCGCCGGATCGGCCTTGGCCAAAGCGGCCATCGCAGCCGCGAGCCGCCGCGCCTGTACCGCGCCGGCCCCTTTACCGTCGCCGGCGAGCCGATTGAGCGCATCGATGGTGGAGCCCATCATGCTGACGTTCTGCGCATCGGTCGGCGGCGGGCTGGGAGCCGCCGGATTGAGTACCGGAAGCAGCGTCTTCGCAGCAGCCTGGATCAGCGGGAGCTTTTGCTGCTGGTCGGCCGGAATAAAGCTCGACAGCGTGACGACGCGGGCGACCTCCGGCAATGCACCGAGCTTTGCAGCCGTCTGATCCGCGACGGCCAGCGACGGTGTCAGCACCTGAATGTCGCTCGCGCCGCTGTCGGGATCGCCCCTGAGCGCAAGATACGTCGCCACTGCCTCGGTTTTCGGGCTGCGCAAGTTGATCGGATTGAAATCGAAACGCAGCCAATGCAGGAGCGGCAATCCTCCGGCGACAACAACACCGGTCACGATCAGGATGGCTATGCGGTGGCGCGCGAGGAAATCGTCGACCGGCGCCAGCACGGCATAGCCAAGCTGCGCCGGCTCGCTCGGCGGTTTGAGCAGGCTCAACAGCGCCGGCAGGAGCGTGATGCTGGTTGAGAACGCGATCAGCATGCCGACGCCGGCAATGAGGCCGAGTTCGGACACGCCTTTGTAAACCGTGGGCAGGAACGACAGGAAGCCTGCCGCCGTCGCCAACGCGGCCAGCGTCAGCGGCGCGCCGGCGCGCCGGCCCGCCTCAAGCAGCGCTTCGCGCACATCGTCGACCTCGTGCCGCTCGGCACGATAGCGGACGCTGAATTGCAGGCCGAAATCGACGCCGAGCCCGACGAACAGCACGGCAAAATAAACGGATATCAGATTGAGCGTACCAACCATCAGCATGCCGGCAGCCGCCGTGATGGTCAGGCCGACGACAAGACAGACGAACACCGCGAAGATGATTCTCATCCAGCGCAGCGCCAGCCAGAGGATGACAAGCACGATGGCGATCGTCACGGTGGCGTTGAGGACGGCGTTTTCCTTGATCGTCGCGAACTCTTCATCCGCCATCGGCACCGGGCCGGTCAGGCGCAGCCGCGCCTGATATTTCGACGCGATATCGAGATCGGCTGCGGCCTGACGGATCGTATCCGTCGCTTTTTTGCCCGGCTCTAGCTCGGAATAATCGAGCGTCGCCCCGATCTCCAGGAAACGCAGCAATTCGTCGGGCGTCGAAGCGCGGCCCCCCACCATTTCGTGCCAGGAGAAACTCGCCGGCTGGCCGAGATTCACTTTCTCGATCGTGTTCGCCGCGAGCGTCATCGGCCACGCCATATTGTCGAGCGTGATCTGGCCGCCCTGCACGCCAAGAAGTCCGAATTGCAGGGTTTGAATGACGCCTCGCAAGGACGGATCGCCGGCCAGCACCTGCACCAGACGCTGCGCCTGCGTCAGCATCTTCATCTGCGGTGCGAGATCCTGAACGGATTCGAACAGCAGTCCGTTCTGCGCGAAAAAATCACCGCCTTTCGGCTGCTCGATGGAATGGAAAATATCCTTGTGCTGCGATAGGCGCTCGACGAGCGCGTTGGTCGCTTCGTCGACAAGCTCCGGCGTCGGCGCGTCGATCACCGCGACGATCAATTCAAATTGCGGGAATGCCTTTTCGAACGCCGCTTCGCGCTGCCGCCACGGAATGTTCGGCGAGATGAGCTGGTTGACGTCGGTCGTCATGGCAAAATGCGTCGCGGCATACCAGGACGACAGAACGGCAAGCAGAAGCGATGCGGCGATCACCGGCCACGCATATTGCGTGCAAAAGCCGATTGCGCGGACAACGAATGCAGTAATCGTCTTCATGGGATGTCAGTGCAATCGGATGGTCAACGGGATGGGATGAATGGGTAGGCCCGTGTTTGAGGCGTTATGAGCAAGGCGAAAGCGAGGCGGGTGGAATCGGCAGTTCGGCCCTAGATGCCCTGACTGGGCGCAAAAGTGAAATCGTGGATATTTTCCTATGGGGTAACGCTCTCCTAGCACCGGACGCAGGCCGGACATGCCAAAAATCTCGCCAAAAATCTCGTGATTTTGCGACCGCTTGGCGTCGCCGGTACTCCCATGCCGGTACCCGGCACGGTTCCCCATCAATGGCGCCCCAAACAGGTTTCAGGGTAAAGACGCTGATCTTGGACGGGCGGAGGCCAAAGCGGGTTCAATTCAAGCCAAAAGCGCCCTCTTGTCCCCCAAAACCCGGCAATGCCGTGCTGGACAAGGGGCCGTATTTCCGCTCAATGAGGCGGTTTACGGGGTTATTGATCGGATCAGCCCCGCAAAACAACCAAAACCAGGGGACATTTCCGGGCTTGATTGTAGGCTTTTCGCGGCCAAGTAAGAGGCCAAGCAAGAGACCAAGCACCGGGTCGAGTAACGGGTCGCGTGACGGGTTAAGCCAGCAGTCTGGTTGAAACACCCAAAGGCTCACAGAACTGGCCATAAT
Organism: uncultured Alphaproteobacteria bacterium; assembly: GCA_963808205.1. Classification (GTDB taxonomy): domain Bacteria; phylum Pseudomonadota; class Alphaproteobacteria; order Rhizobiales; family Xanthobacteraceae; genus BOG-931. The sequence continues at coordinate 445,524 of CAWEER010000001.1, forward strand.
GGCCGCGGTCGCGCTGTTGCGGCGCATGGCCGCAGTTTCGCACAAACCGGCGTTCGGACCGGGAGGTCTTGATGAAAGTGATACTCGCCCAGCCTCGCGGTTTTTGCGCCGGTGTCGTCCGCGCGATCGAGATCGTGGAACGGGCGCTGCAGAAATTCGGTCCGCCGGTCTATGTGCGGCACGAGATCGTGCACAACAAGCATGTGGTGGAGAGCCTCAAGGCCAAAGGCGCGCGCTTTGTCGAAGACTTGTCCGAGGTTCCGCCCAATGCCGTCACGATCTTCAGTGCGCATGGCGTTGCCAAAAGCGTCGAGGAAGAAGCCGCCTCGCGCAATCTTCCGGTTTTGAACGCGACCTGCCCGCTCGTCACCAAAGTGCACAACCAGGGCAAGCGCTATGTTGGCCAGGGCCGCCGCCTCATCCTTATCGGCCATGCCGGCCATCCCGAGGTCGAAGGCACGATGGGCCAGATCTCCCAGCCGGTGACGCTGGTGCAGACCGAAGCCGACGTCGCCAAGCTCGACATTCCGGCGGATACGCCTGTCGCCTATGTCACGCAGACGACGCTCTCCGTCGACGATACCCGCGGCATCATTGCCGCGCTGCATAACCGCTTCACCGACATCGTCGGTCCGGAGACCCGCGACATCTGCTATGCCACGCAAAATCGGCAGACCGCGGTGCGTGAACTCTCCAAGCTTGTCGACGTTATCCTTGTGGTCGGCGCAAAGAACAGTTCCAACTCCAACCGCCTGCGCGAAATCGGCGAGGAGGAAGGCCGCCCGAGCTATCTGATCGCGGACGGCAGCGAACTCAATGCCGACTGGTTCCGCAATGCCGCGACGGTTGGCATCACGGCCGGCGCATCGGCTCCGGAAGTGCTGGTGGAAGATGTGATCGACGCGTTGCGGCGGCTTAATCCGGTTGACGTCAGTCAATTGCACGGCCGCCACGAAACGATAGAGTTCCGCCTGCCGCCCGAATTGACGGATGGAGCGCCGGCGGCCCGTGCTACGGCAAAAGTCTGACGCGAAAGTCTGACGCGAAAATCGCGGCAGTAACGAAAACGCATTAAAGAGGGTTGCGATCTTGGGTGTATCTCTACGTCAAAAGGCGAAAGTCGGTGCTTACGTGCTGCGTCAGCGTCTGGCGGGCCGCAAGCGCTACCCGCTCGTGCTCATGCTGGAGCCGCTGTTTCGCTGCAACCTCGCCTGCACCGGTTGTGGCAAGATCGATTATCCCGATGCGATCCTCAACAAGCGTCTGTCGGTCCAGGAATGTCTCGACGCGGTCGACGAGTGCGGCGCGCCGATGGTGGCGATCCCCGGCGGCGAGCCGCTGATCCACAAGGAGATCGGCGAGATCGTCAAAGGCATCGTTGCGCGCAAGAAATTCGTATCGCTATGCACGAACGCCTTGCTTCTGGAAAAGAAGCTGAATTTATTCGAGCCGTCGCCGTATCTGTTCTTCTCCGTGCATCTCGACGGCATCAAGGAACATCACGACAAGTCGGTGTGCATGGAAGGCGGCTTCGAGAAAGCCGTCGCCGGGATCAAGGCCGCCAAGGCCAGGGGCTTCTCCGTCAACGTCAACTGCACGGTGTTCGACGGCCATCCGGCGGAAGACATCGCCAAATTCCTTGACCTCACCGAAGAGCTCGGCGTCGGCGTCTCGATCTCGCCGGGCTATGCCTATGAGCGCGCGCCCGACCAGGAGCACTTCCTGTCCCGCCGCAAGACCAAGGAACTGTTCCGTGACGTCTTCGCGCTCGGCAAGGGCAAGAACTGGAATCTGACCCATTCCAGCATGTTCCTCGACTTCCTCGCCGGCAACCAGGAATTCCACTGCACGCCATGGGGCATGCCGACGCGCAACATCTTCGGCTGGCAGAAGCCGTGCTATCTGCTCGGCGAAGGCTACGCCAAGACCTTCGACGAATTGATGGACACCACCGATTGGGATTCCTACGGCACCGGCCGCTACGAGAAGTGCGCGAATTGCATGGCGCATTGCGGTTACGAGCCGACCGGGGCGCAGGCGATGGTGGACCATCCGCTGCAGGCGGCGATGATCTCCTGGAAGGGCATTAGGACCGAAGGTCCGATGGCGCCGGAGATCGACATGACGGCGCAGCGCCCGGCGCAATATGTATTCGACAGCAATGTCCAGCTGACGGTGACCGAAATGCGCGCCAACGAAGCGCGCGAGAAGGCGGCGAAAGCAGCCAGGAGCCCGGCGCAAAGCTCGGCCAGCGCTGCGTAACTGTCGTGTCATCATCCGCGAAGGCGGATGATCCAGTATTTCGGGAACATTCTTAGTATCGAAGCGCGGCGCCAGCGGCGCGGTGATTACTGGATGCCTCGCCGGCGCCGGGCATGAGCAATGGGCGCGCGTTGCCGCACATTTCGGAAATCTATCAGCACCGGCCCCGGCATACGGCGTGCTCCCACTCGCAGTCTTTGACCGGCACGCAAGTAATTGTGCTGTAGCCGCTCAACCCATAGCCGCAAAGACATTTCGATTCGGCCGCCGTCGGGTGCGAAGACTTGTGGCGGGGCGTAGCCGCGCCCGCTGCATTCGAAAGCCCCATCAAAGCGGCAACGGCGCACGCCGCAATCGTCAATCCGCCCGGGAGAGCCGAAGATTTTCCACGACGAGACATCGGCAAAACCCTTCGTTCCTGATTCTCGGTGTTCGTCGTGCGAAGGCCGGCGACGGTTCACATCCCGAACGCCACTGCGCCCGCATTGCCGGTTTTCAGATTGCGGTAGCGCGCCAGCGCCCAGAGCGGGAAGAATTTCGAATAGCCGTGGTAGCGCAGATAAAACACCCGCGGGAAACCCGTCGCGGTATAGCGCGGCTCGTCCCAGAAACCGTCGGCCTCCTGCGTCCTCGCGAGGTATTTTATGCCGCGCGCGACGGCGGGATGATCGGCATCGCCGGCTGCCATGAAACCCAGCAGCGCCCAGGCGGTCTGCGAGGCCGTCGATGGCGCCTTCTCATAGCCGCGATAATCGAGCCGGTAGCTTGAACCGTCCTCGCCCCAGCCGCCGTCCTCGTTCTGGATGGCGGCGAGCCAGCCGATTGCCCTGCGCATTTCCGGAGCGTCGCCCGGAATGCCCGCGGCATTGAGCGCGCACAGCACCGACCAGGTTCCATAAACGTAATTCATACCCCAGCGGCCGTACCAGGAGCCGTCGGACGCCTGCGTGCGCCGCAGATAGTCGATCGCGCGCACCGCCGCAGGACTCTTGGTGTCGCCGAGCTGCGCCAGCATCGAGAGGCAGCGCGCGCTCACATCCTCGGTCGGCGGATCGAGCAGCGCGCCGTGATCGGCGAACGGAATGTTGTTCAGATAATAATAGTCGTTGTCGGCGTCGAACGCGCCCCAGCCGCCGTTCCTGCTCTGCATGCCGACGACCCATTCGCGCGCGCGGCCGATCGCGGACCGGTAATTGCCGCGGCCGAGATTCTGCATGCGGTCCATCGCCATGGCGACCACGGCGGTGTCATCGACGTCGGGATAATGCGGATTGGCGTATTGGAACGCCCAGCCGCCCGGCCGCAGATCGGGCCGGCGTGCGCTCCAGTCGCCGCGCACGTCGAGCACCTGCATCGGCACGAGCCAGTCGAGGCCGCGCTCGACCTGCACCACCGCGTTCTCGCCGCCCGCTTCCAGCAGCGCATGGCAGGCAAGACCGGTGTCCCAGATCGGCGAGACGCAGGGCTGGCAGTAGGTTTCGCCGTCGTGCACGACGAGGAGCTTTTCGACCGATTTTCGCGCGATCGCGCGCCGCGGATGATCGGCCGGAAACCCAAGCGCATCGTACATCATCACGCTGTTGGCCATCGCCGGATAGATCGCGCCAAGGCCGTCTTCGCCGTTGAGCCGCTCGCCGACCCAGGCCACGGCGCGGTCGATGGCGTGCCGGCGCGTGCGTTTCGGGAAAAGCGGCTCGGCGGCGCGCAAAATATTGTCGACGGCGCGAAAGAACCAGAACCACGACGCCTTCTGCTGCGGCGCCTTCGGCGTCGGCCCGAGCATCTGCGGCGGGGCGAGAAAGAGTTCGTCGATCGTGACGCCCTTCGGATTGCGCGCACGCGGCTTCTTCGCCATCAGCACGAGGAGCGGCACGATCACAGTGCGGCTCCAGTACGAAATCTTGTCGAGATGAAACGGAAACCATTTCGGCAAGAGCATGATCTCGACCGGCATCACCGGCACCGCCCGCCACGGCACGACGCCGTAGAGCGCGAGCAGGCTTCGGGTGAAGACGTTGCTGCGCTCGGCGCCGCCGCGGCTGCGGATCGCTTCACGCGCGCGGCGCATATGGCCGGCCTGCGGATCCTCGCCGATCATCTTGAGCGCGAAATAGGCTTTCACCGTTGCGCTCATGTCGAATTCGCCGTCGCGGAATAGCGGCCAGCCGTCATGTGCGCCCTGGATACGGCGCAGATAGGCGGCGATGCCGGCTTCGAGCGCGGCATCGACAGGCTCGGCGAGATAATGCCGCAGCAGCACATATTCGGCCGGGATAGTGGCGTCGGCCTCGAGCTCGAACAGGAAATGGCCGTCGGCGCGCTGGCACGCGAGCAGCGCCTGCGTCGCCAGATCGATATGCCGGTCGAGATCGAATTCGCTCATGGACGCTTTATTCATGCGGCAGATGCACTCAACCGAGGCTTTGGGCAACGAGACCGGCGGCGCGATAGCCGGAGCGGATTGCGCCCTCGATGGTGGCGGGCAAGCCGGTTCTTGTCCAATCACCGGCGATCACAAGATTGCGCCACGCGGTTTCGGCGCCCGGGCGTTTTGCATCCTGTTCCGGCGTCGCGGCAAAAGTGGCGCGGCGCTCGCGCACGATTTGCCAGGGCGGCAGCGCGGCCGGCAATCCGGTCACGCTCGCGACGTCGGCCCAAATGGTCTTCGCCAGTTCTTCGCGCGGCGTGTCGATCAGCCGGTCGCCGGCGCTGATCGTCACCGATACCCGGCCGGGAAAAGCGAAGATCCACTCCACGGTGCCATTGATGACGCCAAGGATCGGCGGCTGCCCCCGCGGCGGATCGATACGGAAATGCGCATTGACGATGGCGCGGAATTCGGTCGGCACGTCGAGACCGCGGATCAGCGACGCCGCCGTATAGGGCGGCACGGCAAGGACCACGGCATCGTCGGCGGCAAGCGCAATCGTCTCGCCGCCGAAATCAAGCGCATCGACACGTTTCGTCCCGAAGCGGATGGCGCGAAGCTGATGCTCGAACCGCACGTCGGCGCCGCGCCGCTGCAGCGTGACGAGCGCCGGCTCGATCAGCGTTGCGCCAAGCCCCTCGCGCGCGATCAGCGGCCGGCAGGCGTGGCCGCCAGCGGCAAGCGTCTCGCGGATCACGGCGGCGGCGAGTTTTGCCGAGCCGCGCGGCGGGTCGATGTTCAGCGCGGCAAGAAGGAGCGGCTCGACGAGCCGCCAATAGAGCGTGCCCTTGCAGCCGATGACGTCGGCGACGGTCGTGCCCGGCGCCGGCCGCAACAGCCGCGCCAGCGCCACGTAATCAAAGACCCGCGTTCCCGGCACCCGCCTGTTGGCGTCAAAGATCCACCACGGCAGGCGTCCGTCATTGATGCGCAGGGTCCAGCTTTCGTCGCTGGTTATATCGACAAAGGGAATTTCCGCAGCCTGCGGTCCGATCAGACGATCTTCGGCGCCGATGTCGCGCAGATAATCGAGCGCGGCGCGATTGCCGGAAAGCAAAAGGTGATTGCCATTGTCGATCGTCATGCCGATCGAGGCATCGTGATAGGACCGGCACCGGCCGCCGGCGAAAGCCGTCGCCTCGTGCACCACGGCGTGATGGCCCCGGGCGCTGAGTTTCAGCGCAGCCGACAGACCGGCCAGACCGGCGCCGATGATGTGGACGATGCGGGCCATTACAGAAGATTGCGCAGCACGATGAGAACGAATTTTGCCCGCGGCAGCCGGACCCGGACACGCGGCGGCGCAAAGCCGCGCGCCACCAGCCGATCGAGAATAAGCCGATAGGCATCCCCCATGATGCGCGGCGCCCGCACCGTGCGCCGCGGGCTTCGCGCCATGATCGCGTTCGCGCTTTGAAATTCGGTCTTGGCGAGATCGACGATTGCGCCGCAGGCTTTGGCCATCGCGGGCGCGGCGACAACCACGGCCGGATCGGTTGCCGTGATGCCTGCCTTTTGCAATTCCTCCCGCGGCAAATAGAGGCGGCCCAAACCTGCATCCTCGTCGAGGTCGCGCAGGATATTGGTCAATTGCAGCGCACGGCCGAGGTGATGGGCGAGATCAAGGCCGGCCCGGTGCTCCATGCCGAAGACGCGCACCGAGAGGCGGCCGACAGCGCAGGCGACACGGTCGCAATAAAGATCCAGCGTCGCGCAGTCCGGCGCGCGGATATCGGCGAGCACATCCATCTCCATGCCGTCGATGACGGCGAGGAAATCGTCACGCTGCAGATCGAAGCCGCGCACCGCCTGCGCCAGGCCGGTGAGGTGCGGCGGCGGGGCGCCGGCATAGACCGCGTCGATGTCGGATCGCCATTGCTGCAAGGCCGCGCGGCGCGGGTCGCGCGGGCCGGGATCGTCGGCGATATCGTCGACAGCGCGGCAGAACGAATAGATTTCGAACATCGCCTCGCGCTGGGCGCGCGGCAGGATGCGCATCCCGGCGTAGAACGAGCTGCCCGAAGCACGCGCGGCGGCTTGCGTGGTCTCGGTCACTCACGCACCCCGGGGATTCTGTGCGGCGGCGGAGCGCCGCCGGCCGAGACGCCGCGATGCGCCGTTCAGGACACCAAGAAGCGTAAAGCCCGCGGCCGCGGGAGCCGAAAGATGCACGGTGTCGATGAGCGGATCGCTCGTGCGCAGAAGCCGCGTCAGCCGGTGCGCCAGCGTATTGATGACGGAGACTTCGAGGCCGAGACGCCAGTCGTTGATCGATGCGGCAAAGCCGTCGCTCTCGCTCAGAAGCCCTTCCGTTCGCGCGGCAAGCTTGTGCAGGCAATCGAGCAGCGCCGGTGTGGCGTGCTCGCTGCCGAGGTCCTCGGCCGTGCTGCCGCTCGCGGCAAGGACGTCTTGCGGAATATAGACCCGGTTGAGGTTCAGGTAGTCGTCCTTGCAGTCCTGGATGTGATTGATGATTTGCAAGGCGGCGCACAGCGCATCGTTGGCCGGCCAGACGGTGCGGCTTTCGCCGTGGACGTCGCACACGAAGCGGCCGACCGGCATCGCCGACAACGAGCAATAGCTGATGAGATCGTCCCAGTCGCGGTAGCGCAGCTTGGTGACGTCGAGCTTGAACGCGGCAATAAGATCCTGCGCGTGCTTCGGCGAAAGCTCGCGCGCGGCGAGCGCGGTTCGCAATCGCACCGCGGCCGTGTCCTCGTCATTCGCGCCCAACAGCCCGGTTTCGAGGCGATCGAGCAGGGAAAGTTTTTCGGCGGCTGGAAGGGTCGCGTGGTCGGCAATATCGTCGGCGGTACGCACGAAATTATAGAACGCCAGGATCGCCTCGCGATGCCGCGGATGAATGAGAAATGACGCGACCGGGAAATTCTCATCCCGGTGGCCTTTGCCCGACCGCCAGCTCCTGGCGTCGTTTCCGCCCGCATCCCTCATCGCAGATTCCGAAAGATTCGCCTGTGCGCGGCCCTTCCACATGCCGCCGCGGCCGCGCGCATGCTGATAGGCGGAATCCACGGTGAACGCCATATAGGCCGCCGCGATCGCCGGCAGCGCCGGAGCCCACGGCCACGACAGCCCATAGAAGCGAAGCGTTGGCCGGAACGCAACGGCCATCAGCGCCCAGACAAAAACTCCGATGAATTGCGCGACGTCATCGGCGAACAGCGCGAGAACAACCGGAACCAGATAAGTGATCACCAGGCCGAGAACCGTTCCAGCCAGCAGAACCGGCGAATAGCGAAGTTGCGCATAGGCGGTGCGCGACACCATGCGGCGGATATCCGCGATCGCCGGATAGGCGCGGATGCTGCGCACGCGATCCGTCAGCGAGATGGAGATGGCCCAGCGCGATTTGAGAAGTTTCGCCAGCGCGCAGTCGTCGATCAGCGCATCGCGGATCGCAGCCAGCCCGCCGGCGTCGCGCAGCGCATCGCGGCGCACCAGCATGCAGCCGCCCGCCGCCGCGGCCGTCGCGCGCCGCGGATCGTTCGCCCAGGCGAACGGATAGAGCATCTGAAAAAAGAAAATGAAAGCCGGCACGAACATGCGCTCGGCAAAACTCTGGCAGCGCAGTTTCGCCATCAGCGACGCGAGGACCAGGCCGCCTTTGACCGCCCGCGCCGCGAGCGGCGTCAGCGCGTCAGGCGCATAAACGATGTCGGCATCGGTGAACAAGATGTAGGCCGGCGGCTGCGGTTCGGTCTCGAGAAATTTGACGCCCTGCTGCTGGGCCCAGAGCTTGCCGGTCCATCCGGCGGGCAAAGGCTCGCCGGGCAATACGGCCAGACGATCGCTGGCGCCGAGCAACACGGCGGCTCCGCGCGCGATATCGGCCGTCCCGTCGCGGCTCTGGTCGTCGACCACCACGACGGTGAATACGCCCGGGTAGTCCTGCCGCAGCAACGACGTGACCGTCCGCCCGATCAATTCCGCCTCGTCGCGCGCGGGAATGACCGCGGCGATGGCGGGCCACGGCCCCGCGAAAACCGGCGCCCCGTCATCCCGCTCGGCCGCGCGCCAGAACCCGCCCCGTGCCAGGATGAGGTAGAGCCAGATCGCCAGCACCATTGACGCTATGAGGTCGGTAGCCACAGATTGTCCCTTGTTGGGGGCGGATATGAGCCGATGGCGACGGGTATAACCCGTTACCGCCGGCGAAGCGTTATTTCCTGAATACAGGACCTGATATAGGACCCCGCAGCGATGTTAAAACGCCGGGCGATCACCTTATGAACGGCAAAAACAGCCCTTTTCTTGCACGCCTCGATGCGGTGGCCGCCGATACGGAACGGCTCCTCGAGCGGCTTCTTACCGCAACCCCCGCGGAAGGCGAATTAAGCCGGCCGGCGCGGCTCGCCGACGCCATGCGCTATGTGGCGCTGGGCGGCGGCAAGCGCTTCCGGCCGTTCCTGGTCGTGGAATTGGCCAATCTTTTCGATGTCTCCCGGCAGAATGCGCTGATGGCGGGCGCCGCGCTCGAATGCGTGCACTGCTACTCGCTGGCGCATGACGATCTGCCCGCCATGGATAATGACGAACTCCGGCGCGGGGCGCCGACGGCGCACCGCAAATTCGATGAGGCGACCGCGATCCTTGCCGGCGACGGACTTCTCACATTTGCCTTCGACATCCTGTCGCGCCCGGAAACGCACACCGATGCCGGCGTCCGCATCGAACTCGTCAACGCGCTGTCGCGCGCCTCGGGACTTGGCGGCATGGCCGGCGGCCAGATGCTCGACCTCGCCGCCGAAGGCCGCTTCGGCGCGCAAAAACACGGCGAGGCCGATGTGCGCATGCTCCAGGCGATGAAAACCGGCGCATTGCTGCGCTTTGCCTGCCAGGCCGGCGGCATTCTTGCTGCGGCGAGCCCGCAAAAACGCCAGGCGCTTGAGCGCTACGGCGCGGCGGTCGGCGAGGCGTTTCAGGTCGCCGACGATCTTTTGGACATCGAAGGCGATGCCGAACTGGTCGGCAAACAGACCGGCAAGGATGCCGCCGCCGGCAAGGCGACATTTGTCAGCATGCTCGGTATTCCGGGAGCCAAGGCCCGTTTGAAACAACTTGTGGCGGAAGCCGAGACGGCACTCGCCCCATTCGGGCAAGCCGCTTCCATTCTCATCGAGGGCGCGCATTTCGTCGCCGAGCGGCGCGCCTGAGCCGATACGTCGCAGCGCCGTAACAGAGGCGTGAGAATTGAAGGCCAGGTAGAATTAAAGGCCAAGTTGAGAATTGAAAGCCAAGTCTTGGGATTACGATGCCGAACGACGGTTTTACAGCAAGTTGCGGCGTCTCGCCTGGCCCGATTGAAGGTAGCCGGAGACGGACATATTTGCCGACCGAACCTGCCGTGCCCTCTGGAACACTCATTGTAAAATGAAAAAGCACACACGCCTGACCATCTGCACGTGCCTGGCCGCGGCCCTGCTCGCGGCGCCGTTATTGGCGCCGGACGGACCGCGGTTCGCAGGAGCCACGGCGCAGGCGAAAAGCGCCAGGCATCCCGCAGCCGCGCAAGCGGCAAAGCCGCCTAACCTGCCGCCGGCTGCGGCCGGCCTGCCGAAGCTGCCGCCGCGCATTGCCTATACCGCCGCCGATGCCGCAGCCGCCGTCATTCCGGGCATGCCGGATGCGCGCTTCTGGGGCGATTCCGAAGCTGACTTCAACAAGGCGCTGCCGCCGCAGCCGGGACCGTGGCTCATTCTTTCGACCGGCGGCTCGGACGGTGCGTTCGGCGCGGGATTGCTCAACGGCTTGAGCGCCGGCGGCAAGCGGCCGGATTATGCCGTCGTCACCGGCGTGAGCACGGGCGCGCTGATGGCGCCGTTCGCGTTTGCCGGCGCGCGTTACGACGCCACCTTGCAGGCGCTCTATACGCAAACCTCCGCCGCGGACATTTTCGAGGTGGGCGGCACCGGCGAAAGTTTCCTCGATACCTGGCCGCTCAAGGATCTCATCGCCAAACAGATCACGCCGGCGCTGCTCGCCGACATCGCGGCCGCTTATAAAAACGGCCGGCGGCTTTTCATCGTCACGACCGATCTCGATGCCGGGCGTCCCATGGTCTGGAACATGGGCGCGATCGCGGCGCATGCTCAGGGGGCCGGCGGCGACGATGCCATCAAGCTTTTCCGCAGCGTGCTTCTGGCCTCGGGCAGCATTCCGGGCGCCTTTCCGCCGGTGCTGATCGATGTCGAAGCCAACGGCAAGCATTTTCAGGAAATGCATGTCGATGGCGGCGTCGCCGGACAGTTTTACGTCACCCCGCCCGCTTTGATGGCAAGCAACAGCGGCTACCGGATTCCGGCGACCCAGCTCTATGTCATCATCAACAGCAGCCTGCGGCCGGAGTTTCAGGTCGTCGAACGCACGACGCCCTCGATCCTGACCCAATCGGTCTCAACCGCGATCGAAGCCGATCTGCGCCTGTTGCTCGACCGCACGTTCGTCGCCGCGAAGAACAGCGGCATTGGTTTTAACGCCGCGACCATTCCGGCGAGCTTCAACGTGCCGAGCCGCGGCGCCTTCGATCCCGTTTACATGAAGGCCTTGTTCGACGCCGGCTTTCAGCAGGGCAAGAGCGAGGAACCCTTTGCCGCCGCGCCGCCGCCCCCTCCGGGCGTCCCTGCGGCGCAGTCGAACGATCCACCTCAATCGAGTGGTCCACAGCCGGGAGCAAACAAATGAGGAAGCGTGGGGGCGTTGTCACCGCAATCTTGCTTGCGGGCACTCTTGCAGTCATCGCGGCGGCGCCGTCGGAGGCCGCGTCCAGGCACAAGCGCGTGCGATCGCAGGCTTATGATGGATTGTGGAGCGTATCGATCCGCACGCAATCCGGGCCCTGCGATCCCGCCTACCGCTACCCGGCGCGGATCACCGGCGGCCAGATCCTCCAGGCCGACACCGATTTGAGCTATCAGATCACCGGCGCCGTCGTCGCCAGCGGCGCAATCGCGGTCACCGTGAGCAAAAGCGGACAGAGCGCGACCGGTTACGGCCGGCTGCACGGCGCGCATGGCGGCGGCCGCTGGAGCGCCGCGGGCGGTCAATGCAGCGGCGTCTGGAGTGCGATGCGGCGCGCGTCGAACTAGGGCGCGGAACTCATTGGCACGCAGCCAAATGCAGTTCTACTCTGCCTTGATGCCAGCGTCGCGAATGACTTTGGTCCACTTATTTGTTTCGTCGGCGACGAGTTTGCCAAAATCTGCCGACGAGAGCCTAAGCGGCATACAGCCCATAGCCGCGAGCCGCGCTTCGATGGCGGGATCGGCGAGGCCAGCGTTGGTTTCCCGATTGAGGATTTCGATGATTTCAGCAGGCGTCGTCACTGGCGCGCCGATGCCGAACCACGCACTCGTCTCGTAGCCCGGCACGAATTCGCTGATGCTTGGGAGGTCCGGGAGCAGGTCCGAGCGTTTGAGCGTAGTCACGGCCAGTGGCCGCAACTGTCCGGCGCGGATATGTTCGATTGACGCAATCGTCGTCGCGAACGCCACCGGCACCTGGCCGGCGATGAGATCAGCCATTGCGGGGCCATCGCCGCGATACGGAATATGCTGAAGATTGACGCCTGCCATTGTGTTGAACAGCTGACCGGCCAAATGGCTTGGAGTCCCAATTCCGGCCGAGGCATAGCTGAGTTTTCCCGGATTGGCTTTGGCGTATGCGATCAATTCAGGGATGGATTTTACGGGAACCGACGGATGAACCTCGGCGACGTTGGGAACGCGCACGACGCCGGCGACGGGCGCCGTATCGCGAATGAAATCGAAGTTAAGATGCTCATAGAGCGCCGGGTTGGCTGCAACCGCCGGCGGGACCATGAGGAGGGTGTAACCGTCACCCGGCGCTTTCACTACCGTTTCAGCGCCGATATTGCCGCCGGCGCCAGGCCGGTTCTCGACGACGAATTGCTGACCGAACCGCTGTGACAGCCATTGCCCCATCAGGCGGGCCAGAATGTCAGTCGTACTTCCGGCGGCGAAGCCTACGACGAAGCGCACGGAGTGGGTCGGATAGCCTTCCGCCCAAGCCAGGCGCGAAAGAGCCGGGAGCATCGCAGCGCCGGCTGCCAAACGCAGAACATTTCGGCGGGGAAGTTTCAACGCGAGTCCTTTCGCGACACCAATATTATCCCAATGCCTGCTACTCAGGAAAGGTGCATTATTCCCACTATGGGCGCTCAGTGTACATCGTGCGATGTGTGACTAACGGACATCAAGGCGCCAGCTTGCAATGTCCGTTGGCCCGCATCATCTCGTCGCCGCATCGCGATATGCCACCGGGGCGGTCGCGCTCGCCGGATTGATGTCGGGATGGCGTCAGTCCAAATACCGCCCCGACCGCCTTGGAGTTCCTAAAGCGAGCCGGCACGTCGACGGTGGCGCGATAGGTCAGCGCCACCACAGGGCCAACACCGGGAACGGTCATCAGACGCCGGCACACGTCATCGTCCCGGACGACGGCAAGCAAGCGGCGATGCAGGACGGCTATCTGCTCGCGAAGCACCCGCCGGACAATGAGCAGCGGTTCGACCAGAACGGCCAAGTCAGGGAGGTTCTCGACCAGCTCCTTGATGCGGGCCTCGAACTTCGCCATCCCGACCATCCCGACCTTGAGACCGAAGTTACGCAAAGTACCGCGCAGGTCGTTGTCGATGGCGATAGCCTTCGACTGCAACAGCTTGCGATGGGTCAGCAACATCCGCAGTTTCTGACTGCGTAGCGTCTTCACATGCACCGGACGATAAAGTCCCACCCGCATCATTTGCGCGATGCCGCGTGCATCGTTGCGGTCGGTCTTGTTGATCTGCGCCTTCAGCACAGCCCTCATGTGCCGCGTCTCGACACAGATCACCGGCAAACCCGCTTCGGCGAGACCGCTGAAAAGCCATTGCGACAGCGGCCCGGCTTCCAAGCCAATCCGCTTGAAGTGACAGGCGGGGTTCTTCAGCACCGCCAACAACGTTTCCGGTTCGCTCGCAACCTTCACTTCGCCAACGATCTTTCCAGTGTCATCCACAATGCAGACGCTGGTCTCCTTGACCGATACGTCCAGTCCAGCAAAATGGTCCATGCTGCGCTTCTCCTTCTGATGCTTGAGGCCCGTAACCACGGTGACCTCGTTTCACCATCAGCCTGAAGCGCAGCACCCAAATTCTTCTGCTATCCACAACATCGCAGGCCGATTACCACTTTACCCTCCAAATTGGACATTATAAGTTTGATGCCTCGTAAGCCCCGCCGCTTGAGTTGGCGGTCCTCGACCGGGAGTGCGGGCTCAAAGGCCTGATCCAATCATGGCGACGGACGAGAATTCGGAATTCGCCCGCAATCTACTGTGGCGCGTGGGCTGGCGCTGCGTGCCGATGCTCGTGATCGCCTACATCATCGCCTATATCGACCGCGTCAATATCGGTTTTGCCGCGATCACCGCCACCAAGGATCTGGGCATGTCGCCCTCGGTGTTCGGCTTCGGCGCCGGCTTGTTCTTTCTCGCCTATCTCATTTTTGAAACGCCCAGCAACTATCTGATGGAGAAGATCGGCGCCCGCATCTGGCTGGGCCGGATCATGATCTGCTGCGGCATCGTCGCGGGAGCGATGGTCTTCGTGGGTAACGTGACGTCATTTTACGTCGTCCGCTTCGTTCTCGGCGCGGTCGAAGCCGGCTTGTTCCCGGGCATTATGCTCTATCTGACCTATTGGTTCCCCAGGAGCTATCGCGCCCGTTACGTCAGCATGTTCGCCATTGGCATCCCGCTTGCGAGCGTGATCGGCTCGCCGATCTCCGGCTTGCTGCTCGGTCTGGACGGGGTATTGGAATTCAAGGGTTGGCAGTGGCTTTACATACTGGAGGCGATCCCGGCACTAATTCTTGGTGTGGTGATCTGGCGTTATCTCACCGATTCGCCCGCCCAGGCCCGATGGCTCAAGCCCGAAGAGCGCGACTGGATCGAGCGCACCCTCGAACGCGAGCGGGCCGAGCATCCCGATAAGGGGCCCAGGATGAGTCTGCTACGCTCGCTGCGGCTGCTGCTCGACCGGCGGGTGATCGTTCTGTCGATCGTATTCTTTGGCACGGGCGTGCCCAGCTATGGGCTGGCGCTGTGGCTGCCGCAGATCGTGAAGGGGTTCGGCCTCAGCAATGCCGCAACCGGCGTCGTCAGCGCCATACCGTTTCTGTGCGGTGCGATCGCGATGGTCTTCTGGGCCAGGCATTCCGACGCGACACGCGAACGAACCTGGCATACCGCCATCGCGGGGATCGTGGCCGCGATCGGGATGGCGGCATGCTTCTGGATCTCCTCGCCGGTAGCGACCATGGTTGCGCTCTCGGTCTCGGCGATTGGCACATTCGGCCTCAAGGGGCCGTTCTTGTCGGCAATCAGCGAAAGCTTCTCCGACAAGACAGCGGCCGTCGGCATTGCCATGGTTGTCTCGATCGGCAACCTTTCGGGTTTCGCCGCGCCCTGGATGATCGGTGTCATAAAGCAAGCAACCGGCACCTTCCCTCCGGCCCTGCTCGCCGTCGGCATCTGTGCCTTCATCGGCGCGCTCGCGATCTTTCTGCAGCCGCGGCCCAGACCCACACTCCAGCACGCGTAGCCGTCGTCTCGACAATGGATCGATCCGCCACGGCGCGGATCCCGAAAGGACTGTCAAATGAACGATGCTCCGTTTGTCGATTGCCACTTCCACTTGTTCGACAAGAGCATTCCCCTGGTCGACAAACCGCGGCACACGCCCGACTACGACTTCACCGCCGAGCAGGTGTTGGCCACTTTCGACCGGCACAGCGTCTACTATGGAGTGATCGCCGCGGCCAGTCTCTATGGCACCTACAACGATCACGTCATCCGCGCCTTGCGGAAATACAAGCGCCTTCGCGGAACCGTCATCGCCGATCCTTTGCTCGATCTCTACACGATGGAAAAGATGTCGGAGGATGGGATCGTTGGCGTGCGGCTGGTGTGGATCTCGCTGTCCGACGACCGGCTGCCCGACATAACCGCATACGAATGGAAGCGCCTGCTGCGCCGCGTCCGCGACCTCGATTGGCACGTGCATCTGCATGTCGGGCGAGGACGGCTGCCGTCCATCATGCCGACGATTGAAGAATCCGGAGTGAAGACGGTTCTCGACCATTTCGGCCATCCCGATCCGAAGCTGGGCCTGAATTGCCCGACCTTCCAGACAGTGCTGCGCGCGGTCGGGAATGGCCGCACCTGGGTCAAACTCTCCGCGGGCTATCGCATGGGCGGCGCCAAGGCCTTGCTGCCCTTCGCAGCGAAGCTCCTGGAGGTAGCTGGACCGGAACGGCTGGTCTGGGGCAGCGACGCGCCCTTCGCCTCATTCGAAGGCAAGGTGACCTACCAAGAGACGCTCGACGATTTAGCCACCTGGGTGCCGGATTCCCCGGCACGACGAGCAATCGGCAGCGAAACGCCGTTGAAGCTCTACTTCAGCTAACGGACGATTGTCCGATCTTGCGCGGAGGTCAATGCGCCGGCGTCTGGAGCGCGATGCGGCGGGCGTCGAACCAGGTAATCTCTGCCGGATCAACCCGTCTTGCGCGCGGGGACGTTGGCGTTCCACCACGGGCAGACATCGGCGGCGCGCAGATAATTGCCGTCCATCACATTGACCGGCTCGCGCCCGCCCAACTCCGCCGTCTTGATGCGAAGCTGGCGCGCCTCCTCGCGACCTTCCGGCGTCAGCCACATGCGGTCGTGGCCCCAGAGGCTTGGACCCTCGGTGCGTTCGTGCGGCGTCCAGTTCGCGGTATCGAGCGTGCGGCCGCCCCAGCCGTATTCGACCAGGAATTTCGACGGCGAATGCGAATAAAACGACGTGACGTGATCGTTGACGTGGCGGCCGAGCGTGGTGCCGATCATTTCCGGCTGGCGTAGCGCGAGGTCGTAGGCCTGTCCGACGTCGTCGAGATAGCAGACCTCGAACATCATGTGATGGATGCCGTTCTTGCCGGTGTCGATGAACGCGAGGCTGTGGTGGCGTGCATTGATGTGGAAGAAATACGCCTTGAACGGTTTGAGGATGTAATCGGTCGGCTTGAAGTTGAGGATTTCAGTATAGAACGGCACGACATCGTCGAGCCGCTCCGCCGTGAGCACGGCGTGGCCCATGCCGAGCGGGCCGGTGCGAAAGCCGGAAATCGAGCGGCCGGGCTTGAACGGATCGGCCGCGCTTTCGGCGCCGTGAAAAACTTCAAGCCGGTTGCCGACCGGGTCGGAAAAGACGATCAGATCCTTGACGCGGCGCTCGTCAGCAAGCGCGCGCGAACCGCGCGCGATCCGCACGCCGGATTTTTCCAGATGCGCCGCGAGCGCATCGAGCGCCGCCGCGTCGTCGACCTCCCAGCCGTAAAAGGACGGGCCATCATCCTCGTCGGTATGCACGATGACACGCTGCTTCCTGTCATCCATCCGCAAGGCGAGCGTGCCGCGGCTCTTGTCGACAAGCTGCATGCCGAGGAAACGCGTGCCGTAAGCCGCCCAATCTTCGAGATTCCTGGTGCGGATACCGACATAGCCGAGCGCGTTGAGATTCATTGCGGCATCTCCTGCGGGACGGGCAATCATATCATATCGGCGCCGACGCGTAAATTATCGTCTCCAACAGGGCCCCGACGTCATTGCGAGCGCAGCGAAGCGGGGCCCGTCATTGCGAGCGCAGCGAAGCAATCCAGCCTGCGCCGCCCTCTGGATTGCTTCGTCGCTTCGCTCCTCGCAATGACGGCCGGAAACATTGGCTGTTTGAGAAACCTCGCGCGCAGCCGCGCCAACGGAGACGAGCGGTGTTATTCAAACCCGAAGAACTTGCAGAATTCTCCCGGCTCCGCCCGCGGCGCGCGGAAATTGTTCGCCGGATGCTTGTGGTCGCCGTAACCGATGGCGACGGCGCAGAACAGCATCTGGTCCGGCGGCATGCCGACGAACGGACGGACGATGCCATGCATGCGCGCCCAGGATTCCTGCGCGCAGGTGTCGAGCCCAAAGCCGCGCGCCAGGAACATCAGCGCGTGGATATAGCCGCCGAGATCGGCCCACTGGCCGGGACCCATCTTGCGTTCGATTGCGAGAAAGAGCGCAACCGGCGCATTGAAGAATTCGAGATTGCGCTTGTATTGTCCAAGCCTCGCTGCCGCATCACTGCGGTCGATGCCGAGCGCACCATAAAGCTGCACGCCGTGATATTCGCGGCGCTCCTTGTAGGGCTCCCACATCGTTTCCGGATAGATCGGATATTCCGCATCGATGCGGCGCGGGTCGCGGCCGGAGATAAAATCCGCGGTGTGCCGCTTCAGTTCGGCGAGCGCGTCGCCTGCGACCGCGTAGACATGCCAGGGCTGCAGATTGCCGCCCGACGCCGCGCGCGCGGACCGCACGATCAGATCGCGCACGATGCCGGGATCGACCGGCCTGTCGAGGAACCAGCGACAGGACAGCCGCAAGTCGACCGCTTCAAATACATCCATGAGACGATCTGCCTGATGTGGGATGGTGAGCTATTCGCTTTCGTCGAAAGCGGACGGGCCGGTCAGCCGGGGCGACGCCGGCACCAGCGCTTCGGACGCGGTCACCCCCGGCAGCGACTCCGTCTCGACGCCGTGAACGCGATAGAGCTGTGGCGCGGTGCGATTGATGTGCAACTGAAAAATATCGGGACGGTTGTAGTGTCCGGCAAAATCGTGCCGGAGCTTCATCAATATGCCGAGCTCCAGATCGCAATCGGCGTAGAGAATGCCTTCCTCGGACCCCATGGGGCCGGCAACAATGCGGGAGTTGGGCGCAACGATCACGCTGCCGCCGCAGCAATCCGGATTTCGCAGAAACTGCTCCGCAACCGGATTTGGCTCGAGCATTTCGATCATGTGCTCATCGACCGTACCGCAGGCCGAAACTACAAAGGCTTTGCTCATTTGCGCAAAGGCTTGCGAATCCACGGCAACCCGGTTGCGCATGGGATCGCCGCTAGCCGGGAAATGATTGGGCCAGCTCATGACGTGAATGCGCGTGCCCTCGGCGGTCAGCGCGAACACCGCCAGCGGATTGGAGTTTTCGCCGCAGATGAGGCCGCTCATCGGCCCGAATGCGGTCTGGAAGGCGCCGAACGTATCGCCGTGTCCGCCGGTGTGAACGAGACGCTCGCCGACGGTCGGCATGATTTTCTGATGCTTGCCGATGATCGCACCGTCCGGGCCGATATAAAGCTGGGTGTTGAACAAGGTACCCAGCGTGTTCGGAATCTTCTCGCAAAGGCCCATGACCACATAGGCATTGGCCGCACGCGCCGCGGCGCAGAGCGCGTCCGTTTCCGCGCCCGGAATTTCAACTGCGTTCTTGAAAAGCTCGACCGACAGGCGATTGGCAATCACCCCCGTCGCGACGTGATGGTGGTACCAGACCGGATGCGCCGGAATGAACCCTTCCGGAAAGCCGATCACGCGCGCGCCGTTGCTGCCGGCTTCACGAATAAGGCTGCACGCCTTGTCGAGCGATCCGGCGCGATCAAGAAACACCGACGCGGCCTGAACCGCCGCAACCTTGATCGTCTCGTATTTGTCACCCATCGCACACACCCCGCTTCGCCGGCGGTTTTGCGGCGGAACGCTGCTCACAATACCAGAGCGCAATCGGCCGCACGAGGAGAACGGTCGTACGGTGCGTTCCTGTCGTGGATTTGCGTCTCGCAGGGTCCGTCGCCCACCCGCCTGCCGCCGGCTGCCGGGAAAGCAGATTTGCCGCTATCGCGACGCCCGGCTCCGCAGCGCGGCAACGTCCTTTTCCGTAATGCTGGACGGCGCACTGCCGAAGCGCGCGGTGACGTAATTGGCAACGGCGGCAATTTCCACATCGGAATATGTCGCGCCGAAAGCCGGCATCGAAAGAATTCCCTCGGGCGTGTGCCGCACGGTTCCGGAAATCACGATCTGGGCGACATTGGTGGCCGTCGGATCGTTCACCGCGCGCGCGCCGGCGATGGTGGCATAGGGCGTGATCGCGCTGATGCCGGTCCAGTTGTGGCAGGCGGCGCAGGCACCCTCGAATACCCTCTTGCCCACAGCGTCCGATGTCGCGCCGCCGGCCTTTGGCGAGGCCGGCGCCGGCGGCGCGATGGTCGCAGACGAGTTCGGACGAGGCAACCGCCGGCACGCTTCGCACATAGGCGACGACCGCGCGGATATCGGCGGGGTCCATCTGGCTGAAGCTTTGGTCCACGGCCTCGCCCATCGGCCCGGACGCGGTACCGCGCCCCGACGCATGACCGGCCGAGAGATAGGCGAACAACTCATCGTCACTCCAGGCGCCGATGCCCGAGCCCTTGTCGGGGGTGATGTTGAAAGCGTGCCAGCCGGCGGTCACCGCGCCGGCGAATTTCTTTCGATTGTCGAGGGCAAAACCAGGATTGCGCGGCGTGTGGCACTCGCCGCAATGCGCCAGGGCTTCGGCGACATAGGCGCCCCTGTTCCAGCCGGCGCTCTGGGCGATATCCGGCTCGAAGCGCCTGTCCTCGTTGAACGCGAGCGACCAGAACACCATCGTCCAGCGCTGATTGAACGGGAATTTCAGCGTGTCGGCCTGGTTCGGTTTGTGCACCGCCGGGAGGCTGAACAGATAGGCCTTGATCGCCAGGGCGTCGGCATCCGTCATGTAGGTGTACGACGGATAAGGCATTGCCGGATAAAAACGCGTGCCGTCGGGGCCGATGCCGCGGCGCAGCGCATTCAAAAAATCCGCATCGCTGTAATTGCCGATGCCCGTCGCCTTGTCGGACGTGATGTTGGTCGAATAAAGCGTACCGAACGGCAGCGGTATCGCGAGACCCCCGGCATAGGCTGCGCCGCCCGGCGCGGTGTGACAGACCAGGCAATCCCCGGCGCGCGCGAGATATTCGCCGCGCTTGACCACGTCGGCATCCTTGAGGCTTGCGGGAACGCCGGTCGGATCGGCGGCGCGATAGTCCGCCAGCATGACGGTGCCGCCGCCGGCGAAGGCGAACGGCCCCGGCGCAATCGTCCTGCGGGCAAACGACGCAAGAGCGATCACCGCAATGATGACGACAATGACAAATATGCCGCGCCGCGCTGCATTGGTCATGGGCGGTCAGGCCTTTCGCAGAGCCGCGCGATCGATCGGCATCCGGCGCAGCGCGACGCCAGTCGCAGCATAGATCGCATTGCGCAGCGCCGGCGGCGCCGCGGTCACGCCGGTTTCGCCGATGCCGCCCGGGTCCTCGCCGCTGCCGATAACGTGGACGTCGATCCGCGGCACTTCGTCGATGCGCAGCATCCGGTAATTGTTGAAGTTCGACTGCTGCACGCGGCCTTTGTCGATGGTGACTTCGCCGTAGAGCGCCGCGGTCAGGCCGAAGATCAGGCCGCCCTGCAATTGCGCGACGATGGTATCGGGATTGACGGCGATACCCGTATCGACCGCCGAGGTCACGCGGCGAAGCTTCACGCCGCCGCTGTCGTCGACTTCCGCCTCCACGACGGTGGCGATGAAGCTGCCGAACGACGGCTGCACGCTGACGCCGCGACCGGTCCGCGCCGGAAGCTGCTGGCCCCATCCCGACTTCTCGGCGACGAGTTCGAGCGCGGCCTTCAGACGAGGATTTTTTCCGAGCATGCCGAGACGGAACTCGACTGGATCCTTGCCGGCCTTGCGCGCCAGTTCGTCCATAAAACATTCGATGGCAAAGACATTGTTGTTGGGCCCGACGCCGCGCCAAAAACCGGTCGGCACGGCTGGCGGCTCGGCACGCACATATTCGACCTGAAGATTGGGAATGTCGTAGGGCATGTCGACGGCGCTATCGACCGCGTCGATATCGATGCCATTCTGAAATATCGACGGAGCCCAGCGCGCCATGATCGCCGAACCGGTCACGCGATACTTCCAGGCGGCGATTTTTCCATCGCTCAGGGTTGCGGAAATGACGTCGCGATAAACCGGCCGATAAATGTCGTGCTGGATATCCTCCTCGCGGGTCCAGACCACTTTCACCGGCCCGTCAACGCGCTGCGCGATGCGCACGGCGCTCGCCACCATGTCCGGCTCCAGCCGGCGGCCGAAGCCGCCGCCGAGCAGGTGATTGTGCGCCGTCACCTTGTCGACGGGAATGCCGGCCGCTTGCGCGGCGGTTTGCTGCACGCGGGTCAGAATCTGCGTCCCGATCCAGACCTCGCAGCCGCCCGGCGTGACCTGCGCCGTGCAGTTCATCGGCTCCATCGTCGCGTGAGCGAGGAAGGGCATCTCATATTCAGCATCGAACCTGATGCCTTGCGACAGGCCCTTGACGACGTCGCCGACCGATTTCGCGACGACGCCGTCCTTTTTGCTGGCGGCGCGCAAATCTTCCCAGATGTCGCTCGAACTGATCTTTGCGTTGGGACCTTCGTCCCAGGTCACCTTGAGCGCATCGAGGCCCTTCTTGGCGGCCCACATGTGGTCGCCGACGACGGCGACGAAGTCGTCGAACGCGAGAACCTGCTGCACGCCGGGCACCGCCTTGGCCGCGGTGTCATCGACCTTCGCCACTTTGCCGCCAAAAACCGGGCATGCGGCGAGCGTCGCGAATTTCATTCCGGGAAGCATCGCATCGATGCCGTAAACGACCTTGCCGTCGGTCTTGTTCGGCGTATCGAACCGCTTGAGCGGCTTGCCGATCAGCGCGAAGTCTTTCGGGTTCTTGAGCGGCGGATCCTGCGGTACCGGAAGGGCGCCGGCGGCATCGGCCAGACCGCCGTAGCCCAGCGTACGACCGCTCGGAGCGTGAATGACGCTGCCGCTTGCGGCGGAGCAGGTCGAGGCATCGACCTGCCATTGTTGCGAGGCCGCCTGTACCAGCATCGCCCGCGCCGCAGCACCGGCAACGCGCAGCGGTTTCCAGAATGCGCGAATGGAATTGGAATTGCCGGTGACCTGAATTCCAAAGATCGGATTGGCATAGAGCTTGTCATTGGGCGGTGCGTGTTCCAGCACCACTTGCGAATAATCGGCGTCGAGTTCGTCGGCGAGAATCATGGCGACAGCGGTGTAAACGCCCTGCCCCATCTCAACCTGCGGCATGACGAGCGTGGTCTTTCCAGCGTGATCGATGCGGATGAAGGCGTTGGGCGCAAACTGGCCCGCCGGATTGTCGGGCGCCTGCTCCGGTTCGTTGGCCGCACGCAGCGGGAGGCGGAATGCCAGCAGCAATCCACCCGCAAGACCGCCTTTGAGAAGCCGGCGGCGCGAGGCCGCGTACCGAGGCCGCTCGTTCGGATTCATGACGGCCCCCTATGTCTGGCCGTCGCCCGCGGCGCGCTTGATCGCGTCGCGGATGCGCACATAGGTGCCGCAGCGGCAGATGTTCCCCGCCATTGCAGCGTTGATATCGGAATCATCGGGATGAGGCGTGCTCGCGAGCAACGCGGCCGCCGACATGATCTGACCCGACTGACAATAGCCGCACTGAATCACTTCGAGATCGAGCCAGGCTTTTTGCACTTTTGCGCCCGCCGTCGTGACGCCGATGCCTTCGATGGTTGTAATGGCCCGGTCGCCGATCGCACCGACCGGCAACAGACAGGAGCGCACCGGATTGCCGTCGACATGCACCGTGCAGGCGCCGCATTGAGCGATGCCGCAACCGAATTTCGTGCCCGTCAGTCCGAGCACATCGCGCAGGACCCAGAGCAGCGGCATGTCGTCGGGCGCTGCGAAAGTACGGTCTTCACCGTTGATCTTCAGCGTCGTCATGGCGAGTCACCTCGCTCAGTGCGGCATATCAACAACCGGGTCCCATCCTACCGCCACTCTATCAAGCCCGTATACTGTAGGCCAAGCGGTTCCGAAGCGGATTTGTTTCGAGGGGGATTTTATGATGACAGAAACACCCGTCACGGTTGCGGCGCGCCTCGACCGCTTACCGCCGTCGCGCCACACGCGGCGGCTAATCACGCTGATATCGCTCGGCGGCTGGTTCGAATTCTACGATCTGTTTTTCACCGCCTATATCGCGATCGGCCTGTTCAAAGCCGGCATTTTCAAGCCGACCACGCAGGGCCTGTTCGACCTGCAGGGCTTTGCCAGCTTTGTCGCCGCGCTATTCCTCGGGCTGTTCATCGGCACGCTTGCCTTTTCCTGGCTATCCGACAAATACGGCCGCCGCTCTATCTTCACCTTCGCGCTGTTGTGGTACTCGATCGGCGCGCTGATTATGGCGTTCCAGGACACGTCGGAATCGATAAATCTGTGGCGGCTCATTGCCAGCATCGGGCTCGGCGTCGAACTCGTGAATGTCGACACCTATGTGTCGGAACTGGTGCCGAAGAATCAGCGCGGACCGGCCTTCGCCTATAACCAGTTCGTCATGTTCACCGCCGTGCCCGTCGTTGCGTTCCTCGCGTGGCAATTGGTGCCGCAGTCGATCCTCGGGCTCGACGGCTGGCGCTGGGTGGTCATCATCGGTTCGATCGGCGCTTTCGTGATCTGGTGGATCCGGCGGAGCCTGCCGGAATCACCGCGCTGGCTCGAGCAGCACGGCCGCACCGCGGAAGCCGAAATCATCGTCGCGGATCTCGAACGCCGCATCCGCGCCGACATCGGCACAGATTTGCCGCCGCCGGAAACTGTAACGGGCGAGACCGAACGCAAGACCGGCGCCTGGACTGAAGTGTGGAGCAAAACCTATCGCGGCCGCACCATCATCCTCGTGATCTACAATCTGTTCCAGACTGTCGGCTATTACGGCTTTTCAAGCTGGGTGCCGACGCTGTTGATCTCGCAGGGCGTCGGCGTCACGAGGTCGCTGACCTATACATTCATCATCGCGGTGGCGGCGCCCGTCGGCCCACTGGTCGGCACCGTCTTTGCCGACAAGTTCGAACGCAAATGGCAGATCGCCTGGGCCGCGGTCGGCGTCGCCGTGTTCGGTCTTTTGTTCGCGCAGCAAACCGGCGCCGCGGGTGTCATCGTGTTTGGCCTGCTGATCACGCTTTGCAACAACTGGATGTCGTTTTCATTCCACGCCTATCAGGCCGAGCTTTATCCGACACGCATTCGCGCCCAGGCGATCGGCTTCGTCTATTCGTGGAGCCGCTTTAGCGCGATCTTTTCCGGCTTCATCATCGCCTTCTTCCTCGGCCGTTACGGCACGACCGGCGTGTTCGGCTTCATCGCCGGCGCCATGGCGGTCGTGTTCATCGTCATCGGCGGGTTTGGACCGGCGGTCACAGGACGCCGGCTGGAGGCGATTGCCACATGAGATGCTAGTGCCGGAGACGCCCGTCGAGCGCCCCGACACGTGCAATTTGGGGCTTTTCCGCTCGAATCGTACGTTTCCACTCACATATTGGCGGCCATCCCGAACTGCCACAATTGGCGCTCAAGCAGCCTTCGATCACCGCCGGAGAAAGTCCCGACTTCGCAGGTGGCCCGTGGTAGGGTGATTGATGAGCACGAAGCGGCGCTTTCAACTCGTTCTGATCAAGCCATCGCACTACGACGATGACGGATACGTCATTCGTTGGTGGCGGGCGCTGATCCCTTCGAACACGCTCGCCGCGATCTACGGCATAGCGGCGGATTGCGCCGAGCGACAGGTGCTCGGCGCCGATGTCGACATCAATATCGAGGTGATCGACGAGACCAATACGCGCATCGATGTACCGGCGCTGCTCGCACGCTTCCGGACGCACGGTAATTTCGGCCTCATCGGTCTGGTCGGCGTCCAGTCGAACCAATATCCGCGCGCGCTCGATATTGCGCGACTGTTCCGCGCGGCGGGAGTCCAGGTCGCCATGGGCGGCTTCCATGTTTCCGGATGCCTGTCGATGCTCGACGGCCGCGCGATCGAACTCGACGCGTGCCGGGACATGGGCGTCGCCATGTTCGCCGGTGAAGCCGAAAACCGGCTCGATGAAGTGCTGCGCGACGCCGCCGCAGGTAAGCTCGCGCCTTTGTACAATCACATGAAGGACCTGCCCGCCATGAACGGCACGCCCGTGCCGTTTCTGCCGAAGCGCTATGTCGAGCGCACGCTCGGACTGAGCGCGAGCTTCGATGCCGGCCGCGGCTGCCCGTACCAATGTTCGTTCTGCACCATCATCAATGTGCAGGGCCGCAAGTCACGCTTTCGTTCAGCCGACGACGTTGAACATCTGGTGCGGCTGAACTGGGCGCAGGGCATCCACAAGTTCTTCATCACCGACGACAATTTCGCGCGCAACGAAGAATGGGAAGAGATCTTCGATCGCCTGATCGAACTGCGCGAAAAGCACCGCATTCCGCTCGGTCTGATGATCCAGGTCGATACACTTTGCCACAAGATCGATAATTTCATCGTCAAGGCGAAGCGCGCCGGCGTCACCCGCGTGTTCATCGGGCTGGAGAATGTCAATCCGGACAATCTGGCGGCCGCCAAGAAGCGCCAGAACAAGATTACCGAATATCGCAAAATGCTGCTGGCCTGGAAGATGCAGGGCATCATCACGCTGGCCGGCTACATCCTCGGCTTTCCGGCCGACACGCCGGCCACGATCCGGCGCGATATCGCGATCATCCAGAAGGAATTGCCGCTCGACATCATCGAGTTTTTCATGCTGACGCCGCTGCCGGGTTCGGAGGATCATCAGGTGCTCTGGAAAAACGGCGTCGCGATGGACGCCGACCTCAACAATTACGATGCGGAGCATGTTTGCACCGCGCACGCCAGGATGAGCGCACAGGAATGGGAGGCGATCTACCGCGAGGCGTGGACGCTCTATTACACGCCGGAGCACATGGAGACGCTGCTGCGGCGCGCCGCCGCGACGGCGGTGCCGGTGGCAAGTCTCCTCAAGCTCCTGATCGCGTTCGCGGCGATGGTCCCCCTCGAAAACCTGCATCCGCTGCAGAGCGGCCTTCTCCGCCTGAAACATCCATCCGAGCGCCGGCCCGGACTGCCGCGCGAAAGCGCCTGGATCTTCTGGCCGCGCTTTCTCTTCGAGACCGTGCGCAAGCACACCATATTCGCCGGCATGATCGTCCGCCTGGTCATTTTGAAAATGTCCATCACGCGCGATCCTCGTGCGCGCGCCTATATGGATCCGGCGCTCACGCCGGTCGGCGATGACAACGATGTGACGCTCGACCTGCTCACCAAGACGACCGGAGCAGGCGCTGCGATTGCGCATATCAAAAAAGTCGCGGAGTTGACGGGAGCCGCCGCGGTCAATTGACGCGCTGGCTTGCTCTTCTTCTGCCCGCGCGCTTTCGGCGTTTCCAAAAAATGCTTTTCTGCTATTGTCTGGATAATCGGAACTCGGCTGGTGAATGTAACGTGTAGCAGCAGGGAGAACGTCATGAGAAAAACAATCACGGCCGTCATCGTGGCGACAGCTATCGCCAGTGCAACAATTGCGACGCCGAAACCAGCGGAAGCGCGATGCTGGGGCTGTTGGGCCGGCGCCGGCATTGCCGCAGGCCTGATCGGTGGAGCACTGGTTGCCGGCGCAGCAAATGCGTACGGGTATGGGTACGGTTCTGGATATGGTTATGGATATCCGGCCTCTTACGGTTACGGATACGCGCCGCCCTATGCCTATCCACCGGCTTATTACGGAAGCTATGCACCGCCGGCGTATTACGGCGGGTACTCACAGCCCGCATATTACGGCGGATATGCACCGCCCGCCTATTACGCGCCTCGGATCTATCGCAGCTACTACGCACCGCGATATTTTGGGCCGCGGTACTATGGGCACCGTTACTATGCGCGCCCGTATTATGCGCACCGCTACTACGCGCATCGGTACTACGGTCGCCGCTACTACCGGTAAGGCCGCAGGCTTGCGCGCGGAGCGGCGTTTTATCTCAATACGCCGTCTTGCTGATTTCGCCCGAGCCGGAAACATACCACCGCTCGCTGACGAAGGGCTTGCCGGCAAGACGGTCGGCGAGCCAGTCGGCGACCATGATGGGCGGAAACGGCCCGAGATTGGCGGCAGGAACGTTGCCGACAGAATGGCGAGACTCCTGGTACACCACCATCTGCTTCGGACCCTTCAGCGCCGCCACCAGGCGTTCGGAATGTTCAAGCGGGCTTAGTTCTTCCGCTTCACCGGCAACGCACAGATAGGGCACACTGATCTTATTGGCGTGACCCTCCCAGGTGATTGTCTTGCGGAATTCATCGAATTCACTCTCGTCGGTGATCCCCGACATGTACATGAAGCGCTTCTTGAAGGTTGGCGACGCTTCCTGAAACAGCGTGTGACAGCCGGGCTCGTGACACACCGACATCACCGCGCAGGCTTTTATGCGTGGCTCATTCGCCGTGAGCACCGTGCCGAAGAGCGAACCGAAGCTCGTTCCGGACACCGCGATGCGCGACGCATCGAGCTCGGGACGCGCGGCGATCCAGTCGACCAAAGCGGGTCCGGCCGCGACCCAGTTATCCATGGTGAAATGCAGACCGATCATCGGGGCCTCGTATTGGCCCGGGCCGTCGATCGCGAGCACCGCCATGCCGCGATTGAGGAATTTGTCGCCGTAGAGCGCGACCTGGATTTCCTTGTAGCTGTCCATGCCGGGAACGGCGATGACAACCGGCAGACGCCCGGTTGAATGGTTCGGCGGCAGATGCAGCCAGGCCGGAATCGCCTTGTCCTTAAACGGCACCCATACCGCCTCGACGTGATGATCGGCGAGCGCCGCGTATTTGGCATAGCATTCGCGTTTCTTGTTGTTGTAGGCGATGTTGGTTTCGTCGTTCTCGTCATAGGGCCATTGCGCCGCGCCCCAATGCACCGCGGCCATGAAGAAATTGTCGCGCGCCGTGACCTTGCGGTCGGCAAGCGCCGCGGCATTGGCCTTGGCCTCGCGGCGGCGAGCCACCGTAGCGAAGGCGGGGCCGATATCAGCCATTTTTTTCACCCGCTCGCGAATGCCGGCGAAATCCGCATTGGCCTCCATACCGCAGGGCAAATGGATATAGAGCGAGCGAGGCTGATCCCAGTCGATGCCGTTGGCGCGTATGACGTTGTCGATGAGCCAGCGCTGTTCGTCGAACCGGCGCACGTGCGGAGTGCCGCGATTGTCGAGAATCGGCGGGAAAGCGTGTTGCGGGCGGTTCATGACGTGGCACTCCTTGGCGTAAGCCGGGGAGAGATAACCCCTCTTCCTCGTACAGTGATAGTCGGTGTAACCTAATCCGAAAGCCGCCGGCGCGAAACATGTTGGCTGTTACAAGCCAGGCCGAGCGGCTGTCGAAAGAATAATCCGGGGGAGACGCAAATGACCATTTTTCGCTTCAAGACCGTTGTGGCCGCAATTTGCCTGACCGCGAGTCTGGCTGTCACGACCAATGCGAATGCACAAGATGAGAAGCATTATCGCTTCGCCCACGACCAGCAGCTTAATTCCGGCTACAGCATCGCCTACGACATATTCTCCGCCAAACTCAAGGCGTTGAGCAACGGCAAGATGATCGTCGACCAGTATCCGGGCGCGCAACTCGGGCAGGAGCCGCAACTGTTGCAGCTCGTGAAATCCGGCGACATCGATTTCGCGATCATATCGTCGGCGAATACCGCGACGATCTCGCCCCAGGCCGGCGTCATGTCGCTGCATTTTCTCTTTCGCTCGGAAGACCATGACATCAAGGCGATGGGCGACCCAAAGGTGTTTGAAGCAATCCGGGACATGATCGACGACACCGTACAGGGCATTCACGCCATTGGTCTTGGCACGCAGGGCCTCCGCCATCTCTACGGCAAGAAAGAGATCCGCAAGGTCGACGATCTCAAGGGGCTGAAAGTCCGCGTTCAGGCGACCGCCACCGAAGACACAATGTTCGCCGCCTATGGCGCGCAAACGGTGCATATGCCGTTTGGCAGCGTCTATACGTCGCTCCAGACCGGCGTCGTCGATTTCGGCGAAAATTCCGTCAACGTCTATCTCATCAACAAGCACTACGAGGTAGCGCCGGTCATTTCGCTGACCGGACACGAAGCGAACAACGCGATACTCTGGATCAGCGACAAGCTGTGGCAAAGCCTCAACGCGGATCAGAAGCAATGGGTGCTGACGGCCGGCAGTGACGTCAGCACGCAGGAACCAAAGCGCGCTTTTGAGGAACTTGAGAGAAACGCCGCGGTGAAACTGAAGACGATGGGCGTCAAGGTCGTCACCGACGTCGACAAATCGGGCTTCCAGGCGATCGCCGATCCCTATCTGGACAAGCTCGCCAAGGAGCTTGGTCCGCACGCCGACAAGGTGAAGACGCTCATCCGTGGCATAAACTGAGCGCCTCAAGGGGAGTGTCCGGCGACGGCCGCTCCCCTTAGGACCGTCGAGGCATAAATGGGCATTGCCGACAAACTGGTGCTCGATCGGCAACGCCACCTCAAGTGGCGCGCTCTCGACGGGCTCGAACTTGCATTGATGATGCTCTGCGGCGCGACGCTGTTCGGCTTTTGCCTCTCGGTGGCCTGCGACATCGTCACGCGAACGATTGGCCATCCCTGGCTCTGGCTTCAGGAAGTGACATCGACGCTGTTCATCTACGGCATCTTCATCGGCGCTGCCGTCGCGACGCGGCGTAACGATCATCTGTATCTGGCGGCACTCGCCGACGCGCTGCATGGAACGCGTCGGCTGATCGTAGAAATCGCAACCCGCCTGGTCGTGCTGTGCGTCGCGGCCGCTCTGGTCTATTTCGGATATCTCAACTATCTGCGCGGATTTGGCAGCTTCCGGCTGCCGTCGATGACCCCGATTGCATCGCTCTATGCGGCCATCCCTCTCTCCGCCGCCCTGATTCTCCTTTTTACCGTCGAGCAATTGGTCAACGGCTGCCGCCATGGCTTCGATCACATCGAGCCGGTGGAGGAGCCGAATTCGATGACCATGATAAAAACCCCGCGCTGATGCGAGACCGGCCGTGAGCTCCCCCGTCGTTCTCGGTTTGATGACGTTTTGCTTTTTGTTTTTCGGCTATCTTGGCGTTCCCGTTCCTTTTTCATTGATGGCGGGCGTCTTCGTCGGCGGCCTCTGCATCGACGTTTCGCTTGCGGCGCTCGTTCAAAAAATATTCGACGGCGTCGATTCAGAAGCGTTACTGGCGATTCCGTTTTTTCTGCTGGTCGGCGAACTGATGAGTTCGTCGAATGTCGTGGTGCGCGTCGCCAATCTCTCGCTGGCGCTGGTCGGGCATATTCGCGGTGGCCTGTCGCAGGTCGTCACCGTGTTCAGCATGTTCTTTTCCGAGATGTCGGGATCGACCACGGCTGATGTCGCGGTCATAAGCCGGGCTTTGAGCGGCCCGATGAAAGCGGAGGGCTACGATCCGCCTTTCATTGCCGCGATTATCGCCGCCGCCTCGACGATCGCGGCTCTGGTGCCGCCGAGCATAACCGCGGTCGTTTATGGCGCGGTCGGCAATGTATCCATCGCAGGCCTGTTCATGGCCGGCGCGGTGCCGGGACTGATGATCGGCCTCGGCCTGATGATCTACTGCTATTTCTTCGGACCGCCCGGCCGCCGAAAGGCGCGGGCGCCTTTCGGCGAGGTCGCAGTCGCCGCCCGTGATGCCGCGCTGCCCTTGATGATCCCGATTATTCTGCTCGGTGGAATCCTCACCGGCTGGTTCACGCCGACCGAAGCAGGGGTTGTTGCCGTTGTCTGGATCATCGCGGTTATCATACCGGCACTGAACCGCAAGCACCTGCGGATGTTGCCATACGACTTCTGCCTGGCTGGCCTGATCTTTTCCCTGCCGCTGATCACCATTGGCGCGGCGAATGCCTTCGGCTGGATGCTGGCTTATATGCGCGGCGCAATCATCATCGCCGACTGGATCACCTCGATTGCCGGCAATGACCCGCATTACATCATGCTGCTGCTTGTCCTCCTCTTCACCATCATCGGCGACTTCATCGAACCGGTGCCGACGATCATAATTTTCATGCCGCTGGTGACCATGCTGACGCAGGCCGGTAGCATCAATCCCGTCCACATGGGCGTGGTCCTGATCGCCACGCTCGCCTTCGGATTGATCACACCGCCCTATGGCCTCGTCCTGCTGATGGCGTCCAAATTTGTCGGCGTCCGCTTCTCGCAGGCGTTGCGCGCCGCATTGCCGATTTATGTCGTTTTTCTTGTGACGATCGCATTCACGATCTACTTCCCGCAGGTCGTGTTATGGCTGCCAAAGCACGTCATTCCGACTTCGGTCGGCTGTTTCAAGGCGCCGGACGGCCCCGGCTACATTTGTCCCAGATAGAGACTCAGATCGACCGATCCGCGGATTGGAATACCGTTACGGCGGCATCTTGTTGTCCCCGATGGGCGGGGGTAGCCTAAGCCGTGGTCCAGGCATGGGACGCAGATATCGAGCTTCGATATTGAGGGGGGTAACATAATGAGAAAAATATCGGTTCTCTTCGCATCGTTACTATTGATCGGTGGTGTCACCGCCGCCGGTGCTCAAACGATGAGTTATGCCGACGCCATTTCGCAGCTCGCGGCGGGCTGCAAAAACGATATCGCAAAATACTGCAAGGGCGTTCCGCTTGGCCCCCGCCTAAAAGAGTGCTTCGACGCCAACGGGCCCAGGATGTCACCCCAATGCCAGGAGAGCCGTGCGACGGTTTATGCTTCCATTGCCCGCCGCGCCGCCGCGCAGCGGAATATGGGCGACATCTGCAGCGCAGATATCAATCGACTGTGCGGCACGTCGCACGCTGATGCCCACCTGATCGAATGCCTGCTCATGACGACACCCGCGGCGATAAGCCCTGCATGCAATCAAGCATTCACCGATACCGGCTGGCGCACAGAGAGGGCACGGCAATGAAATCCCAGTACCTTTACGCACTCTGCGCCGTCATCTTGACATCCGCGCTGACAGCCGCCGTAGCGCAGCAGAATGTCAATTCATCCCAGTTGGCGACGAGCCTCGCCAATGTCAGCAACACCGGGCTTGCAATGACCGGCGCCCAGATGCGCCAGGCCGCGATCGACAATGTGCGGAATTATCCGGGCGCGCTTCCGCCGCGCCCGCTGACTTTTCCGCAAATGGAAAATCTTACCCAATTCGTGGTCGAGATCGATTTTGACTTCAATTCGGACGTGATCAAGCCGTCGTCCTATCGCACGGTGGGCTCGGTCGCCGATGCGCTGCATAATCCGCTGCTCCTCGGTTATGGCATCCTTATCATCGGCCATACCGATTCGGTCGGTGGACGCGAGTACAATCTCGGCCTGAGTCAACGCCGCGCGGAAGCCATCCGTGCCGCTCTGATCGATCCGTTCGGTGTCAACCCAGGCACCATGGACGCGGTCGGCTTGGGCGAGGAGATGTTGCGTGATCCGGCGCACCCGACTTCAGCCGTCAACCGACGCGTCCAGCTGATCAATGTCGGCAAGAAATTCTGCTTCGGACGGTCCGGCGAGCAGTTCGTCTGCCAATAACGCGCGCCGCGTCGCCCGCCTAGCTGGCGAGGCGGCGCGCCACTTTCATGCGCTGCACCGTGTCGCCGGCGAGGTGGCTCCAGATAATGGAGTCACGCACCAGCTTGTCGGCGTGATGATCCATGGTGCAGCCTTCGACGCCGCGCACGTCCATATAGAGCTCGGTCACTTCCTGCACGACGTCAGTTGAATAATTCATCGCCAGGCCGGCGTTGCAGGAATGAATCTTCATATCGTGCTCCCAGGCGACGCGCAGCACGAAAGAGCGCAATGCCTCGGTCAGCATGTGCATGCGATTGATCTGGAGCTGGACGATCTGCTGCTCGAACAGATATTGCCCGCCCTCTTTGGTGGTTCGCGCATAACGGATTGCCGTCTGGCAGGCATCGTCACAGATGCCGAGCGCGTTGGCGCAGAGTTCGAGATCGCCGAAAATATCGCCGCCGGTCGTGTCGCCGCCCTTCCCGCCCGCCTTGCGCACGGCGCCATTGACGTCGCCGACGACATTGGCATGCGGAACGCGCGCGTTCTCGAAGATCATTTCGCCGTTCTGATAAAACCGCCAGCCGCTCTTGTTGAACACCTTGCCGATGCGGAAGCCGGGCGTGTCGCGCGGCACCAGGAACATGGTCGTGCCCTGCTTGAGCGGAGCCGCCGGATCGGTCCGTGCGTCGATGAAGAACAGCTTGCCGACCGGCGCGTTGGCGATGAAGCACTTCTCGCCGTTGAGAATCCATTCGTCGCCCTTGCGTTCGGCGCGAAGTTTCAGGCCGGCTTTCGGGTCGTCGGCCGGCGGCAGGCGGTTGTCGGAGCCGGCGCTCGGCTCCGAAATCCCCTTGCCGAGCAGAAAGGTATCGTCGTCGACAAAGGGCTTCAGGAAACGCGATTTCTGTTCGTCCGTGCACGCCGCGCTGATGAGGTGGCTCCACTTCCAGTTCTGGCTGAACGTCTTGGAAATGGCGCTGTCGGCGCGGGCAAGCTCCGCCATGACCAGGGCCTGGGTAACAAAATCGGTGCCGTGCCCGCCATATTCCTTCGGCACCGCCAGCGTACGAAAGCCGAGCTTCGAGCCCTTCTTGACGATCTCCCAATCGAAAGTCGTCGGGCGCCGTCGGTATCGCATCGCGGGCGAGCGAAATCGGGCGAATCTCCTCGTCGGCGAATTTGCGCGCCGTCATCTGCCAGTCGCGCTGCTCGTTGCTTAATGTGAAGTCCATGACATCCTCGCCGGAACGAAAAAATTATTCAGCCGCGACCGCGGCCATCGGCGCGCGCCGGTAGCCGGAAAGCGCCTCGGCAAGCCGTAGCCTGGCGTCGCGATTGCTCTCGCCGCCATGGAGACAGACCCGCGCGTCGTGCACGTATTTCTGCATCGGCATGTCGCGCATTACGCCCATGGCGCCAAAGACCTCGGCGGCATCCTTGGTCGCTTCCAGCATGGCTTGCGCGGTGAACACCTGGGCGATGGTTTGCAGCGGGAGATCGGCAAGGCTGTGGTCGGCGTAAGCCTCGGGATGATCCGCCGCCCAAGCCGCCTGCCACACCGCACCGCGCGATACTTCGAGCTTTACGGCTATTCCGGCAAGCTTGGTGCCGATGGCCTGATGCTCGACGATCGGCCGGCCGCCTTGCACGCGTAACTTGGCGTAATCGAGCGCAGCGTCATAGGCGGCCCGCCCGATGCCAAGATTGACCGCCTGCATCAGGACACTGCCGCGCCCGGAGGAACCGTCGTTGTCAAGGAGGTCCGCCGCGTCATCGGCAAGAAGATTGTCAGCCGGCACTCGGCAGTCCTTGAAAGTGACCTCACCGAAGGCCCCGTGACGCCAGGCGTTGTCATGCGGCCGCACCGTCAGGCCCGGCGTGTCAGCCGGCACGATGAGGATGCCAAGGCCCGGCCGGCCCGCAATTTTGACGGCAACGGCGAACAGCCCGGCGACAGGCGCGTTGACGACACAATCCTTGACGCCATTGACGACCCAGTCGCCGCCACCGGATTTCACGGCTGTCGCCGTTACACCGGCATCGGCGACAATCGGCCGGTGATAGTTCACGCCAAGACGATCGTCGGCACCCGGCTCGTGCCGCGCGAAGGCGAGCTGGCAGCGATCGTCGTCAACGAACAACGGCAGCAGGCGCTTGCGTTGCGCGCCGTTCATGGCGCTACCAAACAGGATATGGCCGAGCCGCGACGTTTCGGCGAGCGTCGCGGCGATGTCGGCGTCTCCGGCCGCCAGCTCTTCGGTGACAATGCAGCAGGTCAGTTGATCAGCGCCCGCACCGCCCTGGTCCTCGACAAGCGCCAGCGAACGCAAGCCGAGTTGCGAAGCCTCGTCGAGCAGCGTCATCGGCAAACGCCGATCGGCGGCATCGAGACGATCGGCTTTGAGCACGACCGGTTTGATCCGCCGCGTGACGAAGTCACGCACGGTCTCGCGGATTTCCAATTGTTCGGCGCTGAGATGCAGATTGTACATGAGCACAAACCCTTCACGCGTGGTGTTCCCTGAAGTTTATTGTCTTTATCCTATCGTCCCGCCGCTTCGGCGATCGCATCGCCCATCTCGCGCGTGCCGGCGCGGCCGCCGAGATCGGCCGTCAAATGCTTCGCCTCGGCGACGACTTTCGTAACCGCCGTCTGGATTCGCTCCGCTGCCGCCACAGCCTTGGGGTCGCTGCGCTTGCGGCCAAGCCATGCCATCAACATCTGCCCGGACATGATCATGGCATAGGGATTGGCGAGATTGCGCCCGGCGATATCCGGCGCCGAACCGTGCGTGGCCTGCGCCATCGCCTGATTCTCACCGGCGCCGAGGCCCGGCGCCAGTCCAAGCCCGCCGGCGAGGCCCGCGCCGATGTCGGTGAGAATGTCGCCGAACTGGTTGGTGGTGACCACGACGTCGAACTGCTGCGGCTCCATCACGAGCTTCATGGCAATCGTATCGATCAAGACCTCTTCGAACGCGACGTCGGAGTATTCTTGCGCCATCTTGCGGCACTCTTCGGCAAACATGCCACAGGCCAGCCGATAGACCGGCTCTTTGTGGGCGGCAGTAACCTTCTTGCGCGGCCGGTTCTTTGCGATCTCGAATGCCTCGCGTGCGACGCGGCGCGAGCCTTTGCGCGTGATGACGCGCGTCGAGATCGTGATGTCGTCGTTGGGACGAAATTCCGGGGCGCCGGCGACGACCGTCTCCGAATAGAGCATGCCTTCCGTGATCTCGCGCACGAATATGATGTCCACGTCCTTGTGCGGCGACTTCACGTTGGCGTGCGAGAGCGCCGGACGGACGGCGGCGAACAGCTCGAATTTCTTGCGTATCGGCGGCATGACCCAGGTCGGGTCGTTGCGCGGATAGGCATTGTGCCCGATCGGGCCCATGATCCAGCCATCGAGATCACGGAGCGCTTGTTCCGTGACCGCCGGGAGCGTATGGCCATGCTCCTCGTGTCCAAGCCTGCCGATCGGGAGCGATACCCAGTCGATGGAGAGGCCGGTTGACGCAGCTGCTGCCTGCATCACCTTGACACATTCTGGCACGACTTCGAGGCCGATGTCGTCGCCAAGCAACACGCCAATTTTCACTGAAGTCCCCGGGGCACTCTTATCGTTCGATTTTGGGCAAAGCACGCCGGCAGGTCAACCGGGCCCGGCGGAGGCGGCGCGCTCCGGCTTCGCATTGCTTGCAACGACAAGACATTTTGACGAAGATGAATTGTGCTGGCGATTGCGAGCTTATGGCATGCGCCGCGACAAAAGGAACGGAATCAAACCGTTCGGGGCAAGGAAACGCGATGAAAAAAGTAGTGAGCGCATTGCTGGCCGGGCTCGGCCTCGCCTGCTTCGTCGTAGCGCCATCGCTGGCGCAAGACTGGCCGCAAAAGCCGATCAGGATGATCGTTCCCTACCCGGCCGGCGGTGGCACCGACGTCGTCGCGCGCATGGCAGCGGATCATCTGTCGAAGAGCCTGAACCAGCCGATCTTCATCGAAAACCGCGGCGGCGCAAACGGCGGCGTCGGCTTGCAGGCGCTCAAGCAATCCGATCCGGACGGCTATACGTTCGCCGTTTCCTCCGACACGCCGCTGACGGTCAATCCGTGGCTCTACAAGGAGCTGCCCTATGATCCGCTGAAGGATTTCGTTCCGGTGGCGTCTCTCGTGCGCCTGCCAGGAATGCTGGCGGCAAATCCTTCCTTCCCGGCGAACAATATCGCGGAATTGATCAAGCTCGCGAAAGAGAAGCCCGGCGGCGTCGCCTTCGGTTCGGCGGGTATCGGCAATTTCAGCCATCTCGCGATGGAGTTGTTCGAACTCGCCACCGGCACGAAGCTGCTCCATGTGCCCTACAAGGGCACCGGCCCAATGGCCATGGGGATCATCGGCGGCGAGGTGCAGGTCGAATTCAACAATGTGTCGACGTTGCTGCCCTTTGTGAAGGATGGAAAGCTTAAAGTCCTTGGGGTCGCCGAGCCGAAACGCATCCCCGAGTTTCCGGACTGGCCGGCGGTTGCGGAGACGGTGCCCGGTTTCGAGATGGCCCCGTGGGTCGGCATCATCGCACCGGCAGGAACGCCGAAAGCGATCGTGGACCGCTTGAGGAAGGAGACGCTGGCCGTCATGCTTGATCCTGCCGTCGTCAAGCAATTCGCCGATCAGCAACTCACCGTCATGGCGCTTGACCAGCCCGCGTTCACAGATCTCATTCGCAGCGATACCGCAAAATGGGAAAAAGTGGTCAAGACCGCCGGCATCAAAATGGAGTAGGGCCGGGACGAGACCGTTACCGGCACGATCATGACCCACAGCAACGTCAAAGCCGCGATCGCCTATGACGATCTGCGCGAATGGCTGACATTCGCCGAGAGGCTTGGCGAGGTACGCACCGTCACGGGAGCCAGCTGGCAGGAAGATATCGGGCTTGCCGCAGAGGCTATCCTGCGCGCCGAGAACGGACCCTGCGTGGTCTTCGACGATATTCCCGGCTGCCCGAAGGGTTTTCGCGTCCTGCTCAACATGTTCGCCGGCAAGCGCCGCAACATGACGCTCGGCTTTCCCGACCATCTGACCAAATGGGAGTTGAGCGAGGCCTATCGCGAGGCCTATCTCAAGGAACAAAAAATCATTCCGCACGAGATCGTCGCCGATGGTCCTGTTTTCGAAAACATCATCATGGGCGACGATATCGACGTCACCAAATTCCCGGCGCCGATCTGGCACGAGAAGGACGGCGGACGCTATATCGGCACCGGCACCTACAGCATCACCCGCGATCCTGAAGAAAACTGGCTCAATGCCGGGGCTTATCGCGCGCAGGTGCACGATCGCAAATCGGTCGGCATTCTGATGGTAGCGGGACATCACGGTGCCATTCATTGCGAAAAGTATTTCAAGCGCGGCGAAGCGATGCCGGTCGTCATGGTGCTCGGCGGCGATCCGATGGCGTTCTTCTATGGCGGGCTCGAAGCGCCGTATGGCATCTTCGAAATCGACATCATCGGCGGCTTGCGCGGCCGGCCGACAAAGATGGTGCAGGGCAAGGTCACCGGCCTGCCCTTCCCTGCCTCGGCCGAGATCGTGCTTGAAGGCTATGTCACGCCGGACCGCCGCGAGGTCGAGGGGCCGTTCGGCGAATGGACAGGCCACTATGCCGGCGGCGCCAAGCCCGTCACGGTGCTTGATATCAAGGCGATCTATCACCGCAACGATCCGATCCTTCTCGGCGTGCCACCGATGGGCGGCGGCCCCGACGAGATGGCGCGCTATCGCGCCGTCCTGCGTTCGGCAACGATCAAGCAGAACATGGCGAATGCCGGGGTGCCGGGAGTACAGCAGGTGTGGTGCCACGAGATCGGCGGCGCGCGCCTGTTTCACGGTGTTTCGATCACGCAGCGCTATCCGGGCCATGCCGTGCAAGCGGGACACATCGCAGCGCAATGCGGCGCATCCGCTTATGCGTCGAAATATATCGTGGTGGTGGACGACGACGTCGACGTCACAAACCTCGATCATTTGCTTTGGGCGATGCTCACGCGCACCGACCCGGCGCAGTCGATTCAGTTCATCAAGGGTTCGTGGGATTCGCCGGCCGACCCGGCTCTGCCGCCGTGGAAACGGGAAACGGGCGACATGACACATTCCGTCGCGGTAATTGATGCCTGCCGACCCTACCACTGGCGCGACAGGTTTCCACCAGCCAACACACCGAGCCCGGAAATTACGCGCAAGGCGCGGGAGAAATTCGGCTGGCTGCTGGATGGAAAAAAGTAAGCGGCCGAAGCGCCTCAGATTGAAATCTGACGGCCGATCTCGACAACCTGCTGGCTCGGCAAACGGAAATAGTCTGTAACGTGCGACGTGTTCCTGACCATTGCGGAAAATAATTTCTCCTGCCAGATCGGCAATGCCGGGCCGCTTTCGCGATGCAGGATAACTTCATGGCCGACGTAATAGACAATGTCGTCGAGCTGAATTTCGCATCCCCGCTGCCGAGCCTCTTCCATGAGGCGCGGAATATCGGGACGTTGCATGAAGCCGAAATGCGCGGTCACACGCCAGAAATTGTCACCTTCCGGCACGATGGACATAAAGTCGGGCCAGTGCACCCGCGGCCTCAATTCGGTCAGGACCGTCAGCACGACGACGCGCTTGTGCAGCGCGCGGTTGTGCCGCAAGTGCCACAACATCACCGGAGGGACGCCACTTTTGGTGCGGGTGAGAAAAACCGCGGTCCCCGGCACGCGAGGCACGCTCTGCGCACGAAGGTCGGCGAGGAATTTGGGCACGGGCACCGGCGCTTCCTCAAGCCTGCGTGCCACCGCAACCGAACCCCGATGCCAAAGCAGCATGATTCCGTAGACAGCCGCAGCAAGTAACAGCGGAACATAGCCACCATCGGCGATCTTCAGCGAATTTGCCGCGAAGAAACCGGCGTCGACAATCACAAACACGCCGGCCGTAACGATGCTGGACGCCAGGCTCCAGTGCCAGATCTCGCGCATGGCGATGAACAGGAGAAAAGATGTCATAAGCATCGTCAGGGAGACGGCGATGCCATAGGCAGCGGCAAGATCGTCGGACCTGTGGAAAAGAAGCGTCAGAGCGATCGTGACGATCATCAATAGCCAGTTGACGACTCCGACATAGATTTGGCCGTACCCCTTGTCCGACGTTTGTTTGATGTGCAGACGCGGCAGCCAGCCGAGCTGGATCGCCTGCCGGGTCATCGAAAAGGCACCCGTGATGATCGATTGACTGGCGATGATCGTGGCCACCGTCGCCAAACATATAAGCGGTATGAGCAGCGGCTCCGGGCACAGACGAAAGAAAACATTGTTTTCGATCGGCGCACCGCGAAGCGCGATCGCAGATTGCCCGGCATAGTTCAGCACCAGGCAAGGAAATACGACCCATGCCCAGGCGGCGCGGATAGGACCGCGGCCGAAATGTCCCATATCAGCATAGAGCGCCTCCGCGCCGGTCACGCAGAGAAAGATGCCGCCCAGCACAAGAAAGCCGCCAAGACCGTTCGTGAAGAGAAGCCGTACGCCGTAAAGCGGGTTGATCGCGGCCAACACCCATGGATCCTGGGCGATACCCCACAGGCCGAGCGCGCCTATCGACACGAACCAGAGCGCCATGATGGGGCCGAATGCGGCGCCGATGCGTGAGGTGCCGAGAGGCTGCACCGCAAACAGCACGGTCAAAATGACAACCGCGGCCGGCAACACGTAGTGTTTCAAATCCGGCGCCGCGATATAGAAACCTTCGAGCGCCGACAGCACGGAAATCGCCGGCGTGATTGCTCCGTCACCATAAATCAGTGCTGCGCCAAGAAGGCCCGCCAGGATGATGGCTGGACGCCGCCGCCGGCCAACGCCGAGCAGCGACATCAATGCCAGGATGCCACCCTCCCCGTCATTGTCCAGGCTCATGGCGACGAGCACGTATTTGACCGATGTGACCAGGAACAGGGTCCAGATCACCAGCGACAAGATGCCAAGGATGCGATCCGGCGTCGGTTCGCCATGAAGAAAATCGAAGGCGGTTTTGAGCGTGTAGAGGGGGCTTGTGCCGATATCGCCAAAGACAATTCCAAGCGCTGCCACGCCGGTCAGGGCAAAAGCGGCACGGCCCGCCGCCGGCGCCGCGGGTTCGTTCAATTTATTGGGGGAGATCGAGGTCACGCTGCATGAAGATGGGTTCCCGTTCGCGACACCATCATGACAGACCGTGATATCGGATGGAAAGAGGCCTATTCCCCGACCGTAAAACTATCCGATATTCCAGTGGCTTCCGAGGCCCGGCGTGAGGTATGTCGCCGGCCGGAGGCGTGGTACAGTTCCGGGCGTTTCACTGCGGTCGGCGGGGAAACCAAATGGCCATCAGATTACGACGCGAATTGGCATCGCATCTCAAAGAGCAGGTTCCGGTCATGAGAAAAGCTGTTCTTGCCGCCATGATGATAGCATTGCTGCCTATGTCGGCTTACGCACAAGAGAATAAGGGACCGCCAGCGGGGCGAACGAGTCTCGAGAAGAAGCAAGACGCCGAAATCGACAGCGCGTACCGCGAAGCGGTCAAGAAAACCCGGGATAATGGGCAGGCGGCCAAAGTCGATCCGTGGCAAACGATAAGGCCTTCAAACAGCAGCGATAATACGAAGCATTGATGCCTGCGACCGGTTTCTGACGCGACGGCAACCAGAAAAAGAAAATCCCATGAAGATTGCCGTGCCGGACATGATCTCGAATTCGTATTTCCCCGCCGAAGCAGCGGTCGAGCTTGGCTTCTTCAAGACGGAAGGTCTCGACGTTTCGCTCGAACTCATCTTCCCGGTCGACAAGGCTTACGAGGCGCTGCGCGACGGCGCAGTCGACTTTGTCGGTGGTTCGGCACATTCGGCATTGGCTGCTTTTCCGGACTTTAACGGCGTCAAGCTGATCTGCGCACAGGCGCAGGGCATGTACTGGTTCCTGGTCATGCACGCGGACCTGCATGCGCAGCGCGGAGATTTGTCTGTCGTCAAGGGCAGAAGCATTGGCGCAGCGCCATGGGTCGACAAGGGCTTGCGTGGCCTCCTCGCCGAGGCTGGCATCGATCTTGAGCGTGACCGGGTGAAGATCGCGCCGGTGCCCGGCGCGGCCGGTGCCGGCACCAATTTCGGTTTGACTGCGGCGAAAGCGCTTGAGGACCGCAAGATCGACGGCTTCTGGGCGAACGGCATGGGTACGGAAGTTGCCGTGCGCCGGGGCGTTGGCACCGTCGTGCTCGATGTGCGGCGCGGCGACGGCCCAAAGCCGTGCTTCAATTATTCCGCGGCGACGATCGCCACGACGGACGCGCTGATCGCCCGCGCGCCAGAAGTTGCCGCCGCCGCCGTGCGTGCGATCGTGAAAACACAAGAAGCCCTCAAGGCGGACGTGTCGCGCGCCGGCGAGGTGGGAGAGAAATTGTTTCCGCCATCGGAGGCGGCGCTGATCGCCGACCTTATTCGCCGCGACCTGCCCTATTACGACGCCGCGCTGTCGCCGGATTTTGTTGCCGGCATGACGGAATTTGCGCGGCGGCAAGGCATCCTTGCAGGCGCGGCGCCCTACGAGCAAGTCGTCGCGACGCAGTTTGCGCCGCTGTGGAACGGCTGACCCGAGAAAAACGGCTCCGTCAGGCCGCAGCCGGCCGCTCGGTGCCCTTGACGAACATCCGATAGCCGGAGCGCACATTCGGCCAATAATCCCAGATCGCGTAATGCTGGGTGCAGCGATTGTCCCAGAACGCGATCGAATGATTGGTCCAGTGGAACCGCATGCTCCAATGCGGCCGCGCAAGATGATCGTAGAGAAACTCCAAAATGCCGCGGCTTTCGCCTGGCGAAACATCGTTGATGTGACTGGTGAATTCGCGGTTGACGTAAAGAAGCTTGCGGCCGCTTTCAGGGTGGCGAACGACAATCGGGTGGACCGCGACCGGATAGACATCTGAACTCTTGTCGAATACTCGCGCGCCGTCGTGCGTCGCAGTCTTGCCTTCGAGATAGGTCTTCATCCCCGGGCTCAATTCGTCATAGGCCTTGTAGGCGGAGAGAAACATGGTGTCGCCGCCGCCGTTGGGCGGGATCTGTTCCTGGTAGAGGACGCTGTACATCGGCGGGATCTCGGCGCAGCTCTGGTCCGAATGCCACTCTTCGCCCGAAACGCGCTTGGAACTAGCGTCGAAATACTGATGCCGGATCGCGGGATGGCCGGGAACACCTTTCGACGCAGTACCCTTGCCGCCGACATGGACGTGGGGTTCGCCGAAATAGCGCACGAGACGCTCATGCGAATCAAAATCGATCTTCTGCTCGCGAAAGAAGACGACACCATGCGCGATAATGGCGTCGTGCACCTCCTGCACCTGCCGATTGCCGAGCGGCCGCGTCAGATCGATATTGCCGATCTCGGCCCCGACGTGCGGCGACGAAGGGGTTACCGTAATCGTGTCGTAGCTCATCGCGTTGCTCTCCGGGCAGGCTTGGGGCCGGCAGGTTTTGACGGGGAATGTTAATAGAGAGCCGTCGGGGACGCCAGCGGGCTCGGACAAGCGCTGCGCCGGATCAAAATCCGCCGGCGTGGAACTGGAGACGCTGGGTGACATCGTAATTCTGCTTGGCGACGGGATAAGCGTAATCGACCCGGATCGGGCCGAACATGGAATCCCAGATCAGGCTGGCGCCGACTGAGGACCGGATCGCCTGCGAATTTGCGATCTGCTGCGACGGCGTCATTGACGACAGGCTGGAAACGCTTGAGGCGCTTGTCGCCCAGAGGCTTCCGGTGTCGGAGAACAGGGCCACCTTCAACTGGGCGTCCGGCGAGACGAGCGGCATTGGCGCCTGCAGTTCCGCTGTCGTGGTCCAGTAGATGTTGCCGCCGAGATTATCCATGGTCGTGCCCGGCGTAATATCGCGCGGCCCAAAGCCGTTCGGCGCAAAACCGCGCACCAGCTGCGGACCGCCGAAGAAGCCGTTCAGCAGCGGCAATTGTTGGCCGCCCCACGGCGTCGCGTAGCCGCTCTGCCCTCGCACCATGCCAACCACGTCGCCGGCAATCTCGTGATAGATGCGGACGTCTTCGGTGTTGCGGGCAAATTTGGCCGCGCCGCCGAGACCGGCAAATTCATTGCTGGACTGGGCGAGAATGCCGCTGGTCGGCATCTTGCCGTTGTCGAGCGTCGAATAGGTGAGGCCGTTTCCGATCGACGACACCCAATAGGAGCCGGCCTGCGCCGCCTGCTGAATGGGCAACGAGGCCACGCCTAACGCCGGATTTAGAGTGATGCCCTGATTATAGATCGAGTAATTCCAGGTGGCACCGAGATTATCGGTCAACGGCGTCCCGACGTTCAGCCTCGCGCCGTAAACGCTGGTGTTATAGCTCTGGTAGCTGTTGGCAAAGCTCTGGCGCCCGAACAATTCGCCGC
Source organism: uncultured Alphaproteobacteria bacterium (assembly GCA_963808205.1). GTDB lineage: Bacteria > Pseudomonadota > Alphaproteobacteria > Rhizobiales > Xanthobacteraceae > BOG-931. Next base: position 490,150 of record CAWEER010000001.1, read on the forward strand.
CAACTGCAAGGTGCTGGCCGAGAAACCATGGATCCGTAAACGACAGATCGAAGCCCCTCGCATATTGGCCGTAAGTCACCGTGGCCTTGGCGATATCGCCGGTGCCGAGAAAATTCTTGTCGCTGATCGAGACTTCGGCCAATGCGCCGTCGGAGGTAGAATAACCGCCCGAGACAAAGAAGCTTCCAGTCTGCTCCTCGTCGACTGTCACGTCGAGCACCACCCGGTCCGGCGCCGACCCCGGAGCGGTCGCGATCTTCACCGTCTTGAAATAGCCGAGCGCCTTCAGGTGACGCTCGCCGCGATCGACCAGTGCGCGGTTGTAAGCGTCACCTTCGCCGAAATCGAACTCGCGGCGGATAACCCCGTCGCGTGTTTTAATATTGCCGTGAATCTCGATGCGCTCAACGTAGAGGCGCTTGCCCTGCCCGATCACATAGACGAGGTCGACAAGCCGGCGATCGGCCCGGCGCTCACTGCGGGGAACGACGCTGGCGAAAGGCTCGCCGTTCTTGGCCAGTGCAATCGCGAGGGCCTCCACGGTTCCGGTCACGGCATCGGCGTCGTAGAGATCACCGTCATGCGTTTGCAGTGAATCGCGCAATATTGCGGCGTCGGCGGATTTCACGCTCAATTCAATGCCGACCTTGCCGAAATGGTAAAGCGGACCTTCGTCGATCTTGAAGGTCACCATCACGCTTTTCGTCACGGCATCGTAACTTGTCGCGGAAGAAACGCGCATATCGGCATAGCCGTGCGCGAGATAGAAGCGGCGCAGAAGATCGCGGTCGTTATCGACGCGGTCGGCGTCAAAGGCGTCGTTGTTGAGGAGAAAGCTGAAGACGTTCGTCACGCCGGTCTTGACCACCGCCTTGAGTTTGGTCTCCGAGAACGCGGTATTTCCCGCAAACCGGACCTGCCGGACCGCCAGCTTGTCACCTTCCTTGATCTCAAAAACGAGATTGACGCGCGAATCGTCTCCCCTTTTCGCCTCGATCGTCTTCGGCACGATATTCACGTCGAAATAGCCGCGCTGACGATAGAGATCCTGGATACGCACGACATCGCCTTGCACGAAGGCCCGCGCCAGCGGGCCACCGGGCTTCGACTGCACTTCTTTTTTGAGATCGTCGTCCTTGATCTTCTTGTTGCCTTCGAAGGCGACGATCCCGATCGTCGGATTCTCGACGACCGTCACCAGCACGCGATCACCCGCATGCGCAATCTTGACGTTGATGAACAGGCCGGTGGCGTAGAGATCTTTAAGCGCCGCATCCAGCGCCGCGGCATCAAGCCGGCCGCCCGGCGCGGCATGAAAATGCGACCGGACCAGATCGGCGCCGATATGCCGGTTGCCGATAACCGTGATTGCGGAATCGGCGGGGCCCGCCGCTGCAGCTCCGCAGGCGGCAAACACAAGCCACAGAGCGAGAAAGGCCCCCCGCCAACGCATGGCCCGACAACTCCCCGACCAAACGGCCATGCGCATAGAACCCTACGGCCGGGGCAGGAGCGTGACCGATTGTGTCGAAATGTGAGGTATTTGGCGGAACGCTCGCCACAAAGGTTTACACCGAAACTGTTGTCAGGGACCCCTGCGATTACGCCGCTATCCGGCTTTAATCGACTGTGCAGCGACAATCGCGGGTGGCGTGTCCCAATTTGGTTTTGCCGCCAGCACCCCGAGGACGCCAAGAGCGAACAGACGCGTTCTTCGAAATCACAGCAAAAATCAGTTGAGCACGCGGGTCGTATCGTCGAACAATTCCTCGACCGAAAACCGTCTCGGAATGATCTTCATTTCAAGCGCATAGGCCGACATCAGATCGAGTGCTGGTTTCACCGCATCGAAGCCAAACGGAATCGTGTCGATGGCCCCTGCTTTCGGCAAGTCCGCTGCTGTCTTGCTGGCAAGGAGCATGCGGTAAATCTCGCGCACCGCGGCGGGATCGGACTTCGACAGGCCGCTCTTGACCACAACCATGTGGTTCACCGGCACCGTGCCGTGCTTCTTGTACCAGTCCTTCGCCGCTGCTTCGGGATCGGGGATGACGCTTTTGAGCCGCGGGTCTGTCGGGATATTGCCGCCGAAAATCGCCGCATCGAGCTCGCCGTCGAGAACCATCTTGGTGATGTCCTTGCCCGCAGCCGCGCGCTCCACGCCCGGCGGATCGCGGTATTCGGCGATATGGGCATCCTCGAAGGTCACCCACTTCACCTTGCCAAGGTCGACGCCGTAATCCTTCCACAGAATGCCGCGCAACCACACGCCCGTGGTCTGCGAGAACGCGCGCACCCCGATCCTGCGGCCTTCGAGGTTTTCCGGCGTAACCGTCCCGCGCTCCGAATTGTAGAACATGGTGCCGTGCTGAAAGCGTCCCATCATCGTGGCCGGGATCAGCGTCAGCGGCTTGCCGTAGGCCTTGGCCTGCAGATATGTTGCGATCGCCATTTCGCTGACGTCGAATTTCTCCTGGCGCACCATCATGAGGAACGCCTTGTTGATCGGATTGACCTCGTTGAAGCGCAGCATCACGCGGTCGGATTTGATCTCGCCGTTCTTTAGTGCCTGGGTATGCGGATAGGTGGCGAAACAGGCATCGAGCGTTGCAACTTTTTCGGCGGTCATTGTACTCATGTCGGCGTACCTTTCGCGTTTTCCTGATTTTATGGCGCGCCGGTGAGTTAAACCAGTCCTCCTTCCTCCACGAGAAGACATGACCCCTATGTCCCAAGAGAGCACAACGAATACACGCATTCCGGCTGAGCGGCTCGCAGCCTTCATTGCGCGTGCTTTCGGCGCGGCGGGGCTGCCTTCGGCCGACTCGGAAACGTTGGCCGGCCTCATGGTCGAGGCGGACCTGCGCGGCAGCGATACCCACGGCGTCATCCGGCTGCCGCTCTATGTGCGCCGCATCCGTGCCGGGGGTGTCAACGCCAAGCCGAACATCCGCGTGGTCAGCGACCGGCCGTCGGCGGCATTGATCGACGGTGACAACGGCATGGGCCACCTGGTGATGCGCCGCGCCGCGGAGCTTGCCATCGAGAAAGCCAGGGCGACCGGCATCGGCTGGGTTGGCGCACGCATGAGCAACCACGCCGGCCCGGCGGCGCTCTATGTGACGATGCCGCTTAGACACGACATGATCGGGCTCTATTTCGCCGTGGGCAGTAACAATCATCTGCCGCCCTGGGGCGGCAGTGAAAGCCTGCTCGGCACCAATCCGATGGCGGTGGCGGTGCCGGCGCAGGACGAACCGCCGATCGTGCTCGACATGGCCCCGACTGTCGCCGCCTACGGCAAGGTGCGGCTCAAGGCGCAGCGCGGCGAGCAAATGCCGGTCGGCTGGATGATCGACCGCGAGGGCAAGCCGCTGACTGATCCGAAGCGGGCCGACGAAGGCCATCTCCTCCCGATCGGCGACTACAAGGGATACGGTCTCAGTCTGATCATCGGGCTCCTCGCAGGCGCACTCAACCGCGCGGCGCTGGGGCGCGACGTGATCGATTTTGTCAAAGAAACCGGCAAGGCGACCAATACCGGGCAGGCCATCGCGGCCTTGTCGATCGAGGCTTTTATGCCACCTGAAGAATTCAAGCGCGCCGTCGACCAGCTTATCCGCGATATTCGCAATTCGCGGCGCCTGCCGGGTGTCGAGCGTATCTGGCTGCCGGGCGAGCAGAGCCACGCCAAGCTCGTGGACCGGCGCGCGCACGGCGTGCCGATGCCGAAGAGCCTGCGCGAGAGCCTCGACACTTTGGCGCGCGATCTCGGCATCGCGCCGCTGGATTGAAAATCATGCCCAGTGCCAGCGCAGTCGGTGTCATCGGCCTGGGTCTGATGGGCGAGGTCTATGCCCGCCGCCTCGTCGCCGCGGGATTTGCCGTCATGGGTTTCGACGTGGACGAGGCAAAGAGCCAGCGCCTTGCGGCCATCGGCGGCCGCGCCGCCTCTGTTGCCGACATCGCGCGCGACTGCGATCCGATCGTGATTGCGGTCTTCAATACCGACCAGGTGGAGGACGTCGTCGAGCGGGCGCTTCTCCCCGCCGCTCAGCGGAAAAATGGTCCTTTGCACCAGCACCTGCGATCCAGACCGCATTGCCGCACTCGGGGCACGCGTCGCAGACAGGATGCGCTTCCTGGAAACGCCGGTTTCCGGCACCAGCGAGCAAGTTCGCCAGGGCGATGGCGTCGGCCTGATCGGCGGTGACACACGGATCGCAGAGGCCGCGGCACCGGTCCTCGATGCGCTGTTCCCGAAGCGGTTTCATATCGGCAAGGTCGGCGACGGCGGCCGGGCAAAGCTCGCGGTCAATCTCATTCTCGGGCTCAATCGGCTGGCACTGGCCGAGGGGCTGGTCTTTGCCACAAGACTCGGCCTCGACCCGGCGGCTTTCCTCACTGTTGCACGATCCTCGGCTGCGGCGTCGCAGGTCATGGACACCAAGGGGCCGAAAATGATCGCCGGCGACTTCACGCCGGAGGGCCGCGCCCGTCAGACGCTGAAGGATGCCCACCTCATGCTCGATCAAGCGGAGAAAATCGGGCAGGCGCTGCCGCTATTGTCCGTTCACGTCGATGTGCTGGAGGCATGCCTCCGCCATGGCGAGGGCGAGAGCGACAACAGCGTCGTAATCGAGGAAATCCGCCGGCGCGCACGCTGACGTCGTAGACGGCTTTCCCCGGCGCGCCGCTCACGCAAATTCCCTGCTAACAGGGAAAAAAACAGGGAATTTAAATTTTCTCCTTTCATTCACATCTACATCAAGAGTCGTCACAACGCCCATGTAGCGATCCAGACCGTCACCGCCACCTGGTCTGTCTCAAAATGAACTGCCGCCCGTTGCTATGAACGCCGGCGGCGAGGCCGGGTTCGCGCCGATCTGAGTAAGAAACGGTTCTTGAATGACCGCTGCTACGACTAATCGCCGCCAGGCCCGGCGGCCGAGCACTTCCGAGACCCACGAACCTAGTCGCATGATCGAGAAATTGCGTAGTGGCGTCGATCTGGTCGGTAAACTTTCCGTTCGGGAACTTAATAAATTCGTTGACGAAGTCGTCTCGCCACACGGCGTCAGCCGGTAGCCGTATGCGCTTAGCCAGGATCGTGACCACGTGCGCGCGAAGCCGGGCTGACTTGGAACGGCCATCCGGATCGATCGGCACCACAAGAGCTTTATGCTTGCGCGCCATGTCCGAGATGAGGGCATGACCGTTGGCGGCTCGCTCTATGAGGATAGCCACCGGCCTATAAAGTCTCCGATGCCGCCGAAGTTCGGCCCGGAAGTCCATGAAATCTGCCTGTTCGCGAAATTGGTCGATCAGATCGTAGTACTCGTCCATCAAACGCCAAACTTGGATGACGGAGTACGCGCTCCTTTTCGTGTTGGTCATACCTGCATCGACGCTCAGTACAATCGGTCCACTCGAAGTTGAAGGGTCAACGATGCCGTCAAAGTGACTTGCATCGATCGGCGGCGATGTTTGGCTGTCGTAATTTTGCTGATACAGCATTTCGAAGTCTGGATTGAACGCACTTTCGCGAAGCTCGGTGATGTCCTCTGGATCGAAGGTATCCGGACGAAGAATGTCCCCTTTTCGTCGGACCCAGTCGCCCGAGGTTACCTTATACGTTTGGTCTCGAGTGGCGACCAAAGGCAGTACAACGTGTCGCCACCTTTTATTTTGTGACAAGTAGGCCGACAAATCGAACTCATGCACCCGGTGGGCGACGACAAGGACGCGGCCAGTTTTGCGATTGTTGAGCCGCGAAAGCAGAACCGTGTTGAAGGTATCGACTGTCGCTTCGATCCGATCAATGTCATCGCCAATGTCGTGCGGATCGTCGACAATGATCACATGTGCGCGACGTCCGGTGATACTGCCACGAAACGACGACACAAAAACGCCGCCGCCTGAGGTGGTGCCGAAATCTGTGACTTCGCTGTGCCCCCTCTTGATACGGCTCGCGAACAGCTCTTTATACCATGGTGACTGCAAAATGGTACGGATGTTGCGTGAAATCGTCTTCGACAAATGCTCGGCGTGCGTCACGATGATGATTTTGAGCGATGCATCGTGCGCCAGCAACCAGGCTGAAAGACATACCGACGCCAGCCAGGTCTTCAGATGGCCCGGCGGCAGGTTTATGATCAGACGTCGTGTGTCCTCCTTCGAGAAAAGATCGAGTTCACGCGCCAAATATTTGAGATAGGGCTCGGCCCCGAGCTTGGTATTTTCGAGCTCGCGAATGGCCTTACTTGCGAAAGACAAAAAATTCTGACGCAATAGTGCTTGTAGAGCGGGATTCATTATACTTCTCCTTGCGATTGGTGTTCATTCACACGTCCTTGCGGGAGCGCCCGCGATCATTTTTCTTCCTGGTCCTGAACAGACGGGATTGAAGCGGGGTCGTCCCTGCGCCGATTGAGCTCATCGCCGACAAAGGCGTCGAGGAGCTCGTGATCATCCGGCGTCATCAGGTTGGGACCTTGCTCATCGACCTCAGCAACGCGCGCAAGCGCTCCGACCAGGAGGGCCTGCGCGCGCATGTTCCCGGCGATGGCAGAGGTGACCAAGGTTCGGACCAGCGCCTGGAGTTTGCTGCCGTGCTTGTCTTTTCCAGGCATGGCCTCAGCCAGCTCAGCCTGCAGAACGGAACGAAAGCTCGGCGGTCGCTTCGGTCGGCCTCCAGGATTGCCGCTTCGTCCAGGCTGGAATCTCGTGCGGATGGGCGGCCGCTTATAGCCGCTGTCGCCATTCTGCTCGTGGCCCATTATTCCCCCGCCCGCTTCTCGCGCACGGTCACCGGCCAGAAGAAATCCCGGCTCACTTCGTGAGCTTGGATCGCCACCGGCCCCCCAGTTCCGTTCGTCACCACGGTTGCCGAAAAGGCATGGCCGCCGTAATCGAAATCAATTCGTTCACCCCGGGTGAGCGCGGCGCAGAAACCGCGTCCCTTTCGCGTCAGCGGCGTCACAATCAGCAGGCAGAGGAAATCTTTTGCCCAGAGCGTCGCAGGAAACCACTCGCCGCCGGAGGTTGGGTCGATGATGTCGCAGTCGACGGCGAAGACGGAGCCATGGCGGCGATAGCGCTTCGGAATCGACCTCAGGTCCGAAATCTCCTCCAAAAATTGTTGCTCGTCGCTTTTCTTTCTCGCCTTGACTCTCGTTTTGCGTGCATTCTTCATTTGTAATGCCCTTTATGGTTGAATTATATTGCTTTACGGTCCCATGGCCATATAAAAGAGCAGTATGGATCGTTTTCAAGGCATAATGAAGAAAGATGGGCATCGCCGCCGGGCTGCTTTGCCGACTGAACGGCAATGCGCGATGTTGGTCGCCCATCTGTTGGCCAAGAAGCAGGAAGACGGTGTGAAAGAATGGTCGCGGGCCCGGTTATCCGAAATCACGCTGCGGCGGCTATTTGGGCGCCAGCAAATTCCCCCAACCTTTCTCGTTGAGGTCCAAGAATGGTTGTTCAAGGCCGGGTGGGCCTTGTTTGCAGCCAAATCGACCTATGCCGTGGTGAAGATAGACACCGTGGAACGGTGGGGGCGTATTTCATCCAAGCGGATAAGTGATGTCCTCGATCAGGTTAGCATTGGAGAATTCGACTTCGATTCCTTGGAGGAGCTACTCTTAGGCGGCGGCGCTGCAGTCGAGACCGAAGATTGATCGCCAGGTTGGCCGCAGTGCAGAACGGTCTAACGACCAGATGAAGCCGCTGTGAGCGCGTTCTCTACGTTGACCGAATAAACTGGCGAAGCGGGCGTGCGAAGCCAATCTAGGTCTGCCGGCGTGAGACTCCGATTGACGGAGCCCAGCCCACTGAAATCGGCGAATGCAACGAAGTTGCTACCGGTTTTCTTCGGAATCCCCGATTCCTCGAATCGCCTGCGTATTACTGCTTGTACCGCAGCGTCACACTAGGCGCCGAGCCCGTCGGCGGCATGGGCGGTGCCAGCGGGTTGAGGCAAGTAATAGCGCGCGTTGGTCAAGCTCTTCATGTTGAGGTCGGCGACGGTGAGGTTCTTCATGTTGAGGATCACGTCCCAGGTCGGCGACAGTAAGCGAGTGATCAAGGATTGTGTCGCATCAGAATGGCTGGCCGTGTAGGTTGCGCGAATGTTACGGAAATGCCTCTTCTCAAGCGCCGCTGCTTTGTCGCTACTTCCAGCCATTGCGGTCGCGGCGCCCGTGCACGGAAAGCATCACGTCTATCACTGGCACGGCTACGGCTTCTTGCCCGGCTATCATCAGCCACCGGACAATAACGTTCCGGTGTATGGGCCAAGGCCGTCCGCGAACGGCACGCCAAATTATACCCCTCACTACTGGTACGGCGGCGGCAGATACTATTTCGGCAGTCCTGGGTTCCTGCACGGTCGCTATAACGGCGGCAGTTTCGGTCCGTGCTGGACGTCAACGCCGATTGGGCTGATGTGGAATTGCGGGTAGGCCTGCAGGCGCCCACGGCTGAGAATATCGGGCTTGCCGGGCCCGCCATTCCGTTTACCCGAAGCACCGATGAATCCAAGGATCAAGACGCGCACTTGATCGGAATCACCCGGTCTCTTTTGGCAACCAGTCTTTGACCCGCTGCTCCGCATCGAGTTTTTCGTAATCCAGCCATTCCCCGAGCTCTGTGGACGGAAATTCTGTCCGACAGACTTCGCATCGCGGCGGCTTGGTCGGTGGCTCCTTTTTGTGTTGAATTGCGTACAACGCGTTACATTCTCGACACGCGAACAGATCCATTCCTACCCCGCAAGAGCCAATTCACTTTGAAGCACAGAACTGGTTTCAGCCAACTATGACGACCGGATGGCCGTCCGGCTGCCGGCAACACTGCAGGCGCGGCGCACGCCGATGAACCACGCCGGGCCCATACCTGAGTCGTACCACAGAGCCTGGAACTTGGCTTACTTGCCGGCCGCCAGCGCCGCATCGAGCGCGGCCAGGTCTTTCTGCACCGCTTCGTCCTTGCTGGCCTTTTGCAATCTTCCGCTCAAGTCGATGAGCTGTGCCTTCGCCTGCGGCGTGAGAAAGTCTGCCCAAACGGCGCGCGTGTCGCTCATGGCATCGGCAAGAAGGCGCGAGTTCGTCGCTCGCACGTTTTGGCCGATCTGCACCAGTGCGCCGTAAATCATTTCCGCACCGCCGTTGCGCGCCCCGTCGACGCCGGCCTGGCGGACCGGCGTGCGTTGTTCGGGCGAGAGTGAACCCATGAACAGGTCGAGATCCTGCGCCTCGCGCGCGGCAAGGCGGATTTCGTAGCTGATCGCGATCGCCTGCTGGTCCTCATAGTCCGCCGCGTTGCGCTTGACCGCGGCGATCTGCTCCGCGGTCGGCGTGCCGGTGATCGTGACACCGAAATAGATGATCGATTTGGCGACGCCGTTGGCGGTCGCCATCCATTGCGGCAGCCAGGAAAGCTCGCTCGCCTGCGGCGGCGGCAGCGCCTCGAGCTGCCTTGCGTCGAACACGCGTGAGAAGAGATCGGACGGAGGCGGCGACGACAGATCGGGGCGCTCCCCTCTCTTCGTGGCGGAATCGATATAGAGCTGCAACTGGCTGGCTGCGTCTTTGGCGCCGGTGAGGAAAGCCGGCTCGCTCTGCGCCCATGCAGGCGCGGCAAGCGTCACCAGCAGAAGCAATGTGCGCATGATCGGCAACGCCGAGGCCTCCGATACGCGAAAAACGCCGCCCACGCACTATGGCGTGGTTCATTACGATAAGTCGCAGCAACGCGCCAAAAGGTTCTCGGCCGACTATTAGCTTTACTCCATCCAACGCTCACATATTGCCATGGCCGCGCTTGATGGTCTGCCGGATCGCCGGCGCCGTGACCTGATCCGAGATCTGGATGTTCCAGATTTCACTTTCACCCTGTGCGGCGAAGTCAGCGAACAGCTTCGGAATGACCGATACATCGCATATCTCGTGGCCGCGTAAGCCGAAGCCGCGTGCGATGCTTTCGAATGGGGGCCGCCCGAATACGGCCAAGCTGTCGTCGATGCCGTCGGCGCGCAGCTTGTGAAACTCCGAGCCGTATCCGCCATCGTTCATCGCGCAGATCAGGATGCGAAACCCTTGACGCTTGAGCGTCTCCAGTTCCTGGATATGGAACAGGAGACCACCGTCGCCTTCGAACAATACGATCTTGCCCTCGCGACCCTGCCGGCGCGCGGCCGCAACTCCGAGCGCATATGACAGGCCGTTGCCGACCGCGCCGAATTCACGGACCGTCGTGTAGCGCTCCGCCGGTCGGCCGCGCATCTGCGTGTTGAAATAGGCCTGATGGCCGCTGCCGCCGACGATGTCCCAGTCCTTTGGTATGACCTCGTCCATGGCCCGGATCACCTCGCGGGGATCCAGCGTCCCAGGCAAAATATCGAACGCCATCGAGTCCGCGGGCTCGGTCGCGATGCGGTGGGCGAGCTCTTTCGAGCGAATGATCGCAGCCGTCGGTTTGCCAACGCCCAGCTTCCTGTCGAGGCCAGCAAGGATTGCTTCGACGCCGACGAGCGCATCTGATCTGACGTAGACGTCGGCCGCCTTTTGCCCATCGCGCAAGCCGCGCGGGGCATCATCCAACTAAATCCTGCAGGCCTTTCCCCAATAGTGTCCGCCGCCGACGTAGTAAGACAGGCTCGTACCGACCGCGAGGACGAGGTCTGCGGACTCGTACATCTCTCTGCCCAATGACGTGAAGTAGCTGCCGGTGGTACCGAGCCCGAATGGATGGTCGTGGAAAAGACCACGCGCCGGCAGCGTGTTGGACAGCAGGGCTCCGCAGCGATCGGCGAGCTTGATCACCGCATCTCGCGCGCCGGACCACAGCACGCCACGGCCACCGAGAATGATCGGCCGCTTTGCCGAGGCCAGGCGCTCGACGGCCTCGGCCGCGAGCTCGGGATCGGGCTGCATGCGTCCAACCTTGGGCGCATACATCGCCGAGGTCTCGTAGGGCTGGTTCGCCATATATTCGACCTTCTGCAGGTCGTAGGGAATGCCCAGCACCACCGGACAACGCTCGTACTTGGCGGTGTGGAAGGCTTCGCGCACGTGGTCCATCATGCGCGGTACGCTGTGCGCGGCGATGTAGTGCGCCCCGGTCGCCGTCACGAGCGGCGCCTGGTCAATGTACTGATTGTAGAACTTAGCGTTGATAGGCGACTCGCCGGCGAATACCACCATCGGCAGGCGAGCGCGAACCGCGGCCGGCAGCGCCGTCATCAGCTGGGTCACGCCGGGGCCGCACGTAACAGAGGCAACAGCAACTTTGCCGGTCGCTATGTTGTAGGCGGTCGCCGCAGCAACGGTAGCGTGCTCATGCCTGACGTGGACGCTCTGCACGCCCGCCAATTTTGCGAAGGCGGTGGACCAGTGCATGTTGCCGTCGCCCATCAGGACGAACTGTGTGTCGACTCCCTCGGCAAGGAACGCCTCTGCGAGGGCTTCGTAGAGTTTGGGCATGGCGCGCTACTATTTTGGATGATGAGGTACTGCGCAACAAGCATGCCCGGCAGCACCCAGTCAATTCAATCCCATAGCGTGGCTTACCGAGCGACCGCCCTTCAAAGCCCCCTTTCGGAGCATTGGGCTAAGCCGATACGATACCCGATCCCGAGCCTCGGAGAGGGCGATGAACCGGCGCTCCAAAGCAGGCGGCGAGCTAGGTCAAGCACGACACCGCAACACGCGCACCACCAAGAGTGGACTGGGGGCAGACTGTCGACACGGTCTCGAACCGCAAGCGGCCGGCCGAAGCAAAACTCTCTGCGGCGGCCCGCTGTTGAACCATTGACGAGACCAAAATCGCGCACAAAGCTTGTGACGTACTCAGCTTTCTCAACCTATAAACGAATGAATTGGATCCCGGTGACATGCAGAAGCTCGGCCTTCGCCAACAGACCGGAGAACACTTCCGCAAATTGCGGGAGCGATCGAGCGATCAATTACTGACGGCCTTGACGATCATGCTCGCCGTCCTCTTGTTTGTGGCTGCACCGATGCAGGCTAAGGGCGTAATCGCGGCGCATTACTTTGGTATCGCGTTTGTGCTGGTGATGGTCGCCACGGTCTTCATCATCTCGGGCAGTATGCTGGCCGTCGTTGCGATCACGATCACCATCGTGTTGACCGTCGTCTCCACCGTACTACGGCTACGACAGCCCTCGATTGTCGACGTGTATCTCGAAGCGAGCGGGTGGATAATCAGTGGAGTGACGCTGAGCGTTGTGGTCGCTCGTGCGGTGTTCGCGCCGGGACGGGTCACGTATCACCGTATCATCGGTGCGGTCCTGCTCTATCTTAGTATCGGATTCATTTTCATAGCGCTGTATAGCTTTGTCGCATTATTGGTGCCCAATGCGTTCACCGGACTCGGGCCGTTGCGGGACAACCTCGCCGTTGCCAGCAACTTTGTCTACTTCAGCTTCGTAACTCTGACATCGGTTGGATACGGCGATATTGTCCCGGTGGACGAATACGCCCGCAGTCTGGCCAATGTTGAGGCCATTATTGGCCAATTCTATCCGGCAACGCTGCTAGCCCGAATAGTCACTCTCGAAATCGAGGACCGGCGCAAACGATAGCTGAATGGCACGTGCGTCTGCCCAATGTCCGCTTTGGATCATTAGCAGACATTGCGACCTATTCGGACAATGGCCTGTCCACCTCCGGCCTTTGCGTTGCCGGATACCGCACACTTCATCTACGTTTCATCTGCGTTCCTGTGGCTTCCGCCGCTCCAACGCGTCGAGGGCGAACAGCACGCGCGCAACCTGGCGCCAGAGGGTGGCTTCGTAGCGACTGAGGCGATCGAGCGCGAAACTGGGCAGGTTGGCGAGACGCAGGAAGCATTGCGTGATCTCGATGGCGGGGTTTCCGGCGGGCTTTGCCAATCGGGATCTGGGAGGTGCGATTGCGGGTCGAACTGGAACGCGCCAGGAGCTGGCTGTCCAAGCAACGTGTAGAGGACCTGTCGAGAAGCCTGTTGGGCCTGGTGGGTCTTTTTGAACGCGTGCAACTGTCCGGCCTGGATTTCGAAGAGGCCGGTTTCCATGGTCGTGGCGCGGCGCAGCCGCCACAACAGACTGGCGAGGCGCAGTACCAGTTCCCGCTCGACGGCCGATTGCGCGTCATAGTCCGCGATGATGGCGGCCTCGAAGGCTCTGTAATCATCGGCATCTTCCAACGTACCGATAACGGTCTCGGCGGTCAGGCCATGACGGACGGCATTGCAGCGGGAGCGCTGCTTGCCGTCCTCGCTACTGGGACCGGTGCTTCTTCTGGCGTTGCGGCGATTGGCCTCGATCTGCTTGAACGAGGTCATCGCGGGCTGGCCGGAGCAATTGGCTTCGTTTTGTAATTCTGCCCTGTCCTGCCGGCGGGCCGCTTGCGGCCGGCGCTTCTTCCGCTGCCAACTGCTGCAGCAACTGGCGCTGCTTCTATTGCTTTATCCGATCCTGCCGCCAGCGGATGGGTTTCGAGCCAAAGCGTGCGCGCCACGATCTGTGGGTCATGCCCGGCGCGGCCCCACCATGCGGCTTCGTCGCCGCAGCGATGGACTTCGCGATGATGCCCCCGGCATAGCGGCACGGTGAACTCGTCGCTGACCTTGCGGCCGAGCGCCCGATGCTGGGCGAAGCGAAGATGGTGGGCGTCGGCCGGCTGGCGGCCGCAGATCAGGCAAGGCTGCTTGGCGACGAAGCGGACATGGTCCTTGTCCCGGATTCGTCGAGGCTCCGATAACGCGAGTGCGCTCTTGTCGATGCCATTGGAAGGCTGTCGCACACTTCTTTCTACTGGTGGCTCGGTTGATCTTCTCGCCTCTGCCCTCCCCGAGCGTCGCGAGCTTTGACTGGAACGCAGTCTCGACGATCCCGGCATCCTCCGTCGTCAAACTGTTCTTGGCATGGAGGATGCCGTGCGCCCAGGTCGTGGCGTCGTCCAGAGAGGCTAGCGTCTGGAGTTCGGACAAAAGCAGATCGCGCAGTTCACCCGAGTTTTCGGGACTTAGAGTCGGATTGGATAATGATGACAGGTGACGCCCGTTGCGGCGGTTCGGCTTACCGGGGCCGGCCGGCGCTGTGATCCATTGGTCTGTCCATTCTGTCCTGTCGCGTCCGCCTTCCCGGGTTGCTGTGCCGTGGGTGCCGGAAGGTCCGGCGCGTCGAGATCGTCTTCGCCGGCAATGCCCACCAGCGTGAAGAGCGCATAGCGCCGGGCATAGGTCAGGGCCGCCCCCATCCGGCGCGGGGTTGCCGTGTCCGCGATCGCGCAGACCGGCCAGTCCGACGCGATCCACTCACCTGAAGCGTGCGCCAGCACGGTGGTCAGATTGACCGTGCCTGCCGTTTGGTCGATGGCGGTGGTCTGGACTGTTGCGATCTCGTGGTGGCCTAGCGTCTTGCGCACGATATCGAGACCGCTCGAGAGCGGCGCATAGCGGAACGAGCGTTCCATCCCACCGCGTCGACTGCGGATTGATCGTCGCGATCAGCGACTTTTCCGGGTTGGTCAGTTCGGCCTGTGCCTTGGCAAGCGCGCCTGCCAGTGCCGCGATCAATTCACTGGACCGGTGCATGGCTCGCCTCCATGCTCAGAAGATCAAAACTCACGGCGCCGGACTTCGAGCGCTTGGCTCGCACCCCATGACCGATGGCTTCCTTGGCATCTTCGGGCATCAGGCTCTTGAGCTCGGCCTTCGCCGCCTCGTGTAGCCCATGCGCGTTCCGGGTGCGGGCAAAGATCCCGGAGAACTCCGCCCATGCGTTCGATGCCGTCATATCCACGATGCGGATTGCCTCGATCCGCGGCCGAGGCGGCTCTGCGCCAAATATGCGCGGCGGCTCTCCGTTTTCGACGCAGCGCCAGAACTTGCGCTCCGCCGTGACGATCAGATGCTGGTAGAGCGGATCGGCGCCGGCCTTGATCTCCACCCATTTGCCGCCGCCGGTGATCACCGACAACACCGCAGACTTCGACGCCACCACCCACATGTTGTGCTGCAGCTGCGGCATGTACTTCTCGGCGGCCGCTTCCTCGGAGAACGACCACGGCAGCATGAATTTTGCTTCGAAGATCGCCCCGCTGGCCTCGACCCGGCCATCCAGGGTGGCGGCCATCCACGGCAATGCCGGGTGAAAAACCCGCCGCTGGACATCGATCACCACTTCACCGGTGTTGAGCTCGTACCAGCGCCGATTGAGGTCCTCCGTCACCGCACCAAGCTGGACGATCAGGTTGCCGGACAGGTCCTGCGGCTCCGCCTCCCCACGCTTCTCCCGCCATAGCCGCAGCAGCGCTGCTTCGTCATTCGCCCATGATGATCCGGGCATCCGAACCACCAATGAATGTGCGCCTACTGGCTGAATCAGTGCTCTTTCACTACGCTTTTCCATGTCGCCGCTCCATATAGTCACGATATCAGTAGCAATATACTGATATTCGCAAAAGTCCACTAAATCGGTACGCTGTTATATGAAAATGTTGCCGAATCCAATGCCGGATGGCTCGCGCCGCGCTATGGCATCGCGGTCAGAGACTCGAGGGCGCACGGCGAAAGTGTCGGCCTGGACACAAAGATTGGCGGAGGTTCGGGCGTGGAGATCGGACCGTAAGGAGCTGGAACTATTGATGCCCCGGCGCGGCACCTCGAGGCATTAGAGGCGCTTAAGTGCCGGAGTCGAATTCATTGAAGAAAACGGCGGCGGTCCCGGAGTGCGTCTGAAAGAGCGCCTTCCAAAGCCTGTGTAGCGAGGAATTCCGCGGTGTCGCCGCAGAACGTTGGCTTTCCTGCCGGATTCTTACTTGTCTCGAGAACTGAGCTTTCGCATCGAGGCCAGTTTCTCGTCGAACGACATTTCGCCGCGGAGAATATCGAGCCGGCGGTCGAAATCTTTCACGCGAACGGCGTTATTGCGGATGGCAAAGCACAGTGAAGGATCGCAGCTAGTCGATGGTAAGGCGCCGCGCCATTTCTTCGGGAATGCCGAATGACAGGTCAGGCTCGCGGAACTCGGTGGGCGAATTCTTCAGCATCCGGAAACAGGACCTTAGCTCCCGGATCCGTCTCATCTGACCTAGCCAGATTTAACCAGCATGTCTGATTCCAAAATACAAATGCCAGCATGACCGCGGTTATCAGGCGATCAACGCCGAATCTTCAGATTCTCCGCAGATGTCTTTCCCTTATTTGAAGCTTCTTCGTATTCGATGACTTGCCCTTCGTTGAGACCGGTAAGGCCGGCTCTTTCGACCGCCGAGATGTGAACGAACACATCCTTGCCGCCGGCCTGCGGCTGGATAAAGCCATAGCCTTTTTGCCCGTTGAACCACTTCACCGTACCGGTCGCCATTGTCCTCTCCCAAGAAAATGAATTTTGGCTGCCTCGGACCGAGCATGCGCTCAGCCCGGCATCGTCAGACGGGTTTTCATATATCCGAATTTTGGAAATGGCTAGTCAGATTTTGGCTGCGTGACAGCAGTCAGTATTGTCGCGGATCATCGACGGACTTAGCCAGACTGCCAGCGTGTTGCTGCGTCAATTCGGGCGACGAAATGTAACTCAGAGAGCTGAATGGAATTCGCGCGTGGCCGGCACTCCAGGGGAAACTGCAGCCAGCACCCCGTTCAACGCCGTTCGCACCGGCTCGCTTCTGTGGGTAAACATGATGCCGCCGAGTGTCACACCGGCAAAAAACACGCCGACGACGGCGAAAACCATGACGCCGCCGTTTCGTGGTGCCGGAGAGAGCCACCGAAATTGCTTGTCCAGGAGTTCGCGGTCGCGACGGTTCATTGTGTTGTGCCGATATGATCCGAATGCATTGCCAAACGCGGGTCATTTATACCCGGGGGCAAATCAAAAAATTGATAGAAAGATATGTAAAATGCCGCAGACTTCCTGTCGCGGCTGAATGTGGGGAGCGCCCGCGATGGGCCTGCACACCCGAAAAAGTGCCGTGGATAGTAAGAAGCGCCGGGGCTGGACCGGAGTCACAAATGAAAGAAGCCCCAGCCTTTCGGCCGGGGCCCCCCTAACATGCCGGGGCTCAGACTTATCCCGACGCCATTCTGGTAGTCCGCAAAGGGTAATGGGAGTCTTACAAAGCTTGTCGATTCAACCGTAGACCGGAATGCCAGCGCGGCAGCAGGGCTCGGATTCATCGCCAAGGACCGCGGTAGGTAAGCGCTCGGTTACCAATTTTAAAATGAAGCCTGTCTTTTGCGCAACTGGAGCGGGACGCAGCCATCGTCGTAACCCCACAGTTACCGGCCAGTGTTATCAAACGATCCCAAAGGGGCAGGTCCATAGTCCCAGCAAAGAATAAATACTCGGGGAGGTTTGATGCACGACGGCGTGATGAATCCTGCAATCTGTCCGAGCTGCGCCAATCCCATGCGATTTGCACGCTCACTGCCGCAGCCTCGCGGATTGTCCGAGTTGCAGATTTTCGAATGCAGAACATGCGGCCTTGCTGTTTCGGGGGAAGCAGTTGCGGAAGTTCTTGAAATGACCGACCTGACTCGGTCTTTTTGAACCAAGCGATGTGAGAGAATAGCTTGGCAAAGGAGCTTTGGTGATGGCGAAGAAGGTTTAGCGCGAAGCAGATCGTGACGCTGCTTCTCAGATCGAGGTGTTGATAACGCTGGTCGCCAGTTCGAGCGCGATTTCTTTGTCGGGAAAGGCGCCGAACGGCTGGCTTGCCACCGGCTTCGCTGACGGCGGCAGCGAGGATGGCGCCGTTGGCGTCATAGACGCCGCCCGGGCGAAGTGGCTTTTCCCGGATCAATAAATGTGTCGTCGGTCGAAAGCGCAGCGACGCGCGGTCGGCGCACCCACCTCGATCGCGGCGAGACCGCAGGCCGCCAGCGTGCCGATCTCGCGCGAGCCGATCCGCCTGCCCTTGCGTAGCAAGGTTTCGCCGTGGGCGATATTGGAGCCGGCGTAGGAGACGAACTGGCCGCTCGTCGCCGCGCGATGATGATCGATCGCCGGCGCCGCATCGTCTTCGAGCAGTTCGGTGTGTTCGATCATCACCACTGCACCGGCGCCGCGCGGAATGACGCCGTCGGTAGTGATCGCCATCGCTGTCAGGCCCGACCTCAGCACTTGGTGCGACGCCGCAGCTATCGGGATGGTGGTGGAAACCGGTCGCGAGACTCAGGATCGGACACCTGCGGTCTGGCCCAGCTCGCCTCGCGCACTCTGGGCGTGCCGTTCGTCGGCTTGATCGCGGCCGCCCTTGCCGTCATTGCTTTGGGATTGGACCCTCAATCTCAATGATATTGAATGTCCGCCTGTAGTTTTCGGCCTGCGCATTCGGCCATCTGCAGGCATTGAAGCCAGGCGCCAGCACTTATGCGCGATCGCGTATTTTTGGTGAGTATACGCGTTCACGGGTAGTTCTTGAATATACGTGATCACGTATATTGACTTTTTATACGCGTTCGCGTATCTTATTGCTATGGACACGATCGCCCGCAGCCCCCAACAGCTTGGAGCCGGTATCAAACGATATCGGCGGCAGAAGAACCTCACTCAGGGCGGCCTGGGCGAGAAGATGCACGCGCGGCAGGCGACTGTCTCGAAGCTGGAGGCCGGCGAACCGGCCACGCAGGTGCGTATCCTCATGGACGCGCTTGCCGCGCTCGATCTCGAACTGATCATCCAGCCACGCACGAAGGTGCCGGCCAAAGCTATCGAGGATCTGTTCTGATGGGACGCCGTCCTATTCGCACGCCGCTCAATGTCTACCTGAACGCGCGTCTGGTCGGGCGGCTGCGGCGCGAGAGCAGTGGCGCTATCGACTTCCAATACGACAAAGATTGGCTGGGATGGGAGAACGCCATCCCGGCCTCGGTTTCGATGCCTTTACGTGAGGACCGCTATATCGGCGATCCTGTCGTCGCCGTCTTTGACAATCTTCTTCCTGACAATGACGATGTCCGCCGGCGTGTCGCCGAACGCGTATATGCCGGCGGCGCCGACGCCTACAGCCTGCTTTCCGCCATCGGCCGCGACTGCGTCGGTGCGCTGCAATTCCTTCCCGATGGCACCGCACCCGGGGTGGCCGGCGCGATTGACGCCCGCGCCGCAAGCGATCAGGACATTGCTGCAATCCTTGCCAACCTCGCCAGCAATCCGCTTGGTCTCGGCCCCGATCAGGAGTTTCGGATCTCTTTGGCGGGGGCCCAGGAAAAGACGGCCCTCCTCTACTGGAAGGACAAATGGCACGTGCCGCACGGTACGACCGCCACTACGCACATCATCAAACCGCAGATCGGCCGCTTGCCGAACGGCATCGACCTGACCAATAGCGTCGAGAATGAGCATCTATGCCTAGAGCTCGTCGCCGCGCTTGGCTTGCCGGTCGCCAAATCGCGCATCGTCGATTTCGCCGGGCGGCGCGCGCTCGCCATCGAACGCTTTGACCGCACATGGACCCGTGACGGACGGCTCTTGCGCCTACCGCAGGAGGATTGTTGTCAGGCGCTTTCCGTGCCGTCCGCCCGCAAATACGAATCCGACGGCGGTCCAGGCATCCGCAAAATCACAGATTTTCTCAAAGGCAGCGATACGCCGGGGGCCGACCAAGCAACCTTCTTCAAAGCGCAAATCGTGTTCTGGCTTCTCGCTGCCACGGATGGCCACGCCAAGAACTTCAGCATCCGCCTCTCGCCCGGCGGACGGTTCGTGCTGACGCCGCTCTACGACATCATCTCGACGCAGCCGAGCCTCGATGCCAAGCAGATCACGCAGAATCAAATGAAGCTCGCTATGGCGATCGGCAATGACCGCCACTACGTCGTGCACACGGTCCTCGGCCGGCATTTCGTGCAAACCGCCAACACTTGCGGCCTGCCCGACAAGACAGTCCGCGGCGTGATCGAACAACTCGCGGACACGGCTGGTGCGAGGATCGACGCTACGATTGCAAAGTTGCCGAAGGATTTTCCGCAGGCCATGGCGGAATCGATCGCGACTGGCGCCAAGCGTCGCCTCGACAGCCTCGCCATAACGGAGGGCGGCGCCTAAAGCGCCGTGCGCACGCTTATTTGAGATATCAGATTGGAAGATTTTTCCCTGAGTTACATCGCTAAGAGGAACTTCGAAAGAAGCTGAGGATGGTTCAGAGACAACGATATCCGTGCGACATCGATTA
The DNA here is from genome assembly GCA_963808205.1 of uncultured Alphaproteobacteria bacterium. Taxonomy (GTDB): domain Bacteria; phylum Pseudomonadota; class Alphaproteobacteria; order Rhizobiales; family Xanthobacteraceae; genus BOG-931. Next base: position 510,336 of record CAWEER010000001.1, read on the forward strand.
AGCCGCATCCCTTTCGGATTGAATGACCGACCCACCCGAGGACCCGCTCCGCAGGCCGATGGCGCTCATAAGAGCGTCTATTTCCATGCGCGCCGTGACATGCGACAAAGTCGGCCGGGTACCAAGGAGCGTTGCGTCCAGAGAATCCAGCGCCGTCAGGCCACGCGGATAAAACTCCTTGAAAATTACCCGTTCTGCGAGCCCATCGATGTGCCGGAAATCGAGCTTTCGCGACAGTTCGCTGAGTCCCTGCCCCACAAGTTTTGAGTTTCGCGAACCGAGCATTGATAGGCGGTTCCGCAGCACAATCCAGTCTGCGTTGACATTGTCACGGGCGTAGCGCTGCAACCGTGCCTCTTGCACCATCTGGGAATAATGGCTCGTGCCCGTCACGGCCAGTGCTTGACGATCGACAGTGCCGAGCACGTCGAGATCGATGAAGCTGTCATTCAGCGGCGTTATCAGAACGTCGGCCATCGCGTGAACGAGACGTCCGAGATAGCTGTTGCGACCGGGGGTATCGACCACAATGAAGTCATTGCCGCTTGCCAATTCCTTGATCTGGTCCGCAAGGGCATCGCCGTCCGCTACCTCCTCGTCCGCAGTCGGGTGATCCATATTCTCCACGAAGTAGATGTGGTTCGGAATCTCAAGTTTGCAATTGATCTGCTCAGCCCAGGCAAATCTGTTCTCGATGTAGTGAGTGAATGTCTTCTGCCTTGAATCCAGATCGATCGTGCCGACCCGGTTATTCGATTTCATCAGGGCGATCGCGACGTGCATGGCGACGGTTGATTTGCCCGAGCCACCCTTTTCATTGCCGACCACGATGAGGCGTGCGGATTTATCAACCTGCGCGTCAGGCATAGGTTTCCTCATGAGGCTGAAGCGGGGCCGACGGCGCCGCAAATTTTTCTGTTGATAATTATTTGCGCTGATTCGGAAGTTACCGCAAGAAAATCATCGCAAGGCATATATGGGTTTTAGACTCTGCGACGATGTGTGACAACGCGGTGACAGCAGGCGGCATATGATGGCCCCTGCAAGATGATCCGATTTCCGCATCTGAGTGCGTGTCCATCCCTGCACATTCTCCGTCCCGCCGCGATGCGGGCTCGAACGCGAGAAACAGACATGGTCAATTCTCATGGCCGTTTCGTCTGGTACGAATTGATGACACCGGACCCGGAGGCGGCCAAGGTTTTCTATGCCGAGGTCGTCGGCTGGGGCACAGTGGACGCGTCGACGGGCGGCATCCCCTATACGTTGTTTACCGCCGGTGAAGCCTCAGTCTGCGGGTTGATGAACCTGCCGGAGGACGCGCAGAGAATGGGCGCGGCACCGCGGTGGATCGGATATGTCGGGGTCGACAACGTGGACGCCGCCGCCGAGCAGATCAGGCGTCTTGGCGGAGTCGTGCACCTGCCGCCGATAGATGTCCCCAATATCAGCCGTTTTGCGGTGGTCGCTGACCCACAAATGGCAGCGTTTGCGTTGTCCCAGTGGCCGAGACCCGGTCGAGAGCAACCCGCCGCGCTGAATACGCCGCGCCGCATCGGCTGGCATGAACTACTCGCGGCCGACTGGGAGAAGGCGTTCTCGTTCTACGGCGAGCTTTTTGGCTGGCAAAAAGACAATGCCGAGGTCAACATGATGGGAACATATCAAACGTTCTCGGCCGGAGGCCAGACCATTGGCGGCATGTACACTAAACCTTCCATGGTTCCCATGCCCTTCTGGCTCTACTACTTCAACATTGACAACATCGACGCGGCGTCGGAACGCGTAAAAGCCGGTGGCGGCCGGATCCTCGAAGGCCCGCTTGAGGTGCACGGCGGCGGCTGGGTCGTGCGATGTACGGACCCTCAGGGCGCCATGTTCGCGCTGGCCGGAATGCGGAGCAACAAGACGCTCGGATACTTCGAGCCGGTATCGTCGCGCGATCCTTCTGCCGCTCGGTTTTTTGTGCCCAAAAAGGCGGCGCCGACAATGCGGTCGTCTGATTGTCAGGCTGAACGGCCTGGTTCCGCGCCGCGGCCAAGAGCAAATTGACCAACCGGGCCCTCGACGTGGAATTCGATCCCCGTCATCTTCGCGAACAGATCGATATTCGTGGTGCCAATCGCACAGCCCCCGAGCCCAATATCGGCCGCCATCAAGTAAAACGTCTGCATCAATACGCCGACGTCCTTCAGAATAAGCGCATAGGCGATCGAGCTGTATTTCCATGAAGTCCTGCCGAAGCGTGCGGCAATCGTGATCAGGATCTGCGGGACGGCGGGCGTGGCCATGGCAAGTTCGGCCGCCTTCAATTGCGCTTCGAGCTCACCGGTGCGGACGCAGATGAGCGCCAGTGCATGTCGGCCGGCATCGTAGTGATAGAATCCGCGCGGTAGCCCATCGCATTTGTCGACCGCCAGATAGAGCTCGAGTTCGTAGCTGGCGCCCGCCGAAGGATACGGCCTCGCTGCGTAGTTGAGCGTCAGTCCATCTCCAGCATCGAGCGTTGTTTGCAACTCCGACTGCACGCGCGCAGCGCCGTCGAGAAACCGCGCAAGCTCGCCGAGCGTGATCGGCCGCTGGTCGTCGAACTCGCGCGTCGAGTGACGTTCACGCAACAGCTTTGCGGCCAATGAGATTGCTTCAGGATGCGCGTCGGAGAACTTGCGCAGATCAATTTTGTTTCCCGGCCAGTTGGGCCGCACCGCCGGTAGCGGAGAAATGACGCCGACATAGGGATAAGCCCCGCCCAGCGGGTTGGCGTGTCGGCCCTCGGTGCTGCGCGCGTGGAACAGAAGATCGTGAAAATCCCAAAGGACGAGGCTATCGTCGCCCTCGGCCGGTCGGAGGCCATCGCCGCCGGCAGCGCCGGTCTTGAACAGGATTTGGCAGTCGACGAGCAGGGCGAGCAGCTCGATCCCCGGAAAGCCGGGATGTCGGCGCAGCCGGCTGATTTGTTGCGGTGTCGACAGCATAGCCAAGGCGGCCGCAATCTTCGGATTGCAAATCTTGAACAGCGCGCCGGCGCGCGGAGATTCCAGCACCATCTCGTTGGCGCGGCGTCGCATATAGGCAAATCGCGACAGTACAAGCGTGTCGGCCTCGCGGAGCTGCGCTGATCGCGGCCAATAATCCGGCCCCTGCGGCTCGATGACGATCTGGTCCTTGCCGTTTGGCGAACGTCCAAGGTGGTATTCCAACAAACCGTGGCCGGCCAATCGCCGGACTAATAAAAGAATTTCTTTGTCAACGTTCCGGCGGGGAGACGCTAACGAGCTTAGTGGCAGACCTCTGCGCAATCCCTGGGCGCATTCCGCCGCGCTCGCGCTGAACTTGCCTAAGCCGACCGAAAAGCCCCCAAAGCAAGCGGCGATCTCGTCGCTGGTCCGCACTTCGAGGGTGACGTGACTGCCAAGCCGGGCGGAAAGCGTTGCCGGCGCTGCATGTCGCCCACGCTTTATGCCGGGAGCGCGCAATCCAGGGGACCTCAAGTGTGGGGGTGAAGCGGATTGAGCTCGTTTTCCGATAGCGGCCGGTCCTGCAAGCCGAGCTTGACCGGGACATCGTAAAGCCGGCCGGGCGCGAAGCGGCGATAGAAATGTCGTAATCCCGGAACGATCACTCGGACCACTGGAACCTCGATGTCGGGGCGCGTCTGATCAAGAACAAGAAAATCGAAACCCTCACGCTTGGCGAGGCTCACGCAGGCCATGACCTGCTCGCGCTTGTCAAGGCGGCCGAAGTCTGCTCGGAAGTTCAGTCGGGCCGGACCGCCGTTCGGCGTCAAGTAGGGATGGTCTTGCAGACGAAACGGACCGGCGCTGTCATTGCTCGACGCCCCCGCATCTCGGCCGCCCATGAGGCCGAGGGACAAAAATTGATTGAGCTCGGTCAGGGCGCGTAGCAGAGCGATCCGCTGATCAAAGTGCGAGCCGGAACCGTATTCGACGAAATCTCCCGCGTTTTCCACCGCGTGCGACATCGCCACAAAACTTGGAATGCCGAGATCGCTGGTAATGTCGAGCACCCAAAGCCGGCGTCCGGTTTCGGCAAGCTGGATTTTCAGATCGCGGATATAAGAATCCTCGAACTGGCCGAGGTCCACTTCCGCCCGCCGCGATCGATTGTACCACCAGATTGCGTAGGAATCTCGCTCCACCAGTTCAAGGAAACCCTGGACGATCGCCTCCTCAAGCGTGTTGCCCGCAGCGCAGCCGTTGGAATCGGCGGGGATCTCGCTGCCTCCGGAGTCGCTCCTGTAAAAAAAATATAACAGGCCGGTCGGTAGATATTTGAAGCGTCCGTCGCGCAGCGACCAGACCGGCGACCATTCGACCTCGGCCGACGGATCGAATGGCGCCAACGTCGGCGTCACGTCCTGAGCGAACATTGATGCTTGGTCGCGCCGCAATTGCGCGTCGCTGAACAGCGTGACATCGTTTGGAGGAATGGCATCGCCCGCCGGGAAATCCGTAAACCGCCTCCGCACTCTGATCTCGTCGCCCTGAAAAATTCCGGAATAGCGCTCGATCGCCTCCATGAGCGCGCTGGCTTCGCCTTGTTCGGCCGTGCTGCCCTTGCCGAAGCTGCCGCCGCTCAGTCCGGCCCTGAGCTCGTTGACGGTCTCGGCGGGTCCCGAAAAATTGTGCGCGGCGTAATAGGTAGTGTTCAACGGCAAATCAACTTCGATCCGTTCGAGCCGCGATACTACGCCGGTCAGCGGGCTCACAAGCTTGCGGAAACGGGCCACTGTCGCCCTCGACGACACAGCCCGATATCCCCCACTCGTCATAATCGGCTTTGTGCCGGCGGCAAGCTCAACCGGCACCGGTGCGCGCCGCGGATCGCGCAGCTTCTTATTGCCGCAGGAGGGACATTGCGGGCGGGCCGGCAAGTAATGCTTCACGATAGTCGCGCCCAACAGATCGAGGCTGATGACGTGATCGCTCAACGGCGTGTGGAAATCGGTGGCGATTGCCTTCGCGATCTCGATAGCTGCAAGCTGGATGCCGCTCTGTCCGAGCGTGTCCCGCCTGAGCGGCGAAACCGCGATGCAGCGCGCCTGTTTGCGGTCCAGCAGCGCCCTGACCTCTCGATTGCGCTTCATCCGCTCAGCCAGACAGGTCCAACAGGCGCCCTTGCCCGGGCTGAACACGGGCCCCACCAGGGGGAAAACGCCGGTAGGCTGAACGAGGAGCCATGTCGTACGGTCGGTCAGGTGCTGCCGGTTCAATTTCGTCAGTTGTGCTTCGAGATAATCATTGACCAGCGTCACCGTCAGGTCGGCGGAGCGCGTTACGACACGGACGCCGAGCTTATTCAACGCGGTAGCCAATTGCTTTGCGCCCTTGGCGTTGATCGATTGAATGCGCACACGGCACTTCTGAAGGTTTTTCTCGGCAATCCCGGGTGGCAGGCCGAGACTCGCCCAATAGGCCGCTGTAACGCTTGCGGAAGATTCTCGTTTTGAAACGACATAGCGCCGGTCAACCAGACGCTTTAACGCTTCCTGGATTTTGTCGAACGGAAAATCGCGCGTCAGCTCGCGAGCGATCTGCGGAAAGCTATGTCCCGCTCCTATTGCGGACGCGAGCGCACAATAAAGCTCGCCGTGAAGAAAAAACTTCCGATCCTCGGAATAGAGGCACACGACATCGGGCGGCAGCACATAGACTGAGAAATTCGGTGCGAACTGAGGAACGTCTTTGCTGTCAAATTGCGTAAAGCTATTACCGCAATTACCCGTCACGAGATCGGAAGGTTTAGCTCTAGGCTTATGGCCACCAGTGTGGATCACCATCGCAAGGCAAAAATTCTTTGGGTTGCCACAGCACCGTCATCTGGCGCGCGGGCCAGCGCTCGTCGATGTAGTTGGCCACTCACTCGGCCGTTAATAGCAGCGCTGACCATTGTCGTATGCGTGGATGAAGTCTGCCGATGAACCGGCTTGGCTCAGTGCAGCTACCCGCCAAACGCGGCGTCGATCTTGTCGTAATTCATGATGACGAGGTCAATGTCGCCCTTGTTCTGAATCTCTGGCTCCTTGGCCTTGAGCGCCATATCGAAATTAGCAAGCGCCTTCTTCTTCTGTGCGGCAGACATCTGCTTGTTGGCTTTCACCTCTTCGACCTGCTGTTTTAGCCCCGCATCGGAGCCTATATATTTCTTGGTTTGCGGATCGATGCCGTCCATCACCAGGCTGATATTGCCGATGACAGTGTTGTATTCGTCGAAACTGGCAAAGCCATGCTTCTTGGCAACGTCATCGAGCCGGGCCATCACTTTCGAATTCGGCGGCGCATCTCGCCGCAGCTTGTGGGTGATGGCGTCCATGTCCTTCTGCGAAGCGATCGCGTCGTCGATCTGCTTTTGCGTCAGCACGATCTGCTTCATCTGTTTCGGATCGCCGATCTGCGCCCGCGCCGGATGAAGCGAGAGGGTACCGAACGAAGCGGCAAGGCAGGCAATACTCAACGCGGTGAGGATGGAACCAAAGAACTGACGCATGGGAAGCTCCTAGTTATGAGGGGCGACTATAGGGCAGCACTGCGTACGGATTTTGACGACGATCGAATGGCGGCAACGAGCGTTCGGTATCTACACGCTCCAAACTTTTGGGTCGCGCCCGATCCCGGAAATAGCGCATCGGTGCGCGTAAGGCTTCTGGAGCGTATCCGATTTGCCGTCGTGCTGCCACCCGATGATCGGGGGAAGAGCCGACATCGGGCCAAAAGTCCAAAACGGCGAGGTTGACCCTAAGCATATGTGACGGGCCCAATTTGCTGTGATGCGCCTGAGTGCTAATTTCTCGCTTATTTTTAAGTACGTGCCGGCTATCGATAGGAGCAGGCCCTGCAGCAAGCAGGCACTCGGCCACGACAGACCTGTGTGTGTCAAAGTATTCAGAAAGTACTTTGGTCTAGCAGGTGCGGCAACGTCCCCATGACCAGCAGCAACCGCCACAACCGCCGCAACCGCCGCAACCGCCGCAGCCTCTCGCGGCGCAGCCTCCGCAGCCGCCGCAACGGCAACCCCAGGCGAGTTTTTCGCCGATCTTGGGTGTTGCGGTGTTTTCCTTGTCGAAGACATAGAACGTCGACAAGCTGACGTCGGAGATTTCTTCCTCACCGAGAAAGCCCGCGTGACCCGGTGAGGTATTCTGCGGTGCTATATCCGTCGCCGCCCCACCGATTGCCGCGGATGCGCCGCCGACCAGCGACAAAGACATCCCGGCGATTCCTAACATGGGTAGCGCTTTCCGGCGACGATTTCGCTTCGAGGCTTGCTTCGCACGTGCCATTTTGAGTCCTCTCGATGCCTTCGGCAAACGCGCGCTATCGTAGGCTTGATAGACGACGTGAGGCAAGCGGCAAAAGCGTCAGGAATTACGTCGATGTATTTGTGTACTGGCACCGCGTCGCAAGGCTTGTTCTAGTCGATAGAATCCAACACTTCACGCCCTCGCAGCGGACAGAACCCCGCATGGAATAGGCGTTACCGATGGAACTCAGGCGTATGAATTTGACCACATCCCAACTCGAGCGGGAGTTCCCAATGCCGCCATCAGCTTCACGGCGGCCGCGCGCTTTCGCGAGAATATCGCCCGTGGAGGTATGAGCTTGGCACTTCTCGGCAACTGCGCACTGACGTGTCAGGCGCCAATCGATGAAAAGCGCCGGCTTTGCCGCCCTTTTTGAGACTCCGACGATCCGGCGAACTCGACGGCGGGTGCTGGAATAACGGAATCTTTTATTGCAACGCGAAATGACGCTATTGGCACTTCGCGACATTTCGCGACATCGCATCAGTTCGGTCAATTTCGGAGCAAAGCGGACATTCAACGAACCGCAGTCAGCTGGCCCGATTTATGAGTAAGCGCCCTAGTTTTCGATGGGCTGCAGCATTTTCGCCAGTAGATCGCGACCCTTATCGGAAAGAAAGATCGCCTTCTTTCGCTTGATCGTCGGGTGAGGGCGAACCTCGAGCAAATCGAGACCACGATGGAGTTTCCGGGGTTTTTTCGTCAGGTTTTGGATGAATCGCGTCATAATGCGCCGGCGCTCATGGGCAATTCCGAAGTCGCGGGCAATTTCGCTGACGCCGCGCCCTTCTTCGCTCGCGACGAGAAGAAATGTCTTCAAATACGACAACGGCATAGGCGACCGCACATCGGCGAGCGGCCTGATCGCCAATAAAAGGCGACGCGCGTCCGATGCGCGTTTCGTCTTCAGTGGGCTCAATGGAACAGCCAGTTGACGCCGACCTTGACGATGTTTGCTTGGAGTTTCGAGCTGTTCGCGTCGAAGGTAATCGTTCCAGTTGCAAGATCTGTCGCATTCGGCGTGAGTGTCTGATTCTGTGTTCCGAAGTTGAGGTAATTATATTCGGCCTTCAGGGTGATATTGTCGGTCACCGCGTATTCCACACCGGCACCGAGCATCCATCCCCAGCGGTCGAATGTTCCGCTGACACCGCTGCCGTCGAACGCGGTGCCGTTATATTTTTCCTCCATCCACGCCCCACCCGCTTTCCCGTATATGAGCGTGCGATCGACCGCCCAACCAAACCGCGGAGCAAAGGTGGCCATCCACGGATTCTTGTAACTGCCAGTACCGAAACCCGCGCCGAACTGTGTATTATTGATGTCGGTTGCGTCGAAATCGCCTTCAAGGCCGATTACGAACTGATTGAATTGCCAGTTGAATCCAAGCTGTGCGCCGCCGAGAAAACCGTTCTGCGAGATGCTTGTCGTGCTGCCGAGCGGGAAGACTTGGCCGAAGCCGAGCCCGGCCGCGGGGCCGGTGTCGGTCAGATCAGCCTTCGTCCAGCCCCAGCCAATATTGCCGCCGACATAAATCCCGGTCCAAGTGAATGGCCGTGCGACAGGCATATAAGCGATAGGCGCTCGCGGCAGCGGCGCTGGTGGAAGATCGGCAGCGAAAGCCGTCGAGCCCAACGACAGAATGCTGAAGCTCAGCGCAACAATCTTTTTCATGGCAAGGTCCCCAACTCAACAAATCAACCGAGGACCACAGTTTACGCGATTGAGCTCATTTTGGCTGTACCACATTTGCAACACAGACACGTCCGGCACCGAGTTGATTAACGATTCGTTACAAAGCGTTACTCCGTATCAACCTTCCCTCGTGTTCAGTGGCCACATGATGAAATTCGACAGACTGCTGCGACCAGCGACGGTTGTTCTAGTATGGGTTCTCGGCTCAACCGCAGCCGTCTCCGCCGAAATCAGAATAGGCCCATCCCATGGCGCGACGATGAGTCTCGTTCTGGAAGGCGAAATAAAATCCGGCGACTTCGATAAGTTCAGGCACGTTGCCCTCGACGGGGGAACCGCTACTGAAATCTACCTCGCCTCTCCCGGTGGCAATCTTGGGGAGGCCATGAAAATTGGCTTCCTGGTACGTCAGTTGAACTTGTCGACGGTAGTGCCAAGCAAGCCCTTGACCAATCAGGAGCTCGTCGCGGATGCTACCCGGCACAATCTGCAAGACGTTCGACGAGATTACATGTGCGCCAGCGCATGTTTTTTTATATTTGCAGCAGGGATCCATAGAAGCGCTGACGGAATTGGATCCGCGATCCTCGGCATACACCGGCCATTCCTGTCAAAGGGCGGACTCGAACGGCTGAGCCCGGATCAAGCCGCCGCAGCCGACGGTCAGGCAAGGGTGACAATCGAAACCTATCTCAAGGCAATGGACGTTCCTTCCAAATACGCCGAGAATATGTACAGCGTGCCGAAGGGCAAAATACTCTGGGTCCGAAATGATGAATTCGAAACTGATCTTGGTGGTTTTATTCCAGAGCTCAAAGGCCTGGTCGAGAATAGATGCCCCGCTTCCGTTGCAAGGGAGAAAGGCAAACCAACACTCGATCAATCCAAGGCAGATATCTCAGAAGGCAGCCATGTAACCGCGAATACTGGGGCCCGGATTGATTGCGAGAGAAAACTCCAAGTCGAGCTCGCCGTCCGCGCCCATGACGACGCGCTTTCGAGAAAAACTCACGGAGATCCGCAGTTTACGCCCGAAGAAACACCAAAACAATTTCGGTGATAGATCACTGTGCGCTGTGAGCCCATTTCGACGCCATTGATGTCAGCTGCACGCCGAATCTAGATCTGCACAGCAATTACGTCGATTTTATCTTTGGTGGATATGCTTCGGTGATTCCGGTTGCTGACCAAATAGCAACCATCAACCACTAGCCAAGACATAAAGAAGGGTCGAATGCCTCTAATGCGGCACGTGCTGTAGGCGTAAGTTTTGGCGCGATCGTGACAAGACCGTCGGGCGGAACGATCAAAAGCGTACCTTCGGTGATAACTAGACTTTCTACCGAGAGCTCGCGAACAACAAAGAATTCCGCATGAACCGTACCTCCGACAACCTCTGGATCAGAACCATCGTAACTGAGGAGATGCGCGAATTTTGACGGAGGGACAGAATAACTGATCTCTTCGGTTATTTCACGGACAACACACTGATGGTACGTTTCGATACCTTCCCGATGCCCGCCAAAGAGTCCGATCCGTCCGGGATAGATGATGCCCGACTTATTGTCCCGCTGTTGCAATAAATAGCGATCGAAGACGTCGATGAGAATGGCGCAAGCCACTTCGCGATGGTGAGGTCTATTCATCGAGCAAGAGATCTGTTGGCTGCCACGTTTGCTGCAAAGGCTAGGGACGGGTCGGAAGAATTCACAGTGAAATCCCGGCGTTCGCGCCGTGTCTTGCCAATTATCTCATTGAAACGCATAGCTTCGTATTGACCACGGAGATTCGCATACGACCAATTCTAGCCGGGAGGGACGATAGCCGACATTGCGATGGCACATAATCGCCGGGCTAAGCATATTATTTTTCCAATTGCGGGTTTTGTTTCCACTCGCTTGCCAGTTTTTGTGCTTCCGCGATCTGCGTGGGCGTCATTTTTGAGGCCACCAAGTCACGGGCCTTAATAACGCTATCACGTTCTTTGGCCTGTGATGCCGGCAACTGCGAGCCTGCAAGATTAAGCCACATGTGAGCCAGCACATAGTTTTGCGGAACGCCCTGTCCATTCATGTACATCACGCCGAGATCTTTTTGTGCCCCCGGAACACCCTGATCGGCCGCGAGACGATACAATCTCGCCGCCTCTACGTAATTTTGCGGCACTCCAGTGCCGTTGTAATAGAGATAACCAAGTTCGAACTCTGCTTCGCCGACATTCCGGTCGGCCAATGGACGCAGAATCTTCAACGCAGCTGCGTAGTCTCCACGGGCATAGGCAGCACTCGCGTCCTCAATCGGCCCGGCGATTGCGACACGAGATGCAATCAACATGGCGCATGCAGCCGGTATTGCCAGGATCGGTGTCATATAACGACCGCCCGAGCTAAGACTGCGCGTCCAACCGCATAACCAAGAGTAATTTCTAAGGGCAGCTGTCATTCAAAAGAAATTGGAGTTTATCCGGCGTTCAAACTCGAATCTCGACCGAACGACCAATAGCACATTTAAATTCCCGCAGCGACGCTCAGATTTGCGACAGTCTCGACTGAGACAATATTGCAATCCGGGCGGCCGGCGCTCCTCGCATTCGCGGCGCTTCATCCTAGCTGTCTACTCGAAACGAAGAGATAATAACGAGCAAAATGACTTAGCCGTGCCTAATTAGGGCGATGCGTACCCTAGCGTTTGTAGCTCGTCGTACATTGAGAATTGGCACAAAAACGCTAATAAAATTCTCGACTGAATCACTTCGAAGCAATAGCAAATACACGCGTGCCATTAGGATGTGTGGGATCATCAAGAATTTTTAACAGTTTAAGATTTGCCTTATTGAACATTGTCTCGATCTGCGCACGCGCGATTGGAGGCGGTCCACGGAAAGTTCGATCGACCATCATTGGGTCTTGGCCAATTATCCGAGTCATCAGCGTTATAAGCCATTGTGGTATAAAACGAATGGCAGCGTGCAGCATTGGACGTTGATAACCTGTCTTTAGATGGATCATCGCCAAACCATTGGGCCGCAGAACTCTTCCCACTTCTGAGACATTTGCTTGAACAACATCTGAACTTGGTGCGTGCTGAAGGACTTCATATGACCAAGCGAAATCAATTGTATTGTCGTGTACCGGTAATGTAACTCCGTCACTAACCTGGAAATCGATATTCTTGAATTTCGGCCACGGGTGTAGTTGCTTCGCGCTGTCGATCATCTGATTTGACACATCGACCGCAATAACTGAGGTAAATCTGTTTGCCAGGGCGCGACTAAACCTTCCAAGCCCACATCCCAGATCGAGAGCCACCGCATTTGCTATGTTGTATTGCTGTTGAAGCCCGTCAATCAACAGACGCGCTGTCTGTTCGCCGCGTTCGAAGAAATGGTCGACGTCGCCATTCCAGTGGGACGTTTCGACGTAGAAAAATGGATCTCGCGCAGCCCGGGCATTCCATCCCTTCTGCATATCCTCCTGATCGGACAGATCGAGCATGATCTTCTACCTTCATTCGCGCCAATCTGATGCTTTTAGTCCATGGATTGCAGTTGGAGCTATCTCTATGCCGGTAAACTTACTTATTCATGATAAATTCGCTGCTCATCGGTCCGCGCGCCGTATTTTATCGAATATGTCATTAAGCCAGCTGTCCCGCCTGTAGCAGGCAGCTTGAATTGCGAACGGGCGATTGTTGTCGCAGTCCTTCGGTACAACGTCCAAATCATAGCCGTTTGCGGCCATACACTCGATTATGTATTGGCTGCGGGGATCATCGGAATCTGTCGGCTTAAACGTGGGGAAAAAACGATCTGCCTTTGCCTGACAGGCCGCTAGTTTCTCATCTTGCGAGCACCCTGCCAAAATGGCCGCGGTTAGAATAACTAGAAAGAATCTCATCTTGTTGTCATTGGAAAAGCTCATCCGAAATCCAGCATAGCTTGTTAGAAATACGTGCCGTGGAACTACGAGATTGGTCAACCTGTGAGCCGATCGTCGAGGAGCATACTCATTGCATCGGAAACTTGAGTCGACGCGGCATTTCTATTGACGCCATACCCGATTGCTTTGGCAAGGCACTCCGGCTCGACATCGGCCCACAGAATACCGCGAAGCCAGGGGATCGCGAACCAATAAAACCCCGGTGCCGCTAAGGTTAATAAACCGTTACTCTGGACATCCGTGAATGCCGGTGGTCCGCTCTCAATTGGCGGACTTCTTTATTCCAGGCTTGCTAGCGCCAACCTTTGCTTTCCAACAAACCCGACCTCCGAAATGGGAGTGGGTATGACGATCAAGGGTGCGATTGCGGGCTAGAAATGAAGTTTCAGCGGGGCGAGGCCGCCAATTGTCTCGATGGAGCGGGGACGCTTTGAGATTTCTGGAGTGCCGGGGATGCGTGAAAAACTGACATTGTCCTCTCATGGAGAGCCGTCTGTCTCCGATGCAGCGGCATCGGAACATGCAGGATTCGTGTGCAACACACCGAATTCGACTCCCGAGCAGTTATTGAAAGAATTCAGCAAAATTAGAAACGAGCTGCTGGCTGAGCGTGCGGCAATGCGCAGGGATCTTGAAGATCTACTTGAGTTCCTCGCCACGCAAAAAAAGCTCACGCGGGTAGAGAGTTCCGCTCGATCACTTGGCCGTGGCGAAACGGCGGAAGCGCGAGCAATATTGGCTGCGCAAAGCCGCTTCGAGGCTCATGGTTCCAGGCACGCTGAGCTGAAAGGCGCTCGGTAGTTTAACAGCGGCCCGGATTGTTCGTCTTATCGCAATCTTGATAAAACGCCATATGCTGCGGCAATCGAACAACCGGCGAATAACAGGATCAAACTGAGCGGTAAATCCCAGAGTTTGCTGGCCAAGGCGATATGTGCCGGTCGCATTTCAAAATATTCGAACACATAACGCGGTGAAACCGGATTCCAGTTGCCGTAACTATGCCACTCAAGAAATTGAGCGACTACCACGAGCGCACTGAGACTTATAAGTACAACGAAGGCAGACATGCATACAAAACGCAATATTTTCAGCATGTAAGCTTCGGACGTGAGCTCAAAAACCCACAAGACTTGGCGCGGTTAAATTTCTCAATTCATGCTGTACTGTCTTTAACTGTCGCTCGGTCGTCAAAAGCTGCAAGACAGTTTTCTCACGTCGGATTAACAAAAGTGTCATTTTGGACGGGCTTCGTCATCAATCAACCGTCGCCGGGCGGCCAATATAACCTGCGCTTCAGCTGTTTCACTTCGCCGGAGCAAACGTATTGCTGTCGTGGTGCTTTCGAGCTGCCGGCGTTGGGAGGCAAGCATCTCGAGCAACCGCTCAAGCTCCCGATAAAATCGGTCTCCACCGTCGTCAAACACGTCCTTAATCCCCATCAACACCCCGCGGTAGGATGTCACAAGGACCAAGACCACGCAATAAATAAGACAATATTATCCACCAGTGCGGCGGCCAATTTTGCCAGTATTCGCATCAGTTACAGGCTTTCTGTGCGCTCTAAAACGCGTGGGTGAAGGCGAAGGGAGCAACGAGATCTGTTGACTGAGATTTTGTTGGGCGGCTTTCAGTGTGGCAATATCCTGCGCCATCTGTTCCTGTCTGGTGGATAGCTGCTCGATTAGTCCTTGTACGGTGACCAGCTTGGATACTAGCGCGTCGAGCTGGTGTCGAAGTTCAATCGAAAGGCACAGTTTCGACGGCCGGCGGTGGCAAAGCGACAGGTGCTATTGACGGAGCGATCGACGCCGACGTCGATACCTGCTCTGTAGGTGGTACGGAGTCTTGTTGTTCCGCGTACGTGCGGGGCGAGCTGCTATGCAGCGCGGACGCCATCTGTGTAAGCGAAGAATACCAGCCTAAGGCCGCATCTCTAGATTTTTGCGCCCAAACTGGCGGGAGAAAAGCAATGGCGCACACCACTGCGATGAAGATGAGGCCGTAAGCGCCCGTGACAAATACACGGCGCTTTATGGACGGCCCATCGCTGGAGTCCTGTTGATTTTCTAAACCTGCCTGATGTGGTATTACGTCACTGAAAATTGGTTCTGAAGCAGCGTCGGAATTGTTAGGATGATTTACATCTGCCCGAGAATAGTCTGGCTTTAGGTCCGATCCGACGGAAGGCTGAGACGTCGTTATACTGGGTGCCTGGTGGAATTCCTCGCCAGCCGATTGGTGGGACCTAAGTGGAAGTGCTTGCACACGAGATTCGTCCTCTAGCGCACTAAGCCTAGAGTCCTGAATCAAACTTTCCTTTAAAGCACGAAGAGTATCGGGACCGCCCTGTTCGCGCTGCATTCCCGCAGGCCGAGCTTTCGAAAGAGCCATGTATTGGGACCCCTTACTCTGTTACTCGATTGCGAACGGGCGCAACGCCGCTTTCATTGATTCTGTTCATTGACGAACATCTTCATGCGAAAGCGCGGCCCTGACAAGACAAGGTATATCGCTGTCAAGTCTACACCACCGATGAGATCTGTCGTCCACGAATTTTAGGTCATGGAACGGACGATTTCTTCTTTCCTCGAACGACGGCATGGTTAATTGCGCTATTTCTATTAATCCGTCCTGACGCCCTCTCAGGCAGGGTCGGATTCATAATCATATTTCAGGTAAACTGACGCCCAAAGGAGTAAATCAGCAGTCGTCCGAGTATTGGTACGTTCGGGAGGCTAATAACCATGCTGAATGGCCCATAATGACTTGATGCTGGGCTCAGTGTATAGTTACAGGCAATTTTGGCGACGGTATAATGTTATGGCAACGAAAGTGCCGGAAATTGTACGGCAACAATGCAAAGACCAAACGGCCCCACGGCAATTGCAGCAGGGTCGGTTGAGTGATGATGCGCTCAAAGATGAGATCGCGCGGCTGACGGCCGACTTGAAGTCGCTTCGGAAAAAACTGCGCGCCGAGCGATATCGCACGCGTCGTCTGGTTAACATGATCGGTGATCTTGAACGTCTCAAGAAGCGGGTAACAAAGCCGAGGCCGATATTCGAATTGGGCGATTATGGTGAGGCTTCAGCCGTTCTTCTGGCTCAGCAACGCTTAAAAAGCCAAAATCGTACCCATTGAGCTGCAAGTTCGCCCTATCCGAATGTAACTTGAGCCACATCTTTTCATCGGTCGAGACGCAGCAAAGCGAAGCTCCGGAGGCAAGTGAGTGTCGTGACTAGCAAAGAAGACTTCTATGTGGCCATAGACGGACATCCGAAATTGCGGGCAGCCTATTTTCGGGCCGTGAATGCGTCCATAAAGTCTATGACTGCGACATGGCGGTACGGAGCAAAGCCTGGCATTTGGTCGCGCGCGTGGCTTGGCCAAGCGAGGCTCAATGCAACTGCGGCGATGAACAGGCTCGTGGATGGCTTTGAATTCGACGATCTCCCGCTCTGCCCCTCGGACAGGGTCACGCTTGCGTCCCTGGTTGTAAATGACGCAAAGCTTCGAATGGCGCGGGCCGAAGAAAAGACGAGTATTTTCCAGCACGATGCTCCTCGCCTTCAGCCCAACATTGACGACATCAAAGTGGTCGAAAAAGGCAGCTGAAGTTTCCTAATCTTCGACTCTCAGGTAGTCACCGCCGAACCAACCTGACGCCAGTTACGTTGCCCTACTCTCGGTGAGTTCGGGCAAAGTAACTTTGTGGCAATCAATCGCGCACAAAATGCTCGAATCAGGCACGTATCGGCCTGTCGAACCATCGCGTAAGCCCTGGCGGGATGACCACCGCCAGGGTTTTTTCATGTGGCGGCGCCGGAATATCCGGATTTAAATCGATCCGATGTGTATTGGGCATATGCGGCGAGGCGCAGGCCCGCACCTCCGAACAGCATCAATGCGAATGGCACATAGGTCCACGGATAGTCGTCGAGCCCGCGCGCCCGAAGAGGCTCGAGAATGAAATCGAGTGCAAAAACAAAAGCGATGTACTCAATTGAAAACGTTCGGAGCCACCACCACACGCGTGATTCACGGAACCTGCGAAATTGTACGAAGGAAAGAAGCGCGAGAAGATAAGTACAAAGTATTCCGGCCCAGAAGAACAGCATGCGATCACTCGGACCGCTGGCAACGCGGAAAAGCCAAAAAACAAGTCCGACATGGGCGAGTTGCGCGGAGGCAAAGGCTAGTCCCAATTCACGCCCTTGGCGTGCAATGCCATCAAAGCGCGGGCCCCATAATTTCGCCAAGGGCGCACCCACGTAAGCAATCCAGAACAAGAGAAAGGACCACCTCGCCGTCAGTTTAAGGGCCAAGACCGTCCCCTCAGGTCCGGCACCCAAAATAGCGAACGCGACCGCCGTTAGCGCAAGCGCAACGACCGGGGCCAATCCTTTCATCGACGAAACAATGAGGGTCCATCCGTCTGATCGCTTGGACGAAATATTCGCGTCGTCCACTTATATAAGTTGAGAGGGTCGTTTTTCTCACGGTTTTCTCTTTAAGCGACCAATGTTGGGTGCTTCGACACGCTCAATTCTTTCGCTACAGACTTTTCAAGGCACCACGCCCGTTTTGCCGCGACAAAGGCCGTTCGCAAGGAGGGGACATTTTCTTCCTCGAACATCGTGTGATGCCCCCCGGAAATTTCGAGGATATCTATATTGGGGCAACGGCGGCGCCAGGCGGCGTCATCCTTGATGTTCGATTGCGTCCGCAAAAGGGACGCGGGTGCATTGAGTGCAAGAGGCGCACGATCCAGCGAAGGAACCCACGGATTTACGTGCCGTATCAGCAGACGCATGTTCAGTTCTTCAACGAAAAGCGGATCAAGGCCGATGATCGCCGAAATCAGACCCGACGGAGAAATCTGTGAAGAAAAATAGGCAATCGATTTCCGCCAATTCTGAGCAATGCGCGCCAGAGACGGGATCTCAGAAAGTGTGCGAACTCGGCGGGACGCCATCTGCCGAGCAAGCGATGCTCCCTCCGCGGTAGCCCGGCCCAGCCAGCCCGGGTCTGGCGCGGCAGAGGAGGTCATAAAAGTATCAATCGCGCAAAACCCGCGACATTTCGACCCCGTTCCTGTAAAACAAGCGCTACGGCATACCCCAGATGGCCACCAATCGAAATGCCAACGATGCGAATTGGACCCTCGAGGCATTCGTGTTTCGATTTGATCGGCCAAATACGTAACAAGCGCCTGCGCCGAATAGCCGTCCGCAACGTAGTGTGACCAGCCGGGATACCCAATAACCTCGAACCGCATATCTTTGGCGCCGTCCATGAGCAATTTGGCCAAGTCCGGCGCGCCCCCATTGGCCCCGGGCAAAACAAAAACGAGTGACAAATGAGTGGTCACGGCGCTAGCGAAACTGATTGCAAAGCGGTCGAAACAATTCGCGCGGTATAATCGGCACCAACTACGAAACGAAACAATGGACCAAAACTCATCGCCGACGCCGGCCCGACGAAAGACAATCCTGGGACTGACGATTTCGAAGAATGAGTTCAACCTCGGGGCGCGCCAGAGCTCTGCCTATCCCGCGACGTATATTGTCGATGAAGAAAGTCAATCTGATCAACATCAACGTCGTAACCCGTCCCAGCAATGACGTGATCGACGACAAGCTGCCGTTCACGCCCATCCTTTGCGTCGCGCAAGCGAAGGATTATGCGATCGGCTATTTCGTGGGCCGCAATGACCGTCGTCCCGGTATGGATCGGCATAAGGTTTTCGACTCTTTCGCGAAGCCACCACGCGCCTTCAGCCGCAAGATGGCTTTGTACAAAGCGCGTCCGCAAGGCTGCGGGCAGGTAATGCATCGCGCCGGGCAAATGGGTCAACGCCCAGGCTATCGGACCGGAACCCAGTCCCGAAATCGGAGAGCGTAAACTTCGCCAGAAACTGCGCGATTGGGAGACGCGGGTTTGCCAACGGATCGCTTCCTTGCGGACCACGAGCTGTGGTCGTGCGCCGGCCTCATGAAGCAACGCGGCAGCCTCGAGTGCCGACTGACCGCCGCCGATGACAGCCACGTCTTGTCCCTTGAAGTTTGCAAACTTTGTGATCTTGGAAGTGTGTGAGACCCGCCCGGAAGGCAGCGGTGTCAGCACTTCGGGGACACGAGCAAAGCGTGACAGCCCCGTCGCCATGACTACATGGGCAGCGGAAAACCGCTCACCATTTTCGAGCGTTACAAGAAAGTCGTCGTCTGGACGTTCTATCTGTACGGCGTCGACTGGCTCGACCCAATTGACATTGGTTTTTTGAAACCAACGTCCATAGGACGCAAAATGCCCAATCGAGCATGGTTCAAATGTTTCCAATTGTCGCGGTCTGCTATAATCCGCAAAGGAAAAGCCAGACTTTGGCGACGAGATATTCGTTCCGAAACAGTAGGATTTCAGATAGCGCTCATTTCCAGCTTCAGCGATCTGGGACCAAAATGACATCGGACGACCGAAGATACGGTGTTCAATGTTCTGTGCCGCCAAATGGGAGGCCACCGAAAGCCCATAAGGGCCTGCGCCAATGATCGCAACTGTGGCCTTACTCACGATCGCACCTTTGTCAGCATTCCGACTGGATTACGGACAGTCGGGGACTTTGCTCGGGCAAAGCGTGGAATTGCAGCGAGACCAAGACAGAGCTCCGAAAGGGCGTGAACTATGCCCGGAACTGGATCGCTGCGGTCTGCGGCCACATCGACAGCACGGACGGACTTTCGCGCTGTCCATCCGCGCCAGTATTGCCGATCTTCGGTCGTTATTTGTGAAGTCATCGTCTTCGCAAGCAGGATCGCCCGAAGAGTGAATGCATCTGAGAAGACAGTACGGGTCGTTTCTTCTCGATCTGCACTGTTTCTATAATTTCTCGTAATGATGACATATCGCCCGACGCATCCAGGCACGCCAATAACGGCAGCGGCATACCGCGGCGAATGTCCATGGCCATTTGATTGTAGAAGCGTGGATTGAAATCGATCGCGACCCAGCGACCGTCAAACCGAATAAATTCGATTTCAAATATTCCGAAGTAGCCGACGTCACGACACAATCGATAAATAGCCAGTGACAAATCTGGATCATTCGGAAGCGATTTGAAGCATACTCCAACCCCCAACGGTTGCATTCGCTGAAATACTTTGCGGGATCGACGAGTGACAAAGAGTTCGCCGGTCCGGTCTATAAATCCAGAAACAGAGTGGACGCCTTCTCGTCCAACGCGGACAAATTGCTGCAAAATAGGTCGCTTGGCGTCTGGCACGTAGGCGTGGTCAACGTCCCGATCAAGTTCACGCGCTAGAAATCGTCGATATTGCGGGATCAGATCCTGGCGTGAATCAACGACGATACCTTTGTCATTCCTGCGCCGGTGCACGTGGGTGCGCGGTTTGATGAGGATTGGGTACGGCAGCGACGGCGCCAGCCTCGAAAGATCGTCAATATTCAGCGGATCCCAACTCGGCAGGACGGCGAGTCCGGCGCTAGATGCTGCTTTAGAAAGCTGGTTCTTATCGAGAAGACCTCGATTGTTGAGACCGATGGTTGATAGACATGAAAATACTGCTGAAGAAGCGACGCGTTTGCCGTATATAGCCACGCCGTCTCGTCCGATGTCGGAAGGAGGATCTGTCCGGGATTGCTTTTCCCGATCGCAAGCAGGCGCTCGAGAAAGCGATGATACTCGGTTTCTTTCGGGGCCGTATATGATGTTTTCGTGTACCTCGACCATGCGGCTGCGGCCAAGCGATCACTCGACACTACTCGGACGTTGAGGCCATATCCGCCAAGGCAGCGAACAGCAGCGATTGTGCCGCCAGAAGATGCTGACGTGAGAAGAACGGATAAACGTTTTCCTGAAGGCGACGCTAGCACGGTCCCGCTCTTTATTTATTGAGCGAGAATTTACACCGGTCACTCCTGACTGCGATCGGTTTGCTGCAGTCAACCTTAACGCCTGAGACTTCAACGACTGGGCCATAAGGCGATGGCGAGAAGTAACACGAAGCGCAAAAAAAGAAAGACGGAAGCGTTAAGTACTCTGGGAAATGAATACCTAGCGATGGGCAACAAGTGCAGTGTTCAAACTGAAGGACCGCCTGCCAGCGCTATTTTCGACGCCGTCTTCCAAGTGAGAAATGATGGTGCGAGTTCATCGTCGTTTGCGTCGCTCGGCAAAAAAAAGGACCGCGGCGATGCGGTCCTTTTATGAATTGTTGGGTGTTGTTTAGGCTAGGCCGCCGCTAAAGCGCCCTGAACCTTGCGTTTCTTTGAATCCCGAAAAGCAGTCCGACCAGCCCGAGGCCGCCGGCGAACAGAGGCAGAGTCGCCGGGAGAGGCGTCGCGGAAAGCGGATCGCCGAGGTAGGGGCCGGTTACACTCAAATTGCCGGAGGCGACTGTCGAATTATATTGTCCGTGGATCTGCCAACTGCCGGTATAGAGATCGAGAAAAAGTGTATTACCGCCCTGGCTACCACCCGCTGGTTCGACCTCCTCTAAGGTTAGGGTGTAAAAGGAACCAGTAGGACTGGTTTGAATGGCGCCGTCCTGAAGTATTGAAGGCGTGATCAAAAAATTCATACTGTCAGCATTTACGTTCAAGTTTACAAAGTACGGTGTGATGCTCGTGTACCCAATGTTGTCCGTCGCCGCGAGGGTCGAAAAATTGAGCGTAAGCGTACCGGAGCCGCCATCAGTACCTTGCAACGTCACGTCGTAATACACGTCAGCTTTGGCTGGTGCAGAAAGTCCGACACTGATTAGTCCTGCAAACAAAATAGCAACTGGCGTGACGCTACGTTTGAACATCTTGGTCCCCTCGAGCTGGGCAACTGGGCTAAGCGTCCACCCATAAGGCCTTTAAGTGCATTGCGCAATATATCTAAAGTTATAGTGGTCTTATCATATTTTCCATTTTCCGCGCGGTCGAAGGCAATCATTGCTTTGCGTTCTTACGGCGCTGAAGCCTACAAAACCAGTCCGCCGGCAAAGAGCGGCTGTGTGGCAGGCAGCGAGGTGGCCGCGGGACAGTATAGTCCTTAGTACGCGGGGTCGCTTAAACTGCCCGACCCCACACAGCTATTCGGATTAGGACCGGTGCCTGGACAGAGGTATCGAGCAAATAATTCCCGGCCACCAAGTTTCCGTCAAATATATCGAAGGATATATGCCGCTCCACGATGAGAGAGGCGTGAGATCGTTGCAACAAATTGCGTGGAGCTCATTCTGCCAATTACACGCATTAGTGTGTTAGATTATATTTTACAACTGTTTATTTCACAACCCTTTTCAACGCGAGGTCAGCCGCAGCCAGAGCGCCCATGGCCTGACGGCTTTTTTGTACCAGCGTGATGGGGATTATTGCATTTGGGCCACATGATCTAGCGGCGACAGGAACGGGTTGATCGTTTGTGGCGCGGGTGGTCGATATCCCATGGATGAGTGCGGTCTGCGCTTCCGCTTCCGCTTCTGGAACAATGCGGCCACTTTGGCCGTATTGTATCTCGGTCGTCTGAGTGGACGTGACGAGCAAACGCATTGGGCTGCTGAAATTAAAGTCCTCGTCGAGGAGAGACATGACCAGCCATATCCTGACGCGCTGGTCAAACCATGTGTTGATTTATTCCGTCAAAAACTTGACTGAAAATTTTTAACCCGCACAGCCCCTCTGTCTGACCATCATGCCTAATCAGCGATACACGATTCGGCATGTGCTCAAATGTATCCCAGCTACCTTTGAGCGTGCTTACCAGAATGGGAAAGGTTCTTCCCATCGATTTTCTTCTTTTCCAATCTGCCTGACACCAGTTGGCCTTACGTGACGCCGTATCGTAAATTCTTCTATCGGTGTATCCCCCATTGCGGAGTTTTAGTTCCGGCCGCAGGTGATGTCCTTCTACGACGCTATGCGATTTAGGCCTGCTCGAAAATACGTTGTCCAGTGAGTTCTGAACGACCGGTTAGGCTTTGAGCTGCATCGAGTTCATTCGAACTGGTCCTTGCGAGATGACGGACCAACGGTTCGGTGGTAATCGAAATATGATCTCCCGGAACTACATGAATTCTCACTTTGCCTTCAGCGAGATCACTCCACCCCAACGTTGGATCCAAAGCTGCGGTGTGAGAGCAGCTGCACACTCGCGCGGAATAGGGTTATTGGAACAGGCGACGGCAACGGGCGATAGGCACGTAGCGCTCGAAGATGGGCGTCAAATGCAGAAATTAGTGCTGCCTCTCCGCTGTTAATGCCAAACATGGTAGCGGCGTCCTGCCGATGTCTAAAAGCCGCCTTTGACCATCGTCCACAGTAATCGCCGTATTTCTTGTGACCGTCCGGGTGCGGGTGTTCGGCTCAGCTCATAGCTCAAACGGCCGGGCAGGTTAGCGAGGATTTGAAAGACGGCAGGGAACGCGTTGCTGGCCTTCAGCCGCCATCCAGGCCTTTGTTGATCGATAATTGCGAGGAATCCGATTTCGTGTCCTTGCTTCACGAGTTGCAATGCCATCTCGTAGGCGATCATCGCACCGAGGGAGTGGCCGCCAAGATAAAAAGGTCCGACGGGTTGATAGTCCAGCATCGCGGCGACATAACGCGCGGCATATTATTCGATGGTGTCAGTGAGGCGAGCTTCCGGTTCGGCGGAGCCCGAAAAACGGACGATCCGTTCCCATATGCATGGCGAGACGGTGCAGGTGCAGCACGTCGCCGCCGATCCCGTGAACACAGAAGAACGGCGGAAGATGACCAAGCGGCTGAAGCGCAACGACCGGATCCATCTCGGCGGTCAGCGGTTCGTCTTTCGCGAGCAGTTGCGCCAGTCCGGCGATCGTCAGTCCACCGGACAGCACGTCGACGGTGAGGCGTCGGCCGAACCGAGCCTCGATGGTGGCGAACAGGCTAAGCAGCGCGAGAAAATCCCCTCCGAGATCGAAAAAATCCGACCGGACACCAATCGGTGAAGTTGCAACAAATCTTCCCAGATTTCGGCGATCTCGCGCTCCAGTTGGTCTCCGGCGGATGGTCGGTCGGGAAACCAACGTTCTCGCGTGCAGGCGCCGGAAGCGCCTTGCGATCGAGCTTACCGTTGGGGTCATTGGCATCGCGTCGAGCCAGACAAAGAACGAGGGGACCATATTGCGCGGCAATTGCCGCTCCAGTGCCGCACGCACTTTTTCCGTCGCTGTTACCGCCCCGGTCGATGGAACGAGATAGGCGGTAAGCGGGGCACGCTCGTGGCATCCTCGTGCAATTTCACGACCGCCGCAGCGATCTCCGGGCAGCGCCAGCAAGAGTTGCCTCGATCTCCCCGGGCTCGACGCGCACGCCGTTGATCTTGATTTGGTCGTCGAGCCCTGCCCAGAAACTCGAGTTCGCCATCTGGCCGCCAGCGTACGCGGTCGCCGGTGCGGTAGAGTCGTCCCGGACCGTAGGGATTGGGCAGAAAACGTTCGGCGGTTAATTCTGGGCGGCCGAGATAGCCGCGCGCCACCCCCGCACCGCCAATGAACAACTCTCCTTCGGCGCCGGGCGGCAGCAACGCGCGCCCGGTATCCAGCACATGCAGCGTCGTGTTCCAGATCGCGCGCCCGATCGTGGGCTCTGAGCGGTCTGCTGGGTCGATAAGGGCCCAGCTCGAATAGACCGTCGTCTCGGTCGGACCGTAGCAATTGAGCAGTCGAATTCCCGGCGCGGCCTCAAACACCGAGGTAGCCAAACGGCGTGACAGCTTCTCACCTGCTACAATAACGGTCGTGACCCCGGGGGCGGACCACTCGTACGCAGCAGCACGTCGAGCAAGGACGGCCAGTATTAACGAGGCGGACCATCTCGCGCCGCGGCGTGGACTGAAGCGCGAGCAGATTCTCCACCAAGACGATGCAGCCACCAAAGGCGAGCGGCAGGAACATCTCGAAGGCAGAAAGATCGAAATTAAGCGAGGTGGAGAACAGCAAGCCGCGCAACTCCGCGTCGGAGACGATCGAGCGACCCCAGGAGATAAGGTTGATCAGATTGCGATGCTCGATGCCGACCGCTTGGGGCGCCCCGTCGAACCCGAAGTATAAAGCACGTAAGCGAGATCGCCGGGGCGCGCGGGAACAGGCTCGGTCAATTCAGTTTCGATGGCCGCCGGCTCTGTGTCGAACAACAGCCGGGCGCCGCTGTCTGCAAAGACGTGCGCAAGTGTGGCGTTGGTCAGGATCACCGGTGCGGCCGCGTCCGCGACGATGAAGCGTATCCGTTCGGCTGGATAGGAGGGATCAAGGGCCAGATAGGCCCCCCCAGCCTTATGAACGGCGAGTACCGCGATGACCAGCGTGGGTGTGCGTGGCAGCGCGATGCCAACAACCACGCCAGGTCTGACGCCAAGAGCACGAGACGCCGCGCCAAGCGCGTCGGCCTGCTCATGGAGTGCGGCAAAACTCAGTTGCTGTTCGCCGGATATCAGGGCGATGGCGTCCGGTGTCCGTTCGGCCTGTGCGGCGCAGAGCGTGGCAAGCGTAGCTCCCTCTGGCAATGCGACGGTCTCGCCGGCAGCGAAACCCACAAGCCGTTCCATGTTGCCTCCGGCATGATCGGCAACGAGGCGAGTGGGCAAGCAGGATCCTCCATGCCCCGCAGCAACAGGCTCTCGACGCAAGAGGCCAATCGGGTCGCCATGTCCGCAGAAATCAGGCCGGGATCAGTGTCGATGGTTACGTCGAGATCGCGCGTGGGACCGGTATCGGCGATCGTCACCATCCACGGTGCCGTGAAGCCGTAGGACAGATTGGTGGGTTCGACGGGAAAATCCTCAAACGCAAAATCGTATGCGGCGGGAATATAGTTGATGATAACGTCGAACAGGCCATGGCGCCCTTGTCGCGTGATCCCAAGAGCCTTGACAAGCTCCTGGATTGGAAAGCGTCGGTGCGGGTTGTCTCGCGCTCGGGCCTCGTCGATCTGGTGCACAGCTTCTGTGATCGTTACGAACGATCGAGGTTCAAAAGCAGCGGCAGGGGTCGCGCCATAATCCCGACCAACTGCTTTTCGCTTGCGTCGGAGCGGTGGCAAGTTCGAGACCTAACACGATGTCCGTACGATCGTACAGGCGTGCGAACGCAATGTACGTCAACGCGATGATTACGCGAAATGCCGACGATCCTAACTCGCGTGCCGCAGTCTCCAGCCGCGTGAAATCAGCACGTTTCAGCGTGAACGCGATCCGTGCGTGACACCCGGACTTACGTTGTTCCGTGTTTCGCCGGTTGATCTCGAGCAAAGGTCCGGGCAGGCGAGCGAAGCGCTCCAGCCAATATGGCACGATCAGCCTCGTGGTCGTTTGAAGCGGCGTAGCGCCGCTCGGCCTGCAGCAGAGCTTCCGGGGTGGTGGGCTCGAGCGTAGGTACATGCACGCTCAAACGCAACGCGCGGTAGCGGGAGGCGGTGCGAGCGCTGAGGAGCCGCGGCCGGTCGCGTCAATGATGATGTGGTGATATTTCTGGAACCAGATCGTGCGGTCCTCGCCGACCCGGATCAACGCAAAGCGAAATAACGCGGATCCTCCAACGGTATCGCCACGCGCATCTCGGTCCGCATCCATTGCTCGGCCGCAGCTGTGGGTCCAGCTCTTCGCGGAGATCGAGCAATGGCAGGTCGAAGGGCACTGGGCCGGACCGCGGGGGCAGACGAAGGCCGGGGCTTTCCGCGATCGTCTCGCGCAGCGCGATCTCGAATAGATCCGTCCGGAGCAGGCCTTGGATCGTGAGGGCCTGACCTGTGTTGAAGATCGGTCGCCCGGGGAACAGCTGCTGGTCAAGCCAGATGGCGGCCTGAGCAATCGTGAGATCAGGGCGGCAGAACGAGCGACATACAATTCCATCAAGACGATCTGGCAGAACTAGAAGCCTCATTATGACGGATCTTGGATTTCGAAATACGGCACTTTACGATTATGGCCCAAGGGTTGAGCGAGCGACGCCGCCGCGACGGAACTCTCTAGTAGGGCTGCGAGATTGCTTTGTTTATCAGAGTTGTTGAATGAAAGATATTCGTTCACTTGATCAATACACTACCGGCAGCTTTGGCGCGGTAGACAATGAAAGGAACACTATGACGAGGGTATACCCTATCTTAGCAATCGCAGGACTGCTGACTTAAGTGTGCCCGTCTGCGCGCAAACCACTACCCCCAAAGATTTCGACGTCTCGTGTGCGGTAGCTGCAAACATCGAACTGGCTCGAGCTCCTGCAGGCACGGATGCCCGAAGCAACGCGACGGTCGTAGCGGTCTTTTACCTCGGTCGACTTAGTGGACGTGACGACCAAACGCATTGGGCTGCCGAAATTAAAAAGCTCGTCGCGGCGAAAACTGACCAGGAATCTTCCGATACAGTCAAACAATGCGCTGATTTATTCCGTCAGAAATTAGAATAAAAACTCGGCGCCGTGTGCGTTGCAATCAGTTCGGATTGGCGCCATGCCGTTTTGGTGACTTGCCGCAGGCGGATCTGATTTGGGCGCTCAGAAGCTGCGCATTAGAATTCCGATGTCTCTACCTTACCGAAGGTAGACATGGCGACCAGACACGCCTCCAAAAAACAAAAACCCCGGCAGAATGGTCTGGGCTCTTAGTTCGAATGGTATTGGCAACGATCAGGCAGCGATGCCGGCAGCTTTCCGCTTTCTCCGCCAGCCAAGTAGGCCCATCGCGCCGAGGCCGCTGGCGAAGAGCGGAAGAGCAGCGGGAAGCGGAGTTGCACCGGTCCCTACTACTACGTACTCGTCGACAGTGTCTAACAACCCATCCGAATCAGAAAGGGAAAGGGTTATGAGGTAAATGTCGTTAAGCATTCTCGTCAAACGAAAGCGCTGCGAACGCACTGAAAACAAGATTTTCACTGTTCTGGAATCCGATGTCGGTCGAAGTGTACGGAGAATCCACGGCGGTGCCAGACCAACCCTGTGTGTCTGTAAACACGAGTAGCGGGTTTCCTGAAACGGATTGCCCATTTCCGATGTTCAATACCGACAAGGTCGCGCCTATATTCTGTATTGTCAGACCGGAATTCAGAAGATTGACTGAGAAGTCAAAGTTCCAATACGCGCGATTTGTGTGGGAGGGACCGGCATTGCCCGTTGGAACATTATAGATGTTATTCGCAGTCGGATTGAGGCCGCCAACAAAATCCTGGATGGTCTGTCAGCCCGGAGTTTTATTCTCGTTCTCCGTATTGACCGTCCACCCAAAAATTTCTGCCCTGAATTGCCCGTACCGAAATAAACCCCCGGAGGAGCCAAGCTCGTGTTGTAGACCGTGCCGGCGTGAGCTGCACTGCCAACCGCACTCACGGCCAACACCCCTGCAATCGAGAGCCAAAGACGTTTTTTCATGGATTCCCCCCGTCAAATAATTGCAACCCTGAGTTATTTACAAAATCAAAAGGGCTGTCAATACGCTCACCAAAAAATACCGGCTCGTTTCCCGAAGAATCTCCTTAAATAAATGAGTCCAGGCGTTGTTTTTGTTTTGCGGTACAAAACCGGCAACGGTCCGTGTCCGCTTTGGATCATTTGCGGAGACGACGTCGTCAAATCGCGATGTCTGCTTTACCCCCGAAGGATGGCATCCCTCAGCGACCAATCCGCGTCCGCTAAGGGCCAGCGGACGTTGATCGCGGCATCACGCCTACGAGAAACCCCAGCACGTTAGCCGGGGCTTTACTTGGATTAGAAGCTGAGATGATCAGCAGCGACAGCCGCAGCGTTCCGTTTCTTGCGCAAGCCGAAGTACTGATCTAACGGAGCTGGTGGACCTCGCTGAAGTTGCTGATGATGCTATTAGACTGAAAATCGCCACGGCTTTCAAAGGACACAAATTGTCGACATTGGTCGGTGCCGTTCTGGTCTCGCAGCCCGGCGCTGACGGAGGCGTTGATATTGTCGCTGGAAAAGGACCGCGGCGTGCTTCGTGAGCTCCAGGGCGTTATGCGACAGTTTGGTGCCGAGCAGGGACCTGGGGTGGCGTAACGAAGCCGCTCACTAAGAAAGCGCAACGGCTTTTCTTCGAAATTCGAATATGGGATTCTGGGCGAGATCGTTAAGGCTCTACAACAAGGTTATGAAATCCTACCGGATGAATCTGCAAGCGAATTTGCCATTAAAACGAATTTGGGTGCTTGCAGAGCAGGAGCAATAGGATGGGGTAAATGCGGATTTTCCAGAAACGAAAATAGACATCCCTGTTGGGCAAGGTCCGGAAAAGGCTCGTTGCCGATATACCATCGAAATTTCAGAGAGGTTCTTTTTGCGTCAAACATCCATTCTTCTTAGCAAAGATTAGTTATCGCCCCCGCGCCAGAGACGATCAACCCGTTCCGGACACCGCTAGATCAGATGGTCCAAATGCAATAACCTCCCCATCTCGCTGGTACAAAAAAAACCGTCAGGCCAGTTGGTGTTACGACAAGGGGCTTAACGAGGGTGGCGCGCGGAATGCCTATGCTCTCGCAGCCATTGATCAAAGCGCCTGATCGGATTCGGTAAGAGCCAATGTGTGATCGACAAGAGCGTACTGGCGTTTCTCGAATACAAATCGCCATCATACCGGAGGCTATGAAGTGTCGAGAAATCGCCAGGCTCCGCGACAACAAAAGCCATTTGCAGCGGCAATTGGTGCGAAGCTCACACAAGCCCTAGCCTTCCAGCGGCGGAAGAGTCCTCGAAGCGAAGTTTGCTTACGAGGAGGTCCTTCGTCATGTGCCGAAGAACTTTGATGCGCTGCATCTCCTCGGGATCCTTGCAGTCCAAACTGGCGAGGCCCAGCGCGGCATTGAGCTGATTTCTAAAGCAATCAAGCTCGATCGAAATTTCGCAGTTGCACACGACAACCTGGGTAATGCGCTACAGGCGGTTGGACGGCTTAATGACGCACTCGCCAGTCACGAGAAGGCGATCGCATTGAAGCCAGATTATGCTGCAGCATACTTCAACCGAGGCAACGTCCTGAAACAGCTCGAACGTCTCGATGAGGCACTGGCAAGCTATCAAAAGGCTATCGCTCTCAACCCCAACTTTGCGCACCATCTTGGCATAGCCAATGTTTTTAGGGAGCATGACCGTTGCGCGGAAGCAGAGATGCACATCAAGCAGGCACTCGCACTCAAGCCGGACTCCGCTGCGGTCAGATTTAATCTGTGCATGGTGCAGCTGCCATACATTTATATGGCCGAGTCTGAAATTAGCGAGCGACGGGCCGCTTATCAGGAGTGTCTCGAAGCATTGTGCGACGATGTATATGAACGAAGGATCGCGAGTGACTGGGCCAACGCGGTAGGGTTATCTCAACCCTTCTTTCTCACCTATCAAGGATACAACGATCGTGATCTCAATGGTCGCTACGGATCCTGGTCTGTCGGATCATGGCAGAGAGTTATCCGCCGGCTGCACTGAGCCCGCCGCCACAATCCGACGAGCCGGTGAGATTAGGTATCGTCAGCGGATTCTTCCGACAGCATTCCAATTGGAAAATTCCGATCAGCGGTTGGCTCAGTCAGATCGATCGCCAGCGGTTCCGAGTGTTCGGATATTATACTGCGGCCATTAGAGATGCAACGACCGGGCGGTCTGCTCTTTGTGATCGCTTTGTTCAGGGGCCGTTGTCGACCGAAGATTGGCGCAAAACAATTCTCCATGATGCGCCCCACGTCCTTATTTACCCCGAAGTGGGTATGGATGCCGTCTGGCCCAACTAGCCGCACAACGGCTGGCGCCCGTCCAATGTAATTCCTGGGGCCATCCTGAGACGAGTGGTTTTCCAACGCTCGATTACTACCTCAGCAGCGACCTGATGGAACCGCCAGACGCACAAAATCACTACACTGAACGTCTTGTCCGTCTTGCCCAATCTGTTCGATCTACTATGAACCACTCGATTTGCAGCCAGCTCCGCTTAGTCGGGCCGACCTCGGCTACACCCGACGGCAACGATCTACTGGTGCGGCCAGTCACTCTTTAAATACCTGCCCCAATTCGACGATGTCTTCCCTCGAATCGCGCGAGCGGTCGGCGATTGCCAATTCGCATTTATTAAATTCAAGGGAAATAATACCCCGATCACTGCTCGTGTCCAAAAACGACTCGACGATGCATTCGCCAAATACGGCTTAGAGCTTCCGATTTTTGGCATCTTGCCGCGTCGCGAAGACGAGCGCTGGTTCGTCAGCGGATCGGGCTGTGCGACATTGTCCTAGACAGTATTGGTTGGTCGGGCTGCAATTCGACTTTGGAGAGCTTGCGGCACGACCTGCCGGTCGTAACCATGACCGCGCCGTGATGCGGGGCCGCCACAGTATGGCAATCCTCAAAATGATGGGCGTCGAGGAGACTGTGGCCCAAACAGTCGACGATTATATTTGCACGGCCATTCGCCTGGCTCAGGATGTGCCGTGGCGATGTCTGTGAAAGCTAGGATTTCGGAAAACAAACATCGGATTTATCGCGATACGACCTGTGTTAAGGCGCTACAGATTTTAGCTGGGCGGCGCGGGAGCGAGAGTAAACAATCTCGCCCATCCAATTTGATTTCCAACATCGGTATTTTGCGGAAGTTTGGCAGCTTGAGTGTCAGCTATTGGCCCAGGCAGACACGCGAAGGTCGTGAGAAGAGATGTCCGCTTTGGCTGCACAAAGTGCTGTACGAGTTCGGCGCCCTCTATCGGGATATCGCCGATAAACGCCAACTGGTGATTACGGGCTTGCAGTCCGTGAATGAGCTGCGCCGTCTCCACCGGCACTCCACCGCGCATGAAGCCGGTGACGTCGCTAATAACAAGGATGCGCATCAGAGGACATGATTCGACACACACCGGGAATCCCTGAGCCTCGGACGGGCGCATGGTGCGTGCTTACCCTTTATCACCACGTGACGTTCTCCATGCCGTTCGAAACAGGGCGCACAAAGGAAAGGCCGCCCTGAGGCGGCCCTTCTGAATTCCACACTGAGTTTCTTTGTTACGCGGCTGCTGCCTGCGCACGCTTCTTACGGCGCGTGAGAAAGCCAACCATTCCGAGACCGCCCGCAAAGAGCGGCAGAGTCGCTGGGAGCGGCGTCGGCGTCAAAGTCAGTCGCACCACGAAGTCGTCGAAGTCGCTATCCTGGCTACCGTCATGCCCATCGCTGTTGGCATTGGCGTCATCGAAAAAGAGGTAAGCGACCTGGCCGTTAGCCGACACCCAAGCGCCGATGGAGAGGTCCGATCCGATCGGTCCGCCGTTTGGAGCGACATCATCGGGGCTGCTGGACTGATCGGCAAAAAGGAATGGGATGAGGACATTTGTGCCGGGACCAACAGTTTCCGTCACCGAAGTTCCGACGGCAGTGCTCTGATTGCTGAAAATCGTCGTGCCGTTATAGCTCGAGCGGTCTTCCGTCACGTCGGTGTTGAGCGCCTCATGGCCCATATAGGTGATGGTCACCGTCGATGAACCGGTGCCTGTGAGGACGAGGCCGGTCTTTGTGCTGCCGGACCGGTACAATTCGGTACACAGCCGTCATTGTTCGCGGTGAACGTGGTAATCGTGGTGCCCACACCCACTCCGTCCGTATTGCTAAAGCCTGTCGGATTAAAGTTCGAACCCAACGTCGCAGTGGTCTTGTCGTTGGGTTTCTGCTCAAAATACTGAAAGTCGCGGCTTGCGCGCTACCCGCGATAACCGATGCGGCGAGCGCCACTGCACCGAAGCTCAACTGCTTGATCATTATCGCCCCTTTTCCAGTATTTGCCTCGTCTGTACGCGATTAGAGAAGAAATACGAAGGTGGTCAATCTAACTAAAGATATACACAGGCGAGTCAGTGGTATCGTGGTAAAGATCGGACCGCTTCAGCCCTTCGCGTGACGATCTGTCGCCAGATCCCGTTTTGCCACTTAATCGGTCAAATGGAACTCTAATAATAATCAACGCAAGATTGAAGGCGTCCTTATCGTCGGCGGAGCTCGCCGTGCGGAGTCCCGGATTTCGCCGAAAGGGGCACGGCGCTTCTTGAGTGTTCCACCTCCTTTTGGTGCTAAATGGGAAGACCTGCATTAAGTCCTCAGCAGCGAACAAATACGAGCTGCTCGGGCTCTGTTACGATGGGAGCAACGTGATCTTGCGGCTGCTTCCTCCGTATCGTTGCCTTCAATAAAGCGACTTGAAATCGAAACCTGGAACTATGGCCGCGCACATGTCGACCGTTGCTGCCCTGCGGAATGCGATTGAAACAGCTGGCGTTGAGTTCATCGAAGAGAACGGAGGCGGTCCTGGGGTGCGACTTCGAAAACGCCCCTCCAAAAAAAAATGACTTCTCAAGCAGATTCAAGAAGTCGCTTCGAGATCTTGGTTATATGGCCCGCTGCAAGCTCATGTTGGCGGTAGCTCTCCCCTGATCTGACCGCACCCGTGGGGTGAAACAAAGAAAGGTCGCCTTTGGAGGCGTCGGTCACGATCGCCCTTGGCACTCATGACGCCGAGCCGTATTAAAATTTAGATTTTGTTAACTGCGCCCGACTATTGATTAATGAACCATTAGTCTTTCAGAGGCGCCTGGAAGTTGCGGCAACTTCCCGCTCGGCGGCACATCGCGTGGGCGCTCTCAAATGACGAGGCATTGTTAGAGGTAGCAGCAATGCGATGTATAGCTTCGCTGGTGATCCTTGCAACGATAGTGCCGACCGCGGTTTATGCGCAGCAACCTATCATTTTCACACCTACGCAGCGCCCTACGCCCGTCAAAAGTTTAAAAAACCCATGTCTCTCGGCTACGCTCGCGTCGACCCGTCTGATCTGCGCTGAGCCCGACCTACTCGCCGTGGATTCGATACTTTCAATTGCATTTCGAGACGCCTCAAGTGGCCTATCCCTGGATGAGCAAAAGCTATTTTTGAATGATCAGCGGGCGTGGCTCCAGGATCGCAATAAGAAGTGCGGCCTAGTCGGAAAAGATCGCGCGTCACTTACGCAGCTTCGTTTGGCTAAAGGCTGTATTGAAAATGCAATGGAAGCACGGATTGCGGATTTGCAGGCCGGGCCCAACAAACGAGCTCGATTCCGGCGAACGTATCGGCGCCGACTGTTCAAGATTTAGTTCTGACACCCATCGTGCAACCTTTGATGTCCAGCGGGCCTGGAGGATCAGGACTACGTGAGGCGACCTTCCAGGCGTTACGCTTCTCGGCACCAGCAGAGGGCATAAGCGGAACAATTGATTGCAGCGCTACGTCATCCCGATCGGGTGACGATCGCTTATCAAATACCCCATTGGCTGGAAAACAGTTCGTCATGCTCGCCGTTGATGACAATGCAAACAGCTATAGCATGTTCGAAAATGATACGTGGTCCACGTTCATGGACGGTCTCCGCAATGCCAGTTATGCGTCCTGCGCGGGAGCGTTAAGATCCGGAAGACTCAAGAATTCCGCAAACGAGCCGATGAGCGAACTGTCGGGATTATTCGAAGTATCATCTCCGCAGAGATTGTTCATAGCTTACAGCACTGGCCAGAACACGCCGTGGACACTTTTGGCAAATCTGCCGAAGGCGAGGAAAACCGTTAAGTCAGACCTCGGTATACAGACTTGGGTTGATCCGCGTCAGCTGTCGAGGAATCCTTATTTTTTCAAAGATTCAATTATCGGACTGGTCACGCATTTTGACCGCATGATTTCGGATGATACTGCCGTTTTCGAGCAATCGGGAACTGAGATTTTTGTGTCCGGAGTATCGGCCAAACTTTTTGAAAACAATGAAATGGTTGTGTTGGCGGGTCGCGTAAAGGGGAATAAAGGGCTTATTAATTCCACGGGAAGTGAAGTACTCATGCCGGCGCTTGACTACGTTGGAACATTCAAATGCGGTGATCAATGCGAGGGGCTTTAGTTATTCTCGCGCCAGCTGTTTCTTGTCAGTTATCGTATAGTTACAAAGCGCGCTCTGCCGCCTTCAAACAACGGACGATCTCAACCTCGGTGAACAAGGACGCATAGAAAGTGACGTCACGTAATATCGTTACGATGCCATTGCCGCATTTTGCGACGCTTTCGGGTTTCATACTCCTAATCGGAATCGTAATTGGAATAGCGCTCGAAAAGTTCAACATTCTTTGACGTACGTACGGCTGTTTGTCATATTCTATCGTCGTGCTTTGGACGCTTGGACAAAAGATCAGCGACATATTGAGCGCGCGCACTACGTTCAACTTTGCGATCCCGAGCGCGGCACCACCCAAAATATTCATACGGATCTATGACTACTTTTTCCGCAATTTGACCGCGTTTTTCGACTTCTTCGATCGCCGTCTCGACCTTACTGAGCCATTGATCGTAAGTCGGCAGGTCTGGCTCTAAGGCCTTCCATCGCAACCAATCCTCCTTGAGGAGCCACGCGACAGCCACACGAACCTGCGGCATCAGAATCTCCGCATTACTGGAGCGTCAGTAATTTATGGAGAGAAGCAGGAGTAGTCGAGTGCATCGCATCCCCGGATCGGCTATCTGGGAGCTTGGAGTTCCGTCCTGTGCGATCCACATGGCTTAAACTTCATTGCGCGCGTCGCAAACTTGATCGAAGGCCTGCCCGCGGGACAAATGTTCATTCTTCGCAATCGACCTACCGCACGGGCTTGCTCTTGCAGGCCCTGTCTCGCAGTCGATGATGGCCGGCACAGTTATTCTTTTCGCCGGGCGCTGCGTGTGTGAGCGGGAAATATGGTTCGCAGACGTCACCAAATGTCGCAACGAAACCTCCGGGGCACCCGCTATGACCATATGAATATGGCCCGGGCAGTGGTGGCGGAGGTCGATAGTCCTCCGCACGAAGTGCCGGAGCGGCAACTCCCATGAAACCCGCCATGGAAAAGCCTACGATAAGCGCCTGCGTTGATTTTAACATTCCAGCACAATATCCAATGAGAAAAACGTCACTCCGACCTTAGTCGCGTTAGCCGCCGGTTCGAAGTCCATGCGGCGTCTCCTCGGTCGCGCTATCTTGAGAAACACAAATTGGAGAGCGATGTGGTGTTACTCCTAACAAAGAGCAACGTGGGCAGCATCTTCAGATATTGGATGATAACATTGGTAGTCGTTACTGTGTTGTCGCTAATTTCCATATTGTGGTTCGACAAGCCGACCGCACTATTGATATATCACCTTTTCGGGGCTCGCTTATTTTCAGCGCAGCTTGCCAGCACCCCGTTTTTGTCAATCCCACTTTTGGCAGCTTTGATCTTTGTCGCGTTGGGACTGCTCGCAATCATGGGACGCACATTTTCCTTCTTGGAAAGAGCGATTTTGTTATGCGACGTCAGCGTTTTAGTAACAGAAATCATCAAGAACCAACTCAAATTTCTGTTCGGACGAAGTTGGCCCGACAGCTGGGGACCGAACATCCTTTCTCTCGTACACAATAATGTATACGGATTCCATTTTCTTCAGTCCGGCGAGTCTTTTAAATCGTTTCCATCTGGCCACGCCGCCGTAGTTGCGGCTGTGATGTCGGTACTATGGATATTGTACCCGAGAGCTACGTCCGCTTTGCGCCCTTTGTATTGTCGCGGCGGATATCGGATTGATTATTCTCAATCTACATTTCTTAAGCGACGTCATTGTCGGCAGTTTTGTGGGAGGTTCTGTTGGCCTATTCACGGTCGTCTTGTGTGCGCCCAATTTTGAATTAAAAATGTCCACGGTAACTATAATCTGATGAATGCCATCAACGTATGATGGACTCCAGATACGAAAACAGACTTTCGATAAGCAAGTGAATTACGAAGAAATCGCCGATAGGCAAACGCCCGTGCATGGGCCAGGGAAAAGTTATGCGACGCTTTTTGATCGCCGCGTCAGCAATCTTGATCGCTATTTGCGTAACCGACGCGCAACACTCGTCGAGATCACAAGACGCGCCAGGTTCATCTTATTCATTACCAGCGTCAAAACGCGGATCGGCGTATCCCAATCCTCAAAATCAGGAGGAGACTAAAGGGCGAGCTTCGTCAATCTCGGAAGCTATGACTACCCAGACGCAAGGGTCCGACGATGAATTAAAGGTTCTTGCGGTGAGCGTCCTAAACGTCGCGCCCTTCGTTCCATTTAACATGTACGGCGTTTATCTCGGCGACGGGGCGGTGCTCACGGCCGCCCACGTCTTGGGCCATTGGCCCAGCTCCGCGAACCCAAGGATCATAATTGCCGGCCAAGAGATTTCGGCCACGCTGATCAAGAAAGGATCATTCGAACAGACAGATTTGGCCCTGCTATCTACAGACGAGGCATCCCTGCCAATCAGCCTGCGATTACGGCATGATCCTCTGTGTAAAATTTCTCCCAGCGTTGGTACGAATGTCGTCGTGGCTTACCCGGACCGGACTGCGCGCTCCGTAGTGATTTCGCCGAATGCGATCCCGGCTGGCTATCGATCCCGATACAATAGCTTAATAAGGGACGTTCAAGTCTCGGGAGCCGGCGCTTTCGATGCTGAGAAGAAATGTCTTCTCGGAATTATGAGCGCGGCAGTGACAACGTCTGATGGCCCGAGTGGACAAAAGCGGCGCGCCGGGTATTTCGTGCCAGCATCCAAGATTGCAGATTTCTTACCTGCTGAATTGCGCTTTTAGCTGTTCTGAAATAAGCGCGCGCGGCCGTGCCGCGATGGCATCTGATAGCGCGGCCTCTATTGGCGCTGCTGTTAGAGACCCCTTATCTTCAGGGGCTGTTCGGAGACTTGAAGCAGACACTTGAGAACAGCTTCTGCCTCCTGTGTGCAACTTCCCGCTCGGCCGGCGGCTCTCAGTTCACATGCCGCTTCTTGAGACAATTTCAGCAAACAAGCGAGGATGGTCACTGCCTCCTCAATGCGGTCGCAGGCCTCTTCTCGCGTCAACGCCCCGACTCCATGTCGCAAAGTTGCGATCGCATCAGGTAAGTAGATATTGCTACATGCGACGTAGTTATCGAGCACTTCCCATAGCGGTCTTATGCTTGGCGCTTTCGTCATCTCGTCAATCAAACTTTTCTGGACTAATCACGAACAAGGAATGGAAAACCAACCACCCCGTCTTGGTCAGCTTATCTGCCCTTCGCCCATTTTTGTCCTAAGAATTCACGCCATCCACAGCAACTGCTATTGTGACAATTGTGCCGCGTCGCGAGAAAAACTCTACGTGGCGATCAATTGGCGGCCATTAATTGCAACCTCTGTCTCACTAAACAAGAGCGCGACGGTAACACTGTATGACAGCCTACCTATTTAACTCTGCTTGGTCGGCTATCGCAGAGGTCAGGGTGGCGAACCAGAGAACTAGGTTTCTAATCGCCAACCAAGCTACCTCTTTGGGCTCACCGCGCCGTTCTGACTAAGGGCTTGCACGGCCTTATCTTCTTCGGGCTGGGCTTGTGCATGGGCTCGGATCGCGTAAAATCCGGTCTTGTGGCTGATGAGGTATGGTGCGTTCGATGAATAACCCAATTCCCAAGCCAATGGTGGTCTCAAACGCCTCCCCCGCGAAAATCCAGAGTCCGGATAGAACGGATCGCCTGGACGTGGCAGGCCAGAATGTATTGGCCATGATCGAGCGAGCGGCGGAGGTGGGTGAAGATGATTACAACCATGCGCTCGACGTCGCACACAAACTCTCTCACCAACTTAAATCTGCTGATCAACGAATAAAAGATCTGGAGATGGAACTTCAGTACCATCAACATCGTGCCGACCGTGCAGAGAAATGGCTCGTTAAAATCGCTGAAGAGATTGAACAAAAGTTTTTTGGACGGTCTAACGAAGACTCGACGAATACCCCGACCGGCGGCCAGCGAAATCCGTAATGATTCCCGATTAACTGTAACGAGGAGGTAATGAGACCCTGTCTTCGTTTACTTGTAATCGGGGCTCTTGCTCTTGGAGTAATCGTCTCCAGCGGAGGAAGCGGATCAGCTCGCCCCCGGCCGCATGTATATTTATTTCGTGGTCTGGGCGATGTTTTTTCAGTTGGCATGGATACGCTGGCAGACGAACTCAATAAGCGCGGCGTATACGCGACAAGCCACAGCCATACTGACTGGAAGCCGATCGCCGAAAAAGTTGTATTAGCTTATAAGTCTGGCACAGAGGGACCGATTATTTTGATCGGTCATTCGCTTGGCGCCGATGCCGTCATGGAGATGGCTGATTACCTGGGCGATAGAGGTGTCCCGGTTGCGTTAGTAGCGCCGTTTGACGGCACGCAATCCTTCCCAGTACCAGGAAATGTTGCCCGCGTGATCAACTTTACACAACGGGATTACGCCTACATGCGGCCAGGTCCCGGATTCCACGGCTCACTTAGCAACGTCGATCTGAGTTATGATCATGACATTGACCATCTCAACATCGACAAATCACCGCTGCTGCACGCGCGCGTGATCGATGAAGTGCTCGCAGTCATCGGTGGTCGCAGCGTCGCGCCAGCAAAGCCTAAAGGAACTTTTTCAAATAAAGACCAGTTACCGACGAGCGTGGATGGCCGAGCCGAGTCTGTGCACGAAGGACGTGCCAAGATTGACGAAACGCCGACAGGGCTAAACCTCCCGGTGAGACCGCACGACGGAGCTAGTAGAACAACTGACACGGTAAAATTGCTGCCGGACGCCGGAATACCAACCATTGTATTGCCTGAAAGTAATCCCAGGCCAACTAGCCCCACTCCGACGCCAGCTCTCCCTGCCCAACGGCAAGTTCGCCCGGCAGACCGAGTCGATCCGGCTCAAATTCCCGACTAAGTCTTCGCGTTTCGTGCGTCACCGATAATTCTCTTTCGCCACCTATTACCCCAGTGGTTTGTCGGCAATGACTGGCACGTGGCCCAGCTCAACCAGTGGGCAAAGTTGCTGGTACAGAGCTGTGACTCTGACATTATGACGCACACTGTTATTTTTCAGTCAGCACTTCGCTGTCGCAAAGAAGACAAATGCGTGGGCGAAGTCTGAGGATGACGGTGCACCGAGAGCGACGAATGCCACTTGCTACCCCTTAAACTCGATAAACTCACTGCTCGGACCTGCATGTGAACCGGTCCACACATGCTTCCATTTGGACTATGTAGATACCGACACCATGCTGGAAAATTGCGTAGTTGTGATTCCGTGAAGCCGGGATAGGATGTTTGTTGAAGGGAAGCCATCATTCGGGCGCAGTCTAGCGTATCTTCTTCTGCTTTCAATTTGCTCTTATCAGCTGTTTCGTCACCTGGTTGCAGCCATTCCTCAATCGGGTGTCCAGTAATAATCCTTACGTAGTTTCGTGTTTCTTGAGGCAAGTCCCGTTGACCCGAAAGAAAATCGCGCACGCGCTGCGGCCCGGCGTTATAGGCAGCTGCGGCCAGCCCTAGATTGCCGAACTGATCGCGAAGTTCGGCAAGAAATTCGCCCGATTTTGGTAATGCCTCAACGGGATTAAATGGCTCATACAGATGTCGCTCCTCGGCCGTACCTGGCATAAATTGAGCAATACCTTGCGCACGTTGGCCCATCCGAGTAACCGGCCCGATTTCATCGGGCTGGAAGCGGCTTTCCTGCCAGATCAGTCGTGCAAAGAAGTTGACTGGTAGTGCATTTGCGTGGGCGGCGGACTGTATCAACAAACAGATAGGATCATTGGACGCGAGAGATTGTTTCGGCATGCTTGTCTGCGCGCTCGCAGACACGATCGAACCCCAAAGTAGGAGTGCCGCTAAGCCAGAAAAACGACTGCCCTTCAGGACCATTTGACCGTGCCAGCCCATTTTACCTGCGCGCTATCTGTCATCTGCAAAAGTAGCAGACTGGCTCACCGTTACAAAGCATCTGCCGCAACATTAATGGTTTATCGAGCTTCGTATTGCTATTTGGTCTGCACCCGGTTTGGATGACACCCGCTTAAGATAATTCGGCGTGCATCTCGAACTCGATGGGGCTCAAATAGCCGATAGTAAAGTGCCGGCGTTTAGCATTGTAGAAGCGTTCAGACGTAGAGCATATAGCTTTCGCTCGTCACTGGATCGAAATATGCCGAGCTGACGCTCGGTCGGCAGTGAAGAGAACGATAGCTCTCCATGCCGTATTGTGCCGACATTGCCAGGGCGGTTCATCGAGTCAACCAAGCCGTGTCGGCCAATTGCTATGGTCTCAATCGCTTGTCTTGTTACAGCCTGCGGCGATCGGATTGATGCAGCAGCGCATCAGGCTTGCCTCGTCGCCAGATCGCCATCACCAGGGCATCGGTCACGAGCTGTGCTGCGATCTCTGCGCTCATCGACCAGCCGACCACGCGCCGGGAGAACAGATCGATGACGGCAGCCACATAGAGCCAACCTTCCGCTGTCCAGACGTAAGTGAAGTCAGCGATCCATTTGCGGTTGGGAGCAATTGCCTGGAAGCTGCGGTCAATTACGTTTGCAGCTACGGCGACAACCTGCTGCTCCCCCAGATCGGGCGGCTGTCGACGGCGGCTTTGGACTCGCTTTCAACCCGGTAGCCGAAACAATCTTCGATCCGATGCAGTCCACGCGATACGCCTTCCGCCAGCAATTTGTGATGCACACCCGACTGGCGACGTAGGTTCGATAACTGGCAATGAAGCTCGCTCGAACCTTCGCGCCCACCTCTTCATCGCTCCGGCTGCGCCGACTGCACGGCCGTGTCAGCCACGCATAGAAGCCACCCCGCGAGACACCGAGCGCCTCGCACAACCAGTCCGCCGGCCAGATCCCCCGGTGCTTCGCAATGAATCCGAACTTCACATCGATTCCTTCGCGAAGTAGGCCGCGGCTTTTTTTAGGATATCGCGTTCGGCCTTCACTTGATCACCTCCGCTTTCGCTGCGCGATCTCCAGGTGCTCGGGCTTCATCTGACCTTGCGGGAAATTCAAACTGCGGATCGTCCCTTAAGGCTTACCAGCTGCGCCGTTGCTTCAATGCAAATTCAGTCTTGCGGACCTGCGCGTACGGGAACTCACTTCCCTGATCAGCCTCACCCTTAAAGCGATTGAACTCCCGCGTAAACTTCTGCCTCGCCATGAGCCACCTCCGTTTCCAGTAAAACCCGAACGCGGTGACTGGGGAACCGGGTGTAGGCCAATCCGTAGCGATGCAATCGAAGAAGTACCTTACCATGGCGTACCTCGTTGGACTTTACCTTTACGGCTTTTAGACAAGTTTTGCTGTGATTGGCTTAGATAAATCCGTAAAACATCAATAAAAATATCGGTTTCAGTGTTAGTGAGTAAGGGGTGTTCTCTGCCGGCAAATTATTGAAAATAAATAAGAAATAATGGCCGCAATGAGCGTGGTGAATGCACCCGACCTTTTGGGCGCTCCTATCTCAGAATGGACTAACCACAAATGCATTCTGCCGATGCCCGATTTGAACCCGCGGGGGCATTGCGGCGACCAACGTTAGTCCTTGTCTCATCGTTGACGCATGACTGTGGCAAGCAGGTTCTAAGCGGAGTTCGACGTTGGCGTCCAATCTGACACACTCTTCCCCTTCAATCGCGCGCTTCTGGCCCGCCGCCGCAGTAATCGGCGGGCTGGGATTAACCATCGTCTGGATAGCAATTCTGGGCTACGGCCTGGTTGGTCTTCTTACAATGGCGCTTTAAGGCCAGAACAGAACGGCCGACGCGACGTGTGGGGTATGGCGATACCGATAAGGTGTGTCATATCGGCGCTACCAAATCGGCACTAGAATTGCATCGTCCGGGCTAGCTGTAATAATTCCGAGAAATGAACATGCTTGGATCCATGGAAATTAGTCTGGGCGATGAATGGTTAAGGGTGTTAAGCCCGCGCCAACGCGAGATCGCGACTTTGGTTGCTCGCGGCCTATCCAACAAGGAAGTCGCGCGCGAACTAGGCCTCAGTGAGGGAACTGTAAAAATTCATCTGCACACCATTTTCCAGAAGCTGGGTGCAAAGCGGCGCCATAGCCTCGTTGCCAACTGGACGCTAGCTGCCAGAAACTGAAGATTGAATCCGGTACCTTTCAATGCGCTACATGAGATTATAATTGCAGAAGACGAATATCCCAATAAATAGACCGGCGACGATCATCCCGAGCGCCACAATATTTTCGATTTTTTCGATCGCGCCCTGTGCTCTCGGGCTACGGTCCATTTCGTTATCAAACATGGTACCAGATTGCCTGAAAAGTCTTATCTAATCCTTGTACGCCTGCAGCCCAGCCAATAACGATTGGCGTCG
The DNA here is from genome assembly GCA_963808205.1 of uncultured Alphaproteobacteria bacterium. Lineage (GTDB taxonomy): Bacteria > Pseudomonadota > Alphaproteobacteria > Rhizobiales > Xanthobacteraceae > BOG-931. The sequence continues at coordinate 553,536 of CAWEER010000001.1, forward strand.
ACCTACCGTGCATAGGGGCGCGTTTCATCGCGGACCTCCTTCATCTTGCGACGGCCGGGTTCTATAGTAGGATCCCAACGGGTCCGTTATGGCGGCCTTCGGTCCTGGGAAGTGCCTGTGAGGAGCAAATTTCGATGCAAAAAATTGTGTTGGCAGCAACAGCATTATTGCTTTTAGCGGGACCTGCCCTTGCGCAGTCAGTGGGAGAAAAACTCGGCGTAAATTCGACGCTGGGGATCGCTCCTAAAGCTGCAGATTTCATTAAAGAAGCGGCAGCAAATGGCATGTTTGAAGTGCAGTCAAGCCAACTCGCCGTGGCAAAGACTCAAGGTGATGTTCAGACCTTTGCCAATCAAATGCTGGCTGATCATGGCAAATTCTCCGATGAATTACAGCAACTAGCTCAAGACGCAAAAATCGCATTGCCGCGGTCAATGAGTAGTTCTCAGCAAAATATGCTCGATAAATTGCGTATTCTTAATGGCAAAGATTTCGCGCATCGATACGTAGACAATCAGGTGCTCGTACACAAACAAGCTGTTTCATTGTTCCAACGTTACGGCAAAAGTGGTGACAACGATCAACTCAAGGCTTGGGCCAATCAAACGCTGCCCACACTTCAACAGCACTTAGACATGGCACAAAATCTTGCCAATTGAAGACAGTCGATGCACCGAGTTTGGTGCCATAATTGTTCTGCCTGTGATTCAATCTGACAATCTGAATGCGCGTTTATAGAACCAGCCGCCGGGATATTTTTGCGCGGGAGTAAGCACCAAAAGTAGAACAATGTGGGCAGGTCACCGATATGGTTCTGTACTGCAGCGGATCAGGTTTCTTTTCTGGTGACGGTGCTTCCGCCAATGGTATTGGTTCGGAGCATGATGGAGCAATCAACTACAAAATACCACTTTCCCTGCTCAGTGACCTTCGGCATAGCCGCCCCTCATAACGCTGATCTTATGAAATCAAAAAGACACAATACCTGTACCAATTTTTGAGGTTGCACGGAGGGGCTTATTGGTTGAACCAATAAGTCGTGAAGACTTGCTTCTGTACTCACACGCCCCGATGCCAAGACGCCAGTAGACGACCTTAACGGATCGATTACAAGTTGGCGTTAGAATGGTCTATCCGTCCTAACGGACTAGGGAGCTAGATTTCGCAGCTCGGGCTTCAGCCCAATGGTTGGCACCTAGTCTAACGTGTCAACGGGTCCAACAAATGGCCGCGTATGGGGCGAAGCGCGCTCGGACTGCAAATTCCTGCAACAGTTGAAACATGCGAATCCAACGACGAAAGACATAGCTGGATCGCCGCGTCGAAGATGGTTAGTCACGCGCGCTCCGTGACGAGTTGGCGAACTAGAAACACGGTACGGCGTGCAATCGTGACGTCATCTATTCTTGCAGGCAATCCATGATCGCAATTAGCATCGACAAGCTACCTTTATGTCCGAGCTGTGGTAGCGCTATGAAGTTTGCACGATCTTTTCCAAATTTTGGTGCCCGAGAAGCGCTGCAAACATTTGAGTGCGGAAAATGCTCTGTGGCGCTTACAACCGAAGAGATTCTCGAGGAGTTCGAGTTGGCCGCGTCGTTAGTCCACCCATAGCGGGATGCGCGCACTCTCCACGGCTCGCAAGATAAACATCACCGAAATTCTTGAGGCCGACTCAAATTTCGCACGCGCCGCTGAGTGCCGGCGGCGAGCCACCGAGCCACAACACGAGGCTAATAGGCGAGCGTGACTTACGCTTGCATTGGCTTGGTCGCAACTATCTGAATTTCGTCAAAGAGTAGCGCGAGAGCTGGAGAAATTGGAGCGGGCAGACGGAATTGAACCGTCATCTCTGCCTTGGAAGACAGCGCTCTACCTTTTGAGCTACTCCCGCATGGATAACACTAACCGAGAAACTCGCCCTGTCACTTCGAATTTCCCGGTTTGCTTAACGTCGCGATCGTAGAGTTTCCGGGTCGTGCCCGTGGCTCGCAAGTAGATTTTGGGCCGATTGCAGCTGACCGTTCCAGATTTTAAAAGTGCAATATGGTTGGTGTCACCGCAGCTCAACGAGCACTCTCGGATTCCGTCGCTCAACGCCTATGAAGGATTGAAGCGTTAGCCGAGGTGCGTCAGAAAACCACACCTGCGATGGGTTTTCCGATGCTGCTCATTGCGCGTATTCCAATATTTTTGTGGCACAGACCCGATAGCAGAAGCCGTCTCGGCATACAACGGAACTAGAGGGAGACCTCTACGTTAAGTAAGCGGAGCTGTGCGCATTATGCCGGTCGTTAAAAGCCCGATTGATCTGACGCGACGTGAACTAGAAATTGCCACTCTAGTCTGCGGTGGCCACTCCAATAAGTTTATTGCACGCAAGCTGAATTTAAGCGAAGGCACGATCAAGGCGCACATTCACAATATTTTGCGGAAGCTCGGATTGCAAAACCGGAGCGCGCTAATTCTCGCTTTTGGGAGCAAAACTCGCACCGACGCGCATAGTTCTATGTGATGCCGATTGGCGCAACAGAGTACCTTTTTTCGAGAACTCTGAGATTGGTTGGATTGAACGGAATAACAATTAGAGGGTTTTGCGACTCATTTTTGACGAACATCTGTAAATCGGGTGCGTCGTAACCTTCGTCCGCCTTCAACTCGCAAATCATGCGCTCCGCATATGAGATTGCAGTATCGTCGTCTGCGAGAGTAATCCCATCTGGGTCGTGATAACTCCATTCGATTGACCGAACATCAAAAAAATACTGTGGCATCATCATCTCTCCACCCAGGAGAATCGTCATCGCACCATTCTCCCAACGATTAGTTAACGGGCCAGCTCCCTAGGTTGTGTAAGCAGCGTTGCATGTGACCTCCCAAAAATTGGCCGTATTTCCAATTTCAGAGAGCGGCAAGGCTGGCCCTTAGTTGCTGAATACCGCCACTCGCGATCGGCCCGTCTTTCAATATTTCTATCTTCCCGCTTATGCGGCGACAGCAACCATGGGTCGCGTCCTGGCCTGTGAGGAATTTGCGTCTCACCAAAAAAAGCCATTGGGAATGGATTGGTCACGCATTCTTCGATCTCAACGCACCCGTCCGGCCTTTGGCTGAGCATATTCAGATTGGTGTATTGAGCAGATGCGGGACCAATTTCTCGCGTTTTTCGCCGAGCTGATATCGGAGATTTGGCAAATAGGGCGCGAGGCCAGCCGGCCTAGGACCTCCTATGTCTTTTGACAGAGCCTAGCCCGCACAATTGGTCAATTTGTGTTGGCCGTCACATCGTGTTGCTGATCCAGGCGGCACGTTTGTCCGTGAGCGGCTTGGGCGATGAGGGCGTACCGAGGTCGTAACTTAAGCTTACCCGGTAAGGTGAATATGAACGTTGTCTTGCGGCATGCGCTTCTTCACAGCTATTCCACCTCTGCACCTTCTTTCAAAGTCTCCCGTGCGACTTTTACCGTTTTGATTCTGGAAATGAACCTGGCCCACCAATCAAGAGCACGCGTGGAGAGTAAAATGTCAGACGTGGGATTGGCAATCGGCGCAGAGCGATTTCGCAGCTTAAGCGACCGTGAACAGCAAGTCGCAATGCTTGTATGCGACGGTTTGGCGAATAAGGAGATCGCGCGGGAGCTTACCCTTTGCGAAGGAACCGTGAAGGCCCACGTACACAACATCTTTCGGAAACTTTCCATCCAAAACCGTGGCGGACTAATTGTCGCGTTGCTTCATTCGAGAAATGATTAGCGATGATTTCAAATTCACCACGCAGTTCGCGCTCACTTTTTCTGCGTATTTGGCCCATAACGGTCGTTGCGCTGTCCTTGATTGCGACCGTGACTTGGACAGGGATCATCGGCTACGGAATATTCCGCCTGAGCGCGCTAGCATTTTAAGTGCGCAAACCTAGCTTCGGCGCGTTGCTAGCCACAACTTCGTCCATTCACGTCCAGCACAACAAATTCCGGCGGGACGCCCCAGCGCACCGGCACTCCACTCGTTCCAATTCCACTCGTTACGTATAAATACTGCCCTCTTTCATGGATGAGGCCGTAGCTCCAACGCAATGGAGCCGTCGTCGCATTCCTCACAACCCCAATGCCGGGAAGCCGAATCTGACCACCATGGGTGTGGCCGGCCAACATGAAGTGAGGACCCGCCGGCAAATGCGCAAACCATGCGGGATCGTGAACGAGGGCGATTGTAGGTTCATTAGGAGAAAGGCTCGCCAGCAAAGAATAGGCTTCGGCTCTGGTTCTGTGGGCGTCAGGCACGCCGATGATCTGAATAGAATAATTCTGAAATCTCACCGTCTCACGATCATGATCGAGTACAACGATGCTATTATCTCGCAGGGCCTCCGATACAGTATGTTCGTCATAGACGAAGTCATGGTTCCCGAGTATTGCGAAGCGTCCGAGAGGCGTTTCCAAACGCGAGAGTATTGTTGCAATCGTGCGTGGCGGTACGCGTCCTCCGCCGAATAACTGCATATTGACATAGTCGCCGCCGAACAAGGCGAGGTCTGGTGAATAACTGGCGGCTTCGTCAATGATCAAATTTAACCGCGATACATCGTCCAAATGTGACCCGGTATGAAAGTCGGAGAGATGTACAATACGAAGCGGTCGTGTCCAAAACGGCCAACCTTCAATTTCCAATTGAATATGGCGCGCTAGGTGTGGTTGAGCGCGGCTAAATATTCCAAGCCATCCTTTATAGCCGGAAGAGTCTTGGAACGGGGGTCGGGTGATAGCACGGGTCAAGCGACCTCGTGAGCTATCCTTGCTTTTGAGTTTATTGAGTCGCTCAGCGGCGGTAGGGCCGATACAGTGCCTGGCAGGCGTCAACAATATCCGGTCCCCAACTCCCAGCACACTCACATCCTCCATTGGCAATAACACAATCGCGAAATGTCCAGTTGGTAGCGCCCCAAGCGCCAAATCGGCAGTACCCATCGATCCAATGGGAGTAAATGCACGCGTGATACTGTCTTTTCTCAGAGCGGGACTGTAGAGCGCCATCTTGGGCAAAAACTGGATACGAACTAACCAAAATTTGAAATGCGACAAAGGCTGCTGCCGTTAGGCGGACGTTCATATGGTTTCTCCCCACGTTCAATGTTAAATAGTATACTCCATAACGGACAAAGATAAAACAGGAGACCCTGAAAATAAAGCGGCTTAACCGATGCCGGGCACGAGCGATTACAATTTCACACTCAGCTTGGCGTTCCTCGATTGCAGTTGCTTGTGAGACGTCCAGCGCGGCCGCTTCGCTCCAATCTAGGCGTACAGTGAAGCTTTCGACAAAGCCCATTGTCCAAGTGTCTTCGAAGGTACGACGTAGTACGATTCGATGACGCACAACTAGCTGCGCAGCTCGGCGATCCGATCACGCTTACGGTCGAAGAGGGTCCCGCAAGACGTAGTCTGACCGGCGCTAGTATGCTGATTATCAGTCTTTGCTGGCAGGCCAATAAATTGGCACCATGCTGGCGACAACGAACGCCATTCCAATTTCAGACTCGATGTTCGGCAAGAATTCCGAAATCCACCAGGGTGAAATGGCCGCCCAATCAATGATTGGCGGATGTCCAACCGTGAAATAGCCGTAGCACCATAAGACCGTGCCTAACGACATAACGACCCAGCCGACAATGACTATCTTGCTCAAGGACTTTATTTCCACATGGATCAATGGTTATGCGCATCTACGAGTATTGGCAGCGATTTGGCATAGCGCGGCGTGTCTTCGAGTACCATGCTACCGGTCCCAATCGGTCTAATCCGGGATGACGCAGTTACTGGCGAGGATATATAACTTTCGTTTATTACCAAGCTCGATGACTTGCTTCCGACGCGATAACCATCTGTAATATTTACAGTTTTTAGATCTTTGGCAACGGGATACCGTCAGTCCGTCGGCCTGCGTGCAAGTGTACCAATTGAAGCGTGACTTGCCTTCAGGGCGTCGGCGGAATACAGCCAATATTAGCTAAAAAGCTTCTTACCGCGGTCGCATAGTAACTCATGTCAGTGAGCACTGAGTCTTCGGAGATAAGGGCGATAGCGCGATCAATTGGGTCGCCACCGCAATCGATCCCGAAGCAGCGAATTACCTCTTTTTACGCGAAAATTATACTGTTAGAATTTTTGGCAGTTGTGTTCTCTGCCTATGCTTCTAGCGCATTCTACAGATACACTGCGCTGCAATTACAGCCCGACATAACGGAATATGCTCCCGCCGCGCTGTTTATCGCGACGCTGATTTTGCTCTTTTCTGTTGGATTTCGACAGTTCAGGGCAATACAACGGCAGCCTTTGCATGTTCTGCTATGGAGCGGTATCGGAGCGGTGGCGCTCGCATTTTCATTTTTTCTATCCACGCTGTTTCTATTAAAACTAACCGCGGACTACTCGCGCGGAGCGTTTATCTCTCAAATTATTGCTGTCACTCTCACCGTGAGTTTGACGCGGACAATGGCCTATTTTTGGCTGCAGTCCGCGATGCGCGCCGGCCGCGTCGAAGCCCGTCACGTTGTACTAATTGGCAACGAGCATTATCGATTGCAGTTCACCGATCTCGTCCGAACAACGGGCATCCGGAGCGTCGCAGAGTTACCGTTTCCGCATCACCGCGGCGCCAAAGCAGATTGTGATTCAAGCCTCCTGGTTGATACGAAGACTGCTCGTCAGACGATTGAATTTTGTCGTTCTGCAAACCCCGACGATATTGTTATTTTGGCCTCCCAAGAAGAGTTGTCGGCGGCGCCAGAGCTTGCCCGGTTGCTTTCGGAGCTGCCTGTTAACGTCCATATCGTGCCACTTGGTAGCGTCAACATTTTTGGTACTTCGCGCATCGCCGAAATGGGCGACCTGAAGACTCTTCAAGTATCGCGGCCTCCGCTTTCGTCATTCGATCGAATCATCAAACGTGCCTTCGATATTGTGGTTGCTGGCGTGGCACTGATCCTACTGGCGCCCCTGCTGGTTATAGTTGCTATTGCTATAAAATTAGAAACACGGGGCGACATTCTTTTTTGGCAAAAGCGTCATGGCTACAACAACGCAACTATTAAGGTGGTCAAATTTCGAACTATGCATGTCGCGGAAGACGGTGGCTGTTTTGTTCAAGCCACGCGCAAGGACTCGCGTGTAACGCATGTCGGACGGATCTTGCGTCGTACTAATATCGATGAATTACCGCAGCTCTTGAACGTCCTGTATGGGAACATGTCAATCGTCGGGCCGCGTCCTCACGCGACTGCCCATAACGAAATGTTTGAGGGTAGAATTCTTCCGTTTTCCCGCAGACACAACATCAAACCCGGTATCACGGGCTGGGCCCAGGTAAATGGCCATCGGGGTGAAACTGATACGCTTGAAAAAATGCAACGTCGTGTCGAGCACGATCTTTATTACATCGACAATTGGTCGTTTCTGCTTGATATCAAGATTGTTTTGCTGACTTTGTTTTCAAAGCGGTCATATACGAACGCTTACTGAAACCGCGGCAGATGAGCTGCCTGAAGTTTTCGATATAATAGCCGGCGGCTTTTCTCGATAAGACAGCGTGTTGAAGCAAGCTAGTGCTGGCGCAACACGCTCTAGGACTTGATCCAAGGCTTATGCCGAATTCTATTCTCAAATGCGTCAGAGCTATACATGAGCCAAGCGACCGCCGCCATGGACGGTCCAAGTACGACGAGAAGCCAGAAGAAAAACGTTTCCAAGTTATTCCCCTTCCCTGAGCTCCATTTCCCGCTTGACGTTTCTTTTAGGATAGTCATGACGCAATCTAAACAGTCATGCTGATCTTACATGACCACCATCACGAATCCATTGCTATCATAGCATGATGGAACGAAATGCAAGCGCTATTGCGTCATAGTCACAAGTCTATTGCCGGATTTGTGCAGCGCAGCAATTGCTTTTAGGAGCAAAAAAGCCCGCAACAGCTCAGCGCTCATGCATGCTGTCGTGGGTGTAGCGTAGCAGTGGCGAGAGAAGATAGGTGATAACTGCCCTATTTCCGGTCTTGACCTCGACGGTAACCGCCATGCCAGGCGAAAGATTGGCAACCGATCCATCAATCTGAATTTGCGTCCGATCCAGCGAGACTCGTGCTGCGTAGCTTAGCTCTTGGCCTCTGGGCTCGCTGCTTGATCCTTCCGCGCTGTCTGTATCATTCTTCTGTTTTTCTGACGAAACGTCATGGACAATTGCGTCCTGCGAAACGCTAAGGACTTTTCCACGAAGAAGACCATATCGGGTGAAATTAAAAGTATCGACTTTGATCTGCGCTTCTTGTCCGACACGCACAAAGCCAATGTCTCGATTTGAAATTGAAGCTTCCACCTCAAGCACCGTATCTGAGGGCACAACTACAGCCAACTGCTGAGCGGGGGTAACCACGCCGCCGATGGTATGAACCGCCAGTTGTTGAACGACGCCATCTACTGGAGCGGTCAGAGCCCTCAATTTAGTTCGTTCCTCAGCCTTCGCCAAATCTCGCGTTAAACCCGCAGCTTTGCGCTCTGCTTCGGCCAGATCTCCAAACAACGAACGATGAAATTCAGCCACCGCCTGAGCACGTGTTGCAATAACCGCTGCGACTGCTGCATTCGCTTCTTCGAGTCGGCTCTTCTGCACCGCTGTGTCTTTTTCGTTTTCAGTTAGCTGCTGCACCATTTCCAGATAAGTTAGCCTCGACCCAAGTTCTCGATCGACAAGCGTCTTACGAATATCGACGCGTTGGCTGATGATAGGTTCATCTGCTTCAAGCTTATCAATAACCGCAACAGTGGTATCCCTCTCGGCCTCCTTTTGTGCGCGCTGCCGGTCGAGAGAGGCGACTTTGGCTCTATATTCGTCAGTCTGCTGACGCAGGAAATGCCTTTGCATGGCAACGAGATCTGCACTTGCGCCTTCTGGTGGTTTGAAAGCGCTTTGCAGGTCTTCGGCATCACTTAAAGCAGCCCGCAAACGAGCAACGTCGAGCTGTGCAGCAATAAGGTCGCTTCTAATGTGATCCGCTTCCGCCGTCGTCATGGTGGGATCGAGCTCGATCAACACATCACCCGCCTTAACGCTTTGGCCGTCACGAACATCAATCGCGCGTACCACTCCGCTCTCAAACGGCTGTATCAGCTTGACACGGCCGCTCGGCACGATCTTTCCGGGGGCGGACGCGATAATATCGACTTGGCCGAAAGCCGCCCAGATCAGGGCTAAGCAAAAGAACGCGATAACAGTTGCGCCTATCGCGCGCCCGATGGGCGACGGTGGCGTTTCAACGATCTCAAGGGCCGCAGGCAAAAAGGCGAGTTCGTCCCTCTCGCGCGAATCTCCCCGACTTGGGAAAGCGACGATGTTATTTGCGACCTTTCGCGCGGCGTCGATGATATTGCTAGCGGACTTCATGCAAGACCACTTTGCATTCGATAGAGAGTTGCGTAGCGGCCGCCCTTATGAACGAGATCATCGTGAGGACCGTCTTCGATGAGACGGCCATGATCGAGCGTCAATATGCGATCAGCAAAGCGTACAGTCGACAAACGATGAGCAATAATCAGTACGGTACGTCCGACCCCGATTTGCGCTAGATTTCTCTGGAATATTTGTTCGCTTTCATAGTCAAGCGCACTCGTAGCTTCGTCAAAAATTAATACGCGCGGCTCGCTAAGAAGAGCACGTGCAATCGCAATGCGTTGCCGCTGACCACCAGAAAGACTGGTTCCGCGCTCGCCCACTACCGTATCGTAACCTTCGGACAGCTCGAGGATAAATTCGTGGGCTCCTGCAAGCGTGGCAGCGGCTATAATTCGATCATGCGGAGCACCAGGTTCAGCCAGCGCAATGTTGTCTCGAATTGAACGATTAAACAGGATATTATCCTGCAGCACGATTCCCATCTGGCGACGCAGCCAACTGCTATCCACCATGGCAAGATCTGCGCCATCAACAAGAACGCGGCCACTTTCGGGCACGTACAGGCGCTGTACAAGCTTCGCAAGCGTGCTTTTGCCGGAGCCCGAAGGGCCAACTATGCCGATTACTTGACCTGCGGGAATACTGAAGCTTACGTCGTGCAATATCTCCGGACCGTCGATGCGATAGCGAAATGTAACGTGCTCAAAGGTAATATCACCACGAAGCGACTGCAGGGATGTACGGCCCGGCGCAAAGGTAGATTCAGCCGGCGTATTGAGGATGTCGCCCAGTCTCGCCACTGATAGACGAGCCTGATGAAAGTCTTGCCACATTTGTGCAAGGCGCAGCACCGGCGCACTTACTCGCCCGGCAAGCATATTGAATGCCACCAGTTCGCCGATCGTGAGCGAACCGTGGATTACAAGCTTTGCTCCAACATAGAGAATTCCTGCGGTAGCTAATTTGCTTATTAATTGTACGGTCTGACTTGCGGTGTTGCTTAGTCTTAATGACGCGGAAGCTTGCGGCGACATAGCCGGCGAGTTGCTCTTCCCACCGTCGCTGCATCTGCGGCTCGACGGCCATTGCCTTGAGCGTTTCAACTCCCGTTACGGTCTCAACCAAAAAAGCCTGATTTTCCGCGCCGCGTGCGAATTTGTCATCTAAGCGCTCACGAAAGAGCGGCGTCGCCCCAACGGATATCCCGATATAAAAGGGAAATGCCGCAATCACTATCGCAGTGAGGAGCGGCGAGTAAATAAACATGACAATCAAAAAAACCAACGTGAAGAATAGATCAATCACCAACGTCAGCGCCGAGCTGGTGAGAAAATTTCGTATGTTCTCAAGTTCACGAACGCGTGCCACCGAATCGCCAACACGGCGTGCCTGAAAATATGAAATTGGCAACGCCAAGAGGTGACGAAATAGCCGCGCACCAAGTTCAACATCGATACGATTGGTCGTATGAGCAAAGAGGTAGGTGCGCAAAATACTAAGTATCGTGTCAAAAATCGCAATTGTAACAAGTCCGACGACGAGCACATCGAGCGTACTGAGAGTACGACTGACTAGAACCTTGTCGATTACGACCTGAAAGAATAACGGCGAAACGAGAGCAAAGAGCTGCAGAAAAAATGATGCCGCGAGTACTTCGCCGAGCAGATACCGGTACTTGTGAATAGCGCCAACGAACCAACTAATGCCAAAATGACGCGTGAGTTCGACTAAGCCCGCGCGACCCGCCATAAGGACGAGACGGCCATCCCAGATTGCTTCAAATTCCTCGCGCCACATGAGCTTGGGTCGTGACGCGCCTGGCACTTGGACAATAACCTGGCCCTCACTCGCCTTTCCGAGAATAAGAAACCGGCCGTCTCGCAGCACTGCGATGCCCGGCAGCGGGGTCCTGGTTAGTCGTCGCCAACTTGTTTGGAAGCTTCGCGCCTTTAGGCCGAATTCCCTGGCGCAGCGAATCATCTCGCTGACGCCAATGTCGTCGCCCAAACGATGCCGAATCTGCTCGGGATCGGCGCCAATGCCGTGAAAGCGAAGCAATAAAACGAGTGCGGAAAGGCCGGACTCTGCCGGAGTTAGGTTCTCGGTCGCAAACGACACGCCACCACCCCTATCCCCAATTCGAGAGCCTGCTAATCGACGCCTAAGCGCCGTTCACTCAATGCTGAGGATTGGTCAGCATCGATTGGTTCCCGCTTTGCGACGTCTCAGCGACCACCGAGCTGCCGCCGTGGCCATCGCCGACAGTGACAAAACTCGACGCCAAATAGCTACCGAGTAGCGCGATGCTGGCGCTTTGGCTGCCATTCGTTACCGAAAGTGTACCTCCCGTCTGATTGCTATTCGGTAAATAGCCCAGGGTCGTCTGCGGATCGAAGGCAAACCCCGGCAAATCAATGCTATCTTGCGCCCCAAAACCAGAGATTTTTCCGGTGAATGTCGAGGGTTGGTCAAGCACCAGTTGACCGCCACTTCCCGCCTGAAAAGCCACATTTGCGTTGCTGGCCTGGGTAATCTCCAGCGTCCCGTTTACGGTGAGCGTCCCCTGAGCAACCGGGGGCGTTGCAGACTGGCCGACGAGCGGATCGATCCCGGCGACAATGCGCTCGTGTTGCCGGCAGCGTCCGTTGCTGTTGCATAAAAAGTATCGGCGCCATTGGCTAGTGTACCGGTGGTGTAACTCCAGGCGCCACTCCCATTCGTTGTCGTCAAACCAAGCTCGACGAGGGGCGCATTCTGCGATGATTGTTGGTCGTAAACTGTGATGGTGCTGTTAGCCTCAGCGGTGCCATTGAGTGCTCAGTGTTATTACCATTGACGGCATCGCTGACGATGACGGGGGCGGCCGGCGGCTGCGTGTCGATGGACACGGTCAAGGCCGCCGAAGACTGGCTGACATTGCCGACCGATATGGTGTCGGTTGCGGTAAAGCTGTGAGCGCCGTTGGTCAGTGTGCCGGTTGTGAAGCTCCAGGCGCCGTTGCCGTTCGCCGTCGTCGTGCCGAGCGCGGTCAACCCATCATACACTGTGACCGTGCTGTTGGGCGCCGCCGCCCCGCCGTTGAGCGTCAGTATCGTGGCAGTCGTGAGGTTGTTAGCCGCGATGCCGTTGTCGGGTGTAAACGAGCTGACGGTCGGGACCGGCGACGGCGGCCCGATCACTCCGTCGCCGTTGAGATCCTGACCGAAGATCGGCTCGAATGCTTCGAGTGCCGTGCTGGTGCCCGACACAGCGCCGAGAAGATTCGACACGTAATTGCCGTTGTTGTCGACACTCCAGACCGTGAACGTATTGCTGCCAGGGATTTCCCAGGCCACGTCATAGCCGGTCGAGGTCTGCACCGCACCGATCGGGGTAAAGCCGCCAAATTGGCCGGCCACCACATTCGCCCCACCGAACTTCAGGAGCGGGCCAGAACCGTTACCATTATAAAGATAAAACCGGTTGGCAATCTCCGTCAGATTGGTCGATCCGTTGACCTGGATCACTGTGGTAGGCAGACCGACCGTATTCGAAGCCGCGCTGACGTTGCCGGCGACATCGGTTGCCGTTGCGGTAAAGGATTGCGCGCCATTGGTCAGCGTGCCGGTCGTGTAGCTCCAGGCGCCATTGCCGTTCGCTATCGTGGTGCCGAGAACCGTCTGCCCGTCATACAGCGTCACCGTGGTGCTGGCTGCGGCAGTTCCGGTGAAGGTGATGTTGTTGCCATTGACGGCATCGCCGACAATGACAGGGGCCGCCGGCGCCTGCGTATCTATTGTGACGCTCAAGGCCACCGAAGCATGGCTTACATTGCCGACCGATATGGTGTCGGTTGCGGTAAAGCTGTGCGATCCATTGGTCAGTGTGCCGGTCGTGAAGCTCCAGGCGCCGTTGCCGTTGGCCGTCGTCGTGCCGAGCGCAGTCAAGCCGTCATAGACCGTGACTGTGCTGTTGGCTGCCGCCGCAGTACCGTTAAGCGTCAGTATCGTGGCGTTGGTAATGTCGTCACCCACAATGCCAGTGTCGGGTGTAAACGAGTTGATGGTCGGAACCGGCGCCGGCGGCCCGATCACTCCGTCGCCGTTGAGATCCTGACCGAAGATCGGCTCGAACGCCTGCAGCGCCGTGCTGGTTCCCAACGTAGAGCCGAGAAGGGTCGACACGTAATTGCCGTTGTTGTCGAGGCTCCAGACCGTGAACGTATTGCTGCCAGGGATTTCCCAGGCCACGTCATAGCCGGTCGAGGTCTGCACCGCGCCGATCGGCGTCCATCCGCCAAACTGACCAGCGACAACATTCGCTCCGCCGTATTTAAAGAGCGGTCCGGAGCCGTTACCGTTATAAAGATAAAATCGGTTGGCAATCTCCGTCAGATTGGTCGATCCGTCGACCTGGACCACAGTGGTAGGCAGTCCAATCGCGTTTGAAGTCGGGCTGATGCCAGCGAGATTGGCTGATGTCGCGGTAAAGGATTGCGCGCCGTTGGTCAGCGTGCCGGTCGTGTAGCTCCAGGCGCCATTGCCGTTCGCTATCGTGGTGCCGAGAACCGTCTGCCCGTCATACAGCGTAACAGTATTGTTGGCTTCGGCAGTTCCCGCAAAGGTGATGTTATTACCATTGACGGCATCGCTGACGATAACGGGGGCGGCCGGCGGCTGCGTGTCGACGGACACGGTCAAGGCCGCCGAAGACTGGCTGACATTGCCGACCGATATGGTGTCGGTTGCGGTAAAGCTGTGAGCGCCGTTGGTCAGTGTGCCGGTTGTGAAGCTCCAGGCGCCGTTGCCGTTCGCCGTCGTCGTGCCGAGCGCGGTCAACCCATCATACACTGTGACCGTGCTGTTGGCTGCCGCCGCCCCGCCGTTGAGCGTCAGTATCGTGGCAGTCGTGAGGTTGTTAGCCGCGATGCCGTTGTCGGGTGTAAACGAGCTGACGGTCGGGACCGGCGACGGCGGCCCGATCACTCCGTCGCCGTTGAGATCCTGACCGAAGATCGGCTCGAATGCTTCGAGTGCCGTGCTGGTGCCCGACACAGCGCCGAGAAGATTCGACACGTAATTGCCGTTGTTGTCGACACTCCAGACCGTGAACGTATTGCTGCCAGGGATTTCCCAAGCCACGTCATAGCCGGTCGAGGTCTGCACCGCACCGATCGGGGTAGAGCCGCCAAATTGGCCGGCCACCACATTCGCCCCACCGAACTTCAGGAGCGGGCCAGAGCCGTTACCATTATAAAGATAAAACCGGTTGGCAATCTCCGTCAGATTGGTCGATCCGTTGACCTGGATCACTGTGGTAGGCAGACCGACCGTATTCGAAGCCGCGCTGACGTTGCCGGCGACATCGGTTGCCGTTGCGGTAAAGGATTGCGCGCCATTGGTCAGCGTGCCGGTCGTGTAGCTCCAGGCGCCATTGCCGTTCGCTATCGTGGTGCCGAGAACCGTCTGCCCGTCATACAGCGTCACCGTGGTGCTGGCTGCAGCAGTTCCGGTGAAGGTGATGTTGTTGCCATTGACGGCATCGCCGACAATGACGGGGGCCGCCGGCGCCTGCGTATCTATCGTGACGCTCAAGGCCGCCGAAGCATGGCTTACATTGCCGACCGATATGGTGTCGGTTGCGGTAAAGCTGTGCGATCCATTGGTCAGTGTGCCGGTCGTGAAGCTCCAGCGCCGTTGCCGTTGGCCGTCGTCGTGCCGAGCGCAGTCAAGCCGTCATAGACCGTGACTGTGCTGTTGGCTGCCGCCGCAGTACCGTTAAGCGTCAGTATCGTGGCGTTGGTAATGTCGTCACCCACAATGCCAGTGTCGGGTGTAAACGAGTTGATGGTCGGAACCGGCGCAGGCGGCCCGATCACTCCGTCGCCGTTGAGATCCTGACCGAAGATCGGCTCGAACGCCTGCAGCGCCGTGCTGGTTCCCAACGTAGAGCCGAGAAGGGTCGACACGTAATTGCCGTTGTTGTCGAGGCTCCAGACCGTGAACGTATTGCTGCCAGGGATTTCCCAGGCCACGTCATAGCCGGTCGAGGTCTGCACCGCGCCGATCGGCGTCCATCCGCCAAACTGACCAGCGACAACATTCGCTCCGCCATATTTAAAGAGCGGTCCGGAGCCGTTACCGTTATAAAGATAAAATCGGTTGGCGATCTCCGTCAGATTGGTCGATCCGTCGACCTGGACCACAGTGGTAGGCAGTCCAATCGCGTTTGAAGTCGGGCTGATGCCAGCGAGATTGGCTGATGTCGCGGTAAAGGATTGCGCGCCGTTGGTCAGCGTGCCGGTCGTGTAGCTCCAGGCGCCATTGCCGTTCGCTATCGTGGTGCCGAGAACCGTCTGCCCGTCATACAGCGTAACAGTATTGTTGGCTTC
>CAWEER010000002.1:0-145000 GCA_963808205.1 uncultured Alphaproteobacteria bacterium
CTCGAGCGAACATCGCATCACATTAGCGGCGCCAAATGGCGCCAGTCTCTCCCCCGATCTCGTTGATCTGCTGGCCGGATCGCTGGCACCGAACGAATACGCGCAAGCCGGCGCCACGACGCCGGCCGATCCGATAGGTAAAGTCGAAAAAGTCGTCGGCAACGTCATTGTTATGCGGAATGGCGTCGCCGTGACGCTCAATGTCGGCGATGCCGTTTACAAGAGCGACGTCATCCAAACCAGCGCCGACTCGCAGGTCGGCATTAGCTTTCCTGACGGCACCGCGCTCAATCTCGTTGCCAATACGCGGATGGCGCTTAACGAGTATTCGTACGACGAGCACGCGACATCAGGTAATGGCGCGCTGATTAGTCTCGTCGAGGGCTCGTTCTCCTTTGTTGCCGGCAAGGTTGCGCATGACGGCGATATGAAGATCGACACGCCTATTGCGACAATGGGCATTCGCGGCACGACCGGCTGGGTGCAGGAACAGGCCGTCGCGACTGTGACGGCGACCGCGGGGAATGAGACATATACATTTGCTGTCGTACCTGATCCTGGCACCGGGCGCGTCGGCCAATACGATTTGATCCAGCGCTTTGTCGCTCCGGATGGCACCGTCACCTACGGATCGGTCATTGCGACCGTTTCGCAAAACGGCCTGGTAACGACGCTGTCTCCTAACGGTGTCGGACAGCCGCCGGGCGTTCAAACTGCGCCGCCGACACCTGCCCAGGCCCAGTTCGCGGCGACAATTGTTGCGCCGGTTGTTCAGATTATTATCAATAATCAGAATAACCAGAATAATCAGAACGGACAGGGCAACCAGCAACAGCAGCAACAACAACAACAACCACAACAGCAAGACGATCAGAACAATCAACAACAAACGCAACAACAAGGTCAGACCGCACAATCGACCACGAGCAGCACGAGCAGCAGTGGCAGCTCTACGTCGACATCGGATTTAAATTCCACGGCGGCGTCGCAACTGTTCACCACGGCGTCGACCACGACGACTACGGTCGCAACTGACAATGGCCCACAGACCGTCACTTTTACTGTCACCCCTACCGGGCCAACGACCACGCCTGCTTCCCAGCAGGTGAACCACGCCTCCTCCTTCGCCCCCACCGCCACCTAGCGCGACCCCTGTAGCCGCATGGGTCGCTGGCAACAACAATTGGAACGTCCCAGGGAATTGGAGCGATGACGTCGTTCCGAGCTCGCAAGTGGTTGCGACGATACCCGCAGCTTCCCCAGTTGTTGTGACCGTTGACGATCAGGAATCGGCTAGTGGGTTAACGATCGGTGCCGGCGATACGCTTCAAGTCGTCGGGAATACCAACAGCACACCGAGTTCTCTTACTGTTTCAGGCGCTGTCGACAATTTCGGAATGATTCAGGTCAATTCGACAATCTCCGATCCCACGCTCACATTCCAGGGCCCGGTGACGGTCGAAAGTGGCGGCGAGATTGACGCCGTGGGAAGCGGAGTGACGCTCTACTTCCTCGGTGGTCTCGACAATTCAGGAAATGTCACTGCCGACCAGCAAGGAACGATCTCAGCCCAGGCCATCGTCATCGTCAACGAAGCGAGCGGACAAATCATAGCCTCGAATGGCGGACTAATCGCGATTGTCGACAGTCAGGTCACCAACGATGCGAATGGCTTGATCGAAGCAACGGGTGCCGGCTCTGACCGTCAGTATTGTAAGCGCTCAGGTTGTTTGCCATTGATCAATGCCGGTACGGTCGAAGCGACTTTGGGCGGCGAAGTATTAATCAGTGGCATTCCCGTCACCAATGCCGGCTTGTTCGAGGCGGATGCGAACAGCGGCGTTAGCTTCGTCGGCAGTACAATCGACAACAGTGGCGGCACGTTGATGTCGATCGCGGGCGGGACGATCATTTTGTCAAACTCGACGATCAATGGCGGCGCCGTGACGAACGGCGGTCTCCTCGACATTATTGGCCTAAGTACACTCGATGGGGGTGTCATCGTCACCGGCGGTCAGGTCACAGTCGAGATCGGCCAGATCCTTGCGCTTGATGATGCCACCTTCACTAATACGGCGCTCACCGACAACGGCACAATCACGGTGGGCGGCGGAATAGTCGATATTGCTGGCGCCGTTACTGGCACCGGGTTGATCAACATCGCGGCGGGGACGCTGGAATTTGGCTCGACCGATACTCGGGCCGTCACTTTTACGGGCAGTAGTGGCACGCTCAAACTCGATATCCCCGTCGACTTCACAGTGTCGTCGGGCGGTCCCGGTGAAGTCGACGGACTCGTCGTAGGCGATATTATCGATTTAAAGAATACGGCCGTCATATCAGCGGTAATCAACGGCTCGACACTAATAGTGACCGAGGGCGATGGCACCCAGCTGGCATACAATGTCTCTGGCGCGCTGACCGGGAATTTCTTTGTGGTTCAGGGCGACAATGCCGGCGGTGATGAATTGGTTTTGTCACCGTCAGCAGCACCGACGCTGACGATCGCCAATCACACGCTGACGGCGAACGAGGACGGCACGGTTGCGCTTGGGATCAGCGAAACGCCGGTCAATCCGAACGACACGGTTACGGTTGGGATCAGCGGCATCCCGTCGGATGCGACGCTGAGCGACAGCAACGGCGACACGCTGACGGTTGTTGGCGGCAACATCACGCTGACGGCAGCGGAGCTTGCCGGGCTGACGCTTCACGCTGGCGACACCAACGCGGTCCTGACGGTGACGGCGAGCAACGCGGCCGGTGGGACGTCGGCGCCGCAGACCATCGGGCTGACGGTAACGTCAGCAGCACCGACGCTGACGATCGCCAATCACACGCTGACGGCGAACGAGGACGGCACGGTTGCGCTTGGGATCAGCGAAACGCCGGTCAATCCGAACGACACGGTTACGGTTGGGATCAGCGGCATCCCGTCGGATGCGACGCTGAGCGACAGCAACGGCGACACGCTGACGGTTGTTGGCGGCAACATCACGCTGACGGCAGCGGAGCTTGCCGGGCTGACGCTTCACGCTGGCGACACCAACGCGGTCCTGACGGTGACGGCGAGCAACGCGGCCGGTGGGACGTCGGCGCCGCAGACCATCGGGCTGACGGTAACGTCAGCAGCACCGACGCTGACGATCGCCAATCACACGCTGACGGCGAACGAGGACGGCACGGTTGCGCTTGGGATCAGCGAAACGCCGGTCAATCCGAACGACACGGTTACGGTTGGGATCAGCGGCATCCCGTCGGATGCGACGCTGAGCGACAGCAACGGCGACACGCTGACGGTTGTTGGCGGCAACATCACGCTGACGGCAGCGGAGCTTGCCGGGCTGACGCTTCACGCTGGCGACACCAACGCGGTCCTGACGGTGACGGCGAGCAACGCGGCCGGTGGGACGTCGGCGCCGCAGACCATCGGGCTGACGGTAACGTCAGCAGCACCGACGCTGACGATCGCCAATCACACGCTGACGGCGAACGAGGACGGCACGGTTGCGCTTGGGATCAGCGAAACGCCGGTCAATCCGAACGACACGGTTACGGTTGGGATCAGCGGCATCCCGTCGGATGCGACGCTGAGCGACAGCAACGGCGACACGCTGACGGTTGTTGGCGGCAACATCACGCTGACGGCAGCGGAGCTTGCCGGGCTGACGCTTCACGCTGGCGACACCAACGCGGTCCTGACGGTGACGGCGAGCAACGCGGCCGGTGGGACGTCGGCGCCGCAGACCATCGATTTCACTACGAATCCGGTGGCGCCAATACTGTCAGTTCCGAACACGCTGTCGATAACGGCTGAGAGCAGTGTCGGACTTGGGATCACTGAGACGCCTATTAATCCGAATGACACGGTGTCGATTACTATCTCCGGCATCCCGTCGGATGCGACGCTGAGCGACGCCAACCACGACACCCTGACCATCGCTGGCGGCAACATCGCACTGACGCCAGCGGAACTTGCTGGGTTGACGTTAAACGTGGGCCAAACGACGACGGGGACACTCGTCGTGACGGCCACTAATACCCTTGGAGCGACCGCATCTGTAACCGACGATATTACATTGACTGCGGGGCCGGCAGTCAGCGTATCGACGGCGATCGTTGACAGCTTGCCCGTTCAAGTCGGTCAAACCCTGGTCGCCGAAGCGACGATCCTCAACGACAGTGCCGATTCCGGCACGACGGTTACCTACCAGTGGCAAAGTTCTAGCGATGGCGGTGTCAACTGGACCAATGCGAACGGTAGCTTCGTGGCCAATTACAATGGCGGCCTGGCGTCGTTTCTGCAATTAACGGCGGCTCAGCAGGGCGAGCAGTTCCGCGTCGAAGCTTCGTTTGCCGACAGCGCCAGCCAGGTGATCAGCGGGACCAGCGCGCCAACTGTTGCGGTTTCTCCGATCACGCCGGTGATTACAGCGCCGTTTAGCGTCGGCGTCGAAGAGCTCTCGATCGTCAAGAACGGCAGCGAGATTTACGACGACACATTCGGCCAGGCACCCCCGGAATCGCCGATCCTTTCTTCCAGTGCGGGACCGACCCCGGTTACATTCTTCACATTGGGCAGCACGTGGACAGATAACGGCGGCAAGGCAATCATGTCGTCGACCGGTGTTGCAGCCAATTCGGTGACTGTCGGAGTTTATGACGATATTGCGCTCCTCAACACCAATACTGATCCTGCAAGCAGCGGTGGTCTCAAGGAAGCCGCCGCGTTTACGGTCAGCGCGACGTTAGATTTAGTCGCGGGATTATCTGGCAACTACGGCATCGAGTTAAATGACGCCTCATCGACAAACACTCCCGATCAAGACGTACGTCTGATCGTGCAGGGGGTGAGTGGTGGTGGCGCCGCTATCGAACTGGTGCAATCCGACCCGGGGGCAGGCACCACCACGGTACTCGCCAGTCAGACGCTGACGAGCGCCCAACTTACTGACAATAACGAAGTCCAGCTCCAGATCGCCCACGCCGCCAACACCACCGCAGTCACCGGCTCGTTTACGCTGCTTGAAAATGGAACCACAACCGGCACGACCGTAACATTCACGCCGACTGGCACTATCTTTACCACCGAGGGCTTCACGCGTGTCGACATCGGGACTTTTGTCAACTCAGGAGTAGAGGTCAATTTCGGAGCTGGCCAGTCAGTGTCGGAAGGCCAGATACTTACTGCAAGCGCGTCAACCAACGATCCCAACGCCAGCGCCATTAATTACCAGTGGGAAAAATCCGGCAGTTCGTCGTTCAGTTCCATCACCGACGTCGGCACTGATAGTGCGAGCTATACGGTACAGGTTTCGGACGTCGGTCAGTTCATCCGTGTTGTCGCCAGCACTAACGACGCCAGTAATCCAGCAAGTGCAACGAGCGCAGTCACCGGTGCTGTTGTTGATACGGCTGTGATCACGGAAAACCTGACTGGGACGCTGAGCGGCACCGAGAACAGTTCGCTATCGCTTGCCGGGCTGACGGTTGCGGACAGCAACAGTGGCGACACGCTGACGACGACGCTGACGGTTACGAGCGGCAGCATCACGGCTGGGGGTCAGACTGGAGCGACGGTAACGCTGAGCGGGACGGCGTCAGCGATCAACACGGCGCTGAGTGCTGCGACCTATACCGGCAATCTGAATTTCCACGGCGCTGACACGCTGTCGGCGACGACGACGGATGGTGGCGGGGCGAGCTCTGGGCTCAAGCAGTTCGCGATCACGGTCGCGGATACGGCTGTGATCACGGAAAACCTGACTGGGACGCTGAGCGGCACCGAGAACAGTTCGCTATCGCTTGCCGGGCTGACGGTTGCGGACAGCAACAGTGGCGACACGCTGACGACGATGCTGACGGTTACGAGCGGCAGCATCACGGCTGGGGGTCAGACTGGAGCGACGGTAACGCTGAGCGGGACGGCGTCAGCGATCAACACGGCGCTGAGTGCAGCGACCTATACCGGCAATCTGAACTTCCACGGCGCTGACACGCTGTCGGCGACGACGACGGATGGCGGTGGCCAGACCTCTGGGCTGAAGCAGTTCGCGATCACGGTCGCGGACACGGGCGGGATCACGGAAAACCTGACTGGGACGCTGAGCGGCAACGAGAACAGTTCGATATCGCTGGCTGGGCTGACGGTTGCGGACAGCAATCCTGGTGACACGCTGACGACGGTGCTGACGGTTACGAGCGGCAGCATCACGGCTGGGGGTCAGACTGGAGCGACGGTTACGCTGAGCGGGACGGCGTCAGCGATCAACACGGCGCTGAGTGCAGCGACCTATACCGGCAATCTGAACTTCCACGGCGCGGACACGCTGTCGGCGACGACGACGGATGGCGGTGGCCAGACCTCTGGGCTGAAGCAGTTCGCGATCACGGTCGCGGACACGGGCGGGATCACGGAAAACCTGACTGGGACGCTGAGCGGCAACGAGAACAGTTCGCTCTCGCTTGCCGGGCTGACGGTTGCGGACAGCAATCCTGGTGACACGCTGACGACGGTGCTGACGGTTACGAGCGGCAGCATCACGGCTGGGGGTCAGACTGGAGCGACGGTTACGCTGAGCGGGACGGCGTCAGCGATCAACACGGCGCTGAGTGCAGCGACCTATACCGGCAATCTGAACTTCCACGGCGCGGACACGCTGTCGGCGACGACGACGGATGGCGGTGGCCAGACCTCTGGGCTGAAGCAGTTCGCGATCACGGTTGCGGATGACGCAACCCTGTCCGTTTCCACGTCTGTGGTCGGCAGCACGGGTTCCGTTGTCCAGGTGGGTAATACCTTGGTCACGTCAGCCGTGATCACCGGTGATTCGTCCGATCTGACCGCGCCCGTCACCTATCAATGGCAGATTTCTACCGACGGAGTTCACTGGAACAATGTGTCGGCATCGACGACCGGCCTCGCCAATGGCGTGTTATCCTCCTTCTATCAAGTCAGCCAACCGATTTAGGCGACCAAGTCCGCGTCCAGGCAGTCGTTCACCGATGATACCGGGCAAACCGTTAGCGCGACCAGCACGCCGACCTCCGCGGTCGCTGAGATCACGCCGATCCTCACCGCGCCCTTCAGCTATGCCGTCGACGAATTCAAAGTCTCAGATGGTCTCGGCCAGTCATTCGACGACACATTCAGCAACGGCGTACCCCCCATTGGCGGCTCATTTGGCTCGAATCTTGTCGCGTTCCAGACTTCTTCCGGGGGTACTCAGTGAATGGCGGCAGCACATGGACGGTGGGTATCAACAGTGCCGGTCAACCGGCGGCGATCATGTCGTCGAGCGGTACTGCCTATAACGGTACCGACGATAGCGTGCAGGCGATTCTCCTTACCAACAACCAGCCAGAGGGCACCGGCACGGGCGACAGCAATAATGGCCTGAAGGAAAATGACACCTTCACAGCGAGCGGCACCTTTGACCTCGTCGTACCGCAGTTCGACACCAGCTATGGGATCGAACTGAACGAAGTACTGCCTATTCCCGGTACAACCACGCAACAAGTTCAGATCCAGGTATTCGGTACTGCCAATAGTGGCACGCAGGTCCATCTCGGCGAGCGCGATCCAGCGACAGGCGTGTTCACTCTTCTCGCCTCCTACACTCTCACCGGGGCGCAGTTGAGCGGCAACAATCAGATCGAGCTCGATCTGGTGCACGGAACGGCGAACAGCACGGCGATCTCGGGTTCCTTTGAACTTATCGACAATGGTACGCTGACCTTCAGCGATACTTTCTCGCAAACTGGCACTTCGTTCGCCGATTTCGACCGCGGTCCGCGCGCTGATCCAGGGCATATCGACTGACGGCGTGCTCATTACCGGCACGGCGCAGCAAGGCCAGACGCTCACCGCCAACACGGTGACCAACGATCCGAATGCCACCATCACTTATCAGTGGATGGAGAACAGCGGCCAAGGCGGCGCTTACCAGAACATCAGCGGTGCTACCGGCGCGACCTACGTCGCGCAGCAGACCGACGTCGGCTTCAATATCGAAGTCGTTGCCACCGCGAGCGATCTGTTCTCTCGGCCAGAGCGTCACTGCGACGAGTGTGGCGACCGGTCCAGTCGCTATCCCATTGACGTCACAAAACGATGAATGGCTCAATACCGCCGGCGGTGCCTGGTCCGATGTCCCGAACGCGGCCACAAACTGGAGCACCGGTGCGGTCCCGCGGGAGCGACAACCCCGTCCTCATCGACAACTCGGGACCTACACCGTCACAGTCCCGAGTGATGCGACTGCGAATGCAGCGTCGCTGACGCTCGATGCCGCGGGCGCAACAGTCCTGGAGTCAAGGTACGCTGGTGCTCAACGGCGGTGCACTGACCGTCGATGCTGGCAAGTTTGTCTTTACCAACGATCAGGACATCACGGGCGGGACAACATTCACGAACCAGGGCGCGGTCGAATTTGCCACCAACGGTATTTCGCTCATTGATCCGGTCACGAATACCGGCGGCACTTTACAAGTCGATGTTGGCAATACGCTCGGTCTTGCTGGCGCCACGATTACCGGCGGGACGATCAATAACGGCACCCCCGTCACGGGTGCTACGGTCTCGGTCCTCAGCTCAAGCGCCATCGAGAGCGCCAGCCTCAACAATGGCGCCGTCTCCATCGCTGCTGGCGCGGACGTTGACGCTGGACGGCACGACGGTGACCGGCGCTACGATCACCAGCCTCAGCACTACCACGACGACCGGCACGATCAATGTGGACAGCGGCAAGACGCTGACACTGGCGGGAACCGACACACTTACAGGTGGCGTGCTCGCATTCTCCCTCGGCCCTGTGCAGGCGGCCGCAGGCAATTCTGTGCTGTTTTCGTTGGTCGAGGCTAACGATCTCACCCCTGGCGCCAATCCGTCGGTGACGCTGACGATTCAGGCAAGCAGCGGTTCGTTTGCCGCGATATCGGGTTCAGGCGTGGCTATTACCCAGAACGGCGACGTGGTGACGATCGTCGGAGATCTGACCGACGTCAACAACGCGCTTGATAACGGCATCACTTATACGCCCGTGGGCTCCTCGAACACACTGACGCTGAGCGTCACTGACGGGTCGGGAGACACCGCATTTAGGACGATAAGCATCAATACCAGCAATCCTGCATCACCGACGACCACGAACCTCGGCGCGAATGGGGAGATCACCAACGCCGGCCTAATGGATATTACTGGAACCACTACGCTGAGCAGCGATTCGCTGTTCAACAATGGTGGGACGGTGAAAGTTGAGAGCAGCGAGCTCCTGAAGCTCGACGACGCCAAGGTCTATGGCGGGACGATCACGGATAATGGCACGGTCGAGGTTGCGGGTTTCAACGCCATCTCTAGCGGGGCCAACCTGAACATTGGCGCTGGCGATCAGTTGACGATCGACCCGACCGCAACGCTTGATCGTTAACAGCGCGACCGTTACAGGCGGTACGGGCGCGACGATCAACAACGGCACCAGCAGCTCCGGCGGCACCATCGAGGTGCAGACTTCGAGTACGATTAGCGGAGTCACTATCGACAATGGCGAAGTGACGATCGCTGCCGGCCAGACGCTGACGCTCGATAACGACACGCTGAACGGTGTCGGTATCACCGATAACGGCACGATGCATGTCGATGCCGGCGACCTCTGACTCATTTCCGGCGTCGCGCTTACCGGCGGTGTGATTGGAAACTCCGGCACCCTCAACGTCAGTGGACCAAGCACCCTCACCAACACCACGTTAAATGGCGGCCAGGTGACGATCGATGTGACATTGCCCGAACCTCACCGCACCGATCAGGGAACGGTGGTGCAGTTCACCGGTTCCGGCTTCGATGCCACGCGGGTATTCAGTCCCGCGGTGCGGAGGTCAACGGCGAATACATTATGCTGTTCGCCGGCGAAGCGTCCGGCAGCAGCGACACCCAGATCGGATTGGCGACGTCGAGCGACGGC
The DNA here is from genome assembly GCA_963808205.1 of uncultured Alphaproteobacteria bacterium. Lineage (GTDB taxonomy): Bacteria > Pseudomonadota > Alphaproteobacteria > Rhizobiales > Xanthobacteraceae > BOG-931. The sequence goes on from CAWEER010000002.1 coordinate 9,960, forward strand.
GCGAACTGGAGCATCAGTCCGTCGAGCCCGGTCATCACCAATGCCAACAGTCCGTCATGGGCCTCGTCCAGCGAGGTGCCGGTCAGCCTGACCTACGACAACGGGACATACGAGCTCTTTTTCAACGGCAACGGTACGAATTTCGGCGAGGCCACGTCCAGCGATGGCATCAACTGGACGATTGCGTCGACTCCCATACGCAGCGGTGGTTATACGCTCGACGCCGTGGTCGAATGTGAATGGGGACGGGAACAGCCAGCCGCAGTATATCGCCTACTATGTCAACAACGGCACGCTGTTTACCGCCAGTTCGACCGACGGCGTCAATTTCTCGAACGATACGCCGGTCAACGCGCCCGCGGGATACAGCATTCTCGCGACGGCGGTGACGACGATCAACGGCCAGGGCGCTCTTGTAGCGGCTTTCGAGGACAGCTCAGGCCACGACTTCTACGGCATCACGACCGACGGCACGAACTTCACGATCGAGGGCTCGGTCACGCTGCCTGCGGGCATGACCGTCAACAGCCTCATTATCGAAGATGGACTGATCAAGTTCTACGGCGGAATTTCGGAAAACGGCGGCGCCAATACCGGCATCGAGTTGGCCACGGCGCCGGTCCCGGACGTGGAGGGCCTGACGCTGAGCGGCGCGACGATATCCGGCAGCGCCGATCAGCGGCGGCGGCATAGATGTCACCGGTTCGAGCACGATCGGCGGCAATGCCAGTATTACCGGCGCCCAGGTCACGGTTGAGAGCCAGCAGACACTAAGCTTCGGCAATGCGGCGCTCGCCGACGTGGACATCGCCAATGACGGGACCATTGCCGTCGATCCGGCGACCGGAGTTGCGACATTGACATTAAACAACACGCAGATCAGCGGCGGCACACTCTCGGTGGGCGCGAACGACACGGCCGAAACCGCGCCCGTTGGCGATAATGGCGGCAGCGAAATCAACGGCATGACGATCAAAAATGCCGGCACAATCGAGGCGAAGCGAGCAATTTTGGGCATTTACGACAGCGCCATCAATAATCCGAGCGACAGCTTCGGCAGCATCGAGGCGATAGGCGCTGGCTCGGTGGTAGACATTGCCGGCACGACCATTGTAGGCGGCACGCTTGAACCGGGGCGGTGATACCAACCGGCGATGGCGGCGACTCGATCTCGGGCGATGACGCGAGCGGTACGCAATTAGCGTCTTCGATGGATCGGCCGACGCGGTAGATATCGAAGGCAACGTGTCGCTATTCCCGGGAGCATCATTGGAGCTTATCGGCACCATCGGAGTCAGCGGCGCCAACGGTCAGCTTCAGGTAGGTGGTCCGGGCCCAGCCGGCGCCAGCGAGGAGACGGGGATTGCCAGTCTTGTAATCGATGGAACGGTAACGCTGGAGGGCAGCGGCCAAAACAATCCGGTCAGCCTCTTTAGCGCAACCAATGAAACAGGCGAAATCGTAGCCGCGGCCAGCGGTGCCGCGCTTCATAACTTCACTTTTATCCAGGGCAGCGGCGCTATCGGACAGGGCGACGGTGACCTCACACTTGTAAATGAGACGGGTGGAACGATCTCGGCGAGCAACAATCCGATCAATGGTTTCGCCGCGACTGGTCTGCTGACAATCGATACCGGCAATCCATTCGACAATGCTGGCACGCTTGAATCGGGCGTGGGCGCGACGCTGACGATCGACGACGGCCTCAGCAATACAAACTCGATCATCACAAACGGCGGCACCATTGTTCTTGACGGCGCCGTAACCGGTAACGGTTCGTCCACGATCCAGGGTGGCACCCTGGAGATCGGGTCGACTGACGCTGAGGCGGTTTCCTTCAATGGAAGCGGCACGCTGCAAATCGATGGTGGCGCGAGCCTGAGCGGCGCCGTCAACGGCTTCGCGCCTGGTGACACCATCGACGCCAAGTTTGCCGGATCATCGGGCAGCGATCAGTTCCAGATTTCCACCGTTTACGACGGCAGCACCGACACCACGCTAATGGTGACCGATCTGACGCAGAACGGCCATCCGACGGCGTCCGTCACGCTGGCAGGCGATTATTCGATCGCCACTCTGGCTGCGGAAAATCTCGCCTGGTCGGCAGTCAATGACGGCGGCGCTGGCGTAAGCCTGACCGAAAAGCCGGATCTCGTGGTCAACGGGGGCTTCGAGGAAACTGGAAGCTTTATAACAGGCTGGATCACCGGCGGGGACCAGAACTCCGTCACCGTGAGCCCGAGCGAACAGCACAGCGGAAATTATTCGCTCTTGATCAATTCATCCAGAGATTTCACGCTCGATCAGAATATCTCGACCGATACAGGAGCGACCTACCAGGTTCAATTCTGGTTGGCCACCGTCAGTGGGAAAACGCCGAACGATTTCTCGGTGAGCTTCGGCGGCACGTCGTTGATCAGTCTGACAAATACAACGACCACGACCTTTACCGAATATACGTTCGATGTCACTGCGACCGGCGCGTCGACCGATCTTCATTTTGCCGGGGCGGACCCGAGCGATTATTTGGATCTGGATGATATTTCGGTTACGGCCGTGACCGGCGTGCCGGTGATCACGGTGCCGGGCGCACAGACGATCACGGCCGGCACGGCCACGGCGATCTCCGGCATCAGTCTGGCCGAGATCGGCGCCCCCGGTGGCGACTTCACCGTGACGCTGACCGACACCAGGGGGGACTTGTCGGCGACCGGAGACGGCACGATCACCGGCGCCGGGACAACGAGCCTGACCATTACTGGTTCTTTCAACGACGTGAATGATGACCTCGCCACGCTTACCGACACCGGCAGCACGGCGGGGTCCGATACCATTCTGGTGAACGCCTCGGACGGCATTGGCGTTGACGCCTTACAACAAACCATCGCCGTCAACGTCGCAGCCTCGGGCCCGACGACCAACACCTGGACCGGCACCGGCGACTGGACCGACGGCACACATTGGAGCGCCGGTTCGCCGCCCAACCAGGGCGATGCCGCCGCCATTGCCAGCGGAGAGGCGCAAGTCAATTCCGACCTCACGCTTGATGCCAACGCGATTCAAAACAGCGCTGAGATAGATGTCGGCGCGATGACGTCCGCCGATCTCACACTCACCGACGGCACATCAATCGTTGGCGGCACGCTCAACATTGATACGTTCGGCGAAGTCTATGCGCAGCACGATACCGGCAGTGCGTTCGGCGCGGCGGTCGATGGTGTTACGGTGACGATGTCCGGTGACGGTGACCTAGAGGTCGGTACTTTCGTCGCTTCGGGACCGACGCTGATTCTAGAGGACGGCACCACGATCAGCGGCGGCACGCTGACGCTCGACGATACAACCGATTCACTACTGGTTCAGGCCGGCAATACCCCGCAGACCATTGAGGCAACGCTGGACCATGTAGCCGTAATCAACTCCGGCACTATCGAAATCGCTACCGGCGCGACATTGATGCTCGACGACGGTACGACGATCTCCGGCGGCACTCTGGTCCTCGACGATTCGACCAGCACGCTTCATATCGAGCCCGGCTTCAGCAGCATCGACGTCACGCTCGACAACGTCGCCGTGACGAACGCGGGCAATATTCAGAGTTGACCCCGGAGAGGTGGATTTGATCTTGACCGGAGGCACAACGATCAGCGGCGGTACGTTGGCGATCGGTGAATTTTCCGGCGAAGTCGATATCGCCGACAGCGCGACGTTCGACAATCTCATCGTCAGCAATGACGACTTGCTGCAACTTGATACCGGCGCGACACTGTCGATTGCCGGCTCGGTGGCGCTGGCTGCAAGTTCGCCCGGCCTCGGCGGCGAAGTGGTGTTGGAGAGCGGCAGCAAGATCGTGGAGACGTCGGCGGACAAAGTATCCGACACTGTCGCAAATTTGAGCAATGGCGACGTAATCGAGGGAGCCGGCCAGGTCGGCGACGGCACCGGCCTTCTGGCGCTGAGCAACTCTCAGGGCGGCAATATCGATGCCAGTATTTCCGGCCAAACTCTCACCCTCGATACCGGCGGCACGATTAGCAATATCGGCGCGCTGGCTGCGATAAACAGCGCCACGCTGCTGATCGACGACCCCGTGAGCAACATTTTCAACGGCGACATCAATGCGGGGAATAATTCGGGCGTGATTGGGACGGTCGATATCGCGAACACCGTCACCGACACGGTCACCAACGGCTTCATGCCGACCGTCAATGCCTATGCGGGCTCGGCTGTCGAACTCAACGGCGGCATCATTTCGGGGGGCACCGTCACGACCTCGGCGGCAAGCGGTACACTTGCGGCCGGTGCGATCGTCGCCAATGGCAATGGCGCCATCGACAATGCCACCATCACCAATAACGGCGGGCTGGAAACCGGCGGCGCCTTTACGCTCGACGACGATACCGTCAATGGTGGCGTTTTGAGCGGTATTACCGCGGGCTCAAGTTACGATGTCGGTTCAGGCAATACATTGACTCTGAACAACGTCACCGTCGTTGCTTCCGGCGGCGTTACCGCCGCGCTCGACAATGCCGGAACAGTCACCATCGAGACCGGGCTCGCGCTCTCGCCGACGCCCGGAGCCGGCAATTCGGCATTCATGCTCGACCTTAACGGCGCCGGCACCGTGTCATCGGGCGTCGGCACTGGCGGCGCGGCTATTACCGCGACGGGTGCGGGCGAGGTCCTGGAAAATAACGGCAATCTGTTCGAGGCCAACGGCACGATTGGAAACAACAACGGCGATCTGACGTTCGACAATGCGTCAGGGACGGCCGAAGCCTTGAACGGTTCGCTCACCATTTATACGGGCAACACCATTGTCAATGCCGGAACGCTGGAGGCGCTGGAGACCGCCAGCAGCACCACGCTGACGCTCGCCGACGCGGTCAGCAACACCGGAACCATCGAGGCTGCCGGCAGCGGCAGCGTCGTTATCGCGGACGGCGTCGCCAATTCCGGCACGATCAAGCTCGCCGACCTTCGTTCATCGATCGAAATCGGCACAGCCAACGACGCCACCGCCGGCGCCATCACCATCGATTCAAACGTCACCATGACTGCGACCGGAACCATTTCCGGTGAACTGAACTCCTCAGGTATAGGCATCGACGTTCTAGGTACACTCGCCGTAGCTGCAGGCGGTGTATTGAACTTGCAAACTCCAAGCTCACTCGACCTCCTTTCGGGCACAGGAACAATCGACATCGGCAGCGGTTCCGATCTGGTCATCAATGCCGGTGTCGCGGAAGAGGGTATCGGCCCCACCATCGCCTTCACCGGCACGGGCGAGTCGGTTTTGACGCTCGATAGTGCCGTGCAGACGGCGTCCGACGCCCACAGCATCACTGAAGTTCCGGCGGTCACCGGCTTGACTGCGAACGATGTGATCGATGTTCAAGGTACCGTCGCTAGCGTGAGTTATAACAGCAGCACCGGTATCCTCACCCTGGGCAATGTCAACGGCACCAGCGGCAACAACGCCTTTGTCAACATCGGCACCGGTTACGGCACCGACACGTTCTATTTTACTCCCGTGACAATCGGTTCGACGGCCTACGAACAGATCGGGATTAACGAAAGCATTTCCGGCGGCGCCGCCGGCGGCACTTCGGATAGCTATCTTTGGGTTGGACCCAACGACGGCAACTGGGATGAAGCATCAAATTGGGATGACGTGACAACGAGTACAAATCCGGCAACCGCCTACCCCTTCAGCGGTTCCGCAAATATAACCATCGGTACGTCCAGCGCGTTGCTCACTGCCGGTTTAGCACCCACTTATCTTATCTCCGGAAATGGTACTGTCGGGTCGTTGACGATTGCGCAATCGACGACTTTTACCAGCGCCATCCCTGCCACAGGTGCTTTGACGGTCGACGCTGGCCAAGCCCTTTCCGCCATTAATAACGCCTCGATCAGGGATAGCGGCAATGCAACGTTAAATGCCGGCTCGTCGCTGAGTGTCGACAGTACGGCGTCCGTGATGATCGGTTCCGGCAGCGGTACGTCGGGCGACATCACCGTTGGAAGTGGCGCTATTTTGACGGCGAGTGGCACTCTCACCGCGCCAACGGCCATCGTCGACCAGGGCTCGATCATTGCCGCCACGGGCGGCACGTTGCTCATAAACGGCCCGGCGACAGTGACGGGTTCGGGCACGTTCACGATCGATGCCGACGCGATCTTGAAGTTCGACAGTTCGCTCTCCAATGGTTCCAAGGTGACGTTTGCCGACAGCACCGGCACACTCGACCTCGCCGGCGGAACGCTCAGCGCCGGCACCATTGCCAACGGCGGCACGATCAATGTCACGGGCACCGTCACCTTGAACGGAAGTGCGGGCATAAGTGGCGGCGTGCTGTCGATCGCCAGTGGCGCGAAACTTGATGCAGAGACCTCCGACGGTACTGACACACTGAACAATGTCTCCGTCAGCAATTCCGGGACGTTGCAGGCGGATCCCGTGACTAGCGAAACGCTAGCGCTTTCCGGCGGCACCGTGGTGACCGGCGGTACCGTGACGCAGGGCGGTACGTCCGGAACCCTCCATATCGAAGCCGGTACCGGCGGATCGGGTGCGACGCTCAATGACGTGAGCGTGACCAACGGTGTCGCGCTGACGATCGACAACGCGGTGACGTTGGCGGTCGAAAACGGCACCTCGATCACCGGCAGCAGCGTGATCACCAATGGCGGGACGATTGAGGACAGCGGCGGCTTGTTCACAGTCAGCAGCACCGCCAGCTTCACGGGCGCCGGAAATGTCGAAATCACCGGCGGGGGCACCGCCGATTTCCTCGGTAGCTTCGATCAGGCTGTTACGTTCGCCGGCGCCGGTATTCTTGAGCTCACCCTTACCGACAACGGCACGGTGACGGGTTTCGGCGCCAGCAACGCGCTCGACGAAATCGACCTGTCGAACATGTCCTATACTTCGAACGAGACCGTGGCTTGGGCCTCCGGCACTTTGACAATCAATAACGGAACAACTTCAGAGCCTTTATTTTTTTCTGGCACTTACGCCGCGAGCAGCTTTGCGCTGGAGAAGGATACCTCGGGCGATAGTCTGATCGTATCCGTCGGAACAGCGGTCCCGAATTCTCTCCGGCGCGACCTATACGTCGACGTCCAACGGGAGTGCCACGGCCAGTGACGGCGTAACGTTTGAGGCGTCCACCGGCACGTTCGCTCTCGTCAATGCGGGGACATATAGCGGCACCGTAAGCGGCTTCGGCGCGGCGGACGTGATCGACCTGACCGGCGCCACCTCGGCCAATGAGACTGCCGTCTGGACGCAAACCGCCACCGGCAGCGACGCCGTAGGCACGCTGCAGATTTACGGCAGCGGCGCGCTGCAAGCGACGCTGAACCTCGCCGGCACATATTCCGAGGATAACTTTGTACTGAAGTCGGACGACGCCAGTGGCACTGACGTGACATGGTCGCCGTCGTTGTGGAGCAGTGTCGTCGATCCGGCGGATCCGACCAACGGCGAGCATCTCTACGGCGCGTTCACCAGTACACCGAACGGCGCCAGCAATGGCGAATTCGTCGGCGTCGTGTACGGCGTGACGGCGCCGCCGTCAATCTACTCGGATGCCGGCCCGGATAATGTCACCGACTATCTGCTGGGATTGGATCCGTTCCTGTTGCCGTATGCGAGCAGCATCACGGTGAATGGCGCGACCGGCCAGCAAATTCCTAACTCGTCAGAGACGACCACCGACTTCCCGCACAATTCGAAACAATTGCTGTTGGCGAGCACCAGCGCCACCAATACCGAAGGCATTGGGTTCTTTGTCACGGAAAACGGCAACACCGCCGCCATCAACCAGTTCACGTTCAACGAGCCGACGACCGGACTTAACAATGCGCTCACGATCACCACTGCCCTGACACCGGTCGCGAGCGGCTTGATCGCCACCAACCTGGAATATTTCACGAATTTCGAGAATAGCTCGAGCGGATTGCTCACAGGCGCGGGCGCGGCCTACAGCCTGGCCTATGGCCAGTACAACACTTCGACGGATACCTACACCGTCAACTACGACATTTTCAGCCCACCCGGCGCGACAACGGATGCGTCGAACCCGGATCTCGCACTGGATTCGTCGGCGCAAATTGTCGATGTCACCGGCATAGCCACCATCGCGGCTGCGCCTGCCTGGTTCTTCCGCAGCGCGGGCTCGACCGTCCTGAGCGGCAGCACCACCGCTATTTTCGGCTCGGCGATCGCGGAGAGTAACGGCACGGCGAGCGCGTATATCCAGTTCCAGACCTATAAGGAGGGCACTACCTCCACCGCGGGCCTGCCGCTATTCCAGATCCATCCAGTCTTGACCGCCTATGCGCCCGGCGCCACCGACGCGATTACGGTAGAATCAGCGCCGACGAGCAGCCATACCGTGTCGCCCAACAGCCTGCAGTTCGCGCCCAATTCGGGATTCGGCACCGGCTGGTCCTTCGCCTGGGACGACACCGTTACCGACACCAACGGGACCCACAACCAGGTCGAATTCGCACTCTACAATGCGAGTGGCACGCTGGTGTCGCAATCGGAATTCCAGGTCGCCGACGGCAATGTCCAGAATGTCGAGCTCAATACAACGACTATCAATGGCGCTGCCGCCGAGATCGTGATCTACAGCGACGACACCGGCACCAATGTCGTCGCGTTCAATTCAAGCGGTAAGGAGGTCGGCTCGCTGTTCAATGCGGCGACGACGGAAGTCGACCATGTCGCGCTGTTTGGCGACGGACGCATCGCGCTGACCTATGACAACGTGCTCGGCGACGGCGTCACCTCGCAATTGACGACCGATATCTACGACCTGCGAACGTCGGGTATGAGCGTCAACGACACCGGTACGACGCTGACTTCGGATCAGTACTATGCAGGAACGCAGTACGGCGACACCATCGTGGTCGGCGCGAGCAATGTGAACAGCGCCTACTATTATGTCGGCGACGACACCGCGGGCACCGGACCGACCGACGACTTCACCGGTGCAACCGGCGCGAACAGCTGGAACGTCGCCATCCTGCCCGACGCGCCGTCGAATTATACCATCACCACGTCCGGCGGCGTAACGACGTTGGTTGATACCGGCGACGCGGAGCACGCCGGCACGCTGAACCTCACCGATGTCCAGGCACTGGCGTTCGATCCAACGGTCGATCCGAGCGGCAATTCCGGCACACTTACGGCGACCGGCAACGCGCTCTACATTCTCGGTCCGCTACCCAGCGGCGGCGAGCCGATCACGATCGACTCCGGCACGGCGCTGGTTCTGGAGACCGCAAATTCCGGCACGATCACCTTCACCGGCGGCACGGGATCACTAATCCTCAATGAACCCGAAAGCTTCACCGGCCAGATCATCGGGTTTACCGGCACCGCACCCGACGCGGCACATTCGGACACCGTCGATCTCGTCGGCATTGATTTTAATGCCGCGCAATTCGCCGAGACGTATAATTCCGCGACCGGTCTCCTCTCGATCACCGACGGAACCCACAGCGCCGACATCACTTTCGACGATTTCAACGCGACGCTCGATTTTGTGTCCGATGGCAACGGTGGTACTCTGATCACGGATCCGCCGACATCCGGGTCGCTCGGCGACATGGCAAGCGCGCCGGCCGACCCAGGAATGAAATTCGACAACGACAGCATCGCTCTCGGCGACGGCCAGCCGAACAGCCACCAGGGCGCGGACAGCGCGAATCCCTCTCTGGTGCTGCAGCACAACGGCGACGACACTTTCATCTTCCATCACGGACTCGGCGCCGAACCCCCCGTTACGCCGCAGTCGGCGAACCTCGACGCCAACGATCATCCGGATGTGCAACTGGCTCAGCAGCTCGCGTCGCTAATCACGCCTGACCCGCACGCGCAGGCAGTTTTCGAGGGCATCCACAACGACCTACTCGCGCCGACAGGGCCGACGCCTGCGCAAGTCCATCACGCCGCCCAGGCAGGTCATCTGTTGCACTGAGGCTAAAGCACCCTCGGAGTCCTCAGCGCTTCTACTTTCTCGAGCACCGGTTTGATATTCTGATGCGCCGCCCCGAAGTGATTTTGCGGATGGAGCCGCGGCGCTTCGTTGACGATACATAGGCCGCCTTTTGCAGGCGGCCGATCTCGGGGGTCTTGCGGGCAAGCTGCTCCGCGAGTGCCTGTGCAGGCAGCCAGTCGCGCCTCTGATAATACGGCCGAATAGCAGTTTCTTGGCGACGACATCATCGGGTCGAAGCCCAGTAACTGCGTAGAGGGCGGCGATCGCCTCGTCATTTTTTCCAGCGCGCAAGAGCCCACGGATGCGATCGCAAAGCTGGGGGGCAAAACCTGCGGAACGGCGCTTTAGCGACTTCTTATGGCTCCAGCCGCGCCTTGCTGACGGAACGTCAAGTGACATGAGGGAGGATATGTTCGGGTACCGTGGTGAGCTGATGTCTCGCGCTGACCGCGCGGGAAGGCGCCGGAAACTGAGCCTACTTGCCCCAGCCGAACCGGTAATTTAGTCCGGCCCGGACCACGTCCTCGTGCAGCGACACATTGTCTGTGCCTGCAGCGCCACAGTCGATGCCGCAATTGAACTTGCCGAGATCGACGTGGAGATATTCCGCCTTGGCGCTCCAGTTGCCGGGCAGCGCGACTTCGACGCCGCCGCCAACGGTCCAGCCGGCATTGGTGGTGCTTGCTACGGCGAAGCCGGGCACGTTGGCGCGGATGTCGCCGACGGCAAGACCGCCGGTCAGATAGGGCATGACGCCCCCGAAGGCATAGCCGGCGCGGCCGCGCACGGTCGACAGCCAGGTGTCGCTCGTTGTGCAGCCGAACGGGCAAAGCGCGGAGGTTGATGTGCCTTTGAGGCCGGACCAGTCGAGGTCGCCTTCGACGCCGAGCACGGCGTTGCCGAATTGCCAATTGTAGCCGGCGGTGCCACCAACTTGGCCGCCGGAAAGATTTACGCCGGTCGAATTGGCCTGCCACCACGAATGACCCCAGCCGCCGCCGCCATTGGCGCCGAGATAGAAGCCGCTCCAGTTATAGGCCGGCGTAGCCACTTGGGCCGGGGGCGCCTTGTACAGCGGCGCAACCGACAGATCGGCCGCGGTCGCGCTTTGCGCAGCCACGATCGCGCCAAGCACGAAGCATCCGGCGACAAACTTCTTCATCATGGAATCTTCGGCCTCACTGGCGTCGGCGTCTTCATAGGCCGCCGTTCGCCGCTTACGACTCTACGCAGAATTTCGTTACCCCCGGCTTACCGGTATGGTTAAAGCCCGAAGCGTCGTCGCCGCGACCTGCTACTCTATTGACCAGAAAGGCGAAATTGTGCCGGCCCCGGGGCGCCTCGAAGGCGGCAGGATAACGCCCCGGTGACCCGACGGTTCCCGGGCAGGATGCCGGGACGATGCTATATAATGTGCGGCGAAGCCTTTTTGCGTTCGCGTAGGGTGACGATGTGGCTATGAACTGGATTTCCAACGTTGTACGGCCGAAAATCCGCAGCATCCTGCGGCGCGAAGTGCCGGAAAATCTCTGGATCAAGTGTCCGGAAACCGGCCAGCTCGTGTTCTACAAGGACGTCGAGGCCAATCAATTCGTCATACCCGGCTCGAACTATCACATGCGCATGGGCGCGGCCGCGCGCCTGAAATCGATGTTCGACAACGAGACGTGGTTCGACATTTCCGTGCCGGAAGTCCCGGTCGATCCGCTCAAATTCCGCGACGAACGGCGGTACACCGACCGGCTGAAAGATGCGCGCAGCAAGACCGGGATGAACGACGCGGTGAAGCTCGGCTACGGCAAACTCGACGGCTTTGCCGTGGTGATCGCCGCGCAGGATTTCGATTTCATGGGCGGCTCGCTCGGCATGGCCGCGGGCGAGGCGGTGATGCGGGGTCTCGACACCGCCGTGGAGAAGGGGTGTCCGTTCGTACTGTTCGCGGCGTCGGGCGGAGCGCGCATGCAGGAAGGCATTCTCTCGCTGATGCAGTTGCCGCGCACCACCATCGCGGTGCAGCGGCTGCGCGAATCGCGCAAGCCCTATATCGTCGTGCTGACCAACCCGACTACCGGCGGCGTGACCGCCTCTTACGCAATGCTCGGCGACGTCCATATTGCCGAGCCCGGAGCGCTGATCGGTTTCGCCGGTCCCCGCGTCATCGAGCAGACCATCCGTGAAAAGCTTCCCGAGGGTTTTCAGCGGGCTGAATATCTGCGCGACCACGGCATGGTCGATATGGTGGTGCATCGCCACGAATTGCGCGCGACCATTGCGAAATTATGCCGGGTCCTGACCAAGGCGCCCGCCGGCGCGCCGCCGCCGCGCGTGCTTCCGGCGCCGGTACCGGCAACGGCGTGAGCGCGGCGGCGTCCAGCGCAGCGCCGATCGACGCCATGCTGGCGCGGCTATTGGCGCTGCATCCCAAACGCATCGACCTCTCGCTCGATCGCATCGAACGGCTCCTTGCCGCGCTCAATCATCCGGAGCGTCGCCTGCCGCCGGTCATCCACGTCGCCGGCACCAACGGCAAGGGTTCGACCGTCGCTTTCATGCGCGCCATCCTGGAAGCGGCTGGCAAGCGCGTGCACGCCTATACCTCGCCGAACCTCGTTCGCCTCAATGAGCGGTTTCGCATCGGCCGCGACGGCGGCGGAAAATTTGTCGGCGACGCCGAGCTTGGCGACGTGCTTGCCGAATGCGAGGCGAAGAACGCCGGCGTGCCGATCACCGTGTTCGAGATGGAGACCGCCGCGGCATTTGTCCTATTCGCACGGCATGCGGCGGACCTTGTTCTGCTCGAAGTCGGCCTCGGTGGCAGGCTTGACGCCACCAATGTCGTCGAACGCCCGCTGGCGAGCGTCATCACGCGGCTATCGCTCGATCACCGCGATTTTCTCGGCGACACGCTTGTCGGAATTGCCGCCGAGAAGGCCGGCATTCTCAAAAAGAACGTACCGGCCGTAGTGACCGGACAGGCGCGCGAGGCGCTCGCCGTCATCGAGCGACAAGCGGCGCGGCTGCACGCACCGCTGTCCATTGCCGGCGAGCACTGGACCGCAACCGAAGAGCGCGGCCGGTTGGTCTACCAGGACGGTGACGGTCTGCTCGATCTGCCGCCGCCAAAACTCTATGGCCGGCATCAGTTCGAAAATGCCGGCGCCGCGATCGCCGCCCTGCGGGTGAGCGGGCTGAAACTGCCCGGGTCGGCCTTCGAGGCCGGCATGACGCGGGTCGATTGGCCGGCGCGCATGCAGCGGCTCTCGCACGGCCGCCTTGCCGGCCTGGCGCCGCCCGACAGCGAACTCTGGCTCGACGGCGGCCACAATGCCGACGGCGGCCAGGCGATTGCCGCGGCCCTTGCCGATCTCGAAGAGCGGGTACCGCGGCCGCTCGTCCTGATCGTCGGCATGCTGTCGACCAAGGATTGCGCCGGCTTTCTCAAGAATTTTTCCGGCCTGGCCCGCCGCGTCATCGCGGTACCGATGCATCAGGACAAGGCAGTGCCTGCGGCTGCGCTGGCCGACGTGGCCGAGAGCGTCGGTATCCCGGCTTTGACGCGCGACGATCTCGAAAGCGCGATCGATGTGGCCGGCAAGCTCGACCTGCACCCGGCGCCGCGCATCCTGATCACCGGCTCACTCTATCTCGCCGGTGAGGTATTGGCCCTCAACGGCACACCGCCGGAATAGAGACGCGATCACGATCACATTCCGCTCGTCCCCGCGGAAGCGGGGACCCAGCTGGATTCCCGCTTGCGCGGGAATGAACGGAGAAGGTTTCGCGTGTTACTCCAGCTTGATACCGGCCTCGGCGACGACCTTTGACCACTTCTCGCGTTCGGCCTTGATGTAGGCCGAGAATTCCTCCGGCGTTGCTGGCATGGCTTCGAACATCTGCGGCTCGAGGAACCGTGCGTGGAAGTCCGGATCGCTGAAGATCCGTCTCACTTCCGCATTGAGTTTGAGAACGACGTCGCGCGGCGTGCCCGTAGTGCCGAACAGGCCGAACCAGGTCACCGCCTGATAACCTGGAAGGCCGCTCTCGGCGACGGTCGGAATGTCCGGCGCCTGCGCCAGCCGCTTGTCGCTGCCGATGCCGAGGATATTCGCCCGTCCCGCACGGAACGGCGGCAGAGCGAGGCTGACGCTGATCGACATCAGGCTGATCGAACCGCCGATGAGATCGTTGAGTGCAGGCGCCGCGCCGCGATAATGCACCGGAACGAGCTTGACGCCCGCCATCGTCTCAAACAGCGCCATGTTCATGTGCGGCGCCGAGCCGATGCCGGCGGTGCCATAGGTCAACTGGCCGGGCTTCTGTTTTGCCAGCGCGATCAGGTCTGCGGCATTCTTCACCGGCAGCGATTTGCCGGCGAGCAATGCCTGGTTGATGCGCACGAGCCCGCTGATCGGCACAAAATCCCGGTCGGTATCGTAGGGCAGTTTGTCCTTGTCATAGACGGTTGGATTGACCGTGAACGTGCCGGCCTCGGCGACCATCAGCGTGTAGCCATCGGGTGCCGCCTTGGCGACGGCCTGGGCGCCGAGAATATGGGCCGCGCCGCCGCGGTTCTCGATCACGACGGGCTGGCCCCAAGCCTTGGACAATTCCGCACCGAAGGCGCGCGCCGCGACGTCGGTCACGCCGCCCGCAGCTGCGGTAACGATGATGGTGATCGGGCGATCCGGATAAGCGGCATGCGCCGCGCCGGCGCCACCCAAGCAGGCCAGCACCAGGAGCGCGGCAAGGCGTTTCTTCACGGCCATCGTCTCCCCGACGATCAATTCGGCTCGATTCCGGCGGCCTGAACGGCCCTTTCGGCGGCTTCGACTTGCTGGCGGAAGAACTGGGCGGTTTCGGCTGGATTACGCTCGTCGGGGATGTAGCCCGACTTCCGCACCACGTTGGTCACGGCCGGTTCCAGCAGAGCGTGCCGGATCGCTGTGTTCAACTTATCGACGATCTCCGGTGGCGTCTTTGCCGGCGCAAAGAACATGCCCCAGGCGACGACGGGCGGATAGGCCGGCACTGACGTCTTCATCAGCGGCACATCGGGCAATTCCGGAAAAGGCTTGCTGCCGGTGAAGGCGATGGCACGCAGCTTGTCGTCCTTGACCAGGCCGAGGACGGATGGCGGTGTCAGGAACATCACATCAATGTTGCCGCCCAAAAGCGCTGCCGTGACTTCGGACGCGCCCTTGAACGGCACATGCTCCATGGTCAATCCGGTCGTCTTGTTGAACAGGGCCGCGGCAAGATGCATGCCGTTGCCGATGCCCGGTGAGCCGTACAGAACGCGATTCTTTTTCGCATAGGCGATCAAGTCATCGACGCTGTGGATCGGCGATGACCCGCTGACCAGCATCAGAATCCCGTCGAGGACGCCGACGGTCGCGATCGGCGAAAGATCGCGAAATACGTCATAGGGCAGGTTCTTGTACACGAATGGCGTCGGCGCGATCGAATCGCTGGTAAAGAGCAGCGTGTAACCATCGGGTGCCGATTGCACGAGGGCGTTAGTGGCAATCGTGCCGTTTGCGCCGGGCCGGTCCTCGACGACGAAATTCTGGCCTAGATCGTTGCCGAGCTGGCCGGCGACGGCGCGCGCCACGACATCGGGTCCGCTGCCGGCGGCGAAGCCGACCAGCACGTGCACGGGGCGATCCGGATAATGCTGTGCCCGCGCCTGCGTTACGCTTGTGACAGCCAGTACGAAAAGGGCAAAACAGCCCCAGAGATTGCCGCTATCGGCCCGCAGCTTCGATCTGCGCTCGGCCTTTAACACGTCAGAGCGCCGTTTTTCCGCCGTGCTCGCCATCTTTTCGTGTCCCTCAATGCTTTTGATCGATTATTGCCGGCACATGAGTTCTATCAGCGCCCGGCTGTCCGGCAGATCGTCAATGTTGAGGATCATGCTGACGAGGGCGTCCTGCTGCGCCGGTGCGATGATACCGCGCGTCAGTTTGCGGAATTTTGCGGCGATGTCGTCGCTGCTGGCGAAGGATCGCTCGCTGCCGCGTGCGGCCTCGCGGCTCTCTTGCTCCATCGATCCGTCACGCAAGCGGACCTCGACGCGCACCTTGTGCCGCTGCGCCGCGCCGAGCGCCGTGATCGCGGGATCCTCGACGACCTTGACCTTGCGCGACAACGCGATCCGTTCCGGATCGTCGACGCAGGCGGACGGGAATTGCTCCACGAATACGTCGCCCTCGATCAGGAGCGTCGCAATGCAGAATGGCAGATTGAGCTGCGCGCCCGTCAGTCCGTCGGGCTTGTACGGCCAGCCGGCATGATCGACCGTGACCTGCGACGCATGCACGGTGATGCTCTCGACATCGCCGGGCTTGAACGGGTGCCGCGCCTGAATGTCGCGTAACGCGTCAAGTGTGGTGTGATTGCTGCCGACGCAGGAATAGAACTTGAGCGCTATCCGCATCGTCTCGAAGTCCTTGCCGAGTCCCGCGCTCAAGCGGGAGAGGTCGAAGCGGTCCTGCGACCGGGAGAACGTGCTGCAGAAGCCGCCATAAGGCGCTTCGAAAACATCGGCGATGCCGGTGAAACCCTGGCTTGCGAGCAGCGCTCCATAAAGTCCGCTTTGCGCGGCGCGGCCCGCATGCATGCGTTTGACCATCGCGCCATATTGCGCCGCCATCAGCCCGGACGATTGCGTGCCGGCGATGCCAAGGGCGTGCACGGTCGCGCCGGGCGATAATTTCAGTGCGCGGGCCGCGCCGGCCGCAGCGGAAAATACGCCGACGGTTGCGCCGGAATGCCAGCCCTGGCCGATATGCTCCTGGCCCATGCACAGCCCGACGCGCGGGCCGATCTCGTAGCCGGCGACGGCGGCGGTCAGGAATTCGGCGCCGGAGAGGCGCGCATGACTTTCGGCGACGGCGATCAGCGCCGGCAGCGTGACTGCGCCGACATGGAGCACGCCCTGGCGATGCACATCGTCGAGTTCAAAACCCTGGATTTGCGTGCCGTTGACAAGAGCGGCATGCGGCGAAGAGAGCTTTCGATCGGTCCCCCAGATCGATGTCGTGCGCGTCGAATCAAGCTCCTCCAGCGTTTGCCGCAGGATGCGGCACCATTCGAGATTGGCGCCGTAGATGGCGCAACCGATCGAATTGAGAATGAGAAGCTTTATCCGCTCGCGGACCTCGCCAGGAATCTGTTCATAGGTCAGCCCCGAAACGAATTCGGCGATCTTGCGGGTGTGAACGTTGTCGGCGCGTGCGTCCATGCGTGGATCATTGCGCAGCGCGAGACTTGACGCTGTCCCACCAGGGACAGACGCCGGACATGGTCTCGTAATTTCCGTCGATCACCTGCACCGGCCGGCGAAAGCCGTCGGCGGCGTTCTTGAGCCGCAGCGCCCGGGCCTTGGCGTTGTCCTCCGCCGACAGCCAGGACCGGTCATGGCCCCACATGCTCGGCCCTTCCTTGCGCTCATGGGCTTGCCATGTCTCGACATCGATCGAACGCGCGCCCCAGCCGTATTCGACCATGAAGCCGGATGGCGTCCGGCTGTAGAAGGATGTGATGAAATCGCTGGTGTGGCGGCCGAGCGTCACGGCGACGCGGTCCTTCTCGGCAAGCGCCAGATCGTAACCCTGGCCGACATCGTCGAAGCTGAAAAGTTCCATCATGATGTGGTGGACTGCATTTTTGCCGGTCTGGATGAAGGCGATGCTGTGATGGCGCGGATTGAGGTGCAGGAAGCGGGCGACAAAAGGTTCCGAGTAATAGTCGGTCAGCCGAAAACCGAGCGTGTCGCAATAGAACGCCATCAGCCGGTCGATGGTTGCCGGCGTGTCGGCGTTGAGCACGACATGGCCGAGGCCGAGCGGACCGGTGCGGAATCCGGAGATCGAGCGGCCGGGCTTGAACGGCTCCGCCGTCGTCGCAGCGCCGTGAAAGATTTCAAGCCGGTTGGCGGCCGGATCGTCGAGCATGATCAGATCCGTGACGTGCCGCTCGTCGGCAAGCGCGCGGGCGCCGCGCGCGACCTTGATCTCATTCTTTTCGAGATGCGCGGCGAGCGCATCGAGGGCAGCCGCATCGGCGACCTCCCAGCCGAAGAAACCGATGCCTGTGCCGCCGTCGGCATTGACGATTATCCGCTGCTTGCGGTCGTCCATGCGGAAGGCGAGCGTGGAGCGCGATTTATCGATGCGCTGCAGGCCGAGCAGGCCTGAACCATAACTCGCCCAATCGCCCAATTCCCTGGCGCGGACGCCGACATAACCCAGAGCTTGCGGTGCCAATGTCTGCGGAATTGGTGCCTGTGAAACCATAGAGGCCTCTCTGCCATCCTTTTACACGGACGACGGAGGCCGCGCTACGACACGAAGCCTGTCAGGATTTCGTCGGTAGCGGCTGGCGCGTTGCGCAATTGAGGCTGTCTTCCGCCTCGGCCGCGGCCTGGCTCAACAGCATTTCCAGGCTGAGCAATGTCACGCGCTGTTCGCGCGTTCGGGCGCCGTGCGCCCAACGGCGGCATTGATCCGCCCAATGGCCTATTTCATCCGCTGCGGACTTGAACATGGCAAGACGCCTCTCAAGTCGTCTGGGGCAACGTGAAAGCTGGACCTAGCAAACTTCTGCCGCGCACAAGTGTCGCCCGCGCGGCGCGCGCGTCGAGCGCCGTCTGGAATAGTGCGGGCAGTTCACGTGGCCGTTTCAGCACCGACCGCAGCATAGCGCCGATATTGGTCGTGCCGTTCGGGCGCATCGCGGCAACCGCGGAAACCGGCAGAGCGCGCCTGGCCGGATCGGTGATGACCCGAATTGCGGCCACCGGCAATTCGTGTGCGTGACCCACGGCCGCGACGATATGTGATTTCATGTCAACCGCGATCGCGCCGGTCTTCAGATAAAGCGCACGCTTGTCGTCGGGATTGGCGATCGGCGCCGGCACGCCGAGAAGGGCGCCCGAAACCGATTCCGGAATTGTCTGCAAAAGTTTCTGCGACCATTCCGCGCTTATCGGCATCCGGTTCGAGCCGGAAATCACCGCGGATCCGACGACGCAGGTTCCGGGACGCAGATGCGGCGCCAATCCGCCAGCGACGCCGAAACTGATAATGCCCGGGCAGCCGTGGACCAGCGTACGGGCTTCCGCGATTGCTGCCGTGAGCTTGGCGGCGAGGTTGCGGCCATCGCCACTGCAGATCACATGCACGCCCGGGCCGGCGGCGATCCGCGCTTCAAACGCAAGTCCGACGACAATTATCACGTGGCCCCCGCATGCGCATCAATAGCACGATCTCGAGCATCAGATGCCCAACACACAGATCAGACTCCATCGGCAATCTCCGCCACAAAGCTGCCGGCAGCGGAAACAGCCGACTGCTCGACGAGCTAACCCTTGGTCACCACCGGAGGCGGCGCCTTGCCCTTGCCCGTATTTGCACAACCGGCGAGGCTGAGAATTGCG
The DNA here is from genome assembly GCA_963808205.1 of uncultured Alphaproteobacteria bacterium. Classification (GTDB taxonomy): domain Bacteria; phylum Pseudomonadota; class Alphaproteobacteria; order Rhizobiales; family Xanthobacteraceae; genus BOG-931. The sequence goes on from CAWEER010000002.1 coordinate 29,418, forward strand.
AGAACAACAGCGGTTCCGACCGCGATCTTTTTCATGGGACGCCCCAGTTGGTGGTGACAACGAAAAGACAGGATAGAAAGGACCCTCAGGGTTCACTAGTGCTGAAAAGACACAGTGCATGCCCGATTTGGCAGTGCACACAAGCAGTGAACAGAAGGGTTGCCCCAACCTCCTAGTATGTCCTTCAAATGCGGATATTAGCGCCCATCGCCGGGCTCGCGGGTCTGGCGCTTCTGACCGGCCTTATTGCCTATTATGGCTGGGTTCCAGTCCTGGAGGCGGTGGCCAGTTCGCGATGGGGGACCGCTTTGGTCGTCGTAGCGCGGGCCGTTGCACTATGCGGCGCGGGCATCGGCTGGTGGCTCGTGCTGATACCGGTCAGGCCAGGTCCGCGCCCGTTTGTCGCACTCCGGTTCATTCGCGATGCGATCAATACGCTGATCCCGTTTGCGGTGGTCGGCGGCGATGCCATTGGCGCGCGGCTTCTGGCGCAATTCGGCCTCGCCATGAATTTGGCCATCGCCAGCGTACTGGTCGACATCTTTCTCCAGGTTGTGGCCTTGTTGATCTTCCTGCTGGCCGGAATTTGCATTGTCCTCAATCTCGCGGGCAGTCACGAGCTCACCGTGACGGCGTTCGTCATCGCCGCACTTGGGGTGCCCGCGGTCGTCGGCTTCTTCCTGGTGCTGAATTTTGGCGCCTTCGATCCCGTCGTCCGGTGGATCGTGGCGTTTGGCGAAAAGCACCAATGGGCGGCGTTCAATCACGTCGCCGATCTTGGCGGCCGGCTTCAGCAGATCTGGCGCGATCATCGCAAGCTGTCGGTTTCGCTTGCCGTTCACACCGTCACGGTTTTCTTCGGCGCCACCGAAGTGTGGATTGCGCTGGCGTTCATGGGCTATCCGGTCACGCCGATTGAGGCCATTGCCATCGAAAGCCTGGGGCAAGGCACGCGCGCCGCCGCCTTCATGCTGCCCGGCGGGTTGGGTGTGCAGGATGGAACCTTGATTGCCGCCGGCGCGATTTTCGGAGTTCCCGCCGAGGTCGCGCTCGCCATGGCGCTGATCAAGCGGGTCCCCGACCTTGTGCTGGGCATCCCGTCATTGCTGGCGTGGCAGGCGCTTGAGGGCCGCAGGCTCTTGTCCCGGCGCAATTAACCCTGTCCGCGGGCAAATAGGTCCGCTGAAATGGCCTGAATTCCGCCGCTTCTTTTGGATGCATGTGGCGCCACGGTAGGGCAATATGCCGTAGCCTGAATGGGTGTAAGTGGGGTGGTGGGCGTGAGCGGGTTTCTCGCCAATTTGGCCGATTTGGCATCAGTGATCTGCTACGCCGTGGCGGCGCTGGGATGCGGCTATGCGCTGTTTGCGGCGTGGTCGGCGCGCAGTTTTGTCCGGGCTGCACCGCTCCAGCTCGCGGCAAATTTTCCGGCCGTCACGATCCTCAAACCGCTGCATGGCGCGGAGCCGACGCTCTACGGCAATCTGGCCGGCTTCTGCGTGCAGGATTATCCGGGTCCGGTGCAGATCGTATTTGGCGTGGCCGACGCCGCCGATCCGGCAATCGGCATTGTGCGCAAGCTCATGGCCGATTTTCCAGGCTTCGACTTCGCGCTGGTGGTCAGCCCGGCAAGCCACGGCGTCAACGGCAAGGTCTCTAACCTGATCAATATGCTCGACGCAGCGCGTTACGATGCGCTGGTAATTTCGGACAGCGACATCATCGTCGCATCCGACTATCTGCGACATGTGACCGCCGCGCTCGACGGTGCCGGACTGGTGACTTGTCTCTATCGGGGCGCCGCAGCGAACGGCATCTGGTCGCGTCTTGCCGCAGCCGCGATCGATTATCATTTCCTGCCGAGTGCGCTGGTTGGACTGAAACTCGGTCTGGCAACGCCGTGCTTTGGCGCAACGATTGCGTTGCGCAGGCAAACGCTCGCTGAAATCGGCGGGTTCGAGGCAGTGGCCGACCAACTCGCCGACGATTATGCGCTCGGCGCGCTGGCGCGCCGTGCCGGCCTCACGGTGGCGATCCCGCGTTACGCGGTGACGCATGTCTGTTCCGAAGGCTCCGCGCATGAGCTTTTTACCCATGAGCTGCGCTGGTCGCGAACGATCCGGTCCGTGGATACGCTCGGCTTTGCCGGACTTGTGGTCACGCATGCTTTGCCGCTGGCCTTGCTCGGCATGCTGCTCGGCGGTATGACGCCGGCCGTGGCGGTCGTGGGTGTCGCGCTCGCGTGCCGCCTTTTGCTCCAGCGGGAACTCGATCGCGCCTTCCATCTGCGGGATGGCCTTTACTGGATGGGGCCGGTTCGCGACGTAGTGTCGTTCGCGGTTTTTGTCGCGAGCTTTTTCGGCCGCGGTGTCGAATGGGGCGGCAGCCGCTACGGCGTGCGGGCGGACAATTCGCTGGTCTATTACGGTGAGGTCAAATCGTGATGCGCACACTGTTTCTCCAGGCGCCTTCGTTCGACGGCTTCGACGGCGGAGCCGGCGCGCGCTACCAGATGAAGCGCGAGGTGACGTCGTTCTGGTTCCCGACCTGGCTGGCGCAGGCCGCCGCCATGGTGCCGGGCTCCAAGATCATCGATGCGCCGCCGCACCGGCTGACCTTCCAGGACATCGAAGACGACGTGAAGTCGCACGACTTCATCGTGATCCATACCTCGACGCCGAGCTTCAAGTCCGACGTGAAGACGGCTGGCATGATCCGCGCGCTCAACCCGGCGGCCAAGATCGGCTTCATCGGCGCCAAGGTTGCGGTCGAGCCGCAGGAAAGTATGGAAGCGGCACCTGCGATCGATTTCGTCTGCCGCAACGAATACGAATTCACCATCAAGGAACTCGCCGAAGGCGCTGACTGGCCGACTATCAAGGGCCTCTCCTACCGCGCGCCGGACGGCAAGATCGTCCACAATCCCGAGCGCGAAATCTTGATGGACATGGACCAGCTTCCGTCCGTGCTCCCGATCTACAAGCAGCTCAAGGTGGAGAACTATTTCGGCGGCTATCTCAAGCACCCCTATATGAGCTGGTACACCGGCCGCGGCTGCAAATCGCGCTGCACCTTCTGCCTTTGGCCGCAGACCATTGGCGGGCATAAATACCGCGCCATGTCGATCGACCGCGTGGCCGCGGACGTCAAATACGTCATGAAGGAATTTCCGCAGGTGAAGGAAATCTTCTTCGACGACGACACGCTCACCGACGATCATGCCGCGCGTCGAAGCACTCGCCGGGGCGCTCGGCCCGCTTGGCGTCACTTGGTCATGCAACGCCAAGGCCAACGTGCCGCGCAAGACGCTCGAAGTGATGAAGGCCAACGGCCTGCGGCTCCTCCTCGTCGGATACGAATCCGGCAACCAGAAAATCCTGCACAACATCAAGAAGGGCGTCCTCGTCGACGTGGCGCGCCGTTTCTCCAGGGACTGCCGCGAGCTCGGCATCATCGTGCACGGCACATTCATTCTCGGCCTGCCGGGCGAGACGCGCGAGACCATCCAGGAGACGCTCCAGTTCGCCAAGGATGTGAATCCGCGCACGCTGCAAGTGTCGCTGGCCGCGCCCTATCCGGGCACGTTCCTCTACAAGCAGGCGAAGGAAAACGGCTGGTTCGCCTCCGACGTCGACCTGCTCACGGACGACGGTACGCAGATCGCACCGCTCAACTACCCGCATCTCGGCCACACCGAGATTTTCGATTCGGTGGAGGAGTTCTACAAGAAGTTCTATTTCCGTCCGTCCAAGATCGGAGAGATCGTGGGCGAGATGCTGACCAGCCGCGACATGCTCGTGCGCCGCCTGCGCGAAGGCATCGAGTTCTTTCACTTCCTGCGCGCTCGGCGGCAAACGGCGCAGTAGGCTTTTCAGGTTTTCAGATAGCCGTTCTGCCGGAACCAGGCGATCGCTTCGGCGATAGCCTCGCCGTAGGGACGCGCGCGGTAGCCGAGTTCACGCTCCGCCTTGGCCGAGGAAAAGAACATGCGATCTTTGGCGAGCCGCAGGCCCGTGACCGTCACGAACGGTTCGCGGCCGGTGAAATGTGCGATGGCTTCCGCGCCGTAGGCGATGGGGAATATCAGCGTCCGCGGCAGCCGCACTTTCGGCGGCCTGCGTCCGGTTACATGTGCGATCTCGCGCAGCATGTTGCCCAGAAGGACGTCCTGCCCGCCAAGGATGTAGCGCTCGCCGATACGGCCCTTCTCCAGCGCCAGAACGTGTCCGGCGGCGACGTCATCGACATGGACGAGATTGAGCCCGGTATCGACATAAGCGGGCATGCGACCGGCTGCCGCCTCGACAATGATCCTGCCGGTCGGCGTCGGCCGAACGTCCCCCGGCCCGATCGGGGTCGACGGGTTGACGATGACGGCCGGCAGTTTTTGCTCTGCGACCATTTGGTCAACCATGCGCTCGGCGAGGACTTTACTCAGCTTGTATCCACCGACGGCAGATGCGGCGTCGAGCGGATGCGTCTCGTCGCTCGATGTGCCGCCGGGCTGTGCCTTGAGCGTGGCAACGCTCGACGTATAGACGATGCGCTCGACATTGGCTCGCCGTGCGGCTTCCATCACGAGACGGGTTCCTTCGACATTCGTGTGCACGATGTCGCCGGGGTTGCGCGCCCACAGCCGGTAATCGGCGGCGACGTGAAACACGAACCGGACGCCCTGCATGGCGCGCGCGATCGACGCGGCATCGAGCAGATCGCCCTCGACGATCTCGATCGGCAGCCCGGCGAGGTTCTTGCGCGCTCCGGGCGGGCGGACCAGCACGCGAACATCCTGGCCCGCCTGCGCGAGATGTCGCGCAACCGCCGAACCGAGAAAGCCGCTGGCGCCAGTGACCAGGATCATGCGCACCCTCTTCTAGGGCACCAATAACCGGTATAGCGTGATCCGAGAACAGCGAATTTACGCCAGCGGGGGACCATGAAACTGCCCAGCCGCATCGTCGATCTGTCGTCATCGCTCGACAACGACACGGTGCTCGATCATCCCTTCATGCGGCCGAAGATCCAGTATCTCAGCAATGCGGATACCGCGCCGACCTTGCTGGAGATTTTTCCGGGGCTGCGGCGTGAGGATTTGCCGGACGGCGAGGGTTGGGCGTTCGAGCAGGTGCAACTGACCACGCATAACGGCACGCACATGGACGCGCCGGTGCATTTTCAGTCGAAATCGATCGACGGCAAACTGATGATGACGATCGACCAGGTGCCACTCGACTGGTTCTTCCGCCCCGGCGTCAAATTCGATTTCCGCAAAGTGCCGGACGGTCATGTGATTGGCGCGGCCGAGGTCGAGGCCGAACTCAAGCGTATCGGCCACGAGCTGAAACCGTTCGACATCGTGCTGGTGAACACGCGGGCTTCGAGCTGTATCGGCACCGACGAATATCTCACTGCCGGCTGTGGCATGGGGCGCGAGGCGACGCTTTATCTGACATCGCGTGGCGTGCGCGTCACCGGCATCGACGCCTGGGGCTGGGACGCACCCTTTGCGCATATGCGCAAACGCTGGCTGGAGACCCGCGATCCGTCGATCATCTGGGAGGGTCACAAGGCCGGGCGCGAGATTCCGTACTGCCACATGGAGAAACTATCCAATCTCGATCAGCTTCCCGACCATGGTTTCACGGTGGCGTGCTTTCCGTACAAATTGAAAGCCGGTTCGGCCGGCTGGACCCGCGCGGTGGCGCTGTTCGATTAGTGCCTTTCGCCTATTGAAGAAGCGCCGATCGCATCTAGATAAAAGCTGCCATGTCGCCGGTATCCCTCCTCCTGAACGTGCTCTGGATCGCTCTTGGCGGTCTGGTGATGGCGATTGGCTGGGTGATTGCCGCCATTCTCATGGCGATCACCATTATCGGGCTGCCCTGGGCATGGGCGGCCTTCAATATCGCGTCCTATACGCTGTTCCCGTTCGGCCGGAAGGCGGTATCGCGCGCCGAAGTTACCGGCCATGACATCGGCACCGGGCCGTTCGGCCTGCTCGGCAACATCATCTGGCTGGTGCTGGCCGGCTGGTGGCTGGCGCTCGGCCATCTCATCGCCGCCATCGGCTTTGCCATCACCATCATCGGCATTCCGTTCGCCTGGGCGCATCTGAAGCTTGCCGGCATCGCGCTGTGGCCGATCGGAAAAGTCATCGTGCCGATTGATGCGGTGGCCACGCCAATGCCGCGCAGCCCGGCGCGCTGACATTCGCTATCTGCAGCCGTTGGAGACGTAGCTGAGCAGCGGGTTGAATTCCGCCGCAGTCAGATAGGCTGCGAATGTTCCGCCCGGAAAGACCTGTGTCCCCTCTGACGTTTCTGCGCCGAAGGATGTCACCGCGATCAGGACGTTTTTGCCGGCGCCTTCAGTCTGACTGATATTCGCGACCCAGGCGCCGCCGCTCATGCCCTGTGTGGCGTCCGTAATCGGTCCCCATTGCATCACGAAATTAGGCGAGGACCATTCGCCGGTCGGAATGTCGTTGGCGAAGAAAACGATACCCGGCGCTTCCTGGATGATCGCGGCGTCGAAGATGTCGCCCGGATAACCGATCCTGTAGGCGTAGGTATATTTGCCTTTCCAGTCGAGCGCGTAGGGCATGACCCCGGTCGGGCTCGTGCCGTTAACGAGCACCATCGCAAAATCATGTTCGGAGGCGGTGTTCGATGCAGTTTGCTTCTGCTTGGAGGTCAATGAGTCGTAGTTCGCCGGCATCTTCCAGAGCGCGTTGGTAGCGGCGCAGACGATCTTAAAGGGTGTCCCGCTGTCATTCTGATATTGCAGCCAGAAGGTGCCTTTGGTGGGATCGGGCCACGGGCCGTTGGGGCTCTCGTCAAGATCCCTGATGCAATGGGCGGCGGTCAGAAGCACCGTCGGCGCGATGAATTGCGCAGTGCAGAGGCTCGCCCGGTCGGGCTCTTTTTGGGTCGGGTCCGGAATGATCAGGAGACCGGACCATTTGAACGGCGCCACGCTTGGGTTGCCGGTCGTCGCTTCGGCGGAAGCCACGTTGGGCAATATCTGAGCTGAGGCGGGCGCACTCAGACCCGGTATCGCGGCGCTCGCCGCGACGGCACAGATCATAAAGAAAGCCCGCATTAATCCCCCCGCACAGTATCGCAGGACTTTCAGCCCTGGATGACCTCACGTCCGGGCAATGATAACAGCGCCAAGCTGTGCGGCAAATTCCTCATCTGCCGGTTTAATTGTCGCTCGGCACGGGACGCAAAACTGCCTATAATTGCGTTGTTTCGATTGTCGGCGGTAGCCAGCCAAGAGGTGCGCGGGATGAAGACTTTGATGCGCGGCGCGCTCTCGATTGTGCTCGCCGTCCTGGCACCGATCTTTGCGGCGACGGCGCAAACGCCGCCACAATCGCTCAAGGACCAGCTCGTCGGCCATTGGCAGCTCGTCTCGGTTAGCGTCAACGGCACCACGCCTTATGGTGATAAACCGCAGGGCGCGATGTTCCTCGACGCCGGCGGTCATTATTCGGTGATCGTCAACACCGCGGGTCAAGCCCGCAGCATTGCCTACTTCGGCACTTACACGGTCAATGATGCCGACAGCACGCTGACGATGCACATCGACAGCAGCAATCGCCCCGGCGCCGTCGGCCGCGATCAAAAACGGCTCGTAAGCTTCAGCGCCGGTAACCTAACCATCGGGAGTGCCAAGACGAACGGCCCGCTGGGCGGCGTCAAATTGACGTGGAAGCAGGCGAATTAGGTTTTCCCGCCGCGCTTTAATGCGCCGGCTTGCGCAGCCAGACCCGGTTGTCATGGAAGGCCGCGCCGCCGAATGGCGCAATCGAGTTGGAGCCGGTGAGCGTATTGATGCCGCGGCCGTCGGCATAGGCACTGTTGGGCCAGATCGATTCCGCAATCAGCACGCCGCGGCGCACGCCGTCGAACAGTTTTGCGTGCAGGCGCACCATGCCGCGGTGATTGCCGAGCGTGACCATGTCGCCATCCGCGACCGCCAGCGATCTGGCATCCTCCGGATGGATCATCACCTCTGGCCGCCGTTCACGTCCGAGCGACGTCGGCGTCTCAGTGAAAGTCGAATTGAGAAAGCCGCGTGCCGGCGAGGTCGCGAGGCGGAACGGATGTTCGGCATCGGCTTCCTCGATCACATCCCAATGGTCCGGGAATCCCGGCATCGGCCGCGGGATCGAGGTTCTGTGCCAGCGCGTGAACGGCACTGTCGGCCAATCCGGCTTGAAGCGGAATTTGCCGTCGGAATAGGCGAAGCCCTCGAGGTAATGCGCGGTGGTGAAATCCGGCTGACAATCGATCCAGCGGCTGGCCTCGATTTCGGCAAGCGTACCCCAGCCGGATTTGCGCAATGTGCCGTCGATCAGCTCGCGCGGCGTCATGCCAAATCCCGGATGTTCGGCGCCGAGCCGCTTGCCCAGGCCGCAGATCACCTCGTGATTGTTGCGGCATTCGCCCGGCGGTTCGATGAGTTTCGGGCCGAGTAGAATGTATTGGCTGCCGCCGGCGGTATAGATGTCGTCGTGCTCGACGAACATGGTGGCGGGCAGGACGACGTCCGCGACCTTGGCGGTATCGGTCATGAACTGCTCATGCACGCAGACGAAGAAATCGTCACGGGCAAAGCCGCGTTTGACCATCTCCTGATCGGGCGCGACGGAAATCGGATTGGTGTTCTGGATCAGCATCGCCGTCACCGGCGGCCCGCCCAGAAGAGCCTCTTTGTCGCCGGTCAGGATCGGACCGATGCGCGACTGGTCGAGCATGCGGATCGACGGGTCGCGGATGTCGCCGCCGTCGATCAGGACGGTGTTCAAATGAAAAATGCCGCCGTTGTTGTGGAAGGCGCCGCCGCCCTCCAGTTTCCATGCGCCGGTGACCGCGGCAATGCAGCTTGCGGCGTGCATGTTGACGGCGCCGTTGCGTGAACGCGAGAAACCGTAGCCGAGACGGAAGAATGTGCGCTTGTTGTCACCGACGAGACGGGCGAATTCCTCGATCGTCTCGACCGGGCAGCCGGTGATTTTTGACGCCCAGTCCGGGCCGCGCGTACGCAGATGTTCGGCAAGTTCATGCGGCGCGTCGGTGTAACGTTCGAGATAATCCCAGTCGGCCTTGCCGTCGCGGAACAGGCAATGCATCACCGCGCAGGCGAGCGCGCCATCGGTGCCGGGCCGGAGCAGCACCGCAAGATCGGCCTGCTGCATGGTCGAGTTCATATAGACGTCCACGGCGACGATCTTGGCGCCGCGCTCCTTGCGGGCGCGCGTCGCGTGGGTGAGCACATTGACCTGCGTGTTGGCGGCGTTGGTGCCCCAAATCACGACCACATCGGCTTTCGCCATTTCGCGCGGATCGGAGCCGGCGAGCTTTCCGGTGCCGGCAATGAAGCCGGTAAAGGCCGGATTGACGCAGATGGTCGAGAAGAAGCCGGAATATTTCCTGGCGTGGCGCAGGCGGTGGATGCCATCGCGCATGACGTAGCCCATGGTGCCGGCGTAGAGATAAGGCCAGACCGCCTCCGAACCATGCTTCTGCTCGGCGCGCACGAACTGTTCGGCGACGAGATCGAGCGCATCGTCCCAGGAGATCGGAACGAACTGCCCTGAGTCCTTGGCGCCGACGCGGCGCAGCGGCTGGGTGAGGCGGTCGGGATGATGCACGCGCTCGGCGTAACGCGCGACTTTGGCGCAGATCACGCCGGCCGTATAGGCGTTGTCCTCGGCGCCGCGAACGCGCCCGATCGTGTGTCCGTCGACAATCTCGATCTCGAGCGCACAGGTCGACGGGCAGTCGTGCGGACAGGCCGATGCGGCGATGCGCGGGCGGACAAGCTGGTTCATCTGAATCGCATATTTTGACCCGGGCGATGGCGCCGCCCGGTCAGTGCGATGGTCCCGGGGCCGCGCCGCCGGCAGTGTCGGTGATTTGACGGGATTTTACCAGAGTGCAGATGGTTGCCGACAAGGCGCCGACAGCGCCAATGGCAAGGCACATTGACGGTCCAAACTGCGGCGCCAGATCCAGATGAGGATGCGGCAGGACATATTCGTCGACCACGTAGAATGTCAGAAAGCTCACCGCAAACCCGATCAGGGCATTCGCAGCAACAATCCAGACCGTCGCGAAAGAGCGTTCGCGCATGATTTGCATCGTCGCTCCTGCGGCGAAGGCGCCCGGTGCGCCGACGACATAAACCGCGGCGAGTATCGCGGGAACAAACAGCAGCAATTCCGGCAGGATATACGCAGACGATCCGTCCGGCGGTGCAATCTCCTGGGCATGCCCGAGGACAATCAGTCTCGCGATATTCGCCAGCACCAGGCAAAGGCCAATGGCGAGACCGACGAGCGGGCCAATAAGCGCAAATCGCAACGCCGACTTCCAGACCGCCCGCGATATCCAACCTTCTGTCATTGAAAGCCTTGCTGTCATTGAAGGCGTCGCACCCTTAACCGCCCGTGCTGTCCATCAGTGTATTTCGAAAATACAAGTCGATCAGGAGTGCGGCGGCTATTGCGGCGCAATAAAGCGCACAGCTCACGAAAAATGGTTTTCTGATTCGCACGCGGCCTGCAACGATGCCGGCAAAAATGCACCACGGCCCCATCACTTCGCTGATCCGATTGAAGATTTGAACAAGCTGGACTTCCGCGCGATCCAGCTCGGACAGGAACCCATCCGGAAATCCGGCGAGCATCAAAAAGCAAATGTTGAAGTAAATGACCGAGACGGAGCAAATGAAGGCCAGCGCAAACGGATAGCGCCGGGGAATTGTCTTGTCGCTCGTGCCGGCAGCCATCGCTCAGCCGCCCGAACTGTCAGTATAATTCGTGATAATATAGATATCGACTGAGGCTGCGATTGCGACGATGACAAGATAAATAGCGGCGCTCGCGATAAATGCTTTTCTGATGTTCATTCTGCCTTCGGCAATTCCGAGGCAAACAAACCAGCACCCCATGACGAAGCTGCTCCAGTCGAAATAGGGGGCAAGCGGATTCTGCCTGAGTTCCTGTTCGGACATGTATCCGTCCCAAAAGCCGGCGTAGGCAACAAAGCTGAAATACGAATAGAGACTGAGGATGAAGGCCAGGAACGCGAGCGTGAATGAGTAGCGCCGGAGTCCGGTCTTGCCGTTTTTGCCGTCAGCCATGACGGATCGCCTTCACGGCTGCAGCCCGATGGACGAGGCGCGCATGCGGCCTATATCCTGCGCCGGCATCGAAGAAGCTGCGCCAGGGAGAGAGCCATGAGAGCCGCCGTTGTTGGGGAAAAAGAGGTCGAGGTCCGCGATCTGCCGAAGCCCACACCGAAGCCGAACGAGGTTTTGATCAAGGTTCGGGCATCGACCCTCAATCGCGCCGATCTCCTGGTTGCCCTGGGCCATCAGCACGGCAGCATCGGCGGCGTCGGGGCCCGGATCGGGCTGGAATGTTCCGGCGAGGTCGAGGCGGTCGGTAGCGAAGTAAGGGACATCAAGGCCGGCGATCGCGTCATGGGCTCGGCTCCTGGCGGCTTCGCCGAATTTGTCGTTACCGATGCCGGCCGGGTTCATCGCATTCCCGGCAACAACATGACCTACGAGCAGGCGGCGTGTTTCCCGGTCGCGCTGCAAACCATGCACAACGCGGTTGTGACGGCCGGACGGCTCAAACGCGGCGAAACCATGCTGATGCAGGGTGCCAGCGCCGGCGTCGGGCTGATGGGCATGCAGATCGCCAAGCTGATGGGCGCGTCGCTGGTGATGGGAACCTCGACGAATGCGGAACGCCGGTCGCGGCTTCAGGAATACGGCTGCGATCTCGCCATCGATACCAGCGATCCGAATTGGCCCAAGGAGGTCAAGAAGGCGACCGGAGACAAGGGCGTCAACCTGATCGTCGATCTTGTGTCTGCCGGCGTCGCCAACGGCAACCTCGAATCCGCGGCGCTGCTTGGCCGCATCGTCAATGTCGGCCGCCTCGGCGGCATGAAGGGCGAGTTCGATTTCGACGTGCATGCGCTCAAGCGCATCGACTATATCGGGGTGACGTTCCGCACCCGCAGCCCGGACGAGGTGCGCGAGATCAACCGGCTGATGCGCGCCGACCTGTGGGAAGCGATCGAGGCCGGCAAGCTTTCGCTGCCGATTTACAGGACATACAAGCTTGCCGACATCGGCGAGGCGCTGGCGCTGATGCGCGCCAACAAGCATTTCGGCAAGATCGTCATCGCCGTGTCATAAATCATCAAGCCGGTAAAATCGCTGATCTGCGGGGCTTCCAGCTTGCCCTTGAGGAATCCGTCCGGCATAAATTTCCCATGACTGATTTGGCGAAGCGCCACGCGCCGATTTTGGCTGCTGGCGGCATTGTCATACGCGGCAAGACAAAACCCCGCATCGCGGTCGTTCGGCTGCGGCGCGAGAAGGCTTGGGTTTTGCCCAAGGGCAAGCTCATGCCGCGCGAGCATCCGCGCGATGCCGCCAAGCGCGAGGTTCTGGAAGAGACCGGCCACGACGTCACGGTCCACGAATTCCTCGGCTCGATGTCCTATGCCGTCGAAGGCAAGATCAAGATCGTGCAGTTCTGGCTGATGCGCGCCGAGGGGCCGCCGGCGGGCGAACTCTCCGACGATGTCAAAGCGGTGAAGTGGCTGCCGTTGCGCCAGGCGATCGATACATTGTCGCGCCCGCACGAGAAGGTGTTCTTGACCCATGTGGGCCCGAGCGCGCTCGATCGCGTCCGGAAAGCAACACGGGGCAAATCCCGCGCGTCAATGCGCAACGGCGCGCGGCGCGGCCGCGGCGCCGATGGCGCAACGGTCGAACATGTCATCGCGATGGACAGGCCCAACGTGTTCGTCAAGGCGCTGGGCAACTGGATCGGTCGCGTCACCCAATCGTCGATCCGCCGCGCCGGCTAAACCCCGGCCGCAGCCTCATTCGGCCGGCCCGTCAGACTTTCGCAGCCGCCTTTTGCAGCTGTTCGATGGCTTGACGGGCGGTGGATTCCAGACCCGCGCCGCCATTGTCGAGATGGGCAAAGATCGCCCTGAGCATCCGCGGATCCCAGAATTTCTTGATGTGCTCCGCGGTGCCCTTGACCGCGACGGCATCGCCCTGGCTCACGAAGAACTTGCCGATCTGGTTCGCCATATAAACGAGCTTGTCGGGCGAAGCGTCATGCGACATGAGCGGGCACCTTTTCGGCGGGCGCATCTTGCACAATGCGATGGGCGTGGGTGTACATCTCGAAACCGTCGTGGCGCGCGACCGCGACAAGCGTGATCCCGGCCGCTTCCGCCATGCGCACCGCAAGCGCCGTCGGCGCGGATACCGCGACCGCAAGCGGCACGCCGATCGCGGCTGACTTCTGGATCATCTCGACCGAAACGCGGCTGGTGAACACGACGAAGCCTTCCGCGGCCGCCACACGGCGCCGCGCCAATGCGCCCGCGAGCTTGTCGAGCGCGTTATGGCGGCCGACGTCCTCGCGGATGGCGATCAGCCGCTGGCCGGGTAAAAAGAATGCCGCGGCATGGACGGCGCGGGTTTCGCGGTTGAGCGTCTGCGCCGGCGCGAGCGCATTGAGCGCCTTCATGATGTCGTCGGGCCGGAACGTCGCCGTGCCCGCCACCTTGCGCGGTGTCCGCATGGCTTCCGCCAGCGATTCGATGCCACACAGTCCGCAGCCGGTCGGTCCGGCAAGGTGCCTTCGCCGCTCGCCATAAACCGCGCCGCGCGGCTCGGTGAGCCACATGCGCAGCTCGATGCCGAGTTCCTCCTCGACAATATCCAGCCGCTCGATCTCGTCGATCGACGACACGATGCCTTCGGTCAGGCTGAAGCCATACGCGAAGTCTTCGAGATCCTGCGGCGTCGCCATCATCACGGCGTAGGAGCCGCCGTTATAGGTGAACGAGATCGCCGTCTCCTCCGGGATCGCGCGCTCGCCGGCAGCGCGGCCGTGCCGCTGCCAGGCGATGCGTTTCACCCGTTCGAGCGGCGGCGTCACGCTTTTACTCCGCGGCTTCCAAAGGCGCGATACGGCGGCTCTGGCGGGAGAACTCCTCGTATTCCTCCTGCCAGGGCGACGGCCCGTTCGACGGAGAAATCTGCACCGCCGTGACCTTGTATTCCGGGCAATTGGTCGCCCAGTCGGAATAGTCGGTGGTGATCACGTTGGCCTGGGTGTCGGGGTGGTGAAAGGTCGTATAGACGACGCCCGGCGCCACACGGTCGGTGATCAGCGCGTGCAGCGTCGTCGCGCCCGAGCGGCTCTGCAATCTGACCCAGTCGCCATCGCGAACGCCGCGCTGCTCGGCGTCATTCGGATGGATTTCGAGCACGTCTTCGGAGTGCCACATCGAGTTGGCCGTGCGCCGGGTCTGCGCACCGACATTGTATTGCGACAGGATGCGGCCCGTCGTGAGCAGGAGCGGGAAGCGCGGCCCGACCTTTTCGTCCGTCGCCACATATTCGGTGACGATGAACCTGCCCTTGCCGCGCACGAAGCCGTTGACGTGCATGATCGGCGAGCCTTCGGGGGCCTTGTCGTTACAAGGCCACTGCACCGAGCCTCTCTTGTCGAGCATGTCGAACGTAACATTCGCGAAGCCTGGCGTAAGCCGGGCGACCTCATCCATGATCTGCGACGGATGATCGTAGTGCATCTCGTAGCCGAGGGCCTTGGAGAGCATCACGGTGATCTCCCAATCCTCGTAGCCGTTCTTCGGCGCCATCACCTTGCGCACCATCTGGATGCGCCGTTCGGCATTGGTGAACGTGCCGTTCTTCTCGAGAAAGGTGGAGCCGGGCAAGAAGACGTGGGCAAAGCGTGCCGTCTCGTTGAGGAACAGGTCCTGCACGACGACGCATTCCATCGCTTCGAGGCCTGCCGATACGTGCTTGGTGTCGGGATCGGACTGGAGGATGTCTTCGCCCTGGATGTAGATGCCTTTGAACGCGCCTTCGACGGCGGCATCGAGCATATTGTTGATGCGCAGGCCCGGTTCCTTGTCGAGCTTCACGCCCCAGTCGCTTTCGAACTGCTCGCGCGTCGAATTGATGGATATGTGCCGGTAGCCCGAAAGCTCGTGCGGGAACGAGCCCATGTCGCACGAGCCCTGCACGTTGTTCTGGCCGCGCAACGGATTCACGCCGACGCCGGGACGGCCGATATTGCCGGTCGCCATTGCGAGATTGGCGATCGCTATGACGGCGGTCGAGCCCTGGCTGTGTTCGGTGACGCCGAGACCGTAATAGATCGCGCCGTTGCCGCCGGTGGCGTAAAGCCGCGCGGCTTCGCGGATCGTCTGCGCCGGAACGCCGGAAATCTTGGCGACCTCTTCCGGGCTGTTCTGCGGCAGCGACACGAATGCCGCCCAGTCCTCGAACGCGTCCCATTCGCAGCGCTCGCGGACGAACGTCTCGTTGTAAAGCTTTTCCGTCACGATGACGTGCGCCAGCGCGGTGAGGACTGCGACATTGGTGCCCGGCAGGAGCGCCAGGTGGTGCGCAGCCTCGATATGCGCCGACTTCACCATCTCGGTGCGGCGCGGATCGATGACGATGAGCTTGGCGCCCTGCCGCAGCCGCTTTTTCAGCCGCGACGCGAACACTGGATGCGCGGAAGCCGGATTGGCGCCGATGATGACGGCCACATCGGTGTCCTCGACCGAATCGAAGTTCTGCGTGCCGGCCGAGGTGCCATAGGTCTGCCCGAGGCCATAGCCGGTCGGCGAATGGCAGACGCGCGCGCAGGTGTCGACATTGTTGTTGCCGAAGCCGGCGCGGATCAGCTTCTGCACCAGGAACGTTTCTTCATTGGTGCAGCGCGACGATGTGATGCCGCCGACGGAATTCCTGCCGTATTTCGCCTGGATGCGCTTGAACTCGGAGGCCGCGTAGCCGATGGCCTCTTCCCAGCTCACTTCCTTCCATTCATCGGTGACCTTGGCGCGGAGCATCGGTTTAAGGATGCGCTCCCTGTGGGTCGCGTAACCCCAGGCGAAGCGGCCTTTGACGCAGGAATGGCCGCGGTTCGCCTCGCCATCCTTGTAGGGCACCATGCGCACCAGTTCGTCGCCGCGCATTTCGGCCTTGAACGAGCAGCCGACGCCGCAATAAGCGCAGGTCGTCACCACGGAATGTTCCGGCGTGCCGATCTCGACCATCTTCTTTTCATTGAGCGTCGCTGTCGGACAGGCCTGCACGCAGGCGCCGCAGGACACGCATTCGGAGGACAGGAACGATTCCTCCATGCCGGGCGACACGCGACTGCCGAATCCGCGGCCGGCGATGGTCAGCGCGAACGTGCCCTGCACTTCCTCGCAGGCGCGCACGCAGCGCGAGCAGACGATGCACTTCGACGGGTCGTATGTGAAATAGGGATTGGACTCGTCCTTCGGCAGCCAGTTCGGGTTTGCCGCGCTATCGGCTTTGGCGAAGACGTGATTTTCGCCCTGGTAGCCGTAGCGCACGTCGCGCAAGCCCACTGCGCCCGCCATGTCCTGCAATTCGCAATCGCCGTTCGCCGAGCAGGTCAGGCAATCGAGCGGGTGGTCGGAGATGTAAAGCTCCATCACGCCCTTGCGGATCGTCTTGAGCCGTTCGGTTTGCGTCTTCACAACGATGCCGGGCGCGACCGGCGTGGTGCACGAGGCCGGTGTCCCGGCGCGGCCATCGATTTCAACGAGGCAGAGGCGGCAGGAGCCGAAAGCGTCCACCATGTCGGTCGCGCAGAGTTTCGGGATCTGCGTGCCGAGCTCCATCGCTGCGCGCATGATCGAGGTGCCTTCCGGCACCGTGACCTGCTGGCCGTCAATGGTCAGCGTGACCATCTTCTCCGCTTTTGATTTCGGTGTGCCGTAGTCGATCTCGTGCACGAGTGACATGGCGCCTTCTCCTTATTCCGCGGCCTGCAAGCGCGGCGCGGCATTAAAATCGCCGGGGAAATGGGTGAGCGCGCTCATCACCGGGTAGGGCGTGAAGCCGCCGAGCGCGCAGAGCGATCCGAATTTCATGGTGTTGCAGAGGTCGGTCAGCACGGCGAGGTTCTTCTCGCGCTCTTCGCCTTGCATGATGCGGTCGACCGTCTCGACGCCGCGCGTTGAGCCGATACGGCAGGGTGTGCATTTGCCGCAGGATTCGATCGCGCAGAATTCCATGGCGAACCGCGCCTGTTTGGCCATGTCCACGGTATCGTCGAAGACAACGATGCCGCCGTGGCCGATCAAGCCGTCCCGCTTGGCGAAAGCTTCGTAGTCGAACGGCGTGTCGAACAGCGCGCGCGGGAAATAAGCGCCGAGCGGGCCGCCCACCTGCACGGCCTTCACTGGGCGGCCGGTGAAGCAGCCGCCGCCGATGTCGTCGACCAGTTCGCCGAGTGTGATGCCGAAGGCGGTTTCGAACAGGCCGCCATATTGGAGGTTGCCGGCCAGCTGGATCGGCATCGTGCCGCGCGAGCGGCCCATGCCGAAGTCCTTATAGAACGCCGCGCCCTTATCCATGATGATCGGAACGGTCGCGAGGGAGAGCACGTTGTTAATGACGGTCGGCTTGCCGAACAGGCCCTTATGCGCGGGCAGCGGCGGCTTGGCGCGCACGACGCCGCGCTTGCCTTCGAGGCTTTCAAGAAGCGAGGTCTCCTCGCCGCAGACATAGGCGCCGGCGCCTTCGCGGACTTCGAGATCAAAGGTGAAGGCCGAGCCGGCGACGGCGTGGCCGAGCATGCCGCCGCGCCGCGCGACGCGGATCGCATCGCTCATCACCGCGATGGCGTGTGGATATTCCGAGCGGATATAGATGTAGCCTCTGGTGGCGCCGACGGCGATGCCGGCGATCGTCATGCCCTCGATCAGGACGAACGGGTCGCCTTCCATGATCATGCGGTCGGCGAAGGTGCCGCTGTCGCCTTCGTCGGCGTTGCAGACGATGTATTTCCGGTCGGCCTTGGCATCGGCGACCGTCTTCCATTTGATGCCGGTCGGAAATCCCGCGCCGCCGCGGCCGCGCAGGCCGGACTGGGTGATTTCCTCGGCGATGCCCGCGGGATTGGCCAGCGCCTTGGCGAGACCCTTGTAGCCGTCGTGCGCCTTGTAATCATCAAGCGAACGCGGATCGACAATGCCGCAGCGCGCGAAGGTGAGGCGCGTCTGCTTCTTCAGGAACGGATGGTCTTCCGGCACGCCGACGCGCAATTTGTGATCGCCGCCGCCGGCGGCCATCGCATCGAGTACGCTCTCGGCATCGGCAAGCTCGACCGGCCCATAGGCAATCCGGCCTTTTTCCGTCGCGACCTCGAGCATCGGCTCGAGCCAATGCATGCCGCGCGAACCGTTGCGCACGATTTCGATATTGATCTTGCGCTTCGTCGCCGCCGCGGCGATTGCAGCTGCGATTTCATCTGCACCGCATGCAACAGCGACAGCGTCACCCGGAACGTAAATGCGAAGCGCGCTCATCGGTCGGTCTCCGCGACGAGCGCATCGAGCTTCTTGTCGTCGAGGCGGCCGACAATCCTGCCGTCGATCATGGCCGACGGCGATACCGAGCACAGGCCGAGACAATAGACCGGCTCAAGCGTCACCCGTCCGTCCGCCGTCGTACCGCCAAATTGAATGCCAAGCCGCGCCTCCGCGCGCGCCGCAAGCGCATCGCCGCCGGCGGCCTGGCAGGCTTCGGCGCGGCAAAGTTTGAGCACATGGCGGCCCGCGGGCTCGCTGCGGAAATCGTGATAAAAGGTAAAGACGCCATGAACCTCGGCGCGCGAGATGTTCAGCGCTTCCGCGATCATCGGCTCTGCGGCCTGGTCGATGTAGCCGAAGGTCTCCTGCAAGGCGTGCAGAATAGGTAACAGCGGCCCTTCAAGGCCCCGATGCTCGGCGATAATTTGCGCGGTTCGATCCGCGCTCCATGGTTCGTAATTCGGCACACATTGCCGCGCCTCGTCAAAACCGGCATGCGGTTCGAGGCGCTCTCCAAGATATTGGAACCATTACAAAATATGGAATAACTGCGCGGAATCAATAAAGCTGACCGGTGGCTCGATCAGGAATCCTGATCAAACGCCGTCAGCGCCGCCGGCCGGCAAGCCCTGGTTTCCCGGCGGCCATTCCGCGGTTGTCCTGCGCGGGCGAGGACTTGCCCGCGGCCGGTTTTTTGGCGGCGGACGACGTCAGGTCCAGGAGCTTTGCGAGCGCGCGCGCCTCGGTGACCAGCGCTGCGATCAGGGGCGTCATAGGCTCGCGATGCGGGACGACGAGACCGACGGCGTGCGTTGCCGCAGGCTCGACGATCGGGATGGAACGGACGTTGTCGGTCAGGCCCAAGGTTTCGGCGAGCTTTGCCGGCATGATGCTCGCCCACTTGCCGGTCCGCACATGCGCGAACAGGACGATCATCGAATTGGATTCCAGCGTGGGCGACGGCTCCTGCCCGGCCGAGCGCAGGAGGCTGTCGATGATCCGCCGGTTCTGCATGTCGGGCGTGAGCAGGCAGAGCGGAACCTTGCCGACCTCGGCCCAGGTCACACTGTCGCGATTGCCGAGTTCGCCCGACGAAGACGTCAGAAGCCGGTACTCTTCCAGATAAAGCGGCACCGTATTCACCCGGCCGACCGGCTCGTTGTCGAGATAGGTGAGGCCGGCATCGACCTCCAGGTCGTCGAGCAGGCGGAGGACGTCGATGGAGGTTTTGGAAACGATGCTGAAGCGCACCTCCGG
This sequence comes from uncultured Alphaproteobacteria bacterium, assembly GCA_963808205.1. Classification (GTDB taxonomy): domain Bacteria; phylum Pseudomonadota; class Alphaproteobacteria; order Rhizobiales; family Xanthobacteraceae; genus BOG-931. The sequence goes on from CAWEER010000002.1 coordinate 49,124, forward strand.
ATGCTTGGCGCGGTAAGGCGTCGTCAGCATCGCGGTCATGGCGAGCGCGGTCGGGATCGCCGCAATCCTGATATGCCCCGCGAGACCGCGCTTGAGCGCGTCGATGTCCTGCCGCATGGCGCGCGTGTCGCCGACGATTCGGCGCGCCCATTCCAGCACGCGTTCGCCTTCAGGCGTGAAGCCGTGAAAGCGCGAGCCGCGCTGAACGAGCAAAACGCCAAACATATCCTCGAGATATTTGATGCCGGCGGACAGCGTCGGCTGGCTGACGCGGCAGGTTTCGGCAGCGCGGCCGAAATGCTCCTCGCGGGCGAGCGCGATGATGAATTCGAGCCTGTCGATCATGAAAGCTCTATGGCCCTTCGTGCGCCAATTCGGGCGTGATCTGATGGAACAGACTATAATCGATCAACAGCCGGCCTTCCGGCGAAACGACGGTGATGTCCCGATAGCGGTGGTTCCAGCGGATATCTTCATGCGAATAGATGCGCCGCGCGAATAACTGCTGCGCGGAACTGTCATCGACGCCGCTGACATTGAGGATCAAGGACGCATCGGCATCGGAAAAATCCTGCGGGGTCAGCCGGTAGAGCGGGCTCGTCTCGTCGATCGTGTGAAAGATCGTCCAGCTCAGCGTGAACATCGGATGCTCGCGGCGATCGACAACGAGTTCGTGGAAACGGCGGAGCATATATCCTTCCGCGGTTCGTTCCTGGCGTAACAGCCATAGCCGGGCGGTGGCCTGCGAAATCGTGTTGTGCCGTGCATTGGCGACGCGGAACATCAGCGTCGGCTGGCGCTGATGCGTCGTGACCACCGGGTTCTCGGCGAACAGGAAGCGCGCGCGGGGGCGCGAGAAACGGGCGAAGATCAGGCCCGTCATCACCGCGAGCAGGCACATGCCGGTGAAGATCTCGATTGTCGCGATGATGTGCCCGTAATTGGTCTGCGGATGCATGTCGCCATAGCCCACCGTGGCCAGCGTCTCGATCGAGAAATAGAGCAGGCTCAGCGGCAGCGGCAGATTCTCGGCCATATTGGCAATCGGCGAATCTCCGAGCCAATAAAGAAATGCGAAGATTGCATTGAGGATAAAGAAGATCGCCGCCGCGCTGGCAAAAAACACCGGCCAGTAAACGGTCATCGAGCGGTGATAGAGATCGGTCCAGAATCCGTCGGCCAGCCCGCGGGTCTCGACTTCGCGGTCACCGATCCGGACGACGTGCGTCTTGCGCCGATCTTTCGAAGCAATCGGGTCCGGGTTTTTCGCCAACGGGACGCCTTATGCCGTCGCCGCGGCGTGCGTTTTGATCCTCGGATAGACGCGGCGCGCGTTGTCTTCGAAAATTTTCTTGCGGTCGGCGTCGCTGATCGGCGCCTTGTCGACGTAACGCTTGGTGTCGTCAAAGCCGAAGCCGGTTCTCGGATCGTTGCCCTTCACCGCGCCGACCATCTCCGAAGCAAACAGAATATTCTCGATCGGCACGACCTTGGTGAGAAGGTCGATGCCGGGCTGGTGATAGACGCAAGTGTCGAAAAAGATGTTGTCGCCCATGATCTCGGCAAGCTCGGGCTTGCCGTTGTTGAGCGCGATGCCGCGGAAGCGGCCCCAATGGAACGGCACGGCGCCGCCGCCATGCGGAATGATGAATTTCAGCTTGGGGAAGGTCTTGAACAGATCGGACAGCAGAACCTGCATGAACACCATGGTGTCGGCATTGAGATAGTATGAGCCGGTGGTGTGCATCGCCGGATTGCAGCATCCGGAGACGTGGATCATGCAGGGCACGTCGAGCTCGATCATCTTCTCGTAGAGCGGAAACCATGACTTGTCGGTCATCGGCGGCGAATTGAAGTAACCGCCGGATGGATCCGGATTGAGGTTGCAGCCGACGAAGCCCATCTTCACGCAGCGCTCAAGCTCGGCAATGGAATGTTGCGGCGGCGCGCCGGGCGATTGCGGCAACTGGCAAACCGCGATGAAATTTTTCGGATACAGCGAGACGACACGCGCGATCAGGTCATTGCAAATCTGCGACCATTCGAGGCTTACGCTCTCGTCGCCGACGTGATGGCCCATGCCGGAGGCGCGCGGCGAGAAGATCGTCACGTCGGTGCCGCGTTCGCGCTGGAATTTGAGTTGGTTCTGCTCGATGCTCTCGCGGATCTCGTCGTCGGACATTTTCAGCGCGGCGCGCGACGGCATGGCCGCCTTGTCCCTGGCATTGGCGGCCGCGGTCTGTTCTTTGCGGAAACGGTGCAGGTCCTTGGGCTCGGTGGTGTAATGGCCGTGGCAATCGATGATCATGTTTGCGCCATGCTGGTTGTGACAGCCCGGATGCTACGGCGCACGGCGCGATTGTCAAACCGGCACGACTGTCCGATAAGGTGCCTTTTATTGTCCGAGGAGGCTGGGAATGGCTGATCTACCGCGGCTCAACGGCGTCATCCGCGCGCTCGAGGCGGGCCAGCATACGCTGACCTGTTTCGCGCCTGCCGAGCTCAACAGCGCGATTGCGATGAGCACGTCCAAATTCGACGGCTGCGTGTTCGAGATGGAGCACAATCCGTGGGACGGCCGGCTGTTGCGGGACTGCCTGCAATACATGCTCAACCGCGCGCAGATCGCCAAGGCTGCCTCGGTGGTGCCGGGCGTAACGCCGATGGTTCGCATTCCGGTGAACGGCGTCGAAATGGCGCAATGGCACGCCAAGCAGGCGCTCGATATGGGCTGCTACGGCATCGTGTTCCCGCACATTTCGACCGTGGAGGAAGCCGCCAATGCCGTCGGCGCCTGCCGGTATCCCCGCCTCAAGAGCGCGGCAAATTTCGAGCCCGCCGGGATCCGCGGCGACGGTCCCACAACCGCGGCGCGTTATTGGGGCTTAAGCCAGCAGGACTACTACCAGAAGGCAGATGTCTGGCCGCTCAATCCGCAAGGCGAGATTTTCTGCATCTTGCAGATCGAGGATACGCACGGCGTCGAGAACCTCGACGACATGCTCAAGAACGTGCCGGGCATCGGCTGCATCCTGATCGGCGAGGGCGACCTGTCGCAGGAACTGGGTTATCCGCGGCAATACGAGCATAAAACCGTGCTCGAATGGATGAAGCGCGTGGTCGACACCTGCAAGAAGCACAATGTCGTCGTCGGCCACCCGCATGTCGAAGCGCACAATGCCGAGCGGATCGTCAAGGAAGGCTATCGCTTCCTGATGTGCGCGCCGGTGCAAAGCTACGGCCACTACGAAGCGGCGCGTAAACTCGTGGGACGCTAAGCGGCGTGTGCGTCCCTCCCCCGCTTGCGGGGGAGGGCAAAAGAACTAGCGCGCCACCTCGGCCGTCAGCGTCTCGAAATTCTTGTCCTTGAGGTAATCGTCAAGTCCCCAGCGCTTGACCTGATCCATCACCTCGTCGAATTCCGCGCGCGGGATCGTTTCATAGACGAAATGCTCGCCGCGGCCGAAGCGGGAGAAATCCCATGCATGCGCGTTCTCGAATTCGGCCGGGACCGCAAGCTTCCACAGCGGCAGGTATTTATCGAGATCGGCATCCAGCGCCTTTTCCGCGCGATCGAGCGCGCGCAGATAGCCGGTCACGTTGTCCGGCGGCGAACCTTCCGGCACCCACCACAGCGTATGGAACGTGTCGGCAATGATCTTGCGCAGCCCGAGCTGTTCGGCCATCGCGATCTGCGGCGGCAACAGGCTTGCGGCCTCGACTTCACCGTCGAGCAGCGCTTTGAGCCGCGCGCCGAAGCCGCCGGTGTTGACGGTCTTGATGTTTTCGAGCGGCAAATATTTCTCGAGGCGGTACGGCACATTGAAGTGGCTGCCGGCGCGCATGCCGACCGAGATCGGAATGTCCTTAAGATCTTGCGGCGCGCGGATGCGGGAGTCGGGCCGCACGAAGATCGCCCAGGGCGATACGCCGTAAGCGTCGGCGACGAAGCGGCCCATCCCGGCGCTGGCATTGCAGATGCTGCCCCAGACGCAGGCGCCCTGGATGACCTCGACCTTGTCTTCGGTATAGGGCCGGTCCTGCGGGCGATGCAGATAGTCGAGATTTTTCCAGCTCGACTGCGTGCCGCGGAAGGTTTTCCAGTCGAATTCGACGTCGAGTCCCTCGGCGGCGAAATAACCTTCCTGCATGGCAACAAAATCGTTAAGGCCCATGCCCTTGGGTGCGATCTTTACCCGGCGTAGCTCCCTGGCCATGACTGGTCCTCCGGCTCGAACGGTTCACCTCCCGGCGAGGCGCCGTTTCGTTGCCGGATCAGCGTAGCGCAATCAGCGCTTGCCGTGTTCCGAAAAATTTACCGCAGCGGGAAGCGCGTGGACGCCGCCCACTGCCATCCCGCGGGCGGAACGATCTATTTGTTCGCGGAACCCGCTTCCGGCCGTGCAATGCTGCCGGCGGAGAGCAGGAACCATGCGGCGAAAATGTACCACGACGAATTTCCGGTGAGGCCGGGAATCGGCAGCGAAATCGGCAGTGATGCGAGGATGCCGATCATCGCCAGGCAGCCGGCAATAACGAACAAGGCAATGTTTGGTGCGCGCAACATCAGGCTCTCCCAACCTTTCAGGCGGGGGGAGCATGTCACAGGATGGTAAAACCTTGTTTAGCGGACCTGCAAAATGCCGCTGCGTCCCACTTCCGAACTGTCTCTAAGCGCTTCGTTAAGGATTCAGCCATAACGATCAAGAGCGCTAGGGAGTATCAGAATGCGTCTGGTCATCCAGTTCTTGAAGGACGAAAGCGGCGCGACCGCGATCGAATACGGCCTTATTGCCACCGGGATTGCGCTCGCAATCATTCCGGTGATCACGGGTATTGGCACCCACCTCAAGACGACATTCTCGACCCTCTCGTCGGCCCTCAAATAGAGCGCCATACCGGCCGCTGCCCGCTTTCGCGCAGCGCAGAAAGCTGCCATTAGAGCTTCACCAATGCCGTTCCTGCGCGGCGGCTTTGCGCTCATCTTTTTTGCCAGCCTGCGCCGGACTGAAAAGCGAACGATGGAGCCGGTCGATCTCTTCGCCATCGTCCTCGTGCTGGCGGCGCTCATCGGCTGCATCAACGCCATGTGGGTGCACCTGCCGCCCGCGATCGGCATGCTGCTGGGGTCGCTGATCATCGCGGCTCTGATCGTTTCCAGCGATCATGTGTTGCATCTCCACATCATGCACTGGTTTCGCGGCACGCTTGGTGCGGCCGACCTGCCGCATTTCTTCCTCGATGGCGTATTGGCGCTGTTGCTGTTCGCCGGCAGCCTGCATGTCGACGCTGCGGAGCTCGAACGGCGGCGCTGGGTCATTCTTCTCCTCGCGACCGTCAGCGTGATTCTGTCGACGCTGATATTCGGCTTTGGCATGTGGCTGTCGTTCGGCCTGATCGGCGCGGCGATCCCGCGCATCTGGTGCTTCGTGCTCGGCGCGATCCTCGCCCCGACCGACGCGGTCGTGGTCGAAAATCTTCTCAGCAAGATCGCTCTGCCGGCGGGCGTGCGTGCCGCTATCGTCGGCGAGAGTCTGTTCAACGACGGCGCCGGCGTCGTGCTGTTCCTGGTCGCGCTTGGCGTGACACAGGGTGACGTCGTTCATATCGGCCACGGCCACGTGCTCGCGGCACTGGCGCGCGAGATCGCCGGCGGTGCGTTGCTCGGGGTCGTCGCCGGCCGGCTGACGGCCATGCTGCTGCGGCAGATCGCCGACCATGGCTTGCAACTCCTGATCTCGTTGGCGCTGGTGCTCGGGGTCTATCGCCTTGCGCTCGTCGCCGATCTGTCCGGGCCGATCGCCGTGGTCGCAGCCGGTCTGTGCCTGTCGTCGCCGTCGCCGGATTTCGGCATGACGCCCGACACGCGCCGGGTGCTGAGCGGATTCTGGTCGCTCCTCAATCAGCTCCTGAACATTATGCTGTTTCTGCTGATGGGTTTGCAGATCCTTGGGCTGATCGTCGCGCCTATCGAGCTGTTGCCTGTTCTCTTCGCCATCCCGCTCGCGATCGCCTCGCGGTTTGTCAGCGTCGCCGTGCCTTTGGCGCTGACGCGCGAAAGCGCCCGCGAGAAAATGCGCGCCGCGACAGTGCTGACCTGGGCCGGATTGCGCGGCGGCATTTCGATCGCGCTCGCCTTGACACTGCCGGATACGCCGTGGCGCACCCAATTCCTCGTCGTGACTTACGCAATCGTCATCTTCACGATTGTCGTGCAGGGGCTGTCCTTCGGCCGTCTTCTGCGCACTGCTTATGGCACCGAGAAGCCGGTCTAGGCGTTCCCGCCCAGCAATGCCGCCTCGAAGGCGGATGTGATGGCCTGCTTGCTCTTTCCCGCGCTCACCGCGTCGCCGATTACCGTGACGGTCTGGCCGGGCCGCGCCAGGCGTTCTAAACGGCGGCCCGTGCCGCGCCGCGCGCGATAATAGAACCAGTCGCGCAATGACGGTGATGAGAACAGCCGCGCGAAGCCCGGCGCGCGCGCCACGCCGCGGTCGAGCATCCAGGTTACGATCCCGCCGAGGCCGAAGCGATAATCAGCGCCGCTCGCGACGACGATGCTGTCGAACGGCGCGAGCAGATCCGGAGCCGAACTCACGTCCGCGCCGTAGCGGAATACGACGCCTTTCATCGCGCAGGCTGCCGCCATGTCGGCGACATAGCGCTCGAAGCTCTTCTCGTTCGCTTCAACCTCCTGGAACAGGGGTGCTTTGCCGGCATAGCGGAAGCTGCCGCCGGCGCGCGGCGTTTTCTCGAATATGGTGACGGCATTTCCATCGGCGACGAGCGACGCATAGGTGAGTCCCGCCGGTCCGGCGCCGATCACGGCAATGCGCTTGCCGCGCGGCGGCCGCGGAACGGCGAACAGGGTTTCGCGGCCGGCGGCGCCATTGACGACGCAGCCGATACGAGCGCCGCCGCGCATTTCGTTGATACAGGTATTGCACGCCAGGCAGCGCCGGATCGGCTCGCCGCGCGTGACTTTATCGACCCATTGCGGATCGGCGACCAGCGTGCGGCCGAGCGCAATGAAATCGGTCTTGCCGTCCGACACAGCCGTCTCCGCGGTCGCGGGATCGCCGAGCCGGCCGACCGCGATCACCGGAACGGAAATGTGTTTCTTCACGTCGGCGGCGTAATCGAGAAAGATCGCGTCGGGAAAATTCATCGGCGGCAACACGATCTGCGCCGAGGGCAGCGAGCGGTAATGCCCAGCCGTGACATGCACCGCGTCGGCGCCGGCCGCGGCGGCCCAGATCGCGATCTGCTTTCCTTCGGCGTAGGGCAGGCCGCCGGCGAAATAATCCTCGACCGAAAGCCGATAGATGACGCCGAGGCCGGGCACGGCGGCCTTCACCGCGCGCAACACGTCCAGCCCGAAACGGGCGCGGTTTTCCAGGCTGCCGCCATATTCGTCGGTGCGCCGGTTTTCGAACGGCGCGTGGAATTGCGAAATCAGGTAGCCATGCGCGGCGTGGACTTCGACGCAGTCGAAGCCCGCTTTTTCGGCGCGCCGTGCGGCGGCCACATACGCGGCGGTGGTCTCGGCGATGCGGGCCTTCGTCATTGCCTCCGGGATGATGGTCTCGAACGTCGTCTCATAAACCGGATGCGGGATCGCCGACGGCGCGATCGGTGTTTCGCCGCAAATGTCCACGCGGGTGTGGCCACCGCCGTGGCCGAGCTGAATCGAGGCTTTGGCGCCGCCTTGATGGATCGCGGCCACCAGCCGGGTCAGGCCGGGAATGAAACGATCGTCGTAGATTCCGATTTCGTGGCGGCGATGACGGCCGCATTTTTCCGGCGACGCCATTTCGACCGTGATCAGCCCGGTGCCGCCGCGCACGCGCGCCATGTAATAGGCGATCGAATCCTCGGTGACGAAACCATCCGCGTCCGCCGTGCGCGTCGTCATCGGCGGCATGACGATGCGATTTTTGATTTCGACGGGGCCAATATGCGCCGGAGTAAACAGTACGTTGGTCACAATACCGGAATCTCGCCGCCGTCGAGATCGATGGTGGCGCCTTGCAGCCAGCTTCCGCGCCCCGACACGATGAAGGTGACGAGATCGGCCACGTCCTCGACCGTGCCGAACCGGATCGTGTTGAATTCCTTGAAAATCTCCTCGCGGACCTGTTCCGCCGATTTGCCGGTGCGCTCGACCTCGGCCTTGATCCGCCGCCGTGTCCGGTCGGTCTCGACCACGCTCGGATGGATGCAGTTGACCTGAACGCCGTCGGTCTTGCCGCGATCGGCGAGGCATTTGGTGAAGGCGGCAACCGCGGCGTTCACCGAACTGCCGATGGTGAACTGCGCGGTTGGCTTCCGGGCGCCGGTGCCTCCGATCGAGATGAGCGAGCCATGCCGCTCCCGCAACAACGGCCATGCGGCGCGGGCGAGCCGCATGTGACCGAAGAATTTCAGGGCGTAACCGTCTTCCCAGTCGGCGTCGGTCAGGCTGAGAAAATCGCCGCGCTTGGTGGCGCCGGCATTGTTGACGAGGATGTCGAGCGCGCCGAACTCGCGCCTGGCTTGCGCGATCAGTTTCTCCGGCGCGTCCTTCTCGCGCAAATCCATCACCGCGATTGCGGCGCGGCGTCCCTTGGCGCGGATGGCATTGGCCGTCTCATCGAGCGCCGCCGCGTCGCGGCCGGTGAGCATCACGTCGCAGCCCTCCGCCGCCAGACCGAGCGCGATGCCGCGGCCGATGCCGCGGCTCGATCCGGTGACGAGCGCAATCTTGCCTTTCAGTCCCATTTCCATTTTGGCGCTTCCTTGTCGTATTTTCGACGCTGCGTGTTTATTCCAGTTTCAACCCCAGCTTCTTGATCAGTGCAGCCCACTTGCCTTCTTCGTGCGCGATATTGACGGCGTAGTCCTCGGGCGTGCCCGGCGTCGGCTCGCTGCCTTCCTTGAGCATGCGCTGTTTCATCTCGTCGGTTGAAAGCAACGTGCGGAGTTCCTTGTTGAGCCGCTCGACGATCGGGCGTGGCGTGCCGGCCGGCGCCGCGAGCCCGTAATACTGCACCGCCTCGAAGCCGGGCAGTCCGGATTCCGCAGCCGTCGGCACATTCGGCAGCGCCGGCGACCGTTTGGCCGCGGAGACTGCAAGCCCGCGCAATTGGCCCGCCGTGATCTGGCTGACCGAAGCCGGAATCGTGTTGAAGCCGAGCGGCACGTGGTTGCCGAGCAGATCGGTCGTGAGCGGGCCGGTGCCCTTGTAGGTGACGACCGTGATGTCGGTCCCGGCCAGGAGGTTGAACAGCAGCGCCGCAAAATAATTGAGCGTCGGCGCCGGTGGCGTGCCGGCGGAATATTTGCCGGGATCCTTCTTCGCCAGCGCGATCACGTCGGTCAGTGACTTCGCGGGGAACGCCGGATTGGAATCGACGATGATCGGCGTCGAGGCGACAAGACCGATCGGCGCAAAATCCTTGGTGACGTCGTAGCCGGTATTGGCGCCGAGGCTGATACCGGTCAGCAGCATGACGATGGTGTAGCCGTCCGGCGGCGACTTGGCGGCATCGCGCGTGCCGATCATGCCGCCCGCGCCGCCTCTGTTCTCGATCACGACCTGCTGGCCGAGCGCTTCCGAAAGCTTTTGTCCGACGATGCGGCCCATGGCGTCGACGCCGCCGCCTGCCGGATAGGGCACGATCATGGTGATCGGGTGATTGGGATAATTCTGCGCGGCTGCCGGATGGACGGACGCACCAAACAAAGCCGCGAGACATGCGATTGCCGCAAGTCCCGCGCGAACGACATGATTCATGCTGAATTCCTCCCCGCGCCACTATAGCTCCGGGCGCAGGGCATGCGCTACATTGGCCCTGCAGATTGGGAGCCCGCTCATGCGGTTCGGTCTATTCGGCAGTGCGACAGCTCGCCACGGCGGGCCGGATGTCGATTCCGGCCAGGGTTACCGGCAGTTCGTCGAGTATAATGTCGAAGCCGAGGCGCTCGGCTATCACGCCACGTTCCTGGTCGAGCATCATTTCACCGGCTTCGGTCAGGTGTCGGCGAGCCTGTCGCTTCTGACCTGGGTGGCGGCGAAAACAAAGACGCTGCGGCTTGGTACTGCTGTGCTGGTTCTGCCTTGGCACAATCCGGTGCTGGTCGCCGAGCAGGCGGCGACCATCGATCTGCTTTCGGGCGGCCGGCTCGATTTCGGCGTCGGCAAGGGTTATCGCCACAACGAGTTCGCCGGCTTCTGCGTGCCGATCGAGGAAGCCGATGCGCGCTTTAATGAATCGCTCGACGTCATCGTGAAATCGTGGACTGCGAAGCAGCGTTTCTCGCATCATGGAAAATACTGGCAATTCGAGGACATCATCGTCGAGCCGCCGACCGCGCAGAAGCCGCATCCGCCGATGTGGATGGGCGCGGGCAGTGCGGATTCGATCCGGCAGGTTGCGGCGCGCGGCTACAATCTGCTGCTCGATCAATTTGCTTCATTCGAAGCGGTCGCCGAGCGCATCGCCATCTTCAAGGCAGCGGTCGAGGAGCGCGGCCGCGCGTTCGATCCGATGGATGTCGGCGTCGCGCGCGCTTATTTCGTTGCCAGGGATCAGGCTGACAAGGATGCGGCGCTGGAGCGGCGGCTTGAAGCGCAGCGCCGTCTCGCCGTGATCTCGAACGCGCCCGACGGCACCAAGAACCGGTCGAGCATCATGGCTTTCTCCGACACGCGCGAGGCGAGCGAAGAGAGCGCGCTCTACGGCACGCCGGACGAGATCGCACGAAAACTCGAAAAGCTGCGCGCCTGCGGTGTCGGCTATATCCTGCTCAACGGCGGCGGCCCGGCACAGGACAGTTTGCGCCGTTTTGCCCGCGAGGTGATGCCGGCCTTTACGGAAGAATCGCGTGCGAAGGTGGTGTGATAATCCTAACTCCGCTTATTCCCGCGCAAGCGGGAATCCAGAGCAGGATTGAGTTCATGCGATGAAACCTTCTGGGTTCCCGCCTTCGCGGGGACGAGCGGAAACAACCACACTCCGATGATCAACAGGATCGTGCAAAGCGTGGCCGAGGCGGTGGCCGGGATCAGCGACGGCGCCCTCGTGCTGCTCGGCGGCTTCGGCAGCATCGGCCAGCCCGATGCGCTGATCGAGGGCTTGATCGAGCAGGGCGCGAAGGACCTGGTTGTCGTTTCCAACAACGCCGGCACCGGGCGCTTCGGGCTGGCGCGGCTGATCGAGCTTGGCCGCGTGCGCAAGATCATCTGCTCCTATCCGCGCAGCGCCAATTCGGTGGTGTTTGAAGAAGTCTATCGTGCCGGCAAGATCGAGCTTGAAATCGTGCCCCAGGGCACCATGTCGGAGCGGATGCGCGCGGCGGGCGCCGGCATTCCGGCCTTCTATACGGCGACGGCTGTCGGCACCAAGCTTGCGGCGGGCAAGGAGGAGCGTGAAATCAAGGGCCGCCGCTATTTGCTGGAGGAGGCGCTCGAAGGCGACGTCGCGCTGATCGAGGCGTGGGAAGCGGACCGCTGGGGCAATCTGACCTACAAGTCGTCGGCGCGTAATTTCAATCCGGTGATGGCGACGGCGGCAAAGTTGACCATCGCGCAAGCGCAGCACATCGTGGAGCTTGGCGCGCTGGATCCAGAACAGATCGGGACGCCGGGCATCTACGTCAATCGCGTGGTGCACGTGCCTTATGGCGAACCAAAGGTGACGTGAGGGACATCGTGAACGCGCCGGCAGAGTGCAAACCGCTGACACGCACTGAAATGGCCGCGCGCCTGGCGCGCGACATTCCCGAGGGCTGGTATGTCAATCTCGGCATCGGCGCGCCGCTGCAAGTCGCCGATCACGTTCCGGTGGATCGCGAAGTCATCTTTCATTCGGAGAACGGCGTGCTCGGCATGGGCCCGGCGCCGGCGCCGGACCAGATCAATCGCTGGCTCATCAATGCCGGCAAGCAATATATCACGCTGCGTACCGGCGGCTCCTACATGCACCACGCCGACAGTTTTGCGCTCATCCGCGGCGGCCACCTCGATCTCTGCGTCCTTGGCGCTTTCCAGGTCGCCGAGAACGGCGACGTCGCTAACTGGTCGATCTCCGACAATGACACGGCTCCCGCGGTCGGCGGTGCCATGGATCTCGCCGCCGGTGCGCGGCAGCTTTGGGTGGTGATGGAGCATATGACCAAAACCGGCGAGAGCCGGCTGGTTCGCCGTTGCACCTATCCGCTCACGGCAATCGGCGCAGTCAAGCGCGTCTATACCAATCTCGCGGTGCTGGACGTCACGGACGATGGTTTTGCGGTTCGCGAGATCGTGCCGGGACTGACGCTCGCCGGCTTGCAAAAGGTGACCGGCGCGCCGCTGCGTATGGCGGGCGCCTGAGACATTCGCATGGAACACATGCAGACGCTCTATCCGTTTTCCGAGGATGGCATCGGCCGGGCGGTCGCCGATGCGGTGGCGATGAAAACGGTGAAGTCGACGATCGTGCCGTGGCCGGAACTGGTCCAGTGATGGATCCAATCTTTCGAGGCAATCGATGTTGCGCGCGCTGAAGTCGGTAACGTTCGTCTATGTGCCGCAGGAGGACCGGATCGCCGCCGCCATCAATCCCGGCCAGCCCGACGCCTGGTCGTGCTGGCTGACGCGGCGGATCGCGCTCGCGTTGCTTGAGCGCGCAAGCGAATATCTGACCAGCACCTCGGAACTGGCGCAGCGCGTTCCGGCGGAAATGCGCAGCGACACGATCGCCTTCGAGCGCGAAGCGGCCATCGTCACGACTGCGCAATCGATGTCGCAAACGCCGCCTGAAATTCTCAAGTCGAGCACGATCAAGGCCGAGCTTGCCGATCGGCTGCAGATCGCGCAGCAGGCCGACGGCTTCCGCTTCGAGCTGCTTGGGCAGAGCGGGGAAGGCGCGGCGGGCATGCTCAAGCGCAACGAGCTGCAGCGCATTCTGCAAATGCTGCAGGGCGTCGCCGCGAAAGCCGGCTGGTTCGCCGCGCCGGCCAAACCGCAGTCGCCTTCTTCAGCAGCCATGCCCGATCCGACGCCCGCGCGCCACTGACATATGATCCGGAAGCGCGAAAGCCGATAAAGATCGCGCATGATGGGTGTGCGCGCCGGGTGGTTGTACGCCGTCCGGCGTGCCTTCATAATGGCAAGTGGACTATTACAATAGCGTCTGAACAGGGAAAAAGCGCGCCATGGCCAATTACACTTGGGATCACATTCATCTCCGCACCACCAACCCCGAAGCGATGGCGCAGTGGTTCGAGACCAGGATGGGTGCCGAAATCATCCGCACCACGCAGCAGGGCAAGCCACGCATCGACATGAAACTCGGCGGCGCCAATATCTTCATTGCGCCGGTGGCCGACGGCGACGGCACACATTCCGCTCCGACCATTCCCTATCGCGGCCTCGATCACTTCGGGCTGTCGGTAACCGGGATCGATGCCATCGCGGCCGATCTCAAGGCGAAGGGCGTCGAATTCACCAAGGAGCCGACCACCGTGCGGCCGGGCGTGCGCATCTGCTTCATTCGCGCACCCGAGGGCGTGTCGATCGAACTGCTCGATCGCACTGTCTAGGTTCACTCAAGCTGAGTTCAGGAGAAATTTGAAATGCTGAAGCTTTATTACGCGCCGGGCGCGTGCTCGATGGCCGCGCATATCGTTCTCGAGGAGAGCGGCGAGAAGTACGAGCCGAAGAAAGTCGACCTCGCCGGCGGCGAGCAGCGCACCGAAGCCTATATGAAGATCAATCCGCTCGGGCGCGTGCCGGTGCTGGGTCTCGAGGACGGCCAGCCGCTGACCGAGAACACTGCCATTCTGCCGTATCTCGGCAAGCGCTTCGGCCTGTGGCCGAAAGACGCTGCGGGAGAGGCGAAGGCGCTCTCCCTGATCGGCTATTTCGCGACCAGCGTGCATCCGGCGCACGCCCATGTCGGCCGGCCCGAACGCTACACCGCCGATACGTCGGCGTTTCCCGGCATCAAGGAAATGGGCCTCCAGACGTTCCACACTTACCTGAAGCAGATCGACGGCAAACTGGCGGGCCGCGAATGGTTCGGCGACGCCTATTCGGTGCTCGATCCTTACGGGTTTGTTTTCTACACGTGGGGCCTGCGCCGCGAACTGCCGATGGGCGAAATGAAAAACTACACCGCCTGGAAGGACCGCATGCTCAAGCGGCCGGCGGTCGGGCGCGTCGTCGAGGACGAAAAGGTCAAGGTTTAAGCCGCGCTAATTCACCAGCACCGGCGTCGACACCTTTACGCGATTGTACAGGTCGACGACGTCGTCGTTGTCGAGGCGGATACAGCCGAAGTTGACCGGATTGCCGATGGTCTTCGGCGCGTTGGTGCCGTTGATGCGCGAGGCGTTATCGTCGAGCTGCAACAGGCGTGCGCCGAGCGGATTTCCAGGACCGCCGGGCATCGTGCCCGGATTGTGATTGAGCATTTCCGGCGGCGGCTGCCAGGCCGGCCATTCCGCCTTGCTGGCGATGTGACGCAGCCCCGCGGCATCGGCGCATTGCGCGCCGACGGCGATGCCGTAGCGCAGCGCGACGTTGTTCGGCTGAATCAGATAAAGAAAGTGTTGCAGCTTATCGACGATGATCGTGCCGACCGGCTGCAGCGTACGATAGAAAGTCGGCTGCCGCCGGTACACGTAGGGCATGTCGGGGTCAGACGCGCCGCCGTCGATGCCGGGAGCGAGATCGCCGTCCTTCGCCGCGGCGCGGACCGGCGTGGCCTGCGGCACTGCGGTTTTTGTCTCGGCTTTGACCGCGACCGGCGCCCGCTTCGGCTGCGGAACTCGTTCCACCCAGTAGATCAGTCCGCCCACGCCAAGCGCGGCAACGGCCACGAGCGCGAGGATGAATTTCATTCCGCCACCCATCCGGGATTCGGATGGCAGCGGTCCGCGATCCGGCTGGACGGCCAAGTCGTCCGCGTCGCCGGGCGCAACGCTGCCGTGCTCGGTCCAGGCCAGTTCCAATTCGATGCGCTCAATCGCGGCTTCGAGCGCGGCTTCTTCCGTGGCGATCGCCTGCAGCGGGGCCGGCGGCTGCAGCCCGCGCATGCGGTTTACTAGCATCTGCCGCGAACGGTCATAGATATTGCGCCGCCAGCGCTCGTCGCCGGCGCCAGGCGCAGTTACCGCACGCAACAGGATCGAATAATAGTCGACCATCGGCCCCGGTATCAAAGATTGCCTCTCCCGAGGAATTCTAGCACGCGAATATTGGTCGCGTCTTCGGTCTGGCGCGCCACCGGAGCATCCCAGTATTCCGAATGGGGCAGGCATTCGTTGAGGTAGCGTGCCGCCGAAGTGGCGTGCGCATCGTCCTGCCCGGGCACGATATAAGACGGGACCTTGGAATGCGTGAGGTCTTCCGGCGTGGCGCCGGGCGCCGTGTCGCGGTCGAACAGCGCGTCGCGCATGGCTTCGCAGGTCTGGATGTAGCGGGCGGTATCCTGTTGCGCATATTCCGCGGCGAAGGCGGCATCGCGCTTGATGACCGAAGCCCACGGTCCCCCGCGCGGCTCGGCGCCGAACGGTTTGCCCTCGCTGCGCACCAGTGCGACCACGGCATCAAGGCCGTCGCCGCGCACGAAGGCGAGATGCTCGGCGAAGCGCCGATGACTTGCAATCCGGTACGTGGCACCGCCGACCGGCCAAAACAGAATCATGCTCAGGACCACCCGCGGATGCGCCACGGCAAAGGCCGCAACCGGCGCGCAGCCCATGCAGCCGCCGATCAGATGCGCGCGCGCTATACCGAGATGATCGAGCAGCCCTTTGCCTTGCGCGACGTAATGCGCCCAGGTGATCGGCTCGACACGGCCGCCGGATTGTCCGCATTCGCGCCGGTCGAACATAATGCACGTATAGGATTGCGGCAGATGATCGAGGAGCCTGATCTTGGCGTAGATGCCGAGTGTCGCCCAGGCTTCGACCACGGCGTTGAACCCGCCCGGTGCATACATCAGGAGCGGCGGTCCGGAGCCCGCGATCTCGTATCGTGTTTCGATGCCATCGATGAGCACGCTTGGCATGATCAACCCTTGATCTGGCGTCCGGCGCGGGCATCCGCGATCAGCACGCTAAAGGCATCGAGCGCGGCGCGTGCGGTGTTCGCGTAGGTATCGGTTTTGGCGTCGAGCCACTTCTCGCCGTAACCAATCGCGGTATGCGCGAGCCGCACGCGGCCGTCGAGCCAGGGACCGCCGCCGAAACCGCCGATCACCGGAATTTTCACCGCCTCGACGACAGCTGCGCCGGCCACTGGGCCGGAATTGGTGAAATCGAGCAGGCAGGCGCCGGTATCTTCGAGAAGCGTTGCCTCCGCGACGAGTTTCGCCGCCGCTTCGCCGCTGGCCACCGCGGCGGGCGAATTCTGCGCGCTGTAGGGAATACCGTATTTGGCAGCCGTCTGCGGCGTCAGGCCGAATTGTGCGAAGACCGGAATGCCTTCACGCACGAGCGCGCGTACCACATCGGAAAAATCCGCGGCGGCATCGACCTTGATCATATCCGCGCCGCCTTCGTTCATGAGGCGTGATGCGGCAGCGAGCGCGGTATCGATGCCCTGCTGCACCGGACCGTAGGGCATGTCGCAGCTTACCAGCGCGCGCTCGACACCGCGCCGCACTGCCTTGCAGCAGATCAGCATCTCATCGAGCGTGACGTCGAGCACGTCGGTGCGGCCCCACAGATTGACGCCGACGGAATCGCCGACCGAGACGAAATCGAATCCGGCGCGGTCGGCGATGCGCGCAAGCTGAAAATCCCAGGCGACGACGCCGACGCTTTTTTTGCCGTCATGCTTCATCGCCTGCAGCGCGGAAATGGTCATCCTGGCGGTCATGCGAAGTCCGTCATCCTCAAGCCATGCCCCCGGCTTCGACCGGGAGAGGCTTCGAAAGATGACCGAAAAAATGCCTGCGGTCGATTATTGCGTGGAGGTGGATGTAGAGGCGGCCGGCTTCGGTTTGACCGGCTTCTTCGCCAGGGCCGCGGGAGCGGACGGCTTGAGTTCGGGCGGCGGACTGGCAGCGAGCGACGCGGACGATGTCGGCGTCCAATGGGTCGCGCTGCCCGTGGGCTTGCCGGTTTTGGCAACGCCATCCGCAGGCTTTGCCGCCGCCGGTGTAGCCGCCGGCGCGGGACTGGCATCCGCCTTCTTGCCGTCGCCCTTCGCCGCTTTGTGCTTGCCCTTCTTCTTGGCCGGCGGATCGGCCGCCTCCGGAATGGCGGCAAGCGCTGAAATCTGCGCATCGGTCCGGGTCGGCCCGGTATAGACGACGACCGGCGTCACGGGGCCTGCGTCCACCAGCAGGTCCTTGGAGATCGGCGAGCGCAGCGCGGTCATCAGGAACGACATCTGCTGACTGCCGACGCCGCCGCTGCCATTGTCGTTGCTGGCGTCCGGATCGTCTTCTTCGGTGGCGGGCCGCTTGCGATGCGGCCCGCACATTTCGTCTTTCAGGTTGGGCGGCGTCGCGTCGATCGGCGTGAGGGCGTCCACGGTTCCGAGCGCCGGCGTCAGCCAGGACAGCGGGTTTTGATTGAAGCCGTTCTCGAGAAGTTCCGCAGCCTTGATCGCGCGCGCCGATCCCGACGGTGCGCCAAGCACGACCGCGATCAGTTGTTTGTTGTTTCGCGTCGCCGTGGCGACGAGGTTGAAGCCCGACGCGCAAATAAAGCCGGTCTTCATGCCGTCGGCGCCCGGATAGCGGCCGATCAGCGGATTGTAATTGTGCACCACGCGCCGGCCCCATTTGATCGCCGGGATGTGCCAGTAAAAATTATTTTCGGGGAAATCGCGGATGAGCGCGCGGGCCAGCATGGCGAGATCGCGCGCCGACATGATCTGGCCGTCGGCCGGCAATCCGTTGGGATTGACGAAATTCAATTCCGACATGCCGAGGCGATGGGCGGTGTCGGTCATTTGCTGGGCAAAATCATCGACCGAGCCGCCGATACCTTCGGCAAGCAGCACCGCCATGTCGTTCGCCGACTTCACCATCATCATCTTGAGTGCGTTATCGACGGTCACCTGCGTGCCGACCGGGAAACCCATCTTGGTGGGCGCCTGCGAACTGGCATTGGGCGAAACGGTAAACAGCGTGTCGAAGGTGATGCGATGGTCGCGGATGGCGCTCAGTGTCATGTAAAGCGTCATCAGCTTGGTGGTCGATGCCGGATACCACGGATAGGTCGCGTTCTCGGCGCGCAAGACCTTGCCGCTCGCGGCGTCGATCAAAATCGACGACGACGATCGCGCCGGTGTCGCAACCAGAAACGAAAGCAGGACGGAACCAAGGGCAAGACCAAGTGCCGGCGCCCGGAGGAATCTCATACAATGCACGTGTCGCGGTCCGTTCGGTTGATCGGGCCCAGCATTGAAGTCCATGGGGCCGCGCAGGTTACACGGAAGGTTCACGAAGCGTGGGCGCGTGCCTATCTAAACAAAGCCGGGCTCGAAGGCAAAGCCGAATACCGGTATCCTTAAGGGCGATGTGAATTTCGAATAGACCCTAAGCCAAGGAAAAGTGACGAAAATTCGGCATCGGGACAGGGAGCGACAATTATGACCGGTTGCATCGTGGGTTGGGCCCATACGGCTTTCGGCAAGCTTGCCGGTGAAACCGTCGAAAGCCTTATTGTGCGGGTCGCCGGTGAAGCGCTCAGCGATGCCGGGATCGCTGCAAAAGACGTCGACGAGATCGTGCTCGGTCATTTCAACGCCGGTTTCTCGGAGCAGGATTTTACCGCTTCGCTGGTCCTGCAAGCTTCGCCCGATTTGCGCTTCAAGCGGGCCACGCGCGTCGAGAATGCCTGCGCCACGGGTTCCGCCGCCGTCCATCAGGGACTGAAATCGATCGCCGCGCGCTCCGCCCGCATTGTTCTTGTGGTCGGGGTCGAGCAGATGACCACGACGCCGCCCGCGGACATCGGCCGGAATCTTCTCAAGGCGTCCTATGTGCGCGAGGAAGCCGATATCGACGGCGGTTTTGCCGGCATTTTCGGCAAGATCGCCGGACTTTATTTCCAGCGCTGGGGCGACCAGTCGGATGCGCTCGCCCGGATCGCCGCGAAGAACCACAAGAACGGCGTCGGCAATCCTTATGCGCAGATCAGGAAAGACCTCGGCTACGATTTCTGCCGCGCCGAAAGCGAGAAGAACCCGCTGGTCGCCGGGCCGCTCAAGCGCACCGATTGCTCGCTGGTGTCGGACGGCGCCGCGGCCCTCGTGCTGGCCGACGTCGAGACGGCGCTGACGCTCGACAAGGCGATCGTGTTCCGCGCCGCGCAGCATGTGCAGGATTTCCTGCCGATGTCGAAACGCGACATTCTCAAATTCGAGGGCTGCTCGGTGGCGTGGCAGCGCGCGTTCACGGAAGCCGGTGTGGCGCTGAAGGATCTTTCATTCGCCGAAGTGCATGACTGCTTCACAATCGCCGAGCTGATCGAGTACGAGGCGATGGGGCTTGCGCCGGAAGGGCAGGGCGCGCGCGTGATCGCGGAAGGCACGGTGTCGAAGGACGGGGCGTTGCCGATCAATCCCTCCGGCGGGCTCAAATCCAAGGGCCATCCGATCGGCGCCACCGGCGTGTCGATGCATGCGATCACCGCCATGCAGCTCACCGGCACGGCCGGCGACATGCAGATCAAGGATGCAAAACTCGGCGGCATTTTCAATATGGGCGGCGCCGCGGTGGCCAATTACGTGAGTATTCTGGAGCGGCTGCGCTGACCGTCACTGCGAGGAGCGAAGCGACAAAGCAACAAAGCAATCCGGCGTTCGCGCTAAGGACTGGTTTGTTTCGCTGCGCTCGCGATGACGTTTTCGGGTGCCGGCCCGAACTGCGCGTGCACGAGCTCGGCAAAAAAGCCGCCGCGCGCAACAAGCTCGTTAAACATCCCGGTTTCGGCGATGCGGCCATTCTGGAAAACGAGGATTTTTGTGGCGTCGCGCACGGTGGCGAGCCGGTGCGCGATGACGAAAGTGGTGCGGCCCTTCATCACTTCGTCGAGCGCGAGGCTCACCTTTGCCTCGGTGACCGGATCGAGCGCGCTGGTCGCTTCATCGAGGATCAGGATCGGCGGATCCTTGAGGAGCGCGCGCGCGATGGCGAGCCGCTGGCGCTCGCCGCCTGAGAGCAGGCGCCCGCGTTCGCCGATGCGGGCTTCAAAACCCTCCGGGTTGCGGTCGATGAATTCGAGCGCCTGTGCCCGTGCCGCCGCCTCGCGCATCTCTTCCACGGTGGCGTCGGGCTTGCCGACGCGCAAATTCTCCGCGATCGAGCGGTTGAACAGCAGCGTCTCCTGGAACACAACGCCGATATTGCGGCGCAGCCCCGCGAGCGTGTAATCGCGGATGTCGATGCCGTCGATCTTGATGGCGCCCGACTGCGGATCGAATGCGCGATGCAGGAGTGCCAGCGCCGTCGATTTGCCGCTGCCGGTCGGACCGACGAGGGCGACGCGCTCTCCCGGCAACGCGGTGAAGGTCAGGTCGCTCGCGACCGAGCGTTTGCCGTCGTAGGAGAACGACACATCCTGGAATTCGACGAGGCCGCGTACGCGGCCGGGATCAATCGCGCCGGGCCGGTCGCGCACGGCTGGCACGGTGTCGAGGACGCCGAAGAAATCGGCCAGCCTGGGCGCGTCGATGAACAGGCGGTTGGCAAAGCTTACCGTCTGCTCGAGCCGCGCGATCAGGAGCGCGGCGATGCTCATAAAGCTGACGATCTCTCCGACCGTCGCCAGCCCGACAAGTTTCAGATAGGTGCCGACCAGGAGAATAGTGAGCAGCGTGAGCGTGGTGCCGGCCTTGGTCAGCACGGCGGCCACCGCCCACCACGAGAGCACCGGCATTTGCGCGCGCAAGAGCGAGTTGACGAGGCTTTTCAGGCCCGAGACCTCGATCTCGACGCGCGCGTAGCTTTGCACCACGGCAACGTTGCCGAGCGTATCGGCGGCGGTTTCGGCAAGATCGGAATAATGCCGTTCGACCTCGCGCTGCATCGAGGACGCGGTGCGCATGATCACCGCGGTCAGCACCGTAAACGCGAGGCACAAGCCGATCAGCGGCAGCGCCAGTCGCCAGTTCAGGAACAACGACGCCGGCAGCAGAATCGCGATGAAGACGAAGGCGGCGAAATGCTCGCGGAAGAATGACACCCACAGGTACCACAGCGTGTCGGTGCCCGAGAGCATGATCTTCATCTGCCGACCGGAATGCTCGCCGGAATGGTAGGCGAGCGGCAGTTGCAACACGTGTTCGAAATAATCCGCCAGGACCAGGTTGCGGCGCTGGTGCGCGAGGCGATCGGCGAACCAGGCGACGACAGTGCCGGCAAAAATAATGAACAGACCGAACGCGACCCAGGTGCTAACGAGCGGAGCGAGCGCCCATGCCGCGGCTTCGAGGCCCTGAGGCAGCGTTCCGGACAGCGCATCGACGATGCGGCCGAACAGCACCGGTTCGACGAATTGCGCGCCGGCGAGTGCAATGTTCGCCAGCGCCAGTGTGATGGCGAGTTTCGCGTCCGACCGCAGCACGCCGAGAACGCGGAGATAGATGCGGATGAAGGACATGACACGGTTCTAGCAGTGGAATCCGGCCTGACGCAGCTCTTTAAGGGCTTGGCGGGACCGTGTCCGTCCGCTTGACAGGCGTGGAAACGCAATATATTAAACCATTTGGTTATTTAATCGGATGGTTAAATTGTCCCTCGACGCCACCTTTTCTGCTCTGGCCAACCCCACTCGCCGGGCCATCCTGGCGCGGCTTGCCTTGGGCGAGACCTCGGTCACCGAACTGGCAAAGCCGTTTGCCATGAGCATGCCGGCGGTCTCCAAGCATCTGAAAGTGCTCGAACGCGCTGGCCTCATCGCTCGCGGCCGCGCGGCACAATGGCGCCCCTGCCGCATCGAACCACACGCGCTGAAAGACATTGATGAATGGCTGGAAAGCTATCGGCGCTT
The DNA here is from genome assembly GCA_963808205.1 of uncultured Alphaproteobacteria bacterium. Lineage (GTDB taxonomy): Bacteria > Pseudomonadota > Alphaproteobacteria > Rhizobiales > Xanthobacteraceae > BOG-931. The sequence goes on from CAWEER010000002.1 coordinate 71,105, forward strand.
CTTCGAGGGCAGCCTCGATCGCCTCGGCGACTATCTGAAGAAAATCCAGATCAAGGATCCGCAAGTCAAAGCGTCAAAGGACCGGAAAGATGGCGGCGAAAAGTAACATCGACCTCGACATCGATCCGCGGGTGATCGTCGGCACGCGCGAATACGACGCGCCGCGCGAACTCGTCTTTTCGGCGTGGACCGATGTCAAGCATCTGGCGCAGTGGTGGGGGCCGGACGGTTTCACCACGACGACGTCGCGATTTGAATTTCGGCCGGGCGGCGTCTGGCGTTTCGTGATGCACGGCCCGGACGGCCGCGATTATCAGAACAGGGTCACTTTCGACGAGATCGTGCCGCCCGAGCGCATCGTCTATCGCCACGGTGGTGGCGACGACGTCGAGCCCGTGCAGTTCCAGCAGACGGTGATCTTTGAAGACCTCGGCGGCAGGACCCGCATCGTCTGGCGCGGTGAGTTCCCAGCGGCCGCGGAACGCGACCGCGTGATCAAGGAATACGGCGCCGACAAGGGATTGGCGCAGACGATGGCGCGGCTCGCCGATTACGTTGCGAAGGTGGTGTAGCGCGGTAAGTAGTAAGCGAAGGAGAGTTCCATGCACGTTCAGCCTTACCTGTTCTTTGACGGTCGTTGCGATGAGGCGCTTGAGTTCTACAAGAAAACCCTTGGCGCCGAGCCAACCATGCTGATGCGTTTCAGGGACGCGCCGGATCAATCGATGATCTCGCCCGGCTCCGCGGACAAAGTCATGCATGGGCAGGTCAAGATCGGCGACACGACGGTGCTGATGTCGGACGGGCGTTGTCTCGGCAAGCCGAATTTCCAGGGCTTTGCGTTGACGGTCCATGCCAAGGACGAGGCCGAGGCCGACAAGCTGTTTGCGGCGCTGGGCGAGGGCGGCCAGGTGACGATGCCGCTTGCCAAGACTTTCTTCTCGCGAAAGTTCGGCATGCTCGCCGACAAATTCGGCGTCGGCTGGATGGTCATCGTCGCGCCCTAAATGCGTATCGATAGCGTAGCGGGAGAGACAGTCATGAATGCGGATCCCAAAAACGCCGATTTTATCATCTCGCGCGTGTTCGATGCGCCGCGCGAACTGGTGTGGAAGGCGTTCACCGAACCGGAACGCATGAAAGAATGGTGGGGCCCCAGAGGCTCCACCATTGTCGCCTCGAAAATGGATTTTCGTGTCGGCGGAACCTATCACGGCGCCATGCGCGATCCGTCCGGCACCGTCATGTGGGCCAAGTTCATCTACCGCGACATCGCCGCGCCGGAACGGCTGGTTTGGGAACACTCGTTCTCGGACGAGGCGGGCGGCGTGACGCGTCATCCGTTGGCTCCGACCTGGCCGCTCAAACTCCTGACGACAGTCACGTTCGCGGACGCGCCGGGTGGCAAGACCGCTCTCACGCTGCGCTGGTCGCCGCTCGATGCGACCGACGAAGAGCGAAAGACCTTCGACGCGATGCGCGACAGCATGAACGGCGGCTGGGCCGGCACGTTTGAGCGTCTTGATGCCTGTCTCGCCGGTCAAAAATCATGACCGCCCCCGCGCAAACGAAGGTATTTGCCGAACGCGAGATCACCATCACGCGCGTCTTCGATGCGCCGCGCGCGGTCGTATTCGAAGCCTGGATCGATCCCGCGCAACTCAGGGAATGGTGGGGTCCGAAGGGCTTCACCAATCCGGTTTGCGAAATCGATCCGAGGGTCGGCGGCGCAATTCGCATCCATATGCGTGCGCCTGACGGAAATGTGCATCCGATGAAGGGCGAGGTTCGCGAGATTGTTCCGCCCGAGCGCCTCGTCTTTACCAACATCGCCGTCGATGCTGCGGGAAATCCCATCATCAATGGGCTCACCACGGTGACTTTCGCCGAAGAAGGCAGCAAGACTAGGCTGACGCTGCACACCCGCGGCACAGCGGTTGTCGATTACGCCGCCGCTTATCTGCAAGGCATGGAAATGGGCTGGACGATGAGCATCGACAAACTCGAAACATTGCTCAAGCGCGCAACATGATCCCTCTCCCCCTCCCGCGTCCGCGCGGGAGAGACGGCGGCGGCGGGGGGTAACGCCGGTCTTTTGGCGCAGATGACTGAAAAATCCGGCCCGGCAGCCCGGGAAGCCCTTGGCTCCCCAATGGAATTAACACACTTGCGACAATATCGGGCTATTCTGATGGACGATGGCTGATTCGATTTCAAGGCTCTACCAGGCCACGCTCGCCTGCCGGCACGACGATCCGTCGACGTCGCGGACGGCGCGGCTCCTGCGTTCGGGCCGCAGCAAGATGGCGAAAAAGCTCGCCGAAGAGGCCGTCGAGGTCGTGATCGACGCCATGCACGGCGACCGCGACGCGGTCGTCAAGGAGAGCGCGGATCTCCTCTATAACCTCGTCGTGCTGTGGGTCTCCACCGGCATCCGCCCGGACGATGTCTGGAAAGAGATGGACCGCCGCGAACGGCTTCTCGGCATCGCCGAGAAAGTCCCCAAGAAATTGCCAGAAGAATTTCCGCGCCGCAAAATCGTCATGCTCGAAGGCCGCCGCGCCCGCAAGCGGCGTTGATCCGCACTCGCCAATTCAGCATTCGCGATGCTTGACCAGATTATCTCGGCGCTCGCTTCATGGATCGTCGAGGTCATCTCCGCCGGCGGCTATCTTGGCGTCGTCCTTCTTATGGCGATCGAGTCGGCGTGCATTCCGCTGCCGTCTGAAATCATCATGCCGTTCGCGGGCTATCTGGTGTCGACCGGCCGGTTCAGCCTGGCCGGCGCCGCCACGATGGGCGCGCTCGGGTGTAACGTCGGTTCGACTGTCGCTTATCTGATCGCGGCCAAGGGAGGCCGGGCGGCGCTCGAACGCTGGGGCTCCTATGTGCTGATAAGCCCGCGCGAGATCGCACGCGCCGACCAGTTCTTCGCCCGCTACGGCTCCATCACGGTTTTCATCGGCCGTCTTCTTCCGGTGGTGCGAACCTTCATCGCCTTTCCGGCGGGACTGGCGCGCATGCCGATGATGAAATTCCAGATCTATACCTTTCTCGGATCATGGCCCTGGTGCTTCGCGCTCGCCTATATCGGCTATGTGCTCGGGGCGCGCTGGGACAGCGACCCCGCCTTTCGCCGGGTCTTCCACGAATTCGACGCCGTGATCGTTGCGCTCCTTCTGGCCGGCTTTGCCTGGTTTGTCTGGACGAGGTGGCGCGAGAGCCGGCCGAAATCGTGATAATGGCCGGGCGGTGCGGCGCTAGGCCTCGCCATGCCGGCCGTTCTTGTGATTGGTCTTATCGGAATAGTGCGTCTATTTTGACCTTGTTGACGCCTAATTTGGCGGGCAGTTTTTGTTGGTTTCTGCGAGCTTTGTTGGTCCCCGTGAGCTTTGTGGGTGCCTGCGGAACAACAATGGCGCTCGGCGTTCCGGCTAGATGCCGGCGGCGGGAGGCCATAACTGGGGTGGCCGTGACTTCACGCAGTCTCAAGATCGTCACTTGCCGAACGGCGGCCTTCGGGTGGCTTGCCGCGGCGGTCTTGTCGGCAGCGATGCCGGACATCGCGTCGTCCCAAACCAATCAGGCTCCGCCGGCCGCGGCATCGCCTGCCGCCGCGCCGCCTGCTGGCACGGCGAACGCCCAGCCGTCGCCGCCGCCGGATCAAGCCAGCCCGGCCGCTCCGGCGCAGACACCGCCGTCATCCGACTCCGCACTGCCGCCCCAACCGCCGCCGGTCGCGGCGCTTCCCGCGCCCCCCGCGGAGAAACGCGGCTTCCTGAGCGAATTCGGCGATTGGTGGAAAAAGTCGTCAGACGACTTCAACGCCAAGATGAAAGAGCAGCAATCGAAGCTCGATGACTTCAACAAGAAATCCGCCGACGCCGCCAAAGACGCCGCGGCCGCCACGCAGCAGGCGATGAAGAGCGCGCTCACGCCATCGAAAATGGTCGAGATGCATGAAGTCTGTGCCATTGCCGGCAATGGCGCGGCCGATTGCGCGACGGCGGCGACGAAAGCCTGCAAGGCCAAGGGGTTCGAAACGGGACAGCCGCTCGATGTCCGCACCGCGGAAAAATGCAACGCATCGCTCTGGGTGTCGGGACAGAATCCGGCGACCGCCGATTGCCCTGTCGAGACGATGCTCCTTCGCGCCGCCTGCCAGTGAGACGGCATCTCCCGGCGGGGGCGTTTCGCCCAGCACAAATATGCTAAGTCTCACCTCCGCATAAACGGGGGAGCCTGTCCGTCATGATGTCCGATGCCGATCGCAATAAAGCCGCCGATATTCTCATGGCGGCGGAGAAACAGCGCAAGCAGGCCGTTCAACTCTCGACGACCTGGTCCGGCATCACCATCGATGACGCCTATGCGATCTCGACGCTCGTGGCCAATCGCAAGATCAAGGCCGGCGCCAAGCTCATCGGTCATAAAGTAGGCCTCACCTCGAAGGCCATGCAGCGCTCCTCGCAGATCAACGAGCCGGACTTCGGCTATCTGCTCGACACCATGATGATCGCCGACGGCGCCAGCGTTGCGCATGAGAATTTCTGCCTGCCGCGGGTCGAGGTGGAACTCGCTTTCGTCATGGGCAAGGAATTGCGCGGCCCCGGCGTCGGACTGACCGACGTGCTGCGCGCCACCGAATATGTCGTGCCGGCGCTCGAAATCGTCGATGCGCGCCTGCAGGACCAGCGCAAGATTTTCGACACGGTGTCCGATAACGGCGCCGCGGCAGGCCTCGTCGTCGGCGGCCGGCCCGTCGGGCCGAACGAGGTCGACCTGCGCTGGGTCGGCGGCATCATGTATCGCAACGCCGAGATCGAGGAGACCGGGCTCGCCGCAGGCGTGCTTGGCCATCCTGCGCTCGGCGTTGCCTGGCTCGCCAACAAGCTCGGCCAGCACGGCACGCCGCTCGAACCTGGTCATCTGGTGCTCGCGGGCTCGTTCACCCGCGTGGTTTTCGCGCGCAAGGGCGACACGCTGCATGCCGATTTCGGCGCTCTCGGCGGCATCGCGCTGCAATTCGTCTAGCTGCCGGAACGCATACCTCGAAAAGTGTATTGATCATCCGCCGGTGCGGCGCGATCATGGCCGCTGCACCGGGAGAGTGCTGGCGAGCCGGCTGTGGTGGTGTGGGATCATAAACACTGGGTTTTGGCCGCGGCGGCGTTCGTCTTGTCGGCGACGGTGCTGCATGCGGCGCTGCCGACGGAGCCGGACACGTCCGGCCGCACCTCGTTTGCCGGTCAGCTCCTGATTGCATCGCCCGCGATGCGCGATCCGTTCAATCACGCCGTCATATTCCTGGCGCAGCATAATCGCGACGGCGCGCTCGGCATCGTCATCAATCACCCGCTTGCGAACCGCCCCATTGCCGGTGTGCTCAAGGCCCTTGGCGCGGATGCAAGCGGCGTCACCGATAGTGTGCGGGTCTTTCTCGGCGGTCCGGTCGGCCAGAATACCGCCTTCGTGCTGCACAGCACCGACTACCACCGCAACGACACGCTCGACATCGATGGCCGTGTCGCGTTGAGCAATGCCGCAGACGTTTTGCCTGACATCGGCAGGGGCAAGGGGCCGAAAAAGAGCCTGGTCGTGTTCGGCTATGCCGGCTGGGGGCCGTCGCAGCTCGAGGATGAACTTGCACGAGGCGCCTGGGTCACGGTCCCCGGAGATTTGGCACTGGTCTTTGACGACGATCGCACAAAAGTCTGGCGCGACGCGCTGGCGCTGCGCAGGACCGATCGCTAGCATCGTCCGGCATGACCGAATTCCGCGGTGTCTTTCCCTATCTCATTTCGCCCGTCGACGGCGCCGGCCGCGTCAAGAGCGCCGTGCTTGGGCGGCTTGCCGACGATCTCATCAAGGCGGGTGTGCACGGGCTGACGCCGCTCGGCTCGACCGGCGAATTCGCCTATCTCGGCCATGAGCAGCGCGCCGACGTGGTGCGCGTGACGATCGAGGCTGCGGCGGGGCGCGTGCCGGTGATTGCCGGCGTAGCCGCGACCGCGACGGCGGACGCGGTCGCCCAGGCGAGGAATTATCAAAAGCTCGGCGCCGACGGCATCCTCGCCATTCTCGAATCCTATTTTCCGCTCACCGAGCCGCAGGTCGAAGCTTATTTCCGCGCCATCGCGGACGCCGTCGATGTGCCGGTCGTGCTCTATACCAATCCGCAATTCCAGCGCACCGATCTGACGCTCGATGTCATCGCGCGCCTAAGCGAGCATCCGCGCATCCGTTACATCAAGGATGCTTCGACCAATACCGGGCGGCTGCTCTCGATCATGAACCGCTCGCCGCAACTGAAAGTGTTTTCGGCGTCCGCGCATATTCCTGCCGCCGTCATGCTGATCGGCGGCGTCGGCTGGATGGCGGGCCCCGCCTGCGTCATTCCGCGGCAAAGCGTAATACTCTACGAGCTGTGCCGCGCCGGCCGCTGGCCGGAGGCGATGGCGTTGCAGCGCAAGCTGTGGCGGATCAACGAAATCTTTGCGCGCTTTAATCTCGCGGCCTGCATCAAGGCGGCGCTCGAAATCCAGGGCTATGACGCAGGCGATCCACTGCCGCCGCAGCAGCCGCTCGGCAAAGAGCAGCGCTCGATCGTCGCTGCGGCGCTGGCCGAGGTTGCGGAGATGGCCGTGGCCTAGCGGGCTTTGTCTCCGCCGCAATTGTTAATTTATTCCAACCGAATGTTAACGCTTCCTTGCTAATCCTGCGCCTCGCTATCGATAGCGGCGTTGGGGTTTTTTGTGGGATCGACCGGTTCGCAGTTCGCGCCGCGTTTTGCGCTCGATCGCACCGCGTCGGCCATTGCCAGTGCGCGCCGCGCCGTTCTCGCCGATCGTTACGCGATCAATTCCTTCTCGGTCGAATGGCGATGGCTTGCCGACCTCATCCCGGTGGCCGATGCCTGGCGCGAACTCGCCGCGCGCGCGCTCGAGCCGAATGTGTTTTACGAGCCCGGATTTGCGCTTGCCGCCGCGGCGGTGTTCGGGCGCGACGTCGGCGCGGTGCTGGTGTGGTCGGGGACGAGCCCGCGCAAGCTTCTTGGTTTCTTCCCGGCACAGGTGAATGAGCGCCGCTATGGTGTGCGGCTGCCGGTGCTGGCCGGCTGGACGCACCCTTATGCTCCGCTCGGCACGCCGCTCGTCGAGCCCGATGCCGCCGAGCCCGTGATCGCCGCGTGGCTCGCGCATGTCGCGGGCAATCCGTCGCTGCCGGGACTGGTGCTGCTGCCGCTGATGACGGAGGAGGGCGCGTTCGCGTCGGCACTCGGCGCGTGCCTGCGCCGGACACAGATGCCGCACGCCGATTTCGCGCGACATCAGCGCGCCTTGTGCGTGCCGGGCGACAATCGCTCGTTCTATCTCGAACACGCGCTCTCGGCGCATCGGCAGCGCGAGCTGCGGCGCAACGCGCGGCGTCTGGCCGGTTTGGGCGCGGTCGTGTTCACCGCCGTCTCGGAGCCGGCATCAATTGCCGAAGCCATCGACGACTTCTTTGCGCTTGAGGCGAGCGGCTGGAAAGGTAAAGCCGGGTCCGCGGCGGCTTACGATGACGGCATTGAAGGCTTCGTCAGGACGGCGCTTCTGGCTCTCGCGCGGGAAGGCAACGCCGCGATCAACCGCGTTCTCCTCGACGGGCGTCCTGTCGCCGCCGCGATCACGCTCTATTCCGGCGACACGGCCTGGTACTGGAAGACAGCGTATGACGAGGGATTGGCGCGTCATGCGCCAGGCATGCTGCTGACGGCGGCTTTGACGGAAGAGCTTGCGGACAACGTGGCGATCGCGCGCACCGATTCCTGCGCCACGCCGGGAAACGCCATGGAGATCGTCTGGAGCGAACGGCTTGCGTTATGCGATCGCCTCATCGCGGTGCGGCCGGAGGCGCCTTTTGCGTATGCCTGCGCGCTGGAAAAGCTGCGCGGCGCCGCCATTGCGGCGGCGAAGACCGTCCGCGACGGATTTCTCGGGCATCGTTGACTTTCGCGTTCGATTCCCGCGTATTTCCGCGCTCACGGGAAAAGACCGCATGACCGAAACGATAAAAATCCGGATGGGCGGCTACGGCCCGCCGGCCACCTCGTTCTCGCGCTCGCTGAAACTGATCGGCGATGCGCTGACCGCCCAATTCGGCGGCCGGATCGACGTCAAGTATGTCTGGAACATCATGGATTTCGGCTATCGCGCCGAAGACATCTTGTGGCTGGTCGAGGACGGTGTGCTCTCGCTCGGCTATCAGTCGTCGAGCTATTTGACCGACCGGGTGCCCGAGCTCGGTTTTGTCGATCTGCCGTTCCTGTTCAGCCGCCGGGATGATGCGCGTAAAGCGATGGACGGCGCGCTCGGCCGATTTCTGGCGGACGCCATCGAGCGGCGCGTGAATTATCGCATCCTCGGCTGGTTCGAGAACGGCTTTCGGCACATCTCGAACCGGCTGCGTCCGATCCACGCGCCGGCGGACCTCAAGGACATGCGCATCCGCGTGTTGCCGAGCGAGGTGCAGGCGAGAACCTTCGCGCTTCTGGGCGCCACGCCGGTGCGCTGCGACCTGACCGAAGCGATTGCCGGCATCAAGGCGGGAACGCTCGACGCGCAGGAAAATCCGTTCGCCAACACCGTGACCTACGGCGTGCACAAATTCCATCGTTTCCACACGATGACGAACCATTTCTATATTTCGCGGCCGATTTTTCTCAATCGCACGCAATTCGACGGCTGGCCCGAAGACCTGCAACAGGCCATGCGCGAGGCGATCAAACGCGCCGTCGCCTTCCAGCGCGATCTCGCCATCGAAGAGGACCGCGAGGCGCGCGCCGCGATCGAGGCCGCCGGCTGCGAGATCGCCGAATTGACCGCGGGCGAGCACGAGCAATTCCGCACCGCCGTCGCGGCGCTGCTCGCCGAGGCCAAAAGCACCTACGGCAGCAAGATGTTCGGCATGATCTAGGACTATCCCGTCTGCACGCCCACCGTTCCCATGCCAGCGGAGGACGGCTAAGATGATCGCAGCCATGCGGCGGTAACGAGCGAGTGGATCAACGACATGAATGCCACCATCACGGATTCTAGACAAAGCGAGGCTGATATCCTCAGCTTCGACGTTTCGGACGCAGCGCTTGAAGCTGCGGCGATGGCGATGCCGGGCGCGGCCATGTCGTTTCCGCAGGCGCCAACGGTGAGCATATTGGTCGTGTGCTGCAGCAACGACAGCAATGCCGCAGACACCGGCAATGAGTGATTAACGCGGCGTTTCATCACGCGCCGGCCCGTAAACGGCATCTTAAACCGCAGCATGTCCACTGATACCCGCAAGCGGACATCCGCCGGGTGAATTTGAACCGGCACGGCACCAGTGCCTTTCATGACCAACGCGCGATTATTGTCGCTTCTTCTGTTTCTGTTCTGCGCGCCGGTAATTGGCCTTTTCCCCTTCCTGGGTTTCACCGGAAGCTGGGCTATCGGTGTCGCCGCAGCAGTGGTTATCGCAGCGTTCGCAATCCTGGCCTCGCGGTCGGCGGCCGGTCTCGCCGACGGAATTAGATATGACATCCTGCTGTTCAGTCTCGCGGTTTCATTTGCGCTTTGTCTTCTTGGCGGCGAGGGCCGCCTCTTCTACGCCAATAACGATTGGCTGATCCGGGACGCGGTCGTCAACGATCTGGTCTCGCAACACTGGCCGTTCGTCTACCGAATTCACGTTCCGGACGCTTCCGATTACAGCTTCATCATGCGCGCGCCGCTCGCGATGTACATGCTGCCCGCCGCGATCGGAAAGATTTATGGAATTTACGCCGCGCATCTGATGATGCTGATGCAAAATACGATTTTATTCGCGCTCATCTTCTATTTCATCGTGCCGATGCACGTGAAATTTTGGCAAGGGGCAACGATCATCTCGATATTTGTCGTGTTCAGCGGGCTCGACGTGGTGCCCGTACTCGTAAATTTAATGCGAACCGGGACGACGCCAGGCGATCACCTCATTACGCCAGGCGATCACCTCGAACCGTGGTCCGGACTATTTCAGTATTCATCCCACATCACGCAGCTCTTTTGGGTTCCCAATCACGCCATACCAGGATGGACTTTCGTCTGCCTTCATCTTCTCTGGCAACGTGGAAAAATCTCCGTCAGCGTTCCGGCCTGTGCGTTTCTTTATATTGCGTACTGGTCGCCATTCGTTGCGATTGGCGCGGCGCCCTTTGTGTTCTACGCCGGCTCGCTCGATCTGATCGGCGGGAAGATCGGCCGCCGCGATGTGGCATTGCTGTCGCTCGCTGCATTTCCGGCTTTACTGTCGGGAATTTATCTCTTTCAGGGGAGCGGAACCGTCGTGCGGGGCTATGAGTTTTATGCGCCGAATTTCTGGCCGATCTATTTTGTCTTTATCTGTGTCGAGTTCATCCCTTTTGTGGCGCTCACAGTCGATATGCGGGCGAGCGCGGGCAAAGATCCTACGTTTTTATTGGCCGTGATCTGCTTGCTGTTAATTCCGTTCTATAGTCTTGGAGTGGCGAACGACTTTGCCATGCGGGTGTCGATTCCGGCTCTTGCGTTTCTGGCGGCAAATTTCGCCGTGGTGCTGACGGATAACATCGCCGAGCGCCGCCAGCTCGCATTGACGTCTTTCGCAGGACTGATTTTGCTCATTGGCAGCGTGACCGGCGCCATGGAGGTCCGCCGCGCCCTGATCAGATCGCCGCTGCCGATCAGCCAATGCAATTTCGTCGAGGCCTGGAAGCAGTCTCCCTTCGCCGCGATGTCGATGGCGAGCTATCTGGGGGACCTCAACGCCCTGCCGGAATGGATGCGTCCGCAGTCTCCCGCCGGCGTGCTGCCGGGCGAAATGACCCGATGCTTCTCACAGTGACAGCAACGACTGGACCTAATTCCGCCGCTCGTCGGGCGCGGCGAGGATCAGCGCCCAAAACACCTTATATTTCGATTTTGGCGTATAGACCGCGGCGATGCCCATTTTCGTCACGGCACCGTTGAGCATGTTGGCGCGGTGCGGCGGCGAATCGCGCCAGCCGGAAAACGCCTCGGCGAGCGTGTGATAGCCGGCCGAAATATTCTCCACCGCGACCGCCGCATCGAAACCGGATTTGCGGATGCGATCCTGGAACGGCTTGCCGGCGTCGTGATCGAGCTTGTCGCGCGCGGCCATGGTGCTGGCCTGCTCGCCGGCAAGCCGCATCAGTTCGGGATCGATGGTGACCGCGCCGAGGCCGTTATTGCTCCGATAGCCGGAGATCATGGATTGTGCGGCGTTGGCGTCGAGCACGGCGCCGGGCTGTGCAAGGTCGATATAGAAGGTCGGCTGTCCGCTTGGCGGCGCGTTGTCGGCGCAGCCGGCAAGCCCCAACAGCGCAAGACCCGACAATGCGACACCGCAGGCGAACAACGCGGCAGACGGCCGGATCATTGCGTTCCCCAATCCCGCGACCCCAAAACGACATCCGACTGTGGGGTGAAAAAAGTGACCGAACCGTGAAGGGCGCCATCGCGCCGCTCGCCGCACTATGGCATTGCCGCAAGGCCTCCACTACCATCGCTCGTGTGGCGAAGACATAGAGAAACGCCGTAGGCCGTGAGCGGGTTCGGGGGCATGAAAAGTGAAACAGCAGAGTCTCCCAGCCACCCCGTCGTCATCGACAAGGATATCGACGTGCCGATGCGCGACGGCGCGCGGTTGAAGGCGGATATCTTCCGTCCCTATGGCGACGGCAAATATCCCGCCATCCTCAATCTCGGGCCCTATCAGAAAGACAAGCTCTGGGTCGTGCCGGAGACGCTCGCGGAAGCGCCGAACGACTGGATGAACTGGGAGACCGTCAATCCGGAATGGTGGGTGCCGCGTGGCTATGCCGCCGTGCGCGTCGATGGACGCGGCACCGGAAAATCTCCCGGCCAGTACGATCCGTGGTCGCTTGCGGAGGCCGTCGATCTTCATGATGCGATCGAGTGGGCAGCGGCGCAGCCGTGGTGCAACGGCAATGTCGGGCTCAACGGCATTTCCTATTTCGCCATCAATCAGTGGTTCGCGGCCAATCTGCAGCCGCCGTCATTGAAGGCGATCATTCCCTGGGAAGGCTTTGCCGATCTCTACCGTGACGCGCTCTACCACGGCGGTATCCTCTCGCTGTTCATGACAAACTGGTACACGGCGCATCTGCTGCATCACGCGCTCGGGCGCGCGTCGCAGCATTTGCCCGACGGCTGGGCGATCAACACGCTGCATTTCTGGCTGCACAACAATCTCGACAGCGGCGCCTTCCGCGGCTCGCAGGCACAATGGGACAGGATCACCGTACCGATGTTCTCCGTCGGCAACTGGTCGGGCATGGGCCTGCATTTGCGCGGCAATACCGAAGCCTTCATGCGTGCGGCAACGCCGCACAAGAAGCTGCGCATCCATCTCGGCTCGCATGTGCATCCGTTCTACACCGAGGACGGCAGGCGCGATCAGATCCGTTTCTTCGATCACTGGCTCAAAGGCATCGACAACGGCGTGATGGATGAACCGCCGGTAAAGCTCGCGATCCGCAAGGGCGGCGATGCCTTCGAATGGCGCGACGAGCACGAATGGCCGCTCAAACGCACGCGCTGGACAAAGCTTTATCTCGACCTGTCGCAGCCTCCAGCCGATGGCGCGCCGCTCGCCGGCGCGCTCGACGTGAAAAATCCGGCGAAGACCAGTTCACGGACCTATCCCGCGTCGAGTCTCGGCTCGATGGGATCGACGTCGGCCGCCGCATCGCAGGTGATGGGCGGCGGCATCAAGCCCGGCATGGGTGTTTCGCTCGAAACCGCGCATCTGTCGGTCGATACCGAGATCACAGGACCGCTCGCCGCCGTGCTGTGGGTCTCAAGCGCCAGCGAGGACATGGATTTGTTCCTCACGCTGCGCAACATCGATCCCGACGGCAAGGAGATCATGGAGACCGGCCAGCAGGGCCGGCCGGTTCCAGTGGCGAAGGGCTGGCTGCGCGTCTCGCATCGCGAGCTCGATCCCGAACTGTCGCTGCCGTACCGGCCGTATCACCGTCACGTCCGCCGCCTCTATCTGACGCCGGGCGAGGTCGTGCGCGTTGAAGTCGAAATCTGGCCGACCTCGATGGTGTTCAGGAAGGGTCACCGCATCCGGCTCGACATCCAGCCGCGCGACGGCGCCGGCAGCGAGCACTACATGCATTACCACGCCGACTATAATTCGGGGACCAACACCATCTATGCCGGCGGCGACAAGGAATCGTATCTGCTGCTGCCGGTGATCCCGGCGGGCTAGCTTTTTAATCCGGCGGCGCGCGCCACGTCCGACCAGCGCGCAAGTTCCGACGCAATGAAACGCTTGAAGTCGTCCGGGCCGCCCTTGAGCGGATCGACGCCCTGCTTGCCGAGCATCGCCACCGCGTCCGGCGCCTGCATGGTTTTTGCGACCGCACCGGCGAGCCTGTCGATCACGGCGCGCGGCGTGCCTTTTGGCGCCATCACGCCGAACCAGATGCTGGTGTCGAAATCCGGCATGCCGGCCTCCGCCATCGTCGGCAGGTCGGGCAGGATGCTCGGCCGCTTGCTGGATGCGGACGCGAGCGCCGTGAGCTTTCCGGCTTCGATCTGGCCGATCACCGAGGAGGCGGGCGAGAACATCATCATGGTCCGTCCGGCGATGAGGTCCGCCACCGCCTGCGGGCTGCCCTGGTACGGCACATGCACGAGCTTGACGCCGGCGCGCTGCGAGAACAATTCGGCGGCAAGATGCGGCGCCGCGCCGACGCCGGTCGATGCATAGAGCACGGCGCCAGGCTTCGCCTTGGCAAGCGCAATAAGCTCGGCGACGGAATGAACATTTGTCGACGGGTTGACGACGAGCACGACGGCAGCGGTGGTGGCGAGTGCGATCGGCTCGAAATCCCTGATCATGTCGAACGTCAGGGCAGGGTTGATGGCCTGATTAGTGACATTCGCCGAAGAGCCGAGGAAGAGGGTGTAACCGTCGTTCGCGGCGTGCGCCGCATAGTCAGCGGCGATGCTTGACCCCGCACCCGGCTTGTTCTCGACCACCACCTGCTGCCCGAGGATCATGCTCAGGCCGCTGGCCAGCGTGCGCCCGGTGATATCGGCGGCGGCGCCCGGCGGGAAGCCGACGATCAGGTGAATTGGGCGTGACGGATAGGCATCCTGCGCCCGGGCCTGCGGCGCAGACAGGAGCAGCGCGGCGAGGCCGAACAGGCATAGCGCCCGGCGATCGATGGCAGGCATGGCATTTTCTCCCCGGCCGCTGCCGCGATTCACGCGCTCAGCCTTTGTTAAGCAATAATCCATCGTCCCTTAACCTCAAAACAACCGGTCCGCGAATAGGCTTGGCCTCTCATTCGTGGCGCGCACAATGCTCAGCAGTGCAATCCTTGCCAAGGCCAGCCGCAACTGGAAGTTCGTCGTCATGGCGGGCTTTGCCGGTTTCGCCGCGGGTATTGCGGCTTTCATCCTGCTCGGCTGCGATTGGATCGTCGCGGCGCTGACCGCGGCGCCGGCGCCGGTGTCCGGCGTTGTAATGGCGCTGCCGTTCGGTCTCGGCGCGGCGGCGCTGGCGGGATTGTTTGTGACCGGCCGGCGGCGCGCGCAGGCGAGGCTGCTGCGTGCCGCACTCAACAACATGACGCAGGGCCTCTGCATGTTCGACAGCGCGGCTCGTCTCGTGCTGTGCAACGATCGCTATATCGAAATGTATCGTTTGCCCCCCGATCGCGTGCGTCCGGGCGCGTCGCTCCGCGACTTGCTGGAATATCGAGCATCAGCCGGCACGTTTGCCGGCGATCCTGATGGTTATGTCGCCGAAATCCTGAGGCTGGTCGCTGCGGGGCAAACTCAATCCAAGACGGTCACGCTCAAGGATGGCCGCGTCATGGCTCTGGTCAACCGCCCGATGCAGGGCGGCGGCTGGGTGGCGACGCATTTCGACGTCACGGCACGGCTGGCGGCGGAGTCGGAGCGCGACGCGTTGCGCCTGCGCGAGGAACGCCGCCGTAACATCGATACGGCGATCTCGTCGTTTCGCGCCAGGGTCGAGAGCGTTCTGAAAACCGTCAGTCAGAGCGCCACTTCGATGAAGGCGGCGGCGGAATCGCTCCTGAAAACCTCGGATCATACGCTCACACGCGCCGAAGGCGTGGTGCATGGCTCCAATGAAGCCTCGGTCAATGTCGATACCGCGGCCAGCGCCGCGACCGAGCTGTCGTCCTCAATCAAGGAGATCGGCCGGCAGCTCGGCCAGGCCAACGACGTGGTGCGCAGCGCGACCGCCGCCGCGAGCGCAACCAACGAGGACATCGCCGCGCTCGCCAATGTCGCGCAGAAGATCGGCGACGTGGTCAAACTGATTCAGGATATTGCCGGCCAGACCAATCTCCTGGCGCTCAACGCCACCATCGAGGCCGCGCGCGCCGGCGAGGCCGGGCGCGGCTTTGCCGTCGTCGCCTCGGAAGTGAAATCGCTTGCGGTGCAGACCGCGAAGGCGACCGAGGAGATCACGCAGGAGATCCTGTCGGTGCAGACCTCGAGCGGCAAGGCCGTCACGGCCATCCGCGAGATCACGCGGCGGATGGCGGACATCAGCGACTATACCAGTGCGGTCGCCATTTCCGTCGAACAGCAGGAACTGGCGACGGGGGAAATCTCCCACAACGTCGTCAGCGCGGCATCCGCCGCCAAAGCCATCGTCGCGGCGCTCGGCGATGTCGCCAGCGGCGTCACTCAGACCCGAAGCTCTGCGGAAACGATGTTGACCGCCTCCGAGGACGTCGCAAACGCGACCGCGAAGCTGCGCAGCGAGGTCGAGGAATTCCTGGCGACCGTGGCGGCGTAAAGGCCGCGGTTCCTGCCCGCAGAGCAGCCAATCCACACGACAAAAGTCAGCCGATTTCCGGACAGGAAAGTCCGGAAGCTTGTCGTCGCTGCCGTTTCCGATCATATCAGCCTGACTATGCCGGGGACGTTTGGGGAGACGCATGGCTAGAATCCAGGTCGGCCGCCTCGCTGTTGCCGTCAGCGTTGCCGGCGCCGGGCCGCCCGTGGTGCTGTTGCATGGGCTCGGCTGCGGCAAACGCATGTGGTTTCACCAGACGCTGGCCCTGCAAGGCCGCTTCCGTGTCATCGCTTACGATCAGCGCGGCCACGGGCTGACCGATGCTCCGGCTGTTGCGACGGATTATTCCGCCGCCCTTCTCGCGCGCGATCTCGTCGGCGTTCTCGACGCTCTCGATATAGAGCGCGCGGCGATCGTCGGCTTTTCACTCGGCGGCGGTCCGGCATTGGCGCTGGCCGCCAGCAAACCGGAGAGAGTTTCCCGCCTAGTGCTCGCCGACGTCGGCGCCGGCGCCGACGATCCGCTGAAGACCGAGTGGATGGCGCGGCGGTGGATCAAGCTGATCGGGCAGGGCGAGATCGATGAACTTGTTTGCGAAATGCTGCGCAGCGAGCTGTTCAAGGTGTATGCGAAGCGCAATGCGCGTTGCCGCGCACATATGGCGGCGCTCATTCGCGCGACGCCGGTCAATGGATTGCACTTTACGTTGTCGGAGGTATTGGCGAAGCGGAAATCACTGTTCCGGCTGACCGGCCTCCTCAAATCCGTGCAGGCGCCGACGCTCGTCGTCGTCGGACAACACGATTACGCGTGCAGCAAAGCCGCGCGTTTGCTGGCGCAAAACATCCCCAACGCTTCGCTCAAGGTCATCGAAGACAGCGGACATATGTCGCCGCTGGAGCAACCCGCGGCGTTTTCCGCCGCGATGATGGAATTCCTGCATTAGCGCCCTGCCGGTTAAAACGGCAGTTTGTCTTCCAGCCGCGTCTCCCGCGCAATCCGTTTCAGATCGGAGAGCGTATCGTCCGGAAACAGCAATCCGTCGCGGCGATTGCGAGCGTCATTCTCGGCTTCCATCTCTCCCGGGTAGTGCACCGCATCGAAGCCTTCCGCCAGCGGCACCGCCTTGATCTCGGCGATGTAGTCCTCCATCCGGGCATTGAACGCCTGGAGCGGCTGAAATTTCCCGATGTCCATTGCGATAATGAGATGACCGCAATTGCTCTTCTCCGCGGTCTTGTAGGGGCTGTGTACCTGCGAAAGAAAACCGCTGCCGGTCAGCACACCCGAGAGGACATCGACGATTGTGGCAATCACGTAACCTTTGTGCTCGGCCATCGGCAATATGATGCCGTCGATCGCGGCCTGCGGATCGGTCGTGGGCTTGCCATCTGCGGTAATCGCCCAGCCGATCGGGATGGGCTGGCGGTTTTGCCGGGCAAGGTAGATTTTTCCCCGTGCCACGCCGGTATTCGCCATGTCCATCACCAGTGGCGCATGCCGGCCCGCGGGGACCGCAACCGACCACGGATTGGTTCCGATAATTTTCTTGCGCCCACCCCACGGCGCCATCGCCGGGCCGCCGTTACTGGTGAGCTGCATCGCGCAGCCTTCGCGCGCGCCGGTCAATGTGTAGTACATGCATGTGCCGAAATGATTGGAATTGCGGACGCCGACGACGGCGATGCCGTGAATCCTGGCCCGCTTGATCGCTTCACGCGTCGCCAGCATTGCCAGCACATGCCCGACGCCGTCATGGCCGTCGATGATGGCGACGCTGCCGGCATCGGTGACGAATTCCGGTGTGGTGACCGGCTTGATGACGCCGTTGCGGACACGATCGTAGTACCAGCCCAGGCGCAGAACGCCGTGCGACTGATGCCCCCACAAGTCCGCCTGCACCAGCGTATCGGCGACGAGGCGCGCGTCGGGCTCCGGCAGGCCGACGCTCGCATAAACCGCGGTGCCGAAGTCGACGAGGCTTTGGGAATCGATGCGTTGTCGGGCGTGGTCTGCCATTTTGCAATTCGCTGCTGGTTTGGGTCAGGCGTGCGGTTGCAGGATCAAGCGCCGTTCTTGCCGCTGACTCCGGCAAGGAAATCCAGCGTCGCGATCGCGCATGCATCGGGATCGGTACCGCCCGGATGATATCCGTCCACCGGAATCATGACGAGTTCGGATCCCGGTATTTGCGATTGATACTGCTCGAAATAGCTGCGTGGCCGGCGCGGCGTGTCGTTGGCGATGACCAGCGTCGGACATTTGATCTTGGGCAGATCCGGCCCGATGTCGACCGTGCCGACCCAGCGCAAATAGGCATGGGCCGTCGAGATCGCCGTCGCGCCCATGAGTTCGACCCACCAATCGATGCCCCGAGGATCCATTTTTGAACCCATGCGCGCGCGCATGGTACTGCGGGCCCAGCTGCGCATGCCGTGTTTTTCCATGTGGTCGATCCAGCCGGTCGCGTCCGTCGGCAGGATCGGCGTACACACCAGCGTCAGCGACTTGACCAGATCGGGCCGCGCGACAGCGAGCGTGACCAGGCTTATCCCGCCGCTCTTTGCTCCGATGACATGTACCGGCTCACCGGCAACCAGATCGATGACGCGCACGAGGTCATCCACCCAGCTTTCGTTGGTGTAGACGAAGTCTTTCTGCACCGGTCCTGACTGGCCAAAGCCGCGCAGGTCGATCCTGATCACGCGGTAGCGCCGGGCAAGGTGCGGGATCCAGCCATGCCAGGCTTCGGTTGTTTCGGTGAATCCGTGAACGAGCAAGATCGTTTCGGGACGCGTCCAGGAATCGGTCCAGTCATCGATCTTGTGGAAGAGCTTCAGATCGGGCGGCAGATCGAGGTAAGGCATCGGTACAACGCTCCCTGAATTCGGCAAACCGCAAAACGCCAGCCGGCGGCGGTCGCAGCCTCACTGCTGCTCGATTTTTGCGGCCTTGAGCACTTCGGTCCATTTTTTTATGTCGGTCGTGATGACTGTTGCGAAGTCTTGCGGCGAGCCACCCAGCGGTTCAGCGCCTTCGCGTGTCAGCAGTTGGCGCAGGTCGGGATCCTCCAGCGCCTGGTTGATCGCGCCGTTGAGACGCGCGACCACCGGCGCCGGCAGCGCCGCCGGGCCGGATATGCCGTACCAGCTTCCCACATCATATCCCGGCACTCCGGCTTCCTCGATCGTGGGTACGTCCTTGAGCATCGAAGAACGTATCCGCGTCGTCACTCCAAGCGCGATCAACTGGCCCGACGTAATGAAGGGAAGCGCGCCGGGAATGGAAGGAAACGATAACTGGATGTTGCCGCCAAGCAGGTCCGTTAACGCCGGTCCCGATCCTTTGTAGGCGACATGCAGCATGTCGGACTTGGTCAGGAGCGCAAACAGCGCACCGGCCAGGTGACTGGGCGCGCCGACACCCGAGGAACCGTAGTTCAGAGAGCCCGGCTTCGCATGCGCGAGTGCGATCAGTTCCTGGACGGACCGCGCCGGCACCGACGGATTCACCACGAGGACGTTGGGCGCCAGGGCAACCTCGGCGATCGGCGTGAATTCCTTGAGCGAGTCGTACGGCAGCTTCTTGTAGAGCGCCGGGTTAATGCCGAATCCCGCGGGGACCATGTAAAGGACGTATCCGTCCGGCAGCGCCTTGGCGGTAAGTTCGGCAGCGATGGTCTGATTGGCGCCCGGACGGTTCTCGACAACGACAGCTTGACCGAGCAGTTCCCCCATCCTCTTGCTGATGACGCGCGCGACGAGGTCGGTCGTTCCGCCCGGTTCGGAGCCCACCAGCAACCGGATCGGTTTGGCCGGATAGTCACTCTGGGTTTTGGCGCCTGTCGCCGCGGCAAGCAGCACGCAGGCTGTCACGGTCAGGATCTTCAAAACGGATTTAAGCATTGCAAAAGCGCCCCCGGCTTACACGTATCGGCCTCTAGAAACCTGGAACGCCGTTAGTTCAGGGCGCCATGAACTCCGGGCGCCATGAACTCCTGGCACCATGAACTCCGGGCGCCATCGCGGCCGATTATCCGAAAGCGCATCCTGCCGGTCCAATGCGAAATAGGTATTCAGCTATGTCCGGAAGGCTGTCGCCGATGATTCGAATTCCGGTGTGCGTCGGAGAATTGCTTACCGCCCCGCCGCGTATCCCTGCATGCCGCGTGCATTGGCGGCGGCGCGGCGGCGGCGGCCTTCGCGCGACGCAGCGGTGAGGCGGCCTTCCGACCAGTCTGGCCCGGTCTCGACGATATGGCCGCGGCGCTGCAATTCCTCGACGGTTTTTTTCGGCACGCGGCCTTCCACCACCAGCACGCCGGGCCGCGCGGTGCGCGGCCAGAACGAGCTGGGGAAATGCTCGGAGTGCCAGGCTGGCGCGTCGATCAATTCCTGCATATTCATCCCGGCGTGAACATGGCGCATGAAGAACTGCGTGATCCATTGATCCTGGCCGTCGCCGCCGGGCGAGCCCCAGCCGAGATAGGGTTCGCCGTCGCGCAGCGCGAGCGTCGGCGACAGCGTGGTGCGCGGACGCCGGCCGGGTGCAAGCGCGGCGGGATGATCCTCTTCGAGCCAGAACATCTGCGCGCGCGTGCCGAGACAAAAACCAAGTTCCGGAATGACCGGCGAGGAATGCAGCCAGCCGCCGGACGGCGTCGACGACACCATGTTGCCGGCTTGGTCGATGATATCGAAATGCACGGTGTCGCCGCGCATCGTGCCGAGCTTGCCGACGGTCGGTTCGCCGGCGCCAAGCCGCCCGGTGGTCGGCTCGCCGGCGCCTGCCGCCGTAACCCCGGTTTCGCGGCGCAGCTTCACCACCGCGCCAAATCCTGCGATCGAGCCGGGACGCAATTCGAGCGAGGCCTTGTCGGTGATCAGCTTGCGGCGTTCGGTGTTGTAGGCATCTGACAGCAGCGTCGCCATCGGCACTTCGACGAAATCGGGATCGCCGTAAAAAGCTTCACGGTCGGCATAAGCGAGCTTGGAACATTCGACGAGGAGATGGATGAAATCCGGCCCGACCGGATCGAGTCCGTCGAAGTCGTAACCCTTGAGCAATGCGAGTTGCTGCAGCGTCACCGGGCCCTGGCCCCAAGGGCCGGTCTTGCACACGATGAAGCGGCCGTAATTATAGGTCAGCGGCGCTTCGACATGCGGCGTCCAGCGCGCCATGTCGTCGCCGGTGAGCACGCCGCGATGGCGCTCGCCGCTCGTGTCCATGATTTCCTGCGTGCGGCAGAACCGGTCAATGGCTTCGGCGACGAAGCCGCGCGACCATGACTGGCGTGCGCGTTCGATCTGCGCGACGCGATCGCCGCCGGCGCTTTGTGCTTCCTTGATAATGCGGTTGTAGGTTGCCGCCAGCGCCGTGTTGGTGAAGAGCGATCCGGTTGCCGGGACTTCGTCGTTCGGCAGATAGACCGCGGCCGAGGTCGGCCAATAGTCGCGAAAGAGCTGCGCCACCGTGCCGATCGTGGCATTGGTGCGCTCAAGCAGCGGGAAGCCGTTTTGCGCGTAACCGATCGCCGGCGCCAGAACTTCGGCAAGCGACATCGTGCCGTAGTCGCGCAGGAGCATCATCCAGGTTTCGAACGTGCCGGGGACGCAAGCGGCGAGAAGCCCGGTGCCGGGCACCAGATCGAGGCCCTCGGCGCGGTAATGTGCGATCGTCGCTCCGGCCGGCGCGACGCCTTGCCCGCAGATCACTTCCGGTTTGCCGCGCCGCACGTCGTGAACGATGACCGGGACGTCGCCGCCGGGACCGTTGAGATGCGGTTCGACGACCTGCAGCGTGAACGCCGCCGCCACGCCGGCGTCGAAGGCGTTACCGCCGCGTTCCAGAATCCCCATGCCGACGGCGGTTGCGATCCAGTGTGTCGTGGTGACGACGCCGAACGTGCCCTCGATCTCCGGCCGCGTGGTGAAGGTGCTCGGATTGATGTTGGTCATGAATAATCTCTTGCTGAGGTCGGTCATGCGGGCGTCGGACCAAGCCGGTTGCGCGCCGCGTGGCCGGCGCATAGACACTCAATGTACCGGGCCGGACGGGCGGCTGCCAGAGCGGGACAGGCGGTGGAACGAAAGCCCCTCAAAATAGGATTGGCGGGCCTTGGTGCGGTCGGGCTCGGCGTGGCGCGGCGGCTTGAGGCCGGTATTCCCGGCCTCGTCCTTGCGGCCGTCGCCGTGCGGGACAAGGACAAGGCGCGGCGCAATCTGCCGGACGCCGGGACGCGTATTCCGTTTGTCGCCGCCGAAGTCCTGGCGAAATCCTGCGACGTTGTTGTCGAGGGCCTGCCGCCGGAACTGTTTCGCGGCGTGGCGATCTCCGTCATCGATGCCGGCAAGATTTTTATGCCGCTGTCGGTCGGCCAGCTTCTGGAGAACTGGGATCTGGTCGGGCGCGCCAAGGCGAGCGGCGCGCGCATCCTGGTGCCGACCGGCGCGCTGATCGGACTCGACGCCGTCCGCGCCGCCGCCGAAGGCACGATCAATTCCGTCACCATGATCACGCGCAAGCCGCCGAACGGCCTCGAAGGCGCGCCCTATCTGGTCGAGCGCGGGATCTCGCTCAAAGACCTCAAATCGCCCCTGAAAATCTTCGACGGCACAGCGCGCGAGGGCGCGCGCGGTTTTCCCGCCAACGTCAATGTCGCGGCCGCGCTGAGTCTTGCCGGCATCGGGCCGGACAAAACGCGGCTCGAAATCTGGGCCGATCCGGCGCTCACCCGCAACACGCACCGCATCGAAGTCGATGCCGACACCGCGCGCTTCTCGATGGCGATCGAGGGTATTCCGTCGGAAAATCCGCGCACCGGGCGCATCGTGCCGCTGAGCGCGATCGCGACGCTGCGCGGGCTGGTGTCGGAGCTGAAGGTCGGGACGTGATCTAGCCCGGGTTGAGCGAAGCGAAACCCCGGGACCGTCGCCTAGCTCGATCCCCCCGGAGCCGCCGTGAATTTCAGCGCGACGCCGTTCATGCAGTAGCGCAGCCCGGTCGGCTTCGGCCCGTCTGGAAACACGTGTCCCAGGTGGCCGCCGCAGCGATGACACGACACCGCCGTGCGGGTCATGCCGAATGTGTGGTCGGTCGCTTCGTCGACGGCGTTGTCGAGCGGCGCCCAAAAACTCGGCCAGCCGGTGCCGCTTTCGAATTTCGTCTTCGATGAGTAATTCGGCAGGTCGCAGCCGGTGCAGGAAAAGGTTCCGTTGCGATGCTCGTTCAAGAGTGCGCTGGTGAACGGCCGCTCGGTGCCTTCTTCCCGCAGCACGTCGAATTGCGCAGGCGTCAGCAGCTTGCGCCATTCGTCTTCGCTATGCGCGACTTCATAAGGATGGGCCGGCGCTGTCGCCGCGTGCGGCCGTGCCAGCCGGCCGACCAGAAGCGCAATTCCGGCGGCGCCGGCGAAAAGAGCGTGTCTGCGTGTGATCATGGGCCGTTCCTTCTCAACCGCGTCTCTTTAAGCCGAGTTTGGCCGCGCGCGCCGCGCGCCTGATTTGTCCTCAATATAACGTATTTCGCCGAGGAATTTCAGACCCGGGGACGATTTGATGCCGGATAGCGAAAACCTCACACAGAGTTGATAGTCTGTACGGGCGTTGCAGGAAGAAGGGGGCCGCGTGGCATTGCCGATCGAGATCAGGGTTTTGAGCACGACCGCCATGAAGATGGTGTTCGAGGAAATCGCGCCGCGCTTCGAGCGCGAGACCGGCAACCGCCTTGCCGTCACGCTCGGTCCATCCCTGGTGCTGGAAAAGCGCCTCGGCGAGGGGGAGGCGGCCGATGTCGCGATCGTCACCGATGCCGGCGCCAAAAACCTGATCGCGCGCGGGATGCTGGCGGCCGCGGGCGCCGCCGACATCGCGCGCTCGCCGATCGGCCTCTGCGTTGCAAAGGGCGCGGTGAAGCCGGACATCTCGACGGCTGACGCATTCAAGCGGACCATGCTTGCGGCCAAATCGGTGGCGATGAGCAAGCCGGTCGGCGGCGGCGCGAGCGGCGTGCACATGGCCAAGGTGTTTGAAGGGCTCGGCATCACGGACGCGATGCAAGCGAAGGCGAAGTATGGCGCGGGCGGCGCCGGCGGGCTCGCCGCGCTCGTCGTCGAACGCGGCGAAGCCGAAATCGGCATTCAGCAGATGGCGGAACTCATGGCGGTGCCCGGCATCGAGGTGGTCGGCCCGCTGCCACCCGAATTGCAAAGTCTCACCGTGTTCACCGCCGCTATTCCGGCGAATGCCCCTCATCCGGAAGCCGGCCGCGCAGTGATCGCGGTCCTCACCACTCCCGCCGCGAAGAGTGTCATCAAGGCGAAGGGCCTCGACCCGGTTTAAATTTTCCGGCTGTCGTAGGCCCAGTGCAGCAACGCTTGGCGCTGGCGCGGCCGGCACATGACATCGCCCGGTTCGCAATTGCGCTCGATCTGCCGCACATGGCGGCGGATCGCCTTCCAGCGCTTGATCTGGCGCGCGTCCTCATCGGGGATGCGCCGGCCCATATAGTAGCGACAGTACCACTGAAACCAGCCGCGCGGATCGTCGCGAAAAATCCATCCCTTCTTGCGCCACACCGAGAGCGGCTGGCTCGCATCGACGCCGAAATAATTGAGCGTGCGGTCGCGATGCCTTCCCGCGAGCTTTGCATGCGCAAACCAGCTTTTCGGAAACTCCTTGCGGCAGTCGGTCATGTATTTGCCGCCGAACACGCCGAGCCGCAGCATGTCCGCGGGCGTGAGTTGCGGACAAAATTCGGGATCGAAGCCGCGTCCGGCGGCCGCGCTCAGCACGTAGCGATAGCCGCGCTGCATCCTGTCGTTGACGGTAACGACTTTCTTCTTCACCGCCGTGCGCTTTTCAGCGCTTCGGGATTGATGACGTTGATCGGGGAACCTGCGGCAAAGGCGATGATCTGATCGAAAATGTCGGTAAACTGCGTTTCGTATTCCTCGCGGGTCACGTAGCCGATGTGCGGCGTGCAGATGACATTGTTCATGGCGAGGAGCGGATAAAGCGGGTCGGTGACCGGTTCTTCCTCGTAGACATCGACCGCGGCCATGCCCGGGCGGCCCGCGCGCAGCGCGGCAACGAGCGCGCCCGGTGCGATGAGCGGCGCGCGGCTGGTATTGACGAGAAGCGCGGTCGGTTTCATTCGACCGAGATCGGCGGCGGTGACGATGTGGCGTGTCGCATCGACGAGCCGCATGTGTAGCGAGATGACGTCGCAATCGGCGAAGAATGCTTCCTTGCTCGACGCCGTCGCGTAACCCTCGGCGCGCGCGGTGGCGAGCGTTTGCGGCCGCGCCCAGACCACGACGTTCATGCCGAACGCCTTCCCGTAGCCGGCGACGACGCGGCCAATCCGGCCGTAGCCGTAAATGCCGAGCGTTTTGCCGTGGATCGTCGAGCCTACGCTGATTTGCCATTTGCCGGTCTTGAGCGCCGCGGCCTGCTGCGGGATCTGACGCATCGCGGCGAGCACGAGGCCCCAGGTGAATTCGGCCGTCGCGGTCGAGGGCGTGCCCGGATGCTGGCTCGAAGACAGGACGATACCGAGCCGCGTACAGGTGTCGACGTCGATATGGGGATAGACGCTGCGTTGGCTGATCAGCCTGAGCCGGGGCAGGCGCTCAAGCAGAGCGGTGCGGATTTGCGTGCGCTCTCGGAACAGCACCAGCGCCTCGGTATCGCGCAGCCGCCCGGCAAGCGTGCCCACGTCCTGCACGTGATCGTTCCAGATCGTGACGTCGTGCCCGGCGAGCTTGCCGAAACACGGCAGCGTGCGGAGCGTGTCGTGATAGTCGTCGAGGATCGAGATTTTCATGCGACGGGCGGGAAGTGGCGGATTGCCGATTGTAGCGACGCCATCGTCATTTCACCATTCTCCCCAAAAAGAAACCGGGCCCTTGCGGGCCCGGTTTAGTTCGTCAGCGTGGGGGCGCTGACGACACCTTCCAGAGGGGAACAGCTGCGCGCACTAAGATCACCGATCTGGGAGGATGGCGGCAACCGGTGCGTCGCAGCAACATTTGCATTATGCGATTCGAAGCCTGCACCGACAACGCGGCTGCAGGCATGTCAGCCATGCAGTCATCGCACGAAGCGCAGGCCTTCATAACTACCGCATAAATCACTGCAATTATCGTCGCCGTCAGCGGTGCGCTTTTCCTCGACGGCCTGAGGATAATTCACGCGTCAAGTTGTCGCGCGCAGGGCGTGTGTTCTACGAACCGATCGCGCGAGAGCTAGAAATTCCAGCGCTGTGCGTTGGCGACAAGGAAGTCGCGGAAGGCCTGCACGCGGGCGACCGATTTCAGCTCTTCCGGATAAACAAAATAGGCATCGAGCGCGATGGCGTCGGTCTCGCCGAAGAGTTGCACAAGGCCGCCGTTCTCCTCGACGAGGTAATCCGGCAGCATCGCGATGCCGAGCCCGCGCTGGCAGGCGCGCAATATGCCTAGAATGTTGTTGATGACGATGTGCGGCGTCCGCGGCCCCTTGCCGTCGCGCGCAACCTCGATCAGCCAGCGCGAACTCTGGAGGTAAGTCGGTATGTTGCCGCCAAGCACCAGCACCCGATGGCTGTCGAGATCCTCCGGCGCGCGCGGGGTGCCGAACTTCTTGAGGTATTCGGGCGACGCGTAAACGTGGAAATGCACCGAGAACAGCTTGCGCTGGATCAGGTCCGGCTGCGTCGGCTGGCGCAGGCGGATAGCGACGTCGGCCTCGCGCATCGCGAGGTCGAGCTCCTCGTCGGTGGTGAGCAGCGTGATGTGGACTTCGGGATAGAGGTCGGTGAATTCACCGAGCCGCGGCGTCAGCCACTGGACGCCGATGCCCGGCGTCGTCGTTACGCGCAGGTCGCCGTTCGGCCGCTCGCGGCTGTCGGTAAGCTTGGCGCGCGCCGCTTCGAGCTTTATGAAGACGTCGTGCGCGGTGCGAAACAGAAGCTCGCCCTGTTCGGTCAGGATCAGGCCACGGGCGTGGCGGTGAAACAGCGAGACCGTCAGTTCCTGCTCGAGAGCGCTGACCTGGCGCGACACCGCCGACTGCGACAGCCCGAGATGCTCGCCGGCATGTGTGAAGCTGCCGGCCTCGGCGGCGGCATGAAAAACTTTAAGCTTGTCCCAATCCATCGGTCACATGCTTTCTTTCTCTCCCGTGCCGGGAGAGGCGAAATTCATTCTGCCGCAACGCGCGGTTCGGCCTCGCCGTGGGCCGCTAAAAACTTCTCGGCTTCAAGCGCCGCCATGCAGCCGAGTCCGGCTGCGGTCACGGCCTGGCGATAGATGTCGTCGGCAACGTCGCCTGCCGCGAACAGGCCGGCCACCGAGGTCGCGGTGGAATGCGGCGCGGTCCTGATATAGCCCGACGGCTTCAACTCGACGTGGCCCGCCACCAGCTCGGTTGACGGCGAATGACCGATGGCGATGAAAATGCCGTCGATCGGATGCGTGCCGATCTCGTCGGTCTTGACGTTGCGCAGCACGGCGGCTCTGACCTTGGTCGGGTTTTCGTCGCCGGCGACGTCGTGCAGCACGGTGTTCCACAGCACCGAGATTTTCGGATTCTGGTAAAGCCGTTCCTGCAAAATGCGCTCGGCGCGCAGGTGATCGCGCCGGTGCACCAGCGTGACCTTCGATGCGAAATTGGTCAGGAACAGCGCCTCTTCGACCGCGGTGTTGCCGCCGCCGATCACGATGACTTCCTTGTTGCGATAGAAGAAGCCATCGCAGGTAGCGCAGGCGGAAACGCCATAGCCACGGAATTTCTGTTCGCCGGGCAGATCGAGCCAGCGCGCTTGCGCGCCGGTCGCGAGGATCAACGCGTCGGCGAAATAGACATCGCGGGAATCGCAATCGAGCCGGAACGGGCGGCGCGTCAGATCGAGCTTGTTGACGTGGTCGGCAACCATCCTGGTGCCGACATGGGCCGCCTGCTTCTGCATCTGCTCCATGAGCCAGGGGCCCTGGATCACGTCGGCAAAGCCCGGATAGTTTTCGACGTCGGTGGTAACGGTGAGCTGGCCGCCCGGCGCGATACCCTGGATCAGGATCGGATCGAGCATGGCGCGGGCGGCATAGATCGCCGCCGTGTAGCCGGCAGGCCCGGATCCGACAATCACGACCTTGGCGTGAGTGGTATTCGACACCGTCTATCTCGATCATTGCGGCAGGGAGAGACGACTGGCCTGCCCGAATTCCCCCGCGAAAACGGCTGACCCGGCTGCCGCGCAGCCGTCCCTTTTATTTAGGGATTCCCCCGAGCTATGCAAGATACGCAACCCCCGCTTCCCACAGGCGCGAAGCGGGGGCGTTATGGCCAATAGCGAGTGCCAAACGGGGCCTTCCCGGCCCCATTCGCCAGTCGTCACCCATTATTCGCAATGCTTCCAGACTGTCGGGCAGGGCGCGCGGCAAGGCGCGCGGCGGGGCGTTACTTCCACTCCACCTTCATGACCTCGTAGGCCTTGGCGCCACCGGGTGTGACCACCTCGACCTGCGCGCCTTTCTTTTTGCCGACAAGGGCGCGGGCGAGCGGCGAGGTGATGGAAATCTTGCCCTTCTTGGCGTCGGCTTCCGGCTCGCCGACGAGCTGCCACACCGCTTTTTTGGTGGTGTCCTCGTCAAGCAAGGTCACGGTTGCGCCGAACGTGATGGTGTCTCCGGAGAGTTTCGACACGTCGATGATTTCGGAGCGTGCAAGCTTGTCTTCAAGGTCGGCGATGCGGCCCTCATTGAGCGACTGCGATTCCTTCGCCGCATGGTATTCGGCGTTCTCCGAGAGATCGCCATGGGTGCGCGCGTCGGCGATCTGCTGGATGATCCGCGGCCGCTCGACCTGCTGGCAGTGTTTGAGTTCGGCTCCGAGAACCGAATACCCGTCTGCCGTCATTGGAAGCTTTTCTACCACTCGCCAATCTCCCTTAGCCGCAGAAAGTCAAAAAAACCGGCCGCGGGCGCGGGCATGGCCCAACCACGCGACAGGAAAAACTGGCTCTACACGTGCCGACGCTGAGGCCGCCCCGACGCTTGATCAGAACCGGCCCCGAAGTAGCTTTGCAGCGCACACACTTCGAGGTCGCCCCCGAGATAAGCCCTGATGCCCTGCGCTGCGGCGACGGCCCCTGAAAGAGTGGTGTAGTACGGCACTTTATGCAAGAGGGCAGCACGCCGGAGCGAGCGGCTATCCGCCAGGGCCGTCGCCCCCTCCGTGGTGTTGAAAACCACCTGAACTTCGCCGTTTTTTATGGCGTCGACGATATGCGGGCGGCCCTCCGCCACCTTGTTGATCTTGACCGCGGCGATGCCGTTTTCGGCGAGGTAGCGCTGCGTGCCCGACGTCGCCACGACCCGGAAACCCAGCCCGGAGAGGAGCCGCGTCGATTCGAGAATGCGCGGCTTATCGGCGTCCCGGACCGAGACGAAAACCGTGCCCGATTTCGGCAGCCGCGTACCGCCGCCGAGCTGGCTTTTGGCGAAGGCGACATTGTAGTCGCGGTCGATGCCCATGACCTCGCCGGTCGATTTCATCTCCGGGCCGAGTACGGTGTCGACCTTGTCGCCGAACCGCGCGAACGGGAATACCGCTTCCTTGACCCCGACATGGCGCGCCGCGCCAGGCTCGAAATGCTGCGGTTCGAGCGCGAAGCTTGCGAGCGTCTCGCCCGCCATGATGCGCGCGGCGATCTTGGCGGCGGGAATGCCGATCACCTTGGCGACGAAGGGCACCGTGCGCGACGCCCGCGGATTGACCTCGAGCACATAAATGTCGCCGTCCTTGATGGCGTATTGCGCGTTCATCAGCCCGCCGACCTTGAGCGCAAGCGCCAGCGCGCGGGTTTGCCGGTCGAGTTCGGCGATCGCCTCGGCCGAAAGGTTGTGCGGCGGCAGCGAGCACGCGCTGTCGCCGGAATGAATCCCGGCCTCCTCGATATGCTCCATGATGCCGGCGATATAGGTGTCGCTGCCGTCGGCCAGGCAGTCGACATCGACCTCGATGGCGTCGGTGAGATAGCTGTCGATGAGAAGCGGCCGCTTCGCCGACACCGCGAGTTCAGACGGCCGGCCGAGATCGGCATTGAGCCGCGCGACATAACGGTCGAGCTGGTGGGTGTCGTGCACGATCTCCATCGCGCGGCCGCCGAGCACGTAGGACGGCCGGATCACGATCGGATAGCCGATCGATGCGGCGATGGCGTGAGCCTTCTCCGGCGAGTTGGCGATGCCGCTTCGCGGCTGGCGCAGTTTCAGCTTCTCGAGGAGCTTCTTGAAGCGGTCGCGGTCTTCGGCGAGATCGATGGCGTCGGGCGAGGTGCCGAGGATCGGCACGTTGGCCGCCTCCAGCGCCGCGGCGAGTTTCAGCGGCGTCTGGCCGCCGAACTGCACGATGACGCCGTGCAGTGTGCCGTTGCGGCGCTCGGTATCGATGATCTCGATCACGTCCTCGGTGGTGAGCGGCTCGAAATAGAGGCGGTCCGAGGTGTCGTAATCCGTCGACACCGTCTCCGGATTGCAATTGATCATGATGGTTTCGTAGCCGGCGTCCTTGAGCGCGAAGCAGGCATGGCAGCAGCAATAGTCGAATTCGATGCCCTGGCCGATGCGGTTGGGGCCGCCGCCGAGAATGATGACTTTCTTCTTGTCCGACGGCGTCGCCTCGTCGGCGGCTTGGCCGTTAAACGGCGTCTCGTAGGTCGAATACATATAGGGGGTCGGCGAGGCGAATTCGGCGGCGCAGGTATCGATGCGCTTGAAGATAGGCCGCACGCCGATCTCGCGGCGGCGCTGCGAAACTTCGTCGGTTGAGAGTCCGGTGAGCTGGCCGAGCCTCGCGTCGGAAAAACCCATGGCCTTGAGTCGGCGCAGCGTGGCAGGCGTCGCCGGCAGCCCCTTGTCGCGGATTTCGGCTTCCATCTCGATGATGCCGCGGATTTGCGCGAGAAACCACGGATCGACCTTGCAGGCATTGTGAATGTCGGTGTCGCTCATGCCGAGCCGCATCGCCTGCGCGATCTTGAGCAGGCCGTCGGGAGACGGCGTGCCGAGCGCGGCGCGGATGGCGTTCTTGTCGTCGCCCTGGCCGAGGCCCGGAATGGCGATCTCGTCGAGGCCGGTGAGGCCGGTTTCGAGCGAACGGAGCGCCTTCTGCAGGCTCTCCTGGAACGTGCGTCCGATCGCCATCACTTCACCAACCGATTTCATCGACGTGGTGAGCACCGGCTCGGCGCCGGGAAATTTCTCGAAGGCAAAGCGCGGTATCTTGGTGACGATGTAATCGATCGTCGGCTCGAACGAGGCAGGCGTGGCGCCGCCGGTGATATCGTTGGCGATCTCGTCGAGCGTGTAGCCGACTGCGAGTTTCGCGGCGACCTTGGCGATCGGAAACCCGGTCGCCTTCGATGCCAATGCCGAGGAGCGCGACACGCGCGGATTCATTTCGATGATGACGAGCCGTCCGTCGGCCGGATTGACCGCGAACTGCACGTTGGAGCCGCCGGTCTCGACGCCGATCTCGCGCAGCACCGCGATCGAAGCGTCGCGCATGACCTGGTATTCCTTGTCGGTCAGCGTCAGCGCCGGCGCGATGGTGATGGAATCGCCGGTATGCACGCCCATCGGATCGATATTCTCGATCGAACAGATGATGATGCAGTTGTCGTTTTTGTCGCGCACCACCTCCATCTCGAATTCTTTCCAGCCGAGCACCGATTCCTCGATCAGCACTTCGGATGTCGGCGAGGCGTCGATGCCGCCCTCGACGATCTCGATGAACTCGGCCTTGTTGTAGGCGATGCCGCCGCCGGTGCCGCCGAGCGTGAACGAGGGGCGGATGATGGCCGGCAGCCCGATGTCCTCGAGCGCTTCGAGCGCCTGGATCAGCGTCTTGATCTGATGCGAGCGCGGCGTCGCCAGCCCGATCTTGGTCATGGCGTCGCGGAACAGCTTGCGGTCCTCGGCCTTGTCGATGGCGTCCGCGGTGGCCCCGATCATCTGGACGTTGAACTTATCGAGCACGCCCATTTTGCGCAGCGACAGCGCCGTGTTGAGCGCGGTCTGCCCGCCCATGGTCGGCAGCAGAGCATCCGGCCGTTCTTTCTCGATGATCTTGGCGACGATCTCCGGCGTGATCGGCTCGATATAGGTTGCGTCCGCCAGATCCGGATCGGTCATGATGGTCGCCGGATTGGAATTGACGAGGATGACCCGATAGCCCTCGTCCTTGAGCGCCTTGCAGGCCTGCGTGCCGGAATAGTCGAATTCGCACGCCTGGCCGATGACGATCGGGCCCGCGCCAATGATCAGGATCGAAGAGATGTCGGTCCGCTTAGGCATCGTTCCCGTATGTAGGCGTAAAAACGCTGGGCACAAAAAAAGGGCGCGCTTTGTGCGCGTCCCTGGGCCGGCGCCGGGGGCCGGCCCCGCGCGGAACGGCTCTTAGACCAGATTCGGCAGCGAGGGAAGGCTTCGGCGCGCCGCGGCCGATTTTGCTCTCCTGGCCCCGATTCTCCGGCCAATCTCATAATTGAGATTTGCCTTTATTTCCATATTTGGCCGCGAAACGCTCCAACCTCGGCCATGCTGGTCACCCGGTAACAGTTTGGCGCTCTGGATTTTGCCGCCGTTTCGACGTGGTGTCGCAACGACAGCAATCCGCAGCCCAAAGTTTTTGCTGCCTACTCACCCGGACGATTATTGTTTTGCGGTCTTCACCGGCATGTGCGCTTTCGCGTAGGGTTACTATGAGTTGCTCCCGTACCGGACGCTGGCGGGCGTAGGACTCGGCGGCGAATTCGCCGGCGGCGCCGGACACGATGCCGCTGTGTTTGCCAACGAAGGTATCCCAAGCGCCATGATTTTCGTGTGCAACGAACACCGCCCGCATAATCCCTCGGCGGCCATGGCGATCGGGGATTTTGCCGCCGGCGTCGCCGTGATGCGGTCGGCGCTTCGGGAAGCGGCCACGTGAGCATCGACCAGCTTTTCGACGCGGCCAAGACCGATTCCGGCACTCTTTCCGTAGTCATCCGCCGGCCGGACGATTGGCATGTGCATTTGCGCGACGGGGCGATGCTCAGGGCGGTGCTGCCTTACACGGCGGCGCAATTCGCGCGCGGCATCATCATGCCCAATCTTGTGCCGCCGGTGACCGGCGTCGCCGCCGCCGCGGCCTACCGCGAACGGATCATCGCGGCTCGGCCGGCGGGTTCCGATTTCGAGCCGCTGATGACCTGTTATCTGACCGATGCAACTTCGCCCGGCGAAATAGAGAAAGGCCATGCCGACGGCGTCTGGGTTGCGGCCAAATTATATCCCGCCGGCGCCACCACCAACGCGCATCACGGCGTTACCGATATTGCCGGAATGTCCGCCGTGTTCGAGCGAATGGAAAAAATCGGCATGCCGGTTCTCATTCATGGTGAGGCCACCGACCCGGCCATCGACATTTTCGACCGGGAGGCGGTGTTCATGGAGAAGACGTTGCTGCCGCTGCTCAAACGGCACTCCGGGCTGAAAGTCGTCGTCGAGCATGTCACCACCGCTGAAACTGCGGATCTTGTCCGCGCTCACGCTCCGCGCGTGGCAGGGACCATCACGCCGCATCATCTCGTCATCAATCGCACGTCGATCTTTCAAGGCGGCCTGCACCCGCATTTCTATTGCCTGCCTGTCGCCAAGCGCGAGCGGCACCGCAAGGCGCTGCGCGCCGCCGCGACATCGGGCGCGGGCTGCTTCTTTATCGGCACCGACACGGCGCCGCACATGAAAACGCTGAAGGAGGCGGCCTGCGGCTGCGCCGGAATTTTTGGCGGGGCCACGGCGCTGCAGACATACGTCCAGGTGTTCGACGAGGAGAACGCGCTCGATCGATTTGAATCCTTTGCGTCTTTGAATGGCCCGAAGTTCTACGGCGTGAAACCGAATGCGGGAACAGTCGTGTTGAAACGGCAGCCGAGTAGCGCTGTCGCCTCGCTCGTCGTCGAGAGCGACGAAGTCGTGGTATTTCGCGGCGGGGAAAACCTGCCTTGGTCGATCGGCGAGGTCCGGCCATGACGGAATTGGAGATCTAGCGGGGGCGGCCGCCGGCATGCTCCGCTCGCCGCCGAGCCGGTTAGCAGGTGCGTTCGGCTTTTCAGGACTTGATGAAGGCGAGCAGTTCCTCGTTCACCTTGTCCTTGAGCGTCGTGCACATGCCGTGCGGCGCGCCCGGATACACTTTCAGGACGGCCTTCTTGATCAGCTTCGACGAGAGCATTGCCGCCGCCCCGATCGGAACGATCTGGTCGTCGTCGCCGTGGAGAACGAGGGTCGGCACGTCGATCTTTTTGCAATCCTCGGTCAGGTCGGTCTCGGAGAAGGCCTTGATGCAGAAATACGAGCCGGGGAAGCCGCACATCATGCTTTGCATCCAGAACGACTGGCGCACGCCGTCCGAGACTTTGGCTCCGGGCCGGTTGTAACCGTAGAACGGCAGGCTGAGATCGGTCCAGAATTTCGAGCGGTCGGCCTGAACGCCGGCGCGTAATTGGTCGAACACCTCGATCGGCAAGCCGCCGGGATTGGCGGCGGTCTTCAACATCAATGGCGGTATCGCCCCGATCAGCACGGCCTTGGCGACGCGCCTGGTCCCATGGCGCCCGATATAGCGGGCGACTTCGCCACCGCCCGTGGAATGGCCGACATGGATTGCATTTTTCACATCGAGCTTCTCGACGAGTTCGGCGAGATCGTCGGCATAGGTGTCGAGATCGTTGCCCTGCCAGGGCTGGTCGGAGCGGCCGTGGCCGCGGCGATCGTGGGCGATACAGCGGTAGCCGTGCGACGCCAGGAAGAACATCTGGTCCTCGACAGCGTCCGCGCTCAGCGGCCAGCCGTGGCTGAAGACGACCGGCTGTCCGTTGCCCCAATCGTTGTAATAAATCCTGGTGCCGTCCTTGGTGGTGAACGTGGACATTGTCAACTCCATCAGTTGACGCGCGGATCGCTGGTCCCGATCCTATCGTCCTTCGGCTGCAACATTATGTCGGCCGAGCCTGGCGCTGTCATTTCCCGGTTCTGATCCGCCCGCTTTGTGCAGTCGGGGCGATACGCCCATGCGTCAGCGGCACTTCCTTCGGCTGCTCGCCGATCCTAGCCTTGAGACAGACAGGCGGCACAAGAATCAGGCTTGCGGCAGGAATTAAGCTTGGGGCAGGAATTGAGCTTGGGGAGTGTCACGCCATGAACGTCCGCGCCAAGGTGGTCGCCTCCAAGCCGCCGTTTCGCGCGGAGCATATAGGCAGCCTGTTGCGGCCCGCGGATCTGATGCAGCAGCGCGCCCGGCTCGCGCGCGGCGAGATCGATCAGGCCGCGTTGACCGCGGCGGAAGACGAGGCGATCCGCGGCGCCATCCGGCTGCAGGAAGACCTCGGCTTCAAATTTGTCACCGACGGCGAATTCCGCCGCCGCTCCTATCACAGCTTTTTCTATAGTCAGCTCGGCAATGTCAGCATCGATACGATCGGCGGCAGCGACGCGGTCGGCACCGAGAAGGGTGAGGAGCAGGGCGGCGGCCGCGGCGCGCAGCCGCTGGCGCGGATCGCAAGCCGCGTGCAATGGACCCATCCGATCAATGCCGGCGATGTTGCGTTCCTCAAGGCGAATTCGAAAGTCGGTTCGAAGGTCACCGTGCCGGGTCCTTGCGCGCTGCACTTCCGCGGCGGCGATGCCGCGGTAACCGCCGTGGCCTACAAGGACACCGATCTGTTCTGGGCGGACATTGTCGAGGCCTTCACCAGGGAGCTGTCCGCGCTCGCCGCCGCCGGCTGCCGTTACGTGCAGATCGACGAGACGGCCTTCGCCAAATTTGGCGATCCCGATGTTCAAGCCATGCTGTCGGCGCGCGGTGACGATTGGAGCAGGCTCATCGACACTTATATCGGCGTGACCAATCAAATCCTGAGCGCCGCGCCGGCCGAACTCCACATCGGCATGCATCTGTGCCGCGGCAATCGCGGCGGTCACTGGCATGCCGAAGGCAGTTATGAGGAGGTGGCGGAGCGGCTGTTCAACGCGCTCGACATACCGTTTTACTTTCTCGAATATGATACGCCGCGGGCCGGCACTTTTACGCCGCTTCGCTTTGTTCCCGGGCACAAAGCGGTGGTGCTGGGCCTCGTATCGACCAAAGTGGCGAAGCTTGAGGACAAGCTGTCGCTGCGGCGGCGGCTCGACGAGGCGGCCAAATTCGTGACGCTGGACAGGCTCGCCGTCAGTCCGCAGTGCGGTTTCGCCAGTGTCGATACCGGCAATCCGGTGACAATGGAGGCGCAAAAACGCAAGCTCGAGCTCGTGTGCGAGCTGGCGCGCGACGTCTGGAACGAAACATAGAGAGGGAGGGGAGGAAGCCATGCCGGTCGGACCATTCGGACGACGTGGGCGCGCGGCGGCGATCGGCCTTGCATCCGTAGCTCTTGTCTTGGCGCCGCTCCTTCCCGCGGCCGCCCAGGATGGGGGCTATCCGGCACATCCCGTCCGCATGCTGGCGGCCTCGGCGGCGGGTGGCAATCCCGACGTGCTGGCGCGCCTCCTCTCGGCCCGATTGAGCGAAATATTCAGCAACCCGTTTGTCGTCGAAGACGTGCCCGGCGTCGGCGGTGTGATCGCAGCCAAGCAGACGGCGGCGGCACCGCCGGACGGCTACACGCTCGGGCTCAACAATTCCGGCTCTCTCGGCATCAGCATCGCGATAAATCCCGACGTCAATTATACGCTCAAGGATTTCACGCCGGTCACGGCGCTGGCGACGTTGCCGACCGTGCTGGTTATCAAGCCTTCGCTGCCGGCAAACACGCTGGCCGAATTCGTGGCGCTGGCCAAATCAAAACCCGGCACGCTGACCTTCGGCTCGGCGGGCACCGGTTCGATCCATCAGCTGACAATGGTCATCTTCGAACAGCGGGCGGGAATTCAGCTCCTGCACGTGCCCTATCGCGGGGGCACCGGCCTCGTGAACGCGCTCCTGACCGGGGAAGTCGATGCCGGCTGGTCTGGTATCCCGAACGTGCTGTCCCTGATCCAGACCGGGAAACTGCACGCGCTGTGTCTCAGCGTGCTCACACGGGACGAATCCCTGCCGGACGTGCCGACCTGCGACGAACTCGGCTACAAGGGTTTCGATGTCGCCACGATGCTCGGCTTGCAGACCTCCGCCGGCGTGGCGCCGGACATCGTTGCGAAATTGCAGTCGGCGGTGGCGCGAGCGCTTCGTGAACCGCAGATGGCGCAGCGGATGAAATCGCTCGGCATGCACGTGCAGGAGAACGGCACCGCGGCCTACGCCAAATTCATGCAGGACGACCTCGCGCGATACACGAAAGTCGTCAATGACTTTCATCTGCAAATCAAGCAGTGACGCGACATGGGTCCGGACGCGAGCCTTCGTTCCCCACCAACCCAAAATTACGTGGTAGGATATTGCGTGGGCGCGGAGCCGGCGGCAGGCCTTGAAGGATGCCGCGGCACGCCGGCACAACGTCAGCGAGAGGCGAACCATGCTTCGGCAGGCCATTCTTCGGTATGTGATCGTTCCGGCGGCGGCGGCAACGGCGCTCGTGACTTTTTCAGCTTCGGCCGTCCGGGCCGATCCCGGCGACAAGATGACGACGGTTCAGGCGGTCGAAGCCTGCCGGGCCGAATTGGGCAAGCACGCCAAGTATATGGATGTGAGAGCGTGCGTCGTGCGGAAGAAGAAGGGCGACTGACCCGCTTTTAGCGCCGGACGGGCGCGCGGCGGTCGCCGTCATTGCGCTGCTTCAGATTGTCCCGGATGCTGGCCTGCCCTTTGCGGCAGGATGAGAAGACAGCCGATAATGAAAACGCCGATGACGGCCGAAGCGATCGGCCGGCTCAGCGCCAATCCGCCATCGCTCACCGGCTTATCGAGAAAGTCGCCGACCGTCGCACCGAGCGGCCGCGTCAGGATGAAGGCGGCCCAGAACAGGAATACGCGCGAGACATTGGTGAAGAAATACAGCGCCGCGAGCGCCGCCAATCCGGCGGCAAACAGAAGCGCTCCGCCGTCATAACCGAGGCCGGTGTCGTCCGCCGTCCAGTCGCCGAGCGCCGTTCCCAGTGTTTGCGAGAAGGTAATGGCCACCCAATAGAACGCTTCCACCTTCGGCGTGTTGACCGTGGCGACCGATATCGAACCGAGCGACCAATACCAGACCCCAAGCGTGGCCATGAGGCAGACGAACAAAAGCGACGATCCTCCCGCATAGCCGATGCCCAGGGAGCGATCGGCAAAGTCAGCCATCGTGGTGCCGGCCGTGGTGGAGGCAACGATCGTCGCCCAATACAGGTACGGATGGAATTTCCTGGCCGCGATCTGGAGAATGACGAAGACGACCAGCAGGGAAAGAAATAGCGCCGTGCCGAGGAGATAGCCCCAGTTCAGCGTCATCGTGACGGTGTCGCCGCCGGTCTCGCCGAGCGTCGTGGCGGCGATCTTGATGATCCAGAAGACAAGCGTGACTTCCGGAATTTTTGCGGCATATCGTTCGACGGCATCTGTCATTTTGTTTCCCGAATTGGGTAATCTGGCCTGGTGAGAGCGCTGCCTTCCGCCGTTCGATTGCCGATTGGCGCCGCATTGTTGCTGGGATTTATCACCCCGGCGATGGCGGGTCCTCCGTATCTTTCCGACGATCCCGAACCAACCGATTACCGGCACTTCGAGATTTACACATTCTCAAACGGAACCGCGACACGAGATGGCACCACTGGCGAAGGCGGCATCGACTTCAACTATGGCGGTGCGCCAAATCTCCAGCTCACGGCCACGCTGCCCGCCGCCTATGGCTTTCCCGCGGCCGGCGCTACGATGGGCGGACTTGGCAATATTGAACTCGCTGCAAAATATCGTTTTTTGACGCAAGACAGCGCCGGTCTCGACGTTGCTGTGTTTCCAAGGGTGTTTTTGCCGAGCGCCTCGTCAAATATAGGTGAGCAGCACGCTTCTCTGCTCCTTCCGATCTGGATGCAGAAAGACTGGGGTCAGTGGTCTGCGTTCGGCGGTGGCGGCTGTGAAATCAATCAGGGCGGCGGGTCACAGAATTTTTGCCTCATGGGCATGGTGGTAACGCGGCAGGTTACCTCCGCACTGCAAGTCGGATTGGAGATTTTCCACCAGACCCCCGACATGCGCGGCGGTGAACCCACGACATCCGTCGGCGCCGG
Source organism: uncultured Alphaproteobacteria bacterium (assembly GCA_963808205.1). Taxonomy (GTDB): domain Bacteria; phylum Pseudomonadota; class Alphaproteobacteria; order Rhizobiales; family Xanthobacteraceae; genus BOG-931. The sequence continues at coordinate 110,202 of CAWEER010000002.1, forward strand.
CGTGCGCTACGACCTCAATGAGCACTTTCATCTCTTGGGCTACCTGGGACGCGGTATTCAGAACACCGACGAAACCGATCGGTTCAATTGGTATACGTCCGTTCTCTTCACGTTTTGACAGGCTTTTTCACCCGCCAACTCCTTCTTGGCCGCGCTCGTGGCCAAATCCGGCTTGGACGTGTCCGCCTTGGCCCCTCCTTGGTCCGCGTTGCAGACAAACGCCGCACGCCGCTCCACGTCCGCTGAACGCAGGGCAAATCGCGTTCACGGAGATGCCGCTACGGAGCGAAGGCCGGACAGCTACTTTTCGTATTTGAAAGAAAGAGCGACCCTGGTCCGGAACGCCGACACCTTTCCGTTCTTGACGGTGATGTCCATCTTGGTGACCTCGGCAATGCGCAGATCGCGAATGGATCGTGCCGCGGTTTCGACGGCGCGCTTGGCGGCGTCTTCCCAGGAAACGGTGCTGACACCGACGACATCTACGATCCTGTAAACTCCGTTCTCTTTGTTTTTCGCCATTGCTACCTCCCGAGATTTTGCTGTTACGGGCGCCGGACATCGCGGCTGATCAGGCAGATTGTTCGATCGCATCGCAATGCGGCCCAAAGCGAGTGTCTGTGGTCCCGGCCTTGATGGCAAGGCGGATGAGGCGCGGTGACGGGCCGTTTGCGATATTCCGGATCGTGACGAAATGGAGCAGCGCCGGGCTTTCCGGCCGCACGCGGCCCGCAGATCAGGACAGGGCTATGGCTGCGTAGATAAAATCAAAGAGCAGATACATGACGATCAAAAAGCTGATGGCCGCTGCAAGCCCGGACAGGGCCGCGCAGAGCTTGGCGCCGATGGCGAGAGGCGTTTGCCACCACAGGTCCCGCGGATAGCGCGACGAACTTCGCCAAATGGCGACCGCGACAAATACGATCGCAATGCACGACAGCGAGAACAGCGCGATCAGGAACCCCGCGATGAGCGGTTCTCCGACGCCAAATCCCGTGATCATGCTCAGCCCGCTGAGATCCCAAACCAGGGCGAGCGGAGTTCCCGTCAGCCAGAACGTGCGCCACAGAGCGACGTCGCCGGCAGCCAATCGCGCAAGGAATTTCATGGATCCGACATTAGCAGAAGCTGGACGGCGCGGCAGATGGAAGTTCGCGATGGCGATTGGCTTGCCTTAAATTCTCCATCCGGATTCGCTGAAACTGCCACGGCGCGGCCATTTCGGCACATCGCGCGCGCACCGCGCCAACGTCGCCGATTTCTGTTACGGTGATTTCTGTTACGGGAACTGTGGCTGGCGCGGTATTCGGATATTGTCGGGAAATGACATGAATTCAAGCCAAGACCCCGTTTCAAGCGTCCATATTTCGCGCCGGGCCCATCGCCGCGTTTGTGATCGCATTGTGCCTTGCCGGTGCAGGCCACGCGCAAACGCCGGGCGCTCCCGACAGGGCCGCGCTCAATCCGCGCGGCCATGCCTATCTGTTTCGCGGGCTGATCGGTGCAATCGATTGGGGCATGGACCAGCTTGCGGCGCGCATCAACCGCAGCGGCGTTACCGCGACCATCGATGGCTATCAGACCTGGCGCTCCGCCGCCGATCAGGCCATTGCCGATTACCGCCGCGAACCCGCGCCGATCACCGTCATCGGCCACTCCATCGGCGGCGATTCCGCCGTGCAATTTGCCGAACGCCTCGGCGCCGCGCATGTCCCGGTGAGCCTGATGATCACCTACGATCCGACGCGGATGGCCGGCAAAGTGCCGGGGAATGTCGAGCGCTATATCAACCTCTATCAGTCCTCCAACTTTCTCGGCGGCGGCGACCTCACGCAGGGTTCCGGCTTTCACGGCCACTATGCGAGCTTCAATCTGAAAGACCGTCCCGAAATCATCCACATCAATCTCGATAAGTTCGACCGGATCCAGGAACAGTTGGCCGCCAAGATCAGATCGCTCGCGGCGACCCCCGCGCGCGGCGAGGGTGAAGCCGTGCCGCTGCGCATGGTGCCGCCGGCCACGGGCTCGCTCGAATTATGGGATAGCGGCATGCCCGTCTCGGCGCACGCGGGAGACACGCTGCAATCGATCGCGACGACATATCACGTGCCGCTCTGGGCGGTGGTCCAGCTCAACCAGAAATCCGAGCATGCCGCGCTGAGCGAGGGCGACCGTATCGTCGTTCCGCGCTATCTCACCCCCAGAGGCGCCCAGAGCCACTAGGCGGTGTCGCGTTCGGCTTGCCATGCCGCGGGTGCCAGCCGCGGCCGTCAGCCGCGGCTCAATCCCTTCATGGGCGCATGCCTTGTGCTAGTTTCTCGCGTCAGCTCCGCGTCGGATCGTTATGCGCGAGCGCCATGACGGGAGAAGAAAAAGATGAAGAGCCTTCATCGGAGGCAAGTTCTTCGGCTGGCGGCCAGCGCCGCGGTGCTACCGGTAATGTCACGGGCCGCGAGCGCACAAGCGTATCCATCGCGCCAGATACAGCTCCTCATCGGCTTCGCACCCGGCGGCGGCACCGACGTCATGGCGCGCCTCCTGCAACCGGTGCTGTCGGAGCGGTTTGGACAGCAAATCGTCATCGAGAACCGGCCCGGCGCCGGGACCAATATCGCCACCGAGGCCGTCGTGAATGCAGCACCGGACGGCTACACGCTGCTGGCGGCCAGTCTTGCCAATGCCGGCAACGCGACGCTCTACGACAATCTCAAGTTCAATTTCATCCGTGACACCACGCCGGTCGCGGGCATCGCGCTCGACCCTTTCGTGCTGCAAGTGACCCCCTCGTTGCCGGTGAAGACGATCCCGGAACTCATCGCCTATGCCAAGGCCCATCCCGGCAAGGTCAATATGGGGTCGGGCGGGATAGGCTCGGGCAACCACCTTTCCGGCGAGATGTTCAAGATGATGGCCGGCATCGATCTCGTGCACGTGCCTTATCGCGGCGCCGGCCCCGCGATGGTCGACCTGATGGGCGGACAAGTACAGGTCATGTTCAACACCATGTCGGCATCGCTCCAATACGTCAAAGCCGGCAAGCTGCGCGCGCTCGGGGTCGCGACCAAGACGCGCCAGGCCGCGTTGCCGGACGTCCCGACGGTGACCGAGTTCGTGCCGGGATACGAGGCGAGCTTCTGGACCGGCATGGTGGCGCCGAAAGGCCTGCCGCCCGAGATCGTCGGCACGCTCAACAAGGCGGTCAATGCGGGCCTGGCGGATCCCAAGGTGGCGGCCCGCCTCGCCGAGTGGGGCGCCACCGCGCTTGCGGGCTCTCCAGCCGATTTCGCCAAGTTCGTCGCCGACGAAACGGAGAAATGGGGCAAAGTCATTCGCACGGCCAATATCAAGGCGGAGTGATCGTGCCCGGACCCGCCGCTTGACCGGAATCACCTCCGGTATCAAGCGGCGTCTCTTACCGTTGCGCGTCGCGATATCCGCATTGCTCGCGAAAGCGGACATGCCGACCTGGCACATTGGGTGACCTGTAAACCGCGCATCTGCCCAACAGGGCCTCTGGTTTCCGTGGTTCCAGAGGCGTTGCCAATCTTCTTCCAAACCACGACATATTTACTTACCGCTGACGTCCTGCTTTGCGGCAATCACGCCAAACAGGCTGCCACGCCGCAACCGGCTCAAGAAGAAGCGCTGACAAGCTGACGAACTCTGCATCGGGGGCGACAAAGGAGACTAGCATGGCGGCCCTCCCGTTGATCGTCTTCGACGTAAACGAAACACTTCTCGATCTTGGAACGATGGAACCGACCTTTCAGCGCATCTTTGGCGACGAGAACGCCATGCGCCTGTGGTTCGCCAACCTGATCCTCTATTCCGCGGCGCTGACCGTGGCCGGCTGCTACGTCCCGTTCACTGATATTGGTTCGGCTGTCATGAAAATGCAGGCGGATACTCGCGGTATCAAGATCAACGACGATGACAAGAAGGAGCTGACGGAAAAGTTTTCGACGATGCCGCCGCATCCCGAGGTTCCGGCGGCGCTGCGCAAGCTTCGCGAAGCGGGTTTCCGGCTCTTCTGCCTCACCGACAATCTGCTTGAAGTGCAAACCCGCCAGCTCGAGCATGGCGGCATCATCGATCTATTCGAACGGCAATTCAGCGCGGACGGCGTGAAGCATCATAAGCCGTCGCCGCAAGCTTACGCCTATGTCGAGAAGGAGCTTGGGGTGCGGCCTTCGCAGCTCTGTCTCATTGCCTGTCACACCTGGGACACTCTCGGCGCCGTTGCGGCAGGCTGGCAAGGCGCGCTCATCAAGCGTGTCGGCAACGATGTCCTGGGAGTCGGACCTCAACCCCATATTGTCGGCAACGACCTCAACGATGTCGCCGACCAGCTCATCGCCCGGCACAAGGCAATGGTCTAATCGTCGAGCCTGCGGAGTTAGTGTAGCCTCGTCATCGAGCCGCCAACGGGATGTGCCGACCTTCCGTAAGACCAAAGGCGGCGACAGTGCCTCCGGCGGGCGGGCGATCCGAAAGAATAAATCGGATTTGGTGCGCGGACGCCGTTCTGCGCGTGCAGAAGGCGCTCAAGCTGGCGGAGTATCGCGATGACATTTCACCGCAGACAATTCCTGCATCTGGCAGCCGGCTCTTTCGCGATTGCGGCTCATTCGCGCATCGCGTGGGCGCAGTCCTATCCGGCGCGGCCGGTGCATATCGTCGTCGGCTTTCCCGCCGGCACCTCGTCCGACATCGTTGCCAGGCTGATCGGACAATGGCTGTCGGAGCGGCTCGGCCAGCAATTCATCGTGGACGACAGGCCTGGCGCCGGTACCAACATTGCCGCTGAATCGGTTGCGCATGCGCAACCTGACGGCTACGCGCTGCTTTGGGTCACGCAGACCAACGCAATCAATGCGACCGCTTACGGCACGCTCAATTTCGATTTCATTCGCGACATTCAGCCCGTCGCGAGTATTCTTCGCGTCCCGGTCGTCATGATGGTCAATCCATCAGTTCCGGCCAAAACACTCCCCGAGTTCATTGCCTACGCCAAGGCCAATCCCGGCAAGATCAACATGTCTTCGCCAGGCATCGGAAGCGTAAATCATGTGGCGGGTGAACTGTTCAAGATGATGGCCGGTGTCGATCTGGTTCACGTGCCATACCGCGGCAGCCAGTTTCCCGATCTGCTCGGCGGCCAGGTGCAGGTGACGTTTAATCCAATGCCGGCGTCGCTCGATTTCATAAGATCCGGCAAGTTGCGCGCGCTGGCTGTAACCACCGCCAGGCGCCAGGAGGTTCTCCCGGATGTCCCGGCTGTGAGCGAATTCGTGCCGGGCTACGAGGCGGCTGCCTGGTTCGGGATTGGTGCGCCAAAAGGCACGCCGGCCGCAATTGTCGGCAAGCTCAACCGGGAGATCAATGCCATTCTTGCCGATCCCGGGAACAAGGCACGCCTTGCCGATCTCGGCGGTGAAGTGTTTGTGAGTTCACCCGAAGCCTTTGCCGGCTACATCGCCGCGGAGACCGCGAAGTGGGCGAAGGTGGTGAAATTCGCGGGCATCAAGCCTGAGTGATCCGAGCCGAATATTGCAAAATTCCATTTTGCGACACGCGACCCGTTAAATTGGTTCGTGTCGCCAGCGGTGCCGGGGAAATCATTTCGGCTGCTTTTGCACCCAAAACAAATACATGCCGATGAAAGTATGCGGCTGCTTTTGTTCAAATTCATGCCAGCACGCAAGGTCGCGTGCGGCGGCAGCGTCCGGAAATTCTTTTCGAAACTGCTCATGCACATCGGATGAAAGTTGCTCGAAGCCCAGGAAGGTCAGACGATTGGCATCGAGAAATGTCGCGATCCGCGGGATCGTGAACTGGTGTTCCATGACATTGAACAAAAGGTCGCGGCAGCCGCTGGTGCTGGAGAAATCCTTGGACGGCGGCACGCTGCCGCGTTTGATGAGTTCTTGCCGGCAGGTCCTGATATCGTCTGCCGTAGCGCGGTATCCGCGTTCCGCGATGAAAGCCCGCGCGGCGGTAACGAAGCGCCGCGCCGGCGCACTGTAGAGGCCGACGAGCATCAGGCCATTGGGGCGCAGCAGCGACAACAGCAGCCGCCACGCCTCCTCCGGATCGGAAAGGTGGTGCAGCACTCCGGCCACCTCGATGACGTCGAAGCTCACGTCGCGCGACGCAAATTTCAGGATATCGGCCTGGGCGTATTCGATATTGGTCAGACCCAAAGCCAGGGTCTTCCGCCGTGCATAGGCCAGGCTGGCGCGGCTGATGTCGATCGCCAGCAGCCGCGATTGCGGAAATCGCTGTGCGGTTTCGATCGAGTGGAGTCCGGTGCCGCAGCCGGCGACCAGGATGTCGGTCTCGCCGGGAGCCTTCGACCATGATGCGGGCCGGACGCCGAGCTTCTCCTGCAGAAAATCCGTGACCGTGGCGGGTTTGACCCGCTGCATCGTGGTCCATCGCGGATAGGGATTCTCCTCGTACTGGTTCTGGACCTGCAGCGATGTGCCGTCGTCGATGGATGTCAGTTTCGGGATAGTGTCGTAGTCCGATGCTTCCTCGAGCGGTTCGCGGATCTGCTGCGTCAACAGCCGCCCGATGTCGTCGGGCCACCGGCGGCCGAGAAGCAAAGACGCCTCCGGCAATCTGCGCAGCGGCAGGTAGCTTGCCAGGGCAACCAGATCGAGCGGCGCGATGTCGGCAGCACCCGCGAGCGCATCACGGATACGGCCGCGAACTTTCTCCAGTTGCGCACGTTCGGTATCGCCGAGCGCGAAGACATATTCATTGATGAAGCATTGTTGCGCCAGCGCGCAGAACAAAGCGAGTGTTTCGGCTTCCACGATACCGTGACCGTTCTCGGCGACATGCCGGAGCAGTTCGCGGCGGATCGCCGTCAGCCATGACTTCAAGTCCGAAATCGGTGATCGGTTTGGATTGCAGCAGCGCCACAAGCAAGGCCTCTCCTGTGACGGGGCTCGCGCCTTGCGCTTCGAGCAATTCGGAAAGCTGCAACTGTTTTGGCCACGCGGCAGCGTGACGCTGCATCGAGGCTCCTATGGCGGCACTGTGCCTGATCAGCATTTCGGGATCGCGCAGTCCCAGCGCCACGGCCTGCGTAAAATGCCGGACGGCTTCGTCACGGCGGCCGAGCGCCTGATAGGCCATCGCGATGTTGTCGTGAGCGGCGACGTCGTAGGGATCAAGCGCGAGCGCCTGGCCGAGCAATTTCACCGCCAATTTGTTGCGGCCGCCCTGCTGCACCAGGTCGCCGAGGAGAACGAGACTTGGCACATGCCGCGGGTTCCGCTCGAGCGCGGCGCGGCACAGCCGCTCGGCCGACGCGAGATCGCCCTTGCGGTAATCGGCCATGGCCGCCGCGCAGAAATCCTCGAGCGCCGCGGGCGGCTGCAGCTGGGAAGACGTTGCCGGAGACGGCGACCGGCCGGCATGTTTTACATTCGCGCGGCGCTGCCTTCGGTTCATCGCCGCGATAATCGCAAACAGGAAGCAGCTTTACGAGTGGCAGTCACGGCCGCCACAGCGTCATCAGCGGCCCCTGCGGCCCGAACGCCGGGTCGGTCGCCGGCAGCGGCACTTTCGGGATGGTGGCAAGGGCCTTGGCGTGTTCGGCCTTGCTGGCGCGGCAGAGATTATATGTGCCGTTCTTCGGATAGGCGCCGATGACGACAAGCGTCGGCGTCTGCGTCAAACATTGGTGGCCGGTGCCGGCCGGCAGGATGACGACGTCGCCCGGCGTGATCTGGATCTCCTCACCCTTCTCGCCGCCGAAGCGGACCGTGGCGCGGCCGCGCGCGACGCCCATCGCTTCATGGATCATCGTGTGATAGTGCGCGTAGGGATAAATCCCGTTGCGCCACATATTGCCCCAGCCGTTTGCCGCGAATGCTTTCTCGACCACGTCTTCCGGATCGGGCGAACCGGCAAGGTTGATGCCGCCGCGATAGAGAATGAGCGGCAATCTGGGATTGTTCGGAATCCTGCCGTCGTCGGCGAAGGTGTGGGTGATGGGAACGGGTTGATTCATGCCGCGCGTTTCTTTCCGGTCAGCGACCTTAATCGGCGCACCGGGGTGTTCTTAAGCCGGCGGACGGCGCGGCGCAGATCGTAAGCGGCCTGCAGCCTGAGCCACATCTCGGCAGGCGGAGCCGAGAAGGCGCGTTCCAGCCGCACCGCGATATCCGGCGTGATCGACGCCTTGCCGTTCACGACCTCGGAAAGAGTCTTGCGGCTGATGCCGAGCGCCTTTGCGGTTTCCGTGACCGACAGTCCAAGCGGCGCCAATACATCTTCGCGCAGGTTTTCTCCGGGATGCGGCGGATTGAGCATGGGCATGTCAGGTCCTTAATGTTAGTCGACCAGATCAACATCGACGACATCGATGTCATCGAAACGAAAGATGATCCGCCAGTTCCCGGAAACGGTCACGCTCCAGAAGCCCTTCAGGCCGCCGGTGAGCGGGTGCAGCCGCAGGCCGGGGAAGTCCATGTCCCGTGGCATTCGCGCAAAATCCAGAGCGGCGAGAATTCGGGCTATTTTCTTCCGAAAGGCCGCGTGAATTTGTGACGCATCGTCACGTTCGTAGAGGCGTTTCAGTCCGCGATGCCGAAAACTGCGGATCATTCAACATTATACGATGTAACCCAATGGGTGTCAATGCGATCTGGTGGGGCAGATGAAACGCCGGTCCCTTGCAAATTATTCGGCAGTAAATTGCTAAATGCTGGGCTTCGCATTTGCAGTCCGCTCAATTACATCTGCGAGAGCCTGCGGACTAAGAACATCTATCCCAATATTTGTATCGGCCATCTCACGCTCATCAAGGCTTCGCCGCCCGTTATGCCGGCCTTGACTTGCGCATCATTTCGACAAAGCGATCGAACAACAGGTGGCTGTCGCGCGGGCCGGGCGAGGCTTCCGGATGATACTGCACCGAGAACACCGGCCGGTCCTTGAGCGCCAGCCCGCAATTGGAGCCGTCGAACAACGAGACGTGGGTCTCGACGGCGTGGCCGGGCAATGTCGCGCGGTCCACCGCAAAGCCGTGGTTCATCGAGGTGATCTCGACCTTGCCGGTGGTGAGGTCCTTTACCGGGTGATTGGCGCCGTGATGGCCCTGATGCATTTTCATGGTCTTGGCGCCGACCGCGAGCCCCAGCATCTGGTGACCGAGACATATTCCGAAGACCGGTTTCTTCTCGATCAGCTTGCGGATCACCGGCACGGCATATTCGCCGGTGGCGGCCGGATCGCCCGGGCCGTTGGAAAGAAAGATGCCATCTGGCTTTAACGCCAATATGTCTTCGGCCGATGTCGTCGCCGGCACCACCGTCACCTTGCAGGCATTGCCCGCGAGCTGGCGCAAGATGTTGCGCTTGATGCCGTAGTCGATGGCGACGACGTTGAACTCCGCATTTTCCTGCCGGCCATAGCCGGTGCCCCATTGCCACGGCGTCTCGTCCCAGGTGAAGCGCTGCGCCGTCGTCACCATCGGCACGAGGTCCATGCCGACGAGGCCGGGCCAGGCCTTGGCCTCGCGCTTGAGCGCCTCGAGGTCGAAGCGTCCGGAGGGCTCATGCGCGATGACGGCGTTGGGCATGCCCTTCTGCCGGATCAGGGCGGTGAGCGCGCGGGTGTCGATACCGGCAAGCCCGATGACGCCGCGGCTTTTCAGCCAGTCGTCGAGAGGGCGCGTCGAGCGGTAGTTCGACGGCTGGGTGATGGCGGAGTGCAGGATGACGCCGCGGGCGCCGGGCGTTGCCGCGAGATTGACGGTCTCGATGTCTTCTTCGTTGGTGCCGACATTGCCGATATGGGGAAACGTGAAGGTGATGATCTGCCCGGCATAGGACGGGTCGGTGAGGATTTCCTCGTAGCCGGTCATCGCCGTATTGAAGCAGACCTCGCCCACGGCATGGCCGGTGGCGCCGAAGCCAAAGCCTTCGAGCACGGTGCCGTCGGCAAGGACAAGCAGCGCCGTCGGCTTCGGGTCGTCCCAGAGCGCCGGGGACTTGGCAGACTGCGGTTGTATCGGCATCGGCAACGGCCTAAATCATTCGCAACGCGTGCCGGCCCTCACGGGATGGGCCGATCCCGCGTCAATTGCGAGGGGCTTAGCCGTGTTGCGCGACGATATCAACAGCGCCTTGAAAGAGGCGATGAAAGCCGGGCAGCCGCTCCGGGTTTCGACGCTCCGCCTCATCAATGCGGCCATCCTCGAGCGCGAGACCAAAGGCGCGGAGCGCATCACGCTGTCGGACGCCGATATTCTCGACGTCATGGGCAAGATGGTGAAGCAGCGTCAGGAATCGTTCGACATTTATGAAAAAGCGGGCCGCACCGAGCTTGCCGCGCAGGAGCGCGAGGAGATCGCGATCATTTCGGCGTATCTGCCGAAGAAGATGTCCGACGTCGAGGCGGCGCATGTGATTTCGTCGATGATCAGGGAAATCGAAGCCGAGACGCTCAAGGACATGGGCCGCACCATGGCGGCGCTCAAGCAGCGCTTTTCCGGACAGATGGATTTCGCCCATGCCGGGGCGCTGGTGAAGAAGCTTCTCGGCGGCGCATGACTGCGGCGGAAGGCACGTCCTCCTATCTCGTCCGCGGCGTGCGCAGCGTCGAGCTTGTCGCGACCAATCTCGACGAAGCGGCGCGGTTCTATGAAAGCGTGTGGAATCTCGCCGCCGTGGCTCCGTCCGCCGGAGACAATGCGGGGGCCCGCTATTTCCGCGGCACCGCGCGCTATCACCACCTGATCGGGCTGCATCCGGGCGCGCAGCCGGGGGTGGTGCGCATCGTGTTCGATGTCGCCGACCGCACGGCGCTTGGCGAACTGCACCGGAAAATCTCCGCAGCCGGCGGCAAACCCGGCGCTCCGGCGAAGCTTGGCGGCGCCGGCGGCGGTTATGGCTTTGCCTGCAAGGATCCCGACGGCCGCAATCTCGCGTTCGTCTGCGAGGCGGCGGATCACGCCGATGACGCCGACCAGCCCGACCGGCCGCGCAAGATCGTCCACGTCAATCTCAACGCCCGCGATTTCGACGGAAGCCTCGCGTTCTTCACCGATGCGCTCGGCTTTCGCGTCATCGACGACAATGCGCCGCTGTGGTTCCTGCATTGCGGCAATACCGATCACGCTTCGGTCGTGCTGGCGAAGACCAGTCTGCCGACGCTCAACCACATCGCCTTCGACATGCCGGACTTCGATTCGGTGATGCGCGGCATGGGCCGCATGAAGGACGGCGGCTATCCGATCGAATGGGGTCCGGGCCGCCACGGGCCGGGCGATAATGTCTTCGCCTATTTCTGCGGGCCGGACGAAGTGCCGCTCGAATATACCGCCGAAGTGCTGCAGGTCGACGAAACCTACCGGCCGCGCCCCTCCACCTACTGGAAATACGCGCCGGGCCGCTCCGACCAATGGGGCATCACGCAGCCGCGCTCGGCGCGCTATTATCGGGTGCAGCGGCTGTTCGGCTTCACCGGAGACGGCGACCGCCTCACTTGATTCGTCATTGCGAGGAGCGTAGCGACGAAGCAATCTGGGCCGTGCCGCAGTGCTGGATTGCTTCGCTGCGCTTGCAATGACGCGGTTTTTTTGAGGGAGGTTCATCCGTGCGCCATTCATCACTGACGCTCTCCGCAACGCTTGTCGCTTTCGCCGCGTCGACAGCCTGTGCCGCCGCGCAGGATTCCTGGCCGACGCGGCCGATCCGCGTTCTCACCACCGCCAGCGCCGGCGGCATCAGCGACGTCTTCATGCGCGCGCTTGGCGACAAGCTCGGGCCGAAACTCGGCGAGCCGATCGTGGTCGAGAACCGGCCGGGCGGCATGCAGAATGTCGGCGCGCGGGCCTGCCAGGATTCCGCGCCCGACGGCTACACGATCTGCATCATCAATGCCGACCCGATCATCTACAATCAGTTCCTGATCAAGACCATGCCGTTCGATCCGGAGCACGGTCTGCAGCCGATCACGAAAGTGTTCGACCTGATCCACGTGCTGGTGGTGAATTCGGATCTCAAAGTGAAGAACGTCGACGAACTCGTGGCGGCGTCGAAGGCGAAAGCCGGAACGATGAGCTACGTCACGCCCGGCGCGCCGATGGTGCTCTACATGGAGACGCTCAAGCACGAGCGCGGCGCCGACTGGGTGCGCGTGCCGTTCAAGGGCGGCGGCGAAGCGGTCAACGCGGTGATGAGCGGCACGACGCCGATCGCGCTGATCGGCGAGGGCAATGTCATCGGCCAAATCAGGGCCGGCACCATGACGCCGCTCCTGATGATGAACAACATCCACTCGCCGAATTTCCCGAAGGTGCCGCTCCTCAAGGACTCCGGCTATAGCGGCCCGCCGTCGCGCGGCTGGTACGGGTTGTTCGCGCCGGCCGGCACGCCAAAGCCGATCGTCGACCGCATCGCCAAAGAGGTCGCGGCCATCGTTGCCGATCCGGATTTCGCGCAGAAGCAGCTCAAGGACCGCAGCCTCGTCGGCGCCACCGATACGCCGGACGAGTTCACAAAACTCATCGCCGAAGATCGCGTCGTCGCGGAGCAGGTGGTCAAGCAGGCCGGCATGGGGCCGGACTGACCGGTTTGCGCTGCCTCTATTGGCCTGTGGATAACCGGGACAAACACCCCCGGCCGGAGCATGGTGGAGCCCCGCCCTATATTTAGCGCCGGTACCCGCTAACGTTGCAAATCACCATGCGTTTTACGCCGCAATTCCTCGACGAGCTGCGCGCGCGGCTTCCGGTTTCGGAGGTCGTGGGCCGCCGCGTGAAACTGCGCAAGGCGGGCCGCGAATGGAAAGGCCTGTCGCCGTTCAACCAGGAAAAGACGCCGTCGTTCTTCGTCAATGACCAGAAGGCGATGTGGTTCGACTTCTCTTCCGGCAAGAACGGCAACATTTTCGATTTCCTGATGCTGACCGAGGGCGTGAGCTTCCCGGAAGCGGTCGAGCGGCTCGCCAACGAGGCGGGCGTGCCGCTGCCGGTGATGACGCGCGAGGCGGCCGCTCACGAAGAACGCCGCAAGACGCTCAACGACATCGTCGAGATCGCCGCCAAATATTTCGAGGCGACGCTTGCATCGCGCAACGGCGCGCGCGGCCGCGGCTATCTGCTCGATCGCGGCGTGCATGCGGCGACGCAGCTTAAATTCCGGCTCGGCTATGCGACCGGCGATCAATATGCGCTGAAGGAGCATCTCGGCGCCGCGAAGATTTCCGTCGAGGACATGGCGGAGGCAGGCCTCGTCGTCACCGGCGAGGATATTGCCGTGCCTTACGACCGCTTCCGCGACCGCGTGATGTTTCCGATCAGCGACTGGCGCGGCAAGGTCATCGCCTTTGGCGGCCGCGCGCTCGACAAGGAGGTGTCGGCGAAATACCTCAATTCGCCGGAGACGCCGCTCTTTCACAAAGGCGGCACGCTCTACAACATCGCCGATGCGCGAAAGGCCGCGCATGACGGCGCGCGCGTCATCGCGGTCGAGGGCTATGTCGACGTCATCGCTTTGGTCACCGCGGGCTTCGCGGCGACCGTCGCCCCGCTCGGCACAGCCCTCACCACCGATCAGCTCGGCCTGATGTGGCGCATGGCGGACGAGCCGATACTTTGTTTTGACGGCGACGAGGCCGGCCGCCGCGCCGCCTATCGCTCGCTCGACCTCGCGCTGCCGCTGTTGAAGCCCGGCAAGAGCCTCAAGATCGCGACGCTGCCCGACGGCCAGGATCCCGACGATCTTGCCCGCTCCGGCGGCCGCGACGCGATCGAGGACGTGCTTGGCGCCGCGCGTCCCCTGGCGCATGTGCTGTGGTCGCGCGAGACCGAGGCCGGGCCGTTCGATACGCCGGAACGCCGCGCCGCGCTTGAAGCGCGTATCACCGAAGTGACGTCGGCGATCGGCGATGAATCGGTGCGCCGCTATTACCGGCAGGATTTCTCCGATCGCCTGCGCAAGATGTTCGCGCCGGCGCAGGTGCAGACGCGGCGGCGCAATTTTGGCGACCGCAACTACAGCGACCGGAATTTCAACGCCGGCGACTTCAGCTTCACGCAAGGTGGGCGCGGCAACGCGGCGCGGCGGCCGCCGACGCCGCGGGCGCAGCTCGGCGAGGACGCCTATGTCGCGGCAAGCCCGCAGCTTGCGGCAAGCCCCGTGCATCGCGGCCATCGCGCCGCCATTCCGCGCCGCGAGGCGCTGATCCTGCAAGCCGCGATCAATTATCCGTGGCTGTTGCACGACCACATGGAGGAACTCGCCGCCGCCGAGTTCCGCCACGCCGATACGCAAAAGCTTAAAGGCGCGCTGATCGACGTGTTCGCCGACCGCTTTGCCGAGAAATTCGACGGCGGCCCCGACGCCGAGCGCGCAGAGCTTGCGCAGGAGCTTGAAAAACGCGGTTTTGCCGAACTCCTTGCCCGCATCGGCCGCACCATCACCACGCCCTCGGTCTGGGGCGCGGGTCCCGATGCCGCAGCCGACGATGTTTTGGCGACCTGGAAGCAGCTTGTCGCCTTGCATCGGCAATGGCATTCCCTATCTCGGGAACTTAAGGACGCGGAAACGGCGCTCGGCCTCGACAATACCGAGGCGAACTACGCGCGGTTGCGCGATGTCAAAACCCGGCTGTCCTCGCTTGACGGTACCGAAGCCCTGATCGAAGGGTTCGGCGCATCGTCAGGCCGGGCGTCAAAATCGATGTAGGGCCGCTGCGGTCCTCCCCGGAACCGGGAAGGAAGCCGGCCAGGTTCGGAAATGGCGCTGGAATAAGGGGTCGCCCGCGCTGTTGTGGTTAGTCGGAGCTTAACGGAGTTCCGACAGATTGAGCCCCGATTCGGGCGGTGCGGCGGGGATTTCCCCGGTTTGCGCTGCCCTTTTGGCCGTTAGGGCCGCTTTTTGGCGGAATCCGGCGGTTGTGAAGGAGCGGAGCCCGGGTCTTTCGGGCCCCGGCGTCCGGTTCCCCCCTGTTACGGGGGTGCCGGAATCAGGTGCGAGACTCGCGATCGAGACTCACACCATAGGGTAGGGGACGTGCAGCGTCCCGAAGCGTTGGAAGTATCTGGAGACCGCAAGCAATGGCAACGAAGAGCGCCGCCGCCAAAACCGCCCCCGGCAAACCGGTTCCGGGCAGGCCGCCGAAGGCCGCCCAGCCGAAGGATGCCGAGACGCCGGACAAGGACGGCGCGGAAACGGCCGATGCCCCGCTGCCGGTGCTCGATCTCTCCGATGCCGCCGTCAAGAAGATGATCAAGCAGGCCAAGAAGCGCGGCTACGTCACCTACGAGCAGCTCAACGCCGTCATGCCGTCCGAGGAGGTCACCTCCGAGAAGATCGAAGACATGCTGGCGATGATGAACGAGATGGGCATCAACGTCGTCGAGAACGAGGAAGCCGAGGCCGACGGCGAGGAGGAGGAAGAGGAAGAGGAGAGCGAATCCGGCGAACTCGTCGAAGTCACGCCGAAGCCGGTCGCCAAAACCGAAACCAAGGAGCCCTCCGAGCGCACCGACGATCCGGTCCGCATGTATCTGCGCGAAATGGGCTCGGTCGAGCTTTTGTCGCGTGAGGGCGAAATCGCCATCGCCAAGCGCATCGAGGCCGGCCGCGAGGCGATGATCGCCGGCCTTTGCGAAAGCCCGCTGTCGTTCCAGGCCGTCATCATCTGGCGCGACGAACTCAACGAAGGGAAAGTCTTCCTCCGCGACATCATCGATCTCGAAGCGACCTATGCCGGCCCCGACGCCAAGCAGGTGGCGCCCGCAATGGCGCCCGGCGGCGATCCGTCGGCCATGGGTGCGAACGGCGTGCCGGGCACGCCGGGTTACATGCCGGCGCCGATGCAGGCGCCGCCTTCGGCGCCGCCCGCCCCGACGCCGTTCAAGGCGCCGACCCCCGCCTCGTTCCGCCAGCAGCCGGGCGCGCCCGCCGCCGACGGCGAGGAAGGCGCCGAGGGCCAGATTCCGGAATCCGATCTCGACGAGGACGATCTCGAAAATTCGATGTCGCTTGCCGCGATCGAGGCCGAGCTCAAGCCGAAAGTGCTCGAGACCTTCGACAACATCGCCGACGCCTTCAAGCGGCTGCGCCGCCTGCAGGAACTCGACATCCAGGGCAAGCTCAAGAACGAGACGCTGTCGCCGGCGCAGGAACGAAAGTCGAAGAAGCTCAAGGAAGACATCATCGCCGAGGTGAAGTCGCTCCGGCTCAACCAGGCGCGCATCGAAGCGCTGGTCGAGCAGCTCTACGACATCAACAAGCGCCTCGTCGGCCACGAAGGCCGGCTGATGCGCCTGTCGGAAAGCCACGGCGTTTCCCGCGAGGAATTCCTCAAGAACTATCAGGGCTCCGAGCTCGATCCGCGCTGGCTCAACCGCGTCTCGAAACTGTCGGCCAAGGGCTGGAAGAATTTCGTCGCCCGCGACAAGGACCGCATCAAGGAACTGCGCACCAATATCCATACGCTGGCGTCGGAGACCGGGCTCGAAATCCCCGAATTCCGCAAGCTCGTGCACATGGTGCAGAAGGGCGAGCGCGAAGCGCGCCAGGCCAAGAAGGAAATGGTCGAGGCCAATCTGCGCCTCGTCATCTCCATCGCCAAGAAATACACCAACCGCGGCCTGCAATTCCTCGACCTGATCCAGGAAGGCAATATCGGCCTGATGAAGGCGGTCGATAAGTTCGAATACCGCCGCGGCTACAAGTTCTCGACCTATGCGACATGGTGGATCCGCCAGGCGATCACGCGCTCGATCGCCGACCAGGCCCGCACCATCCGCATCCCCGTGCACATGATCGAGACCATCAACAAGATCGTGCGCACCTCGCGCCAGATGCTCAACGAGATCGGCCGCGAGCCGACGCCGGAGGAATTGGCCGAAAAGCTCGGCATGCCGCTGGAGAAGGTCCGCAAGGTCCTCAAAATCGCCAAGGAGCCGCTGTCGCTCGAAACGCCGATCGGTGATGAAGAAGATTCGCATCTCGGCGATTTCATCGAGGACAAGAACGCCATCCTGCCGATCGACGCCGCGATCCAGTCGAACCTGCGCGAAACCACGACGCGGGTGCTCGCCTCGCTCACCCCGCGCGAAGAGCGCGTGCTGCGCATGCGCTTCGGCATCGGCATGAACACCGATCACACGCTGGAAGAAGTCGGCCAGCAGTTCTCGGTGACCCGAGAGCGCATCCGGCAGATCGAAGCCAAGGCGCTGCGGAAGCTCAAGCATCCGTCGCGGTCGAGGAAGCTGCGGTCGTTCCTGGACAACTGAGCGTAAGTCAGTTCTGACTTACGTCAGCCGGCGAATTGACGCGTGTCGCAGTGGAATAGCGGCAGCACTATCCTGAATCGTCATGCTCCGCGAAAGCGGAGCATCCAGTATTCACTCGGTTCGAGGTGTGGATAGGCTCGCCCGCCGGAGCTTGTCATCGGGCTCGCACGGTTGGATCTGAACGTCACGTCGGGGTTTGATCGAGCGTCGAATTGCATTCGGCGAAGTCGAAAAAAATGGCTTCTCGTAGACGAATCGCTTTCTTGGTACGATAGCATGATACATCAGATCACCTGACGCTGCAGGCGTGAAGGAGTTCGTTCCCTGTCGTTCCATCACCATACAACGACCTAGTCCGAATTGCCGATGCTACCACTGCCCCTGACCAGCGGGCGATGGCGATGCGGAGCTTTGCGCAGGAGCTAAATTGGGTTCCGAGCTACGAAGTACAAGGTACTTTCGGGGTAGAAGCGGTTGCCGGTCATCTCATCGTTGAGCATGGACTTGAGAACGCCGCAGCAATTTCGTTCTTAAAAGCACCATTCCGATCGGCCGAATTAGCGCCTGAACAACTCAGGGCCTTATTAGCGGTCTCTTATAACAATCTCATAGAATGGCACTTGTTCGTATCCAACACTGACGCTCGGTGGATAAACAACCTTGCGGACCGCACTTCCGCGCGCTGTGTCTAAATTCAAGCCTGAGATTCAAATAGCATATGGGGAGGGCGCTAATTTCGATCTGATAAAGGAGCGTCTTGAAAGTCGCATAGTAGGAAAAAATAGGAAGAGGTTAGAATATAGCTCCTACAAAGAGCTGACCCGGCGGAATACTTTTTTTGTAGTATTTGAGATTGTTAGACTTTTTGAAGTCCTTAGTCTGGACGGGATAAATTACGCATTCAAAAGCATATTCACCCATTCTAATCCGTCAGTGCTAAAGAAACTGCTTTCGATTTTAATGGCAGCCGAGTTTGTGCATCGTGGTGGCCAAGACCAGCAGTATTTCTGTGTCAATCGTTGCACCAAATCATTTATGGAACTTGAGAGATTTAGTGAGGTGAAATTTCGGTTCGAGTTGACTGAGTTATATAATCAACACTTCCCCGAGATCGCCCAAATCGTGGGAGGATTATCCGATGCTCGTTGATCGCATCGCGCAAGAGACGGGGGTAAGCGTCGCTTCATTAGAAGCAATAATCGATACTGCCAGCCGTCGTTATAAGACTTATACAATTCTGAAACGGAATGGCGGACTACGCGAGATCAATCATCCGACGCCGGTTATAAAGTTTTTGCAAAGATGGGTAGTTCGCAATGTTATATCCGCGCTGCCAGTTCATTCGAGCGTTATGTCATACAGGAGCGGCGTTGGTATTTCTCAGAACGCAGAAATTCACGTTGCTCAGAATTATCTTATGAAAATGGATTTTGCGGATTTCTTTCCTTCGATTAAGAATCACGACATCAAGGCCCTACTTTTGGCGAACCGAATAAAACCACTTCTTGTTGACCTAGCAGAACAGGATATAGACACCGTTCTAAATATTGTTTGCAGAAATGGACAGCTGACGATCGGAGCTCCTAGCTCTCCCGCAATTTCAAACGCTATTCTCTATACGTTTGACGAAATCATTTCAGAAAACTGCAGACCGCAAGGTGTGTTCTATACGAGATACGCTGATGATATTTCGTTTTCAACAAATGGGCCAAATGTCTTATCGAAAGTCAGGCATCTCGTTGAAAACACTTTGAGGGATCAGTTATCTCCTCGTCTGCATATCAACGATGACAAAACGAGCTTTACGTCGAAGAAACGCAGACGCTCCGTAACTGGACTGACACTGACGTCAGAAAACAAGATTTCCATTGGACGGGAAAAAAAGAGGGAAATAAGGACACTCTGCTATCAATTTCTGGCCAACGAACTATCTCCCGAACGCGTGGCGTATTTGCGAGGATACCTTTCTTTTGTTCGCTCCGTTGAGCCCTCTTTTATTGAGAGCCTGCGGAGCAAATATGGATCTGATACCATTGAGCGGATCTTTGATGCAGTGCTCATTGGCTTGAAGTAAGGTGTAACTCCGGGGCTGGTGATAACGCTCAGATGAGTAGGGCCATTATCTCTCTGGCGGTAGATTTCGGGCGGACGCCTCATGGCACGGAAGTAATTTTTGTCACCTCTATCTCGTTGCAAAACGTGTATTGGCCTTCATGGCGCTCGATTTCAAAAGTGCCTTCGAACTGCACATGTACGTTCTTGGAGACGAAACTTATATTCTGGCTGCTGGTTCGACATCCAAACAGGTCACTTTTAAAATTAAATCCTCGAAAGTGGGAGATCGGGTTGTCGAAAACGTTAGGGGCAGCGTGGCGTCCTCTAGTGGGATTTTACTACTTGGGCAATCGTTTCTTGAACGTTTCCGGCTTGGTCTATCGACAATACTAATCACGAACTTCTACTCGAGCCTCAGTAAAGTAATCACCATTTTCTTCCAGTAACCGCGCGCTGCTTTTTGTCATCGTAGTGTCTGATTGAGTACATCGGCCAGTCGTACACCAGCTCGCTCAAGTTGCCGGTTCACAATAGGCAACGTATCCGCCTCATAGCTGTCGGGTAAATTCCCGCTGTGAGGTAATTCGCCGTACACTTCTAAATCCGCGATCCAAAAACTTTCGTTTGCCCAGGAAACTGGATCTCCGCGCGACCACTGCATAAGCTCATCAGGCGTAACACTTTGCGCGAGCTTGGTAGCATACCCGCGTTCATCCCCGCTCACTGCTGGTTCGATAATGCCGGTATCCCATACCGCGTGGAGGTTGGATGGGTAACCCATAAAGTTCACCGCAACCTGGTTACCGCCCCGGTCGTTATTGTTTGAGGCGTGGAGCGGCTGATGGAGATCGCCAATAAAATGAACCAAGTACTTTAAGGCCTCTAGCCGTTGACGCTCAGGGAGTTGTTGGTTTCCAAGGACACTCTCGAACTGTTCGATCTTCGCGACGACGCAATCATCATGAGGACAGTCACGAGAGCGATCAAAGCCGGCCACTCCGCCTTCAAGTGGATGGATCGGAATGTTCACGTAATGCCAAGGTGCGGTCTCTGGATGTTGAGGCCGTATTTCGTCGGCCCAGGTCGAGACCTCAGCGAGAGTCGTTACGTTTTCAACCTCAAGAAGCTCCCGCACCTTGCGCACAGTCTGTGGTTCTAAGAATTGCTCGGCGATCTCTGCGATCACGCG
Source organism: uncultured Alphaproteobacteria bacterium (assembly GCA_963808205.1). Classification (GTDB taxonomy): domain Bacteria; phylum Pseudomonadota; class Alphaproteobacteria; order Rhizobiales; family Xanthobacteraceae; genus BOG-931. The sequence continues at coordinate 130,718 of CAWEER010000002.1, forward strand.
GTGAGCAGTGTATCCCCAAGCGAACGCCTGAGCGGGTGACATCGCGAAAATAAAGAGCGATGTTAGCAACGCTTTCATACGACAGATTTCTTTCGATGTGCGCGCGGCCGATCAAGGCGCAGAAGTGACTGTTGTCGCGTCTACCTCGTTATAGAACGTGTACTGTCCCTGATGGTGTTCCGTCTCAAAAGTGCCTTCAACCCGCACATGGTCTCCGTTACTTAAACTAGGATGCCCCCAAGAAAAAATATTGAGCGAGCCACAACCACTCGGGTCTTGCAGCAGGAGATTGTGTAATCGTTACCCTTGTGCGAAGTGGTTTTTCAAACCAGCCAGTCTGCCCTGCGAGGAAATGCTTCGTCGGTAAATCGCTGGTGTGGCGATGATCGAACAGACGCCAACATCCGCCGATTGGGCTAAGGAAGTTGACGAAACCAACACCGATGCCACTGCTTCCGCGAGCAGTATAAGTTCTTTACGTTTCATCACGGCCCTCCCAAATGGTCCCCGACTGCGATGAGAGATTAGGATATTTTGACTGCCAGGTGGCCTACTTTGGCAGATATCACTATACCCCCCCGCTATCGCGGGGCAGGAAAGCGAGGCGGTTTCTCAATCGGCCAGCGGGAAACGGTCGCGGGCGGCGGCGCATTGGTCGCCGGCCTCGACAAAAACGTCGACCACCGTGCCGAGCGTGGACGTCACCGCGGCGACGATGCGGGCGAGGCCGCGGGTTTCCGGGGCGGGACTGGAGGAAAGGGTCAGGATGGTCATGGTCGCTGTCTCCGGAAGAGCTGAAAAACGAAAGGCACAACGTCTCCCGTACAGTCTCGTGTTTTCGGTCTTGCTGCAGTGCAATATACTCACGGATCGACAGGTCACTACGCCTTATGTTGCATGGATTCCATGCGCCCCCGTCATACGTTGCAGCGCAATATGACCGCAAAGGTAGCGGGTTCCGCGGCAACCGCCACTTTTCGGCGCCTAAAGCGCCCCCGGGCGCCGGCTGCGGGCCTCAGGGGTTACCGAGGCGTTAACGCCCCGAGCGGTGTGCCGGCGAATCGCAGGGTAGGCGCCGCCGCCGCGGCAGACGATTTTGCCCACCCTGCGAACCGCGAAGCCCTCTCCCCAGCGGCGCGCGCCAAAGCTAACATCGCCCCAAGTAACATCGCCCCAGGAACGGATTTGTGGAAACGCGCAAAGGACAATGCCCATGCCGACACCGATCGCGCTCAAGGACATCACCATCCACCCGGTGATCGAGCAGGAGCACTGCGCGTTTTTCGGCGCCCTGAACTTCTTCCCGGCGCTGACCAGGGAGGTGCTCGACGAAAACCGCGCCTGGCTGCAGCCGGACTTCGTCGACGCCAAGGACAATCTCATCCTGTGCATCCAGGCCTTCGTGGTGAAAACCAGACACCACAACATCCTGATCGATTCCTGCGTCGGCAATCACAAGGAACGCCCGACGCGGCCGTTCTGGCACATGATGAATTCGGATCGTTTCGAGAAGGGGCTTTCAAGCGCGGGCGTCGGCGTCAACGACATCGATTATGTGATGTGCACGCACCTGCACACCGATCATGTCGGCTGGAACACGAAGCTCGAGAACGGCCGCTGGGTGCCGACTTTCCCCAAGGCGAAATACATCATGGCCGACCGCGAGCTCGCCTACTGGACGCAGCGGGAAAAAGACGATCCGTCGTCGGCGCCGTGGATCACGGATTCTGTTCTGCCCATTGTCGCGGCCAAGCGCGCCGAGATCGTCAAAAGCGATTTCGCCTTCAGCGAGACGATGCAGTTTCTGCCGACGCCGGGCCACACCATCGATCATTATTCGGTGCTGGTCGGCCCGTCCGGCAACGACGTGCTCATCACCGGCGACATGATCCATTCGCCGCTGCAGGGCAAATATCCGGAATTCGGCATGATGTCGGATTACGATTCGGCACAGGCCGGACAGACGCGGCGGAAAATCTTCGACCGCTTCTGCGAGAGTTCGACGCTGATGTGCGCGACGCATTTCCCGTCACCCTCGACCGGCCACGTGCGGCGCTGGGGCGACGGCTACAAATTCGTAGCGTGACCCCTGCGTCTGCTCCGCTCGAGCGGGGCAGGGCGCAATCAGTCGACCCGCATCTCTTTCTTCTTCGCGCCGGCGCGCGAAATGCTTTTGATCTTCAGCGGCGCGCGGCCGGATTTTTCGGCGATGTCGCGGTCCTGCTCGATGAGGAAACCGTGCGCGGGCTTGTCGCCTTCGAAGCCGCCGATCAGTTCGCGCGGCACCTTGCGGTTCGAGCGTTGCGTGCCGTCTTCATAGACGACATCGAACATGACGAATTCGGAGTTCTTTCCAGGTTTTCTCGGCATGGCTTTGCTCCGGTCTTCTTATTGCGGCTTGTTGCGGCCGTGCGCTTAAATAAAAACGCCGGCGCTTTTGAGGCGCCGGCGCTTCATATAGGTACGGACTTAGGCCGCTTGAAGATTGGCGGCGGCGGATTTGCCGCTGCGGCGGTCGGCCTCGATGTCGAACGATACTTTCTGGCCTTCGACCAGCGTCGACAGTCCGGCGCGCTCGACGGCGGAGATGTGAACGAACACATCCGGGCCGCCGGCGTCCTGAACGATGAAGCCGTAGCCCTTTTGGGCGTTGAAGAACTTGACGGTACCTTGAGCCATGTGGCCCTCCTTTGGAAAACGCATCTTGCGTTTTTGCGGCCGCGCGAACAATTCACACGGTCCAAATCCGGATTTTGCGTTGTCTTGGGAAGAGCTCTTTTGGAGCCAGGCAAGTCAGGCTAAATCGCGAATGGCGCGTATATAGAGACAGTGTTCCGTTTTGGCAATCGGCAGGACGCGCCAAATGCGGGAGCGTTAACGGTTTCTCTCTGCCCCCGATCGGGGAGAAAACGCAGCAGTGAAAGGCAGTTAAAGCGCGGCGACGGCGCTGACCTCGATCAAAAACTGCTCCTGCACCAGCCGGTCGATCATCAATAGCGTGTTGGGCGGATAGCCGCCGCCGGCAAACAGCTTCGGAAATTCGCGCGTGCGATAGGCCATGAATTTCGGGATGTCCTGCGAATGCACCAGATAGGTCGTGAACTCGACGAGGTTGGCGAAGCTCGCGCCCTGTGACGACAGCGCCGCGCCGATATTGGCGAAGACGAGCTGGCATTGCGCGTCGAAATCCGCCGGCGTCTTGCCGTCCTTGCCGGCGCCGACCTGTCCGGCGATGAACAAAAACTCAGACGCCTTCACCCGCGTGATCTGCGAATACTGCCCGAGCGGCTTGCCCAGCACGTCGGGATTGAGGATCTGGATGGTCGGCATGATGGCTCCTCCTTTTTTATGGCGTGGAACCGCAGCGTAGCACTTGCGCTGCGCCCTCGTGATCCCATCTGACCGGGGCCGACGATCCGGCATGCGGGCAACGGACGCAAGCACAACGGACGCTGGCAACGGGCGCAAGCAACGAACGCAAGCACAACGGACAGACGACAAATGGCCTTCTCACGCGCGAGCGACTTTGCCGGGTTCTATGCCCGCGCCGCCGGTCCCTATGACCCGGCGTCGCGGCGCGCCGCGCTCGACCGCATCGACAGGCTCGCCACCGCCTTCGACACCGCCTTCATCGTGCCGGGGACGAATGTCCGCTTCGGCGTCGAATTGATCTTGCGCCTGGTGCCCGCCGTCGGCGATTTCGTGGCGTCGGGATTGTCGTTCTATCTGCTCTACGAGGCCTCCCGCCTCGGCGTGCCGCGTCTGTTGATGGCGCGCATGCTGGCGAACGTGCTGCTCGAGGGCACGGTCGGCGCCGTGCCGGTCGCCGGCGACGCTTTCGACATCTACTTCCGCGCCAACCGCCGCAACGTCGCGCTCCTGCGCAAGCATTTCGCGCGCAGCGGCTTCTGACCGCAGGCGCGCCGCGCGCCGTTGCTGTGGTCCGCGATTCGATTTGCCGGCGTGGAACTTTGTTCCGCCGTCACGACATCACCACCTCCCGCCCCAGTGCAGCCGGACACGCGCCCAAATCGCCCGCGACAAAACGCACGGGTGATGGGCGATGACCGGAGACTCTGGATGCGGACGTCAACCTCTCGTGGTTCAGTTCTTGCCATGCTTGCTCTCGCACTGCCGGCGACCGACGCGTCGGCGCGCGAACATGTGCATCACGGCTATCGGCATCGCGTCGAGCAGGCGCAGCCGCAAAATCCGCCGGGCCTGTTTTCCTTCGGGCAGAATTTCTTCCAGGGCTTCGCCCCGAACGCCGGACCACGCGCCGGGTCGTCCACGGCCTATGACGGCGTAGCCGCCCAGCAGGCCGCCGCCAACGGCGTCCCGGTCTCCCTCGTCAATCGCGTCATCATGCGCGAGAGCCGCGGCAATGCGCGCGCCGTCAGCCGCGGCAATTACGGCTTGATGCAGATCCGGCTCGGCACCGCGCGCGCCATGGGATATTCGGGCTCGGCCGAAGGCCTGCTCGATGCCTCGACCAACATGACCTACGCGGTGCGCTACCTCGCCGGCGCCTATCGCGCCGCCGGCGGCAACGAGAACCGCGCGGTCGCGCTCTATGCACGCGGCTATTATCAGGTCGCCAAGGCGCAGAATTTCTCGCCCTACGCCGCGCCGTCGCCGATCTTGCGCTAGGCGGGTCTTGCGCTAGTCAGTCGGTGCCTTCGACGATGCGGATGTCGCGTACCGCACCGTTGCCGAGCGCCTTGAGCGCATCCTGATAGGCGGGACTCTTGTAGGCGGCGATGGCTTTTTCGACGCTGGGGAATTCCGAGATCACGATGCGCTCTTTCTGGCCGACTTCGAAGGCCTCGGTGGCGGTGCCGCGCGCGATATATTTGCAGCCGAACGGCTGCGTCGCGAGCGGCGCCAGCTTGGCATAGGCCGCGACTTTTTGCGGATCGGAGATCGAGCGATAGCAGGTGACCCAGTAACCCTTAGGCATGACGCACTCCCTGGCGGTCGTTTTTGCCGGCCGAGGCGGGAGATTGCCTGACGGCGGACGCTACGACAACAGCTCTTCGGGCAATTGGCTCGGCGTGTAATCGCGCGGCACATTGTTCCTGAGAAGCTTCACGAACGGCAGGCAAAAGAACACCCCGCCGGCCGCGACGGTCAAAATCCGGAAGTCGCCGGCCACGGCCGCAAGCACAACCGGTGTCGCGACAAAAAACAGGCCGGCAGCGGTCAAGGCGATCTGCAGGCCGCGGTACCGCCCTTGCGACATGCCGGCCGTGAAGCTGATCGGATGATCGGCGTGCACGGCGATATGGCTGTGCAAGTCGCGCACGAAGTCGCGGTAGGCCGGTGTCTGCGTTGCGTCCGGCAAGCCAGTGGCGGAGCCATTGCTGGCGGTCATGGCGTTGCCATCGACAAACTCGATCCGGCACTGGTCGATGACGCTGTTGGCATTGCCAAGCGCCGCGGTCTGCAAATGGATCGCCGCGATGTCGGCGAAGGCCGCTTCGTGCGCGGCGCCGTCTATCGTCCAGACGAGCCCCCTGTCGCTGATCGCGATGCCGTGATTGGGGTTGCGCCAAAAGAAACGCGAGCCGCCGGAGACGGTGAAATAAACGTCGTAATTTCGAGAACTTCCGGGCGGTGTCGGTGCCATGGCGGATATAAGTCGGGCCGGCGCGGTATCGGGTTCATCGCGCGCGGTTGGCGAAAGGCTGCTAGATTGGCCTATCGGCCAGCCAGAACATCCACCGGAGATTGCTCCATGTCGTTTCTGCGCACGCTGTTTGGTGGCGGTGCGAAGCCGGCGAAGGCCGCCGACCCGGTCGAATATAAAGGCTACGTCATCCGCGCCGCGCCGTTCAAGAGCGGCGGCCAATATCAGACCGCCGGCACAATCGAGCGCGACATCGGCGGCGAGCGCAAAGAGCACCGCTTCATCCGCGCCGACGCCTATGCCGGCTATGACGACGCCGTCACCTTCACCATCAACAAGGCGCGGCAGATCATCGACCTGCAAGGCGACAGGATGTTCGGCTAGCTATTTCTTGGCGAAGTCTGCTCCGCGTCCGATTTATTCGCCTAGGCGACGCCTTCGACGATGCGCAAATCCCGCTCCACGGCGTTGCCGAGAACTTTCAGCGCGGCCTGGTAGCCGGGGCTGTCATGGGCGGCCGCGGCCTTCTCGACGCTGTCGAACTCGATGAGCACGACGCGCTGCTGCAGACCCTTTTCGTAAGCCTTCGCGGCGGTGCCGCGGGCGAGGAATTTGCCGCCGCCGCCGGCAATCGCCGGTCCGGCAAGCTTTGCGTATTCGGCAAGCGCGTTCGGGTCGGAAACCTTGAAATAGGTCGCAATCCAATAGGCTTTGGCCATGATCGTCTCCCTTAAGTCGTGTTTGAGGCGGGGAGACTATCAGGCTCGCGGCTCGAAAAGCGAGGCCGCACCAGCGAAGGCGTCGCAGCCTTACGCCGCGGCTTCGTCGTCGGTTCTGGCGGTGTCGCGCTTGAGCTTCTTAAGAAGCGAGCGCAGCGAAGCGATCTCGGTCTCCAGCATGGCGAGGCGCTCGGCCACTTCGGCGGCGGAGGGTTTCGCGGCGGCCGGCATAGCGGCCGCGCCCTCGGCAAAATCGAGCCCGATCTCGTCGTTGCGCCGCTAGGTGACCCGCGCGCGCAGCGTCAGCTTGCGTTGCGGGATGTGCAGTTCCAGCACGTCGGGCAATGTCACGTTGTCGGAGAAGATAATGCGTGCGCCCTTTTCCGAGAGGTCGCGCACCAGGCAGGCGAGCGCGCCGCGTTCGCGGCTGACATAGACGAAGCCGCGCAGGAAGCTTTTCGACCGTCTTGAATTGCGCCGTTCGCCCATCGTCGCCCTCGAAATGGCACAGATATAAACGCGAATTTACACTGCGGCACTTAATGGCGTCTTACTGATGGGAACAGGCCAAAAGCCCCATGATTCTCAGCGTATTGCTGCAAACGGCGTGGCCGGAAATCGCCCGCCTTACCAGGCTGAAATGAGCCGCTCCAGGTCGTAAACGAAGGCGCCCAGCGCGCAGGCCAAAAGGCCGCCGCCAATGAGCCCGAGCATCAGTGCGGAATTCACCCGCCCGAGCGTGTGTCGATCGAGATGCGCCTTGTCGGCGAGATGAGCCATGCGATGGACCATAGTCGTTGTCCTTTGGCAGACGTCCGCTGCCCCCGCTTAGCGCCACCCTCCCAAGTCTCTTAAGTGTGCCTATTAAACAACCGACTCAATGCTTCAGTATCGTGCGCCACGGCAGGTCAGCTTTGCAAGCGACGCGTGGCTTGCCGCGTAACCGCCGAATAAACAAACAAAATCCGTCGCCAGCCCTGCCGGTTTGCCATAACCTTGCGGCGATAACGATACAAATAACGTGCCAGAAAGCGTTCGCCGCCGTTCTTGCCGCCGCGCAAGGCGCTTTTCGGTCCGGCGAGTCTCCAGGGAGTGCTGCGATGCATGTCTTCAGCGTGGTCGGCGAGGCCGAATTCAATTCCAAAAAGCACGTCGAAAAAATCCTCGGCAAGATCGGCGACGGTGACGTCACGGTGGCGTGCTGGGAACCCGGCCAGATCAGCCCCTATCACTGCCATCCGCACGCGACCGAAATCTATTTCTGCTTCGAGGGCGGCGGCGTGATGCGCACGCCGCGCGAGACGATCGACGTCGTGCCCGGCGCCTTCGTGGTGCATCCGCCCGGCGAGGTCCACGAATACGAAAACGGGGACAAACGCTCGCTGCTGTTCCGCGTCCGCTACGGCACCGACATGGGTGCGCGCCATCTCGACTGGCGCGGCCGCGACGGTTTCAAGCAAAGCGCCGAAGACGCGGATTATTACCGGCGCCACCCGGTCAACGCCTGATCGACGGTTGCATCGCCCGGGCCGCATCCTTCGAGGCCGGCTTCGCTCGCACCTTTGGATGACGGACTGAGACTTCCGATTGCGGCTGAACCATTCGCGCGCTACCACGCATGGCCGACAAAACACGCAAGGGATGAGGAAACACGGATGTTCAAGAAACCGCATTGCCCGGTGATCGCGCTCGAGGAGCATTATTGGGACGAGGAACTGGCCAAGACATTCACCGGCTCCGAAGCAAGCCGCCCCGGCCTGCAATCGACGCAGCTGCACGATCTCGGCGCGCTGCGCATCAAGGACATGGACGAAGCCGGCATCGACATCCAGGTGCTCTCGCACGGCGCGCCGTCGACGCAGAAGCTTCCCGCAGCGACCGCCGCCGATCTCACCCGCCGCGTCAACGATCGCCTCGCCGCCGTGGTCAAAGCCAATCCGGCGCGCTTCGCCGCTTTTGCCGCGCTTCCCACCGCGGTGCCGGACGCAGCCGCCGACGAACTCGATCGCACCGCAAAGCTCGGCTTCAAGGGCGCCATGCTGCACGGCCTCGCCAACGAAGTGTTCCTCGACGACAAGCGCTTCTGGCCGATCTACGAGCGCGCCGAAAAGCTCGATCTGCCCATCTACATGCATCCGTCGCTGCCGCAGGCCGACGTGCGCAAAATCTATTACGACGACTACGTCAAGGATTTTCCGATGATCACGCGGGCCACCTGGGGCTATACGGTGGAGACAGCGACGCTCGCCATCCGCATGGTGCTCTCGGGCGTGTTCGAGAAATATCCGAAGCTGAAGATCATCCTCGGCCATCTCGGCGAGACGCTGCCGTTTTTGGTCTGGCGCATCGACATGACATTGAAACGGCCGGGCCAGAAGGGCATGAGCTTCCGCGACATTTTCTGCAACAACTTCTACGTCACGACGAGCGGCAATTTCTCCGATCCGGCGCTGCTCTGCTGCGTGCAGGAAATGGGCGTCGACCACATCCTCTTCGCCGTCGACTGGCCCTTCGTGCCGAACCCGCCGGCGACCCAGTGGATGGAAACCGCGCCGCTCTGCGACGAGGACAAGGCCAAGATCCTCTCCGGCAACGCCAAACGCATCCTGAAAATGTAGGCCGTCATTCCAGGTGCCGCCGCGGCGCCCGGAACGACGTGAAACCCGCTTCGCTGTCCCTCTTCCGCTTGCGGGGGAGGGCAGGGTGGGGGCCCAGCGCTTGAACTTGACACCTCAAAACGCGCGCCGGCATCGCCACCCCTGGAAGCGGCAAATCAATACGGGCAAACCTCCGAGCCCGTGCAGAACGAAATCGAAAACGCCTTGGCGCAGTGCGGGCCCGCGCACGCGGCGGCTTCGATCGCCTCATCGGAAACCTCGATGGCGAGCATGGTCTGTTCGCTCAGATCCATTGCGGTATCGGCTTCGGTCATGGCGTTCTCTCCCTCTGTTTCCCGGCAACGGGATTGCGCCAAATCCTGTTTACACGCGGGCATGTTTGTCAACGGCACGCCGCGCCGCACCAGCCGGCGGGAAAGTGCAAGGCCGGCAAGACGCAACGCTTTGCTGTCTGGTTTGCATCGTTAATGGGTTTTAGCGGCACGCGATCTACGACTTGCCGCCAAGCCGCATGGATCACCGGGTCGTAGCGAGCGCAGCGACGCCGTTCCTCGGATGGCTATGCCCGGCAATGGCGCCGAAAAAGAGAGCCAGCGCCCTTCAAACTCGCCCATCCACCCCTACATAATGTAACGCCGGTCGCCTTCGGGGGCCGGTAAGCTGTGCGTGCCGTTATGGGCGCGGGCTAGAGTGTCATCACCCTTCGCTTTCGAGGAAGGAAATTCCCATGGATTTTGAAAAGTATACCGACCGCAGCCGCGGTTTCGTGCAGTCTGCGCAGTCGCTCGCCCAGCGCGAGGGACACCAGCAATTCGCCCCCGAACATCTCCTGAAGGTCCTGCTCGACGACCCCGAAGGGCTCGCGGCCGGTCTCGTTGACCGCGCGGGCGGCAATTCGCGCGCGGCGCTCAAGGCCGTCGAGGCGGCGCTGGCCAAGCGGCCGAAGATTTCCGGCGGCGGGGCCGGCCAGGTCTATCTCGATCCGGCGCTCGGCCGCGTCTTCGATACCGCCGAGAAGGCGGGCGGGAAGGCCGGCGACAGTTTTGTCACGGTCGAGCGGCTTCTGCTCGCGCTGGCGCTGGAGAAAAACAGCGAGGCCGGCAAGATTTTGGCCGATGCCGGCGTCACGCCACAAACGCTCAATGCCGCGATCGAGGCGCTGCGCAAGGGCCGCACCGCGGACTCCGCGTCCGCCGAGAACGCCTATGACGCGCTGAAGAAATATGCCCGCGACCTCACCCAGGCCGCGCGCGACGGCAAGCTCGATCCCGTGATCGGGCGCGACGAGGAAATCCGGCGGACCATCCAGGTGCTGTCGCGGCGCACCAAGAACAATCCGGTGCTGATCGGCGAGCCGGGCGTCGGCAAGACGGCGATCGTCGAGGGGCTCGCGCTGCGCATCGTCAACGGCGACGTGCCCGAAAGCCTGCAGGACAAGAAGCTTCTGGCGCTCGACATGGGCGCGCTCATCGCCGGCGCGAAATACCGCGGCGAGTTCGAGGAGCGGCTCAAGGCGATCCTGCAGGAAGTCGTCGGCTCGGCCGGCGCTTACGTCCTCTTCATCGACGAGATGCACACCATCATCGGCGCCGGCAAGGCCGACGGCGCCATGGATGCATCGAACCTGCTCAAGCCCGCGCTGGCGCGCGGCGAATTGCATTGCGTCGGCGCCACCACGCTCGACGAATACAAGAAATATATCGAGAAGGACGCCGCCCTGGCGCGGCGCTTCCAGCCGGTCTATGTCGAGGAGCCGAGCGTCGAGGACACGATCTCGATCCTGCGCGGGCTGAAAGAGAAATACGAGGCGCACCACAAGGTGAGGATCGCAGACGCGGCGCTGGTCGCGGCAGCGACCTTGTCGAACCGCTACATCACCAACCGCTTCCTGCCCGACAAGGCGATCGATCTTGTCGACGAGGCGGCGGCGCGGCTGCGCATGCAGATCAATTCAAAGCCCGAAGAGCTCGACAATCTCGACCGCGAAATCGTGCGGCTGAAGATCGAGCAGGAGGCCTTGAAGAAGGAGACCGACGCCGGCTCGAAGGACCGTCTCAAGCGGCTGGAAAAGGATCTCGCCGGATTGCAGGAAAAGGCGGATGCGCTGACCGCCAAGTGGAAGTCCGAGAAGGACAAGCTGTCGTCGGCGGCGCAATTGCAGACCCAGCTCGATACCGCCAAGAACGATCTCGCCGACGCCATCCGTCGCGGCGATTACCAGCGCGCGGGCGAGCTGCAATATAGTGTCATTCCCCAGCTTGAGGCGCAGCTTGCGGATACCGAAAGCGCGGCGTCGCGTGGCGCGTCGGGTGTTCTGGCCGAAGAGGCGGTGACCGCCAATCATATTGCCCAGGTCGTGTCGCGCTGGACCGGGATTCCGGTCGACCGCATGCTCGAAGGCGAGCGCGAGAAGCTTCTCAAGATGGAAGAGCAGATCGCCAAGCGCGTCGTGGGACAAGCGGAGGCTGTGAAATCGGTGTCAACTGCGGTGCGGCGTGCGCGTGCCGGCCTGCAGGATCCGAACCGGCCGATCGGCTCGTTCATGTTCCTGGGCCCCACCGGTGTCGGCAAGACCGAGCTGACCAAGGCCTTGGCGTCGTTCCTGTTCGATGACGAGTCGGCGCTGATCCGCATCGACATGTCGGAATATATGGAGAAGCATTCGGTGGCGCGGCTCATCGGCGCGCCGCCCGGCTATGTCGGCTACGACGAAGGCGGCGCGCTCACCGAAGCGGTGCGGCGGCGGCCCTATCAGGTCGTCTTGTTCGACGAGATCGAGAAGGCGCATCCGGACGTGTTCAACGTGCTGCTGCAAGTGCTCGACGACGGGCGCCTGACCGACGGGCAGGGCCGCACGGTCGACTTCCGCAACACGCTCATCATCATGACCTCCAATCTCGGCGCTGAATATCTGGTGGCGCAGGCCGATGGCGAAGATTCCGACACGGTGCGCGATCAGGTGATGGCGGAGGTGCGCGGGCATTTCCGCCCCGAATTCCTCAACCGCATCGACGAGATCATCCTGTTCCATCGCTTGAAACGCGATCAGATGGCGCACATCGTCGACATCCAGTTCGAGCGGCTGCAAAAGCTGCTTGAGGATCGCAAGATCGCACTCACGCTCGATGCCAAGGCGCGCGAATGGCTGGCGGAGAAAGGCTACGACCCGGCTTACGGCGCGCGGCCGCTCAAGCGCGTGATCCAGAAGGCGGTGCAGGATCCGCTCGCCGAACTCATCCTCTCCGGCAAGATCAAGGACGGCGAGAAAGTGAAAATCTCCGCCGGCCGCGACGGCCTCCACTTCAACGGCGCAGCGGTCGCCGCGGCGGCGTAACGCTGTTTCATCCGCCCGCGCCAGCGGGGGAGGGGAGGAAGTATTTACCGCGCCACCGGCTGCTGCGGCGGGGTGATGCTTGTGGCGTTGAGCCGCTCGCGGACATGCTCGACGAAGTAGCGCGCCTGCGATTTCGGCAGGCCGCTGACGCGCAGCGGATTTAGGCCGCCCGAAGATTCCACGCTGATCGAATCCCAGAAGAAGCCGCGGATATGGGTCACCTCGGCGACATGCGACAGCGGCAGGTGCTCGTCGGTGCGCCGCCACGGCGTCAGCCAGTAGAGGACGATATTGGTCGAGACGCCGATCGTGTCGGCGATCATGCGCGCCGGGAAAATCCACCGCGTCAAATTGAAATGAAACGCCGCCCAGAACCGGCTTGAACTGACTTCGAGGCGATCGCTGTCCATTATCAGGAATGCGACTGCGCGACGTGCGGGGATGCCGGCGCATGCGACAGCACGGCATCGAGCTGATCGCGGTCCTTGTCGAAGCCGATAAGGGTCGGCCCGTCGAGGACGCGGCCGCGCGGCAGTTTGATGCGCATCGGATCGACGAAGCGATCGTTGACGATGATCTCGAAATGCACGTGCGAGCCGGTGGAGAGGCCGGTCGAGCCGACGAAGCCGATGATCTGGCCCTGCCGCACCTTCGAGCCGACATCGAGGCCCTTGGCGAAGGCGGTCATGTGGCCGTAGGCGGTCTCGTAGCCGTTGGCGTGGCGGACGCGGACATATTTGCCGTAGCCGCCCTTGAGCCCGATCTCCTCGATATCGCCGTTGCCGGCGGCGAAGATCGGCGTGCCGAACGGCGCGCCCCAATCGACGCCGGAGTGCAACTCGCTGATGTGCAGCATCGGATGGGTGCGCCAGCCGAAGCCCGACGTCACAAGGCCGGTGGCGACGGGTTTGCGCACTAGGAATTTCTTCGCGCTCTTGCCGGTCTCGTCATAGTAATCGTAGATGCCGTCGTCCGCGGTCTGGTAGCGATAATATTTCTTGGTCTCGCCGCCGACGGTAAGCGCCGCGTAGCGCACGTCGTCCTTGCCTTCGCTGCCCTCGTCGTCGGCATAGAGCACGTCGAAACTGTCGCCCGGCTGCACCTTGCGCTCGAAATCGACGTCGTAGGAATAGATGCGGATCAGATCCTCGATTACCGCGTTCGGCACGTTGTTGCGCAGCGCCGTCTCATAGAGGCTCTGGTAGAGCCGCACGCCGCTTGAATCGTCGTCGCTCGCTTCATCGCCGGAATCCGCCACGTCGGTATCGATGTTGCGGATATCGACCGGGACATATTTGCCGAGGTCGGACAGCGCGACGGCGGCGACGATGCCGGAATCGCCGGCGACGATGACGCGCAGCGGCTGCATGTGGCCGAGCCCCGCCGGCGTCTGCAGGACGCGCAGCTTCTGGCCTTCCTTGAGGCCGCCTTCGAGCGCGGACGGGCCGATGACGGAGATGATGCCCTTGATCTCGTCGGGCGCGGCGCCGAGCTCGCGCAGGATCGAACCGACCGTCTCGCCGCGCTTGACGACGGTCATGTGTTCGCTCCAGTCGCCGCCGCCGTTAAACTGCGTCGTCGTCTTCGGCAACAGCGTGACGTTCTCCGGCACCACGCGCGGCATGAAGCTGAAATAGGCGCCCTGATCGGTGTCGGAGGCGTAGCTCATCTTGATATTGGGCGTGCCGTCGGCGTTCATCGACCAGGTCGGCGCCGTGCCGGGATTGGCCGCGACATCGTGCACGCGCGACAGCACGTTATCGAGCGGCAACAGCGTCGACGGCTTGACCTTGGCGAGGAGCGAATTGAGGTCGCAGACTGCGGGCGTGATCTTGGCGCCCTTGGGCGGAAGCACCAGATCGCAGGTGACGAAAGAGACTTCGGCGTCCGGCTCGGCCGCCGGCGTCTGGTCATCGCCGGCGACGGAATTGGCGAGAAGCTTTTGAGGATTGAACGGTGGGATGTGGGCGGAAAGTTCGGTGA
>CAWEER010000002.1:152500-438407 GCA_963808205.1 uncultured Alphaproteobacteria bacterium
GCGGCCGAGAAAATCCAGCACAAACGCGATCAGCAGGGTGGCAAAGACGGCGGCCATCATTGTTGCGACAACCTCTGCTGATTTTAACCGGCGGATCGCGGCGGCCTCATTGGCTATATCGCGGCCCGCGGTGTATTGGAACGGCAAAGGGGAGAAGCCGCCAGTGCGCCGGATCGCTTTCGTGTTGCTCGGCTTGATCGCCGGCTATCTGCTCTTTGCCTTCGCCGGGTATTGGGCGATCGAGCTCTTTTCCGGCAACATGCACGACCGCTCCGTCGAAGCCAGCATGACGTCGGTCTTCGCCATCGGGCCGGCGGGTGCGATCGTTGGCCTCATAGCGGGGTTCATCGCCGGCGCAAGAAGGCGCGGGATCAAGGCGCCGCCGCCGTCGGAAAACAGCGTCTAGGAGGAGCAACCCCATGCCCACCAACCGTGTTTATCGCGTCGCCGTCATTCCCGGCGACGGCATCGGCAAGGAAACCGTGCCGGAAGGCGTGCGGGTGCTCGAAGCCGCGGCGAAAAAATTCAGCTTCGAATTGCGCAATGACGATTTCGATTTCGCGTCCTACGACTATTACGAAAAGCATCAGCGCATGATGCCGGAGGACTGGAAGGACAAGATCGGCGGCCATGACGCGATCTTCTTCGGCGCGGTCGGCTGGCCGGCGAAAATCCCGGATCACATCTCGTTGTGGGGTTCGCTGATCCTGTTCCGCCGTGAGTTCGATCAATACGTCAATCTGCGCCCGGTCAGGCTGATGCCCGGCGTGCCGTCGCCGCTCGCCAACCGCAAGCCCGGCGACATCGATTTCTGGGTCGTGCGCGAAAACACCGAAGGTGAATATTCCTCGATCGGCGGCCGCATCTTTCCCGGCACCGACCGCGAAGTGGTCATGCAGGAAACCGTGCTGACCCGCATCGGCGTCGACCGCGTACTCAAATTCGCCTTCGAACTCGCCCGCAAGACGCCGAAGAAGCATCTCACCTCGGCCACCAAATCGAACGGCATCGCGATCACCATGCCGTACTGGGACGAGCGCGTGGAGGAAATGGCGAAGAACTTTCCCGACGTCAAATGGGACAAGTATCACATCGACATTCTGTCGGCGCTGTTCGTGCTCAAGCCCGACAAGTTCAACGTCGTCGTGGCGTCGAACCTGTTTGGCGATATTCTGTCCGATCTCGGTCCGGCCTGCACCGGCACGATCGGCATTGCGCCGTCCGGCAACATCAATCCCGAACGCAAATTCCCGTCGGTGTTCGAACCGGTGCACGGCTCGGCGCCCGATATCGCGGGGCAAGGCATCGCCAATCCGATCGGCCAGATCTGGTCGGGCGCAATGATGCTCGAACATCTCGGCGAGCAGGAAGCGGCCGACGCGATCGTCAGGGCGATCGAGAAAGTGCTGGTCGAGCAGAAATTACGAACCCGCGATCTTGGCGGCCCGGCGAACACGGTCGAGTGCGGCAAGGCTGTTGCGGCTGCGCTGGCCTAATCGAGGCGATCACCGTCATTGCGAAGAGCGAAGCGACAAAGCAATCCGGCGCTTGCACGCCGTACTGGATTGCTTCGGTTCGCTCCGCTCGC
The DNA here is from genome assembly GCA_963808205.1 of uncultured Alphaproteobacteria bacterium. Lineage (GTDB taxonomy): Bacteria > Pseudomonadota > Alphaproteobacteria > Rhizobiales > Xanthobacteraceae > BOG-931. The sequence continues at coordinate 154,089 of CAWEER010000002.1, forward strand.
AATGACGCGACGGGCTAATTTTTCCCCGTCAGCCACACCGCGTCGGCTGCAAGTTCCGGCCAGCCGATGGCGCGGCTGGCGCGCTCTGCCGCTTCCGAAGGTTTCAGCTTTACGTCCCAGCGCGCCGCCGTGATGCGCCGCCCGTTGAATCCGGCGGCTTCGTCCGAAACGAGCCACGCCGTCGGCGGGCCCATGATCCCCGGCCTCAGCATCTTGTCGCGCGGCCAGCCGTTTTCGTCGGCAATCATCGGCGTGTCGGTCGGCCCGCCCGGCACCAGCACGTTGACGTTGACGCCCGAGCCCTCAAGCTCCTTGGCCCACACCGCCGACATCGATTCGAGCGCCGCCTTCGCCGCGCCGTAGGGCAGAACGCGCAGCATGGTGACGTAACTCGTCGTGTTGTTGATGATCCGGCCAAAACCGCGGCGCTTCATGTCAGGCAGCGCCGCACGCACCAGCATGATGGGCGCGCGCACGAAGATCGCCATGAAGCGGTCCCAGATTTCGGGCGTGAGTTCCTCGATGCCGGGTTCGCGCACTTCGCCGTCCGGCCGGACGCTCGACATGCCAATGCCGGCATTGTTGATGACGGCATCGATGGCGCCGAAGCGTTCACGCGCCGCAGCAATGGCGCCTTCGCATCCGGCCGCGGTGCCAAGATCGGCGGAGATTGGATGCAGCCGGTCCTGGGCTCCGCCATGCTGTTCGCCGAGGCGCACCAGGCCGGCGGCATCGCGGTCGACCGCGGCGATGGCGTGACCGGCGGCGAGCAGTGATTGCGTCATGGCCTGGCCGATGCCGCCGGCGGCGCCGGTCAGGAACACGATACGGCGGGGCTGGGGCGTTGCCATCGGCGACCTCACTGAAAAAGACCGGCGAAGCATATTGTCCGCCGACGCCGATTGTCGAGTATGTTGCGTCCGCGTTTGCCGCCGGGCCCATGCCGAGGGAGAATCCATGTCCGCGTTGCGTATTTACGGCGTTGCCCGCACGCGCGCTTTCCGGCCGCTCTGGGTGGCGAAAGAACTCGACATCGCATACGAGCACTTGCCGATCGAGATCGGCGGCGATGGCGCGCGGACGCCGGAATTCCTGGCGATCAATCCGAACGGGCGGCTGCCGGTCATCGTCGATGACGGTTTCGTGCTGTTCGAGTCGCTTGCGATCACGCTCTATCTCGCCAAGAAATACTCGAACGGCGTGCTCTATCCGGCGACGCTCGAGGACGAGGCGAAGACCTGGCAATGGAGCTTTTGGGCGATCGCCGAGGTCGACCGCGGCGTCAATATCTGGTCGCTGCACGCCGTGCGCCTGCCGCCGGCGGAACGCGATCCGGCCCTGCGTGACGAAGCGCTGAAAGTTATCGCCGCGCCGTTCAAGGTGCTCGATACGGCTCTGGCGAAGACACCGTATCTGCTCGGCAAGGATTTCTCGATCACCGATCTCAATGTCGCCTCCGTTATCAGCCGCGCGGTCGACATGGATCTGTCGGCGTGGCCTCACCTCAAGGCCTGGCTCACGCGCTGTTTCGACCGGCCGGCAGCGCGTGCGGCGCTCGCGCTCAAGTCCAAATCCGACAACGAAACGTCCGCGGAGATCACCCGGCGCATCGCACGGATCAACCGCCTATGAGCCTGAAGCCGGGTCCGTTCAACCTCGGTCAGTCGCTTAACGAGGCGCTCAACCTGCAGCGGGCGGGCGAGCTTCGCGAGGCGGAGAAGATCTACAAGCGCGTGCTCAAGGCGGCGCCGGATAATTTCGACGCGCTCAACCTTCTCGGCGCGGTGAAGGCGCGGCTTGGCGAGGCAGGCGAGGCGAGCCGGCTGTTTGGCGCGGCGGTGAAAATCGATCCGCAGGTGCCGCAGGCCTGGTTCAATCTCGGACAGTCCCAATACATGCTCAAGCGCAACGCCGAAGCGCTTGCCAGCTTCGACAGGGCGCTGGCGCTCGCGCCGGACAATATCGACACGCTTGACCTTCGTGCCAATGTCCTCCTCAGCCTGCAAAAGCCGCGCGAGGCGCTTGCCGAATTCAGGCAGGTTCTGGCGCGCGCTCCGAACCATGTCGCCGCCCGCGTCAATTGCGGCATCGCCCAGGCCGCGCTCGGCATGCCGGAAGCCGCGCTCGCGGAATTCGACAAGGCCGTATCGATGGCGCCCGGCCACGCCATCGCGCATTTCAATCGCGGCATCACGCTTTTCGATCTTGGGCGCTACGCCGACACCGTCGCCGCCGCCGACGCCGCTGTCGCGTCGATGCCGGAACACGCCGGCGCCTGGCTTCTTCGGGGCCGCGCGCTTGCCGCGCTTGACCGGTTCGAGGACGCCCTTGCCAGCTATGGCAAGGCGGTGGCGTTGCGCAGGGATTTTGCCGACGCCGAATTCATGACCTCGCTCGCGTTACTCACCTGCGGCGACTATGCGCGCGGTTTTGAAAAATATGAGTCACGCTGGCGTCGCACCGGCATGTTGGCGCAGGTGGCGCGCAAGCGTCCGCTCTGGCTCGGTGAATTTCCGCCGGCGCGAAAGACCATTCTGCTGCATGCCGAGCAGGGACTCGGCGATACCATCATGTTCGCACGCTATGCGCCGCTTCTGGCCGCGCGCGGCGCCAATGTCGTCCTCGAAGTGCAGCCCGAATTGAAGTCGCTATTGGCGCATCTCGATGGTGTGGCGGCGGTGATCGCAGCCGGCGAGAAACCGCCGCCGTTCGATGTCCACTGTCCGCTCGGCAGCCTGCCGCTGGCGCTCAAGACCGGGCCTGGGACGGTGCCGGCGCCAATTCCCTATCTTGCGGCCGACGATGTCCATCTTGAAAAATGGTCGGCGCGGGTCGGCGCGCTGCCCGGGCGGCGGATCGCAATCGTGTGGTCCGGCAATGCCAGTCACGACAACGACCGCAACCGCTCCATCGGTTTTGCCCGCCTGGCGCCGCTGTTCGATCGAGCGAACGCAAGCTTCATCAGCATCCAGCGCGACGTGCGCAGCGAGGATGCGGCAGGCCTTGCGGCTGCGGCTCACGTCACGCATGTCGGCGCCGAACTTGAAGATTTCAGCGATACCGCGGCGGTCGTGGCGCTGTGCGATCTTGTGATCGCGGTCGATACCGCCGCCGCGCATCTCGCCGGCGCCATGGGCCGGCCGCTCTGGGTGCTGCTGCCGTCCTGGTCGGATTGGCGCTGGACGCGCGGCAGTGCCACCACGCCCTGGTATCCGGCAGCGCGGCTGTTCCGGCAGGCGTCGCTCGGCGATTGGGACGGCGTCGTCGCGCGCGTTGGCGATGCGCTCGTTCACTTCATCGGCGAGAACGCCGCCGGCAGATAGATGTCGACTTGCTGCGAGACGAGATGACCCGGTCCGCCGGGCGGCGGCCAGACGCCGTCGGCGACGGCCTTGTCGCGCAGCCGCGCGCGTTCGTCGAAGCTTTTGTACGGCCAGATATGGAGAAAGCGCGTCACCGCCCCGGTCACTGACGTCATCGCGGCGAGCACCGGCGACACGGTGGCGCGGCCGGGGACGGCCTTGCGCCAGAGTTCCCTGGTCGGCTCGAGGCCGTCGGGTTTAAGTCCATAGGTGCGCACCTCGAAGCAGGGCCCGAAGTCGCCTGGACGAAGCGGCGCGATGAAATCGAACGAGACGTAGGTGTCCATCGCCATGCCGGTGATGTATTCGCCGACGCCGAACGGATTTTGCGATGCGAGAGCGGCGAACCGGGCTTCGAGCGCGGCCTCAGCGGAAGCGGGCTTCTTGATGATCAGAATCTGATTGACCGCGCCGATATCGGAGAACCAGCACGCCAGAAGCGCCGGATCGTTCGCAATGGTTTTGCCGAGTGCGGTCAGCGCCGGCGGATGGGTCCCCGGCCGCACGGCAATGATCGTGACGTCGTATTGCTCGGCCAAGGCCGCCTCCACTTTGCGTTGCGGCGCCCGCGATTGACGCCTCCAGCAAGCATACCTAACGTGTTTGCCGGTCCAAGCCCCCAGGAAAGTCGCCGGACGGAGGAATAACGTGAAGAGATCATCGCTCCCTGCCGCACTTTGCGTTGCCGCCGGACTATTCTGCGCCGCCACGTCCGCTTATGCCGCGGATGCCGTCAAAATCGGCGTCCTCATGCCGCTCACCGGCAATGCCGCCGCCGCCGGTCAAGCCGCCAAAGCGGCGATCGAAGTTGCAGCCGACATCATCAACAATGCGCACCCCGAACTGGGCAATCTGCCGCTTGCCGCGACGGCGGGCCTGCCCAACCTCGGCGGCGCCAAGCTCGATGTGACGTTCGTCGACCACCAGGGCAATCCGGCGCTGGCCCAGCAATTGGCGACGCGTCTCATCACCGAGGACAAGGTCAACGCGCTGATGGGGGCCTATCAATCGTCCTGCACGTTCACCGCGACGCCTGTCGCCGAACGTTACGGCGTCCCCTTTATGGTCGGGGATTCCGCCGCTCTCAACATCACGACGCGGGGCTTCAAATATGTGTTCCGCGCCACGCCGATCGCGACCGATTATGCCCGCACCTATATGCGCTTCTTCGCCGACATGAAGAAAGAGGGCAAGACGATCGGCAAGATCGCCATCGTCAACGAAAACACCGATTACGGCACGTCGGTCGGCGACGCCATCGAAGCCGAGGCGAAGAAGGATAACGTGCCGGTCGCGATCCGGATTCCCTATGCGGCAAGTTCGACCGACGTCTCGGCGCAGGTGCTGCAGCTCAAGCAGGCGCAGCCCGACGTCATCATCTTCATCAGTTATACCGCGGACTCGATCCTCTACATGAAGACGATGAAGAATCTCGATTACAGGCCGCCGATGATCCTCGGCGACGATTTCGGCTTTTCCGATCCGTCCTTCATTCCTGCGGTGAACGATATTGCTCAGGGCGTCATGAACCGCAGCGCCTGGGATATCGGCAAGCCCGGCTCGACGACCGAGAAGATCAATGAGATGTACAAGGCCAAGACCGGCCGCGATCTCGACGACACGTCGGCGCGCAACATGCAGGCCTTTTTCGCGCTGGCCGAAGCCATCAACCGGGCCGGCTCGACCGATCCGGAAAAAATCCGCGATGCGCTGTCCAAGACCGATCTCAAGCCCGCTCAGCTCATGATGGGCTACCAGGGCATCAAATATGACGATACCGGCCAGAACATCCTGGCCGCGACTTATTTGATCCAGTTGCACGGCACGCACTACGAGCTAGTCTGGCCGGAGACGGCGGCGACCGCCAAACTGCAATGGCCGATGGCGGGCTCGGCGCCATAGGCGCGTAGCGAAAGCGGGCGCGGGGCGGAACGGCCGATGGTGATTGTGCAAGTAATCGTCGGCGGCCTTCTTCTCGGGGCCATTTATGCGCTGTTTTCCTCGGGTCTCACGCTGATCTGGGGCATGATGAATTTCATCAATTTCGCTCACGGCGAATTCGTCATGCTCGGCATGTATGTGGCGTTCCTGGTCGTCGTCTGGCTCGGCGGCGGTCCGGCGATTTTCGGCATTGCGGCTGCGCTCGCTCTGTTCGTGCTCGGCGTTGGTATTTATCTGGCGCTCATCCGCCACGTCATCCGCGGGCCGATGCTGGCGCAAATTCTCTCGACCTTCGGTCTGGCGCTCTTGCTGCGCTACACCGCATTCTGGATTTTCTCGGCGAATTTCGTCTCGCTGCCGCAGAACTCGCTCGGCGGCACGCTGAAATTGGGCGGTATCTTTCTTCCGGTCGCGCAGCTTGTCGCCGGCGCCGTCGCCGTCGTGCTGACGATTGCACTGCATCTTTTTCTCACCCGCACGACGGCCGGCAGCAAGCTTCTGGCCGTGGCCGAGGATCGCGCCGCGGCGATGCTGATGGGGATCAGGCCCGATCGCATGCAGGCGCTGGCCTGGGGTCTTTCGGCGGGCGCCGCCGGCGTCGCCGGCGCCTTGATGGCGACGGCCTATCCGTGGTCGCCGTCGGTCGGCGAAACCTTCGGGCTGATCGCGTTCGTCGTGGTCGCGCTCGGTGGGTTCGGCAGCGTTCTCGGGTCGCTCTATGCCGGGCTCATCATCGGGCTCATTCAGGCCGTGTCCGCATTCTGGCTCGGTGCGATCTACAAGGACATCGTGGTCTATGGGCTGTTTGTCGGGCTGCTGTGGTTCCGGCCGCAGGGCCTGTTGGGCAAAAAGGTCTGATGGATAAAGCGTGACACAGTCCCTGTCCCCGCGCGTTCCGATCATTCTGCTCGCCGCGGGGCTGTTGCTCTATCCGCTGGTCATGTCGGGCCCGTTCTACCTCGATATCGGCGTGACATTTCTGCTCGCGGCGATCTCGGCATCGGCCTGGAATATCGTCGGCGGTTATGCCGGCCAGGTCTCCGTCGGCCACAGCATGTTCTTCGGGCTCGGCGCCTATGCGCCGCTTCTGGTTTTCAACCTGTGGGGCTGGCCGCCGGTGGCCGGCATTCCCTTCGGCATTGCGCTTGCGATCGTCCTTGCCGTCCTGATCGGCCTGCCGACGTTTCGCCTCACCGGACACTATTTCAGCATGGCGACCATTGCGGTGGCCGAACTAATCCGCATTTTCACCGGCACCTGGGATTTCGTCGGCGCCGCGATCGGTTTGCAGGGCCCGGCGCGCGCGCGCGGCTGGTGGGATCTGACGTTCCGCAGCGAGCTGCCGTACTACTACATCTTCCTCGCCGTGCTTGCGCTGCTGCTTTTGATTACCGCGATGATCGAGCGCCGCCGCTTCGGTTTCTATCTGCGCGCGATCAAGGCGAGCGAGCGCGCCGCGCGCGCACTCGGCGTGCCGGTGCGGTGGACGAAGATGCAGGCGCTGATGCTGTCGGCGGCCTTCACCTCGGTCGCCGGCTCGCTCTATGTCATCAAGACCGGGTTCATCGATCCCGATTCCGCCTTCGGCATCCTGATTTCGGTGCAGATGGTCATCGTCGCCGCCCTCGGCGGCGCCGGAACATTGTTCGGACCTCTGGTCGGCGCCCTGATCCTCATTCCGCTGCAGAGCGCGACCAATAGCTGGTTCGGCGGCGGCGGCTCGGGGCTGACCTATATTCTTTACGGTGGCGTCATCGTGCTGATCGCTCGCTTCGAGCCGGGCGGCCTGTTCGAACTGTGGCGGCGCATAGCGCCGAAATTGCGGAGGCGCGCTCATGCTGCTTGAGGCCACCAATGTCTCGAAGGCTTTCGGCAGCTTCCTCGCCGTCGCTGGCGCCGATCTCGCCGTGGCAGAAGGCGAGATCACCGGCCTCATCGGCCCGAACGGCGCAGGCAAATCGACATTCTTCAATTGCCTCGCCGGTGAGACCGTGCCGACGACGGGCCGGATTGTCTTCGACGGCATCGATGTCACGCACGCAGCGCCGGAAGCGCATGCCCGGGCCGGTATCGGCCGCACCTTCCAGGTGCCCATCACGTTCGAGGACATGAGCGTACTGCACAACGTGATGGTCGGCGCATTCCTGCGCCATCCGCACCGCAACGACGCGCGCGACCACGCGCAGCGCATCGTCGAACTGACCGGCTTGCGCGGCGATCAGCCGGCGCGTTCGCTCGGGACGCCGGGACGAAAGCGCCTCGAAATCGCCCGCGTGCTGGCGACCGAACCAAAACTCCTGCTGCTCGATGAATCGCTCGCCGGACTGACGACGGGCGAATTGCGCGATGCGATCGCACTGGTGCGCCGCATCCACGACATGGGCGTCACCATCGTCATCGTCGAGCACATCATGGAAGTGATCATGACGCTGACCAAACGCGTCCTGGTCTTCAATCAGGGTCATGTCATTGCCTCGGGCACGCCCGAATCCGTGGTCAGGGAAGACGCGGTGATCGAAGCCTATCTAGGGCGTGCGCACCGCAAGCCCCCTCCTGTTCCTCCCGCGCAGGCGGGAGAGGATTAAGGAGGGGGCATGACTGACCTTGCCGTCGAACATCTCGAAGTGCGTTACGGCGATCTTGTCGGCGTTGCCGATATCTCGCTCAAAGTGGCGGCCGGGCAGGTGGTCGCGTTGCTCGGCTCGAACGGTGCCGGCAAGACGACGACGCTTAATGCCATTGCCGGCCTGGTGCGTCCGGCTCGCGGCGGCATCCGCTGGCGCGGCGAAGATATTTTCGGCAAGCCCGCTTACGCCATCGTCAGCAAGGGATTGGCGCTGTCGCCCGAAGGCTGGCGGCTTTTTGTCGGGCAGACGGTCGAGCAGAACCTGCGGCTCGGCGCTACCGCGCTTGCCGACCGATCGCGCATCGGCGCCTTGTTCGAGCGGGTCTATGCGCTGTTTCCGCGCCTTGCCGAGCGCCGCCGCCAGTCCGCCGGCACCTTGTCCGGCGGCGAGCGTCAGATGCTGGCGCTCGGCCGCGCTTTGATGAGCGAACCAAAGCTCCTGATGCTCGACGAGCCGAGCCTTGGCCTTGCGCCCGCCGTCGTCGAACAGCTGTACGACACGCTCAAGGCGCTGCACGGCCACGGACTCACGCTGTTGCTGGCGGAGCAATCGATCCCGCTCGCGCTCGGCATCGCCGATTACGCCTATGTGCTTCAGACCGGGCGGGTTGCGCTTGAAGGGCCGGCGGCGGAGCTTGAGCGCAGCGTGCAGGTGCAGGAGATTTATCTCGGCATGAGCGCGCTCAACGCGGCCGTGGTGACGCCGTCAGCCTCGTAAGCTCAATTGCACGCGCCGCGCCGTTGTGATTCAATCTCCAGATAACGACGAAACCGTCACCGGGAGGCAACAGCCATGGCCATAACCGTCTGTCCGGTTACGGAAAGCTTTGCCGCTGAAATCGGCGACGTCGATCTGTCGGTGCCGCTCGGTATTGCCGATGTTACGGCGATCAAGGACGCATTCGCAAAATATGCGGTTCTGATATTTCCCGACCAGCATCTGTCGCAGGACCAGCATCTCGATTTTGCGCGGTATTTCGGGCCGCTCGAAACCACGATTGCGCTGCATCGCAAGGATACGCAACTGCGCGTGCGCAAGGAATTTGCCGACGTCTCCAACCTCGACCCCGAAAACAAGGTGTGGGGCAAGGAATCGCGGCAGCGCATGTTTCAGCTTGGCAACCGGCTCTGGCACACCGACAGTTCATTCAAGTACGTGCCGGCGCGGGCGTCGCTCCTCTACGCGCGTTCGATTCCACCGATCGGCGGCCACACGGAGTTTGCCGATGAGCGCGCCGCCTATGATGCGCTGGCCGGGGACATGAAGCATTGTCTCGACTCGCTCGTGGCGGAACATTCGATTTTCAACTCGCGGGCGCGCCTCGGTTTTTCCAACTTCAGCGATGAGGAACGCCAGGGCCTGCCGCCGGTTCCGCAGGTCGTCGTCCGCACCATCCCGGAGAACGGCAGGAAGTCGCTTTATCTCGCCTCGCATGTCGGCCGCATCTTCGACATGCCGGAGGACGAAGGCCGCGCGCTCATCGAGCAACTCGTCGCGCATGTCACGCAGCGGCAATTTATCTACACCCATCGCTGGCGGGTCCACGATCTCGTCATCTGGGACGATCGCTGCACGATGCATCGCGGCACCGATTTCGACGATCTGCGCTGGAAGCGCGACATGCAGCGCGCCACGATCTGTGACGTCGCCAATTCCTGCGAGCAGGAAGGCATCGCCGTCGCGGCGGCGTAAACTGACGTTGCTTGCAATCCGGAACGTGCCGGCAGATTAGCGGCTGCTCTCCCACAGCGCTTCCATGCGGTGGCGGAACGCTTTGGGCTTTTCCGCAAACAGCCGGTGCGCGATACGCGAGGCGCGCTGCGCCAGGTCGCCGGAGCGTTCGGCGATGGCGGGCGTCAGCCGCGAGCGCCAATGCGCCAGCGGCTGATGCGGGTCGGTGAGACGCCTGAGCACTTCGAGATCCTGGCAGCGGCCGAGCCGATCGCGCAGCCGCTCCGCTTCGTCGGTCCACATCTGGCCGAAGCGCGGCCAAAGCGGCTCGATCAATTCCATCTGGTAACGCAGATCGACAACTCGCTGGCGCAGCGTGTGCAGATCTTCGGCGCCGGCTGCCAGCCAGTCATCTGGAATGTGCCGCCGCGCGTTGCGATAGGCAATCGTCAATTGTCGGGCGATCGAGGAGAAGTCGAACGGATCGAGCGGCCATTGCTCGATCGCCGCCGCCGCTACATCGATCCAGGCGAGGATCGCGTCGCGCAGCATGGGCGTCAGCACCGCCTCTTCCTCGCCGCCGCGCAGCGCCTCGATGCGGCTGCGGATGGTTTCGGTTGTTCGCGGCGAAAGAATGAGGATGCTCTTGTCGAGAAGACCGTCGAAGGCGTTGCACGCGGCGGCGCCGTCACGCGCGTGCGACAGCGAACGGGCATGATCGCGCGCCTCGTGCCGCCAGCGCGGCGCGTCCGGGATGAACGGCGCCATCAGCCGCATCAGTGCGCGCCATTCCTTCATGGCGCGCCGGAACTTGTGCACGGCGTCCTGGCCGGTGCGTTCCGGGTCGGTCAGAACAAGGCGGCCCTGGGCCAGAATATGGCCGCCAATGGCGCGAACGGCCGGCCCGATTGCCGTGTTCGGCTGCAAGGCGGGTTTTTCGCCCATTCCTGGTTCTACGCGTGCATACATGACGGTGAGGCGCTATTTCTTGTGACAGTATGGCGAAAAATCGGGTCCTGCGCACTTCCCTTATTGGGGGGCGCTTGCTACATGATCCCTTGGAAAATCAGACGGTTGACGCGGGGTGGAGCAGCCCGGTAGCTCGTCAGGCTCATAACCTGAAGGTCATAGGTTCAAATCCTATCCCCGCAACCACCGTTCCACGCATGGCATTTGACGCCGTGTGGAAAGGCGGCCTGGCCGATCAACGCGCCTAGCCGGCCGGCGATCTCGATTTCGGTTCCGCTGGCAGTACGGCTCACAGTCACGCTCTCGATCAATTCACGGATGGCGGCCGCGTCGGCGTCGCCGGCGGCGATGCATTTGGCGACCGCCGCCTGCAGGTTCGCGACCTGGTCTTCATAGCGTTCCAGCGCCGCGGGATGCAGCGCGACTACGCGCGTTGCATCCGAAAGCGCGGCGAGCTTTTGCTCAATCTCGATCCCCTCGGCGGCCAATTCCTTTGTCCGCGCGCCCAGTACGTTGGCATCGCCGATACCCTTGGCGATACCGTCGACCACGCGCGTGGTCTCGCGAGCGATCGCGGCCTTTCGGCGTTCGAGCCTGTCACGATCGCGATCAGCGTTTGCGGCTAGCCGAGAGCGCTCGGCGTGACCCGCGCCACAAACGATCAACCCGTTCCTGACGCTGCTGGATCAGGCGGTCCAAATGCAATAACCCCCCAACTCGCTGGTATAAAAAAACCGTCAGGCCAGTCCAAAGCCGTCAAAATTACTTAGTTGCGCTAAATCGTTTGAAAATGTCGCGATAAGGTTTGGGGGCGTGCCGAATAGCCTTAGCCTTCGCCTCAGCGATAAGGCTGCGAAGTATATTTTGCGCTTCGGTCTCTGTCGGAAACTTATGAAATTTCTTCCAAGCGCTGCGATCTTCCTCGGCAAATGTGACGAAGACCAATCAAAGCGTCATCAAGGCGATGGTGGACGTCACGGCCGATTCCGGCGCGAACGCGATCATGATCGATACGTCGATCCTGACGAAAGTGTCCAATATCTGCCTCATCGACACGTCGGCGCGCGATGAAATGGTCGACATCAACAGCGTCATGTCGACGAACGGAATGGCCCTGCAAGGGATTTTGCCGCTCGCGGACCTGAAGTTCTTCGTTGACTACTGCCACTACCGCGGTGTTTCGGCGAATCTCGCCGGGTCGATCGAGAGCTTCCAGTCGCAGCAGCTGTGGGTATTGATTCCGGAACTGGATCAAGTGTCGACGCGTAGCTCCGCGTCTGCCGTCGCCGTGGACCCGTCCGGCGCCAATGCCGAGGGCGAGAACACGCGGCAGCGCAGAATCATCAAACGCACGCTGGTTCGCGGCCTTGCCGCGCCCGAGCACGGTGGCGTGCTCAATATACCCGCGGCCCTGCAGGGTAATGCCAAGGCAAAGCCGATCATCGCGGATTTGATGGAACTGGTGCGCGGGGGGCGCCGCCGGCTCGACCTGCCGGAATTGCAAAGTCTCTGGGTCGACGAATACGGCAACCCGACGCCGATCTCGAACGGGAAGTGATTGCCATGCCATCCACAGTGAAGCAGTACAGAACTTTCACCGATGAGGAAGCGGCAAGCGTTTGCGCACCAGCCGAGCCGATAGCCGGTTTTCCATTGAAATACCGCTGGCACACCGGGCCGTGGCGGGAAATCTTCGATGAGCAGATCAGGCTCATCAAGGACGACATCACCCGCGCCAAGGCGGAAGGCAAGCTCCTGGTGTATCTGAGTTGCCCCATCAGCTCGCGCGGCGGCGGCTATTCTGGCACCAATGTCGATATCGCGAGGCACATCGAACGGCGTCTGCTTGAGCGCTGGGGCGAGGCGTTCTGGATCCTCAATCCGGCGCAATACCAGCTCGAGTCAAAAGCGGGCACCGGATTGATGAACCGCCATGCCGAGCAGCTCAATATCGACTTGGCGCGCCTGCGCTCGCTCAGCGACCCGAACGGCGGCGACTACATGCGGATGTGGACGACGGTACTCGTCAGCAACGCGCAGAAGACCGGCGCGCGCGACGTTGGCGCGCCTTACGTCAATACCGGTCAATTCTTTGACGCCTTCTACTTCATCGGCCCACGCGATGTTCAGGATTTTTTCGGTACGGACGCCGTTACGCTTACGGCGGGCATACAAGACTACTTTGCCCGCAAGTTTGCGGCGGATCCGGACTTCCACGATTATTTCAGCGTTGCGGGAATCGCGTGGCAGCGTGCGCAGGCGAATGCAGCGATCTCGTCCGCGCAGCAGCTCTTGCGCGATAACTGGCAAGGAATGCGTCACGATTTTCTGCGCTATTACGCCGTGCGCGCGAGCGTCAATTTCAGCCTCGGCAGCCACGACGAATGGCTGATCTTCAAGCTCTTGAACCAGAAGCGCCGCGATGTGTCGCGCGACGCCGCTCACTTCATGGTGGACGGCGATGTCGGCGAGCAGATCGCCGGCTTTTTCGACGGCGGCCAGATCGACCCCGCATCGACAGAAGCCAGCCTCTCGCACGGCTATTCGGTGGCTTGACGCCGGATTGAAGGACAAGCCTACGCCGCCTGCTGGGTCAGCCGGTCCATTTCCCGCTGCACCAGCCGGCGATAGAGCCCTTCGTTCCGCACCAGCAGATCCGGCGCGCCGTCCTGCATGACGCGGCCGGCTTGCAGCAAGATAATGCGGTCGAAATTGCGCACCGTCGAAAGCCGGTGCGCGATGGCGATGACGGTGCGTCCGGTCATCAGCCGGCTCAAGGCTTCGCGGATCGCTTCCTCGGATTCCGAATCGAGCGCCGAGGTCGCTTCGTCGAGGAGCAGGAGCGGGGCATCTTTCAGGAACGCCCGCGCGATGGCGATGCGCTGGCGCTGGCCGCCGGAGAGTTTCACGCCGCGCTCGCCGACGATAGTGCGCATTCCCGCCGGCAGCTTCTCGATGAAGTCGCAGCGCGCGGCAAAGGCCGCTTCGAGCACCTCATCGTCAGTCGCCTCCGGCCGCCCATAACGGATGTTCTCCATCACCGTGCGATGGAACATCGAAATATCCTGCGGCACAACGCCGATGGCTTCGCGCAAACTTTCCTGCGTGACGCGCGCGATATCCTGGCCGTCGAGCAGGATGCGGCCGGCTTGCACGTCGTAGAAGCGCTGCAGCAGCGCGAACAGCGTCGACTTGCCGCCACCGGAATGGCCGACGAGTCCGATCCGCTCGCCCGGCGTGAAGCTGAGCGAGAAATCCTCGAAAATGTGCTGGCCGTCGGGATAACGGAAATCGACATGCTCGAATTTGACGCTGGCGCCACGGTGCACGAGCGGTTCGGCCTGGGGATGGTCGCGCAGTTCGTGCGGCACAAGAAGCGTTGCGACCGCCTCGGTCAGGCGCGCAATGTGCTGGGTGATATCGACCAGCGCCACCGCGAGATCGCGTGTCGCACTGAGGACGGAGATTGCGAGCGTACAGGCAAGGACGACGTCGCCGGTTGTGGCCTTGCCGTGCTGCCAGAGGACGATCGCCCAGGCCAGGAGACCGAGCGTCAGAAGAACGGTCACTGCGGCATGGAAGATGCGAAGCCGCTCGAGATAAAGCAGGCTTTTGCGCCGCGCGCGCAACTCGCGATCAACGGTAGTGTCGAAGCGGCGGTGTTCGCGCAGAAAACCGCCGAAGGCGCGGACCAGCGGCATATTGGAGATGACGTCGACCATTTCGCCGTCGACGGTCGCGGCCTTGCGTGCAAAGTCGTGGTGCAGCGGCCGGCCCGCGGCGGCAAGGCGGAACATCACCAGCACCATGAGGCCGGCGATCAGCGCCAGGGCGCCGGCCATCGGCAGGCTGATGGTGCAAACGAGCGCAATGGCGGCAAGCGTGGCGACGCAGGGCGGCAGCACGTTCCAGATGAACATGTTTTCCGCCGTGAAAACGGCATTGGATGTCGCGGTGACGCGGCTCGTCAGCATGCCGGGCAGCCGTTCGGCGAAATAATTCGCCGAATGGCCCATGAGGTGGCGGAACAGGTCGCGGCGCAGATCGCCGGTGACACCGACGAAAGCGTAATTCGCGATCCAGGCGGCGACACGCCACAAAAGATTGTCGGCGACGATCAGACCGCCAAGAATTGCAAACGCCGTCCACGCCGCGGCTCCGGCGCCGCTCGACAGCGTATCGACCAGGAATTTAACGCCATATTGGGTGCCGACGGAGCAGGCCACCGCGCCCAGCACCGCGCAAACGATGACCGCATGCGATACCGGCCGCAGCCGGATGTAACGAAAGACGAAGGCGAGGGGGGACGCGGCGTAACCTGTAAGTTCGGCCATTCCGGATTTCACGCCTGATTTCACGCCCGATTTCATGCCCCCAATGTTCATGATGATCGACATTTGTGCGCTTGAATGGTGTGAGCCCTCACGAACCTGAACGAGCGGGAAGCGGTCCTGTTCCCCTGGGTCACTGAGCGGCAGGATCACTTTCGTCGCAGTTTTGTTACGGGACGGTCTTTGCGGCGCCTTACGCATTTCTGCGTATTCGGGTTGACGCTCCCGCAGGAAAAAAGTTCCGGGCGCCGGCAAAAATTAAGTTCCATCCGGATTCCGAAATAATCGGCGCTTGCGACGTTGTCTCTTGTCGCCGCTGAGGATCTTCATCACACAAGGGTGTTTCGATGCACATCGCACAAGTTGCGCCGCTGACCGAGGCTGTTCCGCCGCGGCTTTATGGCGGCACCGAGCGGGTTATTTCATGGCTGACGGAGGAACTGATCGCGCTCGGTCACGAGGTAACGCTATTTGCCAGCGGCGACTCGGTGACCTCGGCGCGGCTTGAGGCGGCTTGGCCGCGGGCGCTGCGGCTTGATGGCGCGGTGCGCGACCCCAATGCGCTGCACATGATGATGCTGGAGAACGTCTTCCGGCAGGCGCCGGATTTCGACATCCTGCACTTTCATCTCGATTATTACCCGTTCTCGCTGTTTTCTCGCCAGCCGACGCCGTTCGTCACCACGCTGCATGGCCGGCTCGATTTGCCGGAGCACCAGCCGGTGTTCGACACCTTCTCGTCGGTGCCGGTGGTCTCGATCTCGAATTCGCAGCGGCGGCCACTGCCGCAGGCACGCTGGGTGCGCACCGTCCTTCACGGGCTTCCGGAGAAACTTCTGGAGCCGAAACCCGTTAGGCCGTCTTACTTCGCGTTTCTCGGTCGCATCGCGCCGGAAAAGGGTATCGATCGCGCCATCCGCATCGCGCAGCATTGCGGCGTGCCGCTCAAAGTCGCCGCCAAGGTCGACCGCGCCGACCAGGATTATTATGACGAACAGATCAAACCGATGCTTGCTTCGTCCAATGTCGAGTTCATCGGCGAGATCAGCGACAAGGACAAATCGGAGTTTCTGAGCGGCGCTTGCGTTCTCCTCGTTCCGATCGATTGGCCCGAGCCGTTCGGCCTGGTGATGATCGAGGCCATGGCCTGCGGCACGCCGGTGATCGCCTTCAACCGTGGCTCGGTGCCGGAGATCATCGAGGACGGCCTGACCGGTTTCATCGTCGAAGATATCAACGGCGCGGTCGGCGCCGTCGACCGGCTCGGACATTTGTCCCGCGACAAGATCCGGCGGCGTTTCGAGGAGCGCTTCACCGCGCGCCGCATGGCGCAGGATTATCTGTCCGTCTATCGCAGCCTGTCGGACAGCGTGGCGCCGCATCTGCGGCTCGTTTCAGCCGACGCGCCGGCGTTGTAATCCTTATCGTCATTGCGAGCGCAGCGAGGCAATCCCCTCCCTTTATCCCTTCCCCGCATGCGGGGGAGGTTTGGGTGGGGGCGTCTGGATTACGTCGTCGCTTCGGCTCCTCGCAATGACGATTAATGTGCTGCCTCTTCCTCCGGCCGCGTCTCCGGCATCAGAAGCCATACCACCACGAAACCGGCGAATGCGATCGCGGCGAGCGTTGCGAAGGCCACGGGACTGCCGAAGCGGTCGGTCGTGTAACCGGCGAGCGTTGCCGACAGCGAAGCGCCGATGCCGACCGCGGTGCCGAGAATGCCCTGGCCGAGATTGAACCGGCCGGTACCGCGCGTGAGGTCGGCGACGACCAGCGGCACCATCACCGCGAATACCGCTGCGGTGATGCCGTCGAGGAGTTGCACGGCGAGAAGAAGTTGCGGGCTGGTCACAATCGCAAACAGAAAGCCGCGGATCGGCAGCGCGGCGAAAGCAATAAGCAATAATGGCCTTCGTCCCCAGATCTGCGCGCGCTGGCCGATCCACGGCGACGATGCCGCGACGACAAGTTGCGGCACGACGATGCAGGCGGCGATGATCACGGTCGCCCATTGGCCTGAGCGCATGGTGACGACGCTGCCGACCAGCGGCAGCATCGCCGCATTGGCGAGGTGAAACAGGAGGAGGCATCCGGCGAAGGTCAAGAGCGCCCGGTTTTGCATCAGCGCGCCGGGTCTTATCGGCGGCGTGATGCGCGGATGCCGCGGCCGGGAGCCGTGGGCACGCTCGGGATCGATCTCCTTGCCGGAAATCGAGCGCAGCGCAAAAAGGGCGGGCACCAGGAGCAGCACGGTGACGATGAATACAGCGCGGGACGACAGGAGATAGCCGCATGCCCCCATCGCCGCGGCGGCCAGCCCATTACCGACCGACGCAAAGCGCGCGTTGCGTCCAAGCCGTTCGCCGATAGCGGCGGGGCCGACGAGGCCGAGCGCGATGGCGGCCATTGCGGGGCCGAGCACGCAACTTGCCAGCGCGTGCAATACCGATCCCGCCAGCACCATCGGAAATATCGGCCACACCGCATAGCTCAAGGCGCTGATGCAGATCGCGGCGATCGCGGCGCCGGCAACGAAGCGCTCCGATTTCGCGGCGTCGACCAGCGCGCCGCCCGGCATCTGGCCGATCAGCGAAACGAAACCCGCCGCCGACAGGACAAGCCCGATATCGACCTGCGTCCATCGTTGCGTGGTGAGATAGACGGATACGAACGGCCCAAACCCGGTCTGCACGTCGGCGACGAAGAAGATGAACCAGTCCAGTCCGCGCAGGCTTTTGCGTGACGGCTGCAGCGCCGGCTCGGCGTCGCGCGGTTCTCCAGCCACAACAGCCGGCCCGGCCGCGGCTCCGATCGCATCGTGCGGCTGTGGCCTGTCGCGTGAGGCGCGTTGCGGATTTACCGGCAGGATTTTGTCTCCAGCGGTTTGCTACTCGAAGGGCAATTGTTCGAGCTTGCCGAGCGCACCGAGGACGACGACGGGCTTGCCGTCCTGATATTCCGGCGCAGTCTTTACCTGGTCGCGCGTGAGATCGAGCGTGATCCGCGCGTCGGTCTGCGCCGGCGGTGGAAAATGCAGTGCGCTCCAGTCGACCGCGATCTTGCGGCTGCCGACACCAAGGAAGCCGCCGAAATCAATGATGGCAGCGCGCACCTGGCCGCCGCGATCAACCAGAACATCGACGATCCGGCCCATATTCTCGTTGGCGGCGCTCAATACTTCGCGTCCGAGAGTGCCTTCGACTTCGTGCTTGGCGAGAACGGTCACTGACGGTGGCACGTCCGCCTGCGTGCCTGGATGGCCGGTCGGTGACCCGGGCGCCTGGACGTTTTCCGGGAAGGCGATTGCGACGGTGAGGCCGAGCGCTGCCGCAAGGACCGCGGCTCCCGTCATGCCGCCACGCATTGTCAGTTTTTTGCCGTGCATCTTCACTCCGGAATTTTGACGCGGATGGAACCCGGCGTGGATAGAACCCGACGCCGATGGAACTCGATCAATCCACTAAGCCGACGCGGCGGCCCCGGGTTCCATGCGCCGGCAGTCGGGAACCCCGCAGCGGCAAAAATCGTGAAAGATCGGGCGGGATCAGGACGAAAAGACGATGGAAACCCGGATATCGCCGCTGATCCGTGGCGTATCGAGCGACACGGTATCGCCGTGACGGCGCACGCGCAGATCCACGCTCGACGTCGACAGCCGCAAGTCGCGCAGCATCACCTCGTCGAGAAATTCGGGCAGGCGCGGATTGCGCAGCCGGATCTCGCCTTTGAACGGGTCGAACTCCAGACCCAGCGAGGCTTCGAGCAATGTGAACGGCGTGACGCTCGCCCAGGCCTGCGGCGAGCAGGCGACCGGATAGAGCGTCGGGCCGTGGCCGTGCTTGTGCTGGAAGCCGCAAAATAATTCCGGCAGCCGGCGGTGGTCCATGTATGTGGCGGCGTTGAACAGGCCCTCAAATAAAATCTCGATCGCACGCTTCTGGTCGTAGCGGGCGAAGCCGAGTGCGATCAGGGCATTGTCGTGCGGCCACACCGAGCCGTTGTGATAGGACATCGGATTAAAGCGCGCCTCGCCGGTTGCCACGGTGCGAATGCCCCAGCCGGAAAAGAAGTTCGGCCGCAGCAAGCCCCTTACGACATGCGCGGCGCGGTGCGGCGCGGCAATGCCGGTGAAAAGAACCTGCCCGGCATTCGAGGTGCGCACCTGGCACGGCTGCTTGGCGCCGTCGAGCGCCAGCGCATAGGTCTCGATCTCGGGACACCAGAACGCCGACTCAAAGCGGTCGGCGAGACTTTCGGCTTCGGCGGCGAGTTTGCGCGCGAGGTCGCCGAGCCCGATGCGTTTTGCGCAGCGTGCCGCCATCCACTTCGCGGCATAGACATAGCCTTGCACCTCGACCAGCGCGATCCGGCCTTCCGCCAGTCGTCCGTCGGCATGGAAGATGGCGTCGTGCGAATCCTTCCAGCCCTGATTGGCGAGGCCCTGTTCGCTCGCGCGCATGTATTCGACAAAACCGTCGCCGTCCGGATCGCCTGGTCCATCGATCCATCCGAGCGCGGCCTCGATATGCGGCCAAAGCTCGACGATGGTTTCAATGTCGCCGGTGCGCTCCGCATAGAGACCGGCGAGCAGCACGAAAAGCGGCGTCGAATCGACGCTGCCGTAATAAAGACCGAACGGGACTTCGCGCAGCGCCGCCATTTCGCCGCCGCGCATCTCATGCAGGATTTTTCCAGGCTCGGCGTCGGCCAGCGGATCGGCCGTCTTGGCTTGGTAGAATGCGAGCCGCCGCAGCACGCCGCGCGCCACGTCGGGCGACCACCACAGCATCTGCAGCGCAGTGATCAGTCCGTCGCGGCCGAACGTCGTCGAATACCAGGGAATACCGGCATAGGGGTAACGGCCCTGCGGCGTATCCGTCATCAGCATCTGGAGATCGGCGGCGGAACGGCACAAAACTTCGTTGAAACGATCGTTCGAGGTTACGACCGATGTCTGTCCCCGGGTCGCCTCGCGCATTTCGCGGCGCGCCGCGATCAGCCCGCGCAGGAACGGCAGCGGACGTGCGCTTGTCTCATCGCTGCTCACGGCAAGAAAAATCGGCCGCGCCTCGCCGGCGGCGAGATGCAGATCGTAAACTGCGGAGTTGACGTTGAGATTGTCCGGCGGCGGATCGAAAGTCAGCGTCGTCGTTCGTGTCCTCGCATCGAGGCCTTTATAGAGCAGGACCGCGCGGTCATTGCCTTGAAGCTCTGCCGTCATGGTGCCGCGGTGCGCGCGGCGTGCGCCACGGACCTCGAACAGATCGGCAAAATCGTTCTCAAACAGGATCGCCAGACGCAGGTGGACAGGGCGATCGCCGTAATTGCGCACGCCGAGCCGCTGATAGGCGATGTCGTGCCACAGGAAGATGGTGCGCAGGATATGGACACGATCCTTCTCCAGGACGATGCGCGAGCCATCCATCACATCCGGATTGGTCAGATCAACAAAGAACGCCGAATTGTCGTCGCGCAGGTTCGACCCAAGGAGGAGAGGCGCCGCGCCGTTGACCTGCAATTCGAGGCGCGACAGGTGGCGCGTGTCTTTGTGAAACAGGCCGGCCAACTCTCCCGACGTCGCGCCGATATCGCCGCGGCTGTCGAGCACGACGAAGGTGTCGCCATATTTGAGCGTTCGCGGCGGCCGGCCGGGCTGGCTCGCGGTGATCGTGAACGCCGCCTCCGGCGGCTGCGGGGCAGGAGCGGGTGGCGCCGCCATCTTGGCGGCGGCGGAGTAGGCGATCTGGGCCGCGGATTTTGGGGACATCTTTACCGGTTTGGCTATCGGCGGGCCTACCACCGCGATTGATATGCGCCGGTTGGGTGGCGTGGCTTATGGCCGGGTATTGCCACGGATAATATCGACAACGCGCATGCTGACCGGATCGACGACGACGATATCGCCCTCAACCATGTCATATTTGAGAGTCGCTGCGTCAGGCTGGCCGGCAATCGTGGCGGCCGGATCTGGCAGTTCTGAAAGTTCGTCCGCGCGCGACACCGGGGCGCCGACCGCAAGAGGTATCGTGATCCCGGAAATGTGCGGCCGCTGGCGTTCGACAACATTATATATCGCACTCTTTTGTGCCGCGGTGAGCGCGAGCGGCTGGGCCGTGGAACCTTTTGGACCGATAGCCTCGTCCGGACCCACGCTTTGAGCGCTGCCGGCGGTCGTGGCAGCAAACAACAAGAGGGATGCGAGCGGCAGGAGCCAAATCCGTCCAGTCATGGTGTCGCTCCTGGGAAGGAACCAAGGGAACTCCCCCACAAGCGAACGCGCCACGGTCCTATTTGTTCAACCAAATTTTGTTGCACTGCACAGTGCGGATTATCCTTGTTTATTCGGAATTGCGGCGATTAGCCACGCGACGAAAATATTCCATGACAAACTCGTGCATTTGAGACAGATAATCTAACAATTCAGGGCTGGAATAAATAATAATCGAGGGGACGGACGCTCATGTCGGTAGCATCGACAACATCCATCGAATCTGCGGCTACCAAGTCGCGCTGGAGTTATCTCGTCATTGCCATCGTCTGCATGGTGATGATCGCGAATCTTCAATATGGCTGGACGCTCTTCGTTAATCCAATCGCCAAGGCGCACGGCTGGTCGATTGCTTCGATCCAGTTCGCCTTCGCAATTTTTATTGCGCTTGAGACATGGCTGACGCCGATCGAAGGCTGGATCGTCGATAGTCTTGGCCCGCGCCGCGGACCTAAACTCATGATCGCGTTCGGCGGCATCATGGTTGCCTTGGGCTGGGTCATCAATTCATACGCCCAATCGCTCGAAACGCTTTATCTGGGCGCGGTCGTTGGCGGCATCGGAGGGGGTGCCGTCTATGCGACTTGCGTCGGCCAGGCCGTGAAATGGTTCCCGGACCGGCGCGGTCTCGCCGTCGGCCTGACCGCGGCGGGATATGGCGCTGGATCGGCGCTGTCCGTCATTCCCATCCGCGCGGTGATTGATTCGAGTGGCTACGAAGCAGCTTTTTTCTGGTTCGGACTGGTCCAGGGTGGCGTGGTCTTCATTCTGGCTTGGCTGCTGCGGGCACCGGATCCCGGTGAGGTCGCCCACGCACCGGCGCCCAAGGTTGCACAGTCCGTGCGCGACTACACTCCGGCGCAAGCGCTGAGCACGCCGGTCTTCTGGCTTCTCTACATCATGTTCATCATGGTGTCGGCGAGCGGTCTTATGGCGACAGCGCAGATCGCGCCCATCGCCAAGGATTTCAACGTCGGCAACACCGCGTTGCTGTTCGGCGCTTCGACGCTGAGCGTGGCGCTGATCATCGACAATATCTGCAACGGCGGGGCGCGTCCGCTATTCGGATGGGTTTCGGACCATATTGGCCGCGAAAACACCATGGCGGTTGCCTTCGGTCTTGGCGGCGTTTCCTACTGGCTGCTCGGAAGCCTCGGCACGGCACCGTGGGCTTTCGTGCTGTTCGCCGCATTGATCTTTTTGACCTGGGGCGAAATCTTCAGCCTGTTCCCGTCGACCTGCACCGACACGTTCGGAGCAAAATTCGCCACGGTGAATTTGAGTCTGCTGTACACAGCCAAGGGAGCGTCGGCCTTCCTGGTGCCGGTTGCCAACATGATCAAAACCTCGACCGGGTCTTGGCACATGGTGTTCGCCGTTACCGCGCTGATGAACATTGCCGTGGTGGCGCTGGCGCTGTTCGTGCTCAAGCCGATGCGGGCGCGGCAGATGAAGCAGAGCTGATCGCCCTATTTCAGCGCGATCATATTGAGGACGCGGAAGCGGGGCGTGCTGGCGCCGGTCGGCGCCAGCCGCGCGGTCCTCCCAAAAATCCCATAAAATGCGTCATTTCGGCTCTGGCATAATGTATTACAGTGCGCTATGAGGATGCTCGGACTGCGGCCTCAAGACCGCGCCAGCTGGGGTTTGGGAAGCGTCGCGAGCGTTCTTCATGTCATCTGGTGTTGATCGGTTGTCCGAACGCGACGCGCCCGTCATTGAGCGGCCGCGGCTTGAGCCGATCGGCGCCTCTTTCAGCTTCAAAAACCAGGCTTATGCGGCGCTCAAATCAGTGATCGTCGGCATGGATGTTTACGGCAGCCGCGCCGATATCCGTCTCGACGAACGCTCGCTGGCGCAGGATTTTGGCATCAGCCGCACGCCGGTGCGTGAGGCGATGGCGCAGCTCGAGCGCGAGGGTTTTGTCCGCTCGGTGCCGCGGCGCGGCATCTATGTGGTGCGCAAGACAAAACACGAAGTGATCGAACTGATCACCGCCTGGGCCGCGCTCGAAAGCATGGCGGCGCGGCTGATCACGGAAAACGCCGGCGACGACGAGATCGCCTCGCTGCGCCGGGTCTTTGCCGCGTTCGAGAACGGGCAGATCCGCGCGCATCTCGATGAATATTCCGATGCCAATATCGAATTCCATCAGACGCTGATCCGGCTTTCCCGCAACAGCGTGCTCGCCCAGCTCGCCGAGAACCTGTTCACGCATATGCGGATGATCCGAAGAAAGACGATCGGCGAGAAAGACCGCGCCGACCGCTCGATCCGCGATCACATGCACATCATCGAAGCGCTGGAGGCGCGCGATACGCTGCGCGCCGAAAAGCTGGTGCGCGATCACGCGCTCGGGCTTGCCGAGCATGTTGAAAAATACGCCGACTATCTGGATTGAATGTCTAGGGAGAATTTCATGGCGGACGCAGCAGTGAAAATCGCAAATCCGGCCGAAGCGGAACGCGAACTCACGGACGGCTTCCATCTCGTCATCGACGCGCTCAAGCTCAACGGGCTCACCACGATCTATGGCGTGCCCGGTATCCCGATCACGGACTTCGGCCGCATGGCCCAGGCCGCGGGCATTCGCGTGCTGTCATTCCGCCACGAGCAGAACGCTGGCTATGCGGCGTCGATCGCAGGCTTCCTGACGAAGTCGCCCGGCGTCTGCCTTACGGTTTCCGCGCCCGGTTTCCTTAACGGGCTGACAGCGCTGGCGCACGCCACGACCAATTGCTTCCCGATGATCCTGATGTCGGGCTCTTCGGAGCGCGAGATCGTCGACTTGCAGCAGGGCGACTACGAGGAGATGGACCAACTCGCCATCGCCAAGCCGCTCTGCAAGGCCGCGTTTCGCGTGCTGCATGCACAGGATATCGGCATCGGGCTCGCGCGGGCGATCCGCGCCGCCGTTTCCGGCCGCCCAGGCGGCGTCTATCTCGACTTGCCGGCAAAATTGTTCGGCCAGGTGATGGATGCGGAAGCCGGCAAGAAATCGCTGGTGAAGGTGATCGACGCGGCGCCGGCGCAGATTCCCGCGCCAAGCGCCGTCAAGCGCGCGCTCGACGTGCTCAAGAGCGCGAAGCGCCCGCTGATCATCCTCGGCAAGGGCGCCGCCTATGCGCAGGCGGACGATGCGATCCGTAGTCTTGTCGAAAAAAGCGGCGTGCCATTCCTGCCGATGAGCATGGGCAAGGGCCTTCTGCCCGATACGCATCCGCAATGCGCGGGCGCGGCACGTTCGACGGTGCTGAAAGACAGCGACGTCGTGATGCTGATCGGCGCGCGCCTCAACTGGCTGTTGTCGCACGGCAAGGGCAAGACTTGGGGCGACGCGCCAAAAAAATTCATCCAGATCGACATCGAGCCGAAGGAAATGGACTCGAATGTCGAGATCGTAGCCCCGGTGGTCGGCGACATCGGCTCGTGCGTGTCGGCGCTGCTGCAGGGCATGGCCGGAAACTGGCCGGCGCCGCCGGCGGATTGGGTCTCCGCCGTCAGCAAGAAACGCGAGGAGAACGTCGCCAAGATGGCGCCGCGCCTCATGAACAACAACGTGCCGATGGATTACCACGGCGCGCTCGGCGTGCTGCGCACCGTCATCAAGGAGCGGCCGGACGCCATTCTTGTCAATGAAGGCGCCAATACGCTCGATCTCGCACGCGGCATCATCGACATGTATCAGCCGCGCAAGCGCCTCGACGTCGGCACCTGGGGCATCATGGGCATCGGCATGGGCTATGCCGTTGCCGCGGCGATCGAAACCGGCAAGCCGGTGCTGGCGATCGAGGGCGACAGCGCCTTCGGCTTCTCCGGCATGGAGGTGGAGACAATCTGCCGCTACCAGCTGCCGGTCTGCATCGTGGTCTTCAACAACGACGGCATTTACCGCGGCACCGACATCAACAAAGCGGGCAGCGATCCCGCGACCACTGTCTTCGTCAAGGGATCGCGCTACGACAAGATGATCGAGGCTTTCGGCGGCGTCGGCGTCAATGCGACGTCGCCCGACGAACTCAAACGCGCTGTCAACGCGGCGATGGATTCCGGCAAGCCGACATTGATCAACGCGGTACTCGATCCGGCAGCCGGCAGCGAGAGCGGCCGTATCGGCAATCTTAACCCGCAAAGCGTGCTCACGAAGAAGAAGTGAATGCCGTCCGTACCCATGCAAGCGGGGACCAGGCGCAAGATTTGTTCGATTGAAACCGGATGCCCGCTGTCGCGGGCATGAGCGGAATAGGGAGAAAGACGATGGCAAAGCGCAAGAAAGCAGCCAAAGCGAAATCCAAGGCTGCCACAAAGAAGGCGGCGGCGAAGAAGTCCGCCAAAGTCGTCAAGCTCAAGACAAAGAAGCCGGCGGCAAAAGCCAAGGCAATGTCCGGCAACGGTTTGCCGCGACCGTCGTCAAAGCCCTGGGGACGCGCGGGCAACGCGCTTGAGGGCGTAAAAATTCTCGACTTCACCCACGTGCAATCGGGGCCGACCTGCACACAGCTTCTCGCTTATATGGGCGCCGACGTGATCAAGGTGGAACGGCCCGGCGTCGGCGACATCACGCGCGTCCAGTTGCGCGACGTGAAGGGGCAGGACAGCCTCTATTTCACCATGCTCAATGGCTCGAAGCGCTCGATCACCATCGACAGCAAGCACGCCAAGGGCAAGGAAATCCTCGATCGCCTGGTGAAGCAATGCGACGTGCTGGTCGAGAACTTCGCGCCCGGCGCGCTCGACCGCATGGGGCTGACCTGGGAGCATATCCACAAGCTCAACCCGCGCATGATCGTCGCCTCGGTGAAGGGATTTGGCCCGGGCCCATACGAAGATTGCAAGGTGTACGAGAACGTGGCGCAGTGCGCCGGCGGCGCCGCTTCGACAACCGGCTTCCGCGAGGGGCCGCCGCTCGTGACCGGCGCGCAGATTGGCGATTCCGGCACGGGATTGCATCTCGCGCTCGGCATCGTCAGTGCCCTGTATCAGCGCGTCCACACCGGCCGCGGTCAGAAGGTGCTGTGCGCCATGCAGGACAGCGTGCTCAACCTGGCGCGCGTGAAATTGCGCGACCAGCAGCGCCTCATGCACGGGCCGCTCACCGAATACAGCCAATATGGCGAGGGCGTCCCGTTCGGCGTCGCGACGCCGCGCGCCGGCAACGATTCCGGTGGCGGCCAGCCGGGCTGGATCGTCAAGTGCAAAGGCTGGGAGACTGACCCCGACGCCTACATCTACTTCATCACCCAGGCGCCGGTGTGGGCCGCGATCTGCGATCTCATCGGCCAGCCGGCATGGAAGACGGATCCGGATTACGCCACCCCGCCGGCGCGGCTGCCGCGGCTCAAGCACATCTTCGCCACGGTCGAGCAGTGGACCATGACCAGGACCAAGTTCGAGGTCATGGACATCTGCAACAAGCACGACATCCCGGTAGGTCCCATCCTGTCGCTCAAGGAGATTGCCGAGGAGCCGTCGCTGCGCTCGACCGGCACCGTCGTCGAGGTCGATCACCCGGGGCGTGGCAAGTATCTGACGGTTGGCAATCCGATCAAATTGTCGGACTCGCCTGCGGATGTGCGGCGCTCGCCGCTTCTTGGCGAGCACACCGACGAAATCCTGCGCAAGGTGCTCGGCTATTCCGACAAGGAACTCGCCGAGATCAAGACCTCTGGCGCAATCACGCCGCCGGAGAAGCCGGCCAAAGCGGAGGCGGCCTAGTCGTTCGTCATGGCCGGGCTCGTCTCGGCCAACTCGATTATTGAGGGAGCGCCTTGAAGTCGGGATCGCCGGGAAAAGCCCGGCGATGACGGCAGAGCAGGGGAGAGGTTTTTACAATGCGTATTGTGGTTCATGGCCAGCAGGCGTTCGGCAAGGCGGTGCTCGAAGCGCTGATCAAGCGCGGCGAGAACGTCGTCGCGGTCTATGTCGCGCCGGAGAAGCTGGGCGCCAAGGCCGATCCGCTGAAGGAAGCGGCACTTGCCGCGAAGCTTCCGGTCTATCAGCCCAATTCCTACAAGAAGCCGGAAGTCGCGGAAGAGTTCAGAGCGCTGAAACCCGACCTTCAGGTGATGGCGTTCGTGACTTTGTTCGTGCCTGAGGAATTTCTCAACATCCCCACCTACGGCTCGATCCAGTATCACCCGTCGCTATTGCCGGCTTATCGCGGCGCCAGCGCCATCAACTGGCCGATCATCAAGGGCGAAAAAGAGACCGGCCTGTCGATCTTCTGGCCGGACAACGGCCTCGATACCGGCGGCGTGCTGCTGCAGAAAAAAACGCCGATCGGGCCGAACGACACGCTCGGCACGGTCTATTTCGATCGGCTGTTCCCGATGGGCGTCGACGCCATGATGGAATCGGTCGACCTCGTGAAGGCCGGCAAGGCGCCGCGCATCAAGCAGGACGAGGCGCTGGCCACCTATGAGGGCCGCTGCGGGGCCGACAATGCCAGGATCGACTGGGGCAAGCCCTGGGAGCAGATCGACCGGCTCATTCGCGGCTGTAGTCCCGCGCCCGGCGCCTGGTGCACGCTCGACGGCAAGCAATTGAAGATCTTTGATGCCAAGCCGCTGCCGGCCAAGGACCCGAAGGGGATCGCCGGCAAGATTGGCGAGATTGTCGCGGTCGAAGCGGACGGCTTCACCGTGGTCTGCGCCGACGGACGCTTCAAGGTTTCTCGCGTTCAGCCCGCCGACGGCAAGAAGGTCGAAGCCGGCGAATGGGCGAAGTCCGTCAACCTCGCCGTCAAGGCTCGTTTCAGTTGACCTGTTCTCGTCATGTCCGGCACGACGCCGGGCATGACGGCCTAAATGACCGGAAAATTTCCCACTTCACTCCAACGCTCAACGGATCCCACCATGCCCGCCTCGCAGCATCAGTCACCGAAATCCGACATTGAAATCTCGCAGGCCGCCAAGAAGCGGCCGATCCTCGACGTCGCCAGGGAAAAGCTCGGCATCGCGCCGGAAAACCTTGAACCGTATGGCCACTACAAGGCCAAGGTGTCGATGGATTACATCAAGTCGTTGCAGTCGAAGCCCAACGGTAAGCTCGTTCTCGTTTCCGCCATCACGCCGACACCGGCGGGTGAGGGCAAGACGACGACGACGGTCGGCCTGACCGACGCGCTCAACTACATCGGCAAGAAGGCCATGCTGTGCCTGCGCGAGCCGTCGCTTGGCCCGTCGTTCGGCATGAAGGGCGGCGCCGCCGGCGGCGGCTACGCCCAGGTGATCCCGATGGAGGACATCAACCTCCACTTCACCGGCGATTTCCACGCCATTACCTCGGCCAATAATTTGCTCGCCGCGCTGCTCGACAACCACATCTATTGGGGCAACGGGCTTGGCATCGACGAGCGCCGTGTCGCCTGGCGCCGTGTCCTCGACATGAACGATCGCGCGCTGCGCATGATCGTCGGTTCGCTCGGCGGCGTCGCCAACGGGTTCCCGCGCGAGGACGGCTTCGACATCACGGTCGCGTCGGAAGTCATGGCGATCTTCTGCCTGGCGCGCGACCTTGACGATCTGAAGAAGCGGCTGGGCAATATCGTCGTCGCCTATACCCGCGATAGAAAGCCGGTACGCGCCAGCGATCTCATGGCCAGTGGCGCCATGACCGTGCTGCTCAAGGAGGCGCTGGCGCCGAACCTGGTGCAGACGCTCGAAGGCACGCCGGCATTCATCCACGGCGGACCGTTCGCCAATATCGCGCATGGCTGCAATTCAGTGCTGGCGACGACGACGGCGCTGAAGCTCGCCGATTACGTGGTCACCG
This sequence comes from uncultured Alphaproteobacteria bacterium, assembly GCA_963808205.1. Taxonomy (GTDB): domain Bacteria; phylum Pseudomonadota; class Alphaproteobacteria; order Rhizobiales; family Xanthobacteraceae; genus BOG-931. Next base: position 183,031 of record CAWEER010000002.1, read on the forward strand.
AGGCCGGCTTCGGCTCCGATCTCGGCGGCGAGAAATTCCTCGACATCAAGTGCCGCAAGGCCGGCATCGAACCGAGCTGTGCGGTGCTGGTCGCGACCATCCGCGCGCTCAAGATGCACGGCGGCGTCAAAAAAGAGGATCTCAAGGCTGAGAACCTCAAGGCGCTTGAGGCCGGCATGAGCAATCTTCAGCGCCATGTCGAGAACATGCAGAAATTCGGCATCGTGCCGGTGATTTCGATCAACCGTTTCTCCGCGGATACGCCGGCAGAGATCAAGCTGGTCGAGGAAAAGTGCAGGGCGCTCGGCGTCGAAGCGCTGATGGCCGACCACTGGGCGATGGGCGGCGAGGGCGCGGCCGACGTCGCCAAGGCCGTCGTCAAGGTTTGCGATAGCGGCAAGAGCAAGCTCAAGTTTCTCTATCCCGACGATATGCCGCTCCTCGAGAAGATCCGCACCATCGCCAGGGAAATCTACCGGGCGAAGGATATCTCTGCCGACAAGTCGGTGTGCGATCAGCTCGCCAATTACGAAGCGATGGGCTACGGCAAGTTCCCGATCTGCGTCGCCAAGACCCAATACAGCTTCTCCACCAATCCCGACGCCAAGGGTGCGCCAACCGATCACGTCATCAATGTGCGTGAAGTGCGGCTGTCGGCCGGCGCCGAATTCGTGGTCGCCATCTGCGGGGAGATCATGACCATGCCGGGCTTGCCACGGGTACCCTCCGCCAATTCCATCGATATCGGCTCCGACGGCAAGATTATCGGTCTGTTCTAGTTTCTTCGTTTTGCGGCGCCGCCGGCGTTGACGGCGCTTTTTTGGAACCCATCTGAGTAGTCCGGGATGGAGAAGTCTCTGCCCGGGACTTACGGACAACGAGAGGTCTTGAAATGTTGAAGTTTTATTACAGCGGCGCGCCCAACCCGACCAAGGTGGCGTTATTTCTGGAAGAAACGGGAATGCCCTACGAGGCGATCCCCGTCGATACCCGCAAGGGTGAGCAGCACAAGCCGGAATTCCTGGCGATCAATCCGAACGCGAAGTTGCCGGCCATCGTCGACGGCGACGTCACGGTGTTCAACTCCAGCGCTATCCTCCTCTATCTCGCCGAGAAGACGGGAAAATTCCTGCCGGCGAAGACCGACAAGGCGCGCGGCGAACTGTTGTCGTGGATGTTCTTCGTGTCGTCCGGCGTTGGCCCGTATTTCGGTCAGTCGGTGCATTTCCGCAATTACGCGCCGGAAAAGCTGCCCTACGCCATCAACCGCTACGCCTTCGAGGCGCATCGTCACGCCGGCATTCTCGATGCGCGGCTCGGCAAGCAGAAATACATGCTGGGCGACACCTATACGATCGTCGACATGAACGTCTGGGGCTGGATCCGCATGCTGCCGAACGTGATCGGCGAGGGCGCCTGGGACAAGTACAAAAACCTCAAGCGCCTGCTCGATGAGATCAATGCCCATCCGGCTGCGCAAAAAGCGAATGGGCTGAAGGACCGCCACAAGTTCAAGACCGAGATGGATCAGGAATCGCTACACGCGATGTTCCCGCACCTGAAGGAAAAGGTGGCGTAACGAAGTCGCGCCCCGGGTGTATCGCGGTGCAGCGTTAGTGCGCCGCTCACCCGGATTCTCCGCAGATACCGAGTTTGAAATGGTCCCGGACGCGATGCCGCATGTTGTGCCGCACTGCGTCCGGAACTGCAAAACGGCGCATTTTTAAGGCCTGATTGGCGGTCACCACAGGTTTTTTCATTGGCCCGCCGACACCCACTCCAAAGCAGGCCGGCCCGCGTGTCTTGTTGTGAGCGGCCACAACCCCTATGGTGCACCGTCAACATTGGAGACTGAAATGGCTTCCGGCACTGTGAAGTGGTTCAATCCGACGAAGGGTTATGGGTTCATTCAGCCGACGGGCGGCGGCGGCGGTAAAGACGTATTCGTCCACATTTCCGCGGTCGAGCGGGCGGGCCTTAGCACGCTCAATGAGGGACAGGCCGTCGAGTACGAGATCGAGAGCAATCGGGGCAAGGAATCCGCGGTTAATCTGAAGGTCAGGTGACCGGTTTGCCGACGACGCAGCCCGCCGAACTTACGGCTGCTGCGTGTCGAGCCTGCGGTGCGTGCTGCTCATATTCGCAAGAGTGGCCACGGTTTGCGCTGGAAAGCGACGCCGATATCGCCCGCATCCCAGAGGCTTACGTCGATGACGCGCGGGGGCGGATGCAATGCAGCGGTGATCGTTGTTCCGCCCTTTTGGGCGACGTCGGTGTCTCGACAACCTGCGCGATCTACGACATCCGTCCTGACGTATGCAGGGCTTGTTTGCCCGGAGATGACGCCTGCCGGGTAGCGCGAAAGCGCTTCGGTCTTTAACCGGACGGCGCGTATTTCGACAGCCGACGAGTTTCGTTACTGCGACATTCGGCAAAGAAAAACGGCGCGGCCTTTTAGGCCGCGCCGTTGGCATTTTTGATCGGATGCTTCTTACTGAAACAGCTTCATCGCATTCAGCAGGGTCTGATAGACGCCCAACGCTAGAGGGATGCCGACGAAACCCCAGGCGAGCACGAGTTGGAACGCAGAAGTTCCAGTTTGTTCGTTTGCCATTGATTCCTCCTTACGCTCTGGCCGGTTTGGCCGCCGTGCCCGCGCCCATCTGACCGCGATTGGCTTCCTGGTCGGCCTTCATGTGGTAGCGATCGTTCACCGCCTTGATCATCGCATTGGCGATGAAGCCGACGATGAAGAGACCGGCCATGATGTACATCGTGGTGTTGTAGGCCTGCGCCTTCGGCACGCCGTGGTCGACGTTGTACTGGCGGATATAGTTCACCAGCACGGGACCGAAGATGCCGGCCATCGACCATGCGGTAATCAGCATGCCGTGGATGGCGCCGACATAGCGCGTGCCGAACATATCTCTCAGATAGGCCGGCACCGTGGCGAAGCCGCCGCCATACATGCTGATGATCACCAGGAAGCAGAGCACGAAGCCCACGACGCTGCCGATCGAGCCCGTATAGGGCACGGTGCAGTACAAGATAAGGCCCAGCACCATGAACACGAAGTAGGTGTTCTTGCGCCCGATATAGTCCGACGTGGACGCCCAGAAGAAGCGGCCGCCCATGTTGAACAGGCTCATCAGGCCGACGAAGCCCGCGGCGGCGATCGCCGTGATTTTGCCCGGGAACATTTCCTGGCTCATCGCGGAGGCCTGGCCGAGAACGCCGATGCCGGCGGTCACGTTGATGCAGAGCACGACCCAAATGCACCAGAACTGCGGCGTCTTCAGCGCGTCATAGACGTAAACGTCGCTCCTGGTGATGAGCCCCGACGATTGTGTCGGCGCCACGTAGCCTTCCGGCGCCCAGCCGGACGGCGGCAGACGCACGATGAACGCACCGACGATCATGAACACGAAGTAGACCGCGCCAAGTACCAGGAACGTCTCAGCGACGCCGACATGCGTTGGTGTCGAGAATTTGCTCATCAGCCAGACCGAAAGCGGTGAGGCGATGAAGGCGGCTCCGCCGAAGCCCATGATGGCCATCCCGGTCGCCATGCCCGGACGATCAGGGAACCATTTGATCAGAGTCGAAACCGGCGAGATGTAGCCGAGCCCGAGACCGATGCCGCCAACGAACCCGTAACCGAAGTAGACCATCCAGATATTGTGGACGTAAACGCCGGCCGCCGAGATCAGGAAGCCCAAAGCCCAGCACACCGCGGACGTGAACATCGCCTTGCGTGGGCCGCCTTCTTCGACCCAGCGGCCGAAGATTGCAGCGGAGAAGCCCAGAACGAAGATGGCGATTGAAAAGATCCAGCCCAGCTCGGGCAAGTTCCAGTCATCCGGCGCTGACTGGGTGACGCCGAGAAGCTTGGTCATCGGCAGATTGAACACGCTGAAAGCATAGGCCTGGCCGATACACAGATGGATGCAGAGTGCCGCGGGCGGCACCATCCACCGGCTGTAGCCGGGCTTGGCAATCGAGTGACTGCGGTCAAGAAAACTCATTGCGCGATCCTCCTTAGATCCCCCATTCGCATTTTTTTATGGGCCGCAGATCATTGATCGACGGCCCGTACCAGCACTCAACCACAGGTCCGGGATCGATAGAAGATATCTATGTGCCGATTGACAATGTATCGCAGGGAATAGCAGCAGGCGGTAATATATTACTACCGCACAATACACATGAGATACCCGTGAAATAGGGTCACAGGGCTCGCGCTACGACGCGCAAGGACTCAGGTGAACAGACAAAAAAACGCCGCCTCCTCCCAAGGGGCTGGAAGGAGGCGGCGCCCGCGATGCTGTTTTTATTGGAACAGCTTCATCGCATTGACGAGTGTCTGCAACACGCCAAGCGTGAGCGGGATGCCGACAAAACCCCAAGCCAAAACGAGCTGCAGCGCCGTCGTGCCGGTTTCCTGATTTGCGTTTGCCATGGCTGGTGTTCCTTATGCGCCGGCCGGATTGGCCGCCGCGGCAACCGCCGCTGCGTCCGCCGCCGTGTTGCGATCGGGTTGCATGTGGAATTTCTTGTCGACCGCTTTGACCAGGAGATTGCAGACAAACCCGATCACGAGCAGCCCGGCCATGATGTACATGGTCGTGTTGTAGGCCTGCGCCTTTGGTACGCCGTGAGTGACGTTGTACTCGCGGATGTAGTTCACGAGCACGGGACCGAAGATGCCGGCCATCGACCATGCCGTGAGCAACAGCCCGTGGATGGCGCCGACATAGCGCGTACCGAACATGTCCCTGAGATAGGCCGGCACGGTAGCGAAGCCGCCGCCGTACATGCTGATGATCACGAGGAAGCAGCAGACGAACCCGACAACGCTGCCGATCGAGCCGGTATAAGGCACCGTGCAATACAGCAGGAAGCCGAGCACCATGAACACGAAGTAGGTGTTCTTGCGCCCGATATAGTCCGACGTGGAGGCCCAGAAGAAGCGGCCGCCCATGTTGAACAGGCTCATCAGTCCGACGAAGCCCGCGGCCGCGATCGGCGTGATGTGACCCGGGAACATTTCCTGGCTCATGGCCGAGGCCTGGCCGAGCACGCCGATGCCGGCGGTCACGTTGAGGCACAGCACCCACCAGATCAGCCAGAACTGCGGCGTCTTCAATGCGTCATAGACGAAGACGTCGTTCCTGGTGATCAGCCGTTGCGATTGCAGTGGTGCGGTGTAGCCCTCCGGCTTCCAGTTTTCCTGCGGGACGCGCACGATGACCGAGCCGACCATCATGAACACGAAATAGACGAGGCCGAGCACGATGAACGTCTCGGCGACGCCGACATGGCTGGCGGTCGAGAACTTGCCCATCAGCCAGACCGACAGTGGCGAGGCGATGAAGGCGCCGCCGCCAAAACCCATGATCGCCATGCCGGTCGCCATGCCGGGACGATCCGGGAACCATTTGATCAGGGTCGAAACCGGCGAGATGTAGCCGATGCCAAGCGCGATGCCGCCGAGCACGCCGTAGCCGAGATAGACGACCCAGAGATTGTGGATGTAGACGCCGAAAGCCGAGACCAGGAAGCCGCCGGCCCAGCACAAGGCGGCCGTGAACATCGCCTTGCGCGGCCCGCCTTCCTCGACCCATCGTCCGAACACGGCCGAGGAAACGCCGAGAAAGAAAATCGCGATGGAGAAGATCCAGCCGAGCTCCGGAAGATTCCAGTCATCCGGCGCCGATTGCGTAATGCCGATGAGTTTCGTCATCGGCAAATTGAAGACACTGAAGGCGTAGGCCTGACCGATGCACAAATGCACGCACAAGGCGGCAGGCGGCACCATCCACCGGCTGTAGCCGGGTTTGGCAATCGTATTAGTACGATCGAGAAAACTCATCGCGCGGTCCTCCTCGGGTGTTCGCTCTTTTTTTGTCTGCAGACTGCGGACAAGCGCACTTGGTGCCCCCAAGACCGATCGCTCCAGAGTCTGATCACCTCACAGTGCGGATGGGCTTTTGTTGAATCAATAAACGTATTTTTATCGATCAATAGAATTTCTCTATGGAAATGTGGCCGCTGCCCACGCTGCGAGAGCAATAAAAGACCCTCGCTGCCCGAAGTCATTCTCAACGGCCGGGATTCATAAGGGATTTCCTCGGCACAACGTGCAGCGTCGGCATTAAAGAGAAAACAACCGGACCTTCGCTGGTGGGCGGCAGTGTCCGTGAAACGCCTTAAGCGCCGGACGTTGCGGCGATGCGTCGCGCCTCGGCGACAAGCGCAACATTGAGCGGAGTCGTCGGCTCGCGGGCCGGGACCACCAGGCCGATGGTGTGAACCGCGTCGGGCTCGACGATGGGGATCGCCCGGATCACGTCATTATGGCCGAGCGTTTCCGCGATCTTGGTTGGCAACACGCTTGCCCAGCGGCCGGTGCGCACGTGAGCGAACAGTAAAATCATCGAGTCCAATTCCAGGGTCGGACGCGATTCGCCGGTGGCGCGTTTGAGAAGCCCGTCGATGATCCGGCGTGTTTGCATGTCCGGCGTCAGCAGGCAAAGCTGTACTTGCGACAGTTCCGCCCAAGTCACCTCTTTGCGGTCGCCGAGCGGCGCGTCGGCTGCGGTGAGGAGGCAGTAGCTTTCCTTGTAGAGCGGCACCGTATTGACGCGGCCGAGCGGCTCGTTGTCGAGATAAGTGATCCCGGCGTCGATCTCGAGATTTTCCAGAAGCTTCATGATCTGCGCCGAGGTGCGTGACAGCACGGTGAATTCGACATCCCGATGCTTGGCGCTATACGGCGTGGTCAGTGATGCGACAGTGGCAAGAGCGGTCGGGATCGCGGCGATGCGCAGGCACCCAGTGAGCCCGTGGCGCAATGAATTCACTTCCTGACGCATCGAGCGGGCGTCGCCGACGATGCGGCGCGCCCAGATCAGCACCCGCTCGCCCTCAAGCGTAAAGCCCTGGAATCGGGAGCCGCGATTGACCAGAAGGACGCCCAGCGATTCTTCGAGTTGTTTGAGGCCCGCCGACAAAGTGGGCTGAGTCACCCCGCAGGTGTCGGCGGCCCGTCCGAAATGCTGCTCGCGAGCCAAAGCCAGTAGATATTCGAGTTTGTCGAGCAATTTGGACCGCCTTTACCGTCTGCGGTATCCTGACAGTTGAATTTCAATAGAAAAATGCAAATGATGTCAATAATTCTGATAGATAATTTCTATCGACTTGCGGCGCAATGTGGCCTTGCGCGCGCGCCGAACTACCGATTTTGTGTCTTTGAGAGGTTCTAATGAGCGTGACTGAACAGCCGTCCGCGCCAGTTGGACGGACCCGCAATCGCCCGCGCCGGACCCCGAAGGGCCGCCAGGTCGATCCGCAAGCGCATGCCGAGGTGCTGGCGTTGCTCACCGACCGGCCGCGCCGCCGCGATCTGCTCATCGAGCATCTGCATCTGATTCAAGACCATTATGGGCATCTGTCGGCTGCTCATCTTGCGGCGCTGGCGCAGGAGATGAAGCTCGCACTCACTGAAGTCTATGAAGTTGCGACCTTCTACGCGCATTTCGACGTGGTGAAGGAGGGCGAGACGCCGCCACCGCCGGTCACCGTGCGTGTCTGCGATTCCTTATCCTGTGCGCTGGCCGGCTCCGAGCATCTGCTGGCGGCGTTGCCGAAAAAGCTCGGGCCCGGCGTACGGGTGGTTCACGCCCCCTGCATGGGTGCGTGCGACCGCGCGCCCGTCTGCGCCGTGGGCCATGTGCAGGTGATGCGGGCCGATATGGCGAAAGTCGCCGCGGCAGCGGCAAAGCCTCCCCATGCGCACGTTTTTCCCACGCCGACGCCTTTCGAAACTTATGTGAAGAGCGGCGGCTACGAATTGCTGAAATCCTGCATCGGCGGCAAGCGCACGCGCGACGACGTCATCAAGGTCGTCAGCGATGCCGGTCTGCGCGGGCTGGGCGGCGCCGGCTTTCCGACCGGCCGTAAATGGTCGCTGGTTCGCGCCGAACCGGCGCCGCGCATGTTCGCCGTCAACTGCGATGAAGGCGAACCGGGGACTTTCAAGGACCGTTATTATATCGAGCGCGATCCGCACCGTTTCATCGAAGGCATGCTGATCGCGGCCTGGATCGTCGAAGCCGCGGACACTTATCTCTATGTCCGCGACGAATATCCCGAGGTGATCCTTCTTCTCCTCGACGAGATTGCCAAAGTTGAGGAAGCGGGTCTTTCAAACCACACCAGGATCCAGCTGCGCCGCGGCGCCGGTGCTTATATCTGCGGCGAAGAATCCGCGATGATCGAATCGATCGAAGGCAAGCGCGGCCTGCCGCGACACCGTCCACCTTATGTCGCGCAAGTCGGACTGTTCGGCCGCCCGACGCTCGAACAGAATGTCGAGACATTGTTTTGGATCCGCGACATCGTCGAGAAAGGCGCGGAATGGGTGACCTCGCAAGGCCGTCACGAGCGCAAGGGCTTTCGTAGCTTCTCCGTCTCCGGCCGCGTCAAAAATCCCGGCGTGAAACTCGCTCCCGCCGGCGTCACCGCGCGCGAATTGATCGACGAATTTTGCGGCGGCATGGCGGACGGCCACACTTTCAAGGGCTATCTGCCGGGCGGTGCGTCAGGCGGTATCCTGCCGGCATCCATGGCGGACCTGCCGCTCGACTTCGGCACACTGGAAAAATACGGCTGCTTCGTCGGGTCGCATGCGGTTGTGATCCTGTCCGACAAGGACGATATGAAGGCGGTGGCGCTCAACCTCATAAAATTCTTTGAGGACGAGAGCTGCGGCCAGTGCACGCCGTGCCGCGTCGGCACCGAGAAGGCGGCGAAGCTGATGGCACAGGGACCGTGGGACCCGGCCCTTCTCGAGGAATTGTCCGCCCTGATGCGGGATGCCTCGATTTGCGGCCTCGGGCAGGCTGCGCCGAACCCTTTGTTATGTGTGCTAAAGTACTTTCCGGACGAACTGAAAAAGCCGCTGGGACATTGGTAACGGCACGATTCAACGGCACGATTCGGATGATCGAGAGATTGGCGCGATGAGCGACGCAAAAGACCAAAGGCCCAATATTTTTACGATCGACGACCGCGAGATCGACATCCGCGACGGCGAATCCATCTTCCGCGCCGCGCGCCGCCTCGGCATCAAGCTGCCGCATCTGTGTTACTCGCCAAAGCCCGGTTATCGCGCCGACGGAAATTGCCGCGTCTGCATGGTCGAAATCGAGGGTGAGCGCGTGCTCGCCGCAAGCTGCGTCCGCAATCCTTCGCCCGGCATGAAGGTCAAGACCCAGACCGACCGCGCCAAGACTGCGCGAAAGATGGTCGCTGAACTTCTTCTCACCGACCAGCCGGCGATGAATGTGGCTCACGACCCCGACTCCGAGCTGTGGAAGACGGTGACGCGCCTGAAAGTCGGGCCCGGCCGTTTTCCGAAGCGTGAGATGGATGAGGTGCCGGCGCCCGACCGCAGCCACATCGCCATGGCGGTCAATCTCGACGCCTGCATCCAGTGCAATCTTTGCGTCCGCGCCTGCCGCGAAGTGCAGGTCAACGACGTCATCGGCATGGCCGGCCGCGGCCATCTCGAAAAAATCGTGTTCGACTTCGACGATCCGATGGGCGCTTCGACCTGCGTCGCCTGCGGCGAATGCGTGCAGGCCTGTCCGACCGGCGCGCTGATGCCGGCGACGATGGTGGACGAGAACAACGTCTATAAAGGCAAGCCCGACCGCACCGTCGACAGCGTCTGCCCCTATTGCGGCGTCGGCTGCCAACTCACCTATGAGATCAAGGACGACAAGATCGTCGCCGTCACCGGCAAGGACGGCCCGGCCAATCAGAGCCGGCTGTGCGTCAAGGGCCGCTTCGGCTTCGACTACGTGCACAATCCGCAGCGCCTCTTGAAGCCGATGATCCGCAAGGACGGCGTACCCAAGGTGCCGCACGAATATATTGATCCGTCGCAGCCGTGGACGCATTTCCGCGAAGCGACCTGGGAAGAGGCGCTCGACCGCGCCGCTGGCGGCCTGAAGAAAATCCGCGACCGCGACGGGCCGCAGGCGCTCGCTGGCTTTGGTTCCGCCAAAGGCTCGAATGAAGAAGCCTATCTGTTCCAGAAGCTGGTGCGAACGGGCTTCGGCACCAACAATGTCGATCACTGCACGCGGCTCTGCCACGCCTCTTCGGTGGCGGCGTTGCTCGAAGGCGTCGGCTCGGCCGCGGTGACCGCGACCTTCAACGAGTGCAAGAATTCCGACTTCATCATCGTCATCGGCGCCAATCCGACGGAAAACCATCCCGTCGCGGCGACCTTTTTCAAGCAGGCGGCCAAGCGCGGCGCCAAGCTCGTCGTGATGGATCCCCGCGGGCAGGCGCTCAAGCGCCATGCGTGGCGGATGATGCAGTTCAAGAACGGCGCCGACGTGGCGATGCTCAACGCCATGCTCAACGTCATCGTCACCGAGAAGCTTTACGATCAGCAATATATCCAGACCTATGTCGAAGGCTTTGAGGCGTGGAAAGAAGGCGTCAAGGAGTTCACGCCCGAGGAAATGGCGCCAATCTGCGGCATTTCTGCCGACACGCTGCGCGAGGTAGCGCGCACCTATGCGCGCGCCGAAAGCGCCATCATTTTCTGGGGCATGGGCGTGTCGCAGCACACTCACGGTACCGACAATGCGCGCTGCCTGATCGCGCTGTCGCTGATCACCGGCCAGATCGGCCGCCCGGGAACGGGCCTGCATCCGCTGCGCGGCCAGAACAATGTGCAGGGTGCGTCCGACGCGGGCCTGATCCCGATGTTCTTCCCCGATTACAGGTCAGTGGAAAATCCGGACATTCGCGCGGAATATGAGAAGGCCTGGGGCGTCAAGCTCGATCCGAAGAAGGGCAAGACCGTGGTCGAGATCATGGACGCGGTCCACCACGACGAGATCAAAGGCATGTATATCGAGGGCGAGAATCCCGCGATGTCCGATCCGGATCTCAATCATGCGCGGCAGGCACTGGCGCATCTTGAGCATCTGGTTGTGCAGGATCTCTTTCTCACCGAGACCGCGGTCTATGCCGATGTCGTGTTGCCGGCCTCCGGCTGGCCCGAGAAGGACGGCACCGTCACCAACACCAACCGGCAGGTGCAGATGGGCCGCCAGGCGCTGCCGCTGCCGGGCGATACGCGTCACGATCTCTGGATCATCCAGGAAATCGCCAATCGCATGGGCTGCGGCTGGACCTACAAACATGTCAGCGAGGTCTTCACCGAGATGGCCTCGATGATGCCGGCGCTCGCCAATATTTCCTGGGAGCGCGTCGAGCGCGAGGACTCGGTTACCTATCCGACCGACGCGCCCGATCAGCCGGGCCGCGACGTCGTGTTCGACAAGGGGTTCCCGCGCCCCGGCGGCTTCGCCAAGCTTGTCGCCACGAAGCTTCAGCCGCCGGCCGAGGTTCCTGACGAGGACTATCCCTTCATCCTCACCACCGGGCGGGAGCTTGAACACTGGCATACCGGCGCGATGACCCGCCGCTCCACCGTGCTCGATGCGCTCGAACCGACCGCTGTTGCTTCGGTATCGCGCGGCACCATCCAAAAGCTCGGTATCAGGCCGGGCGACCCGGTGCGCGTCACGACCCGCCGCGGCACCGTCGAATTGTACTCCCGCCAGGACGACGCCATTCCCGACGGCGTTGTGTTCATCCCCTTCGCATTCGTCGAGGCGGCGGCGAACCTTTTGACCAACCCGAAGCTCGATCCGTTCGGCAAGATCCCCGAGTTCAAATTTTGCGCGGCGAAAGTCGAATCAGCTGTTCCTGTGAACAGGGTGGCGGCGGAATAACGGCGCCAGTTGCGGGAAGCAGGCGGCGCGACGGACGCCCGGCTAGTTCGCCTGGGCCGATTGCGCCGTCCTCAGCGGCTCACCCCTGCCTGTCGAAAAGCCCAACACGATGTTTTCGGGCCTTTGCCTGAACTCTTTTGCGACCGCAGCGCGTACGGTGTCGGCGACGTCGCGCAGCGGCTTGGCGTCGTAGAGCTGCGGAAAGGTCACCGTCACGGTCACAAGCCGGCCGTTGCTCCAGTTGAAGCCGACTTGCGGTTTCAAGCCGGTCGCGAGTTCGAGATCGCTTTCGACGGCACTCGCTATCTTGAAACCATCCACCAGTGTGCTGATCATGCCGCAGGCGGCGAGACCGGCTGCGACGGCGATAACGGCAAAGGCTTTATGCATTGGAGCGCTCCGGCATGATCGGCGTCCGTAATTCAAACATGCTAGCACGATGAGTTATGGATAACGGCGATCCGCACGACCAAATTGTGCGCCTCGAGACTCATATCGAAGAGCTCGAAGCCACTCTTGCCAGCTGCCGCAAGTTCATCCTGGCCGCGCGGATCGCACTCGTTCTGAGCGGCATCCTTTTTATCGCGATCCTGTTCGGTGCGATCCGGTTCGATTTAACGGTGACCGCGCTGACGGCGGCCATGGCTGCCCTGCTGGGCGGGATTGTCGTCTATGGCTCGAACAGCAGTACCGCGAAAGAGGCCGCGAACGAGTTGGCCGCTGCCGAAGCCAATCGGGCGGCGCTGATCGGGCAGATCGAGCTTCGCGTGGTCGAGGGGAATGAAACGCTGCACTGAATTACGCGTTATCATCATGGCAGGCCTTGTGCCGGCCATCGCGATCCCCGGGGCCCGGCCCACAATCATCGGGATCGCCGGGACAATTCCGGCGATGACAACGCAGGCAAGGCCTAGCCTTCTTTATTCTCGTCCTTGAAGTAAGCCTCGACCGGGCCGGTGAGTTTTATCGTCAGTGGATTGCCGTAGCGATCCTTGGTCTTGCCGGCCTCGACGCGAATCCAGCCCTCGCTGATGCAGTATTCCGCGACATTGGTCTTCTCGACGCCCTTGAAGCGTATGCCGACATCGCGTTCGAGCACCTTGGCGTCGAAATACGGACTGCGCGGATCGTTCGAGAGGCGGTCGGGCGGGGTGTCGGGCGATGTGTCGGCCATGGGACCTCTGCTAACATGCGCGGGCAAAACGGGCGAGAGGGCTTCCCGATGAATATCCGGATCGCAACGATCGTCATCGGGGCTCTCGATGCTGCCGCGGCAGGCGCCATCGCGGTGGGTGCTTACAATTCCGGCTCCGACCACGCGACGATCGGCTTCGATTACGCAGCCGGTGTCATCGTATCGGTGCTGTTCCTTGCGACCGGCCTGCCGGCCGTGATTCTGGCCTGGTACCGGCGGGCTCCGAGAGTTGCATTGGCGCTCGCGCTCGGCTTTCCGTCAGTATTCGTCCTCCTGTTCCTGGCGGCGGTCGTCGTGTTCTCAAGCCTCAGATAATGCATAGCTTGGTCGAAGCTGTGGTTGCGACGCCTTTCCGTCGGCGGCCCTACGCGTTAAACTGAGCCCATGTCTCTCGCCGCCGATACCCCTTCGCACTTGGCATCCACGAGCCTGCCCCGTCACGACTGGACGCGGGAGGACGTGCGGGCGCTGTTCGATCTGCCGTTCCCGGAGCTCATGTTCCGCGCCCAGAGCGTTCATCGCGAGAATTTCGATCCAGCCGAAGTGCAGATTTCGACGCTGCTTTCGATCAAGACCGGCGGTTGCCCGGAAGACTGCGCCTATTGCCCGCAAAGCGCCAAATACGACACCGGCGTGCATGCGGAGAAGCTGATGGCGCTCGACGCGGTGCTCGCCGAAGCCCGCGCGGCGAAGGATTCCGGCGCGAGCCGGTTCTGCATGGGCGCGGCCTGGCGCTCGCCCAAAGACCGCGACCTCGACCAGGTTTGTGCGATGGTTGAGGGCGTCAAGGCGCTGGGACTGGAGACTTGCGCGACGCTCGGCATGCTCACCGGCGGCCAGGCGCAGCGGCTCAAAGAGTCAGGTCTCGACTATTACAATCACAACCTCGACACGTCCCCGGAATTTTACGGTGAGGTCATCACCACACGCACCTACCAGGATCGCCTGGAAACGCTCGATCATGTGCGTGAGGCCGGCATTCATGTCTGCTGCGGCGGCATCGTCGGCATGGGTGAGACCCGCGCCGACCGCGTCGGCATGATTGCGACACTCGCAAGCCTGCCCGTACATCCGGAATCGGTGCCGATCAACATGCTGGTCAAGGTCGCCGGCACGCCGCTCGCGGCGGAAGGTGCGCTCGACGGAATCGAATTCGTGCGCACGATTGCGGTCGCGCGGATCACGATGCCGCGTTCGGTGGTGCGGCTCTCGGCCGGCCGCGAAGACATGAGCGAGGAGACGCAGGCTCTGTGCTTTCTCGCCGGCGCCAACTCGATCTTCTATGGACCGAAACTTCTCACCACGCCCAATCCCGGCCGCGACCGCGACCGCGAATTGATGGATCGCCTCGGCATGCAGCCGATGGAGCCTGTGTAGGGCGTGTTGAATACATACAGAACGGCCACAAACAAAATGACTGAACAGAAATGGCGCGCTTCGATCGCGTATTTTTGCGCAATTGCCGCCGCTCTCGTCTTGCTATCTACCGCAGCTTTCGCGGAGCAGCAAAACGGCAATCCCGGCAAGGACAACAATGTTCTCAGCAGGGACAACGTGCTGCGCGATCCCGAGATTCCGTCTCTCGGAAACCCGAAGGGCGACCTGACGATTGTCGAGTTCTTCGACTATCAGTGTCCGTACTGCAAAAAGCTTGCGCCCGAGCTGGCGCAGCTCGTGCGGGAAGACGGCAATATCAGAATCGTCCTGAAGGATTGGCCGATCTTCGGTGAAGTTTCGGCCGACGCTGCCAGGCTCGCCCTGGCGGCGAAATACCAGAACAAATATGCCGAAGCCCACGACGCGTTGATCGGAGCCGAAACCAAACTCACTGCGGCGATCGTCAGCGATCTGCTCACGAAGGCCGGCGTCGACGTCGCGAAGGCAACGGCGGATCTGCAAGAGCATCAAAAATCGATCGATGATCTCCTGGTTCGCAATAAGGCGCAGGCTGAGGCCTTCGGTTTTGAGGGCACCCCGGGCTTTATTGTCGGCACGTTCCGGGTGCCCGGCGTTTTGGAGATGAAGGTCTTCAAACAAGTGATCGCCGACGCGCGCGCGGCGGCGAAAAAGAAGCATTGATCGTCAGGCTGTCCGCGACGTTTCTTTCCGGCGTTGCCTCAATTCGGCGCTCGCTTGCTCGTCGACTGCGCCGTCGCTGGTCAGCACGACGCCGTGACGATTTTTTGCGTAACCCGCGCTGATTTTGCCGTCCTTCAGGTCGTCGAGGACGAGTTGCGCCGGGCGTTCAAGCGGATCGCCGAAGCCGCCGGCGCCGGCCTGCTCGTGGGTGATTAGCGCTCCGTGCTGTACGGACATCGTCACTTTGGCGGGGATCGGCCGCTCCTCGCCGGCTATCTCGATGGAATTGCGCGACGCGCCGCCCGGTTCGCCGCCGGCGAGTCCATAGGGACGAAACGCGACGCGATCGGAACGCAATTGCAACAGGGCCTCGGCGGCAAGAATGCGGTAACTGCGTCTGATGCCGAGACCGCCGCGCCACCGGCCGGCGCCGCAGCTGTCCGGAACGAAGGCATAATCTTCCACGCGAACAGGGTGCTCGGCTTCGAGAACCTCCACCGGCATATTCGACAGATTCTGGGACGCGTTCGTGATCGCTTCCACGCCGTCCTTGTCGGGCCGTCCGCCCCACGCGCCGCATATCATGTCGACGATGATAAAGGGCTTGCGGTTTGGCCGCAGGCCGCTGATGCAGATGACGCTGTTGCCGCCTTCGCCCGCCGCCGGAACCCGGTCGGGCACGATCTGCGCGAGCGCACCAAGCATGGTGTCGAACACCCGATAGCCGGTGAGCGCGCGCGCCGCGCAGGCCGCCGGCATTTGCGGATTGAGAATCGAGGCTTCCGGCGTCTTGACCTCGATGCAGCGGAACAGGCCTACATTGTTGGGGATGTCGCGGGGGAGTACGCAGCGCACGCTCAGATAGGTCAGCGAATGACTGAAGCTGAGCGTCGAATTGAGCGCGCCCTTCACTTGCGGCGAGGTGCCCGAATAATCGACGAACAGCGTTCCGTTCTCTCGCACGGTAATTGCCACCACGATGGGAATTGGCGTGTCCGAAAAGCCATCGCTATCGACATGATCGGTGAAGCGGTACGTCCCGGCCGGCCATTTCCTGATCTCGTCGCGCGTGCGCCGTTCGGCATAATCGAGCAGTTCCTGCATGTAGGATTCGATGGTCTCGGTGCCGTAGCGCGCGAACAGCCGGTTGAGCCCTCTCTTGCCGACTTGGGCCGCGGCGAACTGCGCGGAGAGATCGCCCCAGACGCGATCGGGAACGCGGACATTGATCTTGATCAGCGATTCGAGCGTCGTGTTCAATTCGCCGCGGCTGTAAAGCTTCAGCGGCGGAATCCGCAAACCCTCCTGATAGATTTCCGTCGAATCCGATGCGTTCGATCCCGGAACGCGCCCGCCAACGTCGGTGTGATGGCAAATCACGACAGCGAAGGCCCGCCGCTGTCCGTCATGAAAGATCGGCACGAACATGAATATGTCGGGCAGGTGCATGCCGCCGTGATAGGGATCGTTCATGATGACGACATCGCCGTCATGCAGATCGTCGCCGAATTTCTCAAGCATCGCCTCCATCGCCTCGGGGATAGCACCGAGGTG
Organism: uncultured Alphaproteobacteria bacterium; assembly: GCA_963808205.1. Lineage (GTDB taxonomy): Bacteria > Pseudomonadota > Alphaproteobacteria > Rhizobiales > Xanthobacteraceae > BOG-931. The sequence goes on from CAWEER010000002.1 coordinate 199,681, forward strand.
CTGGGCGATAGTCTTGGCCTGCGCCACCATTTGTCCGTCGGCCGCGCACAAAGCCGCGGAGAAATCCATCACGTCCTTGACAATTTCCGACCGCGCGATGCGCACGACGGTATAGGCCATGTCGTCGGCGATCGAGTCGAGGCCGCTTTTGATGACAGCGAAAGTAATGGGATCGACATTCACGCGGCATCTCCCAGATCGACAATCACATTGCCGATTTCGTCACGGTGTGCGGTGGCGTTGCCCGGAACGACAATCGTGGTGTCGAACTCCTCGACCACGAGCGGCCCCGCGACTGGAAGGCGGGAAAGACTGGAGCGGGGCATGACGGGGACCATGACTGGCGGTTTGCCGCGGTCGAACGATATCGGCCGCTGGCCGGTGCTTTGCGCTGCCGGCCGTTCTTCGACGCGGATATCGCCGAAGGCGAGCCGCCGGTCCCGCAAACCGCGTGCGGTCAGCCTAACCTTCACAAGCTCGATTGCCGTCTCGTCGCGGTAACCGTAGGTCTTGAAATACTCAGCGAGAAAATCGTCCCGCAACGCGGTGGTGATATCGCCGGCATCCGCGAACGGAACCGTGATTTCACTTGCCTGGCCCTCGTGCCGAAGATCCGCTTCCCAATCGAGCGCGATACGCTCGGCCGGATAGCCGTCGGCAGTCAGAACTTCTGTCAGATGCGCGGCGAGCTCACTCATCACGGCGCGCAGCGCCGCGGCGTTCATTTCGTCCAATGGACGCAACACCGTCTGCAAGCTCGAATGGGCGACATCGCCTGCCAGCATGCCGACGGCGCTGAAGACGCCTGACAGCACGGGAACGATGATCCGCGTGATACCAAGTTGCCGGGCGACGTCGATTGCGTGAATTCCGCCATTGCCGCCGATTGCGACGATGGCGAAATCCCGCGGGTCGAGACCGCGCTCGACGCTGACGGCGCGGATCGCGCGCGCCATGGCCACGTTGGCAACGGCTCGTATGCCATGCGCGGCATCGTCCAGTGAAATGTGAAGCGGCTCCGCGACGTGTTCACGGATCGCCTGTTCGCTTAACTTCCGCTCGATAGGCAGCCGTCCGCCGGACAATGCGGTGGGGTTGATGAAGCCCAGCACCAGATTGGCGTCGGTCACCGTCGGATTTGAATTGCCGAGTCCGTAGCACGCCGGGCCCGGATCGGCGCCGGCCGATTCCGGGCCGACTTTCAGGAGGCCGCCGCTGTCGACCGAGGCCAGCGAGCCGCCGCCGGCGCCGACTTCGGCGAGATCGATGGCGGGGACCTTGAGCAAATATCCTCCGGCCTTGATGAACCGGCTCGACGTCGACATGCCGTCGCGGAATTCATATTCCGACGTCATGCTTGGCCGTCCATTCTCGACAATGACGGCCTTGGCGGTCGTGCCGCCCATATCGAAAATGATGACATTCGGCTCTTTGAGCGTCTCGCCGAGCCGCACGCCGCCGACGACACCGCCGGCGGGTCCGGATGCGACAACCATGACCGGTTTCTCGGCCGCCGCCCGGGCCGACAGCATGCCGCCATTCGACGTCATGACGAGTATGGGCGCCGTCACGCCGATGCCGCGCAGCCCGGACTCGAGCCGGTCAAGATAGCCGCGCATTGCTGCCAGAAGATAAGCGTTCACCACTGTGGTGCTGGTGCGCTCGTATTCCTTCATTTCTGGCAGAACGGCGTAGGATGCGGACACCGGCAAGCCCGGAAAGCGTCTCTTGAGAAGAGCTTCCGCCTGCCGCTCATGGGCGGAATTCCGGTAGCTGTTGATGAAGCAGAGCGCGACGGCTTCGATGCCCTCGGACTGAAGCTGCTCGGCTGCCGCTATGAGGCTCGCCTCGTCCAGCGGGCAAATGATGCCGCCGTCGGCTGCGATGCGCTCATCGACCTCGGTGCGGTAACGGCGCGGGACCAGGGGCGCGGGCTTGGTCCAGGTCAGGTCGAACATCTCGGGCATGCGGATGCGCCCGATTTCGAGCACGTCGCGAAAACCGCGCGTCGTGATCAGGCCGGTCTTGGCGCCGCGCCGCTGCAAGATCGTATTGGATCCGACCGTCGTGCCGTGCAGAACCTCCGCGACCTGCGCCGGCGGCACGGCGTGCTCCTGCAGGAGATCGATAATGCCGGCAACAACGGCGCGGCTCGGTTCGTCCGGCGTGGTGGAGATTTTACTCTCGGACAGCGCGCCGTCGGGCTTCATGAGAACGATGTCGGTAAACGTGCCGCCGATATCGACGGCGATCCGCACATCTCCGCTGGCATTTACGCGAGCCATTCGGTACTACCACCGCGAAATCACATCAACGTCGGCACCGTAGGTGGCCGCCGCGAGCACCGTCAAGCCGAGAGAAATAGGTTGAACTCGCAGGTTGAATTTATCCCGCCGATCGATTGAATAATGCGGAAGCAACTGCGGCGATCACGCCAAACACCGCGGCGACGATAACGATATAGCCCGCATGCGGAAGAACGGCTTCCGGTGAACTCACCCACCCTCCGGCGACTTGATATGAAGCCGCACTAGCGCCCAGCAGTGCGCCAGCTACCGCTATCAGCGGCGTATTCCATTTTGCAGGCTTCATCGTGTCCCCACCGTTTTTGTAATTCCTCGGCGATCATTAAACGGTTGCCACAATCACGCCCCTGCGGCACCGCCATCGGCGCGCGGATCATGGGCGCCTTCGCAGGTGCCGTCGGGATGCAGCACGGCGGCTCCGGCATGCCCCATGACATCGGTATAGGCGTCCGGCAAAACCTCGACATCGTGTCCGGCCGATGCGAGCCGGTCGATCAGGTTGCCGTCGAAGCGCGCTTCCATGCGCAGCGCGGTGCGCGCCGCACCCCACGTCCGCCCCAGCACCCAGCGCGGCCGGTCCAGCGCATCAAAGAGCGGCTCGCGGAAATCGACGTGACGGGTGAACAAGGCGCCTTGCGTTTGCGGCTGGCCGTCGCCGCCCATGCAGCCATAGGCCATGATGCGGCCGTCCTTGAGGACGGCAAGCGCGGGATTGAGCGTGTGGAACGGCAGCCGCCCGGGCGCGAGGTAATTGAGCGCGCCCGCTTCGAGCGAAAAGCTCGCGCCGCGATTTTGCATCAGCACGCCGGTCCGCGGCAGCACGCAGCCCGAGCCGAACTCCCAATACAGCGACTGGATGTAGGACACGACGAGGCCCGACGTGTCAGCCGCCCCCATCCAGACCGTATCGCCCGCGCCGGATGCGAGCGGCCAGCGCGCCGCCTTCTTGCGATCGATCTTCATGGCCTCGCCGGCGAGGAAGCGGTCCTCGAGAACGCGATCGAGCCCATGCGCGAGATAATTCGGATCGGTGATCGTGCGGTCGCGCATCCGCAGTGCGCGCTTGGTCGCCTCGACGAGGCAGTGGATGTGGTCGAAGCCCTCTGCTTCGGTGACACCGAGACGGGCGAACAATGCAACGATCATCAGCGATACCGCGCCCTGCGTCGGTGCGCCGGTGTTGTAAACGGTGCCGGACGGCAGTGTGACGCGCAGCGGCTCGTCGAGGCTTGCGTGATAGCGCTCCAGATCGTGACGGGTGACGGGACTGCCGATGCGTTCCAGGTCTGCGGCGATCTCGCGGCCGACGTCGCCGCGATAAAAATCGTCCAGCCCGGCCTGCGCCAGATGCGCGAGCGTCGCTGCGAGGGCTTCCTGCTTGAGGACGGTGCCGACCGCCGGCGTTTTGCCGCCGGCGAGGAACTGGCCGGCGAAGCCCGGCACGTCTTTTAGACTTTCAAAGTTTTCCCGCGTCAGCCGCTCCTGGCTGCGGGTCACCGAATAGCCGCCGCGGGCCGATGCGATGGCCGGAGCGAACAGGACATCGAGCGGCAGTTTTCCGCCGTTTGCCTTCGCCGCCTCGCGCGCCAGCATCCAGCCGCCGATTGCGCCCGGCACGGTCAGCGCCGCAAGCGGGCCGCGGACCGGGATTGCCTCGTATTCGCGATAAAGCTCGGGCTTCGCCAGCGAACCTGCCGGACCCGGCGCCATGACGGCGCGCACCCGGCCATTCGGCTCGCGGATGATCCAGAAACCGTCGCCGCCGATATGGTTCATGTGCGGATAGACGGCGGCGATGGATGCCGCCATCGCCAGCATCGCCTCGACCGCATTGCCGCCTTCGGCAAGGATCTGGCGGCCGGCTTCGACGGCGGCGGAGTGAGGCGCGCAAACGACGCCGCGGCGGTGGCCGGCGCTGTGCAGGTCCATGATGGTCAACTCGCCGCTGTCGACGTAGCGAAGCCGCGTTTTTGCAACAGCGCGTCCGCGCTCGGCAGCCGGCCGCGGAACGCCTTGTACGCTTCGGCCGGCTCCTGCGAGCCGCCGGCCGCGTAGATCGCGTCATGCAGCCGCTTCGCCGTTTGCGGGTCGAAAATGTCGCCGGTCTCTTCGAAAGCCGCGAACGCGTCGGCGTCGAGCACTTCCGACCACATATAGCTGTAGTAGCCGGCGGCATAGCCGCCGCCGGAGAAGACATGCCCGAAGTGCGGCGGCCGGTGCCGCATGACGATCTCGTCCGGCATGCCGATGCGCGTCAGCGACTGGTTCTCGAAGGCCGCCGGATCGATATCGCCCAGTGACGGCATCGCATGGAAATCCATATCGACGGTGGCGCAGGAAATGTATTCCAGCGTCGTAAAGCCCATGTTGAAATTGCGTGCGGCGATCAGGCGGGCCAGCAGATCCTCCGGCATCGGCTCGCCGGTCCGGTAATGCAGCGCAAAGCGCCGCAGGATTTCGGGCTGCTGCAGCCAATGCTCGTAAAGCTGCGACGGCAGCTCGACGAAATCGGTGGCGACGTTGGTGCCGGCAATCGTCGGATAGGTGACGGCGGACAAGAGGCCATGCAAGGCGTGGCCGAATTCGTGGAACAGCGTGCGCGCGTCGTCGAAGCTCAACAGTGTCGGCTCGCCGTCGCCCGCCTTGTTGAAATTGCAGATATTGACGATGAGCGGCACGACGTCGCCGCCGAGCTTTTGCTGATCGCGCAGCGGGGTCATCCAGGCGCCGCTGCGCTTTGAGGCGCGCGCGAAATAATCGCCGAAAAAGAGGCCGATCTTCCTGCCGTCGGCGGATCGTGCTTCCCATACCCGCACGTCGGGATGCCAAACCGGCACATCGGTCCGTGGAGCAAAGCTCAGGCCGAACAAGCGCCCTGCGGTATAAAATGCCGCTTCGATGATGCGATCGAGTTCGAGATACGGTTTGATCGCGGTCTCGTCGAATTCGCAAGTGCGGTGCCGCAGCTTCTCCGCGTAATAGCGCCAGTCCCACGGCGCGAGCCTGAAATTGCCGCCCTCTTCGGCGATCAAATCCTGCATGGCGTCGCGGTCGGCGAGCGCGCTCTTTCGCGCCGGCCGCCACACCGTGTCGAGCAGGTCGCGCACGGCGGCCGGCGTCTTCGCCATGGCGTCGTCGAGCCGATAATGGGCGAAGTCGGCATAGCCGAGGAGCTGCGCCCGCTCGGCGCGCAGCCGCACGGTCTCTGCGATGATCGCCTTGTTGTCGGTCGCGCCGCCATTGTCGCCGCGCAGGATGAAGCCGCGGAACGCCTTTTCGCGCAGGTCACGCCGGTCGGCGAACTGGAGGAACGGTTCGACGCTCGATCGTGACAGCGTGACCACATAGCCGTCGACCCCCCGTTCGCGGGCTTCGCTGCGCAAAACCTCCCGCATGAAGTCGGGCAGGCCGGCAAGTTCGGCCTCGTCCTTGATGTGCAGTGTGAAGGCCTGTTCGTCGGCGAGCACGTTTTGGCTGAACGCGGTGCCGACCACGGCGAGCCGTTCTATGATCGCGGCGAGCCGCTCCTTCGCCGCATCGTCAAGCGCGGCGCCCGAACGGCGGAAACTCGTATGGTGACGCTCGGTGACGCGCTTTTGCTCGGCATCAAGCCCAAGCGTGTCGGCCTCGCCCATCACGGTATCGATTCGGCGAAACAATGCGGCATTGGTATGAATCCGATGCCAGTGTCGCGCGATCTGCGGCGAGACGTCCCGCTCGAGTTCAAGGAGCGCGTCGTTGGTGTGCGCGCCGGCAAGGATTTGAAACGCATTGTTGGCGCGATCGAGCGCCCGCCCGCTGAGTTCAAGAGCGGCGATCGTATTGTCGAAATCCGCCGGTGACGGATTGGCGGCTATTGCCGCGACCTCGGCCTCATGCTCGGCAAGGGCGCGCTGGAAGGCCTCCCGGAAATGTTCAGGCGTGATGCGGTCGAAGGGGGTGACCCCCTCCGGCGTCTTCCAGGCCTCGAAAAACGGGTTGCCGGACGTCGCATTTTGGGTCATCGGGGGGCCTTACCAGGGGCGGGTGCTGCCGTGATATATGTCATCGGCAAGACACCGCCAAAGTCACCAGGAAAGACGCAAGGAGAGCCGAAAATGCCCCGTCACGCCCATTATGTGCCGCATGGCGTCATTCCGGCCGTCCTGCTGCCGTTCGCGGACGACCTGTCGATCGATGAAAAAGGCTTCCGCAAGCACCTTTCCGATGTCGCGGCGACGGAGGGGCTCTCTGCCATCACCATCAATGCCCATTCCACCGAGGTGGCCTCGTGCAGCTTCGACGAACAGCGCCGCGTCCTCGATATCGCGCAGGACGAGATCGGTGGCCGGCTGCCGATCGTCAATGGAGTCTGGGCCGATGGCAGCCTCGAGGCCGCCCGCATCGCCAGGATGGCGGAGGAGGGTGGCGCTTCCGCGCTGCTCGTGTTCCCGCCAGCCCCGTTCACGCTCGGCCAATCGCCGGCCATGGCGATCGAGCACTTCAAACGCATCGCCGGTGCTTCGAGCCTGCCGATCATCGCCTTCCAGTATCCGCTGGCGACCGGGCAAGGCTACCCGCGCGATACGCTCCTGAAAATGGTCGAGGAGGTGCCGACCATCCGCGCCATCAAGGACTGGGCCGGCAACGTGTCGCAGCACGAGATGCACATCCGCGAACTGCAAAGCCTCAAGCGGCCGGTCAACGTGCTCTCCACGCACAGCGCCTGGCTCCTGAGTTCCCTTGTGCTCGGCTGCAACGGCCTTCTTTCCGGTTCGGGCAGCGTGATCGCCGATCTGCAATCGGCCCTGTTCCGCGCGGTCAAGGCCAACGACCTCGCGGAGGCGCGGCGGCTCAACGACAGCATCTACCCGCTCGCGCGCGTGTTCTATGCCGACCCCTTTGTGGACATGCATAACCGCATGAAGGAGGCGCTCGTTCTTCTCGGCCGCCTGCCACGCGCCGTGGTGCGGCCGCCGCTGGTCAAGATCGGTCGCGCCGAGATCGACCGCATCCGCGCCGCTCTGGTCGAGGCCGGCCTCCTGTCGGCGAAAGCCGCTCGGGACGCGGCGTGATGGCCATGAGTGAACCCGCTTCGCGCCCCCGGCGCATCAACTGGGGAAACGTCCTCACCGTGGTCAGTGCGGCGATTCTGATCGGCGCCGAAGTGTTCGGCGCTGCTTTTGCCGGCAGTTGGGCGATCGCCAGCCTGTTCGCGCTCGGCACGCTTGGCGCCCGCATCCTCGACGGCCTCTTTATCCTCTGCGGCATCGCCGTGATGGTGCAGTTCGTGCGCGCGGCGCATCACGTCGAGCCGTTCACGGCCGACTGAGGCGAGCTCGACGCTCGCTGTCCACCGCCGCGCCGGCGTTTTACGTTTTGTTAAAACTAAAAAGCTTGCGCGCCTCGGCCAAATCGCTTATTTCCCGATTGCCCAATTTCGCACGTGCCTGTGGCCGTGTGTCGGTCGGTGGGCATCCGGACAAGAGGCCGGACAGCCGCCTAAGGAAGAGACTCTACTTCCTTGCTCCCGCGACCGGCAGCCGGAGGCGAAACCGGCAATGCCAGCTCTCCACTGGCGACGCGGCTTAAAGCAACGACGGAAGGGCTTTTTTGGTTACTGCCGGCGTGAATGCCGGGGACACCGAAGAGGCTTGTCCATCTTTGCCAGCAGTGCGGAACGGGATCTCCCTCATCCGGACCAAGGCAGCAATCGCGGTGACGCATTGAGGCTCCGCAATGGTGCGGGGTCGCAAACGTCACAGGAGGTTCACCTCGGTGGCTACGCCACCGGCCGGATAGGGAGTTAGGTGCACATGACTGCACGCATCCGCGAATTCCTCAAGCAACGTACCGATTTCGGACCCTGCCTCGTCCTCGACCTCGATGTCGTGCGCGAGAACTACCAGAACTTCGCCAAAGTGTTGCCGGACACCAAGGTATTCTATGCCGTCAAGGCCAACCCGGCGCCGGAAATCCTCAAGCTTTTGGCCGGTCTCGGCTGCTGCTTCGATGTGGCCTCGATAAACGAGACGCACCAGGTGCTCGCCGCCGGCGCCAAGCCGGAGCGCATCTCCTACGGCAACACCATCAAGAAAGAGCGCGAGATCGCCGAAGCGTTTCTGCTCGGCGTGACACTGTTCGCCGTGGATTGCGAAGCCGAGGTCGAAAAGATCGCGCGCGCCGCCCCCGGCAGCCGGGTGATCTGCCGCATCCATTGCGACGGCTCCGGCGCCGAATGGCCGCTGTCGCGCAAATTCGGCTGCGAACCCGCCTATGCCGCCGACATTCTCGAACACGCGCACAGGCTCGGGCTGGTGCCTTACGGCATTTCGTTTCATGTCGGCTCGCAGCAGCACAACGTCGAGGCTTGGGATCGCGCGCTCGCGTCCGCGGCCGCGGTATTCCGGACCTGCGCCGAGCGCGGCATCAATCTGTCGATCGTCAATCTCGGTGGCGGCTTTCCGGCCAAATACATCCGCAAGACGCCCAAGCTCGAAAGCTACGGCAAGGCGATCTTCAAGGCGCTGCGCAAGCATTTCGGCAACAACCTGCCGAATACCATCGTCGAGCCCGGCCGCGGCCTCGTCGGCAATGCCGGCGTGATCGAGGCCGAGGTCGTGTTGATCGCCAGGCGGAACCCCGAAGATGAGGTCCGCTGGGTCTATCTCGACATCGGCAAGTTCCACGGTCTTGCCGAGACCATCGGCGAATCGATCCGCTACCCCATCCGCACGACGCACGACCGCGACGAAACCGCGCCCTGCATCATTGCCGGGCCGACCTGCGATTCCGTCGACGTGCTCTACGAGAAGACGCCCTATCCGCTGCCGGTCACGCTCGCCATCGGCGACAAGGTTTTGATCGAGGCCGCCGGCGCCTATACCGCGACCTATTCCTCGGTCGGCTTCAACGGCTATCCGCCTTTGCGGCAATATGTGATTTGAGGCGCATCGCCGGACCAACGCAAAACCCCGGGCCTTAGTCCCGGGGTTTTGTTTGCCCGATGTCGGCCGGACGCATCGCCGAAGCGATGACCAGAACGGCCAGGATGATTTTAGCGATCACGTTCACGACGGGATAACCACCGGCGAGGGGTGCGGTTCCCCATGCGGCCTTGCGGCATTTCAACCGAGATCGATGATGCCGGCCTCGCCGCTTTCCGTACCGAAGGCGATGTGGAGGCCATCGGCACTCCACGCCAGCGCCTTGACCGGTGCGTCACCCGGTTTCTTGGCCAAGATCTCGGCGCCGTCCTCGATGCGCACCAGGAGCACTGTGCCGTCGCTGTAGCCTGCGGCGACGATCTCCTGCTTGGGATGGCAGGCGACTACCTCGACCCGGTGTTCGAGCGGCGCCAGAACGCGGGGCTGCTTGCCCATCGGGCCGTCCTTGCTCTGGAACGGCCACAGAATGAGCTGCGTCGCGCCGGACGTGGCGAGCCAATGGCCGCCAACGGTCCAGCCGACAGACGTCACACGTGCGGAATAGCCGGACATGCGCATATGCTGGCGATCGACCAGCCGCCAGCCGTGCAGCATCGGCTCCTGCATCGTGGTGACGAGGAAGCGGCCGTCCGGGTTCACCGTCACACCGAGATGGGAGCCCTTCCACTCAAACCGTTCCGGATCGGCCTGCGGTGCATTGGGAAACCACAGCGTGGCGCCGTTGTAGTGCGCGATGGCAAGGCGAAATCCCTTGGGCAGGAAAGCGAGCCCGCCGACGGTCGACGGCGCTTCGAACTGGCGGAGTTCCTTCCCCTGTACGAACGCCGTTTTGCCGGCGGACCACGCGATCGACCCGTCGGGGCCAAGTGCGACGTGATCGATCCAGCGATGCTTCGGATCGGTGGCGAGGATCCGGCTCGCGCCTGCATCCGTCGTAACGACCTTGCCGTCGTCGCCGCCCGTGACGATGCGCGCGCCATCGCACGCCGTCGTCAGGATCACGCCGTCATGTATCGCCATGCGCCGGGTTTCGCCGTCCGGTTCGGCGAACAGCAACGCCTCTTCGGCAAGCGCGAAGACGGCGGTACGGCCGAGGAAATACGCGGCAATTATCGCGCCGCCCGCGGTCAGCGGTTTCGTGCGATCGACGACGGAGGCCGTGTCAGACATGAAAGCCGCCCATCAAGCGATGCAGCTCTCGAAGCCTTCGGTGATCGTCTTGCCCGGCAGGTTGCGGCCGATGAAGACGGCGCGGCTTTCGCGCTTCTCGTCCTTGTTCCACGGCCGCTGATGATCGCCGTCGAGGATCATGTGAACGCCCTGGAAGACAAAGCGCTGATCGTCGTTTTTGAACGCAAGGATGCCCTTGCAGCGCAAAATGTTCGGGCCTTCCGTCTGCACCAGATTCTGCACCCAGGGAAAAAACTTGTCGGGATCGAGCGGCTTCTCGGTCCTGAGCGAAATCGATTGCATGTCCTCGTCGTGATAGTGTTTCAGTCCGCGGTGCGAGTGTGCGTGCTTATGGTCGTGATCGTGATGATGGTCGTGCCCGTGATCGTGGTCATGATCGTGACCCTCATCGCCGAGGAAATCCGGCTCGATCTCGAGGATGCGATCGAGATCGAAGGCATTGCGGCCCAGCACTTCATCAAGCGCGATTTGCCCGCGCTGGGTTTTGTGCACTTTGGCGTAGGGGTTGATGCCCCGGATGCGCGCCTCGACCTCGCTTAGTTCTTCGGGCGTCACGAGATCGGTCTTGTTGATGAGGATCACGTCGGCAAACGCGATCTGGTTTTTGGCCTCGGGCGCGTCCTTGAGCCGATCGTTGAGCCACTTGGCGTCGGCGACGGTCACCACGGCGTCGAGCCTGGTTTTCTTCCCGACATTCTCGTCGATGAAGAAGGTCTGCGCGACCGGCGCTGGATCGGCGAGGCCGGTGGTTTCGACGATGATGGCGTCGAACTTGCCCTTGCGCCGCATCAGGCCGTCGAGGATGCGCACGAGATCGCCGCGCACCGTGCAGCAGATGCAGCCGTTGTTCATCTCGAACACTTCCTCGTCGGCGCCGACGACAAGGTCGTTGTCGATGCCGATCTCGCCGAATTCGTTGACGATCACCGCGTATTTCTTGCCGTGCGGCTCCGACAGGATACGGTTGAGCAAAGTGGTCTTGCCGGCGCCGAGGTAGCCGGTGAGCACCGTGACCGGGATCTTGTCCTGCTGTTTTTCGGTGTGCGGCGTGTCGGATTTGGCTGCTTCGGACATGGGGACGATCACTCCAGGGGAGCCGCAGATATATTGAGTGCCGGGGCAAAACAAAACCCCTCGAAACGGGCCTAGGCCTCCAGATGGCGGCCGGGAAAGATCTGCCAGAACACGCCGCCGACCCGCCCGAACAGAACCGAGCCGGCATAAAGAACTCCCGCAGCCAGGGTCACCGCGGGCCCGGACGGGATATTCGCGTGAAAGGCGAACAGCAGCCCAGCCCAGCCCGAAACGAGTCCGCATGCGATCGCCAGCACGATCATCATCGAGACATCGCGCGTCCAAAACCGCGCAGTCGCTGCCGGGATGATGATTATGCCGACGCCGAGCAATGTGCCGAGCACGTGAAAGGCGTTGATGAGGTTGAGCACCAGCAGTGCAAGAAAGGTCATATGCGCAGCGCCATCCGCGCGGCTGACCGAGCGCAAAAAGCCCGGATCGACGCAGCCGAGAACCAGCGGGCGGTAAATCAGAGCCAGCACGATCAGGCTGATGGTCGCATTGCCGGCGATGACAAGCGTCTTGTCGGCACTCATCTTGGCCGCTGTTTCACCGAACAGGAAGGTCATGAGCTGGTCGATGCCGATGCCGTTGACCGTCACGATCACGACGCCAAGGGCCAGCGAGACGAGGAGAAACACGGCGAGGGATGCATCCTCCTGCAACTTGGTCGTCCGGCTGACGAGACCCGCGAGCAGCGCAATGAGAAGGCCGGCGGCAAGACCGCCGAGCGTCATGGCAAAGACATTCAGTCCGGCGGCAAGAAAGCCTATCGCAACACCCGGCAGGATCGCGTGCGCCATGGCATCGCCGACGAGACTCATGCGGCGCAGCATCAGGAATACGCCGATCGGACCGGCGCTGAGTGCCAGCGCGAGAATGGCGGCGAACGAGTGCCGGACCGAAGCCTCGTTGAACGGATCGAACAGGAATTGGGACAGCATAGCGTCTAGGCCATCTCCGGCACCGCGCAGGCTCCGGCGCCTTCGTCGAAGGCTTCGCACATGCGGCGCGCTCTATCGAGATTCTCCGCTGTCAAAACGTCCTGCGTGGCGCCCCAGGCCACCGGCTCGCGGGCGAGCAGTAGGGTCGTGGGGAAATTCGTCCTGACGAGTTCAACGTCGTGCAGGGCCGCCAGCACCGTGCGCCGCTCCGCGTGCCAGCGCCGCACCAGATTCAGCAGGTCGCCGGAAGTTTTCGTGTCGATTGCCGTGAATGGCTCATCGAGCACGATCACGGGGGCATCCTGGACCAGGACGCGAGCGAACAGCATGCGCTGCATCTGTCCGCCGGACAGTGTGCCGATCGGGCGTCGCTCAAATCCGGTCAGGCCGACCGTGGCGATGGCCGACTCGATGAGGGCGTGATCCGTCTTGCCGAAACCGCCGAACAGGCCTTTCGCCCGCCACTGCCCCATTGCCACCATGTCGTAGACATTGATGGGAAACGTCCGGTCGATGTCAGGCACCTGCGGCAGGTAGGCAATGTCGCGTGCGTCGAAGCCATTGCGCTCGATCGATCCGGCGAGCGGCTTGAGCGCGCCGGTGACGCCCTTGAACAGCGTCGACTTGCCGGCTCCGTTCGGCCCAACGACCGCGACGAGCGATCCGGCTTCCACCGCGCCGTCGAGATGGTGCACTGCCGGATGGCGGTCATAACCAAGGGTGACGTTGTGAAATCGCAGTTCCGGCATGGCTCGCTCGCGCCCCCGCTCAATGCGCCGCCCACAGGAACGCGGCCCAGATCAGCGCGATCAGCGCGCCGGCCACGGCAATCCGCTGTGCCGCCGAGAGGCGAAGCAGCGACGGTGCGATCTCGGGCGCCGGATGTGGCGCGCCGCCGTGGTGATGGTGGGTCATGAAATCCCGGGCAAAAAGGCCAGCTCTAGTGTTATAATATAACGTTACGTCGGCCCATTACCAGCCATCCGTGGCTTCTATTGCCAAGGATATTGCTAAGTATCGAGGCGCTGCCGATAAACCGCGCACCAGAGGGACCATGAGCGAGCAAACAGCCCGCGCCATTTGCGTCGGTGAGGTTTTGATCGAACTGGCGCGGGGAGGGGACGGTACATTCGCGCCGTCCTGCGGCGGCGACGCGTTCAATACCGCCATCTATCTTGCGCGAGCCGGTCTTGATGTCGGCTTTGCAACGGCGGTGGGTGACGATTCCTATTCCGACAGTGTCCTCGCGCTTGCGGCAGCCGAGGGGATCTCGTCTGACCTCATTCTCCGCGTTCCGGGCCGGCTGCCGGCGCTATCCCTCGCTGACCGCAATCCCGCCGGGGCACGCACGATGTCGTACTGGCGCGACGGTGCGCCGGCGGGTGAACTGTTCGAACTTCCCGACTGGATGCGGGTTGCCGATAGTCTCACCAAGGCGCGCTTCATCTATTTCACCGGCATCACGCTGTCGCTCTATTCGGCCAACGGTCTCGGCCGGTTCTTTGCCGTGCTCGAAGTCGCGCGCCAGCAGGGCGCCAAGGTCGCCTTCGACGGCAATTTCCGTCCCGCGGGCTGGAGAGGCGACTTGGCGCGCACGCGCACCGTATTCATGGAGGCGCTCAAGCGCGTCGATATCGCACTGCCAGCCTTCGACGACGAGGCCGTGCTGTGGGGCGATCCGAGCCCGGAGAGCACGGTCGCCCGGCTGCAGGCCTTCGGCATCGGCGAGATCGTGGTCAAGAACGGTCCCAACAGCGCCCTTGTCGCCACCGGCGCCAGCCAGGAATTCGTCCCGGTTCCCGAAGTCCTGGTGCCGGTCGACACAACCGCCGCCGGCGATGGTTTCAATGCCGGCTATCTCGCGGCCCGGCTGTCCGGCAGCGATCCGGTGCAGGCGGCCGGCGCCGCCCATCGCCTCGCCGGCAGCGTCATCCGCCATCCTGGCGCACTCCTGCCGCGGACGGCTGCCGCGATGCACTAAAGCGTGATTCCAGGGATGCTTTCAGGGCCCTGGACTCAGGTGGACAAAGTGCGCCATTGGCCGCCCGCCCCATTCGCGCTATGAAAAGCCCAAGCCTTAAAGGGCAACAATTGGGCGGCCGCCGATGGCCGCACCCGGGGAGGAAATCGATGAAGTCTCAAGTCACAAGACGTGCCGCCCTTGCTCTTGCCGCTGCTGTTCCGGCCTTTGCCTTGGGCAGGCCCGCGCGCGCCGACGCGATGATCATCAAATTCAGCCATGTCGTGTCGCCCGACGCGCCCAAGGGCAAGGCGGCGCTGCTGTTCAAGCAACTCGCCGAGAAATACACGAACGGCAAAGTCACGGTCGAAGTCTATCCGAATTCCTCCCTCTACAAGGATAAGGAAGAGCTTGAGGCCCTGCAGCTCAGCTCGGTTCAGTTGCTGGCGCCTTCGATCTCCAAATTCGGCCCGCTCGGCGTCAAGGAATTCGATGTCTTCGATCTGCCGTTCCTGATGAGCGATGACGCGCATGCGCGCCAGATGATGGCGAGCCCGATGATGGCCGATCTCAACAAGAAGCTCGAAGCCAAAGGCGTCGAGCCGCTCGCCTATTGGGACAATGGCCCGCATAACTACACCGCGAATGTGCCGCTGATCATGCCGGACGATTTCCGCGGCCTGAAAATGCGCATCCAGGGCTCAAAGGTTCTTGACGCCGTGGCGCGCCAGCTCGGCGCCATCCCGCAGATCATCGCCTTCGGCGAGCTCTATCAGGCCTTGCAGACCGGCGTCGCCGACGGCGAAGACAATGTGGCGTCGAATATCTGGACGCAAAAGCTCTACGATGTGCAGAAATATCTCACCGTGTCGCATCATGGACGGCTCACCTACTCGCTCATCACCAACAAAAAGTTCTGGGATGGGCTGCCGGCTGACGTTCGTCCGGGCCTTGATCGCGCCGTGAAGGAATCGACGGATTTCTTCAACGACACCGCGGCCAAGGACAATGTGACGGCCATGGATCAGATCAAGGCGACCGGGAAGGTTCAGATCCACGTCCTGACCGACACCGAAAAGCAGGCCTGGATCGCCAAGCTGATGCCGGTCCACAAGGAAATGGAAGGCCGCTTCGGCAAGGAATTCATCGCGAGTATCTACAAAGCGTCGGGCTTCGTGCCGCCGCAGTCTTGAGCGCCCGTCCCTTCCTGGGGGAGGAAGGGATTTAGCTCGGGGGACAGCTGGTGCTCGACCGCATTCTCAATCGGCTGGAAGAGTGGATCATCGTCACGCTGATCGGCGCGGCGACGATCATCACTTTCATCGCGGTGGTTCATCGCTATGGCGCGAGCAATTCGGCAAGCCTCGCCCGGTGGGCCGGCATCCATCAATATCTTCTGCTCAAGGAGGCTGCCAACTGGGTCTATACCGAGCTCGCCTCGATCAATCTTTCCTGGGCGAACGAGCTTTCCACCTACATGTTCGTGTGGATGGCGAAATTCGGCGCTGCGCTCGGCGTGCGCACCGGCATCCATGTCGGCGTCGATGTCTTTGTCAAAAAGCTGTCGCCGCCGGCGCGCAAGCCGGTGATCGTCTTTGCTCTCCTGTGCGGGGCGCTATTTACCGGCGTCATCGGCACGCTCGGCGCCGCCTATGTTTACGAACTCGATCCGGACGAGGTCTCGCCGGAGCTCGAATGGCCGAGCTGGATGATCTACCTGTGCATCCCGCTCGGCTCCTACCTGATGTGTTTTCGTTTCCTTCAGGTGATGTGGCGGTTCCTGCGCACCGGCAAGATTCCGCACCAGGGCCACGGCATCGATTACGAGGCGCCGCACGACGAACCGCAAGCCGCGGTGCATGAGGCGGCAACGCCGCTGCCCGAGGCGGTGCGATGAGCGTTTTCTCGCATGCGTCCAAGCGAAGCGCGCCGAGCTCTCTCGGCGACAGCATCACCGCGACGCTGATTATTCTGATCCCGATCGCGCTCGCTTTGCTTTGTTTTGCAGCGCGGCTGCACATCATCGAATTGTCTCACGCCGTGCGGGCGGAGCTCCTGTTCGCGCTTCTCCTGGCGCTGATGGCGTCGGGCATGCCGATTTCGATCGCGCTCGGCCTATCCGTGCTGACCTATCTGTTCATTCTCTCGGATGTCGATCCGAAAATGGTCGGGCTGAAACTGTTCACCAGCATCGACCGCTTCGAGATCATGGCGATCCCGTTCTTCATCCTGGCGGGAAATTTCCTGACTGCCGGCGGTGTCGCCCGCCGCATGATCGATTTTGCCACCTCGATGATCGGGCACTGGTATGGCGGCCTCGGCCTGGCCGGCGTCGTTGCCTGTGCACTGTTTGCCGCCATCTCCGGGTCGTCGGTGGCGACAGTCGTCGGCATCGGCTCGATCATCCTGCCGGCCTTGATCGAGCAGGGCTATCCGCCGCGTTTTTCCGCGGGCGTTATCGCGACATCGGGCGCGCTCGGCATCCTGTTTCCGCCGTCGATCAATCTCGTGATCTACGCGGTCGCAACCGCGGGCATGCAGCCACATGGCCCTGACGGAGCGGTGGTCAATTCCGCGTCGATCGGCCAGCTTTTCATCGCCGCCCTCGTGCCCGGATTGATTCTCGCGTTCATGCTCGGCGCCACCACCTGGTATCGCGCGTGGCGCAACGATTACCCGCGGATGCAACGCGCGGATTGGGGCAATTGCTGGCACGCATTTCGTGAAAGCATTTGGGGCTTGCTGCTGATCGTGCTCGTCCTCGGCGGCATTTACACCGGCCTGTTCACGCCGACCGAGGCCGCTGCCGTCGCCGCCGTTTATGCATTCGTCATCGCGGTCTTTGTCTACAAGGGACTGAAATTCTCCGAAGTGCCGGCCGTGCTGCTCAAGGCCGCCTCGATGAGCGCGATGATCCTCTACATCATCACCAATGCGGCCGTGTTCTCCTGGCTCCTAACCTCGGAGCAGATTCCGCAGTCGATGGCCGAGTGGATGACTGCGCAAGGCTTCGGCATTGTCGCGTTTCTCCTGGTCACCAACGTCGTGCTCCTGGCCGCCGGCAATTTCATGGATCCCGCGGCGATCACGCTGATCATGGCGCCCATTCTCTTCCCGATGGCGGCGGCGCTCGGCGTGCATCCGGTCCACCTTGGGATTCTGATGGCCGTGAATATGGAGGTCGGCCTGTGCCACCCGCCGGTCGGGTTGAACCTCTATGTCGCTTCGGGCATCACCAAGATGGGTATCACCGAACTCACGATCGCGGTGCTGCCGTGGCTTGCCACCATGCTGATCTTTCTGGCGATGGTGACCTACATTCCTGCGCTGTCGCTATGGCTGCCGCATCTTTTGGGTATGCTGTGACGTCAAACCGCCCTGATAGACGTGCGGGAACCGTGCGCTGCGTTACCGAAGATACAACTCGCGGAGATTCCCGGCGCGTTGAGCCATGCCCTGGACATGATGGAAGGGCAGCCGGCGGGGCATTGCGTCCGCTGCTGCTGATCGGCCTCGACGTGGAAAAGGCTGCATAACGGAGCGCCGTTCAATCGGCGGCCCGTGCGCGCACCGGCCGCTTCAGGACGCCTGGCGAAGCGTCGGCGTTGCCCCGGAGTTTCTCAGCCCATTGAGGGTCGCTTTTGCACGCGACATTGAGAAATCACGCGTCGTCTTGTCGAAAGCGTCTCCCGCGGCAGGCATCATGTAGCCGTGCAGTATGCCGGGAAAGATGTGCAATTCCAGATTCGCGATCCGTGGCGCGATCGCGCGATAGGTGTCCAGCACTTTTGCCGGCGCAGCATGATCCTGATCGCCCCACATGATGCAGACCGGCTCGTGCACGCCCTCGATCTCTCCGATGTAATCGAGCAGCTGCGTGCCGTGACAGGAAAGGCCCGCGTCGAAGCCGAGGCGTTTCGGTCCAATGATCGCATAGGGGCCGCCATAGCAGAATCCCATCACCGCGGCGCGGCCGTTGAACTGCTTTAGCGTGCGCAGATATGCCAGCGTATCGGTAAGATCGCTTTCGCCGGTCTTGATCCGCTCGAGGCGGGGCTGCGAGCGCTGTTTGGTGCGGTCATCGCCGCGCGGCAGCGGTCCCGGTATCGTCCGCCAGAACAGATCGGGCGCGGCGACGATATAGCCCTCCGCCGCGAATTCATCGGCAATCGCGCGAATGTCGGCATCGACGCCGTGCACCGCGGATGCAAGCACCATTGCCGGTACCGCGGCGTCGGTCTCCGGTGCGGCCAGATAGCAATCGAATTCACCCCCGCCACTCGAGCGGATCTTGATGGTTTTGCCGGACATGAATTCCTCCCAAATTGTTGAGCCGTGTCTATTCGTGAAAGTCTTCGGCGCGCAGCTCGATTGGCGTGCCATGCGGCGTCCGCTTGCAAGCGTGCTCCCAGGCATCGCGGGTGCGCGCGAGGGCTTGTGTATCGGCGAGCCCCTTGGCCGCGACGATGCGCTCGAGCGTGGCGAGCCAATGGTGATAATAGGTCTCGCCGGTATCGGGATCGCCCGCGGCTTGCGCCTTCTTGATCTCTTCGCCCAAGGTTGCCGCCCATTCCTTCCATGTGAACAGGCCGCGTTCGTTAAGATGGAGCGCCAGCGCAAAGGCTTCCGCCTCCCAGGGCGCGCCAAATACCGGGCCTTCCGCATTGCGCGGAATGCTCTGCACCGCGTGCGTCGCGCGTTGCGCGGCCGTATTCATGCCGGCTCCAGATAGGGCTCGAAAGCCTCGATCGAGACCTTGAGCGAAGGCTCCGCGCTGTCACCCCATAATTCACGGCCCTCGAACAGGACCGTATAGAGCCACTGCGGATCATCGCCCTTGCCCAGCGCCGCGGTGTCGGGAAAGACGTGACAGCCGCGCAGCGCCTCGACCACGCCGACGCGATTACGCGCGTAGCGCGGCAGGCGCGTGTGCGTCTCCGGGTGAATATTTTTGGTGCGTACCCGATCGCCGGGCTTGAAGCGCGCCGGTGTCTTTGCTGCCCGTGTGAATGAGCCGCGCGACATCGTGTTCGGCACATCGATGGCGGCGAGCTTGCGCTTGAGGGTTTTGCCCGGCCGCAACGCGTGGCCGGCTTTGATCTCGTCGGCATCCGCCAATCCCATCGCGACGACGAGATTCTCGAGCCGCAGCGCCCATTTCCTGTAGTAGGAGCTGGCGAGATAGACGTCCGGCGGCAGTTCCTCGATACCGGCGCGCGTCTGGTCGATCGTCCAGATGCCGGTGTAGCCCATGGCGCGATTGAGGGCGAGACAGCGGCCTTCCCACTCGGCGTGAAATACCGGTTCGTTCGGCTCAGGCTCGACCTTGCCGAAACCGTGCATGCCGCCCATGTCGTGGATGCCGTCCATCAGGCAGTCTCATTTGCTTGCTTGGGCAAACCGGTGCCGATCATGCAGTCGCGCGTGACGAGCGCGGAGAGTTTCTCTTCGCTCCAGCCCCGGGTGTCGTTCGGACGCATCGGCAGCACGATGAAGCGCGTCTCGGCGGTCGAGTCCCAGACCCGAATGTCGGTGGCCGCCGGCAGCGTCACGCCGAAATCGGCAAGCACACCCCGCGGATCGTTGACCGCACGCGAGCGATATGGCGCCGACTTGTACCAGACCGGCGGCAGGCCGAGCACTTCCCACGGGTAACACGAGCACAGCGTGCATACGATCATGTTGTGGAGCTTCGGCGTATTCTCGACCGCGATGAGATGGTCGCCGACGCGGTTGAGTACGCCGAACGGCGCCACGGCCTTGCTGGCGTCGTCCACCAATGCCTGTTTGAACGCCGGGTCGCTCCAGGCCCTGGCGACGACGCGTGCGCCGACATGCGGGCCGACCTTGGTTTCGTAGGCCTCGATCAGGGCGTCGATCGCCGCAGGATCGACATAGCCTTTCTCGGCGAGCACGGTTTCAAGCGCGCGCACGCGCAATTGCATCTCGGAAAGCTCCGAGTCGTGATCGTGATGATCGTCGTGATCGTGAGCCATGACAGAGGGTCCCGTCGCGCCGGTTCGCACCGGCAGATTTGCCCATTATAGTGCAACCAATTCGGCGAGGAAGAACCCAGGGAACGCGCATGGCGGCGGCGGACATATTCAGCCTTCACGGCAAAGTGGCGATGGTCACCGGCTCATCGAGCGGCCTTGGCGTCCGTTTCGCCGAAGTGCTGGCCGAAAACGGCGCTTCGGTCGTGCTGGTGGCGCGGCGGGCCGATCGCCTCACGGCGCTGAAATCCCGGATCGAGAAAGCCGGCGGCAAAGCGATCGCGGCCGAGGCCGACGTCCGCGATCGCGCGGCGATGGCGGCAGCTTTCGATATGGCGGAGAAGAGCTTCGGCACGGTGACGATCCTCGTCAACAATGCCGGCGTGGCGCATGCCGGCCGTGCCGTCGATCTTCCGGAAGAAGAATGGCGGCGCGTTCTCTCGACCAATCTCGACGCGGTATTTTATTGCGCCCAGGAGGCGGCGCGACGCATGCTCGCGGCCAAGGCCGGCGGCGCCATCGTCAATATCGCGTCCGTGCTTGGATTTGGCGTTGACAAAGGCGTCGTGGCCTATGCCACGGCCAAAGCCGGTGTCGTGCAACTGACCAAGGCGCTGGCCCTTGAACTGGCTTTCAAGGCCATTCGCGTCAACGCCATTGCACCCGGCTGGATCGTCACCGAACTCAATCGGGAATATCTCTCAAGCGAAAAAGGCTTGGCGCTCAAGCGCGAAATCCCGATCGGCCGGTTTGGCGAGGAGCGTGATCTCGACGGTCCGCTCTTGCTGCTGGTCTCCGACGCCGGGCGCTTCGTCACCGGCGCCACCATTGTCGCGGACGGCGGCCAGGTGGTGGCGCTGCGCGGCTGAGCGCAAGCGTGGCCTTAACAACCTGTTAACCATACTCGCTCCCTAGTGGCCGGGTGAGATCTCGCTCCGCCGCACGCGCCTATGCCGCGACCATCAATCGTGCCGCGATGATGCTTCTCGCCATGTGTTTCAAACCCAATCTCGAATCGTCATTGATCAACGAGGTGGCGTCGGCGGTCGCCGCCCGCGGCGGCCGGATCGACGGTCATTTCGTGAAGTTCGATCTCAAGGCGGTGTTCGAGGAAGTCGTCGAGCGGGCCATGGCGATTCTGTCGGCCGCGCTTCGTCAGCGCCTTCCGGGGATCGCGGACGAAATGGATGAGGCCTTCGGCAATAACCTGAGAATTCTGATCGGCCGAGTCGAGCAATCGTTGCCTACGCTGTAATCCGGATATCCACGCGTCGGCGGCATCGAGACAGCGGACATCGAGATATGGGGTCGGAGCACTACGCTCTCATCGTCCTCGGTGCGATTGCCGGCGGAATCGTGAACGGGATGACGGGCTTCGGAACCGGGCTGACCGTCCTGAGCATCTGGCTCTACGTCTTGTCGCCGGTGGTCGCGTCGACGCTTGTGATCCTGTGCTCGGTCGTCTCACAGCTTCAGACCCTGCCGATGATCTGGCGCGCGATTATGTGGCGGCGCGTGCTGGTTTTCGCCTTACCGGGCTTTGCCGGCGTTCCGATCGGGACTCTTCTCCTGCCGCATATCGACCCGAGGATGTTCAAGATCGCAGTCGGCATTTTGCTTATCGTCTATCCCGGCTATGTGCTGATGCGCCGCGTCGAGATCAAAAGTGAGTGGGGCGGGCGCGCAGCCGACGGTGTGGTCGGCTTCATCGGCGGTATTCTCGGCGCTCTCGCCGGATTGTCCGGCGTCATTCCGGTCGTCTGGACCGACATTCGCGGCTGGACCAAGGAGCAGCGCCGGGGCGTCCTGCAAATCTTCAATATGACGGTCCTGTCGCTCGCGCTGGTCTCCCATGCCGTATCGGGAATGTTTACCCGGCAGGTCGGCATGATCGCGATCATTGTGCTTCCCGGCACCATCGCCGGCGCCTGGCTTGGCAGCTTCATCTACCGGCGGCTCGCCGATCACAGCTATCAGCGGATCATCATGGTGCTGCTGCTGGTCTCCGGCCTGTCGCTGATCTGGACCAGCGTCTAAACCGCGTCCCGTTCGCGAGCTCCAGGCGCGAATGCAATCAATAAACCGTGGGTACGTACAATTCCTTCGAGACGGGGTGCCGCGTATAATCGGGCTTGTGCTCCCGCTCCGGCAACACGATCGGCGGGTGCTCGACGTCCCGGTAGGGCACCTGCTGCAACAGATGATGCATGCAGTTGAGGCGGGCTTTCTTCTTGTCGACGCCCTCGACCACCCACCAGCGTGCTTCGGGAATATTGGTACGCTCCAGCATCTCCTCCTTGGCCCTGGTGTAGACCTCCCAGCGGCGGCGTGACTCCAGATCCATCGGGCTGAGCTTCCACTGTTTGAGCGGGTCGTGGATGCGCATCAGGAACCGCAGGTTCTGTTCTTCGTCGGTGATCGAAAACCAGTATTTCACGAGAATGATTCCGGACCGCACCAGCATCCGCTCGAACTCCGGCACGGTGCGGAAGAAGTCTTCGCAGTCAGATTCCGAGCAAAATCCCATCACGCGCTCGACGCCGGCGCGGTTGTACCAGCTGCGGTCGAACAGCACGATTTCGCCGCCTGCGGGCAGGTGTGCGGCATAGCGCTGGAAGTACCATTGCGTGCGCTCGCGCTCGGTCGGCGCGGACAAAGCGACCACCTTGCAGATGCGCGGGTTCAGCCGCTGCGTCACCCGCTTGATCACGCCGCCTTTGCCGGCCGCGTCGCGCCCTTCGAACAGCACGACCAGTTTCAGTTTCTGATGCGCCACCCAGTCCTGGAGCCTGACGAGTTCCTTCTGCAGCCGCAGCAATTCCCTGAAATAAGTCTGCCGGTCGAGGGTCTCATGCGACGGCTTATAGCCGGTGTGCTCCAGAAGACCGGCAAGCCGGCCGTCATCGATCTCCAGTTCGAGCTCTTCATCGACCGCGTCGATCATCTCGTCGTGAAGACGTTCGTCGAGTGAGCGAGTGTCGGTCCTTTTGGCGTCCATCAGCCTGTCCTCGGCAAAAACAATGGCGGCTTACGCACACGATCAGGCCGCCGGCCGCACGATCTTGCGCGTGGCTGTTTTGTGACAGGTGTTGCCAACAGTTATGTGACGACGGCCAGCCCGGCCATCGAGAGTTTGGAATCGCGGCGCGATCCTAGTGGCCGGGCCCACTCCAATAGCGCGGAGGCGGTGGTGGCGGCGGCGGCTGGCTCGTTCCGAGCCTTGTGCCCTGGACGATGATCTGGTTGGCGTTGTTCTGCCCGGTCTCGGTTGGGAACCACGGAGGCACCGGGCATGGCGGCGCCGCGGGGCCGCCGCACTCGAAGTTGCCCAGCGTGCCGGGATTTGGTCCGCCGCCGTTTTGCCCGGTCTTACTCGTCAATAATCGCAGGTAGTGCCGAATTTCGGCATCGGTGACCTTGGTGGGTTGTCCCGGCGGTATGTTCCAGCCCGTAATCGTCACTTCATAGCCGGGCAGGTTGATAACGACAGTGCCGCCGCCATTTGAAATCGTGATCGTGCCGAAGTGGTTGATGGCCGTCGTGCCGCCTGAGCCCTCGTTGACAGTGGTTGTCCCGCCGCGAATGCCGATTGTTGCGTTGGATGTCTGGATCGTCGCCTCGCCCTGATGGCTCAGGGCGCCGCCGACATAGCGCAAGGCACCTTCAGTCAGGGTGGTCAGCATATGACCCTTGCCCGAATCCGGATCATAAACGAACTCGTCAATCACAATACTCGTGTTTGGCGCGATGCTAAGCGAACTCTTGTCGAGAAAGAGCAATTGCACGCCGCCCGATGGCGACGTGTGAATGTGCTCTTTGTGAACGACGCGCGCGCCGATTGTTATGGTCTGCGTCGAGCCGCCAGGCGGCGTGCTTTCCGATGACGGGTTGACGGCGGTCGCGGTCCCCACCACTTGCTGTGCGGCCACCGGGATCGCGATCAGGACTGCGCCCGCGAACAAAACGGCGCCAGCGGTCCAGGAAGCCAGGATTTTCCATTGTGTCATGGCGCGCCTCTAGAATCTGATCGACGGGCCGGCCGTCACCGAGAGGTCATGCATTGCGAACGCTGCGACGTTCGACTGGTCGGAACGATATTGCACCAAAGAGGCGAGAACGAATTTCTGCCAGATCGGAATTTCGAGCCCGAGACCGACGCGCCACTCCGTGACATGCGCGGTATTCAGCGGATCGATCGACGGATCGGGTGCCTTGTAGTTCCACGTCGTCACGCCCGCAGTTGGAATAAGGGTCCAGGGACGGCCGCTGCCGACCGTGAAATTCCACGGCAGCCAGACGTCGGCCAAAAAGCTGTCATAGCTGTCGAACGCCATCTGATCGTTGGCGTGGGCGTAGGCCACGCGCGACTGCCAGCTCAGCCCCGAGCCGACCGGTCCGGACGCGAGAATACCGTAGGTCGACAGCGGGCCGGTCATTCCGCTGGCGAGCGGGTAGAAGGTTGAATTGCGGAAGCTCTGCTGAACGAATTCCGCATAGGGATCGAGCGACACATTTTTCACGCTGGCGTGCAGCGTCACGCCGCCGCCGAGGCCGCCCATATAGGCCGTGTCCGCCAACAGAGCGCCGGTCGCAATGACATAGGGCTTGATCGATACGCCGTTCACATTGCCGGGCGAGAATTGGAACCGCGGTCCCGCGCGAATTTCCAAAAGACCGACATCGACCTGGTGCTGGGTGAATTGCTGGGCGTCATAACCAAGGAAAGAAGCTTCAAAGGTCGTGCCGGTCTGGGATTCGAAATCGTGGACATAGTTCAATCCGAACGTGCCGAACCAATTCCAGTCACCTTTTGCAGTGAAGCGGCTGTTGAAAGGCTGGCCCGCTGCCAGGGAGGTTTGCGGCCCGGGGCCCTGGCTCGCATTGCTCTGCCAGCGCAGACCTGTTTGCGCGTAACCCGAGAACTGGTCGACCTGCAGTTTCTTGTCGATCAGTTCGAGAAGATCACTGATCTTCTGCTGCAAGTCGGGCGTGACGTCGGGCATCTGCAGCGCGGTCTGAAGGTAACCGCGCGCCATCGCGTATGAGCCGAGCTGGAAATAGAGAACGCCGAGCGCATAGCGCGTTTGCGAGAGCTTCGGATTGTAAAAGAGAAGCTGCTCGTAGGCGCTGATCGCGGACTCGATGTCTCCCGCCTCCGACGAGCTTGCGGCATATTGCAGCGTGTTGCTCAGGTCGGTCGGCCGCGCCAGCACGCCCTGGAACAGCGGATTGGTACTTCCCGAAAAATCAGCTTGGGTCTGGGCGGATGCACAGCCCGCTGAAAGGACAAGCACGGCTATTGGCGCAAGGACACCCGCAAAGCGCAGCCGCAAAAATGCCCGCCTGAACTGAACTCTCAAACTATCTCCGCCGCCCGTCAGCCACCCGCCGGAATTAGCAGGTTCTTCCTGGTGGTATTATTATCCTCACGTCCTCGCAGACGTAACGAACCGTAATACCAAGGCGGGCTCAAGTCGAGATTGGTCGCGCGTGGAACTCATCCGGTTCAGCGGGCGGCAGCACTGCGAAATGCACACGGATTGCGTGCTTCAGCGGCCCTTCGACTGCTCACGCACAAGATTGATGATTCCGGAAAAATCCTGTGCGCTGTGGCCTTTTTTGGCGAACTCCTCGTAGATTTTGGCGGCATGCGCGCCAAGCGCGGTTTCGGCTTTCACCGATTCTGCGGCTTCCCGGGCAAGTTTGAGATCCTTGAGCATCAAGGCGGCGGCAAAGCCCGGCTTATAGGCGCTATTCGCCGGACTTGCCGGCACCGGTCCCGGAACGGGACAGTAGCTTGTCAGTGACCAGCACTGGCCCGAACTCGCCGAGGCCACATCGAAGAGCGCCTGATGCGACAGGCCAAGCTTTTCGCCGAGCACGAACGCTTCGCTGACCGCGATCATCGACGCGCCGAGGATCATATTGTTGCAAATCTTCGCGGCTTGGCCATTGCCCGCCTCGCCGCAA
This sequence comes from uncultured Alphaproteobacteria bacterium, assembly GCA_963808205.1. Lineage (GTDB taxonomy): Bacteria > Pseudomonadota > Alphaproteobacteria > Rhizobiales > Xanthobacteraceae > BOG-931. The sequence goes on from CAWEER010000002.1 coordinate 226,045, forward strand.
TGCACGACGCGTTTTCCCATCCTCTCAAGGAGCGGCCTGCCGCGTTCGAAAGCGTGTGCGGAGCCGCCGACCATGAACGTCAACGTTGCGGCCTTGGCGCCGCCGACGCCACCTGAAACAGGCGCGTCGAGTGAAGCGACGCCACGCTCGGCCGCCAGTTTGTGCGCGTTGCGGGCGTTGGCGACGTCGATGGTGGAGCAATCAATGAAAAGCGTTCCCTGTCTCGCGACCGGCAGGATGTCATTCCATACCGACATCACATGTTCACCGGCCGGCAGCATGGTGACGACCACGTCAGCGCTTTCGACGGTGGCTCTCGCGGTCGCAACGATCTGCACGCCGTCCTGCGCCGACGCGTCTCGCGAGGCGGGCACGACGTCGAAGCCGTGAACACGTTCTCCCGCCTTGACGAGATTGGCGGCCATCGGGCCGCCCATGTTTCCAAGACCGATGAATCCAATGGTCGGCATGAGCGTGTTCCCCTTTACTCTTTGAATTTTAATTCCAGTTCGCCGACGGAGCGGAAATGCGCCTCGACGATGTCCGGCGTGACCGCCGCGATGGTGTCCGGCCGCCAGGCCGGATTGCGATCCTTATCGACGATCGCCGCGCGGATGCCTTCGATGAAATCATGCCCGGCGATACACGCAAGCGCGATACGGTAATCCTGCTGGAAACTCTCCTCAACCCGGTTAAACGATGCCGCCAGGCGCAGATTGCACAACGTGACCTTGAGCGAGGTCGGCGATGCCTTGCGCATGGCTTCAAGAGCCGCGCGCGGCTCGTCGCCGGCTTGTCCGCACAGTCGTTCGACGATGTCTTCAACCGTATTCGCGGCGTAGCAACCGTCGATCCACCCGTGCGCCGCCGGCAGCCGGCCCGGAGCGGCTGGCGATGAAAGCTCATCAAGCCGGAGCCGTACATCTTGCGACGTATGGCAATCGGCGAGGGCCGCGGGAATCTGGGCAAGCCGCGCCGCGGCAATGTGAAGATCGGCAAGCCCGCAGAAGATGGCATCGGCGGCGCCGGCGCGGTTGCCGGTGAGTGCGAGATATGTTCCGGCAAAGCCCGGCGCACGCGCCAGCGGGAAGGATGCGCCAACGTCGGGAAAGAAGCCGATGCCGACTTCCGGCATCGCAACCGCGGAACGGTCGGTCACGATCCGATGCGCGGCATGCGCCGAAAGACCAACGCCGCCGCCCATCACCAGCCCGTCCATGATCACGATCACCGGCTTCGGATAGCGCGCGATCGAAACATTGAGCTTGTATTCCGTCGCCCAGAATTGCGCGGGGAGCGGACCGCCGGATTTCGCCGCGTCATAAAGCGCGCGGATGTCGCCGCCCGCACAGAAGGCGCGTTCGCCGGCGCCGTCGAGCAGGACCGCCCCGACCGCGGGGTCTGACGCCCAGGCGTGCAACAGCTGGGTCATGGTTTCCGCCATGCCGAGTGTGACGGCGTTGAGCGCCTGTGGCCGATTGAGCGTCATCCGCCGCAATGCACCGAGCTTGCGAACCAGAATGTCGCCGTCTCGCAGAATATCCTCGCTCATCGCCCGACGAGACTTCTTGCCACGATGAGCCGCATGATCTCGTTGGTGCCTTCGAGGATCTGGTGCACGCGCAGGTCGCGGACGATCTTCTCGATGCCGTATTCCGCCAGATAGCCGTAGCCGCCGTGCAATTGCAGCGCCTGATTGGCGACATCGAAACAGGTGTCGGTGACAAATCGCTTGGCCATTGCGGACCGTTGTGTCGCGTCGGCATCCTTGCGGTCGCAACTGGCTGCGGCGTGCCACAGGAACGCGCGCGACGCTTCAAGCGCCGTCGCCATGTCGGCGAGGCGGAATTGCAGCGCCTGGAATTCGTCGAGCCGTTTGCCAAAGGCCTTGCGCTCTTTCATGTAGGCGAGCGTCTTTTCGAATGCATATTGAGCGCCGCCGAGCGAGCAGGCTGCGATGTTGAGCCGCCCGCCGTCGAGACCAGCCATTGCGATCTTAAAGCCTGAGCCTTCCGCGCCGAGGCGGCTGGTCACGGGGACGCGCACATTCTCAAAAACGACCGCGCGCGTCGGCTGGGCATTCCAGCCCATCTTGCGCTCGTTGGCGCCGAATGAGATTCCGGCTGTGCCGCCCGGCACGATCAGCGCCGAAATCCCGGATGGTCCGTCGCTGCCGGTGCGCGCCATGACCACATAGAGATCGCCCGCGCCGGCGCCCGAGATGAACTGCTTTTGGCCGTTGAGCACGTAATGATCGCCGTCGCGGGTTGCCCGCGTCACGAGCGCTGCCGCGTCCGACCCCGAGCCGGGTTCGGTCAGGCAATAGCTGGCCAGGAGTTCCATCGTGCACAGTTTTGGCAACCATTGCTGGCGCTGCCCGTCCGTGCCGAAGGCGTCAATCATCCAGGCCGTCATATTGTGGATCGACATGAAGGCGGCGACCGTCGGGCAACCAGTCGCCAGTGCTTCGAAGATGAGGGCAGCAGTCAGCCGCGACAGGCCGGAGCCGCCGACATCCTCGGAAATAAAGATGCCGCCCATGCCGAGCGCTGCGGCTTTGCGCATTTCGGCAACTGGAAAATGTCTGGCTTCGTCCCAGGCCACGGCGTTCGGCGCGAAGACTTCATCGGCAAAGGCGCGTGCCATATCGCGCACTGCGATTTGGTCGGCATCGAGCGAAAAGTGTGAAGGCGCGGCGGGCGATTGATCCAGCATGACGTCAATACTCTACGCGCCCCGCCAGACAATGCCAGATGCCTTACGGGTGGCGGCAGATTACAAACGCAGCAGTGCGCGGGCGTTGCCGGCAAGGATTTTATCGGCTTCCTGTTTAGGCAAGCCAAGCCCTTTCACGCCGCGAATGGTATCGGCAATCAGGCCGCGGCCCTGTTCGGCATCGAACGGGGCGTCGGTGGCAAAGAGGCAATGCCCGCTGCCAAAGAACGCATGGCCGCAGCGCGTCGGCGCATCTTCGCCGCTGAGCGCGGTGTCGGCGTAGAGCATCTTGAAATACTCGATTGGCGGTCTCTTGAGCCCGCGCTCGTGCGCCAACGGATTTTCGTCGCGCGTCCCGAAGAGAATCTGCCGGAAGCCAAGCTTAATCTTGCTGGAGAAAAAGGGGATCATGCCGCCCATGTGATGCGAGATTATTTTCAGCGACGGCAATTCATCGAATAGCCCGGAATAGATCAGCCGCGTCATGCAGGCCGTGGTCTCGTAAGGCCAGCCAAAGCTGAACCAAATCTCGTCCTGCGACGTTTTCTCGGTCGCGTAATCGGGGAAATCCGGCCCGCGCATCGGATGGACCCATATCGGCAAGTTGTGCTCGGCCATGCGCCGGAACAAAGGGCGGTATGCCGCATCGCTCAGCGGCCTGCCGGCGACATTGGTGAAGACCTGCACGCCGCGGGCCCCGAGCTCCACGATGGCGCGGTCGATTTCCGCCAGCGTTGCATCCATGTTGTTCATCGGCAGCGCGGCGATGAAGGCTGGAAAGCGGTCGGAATGTTTGCGGCAGATTTCGGCGAGCGCGTCGTTGGCGCATCGCGCCAGGCCCGGCGTTACGTCGGGCGGGGCGACCAGTTCGAGCGGCGGATTGGCAAGCGACAGCACCTGCGTGAAATCGCCGAACTGATCGAGCAGCCGGAGTCTGGCGTCGACGTCCACCAGCGTCTTAAGCCGCGGAAATGCCGTGATGGCAGCGTGATTCGGGATGAGCTCCCTCAGCCGCTCGAGGTAAGCCTTCGGCATGAAATGATTGAAGACGTCGATGATCATGACGGATGAACCTCAATTTCGTGACGCGCCGCAGAGATTTTAGCGGAGGCGCCGGCATTCTTGTCAGCCAAGACATTCTATTGCAGTCTTGCGCGCGAATGAGAAGAAGCTACCGCGAAAAGGTAGCGATCATGCGGGGGGATAATGACCGACGCCCAGCGGACGTCCGCCGAACTGGTTGCGAGGCTCGAGCGTCTGCCTCACCGAGCATGACGGACTGGCGAGCACGACAGCGGCTCCGTAGTCACAACGCGCTAAAACCAGGCTGTCGTGCTAATCTGAGCGCAACCAGGGGCTTTCGGCATGGACTTTACTCTCTCGCCCGAGATCGAGGATTTGCGCCAGCGCACGCGGGCTTTCATCGAAGAGCACGTGCTGCCGCTCGAAGCCGATCCGGAGAATTTCTCCGAGCATGAAAACATCCCGTTGCCCCGGCTTGCGCCGGTGCAGGAGAAAGCGAGGAAGGCAGGCCTGTGGTCGCCGCAGTCGCCAAAGGAATTCGGCGGCATGGCGCTCCCGATCGCCAGTTGGGCGGTGATGTACGAGGAAGCGGCGCGCTCGGTGTTCGGGCCGCTGGCGCTCAATTGCTCCGCGCCCGACGACGGCAACATGAATCTGCTCGCGCGCATCGGCACGCCGGCACAGAAGGAATGGTGGTTGCGCCCGATCGTCGAGGGCAAAGTAAAGTCTTCTTTCGCCATGACCGAGCCCGCGCCGGGCGGCGGCTCCGATCCGGGCATGATCCGCACCTCCGCCGAGAAGCGAGGCGGAAAATGGGTGATCAAGGGCCGCAAATGGTTCATCACCGGCGCCGGCGAGGCGGCGCATTTCATCGTCGTCGCGCGAACGTCGGACGACAAGCGCCGCGGCTTGACCGCTTTCCTTTATCACCGCGATCAGCCGGGCTGGCGCATCGTGCGGCGCATTCCCATCATGGGTCCGGAAGAGCATGGCGGGCACTGCGAGCTTGAATTCGACGGCCTTGAAGTGGCGGACGAGAATATCCTGCTCGGCCTCGGTGACGGACTGAAGATCACCCAGATCAGGCTTGGCCCGGCGCGGCTCACGCATTGCATGCGCTGGCTCGGTCTTTCCAAACGCTGCCTGGAGATCGCGCAGGATTACGTCAACAACCGCGAAGGCTTCGGCGTGAAACTCGCCGATCGCGAAAGCGTGCAGATAAAGCTCGGTCAGGTTGCACAGCAAATCCAGATCGGCCGGCTCCTGACCATGCATGCCGCCTGGAAGCTCGATCGTGGCGATCGCGCGCGCAAGGAAGTCTCGATGGCGAAAGTGCATGTCGCCGATACGCTGCATCTGGCTTGCGACACTGCGATCCAGCTCAATGGCGCGCGCGGCTATTCGAAGGACACGATCCTGGAATGGGTTTACCGCGCCGCCCGTGCCGCCCGCCTCGTCGATGGTGCTTCGGAAGTGCACAACATGGTGCTGGCGCGCTTTCTGCGCGAGGAAGGCCGCGACTTCTGGACGTGGAGCGCCGGGAACAGGGTATAATTTACTGAATGCGATAGCGTTCGACCGCGGCGGCATCCCAAATCAGTCCATTCCCTGGCCGATCGGGCACCACTGCGCGGCCATTTGCGATTTGCAACGGCTGCTGGACGATCTTGTTCGCCCAATCGACATATTCCAGGAAATGACAGGTCGGCGTTGCGGCAAGGAGATGCGCACTTACCTCGGGGAACAGGTGCGATGACATTTCGATGCCGCGCGTCGCCGCAAGCGCTGCCGCGCGCTGCCAGCCCGTAACACCGCCAATTCGTTCAAGGTCGGGCATTACGAAGTCGCAAGCCTCCGCCGCAAGCGCGGTTGCCATTGCGGTCGCTTCGGAGAAATTCTCGCCGATCTGGATTGGTGTCTTGATCTCGCGCGCCAGCCGGGCGCAGCCGGCATAGTCGTCATGGCGGATCGGTTCCTCCAGCCAGAAAACACTCTCGCTATCGAGCGCACGGCCGCGCTCCATCGCCTGTGCCACGCTGAGCAGCTGATTGTAATCGACCATCAGTTCAATGCCGTCGCCGATCCGCTTGCGGACGGCGCGCACAGCCGCGAGGTCCTGCTGCACCGTCGGATAGCCAAGACGTAATTTGATGGCGCGGAAGCCGCCGGCGAGAAGCCGTTCGGCCTCATCGGCGACGGCCTGCGGGTCATCCATCAGCCCGAGCCCGCAACTGTTATAGGCGGGGATCGGCTTGGGCTCGCCGCCGATGAGCCGCGCGAGCGGCAGGCCTGCTGCAATCGCAAGCGCGTCCCACGCCGCGACGTCGAGACCGGCCAGCGCCATTCGCACGATGCCCTGAACGCCAATGAGTGCGAAGCGCGATGCAAGCTTGCGCCAGAGATCAAGCGGGGCGACCGGATCGCCTGTCACGATGCTCTCGGCATGTTCAAGGATCTTCGCGATGGCGGGCGCGGCAGCCCGCAGATAGCAGAAGAGATAGGCGCGGCCCGTCACGCCCTCCTCGGTCAGGAGGTCGATCAGAAGCAACGGTGCGGTCGTCATGCGGGCGCGGCTTGTGCCGAGCGCGTAAGTCATCGGCACGTCGACGCCGGTCGCCCGCAACGCCCGAATGGTGAGCTTCGGAGGGACCGCGTTCATTGCCGGTCCGGCGTCTGCTCTGCGCCGCGGCCATCGGCATGCAGGACAAGCACGTCATAGACGGAGCGATTGACGGGTGTCGGTACGCTGAATGCGGCGCCCATGTCGGCTACGCCGCCGCTGAGCCACTGTACTTCCAGCGGCCGCCCCCGGTCGAAGTCGTGATGCATTGACGACGTCATATCGGCCGGAAGCCCGTCAACGAAAGTCATTCGCTGTTCGGCATAGTCTTCCGGCAATCCGACGCCTTGCGCGCGGCCGACGGCGACGGCTTCGCGCATCAGGTCGAGAAGGAACTGCCGCGTCCGCGGATTGGCGCGGATCGGTCCCAGCGGACGCCTCATGCTGGTGGTGCTGCCCGAAAGTCCGACCAGAAATACGAATTTCTCCCAGATCGCACGGCGGACGTCGTCGCTAATCTCCGCATTGATGCCGCCGGCCCGCGCTGCCGCAAGCAGCGCCTCTGCGCGCGGCGTGGACCGGCCATCATATTCGCCGAAGATCATGCGCTGCATTGTTCCGGTCTGCGAAATCACGCCGGGCCGCCCGATCGTCGTTGCCATGTAGGCGACGCCGCCCATGACGGCATCCGCGCCGAAGACTTTCCGGAGCGTGTCATCTTTCTGCACGCCATTCTGGAATGAGATGATGCCGGTCTGCGGTTTCATGACAGGCAGGAGCGAACGTGCCGCACTTTCCGTGTCCCACAGCTTGACGCTGAACAGCACGATATCGACCGGGCCAATGCTGCGCGGATCGTCGGTCGCATTGACCTTGGGCAGATGGAGCGGCTCGTGCGCGTTCTCGATTGAGAGGCCATTGGCGCGCATGGCGGCCAAGTGGGCGCCTCGGGCGATAAAGGTGACGTCGGCGCCGCCCTGCGCGAGGCGAGCGCCAAAATATCCGCCCACGCCGCCGGAACCCATGATCGCAACGCGCAAAAGAATACCCTCGCCGCCCGCCTAATTCCGCCAGGCCGGATCGATCACGTCGAGCATGCGCAAGTAAGCCGGCCAGTCGGCCGAGCCGCGGCCCGAATCGTGGTGCTCGTATTGGTGCGCGGTCTTTTCGCAAACCTCAGGCGGTATCTCGACGAGCGGGCCGCCGGTTGCTTCCATCGTAAGCTGGATGTGGGCGGCCTCGAGCAGCGATTTCATCAGCACAAACGATTCGCGCGGCGTCTTGCCGACTGTGAGCAGCCCGTGATTGCGCAGGATGAGCGCACGATTCTTTCCGAGCGCTTTGTTTATGCGCGCGCGCTCGCTGAAGTCTTCCGTTATCCCTTCGTAGTCGTGGTAGCCAATGCGATTATGAAAGCGGACGGCTGGCTGCGAGACCATGCGCAGCCCGTGCTTTAGTCCCGCCAGTGCCATGCCGGTTTCCGTGTGCACATGGACGGCGCAATTGACGTCCGGCCGCGCCGAGAGCACGCCACCATGCAGCGTGAAGCCCGGCCGGTTCACGCCGGCCGATTCGTCGAGATCGTCGTCCATGCTCACTTTGACGAGGTTGGACGGCGTCACCTCGGCGTAGAGGAGTTCGTGGCGCTTGATGAGAAATTTGCGTTCCTCGCCGGGCACCCGCATCGAGGAGTGATTGTAGATGACGTCACCCCAGCCGTAATGCGCGATCAGCCGGTAGGCGGCGGCAAGGTCGATGCGCGCTTGCCATTCTGCGGGCGGGATGTCCGCCTGGGCTACATTGCTGATCTTGACGTGTGTGTTCACGACCGGCCTCCCCGTGCAATGGCCAAGGCTAACACGCCGCATCTGGCGGGGTAATCCACTACTCTGTTCCTGCCCCGCCGCGATCGGTCGCGCCGCGAATTGCCTGTCGGCAGGCGTTAAATGCGGCAATTGCCGCGCTATAAGCGCGCAACGGGCTTCGCGGCGAACCATGTTAACGGTTCGTAAACCGGCAGCGATAAATTCTCCTTTATGCGACTGGCGTGTCGGCTTGGGGCAATGCGGAAAGCTGCGGGATTTGTCGGCGCGCTGGTGCTGCTGCTCGGCGCGGGCAGCTCCATCTATGGTGCGCCGGAATTGAGCCTTCGCGCCCTGCAAGACAAATATCGGCGGCCTGCGGAAATTCCATATCCGAAAGACAATCCTTATTCGCGGGCCAAGCATGAACTTGGCCGCACATTGTTCTTCGATCCGATTCTGTCGGGATCGAAAGTTCGATCATGTGCGACCTGTCACAATCCTGGCCTGTCATGGGGCGACGGGCTGCCGCGTGCGATGGGTGAAAAGCAGTTGACGTTACGCGCACCGACACTCCTGAACGTCGCGTGGACGCCGAAGCTCGGTTGGGATGGGCATTTCCGCGATCTCGAGAGCGTCGCAGTTGGCCCTATCTCCGCGCACGACAATATGGATCTGCCGGAAGCAGACATGGTCGCGCGGCTGTCGGGTGTTCCGGGTTACGTCAGCTCATTCGATACGGCGTTCGGCAAAGGCGACATCACCACGCTCAAGATCGAGCAGGCGCTGGCGACTTTCGAACGTTCGATCGTATCGGACGACGCGCCATTCGACCGCTGGATTCGCGGCGATCAAAACGCGATTGATGCCTCTGCCAAGCGCGGTTTCGTGCTGTTTAACGGCAACGCCAATTGTGCAGCCTGTCACAGCGGCTGGGCTTTTACCGACGTATCGTTTCACGATATCGGCGTTGCCAAGAATGACGATATCGGGCGCGGCCGGCTGTTTCCGAAATCGGTGAAGCTGCAATACGCCTTCAAGACGCCGACATTGCGCGATGTGGCGCGCCGCGGGCCTTATATGCACGACGGCTCGGTGGCGACGCTGGCGGATGTGATCGATCTCTATGATCGTGGTGGCATCGAACGGCCAAGCCGTGACGATGAAATTCATCAGCTCAATTTGCCGCAAAGCGACAAGGCGGATCTGATTGCATTCCTCAACACGTTAAACGGCGCTGCAAAGCCGTTCCCGATGCCGACGCTGCCGCGCTGAACCGCGCGAGCACGCCGCAACAAATCAGAGAATCGCCGGCAGCGCGTAGCCCGACAGCGCCAGGCCCGAAATCAGCAGGAAACCTGCGCCGGTTTCGAGTGCCTCGACGCGGCTGGGGAAGCGCTCGGACGCATAAGCGACAACGGCGCCAATCGCAAAGCTGAGCAGGCCAACCGCACCGGCCATCGAATGTCCTCGCGCGCTTTTTCCAATGAGTACGCCGGTTCTAGCGGTCAATGCTTACCAAGGCTCCCCATTGCCGATTGGCTCGGCGCCAAAGGTTAACCAATACTTAATTTAGGCCGCTCGTGGTCACCAAAACCCTAAGATCTGTGGTAAAAGACTAACCATACCAGTGAGCTGTGTGGGTCGGCGGAACTGGCCTGTGAAGTGTGGCGTGAGGAGTATTTCGTATGGTCCGGTTGACCAAACGGCTGCCGTTCGCAGCCGCGTTGCCGCTTGCCTGTTTGTTCAGCATGGTCTTCACCGGACCGGCCAGCGCGCACGTCAAATGGTTCTGCGCCTACGACATCGCCGGACAGCCAGACGGCCTGGCAAATGTGCTGTGCCCCGACTTTGAATTTCTCACCGGGCTTTCAATCCTCGGCCTGATGACCGGCAGTGTGCTGGAAGGCACGTCAATCGGCTTTGCCATGCTGCGCTCGCTCGACCGCGCCACGCGCTTGGTGCGCGAGAACCTCGAAACGATCTTCCGCGCAAGCTGCGCGTTCTTCTTCATCGCCATCTGGGGTGCAGGCGGTATCCTTCTTACGCCTGAACTGCACACCAGTTCGGCTTTAGTCGGCGCCATGCAATTGGGCATTGCTGCGGGAATGTTGTCGCGCAAGACGATGCCGCTGTCCGCCCTCGGCATCTTCGTTCTGTTCGGCATCGGGATCTGGAACTACGGTCCCTTCCATCTCGCCGACTATCCCGTCTTCCTCGGCGTTGCGGCCTATATTGCGCTCGTCGGCGGCCAGACGAACTTCTTCGGCGTGCGCCCGCTCGACGTGCTGCGCTGGACCGCTGGCATCACGCTGATGTGGGCCTCGATCGAGAAGTGGGCCTATCCGGAATGGTCGTATCCACTTTTTATCCAGCACCCGGAAATGACCATGGGGTTCACGCCGGATTTCTTTATGCGGGCGGCCGGCGCCGTCGAGTTCGCCCTGGCATTTGCGCTGATGTGGACGCCACTGGTGCGCCGTGTTGGGGCAATTCTGCTCGCGGCGATGTTCGTGAGTGCGGTCGCGGAATTCGGCAAGATCGACCTGATCGGTCACTCGCTGATCGTGGTGGCGCTGCTCGGAATTATCTCCGATGACGGCGGTGAGCCGGCGCGCCTTCGCGACTCATGGCTCATCCCGATCGGCTACGCGGCGTCGCTGGCTTTATTTCTCGCGGCCTATTACGGCGCCCACGCGGCCCTGTTCGGTACCGCGATCCTGTAGCGTACGAGACGGTGCCGGCCTTCTGAAAAAATCGAGCGCGACAGGAATTACTGCTTCACGTGAACCGTGAGCTTCATCTTTGGATGAATGGCGCATAGCACGTCGAAATCACCAATTTTGCTGAAGGTGATGTCGGTCTTGCTGCCAGGCTCCTGGTCTCCGGAATCGAATGCAAAACCCGGAGCGTCGATATAGGCGTGGTGCAACAGGTCGCCGTCATCGTTGACGATTTCGATCGTCTCGCCGCGCTTGATGCTGATCTCGCCAGGATGAAATTCGCGGCCTCTTTGCGAAATCGAATATTGCGGCAACGCCAGCCCGACAAGCGTGCCGAGCCCGATCCATGCTCCCGCGATCGCGATAACGGCGAGCGGCCGGCGGAAACGCTGTAGCGCGGTGTTGACGTTCATAATGCCTCTTGGCCCGTGTCCATGCCGACGAAATCTCCGCGGGTCGCCCGTCGCGGAGAACAAATCGTGCCTGCCGCCAAGGTGAATGTCCCCACTTAAGAGGCCGTTAACGACCTCATAAGCGGCCATTAAGGAACCCGCCAAGATTGGCGTACTTGCTGCAATGCCTTTAACGGGCGCTGGGATAGGCCTAGCCGGTGTAATTAGAGGCTTCGGTACCCATGATCCGTGGGGGGCTTGCTTCCCTGACTGTCCGTCTTGGAGCGCGCTGGCGCAGTGGCGTCACGCGGGCGGCATCGCTTTGCATGACGATCCGCGGCCGCATCCTGGTCGCGTTCCTGATCATGAGCATCATCACTGCGGCGCTCGGCGCCTATGCCACGCTCGGCATCAGGAATGCCGGCGTGCTGGTCGACAAGACTTTCGACGAATCGCTGATGTCGATCAATTACGCGCGTGCGGCTGCGGCCGACTTCGCCGCGATGCGCGCAGCTTTCGCGCGGCAATGGATCGCCACCAATCCGGACGTGCAGGCCGCGTTCGAAATAGAAATAAATAAGCTCAACGCATCGCTTGCGGAAGATCTCAAGATCGCGGCCGATCGGTCGCAATCCGTGCGCGCCACGCGTGCGGCCGAGAATGTTCAGCACGCGGTCGACGCCTGGAAGACTGTTTGCGAGCGTCTTCTCGACGGCACGACGACTTATGTGAACTGGGACACGCTCGATCATTTCGCCGCCAAGGTCGACGATCAGATCGATCTCCTGGTGAACTACACGGCCGGCGACGGCTTTCTGTATCGCCAGAGCGCGCGTGCGGCGGTCGCACGTGACGTAGAGCTTAACACCGCTGGCACTGCGCTTGCGCTGCTTCTGTCCGCGCTGGTGGCCTGGGGCTTGGCGCGGCGCATCGTCGGACCGGTCGCGGTTGCGTCCGGCGTTGCCGAGCGCATTGCCGCCGGCCAGCTCGATGTCGCCGTGCCGCGCGGCAGTGCCGACGAGCTTGGCGCGCTCCTCGCCGCCATGGGCGTCATGCGCGACAACATCAAGTCGATGATGGATAGCGAAGTCCAGCAGCGCCGGTCGGCGCAAGCCCGGCTTGCCGACGCACTCGAATGTTCGCCGGAAGGTGTCGTCGTGGTCGATGCCAGCGACGGCATCGTGCTCGCCAACGCCCAAGCGGCGGATTTGCTCGGCGTGTCGCCGGGCCTGTTGAAGCCCGGAACGCCGCTTTCGCAGCTCGAGCCGGCCTTGCAAGGCGCGGCCGACGCCGCCCGCATGCTGACCGCGCACGACAAGAACTTCCAGGGAACCAGCGAAATCCTGATGGCGGACGACCGCTGGCTGCGCATCAGCCGCTCGCCGACACGCGATGGAGGTTTCATCGTGCTGTGCAGCGATATCAGCCGCCTGAAAAAACAGGAATGGTCGCTGCGCAAAACCAACGTGCTGCTGGACGCCGCGCTGGAAAATATGTCGCAGGGCTTGTGTCTATACGACGCTCAGAGCCGGCTCGAAGTCTTCAACAAGCGCTACCTGGAAATCCTGCGGCTGCCGCCCGATCAAGTCAAAACGGGCATGACCTACAAGCAAGTGCTCGAAGTCAGCGTCGCGGTTGGCAACCATCCGAACAAGACCGCGGACGAATTGTGGGCGCAACGCACCCCGCTCATGGGCGAGAGCCCGATCGCGCCCCATCTTTACGAGTTCAGCGATGGGCGCGTCGTATCATGTCTCTACAGCCCGGCCGCGGATGGCCGGCTGGTTGCGACCTATGAAGACGTCACTGAACGCCGCCAGGCCGAGGCCAAGATCATTCACATGGCGCGGCACGATGCGCTGACCAACCTGCCGAACCGGGTGCTGTTCAAGGACAAGATGGAACAGGCGCTGCAGCGCGGCGACGAATTCGCCATCATGTTCCTCGACCTCGACCGCTTCAAGAGCGTCAACGATTCCCTTGGGCATTCGGTCGGCGACGCGCTTCTTTGCGCCGTGACCGAGCGGTTGCAGCGCGCCGCGCCCGGCGCCGACACGGTGGCGCGGCTCGGCGGCGACGAATTTGCAATCGTGCAGAGCAATGCCAGTCCGTCCGACGCCAGCGAACTTGCCGCTCAAATCATCGATGTGCTGGTCGAGCCGTTCGATGTGCATGGCCACCAGCTGGTTATCGGAACCTCGATCGGCATCGCCATGGCGCCTGCAGACGGCAGCGAACCCGATCAGCTTCTGCGCAACGCCGATATGGCGCTCTATCGCGCCAAGGCGGAAGGGCGCGGCACGTATCACTTCTTCCAGTCCGACATGGACGCGCAGATGCAAGAGCGCCGCAAGCTTGAGCTCGATCTGCGCAAGGCGCTGCTCGCCGACCAATTCGAAATCTACTATCAGCCGCTGATCGACGTCGGCAGCGGGGAGCTTTCGGGATTCGAGGCCTTGCTGCGCTGGCACCATCCTGAACGCGGGCTGATCACTCCGGACGAATTCATCCCGGTCGCCGAGGAAATCGGCATCATCGCGCCGCTCGGCGATTGGGTGCTTAAACAGGCTTGCCGCGATGCCGCGGCATGGCCGGGTAAGCTGGCGATTGCCGTCAATCTCTCGGCCGTTCAATTCCGCAATCCGACGTTGGCGTTGTCCGTCGTGTCGGCGCTCGGTCAGGCCGGACTGGCGGCTTCGCGGCTTGAACTGGAAATCACCGAGTCGGTGCTGTTGCAGGACGACCGCTCCGTACTCGACACGCTGCACCAGTTCCGCGATCTTGGCGTGCGTATCTGCATGGACGATTTTGGCACCGGATATTCGTCGCTGAGCTATCTGCGCAGCTTCCCGTTCGACAAGATCAAGATCGACCGCTCGTTCATTCACGAGCTCGGCAAGAAGAACGATGCCGTTGCCATCATCCGCGCCATCATGGAGCTGGGTTCGAGCTTCGGCATGACCACCACGGCGGAAGGTGTGGAGACCCACGAGCAGCTCGAAATCCTGCGTGCCGAAGGCTGTATGCAGGTTCAGGGATTCCTGTTCAGCCGGCCGGTGCCGGTGGCGGAAGTCCCGGTGCTGCTTCGACGCTTGCAGCCGCGCATCCGCGCCGCGTGACCGGGCGCTCGGCGCGCCGCATAGCCGCGTAAAATACCTGACGCTTCAAGCCGCTAGCATTGCTCCACGGGCGTCGTGCCCTATATTCCTCCGCATGGCCTGCCCTCTGGCAATATCGGCCCTGTAAGGGCAAACTGGCGCTTTGGAGCCTGTGTAAATGGCGCTGCGTGACGTAAAGCTCGACGACAAATACGACCTCGGCCAGCGCCGCGTGTTCGTGACCGGATTTCAGGCTCTGGTTCGTCTCTGCCTGATGCAGAAAGAGCTCGATCGGCGGAACGGTCTCAATACGGCGGGTTTTGTTTCCGGATACCGCGGCTCGCCGCTTGGCGGCCTCGACAGCCAGTTCCAGCGTGCCCAGTCCTTTCTTGAGAAAAGCGACGTCCGCTTCCAGGGCGGGATCAACGAAGATCTGGCGGCGACTGCGGTTTGGGGTTCGCAACAGGCCGAGTTGCGCGGTGAAGGCAAATACGACGGCGTTTTCGGCATGTGGTACGGCAAGGGTCCGGGCGTCGACCGGACCGGCGACGTCTTCCGCCATGCCAATTTCGCCGGTTCAGCCAAGCGCGGCGGCGTGCTGGCGCTGATGGGCGACGATCACACCGCCGAATCTTCGACCACCGCCCACCAGTCCGAATATCACTTCATCGACGTGATGATCCCGATTCTCAATCCGGCGGGCATCCAGGAAGTGCTGGACTACGGCCTCTACGGCTGGGCGATGTCGCGCTACACCGGCGCGTGGACCGCGCTCAAGACGATGCACGAAACGATCGAGTCCACGGCGACCATCGACGCCAGCCTCGATCGCATCAACATCGTCATTCCCGAAGATTTCCGCATGCCGGACGGCGGCCTGAATATCCGCCTCAACGATCCGATCCTGGCGCAGGAAGCGCGCCTGCACGATTACAAGCGCGACGCCATGCTGGCCTTCGTTCGCGCCAACAAGCTTAACCGCACCATCACGTCGGGCGGCCGCGATCCGAAAATCGGCATCATCACCACCGGCAAGAGCTATCTCGACGTCCGCCAGGCCTTCGACGAACTCGGCATCGACGAGATCAAATGCAACGCGCTTGGCATCCGGCTTTACAAGGTCGGGTGCGCTTGGCCGCTCAGCCAGCGCGAGTTGAAGGAATTCGCCACCGGGCTCGATCTCATTATTGTTGTCGAGGAGAAGCGCTCGCTGCTTGAAGTCCAGGTTCGCGAGGAGCTGTACGGCACCGCCAACCAGCCGGTCTGCATCGGCAAAAGAGACGAAACCGGCAACTGGTTGTTCCCGGTCAAGGGCGCGCTTGATCCTAACGAAGTTGCCATCTGCATCGGTGAGCGGCTCCTTAAAT
This sequence comes from uncultured Alphaproteobacteria bacterium, assembly GCA_963808205.1. GTDB lineage: Bacteria > Pseudomonadota > Alphaproteobacteria > Rhizobiales > Xanthobacteraceae > BOG-931. The sequence goes on from CAWEER010000002.1 coordinate 241,725, forward strand.
ATCACCGCAACGACGAAATCATCGGCCGCGTCGGTCGGCTCAAGGAATTCCAGCGCATCGCCGCCGAGACCAAAGACGTCGCACAGCGAATTCCTTATTTCTGCTCCGGCTGTCCGCACAATAGTTCGACTGTAGTGCCGGAAGGCATGCGTGCTTATGCCGGCATCGGCTGCCATTACATGGCGCAATGGATGGACCGCTCGACGCTCGGTTACACGCATATGGGCGGCGAGGGTGCAAATTGGGTCGGTGAGGCGCCGTTCTCCAATCGCAAGCACGTCTTCCAGAATCTCGGTGACGGCACTTATAACCATTCCGGCTACATGGCGATCCGCGCCGCCATCGCGTCGAATACCAACATCACCTACAAAATCCTGTTCAACGACGCCGTCGCGATGACCGGCGGCCAGGCCAACGATGGCGGCCTGACCGTGCCTCAAGTGGCGCGTCAGGTCGCGGCCGAAGGCGCCAAGAAGGTTGTCGTCGTTACCGACGAGCCAACCAAATATCCGGGCGATACGGCATGGCCCGCCGGGCTTACGATCCATCATCGCGACGATCTCAACGAGGTGCAGAAAGATCTCGCCGGAGTCCCGGGCGTAACCGTTCTGATCTACGACCAGACCTGCGCAGCGGAGAAACGCCGCCGCCGCAAGCGCCACACCTTCCCTGACCCCGACAAGCGCGTGATCATCAACGCGCTGGTTTGCGAAGGCTGCGGCGATTGCGGCGTGAAGTCGAATTGCGTATCGGTGCAGCCGCTCGAGACCGAGTGGGGCCGCAAGCGCGTCATCGATCAATCGAGCTGCAACAAGGACTTTTCCTGCGTCAAAGGATTCTGCCCGTCATTCGTCACGGTACACGGCGCTAAATTGAAGAAAGGCATCGGTGTCGCCGCCGACCAGGAACTCGCGCAGCTGCCGGATCCGAAATTGCCGGCGATCGACCAGACCTACAACATCATCGTCACCGGCGTCGGCGGCACCGGTATCGTTACGATCGGCGGAATTTTGGGCATGGCGGCGAACCTTGAGGGCAGGGGCGTCGGTGTGCTCGACATGGCGGGGCTCGCGCAAAAGGGCGGTGCGGTGTTCAGCCACATCAGGTTCGCGGCAAAGCCCGAAGATATTCACGCCATCCGCGTCGCAGCCGGCCGCGCGGATCTGGTGCTTGGCGGCGATATCGTTGTATCGGGCACGCGCAAGGTGCTTGCCGCGGTGAAGCACGGCGCCACCACGATGGTGGTCAATACCGACGAATTCCTGCCGGGCGAATTTACCCGCAACGCCGATTTCTCGCTGCCGAGCGAGCGTCTCAAGCGCACCATCGTGGCCGACGCCGGCGCCGACAAGACGCATTTCGTCGACGCGACCCGGATCGCCAATGCGCTGTTCGGCAACTCGATCGGCGCCAACATGTTTCTCGTCGGCTTCGCCTATCAGCTCGGCGCTATCCCGGTGTCTGCGGCCGCGATCGAACGCGCGGTCGAATTGAATGGCGAGGCGGTTGCAATGAACCGTGCCGCCTTTCATTGGGGCCGCCGCGCCGCGGTGGATCGCGCCGCGGTCGAAAAACTGGCGCAACCGGCACCAGCGATGGTCAGCGATGCGGAGCGCTTGTCCGAAACATTCGACGAAGCCGTGGAGCGGCGCGTGAAATTCCTCACCGCCTATCAGAACGCCGCCTATGCACAGCACTACCGGGCCAAGGTCGATCAGGTCAAAGCTGCAGAGGCCGCGCGCGCTCCGGGCAAATCCGGGTTGGCCGATGCGGTCGCGCGCTATCTCTTCAAACTGATGGCTTACAAGGACGAATACGAGGTCGCTCGTCTTTACACCGACGGCGCTTTTGAGAAACAGGTCAAGACCGAATTCGACGGCGACAGTCTGCGCTACGAATTCCATCTCGCGCCGCCGCTATTGGCGCGGCGCGACAAGTCTACCGGCCTGCCGCGGAAGATGAGCTTTGGACCCTGGCTTCTTCCGGCGTTCCGGGTACTGGCGAAACTGAAATTCCTCCGTGGCACGTCGCTCGATCCGTTCGGCCGCTCGGCCGAGCGCCGCACCGAACGGCGGCTGATCGAGGATTACGAGGCGACACTCGGCGAAGTGCTGGCCGGGCTCACGCCCGAAAATCACCCCATCGCGGTCGGTCTTGCCGCTATCCCGGAGAAGATCCGCGGCTTCGGCCACGTCAAGCAGCAGCACCTTGTCGCGGCCAAGGCGAATGAGACAGCCCTGCTCGAGCAATTCCGCGCCGGCGCGCCAATGCTGCTCAAAGCCGCGGAGTGATCACGCCGCCTCGGCGGCAATCACATACCGTGGCCGTGCAGCACTCCCTGGCATGCTTTGCTGAGCTTTGCGCGATTGGTCTGCAAACAGGACAGGACGCGCATTTGATCCGGAATGGCGTCGCGGCAGAGCCGGTGCGCGTCGCGTTCGCAGGCGTCATCTTCTTGCGTATTGTGAGGTCCAACCTGGTTTTGAGCTAGTGCGGCGGTCGAAATGAAACATACGGCGGCAATGGCGAGGGAAACGCAGCGGACCATGAGATCTTTCCTGTTACGCGACCGTTTTACCAGGCGCGGCTATTAACCGTCAGTGCAATGGGGCCAAAGTGAGACCCGGCATCGGCGCTGATGTGCAAGCGACGATTTTGCCGGCATGCACGCTGAGCCGGCATAGGATATGCTGTCACCATGAATGAAATACCATCTGTTCCGAACGCCGACGCCGCAGTCGTCGAGAAATCGCCGCCCGTTGTCGCGCCGGTGACGGAGAGTGTGCTCGTTCCGGCGGCAGCGCCGGCGTCCGACCTTCCGCCTGCGATCGCAAAGCGGCCTGTGGTTGCATCCGTGGTGAATGCCAGTGGGGCGGACGTGGTGACCCAAGCGGTGCCGGGCATCGGCATCCTTCTTGTCAATCTCGGCACGCCCGATGCGCCGACGCCCGAGGCGGTGCGCCGCTATTTGAAGGAGTTTCTGACCGACAGGCGCGTGATCGAAAAGGAATCGCTGTTCTGGAAGGTGTTGCTCAACGGCGTCATCTTGCCGATTCGCTCGCGGCGCAAGGCGCGCGATTACGATAAAATCTGGAACCGCGACAAGGACGAGTCGCCGTTCAAGACCATCACACGCGCGCAAGCCGAAAAACTCGGCGGGATCCTTGAGCCGCTCGGCAAGCACGTCATTGTCGATTGGGCGATGCGCTACGCCAGTCCGTCGATTGTTTCGCGGCTTGAAGCGCTTGTCGCGCGGGGCTGCGACCGAATCCTCGTCATGCCGCTTTATCCGCAATATTCGGCGGCGACGACCGCGACGGTTTGCGACGAGGTGTTCCGCTTCCTGATGCGGCAACGCCGGCAGCCGGCACTGCGGATCCTGCCCGCCTATTACGACGATCCGTACTACATCGAAGTTCTGGCATCCTCGCTCAAGGCCGAGCTTCGGTCGCTGCCCTTCACGCCCGACGTGATCATGACATCCTATCACGGCATGCCGCGCGAATTCGTCGCCAAGGGCGATCCGTATGAAAGCCAATGTGTGCGGACGACGGAGCTGTTGCGCAAGCAGCTTGGATACGACGAAACGAAACTGATGATGACGTTTCAGTCGCGGTTTGGCCGCGCGCAATGGCTTGAGCCCTATACGATCGATACCGTGAAGGCGCTCGCCAAGAAGGGCGTCAAGAACCTCGTCGTGGTCACTCCCGGATTTTCAGCCGATTGCCTGGAGACGCTGGAGGAAATCGCGGTGGAAAACGCCCATGTGTTCAAGCGTTATGGCGGGCAAAATTTCGTGGCGATCCCGTGCCTCAACGACAGCGAGGCAGGCATGCTGATGCTCTGGCAGCTCGCCATGCGCGAACTCAAGGGCTGGGTGTAAGGCGAGGCGGACCGTAATGCCATTCGGGATGCAGGACGGCTCGCTGGTGTCGTGGGTGTGGTATGCGCTCGCGTTCGTGCTGTTTGCGGCTGAAGCGCTCCGCCCCGGCAAGTTCGCCCTATGGCTTGGCTTTGCCGCAATGCTTGTCGGCGTCGTCGCTTCGGTGGCGCGCTGGCCTTGGCCGGCCGAACTCGCGGCCTTTGCCGCCTTTGCCGCCCTCTTGATCCCGGCCTGGCGCCGCTACGAGCGCAAAGCCTGAAAGACCCAAAGCTTAAGGGGCTCAGGTCCAATCAACCTCTCGTTAACCATATCCCTTTTAACTCCGTTAACCAGCGGTCTGCCGTCCGGCGGCCCGCGCCCGTCGTTGCGTGGTGCGTCGCCGCGTGGCCCGGAGCGGGGTCGTCGCTTTGCCAGTTCCTTGATGGTGGTCCGGTTTGGCAGGTCTCGAAGCGCCGCGCGAAAGCGGCTTCGGGGCGAGGAGGTCGCAGGTGCCGCGGCGTTGCCGATCACGAAGCGTCACCTGCTGGGCTGCGCTGGCGGCCGCCGTATTGCTCGCGCTGGCGCCGGCGCCGGGCCGTGCCCAATCGGCGATGCCGGATCCGGGCGCGGATCTGTTGCAGCCGTCGCTGCAAGGCAATCCGGCCAATCCGCCGATTTTTGCCTCGCCGGGAAATCAGCCGCGCGCCGACCAGGCGCCGCCGACCGGAAGATTCACGGCGCCGTCGCGCATCGGCGCGACCCCGGTTTACGGTAGCCCGACGGCTTTTGGCGCCGGCGACACCGGCTTTGATTCCAGCAACAGGGGCAAGCGTCAGCGCACGGCCAAGGTTCCAGATCAGAACAGTTCGATCGCGTCGCCTGAGCCGACCTTCGACGCGGTGCCGGCGCCGCCGCCGCAAGTGTCGTCACAGCCTCCAGTTCTGGCGGCGCCCCCGCCGCCGGTTGTCTTTCCGGCAAGGGCCGCGGCGCGGCCGGGCGCGGTACTGCCGCCGCCGCCCGATCAAGTGCCGGTCAGCAATCCGTCGGCCGAAGTCTATCCGCGGACGGCGGCGGGCCGGCCCGGCGCGGTTTTGACGATACCGCCGGCGATTTATTTCGCCGGGTCCGCATCAACACCGCCGCCCGGCACGCCGCCGCCAAACAATCTGCCGTTGGGAACCGTGCCGCAACGCACGCTGCCGATCGCGGGCGGCGATCCCTATGAAGCCCTCGGCATCAGAGCCGGCTCGTTTTTGATTCTGCCGGCCCTGGAACTATCGGCGGGGTTCAACAACAATCCATCGGCTGCGTCGGGCGGCTCCAGTTCCGCCTATTACGTTGTCGCGCCGGAACTCCATGTCCGTTCGGACTGGTCGAGCAGTTCGCTGACCGCCGATATCATCGGCTCCTACACCGCGTATCAGCAGAGCTTTCAGCCTTCCCTGAACAATCCGTATCTCAACGCCAAGGTCGACGGCAGGTTCGACGTAACGCGCTATACGCAAATCCTTCTTGAAGCCCGCGACATCGTCACAACGGACAATCCCGGCAGCCCGAACATTCAGGCCGGCCTTGCCAAACTGCCGATCGACAACACAATCGGCGGCACTCTTGGCGTTGCGGAACAGTTCGGCCGGTTCACTGCGACGCTCAGGGGCACCGTCGATCAGTCCAGTTATCAAAATTCGCAACTCACGGACGGCGAAAGCGTGAGCAATGAATTCCGGAATTTCACGCAATATGGCGGCATTTTGCGGCTGGGCTACGAGATAGATCCCGGCATCAAGCCGTTCGTGGAAGTCGCGGCCGATACCCGGCAGCACGCAACGATCGATCCGTTCGGCGAGGACCGCAACTCGACGGGAATGAGCGGGAAGGTCGGCGGCGCCTTCGCTCTCGCCAGTTCGCTCACCGGCGAAATGGCAATCGGATATATGGAGCGCGAGTACGGTGACCCGACGCTTCCGAATATTACCGGCATGACGCTCGACGGCTCGCTGCTCTGGCAGGCGACCGCTCTGACGACGGCCAAAATGACCGCGGCGTCGACGGTCAGCGAGTCGGTCCTCCAGGGCGTGTCCGGCGATCTAAGCCGCGACTTCAATATCCAGGTCGATCACGCCTTCCGCACCTGGCTGATCGGCACGGTGCAGGGCGGCTATGGCAACGACCGTTACTTCGGGCTGGATCGCGACGATAATCGCTGGTTCGCCTTGCTCGGCCTGACCTACAAATTAAATCGCGAGATGCAAATCAGGGGTACGGTGCGTGAAGATTGGCTTGTCTCGAATGTGAGCGGAGTTTCCTACGATGCGACGTCATTCTTGCTGACGTTGCGCTTGCAGCGTTGAGGAAAATTCCGCTCGGCACGAAGCCAAGGCTAGCTGCCGTTGATTTCACCGAGGATCTTGCTGATCTCGGCGCGGAAACCCGGAGCAATGTCCGGGCGCGCCAAGGCATAGGACACATTGGCGGCGAGAAAGCCGATCTTGGAACCGCAATCGAAGCTGCGGCCGTCGAATTGCAGGCCATAGAACGGCTGCTTCTGCGACAGCTGGATCATGGCATCGGTAAGCTGGATTTCGCCGCCCGCACCCCGTTCCTGCGTGCTGAGGACCTGGAGAATTTCGGGCTGCAGAATGTAGCGGCCGGTCAATATCAGGTTGGACGGGGCTCGGTCTGGCGGCGGCTTCTCAACCATGGTGGTGATCGAGAACATTTTGCCTTTGCGTTCTCCGACGCCGACGACGCCATACTGGTCGATGCGGTCGATCGGCACTTCTTCGACGGCGACGATATTGGCCTTTCCCGGCAATTCGCGCGCCGCCTCGATCATTTGCGCCAAACAGCCTTGCTCGTTCTGTACCAGCACGTCCGGCAGGAGCAGTGCGAACGGTTCGTTGCCGATCAATTCACGCGCGCACCATACGGCATGGCCGAGCCCGAGCGGCTCCTGTTGGCGGGTAAAGCTCGCCGACCCGGGCACCGGCAGGTCTTGATTGAGGAAATCGAGCGCCTTGTGCTTTTGCCGTTCGAGCAGCGTCATTTCCAGTTCGAACTGGCGGTCGAAATGGTCTTCGATGACACCCTTGTTGCGGCCCGTGACGAAGATGAAATGCTCGATCCCGGCTTCACGCGCCTCGTCGACGACGTGCTGGATGAGCGGCCGGTCGACAACCGGCAGCATCTCCTTGGGCATGGCTTTGGTTGCAGGCAGGAACCTGGTGCCTAACCCGGCGACCGGGAAGACGGCTTTGCGGATGGGATTCATGCGATGCGGCAGGATGTTGCGATATGATCTTGGGCGGAACGGATGTGGCTGTACGCTTTATTGCCTGAATGATTGTCCAAATTACGCCGGTATCACCGGCGCAAACCCGCTGTTAGTGATTCGGTCCACATTAGCAGGTGCCTGTTCGAGCGGCCATAAGTCGGGAGCCCATGGTTTTTTCCGGTCTCATCTTTCGGTTCGCTGCGGCTACTCTCTGCGTCATCGGCGTTGCCGGACCGGCGCTGGCACAGCAGTCCGACAACTGGATGACGCACCTGTTTCAACCCACGCCGGCAAGTCCGGTTCCAGGACCAGTTGATGCATCGGGGTGGAGCGGGCAGCCCGGCGCTTCGGGAAATCCCCTGATGACGGCGGACGCCATCCGCGCCGCTGCCGCCGATTTCGGCAACTGCATTGCCGGCCTGTGGCCCGATGCTGCGCGGCGCGGCATCACACGGCAGAATTTCGATCGCTTCACCACCGGCCTCACGCCGGACCTGAGCATCATGGACAAACTCGACGCTCAGCCGGAATTCACCAAGGCGCCCTGGGATTATCTCGATCTTCTGGTGAGCGACGATCGCATCGCGCGGGGCCGCGCGCTTCTGGCCCAATATGCGACGACCTTCGACGCGGTTGAGCGCACATATGGCGTCAGCCGCTATATCGTCGCCGCGATCTGGGGTGTCGAATCGAATTACGGCACGCTTGGCGGCGATCGTCCGGTTATCCGCTCGACAGCGACACTCGCCTGCGTCGGCCGCCGCCGCGACTATTTCCGCGAAGAGTTCCTGTCGGCGCTGGAAATCCTGCAACGCGGCGATGTTCCGCCGGAGCACCTGATCGGATCCTGGGCCGGCGCTTTCGGTCCGACGCAGTTCATGCCGACGTCGTTCAAACGCTACGCGGTGGATTTCGACGGCGACGGGCACCGTGACGTCGTCGACTCGGTCCCCGATGTGATCGCTTCGACCGCGAACAATCTCAAGACTGACGGCTGGGTCAGTGGCCAGCCCTGGGGTTACGAGGTCGTGCTGCCGCAGAATTTCGATTATCTCCAGGCCGATCGTTCCAAGCAGTTCACACTCGCGCAATGGGCTGGGCTGGGCATCAGGCGAGCGAACGGCGGGGCGTTCCCGCATCCCGACGATCGCGCCTATTTGCTTGTCCCGGCGGGCGCGCGGGGACCGGCCTTCCTGATGCTGCAAAACTTTCGCGTCATCATGAGATACAACCCCGCGGAAGCCTATGCGCTCGCCATCGGTTATCTGGCCGATCGGCTGCATGGCGGTGGGCCCTTCGTGCAGGCGTGGCCTCGCGATGAACGCGTCCTCACGCTCGATGAGCGCTATGAAATGCAGCAGCGTCTCGCGAGTCATGGTTTTGATATCGGCCAGCCGGACGGCCTGTTTGGCCCGCGCACTCGCATCGCCATCCGCAATTACCAGGCCTCGATCGGACAGGTTCCGGATGGGTTTGCCTCGAGTGGGCTCCTTGACCGGTTGCGGCAGCCCTGAACAGGCCCGTTCTTTGCCGGATTATCTTCAAACCGACACTTTTTGCGTGTCTCTGCAGGCCAAGATTTCCTCGGCCCGATCGCGTAATATGAGAGGCACATGCGTTCTGCGGATTGGCGGTCAATGGATTTGCGTATTGGGTGGCCAACGGTGCGGCTTTCTCTGATCGCGCTCACTGCGGTGGCGGGCGTTGCGGGCTCGTGCGTGCCCGCCGCTGCGCAATTCTGGGGCGATCGCTTTCCCAATTCGCGTCCCTATCCGCAGCAACAACCGCCGTCGCGCGATTTCTTTTCATTCCCTTTCGATAATGGCGGCGTCATGCGGCCGCCGCCGGTCGTTGACTCCACCAAGGCGCCGCCGCCGCGCAAACTGGAAACGCCGCCGACCAGCACCGTCGTCGTCATCGGCGATTCGATGGCCGACTGGCTCGCCTACGGCCTCGACGAAACCTATGCCGATCAGCCGGACATCGGCGTGGAACGCAAAATCCGCGCCTATTCCGGTCTCGTCCGTTACGACAGCAAAAACGACACGCTTGAGTGGCCGGCGTCCATTAAAGACGTGCTGGCGGCCGAAAAGCCGAACGCGATCGTGGTCATGCTCGGCTTGAATGATCGTGTTTCGCTGCGTGACAAGACGCCGGCAAAACCCGAGCCGCAGAAAAAAAGCGACGCGCCGGCCCAGCCGGCAAATCAGGCAGCGGGTCAGACTCCGCAGGAGAAACCTGCCGCTCCCGCAGATACCGAAGCCGCTCCGCAGGATATCGCCGCCAGCGAAGCACAGCGTCCTGCGCCTGGCGGTTCGTACGATTTCCATACCGATCAATGGGCCGCCGCCTATGGCAAGCGCGTCGATGAAATGATCGCCGCGCTCAAGACCAAGGGGGTGCCCATAATCTGGGTCGGCTTGCCCGCGGTTCGCGGCACCAAGTCGACCAGCGATGTGAGCTATCTCGACGAACTTTACCGCGAGCATGCCGAGAAGGCCGGCATCACCTATGTCGACATCTGGGACGGTTTTGTCGACGAGCAGGGACGTTTTGCGGTGCAGGGCCCGGATTTCGAGGGCCAGACCCGGCGGCTGCGCACCGGCGACGGCGTGCATTTCACAAAAGCCGGCGCGGTCAAACTCGCGAGCTATGTCGATCGCGAATTGCGCCGTGCCTTGTCGAGCCATGTCGTGCCGGTCGCTTTGCCTGGTCCGGAATCTTCGCCGGCGAAGCCGAGCGTATCGGGGCTTCGGCCCGATGTCGGCCCGGTCGTGCCGCTGGCGGCTGGCGGCGGGGAGGGCGGCGATCTTCTTGGCGCGAGCGGCCGCCCGGCCCAGTCGATGACCGATCCCATAGCGGCCAAGGTTTTAAGCCGCGGCGATCCGATCACCGCACCGGCGGGCCGCGCCGACGATTTTTCCTGGCCGCGTTCTGATGCGAATGCGGCGCCCGATCTGACACCCGAACCGGTCGCATTGACGCCCGCCGGGCCGGCGAAAAAAGGGCCGCCTGGCAAGAACGATGCGAAGAAGTCCGATGCCAAAGCTGACGCGAAGGCCGATGCGAAAAACAAGCCGGCGCCGGATGCCGGACCGCTAAAGCCGCATCGTTCGCCGAGTGCATCGCTTGATGGCGCGCCACGGCCGCCGGCCGCCGTTGGCCGCGGGTTCTGAGATAAAGCGCGCTAGCGCGGCAGCGTCGTCGATCCCATCAGAAACTTGTCGACCGCATGCGCCGCCTGACGGCCCTCGCGGATCGCCCAAACCACAAGCGACTGGCCTCGGCGCATGTCGCCTGCGGCGAATACACTTGTCGATCGAGGTGCGATAATCCTCGGTCGAAGCGTGGACGTTGCCGCGCTTGTCGAGGGTGAGGTCGAGGTTCTTGAGCATTCCATCGTGCACCGGATGCACGAAGCCCATCGCGAGAAGAACGAGATCGGCGGGAATATCAAACGCGCTGTCGGGAATGTGCTTCATCTGGGCGTCGACATGCACGCAATGCAGCGTTTTAACCGCGCCATTCTCGCCGGTGAATTTCGTCGTCGTCACAGCGAATTCCCGCTCGACGCCTTCTTCGTGACTGGAAGAGGTGCGCAGCTTGAGCGGCCAATTCGGCCAGGTGAGCGCCTTGTTTTCGTGTAGCGGCGGTTCCGGCATGATTTCGAAATTGGTGACAGACAGCGCGCCTTGGCGAAACGAGGTGCCGATGCAGTCCGAGCCGGTATCGCCGCCGCCAATGACGACGACGTGCTTGCCCTTGGCGAGGATTGGTTCGGCGGCGGTCGCCTTTTCGCCGCTGACGCGGCGGTTCTGCTGCGGCAGGAAGTCCATGGCGAAATGGATGCCCTTGAGTTCACGGCCGGGCACCGGCAGGTCGCGCGGCTTTTCCGCGCCGCCGGTCAACACCACCGCGTCATGGTCCTTGACCAGCTTTTCGGCCGCGACATTGACGCCGACATGGGCGCCGTAATGGAAGGTGACGCCTTCCGCTTCCATCTGCGTCACGCGGAGATCGACGTGATGCTTTTCCATCTTGAAATCGGGAATGCCGTAGCGCAGCAGGCCGCCGGCCTTCGCCCAGCGCTCATAGACGTGAACCTCGTGGCCGGCGCGTGCGAGCTGCTGCGCGCAGGCCATGCCTGCCGGTCCTGAGCCGACGACAGCGACCTTCTTGCCGGTTCGTGCCGCCGCCCGTTCAGCTTTGAGGCCCTGCGCAATGGCACGGTCGGCAATCGCACATTCGATCGATTTGATCGTGACCGGATTCTCGTCGATGTTGAGCGTGCACGACGCCTCGCACGGCGCCGGACAGACCCGGCCGGTGACCTCCGGAAAGTTATTCGTCGAATGCAGGTTGCGCGCAGCCTCGTCCCAGTTGCCGTTGTAGACGAGGTCGTTCCAGTCCGGAATCTGGTTGTTGACCGGGCATCCGGGTGAACCGGGCATGACCGAGCCGGTGCCCTGGCAATAGGGCACGCCGCAATTCATGCAGCGCGCGGCCTGGGTGACGTAATCCTGCTCCGGCAGCGGCAGGACGAATTCGCGATAGTGGCGAATACGTTCGGCCACCGGCTCGTAATCACGATCCTCGCGTTCGTATTCGAGAAAGCCGGTGATCTTACCCAAGACGGACTCTTTATTTCAGAGCTTCATTCCGCGGCGATGGCCGCAGCCTTGAGCTCATTGAGCGCGCGGCGATATTCAACCGGCATGACCTTGCGGAATTTCGGATACCACGTCTTCCAGTCGGTTAATATCTTGGCTGCGACCGTCGAGCCGGTAAAGCTCTCATGCCGCGAAATCAGATGGTGAAGGCGGTGGGCGTCGAACCGGCTCAGGTCCGACATGATATCGACCATGCCATGCGCCTCAAGATCGCGCGCGTGATGGAAAATCTTGGCGTTTATGTCTTCCTCGCCCGGCATCGGCTCAAGTTCGACCATCGCCATGTTGCAGTGTGATTCAAAGGTGCCATGGTCGTCGAGGACATAGGCGATGCCGCCCGACATGCCGGCGGCAAAATTCCGGCCAGTCTGTCCGAGTACTACCACCACACCGCCGGTCATGTATTCGCATCCGTGGTCGCCGGTGCCCTCGATCACGGCAATGGCGCCCGAATTGCGAACCGCGAAGCGTTCACCGGCGACGCCGCGGAAATAGCACTCACCGGCGATGGCGCCGTAGAGCACCGTATTGCCGATGATGATCGACTGCTCGGGAACGATGCCGGATGCCGCGGGAGGCCGCACTACGATACGGCCGCCGGACAGTCCCTTGCCGACATAATCGTTGGCGTCGCCCTCGAGCTCAAAGCTGACGCCGCGGGCGAGGAACGCCCCGAAACTCTGCCCCGCCGTGCCCTTGAACCGCGCCACGATCGTATCGTGCGGCAAGCCTTCGTGGCCGTACCGCTTGGCAACTTGACCCGACAGCATGGCGCCGACGGTGCGATCCACGTTCCTGATGGGGAAGTCGAGATGCGCCGGCACACCGCGCTCGATCGCGTCCTTCGATAGTGCGATCAGCTTGCGGTCGATAATGTCGTGAATCTTGTGATCCTGCCGCTCGCTATTGAAGGTGGCGACTTCCAGCGGCACATCAGGCTTCACGAACAGTTTCGAGAAATCGAGCCCGCTCGCCTTGCCATGCGCGATCAGCTTGTTGCGGTCGAACATCTGCATCTGGCCGATCATCTCGTCGAAGGTACGGTAGCCCAGTTCAGCCATCAGTTCGCGGACTTCTTCGGCGACGAAAAAGAAATAATTGATGATGTGCTCGGGCTGGCCGGTGAAGCGCTTGCGCAGAACCGGATCCTGGGTAGCGACGCCAACCGGACAGGTATTGAGATGGCACTTGCGCATCATGATGCAGCCGGCGGCGATCAGCGGCGCGGTGGCGAAGCCGAATTCATCGGCGCCGAGAAGCGCGCCGACGACGACGTCGCGTCCGGTACGGATGCCGCCGTCGACCTGCACGGCGATGCGGCCGCGCAGGCGGTTGGCGACCAGCGTCTGGTGGGTTTCGGCAAGGCCGATCTCCCATGGCGATCCGGCGTGCTTGACCGAAGTCAGCGGCGCGGCGCCGGTGCCGCCTTCGTAGCCGGCAATAGTGACGTGGTCGGAGCGCGCCTTCGACACGCCCGCGGCAACGGTGCCGACGCCGATCTCGGACACGAGTTTGACCGACACATCGCCGTCGGGATTGACGTTCTTGAGATCGAAAATGAGCTGCGCGAGATCCTCGATCGAATAGATGTCATGATGCGGCGGCGGCGAAATCAGCCCGACGCCCGGCGTCGCATGGCGCACCTTGGCGATGGTCTTGTCGACCTTGTGGCCGGGTAACTGGCCGCCTTCGCCGGGCTTGGCGCCCTGCGCGATCTTGATCTGCATCATGTCGGAATTGACGAGATATTCGGCGGTGACGCCAAAACGTCCCGAGGCTACCTGCTTGATCGCGGACCGCATCAAATCGCCGTTCGGCAGCGGCTTGTAGCGATCGGATTCCTCGCCGCCTTCGCCGGTATTCGACTTGCCGCCGATGCGGTTCATGGCGATGGCGAGCGTGGTGTGCGCCTCGCGCGAAATCGAACCATACGACATGGCGCCGGTCGAGAACCGCTTGACGATTTCCTTTGCGGGCTCGACCTCTTCGAGAGCGACGGGCTTGCGTCCGTCTTCCTCGGCCGACTTGATGCGGAACAGGCCGCGGATGGTCAGAAGATGCGCCGACTGGTCGTTGATGATGCCGGCGAAGTGCCGGTACTTCTCGTACGAATTGCCGCGCACGGCGTGTTGCAGCGCCGAGACCGTCGCCGCGTTCCAGACATGGCTTTCGCCGCGCACGCGGAAGGCATATTCGCCGCCGACATCCAGCATCGAACGATAGATCGGGGAATCGCTGAATGCATCGCGATGCCGCTGCACCGCCTCGTCGGCGATCTCGGCAAGGCCGACACCTTCGATCCGGGTCGCGGTGCCGGTAAAATATTTGGCGACGAAGTCCGACTTGAGCCCGATAGCGTCGAAAATCTGCGCGCCGCAATAGGACTGATAGGTCGAGATGCCCATCTTTGACATCACCTTGAGCAGTCCCTTATCGATCGATTTGATGTAGCGCTTGATGATCTCCTTATCGTCGAGCTTCTGCGGCAACTCGCCTTTCATCGCCACCAGAGTCTCGAAGGCGAGGTAGGGATTAATCGCCTCGGCGCCATAACCGGCGAGGCAGCAGAAGTGGTGCACTTCGCGCGGCTCGGCCAACTCCACCACAATGCCGACCGATGTTCGCAAGCCCTCGCGAATGAGATGATGGTGCACAGCCGCGCAAGCGAGCAGCGACGGGATCGGAATGCGGTCGGCGCCGGCGCGGCGGTCGGACAGAATGACGATGTTGATGCCGTCGCGTACCGCGATCTCGGCTCTGCCGCACAGCGCCTCGATGGCTTCGGCCATGCCCGCGGCGCCCGATTCCGCCGGCCATGTCGTGTCGATCGTGCGCGACTTGAAATGGTCGCCGATCGTGGAGATCGAACGGATCTTCTCCAGGTTCGCGTTGGTGAGGATCGGCTGCTGAACTTCGAGGCGCTTCTGCTTCGACGTGCCTTCAAGGTCGAACAAGTTCGGCCGCGGCCCGATGATCGAGACGAGGCTCATGACCAGTTCCTCGCGGATCGGGTCAATGGGCGGGTTGGTCACCTGCGCGAAGTTCTGCTTGAAATAGGTGAATAGCATCTTCGCGTGCCGAGACAGCGCCGAAATCGGCGTGTCGTTGCCCATCGAGCCGACTGCCTCTTCGCCAGTCGTCGCCATCGGCGTCATCAGGATTTTGAGGTCTTCCTGGGTGTAGCCGAACACCTGCTGCCGATCGAGCAGCGACAGGTTCGAGATCGGCGCCGCGTCCGGAGCCGCAGGCAAATCCTCGAGCACAATCTGCGTGCGCTCCAGCCATTTCTTGTAGGGATGGCTTTTCGCCAATTGAGACTTGAGTTCTTCGTCGGGAATGAGCCGGCCTTCCTTGAGATCGACCAGCAGCATCTTTCCCGGCTGAAGCCGCCACTTGGTGACGATCTCCTCTTCGGGAACCGGCAGCACGCCGGTTTCCGACGCCATGATGATGCGATCGTCGCGGGTGACGATGTAACGCGCGGGACGCAGCCCGTTGCGGTCGAGCGTGGCGCCGATCTGCCGGCCGTCGGTGAACGCGATCGCCGCCGGGCCGTCCCAGGGCTCCATCAGCGCGGCGTTATATTCATAGAAGGCGCGGCGCTCTTCGTTCATGAGCTGATTGCCGGCCCAGGCTTCCGGAATCATCATCATCATCGCGTGCGCGAGCGAGTAACCGCCCATCGTCAGAAATTCGAGCGCGTTGTCGAAACACGCCGTGTCGGACTGGCCCTCGTAGGAGATCGGCCACAGCTTCTTGATGTCGTCACCGAACTTCGGCGACGAGACTGAGGCCTGGCGCGCCGCCATCCAGTTGTTGTTGCCGCGCAGCGTATTGATCTCGCCGTTATGCGCGATCATGCGGTAGGGGTGCGCCAGCGACCAGGCAGGGAATGTATTGGTCGAGAAGCGCTGGTGCACCAGAGCCAGCGCGCTTTCGAAATCGGGATCGTGCAGATCGGGGTAATAGGCGCCGAGCTGGTCGGCGAGGAACATGCCCTTGTAGATCAGCGTGCGGCACGAGATCGACACTGGGTAATAGTGCGACACGCTGCGCTCGCGCTTGCCGTAGAGCGCGGCGGAGATTGACTTGCGCAGGATATAGAGCCGGCGCTCGAACTCGTCTTCCGACTTGATCTTCGATCCGCGCGCCAGGAATAGCTGCATGTTCTTCGGTTCGGTCGGCTTCACCGACTCGCCGAGCGTCGAATTGTCGGTCGGCACCTCGCGCCAGCCCAGAATCGCCATGCCTTCCGCCGCGGCGACTGCGGCGTAACTGTCCATGACGTCCTGCCGCCAGGCGGTATCGTGCGGCATGAACAGCGCGCCTACCGCGTAGTGGCCCGGAGCCGGCAATGTGATGCCGAGCTCGGCGGCCTTCTTAGCGAGAAATTTGTGCGGCGTCTGCACCAGAATACCCGCGCCGTCGCCGGCGCGCGGATCGGCGCCGACGGCGCCGCGGTGCTCGAGATTGACCAGGATCGTCAGCGCGTCTTCGACGATCTTGTGCGACTTGCGCCCCTTGATGTCGGCAATAAATCCAACGCCGCAGGAATCTTTTTCCAGCGCTGGATCAAACAAGCCGAAACCAGACCCGTCCATCGTTGCACTCACGCTCCCGCGCCGGCATCCCCAACCAGTCGACATCGAGGGTCCGACGCAATCAGCCGGGCACAGGATTTTCCCGTGCCCCAGGGCGAGCCATTCATTTTGGAGGCAACCTTCATGCCGCTTGCCGGCCGCTGGCTGCTTGTTCTTGCCGCCGTCCGACGCGCCCTCGCCCACCGGCGGCCGACCCGCCTATTGGCGGATCACCAATTGGGACAGCAATGCTGTCCTATACCGAACATGGCAAATTACCGATCCCGACACAAGCGTTCGGCCCCTCCGCGCGAGGGATTTTGCTCATGATCGAGTCAAAGTGGATCATGGGCCGTACGTTTGTGCAATGCCGGATCGTGAATCGGCCGATTTGGTTCCCGCTCTTCCGCGGGTGGCGGGCAGCGAAGCCCGCGAACGGGCGGCGGCGCCTCGTGACGGCTGCCGGATTGCGTAACACACAATCCGCGCTACGCTCCGGCCATGAATTTTGCCAGCGATAATACAGCCCCCGTCGCGCCCGCCATTCTCGATGCCATTGCCGAAGCAAGCCGCGGCTATGCGCGGGGCTATGGCAACGATGACTGGACGACTGCCGTCGAGCGGCGCGTGGCCGAGATTTTCGAACACGATGTCGCGGTTTTCCTGGTGCCGACCGGCACTGCGGCGAATGCCCTGGCGCTGGCGCAGATCGCGCCGCAATGGGGTGTCGTGTTCTGTCATACGGAATCCCATATCGCCACCGACGAGTGCGGCGCGCCGGAGTTTTTTGGCGGCGGGCTCAAACTTGAGGGCTTGCCCGGCCAAGGCGGAAAAATCGCGCTCGAAACGCTGCAAAAGGCGCTCGCCGGCTATGGTGGACACAGCCCGCATCAGTTGATCCCCGCCGCGTTGTCGCTCACGCAGGCGAGCGAAGCCGGCACGATCTATCGCACGGACGAGATTGCGGCGCTCAGCGAAGCAGCGCATGCGCGTTCGGTCGCCGTGCATATGGATGGCGCGCGCTTTGCCAATGCGCTCGTGCGGTTCAACGCGACGCCGGCCGATCTGACCTGGCGATCGGGCATCGACGTGCTGTCATTCGGAGCCACCAAGGGGGGCGCGCTCGCGGCCGAGGCGGTGGTGTTCTTCGATCCGGCCCGTGCCGGCTTCTTTGGCGAACGGCGCAAGCGCGCCGGACACCTCTTGTCCAAGCATCGCTTTATCGCCGCGCAATTTCAGGCCTATCTCGAAGATGACCGCTGGCTCGCATTCGCTCGCCACGCCAATGCCATGGCCGACCGGCTGGCGGAAAAGCTGACCGCGCTCGGCTTGAAGCCGGTGTGGCCGGTCGAGGCCAATCTCATCTTCGTCGCGCTGCCGCGCGGGCTCGATGCCAAGCTCAAGGCCGCCGGTGCCAGCTATTACGTGCGCTCAAGCGGCAGTCTGGACATCGGCCCGGACAATGTCCTCGTCCGCCTCGTGACGTCCTTTTCGACCGAGGACGAAGACATCGAACGCTTCGTGAATCTTTGCAGAGACACCTGAATCCCGCCCAAGCGCCGCCCCAATTTCCGTTAAGCTGTGTGGGAGAGAGAATGGGTACAAAAGGGAGGGGCCGGCGGTGATGCGTGTGGGGGTATCTGCAGCCGCCGCGGTAACTGTTTTTCTGATCGCGGCCGTCCCGGGCCGCGCGCAGGTTCCGCCTCCGCAAATTTCGCCTCAGCAAATTCCGCCCCGCAAATCCGCCCAGCAAATTCCGCCTCAGGCGCCCCTCGCACCGTCCGGACCCGGGTTCGTGTCGCCTTACGAGATCACGCGCACCGTGCGCGCCGCGGGGTTTAATCCGCTGGCGCCGCCGCTGCGTGAGGGCACAACCTATGTGTTCCGCGCCATCGACTTCCGTCACACCCTCATGCGTGTCGTGGTCGACGCACGAAGCGGCGCCATTCGTGATGCAACTCCGATCGTGTCGGGCCCTGGACCCTATGGCGGAGTAGGTATGGTGGCGTCGCCTTATGGGGAGCCGCCGCCTTATTACGGCCGGCCGCCCTATGGTGCTCCGCCGCCCTACGGTGCTCCGCCGCCCTATGGTGCTCCGCCGCCATACGGCGTAGTCCGCGGCGACCCTAACGCGGACGACTACGCGCTCGATGAGCCGTCTTTCGTGCCGGCGCGTCCCTCTCTGCAGCGGCCCGTGACGCCTGCGACAGTGACAATCTTTCCACCACTGCCGCGTCCGCGCCCCGCCGAGCTTGCGGCGCAAAGGCCCGCTGACGCGAAGAAGCCGGACACCGCGCCGGGCGATCCGTCCGCGATCAAGATTGATGCAAAACCGCCCGCCGCACCGAGCGTGGCGGTCCCGCGAGCGAATACTGACGTCACGAACGTGCCTGCCGCACCCGCGCCGGCAAAGCCTGGCAAGGCGCCACCCGGCCCACCGATCAACGATTGAAGCGGTTGAGAAAATAAAGAGCGCCCCGGAAAACCGGGGCGCTCCACGATCGGCACCAGCGATGAAGACCGTTACGCGGCCTTCTGGCTTTCGATCACCGTCGAGCTGTTGGCTTTGGCGCTGATCGGGATCGAGCGCGGCTTTTTCGCCTCGGGGATCTCGCGCACCAGATCGACGTGCAGGAGACCGTTCTCGAGGGTCGCGCCTTTCACGAGGACAAAGTCGGCGAGCTGGAACACGCGTTCGAAGGTGCGGGCCGCGATGCCCTGGTAGAGCACCTCGCCGCGCTTCTCTTCCTCCTTGGCGTTTTTCTCGCCGCGGATGGTCAGCGTGTTCTCTTTCGCTACGATCGAGAGTTCCGGCTCGTTGAAGCCGGCAACCGCTACCGAGACGCGATATGCGTTCTCGCCGGTCCGCTCGATATTGTAGGGCGGATAACCGGGAGTGGCGCCCTCGAGGCCCTGATCGAGCAGCGAGAACAACCGGTCGAAGCCGACGGTGGAACGATAAAGGGGAGCTAGGTCGAAAGTTCGCATGGCATATCCTCCTTGAGCGACATGCGGTTGGCTCGCCCGGATGGGCCAAGCCTATCAGTGCGCATCCCCAAGGGGCCTGCGCGAAAAACATATGGGAACCGATGCCGAGCCCTGCAAGAGGCTCTAAGGGACTGTTATTGTGTCATAAATTTAACTTTGCAGGATTGCACGAAAGCGCGCTTTCCTGTGCCTCGTGCCCGCGCGGCCGGGATTTCGTGCGCAAGGTTGAGTGAGGGTGAGGGACTGTTATAAGCGGATGCCGGCCCGGCCTCATTATTCCCATGACACTTGTTTCCATCCCCGCGAATCCCGTTCCGGACGATTACGTCACGGGCACGCTCAAGACGCCTGATGGCGTTTCATTGCGTTTCGCGCGCTGGCAGCCACCGGCGGGGCGCCGCGGTACGGTGTGCATTTTTCAGGGCCGCGCGGAGTGGATCGAGAAATATTTCGAGACAGTGCGCGATCTGCGCGCGCGTGGCTTCGCGGTCGCAACACTCGACTGGCGCGGGCAAGGCTTGTCTGAACGCATGTTGAGCGACCACCGCAAGGGCTATGTCCGAGATTTCTCCGAATACGACACCGACCTCGAAACATTCATGCGCGAGGTCGTCCTGCCCGATTGCCCGCCGCCGATCTTCGCGCTCGGCCACTCGACCGGAGCGACCGTGCTCATCCGCGCCGCCCATCGCGGTCATCGCTGGTTCGATCGGACGGTGCTGATCGCGCCGCTGATCGCGCTCGGCGGTGTCGATTACTCGATGGGGACCGGAGCCGTCATCGTTCGTGCGCTGCGGATGGCGGGCTTCGGCAGCATGTACGTGCCGAAGAGCGAAACCAGCGTCGTCGACGCGCGTCCGTTTCTCGGCAATATCCTGACCTCCGATCCGGTGCGTTATGCCCGCAACGCCGCCATTCTCGAAGCGGAGCCGATGCTCGCGCTCGGCGGTCCGACCGTGGCCTGGACCGATGCCGCCTTCCGCGCCATGCGCAGCTTGCGCGAACGCAGCTATCCGGCGCGCATCCGGCAACCGATCCTGATCGTTCAGGGCGGCCTTGACGGTGTGGTTTCAAATGCCGCGATCGAGGATTTTGCCAGCCTGCTGCGCGCCGGCTCGCATCTCGTCATTGTCGGCGCGCTGCACGAACTCCTGATGGAGCAGGATCGCTTCCGCACCCAGTTCTGGGCGGCTTTCGATGCTTTCGTGCCGGGCACGCCGCTCTATTGAGCCGCTAGCCTTTCAACAATTCCAGCGCCTGCGCGTGCACCCGCTTGTCACCCGCGGCGACGACACGTCCGCCGGCAAAGGCCGGCTTGTTCTCCCACGTGGTGATGATGCCGCCGGCGCCTTCGATGATCGGAATGAGTGGCAGCACGTCATGCGGCTTTAATTCGGTTTCGATCACGAGATCGACATGGCCTGCGGCGAGCACGCAATAGGCGTAGCAATCGCCGCCGTAACGCGACAGCCGCGCGTCCTTCTCAACACGGCCAAAAAGCTGCCGGTCCGCTTCTTTCATCAAGAGCGGGCTCGTCGTGCACAGCACCGCCTCCTGCAGCGAAGCGCACGGGCGCACCCGCAAGTCACGGTCTCCGGCCGGCCCGCGATAGCGCGCGCCGCGGCCGTCGCCGGAAAAATGCTCGCGGGTGAAAGGCTGGTGCATCATGCCGTAGATCGGTTCGCCGCGCCGCGTCAGCGCGATCAGCGTGCCCCAGGCCGGCATGCCGCAGATGAAAGATTTTGTGCCGTCGATCGGATCGAGCACCCAGACATATTCGGCGTCGGGACGATCGGCCCCGAACTCCTCGCCGACCACGCCGTGCTCGGGAAAAGTCCGCTTGATCAGGGTGCGCATGGCCGCTTCGGCGGCGCGGTCGGCGGCCGTGACCGGATCGAAGCCGCCCGACCGGCTCTTGTTCTCGACGCTGAGGGCGCTGCGGAAGAATGGCCGAATGGTCTCGCCCGACATGGCAGCGAGTTCGTCCACGAAAGCTGCAAAATCGATCGCCGTCATGAGGGCCTCTGCGCGCAAGTTTATACGGCAATCGCGCCTTCGCTGGTGCGTCGCAGCCGAAGGTTAATTCGCTATGCAAAAGTGATGGGGCCGCCCGTCACGGCAGCGACGATCCCATGATGCATTTTTACGCAGCGCGCGATGCTAATATAAGATCTATGATATTGATAGACTATTTTAGCATCGCCGATGTTATAGGCACGATTTTTGGGGAAAAGTCGGGAAAACTCCCCCACAAATCGGCCAATAGGCCTTGTATTTTGTGCGACGCGGTGTATGTTGCTGCAGTGCGGTAGCGAGAGGCTCTCTCCCGTTTACCGTCGCCCTCCTTGGGCGTTTCCTCCCTAGACTTGGGCCGCTCCCGCAAGGTGAGCGGCCCTTTTTCTTTTTGGAACTGATCGGCTACTCCGCCGCGGCCCGATAGGGCCGTAGCTCCTCCATGGGGATGTCGGCGAGGCGGTCCGCCAGCACTTCGAACTCGCTTGCGAGTTTGGCGAACGAGGCCGAACGTTCGTAGCGCTTTTCGTCCATATAGAGTGCGCGGTTGATCTCGAGCTGGATGGCGTGCAGGCCGGTCGCCGGGTTGCCGTAGTGCTCGGTGATGAAGCCGCCGGCGTAAGGCTTGTTGCGGCTGACCGAATAGCCGAAGCCGCGCATGCAGTCCTCGATGGTCTCGGCAACGACCCCGACGCAGCTCGTGCCATAGCGGTCGCCAAGCACCAGATCGGCGCGGAGCCGCTCGTCTCGCCCGCCCGTGGTCGACGGCATGGAATGGCAGTCGACCAGGATAGCGGCGCCGAATTCGCGGTGCAGGCGCATGAACAAGCGCCGCAATGCGCGGTGATAGGGCTTGTAGAGCCCGTCGATCCGCCGCAGCGCCTCGGAAACCGAAATGCGCTGATCATAGATTTCCTGGGCATCGCCGACGACGCGCGCCACGGTGCCGAGTCCGCCGGCAACCCGCATCGAGCGGGTATTGGCAAACGAGGGCAGGCGGCCCTCGAACATGCGCGGGTCGAGTTCGTAGGGCTCGCGATTGACGTCGACATAGCAGCGCGGGAAGTGCGCCCGTACCGCCGGATGGCCGTGCGCGACTACGCCCTCAATCAGTTCGCCGACGAAAGAGTCTTCCGAGCGGCGCAGTGTTGCCAGATCGAGGCGCGAGGACTGCAGGAATTCGCGAGGATAGACCCGCCCGCTGTGGGGTGAATTGAACAGAAGCGGCCCGCGGCACTCCGCAGGCTCAATGGCCTCGAACGGGGGATCGAATTCGTCCTGGATTTCCGACATGACGCCTGACGAGGCTTTCTTTTGGAGCCGGGGCCGCTGACCAGCGCGCGCTTATCACTATTGTTCATAGAAGCCGTGGATTGCCAAGGCTCCCGCCGCCTGCCGATCGCGGCCGAATAAGCCTTTGCTTTCACCTCATGTTTACCGGCTATCCCGCTTATGGGATGTAGGGGGCCGGCGAAAGCCGGATTTGAGTGGCCATGTCCAAGATCCTGCTTGCGGAAGACGACATCGATATGCGGCGTTTCCTGGTAAAGGCGCTGCAAAACGCCGGATTCGACGTTATTTCCTACGATAACGGCCTGTCGGCCTATCAGCGGCTGAGGGAAGAGCCGTTCGAACTGCTTCTGACCGATATCGTAATGCCTGAGATGGACGGCATCGAGCTTGCCCGCCGGGCCGCCGAACTCGATCCCGACATCAAGATCATGTTCATCACCGGTTTTGCCGCGGTCGCGCTCAATTCCGATTCAACCGCACCCAAGCACGCCAAAGTGCTCTCCAAGCCGATCCATCTGCGCGAATTGGTCAACGAAGTGCAAAAATTGCTGGCCGCCTGATTCGCCGGCGCATCGTCCCGCAAGTCATTTGGTCCCATAAGCCCGATCGCCGGCATCGCCCAGGCCGGGGACTATAAATCCTTGATCGTCGAGGCCCTCGTCGATGGCCGCCGTCCATATCGGCACATCGGGATGAAAGCCGCGCAGGCGCTCGATTCCCTGCGTCGAAGCCAGCATGGACACAAACCTGATATTTTTGGCGCCTCGTTCCTTGAGCCGTACGACCGCTGCCGTTGCGGTATTGGCGGTCGCGATCACCGGGGCGACGACGATGACAAGCCGCTCGTCCAGGTCGGACGGCGCCTTGAAGAAATATTCGACGGCCACGAACGATTCGGGCTCGCGATAAAGACCGATATGGGCGACGCGCGCGGCCGGAACGAGATCGAGCATGCCTTCCGCGAAGGTCACACCCGCGCGCAAGATCGGCGCGAACACGAGTTTCTTTCCGGCGATCCGCGGTGACATCATCCGCGCCAGCGGCGTTTCAATTTCCACATTCATCAGCGGGAGGTCTCTCGTGACCTCGTAGCACAGCAACATTCCGATCTCTTTGAGAAGCTGCCGGAAAGACTTGGTGGAAATGTCCTTGCCGCGGATCAGCGTCAGCTTGTGCTGGACCAGCGGGTGATTGACGACTGTGACGCCTTCCATGATTCCCTCCCGTGAGAATCGCAATAGAGCATTGATCGTTTTGGAAAATCCGTACCGGTTTGCCCTGTTAGAATACAGTCCCGTCGCTGATGACCTTGACCGGCGGCGCGCCGTCGGCGCGCAATTCGCGCGCGATGGCACGCCCGGCCGTCCACGTCCCGCCCTCGAGAACTTTCGCAAGCGGCAGTGTCTGATCATCCATGCCGAGCTTGCGGCGCATTCCGTCCGCCAACTGGTCGAGCAGCGCGATCGTCAGCGCGCGCCACTCGACAACCAGGGCTGACGCGACATCGTGATCCCGTGCGGCGTCGGCGGGATCGCGAAACGTCAGCACGCCGGTATCGATGAACAGACCGCCATTGCGGTATTCGGCAAGCCCGGTCAGTCCGTTGATGTCCGATACCGTGATGTCCGCCGCTTGCAGTGGTTCAATCAGGGAATAAGCCATCCACTGCGACAGCTTGTGCAGCGGCACGAGTCCGTTGGTGGCATCCGCCGAGGCGAGCGAGGGGTGCTTCCAGCAATCGCCGAGCGGGACTCCGCCAAGGGTAAGGCGTGACGGCCAAATCGGGCCGAGATGGCGAAGCAGTTCGGAAAGAATGGCAGGCGCCGGGATATTCCGGTCTGCCGTCAAAGATGTGAAATGATCGAACAGGCCGCCCGGCCGTGCAGTGTCGTTGCGTCCGAAAATATCGGATTTGGAGGCGACAAGCGCACCCAGCCGCCGCAACAGGTCGGCGCGGCCCTCGATGCCGATCAGCGGGTTGGCGCCGGACACCTGCAAGCCTTCACGTGCCGCGTCATCCGACAGCCGCATCAGGCCTTCCGCATCGGCTTGAAGGGGATTACCGGGATTCGAAGAAAACGCGCCGCGAGCAAACATCGCGAGGCTGGCGAGCCCGAGACCTTCCGACCGCCCGACATCCTCCCCCGTCACCGGATCATGGTAGCGCCATCGCGGTCCAGCTCCTGCATCGAGGAGCACGCTGACGATGGCGAGGTCCAACGCCGCGCGGGCTCGCGCGGCGTCGTCTTTCCAGTTCGCCGTCTCCGCCAGCAAAGCCCAGCGATCCACGCCGTGAAAGACAAAATGACGCCAGCGCGAGTGGAACGGCATGTCCAGCGATGGATAGGATT
This sequence comes from uncultured Alphaproteobacteria bacterium, assembly GCA_963808205.1. Lineage (GTDB taxonomy): Bacteria > Pseudomonadota > Alphaproteobacteria > Rhizobiales > Xanthobacteraceae > BOG-931. The sequence goes on from CAWEER010000002.1 coordinate 266,756, forward strand.
TTCGTGTGGTCTGCACCACGAGGCCGACCGTGTGATCCAGCCGGCCAAGATCGACGCGAAAGTTCGGCAGCTTGTCCGCAAGCCCGATGCCGAGCATCCGGCGCGCGCGTTCGCGAACCGCCTGGGCGCTCAAAATGGAAAACGCAGCGGCAGTTTCGGACGTCACGGCGGTTACCGGACTGCGGTCTTAGTATTTGCCGAGATCGCGGCCGACGGCGTCGGTGAGATCCTGCGGCTTTTGCGGCTCGGGTGAATAATATCCGGCGGCTTTCTTCGCCTCGATCTCGACGTGGGCGTCCGCGGGCACGAGTTCGTCCGGAATAGGAACGCGCTCGACAATCTCGACGCCCTGCGCCGTGAGCGCATCGTGCTTCATGTCGCTCATCGACACGAAGCGGTCGATCCGCCTGAGGCCAAGCCAGTGGACTGCATCGGGCATGAGCTGCTGGAATCGCGCGTCCTGCACGCCCGCGACGCACTCGGTCCGCTCGAAATACTGCGCCGCCGCGTCGCCGCCTTCCTGGCGCTTGCGCGCGTTGTAAACGAGGAATTTCGTAACCTCGCCGAGCGCCCGGCCTTCCTTGCGATTGTAGATGATGATGCCGAGCCCGCCGGTCTGGCCGGCGCGCGCGCATTCCTCGATGCCGTGAATCAAATAGGGACGGCAAGTGCAGATATCCGAGCCGAAGACGTCGGAGCCGTTGCACTCATCGTGGACCCGGCAAGTTATCTTCGTGCGCGAGTCGTTGAGTTTGGCGATGTCGCCGAACAGATAGATCGTCGCGCCGCCGATCGGCGGGAGGAAAACCTGCAGATCGGGACGGGTCACCAGTTCGGGAAACATGCCGGCGGTCTGCTCAAACAGCGCACGCCGTAAATCCGTTTCCGTCGTACCGAAACGGTCTGCGATCCCGGGCAGGTACCACACCGGATCGATGGCAACCTTGACCACCGAAATGCTGCCGTTCTCATGAACGACGTCACCGTCATTGGCGAGCCGGCCGGCGGCGAGCGCGTCCTGCATTTCATGAAGGTCGAGCCGGGCGCGGGTGACCGCGATGGTAGGGCGGATGTCGATGCCTTCGGCGATTTCGGTCTTGAAGGTGTCGGCGACCAGATGCCCCCAGGGATCGAGCGATACGATGCGTTTCGGTTCGCTCCATTGGGGGAACGGTCCAATGGTCGCGGCCGGAAAAGTGTTTGTCAGGTCGGGCCGGCGGATCGGATCGAGCGCGCCGGAAGAGACCGCGAGCGCGCGATAGACCGCATATGAGCCGCCGTGACTGCCGATGACATTGCGATCCTGCGGCCGCGATACCGTGCCGATGATGGGTCCGCGCTCGTGTGCGGTCGCGGCGCCCCAATGGATCGGAAAATGCTGTTTCGCGCCTGGCTCAGGGTGTGAGGTGAGGCGGATGTGGTCGGTGCGATTGGCCCGGTTCATCGCAAGTGCCTCCAAAAAAGGAAGACGACCCGCCGCGAGGGCGAGTCGTGCTGCCTGGAACTGAAGAAAGTCGTGCGCCGCAACGCCCGCAATCGCGAATTATAGCGGTTTCGCAAATAGATACAACAAGACGAAGACCGTAGGATTAAGCGGTAAAAATGGGTTTCCGGGGCGCATTATTCAAGAGGCGTGCCTTTCCTCTCGGGAATAAGGAAAGCCGTCGCGATGATATCGACGAGATAGATTGTCGCAAGCAGCGCGATCGCTACCGTGAAGGAATAGGTTGCAGCGAGCGCTCCAACGACAAAGGGGCCAAAGCCGCCGACACCGCGTCCCAGATTGAAAATGACATTTTCCGCGGTCGCGCGCGCTTCCGTGGGGTAAAGCTCGGACAACAGTGCGCCATAGCCGCCCAGCATTCCATTGACGAATATTCCCATGACCGCCCCGCCGATCAGGAGCGCGGTCGGATCGGTCAATTGCGAATAGACCAGCACCATGACGAAAGCGCCGGCCTGGAACGTGAACAAGGCCGGCCGCCGGCCGACGCGATCGGCGAATTGCCCGAACGCCACGATGCCGAAGGCCATGCCGAGCACGGTGACCGCGGTCCACAGCGCGGATTGCGTGAGCGTGTAGCCGAACCGCGTCGACAGGTAGCTCGGCAGCCAGATCATCAAGCCGTAGTAACCGAAATTTTGAACCGAGCAGAGAATGAGCATTCCAAGGCTGATGTTCCGCGTCGCCGCATCCTTCACCAGAAGACCGAGCGGCATTTTCGGCCGGCTGGCCTTGGCGCGGTCGAGGAATATCTGCGGCTCTTTCACGAAGAGGCGAACGCCGAATGCGATGAGGCCAGGGACAAGGCCGGCGAGGAACATGCCGCGCCATCCGATGACCGGAAGAAGGATTGGCGTGATGAGGGCTGCAACCAGTACGCCGGCCTGCCAGCCGAGCGCGACATAGGTGCAGCCGCGGGCACGATATTTCGCCGGCCACGCCTCGGCGACAAGCGCCATGCCGATGCCGAATTCGCCGCCAAGCCCGAGGCCGGCGATGGTGCGGTAAACGAGAAGGTCCCAATAGCCCTGCGCCAGCGCGCCGAGCCCGGTGAACACCGCAAAAAGCAGGATGGTCCAGGTCAGTACGCGGACCCGGCCGTAATAGTCGCTGAGGATGCCGAACAGGATGCCGCCGACGACAGCCCCGATAAGGGTCCAGGTGATGAGAGACCCGGCTTGCGGCGGCGTCAGATGCAGTTCGGCGGAAATCGCCCGCAGCATGAAGCCGAGGATGAGCAGGTCGAATCCGTCCATCGCATAGCCGAGCGCGGATGCGGCGAGAGCTTTCCTGGCAAAGGAGCCGACGACTTCCGGTGAATCAGATAGGCCTGCGTGTGCGACAGTCATTACAATCCCCCTGACGATCCGCTTTGAAGTTTGCCGCCATTGACCGATGCCCTCAAGGCTCATCGCTCATAAAGCGGTGCAAAATACGCCTGAGACGGTTGCAGGCGGCCACGCGAACCGGTTGCAATCTTGCGGGATTTTTCTGAAAATAGCGGGGTTTAGGGCGTGGGGCGTTATGTCATCGTTGAACGGGTATTATTCTCCGCTCGTCGGATTCTTCAGCTATTCGCGTGACGACGATGCAACCTTCCGCGGCGCGTTGTCCGCGTTGCGCGAAGCGATCGAGGGAGAGCTGAGCGCTCAACTCGGCCGCTCGTCGCGAAATTTCCAGATTTGGCAGGACAGGGCGGATATTCCCTACGGCGACGAGTGGCAAAAGCAGATCAAGCTTGGCATCGGCAAATCGGCATTTTTCATACCGATCATCACGCCTCGGGTCGTGAACAGCGACAATTGCGAATTGGAATTCACATCGTTTCTCGTGCGGGAAAAAGAGCTCGGCCGTGACGATCTGATTTTTCCCATCCTCTATATCTCCGTTCCGGAACTGGAAGACGACGCGGTAGATTCCAACGATCCCGTGGTCGCCATCGTGCGGGCGCGCCAGTGGTTCGATTTCCGCGAGCAGCGATACCGTGACCCGAGATCGGGCGCGGTCGCGGAACAGATCTCCCGTTTCTGCAGCCAAATTGCAGCCAAGCTGCGCAAGCAGTGGGAGAGCCCGGAAGAGCGTCAGCAGCGGGAAAAGACCGATGCTGATCGTATTGCTGCGCAGGAGCAGACTCGCGCAACGGCAGAGCGGGATACGCAGATCCAGGCGGAGGAGGGGGAACGCCGCCGCAAGGCAGATGCCGAGCGCCGCGCCGCCGAAGAAGAGAGCGCCAAACAGGCAGTCCGCGAAACGCAAGCACGCGACGCGGAGAAGCGCCGTATCGAGAACGCCGCCGCCGCACAACGCGCGGCGCAAGAGGCCGCTTTTGCATCCGCCAAATTTGAGAATAAAGCCGCGGCGATCAGCCAGTTCATTTCCGCCTATCCGGATAGTCATCTTAAAGCCGAAGCGCAAACGCTGGCGGGTGCGCTGCTCGCGCGCGAGCAGGCGCATGGCCGTGCGATGGCGAGTGATGACGCCAGCGTGTTGCGGGCATTTTGCAAAACTTACCGGAATGGCGCCGATGTCGATGCGGCGCGCGCGCAGCTGCGGGTTATCGCCTCGCCTGGCTATTGGCCGCCGTCGCGGCCGGTATTGGCTGCCGCCGCTGCGATTATCGCAGTTTTGTTCGCCGGTGTTCTGGGCTGGGCGCTTCATAATCCGTCGTCGACGGCCTCAATTGCCGATGTGAAACCGGGGCCAACGGCCGCTCCGATCAAAACCGTGACGATCACGGCTGTTCCGCCGCAAACATCGCCGCCTACGCCGGTCAAGACGGTGACGGCCCCTGCCGCCGTGCCGCCGGCGCCGCCCGTGAAAATGGCCGATGCCACGCCGTCTACCGGCGCGGTCCCGCCGGCGTGCGTTCCGAACGCCGCGCCAAGGACCGATTTTATAGGCGGCCAGTCTCAGGTGGCGACGTTAAAGCTCGCCCTCTCGCCCGCGCAAATTGCCAATATCGCAGTGCGCAGCATCGCAATTTCGCCTGACGGCACGACGCTGGCGACCGCAGGGGACGATCACGTTGTCCGCATCTGGAATGCCGCAGACCTGAAGTGGATCCATGAAATTCGCGTTCACACCGCCGAGGTTTATGGCGTCGCGTATTCGGCCGACGGCAATTTGCTCGCTTCGGCGAGCTTCGACGGCACCGTTCGCGTCTGGAATGCTCACACGTTCGCGCCCCTGAGCACGTTTGCCGCCTCGAATAATGGCGGGCCGGTGAAACAATATGGCGTGGCGTTCGAGCCCCGGAGCAACCCGCAATATGTCGACTCCGTCGGGGGCGACGGGACTGTCTGGATTTGGGACCTGCGCAGCAATCAGCGGGCAGCCAATCCGAAAAGTACGAGCGCGACCGGCAATGCCGATCCGGCGACCGGTTCACTGAGTTTCGCGCCAAACAGTCTCGACGGCCTTTATGCGACTTCCAACTTCGATGGAACGGTCAAGCTCTTCAGTCCGGGCCGCGCCGACGTCATCGCCGCATTCTCTCCAGGCAAGGCGCTGCGCGTTGCCTATTCGCCCGACGGAAAATTCGTGGCGGCGGCGGGCGTCGACGACGCTGCAAACCAGACCGTGAGAATTTGGAACGCGGCGGACCGTACGACTTTCAAGTCGTTCGACGGACAGCAGCATTCCGCGGTTTCGCTTGCCTGGTCGCTGGACGGCAAGCGGCTTGCGTCAGGCGGCGGCTACAAGGACATGACCATACGGTTGCGCGATGTGCAGTCCGGCAAGCAGTTGCAGAAATTCTCCGGACATACCGCGGACATCGAAGCTGTCGCTTTCCATCCCAATCAGAAGTGGATTGTCTCGGCAGGCGAGGATGCCACGATGAAAGTCTGGGACATCGCTACAGGCAAGGAACTGCTCAGCGTCGTCGGTTTTTCCGACGGCGAATATCTCGCTTACGCGCCGAATGGCTGCTACACGGGTAGCGCCAACGCTCCGAATTATGTGAAATTCGTCTACAAGGATTCCCAGGGCCTGCACGACGCCGGCAACGGCAAAAGCACTTTTTTCGTGCCGGGAGATTCAACCGCCCTGCTGTTGCCCCAATAAGCGGGACAATTCCCGATCGACGTTCGCTTCGCGACGTTCAGCCGTGGAAGCTCAAAACATATGCAAAGGCTGCCGCGCTTCCTCTGTCTCTTTCTCGCCGCGATAGTCGTTACCTTCGATTTCGCATCGGCGCAGGATTTGCCGCCGCTGGATGTCTTGCGATCGATCGCCGACAAGCTTCCGCACCGGCCGCAGCGATCTCTGGGGACGCGTTTTCAGCTTTCCGGTACCCGCGCTGTCGATCCGATGTGCGGATTACAGCCCGTCACCATGACGCTCGCGGCCGGCTCGCCGGCCGCGCGATCAATACCGGTGCTGCTCGATCGCGTGCCGGCTGACGCCACAGCTCCGGTGACGCTCATGACGGTATTGCGCCGCGTCACCGTTGACGCCGACGGCAGTCCGCGCACCTATCATCCGGACGATCCGCACGGCACGGGAACCTGCACCCGCGAAGCCGGTCCCAATGGCGACGTCCACTATGCCGGTATTTGTGCGCTCGATGACTTCGCCAGCGCTCATCTTTTGGTTTTTTCCGGGACGCGAAAGCTGGTCAAAGGCGAATTCGAGGCGCCGTGGCGGAATATCTGGCCGCTGATCCGTGACAGGAAACTGATGCCGATCGATTTGAAGCAGTACGTGCCGAGTGCGCCCGACGGCTATTATTTTTTCTACGCGAAGGAACTTGAATTTGATCGCGCTGTTCAAGCGCGAAATCATACCGCAGGCATCGGACGGTTATCCGTGCCGGCACGCCAATGGCTATTTTGTCGCCGCAACCACGCTCAAGCAGGATGGCGCCGCTATGCCGAACGGCTGCGCGCCCTCGCATTTCATCGATCCGGAGCAGATCCCGTTCTTCGTGCTTGCCCGACGATGCGTTCGGTAATGCCAGGGTGGGCGATGTCGTCGTTGCGCGGCTGGCCGGTCATCTGGTCTACGGCGTCGTCGGCGATACCGGCCCGCTCGGACAACTGGGTGAGGGCTCCATCGCTTTTAATCAGGCGCTGCTCGCCAGATCGGGGGCAATCGACAACGATCACGACGTCAACGAACTCGATATCAGCACTGGACAGGTAGCCGTATTGGTTCTCGGCGGAACGAAATCGCAGTTCAACGGCGACTATTCGCGCGAGAACGTCGAGGCTGTCGGCCGGAGGGAGTTCGCGCGCTGGAACGGCGATCCCTCAAATCCGACGGCACGTCTCGACGCCTGTTTCCGGCAAGCGGTACCCAATTGAGGGCCGCGGTTATCACATCGGTTTGCCCATACCGCGCTCCAAAGCGCGGCGATAGATCAGATCGGCGAACGCGATGTCTTCGAGCGCGATGCCGAGCGATTTGAAAAGCGTAATGTCGGCAGGCCGGCGGCGGCCGACGGCTTTTCCGGTGACGATATCGCCAAGTTCGACGATGTCCTGCCATTTCAATCGCCCGGCGGCGACGAGGTCGCGGTATTCGCCGGCCTCCATTTGCGCCTGCGCCACCTGGTCGGTTGCGCGCACCGTGGCGCGCAGCACGGTCTCGGCATCGATTTCGCGGCGGTTTGAGGAATTGGCGCCCGCGCCGTTGACGTGAACGCCGGATTTGAGCCAATTCGCGCGCAACACCGGCTCCGCGGACTTCGTGATGATGGTGACGATATCGGCATCGGCGACGGCGGCTTCCGCCGACGGCGCCGCATGCGTGTCGACCTTTAACTCGCGCTCGACCCGCCGCGCATAGGCGTTGCGATTTTCCGCATTGCGGCTGAACACATGCACACTCTCGATCGGACGTACGGCGCAGACCGCGGCGATCTGCGTGAAAGACTGGCGTCCGATGCCGATGACGCCAAAGGTGTGCGCTTGCCGGTTAGAGAGTATCTTCGTCGCAACCCCGCTCGCTGCACCGGTGCGCATCTGGCCGAGACTGTCGGACTCGATCACCGCCTTAAGTGTGCCATCCGCTGCTGAATGGAGCAGCAGATGAGAGCAGCCGTGGTGAGCGCTTCCGCCGTAATAATAGGCTTTCAGTCCAAACAACTGCTTCGCGCCCCAGGCCGCGCCCATGAGATTGAACACGCCCTCGCCGGCCTGCGCGCGCTGCCGCGGTATGTTGATGGTGGACGGATCGTCCCAGGTCGCGAATAGTTTTTCGAGCGTCGCGATCGCGTCTTTGACGGTGACTAGCCGGCAAACATCTTCCTCGGTGAGATAGATTGGCCGCTTGCCTCCAGCCCCGGCCCTGTTTGCCGTCCTGGTCGCGGTCTTGCCCGCGGTCTTGCTTGTAGTCTTGCTTGCAGTCTTGGCTTTGCCTTTGCCCCAGACTTTGGCTTTCGGCTTCGGCCTGGTTTTTGTTTTTACGGTTTTGGACATATCTCTTATTTCCTTGCGTTCAGCACATCGGCGATCCAGTCGAGCATGGTATGCACGCCGATCGTCGCGTCGTCGACCTGACAATGGTGAAAGCCGCCATCCTCGCGCGTGAAAATCCTTAGCGTTTTTTTTGATCGTCGTTTTTTGCCATACGCCAAGATGAAATCCCGGGATAGAATTCGTCCCACAAAGGCGGTCGGGGAGGAAGCACGTGAAAGCCGAAAAAATCAAATATGCCATGGGCTCGCTCACTGCCGAGGGTGCGCTGGTCTATGACGATAGAGTTTCCGGTAAACGTCCGGCGGTGCTGATGGCGCCGAACTGGATGGGCATGACGGACAAGGCTATCGAGCGGGCCAAGCTTCTCGCCGGCGACCGCTATGTCGTTTTTGTCGCCGATATGTATGGCGTCGGCACGCGGCCGGCCGATTTCGGCGAATGCGCGGCGCTCGCCAATCCGCTGCGCGCCGATGCCGTTGAGCAGCGAAAGCGCATCCGCGTCGCCTACGACGCAATGATCGCGGAAGGCTCGAAGCGCAATCTGATCGACGGCCGCAGTGCCGCAATCGGATTCTGCTTCGGTGGCGGCAACGTGCTCGAACTGGCGCGCGACAGCGCTGACATCGCTGCCGCCGTATCGATTCACGGCGATCTCGTTACGCAGCGAGCGGCGGAGAAAGATGCGGTGAAGGCCGCGCTTCTCGTGACGCATGGCGCGCCGGATCCGGTCGCGCCGAAAGAGCATCGCGATGCCTTCGAAAAGGAGATGGACGCGGCCGGCGCGAAATGGACCATGCTCGTCTTCAGCGGCGTCCTTCACGCCTATACGGACCACGGCGCTGACGTTCCCGGAGTAGCTGGCTGGCATGAGCCATCGACGCGGCAGACCTATGCGTTGGCACACCAGTTCATCGCCGATGCGTTCGCGGGGAAGCTGTGAAGCCCCTTACGTCTTCCCCGTCTTCCCTGTCTGCATCGCCCGCCAGACTTTTTCCTGCGTCAGCGGCATGTCGAGATGGGCGACGCCAAACTCGGCAAGCGCGTCGACTGCGGCATTGACGACGGCGCCGAGCGCGCCCGTCGTGCCGCCTTCGCCGGCGCCGCGCACGCCGAGTTTATTGGTCGGCGTGAGCACCTCGCTGATGGCGGTCGTAAACGGCGGCAGCATGTCGGCGCGGGGCATGACGTAGTCCATGAACGAAGCCGACAGCAACTGGCCTTCGGCGTCGTAGGCACAAAGCTCCCATAGCGCCTGGCCGATGCCTTGCGCGGCGCCGCCGTGGGTCTGGCCGTGCACGACCATCGGGTTGATGGCGCGACCGACGTCGTCGACCGCCGTGTAGCGCACGAGTTCAAGAGCGCCGGTTTCCCGATCGATCTCGACCTCGCAGACATGCGCGCCGTAAGGAAAGCCGAGCTGCAGGATCGTCTCGTCGCCGGTGGCGGCGAGCGGCCCGCGCAAATCGTCCGGCGTATTTTTGCCATCTGCGGCCGTCGCGGCGACGTCGAAAATTCCGACCGAGCGGTCGGTGCCTTTGACGGTGAAACGGCCGTTGGCGAATGCGATATCGTCGTCGGCGGTTTCCAGCATGTGGGCGGCGATCTTCCTGCCCTTCTCGATCACGAGATCGGAGGCTTTGCCCATGACGATGCCGGCGAACCGCATCGAGCGTGCGGAATGCGAGCCGCCGCCTTCCTTGACGATGTCGGTGTCGCTCTCATTGATGTGCACATTGTCGAACGGTACGCCGAGCCACTCCGCCACGCATTGCGCAAAGGTCGTTTCGTGACTCTGCCCGCTTGAGAGCGTGCCGATCACGACGTCGACCCGGCCTTCGGGATGGACGGTGATGTCGGCGCGCTCGCGCGGATAGCCGCCGGTGGTTTCGATATAGCAGCAAAGCCCGATGCCGCGCAGCCGCTTGCGCTTGCGCGCCGCGGCGCGGCGCTTTTTGAACCCCTTCCAGTCGCCTAGCTCCATCGCGCGCTCCATCACGGCGCGATAGGTGCCGTTATCGTAGGTGATACCCTGCGCATTCTTGTAGGGAAGCGCCGACGGCGGGATGAGATTGCGCCGCCGCAACGCGACGCGATCGAAACCGTGCTCGCGCGCTGCTTTGTCAACCAGCCGCTCCATCACATAGACCACTTCCGGACGGCCGGCGCTGCGGTAAGGCGTGGTCGGCATTGTCGTCGAGAGTACGGCGCGTGCGCTGACATGCGACGCCGGGATGCGGTAGCTGGCAGTGACCATTCCGACGCCTTTGACCAGCGGCACGTATGATCCGCTGAAGGCGCCGACATTGCTGAGATTATTGGTGCGCAATGCCAGAATGCGGCCGCTGGCATCGAGTGCGATCTCGGCGGATACCGTGAGATCGCGCCCCATGTAATCGCTGAGGAAGGCTTCCTGCCGCTCGCATGTCCATTTCACCGGCCGTCCGACACGCCTGGAGCCCCAGGCGACGAGCGCGAATTCGGGAAAGAAGCTGTTCTTGGTGCCGAAATTGCCGCCGATCTCGCGTGCGATCACACGAACCAATTCAACCGGCACGCCAAGAATGACCGCCAGTTCCTTTTTTTGCCGCACGATGCCGCCTGAGCCGGCATAGAGCGTGTAACGCCCGGTCGCCGCGTCATGCATGCCGATTGCCGCGCGGGGTTCCATCGGCACGCCGGTGACGCGATTGATCCAGGTATCGAGCCGGGTGACGTGCGCGGCACGGGCAAACGCCTCATCAGTCGCCGCGGCGTCGCCGACCTCGGCATCGATCATGATATTCGGCAGGTCGTCGTAAAGCCGCGGCGCACCTCCCGCGGCGGCTGCTTTTGCATCGATGACCGGCGGCAGCGGTTCGTAGTCGACAACGATGCGTTCGGCCGCGTCTTTCGCCGCCACCACGGTCTCGGCGATAATGAAGGCTACGGCCGTGCCGACATGGCGGACCCGGTCCGCAGGCAGCACGGGATGTGGCGCGACCGGAACCGCCGAACCATCGCGGTTGTGCAGCGCAAGGTCGGGGGGGCCGCCGGCATTAGCCGGATGGGGGATGGCCTTGAGCCCGTCGGCGCGGGCGTCCTCCCCGGTGAGCACCGCGAGCACACCGGGCATGGCTTTCGCTGCCCTCGTGTCGATGGCCCGGATCAGGGCATGGGCATGCGGGGCGCGCAGCGCTACGGCATAGGCCTGATCCGGAAAGTTGAAATCATCGCTGTAACAGCCATGGCCCGTCAGGAGGCGTAAATCCTCCTTGCGGTGTACCGTACTCCCAATCCCTGCCTGCATTCCCGACGGCCTTTTTCCCGGAACCTATCCTAGCGGTTTGAGCTTTCCACTGCATCCTGTGGCTGGACTGTTGTCGCCGGGGATTGCCCGTGACACGATCAGTACAGTCCGTTGCTCTGGTCAGTCCTTATCAGTCCTTATCAGTCCTTGGGTCTTGTAGCGCCGGGTTCGTAGGCCATGCCGCGTAGGAAATTTCCCTGGGCGTCTCTGTCCGATGACGCGTTGCTTGAGGTCCGGCTCAAGGACCTCAAGGTGACCGTCGAGGGCACGTGGCTCGAGCAGTGCCTGCACAATCTCTATGACGAACTCGACGAGCATGGCATCCGGGTGCGCCCCCATGCCTGGATCTCGAACGAGTGGTTTTCTCCCGAGAACACGCCCGGCATCGCCATTCCATTTTTTCTGGCTCATCCCCGACTGATCCGGCTGGAAAAGAAAATGATGCTGGAAGTCGAGGGAGGCACCTGGTCGGAGTGCATGCGGATTCTGCGGCACGAGACCGGGCATGTCGTGACGCACGCTTATCAGCTCTATCGCCGCCGCCGCTGGCAGCAGCTGTTCGGCCCCTCGTCACAGCGCTATCCGCGGTATTACCGGCCCAATCCGGCGAGCCGCAATCACGTCCAGCATTTGCGGCTGTGGTATGCGCAAAGCCACCCCGACGAGGATTTTGCCGAGACATTCGCGGTATGGCTGCAGCCGCGCTCGCATTGGCGCACGCGCTATGCCGATTGGCCGGCGCTCAAGAAGCTCGAATATGTCGACGAACTGATGGACGAGATTGCGGGGGTACGGCCGACGCTGACGCATCGTGAAAAAGTCGATCCGCTGAGCAAGCTGACGCAGACGCTCGGCGATTATTACGAGAAGAAGCGCGCGCTGTATGCTGTCGATACGCCGAAGACCTACGACCGCGACCTGCGGCGGCTGTTCTCCGCCGATCCCAGGCATCACGGCTCGGAAGCAGCTTCTACATTCATCCGCCGCAATCGCGCCCGCGTGCGTGAACTCGTCGCGAAGTGGACAGGCGAATATCAGCTGACCTTCGATGCTGTGCTCGACGACATGATCCAGAGATGCCGCGAACTCAATCTTCGCGCCGTCGGTTCGGAACGCAAACTTCTTACGGAATTCACGATTCTGTTGACCGCAAAAACCATGCATGCCCTGTTCGGTTCGTCGCGGCGAAGGTGGATCGCGTTATGAAACGGCTTCGCGTCCTGGTGCTCATGCACCCGGACCTGATACCCCCGGAATCGAGCAAGGGGTACACCGAACAAGAGATCAATGTCTGGAAAACCGAATACGACGTAGTGAGCACATTGCGTGCCGCGGGACATGATGTACGCCCGCTCGGCGTGCATGACGAACTAAAGCCGATCCGCGACGACATCGACGCCTGGAAGCCGGACGTCGTGTTCACGCTGATCGAGCAGTTTCACGGCGAAGCGATCTACGACCAGAACGTCGTGAGCTATCTTGAGCTCTCGCGCGTGCCCTATACCGGCTGCAATCCGCGCGGGCTGATGCTGGCGCGCGGCAAGGACCTGTCGAAGACGCTGGTGCATTATCATCGCGTTCCGGTGCCGGCTTTCGCCGTCTTTCCGAAGGGCCGCAAGGTGAAGCGGCCAGCGCGGCTCGCTTTGCCGCTGATCGTCAAGAGCGTCAACGAGGACGCCTCTTACGGTATCTCGCAAGCTTCCGTCGTCGACACCGACGAGAAGCTCGCCGAACGCGTCACTTTCATCCACGAAAAGATCGGCACCGCGGCTATCGCCGAGCAATATATCGAGGGGAGGGAAATCTATGTCGGCATTGTCGGCAATGAACGCCTGATCGTGTTGCCGGTCTGGGAGCTGCGATTTCAGAATATGGCCGAAGGCGACTGGCTGATAGCCACCGAGAAGGTCAAGCACGATACCGACTATCAGGAACGCCGCGGCATTCGCCACGGGCCGGCGAAGGATCTCACCCCCGAACTCGCCACGCGCATTCAGCAGATGGCCAAACGGATTTACCGGACGCTTGAACTCGACGGCTATGCGCGCATCGATTTCCGCCTGGCCGCCGACGGCACGCCCTATTTTCTGGAAGCCAATCCCAACCCCGAAATCGCCGAGAGCCAGGAATTTGCCACGGCGGCGCGCCACGTCGGCATCAGCTATCCGGATTTGCTGCAGCGCATCGTGGCGCTTGGCATAAGGCGCGGATCGCCGTCGCTCGCATCGGACTAGACGCTTCTGCGCTTTTCATGCGCGGCATGCGGCGCGTGCTCGGCCTCGCGCTTTGCCGCATGGTGCTCGTGCGTGGCGTGGTGCGCTTCGTGAAGCTCGCGTGAACGGTCGTGTTTGTGCCCCGCGGCCTGCTTTGGCGCGATTTGTGCGGCAGGTTCCGGCGTATTGCCGGCAGCCGGTCCATCCACGGGGGCCTGCGCGAGCTTTGCCTCCGTCATCTGCGCTTCCTGCAGTTGTGCCTGCTCGACACTGGCAAAGGCGGGCAGACCGCGGCAAGGCATGTGGCGAACGAAGGTCAGCGCATCGTTGTCCACCGGCATGCTCTTCCACGCATCGACGGAAAGACCGGTGATGCGCACGACGTAATCGCGCGTCTCGCGCGGCAGGCTGCGGCGATGCTGGAGCCAATCGGTGACACGGTGCGCTCCCGCATTGTAGGCCGCGGCGACAAAGCCGAGATTGCCGAATTGCAGCCACAACTTCTGCAGGCGCCGCGCCGAAGCCGGGATCGCCTGCATCGGGTCAAACGGGTCGTCGAGTCCGGTTTCGACCGCGGCCTGTGGCATGAATTGCGCGATCCCCATCGCGCCCTTCTTGCTTATATCGTCGGAGCGCAGCCGGCTCTCCTGCCAGAGCAGATTGGCAAAGAATGGAATTGGCAGATCGTTGTCCTGCGCCGACGTGAAAAGTGCGTTGCACAGATCATCAAGCGAAACGTCCGCGGTGCGATTGCCGTCGCTTTCCGTATCAGTCGCCGCGAGGCTTCCGGTGGGAATTTCGGAATCGGCGGACGCGAGTGTCACCTGATCGTCCACGTATCCGGGCCGTATTATTTCGACGGGTAATTTGTGCGGTTGCAGCGCTGCGACGGCAAGCCGATCTCCCTTGCCGGTTGAAGAGTTGATCTCGACGAGCGTCGAGAGGGAATCGGCGCCGGCGTCATGCGCATATTCGGCGAGTAGAGAGGAGTATTCCGGCTCCCGCGCAGCGCTGTTGAGCCCGAGCAGGAGAATTCCGAGCATTACGATCGCGCGCATCCCCGTTCCCTCACAGAGCGTGTGGCGACGGCGTCTCGCGACGCTGTCCAATGTGGTTAATGAAATATTTCCCCGACGCAGAGCCGCTCATGCCGGTCCAACGGGGCGGCTTTTTGAGCGGATTGTGCGCCATTCAAGGCGAATTACGGCGGGTCAGGGGAGTTCGGAACTTGGAACCGTTCCAGCCTCCTTGCGTCACTCCGCGGGAAGTCGGATAGTTGCGTGCGCGACCAATTGGCCGGGGGCGGCGGCGATCGGGGGAAACGCCATGAACAGAGAGACGAAGATCTCTCAGGCGGAGCGCGCAGACACGCGTTCTAAGTTGCAGTTTCTGTATCAGTCAGGCTTCGGCAATTATTTCGAATCGGAGGCGGCGCCTGGTGCGTTGCCAATCGGGCGGAACTCACCGCAGCGTCCGCCGCACGGCCTTTATGCCGAGTTGATTTCGGGTTCCTCGTTTACCACGCCGCGCGGTGAAAACCGCCGCACCTGGACCTACCGCATCCAGCCTTCGGTCGTGCACAGGCCTTACGCGCGCATCGAAAACGGCTTGATCCGCAGCGCTCCATTCAACGACGTCGACGCGACACCGACACAACTGCGCTGGAGTCCTTTGCCGATTCCGAAACAGCCGACCGACTTCGTCGAAGGCATCGTCACGATCGGCGGAAACGGCGACGTGGCGACACAGGTCGGCATGGCGGTCCACGTCTATGCGGCGAACCGATCGATGACCGATCGCTGCTTCTACAATGCGGACGGTGAAATGCTGATCGTGCCGCAGCAGGGCCGCGCGCGCTTCGTCACCGAGCTCGGCGTGATCGAGGCGCCGCCGGGCGAGATCGTCGTTATTCCGCGGGGCTTGCGCTTTCGTGTTGAACTGCCGGACGGCCCGTCACGCGGCTACATCTGCGAGAACTATGGCACGATGCTGCGGTTGCCGGAACTCGGCCCGCTCGGCTCCAACGGCCTGGCCAATCCGCGCGATTTCCTCAGCCCCGTTGCCGCCTTCGAAGACACCAATGCGCCGTGCGCCATGGTGTCGAAATTCCAGGGCAATCTCTGGATGGCGGAGATGGATCATTCGCCGCTCAATGTCGTCGCCTGGCACGGCAATTTCGCGCCATACAAATACGACCTCGCGCGCTTTATGGCGATCGGAACAGTCAGCTTCGATCATCCCGATCCGTCGATCTATGGCGTGCTGACGGCGCCGTCCGACGTGCCGGGCACCGCCAATATCGATTTTGTTATCTTTCCGCCGCGCTGGCTCGTTGGCGAAGATACATTCCGCCCGCCGTGGTTCCATCGCAACGTTATGACCGAGTTCATGGGCCTGTTGCGCGGCGAATATGACGCAAAGGCCGAAGGGTTCCTGCCCGGCGGCGCCAGCCTGCACAATTGCATGACGGCGCATGGCCCCGATGCGGAAACCTGGGCGCGCGCCACTCACGCCGAGTTAAAGCCGCAAAAACTCGAAGACACGATGGCCTTCATGTTCGAGAGCCGCTTTGCCATGCGGCTGACGCGCCATGCCGTCGAATCGTCGGAGTTGCAGCACGACTATTTCGAAGGCTGGCAGGGTCTCGAGAAGAATTTCCGCGGTCCGTCCTCCTGAATTCGGCGAAATGGGCAAATCGTCGCGCTGCTCTTGCCGCGGGGGTTTCGCCCGTGCACGATTTTAGTCATGCGGCTGGTCCAGGAATTGCAACCCAGCAACTGAAGTCGCCGGGTAACTGATTTATAGCCATCAAAGGATAAAACAGTGGGAATATTCGTACGTCGTCTCCTGCCGCGCGCGGCCATCGCATTCGCGGCTTTCATCGCCGGCAATGTCGCGCAAGCGCAGGATTATCCGACGCGGCCGATTACCGCGATCATTCCGTTTGCCGCTGGAAGCGCCAGCGATGTCGTCAGCCGCATCCTTTTCGACAAAATGTCGAAATCGATGGGTCAGACGATTATCGTTGAAAACAAGCCGGGCGCCGGCGGCAATACCGGGAGCGCTGACGCCGCCAAGGCCACGCCGGACGGCTACACAATTCTCGGCGGCGGCTCAGGTCCGGTTGCCGCCAATGTGACCCTCTACAAACATCTCGACTACGATCCGGTAAAAGACTTCGAAACAATTTCGCCATTCGCGGCCTTCACGATTGTTGTCGCGGTAACCGCCAAGCTGCCGATCAATAACCTGCAAGAACTGATTGGCTACGCCAAAGCCCACCCGGGCGAATTGAACTACGGTTCGGTCGGTATCGGCAGTTCGCAGCATCTCGCCGGCGAGTATTTCAGTCAGCTGACCGGCGCCAAGCTCACGCACATTCCCTACAAGAACATCGGCCAGTATCAGCCGGATCTGATGGCCGGCGTGGTCCAGCTCGGCTTCCAGTGGTACCCGAATGTCTCCTCCGCGATTCAAGCCAAGGGCGCGAAGGCGCTCGCCGTTGCCGGCGCCAATCGGCTCGATGCGTTACCGGACACCCCGACGACAAAAGAGGCAGGGCTGCCGGACTACGTCGTCTCCGGATGGTTTGCGCTCCTGGCGCCGAAGGGCACGCCAGCGCCCATCGTCGCGAAATTGAACAGCGAGGTGAAGGCGGCGATTGCGGATCCCGAGCTTCGGGCGCGCTTCCAGCAACAAGGAGCCGAGCCGATCTATCTGCCGCCGGATCAAGCCAAGAAATTTCTCGCCGACGAGATCGTGAAATATCACGACATCATCACTAAGGCCGGCATTCCGCAGATCGAGTAGCGCCGCCGCCGACCGGCGAATCCGAGGGTCTAGGATCGCGCGAGCGCGAGGATCTGGCGCGCCTCTTTCGGCGTCGCTACATCGCGGCCCAGTCCCTGCGCGATCTTGACCATCCGCTCCACGAGCACCGCGTTGTTCTTCGCAAGTCCGCCCGGCGCGATATACGGGTTGTCCTCATAGCCAACGCGCACGTGGCCGCCGAGGGAAACCGCGAGTGCGAGCAAATCCCATTGCTTGTGCGGGTCCATCACGCTCACGTTCCAGATGCAGCTCTTCGGCAGGTGGTCCACCATGTAGATGAGCGCTTTTTCGGTCGGCGGCGTCCACGTACCCCCGGGCCAGCCGAGAAACAGCGTCGTATAGGCCTTGTCCTTGAGAAAGCCCTGCTTGCGGATGAATTCGAGATTCCAGAACGCGCCGGTGTGGAAGCACTCGACTTCGAGCTTCACCTTGTAGTCTTCGGCGGCCTTGGCGTAGGCGAGTAATTCTTCCACCGGATGGATCGCCATCATCCGCTTGGGCGGGAATTGTGGATCGGGATTGAAATATTCGTCGTGGGCGTTGAACGCGACCGCCATCATGTCAGGCTCAAGCGTCATCAGCTTGACCTTTTCCTCAAGCCGGGCGCTGGCGACGCCGAATTGCATGACTGGATCGCTCTTTGACAGAATCGCGTCCTGAAGCCGCTTCC
Organism: uncultured Alphaproteobacteria bacterium; assembly: GCA_963808205.1. Lineage (GTDB taxonomy): Bacteria > Pseudomonadota > Alphaproteobacteria > Rhizobiales > Xanthobacteraceae > BOG-931. The sequence continues at coordinate 284,682 of CAWEER010000002.1, forward strand.
AGCCGTCGTGATTGATGCGGGAGACCTGTTTGCCGTCGGCCTGCATCGATTCTTCGAGCGTCCGGATACCGTGAATATGCGCAATCGCAGCGCCAGCCTTGATGCCGTCGATATATTGCGTCGCCACGCCTTCGATATCTTCCTGCGGCGGGCAATAGTGATTGATCGGATAGGACGTTCTCGAATCGCAGGCGACGGTGATGATGAGCTTGTCCATGATGATCCCCGCCGATATCCGCTTCGCTACGATTTCGAGTGCCGCGCCGCGGCCGGTCCCCAGCCCCTTCATGAATCGGCTGCGGATCAACGTCGGATCGCGCGGGGTCTGCCCGGCGCCGGGCGTATCGTCGATCTTCACGGCAATCAAAGACGGTCCGCCATCGTCGAAACGGCGATCGAGCAATTTTTCGAAATGCGCTTCGTCACGCACCCATGTGCTGTTTGCGATACCGGCGCCGCACGCTACCGCGACGATATCGGTCAATCCGGGGCAAGCCCCATACTGCCGAGCATGTAGAAATTCTGCGGCCGATGGCCAGCCGCGAACAGATCGAAATTGGCGTTGCCGATGCCGCCGATTACCGCTTCGTCGTGCGTGAGCTTTTGCACCAGAAGCTTGGTGAGCGCGGTGCGATTGAGCATTTTCACCGATGTCCGTTCGTTGCTCACGCGATACCTCTCAGATTTTCAGTTTGGCGCGTGCCGCGGGATCGCCGCCGGTCAGCAGCGGCGAGAGGATGAAGGCAACCGGTGCCTGCGTCGAATAGGCCTGCTTGATCGAGCTGTCAACGATGAACGGCATGGTCGCTTCGTCTGTGAGCGTATGATGCGTGATTCCAAGCGTGTCGAGGACACGCCGCATCGTGCGCGCGACCAGCGACTGCCCGATATTGAATTCGCCCATCGTGCCGCGTTCGGAAATCACCATGATCGCCGGGATTTGATACGGCATGACCAGCGAGGCGATCGTGTTGGGCAAGAGTGCGACGCCAGTGACCGTGCCGACAGCCTCGTCCTCGCGGGTGGCGCCGACAGACAGGAAATAATTGTCGGCGGTGACGCCCTTGAGCAGCGGTGTGAGGACATTGTCCGGCACATAGCTGATGAGGCGGACGTCGTTGTCCTTCAATATCCCGAGGAAGGTGTCGGACCACGTCATACAGGTATCCCGGTTGCGGAGGGTGACTTTCGGCCAGGCTAACAGCTAGGCTTCAGCCAGACCGGACTATCGGCTGCCGGCAGGCCGTGCCGCAATAGAAAAGTGGAGGATCGCTTGACGGGGCTGGTGACGCGCATTGCGGCCGTCGTGGCGATCGCAGTTCTCTTCGCGTCCGCTTTGCGGGCGGCGGACGACTATCCGAACCGGCCGATCGTACTCGTCATTCCGCTGCCGCCGGGGGGCACCAACGACATCATGGCGCGCGCGGTCGCAGACAAGATGAGTCTGTCGCTCGGCCAGCAGATTGTCGTCGAAAACCGCAACGCGGGCGGCAGCGGCACGGTCGGTTCGCGTCAGGTCGCGCATGCCGCGCCGGATGGCTACACAATTCTCCTCGGCTACACATCGACGCTTGCCACCGGCCCGAACCTTTATCGGGATGTCGGCTACGATCCGCGCAAGGATTTTGCGCCGCTCGGGCTGATCGCATCGGCGCCGGCGCTGCTGCTGGTTTACAAGGATTTGCCGGTCCATACCGTCGCCGAGCTGATCGCGCTGATGAAAGCCGCCAAGGATCCGTATCAGGTCGGCACGCCGGGAATCGGCACGGTGAACTATCTCGCATCAGTCCTGTTCGCGCAGCAGGCCGGACTAAAAGTCGAGCAGATTCCCGAGAAAGGCTCGAACCCGCTGATCACCGACATGATCGGCGGCTTTGTCAAAGTTGGCTTTAATCCAATTCCGGTGTCGCGGGCGGCGCTCGATGGCGGTTACATCCGGGCGCTGGCCGTGACCTCTGCCAGGCATTCGACACTGATGCCAAATCTGCCGACACTCGCGGAATCCGGGTTGCCGGGTTTCGATGCTACGCTGACCTATGGACTGCTCGCGCCGGCGGGCACGCCGCGCGCGATCGTCGAACGGCTGAGCAAGGAATTGCGCGGGGCGCTTGCCAGCGAAGACGTGCGCAAGCGTATTATCCTCGCAGGCGGCGAACCGGAGCCCACCACGCCGGAACAGCATGCCGCTGTCATCGATCGCGAGGAGACAAAATGGTCGGCCGTGATACGCGCTGCCGGCATTGCGCCGCAGTGACGCCGATGGGCTCGATTGCGCCAAAGTCCGGTGGCCGCGCCAAAATCATGACGGCATTGGTGGCGTTGATCGGGGCTACGGTTGCGGCCGTCGCGGCCGATTATCCGTCGCGTCCCATCACGCTGATCGTTCCCTATCCGGCCGGTGGCGGCAACGACGTGCTTGCACGCCTGGTCGCCGCGAAAATGAGCGCGAGCCTCGGCGAGCCGATCATCATCGAGAATCGCGGCGGCGCCGGGAGCACGATCGGTACCCGCGACGCCGCACGGAGTAGTCCCGACGGCTACACGCTCCTGATCGCCACGAGTTCGCTCGCGATCAATCCGTCGCTTTATCCCGATGCGGCCTATGACCCGAAGAAAGACTTCACGCCGATCGGGCTGATTGGTTCGAGCCCGAACCTCGTGCTGGTCAATCCGTCCGTGCCGGCACGCTCGATCGCCGAACTGATCGCGCTGGCGAGGAACCAGCCGGGAAAGATCGACTTCGCCTCGACCGGAATTGGCACGAGCACGCATCTCTCTGCCGTGCTGTTTGCGCAGATGGCGCACATCATGCTCAATGCCGTTCCGTACAAGGGCGTGGCGCCGGCGCTCACCGATCTGATGGGCGGTCAGGTTGCGTTGATGTTCTGTCCGATGGCCGGCGCGGTCGGCTTCGTGCGCGCGGGCAATCTGCGGGCGCTCGCGGTGACCGGTGCAAAACGCTCATCATTGTTTCCGGATGTCCCGACGGTGGCGGAAGCTGGATTGCCAGGGTACGAGGCGGGGCTGCATTACGGGCTTGTCGCGCCCGGCGGCACGCCGCCGGAGATCGTGGCGAAGCTCAACGCCGCGCTCAATGGCGCATTGGCCGATGGCGAAATCAAGGACCGACTCGCCGTCGACGGCGCTGAGCCGTTGCCGGGCACGCCAGAAACCTATGGCGCCGACATCGCCAGCGAAGAAGTCAAATGGTCGGCGGTCGTCAAGACCTTTGCCGCAAAACCCTGATAACGTTGTTATCTGACGCCACGAAAGCTCCAATCGCCGCTCGAACGGAAACTCCCATGAATTTCGACTTCACGCCCGAGCAGACGCAGTTTGCCGAGCAGGCGCGGCGCTTTGCGCGTGAGCATCTCGCCAAAGGCGCGCTTGAGCGCGCGCATAGTGCAGGCTTTCCCTTCGACGTCGCCCGGCTCATGGCCAAGCAGGGCCTCATGGGCATCACGCTGCCACAAAGCGACGGCGGGCAGGGTGGAACGCTGATGGACGCGGTGATCGCCATCATGGAGGTCGCCGCCGAGTGCCCGCGCAGCGCTGACGTGGTGCAGTTCGGCAATTTCGGGCCGATCCGAACTTTCGCCGAATACGGCACTCCAGTGCAGAAGGAGCGCTGGCTTGGCGAACTTTTGGCCGGGCGTATGGTTATGAGTCTTGGCATGACGGAGCCGGACGCCGGCTCCGCTCTCACCGACCTTAAGACCAGCGCACGCACCGACGGTGCGCATTACATCATCAACGGCAGCAAGGTATTTTCAACGTTCAGCCCCGACGCGCAGGTCTTTCTTGTCTATGTGCGCTTCGGCCCCGGTGTCGGCGGCATCGGATCAGTCCTCATAGAGCGCGGCACGGCCGGATTTTCCATCGGTGCGACATCGGCGTTCATGAGCGGCGAGGAATGGTGTGAACTTGCTTTTACCGACTGCCGCATTCCGGCCGAGAACGTGCTTCTCGGGCCAGGCGGTTTCAAAAAACAGATGACTGGTTTCAACGTCGAACGTCTCGGCAATACGGCGCGCTCGCTCGCCTATGGCCGCTATGCCTTCAATGCGGCGCGCGACTACGCGATGACGCGTGAACAGTTTGACCGGCCGCTGTGCGAATTCCAGGGCCTGCAATGGAAGTTCGCGGAAATGGCGGTCAAACTCGACAGCGCGCAATTGCTGCTCTACCGCGCCGCGGCGAATGCGGATAGCGGCCTGCCGTCACCCTATGAAACCGCTGTCGCCAAGATAGCCTGCAATCAGGCGGGGTTTGAGGCTGCGAATGAGGCAGTGCAGATCATGGGTGCGCTGGGCTATAGCCGCGAGACTTTGGTTGAATATTGTATGCGGCGCACGCGTGGCTGGATGATTGCCGGCGGCTCGATCGAAATGCTGAAGAACCGGATTGCCGAGCATGTCTTCGATCGCCGCTTCGATCAGCGCAAGCGGCCGTCCGGAGCGGGGTGACAGTGTCGTTTGCTGAAGCAATGCCGTTCGACCGTCGACGGCTCCTGCCGCTTGCCGACTGGCTTGCGGTTGGCGTTGCGATGTCGCTGCCGTGGTCGACATCGGCAACCAGTATTCTCATCGCACTCTGGCTTGTCGCCGTTCTTGCGGCGCTGAACACTGGCGCGATCCGGCGCGCAATCGCAAATCCGGCCGGATATTTTCCAATCTTGCTATGGCTGCTCGCGGCACTCGGGATGCTGTGGGCCGACGTCACATGGGGCGAGCGATTTCGCGGTCTCGATGGGTTTGACCGGCTCCTCGCCATTCCGCTGCTGCTGGCGCAGTTCCGTGGCTCGGCGCGTGGCGCTTTCGTGCTGTATGGATTCCTTGTTTCAGCGATGTGTGTTCTTGCGGCATCGTGGCTCTCAGTACTCATTCCCACGCTTGGAGTTCACGGCAAATTCTACGGCGTGCCGGTCAAGGACTACATCTTTCAAAGCGATGAATTTCTACTCTGTGCCTTCGCGCTCCTGGGAGTTGCCGGCGATACTTGGCGTCAGAAAAAAGGGATTGCCCTTACGCTATGCGCTTTGGCTGTCGTCTTCCTGGTGAACATCCTCTTTGTGATCACGAGCCGCACCAATTTAGGTGTTCTGCTATTTTTGATACTTGCGCTCGGATGGTGGCTGGCAAATCTGAGGGGGGCCGTGCTGGCGTTCCTGATCGCAGCAATACTTGCACCCGTGCTGTGGTTCAGTTCGCCCCATCTGCGTGATTTTGCGGGTCATGGCGTGGAGGAACTGCGTGATTATTTCACGCGAAACGAAGTGACGTCGGCGGGAGAGCATGTCGAATTTTTGAGACAATCAGTTGCGATCGTAGAGAAAGCGCCGGTCTTCGGGCACGGCACCGGATCGATCGCCGAACAGTTCCAGCACGTGGCTGCCGGCGAGACCGGCGCTGCGGCTGTTGCCACGGTCAACCCTCATAATCAGATTTTCGCAGTTGCGATCCAGCTCGGCGCGGTCGGCGCCGCGGTGCTGATCGCGATGTGGGTAGCGCATTTTGCACTGTTCCGCGGCAGCGGCTGGGCTGCCTGGATCGGCATGGTCATTGTCCTTCAGAACGTGGTGTCGTCGCTCGCGCACTCTCACTTGTTCGACTTCACGCAGGGCTGGCTTTACGTGTTCGGCGTCGGCGTGACGGGAGGAATGGCGCTGCGGAAGTCCGATGCCGTCTCGATGGATGCCGACACGGGACGGCGCCCATACGGCGGCATGAAATCCGACGGCACAGGCTCTTAGCCGAAGCCGCCTATTTGCGTCCGCGGGAAAACGTGAAGAGCAGCCACGCTACGAGTGCGCCACCCGCTGCCAATGCTGCAGCGTCGATCGCATGAGAGGGCCGCACGATCGTCAAAAGCGCCAGCGCAGCAAGTGCGAGATTGACGATGAAAACGCGCGTCACGACATCGATCACACTAAAGCCGCGGTCGGTCGCGCGCTGGTAAAAATGTGAGCGATGCGCTTCCCAGATATTCTCATGGTTGAGCGCGCGCCAGAGCAGCGTGATGGTACTGTCGGCGACATAATATAAAGGCAACAGGATTGCTGCCGCGTGTCCACCATGGCCGCCGACCAGCACCAAAAGCCAACCGATAACAAGCCCGATGGGAAGACTGCCGACGTCGCCGAGAAAGAGTTCTTGCCAGCGGACGATTGAAATAGGCAAAGCCGATCATTGCGCCGCATAGGGCGAGGCTGACCACAATTGCGGGTGCTGGCAGAAGTCCCATGAAACCGATCGCGGCGAGTGTCCCGGTCACCGGGACGACCTCCGCGACAGTCATCCAGTCGAGGCCGTCCATGAAATTCACGAGATTGACGAACCAAAGCCCGGCCACAAGCAACAGTCCCCGCTCGACCCACCACGGAAGAAAGGCCGCGACGCGCAGACCGTCGGGCAGGGCAAAGATTACAAGAGCGACCGCGATCGTCTGGATGCCTAGCCGTAGTGCAATTGTGATCGGGCGAATATCAGCGGCTGCGCCGGCGCATGCGATGATCATTGTAGCTGCGAGGATCACTCCAAGGGATGTGTCAAAGCCGGAAATGCCGAAGCATGCTCCCGCAACGGTCGCGATAATGACGGCAATTCCGCCGCCCTGCGGAGTAGGCTCGCGGTGCGAGGATCGGGCGTTCGGCCTCGCCAAAGCATAACGTTGAAGCCAAGGCCGCAGGATGACGACAAGCCCGGCACATACAAACGCAGAAATTGCTAAAATCGCTGCGCTGTGGGCGACCCACATGGCCGAGTTCAGACTTTCTTGCCAAACATCGAAAGCTCGACGAGGGTGCAGACCGCATGAGCTGCGGTGATGTGAATTTGCTGAATGAGCGGCGTTTCATCCGCGGGGGCGAAGAGGCAAACGTCGCAGAGTTCCTTCATCGCGCCGCCGCCGGCGCCGGTGAAACCGATTGTCGTTATACCGGCGTCGCGCGCGGCGCGCAGAGCTGCAAGGATATTGGGCGACCGGCCGGACGTCGAAATTGCAATAAATCCATCACCACGCTTGCCAAGGCCGCGTATTTGACGCTCGAACGTCTTGTCGAAACCATAGTCGTTGCCGACCGCGGTGAGGACCGAAGTGTCCGCGCTCAGCGCGATTGCCGGCAGCGGTGCTCGATCGAAGTTCAGCCGCGAAAGAAATTCGCCGGCGATGTGCTGCGCATCCGCCGCGCTGCCGCCATTGCCCGCGATCATGAGTTTATTGCCGGATCGGAATATGTTTTCCGTCAGATCGGCGATTGTGCGAATTGTACGATGCAGCGTCTCGTCACGCGTGGCGCGTTCCATCGCCGCAAGCGATTGACGAAAGTGCAGAACGACGGGATCGTCGGCAGGCTTGTCCATCGGCTTTCCGGTTGGCAGCCCTTCGGCGCCGAGCAGGCTCGTTAGGCTTTTAATGGTGGGCGTTTCGCATGGCAAGCTGCCCGAAAATCGCGGTAAACGGCGATGCGATTAAACAACAAAAACAAAAACAGGCTGGACCGCGGGCGGGAACGGGACGTATAGCAGCGCCGAGTGCAGCCAGAACTGTGTGATGTCCCCAACTGAAACGCGAATGGCACCGGCGCAGACCGCACGGCCGTCGATGCCGCTGTCGGTGATTTTGCCGAATTTCAATCATGGAAACGTGATTGCACGCGCACTCAGCGCGCTGCTTGCAACCAAACGCCGGCAGCCCGGGAGATCATCGTCGTTGACGACGGATCGACAGACAACAGCGTGGAAATCGTCGAGGCGATGCAGCGCCGGCATCAATCCATCCGGCTCATCCGCAACAAGACCAACCAGGGCATCATCGCCTCTGTAAAGACGGCGCTCGCGGCGGCGACAGGCGACTATTTGCTGTTCGCGGGATCCGACGATTTCGTGCTGCCCGGCCTGTTCAGTCATGCGCTGGCTGGTCTGACCGAATATCCGCAAGCCGCTTACTTTTGTGCCGGTGTTGCGCTGGTCGACGCGGACTGCCGGGTGATCGGGTTACGTCCGGTGACCGAGCCGCGATACGGTGGTGGTTATCTGTCGCCCGCGGACGTGCGCCGTGTGATCCGGGGAACCGATTTTTGGGTGCTGGGGACCAGCACCATCTATCGCCGGCAATTGCTGGCCGACATAGGATATTTCGACGAGCATCTGGGGTCTCTCGGCGATGTCCTGGCCAATCGGCTTCTCGCTTTTCGCCACGGTTTCTATTTCGATCCCGCGGTGCTGGCGGCCTATAACAAGGATCCGATGAGCTTCTCCGCGCGCAATGCGCTGTCTGTGACCGAAAGCCGCCGGTTTCTCGACGCTGCAGGGACGTGGATCGCAAAAAACCTGCCCGAGGACGTTCGCGACGAGCACGGACGAGTATTCGACCGCCGTATGCGATTTGGTTTGGCGCGTCTATGGATCATTTGGCGTGACGGGCAGCTCAAGACGGACGCGATTGCGGACATCCTGAATTTTGGTACTTTCGATCGTGCGGCTTTGCGGCTTCTGGCCCGGTCTCCTTTCGGCTCGAACTTGCTCGTTCTGGGATGGATGACTTTGCGCATGCCGCCGTTCAGCTTTCGGGCGATGGCTGCGGCGTGGTGGCGTGCGCTCCGGTTTAAATGGGCCGGCCGGGATGCTGTTCAGCGCGAAGTCGATGCCGCCAAGGTCAGAGTGAGCGCGTAGTAGCGTCACAATTCCTGAAGGATTATGCTTTTATTTTCAATATGCTTATGAAGGTGTTCATGCGATGAACGAAATGCTTGACGTTCACCGGATGAACACGGTAGCGGTAGAGCGGATAAGGGATATCCATGCTCGACGCCGCCAAGAGCGACAAGACCGAGGATGCGCGCATCCTGCTCGACCTGCTCAGTTCGGTCGAGCGCGATGGCGACCAGTCGCAACGCCGGCTCGCTTCGGAACTCGGCATCGCCCTTGGTCTGGTCAACGCTTATCTGCGGCGATGCGTCAGGAAGGGGCTGGTCAAGGTCACGGCAACGCCTGCCCGCCGCTACATCTACTATCTGACACCGCAAGGCTTTGCCGAAAAATCACGCCTGACCGTCGAATACCTCTCGGTCTCCTTCAGCTTTTTCCGCCGCGCCAAGGCCGAATGCAGTGCCGTCTTCAGCATCGCGGCTGAACGCGGGTTCCGCCGGATTGCGCTCGCCGGCATTTCCGATCTTGCGGAGATCGCGATGATCTGTGCGCTCGACAGCGGCGTAGAGGTCGCGGCCGTCGTCGACGATAAATCGGCTTTGTCGAATTTCGTCGGCGCGCGGGTCGTGCCTTCCTTCGAGGACATAGCCGGAAGCTGCGACGCCGTGCTCATCACCGATCTGCATCGGACGGCTGATCTGGCCCAGCAAGCGATTGCTCTTTTCGGCGCCGAGCGCGTGCTTACGCCGAAACTGATCCTGCCGCCCCCGCGGGTGACAAACGGAGGCAAGACATGATCGAACCGTCCTGGCACGTGGTTCAGGTTCACGTCCACGCCGAAGCGAAGGCGCAAATTCATCTCGCACGGCAGGGCTTCGAGACCTATTTACCGCGCTATCTCAGGCGCCGTCGGCATGCGCGCCGGACCGATATGGTGGCCGCGCCGCTCTATCCATCCTACCTGTTTGTGACTTTCAATCCGTCGATCCACAGATGGCGGTCAATTCAATCGACTGTGGGGGTCGCGCGTCTTGTCTGCAACGGCGAAACTCCGGCCGCAATCGACGGCGCGATTATTGACGGCCTGAGAAGCCGCGAAAACGAGCAGGGTTATATTCAACTCGAACGCCGGCCGCAATTTGCGGCTGGCGATAAAGTTCGGGTGCGCGAAGGCGTGTTCTGCGATTGTTTGGGCCTGTTTGAAAGTCTCAGCGATCGCGAGCGTGTCGCCATTCTCCTTGAACTCCTCGGCCGCAAGGTGCGCGTGGTCCTGGACGAGGACTTCGTCGTCGCGGCGTAAGCCGTGGTGGCGTCTTTTTGTTATGTCGTCGGGGACGAGCGAGTCACCCGAAGTGCGGTAGCGTGGGAAATTGGCATCGATAGCCGACGGGAAAACCAGTTAGTTAGATGTCGCAACGCGCTGGCACTTAACATCCCGCAAAGCACGCCCACGCGATCGCCATATCGCGTCGCTTTGATCGATATCATCGCGGGCATGCAGGCGGTTGATATCTGGGGACGTCTGGGCTGGCGGGAGACCAAGCGGCGCTACCGGCGCACGGTTTTCGGGCCGTTCTGGACGACCGTGAGTCTCGCGATTTTTGTCATCACGCTCGGCCTGGTCTGGTCCAATTTATGGCACCAGGATCCCAAGACCTATCTGCCCTATCTGACGTCCGGAATGTTGTGCTGGAGCCTGTTCTCGGTGATCTGCACGGAAGGCTGCGTCACTTTCGTGGGCGCCGAAATGCTCATCAAGCAATTGCGCATTTCGTACACATTGCTTGCTTGTGCCGCGGTTTGGCGAAACGTGATCGTGTTTTTTCACAATATGATCATTTATGTGCTCATCGCTCTTTACGGCGGCATACCCGTGACCTGGGCGACGTTGTTGTTTTTCTTGGCTCAGATAATACTTAAAAACGTCATTGCCGATTTTCCGGTTTACGGAACGCAGCCGAGCTTGCGCAACGTGTTGTTCGGCCGCGTCGTCGGTGGCGCGCTACGTCATCAGAGCGCCGGCGGCAAGCGAGTTGTCGTTCGCGCACTCGACAATGTATCGCTGACGGTGAACCACGGCGATCAACTGGGGATCATCGGCCATAACGGCGCCGGTAAGTCGACCCTGCTCCGCGTCTTCGCCGGTATCTATCAGCCGGACGCGGGCGCAATTACCATTGAAGGGCGGGTATCGCCGCTGTTCAACAGTTCACCAGGGCTCGATCTCGACGACACGGGATATGAGAACATCGTGACCTGCGGACTGCTTCTCGGCATGAGTCGGGACGAGATCAGGCGAAAATTGCCGGAGATCGAGGCATTCAGTGAGTTGAGCGATTATCTTGCGCTCCCTGCGCGCACCTATTCGGCCGGCATGCTGGTGCGTCTCGGTTTTGCTATCGCGACCTCGATCGATCCGGAAATTCTTTTGCTTGACGAGGAACTGGGAGCGGGCGACGCACGCTTTGCTGCACGCGCGGCAAAGCGTGTTGAAGCCTTGATCGGACGCTCGAGCATCGTTGTGCTTGCTTCTCAATCCGAAGACCTGATCCGCAGAATATGCAACCGCGCGATCTTGCTGGATCACGGCCGGATTGTTGCCGACGGGCCCACCGGCGAGGTGCTCGAAATATACGCCAAGACGAACAGGGACGAGCCGCAAGGTGCGCCACCGCAATCGGACAATCCATGTAAGCGCCGATCAAGCCGAGCCAGTAGCCGTGCGCGCGGTTTGATTCAACTTAGACGTCACCGCACACGATACGGAGGAAGCAAGTCATGGGTATCGTCAAGCAGGTCAAGATATTCGCCGATGGTGCCGATATAGACGGCATCCTGAAGCTCTCCAAAAACCCGCTCATCAAGGGATTCACGACGAACCCGACTTTGATGCGCAAAGCGGGCATCGAGGATTATGAGGCTTTTGCGCGCCAGCTCGTCGAGGCAATCCCCGATCGGCCGATCTCGTTCGAAGTATTTGCTGACGATTTCGACGAGATGATTGCGCAGGGCCGCGTGATTGCGTCCTGGGGCTCGAACGTCAACGTGAAGATCCCGGTCACGACGACCAAAGGCTCATTCACGGGCCCGGTCGTGCGCACGCTCGCCAATGCCGGCGTGGTCGTAAACGTGACCGCGATCACCACGGAACAGCAGGTCCAACGCGTCGCTGAGTGCCTGGCGCCGGGCGTTGGCGCAATCGTGTCGGTGTTCGCCGGGCGCGTGGCGGATACCGGCCGCGACCCTATTCCGGTCATGAAAGCCTCGCTCCGTGCCCTGTCCAGTCGCCCGAAAGCCGAACTTCTTTGGGCAAGCCCCCGCGAGCTCTTGAATATCTTCCAGGCCGATGAGATCGGATGTCACATCATTACGGTCAGTCACGATGTCCTTGCCAAGCTGTCGCTCGTCGGCAAGGACCTCGACGAATATTCGCTCGAGACAGTGCAAATGTTCCATCAGGACGCGGCGGCGGCAGGTTTCAATATCAAAACGCCGCTCCGCAAGGCGGCGTCCTGAGCCTTTCAATCTTCGCGCAGAATTCCAGATAGATCGGAGACGAGGAAATGCCGAACAAATTTTCGCGTGTATTCGTGACGGGCGGTGCGGGCTACATCGGCTCCGTTCTGATCCCGAGACTGCTCGACCGCGGATATAAGGTGACGAGCTACGATATTTCCTATTATGGCGACAACTTCCTGCCGAAGAGCAATCCGAACCTCCAGGTCGTCCAGGGCGATATCCGCGATACGGCGAAGCTGGCAAAATCGATTGCCGGCCATGACGCCTTTATCAGCCTCGCCTGCATCTCCAACGATGCAAGCTTCGAACTCGACGAGAACCTCTCGACCTCGGTCAATCTCGACGCCTTCGAGCCGATGGTCGTTGCCGCCAAGAAAGCAGGCGTGAAGCGATTCATCTTCGCGTCATCCAGCTCGGTCTACGGCGTATCCGAACAGCCGAACGTGACGGAAGATCATCCGCTCGTTCCGCTCACGCTCTATAATAAGTACAAAGGCATGTGTGAGCCGTTGCTGTTCAAGCATACCGACGCAAGCTTCGTCGGCGTCGTGTTCCGTCCCGCAACCGTTTGCGGCTACGCGCCACGGCAGCGCTTCGATCTCAGCGTCAACATCCTGACCAATCACGCCATCAATAACGGCAAGATCACCGTTTTCGGCGGCGAGCAATTGCGGCCTAACCTGCATATTCTCGATTATTGCGACGCGGTTCAGGTGCTGCTCGACGCGCCCGACGAAAAGATCGCCAACGACATCTTCAATGTCGGCTATCAGAACATGTCGATCATGGACATTGCCCTGCTGGTCAAGCGCATCGTCCAGGAGGAGTTTCCGGATAAAGGCGAGATCGGCATCGTCACGACGCCGAGCGACGACAAGCGCTCCTACCACATCAATTCCGACAAGGTCCGCCGCGTGCTCGGTTATGCGCCCAAGCGCACGATCGAGGAAGCCGTGCGCGACCTGTGCCGCGCATTCAAGGACGGCAGGCTTCCCAACTCGATGGTGGACGACATTTATTACAACGTCCGCAGGATGAAGCGTCTGCAGGCCGCATGAGCGAGCGAATCACCGTTGTAACCGGCGGCGCCGGTTTCATCGGCAGCCATATGGTCGATCTGTTGCTCGCGCGCGGGTACCGCGTGCGCGTGATCGACAATCTTGTCGGCGGACGCGAAGCCAACCTCGCCCATCACGGCAACGAACCCAGGCTGTCATTTGAACGGGGGGACATCCGGCAGCTTGACGCCGGTAGTTCGCTGTTCAAGGACGCGACATTCGTCATTCATTTTGCCGGGATCGGCGATATCGTCCCGTCGATCGAGCGGCCCACCGATTATATGGAGACCAATGTCCAGGGCACGGTGCGGGTGCTTGAATGTGCCCGTGCGGCAAAAGTGAAGAAATTCGTCTATGCCGCGTCTTCGTCCTGTTACGGCCTTGCCGATGTGCCGACCCGTGAAGACCATCCGATCGCGCCCGAGCATCCTTACGGGCTGAGCAAATATCTCGGCGAAACGGCAGCGTTTCACTGGCATCAGATCTACCGGCTCCCAGTGAATTCGATCCGTATTTTCAATGCCTACGGCCCGCGCGTGCGCACGACGGGGGCTTATGGCGCGGTGTTCGGCGTTTTCTTCAAGCAGAAACTCGCAGGCAAGCCTTTCACGGTGATCGGCGACGGAACGCAGCGGCGCGACTTTCTTTACGTGACGGACGTCGCGAGCGCTTTCCTGCTCGCGGCCGAAAGCGGTCTCACCGGGCAAATCTGGAATCTCGGCGCCGGCGATCCGCAAAGCGTCAGCCGGCTGGTCGATCTCCTCGGCGGTCCGGTTGTCCATATTCCCAAACGTCCAGGCGAGCCCGATTGCACCTGGGCCGACATCACTAAAATCCGACGTGATCTGGGCTGGAAGGCTGCAGTACCGTTTGACGAGGGTGTCCGGCGCATGATGCAGGACATCGAGTTGTGGCGTGACGCTCCGCTGTGGGATCCGCAGTCGATCGCGATCGCTACGAAGACTTGGTTCGAGTATCTGGGACGGGAGGCCTGACGTCGTGGAATCGCTCGGCAGCCATTACAAGCACAAGATCAAAACTCCAGAAGAGATCGCCCGGCTGATCGGCGATATACCGCGCAAGCGCAAGGTGATCATGTGCCACGGCGTATTCGACGTCGTGCATCCTGGTCACTTGCGTCATTTGCTTTACGCCAAGAGCAAGGCCGATATTCTGGTCGCGAGCCTGACCGCCGACCGTCATATATCGAAGGGGCGGTACAGGCCGCATGTGCCGCAGGATCTGCGCGCGATCAATCTCGCGGCGTTCGAGATCGTCGATTATGTGATTATCGATCCCGAACCGACGCCGCTGAAGAACATTGCGCTGATAAAGCCGGATATCTTCGCCAAAGGTTATGAATATCAGGCGAGCGGTCTGCCGCTGAAGACGCAAGATGAGCTTGAATTGATCCGCAGCTATGGCGGCGAGATCATCTTCACGCCTGGCGATTATGTCTTCTCGTCCAGCCAGTTGATCGAGGCATCGCCGCCGTCATTGCGCATCGAAAAGCTGATGACGCTGATGGAAAGCGTGGATCTCACCTTCGACAAACTGCGTCGCGTGCTCGACACGCTCGGCGGCCGGCGGGTCCATGTGGTCGGCGATATCATCGTCGATTCCTTCACCCATACGAGTATGATCGGCGGCCAGACCAAGACGCCGACTATCAGTGTTCTGTTTGAGCATAAGACCGACTATATCGGCGGCGCCGGCGTTGTCGCCGAACATCTGAGAGCTGCCGGCGCCGATGTCGTATTTTCGACGGTCCTCGGCGAAGACCACCTTAAGGATTTCGTGCTGGAGGGCTTGGCCAAATCGGGAGTCGAATGTAATCCGATCATCGATAAGAGCCGACCGACCACCAACAAGAATGCGATTATTGCGGGCGGCTATCGGCTCCTTAAGGTCGACACGCTCGACAACCGGTCGATTTCCGACGAGATCGTTCTCAGTCTTTCGAAATCAGTTGCCACGCAGAAGGCCGAAGCACTAGTCTTCAGCGACTTTCGTCACGGCTTGTTCAACCGCCGCACGATTCCGACGCTGACTGATGCGATTCCCGAGCGGATGTACAAGGTTGCCGACAGCCAGGTAGCGAGCCGCTGGGGCAACATCACCGATTTTCGTGATTTCGATCTCATCACGCCGAACGAACGCGAGGCCCGATTTGCGCTTGGTGACCAGGATTCCGGCATCCGGCCGCTGGCGGCGGATATTTTCGATGCGGCCAAGTGCAAGACGTTGATCCTCAAGCTCGGCGACAAGGGCGTGCTGACCTGCCGCCACGGCGATCATGAGGCGCTCGACTCGTTCTTCGTCATCGACAGTTTTGTCGACCGGCTGGTCGACGGCGTCGGCGCCGGCGATGCGCTTCTTGCCTACGCAACGCTGTCCATGCTGGCCAGCAAGTGCGAGTTCACGGCAACCATTATTGGTACTCTGGCCGCGGCTTGCGAATGCGAGAAAGACGGCAACATCCCGATCAACGTTGACGACGTTCGTCACAAGCTTGATGCCGTCGAACGCGAAGTGAAGTTCGATTGACGGCGTGATGCGCGTTATTGTCATCGGACTTGGCGTTCAGGGCCACAAACGCAAGCGCTTCGCCGGCGCCGATTATGTCTGTTCGGTCGATGTGCGCAATCCGGACGCCGACTTCCGGGACATAAGCGAAGTCTCGCCCGACAGATATGATGCGGCGCTGCTCTGCGTTCCGGACTCCGCCAAAATCGGGCTGCTCGATTACCTTGTCGAGAATGGCAAGCACGCGCTCATTGAGAAGCCGCTTGTTGCGGACAACGAGGCGGTGCTGGCGCGGCTGCAGGCAAGCGCGCGCAAAAAGGGCGTCGTTCTCTATGTCGCCTACAATCATCGCTTCGAACCGCATTTCGTCCGCATGCGCGATCTTGTCGCTTCGGGCGCGCTCGGCACGATCTATCGTTGCCGCATGTTCTACGGCAATGGAACGGCACGGCTCGTGCGCAATTCGGATTGGCGCGATCAGGGGGCCGGTGTCCTCGACGATCTGGGATCGCACGTGCTCGATACTGCACGATTCTGGTTCGGCGATATCGGCGACAGCTTCTCGGTCGTATCGGCTGACCGCTTCGAAAATCGCAGCCCGGATCATGTCGTCTTTGCCGCGACGCACAGCCATCCTCGGCTGGAATTCGAAATGACGTTGCTGAGCTGGCGTAATCACTTCACCTGCGACGTCTTTGCCGAAAACGGCAGTGCGCATATCAGTTCACTCTGCAAATGGGGTCCTTCCGAATTCACCCATCGCACCCGCGTGTTGCCGAGTGGCCGCCCGCCGGAGCAATCGGTGACGCTCGTTGAGGACGATCCGACCTGGGCCCTGGAATACGAGCATTTCAAAACTTTGTGCGCGGAGCGCCGGCCGACCGATTTGTCGAGCGACATCTGGCTTAATCGCGCACTGCGAAAGCTCGGTGCTGAAGTGGCGATAGCGTGAACAAACCCGTCATCGGTTATGCCGGGATGACCCATCTCGGCCTGGTTTCGGCGAGCGCTGCTGCGGCACAGGGCTTCCGTACGATCGCGTTCGATGTCGACAGCGCCTTGATCGGCCGGCTGAAGAACGGTGCGTTACCGGTAAACGAGCCGGGCCTGCCGGAACTGATTGGCAAACACAAGACGGATCTCGTGTTTAGCGCCGATGCCGGCGCGCTCGGCGAATGCGATGTGATCTACATTGCAGTCGACGTCCCGACCGACGATCAGGGGCGTAGCGATCTTGCGCCAATCAAGGCGATGGTCGAGCATGTGCGTCCCAGGCTTGCCACCGGCGCGCTCCTTGTCATCCTGTCGCAAGTGCCGCCGGGATATAGCCGTGCGCTAGGGATATCCGGCGACCAGCTCTACTATCAGGTCGAAACGCTGGTCTTCGGACGCGCCGTGGAGCGCGCGACCAAGCCCGAGCGTTTCATCGTCGGCTGTGCCGATCCACGGCGTCCGCTGCCGCCGGCCTTGCAGGCTTTCCTTACGTCGTTTTCTTGTCCGATCCTGCCAATGGCATACGAGAGCGCGGAACTTGCCAAGATCAGCATCAATTTCTGCCTTGTGGCATCGATCTCGGTGGCGAATACGCTGGCGGAAGTCTGCGAGCGCGTCGGCGCCGATTGGTCGGATATCGCGCCGGCATTGAAGCTCGACAAGCGGATCGGGCAGGGAGCCTATCTCAGCCCCGGTCTGGGCATTGCCGGCGGTAATCTCGAGCGCGATTTGCGCACCATCGTGCAGCTCGGCGAGGACAAGAAAACCGATGTCGGCGTGGTCAAAGCCTGGCTTGCTAACTCGGCGCACCGCAAGGACTGGACTTGGCAGATATTGCAGGATCATGCGTTGAAGACCAATCCCGCGGCGAAGATTGCCGTGCTTGGCCTCGCCTACAAAGAGAATACGCATTCGATCAAAAACTCGCCGTCGCTGGCGCTGCTGGAACACTTGAGAGGGAAATCGATCACCGTGCACGATCCGGTGGTGCCGGCCACGGTCGCGCCGTGGACCGTCGGTGCGCCCGATCCCCTGGCAGCGGCCGCAGGCGCGGATGTGCTGGTGATTGCCACGCCATGGCCGCAATACCGCGAACTGCGGCCTGCGGATCTCGCGCGAGCGATGAAGGGGCGGGCGGTATTGGATCCCTATCGTGTTCTCGACGGCCGCGCTTGCGTCGCCGCCGGCTTGACCTATCACACCCTCGGCATGCCGCCCTTGGCGCCGGCGGCCTAGATCGGCACTGATGCTTCAACATCATAATGCAACGCCCGCCACGCCTGCCCGCACTGTCGTGCTCGGCTCGGGCGGCTTTATCGGCGGTGCGATCCTCGCCAAGCTCCGGACCGCGAGGCGTCGCGGTCGCCGGGTTCGGGCGCAAGGAACTCGATCTGCTCGCGGACGGCGCCGCGGAACGGCTCGCCGCGCTGCTGCAAGCGGACGACACGCTTGTCATGGTTTCGGCGCGCGCGCCCTGCAAGACGCCCGCCATGATGCTGGAGAATATCCGCATGATGGCGTCGGTCTGCGACGCGCTGGTCAAACGGCCGATTGCCCATCTTGTCTATGTGAGTTCGGACGCGGTCTATGCCGACGGACCGTTGCCTCTCACGGAGACGTCACCGGCCGCGCCAACGAGTTTGCATGGCGCAATGCATCTTGCGCGCGAGCAGATGCTCCTGTCGGTGAGCGGCACGACACCACTAGCCATATTGCGGCCGACGCTCGTCTATGGCGCCGGCGATCCACATAACGGCTACGGGCCCAACAAATTCCGCCGCCAGGCCAATCGCGGCGAAACAATTGTCCTCTTCGGCGAAGGCGAGGAACGCCGCGATCATGTCGATGTCGACGACATCGCGGAAATTACCCGCCTCGTTCTCTTCCACCGCTCGGCGCGGCGTGTTGAATATAGCTACCGGCGCGGTCGCGAGTTTTCGCGTCCTGGCGGACAAGGCCGTCGCGCTTTCGCCGCGTAAGGTCGAGATCAAAGGTTCGCCGCGCAAAGGGCCGATGCCGCACGACGGTTATCGTCCGTTCGATCCGGCGGCGACGCTCAAGGCGTTTCCGGCTTTTCGCTATACGCCGATCGATGCCGGTCTTGCGCGCGCGCAACATCAGGAATTCGGCTGATGCCCCACGTCGATTTGCTGCGGGCGCTGCCAAAGACCAAGCGCAACATTCAAAAGCGCGCCGAGGGCAAGGATCCCGCGGTCATCGCCATCGCCAAAGAATATGGCGAGATGTACTGGGACGGCCCGCGCGAATACGGTTATGGCGGCTATCGCGACGATGGCCGCTGGCACCCGGTGGCGCGAGATATCATTGCGCGGTACGGACTGAAGGCCGGCATGCGTGTTCTCGATGTCGGCTGCGGCAAGGGCTTTCTGGTCAAGGCGCTCGTGACGGAATGTCCCGGCCTTGAGGCTTTCGGCCTCGACATCTCACTCTATGCTCTGATGCATTGCTCGCCGGAAGTAATCGGCCGCATTCATCTCGGCAGCGCGGACAAAATGCCGTTTCCCGATGGCGCGTTCGATTGCGTGCTGTCGCTCAACACCATTCATAATTTCCCGCGGCCGCGCGCGATCGAGGCGATGCGCGAGATTCAGCGACTGGGTAACGGCCGGGCTTTCGTTCAGGTTGACTCTTACCTTACGCCCCAGCAGAAGGAGATCTTCGAAAGCTGGGTGCTCACGGCGGAATTCCACGATTTTCCAGAGGGTTGGCTGAAGGTCTTCGCGGAAGCCGGTTATACCGGCGACTACGATTGGACGATCATTGAATAGACGCTGAAGCGGGGCAGAGGATTTTTTGATGGGTAAGAGGTACGCGATACTGGGCGGCGGCGGATCGTTCGGAATCCATTCCGCGCTATATTTGCTGGATCACGCCGATCCGGAACTGGTCATGGGTATCGGCCGTAACCTGATGCGGCCGGAGCCGTTCTCGCTCAATATCGAGAAACGGCCGCGTTACGAGTATCACGCCTACCACGTTACCCATGAACTCGATCTTCTTCTTGAATTGCTCGACCGCAAGAAACCGCAAGTCATCATAAATTTTGCCGCGCAGGGCGAGGGCGCCGTGTCGTGGAAGCATTCGTGGCGCTTCTTCGAGACCAATTCGATGGCGCTTGCGCGGCTCGCCGAAGAACTGATGAAGCGCGACTGGCTGGAGCGATTCATCCAGATCGGCACGTCGGAAATGTACGGTTCGGTCGAACATGCAGCCACCGAAGAAGAGCCGATAAAACCGTCGAGCCCCTACGCCGCATCCAAGGTGGCGTTCGATATGTACCTCCTCTCGGTGCACAAGTTCCTCAAATTCCCGATGAACATCGTTCGGCCCTCGAACGCTTACTGCCCCGGCCAGTTGCTGCATCGGGTAATTCCGAAAGCCGTCATCTGCGGACTCAAGGGCGAGAAGCTGCCGTTGCACGGCGGTGGGCGCGCGGAAAAATCTTATATTCATGCGCGCGATCTCGGGCGCGCCATCCACATGGTGGCGGAGAAAGCGCCGCTGGGCACCGTCTACAATGCAGGCCCGGCGCTGCCGACGTCGATCCGCGAGGTGGTGGAGCGCACGGCCAAGGCGCTTGGCGTGCCGTTCGATCAGCTTTGCGAGGTGACCGGCGACCGGCTGGGACAGGACTCGCGCTATTGGCTCAACTCGTCCGCCATCAAGCGCGACATCGGCTGGGAGCCGCAAATCGGCTGGGACGAAGGCCTGGCGGAAATGGTCGCCTGGGGCCGCAAATATTTCGACGAGTTGAAAGACTGGCCGACCGGTTACACCTTGCGTGCATGAGGAAAAGAGCTTGGACGCGAGTATTCCAATCCTGAGGCGCAATAGCGTCGACGTTGCGGCTGCGCGCCGGCGCTGCCTTGGCTATCGCCGCCGGATTCTGGATATTTCGCAGCAGGTCGGCGCCTTGCACATCGCGCCGGCGTTCTCCTGCACGGAAATCACGGACGTCCTCTACAACAGCCTGATGCGACGGGAAGCCAATAGCGAATATCGCGATGCCTTCCTGATGTCGAAAGGCCATGGATGCATGATCCAGTATGTCATCCTTGAGGAGCAAGGCGTCCTTTCGCGTCAGGATCTCGACAGCTACTGCAAGCCCAATGGCCGTCTCGGTGCGCACCCCGATTACGAGACGCCGGGAATAGCCGCTTCAACGGGCTCGCTCGGCCACGGGCTTGGGATGGCGACAGGCCAAGCCTATGCCGAAAAGCTCAAAAATACCGATGTTCTGATCTATTGCGTGCTGTCCGACGGCGAATTCCAGGAAGGCTCGACCTGGGAAGCCATGATGATGGCGGCCAATCTGAAGCTCGACAATCTTATTGCCTTCATGGACTTCAACGATTTCGGCGGTCTCGAACGCATGAGCGAAGGCCATACCGCTTTCTATCCGCTGGTGCCCAAGGCCGAATCCTTTGGCTGGGAAGCGGTCGAGGTGGACGGCCACGACGAGGGCGCGATGCACGAGGCGGTCATGAGCCGCCGCGGCGGGCGTCCAATGCTGGTCGTTTGCCGCACCGTCAAGGGCAAAGGCATTTCGTTCATGGAGAACGTGCCGATCTGGCATTATCGGTCGCCTAACAAGGAAGAATATCAGCAGGGCCTCAAGGAACTCGCTGAAGCGCCACTATGAGAAATCGATTTGCCGACACATTCTACGAACTGGGCAAAGCGGATGAGCGGCTTTGCGTCGTCGTCGCCGACATTTCGCCGGCGGGCTCGATTGCAAAATTCCGCAAAGAGTTTCCGCGCCGCTTCATCAATACCGGCGTTTCCGAGCAAATCATGATCGGCATGACGGCCGGCATGGCGCAGCGCGGCCTTCGGCCCTTTGCCTACACGATCGCGACGTTCACGCTCTATCGGCCTTTTGAGATGGTGCGCGACGATCTTTGTTATCAGAACCTGCCTGTCACGATCGTCGGCATCGGCGGCGGCGTGACCTACTCGACGCTTGGGGCTACGCATCACGCCCAGGAAGATGTCGCAATTGCCAGCGCCATCCCCAACCTGTCGGTTATCGCGCCCTCCGACCCGGGCGAGGTCGAAGCTGCGACGCGCTGGTGCGCGGCGCAAGAACGGGGCCCCGTTTATCTTCGGCTTGGCAAAGCCGGCGAGCCGGATCTTTCCAAAGCGGCATCGGGCCCCTGGATTTTCGGCAAATTGCGTCAACTGCGTGAGGGAAGCGAGGTCTGCATTCTCTCATACGGTCCAATCATGAAGCGCGCCTTTGCTCTCGCCGAGCGGTTTGAGGCAAGCGGCAAAAGCGCAGCGATCTTTTCAGTCCATACGCTCAAGCCGCTCGACCGTGAGGGGCTGGCCAGGATTTTGCAGACTTATGCCCACGTCGTCGTCATTGAGGAATGTGCGCCGAACGGCAGCCTTGCCATGCGCGTGAAGGAACTGGCCTGGGATACAGATGCAAATTGCCGGATCGATACGTTCACGCTCAAGGATGCCTTCATTCATTGCTACGGCAGCCATGACGATATTCTCGATGCTCACGGGCTCGGCCTGCCCGAATTGAGCGCTCGTTTGGGTCTTCAGTAAGCGCCGCTTTGGAGGAAGCTTGAGTACACCTGCTGCGGGACACAACACGGTTCGGCTTGCGATCGACGGTGGCGATCAAGTGCGCAGCCGGCCGATGCCGGCGCGCTTTGCGTTGGGCGACGCGGAAGTTGCGCAAATCCATAAGGTGATCGCGTATTATCAGGAGAAACAGGTCGATCCCGGTTACGGCGGTCCCTTTGAGAAAAGCTACACAGACGCTTTCGTCAAATTCATGGGCGGCGGTTACGCCGATGCCGTGGCAACGGGTACGGCGTCGCTCTATATAGCCATCGCAGCGCTCGATCTTCCGCCCGAAAGCGAAGTGATCGTTTCACCGATTACCGATCCCGGCACGATTTCACCGATCATTCTTAATCGTCTGGTGCCGCGCGTTGCCGATAGCGAGCCGGGTACTTTCAATATGGGTCCGGAGCAATTCGTTGCCCGTATCACACCGAAGACCCGCGCGGTCATGCTCGTTCACTCGCTCGGTCGCGCCGCAGATGTTATCGGCGTTGTTAAGGAAGCACATGCGCGCGGCATCCACGTCATAGAGGATTGCAGTCAGTCTCACGGTGCACTCGTCAAGGGCCGGCCCATTGGCAATTTCGGCGATATTGCTGCGTTCTCGACGATGTACCGCAAGGCCCATGCTACTGGCGGTTCAGGCGGCGTGGTGTTCAGCAACGATATTGATCTTTATCATCGTGCACTTGCACTGGCGGATCGCGGCAAGCCGTCATGGCGATCGGATTTCGACGACCGTAACCCGAACCAATTCCTGTTTCCGGCGCTCAACTTTCATACAGACGAGATCTCATGCGCCATAGGCGTTGCCTCGCTGCAGCGGCTGCGGGAGACGTTGCTGAAGCGGTTGACGTTTTTGGCCGAACTGACCGGACGTCTCATCGACCGCGCGAAAATCTGCAAACCTTTCGGTTATTCCCCGAACGATGCGCCGTTCGTTTATCCGATCCTCGTCGATGTTGAGAAGATCACGTGCAGCAAGGAGCACTTTGCCAAAGCCGTGCTTGCTGAAGGCATTGGTCTCAATCCGCATTATCGCTATCTCGTGTCCGATTGGCCCTGGCTAAAACAGTATTTGCCGGACGATTTCAATACGCCGAATGCGCGCGCGATGCGCGACAGTTCGTTCATGCTTTACCTGAACGAGAGCTACGGGAATTCAGAGGCGGCTGATTGCACCAAGGCGATCGTCAAGGTTGAAAGCCACTTCAGTCGCTGAATTCTGTCGTGCTGCCCCAACATTTCCTGACCGACGATTGCCCACTGCACGGCGAAGACGCCGTTGCCGCAATCATAACGGTCGAAGACGGCCGGTATCTCATGCAGCTGCGTGACGATATTCCGCGGATCTTCTATCCCGGCCATTGGGGGTGTTTCGGCGGTGCCGTTAACCCCGGCGAGGACGACGTTGGAGCGATGCGTCGAGAGCTTGCCGAGGAACTGGAGATGCAGGTATCGGCGGTCAAGGAATTCATCCGGTTCAATTTCGATTTGAGAAAACTCGGACAAAAGCAATGCTACCGGATCTACTATGAATTCAAAGTGGCCGCGGCGGAGGTATCGCGCTTCGTCCTTCACGAAGGTGCGGAGATGAAACTCATTCCGCCAACAGAATTGTTCGACATTCGTTTGGCACCCTATGATTCTTTCGCGCTCTGGATGCATTTTTCCCGCAATCGCTTTGCACCGACGGGAAATTTGCGATGAAGTTTGACGCGATCCATGTTGATTTTGCCGAGAACGCGTCCGGCAAGCCCTGCGAATCCCTATCCGCTTGTCAGGCTTCTTCCGGGCGCGAAAATCATTCGCTCTACGGTCAATGGTCCGCTTTATTTAAGTCGATATGCGCAACTCGGCCCCGACGTTACGGTCGGCAAATACTCCGGAATGAATGAGCATACCTACATAGCCCGCGCGGAAATGGGCGCGTTTTGTGCCATTGGCGCGCGTACCGCAATCAATCCCTTCAATCATCCTACGGACTGGCTCAGCATTCATGAATTTCAATACCAGCCGGCCTCGTATGATTGGGTCGAAGAATACAAAAGCATGGAACGGCTTTCGCGTACCGCCGATATGTTCGGAACTGTCACCATCGGCAACGACGTCTGGATGGGGCACAACGTCAATGTCATGAGCGGTGTCAATGTTGGTGATGGCGCGGTGATCGCGGCCGGTTCCGTCGTTACCAAGGATGTTCCGCCATATGCGATTGTTGCCGGCGTGCCGGCCACGATCAAGCGCTACCGGTTCTCGGAAAGCATCATCGAGCGTCTGCTTCGGTGCAAATGGTGGGACCTCGAATTGTCTCAGATCAGCGGACTGCCGTTCAGAGACATTGAGCGCTGTCTCGATGCCATCGAACGCATCAATCACCAGTGACCGGTCAGGTGCTGATATCGAGTACACAAGAATACGCCGCGCTCGTACCGATTTTGCAGGGTCTGAAGGTGCCGCGTGATGCCGTACTCGTCGTTCACAGCGCCATAGCCCCACTCAGCCGGCAAGGATTTCGCGCAGAGGCCATGGTCGAGGCGCTTATGGAATACTTGCATGACGGCACAATCGTCATGCCGACGATGACGTGGCGCACGGTCACGCCGCAGAATCCCGTCTGGGACGAGGTGACGACGCCGTCACACACCGGCGTGCTGACGGAGGTGTTCCGAACGCGTTACTCCAATTTCCGCAGCATTCATCCGACTCATTCGGTTGCGGGTTGCGGAGCCGCATGCGCAAGCGCTTCCTGGCGCGCCATCATCTCGACGACACGCCGGTGTCGGCTAACAGTCCCTACGGGCTTATGCGCGATCTGCCGGCATACGTGCTGTTCCTGGGCGTCGGGCTTGAAACATGCACCGCCATACATCTGCCTGAAGAAACGATTGCCGCCGATATCTATCTGCAACCGGCGGATCAAGCGGAATCGTACGAATGCTGCGATCGTCATGGCAAGATTCATCAAGTTCGCACCCGCAGGCATCGGCGCCTGGACCGGCACTTCCCGAAATTCGGAGTGTCATTGCAGCGGCAACGCCTCATGCAGTGCGGCGAGCTCGCGGGTTGTTCTTACGCCATCGTCGTGCTTGGGGCTCTGCTGAATACGGTCACAGCGGCGTTGCGTGCTGATCCGCGCGGTACGTTGCGGGATAGCGATCAACTCAATTGACTAGCGCGCTTAAACGGAGAGATTCAGTCTGATGCAAAACGCTTCGGCTCTCAACGTCCCTCAGAGAGGTCCCACAATATCCTCGAAACGTGTCGCATGCGTTGATGTAATCGCGGGAATGGGCGCAATCGACATTTGGGGCCGACTTGGCTGGCGGGAGACCAAGCGACGTTATCGACGCACCGCTTTTGGCCCATTTTGGACGACAGTGAGCCTCGCTTTTTTCATTACCACCCTCGGGCTGGTGTGGTCGAATTTGTGGCACAAGGATCCAAGGACTTTCCTGCCATATCTGACTTCGGGAATGTTGTGCTGGGTCTTCTTTCTTGCGGTTTGCACGGAAGGCTGCGGCAGCTTTTTCGGATACGAAAAGCTCATCAAGCAGTTGCGAATTTCCTATACATTGCTCGCGAGCGCGGTCGTCTGGCGCAATATTATCGTTTTCTTTCACAATTTGATCATCTATGTCCTGGTCGCCATTTACGCTGGCATCTCGATTAATTGGGCGAGCCTCCTCGTTATTCCGGGATTCGCCCTGCTAAGTCTCAATGCCGTATGGATCGTCGTCGTGCTGGGAACCATGTGCGCACGTTATCGCGATTTCCAGCAATTGGTCGCCAACATTTTGCAGGTTTCGCTGTTCCTGACGCCGATCTTCTGGTCGCCGGATCAATTGAGCGGGCGCGCTGCATTTTTTGCCCAGCTCAATCCGCTGTATCACCTTATAGCGATCGTTCGTGAACCGCTTTTGGGCCAGGCGCCGACGCCAATGAATTGGTTCGTTGTCGGTCTAATCACGATCGTCGGATGGACGGTTACTCTTCAAATATTGACCAAGCTGCGCCATCGCATCGTGTACTGGCTGTAGCCATGTGGAAGCGCGCATCCTAATTATTACCGCTGCCAAACATAAAAGTGCGCATGAACCATACGATGCGACCCATCGTGTAGCGATCGCCCCGCACCAGTTTACTCAAATGTTGTCCGATGCGATTTCGGAAAATCCAGAGATAGGCGGCGAGATCTGAGCGCCGAGAGTGGCAGGTTTTTTGCTGTTGTCGCGAGCCGCGCCAAGTCGGTTGGGCGTACGTCATTTGCCTGAGCCACGCGATCCGGTGGTTCCACCCAACGGCGGAGTTCGGCATCGGCCCGTTGCTCGACGACGGCCCATTTTGCATTCAGCGGTCTTGAATGCCAGCGTACCGGAAGAAAGAACAGTCTTCTTTTGAGCGGATCGAAAAATGCGCTATAGAAACTTTGCTTGAAGAAATGTCCCGCCAGGCGATTGTCAAACGGAAATCTGGTTTTTTTTACTGGGCGTTCAGCCAAAGGTCCCCAGCTCGCAAGAAAAATCTCGTCAGAGTCCTGGACGACATGGATTTTCTTCATGTTGCCGGAATTATTGAACAGATAGTCGCCATCGAGCGTCCATTGATCGAAGGTCGACGTGTCGTGAACACCGACCGCGGCGTAATCGAGCAACAGCGGGGCCCAGCTCAGGCTATGTAGCACGATGCCGTCCTCGTCCGGTACTCGCCACCATGCCGCCGGGCTAATGACCATTAGACCGGGCGCGTCCCATTCATAGGCTAGAGTTTCGCTATGGAACCCGTTGATGGCGGCATGGGCCATCTGCCGGCCTGTGATCGAAATCGGCGCAGCAGTATCGTTATTGCTCCGGCGGCAGGCATCCCATCTCACGGAGATGGCCGAGAAACGGCTCCTCGCCAAACCGCAACGCCGCGGTGAGTACGAGTTCCGCCCCGCTCTCGGCCAGCTGCTGTAAGCGCGCGACACTCCCATCCGAAATCATGCAATCCGGCGTGAGAACGACGGCATAGGCCTTGTCCCTGTACGCCAACTCACACGCCATGCGGTGTCCGATACCCATATGCTGGCATCCGGACCGTTCGGGCGGGCATGGCGGAATCTCGATGTAGACAGGCTCGGCGAAGCGCTCAAGCAATTGAAACATCGGCGAAACGACGCATCGCGGCCCAATCGTCAGGCCGCGTCGCGATCAGGAATTTGCTCCGGCGCGACGACTTAAGAGCGGGTAGGTTGCCCGGAGACAGCGCGCTCGCAAGGCAAAATTCCAAGAAGTATTTGCAGAAGCGCGCGCCCCACAGCACCACGATGAAATAAAACGCCCGGTCGTCGGCTTCTGCCGCGGGAGACATGATGGCGCTTTCGCTTGCAACGGGCATTAAGACCTCAACTTGCCTTGGAACCAAGGTTGCTGCGCGCGTCTTTCCGGGACATTCGCAAGATTGCGTGGAGCCTGAAAATATAGATAGTCCCAACGGATTCAAGGCAAAATCCGTCATTGCGCTCGCATGATAAATGTCCAATAGATCGCCTCGACCATATGGCAATCGCATCCCTGAAAGTTCAATGAAGCAAACTCCTGCCACTGAATGCGTTCTACGCCGCTTTCGCTCGAGGGTCTGGATCGCGTCGATGGTCCGCGCAATCTGCGAAGAACGATGCGTCAGCACCCTCGATGTCGCAAATTTGAGTTCGCTTGCGATCGTCGGCGCCGCAGTCGAAGGGCAAAGGCTGGCGCGGATTTGCAGGTCCAAGCACATCAAAATCGACGCGATCGTCGACGATGATCCCGCACAAGCGGGAATGTTGGTCGCCGACGTCGCGGTGGAACCGGTTCAGGCGCTTGAGCGGCTGTCGAAATCGACGCCGATTGTAATTGCTTCGCATCGGCTGCTGCATGGGACACAGCGGTTGCGCGCTCTGGGCTTTACGCACGCGTTGTGCCGTTTGCGATGTTGCAGGTTTTGGCGCCGGATATTTTCCCGCCGCACATGTTTTACGACTGATCTGCTGGAGGATCTCTGCGACGCACCGTTCTGAATATGAGTCTTTGCATGATCGCCTTGCTGACGATCATTCCCGGCAGGTGCTCGACGCAGTAGTCGGATTTCGCCGGACGCTCGATCCAGCGGCCTTGCAGCCGGTCCTCACCGAGCACGATCTTTATGCCCCCGAAGGGTTGTTCGAGTTCGCGGACGACGAAGTTTACGTTGATGGCGGCTCATATGATGGCGACACGATCCGGAGTTTTATTGAACGGGTGCATGGCCGGTATTCCGATGTCTATGCATTCGAGCCGGACCCGGTGACGTTTGCGAAGCTTAAGGAGAATTTCCGCGACTGAACCGCGGGTTCATCCCATCCATGCCGGCCTGCACAGTCACGGCGGCAGCCTGCGTTTCCGTGATGACGCCAGCCGCGGCGCCATCTTCGCCGACGACGGCGAAATCGAAATGCCGGTTACGACGATCGACGAAGTGCTCGGGGGCCGGCGATTGACCTATATCAAGATGAATATCGAAGGCGCCGAGACCGGACGCTTTGCGCGGCGGGCAAAAGTCGATCCGAAAATGGCTGCCGCGTCTGGCGATTTCGGTTTACCATCGGCCCGCCGACCTGTGGCGGATACCCAAACAGGTGTTGGAGTTGAATCGCGGGCTACGAGCTATATCTGCGCCAGCACGATGGCGGCATCATCGAGACGGTGCTATATGCTTTGCCTCATCGGCAAGATACGCTCCCGAACCAGAATGGGCGAACAATGAGTGATTATTCGCGCGCGGATCTGGGTCGATCCCGCTTTGAACTGGAAGCCGCTTCCGGTTTCCGAGCTGCCGGAGCGGGTGCTGATCGATTACGCGACGAAGTGCAATTTGCGCTGCCCGATGTGCCCGGTGTGGGGTTCGGAGGACAATGAGGCGATCAATTCCGTCAAAGGCATAATGAATGTCGATTCGTCCAAGCGTCTGCTTGACGATATCGCGCCGGCGCATCCGCTGGTGCAGCCCAACATGTATGGCGAGCCGCTTTTGGTGCCGAATTTGCGCGAACGCTTGCGTGAAATGAAATCGCGCGGAATCGCGATCGCGTTCAACACCAACGGGCTCACGCTCGACGATGATCTGGCGCGGTTCATGGTCGAGATCGAGCTCGATTCGATTTCATTCAGCATCGATTCCGTGACCCGCGACACACTCGAGAAAATCCGCGGCGTCGACAAGCTGGAGAAGATCGAGGCGGCGGTATTTCGCATGCTCGCGGCGCGCGGCGACCGCGATCTGCCGCGCATCAGCGTATCATTCACGCTCCAGGACAAAAATCGTCACGAGGAAGCGGCGTTCGTGGAACGCTGGAGCGGGCTGGTCGATTGCGTGCGCGTCAATCTTTTGTTCGAGAACGGCACATTTCCGGACATGAAGCCGCCGGAAAAGCGGCTGCCTTGCCCCACGCTCTATAAGACACTGCCGGTCCACAATGACGGCACCGTTACGATCTGCTGCCTCGACGGCTTTAAGAGCACCAATGTCGGGAATGTGTTCGATGCAGGCGTGAAGGCGGTATGGAACGGCGAGGAATTCGCCAAGGTCCGCTACTATCACGAGACCGGACAATGGGACAAAGTTCCATTTTGCGCGAACTGCAATGGCTGGGCGCAATACGAATATGACGAAGAGGTGCGCGACGGGCTTTTGATCCGCCGTTCGCCGGAATTCACCTATTACAATCGGATCGATCGCCTGAAGAACTGGAAGGGTCAGCTTCTGGGCGGTCATGACGAGCCGCCGTCCGGTTTGATCGAGATCGCGGATACGTCGGCCTGACCCACCGAACAGACACGACAAAGCTTGGGCACATGAAAGCGGGTTCCGTCTCTCCACCGGGAGACCAAGGCGACATCCGGCACGACGGTCAGCCAGGAACGGAACCGCTGGTCGTGCCATTTAACCGTCCGCCGATTACAGGGGGCGAACTCGGCCTCCTCAAGGAAGCTATCGACCGGCGCGAACTCTCCGGGGACGGATATTTTTCGAAACAGTGTGAGGCCTGGCTCGCTGCCCGACTGGGAATTAAGCGCGCTCTGCTCACACACTCGTGCACCGCATCGCTGGAAATGGCCGGCATTCTCGCCGACCTCATGCCCGGCGACGAGGTCATCATGCCGTCCTTTACTTTCGTCTCGACGGCAAACGCGGTGGCGCTGCGTGGTGCAACGCCCGTTTTTGTGGACATTCGTCAAGATACGCTCAATCTCGATGAGCAATTGGTCGAGTCCGCGATTACACCCCGTACGAAGGCGATTTTTGTCGTTCATTACGGCGGTGTTTGCGCCGAAATGGACAAACTTCGGGAACTCTCGACGGCGCATCGGCTTCTACTTGTCGAGGATGCGGCACAGGCGCTACTGGCAAGTTATCGCGGCCGGCTGGCTGGTACGCTCGGGGATGTTGCGTGTTTCAGCTTTCACGCCTCCAAGAACATTGTCAGCGGCGAAGGTGGTGCGCTTGTCACCGATCGTGCCGATCTGTCCGAGCGCGCGGAAATTATCCGTGAGAAGGGCACCAACCGTTCCCGTTTCTTGCTTGGTCTGGTCGACAAATATACTTGGACAGATCTCGGTTCATCTTATATTCCCAGTGAGCTCGTTGCTGCTTTTTTGCGCGCGCAGCTTAATGACGCCGAAGCAATTACGGCGGAGCGACTTAGCACCTGGGACCGGTACCATTCAGCCTTTGCTGATCTTGAGGCCCGCGATGTCGGCGTACGCCGTCCGGTCGTGCCTGCGCATTGCACGCACAATGGGCATCTCTACTATTTGCTAATGCCAAGCCGCGAGCGCCGCGACGCCTTGATTTCGGCTTTGCGCGTGCGGGGCATCATCGCGCCGTTCCATTACGTCCCGTTGCATTCGAGCGAGGCAGGGCGGCGCTTCGGACGGCCCGTCGGTGCACTTGCTTTGACCGACAGTCTTAGTGAGCGGCTGATCCGTCTTCCGATGTGGAGCGGCATGTCGGACGAGGTTGAGCACGTCGTCGCGGCGGTCCATGAGGTGATTTGGCTGACAAGATCGGTGCTAATTAGCTGGGCTCCGTGTGTTGACGTCAGCCTTTGTTGCGACAATGACTCGCGATCCGCCAGCCGGGAAATGTACTCCGGCGAGCGTTAGCGAGACCTCTAACTGGAGAATTGCTCTGAGCCAGTTGTTGGCGATGGTGGGCAATTCGAATTCTCGGCGTAGCGAGTCAGACTTGGTCGAGCCTCGCAAACGACTTGCCGCCATCAGGGGCAGCAGCAAGGCGGTGTAGGACGCGGAGAATAGTAAGCGAAAGCCGGCCGCTTGAATTTTCCGTTCCAGTTCGTCTCTTCGGTATCGGCGAACATGCAGGGCGCTTTCATCGGTATTCGACCAAAGCCATGGATGCTGCGGCACAGCAAGCATGATGCCGCCATCGGGCCGGGTTGCGCCGTGCATCGCCGCCAGAACTGCTGCGTCGTCTTCAATGTGTTCCAGGACATCAAACGCGCCGATGACATCAAATAGACCGCGCGCGGGGATCGACCGCGCGTCCAACTGAACGAATTCCGCGCGATCGCCCAGACGGTTACGCGCGATAGCAAGGCCCGTGGGGTGCAGCTCGGAACCCACCAGACGACGCCACGGTCTCATACCCGAGATTGCGGTCAGCACGAATCCGTTGCCGCATCCCACCTCCATGAAGTTTTGAGCGGCGGGGAAATAGCGGTCCAGCAACGCAGTGATAAGGCGGTTGCGCGGAACGAACCAGAAGTTTTCGTCTTCCCACCCCGCCAATTGTTCAAATAGGCTAGGATCCATCCCGCTTACTGTGTCGGCCAGCGCCGGCGCGAATATTGGAATACCGTCGCGTATTTCGATTGTATGAGAACATTCAGCGCATGCCCACGTCCGCGGCCAAATGGCTTCGTTGTCTCTAATCTGATCGCTGGCTCTGCAGTTCGGACAAATGCGGCGGGATAATCTCATCTCATTGATACTTGCAGGCGGTATCATTCAAGCGCGCGAGTTTCTCTCGCAGTAATCTCGTAGTTGCGAGATGGTCGTGAGTAGCTTTCATCGAGCCAGTGCACTCATCGTCACCCCGATAACGATGAGTACCATACCGAAAATCTGGAATGGTGGTAGCGGTTCGGCGAATAGGAATTTGGCTCCGAACGGAACGAGGACGAAAGCTTAGCGCCATAAATGGATAAGCGAAGCCAACATCAAGCCGCTCGATAGCGAGAATCCACGCGATCGCTGCCAGCGCCGCCGCAACGAGGCCGCTGAGCACGCCGACATCCGTGAGCATCGCCTTCAGATAAGCCCATTTATTGGCTTCGATCGCGCCGTCTGCGCTATATGCCAGCGCTCGCGCTTTAATGACCAGTTGGCCATAGACGGTCAGTGCTAGTACCGTAATGAGCAAGAATATTGCGCGTATTTTGATTTCCACCGTTGCTCCCCCATTCGGATCAACTGCTAGGGACTAGCTCGACCGCGAAGATAAGCTGCGATCCATGCATTATCGGATGTCAGGAAACGCGCTCGCAGATGCCGGAAATAAAAGGCTTGCCCATTGCCATCAAATGCCTCTTCGATCCAAAGTGTGCCGCTGCCGCAGACCACTAACGCTTTTCGTTCTTCAATCTGCCAGAGTTTACCTGCATTACGGATGGAAAATGGAGGATCCGGTCCAAGTCTCGCTTGTTGGACCGTCACGAGTTCGTTGTCTATGATCCCCTTTGCTCCCTCATAGGGAAAGCCTAGCGCTTGCACCAAGCGTAGTATCTCAGATGCGCTCAGCCGCCAATCAATAAAGTAATCGTACTCGTCACGCCAAAGACTGAACGTAGCAGCGTCCTGATCTTGGATTTGCTCAACCATGGTGCCGTTCGAAATTCGCTCCAGAATCTCAATGGCGAGATCTACCATAGCGTTTGATTGTAATTCGAGAGCGGCACGGATGGAGGTCTCCTGAGAAATTTGGATGCGGCGGCTGCCGCAAATCGGACCGGTATCAAGCCCGGGGGCAGGACGAAAAGCCGTCACGCCGATGACATCCAAACTGAGAAGCAACGCCGTTACAGTCGGGCTAAAGCCTCGCAGCTCCGGTAACAGGGAATCGTGGAACACGATACAGCGGTCAAGAGCCTTCGCGTAATAGAAATTGCCAACCGACCAGAAAAACGAGCGAATCTCCGGCAATACTGGGATGCCGACTTTCCTCCACTGGTATCCCATGCTTACGACCAAGCTCGACCAGTTGATTGAATGAATCTGATTTGTCGCCCTGTTGGGGATAGCTGACAATTCGCAGCGGTCTTGCTCCAGCTTCCAAAATGCCCGCAACAAATAGCGTGCCCTTGAAACCGGCAACGAGCACCGTTGGGCATATACGTTCCTCAGCCTCCATGGCCTAATAATCTCTCCTTTAAAACTGGAACAAGCAGCAATCTCCTGCCGACATCTCAAACGTCATCAAGATTTACAGTATCTTTAACGACATAAAGTGGACGACGCTTGGCCTCATCGAACGTCTTGCCGATGTAGATACCGAGCAGACCCATCAACGCAATTTGAAAGCTGCTGACGAATAATATGGTGACAAATATACTCGTCCATCCGATCACGCTGGTGCCGAACAGGAGAGCGCGGCCAAAATAAATAAGTGCGACCAGAAACGTGATAGAGGACATTGCAAATCCTAAAGCTGCAACTAATTTCAGCGGAATCTGAGAGTGGGCCAGAATGGTATTCCCGGCAAGCGTCATAAGCTTGCCGATCGTATAGGAGGATTGGCCTTGTCCGCGCGCGTGGTGCGGAAGCTCAATATAGGCCGCCTCAAAGCCCATCCACTCGAAGGAGGCAGGGACAAAACGAAGCTGCTCGCGCATTTCGCGAAAACCGTCGGCGACGGCGTTCGAAAAGATACGAAAGTTTCCGACTGACCAATCTAATTGAACGCCGGACAGGAGCTTAAATAGAGAATAGAATATTCTGGAAAGCCCGCGTTTTACGCGATGATGCCCTTCTTTTTTCCGGACGCCGATGACGAGATCGTGACCTTCGCGGGCTTTGGCGTACAGGCGCGGAATGTCCTCTGGGGCGTCCTGCAGATCGCAATCCATGATCACATACCAATGAGCATGCGCAACATCTATCCCCGCCGTAAGGGCATAGTGCTGTCCGAAATTTCGGCTAAGTCGAATGCCCTTGATCCGTGCGTCCTCCTGCGAGAGTTCGCGGATGACCGGCCATGGATTATCCAGCGCCGCGTCGTCGACGAGGACAATGATGTAATTGGCTGTGATCTCGCTCAAAGAACTTTCAATACGGCGGCAAAGCTCTCTGAGCATGGGGCGGCCATTGTAAACCGGCACGATCACAGCAAGCTCAGGTATCGCCTCGGATGGCGGCGTAACGGAATCCGGGCTTCTTGCTCTACCGGCTTTTGTCAGCATCAATCGACTCCATAGGGCACAAAAGCTTAAGGCCTGCTGATGCTCACCCTGGTACCACAATCAAAATTAGTAGGCGTCCCATTTAATGAAATCAATCAGCAGCCTGCCACTAATCGGCTTGCAGCCTTATCTTTTTCGCCGCGCACCCTTTAGGGACGCCGAGTGATCAATGAAGTCCGCTCCATTGATCTTCCAATACGCGCAATAGATAGGATTGGTAATCGGATGCAGGCGTCTGTTTAGCCAAGTACGTAAAAGCCGTACGATCGATAAAGCCCAGACGATAAGCTAATTCCTCTGGACACGCGATGCGAAGACCTGTGCGGTCTTGAAACACTTTCACGAACTGGCTTGCCTCGTACAAATCATCGGGCTTGCCACCGTCTAACCAGGCAACACCCCGACCTAGATTCCGAACGCGAAGGCGTCCCTGCTGAAGAAAAACCCGGTTCACGTCGGTAATTTCAAGTTCGTCACGCTTCGACGGACGCACTTGCGAAGTTATATCCAGGACGTCTGCGGAATAGATATAGAGCCCAGTGATTGCGAGTTTCGATTTTGGGTTGGCCGGCTTCTCATCAATAGCAACTGGCTGCCCGGTATTATCGAATGTCACCACTCCAAAATCACTGGGATTGGCGACTTGATAGCCGAAAACGGTTGCTCCAGGATTACTCTCCATCGATTCTTTGAGAGTTGCGGCGAATCCTGCACCAAAAAAAATATTATCGCCGAGAATGAGCGCGATGTTGTGATCTCGCAGGTCGCTGGCAGCCACGCGTAGACCATCAGCAATGCCCGCTGGCCGGTCTTGCACGCGATAAATAAGACTTAAGCCCCATTGGCTGCCATCTCCAAGCAGCGTCACAAACTGATCGACGCAATTGGACGATGTCACAATCGTGATCTCGCGGATGCCGCCCAACATCAGTGTCGTCAGTGGATAATAGATCATCGGCTTGTCAAACACGGGAAGCAGGTGTTTGTTGACGACCCGTGTCAGCGGCGTAAGCCGGCTACCAGTCCCCCCAGCCAAAATCACGCCCTTCCAGGAAGTCACGACGAAGCTCCGATCGTTTCTGCTCGTTGCGACCCGAGTCGTCCAAGCACTGTGCTTGGAACGAGCCAATCCGGATTTGCGAGATACCAATTAATCGTTTTGACAAGCCCGGTTTCAAGTTGCTCGTTCAGTCTCCAGCCAAGCATACCCTCGGCGTGCGACGGATCAATGGAGTAACGGAAATCATGGCCGGGCCGGTCTCTCACGAGACTAATTTGTGAGGCATAAGCTTCCCCGTTACTGCGAGGAGTGAGACTGTCAAGAATGCGACAAATGATGTGAGCGAGATCGAGGTTGCGTACGTCACATCGCCCGCCAAATAGATAAGTTTCGCCGAAGCGACCATGTGAAAGGACGACCATCAGTCCGGCAACGTGATCTTCGACGTAAATCCAATCGCGAATATTTTGACCCGCTCCATAAATCGGGATCGGCTCGCCGGCGAGGGCGTGCCGTATGATCGTTGGTATGAATTTCTCGGAATGTTGCCGGGGGCCGTAATTATTGGAGCAATTCGTTACGATCACAGGCAGACCGTAGGTCCGGTGCCAGGCTCTCGCAAGATGGTCGGCGGCAGCTTTGCTGGCGGCATACGGGGAGTTGGGAGCGTAGCGGCTGTTGAGGTCGAAACAGCCATCCTCTGCAAGTGTACCGAAAACCTCATCGGTCGAGACGTGGATGAAGCGAAATTCCCGGCCATTGGCGTTGCGTTGTCGCAACCAATATTGAAACGCTGTCTCAAGCAATACGAAAGTGCCGTGTACGTTTGTATTGATAAAAGAATCCGGACTGTCGATCGATCGATCGACGTGACTCTCGGCAGCGAGATGGAGCACGGCATCCGGTTCGAATTCGGCGAATGCAGTCGTCATGGCAGCGCTGTCTGCGATGTCCGCCTGAAGAAAGCGATGGTGTGGCGACCGGCTAACTTCGGATAGCGCCTCCAGGCGTCCAGCATATGTGAGCTTGTCGATGGTCAAGACGGTGTGACCATCCTGTACTGCGCGGCATACAGCAGCAGACCCTATAAACCCTGCGCCGCCGGTCACGATCAATCGCATCGAAGTCCCTATGCTCAAGGCAGATCGAACCTAGCTAATACCCTTCGTGACGCTGCAAGTGATTCGCTGCCAGCCAAGGTCGACATATTTGCACTTTCTGCGTGAAATAAGCACACGTTTGTCGAAATCCCAACGATCATGCTCTTACGCCAAAACGCTAATCAAGAATTCTAGGCTCCGGGATCGGAACGATGAAACGGCCGCCCCAAGCAGCGATGCCGCGCATTTGCTCGACGATCTCGTCTTGGAGATTCCATGGCAGCAGCAGCACATAATCGGGTCGTCGTTCGGCGATGGCATCGGGTGACAGGATTGGAATGCGGTTACCAGGCAAATAACGTCCTTGCTTGAAGACATTGCGATCGACTGTGAATTCGACAATATCCGTCCCGATCCCGCAATAGTTCAGCAACGTATTGCCTTTGGCGGGCGCGCCATAGGCAGCGATGGTGGCGCCACTGTCCTTCAAGGTAATGAGAAGCGACAGCAATTGTCGCTTGGTGTGCGCGACGCGTTCGGCAAACGACGCATAGGTTGCGATGAGGTCGAGGCCGGCGTCGCGCTCTTCGTCGGCAAGGCTTTGAATCTCGACGCCTATCGCCCGCGGCCCGTTTTCTCGCCCCACGAATAGCCGGAGCGATCCGCCGTGCGTGCTTAGGCGTTCGACATCGAAAGCCATCAGTCCGTGCCGGGCAAACAATGGCGCAAGTGCGGTAAGCGATAGATAGGAGAAATGCTCATGATAAATCGTGTCGAACTGATTGTGCCGCATTAGGGAAAGTAAATGCGGAAACTCGAAGCTGGCGACACCTTCAGGTTTCAATGCAATCGCGATTCCGGCAATGAAGTCGTTGATGTCCGGTACATGGGCCAGCACGTTGTTGGCGATAAGGAGATCGGCGTGGCTGTGTTGGGCCACCACCTGTCGCGCAGTCTGCTTATTGAAAAACGTAACCAGGGTGTCGATACCGAATTTCTGCCGGGCGACCGCCGCGCAATTGGCGGCCGGATCGATGCCGAGGCAGGGGATCGCCTTCGCCTTGATGAATTGGAGTAGGTAGC
This sequence comes from uncultured Alphaproteobacteria bacterium, assembly GCA_963808205.1. Taxonomy (GTDB): domain Bacteria; phylum Pseudomonadota; class Alphaproteobacteria; order Rhizobiales; family Xanthobacteraceae; genus BOG-931. The sequence continues at coordinate 322,691 of CAWEER010000002.1, forward strand.
CATCATTGCTGCCGATTTCGACCACGAAGGATGAGCCAGTCAGTGAAAATCTCTGCTGAGCGGTTTCTGCGAACACCCTTGCGTGTGCGAGCCAGCTCGACGAAAACGAGGACAGGTACGCATAATCGTCATTGAAATGCTCTTCGGCTGAGCCGAAATCCTGCAGCTGTACAAGTTTGCAGGCCTCGCAAACGAAAGCACGCAGCGGATAAAACGGCTCGGCTTGTGCAAGTTCCGCTTTGGCGCGGAAAGCATTGGAGAACGGCGTCATGCCGAGATCGGCGAAGAGGACCCGCAACGGCTCACCGCAGGAGCGGCAAGTTAAGGCGCTAGGGTTTGTGAGCATCGGCGCGGTTACCGCGACCTCGCCGGATCGACAGTATCGTCAGCGCGTAAAGCCTGTTCCGGCGCTGCCTCTTCGGCCATAAAAGCTTCGATTTGGGCAAGCGAAAACGCCCGCATATCGCCACCACGGTGGAATTCCCGATACCAGGCGGCCGTCAGCGCGACTACCGCAGCGCTGGGATAGCGGTCGATCCAGCCGAGGCTTTGGCGGGCAAGCGTTGCGTCGAGCGACAGGAAGTGGGCCTCGCGCGGGCCGGCTTCGGCGGCGCGAACCCAGTTGGTGTCCGCCTGCATCGCTGCGAGGATCGACTGCGCGATTTCGGCAACGGTCTGTTCGCGTTGCCGCACTGGACCAAAATTCAGCGCGCGCGGCATATCTCGGCGCAACACCAGCGCCTGTGTGTAACAAAAATATCCTGCCAGACAATCGAGCACGTATTGCCACGGCCGCGTCGCCTGGGGATGGCGCAGCACGACCGCGTTGCCGGCCAGCACCGCGCGCACGATATCCGGCACCAGTCTGTCTTCGGCGAAATCGCCGCCGCCCAGCACGTTGCCGCCGCGCGCGGTCGCGACCGCTATGCTGTTCGGTTCGAAATAACTTTCAGCAAACGCGGAGGTTAGCAGATCGGCCGCAGCCTTGGACGCAGAATAAGGCTCATGGCCGCCGAGCCGGTCCGCTTCGGAGAAGGCGATCTTGTCCTCGTCGTTGCGATAGACCTTGTCGGTTGTCACTACCAGGACGGCTTGCAAGTCGACGCTTTCGCGCAACGCGTGGAGGAGGTTTGCGGTGCCCATCACATTGACCGCAATGGTCTCGATCGGCTCACGCGCAGCCCGGCGCACCAACGATTGTGCCGCAAGGTGCAGCACGATCTGCGGTCGACAGTCCCGCAACACGTCAGTGACTGCTTCGCGGTTGCGAATATCGATGAAATGGGAGGCAATATCCCGCGCCACTCCGGCGAGATCATAGAGATTGGGTGTCATGTCGGGTGGAAGAGCAATCCCGGTAACCGTAGCGCCGAGCCGCGACAGCCAGAGCGCCGCCCAGCTACCTTTAAATCCGGTATGGCCGGTCAACAGGACGCGTTTGCCGCGCCAGAACTCCATATCCACGCAGACCACTGCGGCTAGCTCCAAACTTTCCACGGGCTGCGGTTGGTCTGCCAGAGTTCCTCCAAAAAGTTCTTGTCTCGCAGCGTGTCCATAGCGTGCCAGAAGCCGCGGTGCCGATATGCCGACAATTCGGATTCGGCCGCAAGCTCGCCGAGCGTGCGGCCCTCCCAGGAGGTCTGGTCGCCCTCGATGCGGTCGATCACGGCAGGATTGAGCACGAAGAAGCCGCCGTTAATGAAGCCGTCGCCTGACGGCGGTTTTTCAGCAAAGCGCGCAACCCTGTCAGCCTCAAGATCGAGCGAACCGTAGCGACCTGGCGGCAGCACCGCAGTGACAGTCGCGAGCCGGTTGGCGGAACGGTGAAACGCGACCAGCGCATTAATGTCAATGTCGGAAAGCCCGTCGCCATAGGTGAAGCAGAATGGCGCATTGCGGTCGAGATAGCCCTTCACACGCTTGAGACGGCCGCCGGTCAGTGTCTGCTCCCCGGTGTCCACCAAGGTGACACGCCAGGGTTCGCTTGAAGTCTGGTGAAAAGTAATTTTGTTCTCGATGGTATCGATTGTCACGTCGGACTGGTGCAGAAAGAAGTTCGCGAAATATTCCTTAATCATGTAGCCTTTGTATCCGAGGCAAACAATGAATTCTCGGTGCCCGTGATGGGCAAAAATCTTCATAATATGCCATAGAATGGGACGTCCGCCGATTTCGATCATAGGCTTTGGCCGCAGATAAAGATTCCTCCATGATACGGGTTCCGAGGCCGCCCGCGAGAATCACGACCTTGATGCCGCTTTCGTCCATCCGTTCGTTCCTCTCGCTCGGTCCCGCAGCCTGCCCGAACCATACACAGGATCCGGTAGGAGGGGTATACTAGCTCGCGATCAGGCGGGCGCGCGCGCCCCGACATTGCTCAAAGGCTTTTCCATACAATGTTGTTTGAGCCGCTTGCAATTGAAGGCGCGTTCCGGATCTCTATCGAACTTATGACCGACGAACGCGGCTTCTTTGCCCGCAGTTTCTGCGTTAAGACCTTCGCGGAGCGTGGCTTGATCACAGATTTCGTACAACGCTCGATCTCCTACAGCGAGCGGGCCGGTACGTTGCGTGGGTTGCATTATCAAGTCCGGCCGCACGCCGAGACCAAGATCGTGCGCTGTACGCGGGGGGCGGTCTTCGACGTCGTCGTAGATATGCGGCAACACTCACCGAGCTACCGACGATGGCAGTCGGTCGAACTTACCGCCGACAACCGGCAGATGGTCTATATCCCGCCGGGTTGTGCCCATGGCCTGCAAACACTCGTCGACCATACCGAGGTAGTGTATGAGATCACGCCGGCCTATATGCCGGCCGCAGCGCGCGGCATCCGGTGGGACGATCCTACGCTCGCGATATCGTGGCCGATAGCGGCGCCAATTCTTTCGCCAGCCGACTTCGGCCGGCCGCGGCTTGCGGATCTCTCGGCGGAGGAAGTGGCCGAGATCGAGGCATGCCCTCGGAGCTTGCGCGACACCGACCATTAGGTGAGGCAATGACGGACATCAAGAGCTATTGGGACGACCGCGCCAAAACCGCACCGGCCAACGCCAAGACCACGAACGATGTCTATCTGCGGAAGCTTGAAGTGGCGTTGCTCGCAGCCGAACTTGACAGGCTACAGCTTCCTGCCGGCGCGGCGGTGCTTGATGTCGGATGCGGCGACGGTCAGGCCGTCGTAGCGCTGGCAGAACGCTTTCCTGGGGTGCAGTTTCGCGGCATCGATTATTCGCCCGAGATGATCTCGGCGGCGCGGATGGCGTTGTCATCGCGAGCCGAAAGTTTTCTGAGCCAGATTGCGTTTGGGCTCGGCGATGTTCGCGATCTTGACGCCGCGGTGGGAAAGACGAAATTTGCTGCCATCCTCAGCAATCGCTGTCTCATCAATCTGTCAAGCGCCGACGAGCAATATGGCGCGCTCCGCCAGATCGTCGGCCATCTCGATCACGACGGCGCTTATCTCGGCACCGAAAATTTTATTGGCGGTCAGAACGAACTTAACCGCCTGCGCCAAACGCTTGGCCTGCCCGAGATTGCGATACGCTGGCATAACCTGTATTTCGACGAACGGGACTTCATAGCAAAGGCGCAAACCATGTTCCGTTCGGTCGAGTTGACTAACTTTTCCAGTGCGTATTACTACGCGACGCGGGTGGTCTACTCTGCGTTATGTCAGTTGCAGGATTGTCAGCCAGATTACGAAGATCCCATCCATGCCGTCGCGATCAAACTGCCGAGCTTTGGCGATTTCAGTCCAGTGAAGTTTATACGTGCGCAGGCGTGAAGCACGACGTGGATGCATACATGATCGAGAGGGACGAATTGGACGAGGAGCGCAAACGCAATATCGCAGGACTGCGCTCGGATGCTGCCTTGCAACTGCTGTCGCGTAACTGGATCGAAGCCTCCGCCAAGCATAAATACTCGTATAACTTCACTTGGCTCGGCCGTCCCGTCATTCAATATCCGCAAGATTTGATCGCGATCCAGGAGATCATCTGGCGGACGCGGCCGGAATTAATCGTCGAAACCGGGATCGCGCACGGCGGCTCGTTGATTTTCTCCGCCTCGATACTCGAACTCATCGGTGGCGGTGGCCAGGTCGTCGGCGTCGACGTTGACATCAGGTCGCATAACCGCAAGGCAATCGAGGGCCATCCTCTGTCTCGCCGGATCGACATGATCGAAGGCTCTTCGATCGATCCAAAGATCATCGGCAAGGTTGCGCGGGCTGCTGCCGGAAAGCGGACCATGATTATGCTCGACAGCAACCACACCCACGACCATGTACTCGCCGAATTGCGCGCGTATGCGCCATTGGTCAGCGCCGGTTGCTATTTGGTCGTCCTCGACACCATAATCGAGGATCTGCCTCACGCGCTGTTTGCCAACCGGCCGTGGAAGCGGGGTAACAACCCCAAGACTGCAGTGCACGAATTTCTGCGCGAGACGCGCGATTTCGCTGTCGACGAGTCCATGGCCGACAAGCTTTTGATCACGGTAGCGCCCGACGGCTTTCTCTTCTGCGTGCGCAAGCCATGATTCCTGTATCAGGCCCTTCGATCACCGAGAAAGAAGTCGAATACGTCGCCGAGGCGGTACGCCGTGCATGGTACGGCGAAGCCAATGCGTTCCATGTCAAATTCGAAAAGGCTTTTGCTGACTATTGCGGCCGTCGTCACGCCGTTGCCTTGCCGTCCTGCACCTCAGCCCTGCATCTCGCACTGCTCGCGCATGACATTGGCCCAGGCGACGAGGTCATCGTGCCGGACGTCACCTGGATCGCCTCGGTGGCGCCGGTGCGTTATGTTGGGGCGACGCCGATCTTTGCCGATATCGATCCCCAGAGCTGGTGCCTGTCGCCGGACGCTTTCGCAGAGGTGATCACGCCTCGCACTAAGGCGGCAATCGTGGTCGATCTATACGGCTCGATGCCGGATTGGGACCGGCTTGCCGAAATCGCGCAACGTTCCGGCGTTGCGCTCATCGAGGATTCCGCCGAAGCGATAGGCTCGCGCTGGCGCGAGCGGCCTGCCGGCTCGTTTGGCGCGATGTCGGCCTTCTCGTTCCACGGCTCGAAGACATTGACGACCGGCGAAGGCGGCATGCTGGTGCTCGACGACGATGCGTTGCTGGCGCGGGTGCTCAAGTTGCGCGACCACGGCCGCATTCCAGGCGACATCATGTTCTTCAATGATGAGATCGGCCATAAATATAAAATGTCGGCAATGCAGGCTGCGCTTGGCTTGGCGCAGATCGAGCGCGTTGACGAATTAGTCGATGGCAAGCGCCAGATTTTTTCCTGGTACCGCGAGGAATTGTCGGACTGTAACCAGATATCGCTCAATCCCGATATTGCTGGCTTGTTCAATTCCTACTGGATGACGACGGCACTGTTGGAACCGGAAACCTTGCTCGACAAGAAAATTCTCGTGCCGCGGATGCGCGAGCGCGGCGTTGATGTCCGCCCATTCTTTTTTCCGTTAAGCGAGATCCCCGCATTGCGCGATTCGCCCGATGCCATGCGTGCGCGCAGTCGCAACACGGTGGCACAGCGGCTCAGTCCCTACGGCATTAACCTGCCGAGCGGTCTCAATCTGGACCGGCCAACAGTGAGGCAGGTGTGCGCTAAACTGCGTGCCGCCATCGTTGAAGCGTAACATCCGTTATCCAAAATCGACCGTCCCTCAATCGACGCGATGGCGCTCACCGAGTAACACCCAATCGGACTCATCGAACGATCCGAGCAGTCCGCGTGGCAGCCGGATGGCCGGGTTTTGGGCCAGTGGCACCATCTCGGCGAAATTGAGCGTGCGCGACGCGAATTTACGGCCGCGTTCACCGAGCGCCTGCTTGACGGTGCTCTTCAGCGACGCCTTTAACGCTCCACCCAACGTGGCCGTCGCGCCCTGCGGCGTGCTCAATGACGCCGTCAATTGCTCCCGTAATCGATTGCGTTCTTTGGGGTCGGTCACCGCGGTCGCGAGAAATTCGTCGATCCAATAACCCATGTGAAAGTCGCGGCCGACATAGAGGATGAACGACATGTCGACGATGCGCTTTACGCTTGCCATGTCGGTACCATGCTCGCTGCACGCGGCGATGAGCGCCATGACCTTGTCGCGATGTCTGCGATAGTGCGCGAAGAAATCGTCAAAATCTCTCGCCATCCATTGGTACCAGCCGGCGACCGGCTGGGCATGCGACGGCACGCCGAGATTGCGCAGATAGTAGAGGTCGTTCAGCCGCTTTAACTTGCCGTAGATCACCACGGCGGCGGCTTGATAGACCTCGACCAGCATCGGGGTCGTAATGTCTTGGGCGTCTTCAAAAATGGCTCGCTGTGCGGCCGTGCGAAACACGGCGTAGTAGGGCGCCTCATAGCGCGAATAAAATTGGATAAGGCGGCCGCCTATGCTGTCGGCATCGACCGTAGGACTGTTCCAACCTCTGCCTACGATGTCGATCTCGTCGCCTTTATAACGAAAATTGAGATAGACACCCTGGCAACCCACATAGTCCGGATTGTTGGCCAGAAAGTCGGCCGCCTTGACCGCGCTTTCCGGCAGCAGCAGGTCGTCGTCGGCGCAACAGGCAACGTAGGGCGTCTTGACGCGCGCTAACGCTACCGAAAATCGTCGCAGGTAATTCTTGGCCGGACCGTCCGGATCGGTCTCCGACGGCATGTGGAAATATTCGATGCTCGTACCTAACTCCCGGCACATTGCTTCGTTTGCCGCGGCAGCTTCCGGCTCGCTCCCGTCAGCGACAATCATCGGCAGGCGCCGTGATCCACCGCGCTGCAAAAAGGCGACGGTGCGCTTGAGCCACTGCGGCCGATTATAGGTCGGGATGAAAATCGTGACGTCGGACATTGAGCTTGAGTCGCACGCTTCAAAGCGAGTTCATTTACGGTCGGACTTCGGACGGTTCCAACGTGCAGGAATATGCCCTGGTTCTTATAGCGCTATTTTCGGATTTCACAATCAATGGTTTTCCAGAAATCAAAAACACTCAGCGATTTACGTTTCGATACCATTCGTGGGCTGGGACATTTGAGCGCATCGTCTGGTTCGTGAGATTGCTTATTTTGTCTATAAAGAAAGATCGCGCGTCGTGGTCAGAATCAAAATTGAGTGTCGTACAATCGCAATCGATCAGCACGCGCCAGATCTTCACGACGACATTGCGGATGATCGAAGACGCCAAAGCGATATGATATCCTCGCCGACACATGTTGATCGAAAAGCAGGCCGGTTTGCTGCAAATTGACAGCCACAAGGCGCGCCGGCTCTTGCTCCTCAGAATCGATCCGCAGGCACCGGCTGAATTCGAATGGTAGGACCAGCAAACTCCGACCAGGCGACTCCGCCCTGACGGTAAGTGTTGGTCCAAAATCGGTGACCACGCTGACTGATTGTGCCGGAACCAGGTTGCCATCGATCTGCTCTTCCACGACAACGTCTCGCTCGGGATCAAAAGTATCGCGCTCCATAGTGTCGATCGCCTGGGAGGCCGTTGCAGTGAGTATCGCCTGCGTAGGAGAGAATTGACCGAGGTTCACTCGATTCAGCCGGAAGAGGCGCAGCGCGGCGGTCCCGGCTTTCGTCTCATAAACGAGAGTACCTCCATCCAACGGCGGTCCGTCCGTCACGACCATGCGGATTTCAAACAGGCGGGCAATACGCGGGTTAAACGCCCGCAATGGAAAGAATGCCTTGTTGTCGACAATGTCGTCTTTGCGCCCAAAGAAATTTCGCAATGCAACGAATGTCGGCGGGGACGTCCAGTGCCCGAATTCGTCGGCGACGGAAATGCCGAACGGCAATAGATTGACGTAATGGTCGTTGCCGAGATTGAGCTTATATTGCCGATCAATGACGTCGATGATCGAGCCGGGTCCGCCAGGCCATTGAAGGCCGGGCGCCGCGAGCATCCCAGCGAGAACCAGGGCGCGGCCTGGAAAGGGTTTCCCAGGCTTCATCGAAAGCTCGCCTTCCAATATTTGCACCGACGGCGGAGAACTGGCTGGATAAGTCTGCAGGCTCTGCGCAGTTGGTAGGAAAGGCGATCGGAGAAGGGTGAGTACCGCGACGACCCAAACAATTGAATTTAGCACGACGCGCTTTTGTGCGATCCATCCCTTGAAATAGGCAGCATTGCCGCGTTCGCGTATGCACCTGAACAGCGCATCGAGTTGCAGAACAACTATCGTCGCGGCGAACAATAAAGCCAACACGAAGAACGCCGCCAAAAACGGCTCATGCAAGACTTCGGAGTAAAACAACCCAATCGGATATTTGAAAGTCAGCGCATTAATACATCCCAAAAGAACAATACAGGCCTCGCAAAACAGCACTGCAACAGCGATACGCCTCGGCGCACCAGAGCCTCGCGCTATATAGATTCCCAATGTGCCAAGCGATACAGCGACGAACATCGGTACTCGAAAATCATAGTTCAGCGCTATTGCCATCGTTGTCGATTTCAGGAGCGTCATCGCGTCAACGTCATTCCATAGGCGGGGCGCAAAGTAGGCTCCGTAACTGTAAGAATAGAGATCCCGAAAATAGGTCGGGATGTGCACCAGCAACATGCCCGCGGCGAGCATGCCGGCTACGACCGTTTTCCACCAGAATTCCCTCGCTTGTTCGCCGGTGACAAAGAAGGCTATGGAATAGAAGCAAATGATCGGAACTATGAAGAAAGCTCCTTCGGCAAATGCCAACAACAAAGCGGAGCAGAGGACGCAAAAGCCGACAGCCAGCGCCACGTTCCGCGTCACCGACATCGTTCGCCCCAATAAGAAGAACAAGTATACTGCAACGAGGCTTAGGATGGATGCTTCGCCCCACCAGAGTCCGCACAGGACAAGATGCGTAAGAAAATATGGCGGGACGACAAGCATTATTCGGTCGAGCCCGCTGGGCACGATAACAATAAGTCCCACAAGCCCAGCGAAAATGACGCGCGGAATGGGGCGCAATCGCAGAATTCCACCCACACTCCAGAAAAGAAAACAGACAGTCGCAAAGAAAAACGTGAGTGCGATTGCAATCTGAAATCTTGGTGATAGAGCGTGCGCTAAACCGATCATCGGTGAAAGATGAGTATTGAGCGGCACCTGTATGCCGAAATTATACAAAAGGTTTCCGCCAAGGGCGAACACCGGCGTTCGCCAATCGAGGGTGTAATCCAGGAAGGATTGATGGAAATGGAGATCCGGCTGACTTTCAAAGTTTCCCAGATTCTTAGCCAAAAGTATTAAAAACAACACAGCAAAACAGAGCGCGATACCTGCCGACTGCCACCGCTCGCGGTGCGCAATTGGAACAGGCTTTTTATTGAACAACACCTCCATGGCTTGCAAGGTGGCCAGATGCAGCGAATGGCGAAATGCAACCCATCGCGTCTCATCTTTGGCCGGAGACAAATCGAAGGACAGCAATTGGAATACACAAAAGAGCACGAGAAGCAGACGCAACCAAGGCAGAGCCTCGGCGCGGACCATCTTAAGAATTTCCACCGATGCAGGATGGATGGTGCCGATCTGCGGCAATAGCTGGACAAGCGCTATGAGAGCGACTTGAGCGAGCAGGAGTTTGTAAAAAGCAGGTGTCGATATGATCGGCCTCATATTGATCGACATATTCACTTTTGCCCTTATCGTCCGACTCTGCGCATGGCTTGCGAATGTTTCACAATTGCGGGTGACGTTGCGAGAATAGTCTTAAGCGCCGCTACGGGGATTTCCTTGGGCAGCAGTCCTGAATTGCCAATCCCAAGCTTGTCCATCACCCGCCCCTATGCTTGATTGCGGCGTCGGCCCCCAAAAAATTAGTGGAGTAAAATTTTGCGGCTTTATCCATTCATTGCAACCGTTGTGATTTTCATTTTCTCGAACGTTGCCGTCGTGCTGGCTGAGCGGTTTCATTGGTTGGGCATTACGCGTGGATCGGAATTCTTATTTTTATTTATCCTGGCCGCGCTCGCTTGCCTTGTTGGGTTGTTAAGCCTCGAGGTTTTGGCCAACTCAGAAACGGTAGATGCTTTCACGCTCGTGCGAACTTTACGATCTGCCGCACGTGACATCAAGTCAAAGCTATTCGCAAGTGGTCAAACCGGCGACCTTCATGCCGATTGGTTCACGTGTGCGGCAATAGTTATGTTCTTCATGGCAGCGTTTACTGTCCTTCTTTTTAAGAATGCGGCTCACTTCGGCGACCAGACCGATTTTGTCTGGCATCAGATTTTCCTCGACTATGACTTGGATTGGAAAACACCGACATTCTCCCTCGGGGCGAACTTATTGAATAACTTCGGCATCCAGTTGCCGCTCAATACGCACCTGTCGCCGCTCATAGCCTTATCGCATCTGGCAACGCCACGCTTCGAGGTCATTGTCACCGTTTCGCTGTTCTACGTTGCGATGGGAGGCTTGTTCTGGTGTGTTGGCAGAACGATAGGATTGTGGGCCGCCCCTTGCCTAATATTTGCCGGACTGGTGGCGCTTATCGTGACAATCCCATCCGGCCTCGAAAAATTCCTTTTAGTCACCCCACCGTTCCTGTTGACCCATTTGATGATCTTGGGACTATGGTGGCGCGAGGCCACAATCCTCACTCTGTGGTCCGTTTTTCTGTTCTTTCTCCTTGGGCAGTGTATTTCGGTGGTCGCCAACTTGGCGCTCGCATTGGGATTTGCAGTCTTATGTTTTGCCACCCTACTTGCGTATCCGGAAGCTGCGATCTTTTGCTTTCCCATATTCGGGTTTTATTGTTTCGCGTTTTTACTGACCGCCCGAGACCGAAAAGAAGTATTGTGGAAGATGGCGGCCGCCAGCGTTCTTGGTTGCTGTTTTTTACTGATAAATCTTCCGCAGTTTTTTTATAACCTTTATTCCTACGCATTCAGCGTGTATTTCCCGAATTTAGTATCGAACCAGAGTACCACCCAACTCTTGGCTGCCGTGTCGCTGGCAACGTACATACCTGATTTTCGCACAGTCTCAATCACTGCTGTCGCCGATGTGACGTTACTGTTCCTCGTGGCGCTGAGTTCAGGCGCGTTGCGGCGCATTTCAATCGCCGTCTTGCTCTGCGAATTCGGCATCATCGGAGCGGGAATTGTCAATGCGCTGACGTTTCGTTTGCCAATCGTCTTTTTCTACTGTGAGCAGGTTCATCTTGCGTTTCTTGTGGCATTTTTTGTGCTCTTCCTCATGGCGGCGACGGTCATGTTTGTTGGCCGTTCAGTTTTCGCTCTCCGGGCATTGGATGTACATTTCGGCACGCCATCCGAGCGATGGGCCGCAAGACAAGGCAAAGCGTTGTGTTTTGCCGTGCCATGTCTGGCGCTGGCAGCATACGCTGTTTTGGCCCGGTCCTACTCAACCAATCTTACGTTTCCTCCAAATCGTCCTCCTTCAGTTGAACTTCTGGCGCGCGAAATTGGATTGAAACCGGGCGAACCATTCCGGGGCCGAGTCATAACTCTGGTCGGCCTGGAAAATTTGCAAGTCGGTGACCAGTGGGTTGGCGGTCCGGGTTCGGTGTTTGATATCATAAACAATTACTACCGGCCGCTGCTCGGCAACGACCACTACCATGATCTGCTGGCGGCCGGCATTTCCAACGCCGCCGATTATGGTCAGTGGACGTCGCCGGTCACATACGTCTTTCTGCGCGCGTTTTTCGGACGAAAAGGCGACTTCGTCAGCGGCGATGCAAAGGCGTTCTTCCCCTTGCGGACGTTCAATGAGGCGATCGCTAGACTGATCGGCGTCCGTATGGTGATAACGGATGCAGACGCTCTGCCCGGAGGAAAGCTGATTTACGAGACCACAGCCGGCGCCGCCGCTCTGCGTATCTTTCGTGTTGCCAAAACCAATCTGGGTCAATATTCACCAGTCCGCGCGCTGCCGGTGACAACGGCGGCGGAAGCCATCGATGCAATGGCGGCGAATTCATTCAACCCCGAGAATGATGTCATCGTTGAGAATCCAATCCCCCATGATCTTGTGGCCGGGAAACTGGTGTCTTTGACAACTGATTACGGGCCGACACTATCAATCAGCGCAATGTCTTCCGGATGGAGCCTTTTGGTTCTTCCATTCGAGTATAGTCATTGCCTGCGACTGCAAATTCAAAACGGCGCCACAGCAACGATTTTGCCGGTCAACCTTCAGCAAACCGGATTGTTATTCGAGCATACCATTCATGCCGAGATTTCCTATGATTTCGGTCCATTGACTAACGTCGAATGCCGCGGCGATGATCGGCGACGCGTCGATATATTACGGGTGCGCGATGCATTGCGGCGCCTGGATACCGGCTCGTAGCAGGTTCTCCAAAGCCAACAGGCGGGGTAGGGACGAATTCCGTGGCATCTTCTATTTTGGAAGAAAGACCATTCTATTTTATTGTCGCGCTATGGGGTGCGGAGTTCCGCTCGTTTTTCATTAACCTGCTTCTGCCGACGTTGTTGGCCCCCGGGAATATTCCGTCGCTTGCAAACAAGTCGGGCTCCTGCTTTCTCATTGCGACCCCGCGCTCAGACTGGACTGCGTTGCAGGACGAACCCCTTATGGGAGTGTTGCGTAGTCACATCCATGTCGTTCCTATCAACATGCCCGAAGTGGCGCCAGGCGACGACAAGTTTGTGGTCATGACACGTGCCCACAAGCTCGCTGCCGATTTGGCCATTGAAGCAAACGCGTTCGGAATTTTTCTGTGTCCGGATACATTACTTTCCGACGGTACAGTGCGTCGTCTCCAAGAAAGAGCGGCAGCGGGCGCCAAGGTCGTCTTGATAGCTGCCCTTCGGCATCAGCAAGAAAGCTTTCTCGCCGATCTTTATGCTTCCACGGCATACGCGCCGAATAAGCCACTCGTCCTTTCACCGCGCGAGCTGATGGAACTGAGCCTCCGTCATCTGCATCTGCAAGTCATTCGCCGCGACTTTGACTCCGACGAATTCGCAATAGTACCCGGGTTCTGCCTCTGGCGAGCGCCCGATCAGAGCGGACTCATCCTGCACAATACGCGGTGGGGACCGCTTCTGTTCAGTTATGGTGACCTCGAGGTCCATCACTCCGCGTCTACTTATGCGGGCGAAGGCCACGTGTCAGTCGATGACGACTATGTTTATCGCAATTACGGGACCAGCGACGATATTCAGGTCGTAACCGATTTCGACGAAATAACTTACATTTCACTGACGTCGACCCGTGAACTTACCAAGGAAGCAACCACCGCTGGCTACCTGAGCAAGCGCGTTTGCCTACGCATCAACGCCTTCAGCGGAATCATGGATCCGCTCCAATGGAAGCTATTCCGATTGCATGTCCGGCTTCACACCGCAGATTTGACCCAAGCATGGAAAGCCAAGGAAACCGAAATCGACGAGGCGCTGGATAAAGCCGTCGGGAAATCACCGTCGGCGCTTGACAGGCTGTGTTTCAAGCTCATCATCATACGCTATATCTTAAAAGAGCTTCTCGCCGGCAACAGCAAGCCTCTGCGCGCCGCACTACGTCTCCGTTGATTTTTCTTTTTGTGCACGTGACGTCGGCTAAGGCTTAAGCGCCTGATACCAGAGTTCAGCGGCCTGTTGCAGGCCCAAGACGTTAAGATGTCCGTCCGCGGTCCGTTCGGTCACGCTATCGATGTCGGGACCTGCTTTAATACCCGGGTATCCGGCAAGGTCACGCTGGGCCTGGCGGATTGGTTCGTTCAATCCTTCGGGCGTTCTTGTGCACTGCGCGACGTAGATGGGTGCGGCCAATCCCATTCGTCGAATTACTGCTGCAATACTCAGGAAGCGGTGGATGTAACGCTGAGAATCATGATTGTGATAGAATGTCTCAGCTTCGCCTTGCTGCCACAAAATCGCAGTCAATTCAATTCCGGCGCGTTTGATCTGTTTAATCGCGTGAGTTAGTCGCCAATAACATCCCGTACGGGGCGACAAATAGCTTTCCACCCCCGGTGACCAATCATCAATCGATGTCCCGCCGTGGGCTATTGGAACGATCACCACGCTGGGATATTCACGAGCCAGCAGATCTCCGAGCCTAGTGAGAAAATTGCTGCGATCGCCAGTCGGTCCGAGTAGCGGATCGCGTGCATGGTACATTTGGCCGTCGAGGAAATTGATATTGTGTACATTGGGCTTGGCAACGTGGATGCCATCTTTGTCGCCTTCGTTGGCGATATTCGATTGGCCTAAAGCCAAAAGGGCAAACGTTTTGCCTGCGGGGTGCGATCTCCGGCGGCCGGAGGTGTCGGAGAACGAAAACTTGTTAGGGTCGACGGCATGCAATACCGGCCGGCGGCCGAGATCGATCAAATTTAATCCCAACAGATATATTCGGAGCAGTTGTCGCCGCGCTGGAGCCCATAGCCAAGGAAGCCTCATCGCCGATCAATTCCCTGTTTTTTGCTCGAGGATGAAACTGGCCGCTTCTGCGAGCGATTTCACACTTTTGTCTGGTAGCGCCGGCCGTTCATGTTCAATGCCGTGATCGACCAGGATCGTGCGGGCAGCCGGCCGCCTGGCCGGCCAATACGTCGCGCCAGCGATCGCCCACGATGTAGCTCGAAGCCAGATCGATATCGTACTTGGCGGCGGCTTCGCAGCATCAAACCCGGTTTCGGCTTGCGGCAGGAGCAATTGTCGGCGTCGGTATGAAAGCAGATCATGAAATCGTCGATCGGCATTTGCCGCGGAATTTCGGCGTGCATCGCCTCCATCGTCGCCTTCGGCGTGAGTCCAGTGCGGACATCCGGCTGGTTGGTCACGACAATGAGGAGAAAGCCGGCGTCCTTGAGCCGCCGCGCGGCCTCGGCGGCACCCGGAAAAATCCGGAAATCGGCGAGAGTGGTCGGCGCTACGGGTTTGCCGTTCCGCTCGAGGTTGGCGTTGATCACCCCGTCGCGGTCGAGAAAGACGGCCTTCACCATTTGGTGGCGTTTTTTTGCAGCTTCGGATGCGAAACCAGGCAATGCCATACCACGGCCTGGAACGCCTCGGCATGCGGCGTGACGCGGCTGTTTTCCACGGTCGGGATGACGACGACGCAGTCGCCCGCTTTCTTTGTGTAGCCGCCGTCGCGGCCGACGATGCCGAGCACGCGCAAGCCGCGTTCCTTGGCCACAGCGATCGCCGAGACGATGTTGGGGCTCACGTTCCTTTCCAGGTCCCCGCCGCCGACCGAAAAAATCAGGATCGCGTCTTTTGCATTTGCGCGGCTGACCTTGAGCCATTCCGCGAAAACCGTCGGCCAGCCTTCGTCGTTGGTGCGGGCGCTGAGTTCCGAAACATTGTCGGTAGGAGCATAGGCCTCGATTCCACAAAGCTTGCGGAAATCGTTCACGGCGTGACTGGCATTGCCGGCGCTGCCGCCGACGCCAAGGATGAAGAGACGGCCGTCCCGGTCGCGCAGGCTCACGAGTTCGCTGCACAACGCCTCGACAGTCTCGGGTTCGATGCGACGGGCGGTCTCGACGACTTCATCGAGAAATGTGGCCGCATGACTCATCGTCGAACCTCCGCTTTCCGGGATAGCGGGCCAAGTTCTATCGCCTGGGGCCGCTGGATGTACAGCCTGCCGACGGGGCCCCAGCATGGCTGGCAGCCGCGCCGGCTGGCCCTCCTGTTCGATGTCTCAGGCTCCGCCGGCCCTGCTTTGGACCATCGCCATCAGGCCGCTTCGCGTGTCGTGCAGCGGCCGCCAGCCCGCGGCGATCAATTTGGCCGGGTCGGCCCGTAAATCGCCGCCAAGGCGCATCCACAGATCCTGGCGTCCCATGAGCCGAAGCGGTTTTTCGACGAGAGCTGTCGGCAGGGGCAATAGAAGCGGCCGCCGGCCTTTGCCCTTCCGCAGCGTTGCGATCAGTTCGCAGAGGGCCGGTGCTGGGCCGGGATCGGCTACTACATAGATCTCGCCAGCCGTATCCGGCCGTGAAAAGTACGAAGCTCAGCGCCGACACGAAATTGTCGGTGCCGAGAAATGACCGCCGGTTGGTGAATTGTTTGACCGGAAGCGGCCATGGCGAGCGCGCCGCCCGCACCAGCGTGGCAAAATTTCCCTTCACGCCGCGCCCGTAAAGCAAAACTGGCCGCAGGATAGTGAATGGAACGCCGGAGGCCTGAACATCCGCCTCTGCGGCGAGTTTGGAGCGGCCGTAGGGATCTGTGGGCTGAGGAGGATCGCGTTCGCTCAAGACGTGGTCTGCAGCGGCGCCACACTGTGCCCGTATGGAAGAGACAAACACAAACCGCTGGATCCCGCCTCGCGCCGCGGCATTCGCGGCCTCTTCCGTAGCTCGCCGATTAACCCGATCGTAGAGTGCGGGATCGATTCCGGGACCGGTATGCGCAATCCCAGCGAGATGAACGACAAAATCCATCCCATCAAGCAGCGAAGGCCAGTCGACCCCTTCCACGTAGTCTCGGTGCGCTACAACTTCGATGCCGGCGGTGAATGGGGGTACTGGCGTCTGCCTTACCGCAGCGCGCACGGCATGGCCGTCTCTTGCAAAAACCGCTATCACGGCGCGACCGAGGAATCCGGATGCTCCGGTGACGAGAATGCGACTCATGGATTGCCCTCTTCCGGCGTTTTGGTTTTTTTCCTAGCCATTCGCCTATAATACACGCGACTTCCCAACATCGTGGGCTTGCCGGCTTGAATAACGGAAAATTTTGAAGGGCGACGATGCCACATCACCCCATTCTGGTCACCGGTGCAGCCGGCTTTCTTGGCTTCGCGCTGGCGCGGCGTCTTCTTGAGCATGGCGGCAGCGTCGTCGGCATCGATAGCATCAACGACTATTACGATCCGGCGCTCAAGGAAGCGCGCCTCGCGGTTTTGCGACAATTTGCGAATTTCAACTTCCACAAGATCGATCTTGCCGATCGCGGTGCGGTCGAGACGATTTTCCGTGATGGCGATTTCGGCCCGGTCGTGCATCTGGCCGCGCAGGCCGGCGTTCGCTACTCGCTGAATAATCCCCACGCCTATCTCGATGCCAATCTGGCGGGCTTTCTCAACGTGCTCGAAGGCTGCCGCCACCGCAACACCGAGCATCTGGTATTTGCCTCATCGAGTTCGGTCTATGGCGCGAACACGCGCCTGCCGTTTTCCGTTCATGACAACGTAGATCATCCGATCAGCCTCTATGCCGCGACCAAAAAAGCGAATGAGCTGATGGCCCATTCCTACAGCCATCTTTACGGATTGCCGGCAACGGGTTTGCGTTTTTTCACCGTTTACGGTCCGTGGGGCCGCCCCGACATGGCAATGTTCATCTTTGCCAAGGCGATCACTGAGGGGCAGCCCATCAAGCTGTTCAACCAGGGGCACATGCGTCGCGACTTCACATTCGTCGACGACGTCGCCGAAGCGCTCGAGCGCATTATCGCAATTGTGCCGGCAAAAACCGCGGCGCCGCCGGGCGGCACTCTCGATCCGGCTAGCAGTACGGCTCCATGGCGCATCTACAATATTGGCAACAATCAAACGGTCGAGATTCGTCGTATTGTCGAGCTTCTGGAGCTGGAATTGGGCCGCAAGGCGAAAATAGAGCTTATGCCGATGCAGCCGGGTGACGTGCCGGAGACTTGGGCCGATATTGACGATCTCATGCGCGACGTCGGCTTTCGGCCAGCGACGCCGATCGAACAGGGCGTTCGCGATTTCGTCGCCTGGTATCGCGATTACCACCGGTGTTAAGCGTCAAATATGACAGTTCGTCCTGACGCGCAGCCTGGCTTATAATGACGCCATGACGGGTTTTTTGCGCAATCCGCGCCGCGTTCTAATCGTCCTTCACGACCTCGCCGTCACGGCGCTGGCGATGCTGGCGACGTTTTATGTGCGTTTCGAGAATGGCGGACTCGAGGAACGCGAGCATTGGCTGTTCCTCATCCTGCCATTCTACGTCGTCTATGCCGGCATCGTGTACTGGTATTTCCACCTTTATATCGGGAAGTGGCGCTTCGCATCGTTGCAGGATCTGTCGAACATCATTCGTGCCGTATCGGTACTGGCGATTTCACTTCTGGTGTTTGATTACATCCTTTTGTATCCCGCGCTCTACGGCACGTTTTTCTTCGGCAAGATTACGATTGCTCTCTATTGGCTATTGCAGATCTTCTTTCTTGGCGGCCCGCGGATCGCCTATCGCCTGTTCAGACACTCCCGAACTCAACAGCATGTCATGGCTTCGGATGCGGTTCCGACGATTATCGTTGGAAGCGCGGCGGATGCTGACGTTCTCCTGCGCGCCATCGAAAGCGGGGCCGTGAGAAAAGTACGTCCGGTCGGTATCCTGTCGCCATCGTCGGCCGACCAAGGGCTTGCAGTGCGTCGCGTTCCGGTGCGCGGGTTCCTCACCGATCTTGAAACGACGGTCGTCGCCCTGCGATCGCAAGGGACGGCGATCAGCCGCTTGGTGCTGACGCCAAGCGCTCTCGCCCCCGAGCTCCAGCCCGAAACGATGCTGATGCTTGCGCGGCGGCTGGGCCTCACGGCAAGCCGCTTGCCGTCGCTCGACGACGGAGAGGAGGCGCTGCGTCTGACACCGGTCAATGTCGAAGACCTGTTGCTGCGTCCGAGCGTAAAGATTGATTATCGTCGTCTTGAGGATTTCGTCCGGGACAAGACCGTCGTTGTGACCGGCGGCGGCGGTTCCATCGGCTCCGAGATTTGCGATCGCGTCGTCAATTTTGGTGCTGGACGGCTGCTGATTATCGAGAATTCAGAGCCCGCTTTGCATGCCGTGCTGGAACAACTGGCGGCCCGATCAAGCGCGACTCTTGTCGAGGGACGGATTGCCGACATTCGCGATCGCGAGCGAATTTTCGGTTTGATCACCGAATTCAAACCGAACCTCGTATTCCACGCGGCAGCGCTCAAGCACGTGCCGCTCCTTGAGCGCGACTGGGACGAAGGGATCAAGACCAACGTCTTCGGCTCGGTCAATGTCGCCGATGCCGCGCTCGACGCTGGCGCCGATGCGATGGTGATGATTTCGACCGACAAGGCCATCGACCCGGTTTCGGTGCTCGGAGCAACCAAACGGCTCGCCGAGATGTATTGCCAGGCTCTCGATGCGGGCGGCCGCGGCGTTCGTCATGCCAATGGCGGCAAGCTGCCGATGCGCATGATCGCCGTACGCTTCGGCAATGTGCTCGCCTCCAACGGTTCGGTCGTGCCGAAATTCAAGGCGCAGATCGAAGCGGGCGGTCCGGTCACGGTGACCCATCCGGATATGGTGCGGTATTTCATGACGATCCGCGAAGCCTGCGACCTCGTCATCACCGCTGCAACCCACGCGCTTGGGCCGTCGCGGTCGGATACGTCCGTCTACGTCCTCAATATGGGCCAGCCTATCAAGATCGTCGATCTCGCCGAACGGCTGATCCGCTTGAGTGGGCTTGAGCCGGGGCGCGACGTCGACATTGTGTTCACCGGCATTCGTCCGGGCGAGCGGATGAATGAGATTTTGTTCGCCAGCGAGGAAGGAAGCTCGGAGATCGGCATCGACGGCGTCGTGGCCGCCAAGCCGGTTTGCCCGCCAACGGAAACAGTGCAGGGCTGGATCGACAAGCTCAGGCAGGAGCTCGATGCCGGCGAACGGGCGGCGATCTACGGAGTGTTGCGCACTGCGGTGCCAAACTTTCGTGGAAATTCCGAGGTGACAGACAAGCAATAAAGCTATTCGTTAGCGGGGAGGGAATAATGAAAATTATTCTGCGATCTCTTGCGCAAAGATTAGCGCATGTGGGTGCCGCGGCCGGCGCTGTGATATTTTCCTTAGCACTCACGTTCGGCGTCGCGCAGGCGCAGGACAAGACTTATACGATGAAAATTTCGATTGCGACCATCAACGATCAAATCCACGCCTTCGTTAAGGACTTTGCCGCTGCGCTCGATAAGAATTCTGATGGTGCACGAAAGGGGAGAAGGAAATGCGTTTCAGTGGATTAAGGGCTGCCCGGTTGGCGGAATTCGCCGCCGGCGTTTTTGTGTTATCGCTCGCCGTCGATACGAACGCGGCGCGCGCCGACGACAAAACCTACGTGATGAAAATCACGCTGCCAACGCTCAATGATGCACCGCACGTTCTTGCCAAGAACTTCGCTGCCGCCGTCGAGCGCGATTCCGGCGGGCGCATCAAGCCCGAGATTTATCCGGCAAGCCAGCTTGGTTCGATTCCGCGCCAGATCGAAGGTACGCAATTCGGCTCCATTCAGGTGTGTATCAACCCGCCCGAATTCTTCGTCGGCGTCGACGAGCGCTTTGAGGTTATGACGGCTCCCGGAATGGTCAATTCGATGGCGCACGGCCAGCGCCTTGCTGGCGATCCGGAGGTTCTCAAAGTGATGCTCGCCCTGGGCGCCGACAAGGGGCTGCATGGCGTCGGCATGTTCATCGCCGAGCCGAACACGCTAGTTATGAAGACGAAGCTTTCGCGGCTCGCCGACTTTCAGGGCAAGAAAATCAGGATTTTCGCTTCTGATTTCCAGGCCTCCGCGTTCAAGAAGCTTGGTGCAACGCCGGTGGCGATGACGCTGGGCGACGTGATGCCGGCGCTGCAACAGGGTGCGATCGATGGTGCCATCGCCGGCCTTCCCGTCTTCACGGCATTTCATTATCAGGACGCCGCCAAATACATCACCGAAACAAATATGTCCTCGATCTTTCTGGTGATAGAGGTGAGCAAGAAGTGGTACGACTCGCTGCCTCCGGATTTGCAGCAGATCATCGACAAGGATGGTGCAGCCGTGGCCGTAGAAATCAATCCGATTGCCACCGATCTCCTCAACAAATCGGGTCAAGCCTGGATCGCGGGCGGGGGCGAGTTGAACAGTCTGCCGCCGGACGATCAGGCGCAGATGATCAAGATGATTTCTCCGGTGGCCGAAGAGGTATCGAAGACAAAGCCGGCACTTCACGACGCCTACGAGATCGTATCCGCTGCGGCAAAGCGCACACGGCAGGCACGCCAGTGAGCGGCAATTTGAACAGTCCGAGATCCGGAGCGCGGGCGGTGATCGACGGCGTTGCCAAAGGCGTCCGCTGCCTTCTTGCGCTCACGCGCACGGCAGCGGCGATTTTCCTGATTTCGAGCGTTGCGATCAACTTCGGCAACATCATCGGCCGCTACTTCTTCAGCGTCTCGATACCATGGGCCGAGGAGATCATGCTCTTCCTCATGGTCGGCTGCGTATTCACCGGCTGCTGTGCGGTCGCTTGGGATGGCCGCCAGATCCGCATGGATGTTGTGCTGGTCATGATGCCGCCGAAGTTGCGCCAGGTCTTCTACGTCCTGTCGGACCTGGTGATGGTGGCAGCCGCCATCGCGGTGACGGTCTTTGCGTGGCCTGTCATCTCGCAACTCGCGGCGTTCGACGAGCGCAGCCAGGCGGCAAATTTCCCGCTGGTCATTCCGCAGGCCATGATCCCGATCGGCTATTCGCTGATGGCGCTGCTGATCGCGTTGCGGCTTCTCATGCGAACCGGCGCGGCGCGCGCCGATGGCTCGCACTGACGGGCGGGGGTAATGGCCTATTTCATCTATTTCGGTTTGCCTGTCATTCTCCTGATCCTCGGCTTTCCGATTTTTCTCATACTTCTGGTGACGTCGATCGTCGCCATCCTGACCGTCGCCGATGTGCCGACCGAAGCGATCCAGACTTACATGTTCGGCAGTCTCGACAATTTTCCGCTGCTCGCCGTGCCCTTCTTCGTCCTTGCCGGCGAGATCATGGCGCAGGGCGGCATTGCGCGGCGCATCATCGCCATGGTGATGGCTATCGTCGGCGGCGTGCGTGGCTCGCTCGCCGTGACAACCGTCGCGGCGTCTGAATTGTTCGGAGCCATGTCGCACACGGCGGTCGGTACGGTCGTCGCCATGGGCCGGATGATCTATCCGGCGCTGAAGGAGGGTGGCTATAACGAGCGCTTTGCCGTCGGGCTGATCGCTTCGTCAGGCGCGATTGCGGTGGTCATCCCGCCATCGATTGCGATGATCCTGTACGCGGTATCGGCGGAGCAGTCGGCCGTCCTGTTGTTCACTGCCGGAATATTGCCGAGCCTGCTGATCGGCATCATCGATGCGGCCTATGTCATGATCTATGCCAGAGTGAAGGGCGTTCCGCTCGGCACCAAGGCGCATTGGGGAACGATCTGGGCGACAAGCAAGGATGCGAGCTGGGCGGTTGGATCGCTCGCCGTGATCTTCGGCGGCATTTATGGCGGTGTCTTCACGCCCACGGAAGCCGCGGGCGTTGCCGTGGTCTATTCCCTGGCCGTGACCATGTTCATCTATCGCGAAGTCGACCTCGCCGGCCTATGGCGGATCTTGCTGGCGTCATCGTATCTGATTTCGCAGATTCTGCTGATCGTGACGTCGGCCGGCATCTATTCCTGGCTGCTGACGACCAGCGGCATTCCGCAACACATCGTGGACGCCATCAACGCGATGCATATGCCGAAATGGGAACTCCTTCTCATCCTCAATATGGGCCTGCTGCTCGCCGGCAGTTTTCTCGAACCACCGGCGGCGATACTCATCCTTACGCCGCTGCTTTTGCCAATTGTGCGCGGCGTTGGCGTAAATCCAATCCACTTCGGAATCATCGTTGCAGTCAATCTCAGCCTCGGCATGTATACGCCGCCGTTCGGCTTAAATCTGTTCTCGTCACAGGCGATTTTCGATGCTCCCTTAAGCCGGATATATCTCGGCGTTCTGCCGTTCCTCCTGATCAACTTCATCGCCCTGATGATCATCACCTATGTGCCGGCGATTTCCCTGGTGCTGCTCCAGCATTGATTTTTTCGGCGCATCCGGCGAACGTCGCAAAGCTGACCGCCCATAATCCTGAATACGCGGAGAACCATTCCACATGACCAAGGCAGTCCTCGGCATCATCGGCGGCTCTGGCGTTTACGATCTTCCCGGCCTGGAGAAGGTGCGATCGAGGACCATCAAGAGTCCGTGGGGGGCGCCGTCAGGGCCGCTGCGTATCGGCCAGATTGCCGGTCTGCCGGTCGTGTTCCTGTCGCGGCACAGTCAGGGGCATCGTCATTCCCCGTCCGACATCAACTATCGCGCCAATATCGACATACTCAAACGCGCCGGTGTCACTGATCTTGTCTCATTGTCGGCCTGCGGCTCTTTCAAGGAGAATTTGCCGCCCGGCACGTTCGTGCTGGTCGATCAGTTTGTTGATCGCACGCATAAGCGCGAAAGCTCGTTCTTCGGCAAGGGTCTCGTAGCGCATGTTTCGATGGCGCATCCCGTATCGCCGCGGCTACGCATTCACCTTGCTGAAGCGGCGATGGCGGAAGATATCGCCGTGGTCCGCGACGGCACCTATGTATGCATCGAAGGTCCGCAGTTCTCCACGCTGGCCGAGAGTCTCACTTACAAGAACCTCGGCTATTCCGTGATCGGGATGACCAACATGCCGGAGGCCAAGCTCGCGCGGGAGGCGGAGATTTGTTACGCGACCGTCGCCATGGTGACCGATTTTGATTGCTGGCACCCCGACCATGACGCCGTCACTGTGCAGGACATCATCAAGGTGCTGGTGGCCAACGCCGACAAGGCCACGCGCCTTGTGGCGCGGCTCGCCCGCGATTTTCCCCGCGAGCACGAGCCGTGCCCGATCGGATCGGATCGCGCGCTCGACAACGCGCTCATCACCGCGCCGGCGGCCCGCGATACGAAATTGGTGAAGAAGCTTGATGCTGTCGCCGGCCGCGTGTTGCGCAAGAAGAAATGAGGCCGAAACAGCGGCGTGGATGGAGTTCCTTGACGGCCTTCGCACTTATGGCCTGACCGAGAATCGCGTAAAGAACTCTTGAGAGCGATGAAACACCGTTGGACTTCTGATCAGGCTTCTTCGTCGCGGCCGATCGCGGGCACACCTTGGCAAAATCAATCATCCCCCTGATCATGTGCGGTGGCGCCGGAACGCGGCTGTGGCCGGCGTCACGGGAGGGCCGTCCCAAACAGTTCCTGCCGCTGTTCGGTCCGCATTCGACGTTTCAGGATACCGCGCGCAGGGTGTCAGATCCGGCGCTGTTCGGCCGTCCGATCATCATCACCAACAACCAATACCGGTTTCTGGTAGCCGAGCAGTTGGCCGCCATCGGCGTCGAAGCCGACATTATGCTCGAGCCGATCCGCCGCGATTCCGGGCCCGCGATCGCCGCTGGTGCGGCCTTCGCGATCAAGCGGGGCGGTGATCCGGTCATCGTGGCGCTGGCCGCTGATCACGTTGTCACCGACCCGGCCGCTTTCGCCAAGGTCTGCGCTTCCGCCGCGGACGCGGCCGCCGCAGGCCGCATCGTTACGTTCGGTGTGAGGCCGACGCGGCCCGCGACCGAATACGGCTATATTCGCGGGGGTGCATCAATTGGCCCCGACATTTTCGCCATTGAGAAGTTCGTGGAGAAGCCCGACGCAGCGACCGCCGAACGTTACGTCAAGGAAGGCTATCTGTGGAACTCCGGCAACTTCATGTTTCGCGCCGGACTGCTGCTCGACGAATACAAGAGCTACGAGCCTGACAGCGTCGCTGCTGTAACCGCCGCCGTGGAAAACGCCGGCGCCGATCTCGGCTTTGTCACGCTCGACGCTCGATCAGTTCGCGCGGGCTGCGGCGAAATCGATCGACTACGCCGTGATGGAGCGCACCAAGCGTGCGGCCGTCATGCCGGTTTCCTATGGCTGGTCGGATGTCGGGTCTTGGCAGGCAGTGTGGGAACTTTCCGGCCGCGATGCGCTGGGCAATGCGGGGCAGGGCTCCGTCGTCTTTGTCGACTCACATGGCTCCTACGTGTCGAGCGACAAACAGCTCGTCGCGCTATTCGGCGTGGACAATCTGGTCGTCGTCACGACCGGCGATGCGGTCCTGGTGGCAAAACGCGAAGACGGTGACGGACTGCGGCGCCTGGTGCAAAAGCTCAAGGATGTGGCTCCGGCGGTCACCGAGGAGCATTTGAAGGTCCACCGGCCATGGGGGTCCTATCACTCGATCGATCAAGGGCCTCGGTTTCAGGTCAAGCGTATCGTGGTGAAGCCGGGTGGCCGACTGTCGCTGCAAAAGCATCACCACCGCGCCGAGCACTGGATCGTCGTGCATGGCACGGCGCGCGTAACGATCGGCGACGAAATCCGGACCGTACACGAGAATAAATCGACCTACATTCCGATCGGCGCCCAGCATCGGCTGGAAAATCCCGGCAAAATAGAACTCGAACTGATCGAAGTGCAGACCGGAAGTTATCTCGGCGAGGATGACATCATCCGGATCGAGGACGATTATCGCCGGTCGTGACGGCCGTCGATCTGATTATGCGGTTCCACGGGCCGTACTTCGCGTTAATTTGTCAATATATTTCATATGGTTAGGGAGTCTGGCCGCTTGTAAGCCTATGAAATCAATTCGTGTTCGAATTCCGTGTGGGGCCTGGTCGCATGTTGGCATTGGTCATGCTACGGAAACCCAGTGGGGTCGGCTCCGAGTGGCTAAGGGGGCTCTTCGGGTGATGAGTGAAGCTAAGAAAGTGAACGGCGACCGCGCTTTGCGAGTTGGCGTTGTCGGCGTCGGCGTGATGGGCTCGAACCACGCGCGGGTATTGTCGGAACTTCCCGGCGTAAAATTGGTCGGTGTTGCCGACCCCGATCGCAAGCGCTGCGATCATGTCGCCGGCCTGCTTGGCTGTGCTTCGTTTGCCGATGCCGAGGCGCTGATGGCGCACGGCATCGATGCCGTCACTATCGCCGCACCAACGCATCTTCATCGCGACATCGCTATCGAGTGTGCCGCGCGCGGCATCCACGTGATGGTCGAAAAGCCGATCGCCTCGACGGTCGAGGAAAGCCGCGCCATCGTCGCGGCGACCCGCCGTGCCGGCGTCACGCTGATGGTCGGCCATGTCGAGCGTTTCAATCCGGCCGTCCAGTCGATCAAACGCGCCATCCAGGATCAGGACATTCTCTCGATTGCAATCACCCGCGTCGGCCCGTTCCCGCCGCGCATGTCCAATGTCGGCGTCGTCATCGATCTTGCGGTGCATGACATCGACCTTATTCGCTGGTTCACGGATTCGGAGATCGTCGAAATCCAGCCGCAGACGTCGAGCGCCGTTGCCGAGCGCGAGGACATCGCGCTGCTTCAGTTCCGCACCGCCTCCGGTGTGCTGGCGCACATCAATACGAACTGGTTGACCCCGTTCAAGGCGCGTACCATTCACATTGCGACGCGCGATAAGTATCTCATCGGCGATCTATTGACGCTGCAAGTCACCGAATGTTTCGGCTTCCAGCCGGACGGCAGCTACTCGATGCGCCACTTGTCGGTCGGCTATGCCGAGCCGTTGCGTTCCGAACTGCTCGCATTCGTCAACGCCATCCGCAGCGGTGAGCCGCCGGCGGTGACCGGCGATGAAGCGGTCGCCAGCCTCGAAATCGCGATCCGCTGTCTTGAGGGTCGCTCGGCGCAATCGACCGCAGCGCAGCGCAAAGGGCCGCGGCGCGTGGTCGGCTGACACAATATTCTCTCTGCCGGAATCGACATAGAAGCAAAGCAAGAGCGATCATAAATCAGCATACCCGGCTTGAGGAAAAGCCGATCCCGTTCATCGATGTCGCGGCGCAGCGGCACCGTCTCGGCCGTGCAATCGACGACGCCGTGGCGCGCGTGCTGACGCACTGCCAGTTCGTCCAGGGTCCCGAGGTGAAGGCGTTCGAGGCCGATCTCGCGGCCTTCTGCGGCGCGCGGCACGCCATTGGCTGCGCCAGCGGCACCGATGCGCTGCTGCTCGTGCTGATGGCTTGGGGGATAGGGCCCGGCGATGCGGTGATCTGCCCCTCCTTCACCTTCCATGCGACGGCGGAAATGGTGGCGCTCCTTGGCGCAACGCCGATCATTGCCGATGTCACGCCCGACACGTTCAATCTCGATCCGACCAGCTGCGAACGCGCGGTCGCGACGGCAAAGCGCCTTGGGCTAAAGCCGCGCGCGATCATTCCCGTCGACCTGTTCGGCCTGCCGGCCGATCACGATGCGCTTGGCGCCATCGCCAAGGCCTACGGCATGTTGGTGCTCGACGATGCGGCGCAGGCCTTTGGTGCGACCTATCGCGGCCGCAAACTCGGCGCTCTGGCGACCGCGACGGCGACAAGCTTTTTTCCGGCCAAGCCGCTCGGCTGCTACGGCGACGGCGGCGCGGTCTTCACCGACGATGACGAGCTTGCGGCACGCGTTAAAAGCATCCGCCTGCACGGCGAAGGCGTCGATCGCTCCGAGGCGGTACGCATCGGCATTACCGGCCGGCTCGATACCATCCAGGCTGCCGTGCTGATTGAGAAGCTGAAGATTTTCCCCGATGAGATTTCGGCGCGCAATCGGGTTGCGGCCCGCTATTCAGAGGCGCTGGCGGACGTTGCGATCGTGCCGCGCACCGGCAATGAATCGACTTCGGTATGGGCGCAATACACGATCCGGCTCAAGCCGGGACAACGCGAAGGTTTTGCGGCCGCGCTCAAGGCGGAAGGCATCCCAACGGCGATCTATTACACCAAGCCGCTGCATCGCCAGCCAGCCTATCGCGACTTCCCTATCGCCGATGGCGGCGTGCCGGTGAGCGAGCAACTGTCCGGCGAAGCAATCAGCCTGCCGATGCACGCCTATCTCGAGCCGCCGGTTCAGGACCGCATAATTGGGGCGGTGCGGCGGGCGCTCGCAAGTTAAGCGACTCGCGTAGTATCCCTTTCGTATTTTGACCCAGCTGGCGCCGCAGCGCCTGGAGCCTGGCGCAGTCATGCTTCAAGGCCGGCAATGATCGGGAAGATTCTCACCGTTGGCGGCTACACGCTTGTGTCGCGGCTGACCGGCTTTCTGCGCGACATCATGCTGGCGGCCATCATCGGCGCCGGGCCGGTTGCCGATGCTTTCTTCGTCGCTTTCCGGCTGCCCAATCATTTCCGCGCCATTTTCGCCGAGGGCGCTTTCAATGCCGCCTTCATCCCGGCCTATGCCCGCATTCGCACCCAGGGCGGCGCGATCGCAGCCGCTCGCTTCGGCGATCGCATCTTCACGCTACTGCTCGCATCACAGGTCGTGCTGCTGGCGCTTGCGCTTATTTTCACGCCACAAGTGATTGAAGTGCTGGCGCCTGGCTTCTCGCGCGAGCCGCAGCAGTTCGCGCTCGCGGTCTCGTTGACGCGTATCACGTTTCCCTACCTCCTTCTCATCACACTGGTGACGCTGTGGAGCGGCATCCTCAACGCGCTGCATCGTTTTGCGGCGGCGTCGGCTGCGCCAATTCTGCTCAATGTCGCAATGATGGCGACATTGGCGCTCGCCGCCTATTTCCCGAGCGCGGGTCATGCCGCGGCTTGGGGCGTGCTGATTTCGGGCGTGCTGCAAGCCGCTCTGGTTGGCGGCGATACAATCTATTCCGGCGTCATGACCTCGTTCCGCGCGCTGCGCTGGGACGACGACGTGCGGCGTTTTTTCGGGGCGTTGGTGCCGGCGACCGTCGGATCGGCGGGCACGCAGCTTGCTCTGTTCGCGGATACGATCATCGCGAGCTTCCTGTCGGCGGGCGCAATCTCTGCGCTTTATTACGCCGATCGCATTGATCAGCTTCCGATCGGCGTAATCGGGATTGCGGTCGGAACCGTGCTGGTGCCCGAAATGACGCGCCGGCTCGCCTCCGGCGATGAGGCGGGCGCCCGCTCGGCGCAGAATCGCGCCATTGAATTCGCGTTGCTGCTGGCGATCCCTTGCGTCGTTGCCTTCCTGGCGGTGCCGGAACTCATCATGCGCGCACTGTTCATGCGCGGCGCTTTTACGGCGGGCGATGCCCATGCGGCGGCCATGACGCTGATGGCGTACACGATCGGGCTTGTCCCGTTCGTACTCATCCGCAGCGTGGTGGCACCGTTTCTCGCCCGCGGCGATACCGCAACGCCGGTCAAGGCGGTGCTGATCGGAACGGCGGTCAACATTGGCTTTAAGGTTTTGCTGATGGGGCCGCTGGCGCAGGTCGGCCTCGCGCTGGCAACCTCGATCGGGGCCTGGATCAATTTCATCCTGGTGCTGATTTTTGCGACGCGCGCCCGCGTCATCGCGCTTGATGTGGACCTAAAGGCTTCACTCTGGAAACTCGCGGTGGCTGGCATCGGGCTTGCTCTGGTCCTGCTGCTGGCCGATCCGCTCGTCACGGCGCTGTTATCGTCTTGGTCCAGGTTCCGCAGCGAATCAGAACTGCTACTGCTGGCGTTGCTTGGCGGCCTGGTTTATGGGGGGCTTGTTATGGTGCTGTTCGGACGGCGTTGGCTCGCGCTGATGCGGCGGACCGCCCGGACCGTCGAGACTGCGCCGGTTGCATCCGCGGCCACGCTCGATGAAATCGAAGACAATGTGTAAACCCGCTTGGCCGGCTGCGGCGCCGGATCGGATTTAACGGGGACGATCGCATGCGCGTGACCATGATCGGCGCCGGATATGTTGGGCTCGTGTCCGGAGCCTGCTTTGCCGACTTCGGTCACCAGGTGACCTGCATCGACAAGGACGCCGGCAAGGTCGAATCGCTTAATCGCGGTGAAATCCCGATTTTCGAACCGGGCCTTGCCGATCTCGTTCAGGCCAATATGCAGCAAGGCCGGCTTGAATTTTCTACCGCGACTTCGGGGATCGGCGAAGCCGAGGCAGTCTTCATCGCTGTCGGGACGCCGTCGCGCCGCGGCGACGGCCATGCCGACCTGACCTTCGTCTATGACGCAGTGCGCGAGATCGCACCGCTCCTTTCCGCTACTGTCGTTGTCGTGACCAAATCGACGGTGCCGGTCGGTACCGGGGATGAGATTGAGAATATTCTGCGCGAGAAACGGCCCGACGTGGCAATCCAGGTCGTATCCAATCCCGAATTCCTGCGCGAAGGCGCGGCCATCCAGGACTTCAAGCATCCCGATCGCATCGTCGTCGGCACCGACGACGCACGGGCGCGTGCTCTGCTCGCGGACATCTATCGGCCGCTCTATCTGAACGCGCAGCCGATCATCTATGTCAGCCGCCGCACCGCCGAGCTGATCAAATACGCCTCGAATGCCTTCCTTGCCACCAAGATCACCTTCATCAACGAGATCGCGGATTTGTGCGAACAGGTCGGCGCCGACGTGCAGGAGGTGGCGCGCGGCATGGGCCTCGACAACCGCATTGGCGCGAAATTCCTGCATGCCGGCCCGGGCTTCGGCGGCTCGTGCTTTCCCAAGGACACCAGCGCCCTGATCAAGACCGCGCACGACCACGGCGTGCCGATGCGTATCGTCGAGGCGGTGTCCGCCGTCAACGAGCAGCGCAAGCGGGCCATGGCGCGAAAAGTAGTGACCGCGCTCGATGGTTCGGTGCGCGGCAAGACGGTTGCCGTGCTCGGGCTGACCTTCAAGCCGAACACCGACGACACGCGGGACTCGCCTGCGATCCCGCTGATTATCGCGCTACACGATCTCGGCGCCACAGTGCGCGGTTACGATCCGGCCGGCATGGAGCAAGCGAAGCCCTTCCTTCCCGACGTGCACTATTGCGATAGCGCCTATAGCGCGGCAGAAGGCGCCGACGCCGTGGTGATCGCGACGGAATGGGAGCAGTTCCGCGCGCTCGATTTGCAGCGTCTCAAGCAGGTGATGACGCGGCCGGTCATCGTCGATCTGCGCAACATCTACCGCGCCGAGGAAATGAAACGCGCGAATTTTCGCTATATCGGCGTTGGGCGTGCCGACGTCGACTAGTTCTTCAGGCGCGCCGCGGGCACAGCTCGCGCCGATGTGCAGCCACCTGCAAAATTCCGAATAATCTCTGGTTTCCTACTCTTGATCGGCCCCGCGCGCAGCAGTAGCGTTTCAAAAATGCTGCGCGGGGAAGTGACCTCCATGATGTCCTTCGCTATTGCGCCCGTCGGGCGCGGCCCATGAAAATCTACGAGGGCAAGCGCACGATTGATGGACTCGTTGTGACCGTCGATGGCAATCGTTTGCCCGAGCACTACGAAGTGAAAAGGTTCACCAAATATGGCTTCGAATGGACTTATGACGGTGACAGCCCGCGTCAGCTCGCGCTCGCCATTCTGTTCGACCATTTCGGCGACAGGGAGCGTGCCATTGCTCTTTCCGAGCCGTACATGAAAGACGTCATCGCCAATCTCGACAACGACTGGAAACTGACCGGCGACGAGGTCGACGCATATCTGCGCCAGCACCGGATGTGAATGTTAGCGACGCCCTTCGAGAAGACATGGGCAGCTCTTGGAAAGAAATGAATAGATTCGGGGAGAACAATAATGATCGCCCAGCGCCAGATTGATTTTCGCCAGGAATATCGCTCCCGCATCATGGGATGGTACGACGGCTATTTCCACATCGTCATCATCTACGCGATGGGCGCCGCGGCGTTTTATATCTATGTCGAGCACATTCATGGCGTGAGGGCGCTTGAATGGCTGACAATTCCGCTCACTTTCCTTTTCACCAACATCTTCGAATGGGCCGTGCACAAATACATCATGCATCGGCCGGTCAACATCAAAGGCTTGCGCGCCATCTATGAACGGCACACGCTCAATCATCATCAGTTCTTCACCGACGACGAGATGCGTTTTCGCGATCACAAGGACTGGCGCGTCACGGTATTCCCGCCCTACGCGCTGGTGGTCTTTATCCTGATGTCGATCCCGCCCGCGGTCATTCTCGGCATGCTGTTCTCGGCCAATGTCGGCTGGCTTTTCATGTCGACGACGACCGGTATGTATCTCATCTACGAGTTCATGCACTTTTGCTGTCATGTCGACGAAAACGCCTTCGTGCGTCATTGTCCCTTCGTCAACACGCTGCGCCGGCATCACACCGCGCATCACAACGCGCGGCTGATGATGGAGGTCAACATGAACCTGACCTTCCCGATCGCCGACTGGCTCCTCGGCACCTCCGATCTCGATCGCGGACTGGTCGGTACCGTGCTTAATGGCTACGACACACGCCACCTGAAGAAGACCTTGCGTGGGGCACCGCGCCGCCCGGATGACGCGGCTACGATTCCCGTGGGCACGAACTAGCACGGCCATGCCAAACGACGTCAAAGCAGCGGTATCGGCGATCACGCTCCTGGTCGCGCTTGTGCTGGCGTATTGGAGTGGATCGCCCATCCGTCACGACTTCTCGACTTTCGTCGTCGTCACCGCGCTGTTCATGATCGCGGCGATGTGGGTATTTCCGGAGGCCGGCGTGAAGAAGGGCGATCTGAAACGGAGCAAGTAGCAATCCGCTTCTCCCCGTGAGGAGAGGCGCTTGGCGTCACGTCCTGCGGCGCTCCTGCGGCACCACCGAGACCGTTATGCGTTCTGTTCCGCGCAGCACGTCGAGCGCGACATCGCGGCCGATCTTTTCGCCGGTGAGTGCGCGCACGAGATCGTCGGCACCGGCGATGGTTTCGCCGTCGATGCCAACGATAATGTCCCCGGTCTTTATGCCTGCGCGTGCCGCCGACGAGTCCGGTTCGACCGTGCCGACAACGACCGCGCCCTCCTGCGTCAGTTCGAACCAGCGCCGCCGGCGCGGCGGGATTGCGGTCTGCTGTGCTGCAACGCCGATGAAGGCGCGGCGCACGCGGCCGTGCCGCACCAATTCGCCGAGCACGAAGCTCGCGGTATTGGCGGCGACCGCAAAGCAGATGCCTTGCGCTCCCATGATTACCGCGGTGTTGACGCCGACGACCTCGCCGCGCGACGACACCAGCGGGCCACCGGAATTGCCGGGATTGAGCGCCGCATCGGTCTGGATCACGTCGTCGATCAGCCGGCCATTGCGCGAGCGCATCGAGCGGCCAAGTGCCGAAACAACGCCGGTTGTCACCGTCGATTCGAAGCCAAGCGGGTTGCCGATCGCGATCACGAGTTGGCCACGTTTGAGGCGCTTTGAATCGCCCAGCGGCGCCGCAGGCAGCGTCACCGGCTCGTCGACGCGAATGAGTGCAAGATCGGTGTCGGGATCGTCGCCGACGAGGCGTGCGTGGAGATCCTGGCCGTCAGCGGTGGTCACCTCGATGCGCGGGGCGGGGCCCGAAGCGCCGGCGACATGGCTGTTGGTCAGGATAAGCCCGTCCGGCGCCACGATCACGCCGGAGCCTGTGCCGCCGCGCGGTTGGCCTGCAGGGCTGCCGTTTCCGCCATGGACGGCGAGGCGAACGACGGCTGGGCCGACGCGGTCGACTACGTCGATAACCGCCTGCGAATAGGCATCAAGGAGCGCCTGATCGTCGGCCGGGACGGCCGGAAGTTCTGGCGCGGTTGCGGTCCGGCTAGCCCGGAGCGCGTCGGTCAAAGGGATTATTGTCATGAACTCTCAGTGTCTTAGGCCCGGTACTTCGCCGGGTTGCTGGATGTTGGGGTTGAGGCCAGATATGGGAAGGCCGGTCCGGCATGGCAACGGCGACAATCCGCGCGGCAGTCCGGCGGCCGCAACGATGTAATTGACTGGCCCAGCCACCTATGCTGCCCGTCACGCGCGAGGGGAGAATCATGAGACCAGTCAATGCGGTGCGTCCTGCCGTTCTGCTTGCGGCGGCGATCCTGCTGCCGGCGGCTTTGGCCGGATGCGGCCAGTCGCAACAGCAAGCCGGCGGACCGCCGCCGCCGACGGTAACCGTCGCCAAGCCGGTTCAGCGCAACGTCGTCGATCAGGACGAATATGTCGGCCGCTTTGTCGCTGTGGATTCGGTAGAGATCCGCTCGCGGCTGTCCGGCTATCTTTCGGAGATTCATTTCCAGGACGGACAGATGGTGAAGCAGGGCGATCTGCTCTTCATCATCGATCGCCGTCCTTTCGAAATCGCGCTCCAACAGATGCGCGCCAATCTCGCGCAGTCGCGCGCCAACCTCGCCTTTGCCGAGGGCGACCTCGAGCGCGGACAGAGCCTTGTGCAGAACAAGACGATCACCGAGCAGCTCTTCGACCAGCGCAAGCAGGCCAAGGCTGTGGCGGAGGCTTCCGTAGCCTCACAGGAGGCAATGGTTCACTCCGCCGAACTCGATCTCGACACTTACAGCCAGCTGCATTCGCCGATCGACGGACGGATCGGCGACCGGCGCGTCGCGGTCGGTAATCTCGTGACCGGAGGCAACGGAGCCAACACGACCTTGCTCGCGACCGTCGTGTCGGTCGATCCGATTCGCTTCGAATTTACCTTCGACGAGGCGTCGTATCTGCGCTACGTGCGCTTTGCCTCGTCGAGCAATGACGTGGCGAGCGCCCATGGCAATGTTCCGGTAGCGCTGAAATTGATCGACGAAAAGGATTTCGTTCACACCGGCAAGATCGATTTCATCGACAACGTCATCAATCAGTCGTCGGGCACGATCCGCGGCCGCGCCTTGTTCCAGAATTCCGACGGCCTCTTCACGCCTGGTATGTTCGGCCGTATCCGCGTTCCCGGATCGCCGCCTTATGCCGCTCTGCTGGTGCCCGATGCGGCGATCGCTTCCGAGCAGGCGCGCAAATATGTGCTCGTGGTCGATGACGGCGGCGTGGTACGGCAGAAATACGTCACGCTCGGCCAGCTCGATGACGGCCTGCGCGTGATCAAGGACGGCCTCACTGCCGACGACCGCGTGATCGTCAACGGCCTGATGCACGCGCGGCCGGGCATGAAGGTCAACCCACAGGAGCAAGGCGCTCCCGGCACGCCGCCCAAGTCGGGCGACGAAGCCAAGTCTGGCTAAAGTCATCGGTTGAAATCGTAATATGCGCATCTCGCACTTCTTCATCGACCGGCCGATCTTTGCCGCCGTGATCTCGATCGTTTTCTTGATCCTCGGCGGCGTGTCGTTCTCGCGCTTGCCGGTCGCCCAATATCCCGAGATCGCGCCGCCGATCATCAACATTTCCGGCCAATATCCCGGCGCCAATGCCGATGTCGTCGCCTCGACCGTGGTCACTCCGATTGAGGAACAGATCAACGGCGTCGAAAACATGCTCTACATGTCGTCGAATTCGACGGCCGACGGGCGCTTCTCGATCCAGGTCAGCTTCGATCTCGGCACCAATCTCGATATCGCCCAGGTGCAGGTGCAGAACCGCGTCGCTATCGCGCAACCGCGCCTGCCGGCCGACGTCCGCAATATCGGCGTTACGGTGACAAAGGCCTCGCCCGACTTGATGATGGTCGTGCACCTTTATTCGCCCGACAAGTCGCGCGACTCGCTCTTCATTTCCAATTACGCAACACTTGAGGTTACCGACCCGCTCACCCGCGTCGACGGCGTCGGTTCGATCACCGTGTTTGGCAGCCGCGACTATTCGATGCGGATTTGGCTCGATCCGGACCGGCTGCAATCGCTCGGCCTGACTGCGTCCGATGTGACCAGCGCGCTTCAAAGCCAGAACATCCAGGTTGCCTCTGGCGTCCTCAATCAGCCGCCGATCTCGCACCCCGGCGCGTTCCAGATTGCGGTGCAGACGCTGGGCAGGCTTGATAACCCTGATGAGTTTGGCTCCATCGTCGTAAAGCAGACACCGAACGCCGTGGTGCGATTGCGCGACGTTGCGACCGTCGAACTGGCGGCGCTCGATTACTCGTCGAACTCCTATCTCGATCACGACCCCGCGGTCGCGCTCGCGATCTTCCAGCGGCCGGGCTCGAATGCGCTTGCGACCGCCAAAGGCGTCACCGATCTCATGGAGGTTTTGGCGAAGCGTTTCCCATCCGGCGTGAAATACGCGATTGTCTACAACCCGACGCAATTCATCCAGCAATCCGTCGACGCCGTTATCGACACGATCGGCGAGGCCATCATCCTTGTCGTGCTGGTGGTGATCCTGTTCCTGCAAACCTGGCGCGCGGCGATCATTCCGCTCATCGCCATTCCGGTTTCGCTCATCGGCAGCTTTTTCTTCATGGCGGCGTTTGGTTACACGCTGAACAACCTCTCGCTATTTGGACTCGTGCTGGCGATCGGCATCGTTGTCGATGACGCCATCGTCGTGGTCGAGAACGTCGAGCGGAACATTGCGACCGGCCTGTCGCCGCGTGAAGCAGCGCGCAAGAGCATGGACGAGGTCGGATCGGCTTTGATTGCGATCGCGCTCGTGCTGTGCGCGGTGTTCGTGCCGTCGATGTTCATCACCGGCATCTCCGGGCAATTCTACCGGCAATTTGCGCTCACCATTGCTGGCGCGACGGTCATCTCCCTGATCGTCTCGCTCACGTTGTCGCCGGCGATGTGCGCACTTCTCCTCAAGGCGCACGAAGCCAATCATCGGGATACCTGGTGGGAACGGCCGATCCACGTTTTCTTCGGCTATTTCAACACCTATTTCGACAAACTCGCCTCCAGTATCGCGTGGCTGGCATCGCGTACCGTGCGCCGTGCAGTCATGATGGTCGTGATCTATCTCATCATCATCGGTCTTGGCCTGGACGCTTTCCGCAAGGCGCCGGCCGGCTTTATTCCCCAGGTCGACGCCGGATACGTCATTGTGGTCGTGCAACTGCCACCGGGCGCTTCGCTCGCGCGCACCGATGAAGTCCAACAGCGCGTGCTCGACCTGGCGATGGGTGTGCCCGGTGTGGCGCACGCGGTGAACATTGTCGGCTTCTCCGGCGCCACCTTTACCAATGCACCAAATGCCGGCGCACTGTTCCTGGTGCTGGATGATTTCGCCAAGCGGGCCCATGATCCGCAGCAATCGGCAGCGGCGATACAGGCCGCGCTGTTCCAGCGTCTGTCTGCCGTTCAGGATGCTTTCGTCATCGCCGTTCTGCCGCCTCCGGTCCGCGGCATCGGCACCGCTGGCGGCTTCCGCATGATGGTCGAGGATCGCGCGGGGCAGGGCTCTGCGGCGCTGCTGGCCGCAACACAAGCGCTCGTCGCGCGCGCGGCGCAGACGCCGGGTATTTCCGGGGCATTCTCGCTGTTTGAAACCTCGACGCCGGAACTTTATCTCAACATTGACCGGACCAAGGCACAGTTGCTCGGGGTCAATGTGCAGGACGTCTTTACTGCGCTGCAGATTTATATCGGATCGTCCTACGTCAACGACTTCAATCTGTTTGGCCGGACCTTCCGTGTTACTGCTCAGGCGCGCGATGAGGACCGGCGCGACGTCGATGACGTCCTCAAGATCAGGGTCCGCAATTCAAGCGGCGACACCGTTCCACTGGGATCCTTCACCACCGCGGATAACATTTCGGGTCCGTATCGCGTACCGCGCTACAATCTTTATCCCACCGCCGAGATCGATGGCGGAGCCGCGCCGGGTTATTCGCAGGGCCAGGCCCTAGCAATCATGGACAAGCTCGCGGCTGAAACGCTGCCGGAGGGTTTCGCGACTGAGTGGACGACGCTCGCCTATCAGCAGATCAGGGCCGGCAACACGGCGATGTTTGCCTTCCTTCTGGCGGTGATTTTCGTCTTTCTGGTGCTGGCGGCGCAGTATGAAAGCCTGACCTTGCCGCTGGCCGTCATCATGATTGTGCCGATGTGCCTCGTCGCTGCGATCACCGGCGTTATTCTCCGGGGATTGGACAACAATATCCTCACCCAGGTCGGTTTCGTGGTGCTGATCGGTCTCGCGGCAAAGAATGCGATTTTGATCGTCGAGTTCGCCCGTCAGCTTGAAGACGAGGGCCGCACGCGCTGGGACGCTGCTGTTGAGGCGACCCGGCGGCGGCTGCGTCCGATCTTGATGACGTCGTTTGCCTTCATCCTCGGCGTGACGCCGCTCGTCTGGGCGATCGGCGCCGGTGCCGAATTGCGTCAGGCGCTTGGCACGGCCGTATTTTTCGGCATGATCGGGGTAACGGCGTTCGGTCTTGTCTTTACGCCGGTTTTTTATGTGATTGCGCGCTGGATTGCACAAGTCACGGCTCGTTCCGGCAAGACCGAGGATGCGGCGCACCCCGCAGAATAGTCCACGGCTGGCCGAGCCCTGGACGAGTTACCGATGGCGAGGTGGAATATTACCGGGGTCATGGTGTTCATTGCGAATGGCAATTATCGCGGGGGCGGCAATTGCGGTGAAGGCGGCCAAGTCCGTCGACATAAGGGAGATCGCCGAATGATTCGTACGTTAATGGTCGGCACGGCCATCGCACTCGGTGTTTGTGCGGCCGTAGCCCAGCAGGATCCGATCGCCGCACGCAAAGCACTGATGAAGGCCAATGGCGAAGCGGCCAAGACTGCCGGCGCCATGGTCAAGGGCGATGCACCGTTCGACCTGGCCGCGGCGCATAAGATATTCGCCACCTTCGAGGATGCGGCAGCCAAGATGCCGGCGCTGTTCCCGGACAATTCGAAGACCGGCGGCGACACCTCCGCCGATCCCAAGATTTGGGACAATATGGCCGATTTCAAAGCCCGATTTACGAAATTCGGCGAGGATGCCAAAGCAGCGGACGCCTCGGTGAAGGATCTCGATAGCTTCAAGGCGGCAATCGGTAATATCGGCAAGAACGATTGCGGCGGCTGCCACCAGACCTATCGCATCAAGAAGAGCTGAGCGTCGTCAGCAGAGATAACGAGGGCGGCCGTTCGAGAGGACGAGCCGCCCTTCGCTTTTTGTTCTTAAGCTGGCTATGTATCCGGGGCCAACGCCTGAGCCGGAGGGTGCGGGATGCCGAAATTGCGGACTCTCGGGATTGTTGCCGCGCTGGGCGTCACATTTGGCCTTGCTGGATTCTGGATCTTGACGCTGCCGGCCGTCGTTCCGGCAGCGACACTGCCTTCGTACACGCCCAACCTCGACAATGGCCGGACGATGTTCAATGTCGGCGGCTGTGCTTCGTGCCACGCGGTCCCTAATAAAAATCCCGATAAAGTCGACCGCACCCAACTCGGCGGCGGCCTGGCGTTGAAATCGCCGTTCGGCACCTTCTACGCGCCCAATGTTTCGCCCGACCCCAAGGACGGTATCGGCAATTGGAGCGAGGCAAATTTTGTCACCGCTTTATGGAAGGGCACGTCCGAGCACGGCAATAACCTCTATCCCGCGTTCCCCTACACCTCCTATCAGCACATGCGGCTCGACGATGTGCGCGATCTTTTTGCCTATCTGAAGACGTTGCCGCCAGTATCAGGCAAGGCGCGCCGCCACGACCTGTCATTTCCGTTCAACGAGCGTCGGCTGCTTGGCGGCTGGAAGTTGCTGTTTCTGCACGGCAGACCGTTCGTGCCGGATCCAGCGCAATCAGCGCAGTGGAATCGCGGTGCCTACCTCGTCAACGGGCCGGGCCATTGCGCCGAATGCCACAGCCCGCGCAACATGCTCGGCGGCATCATCGACAGTGAGCGCTTCGCCGGCGGGCCGGCTCCGGACGGTGACGGCTGGGTGCCCAATATCACGCCGGTTGGATTGAAGCAGGGCAATACTGTCTGGTCGGAAAAGGATATCGCGAGCTTCCTCGATGACGGCATGTCACCGTCGGGCGATTTCGCCGGCGGATCGATGGCCGAAGTCATCCGCAACACGTCTTTGCTCCGCCCGGACGATCGCGCCGCGATCGCCGCGTACATCGCCGCGCTGCCGCCGACGCAAGGGCCCACGCCGCCGCCGAAGAAGAATTGAGCCGTTTGGCTCGCTGGCGTAGCCCTCATGAACATCCGCAAAGGAATTGTGCTCAAGCTGATCTCGGCGGTTTTGTTCGCCGTGATGTCGGCGCTCGTTCGCTATCTCGGCACCCGCTATCCCGTGGGTGAGGTCGTGTTCTACCGTTCCGCCTTCGCCATCGTTCCGGTGATGCTTGTCTATGCATGGCGCGGTGAACTCGCCGCGGCGGTGCGCACTGAACACCCATTCGGCCAGATCACGCGTGGCGCCATGGCAATCGTCTCGATGTTTTGCAATTTCGGGGCTTTGGCGCGCCTGCCGCTGATTGAAGCCAATGCGATCTCGTTTACCTCGCCTTTTGTCAGCGTGGTGTTTGCCGCCCTCATCTTGAAGGAGCATGTGCGCATTTACCGCTGGTCGGCCGTGATCATCGGATTTGTCGGGGTCCTTGTGGTGCTGTCGCCGCATTTTTCCGGCGAAGAATTGACCATCGCGATGGCAAGCGCGGGCGCGCTGACCGGCGTGCTCTCCGGCCTCGCGGGATCGATCAGTAATGCCGCGGCCGTGATCCAGACCCGCCGGCTGACGGAGAGCGAGACCACGTCGGCGATCGTGTTTTATTTTTCGCTGATCTGCGCCGTCGGGTCGCTCGTCACGTTCCCATTCGGCTGGACCACGCCTCCCGTGGCAGAACTCGCCGCGCTTGTGAGCGTGGGTTTCCTCGGCGGCCTGGGACATATTTTTCTGACCGAGAGCTATCGCTACGCGCCGGCCTCGATCATCGCGCCGTTCGACTATACGTCGATGGTTTGGGCGCTCGTTCTCGGCTACTTCCTGTTCGGCGAGTTGCCCACACAAATGATAATCGCCGGATCGGCCATAATCGCGGCATCCGGCATGTTCGTGATCTGGCGCGAGCGGCAACTTGCCTTGCAGCGCAAGCGCGCCGTGGCGGAAGTGGCAGCCGAAGCTACGAAACTCCGAACGCCTTGAATGTTATGATCGTACGCGTGTCGGCAATGCCCGGGATGCACTGCACCTTGTCGGCAATGAAGTGGCCAATATCGGTCGCCTCCTCGACATAAAATTTGACCAGGAGGTCGAAATCGCCCGCGGTCGAATATATCTCCGACGCTATCTCGGCATCCGCGAGCTTGTTCGCGACCTCGTAGGATTTGCCGAGCTGGCATTTGATCTGAACGAAGAAAGGGACCATGCGCGCCTCCGAACCGGGCCTGCAAGTCTATACCAAAGCCCATGGACTGCACGAGCCCGGTGAGGCGTAGTAAAGTCCGGCAAAACGTAAAGGAATTGCGATGACGGTCGATCTTCGCCTCAATGCCATTGTCGATCCCGAGCGGTCCGGCGGCCGCGACCTTGCCGAATTGGCGCGGCTGTGCGCTGAAGGCGGCGCGACGCTCATTCAGTTACGCGACAAGGTCAGTGAAACGCGGGCGATGGTGGAAGAGGCGAGGGCAATCAAGCGGGCGCTTGTGCCGTTCGGCGTGCCCCTGGTCATCAATGATCGTATCGACGTCGCGCTCGCCGCCGAGGCCGACGGCGTGCACGTCGGGCCTGACGATATGGCGGTGGAGGACGCGAGACGGCTTCTGGGCAGCCGCGCCATTGTCGGACTGTCGGTAAAATCCGTCGCCGAAGCCGAGGCTGCGCCGGTTGCGTCAATCGATTATGTCGGTTCCGGCGGCGTTTACGCGACGCTTTCGAAGCAGCAGAAAAATGCGCCGATCGGGCCGGAGGGCCTCAAGCGGATCATCGATGCGCTCCGGCGCAGGGTCCCGGAAATGCCGGTCTGCGGCATCGCCGGGATTGACGCCGGCAATGCCGCTGCGGTGATCGGTGCCGGGGCGAATGGCGTCGCGGTCATCTCGGCTCTATCGCTGGCGCCCGATCCAAAGGCCGCGGCGCGTGCATTGCGCGGCATCGTCGATACGATGCTTGCAAAGCGGGATGGATGATGAGCGTTCCGGTTGCGGTCACCATCGGCGGCTCGGATTCGAGCGGCGGAGCCGGTATTCAGGCGGACCTGAAGACATTCTCCGCGCTCGGCGTGTACGGCGCGTCCGTCATCGCCGCACTGACTGCGCAGAACACCAAGGGCGTGGTGGCCATCCACGAAGTGCCGGCGGACTTCATTACGGCGCAAATGGACGCCGTGTTCTCCGATCTTGACGTTGGTGCGGTGAAAATCGGCATGCTCGGCAATGCGGCGGCAATCGGCGCTGTCGCGGAGGGGCTCCTTCGGCATCGTCCGCGACATGTGGTGCTCGATCCGGTCATCACCGCGACTTCGGGCGAGCATCTCTTGCATTCCGGCGCCGTCGGCGCGTTGCGCAAACTCGTCGCGCGCGCGGACGTCCTGACGCCCAACCTGCCGGAAGCGGCGGCACTTCTTGGTATGCCGCAGGCCCGCGATGAAGAGGAAATGCACATACAGGGAAGGAAGCTTTTAGAGTTTGGCGCCGGTGCGGTGCTGATCAAGGGCGGTCACGGCGGCGGCCCGGATAGCGTCGATCTGTTGGTCGAAACTGCCGGCTACACTCGCTTCTCCGCGCAGCGCACCGAGACGGAGAACACTCACGGTACCGGCTGCACGCTCGCTTCGGCGGTTGCTGCGGGTCTCGCCAAGGGATTTCTGCTCGGCGAGGCGGTTGGCGAGGCCAAGACCTATGTCAGCGCGGCCATCGCGGCCGCTGACCGGCTTGGAATCGGTTCCGGCCGCGGCCCTGT
The DNA here is from genome assembly GCA_963808205.1 of uncultured Alphaproteobacteria bacterium. Taxonomy (GTDB): domain Bacteria; phylum Pseudomonadota; class Alphaproteobacteria; order Rhizobiales; family Xanthobacteraceae; genus BOG-931. The sequence continues at coordinate 365,068 of CAWEER010000002.1, forward strand.
GCACCATTTTCCGAAATGGTGGTGAACTCCTCCGCGGAGACCTAGGCGGCCGGCGCACCCGGCTGTTTGAGCGGGTGGGCCCGCGCGAAGGCATCGATCGTCGCCAGCGAATTCGCGATTCTCGCAAAGGTCGGGAACGGCGCAGTGTCGACATTGAAGAATTTCGCGCCAGCCGCCTGGCTTGCCAGACAGATATCGGCAAGCGTGATCGTGTCGCCGTGACAATATTGGCCGGTGGCGCCGTTCTTCAGGTGCGCCTCAAGTGCGATGAGTGCGGCGGTATGCCAATGGCGGCACCATTTCACCACGGTCGGCTCATCGAGCTTGATTTCGTGCTGAAGGTATTCGCGCACGCGCGGCACGATCAGCGGGTGCGAATCGCAAGCGATGATCTGGGCAAGGCCGCGCACCCGCGCGCGACCGGGCGCGTCGCGCGGTAAGAGCGGCGGGTTGGGATGGGTTTCGTCGAGATATTCGATGATCGCCAGCGATTCGAACAGGATCGGGCCATCGCCGTCGATCAGTGCCGGCAGCGCCATCATCGGATTGATCGCGCGATAGGCCGCCTCGCGCTGCGCGCCCTTCATGAGGTTGACGTCGATCACTTCGTCGGGAACGACGCCTTTGAGATTGAGAGCGATACGCACGCGATAGGTCGCTAGCGACCGCCAGAATGAGAAGAGCTTCATCGAGTATCTCCTGACAATCAGTCTGCGCCCGGATCGGCCTTGAGCCCTGCGGCTTCGATGCCGGCCAGGGCGCACATCTCGTCTTTATCGGACGTGTCTCCGGAAATGCCGCAGGCGCCGATGACGTTGCTGGCGCTGTCGCGGATCAGGACGCCGCCCGGATTGGTGACTATGCGTCCGTCGCTCGCTGCCGCGAGCATGGTGAAGAACTGCGGCGTCTTGGCTGCGCGGCTCGCCAGCGTGCGCGAGCCGAAGCCCATGCCGAGCGCGCCCCAGGCCTTGCCGTAAGCAATGTCGAACCGCAGAAGGCCGGATTTGTCTTCGCGCTTGAGGGCAACGAGATGGCCGCCGGCGTCGAGCACGGCGACAGTGAGCGGTGCAAGATTGCTGTCGCGCGCTTTCTTCAGGGCAACGTCAACGATCGTTGAGGCCTGGGCGAGTGTGACTGACATGCTGACTCCGATGTTTTGGATGGAACTGAACTCTTTACGGTTTACGATTTGGCGCGGCTTGCCCAATAGACGGACTGACGTGCGCCGTCACCACTGCCAAATCCTTTTTTGTTCGTTTCCTCGAAAGCCGCGAGCGCGGCTTTGGTTGCGGGCATGTCGGCTCCCTTGGCGGTGCCGGCGTCGACCATGGTGCGCAGGTCCTTGACGGCATCCGCGATGTTGAAGGTGGTCGGGCCAGGATCGCGATCTTCCATCATGGCGACAATCATGTCGGCGCGCATCTTGAGCCCGTTATTGGCGCCGTTGCTTTCGACAAAGAGTTCGAGCAGCCGCTTGGGCTCCCAGCCCACATCGCGCGCGATGGCAAAGGCTTCACCATAGGCCTGCCAAGCGACCATCAGCGGCAGATTGATCGCAAGTTTCATCGAGGAGCCAGCACCGACGGGGCCGCAATGTTCGACCTTGCGGCAGAGCTCGTCGAGGATTGGCCTGGCGCGAACGGCGGCGGCCGTTTCGCCGCCCATGAGTCCCAAGAGCTTGCCTTGTCGTGCCGGCGTGGTTGAGCCGCCGACCGGACATTCGACGAAATCGGCGCCCTTCGCCGTTACCTTTGGTGCGAGAGTGACCTCTACCGCCGGGGGTACGGTGCTCATCTCGATAAACAGCTTGCCTTTGACGCTGCCGGCTAGCAGAGCGGCTGGCCCGTTATAGACCGCGTCGACGGCTTTCCCGTCGGTAACGATGGTGATGACGGCTTCGCAGCGTTGCGCCAGTTCCGTCGGCGTTGTGGCGACGGCCGCGCCGGCGATGGCCTTGGCCTTCTCCGGTGTGCGATTCCACACTGCAACCTCATGTCCGGCTTCGATCAGCCGCGCCGCAATGGCCGCGCCCATTTTGCCGATGCCGGCGACCCCGATCCGCATACGCTACTCCCACAACGCGTCCATCCCGGCGCGGACGATATGCGATCAGCGCGCGGTGAGAAAGCCGCTTGCGTGCCGGGAGGTGGATGCCATAGCGTCGCGTCCCGTTGCAAAGGGAGTGGGAAGAGAATGGCTTCGGGAAAGAAAGATGCCGTCGGCATTATCGGGCTCGGCATCATGGGTGGTGCTTTCGCGCAAAATCTGCTCTCCGCGGGCTGGCGCGTCATCGGCTACGACACCGATCCGGCGCGCCGGCGGGCATTGGCGCGGCTGGGCGGGGAAATTGCCGCCGATGCCGGCGACGTCGCGCGCAAGGCGAAGACCATCATTACCAGCCTGCCAAAGCCGGCAGCGCTTGCCTCGACTGCCGCGGCTATTGCCAAGGCCGATGTGCCGCGCCGCATTGTGATCGAGATGTCGACGTTCACGATCGAGGACAAAGCGCGCGCCGAGAAAGCGCTGCGCAAGGCCGGTCACGTGACGCTCGATTGCCCGGTGAGCGGCACCGGTTCGCAAGCGAAAGTGCGGGATCTCGTCGTTTACGCATCGGGCGGCGCCGCCGAGATCAAGAAGCTCCGCCCGATGTTCGCGGCCTTCACGCGCGGCCTGCACGATCTCGGCGCGTTCGGCAACGGCAGCCGCATGAAATATGTGGCCAATCTTCTGGTCGCCATCCACAATGTGGCGAGCGCCGAAGCGATGGTGCTTGGCATGAAAGCGGGCCTGCCGCCGCAACTTATCTACGATCAGGTCAATGCCGGCGTCGGCACGTCTCGCGTATTCGCGCTGCGCGGCCCGATGATGGTGAAAAACGATTACACCAATGTCACGATGAAGATCGATGTCTGGCAGAAAGACATGGACGTGATCGGCAGTTACGCACGCAAGATCGGGGTACGCACGCCGCTGTTCGACGCCAGCGAGGGTATCTACATGAAGGCGCTGAAAAGCGGCCACGGCGCCGAGGACACCGCCGCCGTCTGCGCGGTCCTTGAAAAGATGGCGGGCGTGAAACGGAAGTCAAAAGCAAAGCGTTGAGTTGCCACTTCAGCCCGCGGCGGGGGACAGTGGCAGGGAGGTAAATATGTCATCGCTCGAAGGCGGGACTCGCACGGCGGCGCAAACAGGCGACCACAAGACCCATCAGCACCGCAGCGAAACCCGCGACGGCATGCGCATCGAGTGGGATGTGCCGATCACGATGGACGACGGCCTCGTGTTGCGTGCCGACGTGTTTCGTCCGATTGCCGAAGGCCGCTATCCGGTCATCCTGAGTTATGGTCCCTACGCCAAGGGGCTCGCCTTCCAGGACGGTTATCCGAGCGCATGGCAGCGCATGGCGGAAAAGCATCCCGACGTTACCGCCGGATCGAGCAACCTGTATCAAAGCTGGGAAGTCGTCGATCCGGAGAAATGGGTGCCGCATCGTTATGCCTGCGTGCGCGTCGATTCGCGCGGCTGCGGCGTGTCACCGGGATTTATCGATCACTTTTCGCCGCGCGAAACCAAGGATTTCTACGACAGCATCGAATGGGCCGGCGTGCAGCCCTGGTCAAACGGCAAGGTGGGATTAAACGGCATCTCCTACTACGGCATCAATCAGTGGCATGTGGCGAGCCGCGAGCCGCCGCATCTTGCCGCGATGTGCATCTGGGAAGGCGCCGCCGACTGGTATCGCGACATGACGCACCATGGCGGCATTCTCTGCACGTTCTGGGAAAACTGGTACGACATGCAGGTCAAGACCGTGCAGTACGGCGCTGGTGAACGCGGCAAGCGAAGCCGCGTGCACGGCGAGCTCGTTTGCGGGCCGGAGATTTTGTCCGATGTGGCGCTTGCGAAAAATCGCAGCAATTTCGGCGGCGACATCGTCGCGCACCCGCTCGATGACAACTATCACCGCGCCCGTTCGCCAATCTGGCCGAATGTGAAGGTGCCTTTTTTATCCGCCGCGAACTGGGGCGGGCAGCCACTGCATCCGCGCGGCAATTTTGAAGGTTTTGTGCGCGCAGCCTCGAGGCAGAAATGGCTGGAAGTGCACGGTATCGAGCACTGGACGCATTTTTACACCGACTACGGCCGCGATTTGCAGCTGCGGTTTTTCGATTACTTCCTGCATGGCAAGAAAAACGGTTGGAACAAACAACCGCCGGTGCAGATCCAGGTGCGCCATGTCGATCGCTTCGTCGAGCGCACCGAAAATGAATGGCCGCTCAAGCGCACCAAATGGACCCGGCTCTATCTCGATCCCTCCAGCAGTGCGCTGACGCCAAAGCGAGCAACCAAGAAATCCGTGATGCGCTTCGAGGCGATGGGCGACGGCGTCACCTTTCTCACGCCGCCGCTTGCGCGCGAGACGGAAATCACCGGACCGTCGGCGTTAAAACTCTTTGTCTCGTCGTCGACCGTCGATGCCGATATCTTTGCCGTGCTGCGCGTCTTCTCGCCGGACCTCAAGGAGGTTGTCTTTCAAGGCGCTATCGATCCGCACGCGCCGATCGGGCAGGGCTGGCTGCGCGCATCGCATCGCCAGCTCGACAAAAAACTTTCAAAGCCGTACCGGCCCTACCACATGCATACGAGGAAAGAGCCGCTCAAGCCGGGCGAAGTGGCCGCGCTCGACATCGAAATCTGGCCGACCTCAATCGTCGTTCCTGCCGGTCACCGCATTGCACTCACGATACGCGGCAAAGACTATGTCTATGCCGGGCCGAGCGGCGGCAAGTTGTCTAATTTCAAGAACGAGCTGACCGGCTGCGGGCCGTTCCTGCATGACGACGTGCGCGACCGGCCGCCACAGATTTTTTCGGGCGTCACCAGCCTGCATTTCGGCGCCGCGGCGCGGCCCTATTTACTGGTGCCGATCATTCCGCCGACGAAGAAGTGATTGTATAAACGAGATGGACCGAGAACGCGCGGCGTAAGCAATGGACCAGCACGCTCAGGAGGAAGGCACGATGTCTCGAAAAGGCATGTCGCACAAAGTTTCGCGCCGCACTCTTTTGGCTGGAACCGCGGCCAGTACAGCCGCCGCCTTCGGCGGATTCCCGATGCCGGCCGTCGCACAAGCCGCGCCATTCAAGCTCGGCCTTCTCACGGTGAAGACCGGGCCGCTCGCGCAAGGCGGCAATCAGATGGAGCAGGGTGTCCTCACCTTTCTGAAGGAGACCGATTACACGATCGGCGGCCGCAAAGTGGATTTCATTTCCGCCGATACAGGGGGCGCTCCGGCAGGCGCCAAGACCAAGGTGCAGGAACTTGTCGAGCGCGACAAAGTCGATGTTATCCTCGGCCCGCTAGCGGCCTTCGAGCTTCTCGCGATTACCGACTACATTCGCGACCAGAAAATTCCGCTGCTTAGTCTTGCAGCCGCTGACGACCTCTCGCAGCGCAGACCCAATCCCTACTTCCTGCGGGCGTCGGCGACCTCGTCGCAGGCCATGCATCCGATGGGCCACTATGCCGCGACCGAATTGAAGCTGAAGCGCGTTTTGACCATCACCGAGGATCTCGCCTTCGGTTACGAGGAGATCGGCGGATTTCAGGCTGCGTTCGAAAAGGACGGCGGTTGCGTCGTTAACAAGCTCTGGCCGCCTTTGGTCACGCCCGACTACTCGCCTTACACGGCGCAGATCGCCGATTGCGACGGCGTGTGCCAGGGCTTTGCCGGTTCAAATCCGCTGCGTTTCATGAAGGCTTATGCCGATGCGGGTTTGAAATATCCGGTGGTCACGGGATGGACCGGCGGTGACGACGCTTTGCTGAAGAGTTTCGGCGACGAGGCCCTCGGCCTGATTTCCTGCTCGGCCTATTCGCTCGACGTTGAGACCGAGCGTAACCACCGCTTCATCGACGGCATGCTGAAAAACTTCAATACCGTGCCGGGTTTTTATGCCGCCGGTCTCTACATCAATTGCCAGGTCGTCGACGCCGGCCTGAAGGCAACAGGCGGGGATGTCGCCGACAAGGAAAAGCTGATCGCCGCTTTACGCGCGGTCAATCTGACCGATACGCCGCGTGGGCCGCTCAAGTTCGATCATTTGGGCAATGTAGTGGGCACTTTCTACGTCAGGCGCTGCGGGACCGACGGCGCCAAATATGGCCTGAAACTATGGAACAAGGTCATCAAGACTTACGAGAATGTCAGTCAGTTCTGGACCTGGCCGGAGCAGGAGTTTCTCGCCCACCCGGTTTATTCACGCGACTATCCGCCGCTGAAGAAGTGTTGAAAAAAGCGCGACAATAGCGGACTTTACACGGCAGATAGCCTTCGACCATGATGGCGTGTCGGCCGTCGCGCGGGGAACGCTCCGGTTTAGGCTGCGCCTCACTGAAAAATGGCGCCAGAGGGAGGATGTGAATGTCACGTAAAATTATGTCTCGGAAAGTCAGCCGCCGCTCGCTTCTGGCGGGCACTGCCGCCGGTGCTGCCGCCGCGCTGACCCGCTTTCCGGCGCCAGCTATCGCTCAAGCGGAGCCGTTTCGTCTCGGGCTTCTGACCGTCAAGACCGGTCCTCTCGCCCAGGGCGGCATCCAGATGGAGCAGGGCGTTCTCACCTACCTCAAGGAGACGAATTACACGATGGGCGGCCGCAAGGTCGACTTCGTTTCCGCAGATACCGGCGGCAATCCGGCGGGCACCAAGACCAAGGCCCAGGAGCTCATCGAGCGCGACAAGGTCGACGTCATCCTCGGACCGCTGGCGGCATTCGAGCTTTTGGCCATCAACGATTACATCAAAGAGCAGAAGGTGCCGATTCTCAGCCTCGCCGCGGCTGACAATCTCACGCAGCGTTTGCCGAATCCTTATCTCATCCGCGCTTCAGCGACCTCATCGCAGGCAATGCAGCCGATGGGCCACTACGCGGCGACGGAATTAAAGCTCAAGCGCGTCATCACCATCTCGGAAGATTTTGCTTTCGGTTACGAACAGATGGGCGGATTTCAGGCGTCCTTCGAGAAGGACGGCGGTTGCGTCGTCAACAAGCTGTGGCCGCCGTTGGTCACACCCGACTACACGCCTTATGTCGCCCAGATCGGCGACTGCGATGGCGTGTGCCAGGGCTTTGCCGGATCGAATCCGCTGCGCTTCATGAAGTCGTATGCCAGTGCCGGATTGAAATATCCGGTGGTTACGGGGGAAACGGGCGCCGACGATGCATTGCTCAAGAGCTTTGGCGAAGAAGCGATGGGGCTGGTCTCATGCTGCCCCTACACGCTCGATCTGGAGAGCGCCTCCAATCAGCGATTCATCGACGGAATGATGAAGAATTACGATGTCATCCCGGGCTTCTATGCCGCCGGCCTCTATTGCAACTGCATGGTGGTCGATGCCGGCCTCAAGGCTGTCGGCGGCAATGCCGGCGATAAAGACAAGTTCACAGCCGCGATGCGTGCGGTCAGCCTCACCGACACGCCGCGCGGCCCGATCAAATTCGATCACTTCGGCAATGTGGTCGGCAGCTTCTACGTCCGGCGCGTGGGGACGGAAGGCGCCAAATACGGTCTGAAGCTCTGGAACAAGACCATCAAAACCTACGAGAACGTGAGTCAGTTCTGGACCTGGCCGGAACAGGAATTCCTCGCTCATCCGGTCTACTCGCGCGATTATCCGGCGCTGACCAAATGCTAAGGTAATAACGGGTCTATCAATTAAACAAGTGTAGCAGCCGGGAAGCCAAGGGGCGGCGGATACAATGTTCTCGCTGCTGCACAATCCAGCGCAGTTGCTGTTTCTCACGGTCAACAGCGTGACATTCGGCGGCCTGCTGTTTCTGTTGTCGGCGGGATTCTCCCTGATCTTCGGGCTGATGCGGATTCCCAATCTGACGCATGGCTCGATGTTCATGGTAGGTGCTTATCTTGGCACCACATTCCTGTCCGGCACGCTCGGCTTCACGCTCAATTTCTGGCTCGCGGCGCTGATCGCCGCACTGGAAGTTGCCGTCCTCGGCGCGTTGATGGAGCGTCTATTGCTCCGCCGGCTGGCCGGACAGCAATTGGCGCAAGTTCTGGTCACGCTCGGCGTATCCTTCATGGTCGCCGATCTCTGCCTGATGGGTTGGGGCGGCGATCCGATCTCGGTCGCGACGCCGCCCGGACTTTCGGGCTTTATCCGCGCCGGCACCGCGGTGTTTCCGATGTACCGGACGGCGGTGATCCTGATCGCCGTCGTCTTCGCCATTGGATTGTGGCTGATGCTCGATCGCACCCGGCTCGGCGCCATGATTCGTGCCGGCGTGGACGATCCGCAGATGGCGCGCGTCGTCGGCATTCGCGTCTCGCAATTGTTCACTATCGTGTTCGGGCTCGGCGCCGGATTGGCGGGTTTTGCCGGAATCATCGGCGGCCCGATCCTGTCGGTCTATCCGGGTCTCGACCAGGACATGCTGCCGCTCGCTTTGGTGGTCGTCATTCTCGGCGGTACCGGGAGCCTGCTTGGCTCCTTCGTCGGCAGCATCATCGTCGGCTTCATTTATAATTTCGGTCAGGCGATGCTGCCGGAGCTTGCTTATTTCGTCCTGTTCCTGCCGATGGTGCTGGTGCTGGTGTTGCGGCCGCAGGGTCTGTTCGGGGGCCAGATCCTGTGAACGGCTTCTTGACTCCCCGTTGCATTTTCATCGCCGCCGCCGTCCTTGCGCTGATCGCCGTGCCTTATGCGGTCAAGGAAATCTACTACGTCAACATTGCGAGCCAGATTCTGCTCTACGCGGTCTTTGCGTTGGGACTGAACGTGCTCGTCGGTTATGCCGGATTGGTATCGCTCGGCCACGCCGGATTGTTCGGCGTTGCGGCTTACGTGGTTGCCTATCTGCTTGCCGGCGGACATGGCCATCTGATTGCGATCGCCGGCGCGCTTGTCGTGAGCCTCACGGCAACGGCCGGCTTTGCAGCCCTGGCGCTGCGCGCCACCGGCATCAGTTTCATCATGATCACGCTGGCGCTTGGTGAGATCATCTGGGGACTGGCCTACCGCTGGATCAGCATCACCAATGGCGACAACGGCATCAGTGTCGCGGCGCGTCCGGCGCCCTTCGGTCTTTCACTCAGCACGGCGGGCGCCTTTTACGACGCGACGCTTGTTGTCTTCCTTGCCACGCTCGCAGCTTCAGCGATATTTGTGCGCTCGCCGTTCGGCGCTACGCTGTGCGGCACGCGCGACCAGCCGCGCCGAATGAACGCCCTCGGCTATCACGTCTGGATGATCCGGTTCGGGGCATTCATGTTCTCGGGCCTCCTGACGTCCGTGGCCGGTATCCTTTTCGTGTACTACAACGAGTTCATCAGCCCGCAAGCACTGGCGCTTACCGCTTCCGCGGAGGGCTTGCTGATGGTGATTTCCGGAGGTGCCGGAACGCTGCTCGGACCCGTGATCGGCGCGGCACTCGTCGTCATCGTCAAGAACGTCGTGAGCGCTTATGTGACGCGCTGGAATTTCATGTTGGGCGCCATCTTCGTCGCCATCGTCATTTTCATGCCCGAAGGACTGGTGCCCGGCGCAGTGCGTCTTACGCGCTCGGCGTGGCGCACGTTGACCCGGCGGAAACCTGCCGCAGCCCCATCAATCGCGGGACCGAAGCCTTGACCGCGCTCGCCATCAATAATCTGTGCAAATCGTTTGGCGGATTGCGCGTAACGACGAACGTCAATCTCGTAGTGAACCCGGGCGAGCGCAGGCTGATCATCGGTCCGAACGGCGCCGGCAAGACCACCTTGTTCAATCTGATTACCGGAGAACTCGCGCCGGACAGCGGTTCGATGCTGCTGTTCGGCCGCGATATCACCCGGATGCCGAGCCGGAGACGAACGCATCTCGGCATGGCGCGGACGTATCAGATCATCACGCTGTTCGCGCAGGACACGATCCAGCGCAATGTGACGCTCGCGTTGCTTGGCCTGTCGCCGCTGCGCTGGAATCCGTTTCTGGCGCTCGATCGGCAGGAGCATCTGACCGCGCAGGGCCGCGATGCGCTCACGCGTGTGGGTCTTCACGGCATTGCCGATCGGCCGCTGGCGCAAACGTCTTACGGCGAGCGGCGCCGGGTCGAAATCGCGATGGCGCTCGCCCAAAATCCGAAAGTGCTGTTGCTCGACGAACCGTTTGCAGGCCTTTCGATCGACGAGCGGCAGGATGTGCGCAAGCTTCTTCTCGCCATTCCGCGCGACGTCACGATAGTGATGATTGAGCACGATATGGATGTCGCGCTCGATCTCGCCGATCGCATCACGCTTTTGCATTTCGGAGAGGTGATTGTCGAAGGCACCCGCGCCGAAGTGGTAGCCGATCCGCGTACGCGGGAGGTCTATCTTGGCGAATAGCGCGCTTAATCTGGCCGGTATCGATGCCTTCTACGGCGACAGCCACGTGCTACAAAAGGTGTCGTTCCAGCTCGGCGAGGGCAGGCTCCTGGGGCTTCTCGGCCGCAACGGCGCCGGCAAGTCGACATGCATGAATGTCAGCGTCGGCTTGCTGCCGCCGCGGGCCGGCAGCGTTGAAGTCTTTGGCACGCCGGTGACGCGGCAAGGGCCGGAGGCGATCTCCGCCCAGGGTGTCGCGCTGGTGCCCCAGGGACGCCGTATCTTCAAGAGCCTCACCGTTCGCGAAAATCTCATGGTCGCAGCGCATAAGGGTTTCGCCGGACGCGACCATGCGCCGTGGACGGAAAACACGGTGTTCGCGATGTTCCCGCGGCTTGCGGAGCGCCGCGGGCAATTGGCGGGCTACCTGTCCGGCGGCGAACAGCAAATGCTGTCGATCGGCCGGGCATTGATGGCCAATCCGCGCGTGCTCTTGATGGACGAGCCGTCGGAGGGACTCGCTCCCCAGATCGTCGCCGAAGTGATGGCGACAATTCGCAAGCTTAAAGAGAGTGGATTGTCGATCGTGCTGGTCGAGCAGAGTCCGAAACTCGTATTCGACATTGCCGACGATATCGTCATTCTCAACAGCGGCCGCGTCGCCGTGGTTTCGACCGCCGCCGCGCTCAAGGACGACAGCGCCGATCTGCGTCTGCATCTTGGTGTATTTTGACATTGCCGGCGGGTTAGGACGCTGCGTTCGTGCTCCGCGCACGGCAACGCGCCGAATAGACGACGAGCGCCACGCCGCCGATCAAAAGCGGGACAGAAAGCACCATGCCCATGGTCAGTCCGTGCGACAACCGCTCAAGCTCCGGATCCGGTTCGCGGAAAAACTCTGAAACGATGCGCGCGGCGCCATAGCCGATACAGGCGATTCCGGTCACGAGACCGGGACGTTTGAAAGCACCGCTGCGGATGACGAGCCAGAGCACGAGCCAGAGCAGCAGGCCTTCCAGAAATGCTTCGTAGAGCTGGCTGGGATGCCGCGGCTGCTCGTCCGCATCCGGAAAGATCATGGCCCAGGGCACATTGGTCGGGCGTCCCCAGAGCTCGGGCTTGATGAAATTGGCGATGCGCACGAGAAAGATTCCGATCGGCGCGACGCCCGTGCAGATGTCCATGATCGTAAGTGCCGGAACATGGACTTTCCTTGAGAAGAACCAGATCACGACGATCGCCGCGATCACTCCGCCGTGAAATGCCATCCCGCCATTCCAGGTTTCGACAATCTCCAGAGGGTGGGCGAGGTAGTAACTCGGCTCGTAAAAGATCACGTCGCCCAGACGCCCGCCAATGACGATCGCCAGCGCCATGTAGAGGACGAGATCGCCGAGCTGTGGCGGGGTGAGATGGGCCGTGTCACCCCAGAGCCGCTTGTTGCGCAAGAGCGCGTAAGCGTAGAGGTATCCTCCGGCAAGAGCACCGATATAGGCGAGCGAATACCAGCGGATGGCGAACGGTCCGACATTGAACGCCACCGGATCTATCACCGGGAAGGGAATAACAGACAGAGCCATGCATGGGTCCGGGTGAGTTGCTTGCCGGCCTGCCGTTGCAGGCCAAATTCTCTGCAAACGGCCGGTCAGCTTTGTGAGACGAATTTAGACGATGAAGCCAGTATCGGCCGATATTAGCACGCAGCCGCTGTCAATGCGATTTCACCGCAACATAAATTGTCATGGCCCTGTCGCTCGCTGTCGGCACGATAAGCCTTTCGTTTGTGGCGAATATTCGCTGCAATCGATATTGCAAATTGCGGAACTCATCGGCACGATGGAGTAGTGAGGCTGAGGGGGAAATTGCTTGATTACCGTTCCGGAACTGGCGGCGGAGGCCTTGGGGTCCTTCCTCACCGAACATATGAAACGCAGGTTCAGCACGACGCATGCGGACCTGACAGAGCTCGTTCCATCGGTGGCCCGTCTGGCGCTCGAATGTATCGGCAACAGCGACGCACTTTATCACAACGTCGAACACACGATGCTGGTGACGCTGGTCGGCTACGACATCTTGAAGGGGCGTGCACTCCTGACTCCGACCTACCCCGACGATTTTGCGCATCTCATCGTCGCCTGCCTGCTGCACGACATTGGCTATGTACGCGGCATTCTCAAGGGTGACGGCGCGGACGGCTACATCACCGACGCCAAAGGCAGCAAGACGAAACTTCCACGCGGTTCGTCGGATGCCGCGCTTTTATATCATCACGTCGACCGCTCGAAGCTCTTTGTGATGGATCGCATATCCAAGATCGAGCTTCTCGATGCCGAGAGGATTGCCCGCGCCATCGAGTTCACCCGCTTTCCCTCGCCGCACGAACCGGACGACAAGGACAATGAAGAAGGCATGCTGGTGCGTGCCGCTGATCTTATCGGCCAGCTCGGTGATCCGCATTACCTACGCAAGGCCAATGCACTGTATTACGAGTTCGAAGAAGTCGGAATGAACAAGCAGCTCGGCTATACCTCGCCTGCCGATCTCACCGATCTCTATCCGCAATTCTATTGGAAGAGCGTGTCGCCGCATATCCAGGACGCCATCCGCTACCTGAATGTCACGTCGAGCGGGCGGCAGTGGATCGCAAACCTTTACAGCAATGTCTTCCGCGCCGAGCGCGATCTCATTTTGTCCGGACCGCAGCGTTGAAGTGGCTATGAAATCGCAAGCCTGCGCGCCGGCGCGGGCTGCCTTGCAATCCCGCCATTTTCCCCACACAACACAATAAACGCCGAGGAACTGTCATGGCTGAGCAATGGAATAAATACGGCCCGACCGCCGCCCGCAAACACGGCAGGCCGGGGCGCGAGACGCGGCCGAAGAGTATTACCATCGACATCCACGCACATGTCGGTGTGCCGGAGGCGGCGAAATTCGTCGCCCCGCATCTCGATCTATCGACTATCCCGCTCGCGCATTTCGCCAATGCCGAGACCAAGGCGCTCAATCAGAAGCAGGAAGCGGACATTCGCGAGCGCGTCGGTCACGAGCACCGCCTTGCCGACCTCGATGCGATGGGTATCGACATCCAGATGATCGCGCCGCCGCCGCCGCAATGTTATTACACGGTGCCGCTCGATGTCGCGGTCAAGTCGGCACAGATCGTCAACGACGGTATCGCCGCGTTTTGCGCGAAGGCGCCGGACCGTTTCAAGGGCTTCGGCACGGTGCCGATGCCGGATGGCAACGAGGCGGCGAAGGAGCTAGAGCGCTGCGTCAAGCAGCACGGTTTCACCGGCGTTCAGGTCCTTACCAATGTCGCCGGCAAGGAATTGTCGGATCCGGCCTTCGCGCCGTTCTGGAAAAAGGCTGAAGAACTCGGCGTCCTGGTAATGATCCATCCCAACGGCTTCACCGAAGCGTCGCGCTTCACCCGGTTCTATTTCAACAATGTCGTCGGCAATCCGCTCGAAACGACGCTCGCGCTGCACTATCTGATTTTCGATGGCGTGCTTGAGCGCCATCCCAAGCTGAAAATCCTCGCGGTTCATGGCGGCGGCTATCTCGGCGCCTATTCGGGGCGCATCGATCATGCTTGGGGCGCGCGATCGGATTCCCACGGCTCGTTGCCGCTACCGCCGACGACCTATCTCAAGCGGGTCTATTTCGACACGGTGGTGTTCACGCCGAACCAGCTCGCCGAACTCGTCCGCACCTTCGGCGTCGATCATATCGTCATGGGAACCGACTATCCGTTCGACATGGCCGATTACGATCCGCTCGGCCATATTGCGTCGGTCGAAGGTTTTGATGCCGCGACAATTGCGGCGCTGGCGGGCGGCAACACCAAGAGATTGCTGGGACTGTAGTCTGGAGTTGCGTTCGGTTCTTGAGTTTCGCGTCGATCTTTATTGCAGAAAGGCGACTTCGGCCTGCCCGGCCCACAGAGTGGGACTGCCGCGCAGTTGATTATTTCCTTCCAGTCCAAGGACGAGCTAGCCGCGCCTTAATATAATAGGCTGGCTGTGCTATTCGGCCGTCTCAAATTGGTCACGGCGCCGTGCAACGGCTTGAGGGGGTTACGGATTTTGACGGCCTGCCTGGTATGTCATGACGACGGCTGATGCCCTGAGCGCAATGCCGACCGCGAGCGCTGTGCAGTTTCTCGGCGGGGAACGAACTTATTGGCGGCTGCGCATCAAGGGCGCGGCGCTCCTGATGCTTACGCTGGGGCTATATCGCTTCTGGTTTGCAACCGATGTGCGCCGCTTCCTGTGGTCGAACACCGAGATCGGCGGCGAAACGCTGGAATATACCGGGCTGCCGACCGAACTCCTCGGCGGCTTTCTGCTGGCCATCGCTATCCTGGTGCCGCTTTACACCGCGCTCGCGAGCACCGCGCTGGCGCTCGATACCGCGGAATTGTCGATCGCAGCCGTAGGCTTCCTGCTCCTGGTGCTGCTCGGGCAATTCGCTCTTTACCGCGCACGCCGCTACCGGCTTTCCCGCACTGTTTTTCGCGGTGTGCGCTTCGATCAGCACGGCTCCGCGTGGCGTTACGCATTCTATGCGCTCTTCTGGTGGACGCTCGTCGCCGCCACGCTTGGGCTTGCCTATCCGTGGGCGCAGGCGAGCCTGCAGCGTTTCAAGATGCGCCGGACAAGCTATGGCGACCTGCCTGGCCGCTTCGAAGGCTCCGGCACTGCGCTGTTCCTGCGCGGTCTGCCAATCTGGCTCATGATCGTCGCGCCGCTCGTCGTTGCCTTCCTGGCGCTTGGAACAATGGTCGATTGGGACGCGCTCAATGGCATGATGGCGGAGGATGAAAGCAATCCGCTCGCATTGCTGGTCGGCAGTGCTGGTTTGCACGTGTTCATTGTCGCAACCGCAGCCGGCGGCTTGAGCGTAATCTCCGCGTTGCTGCTCTATCCGTTGTTCCAGGCTATCACGCTGCGCTGGTGGATATCCGGTCTCCGTTTCGGCACGGTGAGCGTCAGTTCACGTTTGTCTTCGGCGCAAGTCTATCGGGTCTATCTGCGCTTCATCCTTTACATTGTGCCCTTTGCGCTGCTGGTAGGTATCGTCGGCACGGCGTGTATTGTTCTTGGCAGTGCGCTCGTCGGATCGAGACACGATTCCATGATGGCGGAGCTTTTCGCGAGCGTGATCACACTCGCGGTATATGTCGTGATCGTGTTGGGCGCGTCGACCATTCATCAAGTCGTGGTCACATTTTCGATGTGGCGGTTGGGTGCGCAATCTGCAGAACTTTCCGGTGCGGATGCGCTGGATTCGGTGCGTGCGACCGGAACGCCGAGTTCCGCACTTGGCGAAGGCCTTGCCGATGCGCTCCACGTCGGAGGCATCTAGGCCCACATGACGAACGACAGTGTGTCATTACCACGCGGTCCTGCCGTCTATTTCGACGGCACCTGCAGCGCGCGCAATGACGTCGTGGTTGAAGCAGGCATGGCCGGCCTGTCGATCCGGAGCGGCCGCGGCCAGAACTCCGACCATCAGCTTGACGAATGGGCTTATGCCGATCTGCGGCGAATGTCGGCGCCCGAGGGCGTGCTTCGCCTCGGGCGATGCAGCGAAACGCTGCTGGCGCGGCTGGAAATCCGCGATGCTGCGCTCATTACGGCCATCGAGGATCGCGCTGATACGCTGGATCGGGGAGGCGTTGCCGACCGGAGGCTGCGGCGTAAGGTCGTCGGATTGAGTATTGCAGCGGGTGCATCGCTCATGGTTACGGCGGTATTCGGTCTGCCGGCGCTTGCGAGCCGCATCATTCCGTTCATCCCGCTTGGGATCGAACACAAGCTCGGCGACGCGGTGGACAAGCAAATTCGCGCAGGGCTCGATGCCCAGCATCTCGGTCCGGCTTTCGCGTGCGGCGGCGGCCCAGGTGAAGCGGAAGGCCGCGCCGCGCTCGACAAGCTCGTTGGCAAACTCGAAGCCGCCGCCGCGCTGCCGGTTTCGCTTCGCGTCGAAGTCGTACGTCGCGCCGAGCCCAATGCTGTGGCATTGCCCGGCGGCCACATCTACGTCGACATCGGGCTTATCGCCGAGGCGCAGACACCAGACGAATTGGCCGGCGTGCTCGCCCACGAAATCGGACACGTCGCCCACCGCGACGGCACGCGAACGGTGCTGCAAACGGCCGGTCTTTCATTCCTGTTCGGCATGATGCTCGGCGACTTCGTCGGCGGCGGCGCTGTCGTCATTGCCGCCCGGACCATCCTGAAATCGTCCTATTCGCGCCGCGTTGAATCCTCCGCCGACGCCTATAGCGTCGGTCTGATGCAGGAGGCGGGCGGCGATCCACACGCGCTGGGTGCTATTCTTGCCCGCATCGTCGAGAACAAGGATCAGGGCATGAAGCTTTTGCTCGATCACCCCGAAACGAGGGAGCGGATTGCCGCAATTAACGCCGTTACGGTCACGGGGGCGCGGGAACCGCTCCTGTCTGTTGCCGAATGGGGCGCACTCAAGCAAATATGCGCCCCCTTGCCGCCCACGGACAGCGGCCGCAAATAGCGTCCGGGCAACGAAACGAGCGCGAAAAGATGCGACGTCGCAGTCACACCGAACAGCCGGTTTCACGGCTCGCCGTCTGGGCGCGCCGTATCGTGCTGTTCTCGCTGGTGGCGACCCTTATCGCGGTGATCCTCGTGCGCTCGGGCGCGCTCGATATCGTCCCGGCGCTGTCGACGCTGGCCGGCGCCCTGGTGCTGGCCTGCGTCGCGATCCTTGTTGCCCTCGGCGCAGGCGTCGTTATCTGGCGGGAGGGGGTTGGCGGCGGACGTCAGGCGGCCACAGCCCTGTTCATCGGTTTTGCGCTTATTGCCTATCCGCTTTATCTCGGCATCAAGGCCTCCCGGCTGCCGGCGATCTACGACATTACGACCGATCCGATCGATCCACCGCAATTTGACGCCATCGCGCGCTTGCGTCCCCGCGACGCCAATCCGATCACCTATGCGGGCCTTTACACCGCGGAGCAGCAGCACGCGGCTTATTCCGATATCGAACCCGACGACACCAACTCGACGCCGCAGGAGGCTTACGACGCCGCGATGAAGGTCATTACCAAGCGCAAGTGGCGTGTCGTCGATGCCCGCCCGCCGCAAGGGCCGCTGCCGCGCATTATCGATACGCGCACGTCGCAAGGCGCGGCCGCGCGCGACGGCATAATCGAGGCGGTGGCGCGTACGCCCATTCTCGGCTTCCGCGATGACGTCGTGGTGCGGGTGCGCGCGACAACCGATGGCGCTCGCATCGATGTGAGATCGGCCTCGCGTTACGGCCGCCACGATCTCGGCACCAATGCCAAGCGCGTGCGCAATCTTATCGACGATATCGACGATGTCCTCGCCTTGCCGCCGCCAGTGAAGAAGGCGCCGCCGGCTCCGCCGGCAGCCAAAGGCAGTCAGGCCAAGCGATAGGTGCCGGCGATCGACGGCGGTCCGTCGGTCAGGACAGCGCCGCGCATGACCATGTCTTCGAGATGCGCCAGAACTGAGAGAGCAGCCGCGCCGGCGAGGCGCGGATCGAGGCCGATATAGACCGCCTTGACGATCGTCGGAATGTCGGCCGCGCCTTTGCCGAGCCGATGCAGGATCGAAGCCTCGCGGCCCTGGCGGTGACGAATCAAAAACTGCGCATAGCGCGGCGCGTCGTGAATCGGCGCGCCGTGGCCGCTGAGGTAGAGCGGCTCGCTTCGCCGCGCCAGCTTTTGCAGCGATGCCATGTAATCGCTCATGGCTCCGTCGGGCGGCGCCACGATCGTGGTTGACCATCCCATGACATGATCGCCGGCGAACAGCAGATCGGCCTCCTTGAACGCGAAAGCCATGTGGTTGGCGGTGTGGCCGGGCGTCGTCACCGCTTCCAGCGTCCAGCCGTCCCCGCTGACGATTTCGCCGTCAGGGAGCGCGATGTCGGGACGAAAATCCATGTCGGCCGATGCATCGAGCCTGCGGGTTTCTCCGATATGGAGAGGCCGCGCGAGCTTGTGTGGGCCCTCCGCGAATACTTTGGCGCCGGTCGCTGCCTTGACCTTCGGTACCGCAGGCGAATGATCGCGATGGGTATGGGTGACGAAAATATGCGTGACGGTTTCGCCGCGCACGGCGTCGAGAAGCGCCGCAATATGGGCATCGTCGTCCGGACCGGGATCGATGATGGCGACTTTGCCCCGGCCGACGATGTAACTCATCGTGCCCTTGAAGGTGAACGGGCCGGGATTGTTTGCAGGCATGGCCCGCACGCCGGGTACGACCTCTGCCACCTGGTCCGGTAAAAAGTCGAAGGTCTTATTGAACGGAATATCGTCGGTCATGGCCTGTCATGCCCCGCCTTTGGCGGCCATGACAAGGCGCAAAAAAAGAGCCCCGGTGCCGGGAATGCCGGGGCTCCAGCAACCTCAATTTTTCACGGTAAGTGAGACCGAGATTGCCGACATCTACCATGCACGTGGCGTGCCAAGTGGCGGGTGAGAGGGGTCTGCGGCGATTCCCGGATGATTCGGGAGCCACGCCAATCAGGCCGCGCGAAAACCGCCGCTCGTGGTCGGTTAGCGGGCGTTCCCTGGCTAAATTGCAGGCAGCCTTGTGCCGAAGTCGTGAACTAGAACGGGGTTCGGCTGCGTATGGCCGCGGCGAGCGTGCCTTCATCGAGATAGTCGAGTTCGCCGCCAACCGGGACGCCATGGGCGAGGCGGGTCACCTGAACATTGGCGTCATGCAGGAGGTCGGTGATGTAGTGGGCGGTGCTTTGGCCGTCGACGGTCGCGCTAAGCGCAACAATGACCTCCTTAACCGCAGGCTCGCTTGCCCGTTTGACCAGCGCGTCAATCGTTAGATCGTCCGGGCCGATGCCGTCGAGCGGCGACAGCGTGCCGCCGAGCACGTGATAGCGCGCATTGATGGCATGCGCCCGCTCCAGCGCCCATAGATCGGCAACGTCGGCCACCACGACGATGACCGTGGCGTCGCGCCTGGGATCGGTGCAGACGGTGCAGGGGTTCTGCGTGTCGATATTGCCGCAGGTGCGGCAAACTTCGATCTTCTCGATCGCGGTTTGCAGCGCTGCGGCGAGCGGCGCCATGACAAGTTCGCGCTTCTTGATCAGGAAGAGCGCCGCACGTCGCGCCGAGCGCGGACCGAGTCCAGGCAGGCGGGCGAGCAACTGGATCAGACGTTCGATTTCGGGGCCGGCGGCGACAGCGGGCATCAAAAAAGCTTCAGGCCTGGCGGTAGCGGCATGCCGCCGGTGAGCGACTGCATTTTCTCTTGGAGCATGGCTTCGAGTTTGCGCCGCGCGTCGGCGTGTGCAGCGACAATGAGATCTTCGAGGATTTCCTTCTGGTCGGGCTTGAGCAGCGAATCGTCGATTTGCGTGCTGCGCAGATCGCTCTTGCCGGACAATTTCACGGTGACAAGGCCGCCGCCGGCTGCGCCCTCGACCTCGAGACGGTCGAGTTCGGCCTGCATCGCCTCCATTTTCGACTTGAGTTCGGTCGCTTGCTTCATCAGGCCGAGAAAATCAGGCATCGGGGTCGCCTTCATTCAAAGAAGCATCCGGTAAGTCTTCGGTGCCGGCAGGCCCGTTTCCGCCGGGCGCGCGGACATCGACGATCTCGGCGCCGGGAAAGCGCTGAAGCACCGCCTGGACCAAAGGATCGCTGCGCACATTGTCCTTGAGTTCGGCTTTGCGCGTCTCCGCCTGGTCGCGGAGCGACGGCATTCCCGGTTCGGCGGAGACGGCGACCATCCAGCGGCGGCCGGTCCAGTCAGAAAGCTTCTTGGAAAGTTCGCCGACCAATGTCTTGCGCGCACTGTCTTCCAGCGCGAGTTCGAGTTTGCCATCCTCGAACCGAACGAGCCGCACGTCGCGCTCAAGCGCGCTCTTGATTGCAAGGTCGCGTTTCTCGCCTGCAAGCGCGATCAAATCCTCAAAGCTTTTTATCGCGCGTATATCGCTGCCGCGCGCCACCGGATTGTCCATCGGGGCCGCGGATGCGGGTGACGGCGCTACCGCGGAAGCAAGCGGACCGCGTCCTCCGCGCGGCAGAAGCTCCGAACGCGCAGGCATGTCCGTTCGCGTCTGCTCCGGACGCTTTTGGGGGGAGGGTGATGTCGCCGCGCCATTGCCGCTCGTATCGATCGAGCGGATCACCTCGTCGGGTGTCGGCAGGTCGGCGGCATAGGCGATGCGGACAAGCACCATCTCGGCCGCGTCGATGGGCCGGCCCGCAGCTTCGACCTCGCCGATGCCCTTGAGCAGCATCTGCCAGGTCCGGGCGAGTACCCGCATCGACAGCTTCGTGGCAAAGGCGCGTCCGCGCGTCCGCTCGGCTTCGGTCAGCGATACGTCGTCGGCAAGCGTCGGCACGATTTTCACGCGTGTGACGAAATGAGTGAACTCGGCGAGGTCACCCAGCACCATGGCGGGATCGGCTCCGGAATCGTACTGGTCGCGCAATTCCTTCAATGCCGTGGCGATATCGGCTCGCATCAGCGCTTCGAACAGGTCGATCACCCTGGTGCGGTCGGCGAGACCGAGCATGCCGCGCACATCCTCGGCGCGTACCGGGCCTGCGGCGTGTGCGATGGCCTGATCGAACAGGGAAAGCGAATCGCGCACCGAGCCTTCGGCGGCGCGCGCGATCAGCGCCAGCGCCTCGGGCTCGGCCTCGATGGCTTCCCTGCCGGCGATATTTTGCAGATGTTTCACCAGCAATGCGGCATCGACCCGGCGTAAATCGAAACGCTGGCAGCGCGACAGCACGGTGATCGGAACTTTGCGGATTTCAGTTGTGGCGAAGATGAACTTGGCGTGCGGCGGGGGCTCCTCAAGCGTCTTCAGGAGCGCGTTGAAGGCCGCGCCCGACAGCATGTGCACTTCGTCGAGGATATAGACCTTGTAGCGCGCCGACACCGGTGCGTAGCGGATGGCGTCATTAATCTGGCGCACGTCGTCGACGCCGTTATGCGAGGCGGCATCCATCTCGATGACATCGAGATGCCGGCTTTCCATAATGGCTTCGCAATGCACACCGAGCGCCGGCATCTTTATGCTCGGCCCGGTGACCGAGCCGTCGGGCAGTTCGTAATTGAGCGCACGCGCCAGAATGCGCGCCGTTGTCGTTTTGCCGACCCCGCGTACGCCGGTGAGGATCCACGCCTGCGGAATGCGGCCGGTCTGGAATGCGTTCGAGATCGTGCGCACCATGGCGTCCTGACCGATCAGGTCGTCAAAGGTCGCCGGCCGGTATTTGCGCGCCAGAACGCGGTAGGAGGCGGATGGTGTTATCGCGTCGTTCATCCCGGACCAAAATAGCCCGGATCGAGCGGAGCGAAATCCGGGTCGGCGTATGAGCGGGTCGGTTGTCCCCGCATTTCGCTGCGCTCAATGCGGGTCACATCAGCGGTGTGAGGTGGGAGGCTGACAAGCGACCCGAACCGCGCTCGTTAGGGCTGCTTCCTTCCGGACCTGACCCGGTTGGCGAGTGGCTCGTCCACCGCCAACCTCCCGGCCTCTATATCGGCCGCAGCAGCCGGGAAAGCAAGCCAACCGGGCGGTCGCCATGCTAGGTGTGCGGTAATCAGGCGGAGGCGGCAATGTCAGAGGCCGGGTGGTCCCTTCACCCTCAGCTCAACGCCGATACCGTTCCGGTCGGCGACCTTGCGCTGTCGCGGCTTCTGGTCATGAACGATGCCGATTTTCCCTGGCTCATTCTTGTGCCCCGGCGGGTGGCAGCGAGCGAACTCACCGATCTCGGCCTCGAGCAGGCGGCATTGATCGGAGAGATCTCACGCGTATCGCTTGCGCTCAAGGCGGAGACCGGATGCGACAGACTGAATGTTGCTGCGATCGGCAACGTCGTACCGCAGCTTCACATTCACATCGTTGCGCGGCGCAAAGACGATCCGCTCTGGCCCAAGCCGGTTTGGGGCGCCACTGCGGGACGCGCCCGAGATCAGGGTGAGATGGCGCGCTTTGTCGATGCCATCCGGCGCAGGCTCGGCCTGCCCGCATGATCGCGCGTGCCGTCGCGCCGCGTCACTGCATTTGCCGGCCGACGTCGTATTCGTAGAGCCACGCCGCCTGAAATGCGGTGCTGTCGCTGCCGAAACGCTCGCGCAAGGCAAAGACGACATTGCGTTTGAATTGTGCGAAGCGCGACGTGAGATGGTTTTCCCTGGCGCGGGCGCGTGAGCCGAGAACCGCGGCCTTTGTCCGCGGTGCGCGCAACTGCTCATAGGTGAGAAGCGCCGCGTCGAGGTCGCCGGCCTGCCGCACTATTGTGGCGGCGAGCACGCAACCGTCTTCGATCGCCATCGCTGCGCCTTGACCGAGATAAGGCAGCATTGCATGTGCGCTGTCGCCAAGAAGCGTCACGCGGCCCTTGCTCCATTTTTCCAGTGGATCGCGATCGTAAAGCGCCCATTTGTACCACCGGGTGCTGCATGGAAAGAGGCGGGTAAGGGCGGAATGCCAGCCGGCATAGGCCGTGACCGGCTCCGCCACATCGCATTCGCGTGTCCACGATTCCTCCGTCCAGGCGTCGCTATCGAAATGCGCGACGATGTTGATGAGTTCGCCGCGGCGCACAGGGTAATGCACGACGTGGCCGTGGGGGCCCATCCACATTGTTCCGTCGGTCGTGTTGATGTCATGCGGCACGGCCTCGGCCGGCGCCATGCCGCGCCAGCAGATGCAGCCGGTGAAACGCGGCACGTCCGCGCCAAACAAGCTTCGGCGTACTGCCGAATGAATGCCGTCGGCGCCGACGATGATATCGGCTTCGATCTCGCTGTCATCGGCGAAGCGTGCCACCGCGGAATCTTTCCTGGCCTCGACCGCGACGCAGCGCTTGCCGAGGCGAATATCCGTGGCTTTGAGTGCATTTGCCAAAATCGAGAGCAAGTCGGCGCGATGTACGGTAAGATTGGGTGCGCCAAATTTCTCGCGAAGATCGCCGCGCCGCACACGCGAAATGTAGCGGCCGTTCTTCCAGGAACGGATGACCAGAAATTCCGATCCCGCGCCGATAGCGTTTATCCTGTCCTCAAGGCCGAGTGCGCGGAACGCCTTGATCGCGTTCGGCGTGAGGTTGAGGCCGGCGCCGATCTCGCTTAATTGCGATAATTGCTCGGTGACGATCACTTCGGCGCCGCGTTGCTCCAGCGCGAGTGCCGCGGCGAGCCCGCCGATGCCGCCGCCGATTATGACAATGCGTGGCGCGCGTGGCATCTGGGCTCCTCCCCGTTATCCGCGGAGCTTAACATCCTTCCTCGATGTGCGGGAGCGCAGGCCGCCTCGATTTGCCGTCGCCGGCGCACCGGAATATGTGGCGGCGTCTTTTCGATTGCGGCGACAGTGCGTCCGATTTGAAAATGCTTGGCGTGCGAATTGCGCAAATCACGATATTTGCCGGTACCATCCTGCCGGGCGCTTTGATAGCGTCATTGCGATTTTCCGAATCGAAGAAAGAGGAATTACCGATGATCCGTGCGCTTGCCGTCGCCGCGATGTTCGCGCTTCTCACACCAACATTGGCCATCGCGCAGCACGAGGAGGAACATCATCAGGGTGGTCCCCCGCATCCCGGTGGCCCGCCGCATCCGGCACCGGCTGCTCGGCCATTTATTGCCCCGCATGGTCCGCCACCGGGTGCAAGGCCGGCTTTTGTGCCGCACGGGCCGTCTGGCGCGTTCGTGCATTCCGGCGGTCC
Organism: uncultured Alphaproteobacteria bacterium; assembly: GCA_963808205.1. Classification (GTDB taxonomy): domain Bacteria; phylum Pseudomonadota; class Alphaproteobacteria; order Rhizobiales; family Xanthobacteraceae; genus BOG-931. The sequence continues at coordinate 389,174 of CAWEER010000002.1, forward strand.
GCCCGGCGCGCAGTTCTCCTATCGCGGCCATACGATCAATCGGGTTCATATCAATCCCTTCATCTATCCGAATGGCTGGGCCTACCGGCGCTGGGCCGTCGGTGCGGCACTGCCGCCGCTCTTCCTGGTGCGGGACTATTGGTATCCCGAGTGGGCTGCGCTCGGATTGGAGCCGCCGCCGCCCGGCGCCCAATGGGTGCGCTATGGACCGGACCTGCTTCTGGTCGACGTGAGCACCGGCCAGGTTATCGACGTGGCTTACGGTGTTTTCTACTGACGTTTGATTGGATATCGGGTCGAAAGGCGCGGACGCTTGGGCGTCCGCGCCTTGACCTTGCGCGGCAGCGCGGCTTCAATTCGGGCGAATAATACGCAAGAAGCGCTTTACAGGCAGATGCCCGGGAGCGGGCAGAGGAGCAGCCCATGATCTTCGGTATCGCCATCTTCCGTGTCGCCGCCGTCGATGTCAGCCTCGACCAGCCGAAGTTTTGCGTGACTTTCTTCCATCCGCGGTCGCACCGCGAAACGGCCGCGTGATGCCGCATTCCTTCGATCGCACCTGATCGCCGTGCCCCCCCGCCCCGATCTCGGTCAGCAGCCACGGCTCGGCTATATCGCGAGTGCGATCGACCGCATGGCCATGTGCCGTAGTGACGAAGCGGCGCTCAAGAAATTCGCCGTGCATCCCCAAGCCGGGGTCTACATCGTCGCCGGCGAACTCGTACTCCTGAAAACCAATGGCGATAAATTCAATCCGCTATTCTCGCGTACCGAAGCCCACGATCTCATCGCGGGCCACGAAACTATATTCCTCGGCACATCGGACGGTGCGCCGCGTTACGGGTTCGCTGGCGAGCCGCAAGCGGCCGAAACCCTCAAGGCGCGCAGTGACCTGAAAATCACCGATCTGCGTTCGATCGCGGTGCAGGGCCTCGTCAGCGAGGATCACCTGCCGCCGCTTGCCGAAGCGAAAGCGCTTCTCGGTTGGCATGCGCGGCACCGCTTCTGCCCAAATTGCGGTTCGCCGACTGACGTTGTGCAGGCCGGCTGGCGGCGCGATTGTCCGTCGTGCAAGATCCAACATTTCCCGCGCACGGATCCGGTGGTGATCATGCTCGTCATCGCGGGCGAGCGCGCCGTGCTTGGGCGCTCACGCCGTTTCGTCCCGACCATGTGGTCGTGTCTCGCCGGTTTTGCCGAACCGGGCGAGACGATTGAGGAGGCGGTGCGGCGCGAGGTGATCGAGGAAGTGGGCATCGCCTGCGGCCACGTGCGCTATTTCGCGTCGCAGCCGTGGCCGTTCCCGTCTTCGATCATGATCGGGTGTCACGCCGAAGCGCTGTCGGAGACGATCGTCGTCGATCGCGAAGAACTGGAAGATGCGCGCTGGTTCGACCGCGAGGAACTGGCGTCGATGCTCAAGCGGCAGCATCCGCAAGGCCTGACGACGCCGCCTCCGATCGCGATCGCGCATCACATCATCCGGGACTTCGTCGAGGACGGCGCCGATGTCCTCGGCTGATCGTCCACGCGCGGTCCGCCAAGACGGTGCGCCGCCGCGTATCCTGTGCACCGGTATCATCGTGCTCGACGAAGTGTTTCGCGTCGAAGAGTTTCCGAAGTCCGACGGCAAGGTCCAGGCGCAAGGTTTCTTCGTCGTCAACGGCGGCTGTGCTGCAAATGCGGCGGTGGCGATCGCGCGCCTCGGTGGCCGCGCGGCGCTCGCGGGCCCGATGGGCGGTCCCGCCGGCGAAGACGACAATGGCGATCGCGTGCTCAAGGCGCTGGCCCGCGAACAGATCGATTGCTCGTCGTGTCAGCGTGTCGACGGCCTGGCAACGGCATTGTCGGCGATCGTCATGAATGCGCGGGGCGACCGCACTATCGTGACTTATCGTGACGAGCGCATAGCCACCACCAGGCCGGTCGATCCCGACGCGATCATCGCCGGGGCCGACGCCGTTCTGGCTGACAACCGTTATCCGGATTTTGTGCAGCCGATCTGCGAAGCGGCACGCCGCCGTAACTTACCGGTCGTGCTCGATGGCGACAGGCCGACGATCGAGGACGATCCGCTGTTCGGGATTGTTTCGCATGTCATCTTCTCCGGTGAATGCCTGCGTGAGACGACGGGCGTTTCCGACCTTGGTGAGGGCTTACAGCGCATCGCGCACAAGACAGACGCTTTTCTGGCCGTCAGCAATGGGCCGGACGATATCCTCTATCTCGACCGGGGAGCGGTCTGCCGTCTCCCGGTCTTCAAGGTTACCGCCATCGATACGCTCGGCGCTGGTGACGCTTTTCATGGCGGGTTTGTGCTGGCGCTGGCCGAAGGCCGGGGTGAAATCGATGCGATGCGCTTCGGCGCAGCCGTCGCCGGCATCAAGTGCAGCCGGCTCGGCGGTTCGGCGGGCGCCCCCACCCGGCCCGAAGTCGAGGCTTTGCTGGCCCAAAATATTGCTTTCGGGGCGGTTTCTTCCGGCGCTCCCGTTGGGACGGTCAAAACGAGAAATCCCTCCGGCTTGATCTAGAATAATTTTCTATATAAATAGTCGTTGTCTGGCTGTATTGGAAAAATAACGCCTATGGACGCGATAGACAGGAAAATCCTTGCTGTTTTGCAAGAGAATGCCGCGCTTTCGGTTGCTGAGATCGGTGCCCGGGTCGGGCTATCTTCGACGCCGTGCTGGAAGCGTATTCAGAGGCTCGAAGCCGACGGCGTTATCCTTAGGCGCGTCGCCTTGGTGGACCAGGATCGCATCGGGCTCGGCATCAGCGTCTTTGTCTCGGTAGAAACCGGTGACCATTCCCAAGAATGGCTCGACCGGTTCGCCAAGACCGTTACCGCCATGCCGGAGGTGATGGAGTTTTATCGGATGGCGGGCGACGTCGACTATATGCTGCGCGTCGTTGTACCCGACATCGCCGGCTACGACGCCTTCTACAAGCGGCTGATCGCCACGGTGCCGCTGAAGAACGTTACCTCGCGTTTCGCCATGGAAAGAATCAAATCGACGACGGCGCTGCCAATTCCATAGCGCATGATCGTGGCTTGAAAGACATCTTACGACGCCGTGCGCGCGATCGATGCTGATTGCCGCGGATGCATAAAGCTCTGATCATTTAGCGTCATCGTGCCTGTCATGACGTAGCCGTACACCGGGTCGTAACCGTATTGGACCTCGGCGAGCACCAGATAGGTATTGGGCACGGCAAGCGACGTCGGAACATTCACGATCTGACCGACTGCGCGCATCGTGCCGTTGCGCGTGTCGCTCCAGACCACGGTCGCCTGGCCCTGGGAATCAATTGAGAGTTCCGACACGACTTCCTGCAGCGTGCTGGCCGAATAGGGCACGATGATCGCAGACCCCGCGTTGAGGATATTCGTCATATCGGCATTGGTGATGTCGGTGTACTGCGTCGCGAGATCGGCCAGCGCGTGCGCCGTCAATGTCACCTTGCGGTTTGTGGCGAGGCCTTGAGAGGCTTCGACGCTGCCGAGATAGAGCGTCACCATGACCGGCAGGAGAATCGCGAATTCCACCGCCGAGACGCCACGGCGATCGCGGAGGAAAAGCGCGAGGCATTTGGCGGCTCTGGCAATGCTGGATGAGAAGTTCATTGCGCTCCTCCTCACGATGACGACGATGACGATGATGCGTAGGGTTCGTTCCTGAAGACCGCGGTGGCGGCGAGCAGGTCATAGCCGCCGTTGACGTTGCTCAAATTAAAGCCAAGCAAATTGACGAAGACGGGATACTGGTAATACAGGCGCAATACGACGATATCGCCCGGTCCGCCTGGGTTATAGCCGAGCGACGATGAATTGAAGGCGCCGCCCGTGACCGGCATGCCGAGATTGACCGCCGCAAACGACGAATAGGTCTCGACATCGACATAGACGCCGGTGGTGCAATTGAAGATGCCGTGGATCTGATCGCAGACCTGCTGTTTGAATTCAGATGGGGTCCAGCCGCTGATCTGCGCCTGGCCGGTCATGATCAGCCGCGCCGAACTGGCCGCCGCGGTCTCGAGCGTCTGGCCGGCAAAGAAGACCAGCGAGGTTTGCAGAATGGCAAAGAGGCCAGTCACGACAGGCGCGGCGAGCAGGCCGAATTCCATGATGGCCGTCGCCTTACTTTGCCTGACGAAGCGGCGAACGAGCGGGGAGATGATCGTTGTGGAAGAGCTTGCTTGAAAGACGCGTGCCGCGGCTGTCAACTTGAACCGCAGAAACGCGAGCAGATCGAGTGTCGGCCCGTGATTCATGGCGCCCTCAATAAATGAACTTCGCGCGGTTGCGCGAGCCCTCACGGTCGAGCCATATCAAGTCCCTGTTGGCGATTCATTGCAGCGCTGGTGTGAAGGGCGGGGCTTAGGTTAAGTCCCCGCTAACCCTGCCTGCCGCGGCGTCGCGGCGATCGTGCTCTAATGAGAGCCGCCGATCGCCATGGCCTGGTTGTTGCGGGTAATGGTCTGGTTGAGCGTCTTGCCGAAATAATCCGACGGCAAGCCCGAATCCTTGTCCATGTCGTCTTTGCTGGTGTCACCCAGCGTGATCCGTGGCGAGCATTCCGGCGTGCAGCTATAGGTCTGGCGCGAGAGGCCGCGATACACAACGACGACCGGCTCGTTCGGGCCTTTCACCTCGATGAGTTTCTCCGACAGCACGGCGCCGCCGCGGTCCATGACGATGACGTTCGTCGCGCCAAAGCCCTTGCCCGTGACGATGGCGATGCCGCCCGGCTGGATCGTGAGGTCCGCGATGAGCGGGTTGCCGATCACGACGGTTGTCGCGCGCTCGGGAAGCTTCATGACGGTAGCCTGATCGACGGCAACGACGATCGGCGCGGAGGAGGGGGGCATCGGAGCGGGCAATGCCTTGATGTTCGCCTCGTCGGCGAGGGCTTGCGACCCGACCGCGACGAGAACGAGGGCTGCCGAGAGCCAATGCAGCGCGCTTTGGGCCGTTCGGCCGCGCACGCACAACGCCGTCATCGATACTCTCCGAAACGCTACGCGGATTCGACAACCAACAGGCCGTAAACCGGCCCATCCACTTGACTGCAAATTCATGAATGAAGTGCAAATCGGCAGGCTGGCGGCGCCGGCCCGGTGCCGTGGTGACGCTTGCTTAACCGTGATTTGAGGCAACCGAACCAGACGGCGTAGCGCGGCCGGCTAGTAGTGCGTGAAGGGATGCACGAGCTGGCTCTGGAAGGTTTTCGGATAGTTCCGCTCGTCGATGCCGTAATTGTCGGGCAATTCGCCGGCCGGCATGTAGAAAGTGCCGAAGATGACGTCCAAAATCGGAAACGTCGCCGCGAAATTCTTTTCGCCGCCGCGGTCGGCCGCGGTGTGGTGCCAGCGGTGAAACACCGGACCGGCAATCACGTATCTAAACGGGCCGAGCGTCCAGTTCAGGTTGGCGTGTACAAAGGCGGAGTGCGCGATGGTGAATGGCGCCAGCGCGACCAGCGCATCGGGCGAAATACCGATCAGCAGCATAACGACATCGGCTGCTACGCTGCCAAGAAACAGATTTACCGGATGAAAGCGTGCGGCCGAAACCCATTCCAGTTCTTCGGATGAGTGGTGCACGGCGTGGTACCGCCACATGCGTTGGCCGTGGAAGAGGCGGTGCGTCCAATAGAGGAGGAAATCTTCGCCGATCAGGAAGATGATCATTTGGGCCCACAGCGGCAAGGCGGAGAGCGGCCCATGGCCGTGATCATAAAAGGCGATCAGTCCTTCCGCCGTTGTGATCCGGAACAACAGTGCTGCGCCGACAATGAGCATGCCGATGCGCAAATAGCGGGTAATGACCGGGATGAAGAACCAGTAGCACAGGTCGGTGACGAGATCGCGCTTTCGCCACCAGGCCTGACCGGGGTTGCAGGCCCAGAACGAGGTCAAAACGGTGAATACTGCGGCCAGCGCCAGCGAGATCGGCAGCCCCCTCGTGAAGGTCTGTCCAAAGCTGAAGACGACGGAGAGCAGTTCTTGCTTCATTGTATGCCTGCAGGCGATCCGGTTTGCGGCGCGCGGACGCTGTTTTGATATCGGCGATCGGCATTAAGACGCCGTGAATTTCCAGCCGATCAGCATTGCGCACGGCGATGTCCTGATGCGAATTTGATGCAAGTTGTATGATGCACGCTTACGCGCACGAATATTTTCTTTGCTATGTCTTCTCCCGCGCCGTTCGCCGATGCGATCATTCGGCGGTGGCGTTTGGTGTATAGATCGTAAAAGCCAAACAGCGTGGCGAGACCAGGTGATCGAACCCGCTAATCCGCTGCGCAGGCCGCGTTGCAATGTGGTGTTAACTACATCGCAGAAAGCTCGATTGCTCACGGGTTTCATCGATTGATTTAACCCCCTCGAAATTTCTGCTCGATACCGTCAGGCACGATCCAAACGGTCGTCAAAAACCCGTTGGGTCAGCTCAGACAGCCACGTGTGGACCCTTAGGAGCCAACTCATGAAGACCCTTTTTTCGCGTTTCGTGAAGGACGAGTCGGGCGCGACGGCCATTGAATACGGTCTCATCGCCGCCGGCATCTCGGTTGCGATTATCGCCGTTGTTCAGGGCCTCGGCAGTAACCTGAAATCGACGTTCAGCAGCGTCTCCAGCGCCCTCAAATAAGCGTCGTTCTTCTGCAATGCTACGAGAGGGCTCCGGTCACCGCCGGGGCCTTTTCGCTTTTTGGCGGCGTGCTGCTGTCGTGTCGTTTGCTAACCCAGTCTCAACCCGCCTGTCGTAATCGGGCAGATGATGTGACGTCGAGTGGCGGTGTGCCATGCTTACCGAAGCGATCGGATTGACACTATTCCCGGCCATGATGGCGTTCGCGGCGTCGAGCGATCTTTTGACAATGACGATCGCCAACCGCGTATCCCTGGTTCTTGTCGGCGGCTTTCTCATTCTCGCCATGCTCTGCGGCTTGAGCGGTGCCGATATCGCGTCGCATTTTGGTGCGGCCGGGGCGGTGCTTGCGGTCGCATTCTTCTGTTTTGCCTTTGGATGGATCGGTGGCGGCGACGCCAAACTGGCGGCGGCAACCGCGCTGTGGCTGGGTTTCGGGCACCTCTTCGACTACCTCGTCTATGCCTCGATCCTCGGCGGCGCGCTGACGCTGGCGATCGTCCAGTTCCGCAGCTTGCCGATGCCGCACGTCCTGGCGGGGCGGGAATGGGCGGAGCGGCTGCACCGCCACGGCGGTGGAGTTCCTTATGGGATTGCGCTCGCTGCGGCTGCGCTGGTGATTTATCCCCAAACCGAGTGGATGACCGCGCTCGGCCTCTGACCCCTGTGTCCAGGGTGTATCAACGCAAGATTAACGCGGTTTGGATACGCCTTATTAACCATGCTTTGACGTTTAGCTGCTGATATCCGGCGATGATGCCCACTTTTGGTCCTGGCATCTCGTGGGAATTCTAGCGTCATGAAAGCCGCGCGCCTCGTCGTACTCGGTGTCGCCGTCGCCGCCGGCGGCATTGCCGCGTATTTGGCCGCCGGTGGCAAAGCGCCGCCCCCGCCCGCCGCGCCCGCGCCGGTCGTACAGCTGGAAACGGTTGAAGTGCTGGTCGCCAAGGCCGATCTCGACCGCGGTCACGTCATCGAGAACAAGGATATCGGCTGGCAAACCTGGCCGGCTGAAGCGGCAAATCCGAGCTTTGTCAAAAAGGCCGAGCGGCCGAACGCGATCAGCGACTTCACCGGCTCTATAGTGCGTGTGTCGATGCTCGCCGGCGATCCAATCCGCGACCCGTTCGTCGTGATGGCGAAGGGCTCCGGCTTCATGGCCGCAGTGCTGCCCAAAGGCATGCGCGCGATCGCGGTCGATATCACGGCGGAAACCGGAGCCGGCGGGTTCATCCTGCCCGACGACCGGGTCGATGTCATGCTGACGCGCCGCGACAAGGCGGCGGAGAAGGCAACCGGCGTCGAGAAATACTCCACCGACACGATTTTGCGCAACGTGCGGGTGCTGGCGATCGATCAGAACATCGATGAGAAGAATGGCACCAAAGTTGCGCTCGGCAGAACCGCGACCCTGCAATTGACGCAAGCGCAAGCCGAGATGCTCGCGCTCTCGCATCAGCTTGGGACACTTTCACTCACGTTGCGCAGCATTCTCGACTCTCAAGGGTCGACCGAGGGTGGCGAAGACAACGGCGATCAGCACGGCAACATCAACACCGTGCGCTTCGGTGTCAGCACCATAGGAACCAGCCGTTGAGCGGGCGGAGAGAACGATGACAGCACGAACATCGATCCGCGCGGTAACGCTCGCGCTCTTGCTCGCCATGTCGTGGCTCATTCCGCGCGCCATCGCCGGTACTTTGGCCTTCAGCCCGCCGCCGACGCAGACTATTCACGTCTCCGCGAGCGATGCTGAAGCGCAGTCCCTTACGCTTGGCATCAGCAAATCGGTCGTCATCGATCTGCCGCGCGACGTCAAAGACCTGCTGGTCGCCGATCCAAAGATCGCAAACGCCGTGGTGCGCTCATCGCGCCGCGTCTATCTCATCGGAACGGCGGTCGGCCAGACCAACATATTCTTCTTCGACGCCGACGGCAGACAGATTGCCGGCTTCGACGTCGCGGTCACGCGCGATCTCGACGGCATCCGCCAGGCGATCCGCCAGGTTCTGCCGGACGCCGATATCACTGTCGAAGGCATCGGCGATGGTGTCATTCTCTCCGGTTCGGCATCGAGCCAGGCGGAGGCGCAGCAGGCCTACGACATCGCCGGTCGGCTTCTAGGCGCCGGCAGCCCGGATCCTTCGGCCGGCAAGATCGTCAACGCTATCGTCGTGCGCGGCCGCGACCAGATCATGCTCAAGGTGGTCGTCGCCGAGGTCGAGCGCGACGTCCTCAAGCAACTCGGCATCAATCTTTCCGGCACCTTCAACACCGGTTCGGCTATCGTCAACTTCAACACCAACAATACGTTTTCGGCGAGCGGCCAGCCGCCACCAAACAGCCTTGTCGGCGGATTCAAGTCGGTCACCGCGACCTTGCAGGCATTGGAACAGGCCGGCGTCGTTCATACGCTCGCCGAGCCGAACCTGACCGCGATCTCCGGCGAATCTGCGACATTTGTCGCCGGTGGCGAATTTCCGGTCCTTAACGGGTTCAGCTGTGCCAGCGCCAGCACCGGCAGCAATGTGCAGACCTGCCAGCCCTCGGTCCAGTTCAAGAAGTTCGGTGTCAGCCTCGACTTCACGCCGGTCGTCCTCAGCGAGGGCCGCATCAGCCTGAAGGTGATGACCGAGGTGTCGGATCTTTCGACGCAGAATGCGTTGACGATCGCCGTGCCCGGCACAACTCCGGGTACGGCGGGGTCGTCGGCGACCATTCCCTCGATCCGCACGCGCCGCGCCGAGACGACCGTCGAAATTCCTTCGGGCGGATCGCTCGCATGGCCGGCATGATCCAGGACCAGACCAAGCAGGCGATCAGTGGATTACCCGGTTTGATGGAACTCCCGATCCTCGGACCGCTCTTTAAGAGCCGTGACTACATCAACCAGCGCACCGAACTGATGGTGCTGGTGACGCCCTATGTCGTGCGCGCCGTCGCCCAGAAGGATCTGTCGCGGCCCGACGATGGATTCGCCGATCCGAGCGATCCGGCAACCGTACTGCTCGGCCGCCTCAACCGCATCTACGGCGTCGGCAGCATTCCGGACCCGCCCGACAACTACCACGGCAAATACGGCTTCATCCTCGATTGAGCCCGTGCAGGAGACGATGATGCAGACCAACCGCACGATGATCGCCGGCAGCCGTCCCGCCGCGAAGATTCTCGTCCGCGCGGCGATCGCCGCGGGCTGCGCGCTTTTCGTCTGCGGATGCAATACCACCCAGCAAGGTGTCGCCAGCGCTCCCGAGGTTCCCAACGACTATCGGCAGCGTCATCCGATCACGCTTCAGGAATCCGATCACACTGTGGAACTCTTCATCGGGTCCAATCGCGGCGAACTGAATCCGGCGCAGCGCGCTCAGGTGCTTTCATTTGGTCTCGGCTGGAAGCGCGAAGCTACCGGCGGCATTGTCGTCGAGCGCCCGATTGGCAGCGTTAACGAGCATGCTTCCGCCGACGCGATGCGCGAGATTGTTTCGATCCTCGCCGCGAGCGGAATGCCGCCGCGGAGCATCGTTGTGCGCACCTATCCCGCGAGCGGGCCAAATCTCGCCACGATCCGCCTCAGCTATCCGAAGATTGCCGCGCAAGTCGGCCCCTGTGGCGTCTGGCCCGAGGACATCGGCCCGAGCATGAACCGCGACTTTTTCGAGAACAAGCCGTACTGGAACTTCGGCTGCGCCAATCAGCGCAATCTCGCCGCCATGATCGACAACCCGACAGATCTTGTGCAGCCGCGCCCCGAAACCGCGCCTTACGCGCCACGCCGCACGCAAGTCATTCAGAAATACGTCTCCGGTCAAAGTCCGGCGACGCAAGATTCCGCCAACGCAAACTCGGCCAAAATCACCGATATCGGCAAGTGATGATGCGAACAGCCCCGGCATAGGATGACACAAGAAAGCGAAGCCCAACCGCAAGAGACCAGCCCCGCCGAAATCGCCGGCCGCGACGATCATATCGCGCCGGCGCCGCGCGTATCGGTGCAGGCCTTTTGCGAGAACGTCGATACCGCCGCCGCGATCCAGGCCGCCGGCGAGGATCGGCGCATGGCCAAAGCGCATTTACGCATTCAGATGGGCGGCCTGACGGCGGCCGTCGAAGCCTATCAAAGCTCTCCAACGCCGAACGTGATCATCCTCGAATCGGACGGGCGCGACGAAGACATACTCTCCGGCCTCGATCAGCTCTCTAATTATTGCGATGCCGGCACGCGTGTGGTCGTCATAGGTCGCATGAACGATGTCATGCTCTATCGCGAGCTGGTGCGACGCGGTGTCAGCGACTATCTGATTTCGCCGATTGGCGTGCTGCAGATCGTGCGCGCCATATGCGGCCTGTTTTCGGCGCCCGATGCCAAGCCGGTCGGCCGCATCATCGCCGTGGTTGGCGCCAAGGGCGGTGTCGGTGCGTCGACCGTCGCCCACAATATCGGCTTCTCGATAGCCCATGATCTCAAGCTTGATGCCGTCGTCACCGATCTCGATCTTGCCTTCGGCACGGCTGGCCTCGATTTCAATCAGGATCCGCCGCAGGGCATCGCGGAAGCGGTATTCTCGCCGGACCGCATCGACACGGCATTCATCGATCGCCTGTTGGCGAAATGCACCGATCACCTGAACCTGCTGGCTGCGCCGGCGACGCTTGAGCGCGTCTATGATTTCGGCGCCGACGCCTTTGAATCGATTTTGGACTCGCTGCGCGCCACGGTGCCTTGCGTGGTACTCGATGTGCCGCATCAGTGGACCGGTTGGACCAAACAGACGCTGGTCGGTGCCGATGACGTGCTGATCGTCGCCGCTCCCGATCTTGCGAACCTGCGCAATACCAAAAACATCTACGACTTTCTCAAGACGGCGCGGCCGAACGACCATCACCCGCGCTATTGTCTCAATCAGGTCGGCGTTCCGAAGCGCCCTGAAATCAAAGCCGCGGACTTCGCCAAGGCGCTCGACGTTGAGCCCGTGGCAATCATCCCGTTCGAGCCGCAGCTTTTTGGAGCTGCGGCCAATAATGGGCAGATGATCGACGAGATTTCGTCAGGACACCGCACCGCCGAAATGTTCAGGCAATTGGCGCAGAATTTGACCGGGCGCTCGGAACCGAAGAAGCCGCGGTCTGGTTTTCTGTCGCCGCTCCTGGAAAAGTTGCTGGGCTAAAGAAACAGAGTTGGAGTTGCGTTCGTGTTTGGCAAGCGCCCCACTGGCAGTTCTTCTCCCGGCGAGCTGAAGCCCGCTCCGGCAGCTTCGCGTCCGGCCGCGCCGCCCGTCGCCGCGCCGCCGCCTCCCGCAGCGGCGCCGGCAGATGTCGGGCGCACGCCGTTTCCCTCCGCAGGCCTCGGCGCGCCGATCCTGGGTGCGCCGACCGGTAAGCCCAATGTCGGCGGCCAGCCCAATCAGCCGCCGCCTCCGCCCGTCCCGTCGGCTGTCGATTCACGGCGCTCGGAGACCTATTACGAAGTCAAAGGCACGATCTTCGGCGCGCTGATCGAAGCGATCGATCTTGCCCAACTGGCCAAGCTCGATGCCGATTCGGCACGCGAGGAAATCCGCGATATCGTCAACGAGATCATCGCGATCAAGAACATCGTGATGTCGATTTCCGAGCAGGAAGATCTGCTTGACGACATCTGCAACGACGTTCTCGGCTACGGTCCGCTCGAACCGTTGCTCGCGCGCGATGAGATCGCCGACATCATGGTCAACGGCTCGGGCACGGTTTACATCGAAGTCGCCGGCAAGATTCAGAAAACCGGCATCCGATTCCGCGATAACCAGCAACTTCTCAACATCTGCCAGCGTATTGTCAGCCAGGTCGGCCGCCGCGTCGACAAATCCTCGCCAATCTGCGACGCGCGCCTGCCGGATGGTTCCCGCGTCAACGCCATCGTGCCGCCGCTGGCGATCGACGGACCCGCGCTCACGATCCGCAAGTTCAAGAAGGACAAGCTGACGCTTGAGCAGCTCACTAAATACGGTTCAATCTCTCCCGAAGGCGCCGACATCCTCAAGGTCATCGGCCGCTGCCGTGTAAATACCCTGATTTCCGGCGGCACCGGTTCCGGCAAGACGACGCTGCTTAATTGCCTGACGCGCTACATCGACGACGACGAGCGCATTGTCACCTGTGAGGACGCCGCGGAATTGCAACTGCAGCAACCGCACGTCGTTCGATTGGAGACGCGGCCGCCCAATCTCGAAGGCGAAGGCCAGGTTACGATGCGCGATCTGGTCAAGAACTGCCTGCGCATGCGGCCTGAACGCATCATCGTCGGTGAAGTGCGCGGACCGGAAGCCTTCGATCTTCTGCAAGCCATGAACACCGGCCATGACGGCTCGATGGGCACGCTGCACGCCAATACGCCGCGCGAAGCGCTGTCGCGTCTTGAGTCCATGATCACGATGGGCGGCTATTCGCTGCCGTCGCGTACCATCCGCGAAATGATCTGCGCTTCGGTGGACGTTGTCGTCCAGGCCGCCCGCTTGCGCGACGGTTCGCGCCGGATCACCCACATCACGGAAGTAATCGGACTGGAAGGCGACGTGATCATTACGCAGGACGTCTTTCTGTACGACCTGATCGGCGAGGACGCCAACGGCAACCTGATCGGCAAGCACCGCTCGACCGGGATCGGCCGGCCGAAATTTTGGGAACGCGCGCGTTATTACGGCGAGGAAGCGCGACTCGCGGCCGCACTCGACGCGGCGGAGACGGGCAATGAAGCGATCAGGGCGTGACGTGGAGGTGCTGAACATGAGTTCTTATGGTCTATTCCTCATGGTGGCGGTCGCGATCGGTGGCGTCGCGTGGGTGTTCGTATATCCCTACCTCTCCGGCGAGAAAAAAGCGGAACGGCGCATGGCGAGCGTCTCGCGTTCGGAGCCCATCGCGCGGCCGGCCCGTGCGACGGCAACAAAATCACGGCGCGAACAGGTCGAAGGAACGCTGAAGGAAATCGAGGAGCGGCGGAGAAGGGTCAAGCGGCCGCCGTTGTCCGTTCGGCTGACCCAGGCAGGTCTCGACTGGACGAAACGCCAATTCGTGGTCACTGCGGGCGTGCTTGGCGTCGGCGCACTCGCGGTTTCGACCCTGCTGGGGGTCGGTTTGCTGCCGACACTTGCCATCGGCTTTGCCGCGGGATTCGGGCTTCCATTCTGGATGCTGTCGTTTCTCAAGAAACGGCGCGAGACAAAATTCCTGAACTATTTCCCCGACGCCGTCGATGTCATTACGCGCGGCATCAAGGCGGGCCTGCCGCTGCACGACAGTCTCAAGATGATTGCCGTGGATGCGCAGGAACCGGTTCGCAGCGAGTTTCGCAGTATCGTCGAGACGCAGACCATCGGCATGCCGATCGGTGAGGCTTGCCTCAAGCTCTATCAGAGCATTCCGGTGCCCGAGGCCAATTTCTTCGGCATCGTGATTTCAATTCAGCAGCGCGCCGGCGGCAATCTCTCCGAAGCGCTGGGCAATCTCTCGCGTGTGCTGCGCGATCGCAAGAAGATGAAGGCGAAGATCCAGGCCATGTCGATGGAGGCGAAGGCCTCGGCGTCGATCATCGGCGCACTGCCGATCGTCGTCTTGACGCTGGTTTGGCTTACGAGCCCCAGCTACATCGAGCTGCTTTGGACGGATCCCTTTGGCCGGGTGATGATCGCCTGTTGCGGCGCCTGGATGATGATCGGCATTCTCGTGATGCGCAAAATGATCAATTTCGATTTCTGACGGCTGCCGGATGATCACGCTTCTCACAGAATATCTCGACGTCAAGACGATCACGATGCTTTTTGCCGCGGTCGCGGCGGGGGCGACCGTGCTCACCTTGGCGATGCCTCTCGTGGCGACCGACACGCTCGGCAAGCGCATGAAGGCGGTTGCGCTGGAGCGCGAGAAGATCCGTGCCCGCGAGCGCGAGCGCTTGACGCAAGCCAGCAAGGTCAATCTGCGGCAATCGCCGAAAATGTATATGAAGAGGGTGGTCGATAACTTTAACCTCAGCAAATGGGTCGGCCAGGAAAAGGCGCGCTCGATGTTGATGCAGGCGGGCTTTCGTGGACAGGCCCCCTACATCACATATTTGTTCTTTCGTATGGCCATGCCGATGGTCATGCTGTTTGCGTCGCTGTTTTATATCTTCGTCGTGCTCAACCTTGACTATCCGCCGATGCTCAAGGTCGCGATGTCGATCGGCTGTGCTTATCTGGGCATGCAAAGCCCGAATCTGTTTCTCAAGAACAAAATCACGCGGCGTCAGCTCTCGATCCGGCGTGCGTTTCCCGACGCCCTCGATTTGCTTCTGATCTGCGTGGAGGCCGGAATGTCGATTGAAGCGGCATTCCGCAAGGTCAGCGAGGAGGTAGGCACGCAATCGGTGGCGCTCGCCGAGGAATTCACGCTGACCACCGCGGAATTGTCCTACCTGCCGGATCGCCGTCAGGCTTATGAGAATCTGGCGCAGCGGACCGGTCTTGAAGGTGTCAAAGCGGTATGTCTGGCCTTGCAGCAATCGGAACGCTACGGCACGCCGCTCGCCACGACTTTGCGGGTACTGGCGCAGGAAAATCGCGACATGCGTATGTCGGAAGCCGAGAAGAAGGCGGCTGGCCTGCCGCCCAAGCTCACGGTGCCGATGATCGTGTTCTTCCTGCCTGTGCTGTTCGTCGTGATCCTGGGGCCGGCGGCGATCCGCGTCATGGCGCTACAGCACTAGCTGCACCGGCCTCTGTCAGCTCGATCCCGGAGCGGAGCGGGCCGTCCGATTTGCAACCGGCACGTTTCCCTTGTGCGCCAGCATCTGCCGCAAATAGGCGACGTTGGCGGCGGCCTGATCCGGCGGCAGGTCGGCGCGCGCGATATCTTCGGCCTCCGCAAAGCGGCCCTGCAATCCGACCACAAGCGCGAGATTCTGCCGCACGCGCGGGTCGGCCGGCTGCTGTGCCGCGGCGCGCCGCAGCGTTGCTTCGGCGTTTTTTAAATCCTTCGACAGCGCGTAGGACAATCCGAGATTGGACAATACGGAAGGCTCGTCGGGCACGATCTTGAGCGCCGTGAGATAGTGCCGCTGGGCATCCTCGTGCCGGCCCATTTGATCGAGCACCGCGCCCTGCGCGGAAAGGATGTGCCAATCGGGCCTGTCGGGTGTGTGCGCGCGGTCGAATACTTCGAGCGCCTGATCGTAATTGCCCGCTTCGGCGAGCGCGCGCCCGTATTCACCGAGCACCATCTTGTTGCCCGGGAACTGGATCGAGACTTGTTCGAGAACGGCGACCGCCTGCGCGCGCTGTCCCGTTGCCCGGAGCGCCTGCGCGTAGCGCATATCGACATCAAGGTCGGATGAACTGACGCGATATTTTTCGCCGTAGACTGCGAGATCGCGGTGCCAGTCGGCGTCGGAACGGTCCGGAGGCGCGAGCGCCAGCGAGCCGGTCGTGTCGGTGCCTTGCGTCGTCTGGCAACCCGCGACCGCTGCCGCGACTGCAGCGAGGATCGCGGCCGATGCGAGCAGGCGTACAGAACGGGATCGGGTCAGACGCATCTCAATCGCTGCCGATGACTGCCGAATTGCGGCGAGGGCGAAGACACACCGGCCGCGGGCTATAATCAGCAATAGATTGTTAACCCTAACGAGGGGTTAACGAATTGTGGCGTGATCGGAGGCCAGGAAAGCGTCACACGGACGCGTGCGCGACACCTTGCCGGGCGGTCAGCGCCTCGCTGGCAGCTTCATAAAAACTTGCGCCCTCCGGCAATACGACCGAGGCCGAGCGAACAGCATGGGTCGCCGGATCGATGCCATCCGGCACTTCACCTTGCGCCACCATCAGCGCCGCCTTGCGCAACCGCTGGCGCGCCATGATCACGCCGTTGTCGGTGGAGACCAGGTTTTCCATGGTGCGGTCCTGGATCGGGCCCGTGCTCTCCTGGATCGCGGCATCTTGCATGGCGATGCCTTTCACGCCCGAATAGGACTTGTGGTGCTTCTGTGCCAAGCGGTCGATCATGTAGTCGTTGTCTTTATTGATGACCGGCCGGAACGATCCGGGAATGAGCTTGACGTGGATGCCGCCGCCGCTTCGCATGGTTTCAAGCTCGCTTGCGCCAAGCTCACGCGTCGGATGATGCGTGAAGCTCCACGTGACGCAATTCTCGTCGTCGATCGGCACGAAGGCGTGCCCGTTAAGGGCATTATCGCCGTAAGGCGGGATCATGGTGTGGAACGGCATGATCCATTGCGTAATGCGCCAGTAGAGATTCCCCGGCGTCGCCGGCCGCCGCACGCCGACGACCATTCCGCCTTTATTCTCGATCACTTCGAAACGCGCGTCGGTTTCGCGCATGAATTCTGCGCCTTGGCTGACATGCAACGGATCGCTGCGTAGATCGTGGCGGTGCAGGAAAGAGACGTGTACGGAATCAATCGCTCCCTCCAGCGCCTGAAGCCAGTTGCATTCCTGCGTACGCTTGGAGACGAAACGCTGTGAGCCGGAAACCGTGGCCCATTCGAAACGCGGCAGCGGAGGTTTGAGTGCCGGCGGGCCCATATAGATCCAGATCACATCGCCGAGCTCGGCAACGGCGTAGCCCGTCAGTTTGATCTTCTTGCAGAAGCCGCTTTCGACCGGTTCCGAAGGCACTTCAACACACTGGCCGGTGACGTCGTATTTCCAGCCGTGGTAGGGGCAGCGTAATCCGTTTTCCTCGTTGCGTCCGAACCACAGCGACACGCCGCGGTGGGCGCAGAATTCGTCCATTACGCCGACGCGGCCCTTGGTGTCGCGAAAGGCGATAAGCCGTTCGCCGAGAATTTTCACGCGCACCGGCGGGCAGTCCGGCTCGGGAATCTCCGACGACAGCAGCGCCGGAATCCAGTACCGCCGCATCAATCCGCCCATCGGCGTGCCGGCTCCGATCAGCGTCAAAAACTCGTTCTGCTCGCGGGTGGTCATTGGCGAAATATATCAGTTCAGCGGCTTGCCCAACAGCCTCTCGGCGTTGCCCGAGAAAATCTTGCGGCGATCGGCCGCGGATATATCGAGCGCGTTGAGCGCGTCGATTGCCGGTTTGATCGGGCCGAGCGGCGTGTCGGTGGCGAACACGACTTTGTCGGCGCCAAAGAAATCGAAGCCGCAGCGCAGCGCGTGCCGGCCGCCGCCGAACATCGCGGTGTCGGCGTAGAAATCGTGCATGTAATCGAGATGCGGGCGTTTCAGCGATGGCAGGATGCGCGAATAGTCCTCGTCCGATGTGCGCGCGCCGAGCACGTCGAGGCCAGGCCCGATGCGGCCGTCAAAATAGGGAATCATCCCGCCGAGGTGATGGGTAATAATTCTCAGATTGGGATAGCGATCGAACAGGCCGCAGAAGGCAAGCCGCACCATGGCGACCGAAGTGTCGTAGGGCCAACCAAAGCACCACCACATTTCGAAGCGTGACTTCTGTTCGGCCGTGTAGTCGGGCATCGCCGCGGTGCGGGCAGGGTGCAGCCAGATCGGCCGGTCAAGTTGCGCCATCGCGGCAAAGAAGGGCTCGAATGCCGGTTCATCCAGCGGCCGGCCGGCAAGTGGTGTGAAAATCTGCACACCGGCGGCGCCGAGCTGGCCGATGGCGCGCTTGGCCTCTTCGATCGAGCCCATAACGTCGGTCAGCGATAGTGCGGCGACGAAGCCTGCGAAGCGGTCGGGGTATTTTGCGCAAAGTTCCGCCATGGCGTCGTTGGCGACGCGCGCCAAAGCAAGTCCCGTTCCGCCGCTGGCAAATTCTTCAATCGAAGGGCCAGGCAGCGAAATCACCTGGCGGTAATTGTCGAATTCGTCCATCTCGCGAAAGCGCGCGTCGAGATCGTGAATCTTCTTCACGCCGCGCAACCGCGCCGCGATATTGCCGAGTTTCGGCGCCGCTTTGTTCATCTCGTGGAAAAAGCGGTCCGGATAGATATGGCAATAAAGATCGATGAGCGCGTCGCCGCTCATGGGCTCCCCACACGTTTTTTGTTCTCCCCGCAGATAGGGAGAAGGAGAAACTACGTCATCACCCGTACGGGCTTGCCGTCGAGGAAGCCACGGATGTCCTCGACCACGCCGTTAAAGTAATGCTGGTAGTTCTGCGTGGTGACGTAGCCGAGGTGCGGTGTGATGACGACATTGTCCATTTTGCGCAGCGGATGATCGACCGGTAATGGTTCCACGTCGAAGACGTCGAGGCCTGCGCCGCCAATCTTCTTGTCGCGGAGCGCTGCGACCAGCGCCGCTTCGTCGATGATCGGGCCGCGCGAGGTATTGACGATGAAAGCACCGGGTTTCATCAGGCCGAGTTCCTTGGCGCCGACGAGGCCGCGCGAGCGTGGCGACAGCACGACATGGATGGTGATGAAGTCCGACTGGCGGAAGAGGTCGTCCTTGCTGACATAGCCGACGCCCGCCGCTGCGCATTTCTCGGGCGTCAGGTTTTGGCTCCAGGCGATCACCTTCATCCCAAAGGCCTTGGCAATATTGGCGGTGTGGATGCCGAGCCTGCCGAGCCCGAGAGTGCCGAGCGTCATGCCCTCGAGATCCGGGCCGATGGTGCTTTGCCACGTCGCGCCCGCGTGCATCCGCGCATTCTCGTAGCCGATATGCCGCGTCAGCTCGAGCATCAGCCCGATAGCGATGCCGGCCGTCGGATTGCCGAAATTCGGGGTGCCGCAGACTGTGACGCCGCGTGCCTTTGCAGTCTCGGTGTCGATCGAGGCGTTGCGCATGCCGGTCGTGATCAGAAGCTTCAGATCGGGCAGGGCCTCGATAACCTGCTTGGGAAATCCCGTGCGCTCGCGCATTGCGACGACGATTTGAAATCCCTTGAGCGCCGCAATGACCTTGTCCGGTCCGCCGAGATGTTCGTTGAAGACCTTAAATTCGACGTCGCCCTTGACCTTGGACCAGTCGACGACCTTGAGCGCCACGTTCTGGTAGTCGTCGAGAATAGCGCAGCGAACCGCCATGTTTTCCATCCCATAGAACCGTCATCTTATCCGGCCTAGCCGTCTCATAACGGCGTAGGCAAGACAAGCGCTCCGCGGGATGACGGGCGGATTTAGGCGCGGCGCTGGGCGATGCTGTGGACTTGGGACGGCGACGGCCTTGCTGGAGGCTGCGACACGAAGCCGGCATGCTTGGCATGCCATTTTGGGCCTGGCCCGCGCATATAGTGCAGGTCGGGCCGATATGAGCCGCCGGTGTCGCCGGAGACACGCCAGAGTTCGCGGAGAGCTCTCGAAAAACCACGCAACATAAAACGCTCCCGTAGTCTATTGCCGTCAAAGGCCGCCCGAGGACGCGGCGTGCGTTTTTCAAACGCGTGTTTGACGCGATAGTCGGCCAGAAATCATTAAAATTTGTTGCGATTTCGGCAGCGGCAAGGTCCAATTGTGATCAAACTTTACGAAGTTTTAATGCGCCGCCGAGGCCCGGCCCCAAGGTCCGTTCGGCCAGGAAATGCCGGCACATGTTATCCAGTGGACGCAGGCGGTCCTTGCCGCAGGGGCGCGGTGTCGTTACATCAACGCCAGATTTCCCCGAAATGAGCGCCTAGCGACCCGGTAGCGCCCAGCGCATTTGCCGAGCGGCGCCGAGCAAGAGGGCAGGCATTAAAGCCCGCGCGAAGATATGGCCCGCCAATTCGTCTATTTCATGCAAGGCCTGACCAAGGCCTATCCGGGCAACCGGAAGGTCCTTGAGGACGTCCACCTGCAATTTTACCCCGACGCCAAGATCGGCGTGCTCGGCGTCAACGGCGCCGGCAAATCGACGCTGTTGCGGATCATGGCCGGCATCGACAGGGAATATAACGGCGAGGCCCGGGCGGCGGACGGGGCGACCGTCGGCTACCTGGCGCAAGAGCCGCAACTCGACCCGGCAAAATCGGTTCGCGAGAACGTCATGGTAGGCGTCGCGCCGCAGAAAGCGATCGTCGACCGCTACAACGAGCTTGCGACCAATTATTCCGACGAGACTGCGGACGAGATGACCAAGCTTCAGGATGAGATCGAGGCCAAGGGCCTGTGGGATCTCGATTCCAAGGTCGATCTGGCAATGGACGCGTTGCGCTGCCCGGCGGACGATGCCGAGGTGGCAAAACTTTCCGGCGGCGAGCGGCGGCGCGTCGCACTGTGCCGGCTTCTTCTGGAGCAACCCGATCTGCTTCTGCTCGACGAGCCCACCAACCACCTCGACGCCGAGTCGGTGTTGTGGCTCGAAGGGCATTTACGCAACTATCCGGGCGCTATCCTCATCGTCACCCACGACCGCTACTTTCTCGACAACGTGACAAGCTGGATCCTCGAACTCGATCGCGGTCGCGGCATTCCCTACGAGGGCAACTACTCGTCGTGGCTGGTGCAGAAGCAGAAGCGACTCGAGCAGGAAGGCCGCGAGGACGATGCGCATCAGCGCACGCTCGCCCGCGAACAGGAATGGATCAAAGCGTCACCGCGCGCCCGCCAGGCAAAATCCAAGGCCCGCTACGAGCGCTATGAAGAACTCCTCAAGAAAGCCGGTGACAAGCAGACACAGACCGCGCAGATCGTCATTCCGGTCGCGGAACGGCTTGGCCAGAACGTCGTCGATTTCGAGGGTCTGAAAAAAGGATTCGGCGACAATCTCCTGATTGACGATCTCACGTTCAAGCTGCCGCCTGGCGGCATCGTTGGCATCATCGGACCCAATGGCGCGGGCAAGACAACGCTGTTCCGCATGATCACCGAGCAGGAGAAGCCGGATCAGGGTTCGATCAAGATCGGCGAGTCGGTCCACCTCGGCTATGTCGATCAGTCGCGCGACACGCTCGACGGCAAGAAGTCCGTTTGGGAAGAAATCTCCGGCGGCCTCGACCAAATCCAGCTCGGCAAGCGCGAAGTGAATTCGCGCGCTTATTGCTCGGCTTTCAACTTCAAAGGCGCAGATCAGCAGAAAAAAGTTGGGCAGCTCTCCGGCGGTGAAAGAAATCGCGTCCATCTCGCCAAGATGCTCAAGTCCGGCGCCAATGTGCTCTTGCTCGACGAGCCGACCAATGATCTCGACGTCGATACGCTGCGCGCTCTGGAAGAGGCGCTGGAGGACTTCGCCGGCTGTGCCGTCATCATCAGCCACGATCGCTGGTTTCTCGACCGCATCGCCACTCACATCCTCGCCTTCGAAGGCGACAGTCATGTCGAGTGGTTCGAGGGCAACTTTCAGGATTACGAGAAAGACAAGATGCGCCGGCTCGGCACCGACTCGGTCATTCCGCAACGAATCAAATACAAAAAGTTCTCGCGCTGAGCGCCCTTTGTTTGGAGTCTGACCCGCAAGCAAGGGTTTAAAAGGCCATTTCGATACATATATGCGGTTACGGTATTGTGTGGGTTGAGAGAATCACTCTTGGATCGCCTATCGGCGCCTGAGGCTCCTCGATCCGGGTGCTGAAAGGGAGCGGACATTGGCGACAAAGGCGAGTGAAGCGCGGTCGAGCGACGCCAAAGCTCGCGCCGAGGCAAGCTTCAAGAAGGAAGAGCGCGCCAAAGAGGGCGTCAAGGCCATGATGGAATATCAGGCCAACGGCAACGTCGTTCGTGAAAGAATGGCGCAGTTGAAAGCCTTGCGGCTGGCGAAAGAGGCCGCCGACAAGAAAGCCGGTCCGGTGCCCGGAACCGCTAAAAAGGGCAAATCCGGTAAGGCTTAGATGCGGTTACCAGTCCAGCAGGACCGGGCGAAGCGCCGCGAGGCCTTGAAACGAACACATCTTTCAGCCATATACGCGTCGCGGCCTTATAGGCCCGCTGCGAGCCGCGTGTACGGATTCCCGTCAAACGGCTTCTGGCTCGCCCTTTCCCCGTTTCATCGACAGCCCAGATCGCGCGGGATGTCTTGTATTACCCGCAATGCGGGCCGTGGCGTTTCGAGTCGCGGCGACATCGTTGCGCACAACAGAAAGCATTACAATTGACCAACTTTCCCGACTTCAATCTTAACAGCGCGATTACGCGTGCGCTGGAAGAAGAGAAGTATCTCACCCCGACCCCGATCCAGGCGCAGACAATTCCGACGGTGATGTCGGGACGCGACGTGATCGGCATCGCCCAGACCGGTACCGGCAAGACTGCAGCTTTCGCACTTCCGATCCTGCATAGTCTTGCTGCCGCGACCGGGCAGGTTCAACGCAAGTCTTGCCGCGTCCTGGTGCTCAGCCCGACGCGCGAATTGTCCGGCCAGATCCTCGACAGTTTCCGCACTTACGGACGGCATCTGCGCATCAGGACCGCGCTCGCGATCGGTGGCGTATCGATGGGCGCTCAGGTGCGCGCGCTTCTCAATGGCGTGGACGTTCTTGTCGCGACACCGGGCCGCCTGCTCGATCTCGTGCGAAGCAATGCGCTTCGGCTGAGCGACGTCGAGTGTCTTGTGCTCGACGAGGCCGACCGCATGCTCGACATGGGCTTCATTCACGACATCCGCAAAATCGTCGCAAAACTTCCGGCGAAGCGGCAAACGCTGATGTTCTCGGCGACGATGCCCCGTGCCATTGCCGAGCTTGCCGCGCAAATGCTGCATGACCCCGTCAAGGTCGCGGTCACGCCGGTGGCCACCACCGCAGAGCGCATCGAGCAACGTATCATCCGTGTCGACCGCCCGGCGAAAGCCGAGGTACTTGTCGACATATTGCGGGCCGAGACGATCGACCGCGCCCTGATCTTCACCCGAACCAAGCATGGCGCCGACAAGGTCGCTCGCGGTCTTACCCGATCCGGTATCGCAGCCGAAGCGATCCATGGCAATAAATCGCAAAATCAGCGCGAGCGCGTTCTCGCGGCTTTCCGCAAAGGCGAAATCAAGACGCTTGTCGCGACGGACATTGCCGCTCGCGGCATCGATGTCGACGGCATCAGCCACGTGGTGAATTTCGATATTCCGAACGTGGCCGAAACCTATGTGCATCGGATCGGGCGCACCGCGCGCGCCGGTGCGGAAGGGATTGCCATTTCGCTCTGTGACGGCGAAGAGGTGGCTTTCGTGCGCGATATCGAGAAACTCATTCGCATGTCCATTCCGGTGACCGACCGGCGTACGCATCAGGCCCGCTCCGCGCCGCCGCATGCCAAGAGCGTGAACGAAAAGTCGTCGCATCCTGCGCAGGACAGGCATCGGCAGCATCGCCGGGGACGCGGATCACGTAAACAGCCGCGTCACGATCAGCCAAAAGCAGGAGAAAGCGGAATCGCGTCGGTTTCGTTCCTGCATCGTCAAGCGGCCCCGGGGCGCGGCCCCCGTTCAAATGCGCCGCGTTGGGCCAATCAATCAGAAGGATCGTAACGTGACGAAAGAAGAGCTTCTGCAATTCGAGGGTCTCGTCACGGAAATATTGCCTGACGCCCGTTTCCGGGTTGAACTCGATAACGGTCACGTCCTCGTCGCCTATACCGCCGGAAGAATGAAGAAAAACCGGATCAAGACGCTTGCCGGAGATCGGGTGACGGTGGAAGTTTCACCCTATGATCTGGAGAAGGGCCGGCTGATCTTCCGCCATAAGGATGAGCGCGCCGGGCCGGTCAACCGGCCCCCGCAGCGCAATCAGTTCCGGCGAAGATAATGCTTAGGGCCGCCGCGGCGGCCCCTGGCGTCGGCGTTCGTCCTCAGCACCACGGCCGCACGTTTTTGAATTCGCCGGGCGCGATGCCGCCCAGGTGCTGCTTGATCTCGTCGTACTGAGGGTCGTCCGGAGCGTAAGTGATCTGACCTTCGGCGCGCGGGCCGGGGTCGAGCGATCGCAGGCTGAGCGTGATGACGCCGTCCGGAGACATCTGCGCCACCCCGATACTCTCGACAGCTTCGCAGGGTATCGGCGCCTTCGTCTCGTATTTTTTATCGTCTGCGACGGCCCGGGTCATCGGGCCGGCCGCGACGAGGAGTCCCAGAACGAGCCTTCCGTAAGACATAAATGGAAACTCCTGCTAGGAGGAGAGGATAATCGAATCGATACGGAAAGTCCCAACCATGGAAGACTGGAGCGCTCGCCAATATCTCAAATTCGAAGACGAACGCACGCGCCCGCCGCGGGACCTCGTCGCGCAGGTGCCGCTGCAGCGGCCGCGGCTCGTGGTCGACCTGGGCTGCGGGCCGGGCAATTCCACCGAACTTCTCGTCGAACATTTTCCCGAGTCGGAAATCATGGGGCTCGACTCCTCGCCCGACATGCTTCGCAAGGCGCGCGAACGCCTGCCGAAATGCAAATTCCTCGAAGCCGATATCGCGACCTGGGTACCAAGTCCGGAAACCGATCTCATCTTCGGCAATGCGGTCATGCAATGGCTGCCGGATCATCCTGTGATCATGCGGCGAATGCTCGAAGGCATGCCGCAGGGCGGGGTGCTGGCAATCCAGATGCCCGATAATACGCGTGAGCCTTCGCTCGTATTTCAGCGCGAGGTCGGCGAGGGCGGGCCGTGGAAGGATCATCCGGAGATCAAGGCCGCGGCCCGAGATCATCTGCCGACACCCGAGGGCTATTACGACCTGCTCAAGCCGGCCTGCTCGCATATCGATATTTGGCACACCGTCTACAATCATGTGATGGCGTCGCCGCAGGCCATTACGGAATGGTTCAAGGGCTCGTCGCTGCAGCCGTTCCTGTCGCCGCTCGATGCCGCCGCGCGGGAGAAATTCCTCGCCGCCTATACGGCGAAGATCGTCGGCGCCTATAAGCCGCGTTACGACGGCAAGGTCCTGTTGCGCTTCCCGCGCCTGTTCATATTGGCGGTGCGATGAAGCGTCTGCCGGCCGTGCTGTGCGCCGTTCTTGTAAGCGGCATGCTGTTTATTGATGGCGCAGCGGCCGATCCGGCATTCCAGTCGTGGCTGCAGTCGTTATGGCCGCAGGCGCAGGCGCTTGGCGTGTCGCGCCAAACGTTCGACCTGGCGACGCATGGGCTCGAACCCGATCTGGCGCTGCCCGATCTCGTTTTGCCCGGGCGGCCGGAGAGGCCGGCAGCGGGACAGCCGGAATTCGTGCAGACCCCTGCGGATTATCTGAAAGAGCAATCGATTGCCCAACTCGCCATACAGGGCCGCAAGATTTACGACCAATACCGTGCGCCGCTGACCGCGATCGAACGGCAATTTGGCGTGCCGCCCGCAATTCTGCTGGCGATCTTCGGCCGCGAAACCGATTACGGCCGCGCCACGGATTCGCGCAATGCGATTCGTGTTCTGGCGACGCAGGCCTATCTCGGACGGCGCAAGGATCAGTTCCTCAACGAGTTCCTCCTCGCGCTGAAGATCCTGCAGGAAGGCCACATCAAACTTGCCGACATGCGCAGTTCCTGGGCCGGCGCCATGGGACTCACGCAATTCCTGCCGTCGGACTATTTGAAATATGCCGTCGATTTTGACGGCGACGGCCGCGCCGATATCTGGAATTCAGTGCCGGACGCGCTTGCCTCGGCCGCCAAACAACTGGTCGGCAAAGGCTGGCAGCCCGGGTCGCGCTGGGCCTACGAGGTACATCCGCCGGCTGATGTCGATTGCACGATAGGCGTTCCGGAAAACACACTGCCGATCGGCGAATGGCTCAAGCGTGGATATCTACCGGCCTATGGCCGTACGCTGTCGGCTCCCGAGCGCGCCGAATCCGCTTCGCTGCTGCAGCCGGCCGGACTTTACGGCCCGTCATTCCTCGCGACAAAAAACTATTTCGTCATCAAGGAATATAATTTTTCCGATCTCTACGTTCTGTTCGTCGGCCATCTCAGCGATCGCATTGCCGATCCGCGGCCGTTCGAGACGCCCTGGGGAAAGGTCGCGCAGCTTCCGAGCGGTGATCTCGACCGTATGCAGGACGTTCTGACCGCGCGCGGCTATTACCACGACAAGATCGATGGCAAGGCCGGAATGAAAACACGCGCTGCGCTTGGCGACTATCAGAAGCGCAATGGACTGAAAGTCGACTGCTGGCCTACGGCTGCGGTGTTGCAGCACATGGAAGCGGGCGGCCGCTAGTCGTCACCCGGCACGGCTTCGGGCAAGCTGTCATTATCCTCGCCGGAATAGCCGAGCTTGTGCGATCTCGTCTTGATCGAGCCGGTCACGCCTGGATCGCCGTAATGTTCGCCCGGATGCTGCGCGGCGAAGCGCGCCCGTGCGCGCTCGGCCACGACTTCGCCGGGAATTGCGGCGGGTTCGCAGATGTGGCGCTCATTGTAATGGCGCATCAGATCCACGTGGATGTGATTGTAGTGATAGACGTTGGCGCCGGGCGCAAGAACGGTGGTGAACTCGCCGCATGCCGCATCCTGCACGTCGTGCAGAAACCCCTGCTCCTCCGGCGTGCCGTGCCACCCATATTGCACGCTCACTTTATGTCCATCGGCGAGATCGAATTCGGCGACGTCGAGCGCGTTGCCGAAGGCATGCTCGGAAATATGTGCATTGGGATTGCCATTCATGCCGCGGCAGGAATAGGCGGAGATTTGCTTGATCTCAACGACCGGCTGGTGAAACCAATGTAGCGCTGCGGGCTGTACCGCGCCGGTGATCCATTGATCGAGCACCGACACGATCGGACAGGCGAGCGTGGCGGGCGGCTGCACCTGAACCGGTCCGGCGGAAGCTGTGACCATCGGACCGCTCGGCGGCCCGAGCGGCGGCGGCGGGCGGTCTACTTCGGGCTGCGCAACGCGCGGTGAAGCGGGCGGCGTGTTTGGGCCGCCGAAATAGGGATGCGGCGGCCCGCCTGGAATCCCGATGTCGTCATTGTCTCCCGTCGGTGGAAGCCCCGGCGGATCGAGCGAAAGAGGCTGGCCGACTTGCGCGGTCGGAAACGCGCGCGTTGCCGGATAAGGCTGTGGTCCCGGATGGGATTGTGGAGGCGGATATGACGGCGAAGCCGGGTAGGCTTGCGGCGCGGCCTGCACCGGTGACAACGTGCTCGACTGTACTGTGCTTGATTGCGCGCCAGGCCAGTGCTGCGGCATCGCCCCGTCCGGGATTGCGCCCGGGGGACGCAGCGTCTCGTCGTCGTAGCCTAGCGATCCGTTTTGCTGCCCCAGCTCGGAGACGCGCAGCGGATAATCGATGCCGCACGCACCGCCGCCGGTGATTGCGGAGATGCGTACGCGTCCTGCAGATTCTTTGACAGCGCCCGAATTCAGGCAAGTGAGTTCAGCCTCGTGCCGCCACGGCTCGCGCTCGGCCATCAGGTAATGGCTGCAGCCGGCAAGAGCGATCAGCGCAACGAGGACGAGGGAGCTGACGAGATACCAACGAACTCCACGCGTCATGACCCGACAATGCGAGGAATTCCGTTAAGGACTGCTCAATGATGACGCGCTGTTGCGCCGTGAAGCAACTGTTAACCATGCCTCTTGATCCGGTACTGCTTTCGGGCGAAAACGACCCGAGGGAGACCGGAGGCATGGAAGGCAAGGCAAAGTTTATTTTCCCCATTCTGGCTACGGGGTTCATTGTGCTCGTCGTCAGCAGCGTCGTCACTTTCGCGAATATAGGCATCCGCGCCGATTTTGTGCGCCGATGGCTTACCGCCTATATCATCGGCTGGCCGATCGGTGCCGTGAGCGGCATGATTGCTTTTCCCTATATCCGGCGCGCGACCGTCCTGATCGTCGGTCTGATCGAACGAACATGATGCTTTCAGCGCTCGACCTTGCCCGCCGCATCGAAGCCGGCGAACTCACACCGCGCCTCATCGTCGAGCTTTGCGCCGAAACAATCGCGGCGCGTGAGGAGGAAGTCCGCGCTTTCGTCGTACTCGATCTCGACGCTGCGCGGCGCGCCGCCGAAGCGCCGCGGCTTTCGTCGTCGCCGCTGCATGGTCTTACGTTCGGCATCAAGGACATTTTCGAAACCGCTGATCTGCCGACGCAATATGGTTCGCCGATCTATGCGGGATATCGCCCGCCGGCCGATTCCGCTCCCGTCGCGCTGACCCGGCGTGCCGGCGGCATCATCATCGGCAAGACGGTGACGACCCAATTTGCATCGCTTGTGCCGTCGGTAACGCGCAATCCGCACAATCCTGCGCATACGCCCGGCGGTTCGTCATCCGGCTCAGCCGCGGCCGTTGCGGCCGGCATGATTCCGCTCGCATTCGGCACGCAAACAGCCGGCTCGGTGATCCGCCCGGCTTCGTATTGCGGCGTCGCCGCCTTCAAGCCGTCTTACCGTCTGATCCCGACGGTCGGCGTGAAGGAAGTCTCGTGGCATCTCGACACCGCCGGACTGTTCGGCGCCGGTGTTGCCGATGTGGCCTTCGCGGCGGCAGCTATCCTCGATCGCGATCTACGTGTCGATCGCGCAGCCGCCGCGGCACCCCGCATAGGGCTCGTTCGCACGCATCTGTGGCCAAAGGCGAGCACGGCGATGCAGAAGGCCGTTGAGACCGCAGCGAAGATCGCAGCGAGCACCGGGGCGATCGTAACCGAGGTGACGCTGCCGGCTATCTTCGAGCAGGCCCTGGCGGCTCAATACATAATTCAGGACTACGAGAATTTCCGCGCGCTCGCCTTCGAATACGACCGTCACCATGATCAGATCGACAAACTGCTGCGCGACCACCTCGATCGCGCCGCGGCGATTTCCGCCGACGAATACGATGCCGCGCGCCGGACGGCGAGCCGCGGGCGTCAGGCTTTGGCTGACGCGATGGCGGACAATGATGTGTTCCTCACGCCGTCTGCTCCCAGTGCGGCGCCGCATGGGCTCGGTGTCACCGGCGATCCGATGTTCGACCGGCTGTGGACGCTGATGGGTACGCCTTGCGTCAACGTCGCGGGTTTGAGCGAAAACGAATTACCGCTCGGCATCCAGATTGTTGGCCGTTTCGGCCGCGACCGCGCGACGCTGGAGGCTGCCCTGTTTGTCGAACAGGCGATCGCGCGCAAGTTGGGGATTTGACCGCTACTCCGCCGCGGTTTGCGCCATCGCCACGGGATTATAGTTGAGGATCGGCGCCAGCCATCTCTCGGTTTCGCCGAGCGTCATGCCCTTGCGCCTCGCATAGTCGGCCACCTGATCGCGCTCGATCTTGCCGACGCCGAAATAATCGCTGTCGGGATGGCTGAAATAGAGTCCGCACACCGACGCGCCCGGCCACATCGCGAAGCTCTCGGTGAGCTTGGCTCCGATCGCCTGCTCGCCGCCGAGTAGCTCGAACAACGTGCCTTTCTCGGTGTGGTCGGGCTGTGCGGGATAACCGGGCGCGGGGCGGATGCCGCGATATTTCTCGGCAATCAGCGCGCTGCTGTCGAGAGTCTCGTCCGGCGAATAGGCCCAGAATTCGCGGCGGACGCGCTGATGCATGCGCTCGGCGAGTGCTTCCGCCAAGCGATCGGCGAGCGCTTTGGCGAGGATCGCGGAATAGTCGTCGTTGGCGTGCTTGAAGCGATCGACCACGGCATCTTCGCCGATTCCAGCGGTGACGGCGAAGGCGCCGATATAGTCGGCGCACTTGCTGCCTTGCGGTGCGATAAAATCGGCAAGCGCGAGATTAGCGCGGCCCTCGCGGCGCACGAGTTGCTGGCGTAGCGTGTGCAGCAGGGCGATCGGCTTGCCGCGCGCTTCGTCGGCGAAGATCCGGATATCGTCGCCATCGCTGTTTGCCGGCCAGAATCCGATCACGGCGTTCGCACGGAACCATTTTTCGTCCGACATCTGCCGCAGCATGTCTTGCGCGTCGGCGAACAATGAGCGGGCGGCTTCGCCGACTTTCTTGTCGTCGAGAATTGCCGGATATTTGCCGGTGAGCTCCCATGTCGCAAAGAACGGCGACCAGTCGATGAAATCGATGAGCTCGGCGATCGGGATATCGGTGAAGTTCCGGGTGCCGAGAAACCGCGGCACCGGCGGAGCGTATGTCCCGGTCCAATCGAGCTTCAATGCATTGGCGCGCGCATCGGCGAGCGGCATGCGCTGCTTACTCTCTTCGCCGCGGGCATGTGCCGCGGCTATGCGCACATATTCGGCGCGAATATCATCGATGTAGCGCGTTTTGGCTTCGCGCGAGAGCAGGGCCGAGACGACGCCGACGGCGCGGCTCGCATCGTTTACATAGACTGCTTGCCCGCGCCGATAGTTGGGGTGGATCTTCACCGCAGTATGAACGCGGCTCGTTGTGGCGCCGCCGATGAGGAGCGGTACGTCAAAGCCCAAGCGCTCCATCTCGGCCGCGACATGGCACATCTCGTCGAGCGAGGGCGTGATGAGGCCCGACAGCCCGATAATATCCGCTCGCTCGGCGATTGCGGACTGGAGAATCTTTTCTGCCGACACCATGACACCGAGATCAACGACGTCGTAATTGTTGCACTGGAGCACAACGCCGACAATGTTCTTGCCGATATCGTGAACATCGCCCTTGACCGTGGCCATGACGATTTTGCCGTTTGTGGAAACGTGGGCGCGGCCGTCTTTCTCCTGTTCCATATATGGCATGAGGTAGCCGACCGCCTGCTTCATCACGCGGGCTGACTTGACCACTTGCGGCAAGAACATCCGGCCTGATCCGAACAGATCGCCGACGACGTTCATGCCGTCCATCAGCGGTCCTTCGATCACGGCAATCGGACGCGGCAGTTTCTTCCGCGCCTCCTCGACGTCCACCTCGATGAAATCGGTAACGCCGTGAACGAGCGCGTGGCTGAGCCGCTTCTCCACCGGCCATTCGCGCCAAGACAGGTCGGCTTCCTTTTTTTCCTTGCCTTGACCGCGATGGCGCTCGGCGAGCGCAAGCAGGCGCTCCGCCGCATCCGGCCGGCGATTGAGCACGACGTCCTCGCAGGCCTCACGCAATTCGGGATTAAGATCGTCATAGACGGCCATCTGCCCGGCATTGACGATGCCCATATCCATGCCGGCGACGATCGCGTGATACAGGAAGACCGAATGCATCGCTTCTCGCACCGCTTCGTTGCCCCGGAACGAGAACGACAGATTGGATACGCCGCCGGAAACGTGGGCGTGCGGGAGATTTTGCCTGATCCAGCGCGCCGCCTCGAGGAAGGCAACGCCGTAGCCGTTGTGCTCCTCCATCCCGGTTGCAATCGCAAAGATGTTCGGATCGAAGATGATATCTTGCGGCGGAAAGCCGACGCGATTCACCAGGATGTCATAGGCGCGTTTTGCGACCGCGATCTTCTTTTCGAATGTGTCGGCTTGGCCGGCCTCGTCGAACGCCATGACCACGACGGCGGCGCCATAGCGGCGCACCAGTTCAGCGTGGTGGATAAAGGATTCCTCGCCTTCCTTGAGCGAGATGGAATTGACGACGGCCTTGCCTTGCGCACATTTGAGCCCAGCCTCGATCACCGAGAATTTCGACGAATCGATCATCACCGGCACACGGGCGATGTCGGGTTCCGCCGCGATGAGATTGAGGAACGTCACCATGGCCTTCTCGGAGTCGAGAAGTCCTTCGTCCATATTGATGTCGATGATCTGCGCGCCGTTTTCGACCTGATCGCGGGCGACCGCGAGGGCGGAAGTATAATCGCCGGAGGTGACGAGTTTGCGGAACCGCGCCGAGCCGGTGACGTTGGTGCGCTCGCCGATGTTCACGAACGGTATCTCGGAAGTCAGCGTAAATGCCTCCAGGCCCGAAAGCCGCAACCGCGGTGTGATCGTCGGCACCGCGCGCGGGGCTTTGCCGGCAACGGCGCGGGCGATGGCGCTGATATGGTCCGGCGTCGTGCCGCAGCAGCCGCCGACGATATTGATAAGGCCCGACGCCGCGAAATCGTCGATCAGCGCCGCCATCACCTCCGGCCCTTCATCGTAGCCGCCAAACTCGTTTGGCAGCCCGGCGTTCGGGTAGGCGCAGATCAAGGTGTCGGCGACGCGCGAAAGCTCGGCGATATGCGCGCGCATTTCCTTGGCGCCGAGCGCACAATTGAGTCCGACAGATAGTGGCGCCGCATGTGCGATGGAGTTCCAGAACGCCTCGGGTGTCTGGCCGGAAAGAAAACGTCCGGAGCGGTCGGTGATGGTTCCCGATATCATCACTGGCACATCGACGCCGCGCGCGGCGAGTTCTTCGGCGATGGCGTAGATCGCGGCCTTGGCATTGAGCGTGTCGAAAATGGTCTCGATCAGGAGCGCGTCGACGCCGCCGGCGAGAAGGCCACGCACCTGTTCGGCATAGGCACTGCGCAGCTGGTCGAAGGTGACGGCGCGAAACCCGGGATCGGACACGTCGGGCGAGATCGAGGCGGTGCGGTTGGTCGGACCGATGGCGCCGGTGACAAAGCGCTCGCGTCCGTCTTCCTCCTGGGCGATGCGGGCAGCCTCGCGCGCGAGCCGTGCGCCCTCGGCATTTAATTCGTATGCGATCTCCGTCATGCCGTAATCGGCTTGCGCGATCCGGGTCGAGGAAAATGTATTGGTCGAGACGATATCGGCGCCGGCGCGGAAATAGGCGAGATGGATGGAGCGGATTGCGTCCGGCCGGCTGAGATTGAGAAGATCATTGTTGCCGCGAACCTCGCGGTTCCAGGCGTCGAACCGGGCGCCGCGAAAGCCTTCTTCATCGAGCCCGAGCGCCTGGATCATCGTGCCCATGGCGCCGTCGAGCACGAGAATTCGTTCGGCCGCGATGCGGCGGAGCGTCGTCTCGGTCTTGGAAATGCTGGCGGTTTCGCGCATCGCTAAGCGGGCTCTTTCTCTGGCCGGGACTGAGAGGGATCGGCGGCTGCATGATTGGGCCGCATGCCGAGCAAGTGGCAGATCGCGTAAACAAGGTCGGCGCGATTCATGGTGTAAAAATGAAAGTCAGTTACGCCGTGATCGACGAGGTCGATGACCTGTTCCGCGGCCACCGCGGCGGCTATCAGCTTTCGTGTCGCTGGATCGTCATCAAGACCATCGAAACGTTCGGCGAGCCATGCCGGGACGGAAGCACCGGCGCGCGCAACGAAACTCTTGGCTTGCTTGAAGTTCTGGACTGGCAGGATGCCCGGCACGATCGGAATCGTAATGCCGGCCGCGCGCACGCGCTCCAGATAGCGGAAGTAGAGGCTGTTCTCAAAGAAAAACTGGGTCATTGCGCGCGTCGCGCCGGCATCGACCTTGGCCTTGAGCATGTCGATATCGGCCGCGATGGACGGACTGTCGGGATGCTTTTCCGGATAGGCCGAGACCGACACTTCGATATCGGCGATGCGCTTGATGCCGGCGACGAGATCCGCGGCGTTTTGGTATCCGCCGGGATGCGGCGCGTAACGATCGCCGACGCCGCCGAGGGGATCGCCGCGCAGTGCCACGATATGGCGCACGCCCGCTTCCGCGTAGGCGGCTATCACGGCATCGACATCATCGCGCGTCGCGGCGACACAAGTCAGATGTGCCGCCGGCGTCAGCATGGTTTCGCAGAGAATGCGTTTAACGGTCGAATGCGTGCGCTCGCGCGTCGAGCCGCCGGCGCCGTAGGTCACCGAGACAAAATTCGGTTCAAGCGGTGCGAGCCGCCGGATTGCCTCCCATAGCGACTGCTCCATTTCCGCGGACTTCGGCGGAAAGAATTCGAACGAAACGTTCAGGCCGCGCCGCGCGCCAGCCTGAACGAAACGGCTCGCGCGCGGTGCCGTCATCAGGCCACCTCGCGTGCGGTTGCGAGCACGATGCGCGGATCGCGGGCGAGCCACAGTGATACTGCGATCTTGCCTTCGGGGCCTGGCGGCAGCATCTGTTGCCGCAATACGTCGAGACCCGCAGCCTCGAGCCATTGGGTCATCGTCTCGGCGGCAAAGCCGAGACGGCGGTGGGCATGCTCTTCGCGCAAAAATTCGAGATCGTGCGGCGCGAAGTCGACGACAAGCAGAAAGCCGCCCGGCCGCAGCACGCGCGCCGCTTCGCGGATCGCGCGTGCGCTGTCATCGAGAAAGTGCAGGACCTGATGGATTATGACGACGTCAAAAGAATCCCGCGGCAGTGCAAGGTCGTAGATGTCGCCTTGGCGCACGCTGCAATGCCTGAGTCCGCCGCGATCGAGACGTTCGCGCGCCAATGCCAGCATGTCGTGGGACAGATCGAGACCGAGGCCGCGCTCAATGTCGGCAGCGAAGAGTTCGAGCATGCGGCCGGTGCCGGTGCCGAGATCGAGAAGGGCCCGCATCGGCTTGCCGGCGAGTGCCGTGCGGATCGCATCTTCCACGGCGGCGTCGGCCACATGCAGCTTGCGGATACGGTCCCATTGCGCGGCATGGCGCCGAAAGTAATTCTGGGCCGCTGCCGCGCGCGTGGACCGGACCGCAGCCAGGCGTTCGCGGTCACGGGCAATGACCGGATCGTCGGGATCAAGCCTGCCGATCAGGGAGCGCGCGATGTCGGCGTCTCCGCCATGCTCGCCGAGACGAAAAAAGGCCCACGACCCTTCGCGGAAGCGCTCGACCAGCCGGGCTTCGGCCAGAAGCCGCAGATGGCGCGACAGGCGCGGCTGCGATTGGCGCAGGATTTCCGTGAGGTCGGAAACGGTCAGTTCGGCTTCGGCCAAAAGCGCCAGGATGCGCAGCCGGGTCGCTTCGCCGGCCGCCTTGAGCGTCGTGGTCAGTCCGCCAAACGTCAGCTTGTCATCGTCCATAGCTTCGTCTCTAGAGTCTTTGATTAGCCATGATATAAAGATATCTTTATATGATTAAGCCAGTGTGGGCAAGTGGGATATATCCCAATAGTGGGACATGGCCCTCAGCGAGTTGCCGATGTCCCGATGACGAACGGGGCCGGCCACTGGCGGCTGCGGTTTGTGCGTGCCAATTTCTGGCGATGATCGAGCGCACAAAACCCGATTTTCCGGCGAGCGACCCGCCACCAAGCGACGATCCTTACGCTCTTCGTGGCGGTGAAGCCGTAGTCGAACTGCCTGCGGGCTTCGACGCCGCGCTCTATTACATCGGCCGCATTCGCACGCCATGGAATCGGCGCGAGGACTGTCCGAAGAATGGCCGCGAGTTGGACGCGCTCTGCACCGTCGAACTCGATCCGCGCTGGGCAGAGGGGCTTTCGGGCCTTGAGACCGTCAGCCACGTCATGCTTCTCTACTGGATGGATAAAGCGCGGCGCGACCTCGTGCTGCAATCGCCCCGCCGCTATACCGAACGCCGCGGGACTTTTGCGTTACGCTCGCCGGCGCGGCCAAATCCGATCGCTGTGTCGGTCGCGCGGCTTGTTCGCATCGACGGCAACACGCTCGCGGTGGCTGGGCTCGATTGCCTCGACAACACGCCGCTCATCGACATCAAGCCGTATTTTGCCTCGACGGATTCGGTGCCCGGCGCATCGGTCGGTTGGCATAAAAAAGAGCGAAGTTGAACGCCGCTGGCCTCAAAACAGCGGTGGCACGACGCCAAGCGGAATCACGCCCAGAAAGATCACGCCGTCCTCGACGCGCAACGGCAGAGCGACCGCGGGTTTCTTGTCGATTTCGGTCGGCTGACCCATCTTCTTGATGTTGTCGATCAAGCCGGCGTTCGCTCCCCCGCTGACCACACCTCTCAGGCCGGGCACAAGGCGATCGAGGACATTCAATCCCTGCGCGGCCGAGCCGCTACCGCCGGTGAGACGATCGATACCCTGGCCGATCAATTGGTCGATGCCGAGGAGCGGAATGATATTCTCAATGCCGGCCACTGCGACGTTGATGGTGCCGTCGAGCTTGCCGCGCTCGTTCACCGTCAGCGTGCCGCTGCCGACGATGACGGCATCGGCGCGTGCAATGCGGATCGCCTTGATCTCAATGCCGCCGCCTGACGCCTGCATATCGTGGAACAGAACGGGCCATGGCTTTGGCGAGAAGTCCTTAAAACCGCGCAGCACGGTATCAATGTCGCCTTGCAGCGGCTCGGCAAGCAGGGGATGAAAAGTCGGCGCGATCGCCGCCGCAAAATGCCCGGTGACCTCGATCACCGGATTGGCGCGGGCCGAACCTTGAATGATGCGGCCGTCGACCTCGGCGCTGTCGGCCTGGAAAATCATGCCGGCGCCGGGACCGGCAACGCGATCGAGGCGCGGCTTGGCAAGATTGAAATAGGCTTCTTCAGGCTCCGGCGGGAGGCCGAGCAGGCTCATGCGCGCGCGTGACCAATTCGCGACGAAGATCGGCGGTTGCCCGGGGTCGGCAAGCGTCACGGGCCCGATGATCTCTCCGTTGAGGAGTGTGGGTCTGTAGAGCTGCGCCGAAAAGGTGACGCCGGTCGCCCGCGCGTCGAACGGCGGCTTGTTGCTGTTGAATGCGGCCGCCGCGTTTTCGCAGCGCGTGACGATGCTGAAGGGAAAGCCGCCGATCGTCTGGGTGCCGCAGGCGTAGACGCGGCCGAGCGTGGCTTCCCGATCAATCCAGCCGGTCAAAGCACGATCGGCGATCGAGGCCGCGTAGTACCAAAGCCAGGTCCATCCCGCGGCCGCGACAATGATCGCGACGGGTATAAGGAACGGCCACAGCCGCCGCCGGCGCGGCGCCGCGGGACGCGGGCGCGATCGCCGCGGCTTGTTCATCATGTCGAACGGGGATTGGCCGGACATCGTCCCTACTTATGACCTTTGGAAAAGGGCGTCATTGTGCCGCCCTTCTCGTCCTGTTAGGCGAACCTGAGGCGGAAGATTAGCAGTCAACGAGGCCGGATGAACACGAGTTTGGACCACGAAAGTGGAGACCTCTGGGTCTTTGGCTATGGCTCGCTGATGTGGCGCCCGGGCTTTGCCTATCTCGAAAAGGGTCCTGCGCGGCTCATGGGCCTGCACCGGGCGCTTTGCGTCTTTTCATTCGTCCATCGCGGCACGCCAGAGCGGCCGGGCTTGGTACTGGGTCTCGATCACGGCGGCATGTGCCGCGGTATCGCCTATCGCGTCGCCGCATCGGCGCGAGCGGACACCATCGCCTATCTCCGCGGACGCGAGCAGGTCACGACGGTCTATGTCGAGACGATGCGGCAGATTGAGCTTGAGGATGAATCGCGCCGGCGCGTGCGGGCGCTGTGTTACATCGTCGATCGCAGTCATGTGCAATATGCCGGCCGGCTGACCCTCGCTGAAAGCCTGCATCATGTGCGGCAGGGTCACGGGCGATCTGGCCCCAACCGTGATTATGTTCTTGAGACCGTGCGGGCGCTCGAAGGACTGGGCTACCGCGAGACCGATCTGCATCTGCTCGCGCAGAAGCTGACGGGGAGCAAGGGGCCGGCAATCGGCAATCGGGATTCAGTTTCCTGATTCGCGAAGGAGCCGCGCGCTCGCCTCCTCGATGCCGTTCCGCAAGCGGGCGGAGAAGGCTTCCTTGTCGAGACCGGGAAGGATCGGATCGAGGATTTCCACCAGAATTGTTCCGGGCAGGCGGCGGATGGATCGTCGCGGCCAATACAGTCCGGAATTGAGCGCTATCGGCACGCACGGAACGTCCGCCTTGCTGTAGAGATAGACGACGCCGGGCTTGTAGGCCGGCTCGGCACCCGGCGGCCGGCGCGTGCCCTCGGGGAAAATTATGAGCTGGCGGGTGAGGCGACCGGCGAGCGCACTACGCGCCCGCGCCGTCATGCGCGCCAGCGCGGCCATTCCGGCGCTGCGGTCGATCGGGATAAGCCCCGCTTTGCGCATGTACCAGCCGAACAGCGGAATCCACATCAACTCGCGCTTGAGGATGTAGATCGGATCGTCAAGGACGGCATAGAGCGCAAACGTCTCCCATGCCGATTGATGCTTGCAGGCGACGATGCACGGCGTTTTCGGGATCTTCTCGGCTCCACGCCACTCGACTTTGGTGCCGCAAATAACGCGCAACAGCCACAAACTCGTCATCGCGTAGGAACGGATAAAAACACGCAGAGCCGGGTAGGGCAGCAGCAGCGTCGGCAGCGCCACGATCATGTGAACTGTCAGGTTCGCATAATACAACGCGTTGAAAATCACCGAGCGGAGAAGAATCGCGAGCGATCGGGACACGGGGACCTGTCGGGCTA
Source organism: uncultured Alphaproteobacteria bacterium (assembly GCA_963808205.1). Taxonomy (GTDB): domain Bacteria; phylum Pseudomonadota; class Alphaproteobacteria; order Rhizobiales; family Xanthobacteraceae; genus BOG-931. The sequence continues at coordinate 427,788 of CAWEER010000002.1, forward strand.
TTCCGAAGCGTTGCTTCGAGAATTCATGCAGATACGAGGACTGGCGCGGACAATTCGCTTGCGTCCGCAAACGTATCAAACCGCATGCGCACCTTGGCGAAAAGGTATTTGAGATATTCCGACAGCACCAGCCGGGCCGTCGCGCCGTTCGACCACCAAGGCTCGATGCGCAGACGATCGGAGACGACTGGAAACGGTATCAGCGTGACGTCAGGAAGCTGATGCGACAGTTCAGCGATCGCGCGCGGCATGTGATAGGCCGAAGTGACGACGATGAGCGAATGAAAGTCATGGTCGAGGGCCCACCGTTTCGCCTGCACCGCATTGCCCAGTGTATTGAGCGCCGAATAGTCAAGGTCAATGCAGCACGCCAGTAGCCGATTATAATTGGCGACCTCGCGGCCGATATCGCCGGTCGTGGTGCCAGCATTGACTCCGGTGATCAAAAGCCGCTTGGCGCGCCCGGCAGAAAGAAGCTCAAAGCCATCGGCGACGCGGGAGTCTCCGCCCGTGAGCACGACGATCCCGTCGGCGGTACCGTCGAGTGCAACCTGGCGGTCCGGCAAAAACCAGATGAAGAGCGCGAATCCGGCGGCGAGAAGCACGACGCCCAAGGCGGCGAGTTTCAGGCCCATCGACCTGATCCGCCGGGTCTTTACCGCGTTCCGCAGGCTAAGCATCGCAGCGCGCGTCCCCCCGCGCCTCAATCAATAACAAGAATCGGCATCCGCCCGGGAGAAATTATAGCCGCGATTTTGGTGCCGGGTCGGACAAGATGTCGCCTGTCAATCGATGCTGGCCAGGGTCTGATTGACGGTCCGCCGCGACACTGCCGCCGTCACGGTCGCCATGAGCAGGATCAGGACAAGGATGGCGATATAGCCGGAGATGCCGACCGAATAGTTGCCGAACAGGGCCGCCGCCTCGTCACCTCCCGGCGTTCCTGAGAACCACGCATCGGCTGCGCCAAGAATGCCGAACAGCGCCATGGCCGCGCCGCCGCCGATGGCGCCGCCCTTGAGGCCGAGAACAAGGAAGTGGCGCTGGAACTGACCGGCGACAAAGCTGTCGGTGGCGCCGACATAGTGGAGCACCTCGACGATGGGCCGATTGGTCGCCATGGCGCCGCGGGTCGCGAAGGTCACCGAGAGCACGGTCACGGCGATGACCAGTGCCAGGATCGCGACGCCGACGGCGACCGCCGTTTCCGCCATGGTGCGCATGCGATCGATCCAGCCGCGATGATCGTCGAGAGTGGCGCTCGGTACCTGCGTGGCAAGCGTCTTGCGCAGCGCCGCGAAGTCCGGCACCGCACCGGAGACCAGCTTGACGACGATCATACGAGGAATTGGCAGTTCGCCCAGTGCAAGGCCGGAACCGAGCCACGGTTCGACGAGTGCCGCGGATTCTTCCCTGGTATAGGCCCGGACATTGGCGACGCCTGCCGTTGCGCTCGCCGCGGCAACCGTTGCGCGCACGTCGGCTTCGATATCGCGTCCGGAAACCGGCCGCACCTGGATGGTCACTTCGCGTCCGACATCCGATTGCCAATCGCTGGCGGCGCCGACGACCATCGCCACGGCGCCAAGCGTCATCGCGGCGAGGAACGTCATGATGGCGACGAGTGCCGTCAGCGATCGTCCGGAGATCGACCCGCTCGGTACGATCGGTGTCGTGGCGCGTTGCGCGGATATTGGCAAAATACGATCGCGATCGTCCCACGGCTCCGCCATCGTCTCCAGCGGTTCAGTCGTAGACATGCAGTCGCCCCTCATGGAGGACCAGACGGCGCGCATCGTATTCGTCCATCAGCGCGATGTCGTGGGTCGCGATGACGACCGACGTGCCCGATTTATTGAGTTCGATGAACAGCCGTAGCAGCCGCTGGCCGAGATTGGGGTCGACGTTGCCGGTTGGCTCATCGGCGAGGAGAAGCTGCGGCCGCGCGATCACGGCTCGCGCAATGGCGGCGCGCTGCTTCTCGCCGCCCGAGAGCACCGGGGGCAAGGACGACATCCGCTCGCCAAGACCCACCCATTGCAGCAATTCGACGACCTCGGCGCGGTAAGCGGCCTCGTCCTTGCCGAGGACACGAAAGGGCAGCGCCACATTCTCATAAGTCGTCAGGTGGTCGAGCAGCCGGAAATCCTGAAACACAATCCCGATGCGTCGCCGCAACGTCGCCCGGCCGTCCTTCGTCAGCGTCGCGGTGTCCTCGTCGAACATGGAGATCAGGCCGCGCGTCGGCTTAAGCGTCAGGAACAGCATGCGCAGGAGCGAGGTCTTGCCGGCTCCCGATGGCCCGGTGAGGAACTGGAATGAGTGGCTCTCGATGCTGAAGCTGAGGTCGCGCAGGACCTCCGGGCCGAGCCCGTAGCGCAAGCCGACGTTCTCGAATCGGATCACGCGGTTCTCCGAAAAAGGGCCCTGATTCGCCGTTCCCCCGGCAACTTAACACCGGCTGGGGTGTCCGGGGGCGGCATGGTTTCCAATCCGTTAACGGATGGCCGGGTAGGGTCGCGCCAAAGCCTCTATGCCGCTGATTCGCCGATGCTGATCGCCTGCCCGAACTGCGCTACATCCTACGACCTCGAGGTGGCAAGCCTGCGGCCGAGCGGGCGGCGCGTGCGTTGCGTGCGCTGCCGCACGGTCTGGCACGCCGAATTGTCCCACGCCGACCGGCTTATTGCTGCGGCCGAAGAATTGGCTCCGGTGCGCCGCGCGGTCGAGGCCGTGGCCGAAGCCGTCGCAGCAGGGCCGGGTGAGGAACTGCCGGCGGATCACATCAATGTCCCGGCGAGCCTTGAAGGCGATTCTGCAGCCGGGAGCCTCGCGACAGATGCGCCGCTCGACAGTCCGGCGCTCGGCATGGCCGAAGGCTCGGAGGAGGCCGGCGCCGCCTCCGATATAAACGACACAGCCGAGATCGATTCTCCGCCGATCGCGCCCGTCGATCTCGATGCGGGCCAGCCTATCGCCGACATCGAGGCCGGGGAGGACACCGGCGCTCAGGCCGCCGAAGATCCGCTTGAGGATATCGAAAGCGTGGCCGCCCGCCGCTTCGCCCGTCCCTCCCTGCGGAAAGGCTGGGATTGGCCGTTGTCGCACCTTCAATCGGCGATGCTGATGCTGATTATTGTCGATGCGATCATTGTCGGCTGGCGCACGGATTTTGTGCGCGCGTTGCCGCAGACTGCATCGTTCTATTCCTGGATCGGGATGCCGGTGAATTTGCGCGGGCTTAATTTTGACGGCCTCGCTACCGCGACCGAGCAGCACGAGGGCGTGCCGATCCTGGTGGTGGAAGGAAACGTCGTCAACGCTACCGGCAAGTCAGCGACCGTGCCGCATCTGCGGTTCGCGGTCCGCAACGCTGCGCGGCAGGAAATCTATTCCTGGACGACCGCTCCCTCGCGCACGGTTCTGCCGTCGGGTGAAGCGGTCGCCTTCCGCACCCGTCTCGCCTCGCCGCCGCCGGACGCACATGACGTGCTGGTGCGTTTCGTCAATCGCTATGATGTCATGATGGGGACGCACTGACCGTGGCCCGCATCCTGATCGCCGAGGACGAGGAGACTCTGTGCGCGATGTGCGCCCGTGCGCTGTCGAGCGCCGGCCATGAGGTCAAGACCGCATGTGATGGCAGCGACGCCCTCGATGTTCTTCAGCGCGAGAAGGGGTGTTTCGATCTTCTGCTCACCGATATCCGCATGCCGATCATGGACGGCATTGCGCTGTCGCTCACGGCGGCACGTGACTATCCCGACCTCACCATTCTTTTGATGACAGGCTATGCCGATCAGCGCGAGCGCGCCTCCGGCCTCGACGCCATCGTCCACGATGTAATCGCCAAGCCGTTCACGCTCGCCGTGCTGCGTGGCGCGGTGGACGAGGCATTGACGGTCAAGAGCCGTACATAATCCTAATCGGCGGAGTAAGGCCGCGGCAGCGGTTCGGCGGGCAGGTCGGGATGCGCGCGGCCGAAATCCGGCGCTGGTGAATCCTGCCCTATTTCCACAATGCCGCGGCGAATCGCACGCGTTCGCTTGAAATGCTCGAACAAAGCCTCGCCGTCGCCGCGTTCGATCGCGTGGGTCAATTGCGCAAGGTCCTCATTGAAGGTACTGAGCATTGCCAGTACCGCCGCTTTGTTGGTGAGGAATACGTCACGCCACATGGTGGGATCGGACGCCGCTATACGGGTGAAATCGCGAAAACCGCCGGCCGAAAATTTCAGGACTTCGGAGCGCGTCACTTCGGCGAACTCGTCGGCGGTGCCGACGATCGTGTAGGCGATGAGATGCGGCAGGTGGCTGGTAATCGCCAGCACCAGATCGTGATGATCGGGCGGCATGCTCTCGACATTGGCGCCGAGCGCCCGCCAAAATGCTGCCAATTTCTCGACCGCTGCAGCATCCGTTCCTTCGGGCGGCGTGAGGATGCACCAGCGGCCTACAAAAAGTTCAGCGAAGCCGGCGTCCGGCCCCGAATGTTCGGTCCCGGCAACCGGATGCGCTGGGACGAAATGTATGCCTGCGGGCAAATGCGGAGCCATGTCGCGCACGATCGCGCCTTTGACGGAGCCAACATCGGACACGATCGCGCCCGGCGCGAGATGCGGCCCGATCTGCCTGGCAATTTCGCCACACGCGCCGACCGGGGCGCAGACAATGACGAGATCTGCGCCGGCAACGGCAGCGGCGTTGGTCTCGACCACCTGGTCGGCGAGCCCAAGCTCTGCGACGCGGCGCCGCGTTGCAGCTGACTGTGCGCTTGCCACGATTTCCCGCGCAGCGCCCTGCGCGCGGGCAGCGCGCGCGATCGACGAACCAATCAAGCCGACGCCGATCAGCGCGAGGCGGTTAAAAAGCGGTGCGGGTTTCGTCACGGTATCAGGCCGTCCCCGCCAGAAAATCCTTGAGTGCCGCGACGACGAGCTTGTTCGCTTCCTCCGTGCCGATGGACAACCTCAGTGCGTTCGGTAGCTTGTACGCGGTGGTCTGACGCAAAATGAGCCCGCGCGCGGTCAGAAAGGCATCCGCGTCCTTCGCGGTGCGGCCTTTTGCTTGCGGAAAATGGATCAGCACGAAATTCGCGACACTCGGGGTTACTTCGAGGCCGAGTTTGCCGATCTCATCGGTCAACCAGTTGCGCCAGCGCGTATTGTGCTCACGCGAGCGTTCCTGGTGGTCGAGATCCTCGATTGCCGCGATGCCGGCCGCGATCGCCGGCCCGGTCAGGTTGAAAGGACCGCGAATGCGGTTGATCGCATCGACGATGTGCGCGGGACCGAACATCCAACCGAGCCGCAGCGCCGCAAGGCCGTGGATCTTCGAGAACGTGCGGCACATGACGACGTTTTCCGAGGTGGCGACAAGTTCGATGCCGGCCTCGTAATCGTTGCGCTGGACATATTCGGCGTAGGCGGCATCGATCACCAGCAGCACGTGCGCCGGCAGGCCGCGATGCAGCCGTTTCACCTCGTCGAACGACAGGCAGGTGCCGGTCGGATTGTTCGGGTTGGCGAGGAAGACGATCTTGGTCTTCTTCGTCACCGCGGCGAGGATCGCGTCGACGTCGGCTGTAAAGTCCTTCTCCACCACGACGATCGGCCTTGCACCGGCGCCGAGCGTTACTATCGGATAGATCAGGAAGCCATGCGTGGTGTGGATCGCCTCGTCGCCGTCGACGAGATAGGCATGCGCCAGCAGATGCAGTAAGTCGTCGGAGCCCGAGCCGCAGACGATGCGGTCGGGATCGAGTCCAAAAGCGCGGCCGATTGCTTCGCGCAGATCGCTCGCCGACCCGTCCGGATAATCCTCAAGATGATCCGCCCAGGATTTATAGGCTGCAATGGCGCGCGGGCTCGGCCCGAGCGGCGTCTCGTTCGACGACAGTTTGAACACTTTAGCCACGCCCGGCGCAGTGCTCTTGCCGGGCACATAGGCCTCGATGTCGAGCACGCCGGGCCGCGGCTGGGGACGCATCGCAGTCATCACACTATCTCCTGCCGCCTCCTGTGCCGGGGAGGGGGCTCTGTTATTTCGCCGGGATCGTATAGCGGGTCGCATGACTGCCGACGAGAGCCGACGAACGGATCGTCACGGCAGCCTTGAGAAGGGCCTGCGATACGGCTTCCAGACCGCCGCGACCGACGGAGACCAGCAAAGCGGCGCCATCAAAGGCGCTGTCGGGGACCGCGACAACGTCTGCAATCTCTGCCAGCGCATCGACCGCCGCTGCGCTCCAGCCGGAAACCCGCATGCTCCACATCTCGGTCTCGGTCACCATGGCGTCGGCGGCGACGCGCGACACCACGAAAACCGGCATGGCGGCCGGATGATCGGCGCGCTCCACGAACGGCAGCCGCGCGATGATCTTGGGTGCGACAGTGAATTCGAGCGCCGTCCACCACGGGCCGGAGCCAGCCGTCGCGAAGGCCGGTATGAGTCCGAGATCGCCTTTGGATTCGGAGACGGCTTCGACGACGCTCGCCGCACCCATATGCGGCACGAAGGGCACGGTGAAACCGAAATGAAAGCGCGCTGAATCGCGCATCAGTGCATCGCCCGCGGAAAGGTCGGCGTGCACCGAAAACGGCGCCTGCACGTAGGTGAAGGTCGAGATAATAACACGCCAGATGCTCTCGACGGTATCGAGCGGCAGCGTGCCGTGGTGCCGATCGACGAGGCGGCGCATCATGTCGGCCTCGCGCGCAGGGCGAAACGCCGAGCCGGTTTCCTCGGTCTTTTTGACCGCAATCAGACGATCGATGATCTGGCCGCGCTTGATCAGGAGCTCGTGCATCGCTTCATCGATGCGATCGATCTCCTGCCGCAAATCGGTGAGCGAGTGGTCCTGTTGGCGCGGTGGTTTCGGCATGGTCGGTCCCGGCGATCGGCTGATTGATAGGTGCCGTTAAGGCCGAAATCAAAGAAAACGTTAACTCCGGGGCGAAGGGGCCTATTTACGCCCTTTTGGCCGCCTCATTGCGGCCAAACCACGCCGGGAAGCGTGGCATTCCGGGAAAGACTGATGGCCGACGTCAGCGTCACGCTCGATCTCGCCGACCGCACCCGCGAAGCGGACGATCCACATTCGCCCGTGGTGCGTTTTGCCGCGAATAATCCGTTGCGGCTCGATGCCGGCGTGGACTTCGCGCCGCTGCAGATTGCCTATCAGACTTACGGCACGCTCAACCCGGAGCGCAGCAATGCGGTGCTCATTTGCCATGCGCTTACCGGCGACCAGCATGCCTTCAACGATCATCCGGTGACCGGCAAGCCCGGCTGGTGGGAAACCATGGTCGGCCCCGGCAAGCCGATCGATACCGAGCGCTATTTCGTCATCTGTCCCAACGTCGTCGGCGGCTGCATGGGCTCTTCCGGGCCGGCCTCGACCAATCCGGCGACCGGCACGCCCTGGGGCCTCGAATTTCCGGTCATCACGGTGCGCGACATGGTCCGCGCACAAGCGATGCTGCTCGACCATCTCGGCATCGAATCCCTGTTCGCCGTGGCCGGCGGCTCGATGGGCGGCATGCAGGCGCTGCAATGGGCGGCGAGCTATCCGCACCGCGTGTTCGCGTCGCTGCCGATTGCCGCCTCGACGCGGCACTCGGCGCAAAACATCGCCTTTCACGAAGTCGGTCGCCAGGCGGTAATGGCCGATCCGGATTGGCGCGGCGGCCGGTATTTCGTGGACGGGACGAATCCGCGGCGCGGGCTCGCGGTCGCGCGCATGGGTGCGCATATCACCTATCTGTCCGACGCCGCCTTGCACCGGAAGTTTGGCCGCCGTTTTCAGGATCGCGACAATCCGACATTTTCCTTCGACGCCGACTTCCAGGTCGAATCCTATCTGCGGCATCAAGGCATTACATTCGTGGAACGGTTTGACGCCAATTCGTATCTCTATCTGACGCGCGCGATGGATTATTTCGATCTTGCCGGCGACTATGATGGCGTGACCGCGAACGCGTTTCGTGGCACACCGACGCGGTTCTGTGTCATCTCGTTCACCAGCGACTGGCTGTTCCCGACGTCGGAATCGCGCGCGATCGTTCACGCCCTCAACGCGGCGGGTGCGCGCGTTTCGTTCGCCGAGATCACGACCGATAAAGGACACGATGCTTTCCTGCTCGACGAGCCGGAATTATTCGCCATCGTTCGCGGTTTTCTGGAAGGTGCCGCGCGGGCGCGCGGGCTTACGAGGTCATGATGCTGTCTCGCCTCAAATACGATCTCACTATGGCCGAAGCCGCGCGCGGGCCGGGCGGCTCGCGTGTCGACTTGCTCGTCGTCGCCGACATGGTGGAACCTGGCGCGCGGGTACTCGACGTCGGCTGCGGCGACGGTGAGCTGTTGCGCCTTCTTGAGACGCGCGGCGTCGACGGCCGCGGCATCGAGCTGTCACGCGAAGGCGTGAACGAATGTGTCGCCAAGGGTCTTGCCGTGGTTCAGGGCGACGCCGATACCGATCTTGAAAACTATCCCGACGATGCTTTCGATTTCGTCATCCTGTCGCAAACCCTGCAGGCGACGCGTCAGCCGCGCGTCGTGCTCGAACACATGCTGCGTATCGGCCGCCACGGCATCGTGTCGTTTCCGAATTTCGGCCACTGGCGGATACGCCTGCAACTTTTCTTCGGCGGTCACATGCCGCACACCGACAATCTGCCCTATGCGTGGTGGGATACGCCGAACATCCACTTTTGCAGCATCAAGGATTTCCGCGAACTCTGCCGTGCGGTGGGCGCCAAGATGGAGCAAGCCGTAGCGCTCAACGCCTGGGGCGGCCGGATGCGGCTGAAAATGCCGTGGTGGTTCTGGAATCTGTTCGGCGAGCAGGCGGTGTTCTTGCTGAGCCGGCAGGACTAGGTCCGCCGGCCTCAATCGCCTTGCCCCGGCTTTGGCGAGAAATATTTTTCAAGCTTGCCGGCGGCACCATCGAATTCCTTGGCATCGGCGGGAGGCTCCCGCTTGATCGTGATATTGGGCCACACGAGGGCGTATTCAGCGTTCAGCTTGAGCCAGTTCTCAAGACCAGGAAGGGTATCGGCGACAATGGCGTTCGCCGGACATTCCGGCTCGCAGACGCCGCAATCGATGCATTCGTCCGGATGGATGACGAGCATGTTGTCGCCTTCGTAAAAGCAGTCCACCGGGCATACTTCCACGCAATCCATGTATTTGCACTTGATGCAATTGTCGGTGACGACAAATGTCATGCCGGGCTCCGCGGCGCGTTCGGTGCGGCCGGGACATTCGGCGGCCATGGCTGGTTTGGACGATAGAACACGGCGAGTTTGAGGCTTTCCGCAATGCGCCGCGCCTTGTCGCAAAACGCCGCGGCAAGCGTCGCATCGAACAATTCACCGCATGTCTGTTCAAACAATGCGAGCCAGCGATCGAACAGCCTCAGTTCGATGCCTGCGACGCCCCGGTGCACGGTCACCGGGTTTCCCTTGTAGCGCCCGCTGGTCAGCATCACCGACGACCAGAAATCTCGCATCGTGGCGAGGTGCGGACCCCAGTCGCCCGGAATGGCGCGTTCGAATATCGGGCCCAGGTCCCGATCCGCGCGAACTTTTTCGTAAAACGCATCGACCAGACGCCGGATGGCGTCGTCGTTGATCTGAGTGAACTTCATGGTGTGCTCCGTTACACCGTGATGGCGACGACAGTGACGGCGGCCAATGTCCACACCGGCGAGTTGACGAGCATGCGGACTAGATCGCGATTGTCCGCATCGCCGACCCTCAGTGCGTTGCAAGCGAGATTGCCCGGCGGCAGAAAAAGCCGTCCCAAAGCACTGTCGATCTCTGCAAGCCATGTCATGGCGGCCGCCTGTCGTTAAATAAGTACGGTGCGTACTTCTTTATCGGCTCTTGCGTATTAAAGCAATATGATAAATACTTATTTACGAGAAAGTGAGATGAGGAGATGCCGGCATGCGCCTGACCGTCTACACCGACTATGCGCTGCGCCTGTTGATGTATCTCGCCCTCAAGGACGATGGGCTGGCGACGATCGCCGAAATCGCGAAGAGCTACGGTATTTCGCGCAATCACCTCATGAAAGTCGCCTACGAACTGGGCGCGGCCGGCTATATCGAAACCGTCCGCGGCCGGGGCGGCGGCTTGCGGCTGGCGAAGCCGGTCGAAACGATCAGGCTGGGGGATGTCGTACGCCGTACCGAGCCCGATATGGCACTCGTTACCTGCTTCAAACCGGTCGAGGCGCCTTGCGCCATCAGGCGCTGCTGCGTGTTGCGCGACGCTCTGCAACGGGCGTGCTTGGCCTTTACCGACGTCCTGGACGGATACTCGCTTGCCGACCTGGTGCGGCCACGCAGCCGGCTGCGAACCATGCTCGCCATCGCTCCGCTGGCTTGAACCGCGTTTATGATTTATGAGAACGCCGCTGCCGGCGCCCCTTCCAGTCATGCTCGGGTGCGGGGGCCCGTAGCTCAATGGTCAGAGCTAGCGGCTCATAACCGCTTGGTTGGAGGTTCGAGTCCTCCCGGGCCCACCATCAACAAAATCAATGACTTAGGCAGGGGATTGGCATCAGTGGCGACAGCCATTGGCACAGGCCGGTAATCATTCTGATTGAAGGG
>CAWEER010000003.1:0-1123761 GCA_963808205.1 uncultured Alphaproteobacteria bacterium
GTGCGCTTACAGTGCTTAGCCCGAAACTTTTCCCGCACGCAGATCAGCGGCAATCTTTCCCAAATCGCGCTGGTGCGGATCGCCGTAGCCGCCGCCCCCAGGTGTCATGATGCGCAACAGCGCGCCTTTGCGCAGCGGAATTTCCGAACCCGTTCCCGGCAGCTTCACGACGGAGGGCTGATCAGGATCGAGAATAAAGGCGCCACGCCCGCCGCTTTCGCCGCCCTCGAGACCCTGAGCAGGGAAACGCTGCCGTGAGCTGCGTGTTGCCAAAGTGATGCCATCGCCGATGATGCGGTAATCGCGGCAGACGCCCAAGCCCCCGCGGTGGTGCCCCGCACCGCCAAAATCCGAAACCAGCTCGTAACGCTCGACGCGTAGCGGGAATTCCATCTCCATCGCTTCGATCGGGAGATTGGACGTATTGGTCATGGTAACGTGCATCGCGTCATCACCATCGCGTGTTGGCAGTGCGCCCTGGCCGCCGGCGAAATTTTCGTAATTGACGAAATAGCGACCGCGTTCGGTATCCCAGCCGGCGAGGATCGTACCCTGAAAGTTTCCGTTCGCCGCGATTGCGCGCACGGGCGCAGCCTGTCCGAGCGCGCGCAATAGTACGTCCGCAAGCACGACGGCAGTGGGATTGCGAGAGCCGACCGCGGCGGGGGGGCGTGGATTGACGACGCTGCCTTCTGGCGCATCGAGGCGGATCACACGATAGACCCCTTCGTTGTTTGGGATCGACGGATCGACCACAGCCTTGAGACAATAAATGACGGTCGCCATGGTGTGGGTGAACGGCACGTTCTTGCCTGAGCCCAATTGCGGCGGGCAGCCGGAGAGGTCGAAGAAAACCCCGTTGTCATCAATCGTGACCGACGCCGCGAGCTTGAACGGTTTCTCGGAAAGCCCGTCGTCGTCGACCCAATCCTCAGCGGTGTAGGTGCCACTGCACAGGACCTCGCGCAGACGGCTGCGCATGCGTAATTCCGTTGCGTCAAGCACGCGTTCGATCGCGGTCTGCATCGCGTCGCGCCCGTAGCGCGCGTAAATCTCCTCGACACGGATGCGGCCGCGCTCAAGTGCCGCGAGCTGGGCGAGGAGGTCGCCATTGCTAAAATGCGGCGTGCGCGAGTTGAGTAGAAACATTTCCCACACGTCGTCGCGGCGCGCGCCGCCGGCGAAGAGGCGCATGGGTGGCAGACGGACGCCATCTTGGAAGATGCTCGTAAAGTCTCCGGAACTCGCTGCCCGGAACGCGTCCGCCGACGTCGGAATGGTGGGCAACGGCGAGGCAGAAACCTATTGGTCTGCCGTCAATGAAAATTGGCGCCGCCGCCGTGCAATCATTGAGATGGGTTACGCCGACGATATAGGGATCATTGGCAAAAAAGATGTCGCCCGGCGAAAGCGTGTCAACTGGGAAGCGTTCGAGCAGTGCGGGAACGAGCTTGAGAGTCGAGCCGAGCTGCGCTGGAGCGTGGGTCGCTACCGACAGCGTGCGGCCTTGCATGTCGCACAAGGCCGTCGAGCAATCGGCGCGCTCCTTGATATTCGGTGAATAGGCACTGCGAATCAGGCTCGCGCACATCTCCGCCGTCGCGGTCTCAAGCGCGCCAGCAATGATCTCGATCCTCGCGGGTGCGTGGGGGCGGCTCATTGTGTGTGATCCTCTCTAACTAGCAGCAGGTTGCCGTTCGGGTCGGCGACGCCGCTGAAACCGGGCGGTAGCAAAGTTGTCGTGTCCATTTGCTCGATAATGGCCGGGCCAGCAATGCGATTACCAGGTGTGAGTGAGGCGCGATCGTAGACGTCGCAGGATATCGCTTGATCGACATCCTCGAACACGACAGGGCGACGCGTCACAGGTTTGCTGGTCTGAGCTGCCGAACTCGCGGTTTCCTTTGGGCGTGGCGAACTATGCGTGTTGATGATCGCGCGAAGGCGGAATGTAACCAATTCTAGCGTGCTGTTCGCATTGATGAAACCGTAGACCTGCCGATGTGCATGATGGAAACGCGATCGGACCTGCTCACGCAGCATATTGTCGTCAAGCATCACCGGGACCGATAGCTCGAAATTCTGTCCGACATAGCGGACGTCAATGGCGTGGTTGAAGTCAATGGCCGCCACATTGGCGCCGCTCTCGCCAAGCTCTGTATGCGCGCGATGTTGGAGGTTGTGAAAGACATGTCGGACGGCTTCGCTGAACCGTTCGCCAAAATCCCGCATCAAACGACTGATGCTCAGATCCATTGCGATATCCTTGGTAAGCACGCCGAAGGCGCAGAGGATACCCGGGCCGGCGGGCACGAGGATGCGAGATATGCCAAGTTCCACCGCGACCGGTGCGGCATGAAGCGGTCCTGCACCGCCGTAGGCGACCAATGTATAGTCTGCCGGATCGAGCCCTTTGCTGGTTGAGACCACGCGCACAGCCTGTGCGATGTTGTTGTTGGAGACAGCGATGATGGCGCTCGCGGCTTCCGCAACACCGATGCGAAGTGGCCGAGCGATAAATTCCTCGATCGCAGTCACGGCACGCTCTCGGTTGATCGGCAATGTGCCTCCGAGCAGAAATTTGGGGTGCAAGCGGCCAAGTACGACATTGGCATCAGTGACAGTCGGCTGCGGGCCGCCGCGGTCATAACAGGCGGGCCCAGGATCGGCGCCGACGCTTTCCGGGCCGACGTGGAGGAGGCCACCCTCGTCTATGCGCGCGATGCTGCTGCCGCCAGCGCCGATCGTGTTCACCGCGATTGACGTGCTTCGCACAGGAAAGCCTTCGATGTCGCGCTGATGTGCGAGCTCAGGCGTGCCGCCATGAACGACACAGACTTCCGTGCTTGTACCGCCCATGTCGAAATTGATTGTATCCTCAATGCCGGAGAGGCCGGAGACAAAGGCCGCGCCGCTCACGCCGCCGCTCGGCCCAGAAAACAAGGTATCGACCGGTCGCCGGGCCGCGAGCAGTGCGCGCAAAGCGCCGCCGCTTGAGCTCATGATCAGCGGTTCAGCGGCGATGCCGAGTGCGCGGACCTCCGACGAAAACTCCGCGAGATAGTCCCGCATGCCAGGGAGCAGATAGGCGTTGAGCGCCGTCGTGGTAAGCCGCTCATATTCGCGGAATTCGGGGATCAGTGCCGCCGAGGTCACGAGATGCACGGAGGGCCAAGTCTCGCGGACGAGATCAGCCGCGCGCTCCTCATGAGCCGGATTTGCATAGGAATGCAAGAAACAGATGGCGACGCTGACGATTCCCGCGGCGCGCAATGTGTTCGCGGCTTGCACTACCTCGCCTTCGGCAAGGGGGAGAAGCACGCTGCCGTCGAAAGTGACGCGCTCGCGCACGCCAAGACGATGCTGGCGCGGGATCAACGGCGTTGGCTTCGGCGTAAAAGGGTCGAAAACAAGCGGCCGCTTTTGCCGCGCAATCTCTAGCAAATCGCGAAACCCATCTGTGGTGATCAGGCCCGTCGGTGCACCTTTACGCTCGAGCAGCATGTTGGTTGCGACCGTTGTGCCTAGCCCGACAAATTCGATATCCTGCGGCTTAACCTTTGCCTGTTCGATCAGATGCACGATGCCTTGAATGGGTGCGACATGAGGCATCTTGGGCGTAGAAGGGAGTTTGTAGAACGTCGTTGCACCGCTCCCGTCGATAAGGACGAGATCGGTAAACGTGCCGCCGACATCGATGCCGATGCGCACTTGGGACATGCACTTAACCCTTCTCCTGGACCTCGTCGATCGGGCGTGTTGTGCTAGCGAGCACGACTACGCCTGTTACCAGTAATAGAAAGATCACATAGGCTGCCGGCGCCCAGCTCGCGTGGAATTGGCTTTGCAGAGCGACCAGCGCCGCCGGAGTCGCGGCCGCGAGGATGCCGGCGAACGTGTAGGAGAGGGAGGAGCCGGTATAGCGTAGGCGGGTGGGAAACAGTTCCGTTATGAACGAGGCTTGTGTTCCCCACAGAGAGGCGTGAATGACCAGGCCAATTGCGACGGCGAAGATCACAACACTCGGGATCGCAGTGTCGAGTAATCTGAACAGCACGAACGTCCAGATAATCGCGAGCCCAACTCCAGCGAGATAGATTGAACGGCGACCCCAATGGTCTGATAGTAATCCGAACAGCGGGATGGTCAGCAAGTTCGCCGCCGAACCGATGCTGACAGCGGTCAAAGCGAGCGAGCGGTTAACCAACACAATCTGGGTGAGGTAAGTCAGCGTGAAGGTGAACATCAACGCGCCTACGGCATCCGGTCCAAATTTTATGCTGCAGCCTAAGAGTACGCGTCCCCAATGGTTGCGCAGGACTTCACCTACAGGTGCTCTGGCTGTTTCATCCTTGGCCTTGAGCTCACGGAATTGTGGCGTCTCATCTACGCGCTGGCGCAGCCACACGCCGTAAACAACGAGCACGAGACTAATCAGGAACGGGATACGCCAAGCCCAGGCGAGGAAGGCAGCGTTGCTGGTCAACAAAGTTGTTATCGCGAGGGCGGCGGTCGCGAGCAACGTTCCTCCTGGCGTTCCGCATTGTGCCCAAGACGCGTTGAGGCCTCGCCGATTGGCTGATCCGTGCTCGACGGAGAGGAGTACGGCCCCCGCCCATTCTCCGCCAAGCATGATGCCCTGCACGAACCGCAGGACGACAAGCAGGATCGGAGCAACCACACCGATTTTGTCGTAGCCGGGCAATAGGCCGATTAAGGCTGTCGAACCTCCCATTACGGAGACGGTCGCGATTAGCATCGGCCGGCGGCCGATGATGTCGCCAAGCCGCCCGCAAATAACGCCGCCGACCGGGCGCGCGACCATGCCGACGCCATAGGTCAGAAAGGCGAGAAGCGTGCCCACGAGTGGATCAAAGGACGGAAAGAAGATCTTGTTGAAGACGAGACCCGCCATCGCGTTGTAGAGAGCGAAGTCGTACCACTCGAGAATAGTGCCGATCGCGCTCGCCGCCGCGACCCGATGCATCGGTGTCCGATCCATCAGCCGTCCCCCCTGGTGATGTGAGCTTTCGCCGCGCTGCTAAGACCATCCTTGAAAGTCGCGCCGCCAACAAGATCGATGTGCAACTCATAGGCCTCGGCGCGAACCCGAAGCGAAGAGCGCACTAAGACTTCGCCTGAGGCGGCGTAATGCGTTTGATCCAGCACAAGGATCGGTGCCGTGGGACGCAGATCAAGCAGACGTCCCATTGCGCGGCCGGCGACATCGGCGCGGATTGTCGCCGACGCGCGTGCTACTGGCCGACGCAGGAACCGATCGAAGATCGTGTAGGTGTCGTGACGTTCGGCGACCTCCCAAGGGATGGCCTTGGCAATTGGGTGCAGATAGATGTCTGCAACGGCGAGCGGTTTGCGTGTTACAACATAACGACGCAGCAGCTGCACAACCTCGCTTTGCGTGAAGACGCCGGCTAATTCCGCGGGAGGTTTGACCGGCCGAAACTCGAGCAACTCCATTTCGGGAGCAACGCCTTGCTTGAGAAGACCGCCGTGGAAGCTTCGCAGTTCGGCGAGATCCTGACTGACCCGCGGTGTAGCGATGAACGTGCCCTTCGCGCGCCGCCGTATTACGAGGCCGCGGCGCTCGAGCATCCCCAATGCTTGCCGCACAGTTTCGCGACTTATCGCATACTTCCGCGCCAATTCGAGCTCAGTCGGCAAGCGATCGCCGAGCGCAAGCTGCCCCGCATCGACTTTGGTCGTGATGATCGCTGCAAGCTGCTCGTAGATCGGCGAAGGGTCGTCACGACTAATATTGGCCGATCTAGACATTGCAATTCAATACCATACTTTACCATACAATACAAATAAATATGCTACGCCGACGACACGATTAACATTTGCCCACGGCGAGGTTTGTGGAGAGGTCCATGTCTGAGAATGGAGCTGCGCGTTCGATTGAAATGGCGCTGTTTGAGCGCTTTGGCGAAACCTTTACGGTCAACCCCGAACTGTCCGGCTTAGAAGAAATTATAAAAATCGTCGCTCATCGTTCGCACAGACAATATTTGCCGCGGCCGATCACGTCCGAGCTGCTTCGGACTCTTTGCGCATGTGCCCTCTCGGCACCATCTAAAAGCGATCTCCAGCAGTGCGACATTATCGTCATCAGTGACACGACGATACGAAAGTCGATTGCCTCAAGAATCCCAGACATGCCCTGGATCGAGGAAGCGCCAGCCTTTCTGGTGTTTGCCGCGAACGGCGGTCGGCTGCAGACAATTTCCAAGCTGCGTGGCAAGCCGTTCCCGAACAATCATCTCGATCTACTCTTTAATGCGACAGTGGATGCAGCACTCGTGCTAGCTACGTTTATCCGAGCAGCAGAAGCCGTCGGACTTGGCTGTTGTCCGATCAGCGCTATTCGGGATCATTGCCAAACTGTTAGCAATTTGTTGCAGCTACCAGAGCTCGTCATTCCAGTCGCTGGAGTGTGTGTCGGATGGCCGGCGCAGCGTGGCGAAATCAACCCGCGCCTTTCGCTTCGCACTACGGTGGTCGAAAACAATTACCTCCCACGCGATCTCGCGGGTGAGGTTGAGGCGTACGATCGCCGCCGAGCAAAGTTACGTGCCTATAACCGTCAAAGGAATGTGGATCGCTGGGGCACAACATCTGTTTATGGCTGGTCCGAAGATAAAGCGCGCCAATACGCTGAGCCGATGCGCAGCGACTTTGGCAGTTTTGTGCGCAGAAAGGGGTTTTGCCTGGAGTGAAACATTGGCCAAAACGACCATCATCGAGACGGGGCTAATTTCCGAAAATGTCAGGTTCGAGACTGGTTTCGATTCTGACTGAGACCGGTTCGCTATGCTGCGGGGTCGAGGACCGAACTTAGGGGCGGCCGACCCCGAGTAGTTTTTCCGCGTTTTGTGAGAAAAATTTCTTTGCAACATCCCCAGTCAGGGGAAATGCGCGGCAATCAGCCGCCGTTTGAACTAACGGCCCAATGGATAGGCCGTCGCGAAAAGAAACTGATCCTCCAAGGCGCCTTTCATACCATCCACGTAACGCGCGCCCCCCGATCCGAAAAGTACAGATCAGAAGAGATAAAAACATTAGACTAGGTTGCGCGAGAGTTCGAGCACGTCAGATCACTGCAATCGCTTCGACTTCCACAAGGAAATCCGGGTGCGACAGCCTGCGGACCTCGACGGTTGTGCTGGTCGGTAGCGCGGTACCGAAATATTTCATGCGCACGTCCATGTGCCGGAAGAATTCGTCGATGTCGGTTGTGAATGTCTGCGTGCGAACAAGATTGGCGAGCGTAGCGCCGGCGGCCTCCAGCGCGGATTTGAGATTTTCGCCGACTTGTGCAATTTGCGCGCCCATGTCGCCTTTGCCGACTATCTCGGCTTTCTGATTGCGCGCAAGCAGACCCGATATGAAGATCAGCTTGCCTGGCACCACGGTGACAACCGGCGCGTAGAGTACGTGGCCGCCGACCACGCGTTTCGCGAGAGTTTCCGGAAAAATATTGGTGCGTTCCACCATGGCTCAGAATCCTTTTTTGCGACGATTAGGGGTGAGCAGATACATAGGCCTAGCGTCTCTTGCGTCGCGTTTTATATGGCACGGCCAGCGCCGACCCGGCGGCCGGCTTGTCCCATGCCGGTGTTCGTCCATAACGCTCGACCAGAAAGTCGACAAGAGTGCGGATTTTTGGTGTTAGGTGCCTATCGGCAATAAAATGCGCGACAAGACTGTCTCCGAACGTGCCGTGGGGTTTCCACTCCGGCAGAAGCCGGATTAGCCGGCCAGATGCAATCTCCTGCCCGATCGCGAAGGTAGGCAGGAGCGCAACGCCGATACCGTTTAGCGCGGCATCGCGCACCGCCTCGCTGGTATTGGCCTTGAAGTTGCCGCGCACCTGCACACCACATACCTCGCTGGCTCGCGAGAAGCTCCACAGGTCGCCGCGGATCGCGAGCGAGCTGTAGTAAATGCAGTTGTGCTGGCGCAAATCATCGGGATGTTTGAGTTGCGCCATACGCTGCCGATAAGCTGGCGTGCAGCACACCGCCCAACGGATCGGAGCAAAAACTTTCCGGATCAGATTGGCTTGCAGGAGCGGCGACGACGAAATCGCGACGTCAAAACGCTCCTCCACCAGATCAACCAGTCGGTCGCTCAGCACGAGCTCGATCGAAACGTCGGGGTGGAGTGCAAGATAATCCGGCAGGACCGGAACCAGATGAAGCCGGCCGAAGGCGCTGGGTGCGCTAATGCGCAAAAGACCTTGCGGGCGGCGTAGGAAGGGCTGGACCGAGGTTTCGGTCGCATCGATCTCGGATGCAATCCGCGCGCAGTGCGCGTAAACCGAGCGTCCCGCTTCGGTGAGACTGAGCTTGCGCGTGGTACGATTGAGAAGCCGCGCCGCCAGCGCCCGTTCGAGTCGGGTGACGTGCTTACTTGCCGCCGAGCGCGACATGCCAAGGCGCCGCGCTGCAGTCGAGAAACCGTGGGTCTCCACAACTCTGGCGAAAACAAGCATATCCAGCGGATCGAGCATGTCGATTTGATCGTTTTATGCAACAATCATGTTCTATCTTTTCGTCTTTTCTGGCAAGCGACATTTGGCGACACTGTCCTTCCCGCGACAAGGAGCAACCATGAAAGTCGAACCGATCCACCACGTTCCAATGAAGGCGGAGTATAAAAGTCCGTTCTCAGCCGCTTACGCGATCGAAGGCGGCCGCCTGATTTTCTTTTCGGGCTGCTGCACGGTGCCGCCCTATCACAAGCATCCGCACGATTCGGCCGAGGAAACGGAATGGCTGAAAGGCGATTTTCGCGAGCAGACTGAGCGCACCTTCCAGCATATCGGTGAGGTGCTGACCGCTGGCGGTGCAAGCTTCAAAAACGTACTCAAGCTCAATATTTTTGTCACGCAGATGGACGGCCAGAACATCTTAAATGAAATCTCGGCGCGTCACTTTGGCCCGCATAATCCTCCGGCGCGGACGCTGGTGGGCGTGCCGACGTTGGCGCATCCTGGTATGTTAATCGAAATTGACGGCGTCGCTGCGGCGCCGGCAAAATAGGATCACGCCGTGCATCGAGAGCAAAAGCCGTGGCACTATTATTGCCTTACGGCGATGATGCCGGCATCGTCGCGGCCTACACGGTCGCCAAAGGAGGGGACTATGACCGATAAACGAACACTCATCGCCCGGCGTCGCTTGATGGCCGGAGGCGCCGCGTTTATCGCGGCAGGAACAGTCGAGGCGCCCTTCGTGCGCCGCGCGAGTGCAGCTCCCGTCGCGATCCGCTACGCGACCGGCGGCGGCATCGGGCCAAACGAAATGGAGACGATCATCTTCCTCGACTGGATGCAGAAAAATGTGCTCAAAAATTACGGCAAGGATTACACAATCGACATGACTTTCACCCGCGGGACGCCCGAAGCTGCGACGCTTCTTGCAGCGGGACAAGCCGATTTGGCGACCTTGTCGTTCTCAGTGTTCGCCACTTCAGTACTCAACAATGTCGTGCCGAATGGCATGACCATCATCTCGGACAATTACCAGGACGGCCGGCCTGGCTACGCGCAGAACACGTTCTTCGTGCGTGCAGATTCGCCGATCAAGACGACTAAAGATCTCAATGGCAAGATCATCGGCGTCAACGCCTTCGGTTCAGCCGTCGACCTCGCGATGCGCGTCAAGCTGACTAAGGACGGTATCGATCCGAAGAAAGACGTGCAGGTCGTCGAGGTCGCGTTCCCAAACGAAGCTGCGGCGATCCGCGAGAAGCGCATCGATTGCGGTATCCTCATCTTGCCGTTCATGAACGCTGAAGTCGCCAAAGGCGATCTACGCCCATTGTTCACTGGCGGCGATGCCTTCGGGCCTTACTCGGTGATCTTCCAGGTGGTGACCAATGACTTTTTGAAAGCTCATACTGACGCAGTGAAGGCTTTTCTGGCCGATTACGTCACCGGCCTCCACTGGTTCTACAACCCAGCAAATCGCGCTAAGGCCGTGGAGATCACTGCGGAATTCACGAAATCTCCGGCTGCAGTGCTCGATTCCTACTTCATGACCGGCAAAGACTATTATCGCGATCCAAACGGCTGCATCAGTGCGCCGATCATCCAGACACCAATCGACGCGATGTACCAGCAGGGACTGATAAAGAGCCCAGTGAAGGTCGCCGACTATATCAACACGTCCTATCTGCCCGCTACTTGTCCGGCATGAGCGGGATAGCGATCGCGCACCTCAACAAAATCTACAGGAGCCGGACCGGTGAAGTTCCGGCTCTTGTCGATATAAACCTAGATATCGCAGACGGAGAATTTGTAACCGTCATCGGTCCGTCCGGCTGCGGCAAGAGTACGCTTCTCTATATCCTCGGCGGGTTTATTACGGCGGACGGCGGATCGGTATGTGTCGATGGCAAAGAGGTCGCTGGCCCGGGTACCGACCGCGGCGTCGTCTTTCAGGAATATGCGCTTTTCCCGTGGCTCACCGTCGAGCAAAACATCCATTACGGCCTCGAAATGGTCGGCACGCCGCGGCACGAGCGCGACGGGATTGTGCGCGAATGGATCCGTACAGTGAATCTCGAAGGGTTTGAACGCCGCTTTCCGCGTGAACTGTCGGGTGGCATGAAGCAGCGCGTCGCGATCGCTCGTACGCTCGCTTACAATCCGCGCATTTTATTACTTGATGAGCCATTCGGCGCACTCGACTCGCAAACGCGTGAGTCGATGCAGGACGAATTGCGCCGGCTATGGCTCAAGGAGCGCAAGACCGTAGTGATGGTTACTCATGACGTGGACGAAGCGGTCTATCTCTCCGAGCGCGTGGTGGTGATGTCAAAACGGCCAGGCCGCATCGTTGAGGAGTTCAAAGTCGCGGTCGACCGCGACTGCGGCCGAGAGGCGACTGTGCTGTCGGACCAGTTTACGCAGTTGCGGAACGAGGTCTGGCTTTCGGTGCGCCGTCAGGTTGGTGCCACCGCTTCCGACCAAGGTGAAATGGCAAGACACTGATGTCGCTCTCCTCAAGCGCTGTCCAAATAAGCTCTCGCCTGCGTTGGCTGCGTCCTGCGGTCCGCCTTCTCCCTGTTGTGATCGCGCTCGCGCTCTGGGAGGCGGTCGTCGATCTCGGTCTCGTCAACCGCGAGTTTCTGCCGTCGTTTAGCGAAACACTTGCCGCCCTTTGGCACATGACGCAGACCGGCGAAATCGGGTTCAACCTTTTCGTCTCGCTCTACCGCGCGCTTGTTGGACTCGCGATCGGTTCGTTACTCGGCATCGGCATCGGTCTTCTGATGGCGACATCGGCGCGCGCGGACCGGTTCTTCGGTCCGCTCGTCGCAACAACATATTCACTGCCTAAGGCGTCGCTAGTGCCGTTATTCATCCTCTGGTTCGGCATCGGCGACGTCACTGACATTATCACCGTGGTTCTCGCGTGTCTGTTACCTGTGATCGTCAGCACTTATCACGGCGTCAAGGCGGTGCCGCCGATTCTGGTCTGGAGCGCGCGCGCGATGGGAACACCCCAGCGCGCGCTTTTATGGCGCGTTCTCTTTCCGGCGTCACTCGGTTCGATCCT
Organism: uncultured Alphaproteobacteria bacterium; assembly: GCA_963808205.1. Lineage (GTDB taxonomy): Bacteria > Pseudomonadota > Alphaproteobacteria > Rhizobiales > Xanthobacteraceae > BOG-931. Next base: position 11,589 of record CAWEER010000003.1, read on the forward strand.
CACCGGCATTCGCATCGCACTCAGCTTCTGTTTTGTACTGACGATCTCGGCGGAAATGATCGCGGCCAAGAGCGGCATCGGCAAATTAATCTTCATCTATGGCGAGAACGGCGCTTATGCTTTTATGTTCGGTGGCCTGATGGCAGTCGTCGTCGCCGCCTATGCGGCCGACCGCACACTGGTCGCCGCCATGCATCACCTCTTGCGCTGGGACGACTCGGTCCATTCGGTGGCCGTCTATGACTGAAAGCCTGCAGGTAAAGGAGGTGGGTGCCCATGCCGTCTGGCAACGCATGGCCCGAACGCTAAGTCATTTGGCGATTTCCGCTTACCCGCTTTTGCTCGTGATCGTTCTTTGGGAAGGGATCAGCCGCCTCGGCCTTACGCGTCCCTTGTTTCTCCCGAGCGTCCCGGACGTGATGCGTCAATTCGTTAGCATGTTAATATCGGGCGATATCGGCGGTCCGCTGGTGCTCTCGCTTTATCGGGCATCTGCTGGGCTCGCACTCGCGGTCGCTCTAGGCGTTGCAATCGGATTGTTGATGTCGCGCTCGCGTCTGGCGCATTGGGCGCTCGATCCGCTGGTATCCATCGGTCTGCCAACTCCGAAGATTGCTTTCATTCCGATTTTCATTCTCTGGTTCGGTATAGATAGTCTGTCGAAGATTCTTCTCGTCGCTTTCACCTGTGTCTTGCCGATGGCGGTCGCGACTTATCACGGCGCGATCGGCGTCGGCCGCACGGTAATTTGGTCAGCGGAGGCAATGGGCACGAGCGAAAGTAAAATGCTCTACCGGGTTATCCTGCCGGCATGCATGCCGTACGTCTTCAGTGGGATACGCGTAACGACCCCAGTAGCATTGATAACGGCATTCACCGCCGAGATGATCGCCGGAGGCGGAGGCGTAGGCGCAAATTTGATGTTTGCACAACGCTTCTTCCAGACGCCCACGGTCTTTGTCGACATCATCGTGATGCTGGTTACCGGCTTCATCTTCAACTCGATCTTATTGGGTCTACGCGACCGGCTGATCCCCTGGCACGACGAGACCGAACGAAACTGACTTCAATCAACGCGGGAAAGAAATGAGGAACGCATATGCGGCTTGTAGTTTATAAACGCGGTGGCGCCGAACATCTTGGCTTTGTCTCGGGGGACACCATAATCTCTTCCGATCTCGGATTCGATGCGGGCGCTCCGGAGCGCGCATTTTTCGTGGATACCATCGCCTTCATCCGTTCTGCCGATGCAGGACGCGCTGCTGCCGAGCTTTTGATCAAAAACGCGCCCGCGCGCGCTCGCTTGGCCCTTGCCTCCGTCGAGCTTGCGGCGCCCATTCGCCCTTCGACGATACTCTGCAGCGGCAGCAATTACCGCGACCACAACCGTGAGAAGCTCAATACCCCGATTAGTGGCAAAGAGCCGGAATTCTTTATCAAGACGGCAGATTGCGTCGTCGGGCCGAACGAGCCGATCGTCTACGATGCGGAGATGAGCAAAAAACTCGATATGGAGACCGAGCTTGCTATCGTTATCGGCAAGGCTGGCCGTCATGTACCGCTGGCTTCCGCACTCGATCATGTTTTCGGTTACACTATCGTCAACGACGTCACCGCGCGCGACCGGCAAGTTCGGACGTCGCCTGAAGGCTCGACATGGTACGAATTGGGCCGCAGCAAGGCATTTGATTGTAGCGCGCCGCTCGGACCGATGATCGTGACATCGGAGGAAATCGGCGATCCACAGGCGTTGAAGCTGCAGACCCGGATCAATGGCGAGGTGCGCCAGTCGAGTAATACCCGAAACATGATTTGGGGGTGCGCCGATCTCATACATTTCTTCTCGACAAATTTTACGCTGAAGCCCGGTATGGTGATCATTACTGGAACGCCCTCCGGGACGGCCTGGTCGACAGATCAAGAGCTCGGTGGAAAATGGCATGGAGAGCCGGGTCTTGTTCCGGCGACGCGCTACTGCTTGCCCGGTGATGTCATCGAATGCGAACTGGAAAAGATCGGAACATTACGCAACGTTGTTGTATAATTGCGCACGCCAAAGCGGACATCCAGACTAGTTCGAATCCTCGCACCCTGGCAGCCAGTTCAGCCAGGGGGTGCGCGTGAGGTTTCTGTCAGCTCAGGCGGGAAAAGTCTCTGGTCACATTTCGTTCCGAAATGAGGGGAAATTCCAGCCACATTTCAAAGGTTGATTTCGAATTCGACATTCGCGAGTTCGAATCCTCTCAGGGCAGCCAGCTAGTCCCGTCTCTGTGGGGAATGACCGGTTATCCAAAATAGTCGCGACGTGTCGGCGGGTTAACTCGCTCTGGCGGAGTCTCTGGGGAGCCATCGTGGGGTTTTTACGGAGCGCTCGACCAAAATTGGACGACAGTCTCCGGTCGCCAGTTTTCAATATCCGTGCGGTGTTGCCCGAGACTAAGTTCGAAGTCGAATGAGACCTGTTCGACATACCGTTGCCCAAGCTGATCGACGATAAGAAGGTGCGCACGAAAGAGGTCCGGGCGTTCCTCGCGCAGGACTTTCCCAAGGACTCACTTCCGTCTGTGGACGAGGCGCGAGCGCTAGCCGCAGCGCATCGCGCGGCGATGGAGCTGTTCAGCAAAGGCGAGGAAAGGGCCACGCGGGATGCCAAAGAGCAGCAGCGCCGGGAGGAGTACCGCTCTGACCTTACTTGCTTGAACGATTCGGCCCAGCCAGTGCGCGGATCTGTTCCCCAGCCTGATTTGCCGTCGCAGGCCAGCAAAAGTGCACGAGCAGCATCGGCAGCTGGGCGACTGTTCGGCGCGGGCAGGTGACCATGGGCGTGAAGCCAAGCCTCTGAAATAACGAGTGCGCAGAACTCTTTTATCGTGATGAAGATTTCAGGTCGGAATTTGCCTCGTCCTCTTTTCACTTTGCCCTCGGCATTAGTAATCCCAGGAGACTTTGCAGCCTTGCTGACGGCCGCAGCCAACTCTTTCAGCTGAGCTTGCAAGCTGACGATATACCTAATTTTCGTATTGCTTTCGGATTCAAGCATTACCATCCAAGGAGTGTTGTCGAGAAAATTGATGAGGCGATTAGCCGATTCGGCGATGACCAGTAACTCGTTATAAAATGGGCGTCGATTAGGAAATTGTCCCTCCGCCACGATGTTTTGAGCGATGACAGCGCCCCAGGCTTCGAAAAACTGGCCGCAATCTGGGGGGCTGACTAACCGAGCGACGTCATCAAAGGTAGATTTATTTTTTTTCATTTCAAACGAATGGTTCCGGCAGCCTCAGCATACCTTCATTGTTCGCATAATGACAGATTATGGAACAGCATCTGACGTGTTCAGCGTTCCGACACCAACGCGGTGGACAAGTCCGACAGATTAGTGAGTTCCTCCAAGTGTGCCACCGCTGCCGTCAGCTGCTCACGCTTTCGCACACCTTGGCCGGTGGCGAGCCCGCGAAATTTCTCTAACAATTGCTCACTGGTCATCGGATCTTCCGGGCTTCCTTTGCGGTAAAGGACTTCGGTTTCGTAATCTTTGCCATCCTTACCGCGCACGACGAGGCGGCAAGCGACGCGATAACGTCCGCCGTCTCGTTCGAAGTTTGGCTCGTGCTCGACGCGAATGCGGCCAATGAATTGCAAAATCGCCGGATCGCGGATTTTCTTGTCGTCAAACTGTGCGACTCCGGCGTGGCCCTCCAACGCCATCACTGCGATGCCGTAGCGCAGATTCATTTGTGCCGACAGAACGCTCTGGATCCGCTCGCCCTCATAGGGCCATCCGCAATGGTGTATGGTGTTATCACTGACGAAAGCCGTGATGGTCTCGATATCGGCTGCCTTCAACTTATGCTGCTGCATCACATTACTGATCGCGGTCATGGCAGTGATGCTGCCGTTCGAGGCGGGCGCCGGCTTAAAGCCGATGCGCAGCGTGTGCCACCTCGACCCCAATTCCCCGGTCAAAGCCTGTGGCGACCAATCTTCCAGAAACGCGCTAAAGAACGTGCCGTACGCGCCGTCGAGGACATCGGGAATGCCGGTATATCCCGATTTCGCGAGCAGCGCGCCATAAAGACCGCTTTGCGCTGCGCGGCCCGAATGGAGAGCCTTGGTCATCGCTCCGTCCTGGACGGCCATCAGTCCCGCAGCCTGCGAACCGGCAATCCCAAGCGCGTGCCGCGTCTGGAGAGCATCCAATTGCAGCATGCGGGCAGCAGCCGCCGCAGCGACAAAAACGCCCGTCGTGCCTTGATTGTGGAAGCCGCTCTTGAACATGCCTCCATTTGCGGCCAACCCAACTCTTATGCCGACCTCGTAACCCGCGACGATCGCTGTAATGAGATCGCATCCACTCTTGCTTTCATTTGCGGAGGTCTCGGCAATAGCGAAGGCAGCGGGAAGCGCCAGCGATCCCGGATGCAATGTCGATTCGATATGTATCTCATCGAGCTGGAATGCATGCGCGCTTGTGCCGTTTATGAGCGCCGCAAGCGGCGCGCTGGTGCGAAGTGCGGTACCAAATACACTTGCCCGGGCAGCAGCACCTTCCGTCTGGGCCAGTGATTCGAGCCTTTGTACCGACGGCAGCGATGCACCAAAGATCATGCACCCCAGACCGTCGAGAATGCACAGCTTTGTCTTGTCGACCACATCCTTCGGTATCTGTTCGAAAGCCAGCGACGCGCAGAAGTCGGCGAGCGTTTGCGTCGCGCCCGGTGATAATTTGGCGGATGGGCTATGAGTTGGATTACTCATGCGCCGAGACTACTTGGCTACACGCAGGTTGGCGAATGTCGAGCGCAAATCCTCATACCGGCTGTCGAGAAAACGCTTAGAGCCGGCGCTGTCGGCGTAATCGGCATCCCAATGATACCGACTTAGGACTTGCGCCCAATCATCGGTCTTGACCAATCCGCCGACGCGGGCGTTCCAATAAGCCAATTCTGGTTCGCTAAGGTTTTGCGGGCCAACAATGCCGCGCCAGTTTCCTTCAACGACGTCGTAACCCAGTTCCCTCCACGTCGGAATATTCGATTGCGGACCGACCAGCCGGTGGGGCGCGGCAACTGCGACTGCGCGAAGCTTGCCCGATTCGAGAAACGGCTCGATGGCGGAAATCGTAGCGGGGGCAACGTCGATATGTCCGCCGAGGAGTGCCTGAACCGATTCGTTCGCGCCGCGATATGGCGCAATAGCAAGATTGTTGGCATCGATATTGGCGGCATGCGCAAGTTTCAGAACCGCGACATGGTTAGAGCCCCCGTAGCCAGGGGCGACACCGAACGATAAGGTCGACGACGTGTGCATGGCGTTGACCAGATCGGCGCCGGTCTTGATCGGCCCGTCTCCACGCACCGCGAACACCGTGTATTCCGTAAATAGTTGCGCGATGGGCGTGACATCTTTGTAGTTCAGGTCGCCCACGCCCAATAGAGTGTTGCTCAGCAAGGTGGGGCCGCTGATAGCGAGGTAGTGTCCGTCGCCGGTCTTGCGGCTGACATAGGTCCAGGCGACTGCTCCGCTCGCGCCGGATTTTGCTTCGACCGTCATCGTCGTCTTCAGCGCATGATCTTGTTGCCAGATTTTATGGATCTCATGCGCTAGCACATCCATCGTGCTGCCGGCCTCGGTCGGCACAATGAATTCTATGTTATGCTGCGGTTCCCATTGCGCCGTCTCCGATCGAGCGAACGTCGAAAAAGAAAGTGCGGTCACGCAGCAAAAGACCGCCGCCGCGGAGACACGCGGAACTTGAGAGAGACGTATCATTTCCGAAGCCCCGTCGCCTTGAGAAATTCGCCGTCGTCGCGAACCTCCTGGCGCACCTGTTTCTGCATGCCTTCAAGTGAGACGTCGACAGACGATTGCATGTTCAAACGAGAGAATTTCTGCCACTCGTCGGTTTTCTTCATCGTGTCGAGCGCGGCGTTGAGCCTAATGATAATCCGCTGCGGCGTTCCGGCCTTGACCATCACGCCGCGCCAGATCGAGGTCACAACGTTATAGCCTTGCTCCTTGAAGGTCGGTACGTCGGGGAAATATTCATCGCGCTCCGCCGAACTGATGCCAAGAAGCCGGAGATCGCCGTTCTTGATCTGAGCCAGGCCCGAGCTTGGGGTCATGATGGCGGCATCGATATGACCGCCTAATAGCGACAGCGCTGCATCCTGACCACCGGCGAAAGGAACCCAGATTGATTTGAAACGCCCTTCTTGCTGCAAGCGGTAGAAGACGAACTGGTGAAAACCCGCCGAGGAAAAGCCGCCGACCGAAACCTGGTCCGGATGAGCGCGGATGAAATCCATGAAGTCCTTCATTGTCTTGAATTTGCTGTCGGCACGCACCGCCACTGCGGACGGTTCGGCTTGGAGCGCCGGCAAGACGATGAAGTCGTCGGGCGTGAATTCGATGTCCGACGTCGCCATCGCAAACGACATGCTTGATGTCGTCGAGAGGATTGAATAGCCGTCCGCCGGCTTATTCTTGACATAAGCCATGGCGACGGCGCCTTCGCCACCTGGTCGGTTCTCGACGATGAAGGTCTGGCCGAGAACTTCGCCCAATTGTTTGCTGACTTGTCGTATCATGACGTCAAGCGGCGCGCCGGCGCTGCTCCAGCACTCAAGCCTGACCGTGGAGGAAGGATAGGTATCCTCGGCGCGCAGCCCCTGTGCGCCGAACAAAGCGAGCGCGCCCAGCAACGCCACAGATACGCAGAAACGCTTCATCGGAGTGTGGTCCTCCGCACGTTATGGTCCCTCGTCCTTCGGTGTGCGGAACGTCCGCGCGGGATATTGCTTGCCGGCGGCGGCACGGACCGCGGCTTCATCGACGTCGAGGCCTAAACCGGGGCCCTCCGGGAGCATAATGTAGCCGTTCACTGGCTTGAGCAGATTGGGACACAGTTTGGCGCCGATCTCCTCGAACGGCAGGAAATATTCTGTGATGATGAAGTTCTGCATGCACGCCGAGGCATGTACGGTCGCTGACAATGCAAGCGTTGTCGAATTATAATTGTGTGGCGAGACGGCGATCATTTCGACTCAGCCGCTGCTGCGATATTCATCAATTCGAGAATGCCACCGCAATTGGATACGTCTGGATTGATGATATCGGCGGCACGCGCGCGAAATACCGGCCGGAACTCGGCCCGCGTATAAAGCGCTTCGCCGGTTACCACGGGGATCTTGCTTCTGTGGCGTACCTCCGCGAGCGCCTCAACATTTGCAGATTGGCATGGTTCCTCGAGCCAATAAGGCTCAAATTCAGCGAGCGCGTCAGCGAGATCAATGGCATGCATCGGCGCAAGTCGGCGATGGATGTCAAGCAGAAGATCGACGTCAGGGCCGACCGCGTCGCGCATCGCCCGCATTACTTTGACGGCGCGACGAATGTGTTCCTTCGGTATATAGGTTCGCCATACACCCGGTACCGGATCGAATTTCATCGCAGTGAAGCCGCGCTTGAGTACGCCTTCGGCGCCGCGAGCATAATCCTCCGGCTTTTGCATCTTGTAGCTCCAGCCATTCGCGTAGACGCGAATTTTGGAGCGGCACGGACCACCGAGAAGATTGTAGACCGGCTGCTTAGTCGATTTCCCCAAAATGTCCCATAGCGCTTGCTCGATGCCCGACGTGGCGCAATAGAATTCGAGCGAGCCGCGGCGCTGCGAGTACTCGTCGAAAGCAATTTGCAGGAAATGCCGAATCTGAAAGGCTTCGCGCCCAATCAGATATCGGCCGAGCTCTTCGACCTGTGCCGCCACCGCTCGGTCGCGATCATATTGGCTATAGGCCTCGCCCCAACCGACGATGCCGGCGTCCGTTTCCACTCGAATGAAAACGAAATTCTTGCGCCATCCCGAATGAACCGGAAGACATTCTACGCTTACGACTTTCATGTGACCTTTCTGCTCCGTTTTTTGGGATCGCCCGATCCGTCCGCAGTGTCCTTCAATATCAGTTACCGGAATGACAGGCTATGGAGCGCAGCCGTCGTGGCGGCTTCGTGGTCGCATCAGAACCCGGCAATCATTTCTAGTGTCTTGCCTGCTTGATTATGGCGAATGCTGTCGAGCTTTTCCGGCGAATGGCGCAACAGTCCGATCTCCTTAGCGAACTCCGGCTTCGCGCGAAGCTTTTCCGCCCAGGCGTGCACATGAGGATGCAGCCGCTCGAAAGGATAGCCGGCGAGCGACAGTCGATGTTCGTAAATCAGCCATGCGATATCGAGCACGCTCAACTCGTCGTCCATCAGGTAGGGCTGCTTCGCTAAAATCCTATCAAGGGCGTCGAACTCAGCACGGAATTTCAACGCTGACGCGCGCGCCCGCGCATCGGTAAATCCTTCCCTGGCCGCGCGCTGCCAAAATTCAATTTGGACTTGCTTCTCATGGTCTTTGGCGCCTTGGACAGTGCCAGTGCCGTTAGCGATGTAGCTTTCTAGCGCAACCGCCGGCTTCGGCGGTCCGAGCGGGGCAAAAACGAAGCGAAAACTAAGTGTGCGCAAATCGAGATGCAGGTCGTCTTCATGCTTGAGCAAGGCCGCGACCTCTTTCTTATGGCCAGCCGGTATAAGCGGTGGGTCCGGGAATTTCTCTTCAAGGTACTGGATGATGTCATTGCTCTCGATGTGCACGGCGCCGTCATGGATCAGCACCGGAACCAACCCGCGTGGATTAATGCCGAGAAACCACGGCTGCATGTTTTCGTTAGCCATCAAATCAATGGGGTGCGATTGCCATGGAATCTTTTTGAGGTTGAGAAATATGCGAAGTTTCTGTGAACAGGACGAGCCCGTAAAGTGGAGCACGTGTACGCCTTGCCAACCCAACACTTCGCGGGTCCTGATGTCACTATCCACAAGCTGAACCATCAAATGCCTCCGTTGACGCTTGGGCAATATTCCTTATCGGGGACTTTTTGCCGAACGAAACCCACCACGCAAGCCACTGAGCAAGATCGCCATGTCCGCTAGGTGCCAATAGCGGACATGCCGCTCGTGCACAGCCGCGCAATAGAGGTGCTCTACCTCCCGTCGTTCCAGATATCGGCCGAGAGCTTCCAGTCCCTTCCGACCTTCTCCCAAACTACGACATATTTGCCGATGACTTCCTGCGGCGGTTGGTCTTTCGTCATGAGGCTGAAAGTCCCGATCTCCCGCGCAGCGGATGGCCCAAGTCGCCTGACTTCGAGAGTTGTGACTTTCGGACTGGTGACTTTCTCCGCCATGCCTTTCCACATCGCGCCGATAGCGCCTTTGCCTTTCACCATACCGGAGCCTGGCGGGAAGGCCGTCGCATCGTCGGTGTAGAGCGATGCTACGCCAGCGAAATCACCTTTGTTGAAGAAATCCACCCATTTTGCATTCATCGCCTCTATTTCGGCCTTCTGGGCGGAGGCCGGCGCGATCATCCCAGCAATGAATACAGTCACCAGTGCAATTCTGCGCATCACACATGACTCCCAATTGATATTATTAATTGCGGCTCCTGGAATGTCCCACAATACAAGCGCGAGGTGTAGGGTCTCGTTGCCTCAATGCCAGCTCTGGGTCGAGGGCACTCGCATAATACCAATTTTGGAACAGCACCGCCGGCCTGCTGAGAACTTGTTCTGAAGGAAAAGGTTTGTAACAAGTGGACGACGGTGCTCGTGATCGATTTCGCTAGTTGCTGTGCATTTCTATTGGTGTGAGCCGATTCACGTAGCCGCAGCGTTTTAATTCGGCGTTGAAATATTTGCCTTCTGAACAAGGTCTTTCCAGCGAGTTAAGTCTGATTTTATGAATTCCGACATTTCATCGGAGGTTGATGGAGTTACATCATAGCCCTTTGCTTCAATATCGGTTCGCGCTGATGGGTCAGTCAGTATCTCGCCGAGCGCTCGATTGAGTTGTTTGATGATTTCCGAAGGAGTACCGGCAGGTGCGACGAGGCCATACCATATATACACATTAAATCCCGGGTAGCCGCTTTCGGCGATCGTAGGAAGGTCAGGGAATTCTTTGCTGCGTTTGGCGCCCGCCGCAGCAATAGGAACGATAAGACCACCCTGCACGAGCGTAGAAAAGCCGGCGACCGTCCCAAATCCTATTTGGATGTCATTTGCCACAAGCGCCGCATTGCTTTCGCCCTGTCCGTGGTAAGGCACATGGACAAGTTTAATTCCGGCAGTCACGTTTAACATTTCGCCCGCGAAATGGAGCGGCGTGCCATAACCCGCAGATCCATAATTAATTTTTCCCGGCTGCTCTTTCGCAAGCGCGACTAGGTCCTTTAGTGTTTTCGCGGGGAATTGTGTCCCACCAACCAGGATTATTGGACTGGTCGCGATCATCGAAACCGGCACGAAATCGCGAACGACATCGAAAGGCAGTTTCGGATTTAGGCTGGCATTCAGCGTTTGCGAGTTGTTGAACAGCAACAGTGTGTATCCGTCCGGGGCGGAGCGAGCGACCGTTTCCGTACCAATATCGCCGCCGCCCCCGGGGCGATTGATGACGATGACCTGTTGCCCGAGTGCCGCCGACAATTTGAACCCGATAGTTCGGGCTAGAATATCCGCGCCAGCTCCGGGCGCGAACGGGACGATGATGCGGATTGGCCGGTCGGGATAGGCGGCCTTCACGCCGGACGATGATGCAAGGATTGCTAGGAATACGGCCGCAAAACGACTGATGTAATGCATACGCCCCTCTTTTTCCTAGCCTTGGTCTTGATGGGCTGCCAAATGTCGAACCTTAGCCATAGAGCGAGATAAGACCCTTGGCCTGTTCGTACTGGTGGACCGTGACCCAAGTGCCGTCTCCCTTCACGTAGGCCGCCCTTCCTTCCTGCTTCACCTTCTCGTAGTCGACCAAAATTTGCCTAGCACTTTCGATCTCATGAGGGGTCGGTGAAAAAACGGCGTTGATCGTATCGATATGGGGTGCATAGAACGTCGAGCACGATGTGAAGCCCAAACGTCTTGAACCCTCGACATAGCGGCGAGTCAGATCAAGGTCACGCAAATTGGACGGTAGAATGGTATCGATCGCATCGAGACCATAAGCGCGCGCGTAGACCACGGTCTGCGACGCGGTGTAGAGCAGCGTTTCCCGGGAGTCCGTCAATGTCGCACCGAGATTCACGACCAAGTCGCCCTGTGCGTGACACAGCGTGGTAACGCGCCTAACGGTGCAAAGCTCCTTGAGATTAATGAAACTGCGCGCGGTCTCGAGCAAGACGACGATCTCGGATTGAGAGCCCGCCGCGTCAAGCATGTCGCACACAACTTGTACCTCTTCCGCGGACTTAGCCTCCGGGTAATAGATTGCGGCAGGAGACAGCGAAGCGAACGCCTCCATATCCTCCCGTCCCCATTCCGAAAATAGATTGTTCGGCTTAATAACCAATTGTTTGTTGCCGAATGGATGTCCGGACGTGAACCAATCTACCACGCGTTGCCGCGCCATATCCTTTAACTGCGGAGTGACGGAATCGCTGAGATCGAGAATAAGCACGTCCGCATTGCCTGCGGCCGCCTTCTCGACCTTGCGGTCATCAGCGGTCAAAACCAGGAGCCACGATCGACGCAGGCGCTTGGACATAGTGAGTTCCTTCTTTGGCGACCTGCGCAGGCTGCCGCGCGCAACGGTCAAATGACTTTCTCGGCCTTAAGCTCATCGACAGCCTCGTTCGTCATGCCCAGCATATCCACGTAGATTTCGTGATTGTGCTGGCCGAGATGAGGTCCGCTGAACTTGATACGGCCCGGGGTCTTTGAAAGACGGGGCGTCGGGGCCTGCATGCGAATCTGCCCCAAATCCTGATCTTCGACTGACACGGCGACCTCGCGCGCCATAAAATGCGGGTCGGTCAGGACCTCGGCAACGCTATAAACTGGAGCGGCAGCGGCTTCGTGGCTTACGAAGATGTCCATCGCCTCATCGCACGTGCGCTCGCTTATCCAGGCTGCGATGATCTCATCGAGAGCGTCGACATTTTCACCGCGCTTTCTATTGTCGAGAAATCTCTCGTCCTTAATGAGATCGGGACGTCCGATAGCCTGCATGGTGCGTTCGAACACACTTTGTGAGCTCGATGACATCGACAGCCATTTGCCGTCCGCTGTGATGTAGACATTGCGCGGGGCGGAGAATGGCAGGCGGCTACCGAGCCGGCCCTGAACCACGCCCAACTGGTCATATTCGACCACCTGCGGACCGAGTGCCGTGATCAGGGGTTCGCACAGGGACGTATCGATATGTTGACCGAGCCCGCTTCGATTTCGATGCTGTAACGCAAGCAACACGCCGAAAGCGCCGTTCAGGGCCGCCGAACCGTCGGCTAGTCCGAACGCAGGCAGCGTCGGAGGCCCCTTCGGCTGTCCCGTGATATAAGCGTAGCCGCTCAGCGCCTCCGCGAGCGTTCCAAAACCAGGTCGCTTCGAGTAGGGCCCCGTTTGCCCGTACGCTGAAATGCTGAGCATGATCAGCCGTGGATTGACCTTGCTCAGGCGGTCGTAACCGATATTCCAATCATTCATCGTGCCGGGTGTGAAATTCTCGACCAGCACGTCGCTCTTGCGCACCAATTCGAGCAGCAGGTCCTGGCCTTTCGGCGTGCTCAGATTTAAGGTTACACATCGTTTGTTGCGGGACAGCATTTTCCAAAATAGAGGCACGCCGTTGCGGGTGCGTCCCCAGTGCCGAAAACCGTCGCCGCGGGGATGCTCGACTTTGATGACATCGGCTCCAAAGTCGCCGAGCCACATCGCGGCCATTGGACCTGCCATGAAGTTGCCGAGATCGAGTACTCGGATGCCGGATAGGGCGTCCTCTGCAATGCCGGTCATATTTTCCCTCCGCATCTGGTGCCGAAGCCCAGCTGCCTTGTCATTATGAGGGGCGCTTCCAAGCGCCTCATCGGCGCGGGGCCCCATTTCGCAGGAAACCACCCTAGCCGGGTCGCGGGAAGTTGCTAGAATGCAAAAATGATAAGTACGATAACCTTCGGTTATCACCTCAATGCGCGTTAGCCAGTTCAAAGACTTCCTGTCGATTCTCGAGGCCGGCAGCGTTCGTGGCGCGTCGCGCCGACTTTCAGTGTCGCAACCGGCGCTCACCAAGAGTCTGCGACAGCTGGAGTTGGAGCTCGGCGTCAAGCTCTTCCAGCGTACTCCGACGGGTGTCATTCCGACACTTTTTGGCAAAGCCTTGACTGTTCGGGCGCGAACAATATGCGCCGAGTTGCGCAAAACACAGGAAGAGCTGGGGAAGCTGGCCGGTGATAAACGCGGCTCGGTTTCGCTCGGCGTTGGCACCGTCGTAACCGTACTGATCGTGCCGCACGCCATACGAGAATTTCGAGCGGAATTTCCCGGCGCGCGCGTGCGCATCATGGAAGGTTTGCCGCACGCCCTTCTGCCTTTGGTGAGAGACGAAACACTGGATTTGGTGGTGGGTGCCCGACCGAGCGGATCCTTGGACGCCGCGTTTCGCTTTCGCCCACTATTCCGGAGCCCGCGTGCGATTGTTGCACGTAAAGGCCATCCTCAAGCGAATGTAAAATCCATTGCAGACCTCGCAGGTGCCGATTGGGTCGGACTACCGCCATTCGGCCATTGGTCGGAAATGCAAGCGCCTCTGACCCCTCCGATATTGCGAAATGCTAGGCAAATGATCGAATGCGATTTATACAATTCAGTGGTCGCATTGCTCGCAAACACCGATATGGTTGCGATTTTATCACGCCGCCTACTGTCCGAATCGTATGCACGCGAATATCTTCAGGAGATTAAAGTGCGGGAATCATTACCCTCATTCAGCGTCGGCATCTTTTCCCGGGCTGATACGCCGTTAACGCCGGCGGCATCTGCGATGGCGAATGCGCTGACAACGGCTGCGCAACATCTGCGCAAGATGAATTGACTGCAATCTTCAACAGTCGCGTCGTGGTCGACCTGACGGTTGGACCGAATCGGAGCGTTTTATCAAGTTTAGAGCTATGGTCGCGATAAAGCCCAAGGAAGAAGTATGAAAATAGAGAGCGTTAAGGCGCACGCCATCTCGATTGAGCTGGAGCGCATGTTTTGGGTGTCGCGCTTTCCACTCAAGACGGCCTCCGAAATCATTGTTGAGATTCGCACCAATGATGGCGTGACCGGATATGGCGTTATTCACGGTCGGCCGATTAAAGAGATTCTTGGTATTGTCCAGGCTCTCGAGGGTGAACTCATCGGCATGGATGCATTGGCACACGAAGACGTTTGGTGGAAGGTATTTTCTCTTACCACAACACGGTACGGCTACGACGTAGAGCGCAAAACCAAGACGTCGATGGGTGAAACAAAGCGGCCGCAGATTCTCGCCGCACTTGCCGGCATCGATATCGCTATGTGGGATTTGAAAGGCAAGATTCTGAAACTTCCGATCTGGCGTTTACTCGGCGGCACGAAGAACACTGTTTTCGCCTATGCGACCGGCGGTTATTACGAGGAGAGCGACACCGCCGAAAGCCTTCACGACGAGATGGCAAGTTACGTCGCCGATGGCTTTAAGGCGGTAAAGATAAAAATTGGGATGGTCTCGATTGAAGACGACGTCAAACGAGTGAGAGAAGCCCGCGAAGCCTTGGGCAAAGACTGCCTCCTCATGCTCGATGCAAATTGCGCCTACACGCTTGAAGACGCGACGCGCGCAATTCATGCCTTCGAGCCTTACGATATTTTTTGGTTTGAAGAACCGCTGCATTGGTACGATTCCGTAAGAGGGCTCGGCCGCTTGGCTACGCGAACCACTGTGCCTATTGCCAGCGGCGAAAGTGAAGTTTCATCATGGGCATGCCGAGATCTCGTGGATCTAGGTGGTGTTCGCGTCATGCAATTTGATTCCACGCGAGCCGGCGGCATAACTGAATGGCTGCGCATCGCGACCTACTGTCAGACTCACGGCGTAATGGTCTCCCCGCATCACGATCCGCAGATCCATGGACACGTTGCAGCCGCATCGTCGAATTGTATCGGCGTCGAGACTTTCTCACGGGCAGATCGCGACCCGATTTGGGAGGGGCTTTTTGACCGTCGACCGGTGCTCAAGGCCGGTATGCTTCATTTGAGCGAAGATCCTGGATTCGGAGTTGAAATAAATTGGGATTTCGTGAAGCACCATCAAGGTTAGGCTATCGTTTCCACAGATATAAGCGGTGTTGATAAACAGCGTGCTATTGGACACTTTCAGCGGATTTATAGGAAAGCCTTCATGCAACGTGGAATTTTCATCGCCTTGGCGCTCCTCGCGACGTTCACGCCGAGGGTGAATGCAGCTACTCCATATCCCGACCGTCCCATTCACATTATTGTCCCGTTTCCTCCGGGCGCAGGCAACGACCTCTTGGCTCGGACAATCGGCGCCAAGTTGTCGGACTCACTTGGCCAGCCGGTCATAATTGACAATCGCGCCGGCGCGGGAGGCAATGTTGGCACGGAGTTGGCGGTGCATGCAGCGGCCGATGGATACACGCTATTGATGATCAACAATGCGCAGACAATAAATGCGGCAATTAACCCGAAACTCGGGTTCGATGTCGTTCATGACTTCACCGGCATTTCCATGCTTGCTACGACGCCTATCCTTCTCGCAACCAGCAAGACGTTTCCCGCCAAGACAGTGAAGGACATAGTCACGCTCGCCAAGGCGCAACCCGGAAAAATTAACTTCGGTTCGCCCGGATTTGGCACACCGCAACATTTCGGTGGCGAATTGCTAAACTTCTTGGCTGGCATCAAGTTGGTTCACGTGCCCTATCATGGTCAGGCCGCTGCGACACAGGCCTTGATATCCGGCGACGTTCAGCTCGCATTCGGGACGGTCGCGGGGCTCGGTCCAATGGTGGATGGTGGCCTCGTCAATCCCACCGCCATCGCTGGTGACAAGCGTATCGGCCAGTATCCGGACATTCCGACCATTGCTGAAAGCGGTTATCCGACCTTCAACATTTACATCTGGTACGGTTTTGTTGCACCAACTGGCACGCCGCCAGAAATCGTCAGTCGGCTCAATCAGGAATTGGCTCGAATTCTTGCGAATTGCGAGAACGCTGCCGATCTAGAGAAGAAGGGATTTGCGGTCAGCGCATCCAGCCCCTCTCAGTTGAATGACTTCATAAAATCCGACGCCGAGACATGGAGGGCGCTCGTAAAGGAAACCAATATGCCCCTACAGCAAGATTGACCGTCGTTCCGAGTCGGGATGAGTTTGCGTAATGATTGGTTATGGAACTGCCCGAGAACCGGTTAAGCGTCAGCGCGGTCTGGCGGTATTCAAACGATCCGATCGATGCCCTGACGAAGTCACCGCGACAATGACCGTGCAAACGCGTCGCGGCGGCGCCTCAAGCGATATGCGAGGGGTCTAAAATCGGCTGGATGGGCTCTTGAAACGCATTTCATTTCTCGGCAACAGGTTCGTCCGCGGCTTTGGCCGCTCCGGCGATACGGACCCGATCACCGGAGGCAATTCCGTCGGGAGGACTTTGGATGATGCGATCATCCACGGCGAGGCCGGAACCGATTTCGACTTCCTTGCCGAGATCGCGCGAGATTGTGACCTCTTTGAGGACCACGCGATCGTCACTGTCGACGGTCGCGACACGCAGGCCTTTGCGATCGAAGATAAGGGCGCTTGCCGGCACGTTGATCGCAACATCGGGATGCGGAAGGTCGAAGCTAACATTCGCGTAAGCACCCGACATAAGCTCGCCCTTGGCATTATCGATCATGAGCAGCATTCGTGTCGTGCCCGATGCAGCGTCGACGGACTGGGCGGACGCTTCGACAATCGCTAGGAATTCTCGGCCCGGATATTCGGGCACCACGACGTGCGCGTTGGTGCCGATACGGACATTCGGCACGTAGTTCTGCGGAACGTTGACGTAAGCGCGCAATCTGCTGGTGTCCGAGACGACGAACAGCGGCGGGCCGCCGCCGGCTCCCGCATTGATCAGGGCACCGAGATCCGTGTTGCGTGCGGTCACGAGGCCGTCAAACGGCGCGGTAATGCGCTTGTATTTCTCCAGCACGCGCAGGCGATCGAGATTAGCCTGCGCTGAATTGACCAATCCTTGCTTGTTGGAATCGTCGGCGGCCCGCTGGTCGATATCCTGCTTCGATACTGCACCCGATGAAATCAGTTGCTGGCCACGTTGCAACGTTGCATGGGCCAGCGTCGCATTGGCCTGCGCGCTGGCGAGTTGCGCTTGGGCCTGCATGATCTGCTGGTCGAGATCGGGCGCGTCGATCTCGGCGAGCAGATCGCCCGATTTGACCGATGCGCCGATGTCGGCCTTCCAGCTCTTCAGATAGCCGCTGACCCGCGCGAAAATCTGCGCCTGGGAATAAGCCTCCAGGCGGCCGGGGAGGGAGAATGTGCTCTTAAGACCGCGCGTGTCGGGTACCGCGACGGCGACGACAGGAATTGCCTGCGCCTCGGTCCACTCGTTCAGCTTGGCGTCGGCCGACCGCCGGGTAGTTAGGCCCATGACGACGACAAAGCCGGCAAGAGTTGCGGCCGTAACGCCGGCGATCCATAGGCCCCGACGTGACACGGCGATCGGAGTGAACTCAGACGGCATATAAGTCTCCAATCGCCGGCGCGGCCTTTTTGTTCTGACGTTCATGAATGATGCTGAAAACGACGGGCACGAACATCAGTGTTGCGATTGTTGCGCAAATCAGGCCGCCGACCACGGCCCGGCCGAGCGGCGCATTCTGCTCGCCGCCCTCGCCGAGGCCCAGTGCCATTGGGGCCATTCCGATGATCATGGCCAGCGCCGTCATCAGGACCGGCCGGAAGCGCACAAAACCGGCCTCAAGCGCGGCAGCAGCCGCGTTGCCGGTCTTTTCGAGCTGCTCGCGCGCGAAACTGACAACGAGAACGCTGTTGGCCGTCGCCACGCCCATGCACATGATGGCGCCGGTCAGCGCCGGCACGGAGAGTGTCGTATGCGTGGCGAAAAGCATCCACACGATGCCGGCAAGAGCTGCCGGCAGCGCAGTGATGATCACGAACGGATCGCCCCATGATTGGAAATTCACCACGATCAGCAGGTAGATCAAAACGATGGCGCCCAGCAATCCGAACAGCAGGCCCGAGAACGCGCTGTCCATCGTTCTGACTTGTCCGAGCAGAACGACCTGAACACCTCTTGGCAGGCTGTTTGCGGCTGCACTAACAATCTTCTGAACGTCACCCGCGACGGCGCCGAGATCGCGGCCTTGAGTGGCGGCGTAGATCTGAACCATCGGCGCAATGTTGTATTGAGAATAGACCGCGGGCGTCGTGGCGCGGGTGATAGTCGCAATGGCTCCAAGGGTCTGCGAGGGCGCGCCCGCCGCGGTAATGGGAAGGTCATCGAGGGCGTTCAATGTATCGATCTGATATTGTGGAGTTTGCATCACGATCGCATAATTGACGCCGTTGTCGGGATTGAGCCAGTACGTCGGCGCGACCTGGCTGCTGCCTGCTAGGTTTACGACCATGCTGTTTGTGACGTCGCGTTCTGTCACGCCGACATATTCGGCGCGGGTACGGTCGACATTGACATGGAAACTCGGGTTGCCCAGAGATTGCTGAATGCGGGCATCCGCAAGACCCGGAACATGTCGAAGATCTCGCAACAAACCTTGAGCAACGGCGAGGTCGTTATTCAGATCTGGGCCTCGCACCTGCAAATCGATGGGCGCAGGCGCGCCAAAATTAAGAATCTGGCTGATGATGTCTGCCGGCAGGAATGAAAACGTGATGCCGGGAAAGCGGGCTGGCAACTCTTCACGCAGGGTTTTGATGTATTCAGCCGTTGGACGATGGTCTTCATTCAGTTTGATCTGTATGTCGCCATCCGCCGTGCCGATCGTGCCGCTGTTGTTGTAGGTCATATTGATGCCGCTCGTGGGCGGCCCGATATTGTCGACCATCGTCGCAAGCTCGTCGGACGGAATGATCTGGCGGATGACTTTCTGAATATCGGCGAATTGCTGCGCGCTCTCCTCGACGCGCGTGCCGGTGCCGGTGCGCGCGTGCATAAGGATTTGTCCAGCGTCGACCATTGGGAAGAAGTCACGCCCCAGGAATGGCGTCAGCGCGAAGGACGCAATGACTATCGCGAGGAAGGAACTTACGAACAGCGCGCGGCGGTGGAGCGCCATGGACAGAAGATCGCGATAGACGAAGCGAACACGTTCAAAGCCATGCTCGAACCCCCTTTGAAAGCGGACCAGCGGATTACGCGAGGGTGGCAACGGTCCGTCCAGGCCATGCATATCGGTGTGTGCCGCGTGCTTGCGCAGCAGATAGTTCGCCATCGTCGGCACCAGCGTGCGCGACAGGATGAACGAACAGGCCATTGCCGACATCACCGCTTCCGCCATTGGCACGAACAGAAAGCGCGCGACGCCGGGCAGGAAAAACATCGGCACGAAGACGATGCAGATACACAACAGTGACACGAAAGCCGGCGTTACGATTTGCGCCGCGCCGTCAAGGATTGCCGTTTCGACTTCTTTGCCCTGCTCGAGATGATAGTTGATGTTCTCGATCGTCACTGTCGCGTCGTCGACGAGGATGCCGACGGCGAGTGCAAGGCCTCCCAGTGTCATAATGTTCAGTGTTTCGCCGAGTGCGGAGAGGATGGCAATCGAACCCAGGACGGATAATGGTATCGACGTCGCAATAATCACCGTCGACCGCCAACTGCCAAGGAAGACCAGGATCATCAAGCTTGTCAGGGCTGCCGCGATAACGCCTTCGCGGACGACGCTGCTCACGGCGCCTTTGATGAAAATCGACTGATCGCCAATCAGCGCGACCTTGAGGTTGTCAGGCAGGATATCTCTGACCTCTTGCAGCTTTTGCTTGATGCCGTCGATGATCGCGAGCGTCGAGACCGAGCCGTTTTTGAGCACCTGCATCAAGACCGAGCGGCTGCCTTCGACGTGTACGATATTGGTCTGCGGCGGGTTTCCGTCACGGACATGTGCGACGTCGCGAATATAGACGATTGCGCCGTTCACGCTCTTGATCGGCAGATCTCCCAGTTCGGAAATGACGGACGGCGCATTGTTGAGTTGGATGGCGTACTCGAATGAGCCGATCTTTTGTGTTCCTACCGGCGTAATCAGGTTCTGTGCGGCAAGCGCGTTGGCGACATCTTGCCCGGATAATCCGCGGGCCTGCATCGCGCGCGTATCGAGATCGATCTGAACCTGGCGCAGCTTGCCGCCGTAGGGCAGGGGAATGGCTGCTCCGGGGACGGAGACGAGCGGCGTGCGCAAGGTGTTGAGCCCGATATCCGCCAGCGCCTGCTCGGAAAGGCCGGAGCCCGACAGCGCGAGCTGGATGATCGGCACAGTTGAGGCGTTGTAGTTGAGGATGAGTGGCGGCGTGGTGCCCGGCGGCATCTGCTTGAGCAATGTCTGCGAAACCGCAGTGATCTGCGCATTGGCGAGCCGGATGTCGGCGTTCGGCTGAAAAAAGACTTTGATAATGCCGATGCCGTTGTAGGACGTGGCTTCGATATGCTCGATGTCGTTGACGGTGGTTGTCAGTGCGCGTTGCGATTGTGTGGTGATGCGTCCGGCCATGTCGGCCGGCTCGAGGCCGGTGTATTGCCAGATGATGGCGACGACGGGAATTCGGATGTCGGGAAAGATATCAACCGGCGTGCGCAGCGCCGCGAGCGGACCGATGATCAGAATGACGATCGCGAGAACGACAAAGGTATAGGGACGCTGGAGTGCGATGCGAACAAGCGCGATCATACCGCAAGGCTTTCTTGGTCAGGAAGCTCGGACTGCGTAACGGATCTCACGGTCTTCTTCGCAGCTGTTGGAGCGCTGCGCCCGGGAAGATAGCGGAGTGCCGGAGCCGGACAAAATTATAAAGACGTGTGGTTGCGAGGCTGATTGCCGCGTGAGCGCGTATCTTGTTTACGCGACGTTTATGCGCCGTGCGGCCGCCGGCAGGTTAGTTAATGGGTATCATCACAAAGGCCGCCACGTTGCCAATGTCCGCTTGGGCTTGTTAGCGGACATGACGCTTTAAGGTCGGAGTGTCCGTTTTACCCCCGGAAGCGGACATGACCCTCTGCATATTAGAGAATCAGGATGCAACTGCGATCTCGTCAGTTTTGGCGACCGCGGAATGATGATCTGCGGCAAACACGAGATATACCGCAGGAACTACGAAAAGCGTGAACAGTGTTCCGATCGACAGGCCGGAGGCGATGACAACGCCCATTTGGAAACGCGATACGGCGCCTGCGCCGGTTGCTATGATCAACGGCACCACGCCAAGCACCATCGCGGCCGTCGTCATCAGGATCGGGCGCAGCCTGATCGCGGTAGCCTGCTCGATCGCTTCGCGCTTCGAACGGCCCTCCTGCTGTAAATGGTTGGCGAACTGGACGATCAGGATGCCGTGCTTGCTGATCAGGCCCATCAGCGTAACGAGGCCGACTTCGGTGTAAATGTTAAGCGACAAGCCGCCGAAGCCGAGACTCACGAAAATCAATGCGCCGGCAATCGACATCGGCACGGACACCAGGATAATTACAGGATCGCGGAAACTTTCGAACAGTGCAGCAAGCGCCAGGAAAATGATGATTAGCGCAAAGCCGAACGTGGTGACGAAACCGCTCGACTCCTGAATATATTGCCGGCTCAGGCCGCCATAATCGATGGTATAGCCCTGCGGCAACGTGCGCGCCGCCAAGCCCTGGAGATAGGCTAGCGCGTCACCTTGCGCGACCCCCGGCATCGCTACACCTTGGATTGTCGCGCTGTTGAGTTGCTGAAAGTGGTTAAGCGATTCCGGCACAGTTTTTGTTGCGACCGTCGCCACCGTCGACAGTGGAACGAGGCTGCCGTCCGAGGTGCGGATATAATAGTTAAGCATCTGATCGGGATTGAGCCGAAAGCGCTGCTGAACCTGCGGAATGACTTTATACGACCGTCCGTCGATGCTGAAATAATTGACATAACCGCCGCCGAGTAAGGCCGCTAACGAACCGCCGACGTCGCTCATTTTCAGCCCGAGCTGCGCGGTCTTGTCGCGATCGATGGTGATGTTCGACTGTGGGTTATCGATCTTGAGATCGCAGTCGAGAAAAATGAACATGCCGCTCTGTCTGGCCTGCAGCAGAAATTGCTGAGAAATCTCGTTCAAGCGTTCGAACGGCTCGGTCGTGACGATGACGAATTGCACCGGCAATCCGATGCTGCCGGGCAGCGGAGGCGGCTGAAAGGCCGCAATCCGCACTCCCGCGACATTATTCAGCTCTTGCTGCAATATCGGCTGAAGAACATTGGTGGTCTTTTCGCGTTTGTCCCACGGCTTGAACACCATGCCGGCGATCGACGAGCCGGGCACATCAAGTTGGAAGACATGTTCAGTTTCCGAATGTCTGGCAAAGATCCGATAGACTTCGCGCGAATAAAGCTGGCGCTGTTCGAGCGTCGCATTGGGCGCCGCAATCGACTGCGTGATGATGACGCCTTGATCCTCTTGCGGAGCCAGCTCGGTCTTGGCGGTAGTGAACAGAAAGTAGATGCTGCCGAGCACCAGCACCGCGAAGACGAGCGTGACGGATAGATAATTCAGGCTATTGTGAAGCCGTTTTTCGTACCCAACACGCAACTGGGCGAAACGCCGGTCGATAAGCGCTGTCAGTCGCGTCTCCCAGCCGCCATGCGTGAGATCGGGTGCCTTCAGGAGCCGGGAACACAACATCGGTGACAATGTCAGCGCGACGATGCCTGAAACAGTGACGGCGCCGATCAAGGCAAAAGCAAATTCAGAGAAAAGTGCGCCGGTAAGACCGCTCTGAAAGCCGATCGGCACGTAAACCGCGGCTAGCACGACGGTCATCGCGATGATTGGGCCGCCGAGTTCGCGCGCCGCAGTTACAGCGGCATCATTCGGCGTCATGCCTTCTTCAAGATGGCGATTGACGTTTTCGACCACGATGATGGCGTCATCGACGACGAGACCGATGCCGAGCACCAGCGCCAGCAATGTGAGCAGATTGATCGAATAACCGAGCGCCAGCAATATTATGAATGTGCCGATCAGCGAAAGCGGAATGGCGACGGTCGGGATGACTGACGAACGGATCGAGCCGAGGAAAAGGAATACGACGACAGTGACAATCCCCAGCGCTTCGGCGAGGCTGCGGATTACCTCGTAGATCGCAGAATGAACAAATTCGGTCGAGTCATAAATGATTTCGCCGTGAAGTCCGTTTGGCAACAGCGATTGGATTTCCGGAAATATCTGGTGCACACCCTGGATCACGTCAAGCAAATTGGCTGCCGGCGCAACCTGGATGCCGATATAGACTGCCTGCTTGCCGTCGAAGCCGACTTCGGACTCGTAGTCCTCGGAGCCGAGCGTGACGTTTGCGACGTCTTTGAGACGTACGACAGCGCCGTTGCTCTGTTTGATCACGAGATTGCGAAACTCTTCCGCCGAATGCAGGCTGGTCGAGGCGCTGAGGTTGACCTGCACCATCTGCCCTTTGGTCGTGCCGATCCCTGAAATGTAGTCGTTGGCAGTCAGCGCCAGGCTGACATCGGTCGCGGTGAGGCCGAAGGCGGCGAGCTTTTTCGGATCAAGCCACGCGCGCAGCGCGAACACTTTCGATCCCAACAGTTCGGCGGTCTGCACGCCGGGCACCGCCTGTAGTTTTGGCTGCACGACGCGGATGAGGTAATCGGTGATCTGGTTCGGCGCCAGCGCGTCGCTGTTAAACCCGATATACATCGCGTCGATGGTCTGTCCGATCGTTACGGTCAGCGTTGGTTGCAATGTGCCGGGCGGAAGCTTGCTGAGGACGGAAGCGATCTTGGTGTTGATTTCGGTCAAAGCCTTGTCGGCATCGTAGTTGAGCCGCAGATAGACTGTGATCGTGCTTGTGCTCGTCGCGCTGACAGAGCTCATGTAATCGATACCGTTCGCCTGCGCGATGGCGTTTTCGAGCGGCGTGGTGATAAAGCCCGCCACGACGTCAGAATCGGCGCCGTAATAGATCGTGCTGACGGTCACAATTGCATTTTCAGTGCGTGGATATTGGAGGATCGGCAATACGCTGTAGGCGCGAAGTCCGAGTACCAGGATCATTAGGCTGACGACTGAAGCCAGAACCGGTCGGCGAATGAAGATGTCGGTAAAATGCATGGGAATCCGCTTATCGATCGATCGGCGCAGGAGCCGCGTCCGCGGTCGGCGTGATTGAATTGTCGATTACGACGGGGGAACCGTTGTGCAGTTTGATCTGTCCGGCGGTGACGACCGTGTCGCCGTCATTGACGCCTTTGACGATGGCGACCTGGTCGCCGCGGGTAGCGCCGGTCGTTACGAAGGTTTGGCGCGCAGTCAGCGTCGGTTTGCCGGCCGCGTCCGTGCCCTTGCTGTCGACGATGTAAACCGTGTCGCCGTAGGGATTATAAGTGATAGCGGTCTGCGGCAGCGTGACGTAGTTTTGCGGCGCGCCCGTTGCGATATCGACCGTCGCATACATTCCAGGAATGAGCTTGCGGTCGGCGTTCTGCAGCGCGGCGCGGATTTGAACGTTGCGGCTGCTGGCATCGACCCTGGGGTTTATCGCTGCGATTTCGCCGGCAAATGTCTGGTCCTTGTAGGCGTCGATCTTGACTGCGACCTTCTGGCCAACTTGGACCTGGGCGACCGCCTGCTGTGGCACGAAAAAATCGAGAAAGATCGGATCGAGCGCCTGCAAGGTGACGATCGCGGTGCCGGCGCTAAGAAATTGCCCGAGATCGACGGTGCGGATGCCGAGGTGACCGGCAAACGGCGCGCGCAGCATCTTTTTGTCCAGGATGGCCTGCTGCTGCGCCACCTGGGCCTTGGCGTTCTTCAGATTGGCGACATCGGTGTCGAGGTTGGCCTGACTCACCGCCTGGATCTTGAACTGCTTCTGGTCCCGGTCAAACGTGATCTGGTTCAGGTCCGCGGTCGCTTGCAAAGACTCAAGTTTTGCCACGTCGTCATCCGAGCGCAGCTTCAAAAGCACGGCGCCCTCCGCGACGTCCTCGCCGGAGTTGAACGAGATCGAATCTACGACTCCTGAGACTTCAAGCGAAAGATCGGCGCCTTTCACGGCGCGCAAGCTGCCGACCGCCTCGATCTGCGGCTGCCATTCGCTCACGCTCATTTTGGTGGCCGAAACGGTCTGGGGCGGCGAACTCATGCCGGCCATGAATTTCTTGATCATGGCGGCCTTGAACGCTTGGAATCCAAAAATGGCGCCGAGCACCACGCCGACCGCGACCAGCATGGTGACCATACGTCTGGTCATTGATTGGACTCCATTGTCGCTTGCGCGCCGACTGCGGAGACGCCGGTGCTTTGCATTGTGTTAACCTCGGGACTGAGCGGATTCGGCAACACATCATCGCGGTTCCACCAGCCTCCGCCCAATGCCTGAAATAAGGCCGCCGTATCGGCGTAGCGCGCTGCCTGGGCTTGCACGACGGCAAGCCGGGACTGCTGGTAACTGCGTTGGGAGTTGAGCAGAATGACATAGGTGATCGCGCCGAGACGATACTGTCCGCGTGCGAGATTGAGCGTATCTGACGAGGCCGCCAGCGCGGCGCGGTCGGCCCGCAGCGTGGCGGCATCCAGTTGCAGCGCGCGAAGCGCATCGGCGACGTTCTGGAACGCTCCGAGCACCGTGTTCTTGTACTGCGCCTGCACCATATCGTATCCGGCTTCGGCTGCGCGCTGCTGATGCAGAAGCGTGAAGCCGTGAAAGATCGGCTGCGTGCCACTCGCCGCGGCGGTCCAAATGAGGGTGGCGGGTGAGAACAATGCCGCGGTCGTCAAGGCGGCGGTGCCGTAATCTCCGGTAAGATTGAATTGCGGAAGCCGTGCCGCGACGGCAACGCCGATTTGTGCGCTGGCCTGATGCAATTGCGCTTCGGCCGCTCGCACGTCAGGGCGTTGTTCGACGAGTTGCGAAGGCAGACTCACTGGAAGGTGGGTCGGCAGCCGCAGCGCCCCGAGCGCCAGACGAGTACGCAGGACTTCGCTCGGAAAGCGTCCGATCAGCGCGAGCAGTACGTGGTGTTGCTGCTCTAATTGTTTCTGCAGCGGCGGCAGCGTCGCTTGAGCTGTCGCCACTTCGGATTGCTGCGTGAGCACGTCGGTGCGAGCGGCGGCACCGACGTCGAATTGATGGCGTACGACATCGAGCTGTTCGATTTCCGCCCTGATAATGTCGAGCGTCGCCTCGATCTGACCGCGCAGCGAGGCTTCCTGAATCACGGCCGTCACGACGTTCGATGTCAGTGTCAGATAGGTCGCCTCGAGTTCGAAGCGCTGATAATCGGCAAGCGCCGCGGTTGCCTCGATTTGCCGCCTCGTGCCGCCGAAGACGTCGGGAGCGTAGGAGACATTCACCGTTGTCTGGTAGAGATTGAAAATAGATGGCGGACCTGAGGAGCCAAATTCCGAGGGCGAGAATTGCTGGCGCTCGGCAGACGCGTTCGCATCGATCGACGGCAGAAGCTTGCCGGTTTGGGCGTACAGGTTCTCCTTTGCCTGCCACAGCGCTGCTTGCGCGGCCTGAAGGTTTGGATTGGCTTGCAAGGCCTCTGCGATTAACGCGTCGAGTTCCTTCGAATGGAAAACAGTCCACCACTCGCCGGGAATATCACGGCCCATCTCGAATTTTTGTGCGGCACCGGCTCCCACCCTGCTCGAAGCCGTCGTCGCCGGTTGGGCCTCCGGCGTATAGCCGCTGACCGGCGGGGCCGGCGGCGACGAAAAGTCCGGTCCGACTGCGCAGGCCGACAGGGTCAAAAGCAACAACGATAAGAATGACAGGGACCGGGCTGGGACGTTGGAATTCCGGAAACCGATTCCGGGCACAGCAACCCTTCCCGCCGGAGAAGACGGGCGGATTCGCAATCTGTAACCACTGGACCAAACCACCAAACGGACCCTCTACACGGGAGCCTAGTTATTTACTATCCGGTTAGTCAATAACTTGACTTTCGGCGGAATATAAGCCTAGCTCATCCTATGAGCGACGTACTTGAAATGCGGCCGGAAACGCGGCGTCGCCGTAAGGCGGAGCGCCCCCAGGAAATCCTTGAAGCAGCGTTCGCCGAGTTCTCGCGTAACGGCTACGCCATGACCACGCTTGATCGGATCGCTCGACGCGCCGGGGTCACAAAAGGCACGATCTACGTCTATTTTGAGAACAAAGAACACCTGTTCATCTCGATGGTACGCGAGATCACCAAGGCGGCCACGGAGACCGTTCAAGGCATGTTCGAGAGCCACGAAGGCTCGACCGCCGACCTCTTACGAGCGCAATTCAGCTTCATCTACGAGCACATCGTCGAGAATCGGCGGCGGCGCGAAGTGGTGCGAATGCTGATTGCCGAGGCACCGCGCTTTCCTGCGCTTGCAGATCGCTATCATGACGAAATATTGCGCCCGTGCCTTGATATGCTCAGGCAGGCCATCCAGCGGGGTATCGACCGCGGTGAAATCCGCGACTCGTCGATCATCAATTCGCCCCAGGTCGTCATCGCGCCTATCGCGCTCGTCGATCTTTGGATGATGATGTTCGGCGACCGCCAACCGCTCGACCTCAAAGCCTATTTCGACGCTCACCTCGATCTGGTGCTGAACGGACTGCTGGTAAAGTCTTAGCAGCTCGGTTCAATAAAAATTCCGAAACGTTAGGGCTGTAGTTCGTTAAGCACGCGAGTCGAGTGACAGCCCGATACTGAATGCCTTTTGCCGCGTGGCGCTCTCGGTTCGTTTCAGTGCCTTGGCTATCGTTCTCGCAGACGTCTTTTTGCGCGCGAGCGACTTCATTTCACGAATGCTTTCAGATGTCCAAATGCGTCTTTTAGAGTTTTTCACGACGGATAATCTCCCGATTGCGGAAGAGTGACTTATAGCTTTGCGCGCTTCTCAATGAAAGTGCCCGCTTTTCTTAAGTGCAAAACTCTAATTCGCATAATGACAGATTATGGAACGCGACTTTACCAGCCATCCCCTGTCATCTGACATGATGGATTGCGCGGGCCACACTGGAGGTAGGTACCTCCAGCTCTGCTGGCGTTGACCCCGATAACGATACTGCAGCTGGAGGACGGCGCCAGCATGCGATAACGGCAACACCTACCGCTTTACTCCTTTGCGGCCCGCGCGCCAGTTGCGCAACTGTTCAGCTGTGATGAACAGCAGGGGGATTAAGAATATTCCGAAGACAGACGCGGCAATCATGCCGCCAAATACGGGGGTACCAACGGCGTGACGGGTGATAGCCCCGGCCCCTTTTGCGATGACCAGGGGAAAAAGACCGAAGATAAAAGCAAAGCTCGTCATCATCACCGGACGAAATCGAAGACTTGCGGCCTCGATAGCGGCGTCAGAAATATCCTTGCCCAACTTTCGCTGATCGACCGCGAAAGCAACAATTAGAATTCCGTTTTTGGCGGCCAGCGCGATCAGCACGACAAGTCCGATCTGGGCGTAGACGTCAAAGCTCAAGCCGGCCATCACGACTGCAACAATGGCACCGAGTATCGCGACGCTAACCGACAAAAGAGCGGGGAGGGGAATGTTCCAGCTCTCGTAAAGCGCGACGAGAAACAAATATGCGAATAGAACTGCGAGCCCGAGTATCTCAGTGGTATGTCCGCTGGCTGTCTCCTCCTGGAGCGCGGTGCCAGTCCATTCGTAGCTGTAGCCGGACGGCAATGTCGTCTTTGATATGCGTTCCATCGCAGCGAGAGCCTGTCCCGAACTGAAGCCCGGTTTTGGAGCGCCATTGATGATCGCGCTGCGAAATCCGTTGTAACGGACCACCGTCTGCGGACCCTGGACCAGCTTCACCTCGGCAAGCGCTCGCATCGGCACCATTCCGCCTTTGGCGTTGCGAACGTAAATCCGGTCGATGTCATCAGTTTGGTTGCGAAATGGCGCTTCCGCCTGGACGTTGACCTGCCACGTTCGCCCGAAAACGTTAAAGTCGTTGATGTAGAAACTACCCAAAGTTGATTGCAGCGCACTGAAAATGTCGCTGACCTTGACGCCCAGGACCTGGGCCTTGTCCCGGTCGATATCGAGGTAGATTTGAGGGGTGTCTGCCGCGTAGGTACTGAAGACTCCGGCGAGTTCAGGTTGCTGATTTGCTGCAACCAGCAATGCGTTCATCACCCCGGCGATATCCGTTGGTGATTGCCCCTGCAGGGCCTCGAGCGCGTATTGAAAGCCGCCCGTACTTCCCAAGCCGAGGATAGGGGGAAGATTGAAGGGAAATGCAATTGCGCCCTCTATAGCCGCCAGTTGAGGACGCAAGCTCGCAATAATCGCGCCTGCGCTCTGCGCCGAATCCGTACGGTCCTCGTACGGCTTCAATCTGATGACAAAGAACGCTTGATTTGAGGAGGCAACGTAGTCGATGAAGTTCAGCCCGACCACGGATAGCACACCCTGTACGCCAGGAATTGACTGAACAAGCTTCTCAACTTGCTCGACGACTGCCTGTGTCCGATTGATTGACGCGCCCTCCGGTAGGCGCAGGGCTGCGAAGATCGCTCCCTGATCCTCATCTGGTAAGAAGCTTTGCGGGGTTCTGCTGAATAAAAGCGCCGACAGTGCAATTGCGCCGGCGGCAACAATAGCGCCGACGAACGCTATTCGCGCGAAGCGCCGAACAATCGCCACGTAGCCGTCGCGAGCTTTGTCGATGGTCCCCAGCACGTGCCGCATGATGCCGGAGCTGCGGTGGCCGCGCTTGAGGAGGATCGAGCATAGTGCCGGACTCAATGTCAGCGCATTGAGTGCTGAAATCAGCATTGCAATTGAAACGGCAACCGCAAATTGGCGAAAAAGATTGCCGCTGATGCCGGGGACGAAGGCGACCGGAACGAACACCGAAAGCAAAACGAATGTAATCGCCAGGATGGGTCCGGTGATCTCTGCCATGGCCTTCTTGCAGGCGTCAGCTATGGACAGCTCCGGCTCTTCCTCAATCACCCGTTCTATATTTTCGACAACCACGATGGCGTCGTCGACGACGATGCCGATGGCGAGTACGAGCGCTAGCAACGACACCGTATTCGCCGAATAGCCGATTAGCAGTAGGACCGCGAAAGTGCCGATGATCGACACGGGCACGGCGACAAGTGGAATAAGAGTCGTTCGCAATTTTCCGAGAAAGAGGAAGACAACAATCGCTACAAGGATGATCGCGATAATGAGCGTGCGGACGACCTCCGCGATCGTGGTCGTAACAAAGACCGTGGAGTCAAAGAACATAGTGTAGGTAAGGTCGTTCGGGAAACGAGTTGCCAGCGTATCCATAGTGGTGCTGACCTGTTTCGCCACATCGACCGCGTTTGATCCAGGCGATTGGTAGATTCCGATTGCAGCCGCCGGAGCGCCGTTATAGCGGCTGTAGCGGTCTTGCGACTGTGCGCCAATTTCCACGCGGGCGACGTCACTTACCTTTATTGTCGAGCCGTCGGGATTAGCGCGAAGGACGATATTTGCAAATTCTTCTGGCCGAGTCAGGCGCCCCTTGGTCTTGATCGTGATCTGGACTTGCTGCTGGCTTGCAACTGGTGCTGCACCGATGCGGCCAAGGGCAGCCTGGACGTTCTGGGCTTGTACTGCGGCGATAACATCATTTGGCGTCAGATTGAGTTCAGTTAGCCGATCGGGATCGAGCCAGATTCTCAGAGAATAGTCGAGAGGGCCGAATAGCACGACCTGACCCACGCCTTTGATGCGGGCCAACGGATCGATGACATTGATCGTCGCATAGTTGCTGAGATAAACGGCATCATAAGTATTCTTCGGCGAGTATATGTTGATCACTTGGAGCAGGGCGGCCGATTTTTTTCGAACGCTCAATCCTGAGCGTGATACCTCATCGGGCAGCTGTGAGATGGCGAGGCTGGCGCGATTCTGGACGTTGACGGTGTCGATGTCGGGGTCCGTGCCAAGCGCAAAAGTTACGTTCAGGGTGTAGCTGCCGTCAGATCCACTCGCGGATTGATAGTAGAGAGCATTGTCGACGCCATTGATCTGCTCTTCGATCGGCTGCCCGACCGTCGCCTCGACTGTCTCTGCATCCGCGCCCGGATAGTTCGCCGTCAGTGTTACCTGCGGCGGCACTATGTCCGGGAACTGTGCGATCGGTATTGCGCTGATCGCGATTAGTCCGCAGAGCGTAATGACGATGGCGATGACGATGGCGAACCGCGGCCGATCGATGAAAATACTCGAGAACATCGGCTTAGTTTTCTGGCACGACGGTTGCCGTCACAACCTGGCCCGGTCGTACCTTCTGGATTCCGTCGACAATGACGAGTTCGCCTTCTCTCAGTCCTGAATCGACCTCGATAAACCGGCCTTGCTCCGAGCCTGTCGTGATGCGCCGTTGCTCGACTTTTTTTGCGTTATCGAACACCATCACATAGTGGCCGGCCTGATCCAGCAAGACTGAAGATTGCGGTATCAGGAGTGCCGAGCGGGGTTTTCCACGTTCGACGCTGACACCGACGATCCCTCCCTGAATGAGTACGCTGTCCGGATTGGGAACTTGGGCCCGCGCGGTAACGGTATCTGTATCGGTCTGGACCTGAACGTCGAGAAAGTTCGTCAGGCCAGGATGCGGATATTCGCTGCCGTCCGGCAGTTTAATGTGAATGGTCACATGGGGGTCCTTGTCGGGCGAGGCCGCGACCCTGCGCCTATAGGCAATCACGTCGGCTTCGCTCGCTTGAAATGTCACATAAATGGGGTCCTGGCTGACAATCGTCGCCAGCTTTCCGGATGAGGGATCGACAAGGTTGCCTACGGTAAAAATGGCGAGGCCTATCCGGCCATCGATGGGAGAGCGAATTTCGGTATAGCCGAGATTGATCTTGGCTTGCTCGAGAAGCGCCTGTGCTTGTAGGACGTCAGCTTGCGCGGCTTGTTCTGCGGCGGCGAGCTGATCGACCGTAGACTGCGGTACGTTTTGATTCTTCACGAGTGCCTGGGCGCGCTGAAGCTGTAAATTGGCATTGACCTCGGTCGCCTGGGCCTTGGCGAGGTTCGCGGCCTGTTGATCGACTGCAGCCTTATAAGTGTCCTGTTCAATGCGGAAGAGCAGATCACCTTTTTTCACCATTTGGCCCTCGGTGAAATTGCGCTCCTCAATAAATCCCGGCACCCGCGCGACCACGTCGACTTTGTCGATAGCCACGATACGGCCGACGAAACTTCCCGTTTCGGTAACCTGCCGGCTCATCACCGAAACAACTGAAACCGCCGGCGGAGGGGTGACTTGCGCCGTGGCAACGCTTCCACCGGCGATGAGGAATAGCGTCCCAAATTGCGCGGCTCGGCCGCAGATATAGTTGAGCGCATACACTTGCATGTATTCCTCGCCATCTGCGACCGCAGGCCCCGCTCTAGCCGCTGCCGCTAGACCAGTTCTCAAATGTGCCCACGGGCATCCCTGCGGTCAACTGAGGCCGCTTCATGAGGGCCATGACTGCGCGAGTGGCGTTGATCGCGCGACGCGGGGTCTAATTTCAGTGTACTCGCCGGGTTCGGTATCGACTTCGATCGGACCCGGCATGTTCGGCTTTGGTGCCGCGCCGTACTTCGCCTGCTCGATGTTGACATTGGCTATTGGAGCGACTGCGACGCGCGTCCCCCGCTGATTCGGAAGGTCAGGCGGGAGTGGAGGCGCTTCGCGTTGCTCTGAGCTGTTGAGCGCTTCCCGCGACGCGTCCGAGGCAGAAGCGGGCAGTCTCCGTCTCATGGCTGATCCGTCCCCGACTTACGCGTTGGCGGCGTTCTGCGCAGCCTCGAATACATCGTATGCGGACGTCGTACCCGCTACGTGCTCCGTACCCTCAACTCCGAGATCCATCCATCCCGCATTCACGGCCTCAAACATTTCTTCAGCAGGTCCGGTGTGGCCCTTCGGGATGCCGAGTTGCTCGAACGCTTCCGCCCACCCTGCACGCGGGACTGCAAAGGCTTTCACGTCGAGATTCAAGACTTCACCCAATTGCTCGGCGACTTCATCCGCGGTGACCATCGAACCAAGCTCGACGACGCGCTGACCTGACCACGCTGGCCCGGTCAAAAGGGTTGCGACCTCCGTTCCGATGTCGTTCGTCGCGACCATGGTCGATTTCCGGTTTGTCGGATTGTAGTAGACCGGTAGCGTTCCGCCCTTGGCGACCTGTAAGCCGTAGAGGAAGTTTTCGAAGAATCCACCTGCGCGCACAAACGCGATTGGCGATATCAGGTTGCGAAAACCTTGCTCCAGAAGCGACAAGGCCGTGATCATTCCAAGCCTGTTGGTTCTGTTCGCACCCATCGACGAAAGCGCTACCACCCGCGGCGGCGCTGCCTTGGTAAGCGCCTTGACATAGTTCGCAATCACGCCCTTGGCTTCTTTGTAATCGGGCGAGGGGGCCCAGACAGCCGGCAACATGACAAACGCGCCTTCGACGCCTTTGAGCACCCGCTCGATGGCTGCCGAATCATTCCAATCACCGTCAACCAGTTCCACGCCCTGGTTCGCCCAGCTTGACGCCTTCTCGCGATTGCGGACCAGTGCGCGTATTTTCTTCCCGTGCGCCAACAGATTTTCTGCCGTTGCGCCGCCCACTTTTCCCGTGATTCCCATTACTAAAAACATGCGTTTTCTCCTTAGCTTCGAGGAACAGAGCGCTGCCCTTGTTGGTTCAACGGACGAGCGGCAGAATGGCCCGGATATGGGGATCGCGCGCGTAGAGGCCGCCCCATGTCATCGCGCCCAGAAGGAGGGAAATGATTTCCGGCGGCGACCCCAACTCACCAATGCGGACATGGGCGCAGATGGCACCTCCCAAAAAGCCCGTCACTAGGATCGCGCCGAGGACGGTCGTGGCCGGGATGGCGTAAAGGATGGCGCAGACGAGTATGATCGGACCCACGATACGGGTCAGGTCCATCGCGAACCCGGTTTCCTGCAACATGCTCGCGACCTGTGCCGGCGCGAAAAGCTGAACAGCGCCGTCTGCCACCAGCGCGATAACGACAAGCGCGCTCATTATCCGGCCTGCCCACAGGGCGCGATGCAAGGTCATAGTTTCAGGCACCGGATGTAGGTTCATGGTTTCAGACACTTGTCATTCTCCAATGCGGGGAGCCACATTGTCGCGTTTATGCGTCCGCGTAACTCGGTAAGTTCCGATTCCGGAACTTTCACGTGAAAGGCTCGCTGACAATGATTGGTCTCAACATTTGAGGCCAAAAGCACCTCGACCGCGTTCTAGAAACAAGGTTGCATTGAGGACCGGTCTGGATTGCTGCCGCAAGATACACTCACCCGTGGCGCTTCATTCGGTTCTGGCAGGAGTAATGGCTTTACGAACATCCTGCGAAGATGTCCTTCGAACGCCTTCGCCGTAACAGCGGCCCAACAAACTAAGCGGAGCGTCGTTCCATCCGTTATTGCAGATCAGCATGAGGCATACTGCACAGTTGCGGTTACCAATGGCCGATGTCGCTTGTGGGTCATTAGCGGACATTGCGCGAGACAATCGATCGTGGTCACATTCCAGCAACAATGGAACATCGGCCCAAAGGGGATCGCAAAGCACACAAGGAAAGTTAAGCGAATGGCACTGGCGAAGTTCTTCGTTGCTGGATGCGCGGCCGCGTTTGGCGTCTGCCTAGCAAGCGAATACGCACAAGCGCAGTTTGTGAATCCCGTTCCCCCTCCGCCGCCACCGGTCTTCAATCCATCCAGTCCATACACCGTGCCCCAAACGAGGCAGACCCCCGTCTCGCCAAATGCGCCAAGCGGACTTCGGGGATCCGGGGCGGCACTTCAACTGCCGCCAACTCGCGCGCCTTGCAGCGTGCTGAGCGGCCAGCCCTGTCACCCCTCGTTCTGCGACGTGTTTCATCGCGGCCCCTGTTTCCCGCAATATCTGCCGCCGATCGGCGAGAATTTGCAGCTGACCATCGTTACGGACGACAACGATCCGGGAAATAACGCCGGCGGCGGCGCCGGCAAAAGTGGCGATGCGAGCCCTCCCGGTGACAACGCCGATAAAACCACGGAGCAAGAGCCGCTCGACTCGATCGGCGAAATGTATGCGGCGTTGCGCGCTTGCTGGGCGCCGCCGCCGAAGGATTCGGCCCGGCACGGCATGGAGTATACCGTGCGCTTCGCCTTCAGGCAGGACGGCGAGATCATGGCGCCCCCGTTCGTTACCTATGTTAGTCACGACGCGCCGGCCGAGGTGCGCGATGTCTATCGCGACGCCATAAATGCGGCGCTCGCGCGCTGCACGCCGCTGCATTTCAGCGACGGCATGGCTGGCGCCTTGGCCGGTCGCCCGATCGCTATTCGTTTCGAGGACAACCGGACCATCGAAAACGGAAAATCGCTGCAATAACCGCCATGGGGAGTATTCAGTGCGGTTGCCCGAGTGAGAGTGCTATGTCCGTTTGGGTCATTAGCAGACATCGCAAGTCGTTTGGTCCATGTCCGATGTACCCCCGAAATCAGACATCAGACGGACATCGTAGAATGTCCGCTAAGTGCAATCCGCGACATACCAGGAACCAAGCCGTTGCCGGATCATTCTATTGATCATGCGTCTGTTGATCATGTGCGCGATAGAGCACCAATCAAGCCGCTCGCTGGCATAAGACGCAGCTGAACATCCCAAAATCAAGGAGAGAGACATGCAACTCGCTCTTACGAAGACGGAACAAGTCACTTTTACGAAAAAGGAACCGCCACAATGGCTTCTCGCCATGTGGAAGGAGATTGACGACAAAACCTTCGGCAAAGGTTTCGACTGCTTCACGGAGGATGCGGTCTGCAATCTCGGCGTTGCGGATTGGAAGGGTCGTGAAGCGATTCGCACCAACCTTAAGGCCTTCATCGATACCGGGTTCGCCACGGTGCATCACGTCACAGAATATTGGGATGCAGGCTTCCTGAAAGTGTTCCGCGGTGTCGTGGATATGAAACCCGACGATCGTTCGAGGCCGACGGTTCATCCCTCGATGAGCCATTTCTTCTACATGGATGAAAAAGACCAAACAAAGGTGCGTTGGTGGGTTGGCGCAGTGGGACCGGTATCGTTCAGTTAGTCGCCTCATCCCAACCACCGACTGTGGGTAGGCGAAGGCCGACTGCTCAATGACACTATGGGTCAATAGCAGACATCAGCGCCCGGCCTGAACATGTCTGCTTTACCCCCGAAAGCGGACATCAAACCGCGTCATCCCTCGATGTCCGGTAAGTGCCAGAAGCGGACATTGACTGCGTCTGTCCTACTGCGAGCGTACGTCGTTGTTCAGGAGTGGGATGTCGATCACCGCTTTCGGTTCCGGCAGAGATTGCAGGTAGGCATGGATATCCGTGAGTTCCTGATCGGAGATGATGGGCATCCGGAATGGCGGCATCTCGCCGTTCGTCGTGCGCACGAAGGAAATGAACGCATCGAGCGGCAGCGCCGTGCGTGCGATGACCGCACCCTTGCTGGTGGCGACCGAACCCTGGCCGTTGAAGTCGTGACATTGCCAACAGCCATGCTTGACGAACGCTACTTTTCCCTTCTGGGCGTCGCCATCGGCGAGAGCGGCGCCTAGTCCACCGACACTCGCGCCGAACGTCACAAGCGCAGCGAAGACCAGCCCCGCTAGACCACGAACGAAACGCATAAACATCCTCCTCACCGTGGCTGCGTCATGACATTGATAAACGCGGGCTGGCCTTCCTTGACCACGGCGACCGCTTCCTTGATCGCGGGCGCCAGATCGGCCGGATCAGTGATCGGGCCTTTCGACCACCAGCCCAACGATCTGGCCAACTCATGATATTGGATATCGGGATTCATAATGCTGGTCCCGATCGGCGCAAGGTCGTTGCCGGTGTTGACGATGCGGTTGCGGAGATTGGCGAACCGTTGCACGTGCATGGATTCCTGGTGATAGCCGCGATTGTTGTGCATGACGGCCAGCAGCGGAATTTTATGGCGCGCCGCGGTCCACAGCACGCCCGGCGCATACATCAAATCACCGTCGGACTGGATCGAGACCGAGAAGCGGCCGAGATCGCGGTTACCGAGCGCAGCACCGACCGAGGCCGGCGCACCGTAACCCACGCCGTATCCGCCGGACGAACCGAGCCATTGGTGGTGTTTTTCCATCGGCCAAAGGCGGTTCGCCCAGCTGCTGGTATTGCCCGAAGTGGAAACCAGCGACCAATCAAGACCCTTGATCTGCGCGTAAATCTCGGTGAGCAACCGCGCCGTATTGATGGGGCTCGCGTCCCAGGCGATCGCAGCCGCCTGCTTGATCGCTTCGAGACCCTTGGCGTGGGCTTGTCGAGTGGCGTCACCTCGCTTGGTCATTGCATCCTTGCGATCGCCGGAAATCGATGATTTCACCGCCTCGATCAGAGAGGGCAATGTCGCCTCTGCGTCACCAGGCATCGAAATGTCGATGCTCTGGAAACGCTGGAAGTCCTGATAGTTCGATTTGGTGAGCAGATCGACCGAGCTGATGCTGATCAGTTTCGTCCCCGGCTTGATTTTGCTGAAGTCATGACCGAAACCCTCTTCGCCGTTGTCTATGAAGCCGTTGACCGTCCCCCAATAGTCGGACAGCTCCATGCCAATGACGACGTCGGCTTGGCCGATGACGCTCGCCGGACGGCTAAGATAATGGGTGTTGGGGAAGTTCATCCGGCCGCCCTGATCAACCACCGGGGCCTGCAACAATTCGGCAAGCTCGACCAACAGCTTTACGCCGTCCGGCGTGCGCGCCGCGCGATCGACCACAATGACCGGCCGATCGGCATTGGCGAGCAAGCGGGCCGCTTCCTTGACGGCGGCGTCATCTCCCTGCGGGGGTGCGGCCGCGAAGAATTTTGGGATGTAGAGCGGCTCGCCGTAATCACGGACAGCGTCATTCTGCAGGCCGCCGTCGAGCGACATCATCACTGGGCCATACGGCGGCGTTGTCGCGATCTTGTACATGCGCACGAACGACTGCGCGAAGTGCTGCGCCGAGATCGGGGTATCATCCCATTTGGTGTAGTCGCGCACGATCGCGTTGATGTCCTGTGCGGAGTGGAAGGTCGGGACACCAGGCGGCCGGTGCGCCGCATCGAGATCGTTACCGCCGATGATGAGCACGGGCACGCGATCGCACCACGCGTTGTAGACGGCCATAGTGGCATGTTGCAGCCCGACCACTCCGTGGACCAACGTCATCAGCGGCTTGCCGGTCGCTTTGAAGTAGCCGTGGCACATGCCGACGCCGGATTCCTCGTGCATGCAGGTGAGAAATTCCGGCATGGTGTTCTTGCCGTAATCGATCAGCGACTCGTGCAGACCGCGGTAGCTCGAAGCCGGATTGGCCGGCATATACTTGATATCGAGCGTCTTGATGACGTCGACCATGAAGTCGGATCCAGGCCTGCCGTCTTCCGGTTGCGGTGTCTGCGGCGTGCCGGTCTCGTTGGCGGCGATATAGGAATTCGGCGGCAGCGCTGACGGCAACAGCCGCTGCGCGTCTGGCACGGTTGCGGTCGCGGCTTTGGCTCGGTCGACGGCACCGGAGGCTCCGGCGACCGCCGCCACGGCGAGGAATTTGCGGCGATCGAGTTTGAGGCTGGAATTCTTTTTGGGCATCGTCATCTCCCGTTCGCGTCGCCGGACCTGTCGACCGCGCCGTCGCGCCCGGCTTCATCGGGCCGAGCATAACTCCCAGCACCACATTCAACGATAACTGTGTTTTGCCTCGCAGCAAAATTTGGGTCATTAGCGGACATTGCGCCCGGCCACGCCATGTCCGCTTTACTCCCAAAATCGGATACCAACCGCCGGCGGCAGAGGCACTCGTCTGGCCGGCAAAGCCCATGGCGCAAATGCCAACTCTAAACTAACATTCCGAACGGACCATTCGGCGGGGGCCGATCAGTGACTCGCTTGAAATGATCGGGAGAATCGAGTGTCGATATGATCGAAGGTGTCGTGATACAGATTATGTCGAATAAGGATAGGATTTGCCGGGACATTCTCGAGGACCTACCTGACTGGTTTGGCATTCCAAAATCAGTGGATGCCTATGTCCGAAGCGTCGCAGAACTATCGATGTTTGGTTTTGCGTTGGACGATCAGATCGTCGGGTTCATTTCTTTGAAAGAGCACAATCGGTTTGTAGCAGAGGCTTACCTGCTCGGGGTCAAACGCGATTGGCACAGAAGGGGAATTGGCGGAAGGCTAATCGAATACGCAGCAGTAAAACTTCAGGCACAGGGTCTCTCCTACCTGACCGTAAAGACCGTGGCAGCCGATCGGCCGAATGAGGAGTATGTCGGGACTCGCCGGTTCTATGAAGCTCTGGGCTTCCTGCCGGTGGAAGTGTTTCCAACGCTATGGGGTCCGAAAAATCCTTGTCTGCTGATGATCAAGCCGCTCGGCTAAAACGCAATCGCGAGTTCGTTTGACCGATTTTGCATAGTCGTTTCACCCAATCGCGGAGCTTCGGTAGCTCCCTTTAAATGCTGCTTTTGGTCATAGCTGACATCGAGGCGACGCCCTATGGAAAGCCTTAGCACGTCTGCGACACGGGTGATTATCTTGTCGGCTTAGAGTGCATTCTGTCGATCATCGATTACCCGTTAAGCACCAAAAGCTGACATCATCACCCACGTCCAAAAGCAGATGGCTGCGACAGCCGTTTGCACGCAAAGTCAGCTCGCCCTTTCGGTGGTATCTCGCCGCGCTAACGCATTTGAAAAAGCGCGATGCAATTGCGCGATGTCGGGTGTAACGCCAGTGAAGAGACGAAATGTCTCGGCCGCCTGGTGCACGCACATTCCGCCACCAGTTAATGTTCTGGCACCTTTCGCGGTCGCGGCCTTTATAAAGGCAGTTTCGATCGGCGTGTAAATTACGTCAGCCGCCCAATGACCGGCCCGCAAGAAAGCGGACGGAACTGGGCTGCCCGAAAATCCAGACATGCCGATCGGTGTCGCGTTTACAATGCCATCGGCCGCCACGACATCACGTTCGAGATCGCGTGTGAGCCGGCAGCGTGAGGAACCGTAGTACGACGACAACGCCGCCAGCAGTCCTACCGCCCGTGAGGTGTCGCTGTCGTGAATAATAACAACCGCGGCTCCAAGGTCCATCAGCGCGAATGCAACAGCGCGGCCGGCGCCTCCGGCACCTAACAGCACCACGGTCGCAGCTTCGCAACTCGCTCGCCCAAGGCCTTCTTCGAAACTACGGCGGAATCCACACCGGTCAGTGTTGTAGCCGTAAGTCTGGCCATCTCGCGCGATGATGACAGTATTGACGGCGCCGATATCGCCGGCCTCTCCGTCTAAGGTATCAACCAAGGATAACATGTCTTGTTTGAACGGAATCGTGACGTTGACACCCGCAAATCCTGCTGTTTTGGCCGCTGCAAACAGATCCGCCAAGCTGCGGCCCGGCAGGTTGTTGACGTCCATTAGATGATAGTAGCCGTCAATTCCCGCAGAAGCGAAGGCATCGGCGTGCAATGCAGGGGAGATAGATTTCATTATATTGGCGCCAATCAGCCCGACCAGCACACGACCTTCAGTCATGCGATCCTCGCGTCTCGCTTTGTCCGCCGCCACGAATGTATTTTGCGATCGGCGTATCTGTCGGCAAGCTTTCGGGCCCTTAAGTTTTTTGCAGCAGATTTCGCATCGCCTGCATGGCGAGCGGGTAGCCGTTATGGCCAAGTCCGGCAATCACCGCCGTTGCCACCTTTGAGACGTAGGAGTGGTGATAGTGCGCTTCGCGGCGGTGAATATTGCTGATGTGCAACTCGACGATCGGCCCTGGGAACATCTTGAGCGCATCGAGAATTGCAATCGAAGTGAAAGAATAGGCGGCAGGATTAATGATAATGCCGTCGGCTCTATCGATGGCCTCCTGTATCCAATCCACGAGCTGGGCTTCACTGTTAGTTTGCCGAAACTCAATCGTATCACCTTGCGATTTGGCTCTGCAGCTTGCTTCGACTTCTGCCAAAGTCGTCCTTCCGTAAATCTCGGGCTCCCGTTTGCCGAGGCGATTAAGATTGGGACCATTCAGGATATAAACGACGCGACTTATTTGGTTCTCCTGGAGCTACGAAAAGTTCGAGACAATGGTCCAGACACGCCTACGAGTTACGGAGGGTTAGTGTCGGGGCAGAATCTCTCCGAGAAACTTCCTGGTACGCTCGTGTTTGGGATTTTCAAAAAACTCTGACGGTACTCCTTCTTCCACGATTGAGCCGCTGGCCATAAAGACGATACGATCGGCAACCCGACGGGCAAAACCCATCTCATGGGTGACGCAGATCATGGTCATGCCCTCATCCGCCAATCCAATCATGGTGTCGAGGACTTCTTTCACCATCTCCGGATCGAGTGATGATGTTGGCTCATCAAACAGCATTACCTTGGGTTCCATGCAAAGCGCACGTGCGATCGCGACGCGCTGCTGTTGTCCTCCCGAGAGCTGAGCGGGATACTTTTCGGCTTGATCGAGGACCTGGACCTGCGCGAGTAGCCGGCGCGCGGTAGTCTCGGCCTGAGATTTGCTGATACCTCGTGAGCGCGGAGGCGCGAGCGTGCAATTTTGCATCACTGTAAGATGCGGAAACAGATTGAACTGTTGAAATACCATTCCGACTTCGCGCCGGACCGCGTCAATCGTCTTGGGGTTGTCATCGAGATGAATACCTTCAATTAAAACGCGGCCCTTCTCATAACTCTCAAGATGATTGATGCAGCGGATGAGGGTAGACTTGCCCGACCCGGAAGGTCCGCACAGGACGATTTTTTCACCGGTGCGGACTGTTAGATTGATGTTATTCAGTGCCTTGAATGAGCCGTACCATTTCTCGACACCCTCCATCGCGATCATTGGAGTAGCAGCGCCGGCGGTTGAAAGATTGGCAGTAGGACGTTTCACGGCCAAATTCCGATGTCACGCACTCAGCTTGCGATGAAGGGAACACCTTCGATGGTGTCCGGAAAATTCGAAGGCAGCGGCAGCTTCATCCACTTCAGATGAATTTTTGCTAGCTCGCCGTTCGCTTTGATTGTTTCGATGAAACTGTTGATTGAAGCGTTGATTTCAACTTCGTGGAGCCGCGTACACGCGCCGTTATAAATGCGTTGGAATTCGATCTTGTTCTCCCAAAATCCGGGCCGCGCCTCGTTCAAGCGATCAATATAGAACATATTGCCACCGAGTCCTTGAACCTGCCCGGAAACCAGCGCCTGGATCGACGCAGCGTCGCCATCGAAGCGTAAGATATTAGTGCCTGGAGGTGCGTTCTTAGTCACCTGCGTATCTTGAGCGGCCGCACGCGCAACGCCGATGCTCGACAGCTTGGCCATATCCGCGTTGGTCTTAATTTCTATGGACTTGGGCGCAATGAGAAGGATGATATTTGCGACATACGGCTTACTGAATTGAACCGCTTTGGCTCGATCCGGAAACATCGCCATCGTGGCGAACAACACATCGGCCCGGCCAGACGTCAATGCCGGAATGCGATTAGCAACCTCCAACGGTGCGAATTCCGCCGTGACTCCGAGTTCTCTGGCGTAGAGCTCGCCAATGTCGGCGTCCAGCCCTTCCTGTTTTCCGCTCGAATTGACGAAACCCCAGGGTGGATTGTCGCCTTGGATCCCGATAACGATTTTGCCTCGCTTTTTGATCTCGTCAGGTGTGATTGCGTACGCGTGGCTCGTTAGTATTGCCGGCGCGGCGAGCAGAGCTGCGCCGGCCAACAGGAACTCGGCGGCGGGTTGATTTCGAGGCACTGTTATTTTTCATTGAGAATCTCCCTACATTGCGTGTGAACACTCACATGGAAATCGGCATTAAAAGCGCTCTCATCTTGTGGCAACGGAAAAGCGACGTTCCAGCCGTGTGCCAAAGATCGACAGAGGCCAGCAAACGGCGAAATACATGATTCCGACGATGCCGTAGACGAGCAAAGGCCTGAAAATTTGATTAGAGACGATACTGCCGGCGCGAGTGAGCTCGGTGAAACCGACGAACGCTGCGAGCGATGTGCCTTTGAGGAGCTGAACAAGGAAGCCGATGGTCGCCGGCAGCGAGATGCGTATTGCCTGCGGCAAAACCACATCTTTCATCCGCCAGAAATAGCTGAGACTTAAGGCTTTTGCGGCTTCCACCTGTCCGCGCGGCACGGCCTCGATCGATCCGCGCCAGATATCGCCCAAATAGGCGCTCGCATGAAGAGTGAAGCCGATCGTTACGGCCTCCCAGGATTCCAACCGTAGCCCAATCAGCGCCAAGCCGTAGTAAACGACGAAGAGCTGCATTAGCAGCGGGGTACCTTGAAATACCGAGATGTAAGCTGAAGTCGCGCGTACAAGAAGCGGATACTCAGAGGTCCGTGCCAGCGCGACGCATAGTCCAGCCACTGTGCCGCAAACGAAAGCCACTGCCGCGAGCGCCAATGTCCACTTAAAGCCCTGCATGAGGAAAAGAAACTCACCTTTACTCATGATTATTTCTCACTTCACCGGATAGCTCAGATAGCGTGATGAAATGGATCTCAGAAAATTCATCATGAGCCAGGACATGATGAGATAGAGAACTGTCACGGTGCCGTAGACTTCAAAACTTCGAAACAATTCGCTCTCAATGCTTTTGGCGACGGATGTCAGCTCATAGGCCGAGATGGCGGACGCAATGCTCGTCGTCAGCATCAAGAGAATGAATTGGCTCGCCAGCGACGGAAACACTGCGCGTAGAGCGGGCTTCAGGATGATAAGACGAAAGACCTCTATCTTGTGCAGACCGAGGGCGAAACCCGCCTCAACTTGACCCTTGCTGATCGATTGTACCCCGCCGCGAATAATCTCGATGGCATAAGCGCCGCCATTAAGACCGAGCGCGACAATAGCCGTCGGTGTCGGATCGAGCCTGATGCCGGCATAGGGTAATGCAAAGAAGATGAAATAGATTTGTACAAGAAAGGGCGTGTTTCGCGTCA
This sequence comes from uncultured Alphaproteobacteria bacterium, assembly GCA_963808205.1. Classification (GTDB taxonomy): domain Bacteria; phylum Pseudomonadota; class Alphaproteobacteria; order Rhizobiales; family Xanthobacteraceae; genus BOG-931. The sequence goes on from CAWEER010000003.1 coordinate 55,701, forward strand.
GTTCTACAAACGCGATGACCAGCCAGCGTAGCGATTTAAATTGACCATCCCGGAGAACTACGCCGCCAATTCCTATCGCGGTCGCGAGTGCCATGCCGGCCAATGCAAGGCCAAGCGTTCCTAGGCATCCCAACAGCAAATTCGGTAAGCCGTCCAAAACTGGGCCGAAGTCCAGCTGGTAATTCAAAGCGTCCACCCCGCTATCGCAAACCTATCGGGCCGGTAACCGACCCCACAAAGCCAATTGTCGAGCCATGGTAGAGCACTGGTAAAATGAGAGTCAAATGAGTATTCTCAATTTATATGATGGAATGGTGACTGTATGAGTTCTTAAATCATGCAGTCTGCGAGGATTTATGTGTTTGCCTGTTAGAGGCAAATTCGAGAATGGAGGATGACGAGCCGTGCTGGACAGGGCCAAAGACACTGAAACGGTTGGGGATGACGGGTATCGCCGAATTCGATCGGACATTATTTTTGGGCGCCTGCGGCCCGATCAAAAGCTGCGACTTGATACTTTGAAAGAAGATTATGGCGTCAGCGTCAGCACACTTCGCGAAATACTGAGCCGCCTGTCTTCCGAAGGTTTCGTAGTTGCTGAAGGGCGCCGAGGATTTGAAGTCGCGCCGGCCTCAACAGCCAATCTAAATGAACTGGCGGAACTTCGCCTTCTTCTAGAGTGCCATGCGATGGAGCGTTCGTTTGCCAGGGGCGACATGGAATGGGAGGGACGCGTCGTTTCGGCACATCACAAGCTGGCCGCCGTCGAACAGCAATTGCGCTCTGGGAAGCCCGCAACCCCTGTATGGAAGCGCTATGACGGCGAATTCCACCAAGCGATTATTTCCAACTGCGGATCTCAAGTACTGATGGACGCTCATCAAGTGGTATTCGACAAGTACTTTCGCTATCCAATGATCTCCGCCGATAATCGTGGCGAAGAGCCAGTGCGACAGCATCGGCAATTGCTGGAATTTGCCCTCAAGCGCGATTTCAAGCGGGCGAAATCCGTTCTGGTTGCGCATGTAAGCAATTGTGTGGAACACGCAATTTCAAGCGGAATGCTCTCATAGACCTGCAACGCGGCTGAGGCGGCCGACGGGTTAGCACGTCTGCTTTGGGTTATTAGCGGGCATTGCGAGTCGTGCAGCCAATGTCCCCTTTACGTTCACAAGCAGAGCATCAGCGAGACATCATGGGATGCTCCTGCGTAATGGGGGCGGACATGAGCGGCAATGATCAACATTGACAGCTTGGTAGTCATCCCTTAGTCCAGAATCCACAAATGGAATTATGTTCCATCCAGTGAAACGATCCGCGGGCGCGGTCCCGCTACGGGAGGGGTCGGATGGAGAATCAATCTTATGACGTTGTTGTTGTCGGAGGAGGTAACGCCGCACTGTGCGCCGCTTTGGCTGCCTCCGAGCATGGAGCCAAGGTTGCCTTGATCGAGCGCGCCCCCGAAGAAAAGCGCGGCGGCAATTCGAGGTTCACCGGCGGCGGTTTTCGTATGGTGCATCACGGCGCGCAGGACATAAAAAGCGTCGTGCCTGATTTAAGTGATGCCGACATCGCGCGCACAGATTTCGGCCAATACACAGCGGAAGACTATCTCGACGATCTTGGGCGCATCACGCAATATTATATTGACCCTGATCTTGCGGAAACGCTCGTTCGCAGTAGCACTGACACAGTGCATTGGCTGATGGGCCGCGGCGTAAAGTTTCTGCCGAATTACGGCCGTCAGGCTTACAACCACGAAGGCCGTTTCAAGTTTTTTGGCGGCGTGGTGATCTACGCCAATGGTGGTGGCGCGGGTCTTGTGGAGTCCGAATACAAAGCCGCTGCAAAACACGATGTGGCCATTCACTACGGTGCACGCGCGATATCGCTCGTACGCGGCAAAAACAGCATCGAAGGCATACGAGTCTTGCTCGATGGCGCCGAGCAGCAAATCGCTACGCGTGCTGTTGTATTGGCTTGCGGCGGTTTTGAGTCCAATCGCGAATGGCGCTCGCGCTACCTAGGGCCCGGATGGGACATGGCGAAGGTCCGCGGCACGCGTTACAACACCGGCGACGGTATCAGAATGGCCCTCGATATCGGCGCGCAATCCTACGGCCAATGGTCTGGTGCACATGCCGTCGCCTGGGAACGCTACGCCAACGATTACGGCGATGTCGATGGCCAGCACAGCGCCGGCTATCGACACAGCTATCCGTTCGGACTGATGGTGAACGCCGACGGCGAGCGCTTCGTCGACGAGGGCGCAGATTTTCGCAATTACACTTACGCCAAATATGGACGCGCAGTGTTAGCGCAGCCCGGCAGTTACGCCTGGCAGGTTTTCGATGGCCACGCACTGCCGCTCCTTCGTGACGAATACAAGATGCGGGGAGCTACAAAGGTACGCGCAGATACGCTTGAAGAGCTGGTGAATAAGATGCAAGACGTCAATCCCGCTGGCTTTCTAAAAATGGTGCAAGAGTACAATGCTGCCGTGAAACGCGACGTAAAGTTCGACCCGAACAGCAAAGACGGCAAGGCAACTGTCGGTCTCGCGCTCAACAAGAGCAACTGGGCGAATCCCATGGAGCAACCGCCCTTCGAAGCCTATTCGGTCGGGTGTGGCATCACATTTACGTTTGGAGGCCTCAAGATCGATCCGACTGGCCATGTGCTCGACATTGAGGACAGCCCGATTCCTGGCCTCTACGCCGCCGGCGAGTTGGTCGGCGGATTATTCTATTTCAATTATCCGGGCAGCGCCGGCCTGATGGCGGGCGCTGTGTTCGGCCGCATCGCCGGCCGCGGCGCCGGTGAGTACGCGCTGGCGAATTGAACTGTCATTGTTCCTTCAGGCCGGCACGCTGGACCAGTTCGGTCCAGCGTTGCAGTTCGAGAGAAATGTGCTGACCCAATGCTTGCGGCGTCGATGGCGCCGGCTCGGCACCTTCATTCGCCATGAAGGCTTCAATCTCGGGCGTTGTCAGGATGTGATTGATCTCGGTATTGAGGGTTTCGACGATGTCGCGGGGTGTTCCGGCCGGCACGACGATCCCCCACCACTGTTCAAATTCGTAGCCCGGTACGCCTGACTCGGCGAGGGTCGGTAATTCAGGAATGGCGGTTGCGCGCTGCGACCCTGTAACGGCGATTCCCGTGGCGGAGCCGGCTCGCGCCATTGCGATCATTTGCGGCAGACTGCCAACGAACATGTCTAGATGACCGCCAATCAGATCGTTTACCGCGGCATTACCGGAGCGGTACGGCACGTGTTTGATGTCGAGATTGGCGAGACTCTTGAATAGTTCCATTGTCATTTGATTGGCGCTCCCTACACCGGCGGATCCGTAGTTCAACATTCCCGGCTTGGCGCGAGCCAGCGCAATCAATTCCTGCGCATTGTGAACCGGAAGTGTCTTTGAGGCCGCGAGCATCATTGGCCCTTTTCCAAGCATTGCTACCGGCGCGAAGCTCGTCTTCGGGTCGAACGGCAGTTGCGCCATCACCGCCGAATTGATCGTGTAGGTGGAAGATAGAATGAGCAGGGTGTAGCCGTCCGGTGCCGCCTGCGCCGCCCGCGCTGCGCCGAGCGACCCGCTGGCTCCGACGTGGTTCTCGATGATCACCGGCAGGTGCCAAGCGTCGCTCAATTTCTGGCCGATGGCGCGCGCCAGGATGTCGTTGGAGCCACCGGCGGAGAACGGCACAATAATTACAATTCGCCGAGAACCATCCGGATAGGGCGTAGACGCCTGTGCGCGCTGCGGCGCGAGCAGCGCTAAAAATACAAAAAATGCGGCCACAAGACAGACGGATATCCGGCGAAGTACCAATTTCCGATCGAGAATGCGCCGCACTATGCCTTGTTCCGACGTCATTGCACGTCAGTGTCCTGACTGCCGGCGCAGCTCGAGTACCCGACGGGTATAATTGGCGATGCCGCCGTCTTCGATCAATTTCAGCGATTCCGGTGCCATGGGCGGCAGGCGCGCTTCGTAGCCGGAGCGCAAATTGCGGATGCGGGCGCCGGCAAGATCGATCTCGATCTCGTCGCCTTGCTGAATTTGTTCGTCGATGTGGGGCAGTGCCACGATCGGCAATCCGACATTGATGGCGTTGCGCGTAAACAGCCGGCCGAAACTAGGGGCGACGACCGCGGCAATTCCGGCTTCTTTCATCGCAGCTGCAGCTTCTTCGCGGCTTGAGCCGCAGCCAAAATTCAGGCCGCCAACGATGACGTCACCGCGGACGACTTTGCGGGGAAATTCCTCGTCAATGCCGACCATGAGATGACTTGCCATCTCGCCGGGTTCGTAGGTCGGGCGGAACCACATTTTCGGGAAGATGAGATCGGTATTGACGTTACGGCCGAACGTCCATGCCCTGCCTTTGATTTGCATATCGGTCGCCTTAGCGCGCTGTCACGTCGGAAGGCGAGACAATCCGGCCGGCGATGGCAGAAGCCGCGACGGTTGCAGACGATGCGACATAAGCATTGGCCTCCGGACTTCCAAAGCGACCCCTGAAATTGCGGCTGGCATTGGTAATGGCGTTTTCCGCCGGCGCTAGCATTCCCTGATGGCAACCCGAACATGGTCCGCAACCGGGTACGCCGATGATCGCGCCGGCCTCGACCATGATGTCGATCAGGCCTTCATGCATCGCCTGAACGTAAGTCTCGCGCGAGCCGGGATTGATCATCATGCGCGTATGCGGCGCGAGCTTCTTGCCCTTCATGATGGCGGCTGCAACACGGAAGTCGTCGATGCGTCCGCCGGTGCAGGTGCCGAATATCGCTTCGTCAATCCGGACATCGTTCAAGTCAGCTGCGTCCCGTACGGTCGACAGATCGTGGGGTACCGCGACCAGGGGTTCGATCTCGGAGACATTCAACTCGACGATCTGGCCACAATCCACGTCCGAATCTGTAGTCTCCGCGGTCCACTTCAGATCCGGCGCGCGCGTCGCCATCCATCGCGCCGTGGTCTCGTCGGGCTGGATGTAACCGGTCTTGGCGCCGAAATCGATCACCATGTTGCAGAGCACGAAGCGCTCGGCCATCGACATTGTCGCCACCAGAGGACCGGTGAATTCGACGCCGAGATAGGGCGCCGCGTCCTCGCCGTAGAGCTGCGCGATGCGCAGCGCGATGTCCTTGGCGTAAACTCCGGGACGGAAATCGCCGTGTAGGACGAACCGGATCACCTCCGGCACTTTCAGCCAGTTGTAGCCAAGCGCCAGATAGGACGCGATGTCGGAATGTCCCAATCCGGTGGCGACACAGCCGAGCGCACTATTGGTCACCGTGTGGGAATCGGTGCCGAAGATCAGTGCGCCGGGGAACGAGTAACCTTTTTCAGGAAAGATGACATGGCCGATACCCTCGCCGGCGTGAAATTTGGTTATGCCTTGTTCCCTGATCCACTCGCGGGTGCGTTTCTGCGATATCGAATCCTGAGCGCGGATCGGCGGATAATGATGGTCGAACACAACCACGATTTTTGCTGGATCAAATATTTTGTCGCCACCCATTTTGCCAAGGAGATCGGCGGCCCGCGCCGCACCACGATCGTTGAGCATGACGTAGTCGGGTGCGACATTGACGATCTCTCCGACCTCGACGAATTTGCGATCGGCGTGATGGGCAATGATCTTTGCAATAGCGTGCATTATGGGTGTCCTAGAAAATCTTAACTTCCCACTTTTCTGTGGTTCTGCGCTCGAGTGTACCGACGATCAGCCGTTCGGTGATGTAACCAACGATGCTGATAAGAACCATCGCCATCATCAGATCAGTGGCCCGGAACTGAAACCGCGATTCCATCAGAACCGATCCAATCCCGGTCTCCGACGCCAGCATTTCTCCCGCAACAATCATGCGCCACGCTCCACCAAGCGCGATGCGCATGCCGGTGATGATGTAGGGGATCGAGGCCGGCAGGATAACGCGGCGAAAAAGCGTCAGCCGCTTTGCGCCAAAGCAGCGCGCGGCGTCGATCAGAATTGGATTAATGTTGCGGGCGCCGGCTTCGGTGTTGAAATAAAGCGGAAAGAATTCCGCGATTACGACAACAAAGATAACCGCGGTATTACCGAGACCGAACCACAGGATCGCGAGTGGAATCCAGGCAATGCCCGGGATCGGGTAGAGCGAGCGGATTACCGGATCCAGAAATTCGCGCGCGGCACGGGCGCGGCCCACGAGCAAGCCAAGCGGGATCGCAAGCGCCGCCGCGATGGTAAAGCCCAATATCGCACGTATGAGGCTCGCCGCCAGATGCACGTAGATGTTTGGGCCATAAAGCCAACGCTGCGCGTAGTTCAAAGTAAGTGTGTCGAAGATCGTGCGCGCAACAGCGAGTGGAGGTGGCAAGATCTGTTGCAGATTGTACGCAACCGCCATGACCTGCCAGATGACCAGCACGGCGCCAATTCCGATCGCGCCGCGAATAATCCTGCGGCGCCGGTCGCGCTGCCGACGCGCGCGGCCGTAAGCCGACAGCTTTTCGCCGGCTCCGAACGGGAGCGTCTCGGTTTCTTCGGTCGTCGCCGACGTTGGCGAAATCGCGTCCATGCTCACCTATAAAGGTTGCAGGCTAAGGTCGAACACGTCCGGGAACGGCTTGAGCTTGGGACTCAATTCACCTCGCTCGACCATCGCCAGGCCAATAAAGTCCCACCATTTTTGTGCCTGGGCGTGGGTCAGACGGGTTGTCGGGTTCATTCGCTCCTGAGCCGCTGCGATGATTTTATCGTCCTGGCCGCTCCATTCGGCGACCACCGATGTCATCTCGGCGGGTGACTTGGCATACGCTGCGTTGGCGTCAAAGATTGCGAGCATGAAGCGTTTCGCGATCTCATTCTTGTCCTTCATATAATCCCGTCGCGAACTCATGAGTGTTGCTGGCGGCGGATTTGGTCCCATATCGCCGCGTGCGGCCTGCATGAACAGATGGCCCGCATTGTTGACGATTGCCAGTGTCGTGGTCGGCTCTGAGTGTAGGAATCCATCGATTTGGCCGGTGAGAAGGGCAGGGACCATATTGTCCCCCTCAATTCCGAGGAAGTGCCAAGCGATCGAATTCAGTTCCAGCTTTTTCTCGGTGATGAGATAGCCGCGGAAAAAGGCAAGATGCACGGACGACAGCGAGGACACCGCGATGCGTAGCGGCTGGTTGAGAATGTCGTCGATCGTCTTCGGTTGGAGTTTGTTGCTCAGCACGAGGCTCGTGTGGCCGGGGTTCGCGCCACTCACCACGGCAAGCGGTGGTGCGCTGCCCGATTCGATCATCCGTGAGTTGAGCCTCGGTACTTCCGGCGCGCCGCCCATGTAGAAATCCAGATTACCGCGCCAGAGTTGCTCCACGCCCTCGACCGTTTGTCCAGATTTGAAGCGCGTTTCGACGACATTGAGGTTATGGCGTTCGTAAGCGCCGATGTGCACGGCGATCGCGTGAATAACGGTCGTCAGATTGGGATGCAGGACTCCGAATCGCACTGTGTCTGGCGCGTCGGCGCGCGCAACGTAGGGTGCGGCGATCAGCGCCGAAGCCGATAGCAGGACCTGCCTTCGGTTGATTATTGTCATTGCTAGCTTCCTTGATCGCGCCGCCGGTCTGGTGCCGGTTGCGTCGCTTTCCAATCCCTACTGGCTGCCGAGCCGGTGCATGATCTCTGTTAGCTCCGTACGCAACGCGTTGGCTTCGGCAGAATTGCGGTCACGCGGACGCTTCATGGCAACTGTTACGAACTGTCCGATATGGCCGGGCGAGGGTGTCATGATTGCGATTCGGTCGGCGAGATAGACTGCCTCGTCGATATCGTGTGTGACATAGATCACGGTGCGCGGCTCTTCGAGCCAAGCGTCCACCAGATATTTTTGCAGCGCCATCCGATTGACGGCATCGATTGCCGAGAACGGTTCGTCCATGAGCAGTACTGAGGCATTTTGGAGCGCCCAGGCGCGTGCTACCGCGACGCGGTGCCTCATGCCGCCGGAAAGCTGATACGGGTAAAGATCCATCGCGCGCTCAAGCCCGACGATGCGCAACACCTGAGTCGCTCTCTCGTTCACCGCTTGCTTGTCCATCCCGCTCATTTCGAGACCGAAGGCGACATTGCGCCGTGCTGTGAGCCAGGGAAACAGCGCGGGTTCCTGAAAGACGACGCCGCGGTCTAGGCCTGGCTCTTCGACCCGCCTGCCGTTGAGTCTTACTTCGCCTTCGATCGGTTTCATCAGTCCGGTTACGATCCGCAGGAACGAGCTCTTGCCGCAGCCGGAAGGACCGAGCAGGCAAAGGAATTGGTTACGAGGAATCGTAATTTCGAAACCTTCGAGCGCACGCACCCAGCCATTCTGTCCTTCATAGGCGTGATTGACGCCGATCGCCTCGATGACGAAGTGCGAGGTCGGCGATAAGCTCGGCGCGGTCGCGGCCGACGTCGTGAGCACGGGACCACCTCAGGCGCTGTTCCAACAGATGGAATTCTATTTCATTGTCAATGCAGCGTAGATCGTGTTGATTGAAGCGTCAATTGCAGCAGTTGTCGCAAACGTCGCGGAGCACGGAGCGCAGATGAACAGGCCGACGCCGCCAAACGGACATCGCCCAACCACGCGGCTGCGCGAACTCATTAATCGCAAGGATCGGGTTTTGGCGGTCTTGCATCCGCCGAGCGCCGCTTTGGCTCGCATCATGGAGAAAGCCGGCTGCGAGGCCGGATTTGTCGGGACCGGCGGTGTAGTCGGCGCTTATACGGGTCTTGCCGATGTCGGCAGCCTGACCATGCTCGAATGCGTGCAAGTCGCTGGCTGGATCGCACAGGCGGTCAAGTTCCCGGTCATAATGGATGGCGACACCGGCCATGGCGGCATAATGGCCGTCCGGCGGATGGTACGCGAATGCATTCGTGCCGGTATCGCCGGAGTGCGGATCGACGACCAGCCGATCGAAGGCAAGCGGCGCACCCAAAGCGCGGGCGTGACGGTGGTTCCGGTCGATCAGGCAATCGTCCGCTATCGCGCGGCGGTCGACATGAGAAACGAACTCGATCCTGATTTCATCATCATGGCACAATGCTATGCGCGCGACGCCGATAACAGCAGCTTCGACGACACGCTCCACCGTCTAAATGCCTACAAGGAAGACGCAGGCGTCGACTGGGTTCAGCTCGAATCGCCGCACTCCACCGAAGAAATTGTTGCCGCGCGCGCTGCGGTGAAAGGGCCACTCTCATTCATGAAGGGCAGACTGCCACACTATCTCACGCTTGATGAACACTTGAAGCTTGGAGTCAACATCGCGTGGCTGCCGGGATTTACGCATCATGTACTGTGGGCGGCCTTATGGGATTTCATGAGTGACTTTCAGACTCGTGGCATCGCTGCGTGGGAGGATTTCCAGGCCGCGCGGCGCGACAAGCCTTATCCGGAGCCAACGGTGGGCGAAGACGGCGAAGGTGCGGCCATGCAGCAAAAGCTCGAAAAGCTTTATTCCGGACGCGATTGAAATGCGCATTGAACGTATCGAGATCCGCGTCACCGATCTCAAGACCCGTCTGCAACGCCAGCGGTCGACCGGGCCCTACGACACCGGCGCGCCTGGCGCGCTGCTCGGCAAGCCCGTGCTGGTCAAGATTTTCGCCGAGGGAGTCATCGGCTACGGCCAGATCAGGCCGCTCGCGCCGCATCATTCGATGCCGGACACCTACGCGACGATGATCTCGATGATCAAGGACGTCTGGGGACCGCGCCTGATCGGCCGGAGCGTTTTCGACGTCGAGGCGATCCACGCTCTCTTCGATAGTCTGGCGCCGGCTAATTATATGGCGCGGGCGGCCGTTGACGCCGCTCTTTATGACGCGATGGGCAAAGCGGTAAAGCAGCCGGTTTACAATTTAATCGGCGGCCTCGTGCAACCCCGCATTCCGCTTGAATGGTCGATCAGCATGGCGGCGGATCCCAAGAAGATGGTCGCCGATGCCGAGCGGGCGCTGCACGAATTCGGCATCAAGGTGATGTGCGTGAAATCGGGTCATCCTGACGGCTGGCAGGAGGACGCGAAAAATTTCCGCGCTATCCGTGAGGCGGTAGGTCCCGAAATCATAATCGGCATGGATCCGAACACTGGATGGACCATGAACAGTTCATTGCAGGCGTTGCACGCGCTGCGGGATCACCGCGTCGATTATCTCGAACAGCCATTGAAGCGTCACGACCTCGCCGGCATGGCCGCAATCCGCCGGGCCGCAACCGGCGTTCCGCTGATGGCCGACGAGTCTTGTTTATCGATTTATGACGCGCATGCCATCGTTGCCGCCGAGGCCGCCGACGTGCTCTGCATCAAGCTCTATAAACACGGTGGCATCACTCCGGCGCGCAAAATCGCGGCCATCGCGGAGGCCGCAAACGTAAGGATCAATTGCGGCGGCCTGGCCGTACTCTCGCAGCTCGAAGCCGCGGCCGGAGCACATTTTTACGCGAGCCGACCGGCTGAGCAGGTTATGCCGGCCGGCGAATTCATCTTCGGACTTGGTGTGATCGGCCCAGATCCGTTGGTGCCAGAAACAGATTTCACCGTGCGGGACGGTTATGTGACACCGCCGAGTGGACCTGGACTTGGAATTACTGTCGACGAAAGCGCGCTCCATGCACTCACCCTCATTCGGGAAGAGGTGACTTAGATGGACGGAAAGTGGGCTCCAGTCGCCGTAACTTCGCGCTTGGGAGAATGGGTATCAGGACTAACGCTTGCCGCCGTACCGTACGAAGTTACCGCACATCTCAAATTATGCGTGCTCGATGCGATCGGCTGTGGCCTCTACGGAGCAACGCAGCGCTGGGGCAAGATCGCGGCTGACGTTGCTGCAGGCTTCAGCGTCGGCGGTCCATCATCGTTGTTTTCTCGAAGTGGAAGGGTCAGTCCACCGGACGCCGCGCTCGCCAACGGCACAGCCATACACGGCTTCGAAATCGACGATGCGCATGTATCGTCATCGCTCCATCCTGGAGCCGTCACATTGCCGGCGTGCCTTGCTATTGCGGAAGCAAATCATGCTTCAGGAGCAGAGTTCATCACGGCACTGGCTGCGGGTTACGAAATCGGCCTTCGCGTCGGCGTCTGTGCCGGCATCAGCCATTCGACGAGCGGATATCACGTCACTGGCACTGCAGGCGCGGTCGGCGCTGCTGCCGGTGCCGCGCGAGTTCTGAGATTGACGCCGGTTCGGGCCGCGCACGCGCTTGGCATCGGTGCGACACAGGCTGCGGGTCTCTACGCGGCGCGAATGGGCGCAATGACCAAGCGGTTCCACGCCGGCCGCGCCTCGCAAAGCGGCGTGATCGGCGCGTATTTTGCCGAGCGGGGGTTCACCGGCAGCCTTGACGCGCTGGAAGCTTCGTTCGGGGGATTCATGAGCACGCTGCACGGCCAATCAGATGCAGCAACCATGCTGGACGATCTTGGTCAGCGTTGGGAAACGGCGCAGGTCGGATTCAAGGCCTACGCTGCCTGTGCTAGCGCCCACACCACGATTGATGGCGTCCGCGAGTTGCGATCACGCGGCCTCGAAGCCGATAATCTTGCGCACCTTCGGGTTCGAATGAGCAAGAAAGGCTACATCAACATCGGTTGGCCTTATCGGCCGGACGAAGTTATCACCGCGCAAATGAACGGATCCTACGCTGCGGCCGTTGCTTTACTCGACGGGGACGCCTTCATCGACCAGTATGACGAGCGGCGTCTAGCCGATCCTGCAATTCTCGCGCTACTGCCGCGAATTGAGTTTATCCACGATCCGGAACTTGACCTGGGCGGCGCGACGAAACGGCACGCCGTCAAGATAGACGCCAAAATGATCGACGGTAGGAGTTTTTCGATAGCAATAGAGCAACGTACCGGCTCGGCTTCCCGTCCGCTGTCGTCTGAGAAAATAGAACAGAAATTCCGCTGTTTAGCTGCAGTCGCGCTCTCGACGTCGGTCATCGACGAAGTAACCGATTTACTGGGCGCAATCGAACGGGAAACCAATCTGCATCGTCTTACGAACTTGATTTCGTCTCGCGTCGCGTAGTGCTCTGGCTCGGAGAACGGATTATCGGGGACGAAAGTTTCGCGCGGTAACCAAGCCGTTCGGATGCGCTCTGCGCGCTCTTGAGCAGCATGTTGATGCAATGCTCGCGATGCGCTGCAGTATATCGGTGCTCTGGAGTGAGGATATCCATAACCGCGACAGTATCTCCGGAATAATCCTTGATCGGCGCGGCGAGCGCGCCGCCTCCGGGAAATAGCTCGCCTTTACTTTCCGCAAAGCCACGCTTGCGAATTACGCGGACCTCCCGCCACAAAGTGTTACGGTCGGTAATGGTGCTTTGCTGGAAGGCAGTCAAATCGGTCCGGTCCAGATAGGCCTCAATTTCATCGTCTTTCATGCCCGCAAGCAATATTTTGCTGGCTGCTCCGGCATAAAGCGGCGCGCGCACGCCAAGATCGGCCATGCGGCGCATTGGGTGTAACCCCTCGACAAAATCGATGTGCACGCGGGAATCTCCCATTCGTGCCGACAGAATAACTGTCTCATTCACTGCATCGCGAATTTGCCGCATGACGGGCAGGGCAACGTCTCGGACATTGCCCTGGCGGCGCCGGATATCGGCAAGGCGAAGGAGTTCAAATCCGAGGCTATATTTGGCCGCCTGTTCGTCCCATTCGCAGTAGCCGTGTTGAACCAGGCTGCTCAGAACTCGAAACACCGTCGTTTTTGGCAGTCGTACTATATCCACGATTTCGGCGAGGCCCATCGATGGTTTCGCATGGCTGAAGGTTGCCAAAATGTCGAACGCTCGACGCAATACTGCAATGGAATAAGGATTGCCAGCCGCCGCCTTAGAAGCCTTTCGACTTGTTAAGGTCTGCGGATTCGATTTTAACTTTTTGCTCGGCACTCGCATTTTCGATTTCCTGCGTCGTCAGCGGCCTACCTCATTCCAATAGATGGAACAAGGTTCCTTTTCGCTGCTGATGTGCAGTCAGGTCAGTAGGCCAGATGTCTGTTTAGCGGACATCACGAGCCATTTAGGCCATGTCCGCTTTATCCCCGAAAGCGGACATCAGACGGCAATTGCGGAATGTCCGCTAAGTGCCAGAAGCGGACAAGGTCCGTCGAGAGACGAAGCTCGCCTCGGGACACGGGCCTTCGAGGCCGGATGAAAGTGGTGCCCGTCACGGTGCGTAGCGGGTGAATATAAAGTCACGATCTTTGACGGGCACGTGGCACGAAAAACAATCATTCACGACAATGTTAGCGGGTTTGCCTTCGTTGAACTGAATAAAGCCCCAGCCACCCGTTGAAGCATACTTCTTCGTGTCCTTGACCATGAACTGAACATTCGTTGGAGCTCCGGCCACGAAGGATTGGGTTCGGCCAAAGACCCTGTTGTTTTCCTCCGAAGGAACATAGCTCCAGGCAAGTCGAGCGATGATCGAGCCGTCCGGAAACGGAAGCTTCGTTTCACGATAAGCTTGAACGGCTATGTCGTTGCCTAAAACGGCGCGCAAATCATTGAGGTTGCCTTCTTCGTGGGCCACGGAGACCAGTTTCCAGTCGCGATAGCCGACCGGTAGTTTGCCTTCGAAAAGCAACGAGTCTTCAGAAGTCGCATCGCCCGCATGAAATGCGATCATGAAGCCAGTACCCATTGCAATAATGGATGCAATCAGCAGACTCCGAACCGTTTTCATGCCGAATACTCGCCTTTGATGGACCAAACCGACAGTATCATTTGCTCACGGGAACCGACAAAAGTGCAAAGCCGGATTCCGTGATTTTCGTTTGGTGACTGCCCATTCACCTTTTTGGATAGGCGGTGAATATGTAGTCCTGCGCCGAAACCCTCGTGTGGCATGTGAAGCCACACTCTGAACCGCTCTGGGAGAGCTGCGAAGGCTTAAAGGTGTCGGTTGGTGCGTCATAAGCCCAATCCGCATAGGCCCAGCCGTGCGTGTTCGGAAATCTCTTCGTGTCCTTCTCGATGAACGCAAGCTCTTTCAATGTGTCCGGCACGTTGACGGAATAGGGCGACGCCTCGTTCTTTTTGAAGGACCAAAAAACTTTGACGATTATGGATCCGTCGGGGAACAGCTTGCCTCCGGCCGGGAGACCGTTCTTGAATGCCGCCATCATTATCGGATTGGCGAGGATAACCTTGATAGCGGTTTCAGTCTGACTGACAGCAACATTCTCCCAGTTTTCATAGCCCCTGAAATCCGCAAACGCGAGTCCGTCCGGGATCTTCAACGTGTATCTGTCTTGCGCGGCGATAGCCATTCCAGCGAAGACAGCCGACAATACAAAACCGATCGCAATCATCGGTAATCGGGCTCTTGTCATGACATGCTCCATCGACTTGTTGGACATTTTGTCCTTCGTCTAAGAGTTATTCGCTCTGGACTTGCACAGGCTTGCCCAAGTTCGCGGGTGTACCCGCAACAATCACGAGAAAACGACGCTGGATATTTTCCTCGGCATGGACGATCTGGCGGATCGGGCCAATCGCGTTGACTACTGCTGCGCCGGCAGGATTGGTCATGAATGCTTGAAGCGGCTCCAGCGTTCCCGTGCCTGACGGCTCGCTCGCGAGCGCCAGAACGTACGGCTTGCCCGGCTCAAGTCCCGTGACCGCCGCCTGCAGCACTTGCACGAGACCTTGATCAGACAATGAAACACTAGTCGGCGCCTGAGCGGCTTTTTGTCCGAGCGGCTTTAAGGAGAGCTGCACGGACCGAGCCGCAAGCCCCAATGGTTTGAGGCCATCTATGCCGGCGCCCTCAGGGACGGCATTGGGCACATAAACAACCGCCTGAGCAGCCTGACCCGTGGGGCTCGTTGCAATGACTTGGTTCGTCTGCGTATCCACGACGGCAAGCCGGTCCTCGTTCTCAAGGCCGACATACATTCGCGTGCCATCTCCAGAAGGCCAGATGCCGTGAGGCAGGTGGCCGGTTGGAATTGTAGTGACCTGCTCGAAGTTTTCGGTACGGAAGACCTTGATTTCGTTCAGCCCGCCGACAGTCACATAGGCGAACATGCCTTTTGCATTGCGTACGAAATTTACGTGGTTGGTGATCGGTCCCGTGTCGATGATCTTTAGGACATTGAAGGGTGGCTGCGCGTTAAACACCTGCGTCTTGCCGCTGTCCTTCAAAGTAAACCAGACCTGTGAGCCGTCTGGAGTTGCGGCAATGTTGGGACAGAAGGGACTCGCTTGGGTGACTTTGCCGACGACTTGATGGTCGGCCGCGGTAATCACGTCCGTCTCCGGCGTGAATGACGAACAGACGTACCCGTACTTCCCGTTCGAGGAAAAAATCGTCATGCCTGGCCCGTTGGGCACGGTGATCCGCGACTTTTCTTCGTAGGTCCTGCCATCGAGCACAGAAATGTAATTCTCGCCGCGCACTGAGACCCAGATCTCATTGCCGTCGGGAGAGAAGAACACCTCGTGCGGCGAACGGCCGACATACGTGACATGCTTGACTGCGTTGGTCGCTGTATCGATGAAGTTCACAGCATTCGAACCGATGGCGACAACCGCGATTGTGCGGTGATCGGGCGAGAATCCGAGGCCGTGCACCAGCAATTGCCCCGCATACAGCGGACTGAGACTCCCTGGCAGCGGATCTCCAAGATGAATCGCCCCAAGTAGTTTATTGTCGACCGGGTCAGTGACCGAAACGGTGTTAGAAAACTGCTCCGCCGAATAAACGCGATCCTTGTGGCTGATCGGGATGTCAGGATCGTTCGCGGCACCCGGCGCTTGGCCGGCCGATACCTGAGCAATGAACGCAAAGGAGACCGCCGTGACGACCGCGGCGGTGAAATGAACAGCTCTCATTTTCCTCTCCCTTTTCACCTTCATCGGACTGTAAAGGGTGCGATGATAGTCGGCGATGAGATCGGAACCGGCAGCGGCTCATCCACCGCGAGCCTCATGGCTGAAATTTCTTGCTGCTGGGTCACAATGATTTCCTGCGCCAACCGCCTGATTTGTTCGTTATGACCGTAGCGCAGCACAGCGATCGCCATGGCAATCGCCCCCTCATGATGAGGGACCATCATCGCGACAAAATCCTGATCGACGTCGCCGGTGGGTTTGACTCCCATGTCGACCATCATCTTCTTCAGGGCATCGACGTTTTCAGAAATAAACGGCGCTTCCGTCGACGGTGCGCGTTGCAAAATGGCCGAGCAAATGGAGCCGATATACGCCGAGAGCGCTACGGTCGCGCCTGAGCCCGCCAAGGAGAAGATCGTGGTCGCAAGAAGAAAGCCAACGGCGACAAACCCGACGGGCCTAATCGCGTGCAACGTGCGAGAGAAGCGACGCATCACATTCTCCGTGTGACGTTTCGTATCAACGCATCGCCCCAATATCAGTATTTACCCCCGACTGTCCCGGTACAAGTCCGTTTTTCAATCCCGACGAATCGCCATCGAACCGAATACTTCCGTCCGCAAGAATGCGTTTTGAGGATTAGCTCGCCTTCGCACTATTGGCTCGCGAGCGCGAGCGCGAGCGCGAGAGCGAGAGCGGATGGAGGGGTACCTTCCTGATCGACGGCCGACTTCCTCAGGCAGATGAGGTTCTCAAGCAGACTCGACTTGCGGACACACGCGAGCAAATTCGTTTCGGCGGCCCCAAGGCGTTCCATAGGGAAGCGGGCGATCGGTGCGTGCGCTGGTCGTCTGATTGAGGTTATCCGATATGGCATTTCCGCCTTTGGACGCTGCCGGGGCGACAGCTGTAACAGGGAATTGCGCTTGCGAAGCCTCACCCTTTGGTGTTGAACACCCCTGCCTGCGCTCCGATGTCCGCTTCTAGGAGTGGCGGACTGCGATGTTGCAAAGCGACTCGATAGCTGTGACGCCGTGCCGCGCCGGCAAGCCAAGACCTGATGTCGATCCAGCTATCATCCCGATTGGAAACGCAAGGATGCCCGTGAATCGCTTGCTGGCCTTGATGCTGTTGTCACTCGAGGTGTTGCCCTTCGCACTGTCGCCTGCGTGCGCGCAAGACTATCCATCCCGGACGATCCGTATCGTCGTACCGTTCGCCCCCGGCGGCGCGGTTGATGTCATCGCCAGAATCATGGCGAAAAACTTGACGGAGCGGCTGCACCAGCCAGTCTACGTGGAAAATCGCGCCGGCGCGTCTGGCAACGTCGGCGCCGAAGCGGTCGCGGAGGCGGCGCCCGACGGCTACACGCTGCTTTTTTCTGCATCAACATTCGTCGTCAATCCGATCGTGTTGGCGGAACATTCGCCGTTTGACCCGATCGCGGATTTCACGCCGCTGGCGTTGATCGCAAAAGGGCCGCTCCTGTTCATCGTTCATCCCAGCACGGCCGACAGCGTGCAGGACTTCGTCGCGAGGGCGCGTGCTCACCCCGAGGCTTTCAACTTCGCGACTGGAGGGTACGGATCGGCCGGCCACATGGCGGCGGAGTCATTGAAACTTCGGGCAGAACTAAACATCCCGGTCGTTCTTTATAAGGGGACTGGCCCTGCTTTCACTGACATTATCAGCGGTACGATCAGCGGCATGCTTGATCCCATCGTCACGTCGTTGCCGCTGGTGAAAGGCAAGAAAGTGGCCGCGCTCGCGCTCGCCGGTCCGACGCGCAGCCCGCTCGCTCCGGACGTGCCGACTTTCGCCGAGGCCGGGTTCCCCAGCTTCGAGTTCTATACGTGGTATGGGCTGTGGGCCCCCGCGCACCTGCCAACGGACGTCGCCGACACGATATCGCGAGCGCTGACGGTGATCGGCAGCTCAGCCGAAACGCGGCAATGGTTTGAATCCGAAGGGCTGCAATATTCCGGCGTGGGTGGAACGACGTTCATCGAATTCGAGCACAGCGAACAGAAGCTCTATGCCGACATCGTCAAGAACGGCCATATCAAGCCGCAATAGCGCTAAACTTTCTTTGCTGTGTGCGAGGCATTACCGCGCAAGTGTTCCGCGGCAACGGCTCTAACCTTGCCGCGCTAAATCTTGCCGTAATGCGATTTTGGTAATTCGTCGACGAATTGAATATGCTTCGGACGCTTGTGCGGCGACAGCCGTGCGGCGCAGTGCTCTTTCAAGATGAGTTCACTGATTTCAGCCCCTGGCGTAGTGACCACGAGCGCGGTGACGACCTCGCCCCATTCGGTATGGGGAAGCCCGACAACACTCACCTCGGCGACACCCGGATGCTGGCACAGAATATCTTCAACCTCATTAGGCTGCACCGATTTACCGCCACTGCGGATCACCTCCTTGATCCGCCCGGTGACGGAAAGCGTCCCATCGTTGTCCAGACGGCCGAGATCGCCGGTGCTGAACCACCCATCCTTAAGGACCTGCGCTGTCAGGTCAGCACGCTTCCAGTAGCCTTTCATGACATGCGAGCCGCGGACGAGGATTTCTCCCGTCTGTCCCGCAGGAACCGCCCCGTCAAGGCCAACGATCATGACATCACAGCCAAACACCGGCCGCCCAACCGATTTTATGCGCGCGCGCCGGACCTCGGGCGGCGCATCAAGCGCGGCTGGTGGCTGATAGCAGCTCCATGAGGCCTCGGTGAGTCCGTAGAGCACTCCAATCTTCGGTCCGAAGGCATCGAGCGCCTGCTCGAAAATATCAGTCGGCACCGCTGCTGCACCGATGTCGATGCTCCGCAGCGCGCCGAGCGATCGCAGCGCGGACGGAACGCATTCGCGCATCACGCGAACGAGGTGTGTCGGAACCATCGAGGTCGCCGCGGCCTGGTACTCGGCGAGCAGCGAAACCATGCGGTCGGCTTGGAATTTGCCCCCGAGCACGACCGTTCCCCCCGCAGCCAGGTGCGCCAAGACGATAATCCCCGCGATCGGCCACAGCGGGCGCATATTGACCATGACATCCCCTGGCCCCATGGCCCGCGCCATCACAATGTTCTGGACGATGGCGCGCATATTGTCGTGGCCGAGCATCACCGCTTTCGGTTCGCCGGAGGTGCCACCGGTATAATTGAGCGAGGCGAGTGCACTCGCGACGACGTCTTCGTCGGCGAAATCATCGACACGCGCTTTATCGAAAACGCTCAAGTCGAGCGCGGAAAACTCGACATCTGCGTTTGGCATTCGCTCGGCCACTGACATCGCACACTCAGCTCTGCCAGCGTCAAACAGCACCAGGCGCGCGCCGGCATCGAGGATTTGATTGCTTAGTTCCTGCGGCGAGAGACTTGGATCGAGCGGCACCCGCACCAGACCAGCTGCCATAATGCCGTACCCGGTAGCCAGGTATTCCGCGCTGCCATCGCCCAGGACAGCGACCCTGTCGCCTGCATCCAGCCCGCGCCGGCGCAGTCCGTGGCCGCACGAGAGCATCGCCGCGGCGAGATCGGCAAATGTAATCGAGCGCTGCTGCGCCGGATCAATTAGCGCGGGCCGCTCGCCCCAGAGCTTCGCCGAACGCATCAGCAGGCGGGCAATTGTCATGGCTTGACTCGATCCTTCACCACCCCTGCAAAATAATACGCCCTTCGGCGCCGCGCGACTCGATCAGTTCGTGGGCTTTCGCGGCCTCGCTGAATTTGAGCGAGGCCGAAACGATCGGCTTCACCAATCCAGCCGCAAGCATCGCTAACGAATGCCCCACATCTTCAATCGTTGCCATTCCCGAGCCACAGACCCGCAACCGACGCCCGATCAAAAGGCCCGGCGACACTGGCACCGCATCCCCGTTCACATTGCCGAGTACGACGACAGCACCGCCCTGTGTCATGCAACGAAGCGTCTCCGGCAGGCTCGCCCCCACATTGTCGATCGCAACATCAACGCCGCGTTTGCCGCTCCATTGCCAGACGGCAGCGGAGTAAGAGCCGTCCCGCGCCACTACCACCTCGTCAGCGCCGAGCGACCTGAGAAATTCGGACTTTGATGGACTACTCGTGACTGCGATGGGATGGGCGCCGAGCGCGCGGGCGATTTGAATCTGATGAACGCCCAATCCGCCGCTCGCACCGGTGATCAAAACACTGTCGCCAGGATTAACTCCGGCCACGACCCGGAGCGCACGCACGCTGGTGCCGATCGGGCAGCAGGCCAGCGCCGCCGCCTCGAAATCCACCGCGTCTGGGATCTTGATTCCCATATTGGCGGGGACGCACACCAACTCGGCGTAGCCGCCCTCGGTGTCGACGGCGGGAGCGCCGAGCGCCCGGCACATATCCTGTCGGCCGCGCAAACAGTTTCGGCACTGTCCGCAGAACCGGCGTTGATAAATGACGACTCGATCGCCGGCGGCGTGCGTCGTCACGCCTGAGCCGATGGCAATGACCCGTCCCGCCGTCTCATGCCCCGGAACTACGCCGGCCTTTGCGCCCGGCAACTTGCCGGCGCGGTGCAGCACGTCGTGATGACAGACGCCGGCGGCTTCGACTTTTACAATGATGTCGCCGGCAGACGGCTGCGGGTCCGCAAAATCGCGAACTTTCAGGGTTTCTGGAGGGCCGAATTTCTCGATCACCACCGCCTTCATTTGCATAGCCCGGACATTGCCATTTCGCTCCTCCGCGGGCCCAGGTGCTGCGCCTTGCGCCCAGGCCAACAACTTTCATAAAGTCACCGCGCGCGCAACTCAACCAACGCAACTACACGCGAGTCGCCCATGAGCGTTCTCAAGGAAATGGTCGCAGACGGCATCCTGGTGGTGACGCTGGATCGCCCGGAAAAGTTGAATGCCCTGGACGTCCCCAGCAAAGAGCGGCTCGGCGCGATTTGGTCGGAAGGCGCCGCCGACCCGAAAGTTCGCGTCGTCATACTGCGTGGCGCGGGTGAAAGGGCGTTTTGCGCCGGCTCTGACATCAAGGAAATTCAAAGGACCGGCACCATGGTCTCGACCGACACGCTGCTGCGGGCCATCCCAGGCGTGGGCATAGATTTCCACAAGCCCGTCATTGCTGCACTACACGGCTTCACCATTGGGTTCGGACTAACGCTCGCCATCCATTGCGATTTCAGGTTCGCCGCACCGGCCACCCGTTTCGGATTTCCGGAGGTGCAACACGGCATGATTTCCGGCGTGAGCGCCGTCACGTTGCCCGGTCTGGTCGGCGAGCCTGTGGCGCTTGACTTGATGCTCAGCGGCCGGACGATTGAGGCTTCCGAAGCGTTGGCTTACGGTCTGATCCATCGCATCGCCGATACGCCGTACGATGCCGCGCTTTCCTTCGCGCACCAGCTTGCTAGCAACTCGCCCAAGGCCGTGGCGCTGACAAAGCAACTGGTGCTTTCGGACCGGCGGCGGCGCATCGAGACATTCACCGCAGACATCGAATGGGCGCGGAGTGAGGTTACGACCTCGACCGAGTATGGCGAGGTCGTCCGACGACGCCCGGGAACGGGTCGGATGCGGTGCTGATGCGGACTAGCGAAGAGCGAATTCTGTGACACTTACAGACCCAGATACGATCTGTTCTCGGAAATTCTGATCCGGCCTGAATATTGTGGGAGTAAATCCAGCAGCCAACAGACGAAGTGCAGCGCCTCACCACGATGTACATCCCACCTGCTCCCTGAGGCGAAGCCAGCTGAGAACATGTCGAGGTCGCGCTGCCGGCGCAAATTCGAATAAGCGCTATTACTTGGACCATGTCGCCACGCTTACGCTGATTGTTGTAGCGATCCGTTGGACCGACCATCGGTTGTCACCCATCGGCATCAATGTGAAGCAGCTCGGTTTCGCGCCGTCCCACCCCGTGCAAAAGCCGGCGGGGCTGAGTCTCCAGGTACCAGACCTTGAAGGGCCACCCGCCGAACCCAAGGGCTCACGCAAGGCCTTGCCATCGGGCGTGAAGGTCATCTTGAACTTGGTGCCACCGGGCGTAGCCGCAGTGAACGGCTGGCCATTAAAGAACATGGTTTTAATGTCGTTGGGACGCATCGCATCGGCGGCGAGAGCGACAGTCGGCGCTAAGCCAAAATACAAAATAGCAATTCGCAATAGCATTATGATCACCGGCGAAGAGCTTCTGAAGAACCTAGCACAATTGATGGCAATGCGGAATATTGTTCGCCGCGGCGATGTCCGCTTAGGGTCATTCGCGACCCGTTCGAACCGGCAGTAGCCGGCTTAATGTTCGCTTCAGTCCAAAAGCGACTGAGTGGTCTTGCGGCATCAAAAGACGTGATGTGCCAAAAAGCGACATCAACTTGCCGCTGACTGATGTCGGCTAAGCCCCTCGTACCGCGCGCCTTCGATAAGCATAATTCTGGGATGCGGTTGGCAAGCAAGCATACGCCGGCCATTTCTAGCGTGGAATACACGGAGCGATAGGAAAAAGTCAGTTAGCCAGATGGCGCATCATGCAGAGAACCGAGCGAGCGCGCCATTCGGGATTGTCTGCGGCGCTTGGTTGAGATTCTCGGTCGCAAAGCCTGCAGCGGCCTTGTAACCCGCCATGAACTCGGCGCGTTCCTTCGCAGGAATCACATCGTCGATATTCTTGAACGTGCCGCCGCAGCGCTCGTCCACCATGTTTAGCAGCCCGAACGGCCCTGCGCCGCGGTTGCGCAACACCACCTGTCCAATCGGCCCGCAAAATTTCCTGTCGAAGGCCTCGAGCGCCGCGGGGGTCACGCCATGCTCGATCAAACAAGCCCCCAGTACGCGCGCGTCAACAATCGCCTGGCTCCCTCCGTTCGATCCGGTCGGGTACATCGGGTGCGCGGCGTCACCCATGAGAACCACCGGGCCGTCCTGCCACGTCGGGATCGGGTCACGGTCGATCATTGGGTTCTCGAACGCGCTGTTGGCTCGCCGGATCAAGTCCGGCACGTCGAGCCAGTCCCACACCCAACCGCCGAAGTGATGCGCGAACTCGGCGGTCTCGACCTGCCGGAACCAGCCGCTCTGCTTCCAACCCTCGCTGTTGTCTGTCGTCACCTCGGCGATCCAATTGATCATTGAAAGGCCGGTCGCGGGGTCGGGATGCGAGATCGGATAGAACACCACGCGCTGGCGATGCGTGCCGAGACCAACGAATGACGAGCCGGTGCGGATCGGTTTACCCCAGGTCATGCCGCGCCACATCACCGCGCCACCCCAATGGATCGGCGGCTGCGTCGGATGTACTTGAGCCCGCACGGCCGAGTTGATGCCATCGGCGCCGATCAGCAGCGTGCCGTTCGCCTCGGTGGTCGAGGCGTCAGCGAGTTCAATTAGCGCCGTGACGGAGCCGTCAGCATTCTTGCGGTAGCCGGTGACGCGGTGGCCGAGCCGGACAGCGTTGTGCCCAGCCCGCTCGACCAGCTTGTCGTACAACAGCATGTGGAAACGGCCGCGGTGCACAGCGTATTGCGGCCACTTGTAACCGGCGAGCAAGCCGCGCGACTCCGAGTAGATGTCGTTGCCATTTAGCCCTACAAGCGCCCATTCCTCGGCGGGCAAGCCCACGCAATCGAGGTCGGTTTGCGCGATGCCGAGATCGTAAATTTCGCGCACGGCGTTCGGCTGCAAATTGATGCCGACGCCAAGCGGGCGCATCTCGCGCACCGCTTCGAATACGATGCATGGCACGCCGATTTGGTGGAGCGTAAGTGCCATTGCCAGCCCGCCAATGCCGCCGCCGGCGATAAGAACTGGATTATTCGTCACACGCTGGACCGATCTGCATCTCGATGATTTCATTATCCTTTGAATGACGGCGGGAGCAAGCCGGCCTTCGATTATCGAAGCGGTAGCGCAGCCAATGTTCGCAATGGGTCATTAGCAGACATCGGGAATCTCCCCAGCTTGTCCGCTTTACCCCCGACAGCAGACATTAATACAAAGCTGCCGAAATCCCTCTTCTCCGATCTAGGCGGGAGCGAGCCTCATGCTGGATGTGCCGCCAGATGATCGAGTAGCAGGGCAATGACCTGATCTGGCGCTTGGTCGACAACAAAATGGCCAACGCCAGGCAACTCCACGAACCGATAGGCTGATGCAACAAACTCCTCCGTTCCCTCCGCTGCCATTCGGCCGACGGTATCGTCGGCGTTACCCCAAATGAAGAGTGTTGGCACTTTGATTACACCAATGGGCGCTCGGATCGCGCCCCGCGCCCGATACCAGGTAAGCGCTGCTTCCATTGTCGAAGGATTGCCGAGGAAGCCTACGTACTCCGTAATGGCTTCGTCGGACACCTTGTTCGCCTTGAGCCGCTGGCGTAGCCAGCGGGAGTCGTCGGCAAGAATTCGCGCGGTCGCGTCAGCTTCGAGAAACCACCAATGATGTGACGAGCGGCGCTTCTGCTCACCATCCGGCGCCGTGAGTGCGCGGTTGAAAGCGTTCGGATGCGGGCGCGAAAGGACGGTTAGAGAAGCCACGCGTTCGGGATGACGGTCGGCAATACCCCAAGCGATGCTGCCGCCCCAATCGTGGCCAACGACGTGAAAACGTTCAGTGGCCCGGCCGCAGGCCGATGCGATGGACATGGCGTCCTTTATGAGGTGATCGAAGCCGTAATCAGAGGGCTCGCGCGTGTCCGGCCGCGCACCTGCAGAATAGCCACGCTGGCTTGGAGCTACGGGGCGATATCCCATTGTTGCAAGCGGGGGCATCTGCGAACGCCACATAGAAAACGATTCCGCAAACCCATGCAGCAGCAGGACCAAAGGCGCGTCTTCGTCGCCGCAAACCATTACGTCAAAGGTCAAATCTGGCGACGTTGGGATCTTCTTGATAGCAATCATCAGCGTCGATTTTGCCACGTCCAACGCCGCATTGGCTATTGGCCCTTATCGGACGCCACGCGGCATCCCCACGACGTCCGATAATGACTCGTAGCGGACGTTGCGTCGTTGTGTAAGTGCCGCAGAAGATCGGGTCCGACCACGCTTACGTTGCTTTACTCAGGCTTGATATTGGCGAATTTAACTACTTTGGCCCATTTCTCGGTCTCGTTTGCAATGAGCTTGCCAAAGTCGGCGGGAGTGCCCGGCAAAGTCATGCTGCCGAGTTCGACAAGTCGCGCCTTGAGTTGCGGATCGGCGAGGCCGGCGTTTATTTCTTTATTCAGTCTTTCGACAATTTCACTCGGAGTATTTTTAGGTGCACATATGCCGTAGTAAACACTCGCATCGAAGCCTGGCAGAAATTCACTAATACTCGGGACGTCCGGCAGCGCGTCTGAACGCGCTGCGATTGTTACTCCTAGCGCAAGCAACTTGTTAGCCCGGACATATTCTAGGGTCGCGGGCATACTGGCGAACATGGCTTGCACTTGCCCACCCAATAAACTTGTCAGTGCGGGTGCTGTGCCTCGAAAAGGCACGTGAATCATATCGACGCCAGCCATCATCTTAAACAACTCACCGGACATGTGTTGCGATGACCCGACGCCAGCTGATCCATAATTGATATTGCCTGGATTGGCCTTAGCAAATGCGATGAATTCGGGGACAGATCTGGGCGACAACGATGGATTAATCACCAGAATATTGGGCTCGCGGCTAATACTTGCGACCGGAGCGATGTCGCGCACGAAATCAAAATCCAGTTTGTCGTACAGTGATGCATTGACGGTGTTAGCGGTAGAACTTAGGAGCAGCGTGTAGCCGTCGGCTGCAGCTCTGACCACATATTCAGTCCCCAGATTTCCACCGCCGCCGGGGCGGTTTTCAACGACAAAAGATTGGCCAAGCCGCTCCGACAGCCACTGACCCATGAGACGGGCATTAATATCGTTGCCGCCACCTGCAGCATAGAACACGATTAGATGCACAGGCCGCGACGGATAGGCTTCCGCCTTTGCGATAGTTGAGATCGCGGACATCGCAGCGGTACAAGTTGTCAAATGCAAAAATTGGCGGCGGCAAATTATCATGATCGAGTTCACCCCAGCGTTTCTCTGCATAGTGGTCTTTGAGGCCATACTGGAGCACGCCACGCGAATTTGCCAAACCCAATTTGGCACGCTCCATCTCTATGACGGAAGGAAGCACCTTTCGCAATGTGGCACTACATACTCCGCCACCCCAATTCGCGAAGCAAGCCCCTCAAGACGTGCTGCTACATTGATGCCGTCGCTAAAGATGTCTCTGTCGTCAATGGTGATGTCGCCTACATTAATGCCGATACGGAAATTGATCCGGCGAACTTCAGGAACGGACGCGTTGCGCTCGGCTATGGCGCGTTGAATTTTCACGCCACAACTGGTCGCGTCGACAGAGCTCGCAAATT
This sequence comes from uncultured Alphaproteobacteria bacterium, assembly GCA_963808205.1. Lineage (GTDB taxonomy): Bacteria > Pseudomonadota > Alphaproteobacteria > Rhizobiales > Xanthobacteraceae > BOG-931. The sequence goes on from CAWEER010000003.1 coordinate 81,955, forward strand.
CGACCAGCGCACTGTCACCCGTGGTCTTGACGATCCGGCCGCGACGTTCCGCGATCTTGAGGTTGATCAGTTCGCGACGGCAAGCCTTGAGCGCTGCGAAAGTGCCTTCCTCGTCATTGCCCATCAGGAGCGAACACAACAAAACTGACCGGAATTGTTCCCCGCCTGCATGTCGGCCCTTGGCACTTAGCAGACATTGAGATGATACCGTCTGATGTCCTTCGAGGGCCGAAGCGGAAGCGGACATCAAAAGTTGGTTGCGGCGCCATCTGATTTCGGCGGGCTTCTATTGATAACTTGGGAACAATAGTTCCGTTTCACGCTTAATCCGATACGGTCAATGATGGCCGCATTTGGAGGCAGCTATGCCAGTACTTTTGTGGTTGCTAGGCGTTCCGGCGATTGTCGTGATCGCGTTGGTGTTGACACACGTCATCTAAGCAAGGTTTTTAGCCCCGCTTCTGCGAGCAATTAAGCGCGGGATTTTACGGGGTTATTGGGCGTTGATTTTCTGAATCCGAGCTCCTCGCCCGGCGATCTCTACTTCGTCACTACAGCACGACAAATCACTGCGTGCGCTAACGGTGATACATATGAAACTGCGCCATGCGATGGATCGGCTTCATCTTCGCCGACAATGCGAAATGTCGGCTCCCGCCCGTCATCTCGGCGGATTGTAACGTTTGCACCGAAATGAACCCACTTCGCATCTGGGGAAATTTGCAAGACCTGAGCGCTTGCCAAACGTGCTCGCAAATAACTCACCTCGGGCAAATCAGCTTTTGCGGCACGCCTAGGGGCCGCGGAAACGACCATTTCCGATAAGCCACGTCGCGTTAGTCGATCTGCGATGTGTCGCCCGTAAATTCCATCGGACAATAATGTGCACCATGGAATTGGGCAGAAATCTCGTTTTCTTTGATGCCTCGAGCGAAAACCTCCGCCGCGAAATCTTCGGCATCGTCCTCGGGGTGGTAGCCAAGAAATTTCACGTTAGTGTTGTCCCAACGATTCCGCAGGTTATCGGACACGCCGTATACGATCACGAAATGATAGCTTGGATAGTCAATGCAGCGACGCGTAAGCTGCACCATGTCGCGATGACTGATCCATACCAGCAATTGCCGGGGGTCCACCGGCTTGTCGAGCTTTCGAAAGGCCCCGATCCGGAGGCATGCAACGCTCATACCGTGTTTGTCCGCATAGAGGCGGCCTAGCGCCTCGCCGAACACCTTCGAGACGCCGTAGCGTAAATCCGGTCTGGGGGCGGCCGTGTTGTCGATAAAACGCTCGCGCCGATGAAAGCCGATGGCGTGGTTCGAACTGGCGAAGATGATCCGTTTAACGCCCTGGCGGCGCGCTGCTTCGAAAACGTTGTAGCAGCCTTCGATGTTGAGCGACAAAACTTTATCCCATTCGCCCTCTTCGGGCTGGCCGGCGAAATGCACGACGCAGTCGATTCCGACCATCACCTTTTCCATGGCGGCAATGTCACGAATGTCGGCCGCATGGATTTCCTCGCCGGACTCGGCCTCGCCGAGAGGAGCGATGTCGGCGACACGTATGAGTGGGTAACTGCCGCGCAGCCCCTTACGCACGGCGTCGCCGATCTGGCCAGCCGCACCGGTAATCAGGATGCGTTTGTTGGTTTGAGCTGTCATTTTGGAAGCCTCTCGGTAACCGGTGTGCCGACGTCGCCAAAGCGGCGCTGATAAGCGCGTATATAGGCCTGCGGCGACGGTTTCAGGTGGCGCCGCGTGAGCGCGATAAGCTCTTCCCGATTAGACGTCCGCAGCGCGGCGATCATGGCGACGTGATCGCGGCGAGCCCGGTCGAGTGCATCCGGATAGGCATTGGCGTACGATCTGATGCCGTAGACCTTTTGACCGAATTGCTCGATCGTCTCGATCAGACAGGCGTTGCCGCACAACTCATATTGCATTCGATGAAATTGAAGATTGCCATAAAATACTGACAGCAAATCGCCTTCGTCGATTGCGGAGCTGTATTTGCGCTGGATCTCCTCGAGCTTGTCGATGTCGCCGCTGGTGACGGGGAACGGCAGTATCCGAACCGCCATGACTTCCAACTCCTCGCGCACGGTGTAGATGTCCGTGACTTCTTGGGGTGAGAGATCGCGCACCATCGCGCCGCGATTCGGTATGCGCTCGATGATGCCTTTCTTCTCAAGCTCGAAAAATGCGAGACGGACGTCGGCGCGGTGCGTGTTGAATTGTTCGCAGAGATCCTGCTCGATCAGCCGCTCGCGCGGGTGACGCCGGCCCAATACGATTTCCTCTTCGAGGCGCGTCGCAATGAGTTCAGCGGTCGCCGGTCCCCGCCCACCGCGTTTTGCCGGCGTTTTTTGCAATGCCTTTGCCGGCGCGGTCGCGCCGCGCGGCCTAGACTTTTGTCGAAGCATCCTGCTCACGGGCTGCTCAAATAATGTAAAAGCCTGCTGTTTGCAATCTTAGATATAATTTTGTATACAATCCTGATCGCCTCATTCGCCAAGAGGCAAGAACAAGCGCTATCGCCGCCTGGCGAAAAAGGCTTGGCTTGGGGATCGTGCCGCAGAGCGCGAGCAAACTACGTGGAGGCAAGAATGAAAAACGGCCGCATTCCGGCATCGCAAAAGCGGCAACGCCGGAGAGATTTTCTAATCAAAACGGCGGGCGGCGCGCTTGCCACCACGGCGCTGTCGGCAATTCCGCTGCGTTCGTGGTCGGCGGAGCCCGTCAATATCGGGGCGCTTTATCCCGTTACGGGCAGCATGGCCCAGATCGGCCAAGGTTGCGTCAATGCAGCCAAGCTCGCGGTGCAGATGGTCAACGATGCCGGCGGCATAAAATCGCTCGGCGGTGCCAAGCTCAACCTGATTATTTCCGACGTGCAGAGCGATACCACCGTCACCCGCACGGAAACCGACCGTTTGATCAATGGATACAAGCTGGCGGCGCTTCATGGCTGTTTTGCCAGCGCGCTCACGCTGATCGCGAGCGAGGTGGCAGAGCGGGCGAAGGTGCCCCTGATAACCGGTTCGAGTTCCGACCAACTCAACAAGGACCGTCATTATACTTTCACGCCGTTCTCGCGCGCTTCGCAGTTCGCTCAGGCGCAGCTGCAAATGTCAAAGCTGATCACCGACAAGCCCAAGGTGGCGGTCATCTTCGAAAACACCGCCTTCGGCACGTCCACGTCCAACGGCCTTCGTGAAAAGGCGCCGGCTGAGGGCGTGGAGATCGTGATGTTCGAGCCATATTCGGCGGGCTTCGCCGATGCCGGTCCGCTCATCAACAAGGTGAAGGCATCCGGCGCGGATACGCTGTTCTCGGTGTCCTACCTGAACGATCTCATCTTGATCGTGCGCACGATCAAGCAGACCGGTCTCAAAATTGCGCTTAATGGCGGTTCGGGAGGATTCGTCATTCCCGACTTCTATAAGAGCGTCGGGCAGCTTGCGGAGGGCCTGCAGGGCGTGGCGCACTGGAACCATGATTGCAACGCCGACTGCGAAAAGGTGAACGCTGAATACAAGAAACAATACGGCGAGTTCCTCTTCGAATATGCCGGCGGTCTTGTCGCGCAGACGTTCATGATCGCCGATGCGCTGGAGCGCGCGGCGTCGACTGATCCGCAGAAAGTGCGCGATGCGCTAGCGACGCTCGACGTGTCGTCGGGTTATGCGGCGATGGGTCCCGGAGGGCGCGTAAAGTTCGGTCCCGACGGCAAGAACATCTACGCCCACCCGGTCGGCGTGCAGTGGCAAAATGGAGATCTCGCGAGCGTGTTTCCGAAAGATGAAGCCCGCGCTCCGCTTTTGAAAACCTGAACTCAGTCCAGGGTCCGATGCTGGAAACATTGGCACAGGCCGTCGTCAACGGCCTGCTCATAGGCGGTATCTATGCGCTTGTGAGCATCGGCGTGACGCTAATCTTCGGCGTCGTGAAAATCGTGAACTTCGCCCAGGGCGAGTTCGTGATGATTGGCATGTATATCAGCTTCTTCCTCGCCACGCGCTACGGCATCGATCCTCTGCTCTCGCTCGCCGTCTCGATGCCGGCTTTGTTTATAATCGGCGTGCTGTTGCAACATTTTCTGATCCGTCGCGTTTTGGGGCTTGGCGACATGCCGCAAATCTTCCTCACCTTCGCGCTGTCCCTGCTGCTGATGAATCTTGCCTTGCTCTTGTTCACCGCTAATTACCGGACCGTGCAGACGTCATATTCGGACGCTGCGCTCTATATCGGTCCGCTCTACATCCCGGTGGCAAAACTCATTGCCTTCGTGCTGGCGATGCTGCTCAGCGGCATTCTTTGGATTTTCCTGCACAGCACGGACATGGGCAAGGCGATGCGGGCTGCGGCGCAAAAGCCTGAAGTGGCTATGCTGATGGGCATCAATCCTGATCGCGTGTTCTGCGTCGCCGTCGGCGTGTCGCTTGCCCTCGCCGGCGCCGCAGGCTCGCTGCTGACGCCGTTCTACCCGGCATCACCGATGGCTGGTCAGGTCTTCGTGCTGATGGCCTTCGTGGCTGTCGTCCTTGGCACATTAGGCAACATCAAAGGCGCGTTGATCGCGAGCCTGATGATGGGTGTCGCGGAGTCGCTGGGCATACAATTCGTCGGCGCGGATTCTGGGCTGATCGTGGTGTTCCTGATGCTGTTGCTGACGCTTGCGTTTCGGCCGAACGGCCTGGCCGGCGGAAGGGCGCGATAATGCGCGCGGCGCGTTTGTCCAGCCGATTGTGGCTTTGCCTGCTCGTGACCGTCCTCATCCTATTGCCATTGCTGGTGACGAGCCGGTTTGCCATCGATATTTTCATCAGGGTTCTGCTTTTTGCCTTCATCGGCGTTGCCTGGAACCTGATGGGCGGCTACGCCAAGCAGCTCTCTCTTGGCCACGCGGCCTATTTCGGCCTGGGCGCGTACACGTCGACGATATTGCAGATCAATTTCGGCATCTCGCCGTGGATCGGCATGGTGGCCGGCGGTGGCGTTGCAATGCTGGCAAGCCTGCCGATCGGCGCGCTGTGTTTCCGTTTACGCGGACCTTATTTTGCCATCGCCACCATTGCGACCGCCCAAGTGCTAATGCTGCTGTTCCTGAAATTCCGCGATTTCGCATGGGGCGCCGAGGGAACGACCATCCCGAATCTCGGCAACGATCCGCTGATGATGCAGTTCGACGCCAAGGCCGCCTATTATTACATCGCGCTCGGCCTGCTGGCGATCGGGCTCACAATTACTTACCGGATCGAGCGGTCGTGGATGGGCTACTACCTGGTTGCCATCGGCGAAGATGAGGATGCGGCCGAGGCTATCGGGGTAAACACGCTGCGCATCAAGCGGTACATCTATCTAATCAGCGCATTCCTGACGGCTCTCGCGGGAACCTTCTACGTTCAGTACATTTATTTCATCGATCCGGCGACGGCGTTCAGTTTCAACATCTCCGTCGAAGCGGCTCTGGTGTCGATTGTCGGCGGAATTGGAACGCTGTGGGGGCCGGTCATCGGCACGATCCTCCTCGAAGCAACGTCAGCATTGCTGCAAAGCTGGCTCGGCAGTTCGCTCGGCGGGGTGCAGCTGACAGTGTACAGCCTTATTCTCATCGCCGTGATCCTGTGGCAGCCGGCCGGGCTGATCGGCGTGCTGACGAGAAGCATACCGACGCATCGTTCACGCAGCACCGGCGGCGGAGGCCGTGATCGATGGCTGAGGCGCTCGTCGTCCGTCATCTCGGCAAACGGTTTGGCGGACTGCGCGCCGTTCAGGACTTGAGCTTTTCGGTCAGCGAAAACGAAACCGTTGCGCTGATCGGACCGAACGGCGCGGGCAAGACGACGAGTTTCAATCTCATCACCGGTTTTCATCAACCGGACTCCGGTTCGATCACCGCATTCGGTCGAGAACTTGTGGGTCTGCGACCATACGATGTTTGCGCGCACGGTCTGGCTCGCACATTTCAGGTGGCAAGACCGTTCGGGGGCATGACTGTCCTCGCCAACGTGATGACCGGCGCTTTTCTGCGCGACAAAAATCCGGATGCCGCGCGCATCAAAGCGCGCGAAGCAATCGAATTTGTCGGACTGTCGGCCAAGGAATACGCGCCGGCCCGTGACCTGACGACGATTGACCAGCGGCGGCTCGAAATGGCGAGAGCACTGGCAACCGAGCCCCGGCTTCTCCTCCTCGACGAAGTCATGGCTGGACTCAACCCGGTGGAGATCGATCAAGCCGTTGCACTGGTCAAAAAACTTTCACAGCGCGGGCTGACCATCATCATCGTCGAGCACGTGATGCGCGCCATCATGGCGGTCGCGCGTCATATCGTGGTGCTCGATCATGGACAAAAAATTGCCGAAGGCAGCCCCAAGGATGTTGTCGAGAACAAAGACGTGGTGCGCGCCTATCTGGGATCCAGTTACGTCCATGTCGCAGCACCCTAGGGAGATCAGGTGTTAGCCCTGTCCGGAGTCAGCGCCAGTTACGGATCGGTCCCCGCGGTCGATGACGTCACCATCGAGATCGGCGAAGGCGAGGCCGTGGGACTGTTGGGAGCCAACGGTGCCGGAAAGAGTACGACCTTGCGGGCGATCTCCGGATTAATGCGGCTGAGGTCGGGCACGATCACATTCTTGGGGACAGACATCGCGTCGTTGCCACCCTACAAGGTCACGGAACTCGGCATCGCCCATGTTCCAGAAGGCCGGCAGGTATTCCCGGAAATGACGGTACAGGAAAATCTCGAGATCGGCGCTTATGTGAAGAGCGCGAGGGCCGATCGCAGCCGCACGCTCGATCTGGTTTTCACCATTTTCCCGGTTCTCGCCGAGCGGCGGCTGCAGCTCGCCGGAACGATGAGCGGCGGTGAACAGCAAATGCTCGCGGTCGGCCGCGGCCTAATGCTCAAGCCGCGTCTCCTCATGCTCGATGAGCCATCGCTCGGCTTAGCGCCTGTCATGACCGACGTGACGTTTGAAAAGATCCAGGAGATCCACGCCATGGGCACGGCGATACTCCTGGTCGAGCAGAATGTGAGCCGGGCACTAACGCTAGTGCAGCGGGCTTACGTTTTGGAGAGCGGCAAGGTGATCATGCACGGGACCAGCAGAGAACTGGCCAATAATAAGCAGGTCCAATCGGCTTATCTCGGAATTTAGCACCACAAAGGGCAGATCCAACACTCGGCTCAGCCAATTGCTGCGCGCGAGTGCTTGGACAGCGCCTGCACGCAGGAACTGTAACATGTTTCGACGGTTAGTGGCGGTAATCAGCGGAGTTGAGCTCCGCTTCGGGTCATTAGCGGACATTATTCAGTCGGCGAAGTAATTCAATGATGCCTCAAGGCCGCAGCAGTAGTTTCCCCAGCACCTCACCACTTTCGAGCATTTCATGTGCTCGGACCGCATCGGCGAGCGGCAGGCGATCATGGATGCGCGGATGAAGCTTGCCGGCCGCCAGCATGTCGATGAGTGCTTGCATTCCAGCACGGCGTTCGGCGACGAGGTCGTCCCACGTGTGAATGGTGAACTGCCGTACCGCCGGAGAGTTCTTGCGCATCTTTGGTGTCGCTAGCAGATCGAGCGGCGCTTTGCCGCCAAGCGCGCCATAAATGAGGAGCGTACCGCAAGGTGCCAGCATCGCGATGTTGTCGGGAAAACCTTGTCCGGCGACTGGATCGATGATGGCCTCGACGCCACGATCGCGCGTGATTTCCTTGACCCGCTCGCCAACCTTTTCATTTTTGCGGTTGATGACGTGATCGGCGCCCACTTCGCCGGCGAACCGCGCCTTATCTTCACTGCCAACCACGCCTATGACGCTCAAGCCTGCGGCCTTTGCCAGATCGATCAACGCATTGCCCATGCCACCGGCCGCGCCGTAGATGAGTACGGTCTGGCCCCGCCGCAGCTGCAAGGCATCGTTGAACATATGATAGGCGACCTGGTAGTTGGCGAGCGCGGCCGCTGCCTCGTAATCAACGTTGTTGGGCAGGAGAAAAGTCGCTTCCACAGGTGCCGTAACGTATTCGGCATAATGGCCGCCCCGATGGGGGCGTTCGCGTGCGGTGGTGTAGACCCGCTGACCGGACCGTCGCGTTGTGACGCCGGGCGCGACCTTCTCGATCGTGCCGGCGATCTCGGTGCCAGGCGTCGCCGGCAGCGGCGGCATGTGGCCGTATGTCCCGGCGCGGATCAAGCAATCGGGAATGCCGACGCCAATCGAATGGGCCCTGATTAGAACCTCGCCCGGCAGCGGTTCTGGGACGGGCACGTCGAGGCATTGCATTACGCTGGGCGGACCGGGCTCGTGGAACTGGATTATTTTCATCTTCTGTCGTGTCCCGAAGGCAGCTGCGCCGAGGATCAGACCGTAACACAGTGCGATTGGGAACTGGCTTTTGCATCGCTGCCCCCGAAAGCAGACATTCATACAGAGCGGCCGAAATCCTTGTTCATCGAAAACAATTCCCTGTTCGGCCGAAAAAATTCCCTGTTCTGTTTTGCAGGGAATTTGGTGCAAAGAGCCCGAAACTATTGGGGTTGTGGACCTCTAGATCGGGGAGGGCGCCCCCAATTTGAAAAATTCCCTGTTATTTTCCCTGTTAGCAGGGAATTTGGGCCGGAGACGGGTCCGATCCTGACTGCGTCGCCAGCCAGCCAGTCCGAATTTTAGAGAATATTTTTATATGGAATGCGTGAATTCGAATCCTATTGCCACAGCCAGCAAGTGATCTCCACCGTCGACTTTACTAACCTCGCGAAGAACCCACCACCCCCTTTCCGCCAGAGGCGGTTGACGACCAATAATACAATAATACCAGCTTGCGGCGATCGCTCCAAAATCTGATGACGTGTTGTGGGTGCGGGATTTGCGCTAGAATGAAGCTTGAGAAAGAGCGTGGGCCTGAAAGAAAACGGATGAGGGACAATGTGAGGAGACGCTCGCATGTCTGACGCGTCTGCGCGATCTATCGCCGAACGTTTTCGCGTCATGCAGCCGTCGGCGACGGTTGAGAACACCGAGCGTATTCGCGTCGCACGCGCCTCGGGTCGCCGGATTCTCGGCCTGTCGAGCGGCGATCCCAACATCGTCACCGACCCGCGCATTATCGCGGCGGCTGAACGCGCCATGTGCGGCGACAGGACGCATTATTCGGCTCCCGGCGGCGAGCCGGAACTCCGTACGGCAATCGCGGCACGCGAGGCCGAACGCTCGAGTGCGCGCTACGATCCCGACGATATTCTGGTCACGCCCGGAGGAAAGTTCGCGCTTCTCACCGCGCTGATGGGCATCGTGAACCCTGGCGACGAGGTCCTAGTGCCGCAGCCAGGTTGGGTCAGTTACGGGCCATGCGTGCGTCTGTGTGGCGGCTCGCCGGTGGCCGTGCCGATGCTGGACCGGCTCGATCTGGCCGCGATGGCTGCCGCCGTCACCGCGCGCACGCGCGCGCTCATCCTGAATTCACCAGTCAACCCGACCGGGCGCGTCCTGAGTGAGGCCGAACTCAGCACGGTTATCGCGCTTGCGCATAAGCATGACCTCTGGATCGTTTTCGACCAAGTCTATTCCGACTTGATCTATGGCAAGAAATTCCCTTATCCGCAGGCGCTCGGTGGTGGTTTCGAGCGGACACTGGTTGTCGACAGTTTGTCGAAGAGCTTCGGCATGACCGGCTGGCGGCTTGGCTATCTGGCGTTACCGCCGGGCATGGCCAAGTCACTGGTAAAATTCCTGCAGCATTCGATCTATTGTGTGCCGGCCTTCATCCAGGCTGCCGGCGCCGAGGCGCTGTCGCTGCGCCGCGAATTGGTGCCGCAATATCGCGACATGTTCCGTCGCAGGCTCGAGCGCGCCTCCGTTCGGCTCGACGCCATGCCGGGGATCGGCTGCGTCATGTCAGATGCGACTTTTTATCTGTTCCCGAAGGTTGCGGGCGACGATACGGCCATAGCGCAGCGTTGGCTTGCGGAAGGCAACGTTGCGGTAATGCCCGGTTCGGCCTTCGGAGCAAACGGCAAGGGACATCTCAGGCTGTCGTTGAGTTGCAGCGACGCTGATCTCGACGAAGCGCTGACACAGATCGCACGGCTGGGCATTTGACAACAAGGAGACAACCGATGTCACATCATGACTGGACGCGGCGGCTGTTTGGCGCAGCGCTGATCGCAACCGCGGCGGTCGCGGCATTCGCATCGGTGCAGGCACAGGAAAATACCATCGCCAACATCAAGGCGCGCGGCAAACTTTTGGCCGGTGTCAAGTTTGACACGCCGCCGTTCGGCTACCTGGGCGACAAGAATGAACCAATTGGCTTTGATATCGATCTGGTCCGCAAAGTTGCAGAGCACATCGGCGTGCCGGTCGAATTGGTCTCGGTAACGTCCACGACTCGCGTGCCGATGCTGGTCAGCGGCAATGTCGATTTGACCGCGGCGTCGATGACCCACACCCGCGAGCGTGACAAGACGATTGATTTCTCGATCACGTATTACACCGGCGGCCAGTCGCTGCTGGTTGCAAAGTCGAGCACGATCACAGGGCTCAAGGATCTCGACGGCAAGCAGGTCTCGGTCCAGCAGGGCACGACTCTGGAAAAGAACATCGCTGCTGCTGCGCCGAAAGCGAAGATCGTCGCCTTCAAGGATTACAACAGCGCGTGGCTGGCGCTGGCGCAGGGCCGCGTCGACGCGCTGACCGGCAGCCTCAATATCCTGCAGGGCTTCGCCAACGGCAATCCCGACTTCAAGATCGTCGGCGATTTGTTCAGCGTGGAGCCTTTCGGAATCGGCGTCCGGGAAGGAGACTCCGCGCTGCGCGACGAGATCAATTTTACGTTGCAAGATTTGTGGGCGTCCGGCGAATACACTCAGCTTTACCGCAAATGGTTCCAGGCCGACCCGACGGTGCCGATCGAGATGTGGCCGAAATAACAACGTTACGGCGGTGCTTGTGAGCTATCATTTTGACTGGCTGCCGATCTGGGAGCACCGCGATATCCTGATTTCCGGCTTTGCGCTTACCGTCGCGGTTTCGGCGGCGGCGCTGGTTCTCGCCGTTATTCTTGGAACGCTGCTTGGCACGCTGGCGACCACACGGTCGCGCCTATTGCGGCTTTGTGCCGGCGTTGTCGTCGAGTGTACGCGCAATGTGCCGCTACTCATTCATATGTACTTCTGGTACATCGGCCTGGCTTTCCTGCGACTGCCGCCGTTTTTGTGCGCCGTCTTTGGGCTTGCTATCTACTCGGCTGCCTACGTCGGAGAGATCGTGCGCGGCGGCATTGAAGCGGTTGCACGCGGCCAAAGCCAGGCGGGACTCGCCACTGGTCTGACACGCGGGCAGACACTGCGCCTTATCATTTACCCGCAGACGCTGCGAATTGTGGCGCCCTCGCTTGCCGGCCTGTTCTCTCAACTGATCAAGGATTCTTCGCTCGCTTCGATGATTACCGTTCCTGAATTGTCATTCGCGGCGAGCGCGATCGACAGCGACACTTTCCGCACTTTTGAAGTCTACATCACGATTGCGGTTCTTTATATCGCGGTGGTGACGGTAACCAGCAACATAGTCTTGCTGTTGCCGGGGGCGCATCGCTCGCAAGCTTTGCAGCAGGTGGCCGATGCCTGACGTGATCCTGCGCAATCTGCCGTTTTTGCTTGATTGTCTCGGAGTGACGGTCGAACTGGCGCTGGTTTCGGCCGCTGGCGGAACGATTTTAGGTCTCGTGGTTGCGCTCGTGCGCTATCTGCGCGTGCCGATTCTTGCCGCTGTCTTCCGCATTTATATTGAGCTCGTGCGCGGCACGCCGCTGTTGGTCGTTCTGTTCATCAGCTATTTCGCAATTCCAGCCCTGCTCGGCTATCGGGCGACAGCTTTCGGAGCTGCTTGCCTCGGCTTTATTCTCTTTACCGGCGCCTACATCGGGGAAGATATTCGCGCCGGCCTTGCGTCAGTGCCGGAGGGCACTGTCAACGCCGGTCTTGCTTCTGGTCTGCGGCGGGGCCAGGTGCTGCGTCTTATCGTGCTCCCCCAAGGGTTACGGCGGGTGATCCCGGTGCTAACGAGCCAATACATCCGGCTCTTCAAATTCACGTCCGTTGCCTCGGTGATAGGGGTGCGTGAATTGACCGGTGGCGCTATGCTGATTAACGCACGCCAGTTTGCGCCGATCACAATTTTGGTCGCTATTGCCGTGACCTATCTTGTGATCTGTACGGCAATCTCGCTTGGGGGACGCCTTCTGTACAGATCGCTGGCAGTGCAGACATGAGCGCCGTGATGATCGAACTTTCCGGCGTCTCGAAATCGTTCGGGCCGAACAATGTCCTGCGCGGTTGCAGCCTGACTGTCAACAAAGGTGACGTGGTCGTCATCTGTGGCCCGTCCGGCTCCGGCAAGAGCACGCTGATCAAATGTATAAATGGGCTGGTAACGCATGACGAGGGCGAAATACGCATCGATGGACAGGTGATCGGCGGCCGTGTCACCGATTGGCCTAAGCTGCGGACGAAAATTGGCATGGTGTTCCAGCAGTTCGAACTTTATCCGCACATGAATGTACTGGCGAACGTGTCACTGGCGCAGATCCACGTCCTGCGCCGTTCGCGAGCGGAGGCAGATGAACGTTCGCGTCGTCTGCTGGACCGCGTCGGACTTGCCGCAAAGGCCGATGCGGTGCCAGCGAACATATCCGGCGGCGAGCAACAACGTGTCGCGATCGCTCGCGCGCTTGCGCTCGATCCCGAGGCGATCCTGTTCGACGAGCCGACCTCATCGCTCGACCCGGAAATGATCAGTGAGGTACTGGATGTGATCGGCGAACTGGCGCGCGACGGGATGACCATGGTCGTCGTGACCCACGAGATGGGTTTTGCTCGGCGCGTCGCCGACCGCGTCGTTTTCATGGACAAAGGCGAGATTCTTGAGGAGGCGCCGAGCGAACGGTTCTTTACTGCGCCGACGACGTCGCGTGCGCGAGAATTTCTGTCTAAGCTTCTCCTGCATTGAACAAATCGAGCTTTGACGCGGTGATCAAATGGGGTGTGAACCCAAGTCTGGAAAATATGGCCGTTCTTTGGAATGGTTGCTTTGTGTCAGAAGCCGAAGTGGGTGGTGTCCCCGGCGGCGCCTGCCGTTAGCCAACCAGGAGAAGCTGCCGCGCTGGAAGGTCCACAGCTCTTTGGTGCAAAAACCTCCGGCTGTATATTTCAGCTAGAACCGCGAAAATTCGTCCGACGTATCAAAGAGATTTTCACAAAATGGAATTCCGAGTTTCGAATCCTGGATGGTAAACCAGCCAGTCCGATCTCAGAAGATTTAAATTATAGGGTTGCAAAGAAGCCAGCGCCAGTCATCCTTTGCCATCGCTCAATTGCGGTATCGTCATAAAGTGGGTCGAGTTCGACGGTGTGGCACCGCCTATTGGTGCATTCAGCTAATGATAGGTTATGGAACGTATTGAGGTCTCTCGGCGACCCATTGGTAAAGTAGAATTTGAAAACCAGTGTGTCGATCTATCCGACAGATAGAGCATGGCCTGATTTCGAATGAATACTCATGAAAAGAAGGATATTTATGTGCAAGTCAGGCGAGTAACGCCGAGCGATCGCGTTGTCGCGCCGGTTGGCGGCGACGAACGAAACAGATAGGACAAAGCCACGGTGGCAAGTCTGGAAATCCGATCAGGTGTCACCGTGGTCTATGACGATTATTGTTTCGTCGAGCCATGGACGTCGCCGCAGACAATTGTCGCGGTTCATGGCAATGCCGAATCCGCGCGGGCTTGGACCTGCTGGGTACCGTTTCTCGCCGGTCAGTATCGCCTCGTGCTGCCGGACATGCCGGGTTTCGGCCGCTCCCCCGCGCCGGCGGTCTATCATTGGGAGGTCACCGAGATTGCCGCTGATCTCGGCCGCTTTCTTGATGCGGCGAAGATCGGGCGCTGTCACCTGATGGGCGCGAAATATGGCGGCTCAGTCGTCACGCAATTCGCTATCGAGCATTCCGAGCGGTTGTTGTCACTCTCGCTGTTTGGCTCGCCGGTGCGCGGCAGCGGCAGCGGTAATGCCGACAAGATCCGCGATCTCGGTGTCCACGGCTGGGCGCAGGCGACGCAGCGAGCGCGTCTCGGCAGTAAGGCTTCCGGCGCCCAGATTGCCTGGTGGACCGACGAACTGATGGGCAAGACCAATCCGCGCGTCGCCTTTGGTGCCTCGTCCGCGCGCATCGACATGGAGCTCGAGGATCAGCTCGGCCGCATCACATGCCCGACCTTGATCGTGACGACCCAGGAAAGCGGACTGCAATCGGTCGCGGCGGTCGAAGCCTATGCGGGGCTCATCGCCGATGCGCGTGTGATCGTGCTTCCGGGCGATAGTTATCACGTTGCCGCAGTCGAACCTGCGGTCTGCGCCGGCCACATGATCCGTTTTCTTGCCGACATTTCGGGGCGCTCCCGGACAGCGGCTCCGTCCGGGAATTCCTCTCGCGCCGGCACTTGGGGAGAAGTCACGTGAGTGTATCGACCTCGCGGCGCGATCTGTTCAAGTCAGCGATTGGCCTTGTCGCCGCGACCGCAGTGCCCGGTCTCGTATCGTTCCCGGCGCGGGCCGACTGGCCGAGCCGGCCAGTCCACATCGTGGTGCCGTTTCCGCCGGGCGGCGGCGCCGACCTGATATCTCGCCTGCTCGCGCCGCACCTGCAGCAGACTTTCGGCGAAGGTTTTATCGTGGAGAACCGTTCCGGCGCGGCTGGCCGCATCGGCACCGGCTATGTGGCGAAAGCCGATCCGGACGGCGAGACGCTGCTGGTGACAACGGAATCCTCGATCGTCATCGCGCCACATGCCGGCGTCGAGATGAACTACGATCCCCTCAAGGACCTCTTGCCGATCTCGCTTCTCACGCGCAATACGATTGCCCTCGTCGTTCACCCGTCGGTGCCGGCGAATTCTCTGGCGGAATTCCTGGTGCTGCTGCGGTCTAAGCCCGGACAGATCACATATGGCTCTTCGGGTGTCGGCGGCCCGAACCATCTCGCCGGCGAGTTGTTCAAGCGCATGACCGGCCTCGACATCGTGCATGTCCCGTTTCAGGGGACGGGTGCTGCGCTGCAAGCAGTGATCTCGCATCAAGTCGATGCGATGTGGGGCTTCATGACGGGTCTGATCCCGCAAGTGCGGGCTGGGACGTTGCGCGCGGTCGCAACGGGTGGACGCGAGCGCTCGGCGGCGTTGCCAGATGTTCCAACTTTCACGGAAGCGGGCGTGCCCGGTTATGAGGCGGTGTCGTGGATCGGCATGTTCGCGCCTCAAGGTACGGATCAGGCGATTGCCGATAAACTCTCCGCTGCCGCGAAGACTGCAATGCTGTCGCCCGACGTCAGTGATGTGCTAATGCGCGATGGCTCGGAAATCGCGGCGACGACGCCGGCAGAGTTTCGTCAGGTGATCACGAGCGATTACGCGAAATACGGCAAGTTCGCCGATCTGCTTAAGGCCCGGTGACGGGCTGCTTCGCGGTCCCGCTCGTGCTCGCCAAAAGCGGCCAGAATGCCGAATACGCGAAAGCGGTCACGCCCTAAATTCTCCCGAGAGAATGCGAGCAATTGATCGTTGACACGACGCCAACCTGGCCGCCGCGTCGCGATGTCACGACGGCGCCTCTCCACCAAGGGTGCCGCGGCGGATCACACGGAAAAAAGGTTCTGCGTCGTGGGTTTCCAACTCTTGTGGATGATCTGAGGGGAGTTGCCAGTCATGGTATACCGAGTTATACCAATTGGAGAACAGAACCGAAGGTAGATCATCATGGCCAGCACCACGACCGTCCTGGCGCCGACCGGCGCCCAGGAAATCGGCTCAATTGCCATCGCTCAGCGTCCGAAGTCCTTGAAGGGCCTCCGCGTTGCCTTGCTCGACAACGGCAAGGAATTTTCCGACATCGTGCTCGACGCGCTTGCGACCACGCTGAAGAAGGATTACGGCGTTACCGACGTCAAATTCTGGCGCAAAGGTTTCCCCGCCAAGGGTGCGCCGTTCATTGACGAAATGGTGGCGGAGTCCGACGTCGCGGTCTCCGGCGTCGGTCATTGCGGATCGTCCTCGCCCTGGAGCGTCATTGACGCGGTGAATCTGGAAAAGGCCGGCATCCCGACCGTCGCGCTGATCAGCCGCTCGTTTTGCCCGCTTGGTCAGATCGTCGGCCGCGGCGTCGGCCATCAGGCGCTGCCGATCATCATGTTGCCACATCCGATTGGCGAGGCGGACGAAAGCCGTATCGCGCAGAAGGGCATCGATGCCGCCGCCGAATGTGTGAGGCTGCTTACGATGCCGGCCGAGAGGATCAACGCCGAATATGTCGACAAGAAATTCCCGCTGCCGGAACACGCCGTCCTACGCAGCTAATCGGTCGAATCGGGATTCAATTGGCGAGGCAGCCTGCGGCGGAGAGGACATAATGATGTTGGATCGAATTCAAACGCCGGTGCTCAATACCGTTGAGCTTCCGGACTCCATCGAGGCGGTCAACGACCATTTCTATAAGCACGGCTGGACCGACGGCCTGCCGGTGATCCCGCCCACCGCCGAGCGCGTTGAGCGGATGCTCTCGGGCATGAACTGGCGTTCACCGGATGCGGTCATCGGGCTCATCCCGCCGGGTATGGGCGTCGCGACCTTGCGCGCTGTCGCCGTCAACGCGGTGATGGCGGGATGCCTTCCGGCCTATCTGCCGGTTGTGGTTGCCGCGGTCGAGGCGGTACTGGAGAAACAATACGGTCTCGCCCATCGCCAGACTACGACACATGCCGGCGCGCCTTTCCTGATCGTGAACGGTCCGATCATCAAGGAGATCGGCCTTAACTACGGCAACGGCGTCTTCGGTCCCGGTTGGCGCTCGAATGCGACCATCGGCCGTGCGCTGCGGCTCACGCTGGTCAACGTCGGTGGCGCGATCCCCGCGGAAACCGACTTCTGCCAGCATGCGCATCCGGGCAAATACACTTATTGCATCGCCGAGCATCAAGCCGCCAATCCGTGGGAGCCGCTTCATGTAGAGCGCGGCTTCAGGCTGGAGGAAAGCGTAGTCACGGTGATCAATGCCGAAGCGCCGCACAGCATGACGGAGAACGTGCAAACCGATCCAATCGAGATCATGCGCACTTTCGCCGACACAATGGCGACCCTGGGCAGCAACAATCTCTATTCGCAGGGAAATCCGGTCGTTGTCCTCGGCGTCGAACACGCGCAGCACATTGCTGCTGCCGGCTGGCGCAAGAAGGACATCCAGATGGCGCTGTTTGAAATGGCGCGTCGTCCCTGGGGTATCGCCAAGAATCGCGGCAAGTCGAAGGGACCATTCTTTCCTGTCTGGGTCGACAAGAAAGATGAGAACGCGCTCGTCCCGATAATCAACGAGCCGAAGGATCTGGTTGTCGTGGTGGCCGGCGGCGCGGGCGGCAAATCGATGTGGTGCCCGACGGCCGGTGCCCAGAGCCTGAGCGTCAGCAAGGTCATTGAGCGCGGCGTATGACGGCTGCTGCGGGTACGGCCGAGAGCGCCGCCGTCGGGGCGCCCAGTTCTGCCGGGTTGCCGACCAAGATGCTCGCCCGCTTTGCGGCCGGGTTGCGCGGCGACGACTTGCCCGCGTCCGTCGTCAGCACGCTGGGCGATCTTTTCCTTGATTATCTCCGCGTCGGTTCGATCGGCGCGAATATGGAGTGGAGCGGCTGGGTACGCCATTACATGGCGGCTCTCAGGCGGCAGGGCAGTGCGCCGGTTCTCTTCACAAAAATCGGCTGCGATTCGGTCGGCTCGGCGTTCCTGAACACGACCTTTGCCGGCAGCATCGACGCGGACGACACTCATGTCGGTTCGATGCTGCATCCCGGTTCAATTGTCTTTTCGTCCGCGCTTGCGGTTTGCGGCGAACGTTCCGGCAGTGAATTTCTCGCCGCTGTCGCCGCGGGCTACGAAGCAATGATCCGCATCGGCCTTTCGATCCAGCCGACGCATTTCCGTCGCGGCTTCCAGAGCACGTCAACCTGTGGCGGCTTTGGCGCAGCGGTTGCAGCATCGCGACTGTTGTTCGCGGGCAAACCCGAGGCCGATCGCCACATCGCTGAAGCGATCGGCATCGTCGCGTCGTTCTCCGGCGGCCTGACGCAGTTCTACCAGTCCGGCTCGACCGTAAAGCGCATCCACGCCGCGCGCGCGGCAGAAAACGGCGTCACGGCGGCGCTTCTCGTTGCGGAAGGCTTTTCCGGCCCGACAGATATCATCGAGGGCTCCAACGGCTTCGCGCGCGCTTACGCCGACGCCTTCGAGCCTGCGATCATCACCGACAATCTGGGCAGCGCTTATCTGCTCGATGGCGTCACCGTGAAGGGGCATGCCGCGAGCGCGCGCGTTCAAGCGGCGGTCGAGGGCGTGCTCGATCTTTGCCGTGAACACCGCGTCGCGGCCGCCGACATCGCCGACCTTTATGTTGGAATTCCGGCGGTGATCCTCGGCCGGCTGACGATCCCGCGTCCGGTCGACGTGCAGGCGGCGCAGATGAGCCTGCCGCATAGTGTTGCGCTTGCGGCGGTTCTCGCGCCCAAGTCCGGCGATGGCTTCGCACTCAGCGTTCGCGACTACGAGAAGAGTATGTCGGACAATGCGGTGAAGGAAGTCGAGCAACACGTTCGTTGCGAGGTCGATCCAGAGGTCGAGAAGGCGACGACAGCTGAATCTGTTCCGGCCCGTATCGTCATGAAGCTCAAATCTGGCGCGACGCTCGCGACCTTTGTGTCGGCACCGAAAGGCAGTCCGTCGCGGCCTTTTACACCGGCCGATCACGCTGCGCGTTTCCGCCGTGAACTCGAGCGTCGCTGGCCGGCGGCGCATTGCGACGCGGTCGTCGAGATGTCGCGCAATTTTATGGGGCTCAAGGATATGCGCGAACTCGTCGGTCTGATTGCTTCATGATTGCCGCGGGAAAAGACGCCATGTTATACCGGCATATAACGATGTCTCCCGAGAACGCCGGCACATTGCCTGGTCCGAAATCAGCAGGACATGACTTCCCGACCGCGCACGCGAGCTACCGCTGGCAAACCGAAGCCCGCCGCAACGGCTACCAGTCTTGCGGTTCTCGCCGAGCGTTTCGCCAATGCCGGCACGGCAGCCGAAATCGCTTATGCGGTCCTGCGTGAAGCGCTTCTCAGCAATATCTTGACACCCGGGACGCGGTTGCGCGCTGATGATCTCGCCAAGGAACTCGGCGTCAGCAAGACCCCAGTGCGTGAAGCGCTGCGCAAGCTGCAGGCGGAAGATTTCGTCGTGGTCGGTACCGGCAATGCGCTGATAGTAAAAGTCCTTTCGGAGAAACAGCTTCTCGAAATCTACTATACGCGGGAGGCGCTCGAAGGCATGGCGGCGCGGCTGGCGGCGGAAAATGCCGGCCAGCTCGATCTCACGCAATTGCGCGCCGTGTTGCACGACGTCGAGGTGGCACTTGCCAAGCGCGATCGCAGCGGCATCCGCGACTATACGGGCGAATTCCAGCTCGCGGTTTTCAGGGCCGCCCACAACGAATTCCTCTACGACCTTCTCAAGTCTTTGCAGGAAAAGATTCGCAATCATCGCACCACGACGATCGATTTGCCCGGCCGTGGTGAAGAGGTGGTCGGCTCCTGTCGTGACTTGCTGCGCGCCATCGAAGCGCGCGACTCGGAAGCGGCCGAGCGGATTGCACGCGCCAATCGCCGTCGCACTTTGGAGCTTCGTCTCAAGATGATGCGTAGCTTGCCGAAAACACAATGATAGTCGACGTTGCTCGATAAGACGAGCAAGGGAGATGTTTGGCCGAATTGCTGGTCAAGGATGGAGAAATCGAACTCATAACCGCGCGGGGCTAAAAGTCTGGGTCGAACGGCACGGTCGTGTGAGGTGACCAAGTGCGGGCCGCGCAGCGGTGCATTGAAATGGAAGAGATCCACAAGAATACAAAGCAGCACAACTGGAAACGACAATGAAACAGGGCTGCGCCATGATTACCCGACGGACGTTACTTCAGCTCTCTCAGGCTGCGGTATTTTGCAGCGTGGCCTCGATAGAAGGGCACGCGGAAGACTACCCGTCGCGATCAATAACGCTTCTTGTTCCGTTCACTCCTGGTGGGAGTGTGGATCTCATAGCGCGGCTCACCGCGGCCAAAATGGCCGATAGCCTCGGTCAGACGGTTGTGGTGCTAAATCTTCCTGGTGCTTCTGGCGCCATCGCCACAATGCGCGTTGTCAACGCGCCGCCCGATGGGTACACGCTCGAGATATGCACACCGCGCGAAATCAGCACCGCCGCGCTGGTGAACCCAAATGTTACCTATGACGTAGAGCGTGACTTTAGTTATGTCGCTCTTGGCGGTAGATCCCCAATCGTCATAGCAGGCGGTCCCACTCTCAAGGATACCAGAACGTTTTCCGATCTTTTGACGGAGGCGCGCAGGCGGCCCCAAGGCTTGACCTACTCCACGTCCGGCGTAGGCTCACCACAAAACTTCCTCGGCGAACTCATCAAACAACGCTTTGGCATCAATCTAATTCACGTGCCATTCTCTGGTGGCACGGGAGGGTTACTCGAGGTTCTCGGCGGTAATGTGGATATAACAATCATTACTTTGTCGAGCGCATTGCAATACATAAAGGCGGGCAAACTTGTCGCGTATGGCCTTGCTGAGGAGAAGCGCACGCCGCTTGCTCCGGATATACCAGCACTCGCGGAATACAAAGAGCTTGCCGATGTCGATATGGGCATCTGGTATGGCCTTCTCGGTCCCGCCAAAATGTCCCCAACAATTATTAATCGTCTTAACCAGTCTTTCCATGATGCACTCAAGGAACCCGGAGTGCAGGCGCAGTTGCATCAACACGCCACGGCAGTCATTACGGAGGGTAGCCCCACCGACTTCGGAACTTACGCGCGACGCGATATCGCGTTCTATCGTAGCATCGTGGCGGCAACTCACATGCAGATAGCCAACCCGTCAAAATAGATAGTTGTCCTTGCCGGAAACCCGATCCGTCGAGGAAAGAGTTGGAAGAAATTGCATGTAGTGCCCGAAGCGGCATCGCGCCTCAGACAGTGCGGCGTTCCAACGCCGATCCCCAATGCAGAGGGGACTGACGACTTGAAAAACAGATTAGAAATAGAGAGATTTGCCACCAAATTTGACCTGCACGGTACCGAAGCGAAACCCACACGGCGCAGCTCCTCGATGGCATAGCTTCTCGCTGGCGCGCAAGTGCGAAGGGAATCTGCCAGGAAACTCCCATAAGCTGTTCTGGTTCCCATGCGAAAAAAATAGCTTCAACCGAGCGAAAGAACTTTCGCCATTCATTTCCTTCACTTAACCTCCCACTAACGCGCCTGCCGATGCAGTATGTGCATCGTTTTATTGATTACATCATCACCTTACTCTGAGGAGAGCCACGGTGATCACAATCGAAGTCAACGGAACCACCCGACAAATCGATATTGAGCCTGATACGCCGCTTCTCTGGGTATTGCGCGATGTGGTCGGCCTGACCGGCACGAAGTTTGGCTGCGGCATCGCACAGTGCGGATCCTGCACCGTGCACATCGACGACAAGCCGATGCGTTCCTGCTCGGTGCCGATCAGCGCGCTCAATGGCGAAAAAATCACCACAATCGAAGGGCTTTCCCCGGACAACAACCATCCGGTGCAGCGCGCGTGGATCGCCGAAGACGTTCCACAATGCGGCTATTGCCAGTCGGGACAGATCATGGCCACCGTCGCATTTCTCAAAGAGTTCCCCACTCCGACTGACGCCGATATCGATGCCAACATCACGAATATCTGCCGGTGCGGAACCTACGAGCGTCTGCGCCGCGCCATTCACCGCGCCGCCGACATGATGAAAGCATAAGGGGAGGCAGCGATGCACGGAAATTACGTCGCTTCAACTCTTAGCCGCCGTCACTTCATCCTCACCGCTGCAACCGCAGCCGGCGGTTTCATGATCGGCATCGGCGCCGTCCCTCGCGCGGCCGATGCCGCCACCGTCCCCGCGCAGCCCTGGAACGACGACAACGCCTACGCGGCGAATGAAATCGACGCATGGATCGCCATTGATCCGGACGATTCGATCCTGATTCGCTATCAACGATCGGAGATGGGGCAAGGCAGCATGACGGCGCTGCCGATGATGATTGCTGAAGAGCTCCAATGCGACTGGTCGAAGGTGCGGATCGAATATGCCTCGGCCAACCGTCACCTGCGCGAGAACAAAGTCTATGGTCAGTCGATGCGTTCCGCCGGCAGCCAAACCGTGCGGGGATCGCAGAAGCTGGTGCAACAGGTCGGCGCCAGCGCGCGTGAGCGCCTCATCGCCGCGGCGGCGGTGCGCTGGAGCGTTCCGGCATCGGAGTGCTCGGCCGCGCAGAGCGTTGTTACCCATACGCCTTCGGCCCGCACCCTGCGCTACGGCGAACTCGCATCCGACGCAGCCAAGATCAAGCTTAACGTCGAGCCGGCGATCAAAACTCCGGCGCAATTTACTTTCATTCCGAGGTCCATGCCGCGCGTCGACGTGGTGTGCAAGACCGATGGGTCGGCCAAATTCGGCATCGACGCGCAAGTCCCGGGCATGGTTTTCGCGGCGATCACGGCGTGCCCCGTCCCAGGCGGCAAGCTCAAGAGCGTCGATGACTCGGTACTCGCCGGTGCTCCGGGCATCGTTGCCGTCGTGAAGCTCGATAATGCCGTGGCCGTGGTGGCGACAGAAAGCTTCTGGCGCGCCAAGCGCGCACTGTCTCGGTTGCAGCCGGAGTGGGACACCGGCAGTGCCGGCAAGATCGACAGCGATCAGCTTTCAAAGGCGTTTCGCGCCGCGCTCAACGAGCCGATGTTGACCGCGCGCAACGACGGCGATGTCGATCAAGCCATGTCTGGCGCGGCCAAGACGCTCGAAGCCGTTTACGAGACGCCCTATCTGTCGCATTCCCCGATGGAGCCGATGAATGCGACAGTGAACTTGCAGGCCGACCGACTGGACGTGTGGGTCGGAACGCAAGCCGCGGACGAGGCGCTCGAAGCGGCGGCGAAAGCCTCCGGCCTGAAGCCGGAGCAGGTCTATGTTCACAACGCGTTCGTCGGCGGTGGCTTCGGCCGCCGTGATGCCAGCGATGAGATCGTGCAGACCATCGCCATCGCCAAGGCCGTCAACCGCCCGGTCAAGCTGATCTGGACCCGCGAGGAAGATACCCGTCAGGACAAGTTCCGTCCGCACGCGGTGGTCGCCTTCAAGGCCGCTGTCGGCGCCGACGGCATGCCAACCGCATGGTCGATGCGCGTCGTCACTTCGTCGATCAATGCGTCGGTTGGCCGGCCATTCCCGGCCAACAAGGTTGAACCGCAGGCCGTCGCCGGCCTGGCCAGCAACGGCTATAACGTTCCGAACACGCGCGTCGAGGCAATCATCAAGAACACGCATCTGCCGGTGTGGTTCTGGCGCGCGCCCGGCGTCAATCAGCACGTTTTCGCCATCGAGGGCTTTCTTGACGAGATCGCGTCAGCGAGCGGAACTCGATCCCTATCAGATGCGGCGCAAACTCTTGGCGGGAAAGCCCGACTGGCTGAAGGTACTGGATACCGCCGCCGAGAAAGGCGATTGGGGCAAGCCGTTGCCGCATGGCAGCGGCCGCGGTATTGCCATGTGCCAGGACGACGATAGCCTGTGCGCGCAGGTCGCCGAAGTCACCGTCAGGCCCAACGGTCAGGTAAAGGTCAATCGCGTCGCCGTCGCGCTCGATACCCGCTACATGGTCAATCCGCTGACCATCGCCGAACAGGCCGAAGGCAGTGTGATCTACAATTTGACCGCGGCGCTGTTTGGCAAAATCACGATCAGGGAGGGCGCGGCGGTGCAGGGCAATTTCGATACCTACCGCATGGTGCGCCTTGCAGAGGCGCCGAAGATCGATGTCTATCTGATACCAAGCGGCGGCAAGGTCTGGGGCGGCGCCGGCGAGGCCGCAACCCCGCCGATCGCCGCTGCGGTGGCAAACGCGATCTTTGCTGCCACAGGCAAGCGCCTTCGTTCGCTGCCGGTCAGCGACCACGATCTGATCGGATCGACATAACCTCACAATCCGCGCGAACGCCGCCTTCCGCCAATGTCTGAAAATAAACGGAGCGGCGTTTTCTGAAGGCAGGGACGTGACGATGTTTTCGAGAATGGCTTTCTGCGGCCTGCTCTTGGGCTTTGCAGTGTCGACGTCGCGGGCAGACGAAATCGTCGGTGCCCCCGGTAGTCCCGGCGAATATCTGGCGCGGGCCGGCGATTGTGTATCCTGTCATTCGGCCCCGACGGGCGAAGCCGTTCGCCGGTGGCCTGAAAATGGGCTCACCGCTCGGCAACATTTATTCGACCAACATTACGCCCGATCTCGAAACCGGCATCGGCCGCTACAGTCTTGAGGATTTCGATCGCGCGGTGCGGCGGGGCATTGCCAAGGACGGTCATCGGCTCTACCCGGCAATGCCTTTTCCGTCTTTTGCCAAGCTGACCGACGAAGATGTGGCGGCCCTGTACGGTTTCTTCATGAAGCAGGTGCCGCCGGTTCACCGGGAAAATTTGAAAAACGAGATTCCGTGGCCGCTGAGTATCCGCTGGCCGCTGGCAATCTGGAGTTTCGTGTTCACTACCAGCGGCAGCTATGTCGCCAAGGGCGAATACGACGCCGACTGGAATCGCGGCGCCTATCTGGTGCAAGGCCTCGGCCATTGCGGCGCTTGCCACACTCCGCGCGGCTTGGCGTTTCAGGAAAAGGCGTTGGACGAGAGCGGCGCGGTCTATCTCTCCGGAGCACTGCTCGACGCCTGGTACGCTCCAGATTTGCGCGAAGACGCGCGCACCGGAATTGGCAGTTGGTCGAAGGACGATCTCATCGATTTTCTCAAGTACGGCCACAACGGAGGTGGGGCGGCGTTTGGTTCGATGATCGATGTGGTCAACAACAGCACGCCTTACCTATCAGACGGCGACATCAACGCCATCGCGACCTACATGAAATCGCTACCGGCGACGTCTACGCAGCAGCCCGTTGCCTATGACGATGCGACTACCGCGGCGCTGCGTTCCGGCCACGCATCGCAACCCGGCACGAGCGTGTACACCGGCACCTGCGCGAACTGTCACGGCTTCGACGGCAACGGCTTCACCCCATACATACCGGCGCTCGCCGGCAATCCCGTTGTCCTCGACAACGATCCGTCATCACTCATCAACCTGGTGTTGAACGCTTCGGGTCCGCTCGTCGTCAAAGGCACGCCGGACGCCTATCGAATGCCGCAATTCCGGCAGCAATACTCCGATCAGGACGTCGCCGACGTCGTCACCTTCATCCGCAACGGTTGGGGAAATCAGGCGCCTGTTGTTACGGCGGCCGATGTCGCCAAACTCCGCAAGAGCACTGACCCGACCAGCGATCAGGTCATCATCCTCAAAATGCGTTAGCTGTTCGATTAAAGGGCGTATCGCAAGGTAGGTTGGTTTCAAGGTTGATTACCATACAAGCAGCGCCACGGGCACTTCGTGGCGCTGTTTTTCCTGCCGAAGGTAATGACGCGCGTAGGGTCTCAGCATCGCTATCGGCGATCGAGCGCTTCGATGCTCAGGATGGTCGGTAGGTGCCGCGCGATCTCATGCCAGCTCTCACCCTCGTCAGGACTGGCGAAGACCGAGCCGCTATTGGTCCCGAAGTACAGCCCCACCGGCTCGCGTTCGTCACGCGCCATGGCCTGCCGAAGAACGGTGAAGTAGCAGGCTTCCTGTGGCAATCCATCGCGCATGGCCTGCCAGGTCTCGCCGCCGTCCCTTGAGCGCCATACGGCCGCCGCGGCGTCGGGCGGAAAACGGCCCGCCATGTCACCATTCAAAGGCATAGTCCAGATGGTATCCGGGTTTCGTGGATGAACGCAGATCGGAAAACCGAACGTTGACGGAAGACCGCGAGTGACGGCGTTCCAACTCCGACCCCCATCGGCGGAACGCCAGACGCCGTAATGATTTTGCTGATAAAGCAAGTCGGCGGTGCCCGGTGCCCGCATCATGTTGTGAACGCAATGTCCGATCTCGCCGTCGCGGGGCGCCGCGGGATGGGCGTGCTCAGTGCCGGGCTCCGCATTTGACAGTCGATTGCGACGATCCCAGGTCATGCCGCCATCCTCTGTCGCAAAGACACCGGCCGCCGAAATCCCGACCCAGAGCTTTTTGGCGTTCGCTGGATCAAACAATATCGTATGCAAAACCAACCCAGCCGCCCCGGGGTTCCAACTGCTGGCGGAAGGATGGTCTCGCAAGCCTTGAACTTCCTCCCAACTCTTGCCGCCGTCCCGGCTTGAAAGCAGTCTTGCCGGTTTGGTTCCGGCGTACAGTGTCCCGTGGGCATAGCCCAGCGACCAGATCTGCGAGAACTGATCTGCGAACGGTAACGGCTGATTGCTCCAGTTCATCATGGCGGCGAGTTGCGGATCGTTGGCTGCCCAGTCGTCGATCTGACCCTTTGTGAGCTTTGCAACTTCCCAAGTCGCCCCCAAGTTTTCAGAGCGCCACACCCCGGCGCCGTGCCATTCTCCACCCCCGGCAGCCCACAGCAACCCCGTGGCAGCGTCACCGATGAGATGGTTGATGGGCCAGCCATCGCAGAATGGCCCCTCGACCGTCCAGCGCTGCCGGTCGCTCCCGCCGCATATCAAGAAAGCACCCTTCGTCGTGCCGACGAGTATCGTGACGCCGTCTTGGCTCATTACCGTCGTTCTCAGGTTGTGGGACCGCGCGCCATCTTGTTCAGCTTGCGTTGAACGCGGCCTTGAGCGCACCGATGTCGATCTTGGTCATAGACGTTATGGCATCCCGCGGCCGGGCGATACTGGCTTTGCGTTTTCGGTTCCCTGCTCATCGCCGCCGCTACGCTGCGCCGGGGTTCACTGAGCTTCGGGTCAAAAGCAGATATTGATACAAAGCTGCCGAACTCCCTGTTGTTCGAAAATAATTCCCTGTTCGGCCGAAAAAGTTCCCTATCCTGTTGAGCAGTGAATTTGGTTCAAGGAGCCCGAGATCATTGAGGTTGTGGGCCTCTAAATCGGGGAGGGCGCCCCAAATTTGAGAAACTCCCGGTATTATGGCGCAAACGCCACAAGAATAATGACGGACGCCAGCCCACATTCTGGCGACGGCCGAACCGCATGTCATTACAGCCCTCAGATTGAAGCGCGCTGAAATCGGCGGACACGTTCACGACCTAGAACGTAAGCTCGTAACGATGCGTAGCTTTCCGGCCGGCGACATGAGGCGCCGCGGCACTGCTTAAAAGGTCGGCATCTGGCAACGGGATCAGGTTACAAGTGCAAGGTTAGTCCGGTGTTGATCATGGCATCGGCCATGCTTCTATTGCGCTCCCAGCAATGATTTATCGTTCTGCACGATGCCGTGATAAAGATCGAATTGCTGATGGGTCAAAACGTCAAGCGCGGCCGGGCCGGAGCCGACTGCTTCCGTTCCGACGTCGGCGAGACGCTTGACGACCGCCGGGTCTCGCATGGCCTTACCGATAGCGGCCGCGAGCATGTCGATAATCGGTTTTGGGGTCTGGATGGGTGCGTAGATCGCGGTCCAAAACGGAACCTCGTAATCAAGGCCTTCCTCTTTCATCGTTGGAATATTCGGAATGGATGGTGAGCGCGCGCTGGTCGTCACCGCGAGAGCGCGCACCGTGCCGTGTCGGATGTTCTCCGTCTGAACCGGGACACCGTCGATCATCATGGCGACACGGCCGGCGAGGAGATCCGGCATAGCCGCGGCGGTGCCGTGATATGTGACATAAATCATGTCGACACCGGCTTTTTGCATGAACAGCACCTCGGCCAAATGCACCGCGGTGCCTTTTCCCGATGACGCAAAGCTGTACTTTCCTGGATTAGCCTTCAGCAGCGCAATGAATTCCTTCAGATCCTTGACCGGAAGCGTCGGCGACACAATCATCACCGGGGCAAACCGCGTGACGATTGAGACCGGCGCCAGGTCGCGCATCCAGTCGTAAGGCAGATTCTCGGTGACGGCCGCGTGAACGATGCCTGTCGTGGAGTGATAAAGCAGAGTGTAGCCATCCGGGTTAGCCTTCACGACGGAATCGGTCGCGATCGCGCCGCCCGCGCCGCCCTGATTCTGCACGATAACCTGCTGACCGAGTATGTCCGTCAGTGCCTGCGCCGCGATCCGCGCGGTCACGTCAATTCCGCCTCCGGGAGGAAAAGGGACGACCATCTTGATCGGCCGCGACGGAAAATCGGTCTGTGCCCGGACGGCCGTCGAAAACGTAAGGAGCCAGATGAGGCCAAAAAGCAGGAAAACCGGCAGCACTTTTCTCATCATGGCTCTTTCCTCCCTTGTCCAACGATCGCCGTGAGGCGCTCGTCGGAGAAAGACGCGGCGTTTCTTCCCGCCGTCAGTATCAGCAACCAGGAAGCTGCTTTCAAGCGCGCAAGATAAAGGAGCCGGGCTTTCCGCCCAGCGCGGCAAGCGGAAGAGGGTTGCAGGCTTGTGCTTGCTGCACATCAAGAGGGAATGCGATACTGCATATGGAAACCGGCCAATCGCACCTCACGCACGCCTCAATAATCCGCAGCACGGCTCCCGAGTTCGAAAATCGAAAGCGGCGCGCCGATGTCTCGCATAAAAACCATGGGATGAAACGATGAAGCTCAGCGTTGATCGCATATTGACCACGCATGTCGGCAGCCTGCCGCGGCCTGACGATCTTTTCGAAATGATGCTGCAGAAACTGGATGGCAAGCCGGTCGATGAAAGGGCGTATGCGGAGCGCGTGCAGAGAGCCGTCTCGGACAGCGTCAGGCAACAGGTGGGTGCGGGCCTTGATGTCGTAAGCGACGGTGAGATGGGAAAGCCGAGCTTCATCACCTACGCGACACAACGTCTTTCCGGCCTCGAAACCCGTCAGGGTGTGCGGCCAAGCCCGTTTTCCAACACGCGCGAGACCAAGGATTTTCCAGAATATTACCAGTCAACGGTGGCCGAACAGGTGAGCGCCCGGCGCCGGCGTGCGCTCATGGTCTGCACCGGGCCCATAACGTATAAGGGCCACGATCAGCTGAAATCCGACCTCGAAATTCTCAAGACGGCGATGAAGGGACTCAAAGCGACGGAAGCGTTCGTGCCCGCGATTGCACCTTCCAATATCGAGACGACAACGCCCAACGAATACTATCCGACGCCGGAGGCTTATGTTTTTGCGATCGCAGAAGCGATGCGCGAAGAATATAAGGCGATCGTCGATGCCGGGTTCCTCCTTCAGATCGACGATCCGTTTCTGGTCACCTATTACATCACCCGGCCGGATCTGAGTATCGCGGACTGTCGCAAGTGGGCCGAAATGCGCGTGGAAGCCCTCAACGCCGCAATTGCCGGCATCCCTGCGGACAAAATCCGCTTTCACACCTGCTACAGCGTGAACATGGGCCCTCGCATCCATGACATGGAGCTTAAGGACATTATCGATATCATTCTGAAAGTTCGCGCCGCCGGCTATACGTTTGAAGCGGCAAACCCCCGGCATGAGCACGAAACGGAGGAGTGGAAGCGGGCGAAATTGCCGGACGATAAGGTGCTGCTGCCCGGCGTCATTACCCAATCGACGGTTTTGGTCGAACACCCGGAACTGGTGGCGCAGCGTATCGGCCGGTTCGCCGATGTCGTTGGCCGTGAGCGTGTGATTGCCAGCGCCGACTGCGGTTTCGCGTCTTTTGCCGGTTCGAACGAGGTGCATCCTTCGATCGTATGGGCGAAATTCGCCTCATTGGTCGAGGGCGCGCGCATTGCCAGCAAACGGCTGTGGGCCAAATAACCGGCTCATCACTTCAACGAGCGCAACGCTCCAGATCATTCTTATCGGCGGTCAAAAGCCGAAACGACATGAAAGTTACGGGAGGTTCGACATGCGTGTTCTTGCTGGCATTTTCGCGGCGCTCATCGCCGTTACGGCCGCGACGTCCTTGTCTGCCGCGACCGTCAAGCCTGAAAAGCCTACGCTCAATCTTGCAGTCGGCACCAAGACGCTGATCGCCTATTTGCCGCTGACGATCGCGGAGCGTCTTGGCTATTTCAAAAAAGAAGGGCTCGATGTCGAAATCAGCGACTTCGGTGGTGGCGCCAAAGCGTTGCAGGCGCTGGTCGGCGGCAGCGCGGATGTCGTGTGCGGAGCCTATGAGCACACGATTTTCATGCAGGCCAAGGACGTGAACATCACGGTCATTGCTCTGCAGGATTTTTCATTTGGGCTGGTGGTGGGTTTGCGCAAGGAACTCGCGGCGAAATATCACGGCCCGGCGGACCTCAAGGGTCTAAAATTCGGCGTGACGGCGCCCGGCTCCGCGAGCGCGGTCGGTCTCGGTCTGTTGCTTGCGAAAGGGGGCCTCACGCTCAGCGACGTTGCGGTGATTGGGGTCGGCGGCGGCGAGCGGGCCGCCGCAGCGATGACATCGGGTCAACTGGACGGAATGGCGAATTTCGACCCCGTGATCTCGACGCTCGAGCGCGACGATGCGATGACCGACATCATCGATACTAGAAAGCAAAAGGACCTCGATGAACTCTATTCTGGTCCCTATGCCGCATCAGCGTTCTATATGTCGACCGATTTTATCCGTAAAAATCCGAATACCGCCCAGGCCTTCGCCAATGCAATCAATGCCGCATTGAAATGGATCGCCGATGCATCGACCGATCAGATCGTCGACACTGTTCCCCCCGAATATTATGGAAGCGACCGCGCGCTTTATCGGACCGTCGTGGAGAAAAACCGCGGGCAGTTCTCCAAAGACGGCCGCGTCTCGATGGCGATGGCGCAGAATGTCCTCAGGATCGTATCGGCATCGGACGATTCGCTGAAAGGAGCGAAAATCGACCTGTCGCGGACGTTCGATAATTCGTTTCTTGAAAGGGCGCAGACGGCGGGCCAGTGAGCCAGACAATCGCAACTGGCGTAGCCGCCGGCATGCCGGCAAACAACGACCGGGCCGCGGTTGCGTTCCGTAATGTCGGCGTTGAATTCCGTGGCAACGACGGAACCCGCTATCCTGCCGTCAAAAACGTCAATCTGGATTTCCGGGACGGTGAGTTCGTTGCGGTCGTCGGGCCGACCGGTTGTGGCAAGTCGACGCTTCTGAATTCGTTGCCGGCATTCTCAACCCGACCAGCGGCGATGTGCAGATTTTCGGACGCTCGGTCGCCGGTATTGCGGACGGCATCGGGTACATGTTCCAGAGCGAGGCCTTGCTGCCGTGGCTCATGGCGCGTGACAATATCGCGCTCGGGCTGAAATTTCGTCGTCTGCCCAAGGCGGACGCCTTGAATTCGCGCTGAAGAATGGCTGGTGCGCGTCGGTTCGGCGGCTTTGGCGACCGGTTTCTGCATCAATTGTCCGGCGGCATGCGCAAACGCGTCGCTCTGGCGCAAATGATGATCATGGATCCTAAAATTCTTCTGATGGACGAGCCGTTCAGCGCGCTCGATGTGCAGACCCGCCAGTTGATGGAAAACGAGCTTCTGGATATTTGGGCGGCCGACCGCCGCACGGTTATTTTCGTGACGCACGACCTTGAAGAGGCCATTTGTCTTGCCGACCGTGTCGTCGTCCTCAGTGCCGGGCCGGGAGCTTCGCCGGTTGCGGATTTCAGCGTCGATATTCCACGGCCGCGCGACGTTACCGAGCTCGTACATTCTCCGCATTACGCCGAAATTCACGCCAAGATATGGAGTGCGCTGAAAGCCGAGGTTCTCAAGGGCTATCGCCGTGGCCATGCGAGCGGGCAACAATGAATAAGGAATTCTCCCGGCCTCTGGTGTGGTCCGCTCGCATCGCAATTTTCTGCGTCGGGCTCTTGCTCTGGCACTACAGCGTCACCTTCGGCTTCTTGCCGAAGCTCATAATCGGCGAACCGATCGCGATCGCCAAAACGCTCTCGCAATGGGTCTTTTCCGGGAAGATCTATTATCATCTCGGGGTAACGCTGTTTGAAACGGCGATGTCTTTTGTGATCGGGGCGGGGCTCGGCGTTGTTTGCGGACTGGTTCTGGCGCTCAATCCCTTTGTCGCGGTCGTGTCCGATCCGTTTCTCAAGGCCTTCAATGCCATGCCGCGCGTCGTTCTGGCCCCGATCTTTGCCGTCTGGTTCGGCCTCGGCGTCTGGTCGAAGATTGCGCTCGGGGTTACGCTGGTATTCTTCATCACCTTTTTCAATGTGGTACAGGGCATTCGCGAGGTGAGCCGGATCACCATCGACAATAGCCGCATCCTCGGCGCCAGCCGCGCGCAACTGGTCCGTTACGTTTACATCCCTTCGGCGATGAGCTGGGTGTTCTCGAGTTTGCACAACGCCGTCGGCATGGCATTCGTCGGCGCGGTGATTGGCGAATATCTCGGTTCGGCTGCGGGTATTGGCTACCTCATTGAGCAGGCGGAAGGTGTGTTCGATATCGATCCGTGATGGCCGGAATTGTTGTGCTGACCATCGCGGCGTTGCTCCTGGATCTCGGCGTTACCGTCGTCGAGCGGCGGCTGTTACGCTGGCATCAGAATTTCTCGAACGGCTGATCCGTCAACACAAGAAGGAATATGCGGGATGAACAGTCCGGTCAAAAAGAATAAGACCCTCGTCTGGCCGAACAATGCCCGCATTGCGG
Source organism: uncultured Alphaproteobacteria bacterium (assembly GCA_963808205.1). Classification (GTDB taxonomy): domain Bacteria; phylum Pseudomonadota; class Alphaproteobacteria; order Rhizobiales; family Xanthobacteraceae; genus BOG-931. Next base: position 114,723 of record CAWEER010000003.1, read on the forward strand.
TGTCATGACCTGCCTGCTGGAAAACTGGTCTGACGACAAGGGCCCGCCATTCTCGGTGCAAACGACGGCGCCAAACCGGGCACGCACGATCGTGCGGCCATGAGCTGGGGCCGTTACGGCAGCCGCACCGGCGTGTGGCGGCTCCTGAAAATCCTCAACGCCAACGGCGTTACCGCCACCTTCTGCGCGAATGCCCAGTCGATGGAGATTGCGCCGCGCGCCGTCGAACAGATACTGCGGTCGGGACACGAAATCGCGGCGCACTCCTACACCCAGGATGCGCTGATGGCCTATCTCAGCCCGGACGAAGAGCGCGCGATGATCGGCAAATGCGTCGATGTATTCAAGAAGCTGACGGGGGCGCCCCCGAAGGGCTGGATCAGCCCGGTCCTCGCGCCTACGGCCCATACCGAGGAGCTTGTCGCCGAAGCGGGATTTCTCTGGTACGGCGACTACAACAATATCGATCTGCCGTTTTGCATCGAAACCAGGAGCGGCACTGTTGTCGCGCTGCCGCACTCCGACTTCGCGGACCATCGCGTGCTGCGGCTAAGCACGCGAGACTGGTATGATGTCTACAAGGACACCTTCGATTATCTCTATACCAACGAGCCCATGGCCTTTCTCAACGTGACGGTGCATTGCCATTTCGGCGGACGCCCGCTGATGGCGGCGCAGATCGATCGCATCCTGAAATATATTCGTGGCTTTCCCGATGTATGGATTGCGCGCCACGACGAGCTGGCCAGCCAGCAAGTCCGGTCTCCGGCTGGGTGATGGACAATAAATTTTCCGAATGGACGAACGAGCAGCGATTCTTTCCCGGCCGGTGACCCCATGCCGTGATCGCCGGCATCTGATCGGACGACGTTCGAGAGCGGTTATCGAATCCGTATAAATTCGACGGGGTGTCAACGTGGTATCGCGGTCTTGCTTCTGCCCGGCACCACGGCTGTGGCCTCGATTTCGACCCTGGCCTCGTCCTCGACAAGCGCCACGACCTGCACCAGCGTCATGACGGGAAAATGCTTACCCATCACGGCGCGATAGGCCTGTCCCAGCTCAGATAGCCGCGACAGATATTCCCTTTTGTCGACGACGAACCAGGTCAGGCGCGTGATGTGTTCGACATCGCCGCCTCCCTCGCGAACCAGGGTGACGATATTTGCGAGCGCCTGTCGCACTTGCGCGACAAAATCCTGGCTGTCGAAACGCTGCTCGGAATTCCAGCCGACCTGGCCGGCGAGAAAAACTGTGCGGCCTTCGGCTACGATGCCGTTGGCATAGCCTTTCGGCTTTTTCCATTCTCGCGGATGAAGAAATTCGTGCGGTTGTGTCATGGGTCTGGTCTCGGGTCCAATTTCGCTCAGGTCGCGCCGGATCGCAGGCGGAAGCGCTGGATTTTTCCGGTCTGCGTTTTCGGCAGTGCGTCGACGAATTTCACCGACCGCGGATATTTGAAGGGCGCGATCGTCGCCTTGACATGATCTTGCAGCCGCTTGGCGGTATCGACACCGGCGATGACGCCGTCCTTGAGGACAACATGCGCCTCGACGATCTGGCCGCGTCCTTCGTCCGGGGCGCCGATCACCGCACATTCCTTGACATCGGAATGTGACAGGAGCGCCGCCTCCACTTCAGGGCCGGCGATGTTGTAACCGGCCGAGATGATCATGTCGTCGCTGCGCGCGGCAAAATGAAAATAGCCATCGGCATCTTGCGAAAACGAGTCGCCGGTCAGATTCCAGCCGTCCGACACGTAGGCGCTCTGCCGTTTGTCGGCGAGGTAACGGCAGCCGGTCGGTCCACGCACCGCGAGCCGGCCGACCTCGCCGCGCGGCTTTTCTTTCATGTCGTCGCCAACGATCTTGGCCTCGTAGCCGACGACCGGCTTGCCGGTGGAGGCCGGCGCCGCGTCGTCGAGCCGGTTGGAAATAAAAATGTGCAGCATTTCGGTCGACCCGATGCCGTCGAGGATGGGTTTGCCGGTCTTTGCGATCCAATCCTTGAATACGGGCGCGGGCAGGGTCTCACCGGCCGACACGGCGGCACGCAGCGACGACAGATCCGCGCCCTCGTGCATCGCAGCCAGCATGGCGCGGTAGGCAGTCGGCGCGGTGAACGAGATCGTCGCCTTATAGGTCTCGATGATTTCGATCATGTTGGCGGGCGAGGCATTTTCCAGAAGCGTTGCCGTGGCGCCGAAGCGCAGCGGGAAGATCGCCAGTCCACCGAGCCCGAACGTGAAGGCAAGCGGCGGCGAGCCGACAAAAATGTCGTCCGGCGTAACGCCCAAAATCTCCCGGGCATAGCCATCGGCGATGATGAGGAGATCGCGATGAAAGTGTATGGTTGCCTTGGGCTCGCCCGTGGTGCCGGATGTGAAGCCCAGCAGCGCAACATCGTCACATCCGGTTTTTACGGCATCGAAAGTCACGCTCTTGCTGAGCGCGATGCGGTCGAGTTCGGCGTCGTGGTTGGCGGTGCCATCGAAACCGATGACCTGCTTGAGGAACTTGCTGGTCTTGGCGCAGGCGGCGAGTTCGTCCATCAACCTGGTGTCGCAAAGGGCGAGCGTGATTTCGGCCTTGTCGACAATCTTGCCGAGCTCGCCGGCGCGCAGCATCGGCATGGTGTTGACGACAACTGCGCCGGCCTTCGTCGCCGCAAGCCAGCACGCCACGAGCGCCGGATTATTCGCCGCGCGGATGAGGATGCGGTTACCGGGCTCGACGCCGAAATCCTCGACCAGCGCGTGGGCGATACGGTTGGTCCAGTCGGAGAGTTCCTTGTAGGTACGGCGCCGGCCGTTGCCGATCAGCGCGACGTGATCGCCGAACCCGCGGGACACCATGCGGTCGGTCAGCTCGACTCCGATATTGAGCTCATCCGGATAATCGAAGCCGCCGAGCGGAATTTGCGGCCATTGCTGCGCCGGCGGCAGATTATCGCGGGTGAAAGTGTCGGTGTGCGCCGTACGGCCAAGCGGTTGCCCAACCATGATCATGCTCCGGAAAGTGTTTGCCGCGCGATGACGATCTTTTGGACTTCGGACGCGCCTTCGTAGATTCGCAGCGCCCGGATTTCGCGATAGAGCCGCTCGACAATGTTGCCGCGGCGTACGCCATCACCGCCGTGAAGCTGCACGGCCTTGTCGACGACGTCCTGCGCGCGATCGGTCGCGAAAAGCTTTGCCATCGCCGCCTCACGCGTCACGCGCGGCGCGCCGTTGTCCTTGGCCCAGGCGGCACGATAGACGAGTAGCGCCGCCGCATCGACATCGACCGCCATTTCGGCGATGTAGCCCTGCACCATCTGCAGATCGGCCAGTGGCCCGCCAAAGAGTTCGCGCGTGCGCGCACGCTTGACGGTTTCATCGAGAGCGCGCCGTGCAAAGCCGAGCGCGGCTGCGCCGACGGTCGCGCGAAAGATGTCGAGTGTTGACATGGCGATCTTGAAGCCTTCGCCGGGCGCACCGATCATCGCGGACGCCGGTACGCGCGCACCATCGAACTTCAATCGCGCCAGCGGATGCGGCGCAATCACGTCAATGCGCTCGGCAACGGAAAAGCCAGACAAATCGGAAGGGACCATAAAAGTGGAGAGTCCCTTTGACCCGGACCTTCGCCGGTCCGCGCGAAGACGACGTAGAAATCGGCAATGCCGCCGTTTGAAATCCACGTTTTCTCGCCGTCAAGAATGTAGCTATCGCCGTTGCGTGTCGCGGTCATCGCAATGTTGGCGACGTCAGATCCGGATTTCTGTTCGGTGAGAGCGAAGGCGGCAATCGCTTCGCCAGATCGCGTGAGCTTGAGCCAGCCGCGTTGCTCGTCGGTGCCGAACAGACTGATCGGGCCGGCGCCGAGCCCTTGCATGGCAAACGCGAAGTCGGCGAGCCCGTCATGCCGCGCCAACGTCTCGCGGATGAGGCAGAGCGTTCGCACATCGAGCGGCGACGGCACGCCGGGACCCGGTGCAGTGGCCGCGAGGAAACCGTCGCGGCCGAGTTTTTGCACGAGATCGCGGCAGGCCGTATCGACGTCGTCATGCGCGACCGGGAGGTTCGCGGCGCTCCAGCGCTCGATCGCCTCCGCAAGCGCCCGATGGCGATCGGTGAAGAACGGCCAGTTCAGGAAGGACCTATCTGCCACTAATCGCCCTCAAATACGGGTTTCTGCTTGGCGACGAAGGCCCGATAGGCGCGCTCGAAGTCTTTCGTCTGCATGCAAATCGCCTGCGCCTGCGCTTCGGCCTCGATGGCCTGATCGAGGCTCATCGACCATTCCTGATTGAGCTGGGTTTTTGTAACGCCGTTGGCAAAGGCGGGCCCCGACGCGATCCGGCGAGCGAGCGTCAGCGCCTCTTGTTCGAGTGCGCCGGCGACGACGAGCCTGTTGAAGAAACCCCAGGCTTCACCTTCCTGAGCGGTCATTGCGCGGCCGGTATAGAGAAGTTCGGCGGCGCGGCCCTGGCCGATGATCCGTGGAAGAATTGCGCATGCGCCCATGTCGCAACCGGCAAGACCGACACGATTGAACAGGAATGCGGTCTGCGCTTGCGGCGTCGCGATGCGGATATCCGACGCCATGGCGATAATCGCGCCAGCGCCGACAGCCACGCCGTCGACCGCGGAAATGACCGGCTTGCCGCAATGAAGCATCGCCTTGACGAAGTCACCGGTCATGCGCGTGAAGGCCAATAGCTCCTTCATATCCATGGCGACCAGCGGGCCGATGATGTCATGCACGTCGCCGCCCGAGCAGAAATTGCCGCCATTGGGCAGGAAGACCACAGCTTTGACGTCCTCGGCGTAGGGCAGGGCGCGAAACGTGTCGCGGAGTTCGGCGTAGGATTCGAAAGTGAGTGGATTTTTCCGGTCGGGCCGGTTGAGCTGAATCACCGCGACGGCGCCGTCCATGCGCCAAAGGAAATTCACCGGTTTCAAGGCGGCCATTGTGGTCATGCTTCGCCCTCCCAGTCGCTGCGGAACGATTTCAGCTTGGCCGACAAGTGTTCGGCATCGCGCATGGAGACGCTGCCGAGAAGTTCGTCGACCCAGCGTTCATGCGCCGCGGCCATCTCGGCGAATGCGGCATGACCCTTGCGGGTGAGTCTTATGAAGGACGTCCGGCGGTCACCGTCGCGCTGCGAACGGACCACGATGCCTTCGGAGACGAGCCGGTCGACGATGCCGGTGACATTGCCGTTCGACACCATGAGGAAACGTGAAATCTCGCTCATCAGCATGCCGTCAGGCTTGCGGTAGAGCGCCGCCATCACGTCGAAACGCGGCAAGGTCGCGTTGAATTGCGATTTCAGGCGCTCGCGCGCCACGCCTTCGATAAGGCGGCTGGCGCGGAGAAGCCTGATCCAAAGCCGCAGCCGCGCCTTGCTGCCATTCACGGGACGCGAGGCGGGGAGGGCGCTGCTCACCACGTCTCGCCTCCGGATACCGAGATGGCCTGGCCGGTGACGCCGGCGCTGTTTTCGGCACACAGCCACAGCACCGTATCGGCGATCTCCTGCGGCTGCATGAAGCGCCCTTGCGGATTATTTGCCTCGAGCATCGTGCGGGCCTCGGCTTCGCTGACTTTCGTCGTTGCGGCGATGCGGTCGACCGCGCGGTCGAGGAGCGACGTTTCGGTAAAGCCCGGGCAGATGGCATTTACCGTAATGCCAGCCTTTGCCGTTTCGACGGCCAGCGCGCGCGCCAGTCCGACGACGCCGTGCTTGGCGGCGACGTAAGGCGCGACATAGGCGTAACCCTTCAGGCCCGCTGTCGAGGCGATGAAGATGATGCGCCCCCATTTCTTCTCGCGCATTGTGGTGAGCGCCGGCTGAACCGACAGAAACGCGCCGGTGAGATTGACCTCGAGGATTTTGGTCCACAGATCACGGGAAATCTTCTCGGCGGGTGCGCTCTCCGCCATTCCGGCATTGGCAACGACGATATCGAATTTGCCGCGCGCCTTTTGCGCCTGGCTGTAGAGCTTGCCGATCGATGTCTCATCCGTCACGTCGGCTGCTTGCGCATGGATATTCTCGTGGCGCTCTGCGGTGAATTCGAGTTCCTCCATACGCCGCCCGCAGATCGTGACGTTCGCCCCGGCCGCCGCCAGAGCGTAGGCGATTGCAGCGCCGATGCCGGTGCCGCCTCCAGTTACAAGAGCATGCTTGCCTGCAAGATTTGTCATTGTCATACCGCCGTTGTTGCGGGCTCGCCGCCGCCTGAAAGCCGATAAAGCTGATCGCGGCCCGCGTAATAGGGCTGCGGCCACGTTTCGCCGCGGTCGCCGAGTTTTGCGGCCGCATGCAATGTCCAGTACGGATCGGCGAGATGCGGCCGCGCCAGGCACACGAGGTCGGCGCGACCCGCCATCAGGATCGAATTGACGTGATCCGGCTCGAAAATGTTGCCGACCGCCATCGTCGCCATGCCGGTCTCGTTGCGAATGCGGTCGGAGAACGGCGTCTGGAACATGCGGCCATAGACCGGATGCGCGTCGATCGAGGTCTGGCCCGCCGACACGTCGCAGATGTCGACGCCCGCCTCCTGCAAGATACGGCTGATCGCCACCGCGTCCTGCGGCTCGATGCCTTCGGCGCCAACCCAATCGTTGGCGGAGATGCGCACCGAAATCGGCTTTTCCGCCGGCCACACCGCGCGCACCGCATGAAAGATTTCCAGCGGATAACGCATGCGGTTTTCGAGCGAGCCGCCGTATTCATCGGTACGCCAGTTTGTCAGCGGCGTGATGAAAGACGAAAGGAGATAACCGTGCGCGCAATGGATTTCGAGCATGTCGAAGTTGCAGCGCGCCGCCATTCCGGCTGCAGCAATAAATTGGTCCCGGACGCGATTCATGTCGGCACGGTCCATCGCGCGGGCGTGCTGGTTGCGCCCCGACCAGGCGCTCGCCGACGCCGACATGACGGGCCAGTTGCCGTGCTTCAGCGGCGCGTCCATTTCTTCCCAGCCGAGCTGGGTCGATCCCTTGGCGCCGGAATGCCCGATCTGGCAGCAGATTTTCGCGTCGGTTTCGGCGTGGACGAAATCGACGATGCGCTTCCACGCCGCCTCGTGTGCCGGAGCGTATAGGCCGGTGCAGCCCGGCGTGATGCGGCCTTCGGGGCTGACGCAGGTCATTTCGATGCAGACGAGACCGGCGCCGCCTTTGGCGCGTTCGCCGTAATGCACGAGATGCCAATCGGTCGGACAGCCATCGACGGCTTTGTATTGCGCCATGGGCGAAACCACGACACGGTTCTTGAGTCGCATGCCGCGCAGCTTGAACGGCGCGAACATCGGCCGCCGGACGATGTTGTCGCCGGCGCCGGCAAGGCGCTGGAACCATGCTTCGGCGCCCTCGAGCCAGTTTCTGTCGCGCAGCCGCAAATTCTCGTGGCTGATGCGCTGCGAGCGCGTCAGCAGCGAATAGTTGAACTGCACCGGATCGAGATGCAGATAGCGCTCGACGTCCTCGAACCATTCCATCGAATTTCGCGCTGCTGATTGCAGCCGCAGCACTTCGGTGCGGCGGGCGTCTTCGTATTTTGCGAATGCCGCCTGCATGGTCGGCTCGCTGTGGAGATAGTTCGCCATGGAGACCGCGCTCTCCATCGCAAGCTTGGTTCCCGAACCGATGGAAAAATGAGCCGTGGCGGCGGCGTCGCCCATCAGCACGATGTTGCGGTACGACCACTTCTCGCAAAGCACGCGCGGAAAATTCAGCCACGCCGAGCCGCGGATGTGCGACGCATTCGAGATCAAATGATGGCCGCCGAGATTTTTGGCAAAAATGCGCTCGCAGGTGCGGCACGATTCATCCTGGCTCATCGCGCCGAAGCCGAATTTCTGCCACGTCTCTTCCGAGCACTCGACGATGAACGTCGCGGTGTCGGCGTCGAACTGGTAGGCATGCGCCCAGATCCAGCCGTGCCCGGTTTCTTCGAAGATGAACGTGAAGGCGTCGTTGAATTTCTGATGCGTGCCGAGCCAGACGAACTTGTTCTTGCGGGTATCGATGGCGGGCCTGAATTCCTGCGCGAATTCAGCGCGCGTTCTTGAATTCAGCCCATCCGCCGCAACCACAAGATCATGGGTCTTTGCCAATTCGCCGGCGCTCGCCACCTCGGCCTGGAAACGGAGATCGACATTCAGTTCGCGCGCGCGCTGCTGAAGCAGCATGAGCAATTGCTTGCGCGCGATTCCGGAAAAGCCATGGCCGGTCGATACGATCTTCTGGCCGCCATAATGAACAGCGATGTCGTCCCAATAAGCAAAGTGGGAGCGGATCGCATCCGCGCTCAGGGGATCGTTGGCAACGATGTTGTCGAATGTTTCTTCGGAGAAGACGACGCCCCAGCCGAACGTGTCATCCGGCCGGTTACGCTCGAACACGGTGATATCGTGGGAGGCATCGCGCAGCTTCATGCTGATCGCGAAATAAAGGCCCGCCGGACCGCCGCCAAGGCACGCAATCTTCATGCGCCGCCGCCAATTCTGCTCGAAGCCCGGGGATGATGGCAGCGCTCCCATGATATTTCAAGCTTAAACATTTAGGCTTGAAGGTTTATCCTCCACTTTCACGCGGCTGAGCCACGGCCGAGGAGGAGAGGCTTCGGCGCTTCCGGCCGATCCCGTCCGGTGTATTATGACCTTGTATTGCTTGGGGTTTTGTCGGAATCGCATGAAAAGGAAGAGCACATGAGCGGCAACCCGACGGTCGCTGCTGTCATCGCGGGCGATCTTGCCGGTTACGGCGCGCGCCGCTGTTTCGGCCTGCTCGGCACCGCCAATTTCAAGGTGTCCCATGCGCTGGTCGAGGCCGGCGTCGAACTGATCTCGGCCCGCCACGAATGCAATGCGGCCAGCATGGGCGACGCCTATGCCAAGGCGACCGGCGAATTAACGCTGGTCAGCGTGCATTCCGGCCCGGGTTTGACCAACGCGCTGACCGGCATCGCCGAGGCCGCCAAAAGCCGGACGCCGCTCGTCGTGCTGGCAGGCGATGTGCCGACCGGCGCGGTGAAGAACAATTTCTACATCGAGCAAGCCGAAATGGTGCGCGCGGTCGGCGCGGTATCGGAGCGGCTGCATACGCCGAATTCCGCGCGTGAAGATACGTTGCGTGCCGTCACCCGCGCCTTGCGCGACCGGCAGACCGTGGTCTTGAGCATGCCGCTCGACGTGCAAAATGCGCCGTTCGCCTCCAACCTGCCGCCGCTCGTGTTGCCGCCGGCGCCCGGCCGCTTGCATCCTGATCCCCGAGCCGTCGAACGCCTGGCGGAGGCGCTGGCGAAGGCAAAGCGTCCTTTGATTCTTGGCGGCCGCGGCGCCGTGATTTCCGGCGCCGAAGAAGCCCTGGTCGCGCTTGCCGATCGCGTCGGTGCGCTGCTCGCGACGTCGGTGTGCGGTCATGGACTCTTCGCCGGCAATCCCTGGTCGGTCGGAATCAGCGGCGGCTTTTCTTCGCCCGCGGCCGATGAACTTATCGCGGAGAGCGATTTCATTCTCGGATTCGGCGCAAGCTTTACGCAATGGACCACCAAGAAGGGCAAGCTGATCGCGCCTGGCGCCGTGGTTGCGCAAGTCGATATCGATATGCCCAAGCTCGGCTATCAGATGCCGGTTCAATACGCGTTGCATGGCGATGCGGGAGCGACAGCCGAGGCCTTGCTGGCGGCGCTCGATCCGGGCGTCAAAGCCGGGCGCCGCAATAGCGCAACACGTGAACGCATCGTGGCGGGCGATAATCACCACTTTCCGCATCCGGATGAATCAAGCACGCAATACATCGATCCGCGCATGCTCAGCAAAGCTGTCGACGCCATCCTGCCGTCGGATCGTGTCGTCGCTTCGGATTCTGGTCACTTTTGCGGCTGGGTGCCGCGCTATCTGCGGGTGCCGGACGCACGCGCATCTTGCCTCAGTCACTCGTTCCAGTCGGTAGGTCTCGGTCTTCCGTCGGCCATCGGCCTTGCGCTTGCGAACCCGGGAAAATTGGCGGTGCTCGGCGCCGGCGACGGCGGCTTCATGATGTCGATTGCGGATCTCGAGACCGCGATCCGTCTGGACCTGCGCATGTGCATCCTGGTCTACAACGACAGTTCTTATGCGGCCGAGGTACACTATTTCGGCCGGCAAGGTTTTTCGGTCGACATCGTGCGGTTTCCCGAAACGGATTTCGCCGCGATCGCCCGTGGTTACGGCGCGCGCGGCGCGACGGTGCGCACGCTCGCCGATCTACAGCCGGTAAAAGAGTGGGTCGCCGAAGGCGCGCCGGGCGTGTTCGTGATTGACGGCAAGATCAATCCGAATTTGGAAGCCGACTGGCACGCCGAGCATTTTCCGAAGGACAGCCACTAGATATTCCCGCCGAGCGGCCGTCCCGGCAGGTAATGAAGCACCCGCCGTTCGACGAGGATGACGCCGATATAGGCGACGCAGCCGACGACGGTGAGCATCACGATCGAGACGAACACCATGGGCGTATCGGCCTGACCTTCGCCGAAGCTCAAGAGGTAACCGAGTCCGATATTGCCGCCGACGAGTTCGCCGACCACGACGCCAACGACCGCGAGCGTCGCGCCAATGCGCAGCCCGGCAAACATCGGCGGCAGCGAGGCCGGAAACTCGATCTTCCAGAATATCTGTGCGCGCGTCGCCTTGAAAGCGCGGGCGAGATTGATGAGATCGGGATCGATATTGCGCACAGCCGTGAGCACGTTGACCATGACCGGAAAGAACACGATCAGGATGGCGACGAGGATTTTCGGATAAACCGTAAAACCCATCCACAGGATAAACAGCGGCGCAAAAGCGACCTTCGGTGCGATCTGCAATGCCAGGATGTAGGGCGACAGCGCGAACTCGGCCGTCGGCGACATGCCGAGCAGATAACCGAAGACCGCGCCCAGGAGACTGCCGAGAACGAAGCCGGCCAGTACTTCGGCAAAGGTGACGGCGGTGTGCAGCAAAAGATGGTCGAACTGCCACGCATGGACGAATTCGACCGCCACCATGGAGAGTGGAGGCACGATAAAGGACGGGATACCGAGCAGCCCGGGTCCCCATTGCCACGCCGCAAGGAAAATGACGAGCAGCGCCACGCTCGCCGCCGTCCCGTTGCGCAACAGCGAGGCATTTGCGTCGCTCCTCATGCCGCGCCTCCCGCTTGTTCCAGCGAGGTATGGGCGATGTCGAGACGATCCATGAGCCGCGTAACGTATTCGTTCGCTTTGGGGTCGTGACGCCGCGCAATAGGATTGTCGCGCTGCGCCATGTCGATCCTGATTTCGTCGATGATCGTGCCCGGCCGCCGGCTCATGACGAGAACGCGGTCGGACAGCGTCACCGCTTCCGTCAGATCATGAGTGATGAGCAATGCGGTCTTGCCGGCCTGCTTGAGTGTCTGGGCGAGGTCGCGCTGCAGCACCATGCGGGTCTGCGCGTCCACCGCCGAAAAAGGCTCATCGAGCAGCAAGACATGCGGGTCGACGGCAAGCGTGCGGGCCAGCGCCACGCGCTGGCGCATGCCGCCCGACAATTGATGCGGATAATGGCCGGAAAACTCGGCGAGCTTGAAATTTGCGAGCAAGGTATCCGCCCGTGCCCTGCGCTCCGGCGGCGGCAAGCCCTGGATTTCAACGCCGAACATGACGTTCTCGGCGACCGTGCGCCACGGCAGCAGCAGATCCTTTTGCAGCATGAAGGCGACCTGCGCATTCGGCCCTTCGACGCGTTGGCCATCGACGAAGGCCACGCCTTCGCTCGGCGCGGTAAGGCCGGAGCCGATATTGAGAAGCGTGCTTTTGCCGCAGCCGCTCGGTCCGATCAGCGAGACGACTTCGCCATCGCAGATGGAGAAACTGACATCACTGACCGCGGTGAGCGCGCCGCCCCTGCCGGCTTCCGCGAACCGCATCGTCACGTTGCGGTATTCGAGGCGTACAACGGAGGTTGGCAAAGCTGAATTGGACAAATCGATCGCCGAGGCTGTTTGTTCGGGCTGAATGCGTGCGTATCGCCGCCCGGATATGTCGAGTATAGTGACAAATTCCTGGATCGCCGATAGGGCGGGGACCGTCGCGGCAAAGTCTCAACGCTTCCCCCGTCCCATGAAGGAGCTAACGCATGTCCGTCCGTGTGTGCGAAGTGCCCCACCGTCTGCTGCAGGTTGCGGCAGGTCTTGCGCTTTGTTTTGGCCTTTTGAGCGGGACGCCTCCGGCGCAGGCCGACGAGAAGATCACCTATATGTTCCCCGCACCGCCGATCCTGCCCGCGTTCGGGCCGATCCAGCTTGCCAAGGGCAAAGGCTATTTTTCGCAAGCCGGCCTCGACGTGAGCTACGCGGTTGGGCGCGGCGGTGTCGATGTCGCCAAAGAGGTTGGCGCCGGCAATGTGCCGATTGGTGGCATCGTCGCGGACGCACCCATCGTCGTCCGGCAGAACGGTGTGCCGGTGAAGATGGTCGCCGTGTTCGGCGGCAAGGGTTTCATGCAACTCGTCGTACGTGCGGATTTGCACATCGAGAAGCCGGCCGACCTCAAGGGCAAGACAATTACCGTCATGTCGTTTCAGGACACGACGTTCTATGCGCTGCTGGGTTTGCTGGCGAGCGCGGGCCTGACCAAGGACGACGTCGATATCCAGGCGGCGGGACCGGTCGGCGTGTGGCAGATGGTAGCCAGTGGAAAATCGGCGGGCATGGCCGGAGTGCCGGACTGGATTCCGCCGGTCGAGGCCGCGGGTGTCGCCATAAAGGTGATACCGACCGACGAATTTTTCCCGCACATGGCGCAGGCGATCGCTGCGTCCGACCAGATCATCAAGGACAAGCCGGACATGGTGCGCGCCTTCGTCAAGGCGGCGCTGCACGGCATGAAGGACATCATGGACGATCCGGCGGCGGCGGCGACCGATTTCGTGAAATACGTGCCCGAGTGGACCGGTAAGGAAGGCCAGGTGAAAGAGGCCTTCACCTATTACGACAAGCTCGTCTATCCGGGTCAGAAGGATCTCGGCGCGATCGATCCCGATCGCCTTGCCAAACTGCAAGACTTTTATCTCGCGAAGGGGATCATCCAGAAGAAAACCCCGGTCGACGAGCTCTATACCAATCAGTTCATCAAGTAGCGATGTGAAGCATTCCTGTCATGCTCCGCGAAGGAGGAGCGTCCGGTAGCCATACCCATTTGGGGCGTTCGATCCCGCGTTGCCGGTGCGACAGCGGTTACTGGATCATCCGCCTGCGCGGACGATGACGACTTACTTCTTGCTGTAGCCGTCGGTGCCCTGCCAGCCGTTTTTGGAAATGTCGAAGATGACGCCGTCGGGGTCCTTGAACTTGCGTTCGAAATTGCCGTGACGTTCGTCGCCGAGATCGAAGAAGAATTTCCCGCCATTGGCTTCGATACGCTTCTGGGTCTCGGCGATATCGTCGACCTGGAAACCGAAATGGTGCGCGCCGACGAAGCCGCCCGGATTTTTCAGGTCCGAGGCCTTGCTTCCGGCGCTGCCGGTGAAATTGAGCAAGGCGAGGTTGATCACGCCATCGCTCATATAGACGGCCGAACCGATTTCTAGGTCCTCGCGCCCGATACGCTTGAGTTCGAAGACGGCTTCATAAAACTTCGCGGCCTTGTCGAGGTCGCTCACACAGACGGCAAAGTGGCGCAGGCGGGCCATAAAATTCTCCGCTGGTTCGGACATTCCCCGTGATTGCGGTCATCATACGCGCGCGGCATCAAAGAGCTACCCATTTTTCGCGGAGCCGCGTTACCATGAGCGCGGCAGGTCAGGCATCGCATCGTCATGAATAAACGGCACGTCGAGATTGTCGGCGCGGGTTTTTCCGGTCTCACGGCGGCCTGCGCGCTCGCGCAGCGCGGCTGGAGCGTGCGCGTGCATGAGCGCGCCGACCAGTTGCGCACGACCGGCGCCGGCATTTACATCTACGAGAACGGCTTGCGCGTACTCGAAGCGGTGGGAGCTTTCGAGGCCGCCGTGAAAGGCGCGCCGTTCGCACATACGCGCGAGGTCCGCGACGGCGCCGACCGGCTGATTTCGGTGCACCGCTGGGCGGGCAGCCGCGTCTTCAGCATCGTGCGTCAGAACGTCATCAATGCACTGGCCGCTGTGGCAACGCGCGCCGGCGTCGAGATCCTGACGAATTCGGCGGCCGCAAGTGCGACGCCCGATGGCGAACTGGTGCTCGCGGATGGCCGGCGCATCAAAGCCGATCTCATTGTCGGTGCCGATGGCAGCAATTCGCGGTTGCGCGATTCGCTCGGGCTGTTGTCGAAGCGAAAATATCTTGTCGACGGCTGTACGCGCCTCCTCATGGATAAAACCGAGGCGGAGCGGGCGGACAATGCCGGCGCCAAAACGATCGAATACTGGTCGGGCACGCGCCGGGTCCTTTACACGCCATGCAGCGAGACCGACATTTATATTGCGCTGACGATGCTCGACGGTGACGAGACCGCCAAGGCGGTGCCGGTCCGCAAGGACGACTGGAAGCGCTGGTTTCCGCATCTTGAACCGCTGATCGACCGGATCGGCGAGCAAGGCCGCTACGACCGGTTCGATTTGATCAAGCTCAAACGCTGGTCTGCAGGCCGCGTCGCGATCACAGGCGATGCCGCGCATGCGCTGCCGCCGAATATCGGCCAGGGTGGCGGCTGCGCAATGATGAACGCGCTGTCGTTGGCGGTCCATCTTGAGCGGACAGACGATGTTCAGGCCGGGCTTCAGGTCTGGGAACGCGAGGAACGGCCGTTGACCGAGCACACGCAGCGCATCTCGTATTTTCTCGGGCTGCCGACGACATGGCCGCCGGCGCTGCGTGCCGCGGTACTCGGCATCGCCGGCCGCTCGAAATGGCTGGTGCGGCAGCGCACGCGAACGGCGTTACATCGGCCGACGGGCACATAGAACGGCGGGATCAGAACGGGATCGTGATCCCGTCCATCGGTGCGTCGCAGTTGACGAGATCGACGCGTTTCCAGGCGATCATGATATGGCCGTCCTTGCGAACCAGCCGGTGCAGCGATGTGCCGCCGAAAATACGCTGCTGCTCACGGCGATATTCGATCATCATGAATTTGGATCGCACGGTGCAGGAACCGCCATCAGTCGCTTCTATCGTCACGTTGCCCACCATGCGACTCGTCCGCGAGCGCGGCTCCTGCGAATACATGCGCGGGCTGGCAAGCCGCCGCACCCGGGTTTCGAGCAGGCGGCGGTCGTCGTAGATCAGCGACACGGTCTCGATCGGGTCAGCCTGGTTGGGTTCACTCGGCACCCAGTACCAGGCGTTGGGCGTGAACAAAGCAAGCCATTCGTCGAATTTGCCGTCGTCGAGCAGCCGCGCTTCATGCAGCAGGAACTGTTCACAATGACGGATGTCGAGCGCTTGGTGTGCCGGTGTGCGGGCCGCGCGGGCGCGTGAAACGATCGGCCGCCGCGCGCGCACCGCCGCGGACCGTAAGGCGCGTTTTGGCTTTTTTCCCATTTGCTGGCGTCACGAAGCCGCGCGCGCCTTCTCCCTATGCTCCCCCGCTTGCGCGGGAGAGCTGGGACAGGGCGCGTTCGTCATATAGCCGAGCCAGGCGTCGAGCATATTGCGGATATAGATTTCGCTGGTCGAATTCTGGCCACGCCGTCCGGCGTGGGCGTCGGCGAGGTCGCTTTCAAGGCCGCGCCCGATCTCGATCCACTCGGCGCCCTCGCTCGACAGTCCCATGCCAATGCGGTTGTAGATTTCGAGGTCGTCGGTCAGCACCAGCGAGCCGGTGCCGTTGACGATATTGGCGAAGCTGATCGTATTGCGGAACATTTGCTCCGGCGCGCCCTTCAGGCGGAAATTATAGGTGTATACGACCGTGCGGTTGACCGAGACCGGATGCACGACACGGAGCTGCTGAAACTGGCTCATGAAGGACAAGTTCGGATAGACATTGCTGTTCCAGCGCCGCACTTCGAAAATACGCCGCGTTTCTTTCTTGCCCTTCTTCTTTTCCATCGCCGCGATGTAATCGCGGAACAGCGGGTCCTGCAGCGCTGCGACGAGTTTGGCGTCGTCGTGATAGTCGCCGAGATAGGAGTGGCCGTTGGGATAGGTCCAGATGCCGACCTGTGATTCCCAGAAACTGTAAGGCGCGCCGTTCTGGCGCATCTGGCGAATGGCGATCTCGCCCGAGCCGTCCGAATGGACATCGTCCGGCTGCTGCTGTGCCGCATCGATCGACGAGCGATGGGTGAACAGCGGATGCGCCGCATCGCAGAGATTTTCGAGATAGAGTTTCCAGTTGCCGTCATAGGCGTGTTTGAACACACCGCCCGCGACCTCGATCTCGCCGTCCGGCGCGCGATCGATCATGTCGTCGAGCGACGTCGTCATGTGGCCGAGGAAGTCCTCAAGGTCCGGGCCGTCCGCGGCTTCGCTCGCGAAGACGAAACCGCGATAGCTTTTGACCCGCGCTACCTGCACCATTGCGGTTTTCGGATTTTTCGGATCGAAGTCTCGCGGATAGCCGTGCTGCAGCGGCACCGCCTTGAGGCGGCCGTCGAGATGATAGGTCCAGCCGTGATAGCAGCACTGGAATTCGGCCGCGTTGCCTTTGTCGTTGGCGACCACGAGCGATCCGCGATGGGCGCATTGATTGTGGATGACGCGGATTTCGCCTTCGGCGTCGCGGACCAGGACGACCGGCCTGCGGCCGATGAAGGTACGGAAATAATCGCCGGGATTTTTTACCTGGCTTTCGTGGCCGATATAAATCCAGGCGGCGTTGAATATCCGTTCCAGTTCGAGCTCAAAGATCGCCGGGTCGGAATAAAGACGGCGATGAACGCGGGCCGGCTGCACAAGGGAGGCGATGGTTTCCACGGCTTGCATGTGCGACTCCGAGAGACGTCATCCGGCTTGCGGGATCGGAATGAAGATGCCGCAGAGCGTCACGACTGGCAAGAAGCCGTGTTTTGCCCGGCTGGGTGGAGTTTGCGCATCGGTTCGGTGCCGACCGGGACGCCGGTCGCTTGTGACTTTTCCGGTTCCCGGCTAAATCACCGGTCCAGTAGCTGGCGGCAATCCGATGCCGAAATATCCGCGCATGCGCCGATTGCCTCAAACAAGTTTCGGCTTGGGTGCGACAGGCGGCGCAAAGGGCAGCAGCGAGTTTTCATGGATCTAGGATTGAAAGGCTGCAGGGCGCTTGTCGCCGGAGCCAGCAAGGGATTGGGCAAGGCTTGCGCCACATCCCTCATTGGCGAAGGTGCGCGCGTCTTTATCTGCTCGCGAAACCGGAAAGAAATCGAAGGAACTGCAGCCGAGATCAAGGCGGAAGGATACCTGGACGCCGACGTCTCCAGGCCCGAGGAGGTCAGCCGGCTGGTTGCGAAGGCAACCGCGTTACTTGGCGGGCTCGACATCCTGGTGACCAATGCCGGCGGTCCGCCGACGGGCCCCTTCGATAAAGCGCCCGACAAGGATTGGGACATCGCCTATCAGCTGAACCTGATGAGCGCAGTCCGCCTCATCCGGGAGGCGCTGCCGGCGCTGAAGGCATCGGGCCGCGGCCGGATTATCAATCTCACGGGCTATGGCGTTAAAGAACCGATGACCGATCTTGTCGTTTCGGATTCGGTTCGCGCCGGCGTCACGGTGATGGCGAAGACGATCGCATCCGATCTCGCGCCGTTCGGCATCACAGTGAATAATATCGCGCCGGGACCGATCATGACGGATCGGCTTATCGAGATTCTTGCTGCGCGCGCCAAGAGCCTTGGCATATCGGTCGAGGAACAGTTCAAGCGTTTTGCCGAAACGATCCCTGTCCGCCGCATGGGCCAGCCGAAAGAAATCGGTGACCTTTGCGCTTTTCTTTGCTCCCCGCAGGCGGGCTACCTTACCGGCCAGGCGATCGTCGTCGATGGCGGCGTCAACCGATCCATCTAGCGGCAGTTCTGCAAAACAATGATCACGTCTTTGACGCGGGCGCTGCAGACATTCTCGCTGCCTGGCGAGGCTCCCACGTCTACGCGTTCCTGGAAAGGTTTCGATTTGGTCGGAGCGCCGGGCTTCGCCGGCGCAATGCCGAAACTGGAAGGAGACCACTATGGGTAAGCCGCGTCCACCATGCCTTACGGCTATGGCCGGTAACGGGCATTACTATTACCGAACGGCAGGTGTATGTTATGATTGCATTACCAAGTAATATACTGGGCGTCGATGAAACTCCAGCAGCTCCGCTACGTACTTGAGATCACGCGGCACGGTAATCATCTGTCCGCCGCCGCGGAGGCTTTGAATACATCGCAGCCCGGCGTGAGCCGCCAGATCCAATTGCTCGAGGCCGAACTCGGCTTCAATATTTTCGTCCGTACCCGAAACCGCATTATCGGCATCACGCCTCCCGGCGAGCACGTCATCAATATTGCGCGGCGCGTCGTCGACGACATGAGCGCGCTTCGGTCGCTGAAGGACGAGGTTTCTGTCGGCGACCGCGGCACACTCACGATCGGCACGACGCACACCCAGGCTCGTTACGTTCTGCCGCGCGTCATTGCGTCATTCGTCGAGCGGTATCCCGACGTCGAGCTTGTTCTTAAGGAAGGCGATCCGGAAGAGGTCTGCCGGATGGTGGACGCCGGAACCGCCGACTTTGCGATCAGCACGGAAACGAGCCGAAGCTTCCCGCATCTGGTGAAACTGCCGTGCTTCGAGATGAACCGGAGCGTTGTTGCGCTCGCGGGACATCCCATACTCAAGGTCAAGACGCTCACGTTGAAAGCGATCGCGGCGCATCCGATCATCGTTTATGGCGTCCGGCATAGCGGACATTCAAAGGTCATGAACGCCTTTCGTAACGCGGGCATCGAACCGAAGATCAGCCTCAGCGCTGTCGATGCGGATGTCTGCAAGACTTACGTCGAGCTTGGGCTCGGCATCGCCATCCTGGCGGACATCACGATCGATCCGGCGCGTGACCCGCGCCTTCGGGCGCGCAGCGCCAAGGATTTGTTCGAAAGCAGCACCTGCACGGTGACATTGCGACCGGCATCCTATCTGCGTCCTTATGTTCTGGATTTCCTTCAGACCATCGCGCCGCGGCTTTCGCCCGCGGTCGTCCGCAACGCGGTCCGGAGCAGCCGGGAACATAACGGAGCGGGTTCACGCGGCCATCGTCCGGGTGAGTATTTCGGCAAGCGATAGCAGGATTATGAGACGTTCTGACGGGTGGCTCAGCGCGCCTGCTAGAAAGGCGGTCCGGGCCGCGCCGATACGCGGAGGAAACACATTTTAATGAGTGAGGGCAGCCGCATGGCCAGCGAAGATATGGCCGGTGAATACGATGTCATCGTCGTCGGCGGCGGAAATGCGGCGCTTTGCGCCGCGATCACAGCGCGGGAAGAGGGCGCGCGCGTGCTCCTCCTGGAGCGCGCTCCGCAGGAGGAGCGTGGCGGAAACAGCTCCTTCACCGAAGGCTTGATGCGTTTTGTCTATAACGGAAGCGACGACATCGTTGCGCTCTCGCCCGACCTCACTCCCGACGAACTGGCCAGCGATTTCGGACGCTATACCGAAGACAAGTTCTTTGACGACATGGCGCGGGTCACGCAAAACCGGACCGATCCGGATTTATGCGAGATCCTCGTCAAGCAGAGCAATGCGGCGCTGCATTGGATGCGGCAGCACGGCGTGCGCTTTCTTCCGCAATTTGGCCGGCAGGCCTTCAAGGTCGACGGCAAATTCACGTTTTGGGGCGGCGCTACGCTTGCCGCCGTGGGCGGCGGGCGCGGTCTGGTCGATCAGCTCTATCGCGCGGCGGAAAAGGCGGGCGTTCAAATCGTTTACAACGCATGGGCCAGGGATCTCAGCAGCTCGGACCGCGGCGTGACCGGCATCGTCGTCAAAGTAAACGACACGACGCGCGAAGTCTCCGGCCGCGGGGTCGTCCTTGCATGCGGGGGCTTTGAGGCCAATGCTGCGTGGCGCGCGCGCCATCTTGGTCCCGGCTGGGATCTCGCGAAGGTGCGAGGCACCCGGTACAATTGCGGCGACGGACTCGACATGGCGCTGCGCATCGGCGCGCAGCCGGCGGGTCACTGGTCAGGCTGTCACGCGGTCGGCTGGGAACGCTATGCCGACGAGTTCGGCAGCTTCGAAACCATGGACGATTACGAGCGCGACAATTATCCGTTCTCGATCATGGTCAATGCGGATGGCAAGCGCTTTCTCGATGAGGGCGCGGATATCCGCAACTACACCTACGCAAAATACGGCCGCATCATCTTGCAGCAGCCCGGTCAATTCGCCTGGCAGATTTTCGATTCCTCCGTCACGCATATGTTGCGGCCGGAATACCGGGCGCGGCGCGTCACAAAGGTGAAGGCGAATTCCATCGCCGAACTCGCCGACAAGCTCGACGACGTCAACCGTGACGCACTCATCGAGACGATTGAGGAATTCAACGCCTCGATCACGCGTGACGTGCCGTTCAGTCCGAACGTCAAGGACGGCCGCCGCACGCGCGGCCTCGCGATACCGAAATCGAACTGGGCGGTCGCGCTCGAAAATCCGCCCTTCGAGGCCTATGCGGTGACGTGCGGCGTGACGTTCACGTTCGGCGGTTTGAAGGTCACAACCGGCGCGCAGGTGGTCGATACGAGGCAGCAGCCGATCCCGGGTCTCTATACCGCCGGCGAGATGCTCGGCGGATTGTTCTATTTCAACTATCCGGGCGCGACCGGTCTCACGAGCGGCGCGGTTTTTGGCCGTATCGCGGGGCGCAACGCTGCGCAGGCTGCGCTTGGCGGACGGCGCGCCGCCAGCGTCGCATAGCGCGCGGCGGGACATACTATATCGGGGCTGGCATAGCAGTATCCGATCAGGTGCTTTTATCGGCATACTGACCCGGACTAGAATTGGCCTACAACCAATCAAAAAAGCCGAGGGCGCCCATGGAGAAACGACGGTCGATGATCGCAGCATTGATTGCCGCGACCCTGCTGCCGACGGCGGTTTTGAGTTACGCCGCCGGCGTCGATTATCCGACGCAAGTCGTGCGGATCATCTCCGCTTTCGCGCCGGGAGGCGGCAATGATCTCATGGCGCGCGAACTCGCCCAGAAATTCAGCGAGCAATGGGGCAAACCCGTCATCGTCGAGGACAAGGCGGGCGGCAACGGCGATATCGCGACCGATTACGTTGCGCATGCGCCGCCCGACGGCCACACGCTCCTGGTGACGACGAATGCGACGATCGTCATCAATCCGCAGATGTTTCAAAGCGTCATCAAATTCGATCCCGAGAAGAGTTTTGCACCGGTCAGCCTGTTGGCGCGGCAGCCGTTTTTTCTCGTCGTCAATCCGTCGCTTCCGATCAACACGCTCGGCGATCTGATCGCTTACGCGAAAGCCCATCCGGGTAAGTTGAACTTCGGTTCTTCCGGTGCGGGCGGCGGCGCTCACCTCGCCGGCGAAATGCTGAAAGTCGCCCTCGGTCTCAACATGACACATGTACCCTACAAGGGCGTTGCGCCGGCGCTGGAGGATGTCGTCGCGGGCCACGTCGATTTCATGTTCGCGTCGGCTGTCGCGGCGCGGCCTCTCATCGAAGGCGGACAGCTTCGTGCGCTTGCCGTGAGCAGTCTGACGCGCAGTCCCTCACTGCCGAATGTTCCGGCGGTTGCCGAATATCCCGGCCTGCAGGGTTTTGAGTCCGATCTGTGGTATGGCCTGCTGGCGCCGGCCAATACGGACCCTGGGATTGTCGACAAGATTCAGAAGGCAACCGTCGTCGCCTTCCAGGACCCGAAGGTGAAAGCCCTGTTCGAGACCTCCG
Source organism: uncultured Alphaproteobacteria bacterium (assembly GCA_963808205.1). Classification (GTDB taxonomy): domain Bacteria; phylum Pseudomonadota; class Alphaproteobacteria; order Rhizobiales; family Xanthobacteraceae; genus BOG-931. Next base: position 136,574 of record CAWEER010000003.1, read on the forward strand.
GCACTACATTGGTTGGAGATACACCCGCCGAATTCGGCGAAGTCATCAAGACCGACCTCGCCAAATGGGCGCGGGTCCTCAAGTCGGCCGGCATGACGCCGCAGAATTGAAGTGTCATCCGGCGTATTCCAAAAAGCGGATTTCAAGAGTGGAGCTCAAGTGAAACAGGAACCATCGGCCCCCGTCTGGCCGCGCGCCATCTACGACGTGTTCAAGCAGGTCGGCATCGAGCAGATCGCCTATGTACCGGACGCCGGTCACACCCAACTGATCAAGGATTGCGAGGCCGACAATGCGATCAACGCGGTCTCCTTGACCTCGGAGGAGGAGGGCGTCGCCATGCTCGCCGGCGGCTGGCTCGGCGGCAAAAAGGGCGCGCTGCTGATGCAATCGTCCGGTGTCGGCAACTGCATCAATATGCTCAGCGTCATCCAGGAGTGCCGGTTTCCGCTTTTGATGGTTGTCACGATGCGAGGCGAATGGGGTGAGTTCAACCCGTGGCAATTGCCGATGGGGCAGAGCACCCAGAAGGTGCTCGAAGACGTAGGCGTGATCGTGCAGCGCGCCGACCGTCCCGATGACGTGCGCGACGTCGTTTTCGCCGCGGCACAGATGACGTTCAATTCGAACCGGCCCATTGCCGTGCTGCTTGGCCAGCGTCTCATCGGATTCAAGGATTGGAGCAAGTAGTCATGCCGGATCAGAAACAGGGAACGCTCGACCGGCGAGAGGTCGTTGCGGCGATGCTCAAGGAGCGCGGCGATGCCTTGATCGTCACCGGGCTCGGTTCGAGTTGCTACGATATCGGCACGCAGGATCATCCGAACACCTTCTATCTGTGGGGCGGCATGGGCGCCGCCGCGATGGTCGGCCTCGGCCTTGCTTTGGCCCAGCCGGCGCGCCGGGTCGTTGTCATCACCGGCGATGGCGAAATGCTGATGGACCTTGGCGCACTGGCGACGATCGGCGCAAAAGCGCCGGGCAATCTGTCGATCGTCATAATGGACAACGAGCATTACAGCGAAACCGGGATGCAGACGACGCATACGCGGCACGGCGTCAGTCTTTCCGGAGTCGCGGAGGCCTGCAATTTTCCGCAGGCCCGGACGGTCTACACGAAAGATGAGCTCGCCGACGTCATTCCGAAACTGTTCGCCGGGCATGGGTTGATGTTCTGCGCCATCAAGATCAGCGCCAAGCGCTATCCGATGTCGATCCGGATGCGGGACGGCGCGCATATCAAAAACCGCTTCCGCGAGAATCTGCTGGGATCGAAGGCGTTCGATTGATCCGCTGTTGATGGCGGACGTGACAGGACGGTCATGACGGAGCTGCGTGAAAGCCACGGCCGGGAACTGCTCGCCTACGCGCATGCACTGTCGCTGCGCGATATTCCGGCCGACGTCATCGACCGCGCCAAAACCTGTCTCCTCGATGCGATGGGTTGCGGACTTTTCGGATCGACACAGCCGTGGTCGCAAATCCTCGCCGCAGAGATGGTCGACGAAGGCTCGTCCGGCCACAGTTCCGTCATTGGGTGCCAGACGCTGTTGTCGGCGCCCGTCGCGGCGCTGTGCAACGGCACGGCAATCCACGGCTTCGAGCTTGATGACCTGATCGCCGCGTCGATCATCCATCCGGCGGCGAGCGTGATACCTGCCGCTCTTGCGACGGCAGAATCCACGGATGCGGGCGGCGGCCGCTTGATGGAAGCTATCGTCGCGGGTTACGAAGTCATGCACCGGCTCAGTCTTGCGCTGGGGACGGAAGCCGCGAAGCGCGGTTTCCACACGACGAGTCTCGTAGCGCCAGTGGCTTGCGCAGTCGCTGCCGGAAAACTCCTGCAGCTCTCGCAAGACCAGATGTTTTCCGCCGCCGGACTTGCCTGTTCGGCCGCAGCCGGAGTCAAGAGTTTTGCGGCAGGACATGGCGGCGGAATGGTCAAGCGGCTGCATCTTGGACGCGCCGCCGAAGCCGGGGTCCGCATGGCGCAACTGGCGGGCCGCGATTTCCTCGGGCCGCCATTTGCCATCGATAGCCGCTTCGGTCTTCTCGACGTGTTCGGCGGTGCCGGGGCCCGGCCCGAGCGACTGAGCCACGAACTTGGCAGCGCCTGGGCCATGCGCGACGTGTGGTTCAAGGTTTTCCCGATTTGCGGCTGGATTCAGTCGGCCGTCAGCTTGCTGGTGGCGGCGCGCGGTCCGCGGCCTCTCGATCCCGGCGAGGTGTTGCGGGTTCAGGTGGGAGTGAGCCAATACGCGGCAAAGAACAATGGCGAGCCGGCCCCGATCGATACGATGGGCGCTCAGTACAGTATTCCGTATTGTGCCGCCGTCGCCCTGATCGCCGATCCGGGAAATCCGGCATCATTTCAGCCCGCCGCCGTGAAGGATCAAAGAACGCGCGACCTTGCCCGGCGGGTCGAGGTTTTTGTCGATCCCGCCATCGAGGCGGTCTATCCAGCTCAGCTTGGCTCCAGCATCAAGCTCACCCTTGCAAATGGCACGGTCCACGAGCGCAGCGTGCTGGATTGCCACGGCACGCCCGCCGATCCCTGCAGCAGGCAGGAGCACCTCGAAAAATTCCGCGGCCTCGCCGCCGCGCGCTTGTCTGCTGCCGCTACCGCGGATCTTGAAGGCCTGGTGGATAGCGTCACCAGCCTCACATCCGTGCGCGCAATGACCGGTCCGCTGCGCGTTACCGGCGCGAACGCGGGCAAACGGCGTCAAGCATGAATGTTTGCATCGTCGCGGGATCAAGACCGCTGAAATCCACACCAACCTGACGGCTGAGTCTGGAATAGATCCATGCAATCGCTTTTGAGTTCATTGTGCGAACGCGAGATAGATTTGGGGCTGGGAGGCACGCGCTTCTTTTCGCTTCCCAAACTTGAAGAAGCGGGCTTCGGCGCGATAACGCGCCTGCCCGTGTCGTTGCGTATCGTGCTGGAATCGGTTGCGCGCAATTGCGACGGCAATCGGGTTACGGAGCGCCAGGTCCGCGAGCTTGCCGGCTGGCAGGCGCAGGCTCCACGGGAGAACGAGATTCCGTTCACGGTGGGCCGCATCGTCCTCAATTGTGCAGCCGGCATCCCGCTGCTTGGCGATCTTACGGCGATACGCGGGGCGGTGAAGAAGCTCGGTCTGCCTGCCGCATCCATTGGGCCGAAAGTGCCGATGGATATGGTGCTCGATCACACGCTGACGATAGACTTTCACGGCACCCCTGATGCGCTCGCCCGCAACATGGAACTGGAGAACCGGCGCAATGCCGAGCGTTTCAGCTTTGTGAAATGGGCGATGCAGGCCTATGAGGGCATCCGGCTGTTTCCGCCCGGCGCCGGGATCCTGCACCAGGTCAATCTCGAATTTCTCGCCAACGGATTTCTGCTTCGCGACGGCGTGTGTTTTCCCAATTCGTCTGGTCGGAACGGATTCGCACACTTGCATGATCGCCGGCCTTGGCGTTGTCGGATGGGGAGTAGGGGGCATCGAAGCGCAGGCCGCCGCGCTCGGGCAGCCGATCTATTTCCTCACCCCCGATGTCGTCGGCGTGAACGTGACGGGACGGCTCAAGCCGGGAGTCACATCGACCGATCTCGTTCTCCACGTGACCGAGCTTTTGCGCCGCTCCAAGGTGGTCGGGAAGTTCGTCGAATTCTTTGGGGAGGGTGTGCGCGATCTCACCGTTCCCGATCGCGCCACGATCTCGAATATGGCTCCGGAATACGGAGCCACGATCGGTTATTTCCCGATCGACGAAGAAACCTGCCGTTATCTGCTGCAAACCGGACGGTCCGAAGCGCAGGTCCATGCGGTGGAGACTTATTTTCGCGCGCAAGGGTGTTTTGGCGCGCCGGCTGCCGGTGAGGTGGACTACACGACGGTCATAAATCTTGATTTGGCGGCGGTCGTACCCAATCTGGCGGGGCCGAAACGTCCGCAGGATCGAATACCGCTGCCGATGCTGCGGGAGGGGTTTAGTGCGCTGCTTTCAAAACCGGTGGCCGACGGCGGCTATGGCGTGGCGAATTCGCCTGCACCGGGCCCAGGCCCCGGACGTCAGGTCGCGCATGGCGACGTTGTGATCGCGGCGATCACCTCCTGCACCAATACGTCGAATCCCGGTGTCATGGTGATGGCGGGGCTGATCGCAAAGAAAGCCGTCGAGCGCGGGCTCAAGACCATGCCTTGGGTCAAAACCTCGCTCACGCCCGGTTCGCGCGTCGTAAGCAAATATCTCGATGCGTGCGGCCTGCAGCCGTATCTCGACAGGCTCGGCTTTGCCGTCGCGGGCTATAGCTGCGGCACCTGCGTCGGGGCGTCCGGTCCGATCGATGCCGGGCTTGAAAAGCAAATCGGCGACAACGAGACCATCGCGTGCGCCGTGCTGTCGGGTAACCGGAATTTCGAGGCGCGCATCCACCCGGCGGTGCGGGCGGCATTTCTGGCGAGCCCGCCTCTGGTCGTTGCGTTCGCGCTCGCCGGCACGGTGAACATCAATATGGAGAAGGAGCCGCTCGGCACCGGATCCGCGGGCGAAGCGGTCTATCTCAAGGACCTCTGGCCGACACAGAGCGAAGTCAGCGCCGCCCTGGCGGTCGCCTCGCGGCCTGAATTCTACCGCGATGTGTACGGTGACGACCTGAACGCCGGCAGCGCGGATTGGCGGAAGATCGAGCACGCCACAGGGGAGAGCTTCAGCTGGAGCGAGAGTTCGAGCTATATCAAGGAGCCGCCGTTCCTTGCTGAGGAGTTTCGGAAATCGACGCTGCGCAATGTTTCCGGCGCCCGTGCGCTCGCGATCCTCGGCAACTCAGTGACGACGGATCACATCAGCCCGATCGGGAATATCAGGGCGAGTTCGCCCGCCGGTCTTTATTTGCGCGAACTCGGCGTCGCACCGGTGGATTTCAATAATTACGGCGCGCGCCGGATAAATCACGAGGTGATGGTTCGCGGCGGGTTTTCAAACGCGCGCCTCAAGAATCTGATGGTTCCCGGCATCGAAGGCGGGATGACGGCACATCAGCCGGACGGAAGGCAGATGACCATCTACGACGCCGCGATGCGCTACAGCGCCGAAGGCGTACCGCTTGTCATCATCGCCGGCGAAGAATACGGCTGCGGCAGCGCGCGCGACTGGGCGGCGAAGGCAACGCTGCTTCTCGGTGTGCGTGCGGTGATTGCAAGCAGCTTTGAGCGGATCCATCGCAGCAATCTCGTCGGCATGGGTGTGCTGCCGTGCCAGTTTGCATCGGGCGAGAATGCTTCGACTTACAAGCTGGATGGCACCGAGGAATTCGACCTTGTCGGCTTTGACAAGCCCGCGAGGCCGCGCCAGCCGCTTACGCTCATTGTTCGTTACCGCAGCGGCGAAACACGCAAGATCCCGCTGACACTGCGATTGGACACGCCGAACGAAATCGATTTTGCCCGGCAGGGCGGCATCATGCCGTACGTCCTTTCCGAACTGACCGTAAATCCGCCAGCCGATGCGGCGTGAAGCCTGGTTCGGCTCGTAAGCACCCGCGGTTTGTCGGTAAAAAGGTGAGGTAGCCGAGGAGCTTACGCAGATGGCGACCAGCCTCCGCGACCCGGCAGGACGCCATTGCGGCAGACCGCCCCTTTTAGCCATTGTCAAAGGACCGCTTATGGATTACTTTGGATCCAAATAAATCCATAGGGAAGGCGCGACGATGACGCAGCAGCTGTTCGAACCCACCGTTGCCGATCAAGCAGTAGTTATTCCGGTTGCGGAACAACTCTCCGAGCTTCGCGGCAAACGGCTTGGCTTCGTCGACAACAGCAAGTGCAACGCCGATCTTTTTATTCAGCGCGTGGCTGCGCAACTTGCGGATCGATACGCCGCGCTTCCAGGTCCGGTCATCCGCAAGGCTGCGCCAAAGGATCGGCTGTCGGATAGCGATTTCGCCAATCTCGCGCAATGCGACGCCGTCGTGCAGTGTTTCGGCGATTGCGGCACCTCGACCTCGATCAGCGTCGCCGATGCGGTGGAAATCGAACGCCGCGGTATTCCGACCGTTTCCGTGTTCAGCACGGCCTTTGCTCCCGCCGCGCGCAAACAGGCGGCCGGGCGGGGCATGGCGGATTTGCCGTTCGTGCGCATTCCGCATCCGATGCACACAGCAAAGCGCAACGTCGTTGATGAACGCGCCGATGCCGTCGTCAATACTCTCGTCGAGCGTCTCACCCGGCATGGCGACGACACGGCAGAAACCGCCGTCGCGGACCGGTTCGACGGCGCGAATAGGGACGACGATCAGGAATTGCTGTTTGCCCGCGGCTGGACCGATGGCCTGCCGGTCGTAATTCCGACGGCGGAGAAGGTTGCCGCCATGGTGGCCGCATCGGGCCGCGATGCGGCGGAGCAGGTCGGGCCCATTCCGCCGCGCTGGCGCCGGGCGACGATCGAGAAGATCGCCATCAATGCCGTGCTGGCAGGCTGCCGGCCGGAATATTTCCCGGTCGTGCTCGCTGCGATCGATGCGCTTTTGGACAACGATTGCCAGCTCTATGGCATCCAGACCGCGACTAACACGACGGCGCCGCTCCTGATCGTCAATGGGCCGATTGCCGGCGAGCTCGACATTAATGCGCGCGGCAATGTGTACGGGCAGGGCGCGCGCGCCAACGCCACGATCGGGCGGGCGGTGCAACTCGTGCTGCGCAATATCGGCGGTGATATTCCCGGCGAGACCGACATGTCGACCCACGGTCAGGCGGGAAAATTCGGCGCCTGTATCGCGGAAGCGGAAGCCGACAGCCCGTGGTCGCCGTTCCACGTCGATGCCGGCTTTGCGCGGGACGACAGCACGGTCACCGTGATCGGGGCTTCGGCGCCGCAAAATATCTTCACCTATGGCTGCGAGACGGGCCAGGACGTGCTCGAGCACTTCGTCGGCGCGACGCTGGGCCTCGGCCACAACAACATTATTTTTCCGACCGGCCCGCTGTTCGTCGTCAGCCCCGAACATGCGGCGACAATGGCGCGCGACGGCATCGGCAAGAAGGACATTCAAAACGCCGTATTCGAGCGCGCCCGGATTCCCTTGACGCGCTTCGCCAAGCGCAGCGTGCTTGGGCTTCATCATCGCCGCGCGCGCTGGTTCGCGGAAGTCGGCGATCCAAACCATATCGGGGTCGCGGATCGGCCGGAGGATATTCACATTATCGTCGCCGGCGGCGCGGGTATCCACTCGCTGTTCGTGCCGACCGCGTTCAGCTATCGGCCGGTGACGCGGCAGATCGCCGACAGGACTTAAGACGCAAGCGGCCCGGACAAGAAGGCCGCCCGTCGCGTGGGGGAGGTGCAAATGCCGGATGCGGAACACGCCGCTGGCGACATGACGATTCCGCCGGCTTCCGCCGCTCTTCAAGGCGCGGACAAGGGAAAGCCGCGAACCTATCCTCTCAAGCGATGGGGATTGCTGGCCGGCGCGGCCGCGCTCGTTGCAATCATCATACTGCCGCAGCCCGCGGGATTGTCGGTTGCCGGCCAGCACATGCTCGGCATTTTTGCCTTTGCGGTGATCGTCTGGATGACGGAAGCGATAGACTACGCGGCCAGTTCCGTCATTCTGATGGCCTTGATGGCATTTTTGCTTGGCTTTGCGCCCGATCCCGCCCAGCCCGATCATCTCCTCGGCACCTCACACGCCTTATCGGCGGCGTTGAGCGGGTTCACCAATCCGGCGGTGGCGCTGATCGCCGCGTCGCTGGTCATTGCGGCGGCCATGGCGATTACCGGGCTCGACAAGCGTCTCGCTTTCGGCGTGATTTCACTGATCGGGACCAGCCGCAGCCGTCTTCTCATCGGCACCATCATCGTGATGGCGGTCCTGGCGTTTTTCGTTCCGACGGCGTCCGCGCGCGTGGCTTGTCTCGTTCCGATCATTTTGGGAATCATATCGGCGCTGGGTATCGACCGAAAAGGCCGCGTCGCCGGAATGCTGATGATGTCGATCGTCTATCTCTCCCTGATCTGGGCCATGGGTATCGCCACCGGTGCGGCGCAAAACGTCTATGTGAATGCGCTTATGGACCGGACGATCCACGTGAGGATTGCATGGATCGACTGGCTGATTGTGGGCGCGCCGTTCTCGATCGCGATGAGCGTCGCCATGTATTTCCTGTTGATGAAGATGATGGCGCCGACTGCAGCGGAAGCAAGCATCAGCATCGCCGCTTCGGGCAAACTGAGGTCCGAACTCGGGCCGATGACGAAGGACCAGATCAAGCTTCTGGTTCTCTCCGTCATTCTCCTTGGCTTTTGGGCGACGGAACGGAAACTGCATTCCTTCAATTCATCGACGCTTGCGGTTGCGGCCGTGGCGCTGATGTTCGTGCCCAGGATCGGGGTGATTGAGTGGAAACAGGTGCAGTCCCGCATTCCGTGGGGCATTCTGATTCAACTTGGGGTCGGCGTGGGTCTCGGCACGGCCCTGTTGAAAACCGGCGCGGCGGGCTGGCTCGCGACTTATGTCGTCAGCGAATTCGGCGTCCAGCAAATGTCCATATTCGCGATCCTCGCGGTCCTGTGGCTGTTCCTGATTGTGATCCATCTGGGTTTCTCAAGCGGCGCCGCGATGGCTACGACCATGATCCCCGTCATGCTGAGTGTGCTGCAGCAGGCGCAGATACCGACACTTAAGGTCGCCGGGATGACCATGCTGTTGACCTTCGTGACCAGCGTCGGCTGGATCCTTCCCATCAACGGCCCGCAGAACATGCTCGCCTACGGCACCGATACATTCGAGGCAAAGGATTTCATCCGCGTCGGCGTGGTGCTGACGGTCATCGCCTATTTAATGCTATTGCTGTTCGCGGCGACCTATTGGCGGTGGCTCGGCTACGTCTAGACCGATTGATCATGCGGTTACGCGCACTTCTCCAGGAACAGGACGAAAGCGGAACGACTGCGGAAGCGGTTTATCGGACGCTTCGGCATGGCATCGTTCACGGCGATCTCGCGCCGGGCGAGCGGCTGCGCAGTGACGCGCTGGCGAATGAATTGCGGGTCAGCCGCACACCGGTGCGCGAGGCCTTGCGCAAGCTCGAAGCGGAAGGGCTCGTTGCCCATTCGGGCTCCCGGCTCGTCGTCCGGGCGTTCAGCGAGAAGGACCTGACCGAACTGTTCTACGTCCGCGAGGCGCTCGAGGGCATGGCGGCGCGCCTTGCCGCGGAGAATGCGACGCCGTCCGAAATTCTCGAAATTGGCGAATTGCTGGAGGACATGGAGGCGGTTCGCCGCCGTGGCGACATCGACGTCTTGCGGCGGCTGACCGGCGAATTCCACCAACTGGTCTGCCGCGCCTCGCACAACGATCGCCTTCTGCAGTCTCTGCAATCGCTGCTCGATCATGTCCGGCAAATTCAGACCAGCACACTTTACAGCGAGGGCCGTCCGGCCGAAGCTCTCAAGGAGCATCGCGGGCTCTTGCAGGCGATCGAGGCGCGCGACGGCGATCGCGCTGAAAACCTCGCGCGCGCGCACCGGCGCAAGACGCTGGAGCTGCGCAAGGAGATGCTGCGCGCGCAATTGCGCAAAAGCCGGGCGGACGCCGCGCAAGAGAGCGAATAGTGGGGATCGCATAATCATGGCTGGCGAGACGAAGACGCTCGCGGAATTTGCCGCGGCGCTGCGTTACGAGGACATACCGGCGCCCGTGGTTGCGATCACCAAGGCCTGCCTGATCGATGCGGTCGCGGTTGCCCTGTTCGGCAGCAGCCTGCCGTGGAGCAAAAGCGTCGAAAGTTTTGCGCGCCACGTCGGGGCGCACGGCAAGAGCACGGTCTTGAGTTCCTTCGTTTGACCGCGTCAGTGCGCCTGCCGCCGCGCTCGCCAACGGCACGTTCGCTCATGCTTTCGAGTTCGACAATCTGCGCCAGCCCAGCGTCGGCGTTCATCCGGGATCCACCGCAAGCATCGGCGCGCTCGCGGTGGCGGAAGAATACGGCGTGTCGGGCCGCGATTTGATAACCGCACTCGTCGCCGGCAATGAATGCATGATGCGCACCGGGCTTGCCGCCAAAAGCACCAGCGAGCAAATGGGCTTCCACGCACCGGGTTTGACCGGCGTTTTCGGATCAGCGATCGCGGCGAGCCGGATCATGGGACATAGCGCCCGGCAGACCGCGATGGCGATCGGCATCGGCGGCTCGCTTGGCTCGGGGTTGCTTGCCTTCGCCAAGGCCGGCAATGGCGGGATGGTCAAACGGCTCCATATGGGCCGCGCCGCGGAGGGTGGCGTGACCGCGGCATATCTTGCCGGCCGCGGTTTCGAGGGGCCCGACGTCGTCCTCGAAGGCAAATTCGGCTACCTCGATGTTTACGCCCGCGGCGGCGATCCGGCTTTGCTCGCCGACGGACTCGGCACGCGATGGGAAAGCCTCAACATCTGGTTCAAGATGTTTCCCTGCCATGTGACCGCGCAGGCGCCGGTGCGAGCGATGCGGCAGCTTGCGCAGCAGTACCGCTTCGGTCCGCAGGATGTTGCGCGGATCGTCATCGAAGTTTCGGACAAGGTCCTGTCGCACCATGCTGAGCGCGCGCCGCGCGATGTCGGCACGGCCCAGTACAGCGTGCCGTTTAGCGTCGCGCTCGCGCTGTTTCGCGATCCGGCCGATCCGCAGGCTTTCCTCGACGGTCCGAACCAGGACCCGAAAATTCTGGAATTATGCAAGAAGATCGAATTGCGCCCTTACGAAAAAGCCATCGCCGCCGGTAATAATGCAACCTGCCGGCTCGAAATCACTCTGGCCGACGGCCGGATGCTGGTCAGCAGCAAAACCGATTTCGACGAGGACGACGCATCGGAAACTTTGGAAAGGCGGGTCGAGCGGAAGTTCTCGAATTTGACAAACACTCTCCCCGCCGGCCGCTCCGCCGAACTCCTGGCCCGGCTAAATGCCATTGAACAGCAGAATGTCGCGGAGCTCTTCAGCTTTTAGCGGTCGACGTGCGAACGTCGAATAGAACGATCGGCGCCGGCGGACCAGCCGCCGGTGCCTTGTCTCAAGCGCAATAGTTGCAGATCGCGCGGCGTATTCGATCCGGTCTATCGCATGGCTATGGTCATGCCGCCCAGACCAATCGAGACCTGGAAGCCGACCTGCGCGCCATGCACTTCGAGAACGACGCCTTTTTCGTTCTGCAGTCGTGCGACCTGTGCGCCGCCGACGAAAGTCGCGCCGGCGCCTGCGGCTCCATACGTGCCTGCGATGTCCCCGGGCGATCGCAAATTATATGCGGTGCCGACCAGGTCCACCGCCGCGACCCCAAGAGAGCCGATGCCGATGCCGCCGATGCTGAACGGGTATCGCCGACCGTGATAGACCAGAACGCCGCTGCCGCCGCCGACCCCGATAATGAATCCGGCTTTGACAATATGCAGCCGTACCGAGCCCGACTGAGCGCGGGATTCCGTGGACGCTCCTGCAAGCGTCACCGCGGCAATCAAAACGATTGCAGCGAGTTTGATGGCGCGAATGAAATTGAACATCGACATCCTCCGATTTGTTTTGTCATTTGCGTCGGTCTTGTGACTGCGCCCGTTCGTTCGTCTGCGGGCAAACCGACGGATCGCCTTTGTGGCGGGCCTTTGCTGACCCGGTCAATCGTAGCGTTGAAATGCCTTGTCCGCCATAGGGTTCGATCTGCAGAGCCATGCGGCATTTACTGCGGCTGAATTCCGGCCGCCTGCACGATCTGTTTCCAGCGTGCGGCCTCGTCGGCAACACGTTTGCCATAGACGGCACCCAATTCCGGCGTCACGTCGGCGCCCTGCGCCGCCAGGTGTTCGCGCAATTCGGGGTCCTGCAGCGCCTTGCTCACGGCCGCCTCAAGTGCGTTCAGCACTGCCGGCGGTGTGCCCGCCGGCGCGTGCAGCCCGACCCAGCCCAATACGGTGGCCTTTGGGAAGCCGAGTTCCGCGACCGTCGGCACGTCCGGCAGCACGGCGAGCCGCTTCGGACTCATGACCGCCAACGCACGCAATTTTCCCGCCTGGACGAACGCCAGTGCCGCGGGCAGTGATGGTGTCGCGATCTGCACCTCGTTGCTGATCACTGCGACTATCGCCGGGCCTGCGCCTTTATAGGGAACGTGCGTCCATGCGATTCCGGTTTCGGCGCGCAACGCCTCGCCGGCAAGATGCAGGGGCGAACCGACGCCGCCCGATCCGAAATTGAGCTGGCCCGGAGTTTTCCTGGTCAGCGCGATCAGTTCGCCGAGCGAACTGGCAGGCACCGTGGGGTTCACCACCACGATATGCGGCACCGTCGCGAACAATGCGACCGCCTGCAGATCCTTCACCGGATCGAACTGCAATTCCTTGTACAAACTCGGCGCGGTCGCCAGGCTGGCATCGCTGACGAGCAGCGTGTAGCCGTCGGGGGTCGCTTTTGCGACTGAGTTCATCGCCAGCTGGCCGCCGGCGCCGGCGCGATTGTCGACGACAATCGGTTGTCCGAGAATCTGCGAAACCGTCTGCGCGACATTGCGCGCGATGACGTCGGTGGTGCCGCCCGGAGGATAGGGCACGACCCAATGGATCGGCCGTTCGGGATAATCCGCCGCCAGCGCCGCGCCGCTCGTCATGCCGACGGCGCACAGCAGAGAGAGCGCCAGAATGCGGATAACCATCATGCGTTTCATAATCTGTCTCCCAGCATCGTTTCGGCACCCGTCCTGAGGCCCGATACGTCATACAGAAGGCTGTAGACGCCAAAGCCCTGTTCGGCCCAGCCCATTTGTTCGAGCGCCGCCGCCGACAGCGCGGCGCGGCGGATCGCATCCACGTCGCCCGCTCGGGTCGCTTCGATCAGCAATGCGTAATCGGCGCTGGCGTCGGACTGACCGACCGCGCGCACAGCATCCATCCGCGCGCGAACTTGCGGCGCTGCCTGCAACCAATGCACGCCAACCACGCCGTGCCGTCGCAGCAATTGCGGCACCAGCGCATCGAGCGCCTTGGCGGCAGCCTCGGCGTGCGCGGCGGATTGTGGTGTCAGGCGCAGGCTTGCGACGATCGTGCCGATGCCGCGCCCGCGGCTTTGTCGGACTTCAAACGTATTGCGCGCCACGTTCGAAAAGCCGGCGCGGATGCGCTGCGACTGCGCGCTGATCCGGCCGACCAGGCGCAAGTAGCCTTCGCTCGCAAGCGCATCGGGTGTCTGCGCCTCGAACAGCGTCAGATAGGCGGGCGCTCCCTCGATTGCGCCGAAACGCCGCGCGCGCAGATAGCCTCCGATGTCGATCCGCTCGGGCATATGCTCGTCGATGTACCAGCCGTCGGTCTCGCGATCCAATTCGGGCGCGACGTCGAGCCACAGCATCAGCGCCCCGCTCCCCATCAGCACGCCCATATCGTCACCCTTGTCTCTCGCTTCTGACGCACGGTCATTGTTCAACCGAAATTCCGGCGCGTTTGACGACGCTCGACCAGCGGTCGAAATCGGTCTGGATGCGCGCGCCGAATTCCTGCGGCGTGGTCAATTCGATTTCCGCCCCGAGCGCGGCGAATGTCTGCTTGATCGCCGGGTCGGTGATTGCGGCGGCCAGCGCGTCGTGCAGGCGGCTGACGATTTGAGGCGATGTGCCGGCCGGCGCCAGCACGCCATTCCAGGTGGTGACAACGAGGCCGGGCAGGCCGGACTCCTTTGCGGTCGGGACATCCGGGAGCGCCTCCGAGCGATGCAGGCCGGTCACCGCCAGCGGACGTAGCTTGCCGCTCTTGATCAGCGCGACCGCCGACGGCAGCGTCGCAAACAAGGCCGTAACATGCCCGCCATAGACGTCGGCGAGCGCAGGTCCGCCGCCCCGGTAGGGAACGTGCTGGACCGTGACATTCGCCTCGCGCTGAAAGATTTCGGTGGTGAGATGGTTGGTGCTGCCGATTCCGGCGGAGGCGAAGGTCAGCGTGTTCGGCTGCGCACGCGCCATTGCGATGAGGTCCGCGAGCGTCTTGACCGGAACGTCGGCGCCGACGACCAGCACATTTGGAAATACGGCGAACGGCGTGATCGGCGCAAAGGCCTTGGTGGGATCGTAGGGCAGCTCCTTGAAGAGCGACGGGCTCATCGCGATTTCGTTGCTGGTGCCGACCAGCAGCGTATAGCCGTCCGGATTTGCGTGCGCCACAAAGCCGGCTCCTATCGTGCCGGTCGCGCCGCCGCGATTTTCCACGACGACGGGCTGACCGAGCGAACGCGTCAGTTTCTCGGCAATCGGGCGCACGAGGATGTCTGCCACGCCGCCCGGCGGAAACGGAACGATGAGAGTGATCGGGCGGCTTGGGTAGTCCTGCGCAACGCAAATTTGCGGCAGCAACAGCGCGCCGAACAGGAGCGCAAACGGCGAAAGGCGGAGTACGGCATCGCGCCACTGTCGCATCGAGATTGAACGCAGCATTGTTTTTCCCCTGATGCTTGTTTGGTTATCGATCGGGCGCCTGGCGTGGCGCGAAGAGGCGGGTGAATTCGTTTAAATCGGAGCATCTATCAAGATTATTCACGGCATCGCGCAATGCGAGCGCGCCCGCGGGCGTCAGCACCGGATCGGCATAGTCGTGAAACTTGGCCGCGAGTTCTTGTTCTGTCAGCGCAAGGCGCGGGTGCCCGGGCGGATAGGGGCAGCGGTGGCTGCGTACGGCGCCGCCGCGCAAGTGCAGTTCAACCGCGCCGCCGGCGCTCTGCGGCCACAAGGCGGTGAATTCGGCGTCTTCGCGCAGTTCGACCTTGGCCAGGAGTTCCCGCACCTGCGCCGCGTTGAGTTTTGTGTCGGTGAACTGTGCCTCGCCGCAGGTGCCATCGAGCAATGCGATCGCCGGACAGTAATAGAAGCTGTGCTGTGCGCTCTCGATGTGGGGCGGGTAGCGGCGTCCCGGATGCGCCGACGGTGAATTCAGCGCGAAGGCCGGCAGCAGCACGATCATCCGCTCGATCTGGTCAAGCGGCGGTAATCCGGCGCGATGCAATTCGATCGCCGCGCGTATCGGTGCGGTCGCCGTGGCGACGGCCGGATACGGCTTTATGCTGGTTTCCAGCAAGCGGTAGCGGCCATCGAGCGGCGCGCATAGCGCTTCGAAATCGACTTCGCCTGCGACGCATTTCGCCCAGCCTGCCGCTCCCTCCATCAATTCGAGCGGCCCGGTGACGCCGTGATGCGCGAGGAGTGCGGCCTCGACGCCGGCTTTGGCGACCCAGGCCTCGGCGGTGCCCTTGATCATCGAGATCGCGCCGCTTTGCAGTTGCGCCAGCGTGTTCTGGTGGCTGCCGGCGATCGCCATCGCATGCGCCGTGCACAGCGGGTTGTCGCCGCCGAGGCGCGCGGCCGTCGCTGCGGAGGAAAATTGCGCGTTGGTGCCGTGGTGCCAGCCGCGCCGCCACAGCGACGGCTCGCCGGCAAAATCGCACAGCCGCAGATGGATTTCGTAGGCCGCGACCAGCGCCGCGATCACGTCGCGTCCGCTGCAGTGTTCGCGCTCGCCGACCGCGAGCGCAGCGGCAAGATTGCCGCTCGGGTGGGCCGGGTCGCGTGAAAAATAATAGTCGTTGCTGTCGAGATAACGGAGCAAGCTGCCGTTGACGAGCGTCGCGAGCGGCGCCGAGGTCTTTTCGCCGGTACCGATCAGCGTGGCCTGCGCCGTGCCGCCGCAATCGGACGCCATGCGCCGCACGGCACGGCCGACGCCGCTGTCGAGTGCGCCATACGCACAGCCGAGCGTATCGAGCACGCGCGCCTTCGTGGCCGATACCACCGCGGCCGGAAGATCTTCGAACCGTACCGAATGTACCAGCGCTGCCAGAGCTTCGAGTACTCCGGCCGGTGCCGCGCCGCTGCCAGGTGTGGCTTGCATCGCCGTCTAGAACGCGAAGCGGCTTGAGCCGCCGTCGACCGGGATCACCGTTCCCGTCACGTAGCTGGCGAGCGGGGAGGCAAGGAAGATCGCCACCGCGGCGATTTCTTCCGGCTCGCCGAAGCGTCCGACCGGAATCTCGGCTTGCGAATATTCCCGTTCACTTTCCGCCGTTGGATAGCGGCGCGTCATCTGCTCGCTGTGGATGCGGCCGGGCTGCAAGCAGTTGACGGTGATGCCATGGGGCGCGAATTCGCGCGACAACGCCTTGGACCAGATATGCACTGCGGCCTTGGCGGTGAACGCGGCGTTGAGCATGCGCGGCTCGGACGTGCCGGTGAAAGTCACGATGCGTCCCCAGCCCTGGTCCCTCATGCCTGGCACGACCGCGTGCGTGAGTTCGCGGATGCGAAAGAAGTTGAGCACCATGCCTTCGTCCCATTGATCCTTGCCGGCTTCGAATTTCACCGGCCGGCTCTGGCCGGCGGCATTCATCAGGATGTCGACATGACCCAGGAGACGCCGCGCCTCGGCGGCCACGCGTTCGGGCGCATCCTCGTCGTAGAAATCGGCGGCGAGCGGAAAGATCTTGCCGCGCTTTTTGCCGGCGACTTCGCCGGCGAGCTGTTCGACGAGCGCCACGCGCCTTGCCACCGCGACCACGTTGACGCCGGCCTCGGCCAGCATGCGGGCGGTGGTGCGGCCGATGCCCTGGCTCGCTCCGGTGACGAGCGCGGTGCGGCCTTCAAAATTCAATTCCATGTCGTATCCTCGATTGTTTTCAGCCGGCAGCCGGAAAGTCAGGCGGCAACGGCCATCCGGTTGTTGTGGATCACGATATTGCCGAGGCACCGCGCCAGCGCGGTGTTGTTCGGCGCGTCGAAAATATTACGTAACTGGACGAGCAGTTCCTCGGCGGCTTCAGCGCCGGCCGATGCGGCCGCCAGCGATCTGAACTTCGCTTCGAGCGCGGCGGGGCTCATGCGGTTTTCCGGCATGCCCTTCGAGTAATCGACGCGTTTGCGTAAACGCCTGCCGTCGCGAAGCTCGATCGCGACGACGCCGGCATATTTTTCGGGATAGACGGCATCCATTTCCGGATCGATCTCGACGCCGACCCGCGAAATAAGTTCGTTGAGCACCGGATCGGCAACCCGCTGCGGCGTGAACTGCTCGATCAATGCGTTGGAATCGAGCAAGGCGACGGCGACGTTGTAGCGAATGCTCATCTGCGCGTTCAGCACGGTCGAGGGCGTGTAGGCGAATCCGGTCTGGCGCTCGACCACGCGGCTTACGCCAATCGTGACAGCGCGAACGTCGGCCGCTTCGAAATGATGTTCGGCCTTCAATTCCAGCGCCGCGTCGATGCTGGAATGATTGCTGCCGCAGCAGGAATAAGGCTTGAAGCAGACGCCTTCCGTCCGCCACGCCTTTCCGAGATCGCGTTCGATCTCGGCGGGACGTGGTGAGTCGGACATCGCCGCGAGAAAGCCGCCGTCTTCGGCTTCGAGGATTTGGCGCGGGCCGTGAAATCCCCTCTGCGCCAGAAGAGCTGCCATGATCCCGCTCTGCGCGGCGGCGCCGGGATGCAACCGCTTGCTCATCGCGCCGTCGGCATTGAACGCCCAGAGGCCGGCGGACTGGGTGCCGGCAAGGCCAAGCGCGCTCGCGGTCGCGGCCGCGTCGAGGCCGAGGATCACGGAAGCGGCGGCGGCAGCGCCGAACGTTCCGCAGGTTCCGGTCAGGTGCCACCCGCGCATGCGCGTCGCGTTGGGATTGGCGGCAAGACTGATGCGCACCATCGCTTCGTAACCGGCAGCGAGTGCCGCCAGCAGAGTGGGGCCATCGGTATTTTCCCGTTCGGCCAGCGCCAGTGCCGCCGGCAGAACGGCGGCGCTCAGATGCAGCTTGGCGCGATGGTGATCGTCGAAGTCAAAGCCGTGAATGGCGGTGCCCGAAAGAAGTGCCGCGTTGCCCGCCGAGATGCGTGCGCCTCCGGACGCCCACAAGGTGGCCTCCGGCGGGCCCGCCTGCTCGCGCGCGAAAGCGTGGACGATGCGCACGGCCTCCGTGGTGAGGCCGAACAGGCCGCACCCGACGGCGTCGATCACGGCGGCTTGCAGGACCGAACGGACATTCTCCGGCACGCCGCGGCGGGGCACTTCGGTTATGAAGGCGGCCAGGCTTTCGGTGGGATGTGATTCAGGCATGTCGTCCTCCAATCGCGGCGCGCACCGGCGCAGTCGGCACGGTGAGTTGCATCACCTCGGAAACGCTTGGGAGCTTCTCCACATTGCTCACCCGCTCGATCAGCGCGTCCATCGCGGCGCGGCCGATGATGTCGTCGCCAAGCATGTGCGCCTTGTTGCTCATGTCTTCCGCCGACATCGGATTTTCGATCGAGCCGCGCGGGTGGTCGACCTGCGATTTCAGCTCGGCGCCGCCTTTGGTCTTCAGCGTCATCAGGCAAGACACGCCGCGCGGCAGGCTGTCGTCCGGCACCACCTTGATCATCTGCGACAGCCGCAGGATTTCCGGGTCGTTGAGCTTTTCGTCCTGGTATTGCGGCAGAAGCGCATTGCCTTCCAGCAAGGCGACCGCGGTCGAGTAGGGCAGGCTGACCTGCGCTTCGTGGTAGGTCTTCGGCCGCGTATTGAGATGATAATGCGCCCAGGCCGGATGGCGCTGCATGGTGATGGCGCTGACATTGGCGACCGGCTCTTTCAACTGCTTGCGGATGTTGAGCGCGCAGTCGATGGCGTTGTGGATGGGGCGCGCGCAGGAATAGGCCTTGTATTCCATATAGACCGGATAATCCTTGCCCAGTTCCGCGGTCAGTTGGCCGATGTCGGACTTGTCGGTGAAGGCGCGCAGGAATCCGCGCTCGCCGCCGAAAATGGTGGCGGCGCCGGTGAAGCCGAGCTTTGCCATCAGTGCGGCGGTGACGCCGTTGCGCGCGGCGGGGCCGGGATTAAAGCGCTTTTGCATCGACGGGCCGTACATCTCCATGAGGCCCGATGCCTGCGCGCCGGCCAGTCCAAGCGCCGCTACGACTTGATCGCGATCAAGTTTGAGCAAGCGCGCGGCGGCAATGGCGGCGCCGAAGACACCGCAGGTTGGCGTCGTGTGGTAGCCGCGATCGCGCAAGGAGTTGTTGGCCGCGGCGCTGGCGCGCGCCATCATTTCGCAGCCGAGCGCGACCGCCGCAATGAAATCCGCGCCGCTCGATTTCTCGCGTTCTGCGACAGCGAGCGCCGCGGAAACGACCGGTGGGCTGAAGTGAAACAGCGCCAGCACGTCGACGTCGTCGAGCTCGATGCTGTGCGAGGAGATGGCGTTGGCGAAGGCGGCATGGACCGCCGGAACACGGCCGGCATGCCCGATCAGCGCCGCTTCCGGCTTGCCTCCAGTTTCACTGGCGAAGCGTGCGGCGATGGCGCCGCTGTCGGTCTGGCTGCCGGCGATGGCGACACCGAGATAGTCGGCCACCAGCGTCTTGGCGTCCGCGATCAGCTTCGGCGGCAAATCGCGGGCCGGGATCGTGACGAAATGATCGGCGAGCAGAGTGCTGGCGGTCGTGGTGTCGCTTGCTGTCTCAGGCATGATAAATCCCGTATTCCTCGAACAAGATCGGCGCGATTGCCGTTATTTTCAGTTCGGCGAAATTACGCCGCGGTGACGTAACGTTTCTCAAGCGCGTCGAGCTTGTCCTTCTGGGTAACGTGGGCGCGCTCGTCCATGGTGATCATCTCGCCGAGGATGGCTTGCGAGTCGCCGGCTTGCTTCAGATGCGCGAGACTCTTTTGAATGGCCTTGACGCTTGAGCGCAACACCATGTTGGCATAGATGGCGAGGCGGAAGCCCATGTCCTTCAGCTCCTTGGCCGGCACGATCGGCGTGTGGCCGCCTTCGACGATGTTTGCGATTTTGATGCCGGGGAGATCGCGGCAGATGGCGGTCATTTGCTCGCGCGTGCGCGGCGCCTCGACGAACAGCATGTCCGCTCCGGCATCGTGGTAAGCGCGCGCGCGGCGCATCGCTTCGTCGAACCCTTCGACGGCAATGGCATCGGTGCGGGCGATGATCACGAGCTTGCCGTCGCCGCGCGCCTCCACCGCCGCCTTGATCTTGAGCACGGCTTCATCGAACGGAACGACCTGCTTGCCGGTGAAGTGTCCGCATTTTTTCGGAATGATCTGGTCTTCGATCTGCACCGCGGCGACGCCGGCGCGCTGGAATTCCTTGACCGTCCGGTAGAGATTGACGGCGTTGCCGTACCCGGTGTCGATATCGGTAATGAGCGGCACGTCGATGGCCGCGGCCATCCGGCGCGACTGTTCGAGCATTTCCGTCATGGTGAGCAGCCCGACGTCGGCGAGGGCGAGCTGCGAGTTGGAGATGCCGGCGCCGGTCGCGTAGACCACCGGAAATCCGGCGGCGGCGACAAGCCGTGCGGTCAAGGCGTCATAGGCTCCCGGCGCGATGATGAATTCGTCGCGTTTGAGGATTTGCCGAAACTGTTCTGCTGCTGACATTTATTTTCCCTCTCGATGGATTTTGTTGAGCCGGGCCTTGTTCATGGGTGCATGCGGCGATCGTTCATGGCGAGCACCGTCATGGATGCGTCGCGGATGGCGCTGAGAAAATCACCGGTCTGGTTGCAGTCGCCGACCAGCGCGCTTGGCACGCCGGTTTCCTCGACGATGCCGATCACGTCCCGGTTCGGCTGCGGACCGATCGCCAGGACGATCGCATCGCCCGGATTGTGCCGCGTCCGCTCTCCCTGACGCAGCAGCACGAGATCGCCATCGACGACGTCCTCGATCGTGGTTTCGGTCAGAAGCCGCACTTTGTGCTGCTCAAGGCGGGCCAGAACGTCAAAGCGGTTGTTGCGGGCCATGTCGCGCGCGACAACCGCCTGGATCTCGACGACCGTAACGATGCAGCCGCGCACGCCGAGCACTTCCGCCGTTTCAATGCCGACCATGCCGCCGCCGATCAGCGTGACCCTGGCGCCGGGCTTGATGGCCGCCGCATTGAGGAGGACGTCCCAGGCCTGAAAGATCGGAACGCGGACATCGAGCGGGACGGCAAGGGCGCGCGGCCGCGATCCGGTCGCGATAATGACGAAGTCCGGAGCGAATTTGCGGAGCGTATCCGCGGTAATCTTTACGCCAAGTTTGATGGCGACGTTAAGCCGGTCGATCTCTTCCAGACGATAGGTCCAGACGCCGGCGACGTCTTCCTTGTCGGGCGCGGCGAGCGCGAGCGGGACCTGGCCGCCGGCGCGCGCAGCGGTCTCCCATATCTCGACTGAATGACCGAGACCGGCCGCCATGCGCGCGGCCTCGATACCGGCGACGCCGGCGCCAAGCACGAGGATGCGCTGGGATTTCACCGCCGCGATCTTTCGTTCAAGCTGCGGCTCAAGATGGTCGAGTGACTCGAATTCCGTTCCGACCAGCGGGTTTTGCACGCAGGCCACGTCGCGCTCCAGCGTCAGCCGCTCGAAACAGATGTTGCAGGAGATGCACGGCCGGATCGGCGCGGGGACCTTGCCGAAGGCCTTGTTGCACCAGTGCGGGTCGGCGATCAGCGCGCGCCCGAGCGAAATGAAGTCGGCGCTATCCGCTTGCAGCACAGCTTCGGCATCCTCGGGCGTGATAATGCGGCCGGCGATGATCACCGGAATTTTCACCGCCTGTTTGAGCGGCCGCGCGTGCGGCTCAAGGCAGCGGCGCGGAAATGATGGCGGCTGAATGCAGTAGCGGGACAACAGCGGGCTTTCATTGGTGCCGCCCGACAGGTCGATCGCCGACACGCCCGCCTTTTCCAGCGCCTGCACGAGCGCAATGGCATCGTCCTGGGTATAGCCGCCTTCGACATATTCCGTGGCGCTGACGCGCACGAACAGGGGAAAGTCGGGAAGCTCGTCGCGGATGAGGCCGACCGTCTCGAGGAGAAGCCGCATGCGGTTTTCGAGCGAGCCGCCATAGGCGTCGTCGCGCCGGTTGATGCGCGGCGAAAAGAATTGCTGGAACAGATATCCGTTCGCCGCGTGAATTTCGATGGCGTCGTAGCCGGCGCGCCACAGCCGGCGGGTCGCGTCGCGGAAATCGCGCTGGATCGCGCGTATCTCGTCGACACGAAGCGCACGCACCGGCTCGCCGGTGTTAGGATGGATGCCCGAAGTCGGGCCGACCGGCTCCATGCCGAGAACGGAACGCTTGAGCAACTGGCCGCGATGATTGAGCTGCGCGACGGCGAAGGCTCCGTTGTCCTTAATGGCGCGGACCACCGCGCTGACGCCGGGAATGAACTGGTCGTGATAGATGCAGAGCGAATTGTTGTGATTGCGCGCGCCGGCGGAAATGTTCATCGCCTCGGTGACGATCATGGCGACGCCGCCCTTGGCGCGCTCGGCGTAATAAAGCTTGTCGCGTTCGGTCGAGAAGCCGTCGGTGGTTCCGTAATTGGTTCCCATCGGCCCCATGATGACGCGGTTTTTCAGCCGCATGGGCCCGATCGTGCCGGCTTGCTGCAGGAGCTTCGGGTGAAACGGCCTGTCGTCGCGGCTGTGACGCTCCGGGCGAGCGAGTTGCGTCTCGCTCCCGATTGTCATGGGTGCATCTTGTGTGCGGCGCCGCTGTCCGCGATCGCGGCGGGATAGACGTAGCCCTCCATGATCCGCCGCGCGGTGCGGCCGAGCGTCGCCCGCCGCACGACATAATCGTTGCCCTTGAGCTCGACCTGCGTTTCGGTGCCGACAACACCGGCGGGATGCCCGATCCGCACGACGGGGTTTTCAAGCGTTTCCGGACGGGTCATCTCGTGGACGACGGTGCCGGGGATGCGGCTGGCAACGCCGGTACACACCGTGCTGGTGCCGGCGTAGGTCTTGTGCATCTGCTGCATGAACATCAGCCGCGACACGAGGTCGACCTCGCCGGCCTTCACCGTGCTCTTGCCGATGTCGTTGCGGTAATCCGCCGGCGGGCTGATCATGCCGAGAATCGGTGTGGCCGGACTTTCCTGCCTGGACCGCGACGGGTCCTTGATCATCTTCATGTGGTGAGCCGCGACACCGCGAATGCGCTCCAGCAAATCGCGCAAATCGCTTTTGGCGTCGATCTCGGCTGCGGTTTCGGTGCCGGTGAGGCCGACGTCGCGCGCGCGGATAAACACATGCGCGTTGCCGATATCGAGGAGCGATGCTTCGATCGTGCCGAAGTCGGGAATTTCGAGACGGTCGATTGGATTGCCTGTCGGCAAGAGCGCGCCGCATGCCGAGCCTGCGGTATCGGCGAAATCGACGAGAATGCGCGCGCCAGATCCGGGCACGCCGGGAACCACGAAATCGCCGCGCTCCGCCGGCCTGTTGTTTTCGACCGGCACCTCGATGGTGAGGACGCGATTCAGATTGGTGTTGAAGGCGCGCACGGTGGTGATCGGCGCCGTGGGCGCAACCATGCCTTCGTAAACCGCGAAAGCGCCGACTGCCGAACTGATATTGCCGCAGAGGCTGAGAAAATCGATTTCCGGCGCA
Organism: uncultured Alphaproteobacteria bacterium; assembly: GCA_963808205.1. Lineage (GTDB taxonomy): Bacteria > Pseudomonadota > Alphaproteobacteria > Rhizobiales > Xanthobacteraceae > BOG-931. Next base: position 160,000 of record CAWEER010000003.1, read on the forward strand.
TCGATCTCGACCTGGCCGAACGTATAGGTGAGATGTGTGCCGGCGGCGCGGGGATCGCTGCGCGGCGGGCCGATGATGGCGAGCTTGCTGGTGAGTGGATCGGCGCCGCCGAGCCCGTCAATTTGCCGGCGGTCCGGCGAGCCGAAAATCCCGAGGATCAGGTTTTTGCGCAGATCGTCCTGTGCCGGCAGGTCGCTCTCCTTGAGGAACACAGCCTTGCTGGTCCCCCCGCGCATGATGACGCAGCGGACGGGTTCGCTCATCGACGTCCTCCAGAACGGCCTTTAGCAACGGCTTAGTACGATTGTTGACAGTTGACAGTTTCGCAGGCCGGGGCTGGGCCGTCAACGGTTCCCGGCCGAACCGGACCGGCGCGGCAATTTAAGGCGACGGTTCAGCCGTCCGAGATTTCCAGCGAGTTGCGCGCATGGAAAAGGTGCTGACGCATCAGCCGCTCGGCCGCCTCGGCATCGCGCGCGCGCATCGCGGCGACGATGTCGCGGTGTTCCTGCAGCGCCTCGCGGGCGCGGCCTTTGCGCGAGCTCGACCGGTACCGGTAGATGCGCAACTGGTGATAAAGATCCTCGATCAGCATCTGGATCAGTTTTTTGTTCTCGCTGGCATTGATGATCCGATAGTGGAAGTCGTAATCGCCCGGCCGCTGAAAGTAGTTTTCGCCGGCTTTCAGGCCGCCTTGCCTGGCGTGGCCCTCGAGCAGCTTTTGCAGATCGTCGATGTCGGTGTCGGACATGCGTTCCGTCGCCAGCCGGCAGGCCACGCCTTCCAGGGCTTCGCGCACGTGGAAGATTTCCAGGAGATCACCTTTCGAGAAGGTCGCGACCCGCGCACCGATGTGCGGCAGCCGTTCAACGAGTTTCTTTCCTTCGAGGCGATTGATGGCTTCGCGTATGGGTCCGCGGCTGACGCCGAACGATTTCGCCAGGCTGACTTCGTCCAGCTTGGTCGCCGGTGCGAGATCGCCCTTGATGATCGCCGCTTCCAGCCATTCAAAGGCGCGGTCGGCGAAGGTTGCTCCCGACAGGGACGGTGGCTTAATGTGCTCCATGTTGACAGTATAACGGAATCGCGAACCGATGCCAGCAGCGGCTCTCGCCTGAAGCGGCGGAACAACAGAAACACCGAACCGGCGGCGCACCATGTCCGATACTTTGCCCGACTACGAGCTGTTCGCCATTCGCTATGCCATGCGCAACGCGCAGCGGCGCGACCATTTTATCGGCGGCGATCCGCACGATGGCCCGATGCCGATGGATTATTTTCTCTGGGTCGCCGTTTCGCCGGAGCGGACCTTCATCATCGATTGCGGATTCACCGCCGAAGTGGCGGCGCAAAGAAAGCGGACGTTCCTTCGTTGCCCAATCGATGCTCTAAAACTTCTCAACGTCGATGCCGAAGAAGTCCGCGATGTCATTCTCACGCATCTCCATTACGACCATGTCGGGAATTTCCATCGCTTTCCCAAGGCGCAGTTCCATTTGCAGGAACCGGAAATCCACTACGCGACCGGCCGCTACATGAAATATCCGCGGCTGTCGCATTCCTTCGAGGTGGAGGATGTCTGCGGCATTGTGCGCTTGAACTACGCGCGCCGCGTCGTCTTCTACAACGGCTCCGCCGAACTCGCGCCGGGAATTTCGCTCCACGCCGCCGGCGGCCATTCGGCCGGATTGCAATTCGTCCGTGTCCACACCAAACGCGGGTGGGTGGTCGTCGCCTCGGATGTCACGCATTTCTATGAAAATCTCGAGAGCGGACGGCCATTCGTGACGGCATTTCATGTCGGGCAAATGCTTGAAGGGTTCGATGCCTTGATGGCGCAGGCTCCCACGCCCCATCACATCGTTCCGGGCCATGATCCCCTGGTCATGAAACGTTATCCGGCGCCGAGCCGCGAGCTCGAAGGCATCGCCGTTCGGCTCGATGTCATGCCAAACAACGCAAACTGATTCCGGCGGCTGGAAAGGCCGCCGGTTCCAGATTTCGTATTTACGCAGCTTTTCTTACGCCTTGGCGCCGCCGGCCGGCACTTTGCCCATTTCCTTGAGCACTTCATTGGCGGCCTTGAAAGCGTCAAGACCCGCGGGAATGCCGCAATAGACCGTGGCGTGCAGCAGCACTTCCTTGATGTCGTCCACGCTCAGGCCGTTGTTGATCGCGCCGCGAACATGCAGCTTGACCTCCGCCGCCTTGCCGAGCGCGGTGAGCATGGCCAGATTGATCATGCTGCGCGTTTTCTTGTCGAGCCCCGGACGGCCCCAGGCATAACCCCAGCACCATTCGGTCGTGATGTGCTGAAACGCCATCATGAAGTCGTTGGCGCTTTTGAGCGAGCTGTCGACATATTCCGCGCCGAGAACTTCGCGGCGCAGCTTGAGGCCGCGGTCGAACACATCGCCCATCGTTTCAGTATGATTTTCGCTCATTTTTCACTCCATTTTGTGGTGACAGATCAGAAAGACAATCCAGATTGCGGAACTACCAGCGATTGACGGGGAGCACGACCATTTGCGCCACCTGGACGTGGCGGGGCTGCGACAGCGCAAACAAAATCGAGCGGGCGATATCTTCCGGCTCGAGCGCCATCTCGAATTGATCGAAATAGTCTTTTTCCTTGGCGCGATCGCCGCGATAGCGCGTGAGGATGATGCCGGTGCGCGTCAGCCCGGGCATGATCTCGGTCACTCTTATTCCGGTTTCCGCGAGTTCGGCGCGTATCACGTCGGTCAGCATGTGAATGCCGGCCTTGCTGGCATTGTAGGGCGCCATGTCCGCGACGATCCGCAGGCCGGCGATCGACCCCATGTTCACGATGTCTCCGGTATTGCGCCGAACCATGTCCGGCAGGACGGCGCGGGTTATGCGCATGAGGCCGGTCAGATTGGTTTCGACGATCGCGGCCCAGTCGTCGGCCGAACCGACATCGAAGCGTTTGCGGCCGCCGATATCGTGTCCCGCATTGTTGATGAGGATATCGATCGGCCGGAATTTCTCCGGGATCCGTTCGGAGAGCGCACTGACGCTCTTGCCGTCGGTGATGTCCATGACCAGCAAAGTCGCGCTCGCGCCCAGCGTTTGTGCAAGGGAGGCGAGTTTTTTCTCATCCCGGTCGAGAAGGACGATGGAATATCCGGCCTCGGCCAAAGTCTTGGCAATCGCCGTTCCCATTCCTCCCGCGGCGCCTGTGAGAAGAACGTTGCCCTTGGGTTTCTCTGCCATGATCTCTCCTTGAGTTTGAATTTCTTGTTGGCCGTTCAGGATACGGCCGCAGCCGCCGTGGGCGCGCCGGCGTGATCGAGTGCGTCGAGCAGATAGGGCCGAAAATCCGGATAATTCTCGATCATCGGAAAGTGCCCCATTCCCTTCATGAGACTGTAGCGCGCACCCGGAATTGAAGCCGCGACAAGCTCCGTCATCGCCGGCGTGCAGGAATAATCGTATTCACCCGTCAGCAGGGCGACCTTGCAGCGCTCTGTGTCGATGCGCTTGATATCCTCGCGCGCGTCCCAGTCGTTGCTGTAAAAATGGACGTCGCCTTGATAGACGCCGGGACCGGACTGGCTGTAGTACCACCAGTTCTCGCGGCGGTTCACTTCAGGGCTGGAGGGCGAGTTGAGACCGTAGGTGTAGCTCGCGCACAATTCCCCGCCATGGATCGCGGGATGATGGAGAAATTCGTTGTAACGGCCCGGTGCATAGGCCGAGCTTTCCAGGCCGACGATGCCGCGGATCTCGTTCTGATATTCCGCCGCCACCTTCAGCACGATCGCTCCGCCCATCGAGCATCCAAGCACCACCGGCCGATCGAGCCCGAGCGCAAGCCACACGGATCGGATGATGCCGAGATAGGATTTGGTCGTGAGACGAAATTTCTTCAGCCACCAGCCGTCGGGCGGCGTCGAACGTCCGTGATACGGCATGTCGAACGCCACGATCCGAAAACGGCCGGTGATCGCCTTGTCGTTCATCATGTGGCGGAATTGCCGGCTGTCATTGCCCGCGGTGTGCAGACAGAGCAGGGGGATTCCGGTGCCGGCTTCCTCGACAAAAATCCTGTGACGTTCTCCGGCGATATCGATGGTCGTGTAGCGGCCGGCGATCGGTTCGAATTCAGGCATGGGGCTCTCCCGTCTCGCGCATGATGTTCATCATGCGATGGAGCGCGCGTGCATTCTGCATCGCGGAAAGGCTGTCGCCTTCGAGCGTGAATTCCGGCACGCGCATGAGCATTGCGAAGAAGTCGTGAAACAGCGGCGGCGGATTGGGGCTCAGAAATTTCTTCCAGACGTCGACCGGCGCCCGAAAGCCGAAGCTTGCGCGCACATCGAGGCGCGGTGACGCGATGATGTCGGTGATTTTGCCCTTGTCGACTTTCAACGCGTAGCGAGCGTCGCCGAACGTCAACGTAAAAGTCGTGCTCAGCCAGTCGCCGATAACGTTCAGTTCGGGATCCGAATTGACGCGATCGCGATAGCGGTCAAACCAGGCAGCACCAGGATAGTCACTCATGACGCCAACTCTTGAAATCACACCACGAAGCTTGTGATCAACGATTGCCCGAACAAGAGATCCCGGCGGCCCTGCATTGCAGCGTCGAGCCGCCGGGATTTTGTCAAGGTTTTCGAACGGCCACCCTTACTTCTTCGGCCAAAGCGGTGTAGCCACCGCCAGTTCGGGCGGATAGATCGTCACCGGAATGCCGGATTGCCATTGAATGATGGCGAGGCCCGCTCCGACGCGATGACCGTTCTCATCGAACTTGATCTCGCCGCCGGGATAATACTTGGACGGCCCGCCATCCATCGTATGGAGCGCGGTCGCAACCGCTTCGCGGTCGGCTTTGCCGGATTTTTCCAGAGCTTCCCTGATGACGATGAAATCGGCATAGGTCGAAAGCTCGTTCTGGTCCATCCAGGGTTCTTTATATTTCTGCTTGAGTTCGGCGCTGAGCTGTTCCTGGCCCTTCGATCCCCAACTGCCGATCGCTCCCATCATTCCTTCGAGGAGATCGGGCGACATGGTCGTGAGCATATCCGGCTCGAACATGGCGATGCCGTAGGAGACCGTCGGCACTTTGCCGTGGCCCATGCCGAACTCGTTCATCTTTTCCAGCACGAGCTTGGCGTCCGAGATGACCGTCGGCAGGAAGAACAAAAGGTCGGGATGCGCAGCGCGGACCTTTTGCACCAGCGGCGTTGCGTCGGCCAGCGGCGGCGTGAAGGTCTCGTCGACAACGAGACTGATTCCCAGATCCTTGAGCAGATGGTCGCGCATCGGTTTGACCGAGGCGACTGTCGCGGCGCTATTGTCCGAGATGAGGGCAACGCTCTTGGGATCGGCGCCGGCGGATTTCGCGATCTTGAGAAGAACCGGAAGCGCCTGTTCCGCCTGGGAGCTTGACGTGGCCGAGGTCTGGAAGATGTACTTGAAACCGCGAGAGGTCAGCACGTCCGAATATGACAGCGTCAGCATCGGCAAGTGCGCGCGCTCGGTGACTTCGCTCGTCGCCAGCGTCAGCGTGCTCAAATATGAGCCGCTGACCGCCACCATGTTCGGATAATCCGACACCATCTGCTGCGCCGCGCTTTTCGCCTTCTCGGCGGTGTCGCCGCAATCCAGAACGATCAGATTGAGTTTTGCGCCGCCGAGCGCCTTGATGCCGCCTTCGGCATTAATGCGCTCGACCGCCATCTCGGCGCCGATGCGCGTTGCCGCGCCGAAACGGGCATAGAGTCCCGAAAGCGGGACCAGAAGTCCGACGTCGACCTGCTTCGGCTGTTGCGCCTGCGCGGGGGGCGGGGCCAGACCCATTGCGATTGCCAGCGCCAGCACCAATGTGCCGAGGCCGAGAACCCATCGATATCCTCTTTGCATTTTCGTCTCCTCCTTGTTTTCCGCAATTATGCGGTTGTTTGCCGTCGTCACATGCCGAGATAGGCCGCGCGGACACGATCGTTCGCGCATAGAGTTTCCTTGGTTCCCTTGAGCACGACCCGTCCGGCTTCGAGCACGTAACCGTGGTCGGCGGATTCGAGCGCCTCGGCGACCCGCTGCTCGACAAGAAGAATGGTAAGCCTGGATTGACGCCGGATATCGATCAGCCGCTCGAAGATGAAATCCGCGATCGCCGGTGCAAGCCCCATCGAAGGCTCATCGAGCATCAGGAGCGTCGGCGCCGAGGCTAGTCCGCGGCCGATGGCAAGCATTTGCTGCTCGCCGCCGGACAGCGTACCTGCCAATTGCCGGCTGCGCTCCGCGAGCACCGGAAACAGGTCGAAAATCTGATCGCGGTTCGATTTCCACGTGCGGCGGCCTGCTTCGGTGTAGGCGCCGAGTTCGAGGTTTTCCATGACCGTCAGCGATGGAAAGACATGCCGTCCTTCCGGCACATGCGCGATGCCCAGATGCGGTCTCCGGCTCGGAGCGACTTTCAGAAGGTCGATGCCATCGAACCGGATCGACCCCGAGGCTGGGTTTGACCACGCCGGAAATGGTCTTGAACAACGTGGTCTTGCCGGCGCCGTTCGGGCCGACAACGGAGACGAATTCGCCCTTCGCGACCGAGATCGAAACGCGCTTGAGGACCGGGATCGCGGAATAGCCCGCGGTGATGTCGTCAATTTCGAGCATGCGCGCTCCACTTGGTCCCGAGATAGGCTTCGATGACCCGCGCATCCCGGGTGACCGCCTCCGGCGATCCTTCGATGAGGGTAGCGCCGTGATCGAGTACCAGAAAGCGATCGACCAGGCGCACCATGGCGTGCATCGTGTGCTCGATGATGACGATCGTGATGCCTTCGCCGGCGAGCGCTCGCAGCACGGAAACGACCTCAGCCACTTCGCCGGAGCCCAGTCCCGCCAGGGTTTCGTCGAGAAGAAGAATGTGCGGACGTCCCGCCAGCGCGCGGGCGAGTTCCATCAGGCGCAGTTCTTTGGTCGTCAGCTCGCTGGCGATGCGATCGGCAATATCGAGGAGCCCGACGCGGGTGATGGCGTCCGTGGCAAACCGGCGGGCGTCGTCGTCGTTCGCGGCGTGGACATAGGCGCCGATGACGACATTGTCGGCGACCGACAGCCGCGGGAAGGGCCGCATGATCTGGAAGGTGCGGCCGACGCCCGCGTCGCACAGCCGATGCGGCTTGTGGCCGACGACATTTGCGCCTTTGAGAAGGATCTCACCTGAATCCGGCGTCTGGAATCCGTTGAGCAGATTAAAGAGTGTGGTCTTGCCCGCTCCGTTCGGGCCGATGATGCCGAGGATCGAGCCCTGCAAGACGTCGAAGCTTACGTTTTGTACGGCCTTGAGCCCGCCAAAGGACTTGCACAGGTTGCGCACGGTCAGGATCGCGGCGCCGGCCGCCTGTGGTTTTATGCGCAGGTTCGCGCCGGCCGAAGACGCAGCAGCGACACTATGGCCGGGCGCCGCGATTTCGCCGGCCTCAACGTCAGGTGCGGCCGCCGGCCGGCGCCGCAGCATGTCGCGCACTTTCCAGAATATTCCTTCCGGCGCAGCCAGGATCACGATGATGATGGCCATGCCGTAGATGACGCCCTCGATGCCAGGAAATCGCGCGCCGAGTTTGGCCTGGAGAATTTCGCCGGCGGGTATCAGGAGCGCCGCACCGATGACGGGGCCCCAGATCGTGCCGACGCCGCCGAACATCGTCACGGTCAGCGCCTGCGCGGAAACCAGCATGCCGAAGACCGAATCCGGCGTAACGACGAGGAGGACCACGGCATAGAAGGCGCCGACCGCTCCCGCGATGGCGCCGCTTAATGCGATGGCGCGCAGCTTCCAGGCCAGCGCGTTGATGCCCGCCGCCTCGGCCGCCGCTTCGTTCTGCTTGATCGCGATCAGCGCCATGCCGAAACGCGAGCGCTCGATCGCCTGCGACAGCAGCATGATGGCGACGGTCATGCCGAGTGCGATGAAGACGTAGATGCGCTGATCGCTGAATTGCAGATAGAGCGCGGCGGATTCGCGCTTCATCGGTATCGGGAGTTCCTGATAGCCGAGCCACATGAACACGTTGAGAATGGCGAGCGGGTAGGCCAGCATCGCCAGCGCGAAATACTGGCTGCGCAGCCGAAACGTCGGGTAGCCGATCAGAAGACCCGCCAGTCCGCCGATGCACGCCGCGGCGGGAATGAGAACCGCGGGCGAGAGGTCGAAATAAATCTGCCCCAGCGCGGTCGTGTAGGCGCCGAGCCCGAAGAAGACGGCATGCCCGAACGAGATCAGGCCGGTATAGCCGCTGAGCAGATTCCACGACAGGCCGAAGCTCGCCCACACGAGAACGAGCGTCAGCATCAACTGGTAATAGGCGCTGGTGACGAGGAGCGTGATCGCGGCGTAAAGCGCTGCAAAAATCAGGATCGGCAGGACGGACCGCAAAGCGGACATCGCTCAGGTCCTCTCGGCCACGCGCCCGAAGAATCCTTGTGGGCGCAGGAAGATGATGAGGAGGAAGACCACGAAGATGGCCGAGTTCTGCAACTGGGTCGGGAGAACGAGAGTTCGAAAGCTGCTGGACGAGACCGATGGTCATGCCGCCCCAGAACGGACCGATGATGCTGCCGAGGCCGCCGAGCACGACGCCGGCATACATGATGATGACGTATTCAAGCCCGACGAAGGGGTGGAACGGATAGTTTGGTGCAAGCAGCCCCCCGGCAACGGCGGTGATGCTGATGCCGAGCGCAAATGCGATGCGGTGCGAGAAATCGACGTCGATGCCGATATAGGTGGCCGCCGTCGGGTCATCGGCGGACGCGCGCAAGGCCTTGCCCAGGCGGGTGCTGCCGATCAGCACCGTCAGCGCGATGATGATCACGACCGAAAGCACGGCGGCGATGACGCGCGCCTTGTTGACGAAGATTTCGATAAGGTCGCCCCACAGCGGACCGATGATCCAGGCGCTGCTCGACAGCGGCGTCTGCACCGAGACCACGGACGATCCGAAGAAGATCTGGCTGGCATTCTGCAGGACCAATGCAATGCCGAGCGTCAGGATAAGCTGCGCGTAATGGCCTTCGCCCTCGAGCCGCGCCGTCCGGGTCCCGCTCACGCGTGAAATCAGGGCCTGATGGATGACGTAACCGACCACGAACAGGATCGGTCCGGCGATAAAGGCCGCCACGTAGGGTCCGATGATATTGCCGAAGATCGAATTGACGCCAAACGCGACGAAGAAATAGTAGGCGGTGTACATGCCGAGCATCATGAAATCGCCCTGGGCGAAATTGATGACCCGCATCACGCCGAAAATCAGCGCGAGGCCAACGCACATCAATCCGTAGATCGCGCCGAGCAGCAGGCCGGCTGTCAGCGCCTGCAATACGTTTTCGAGGAATTGCGCGATGTCCACGGCGGCGGACTCAAACTCTTCGCCGCAGTCGATCCGGCAACTGCTTGTCCTGACAGCGCGCCCGTGACCATGCCGGATGCATTGCGTCCCCTCGATTTTTCTTTTGCCGGCGCCGTGCTTGCGCTTGCCTGGCGGCAAGAGTGCTCGGCATTATTTCTGTCAGATTGACAGACAGGAATATCAACTGTCAATGTAAGGCAACTTGCCGCAGGGAAACGGGCGAACATGAAAAACGCGCCGGCGACAACGATCATGCGCATCGCGACCATTGCGGCTCCGGTCAGGAGTCAGGTGGTGGAAATGCTGCGCGCCGCCATCACCGGCGGCCAGTTCGCACCAGGCCAGCGGCTGGTCGAAAAAGATTTGTGCGATTTGATGGGCGTCAGCCGTCCTTCCGTGCGCGAAGCGCTGCGGCAGGTCGAGAGCGAGGGGCTGATCGTCACCATTCCCAATCGCGGTCCCATCGTGTCGCAGCTCTCCGTGCGCGACATTGCCAGCATCTACGAAGTGCGCGGCGCGCTTGAGGCGCTTGCGGCGCAGCTCTTCGCCGCGACCGCGAGCCGCGAACAGGTAAAAGAACTCGATGCCGCGGTCACGCAACTGGAAGCCGCCTACAAGGCCGGTGACGTGGAAGGCATCGTCGTTGCCAAGCAGCATTTCTACGACGTGCTTTTGAATGGCTGCGGCAACAGCATTCTGCCGCCGCTATTCCGCACCATGAACGCCCGCATCACCCAGTTGCGGCGCGTGTCGCTGTCGTCGCCGAAACGGATGGCGATCAGCCTTCGTGAAATCCGCGCCGTGCTGCGCGCGATCAAGCAGCGCGATCCGGAGGCCGCGTTCAAGGCCTCGCTTCATCACGTCAAGGAAGCGTCCAAGGTCGCGCTCGCCTCCCTGAAACCCTGAATTCCGCTCCCTGAACCGCTCTCTGATTTCTCGCGAAGGAAAAAAAGAATGACAGACAAGACTCTCGGATTTATCGGCGTCGGCCGCATGGGCAGTCACATGTCGCGGCGCCTCGTTGCGGCCGGTCACAAAGTCGTGGTGTACGATGCCGATCCGCGCGCCCTGCAGCAGGCGACCGCGTCGGGCGCAAGCGCCGGGCATTCGCCGGCCGACGTCGCGTCGCAGGCCGAGATCGTTCTGACGAGCCTGCCGACGCCCGATATCGTCAAGGCGGTCGCGCTCTCGTCGAACGGCATCGTGGCGGGAAAGAAAGCCAAGATATTCATCGATCTGTCGACGACCGGGCCGCGTGTCGCGAGCGAAGTCGCCAAGGGGCTCGCGGAAAAGGGGATCGTGGCGGTGGATGCGCCGGTCAGCGGCGGTCCGTCGGGCGCCGACAAGGGCACCCTTGCGGTCATGGTGTCGGGTCCGAAGCGCCTCGCGGCCGAATTGACGCCAATTCTCTCCGTCATCGGCAAGGTGTTTTGGGTCGGTGAAGAGCCCGGGCTCGGCCAGACCATGAAGCTCTGCAACAATCTTCTCTCCGCGACGGCCATTTCGATCACGTCGGAAGCCCTGGTGATGGGCGTGAAAGCCGGGCTCGATCCCGCGATCATGCTGGACGTCATCAATGCCGGAAGCGGCCGCAACACGGCGTCCGCCGACAAGTTTCCGCGCTGCGTGCTGTCGCGGAAATTCGATTTCGGCTTTGCGACCGAGCTGCTCTACAAGGATGTGCGGCTTTGCCTGGAGGAGGGCGAGCGTCTCGGCGTGCCGATGATTGTCGGCAATGCGGTGCGCCAGCTCGTCGGCATCGCCAAGGCTCTTGAAGGACCTGGTTCGGACATCACGCAGATTGTTCAGCCGGTCGAACAGTGGGCCGGCGTCGAAGTGAAATCCGGCAACGCATAAAGCTGCTGCGCGCGACGAGAGGTCTCCTTGAGCTTGCCGGGCAAGTGCGCCTTGATCACCGGATCGACCGGCGGCCTTGGCCGCGCGGCCGCGGAGCGTTTTGCCGCCGAAGGCTGCAATGTCATCCTCAACGGTGTCGTCTCCGCGGAAGAAATGGCTGGCGCGCTCAGCGCGCTTGAAAAGCAGCACGGCATCAAGGCGCTCTACGACCGCGCCGATTTGCGCGAGCCCGAACAGATCGACGCGATGATGCGCCGGGCTATCGGCACTTTCGGCGCCGTCGATATTCTCATCAACAACGCAGTGGTCCGGCATTTTTCTCCGGTCGATAAATTTCCCGTCGAGCGCTGGAACGAAGCGCTGGCGGTCAATCTTTCGGCGCCCTTCCACACGATCCGGCTCGCGCTTCCGGCGATGCGCGAACGCGGCTGGGGCCGCGTCATCAACGTCGCCTCGCCTTACAGCTTCTTCGCGATCGCCAACCGCATCGATTACGTGACGACGAAGACGGCGCTGCTCGGCCTCACGCGCACCGTGGCGCTCGAGACCGTAGACATGGACATCACCTGCAACGCGGTGTGTCCGGCGACGCTGCCGACGCCGGCGATCGAAGGCAAGATCCGCGGTATCGCGGCGGACAAGGGCATCCCGGTCGAGGAGGCGCGGCGCGACTATCTCGCCGAGCGCCAGCCGGGCGGCCGTTACGTCTCGCTCGACGCCGTGACGGCGCTTATGGTTTTCCTGTGCGGCCCCGACAGCCGCGACATCAATGGCGCGGCGCTGCCGCTCGATAGCGGCTGGACTGCGAGCTGAGCATGCGTGCGGGCGCCAGGCCTGTTTCTTTCACCGCGGAGCCCCGGTAAGGTCGCGCTGTCATGTCCGTATTGATCCAGAAAACGCTCGACGAAACGCTCAGGGAAACATCCGGGAAATCGCGCGAAGCGCAGGGTTTTACCGGCGGCATTGCATCGCTGGCGGACGGCCGGCTCTACGCGCTGCAAAATACCTTCGCGCTCGACGGGCGGGTCAGTTCCTATCCGGGAAGCGCCCGGGGCTTCTCGGTGGCGAACAGCTACCTCCTCAAAGAGCCCGGCGCGGCAATGCTGATCGATACCGGCTTCGGCAAGGACGAGCCGGTGATCCGCGCGCAGATCGAGACGCTGATTGCGCCGGGATCGCCGCTGTCGATGTTTCCGCTGCGGCTCAACGAGTTCATGTCGATCAACAATGTCGAGAGCTTCGCCGGTCACTTCAACATCGACCAATGCTACACCAGCAACCCGGACGCGGCGTTGTGGTTCGATTTCGGCGCGCGCGAGGACGGCCGCAGCATCCTCGATGCGATGAAGGTCACCGCGGTGACCCGGGCCGACACGATCGAACTCGGCGGCAAGGGCCGGGCGATCGACGTGATGCAGGCGCCGCTGCGCCTCATCGCCACGCGCTGGCTCTACGACCGCGCGACCAAAACGCTGTTCTCTTCCGACATGTTCACGCACGTCTGGCGCGAAACCGGGACCGGACCCTGGATCGTCACCGAAGCCGACAACGATCCGACCTCGCCGCGCGACGTCCGCTCCTTCATGCTCAACACGCGCTATTGGTGGCTCGAAGGCGCGCCGACCGACGCGATCCGCCGCGGCATCGGCAATGTGTTCGACACCTACGACATCGAATGTATCGCGCCCGGCTATGGCTGCATCCTCTCCGGCCGCAACGTGGTGGCGCGGCATTACAAGATGCTCGATGATTTTCTCAAAGCCTGCGACAAGAGCGTCGCGGTGTCGCGCTACGTCACGCGCGACGAGGAGCGCTGATCATGCTCGACAAGGTTTCCGTGAACAAAATGCCGCGCGAGATCGCGCCCGGCGTGTTCTGGATCGGCGATTGCCTTGTGCAGCGCCACAAGGGCAAGGTCTATCACGGCTACAACGCCGCCTTTCTGGTCGCGGGCGATGACGCCTCGATGCTGGTCGAGACCGGTCATCCCAAGGATTTTCCGGTCATCGAGCGGCACCTGAACGAGCTGTTCGCGCAAGGCGTGGCGCCGCTCAAATATCTCTTCGTTACCCACCAGGAAACGCCGCATTGCGGCGGCCTCGGCCGCATCCTCAAGAGCTTTCCCAGATGCGATCCTGTGCGGCGACGTCAGCGACTATCACCTGGCGTTTCCGCAATACGAGCACCGCATGAAATGGATGAAGGAGGGCGACGAGATCGATCTCGGCGGCCGCACGCTGATGGCGGTCGAGCCCGTGATCCGCGACCTGCGCACCACCTGGTGGGGTTTCGACACCAGGGAGCGCGTGCTGTTTCCGGGCGACGGCTTTGCCTACAGCCACTACCACGAGGACGGCCATTGCGGCCTTGTCGCCGAGGAAGCGGTCTCGCTCGACCTGCCTGACGTATCATCGACATTCGCGGACCTGGCGCTGTTCTGGACCAAATTCGCCGACATGAATGTCTATTGCGACCGGCTCGATCATCTCATCGAGCGCCTCGGCGTGAAGACCATCGCGCCGACGCATGGCCTGCCGATCACCGATGTGAAGGTGACCGTGCCAAAGGTTCAGCAAGGCCTGAAAGAGGCGGCGCTGAAGCCGGAATCGGGGACGAATGAGAAGGTGGTGGTGGCCGCGGGTTTATAGTCCGGTTGCGCGCAGCGAAATTCGGCGATTATACCGTACTTGACAAAGGTGCCAATCATCGGCGCGGTGCAGCGCAAGGGCAGCGTGATCGTACGCGTTTCGGAAAAGTGAACTCGCAAACGATTCTGGATTTCGTGAACGAGGTCGTTTCCAACAAAGTCAGTTTGCTCACAACCGATCAGTGGAAGGGCTACAGCGATTATCTGACACGCTTCAATCAAGCAACTGTCGATCACAGCAAACATCAATACGTGGTCGGCGCAGTTCACACCAACACGATTGAAGGTTTATGGTCGATCTTTAAGCGCGGCGTGGTCGGCACGTTCCACAAGATGGCGCCAAATATATGCCGCTGTACGTTGCCGAGTTTCAGTTCCGGTATAACAACCGCTTCAATCCAGATATGTTCGGAATGGCGATAGGCGGATGCTGAGATCATATAAATCATCCTAGCCCGAATGGTCGACATAATCGTAGATTACTCGCACCAAGTCGGCATCGGGCAAACAAACATCAACATAAACTGGCTCGTCACTGAATTGACGGACGATTGTGTTATCTTCCCCGGGATAAAAATCTTCCGTCAAATCAGACTTGGGTATTGGCCGTCGTTTTGTCGATGGCGATTGAACACCCAATAAGTGCGTTCGGTCGTCGACCATTAACAGGAGCTTGATGTGTTCCAAACGTTTTTCAGGCGGTGCGTTTATATCGCATTCGTATTCTAGGAAGCCATTTTCTTCTGCGGCTTCGTAAAATCGAACCGCTGCGTCGTGTAGCGAAATCAGACGCTCGGGGTCGCGGTTATTGTCCCAGCGCTCTAAGTGCAGACGGTGCCCAGAATCGACGGATACGCGGCAATAAACCTCATCAAGCACGCGGTCTAGCTCAGAGAATTGCAGTTTGAAAATATGGGGCAGCGGCGGCAGCGCGCCGGGCGGCACGTCAAAGAGATACGGGCCGGGTGGCGGAATGAGAAGTTAAATCCATTTGCCCGGCTTCGCTTGTGACGTGCCCTCAGAGTATGCCGCCACGTCGACAAACGACTGCTGACCGGGGCCGATGGCTATATCGCTCTTGAGAAGAAAGGCGGCATTTCCATTTTGGTGAGGGTCTAGCTCAATAATTTTGAGCTTCCCATTCAATATTTGGCTTTCGCCGGTGTTTTCGATCTGCGCTCGAACCGTGCGCGCCCGATGACCCCGGATTGTTCTAAAGCCTCAAACAGTTTTCCGCCGTTGACGACAATTTCGGCGCTAAGCGGCGTTTCTGTCTTGGCCGCGCTGGCTCTAGGAGGCTTGAGCGACCTTGAGTGAAGGAAAGCGTATACAAAGGCTAGCCCAACGCCGCTTGCGATGATGGCTAAAAAAATCGCAATTGGAGGAAACTCCTCCGCTCTAGCTAGATAGCCGCCCACGCCGCTCGCGCTGAGATACAGAACCCAATTGATGGGCTTCGTGAGGCCAAGCCAATCGAGAATTTCCCAGATAAATTGCGCGTGCTCAGCCACGCCCAACAGCGACAAAAGACGCTTCCACATGTCAGAATCCTCCCTAGGGGGATCGTACCCCTACGAGAGGTTGTGTCGTCACCATTTGTGACCGGATTTGCACACTTTCCCCATAAGGGACCTTTTCCCCTTATTTGAAATACGGGCCAATCGCCCAGCGAACGTCTGTCGTCGCAACTGTGACGATCTCTTGACAAATGTCACCGATTTGGTTACTTTCCTCAGCATCTCGCTCAATAATTCGAGGGACGCCATCATGAGGGTGCTCCTGAAGGCGGAGCGGGAGCGGGTGCCTGTGAGCGGAGCAACACATTCCGTTCCCGGGCGGTTCTGGGCATCGACCGTCCGGCGCGTGCCGGACTGCGAGGTGCTCGCTGCACTGGTGCCGGAGAGGGTCCTCCCGTTTGGATCCGGTGATTCCAGGAAGCGCGGCCCGGAGCCGTGTCGAGGGGTCAAAGCCTCGGCGGATGCCGCGGTGGAGCGCCGAGAGGCGAGCGTGCCCGCTTCTTCGTCCTCCTCCGCAAGCGGGAGGACATAGAGAGCTGGGTGCGCGCCGCATCGGGGTCGATGCGGTTTCCGTTGGATGCGCCTGTCGGCGCTCCGCCTCCCTCGATGGGAGGCCTTTCTTGAAGCGTGACGCAAAACCCGGATGCCATCGCATCGCGGGAACGGTTTTGCATGCCGTCATCGCCGGGCATGGCTGCCCGCAGGAGCCAACGAATAAAAGCCGAAGACGTTGCGCAATGGGTATGCCAGAGTCGGACTGATGATGGATGCACAAAACTCCAGGGAGCTGACATGAAACTTGCGTTCTTCGACGATTTCAAACTTGGCGTGGTCACCGGCGACATGGTCGTCGATGTTTCCGGCGTTGTCAGCGACATCCCCCGGCTCGGTCCGCAGGACGTCATGCGCGGCGTCATCGAGAAGTTCGAGTCGCTCAAGGGCAAGCTCGCGGACGCGGCCGCCAAGGGGCAGGGCAAGCCCGTCTCGCAAGTCAAATTCCGTCCGCCGCTGCCCAAGCCCGAGAACATCATCTGCATGGCGGTGAACTACATGGAAGACGGCACGCTGCCGGAGCCGGCGCCGATCAATGCCTTCATGAAATCGCCCAGTGCTGTTATCGGCGACGGCGACACCATGGTGCTGCCCGACATGGCGGCGAGCGTCTTCGAGGGCGAGGCGGAGATCGCACTGGTGATCGGCAAGCGCGCGTCGAACGTCAAGGCGGCTGACGCGATGGGTTACGTCTTCGGCTATACCAATTTCATCGACGGCTCGGCCCGCGGCGTGGTGCCTCCGACCAACGTCTTCTATCAGATGAAGTCGCGCGACACCTTCGCTCCGATCGGTCCCTATATCGTCACCGCCGACGAGATCAAGAACCCGCAAAAACTGCAGATAAAACTCACCAACAACGGCGCGGTGATGCAGAATTTCAACACCGACGACATGGCGCACAAGATTCCGCGCTGCATCGAATGGGTCACCGCGATCCACGCGCTGGAGCCCGGCGACATTCTGGCGACCGGCACCAACCACCGCGGGCTCAACCCTTTCATGGACGGCGACAAGATCGAACTGACCTGCGAGTGCTGCGGCACGCTGCACATCACCGTGCGCGACGATCTCAAGCGCAACTGGGCCCGCATCACCCGCCTCGCGCACAAGCAGAGCGGAGCGGAAGGCGTACACACCAGGCAGACCGGCGGGAAATACGCGAAGTGATTGTCGTCGTCCGCGCATACGGACGAATCCGGCATGGAAGGCGGAGGCGGAAGACGGCTGACGAAGAAAAGGCCGAAGACGCTTTGCAATGAGTATGTCAAAATCGGCTCAATGGCGGATGCATAAGCAGCCACGGCACTGATGGGGAGACAATGAAACAGCTCACGATCGGCGACGTTACCATTACCAGCATCATCGAACGCGACGGGCCGTGGCGGAAGCCGGAAGATATGTTTCCGGCTTACACGCCCGAGATCGGCAAGCGCCATCTCGCGGAGATGGATTCCGAAGTGTTCGATCCCGCATCCGGAAAGATGGTCATCACCTATCAGACCTATGTGGTGCGCACGCCCAGGCACACAATCCTGATCGACACCTGCACCGGCGAGGACAAGGGCTATCCGGCGCCGATGGATTTTCCGAAACAGCCCTGGCTCGACGGTTTTGCGGCCGCGGGCCTGCGCTTCGAAGACATCGACTATGTGTTCTGCACGCACTTGCACATCGATCATTCCGGCTGGAACACGGTGCTGCGCAACGGCAAATGGGTGCCGACCTTCCCGAAGGCCAAATACATCTTTCACAAACGCGAATACGCGGCGTGGGAAGAGTCGAACAAGCGCGGCGAAAACCGGCCGGGCGGCGGCGGCAATGTGTGGGGTTACAATTGCGAACCGGTGGTCGCGGCCGGGCAGGCGCTTCTCGTCGACGACGATTATCAGCTCGACGATACGTTCTCGCTCACCCCGACGCCGGGGCATTCGCCGTGTCATTGCTGCGTCAATATCCGCTCGCGCGGGCAGCACGCCGTCGTCGTCGGCGACCTCATGCATCACGCCTTGCAGGTCCGCGAGCCCGACTGGTCGACGGTGTTTGACTGGGATCCCGCGGAAGCCGCGCGCTCGCGGCGGAAATTTCTGAACACGACCGCCGGCACCGGCACCTTCGTTCTGCCGATTCACTTCCCGCATCCGACGACGGAACTCATCGAGGCGGATGGCGAGCGGTTTCGCTATAAATTCGTCCGCTAGTCCGCGGTTCCATCCGGAGGTGACGCCATCATGGCCGAGAAGAAGCTCACCGGCCGCATCGCGGCCGATCGCATCCGGATGCAATCGACGCCGAAACCGCCGGCGGGCGCGGTGGCGCGGTTCCTCGCGCTCGGCGAATGCACCAGCCTGATCTCGGACGTGATGGATGAACTCGGAGTGCCCGAAGGCACGATCGGGGCCACGGTGCTCAAACCGACGCTGCCCGGCATGCTGATCGCCGGCCCGGCGCTGACCGTGCGCAATATCAGGCAGCGCTCCGATCCGCTGGCGGCGAAGGCGCACGTCAACCGCATGGCCGAGTTCGAGGCGCATAATCTCGCGGAAGACGGCGACGTGCTGGTGATCTCCGGCGTCTCCGGCATGTCGAACATGGGCGGCATCTCGTCCTATACCGGCCAGCGGCAGGGCGAGCGCGGCGCCATCGTCATGGGCGGCGTGCGCGACGTGCGTCATTCGCGCTCGATCGGCTATCCGGTCTGGGCGAGCGAGATCACGCCGGTCACCGGCAAATGGCGGCTCGAAACCGTCGAGATCAACGGCGAAATCCAGATGGGCGAGGTGCGGGTGAATGCCGGCGATCTCGTCGTGGCCGACGACACCGGCGTCTGCTTTATCCCGCGCGCCGACATCATGCGGGTGCTGGACCTCTGCGAGAAGAAGAAACAGGCCGAGGACGCGCGCATCGAAGCGATCACGCAAGGCGTCCCGGTGCCGGTGTTTTACGGCAAGGGCTGATTTTCTACTGCGCCGCGATGTGGTTGGTGCGGATCACGTCGCTCCACAGCGCGATCTCGCGCTTGAGCAAGGCTGCCGCCGCCTCGGGCGTTTCCTGGTCGGCCGGGAATTCATCCATGCCGCCGTCGGCAAAGGTCTTCTGCACCTTGGCGTCGGCGAGCGCAGCACGCAGCGCGGTGTTTATCCTGTCGATGATCGGGCGCGGCGTGCCGGCAGGCACCAGCAGCATGTGCCAGAAATCAAGATCGAGTTTCTTGTAGCCGAGTTCGCCCAGGGTCGGCAGGTCCGGCAGGCCTGCAAACCGCTTCCTGCCGATGATGGCGAATGCTTTAAGCTTGCCGGCGTTGACCAAAGGCCCCGCGACCACCGCCGATATCGAGCTCAGATCGACCTGATCCGCCAAAAGATCGATGAGCGCCGGGCCGGCGCCGCGATAGGGAACCTGGGTGACCTTCACGCCGAGTTCCTGCGCGACCAGCACACCGGCCAGATGTCCGAACGAACCGACGCCGGGATGCCCGATCTTGATGTTCTGTCCGGGCTCTTTGACCCACCGCAGAAACTCCTTGAAATTGTTCGCCGGCAAACTCGGACGTGCCGCCAGCGTCGAGTCGGCATTGTTGATGAGGCCGACCGTGGCGAAATCCTTTTCGGCGTCGAACGTGAGATTGGGATAAAGCGACATGCCTGCCGCCAGAGCCACCTGGTGCAGCAATATCGTATAGCCGTCGGGATCGGCGCGGGCGGCCTTGGCGGCGCAGATCATGCCCCCGGCGCCGCCGATATTCTCGATCACGATCGGCTGGCCCAGCGACTTCGCCATGCTGTCCTGGATGATGCGCGCGATCGCGTCGGTCGCGCCGCCCGGCGCGAACGGCACAAGCAGCGTGATCGGGCGATCGGGATAGGTCTGTGCGGAAGCGCCGCCTGTCATCAAAAGACATACGGTGAAAAGCACCGCCGCGAGCACGCGTGCGAAGATCATAAGTCCTCCCGGAAGCCGCCTATCATTTTGTTTTGCTGCGGCTCCCGGGATATTCGCTCTTTTTGCAGCCTTTCCGCAAGACAGACCCGTCCGTGGTTTGTCTGTGCTGCGGCCGAAGCCGAATACGAGGATCGCCACGCATGGATAATGCGTTGGCTATCGCCCGGTCATGTCATACGCTCGCGGAAGCAGCGCGCTCGTCCTATGTAGCGCGCGCCGGACAGGGGAGGGCCATGAGCCTTGGTGAGCGCGTGACGCCGACCCGGCTCGCTTTCATCGGCTGTGGTGCGATGGGTGCGCCGATCGCTGAGCGGTTGATCGATGCCGGCCACAGCCTGCGCGTTTATGATCCGGATCCGCAGGCAGCCGCACCGTTGGTCGAACGCGGCGCGGTCGCCGCGCGGTCGCCGCGCGATGCCGCGATGGACTGTGAGATCGCGTTCGCCTGCCTGCCGTCGCCCGAGGTGAGCCGAAGCGTGGCGCTCGATCCGGACGGGATCGCCGGATGCGAGGGACTGAAAGTCTATGTCGAGATGTCCACGATCGGATCACGGACGGTGAAGGATATCGCCGCCGGGTTGGGAAAATCCGGAATTGCGGTGCTCGATGCACCGGTCAGCGGCGGTCCGCGTGGCGCCCGCGCCGGCACGATGTCGACAATGGTGGCCGGCGAGCGCGCCGTATTCGATCGCGTGAAGCCGCTGTTCGAAACGGTCGCCCGCAGCGTGCACTATGTCGGCGAGACGCCCGGTCTCGGCCAGATAACGAAGCTCGCCAACAATATGATTTCGGCGGCGGGGATGGCGGCCGCCTTCGAAGCCTCCGCCATGGCGGTGAAGGCCGGTGTCGATGCCCGTGTCCTGATCGAAACCGTCAATGCAAGTACCGGCCGCAACAGTGCGACCATGGACAAGTTTCCGGCATCAGTGCTGACGCGGAGTTTCGATTACGGCGGCAAACTCTCGATCATGTACAAGGATGTGTTCCTGTGCCTCGAGGAAGCGCGCCAGCTCAACGTGCCGATGTGGGTCGGCAGCAATGTGGTGCAGCTCTGGTTCCACGCCATGACGCAGGGCCGCGGCAACGACGATTTCACATCGCTGATCAAGATGATCGAGGACTGGGCCGGCGTTGTCGTTGGCGGCAACGAATCCGGTCCGGTTGCGGCGGAAAGCCGGACTAAAGAGAATTCCTCAGGACCGTGAGCGCAACCAATGTGCGAGACAGTCACCGACAAGATTCCCGGATGGAAAGGCTGGCTCGATTTGCCGGCTCCGAAGATTTCAGGTGTTTCCGGTCCGTGGCACGATCTGTCGCACCGGCTGACCGAAGACCTGTCACGGATTCCGTCGTTCCCGCAGCCGCACATCCGGCAGATTTGGAAAATTCCCGAGCACCGCGCCAATGTCACCGAAGTCCACATGGTGGTTCACCACGGCACGCATCTCGACGCGCCCCGGCACTTTATCGCCGACGGCCCGACCATGGACCAGGTGCCGCTCGACCGCCTCTACGGTTCAGGCGTGATCTGGCGTTTCGACACGGCTGATGACGGCGTGATCGACGTCGCCGATCTTGAGCGCGCAACACCGCGCATGCGGCCCGGTGATATCGTGCTGATCGATAGCGGGCGCGCCAGATACGTCAATACGGATCGTTACATGCGCCACGCCTGTCTCACCGGCGAGGCCGCGGCGTGGCTGGTCGGGCAGGGCGCCAAGATCGTCGGTGTCGATTTCGCAACGCCCGATCTCGCCGCCGCACGGCGCGCCCCGGATTTTGCCTTTCCGGTGCACTACACGTTGCTCAGCCAGGGCGTGCTGATCGCCGAGCATGTGACCAATCTCGAAGCGCTCGCGGGCCATCGCGCCGAGATCATGTTTCTCGGCCTCAATATTGCGGGCTCCGACGGCGCGCCGGTTCGCGCCGTCGCCCGTGCCGCCGACTAGTCAGCGATGACGCTCGGACATCCCGACATAGATATTGCGCCGCCCGTTGACGAATAGCGATTCCATGCGCTTGGTCCAGACCGATTTGCCCGCGCCGGTGGAGTGCCGATAGGCCTGAGATTGCAGCACATCGGGCGTTTCGAGGTCGTACAGCGCCAGATATTTCGGACTGCCCTCGACGGTCTGAAACCGCCGCGCGTTAATGAAGCCTGGTATCGCCATGCGCTCAGCGAGGTGCTCTTCCTCGTACCAGCGATTGAATTCGGCCTCGTTCGCGGGATCGATATCGGTCATGAAAAGAAGCAGCCCATTCTTGTTCGTCATGTGTGAGGTCTCCCTGATGTCGTTTCAGATGGCGTCGCCACCGGTGTCGTGGGCATGTGACGCTGGTCCTTTGCTGGTCCGGCGGGAGCGCATCACACTTGTCTTGCGGCGTATCGAGTGTCTTGCGGCGTATCGAGCCGAGAACCCATCACAATCGCAATTTCTTCAATTTTAAAGACCGGGGCTAAGAGCGGGTTAGGTGTTCTCGCGTGTCACACAAATTAATTCACCAAATTAATCATGTGGAAAGAGCCATCGCCCAAGTTCCACTGCGCGGCGACAGAAGGTCAACGGCTGAGGAGCAATCGATGCAAACCCACATTATGCGATTTATTCGCGATAAGTCAGGCGCCACAGCGATCGAGTACGGCCTTATAGCGGCCGGCATCGCGGTCGCGATCATTGCCACGGTGCAGGCGCTGGGCTCGAATTTGAACGCCACATTCACAAGCGTTTCGACCGCACTCAAATAAAGCGGCGGTTGAGCGATCTCGATCCATTGCCCTGGCCCAAAGCCAGGGTAATTTTCTTCAACTTGTCAGAATTGGACGGCATCGCGGCGATCGCCGGTCGATGCATGGCGGGGAAAGCCGCGGACGCAATGTCCACGGCGACGAACTGAGTTGCCCGTCTCTCACGGGAGGCTTCGCCCGCGTCCCGATATGACGCAACAGTGTTATTCGTCAAGAACCGCGCGCACTTTGGCGGCGAGCTGATCGAGCGTGAACGGTTTTGAGATGAAGTGGACGCCCTTGTCGAGCACCCCGCCGTGCACCACGGCATTGGCGGTGTAACCGGTGGTGAAGATCACCTTGAGCCCGGGCCGCCGGCGCACCGCTTCCTCCGCAAGCTTTCTGCCGTTGACGTCGGGCATCACGACATCGGTGAACAACAGCGTCACCTCGGCTACGCGATCGAGCGTGGCGAGCGCGTTAGCGGCGCTGTCGGCGTCGAAGACGGTATAGCCGAGTTCGTGCAACGCGTCGGCGGTAAGCCGGCGCATCAATAAATCGTCCTCGACCAGCAGGATGATTTCGCTGCGGTCGCCGGTCTGTATCGGCCCGGCGATTGTGCGCCTGATCTCCTCCGCGTCGCCGATAAGCCGCGGCAGATAGATTTTCACCGTGGTCCCGGCGCCGGGCTCGCTATAGACCTTGATATGACCGTGCGATTGCTTGACGAAACCATAGACTTGGCTGAGCCCGAGCCCGGTGCCCTTGCCGGTGGCCTTGGTGGTAAAAAACGGATCGAAGGCGCGGGCTGCGACCTCCGGCGTCATGCCGCTACCGGTATCCGTTATCGCGACCATCGCAAACTGGCCGGGCTGGATTTCCGGATTTTCCCGGCAATAGGCCTCGTCGAGATAAGAGTTGGCGGTTTCGATCGTGAGCTTGCCGCCATCCGGCATGGCATCGCGGCCGTTGATGGCGATATTGAGGATCGCGTTTTCGAGTTGTTGCGAATCCGCATGCGCGATCCACAAGCCGGCGGCCTTCACCGTCTGAATCTGGATTTTCTCGCCCAAGGTCGAGTACAGCAGTTCCGACATATTGCCGATCATCTGATTGGCATCGAGCGGCTGCGGCGACAATGGCTGCTGACGCGCGAAGGCGAGAAGCCGCTGCGTCAGGGTGGCGGCGCGCTCGGAGGCCGCAGTCGCGGCATCCAGAAATCGCTGGATGCCGAAGTCACCCTTGGCGATGCGGCGCGTGACCAGATCGAGGGCGCCCATGATTACGCCGAGCATATTGTTGAAGTCGTGCGCGATGCCGCCGGTGAGCTGGCCCAGCGCTTCCATCTTTTGCGCCTGCCGCAACTGGCTTTCGGCGGCTTCGCGGCGGCTCACCTGTTCAATCAATTGCTGATTTGCGGCCGTGAGCCGTTCGTTTGCGCTCGTTGCCGCCGCAAAGGATTCCCGCGTAAAGCGCGCGATCAGGTAACCCAGGCCGCAGATGAGAAGGAATGCGATGGCGACGCCGGTTTGCAGCAACATGCCCGACCGCGCCGCGGCCGACTGCCGGGCCGCGAGCAACTGATCCTCTTCAGTCTGCATTGTCTCAATGAGCTCACGGATTTCCTGCATCAGCCGATAGCCGTGATCGTTATTGACGATCGCAAGAGCCGCGTCGTTATGGCCTGCTTGATATGCGTCGACAGTGTTTTTGAGCTCGTCAAATTTCTCTTTGATGAGCTGGCGCAACTGGTCCATCTCGCGAACATGCTGGGGATTGTCGCTGACCAGCGTTTCAGTATGGTCGAGGAGCGCGGGCAACTGCTCGCCCGCCAGCCGGTAGGGCCGCAGATAAATGTCGCGGCCGGTGAGCAGATAGCCGCGTTGTCCGGTTTCCCCGCTCTGCACGAGACTCAGCAAGCGGGTCAGTTGACCGCGCACTTCGAGCGAATGCAGTACCCATTGGTCGTCCGACTTATTGCGCGCGCCGAGCCAGAAGGCCGCGGCCATGATCAGGGCCGCAAGCGCCGTCGTGACGACGAGGCTTCGATTTAGTCGAGACAGCGGTCTTGGCGCGGTCAAAATACGCCCAGCTTTTGACAGGCGCCTGTCCGAAATTTCGGCACAGGCGCGCAATGAAAGTAACTGAAGTTTTCAGTGGCCCCGCAATCAGGCGCCCTGGCGATGTTGCGAGACATTATCCTACCGCCGTCTGAAGCACCTACAGCAAAAGACACGAAAATGCCGCCTGGAACGCCGGTCTTTTCAAGAAAAAGAGCGGATACAACAAGCGCATCTCGTGAATTGGAACTTTATGCGATCCGGCGGAATTGGAGATGTGACCATTTGCCCTCTCCATTCGGCCCATCATCGCCAGGGCTTTCCTTGAAGGCATTGCTTTCCCTGAAGGCATTTTAAGGCTTTCGCCATGCAAGTGAGCTGCTTCGAATGCGAGCTGCGGGCTTGCGGGCTGTTCAAACCCGTGACGCCGAATGAGCTCGGCGCCATCAATGATGCTAAGCGCGATCACATCGTCCTGCCGGCGGGCGCCGAGATCATCCGCCCCGGCGATGAAAGTCCAGAGCTTTACACGCTCTATGCCGGCTGGGCATTTCGCTACAAGACGCTCCCGGATGGTCGCCGGCAAATTTTAAACTTCCTTTTGCCGGGCGACCTGCTTGGCCTGCAGGCTGCCATGTTCGAGGCCGCGCAATACGGCATTGAAGCTCTGACCGAGGTGCAGCTTTGCATGCTGCCGCGCCGCAAGGTCTGGGCGCTGTTCAATGAAATGCCGGGGCTCGCGTTCGATATCGCATGGCTTGGCTCACACGAGGAAGGCCATGTCGACGAGAACCTCACCAGCGTCGGGCGGCGCACGGCCGCGGAGAGCGTCGCGGCATTGATCGTCACGCTCTATAAGCGCGCCAGGGTTTTGGGCCTCGTGACAGACGGTTCATTCGCATTTCCGCTGACGCAGCAGCATATCGCCGATGCGCTCGGCCTGTCGCTTGTGCACACGAACAAGACATTGGCGCGGCTGCGGCGAATGGAAATGTTCACGCGCGTGAATGGCACGATGACACTCGCCAATCCGCGGGTGCTGGAACGGGTGGCGCAGCATTTCGACGATGAAGTGCCGATGCGGCCGCTGATCTAGGCCGGCCGCGGCATTCAAAGGAAAGGCCTGGGCGTATCGAGGCCTTTCATGCCATTGGATTGCCTGGGCAACACTACTTCTCAGACTTGCCGCGCCCCCGTAGGCTCCCGCACGGAAGGAACGATTCGGACCTCGTGGCGCATGTCCCGCGCCGGCGAGCTTCTAATTCGGGCCTGCCCGAAAACACAGCGAAGCGACAATGAAGCTCTTCAAGTGCCAACATTGTGAGCAGCTGCTCTACTTCGAGAATACGGTCTGCGAAAAATGTTCATATAATCTGGGCTTCATCCCGGAGATCATGAACATCTCCGCCCTCGAACCTGCGGGCGGCGCCTGGCGGTCGCTCGCGGTTCCGAAAAAGTCTTATCGCTTCTGCGCCAACGCCGAGTTCGGCGTATGCAATTGGACGATCGAGACGGACTCGCCCGACCAGTATTGTGCGGCCTGCCGTCACAATCGCACGGTCCCAAATACCAGCATCCAGGACAACGTCGTGACCTGGCGCAAGATCGAGCTCGCCAAGCACCGGCTGTTCTACACGCTGATGAAGCTCAACCTGCCGCTCGACGAGCGCAACGACGATGGCAGCGAACGCCTGGCATTCAATTTTCTGGCAAGCCTGGAGCAGGCCGGCGGCCCCCGGGTCATGACGGGTCACGACAACGGCCTGATCACGCTCGCGATTGAGGAGGCCGACGACGCCGAGCGCGAGAAGCGGCGCACGCTCATGCACGAGCCCTATCGCACGCTGCTTGGTCACTTCCGTCACGAGGTCGGCCATTATTTCTGGGACGTGCTGGTGCGCGATGGCGGCCGGATCGAGGAATGCCGCCGGATTTTCGGTGACGAGACGGCGGATTATGGTCAGGCGCTGGAAAACTATTACGCCAACGGCGTCATCGCGAACTGGCAGGAGAATTTCATCAGCGCTTACGCGACCTCGCATCCGTGGGAGGATTTCGCCGAGACCTGGGCGCACTATCTGCACATCGTCGATACGCTGGAAATGGCGCGCGCCTTCGGCATGTATGTCCATCCGCGGCTGGCGCGGCCCGGCGAGAGTGACGCGCAAGTCGATTTCGATCCGTACAGCGTGCGTGACCCGTCGCCGCTGATCGAAACCTGGCTGCCGCTAAGCAACGCACTCAACAGCCTCAACCGCACGATGGGGCTGCCGGACATCTACCCCTTCATCCTGTCGCCGGCGGTCGTCGAGAAGGTCAGTGCCATCCACAATCTCATCCACGGCAACAAGTTGCCGGTGAAAGTGGCAAAGGCGGCGGCCTAACGCCCGTGGGGGCGGCTTTCCTGCATTCCCTCTTGAGACTTTGGCCATTCCCCTGTTCTCTAGCGCCGGGAATTCACCCGGGTGAGGGATATGGCAAAAAAGGCCTCGACGAAAACAAGCCGCATCACGTCAAACCGCGATACGGCAGCTCATAATGTCATCAAGCAGAAACTGATCGTCGCCGGCAAAGTGCTGGTGGCCGAGGGCCAGGACGACTTTACCCGCGGGCATATTTCGTTCCGCCTGCCGGACAAGCCCGGTCTCTTCTTCATGAAGGCGCACAGTATCGGTCTCGATGAGATCACGATGGGGAACATCCTGACCATCGATCTCGAAGGCAATGTCGTCGCCGGCACGGCGCGGCGGCACAGCGAGGTCTATATCCACTCCGAAATCTTCAAAGTCCGTCCGGACGTCAATTGCGTCATTCATACCCATCCGGATTATGCGACCGCGCTGTCGTCGACCGGACGCACGCTCAAATGCTACAGCCAGCCCGGCGCGCTGTTCTACGAAGCGCTCGGCACCTATACCGACACGATCAATCTCATCCGCAGCCACGCCATGGGGGCCGGAGTCGCGCGCGCGCTGGGCGCGGGCCGCGGAGTGCTCCTGAAGAACCACGGCGTCGTCGTTACCGGTGCGACGATCGAGGAAACGGTGATCGGCGTCATCATGCTGGAAAACGGCGCGAAGGTGCAGCTGTTGGTGGAGGCCGCCGGTGGTGCGGCGCCGGAATTTCCGCGCGACGATATCGAAAAGCTGAAGGCAATCATCAGTCAGCCCGAGCAGTTCAAGATCAATTTCGATTATCTGGCGCGGCGCGTGCAGCGCCGGGGCAGATAGCGGGGCTGCGTGACATGACACCGGGTCATCGGCAGCGCGACCGGCGCGAGGTCAATCCCGCGCTCGGCCGCCGCAAGCTGAAACTCGGCACGTTCCAATCCAATCTCGATTCAGGCTGCGTGATGGCGGATCTCGACGGCCGCCTCGACATCACCTGGCCGAACACCGTCACGCTGGCGCAGCTTGCCGACGAGATGGATTTCGAGGCGCTGGTGCCGGTGGCGCGCTGGCGCGGTTTCGGCGGCAAGACCGATCCGCAGGGACCGGGTTTCGAGACCTTCACCTGGGCCGCCGGCATCGCCGCATCGACAAAAAACGCCGGCGTCATTTCGACATCGCACGTTGCGCTCAATCATCCGATCATTGCCGCCAAGCAATCGGCGGTCATCGACCACATTTCCAACGGCCGCTACACGCTCAACATCGTCAATGGCTGGAATTTCCCGGAAATGGAAATGTTCGGCGTTTCGCTGCTCGATCACGAGGAGCGCTACGCCTGCGCCGAGGAATGGGTGACGATCGTCAAGCGGCTGTGGAGCGAGGACGAGCGTTTCGATTTCGACGGCAAGTTCTACCGCATCAAAGGCGGGTACTTGCAGCCGAAGCCGATCCAGTCGCCGCATCCGGTCATCATGAATGCCGGCTCGTCGGAGCGCGGCCGTCACTTCGCCTGCAAGCACTGCGATCTCGTGTTCACGAGTATCCGCACCCACGACATCGCCGCCAACACCGCCCACGTCGCAGCCTATCGCACGCTGGCGCGCGAGACTTATGGCAGGGACATCCAGGTCTGGGCCAATGCCAATATCGTGCAGGCCGAGACCGAGAAAGAGGCGCGCGATTTCCATCATTATTATGTGCATGAAAAGGGCGACTGGGCCGCGGCGCGCAATGTCATCGACACGATGGGGGCGGAGATCAACAAGCGCGACTATCCGGAAGAGCGGCGCAACGCCATGGCCGAGATGATGATCTCGGGCTGGGGCGGTTTCCCTCTTATCGGCACCAAGGACCAGATCGTCGATGGTCTCGCCACGCTGTCGAAAATCGGCCTCGACGGCGTTCTCCTTTCCTGGCCGCGCTATATCGATGACATGCGCGAGTTCCGCGATGTCACTTATCCGCTCCTGAAACAGGCTGGGTTGCGGGACAATGTCTGAAATCGTCATTGCGAGCGCGGCGAGGCGATCCAGAATCGAAAGCTGGATTGCTTCGTCACTGCGCTCCTCGCAATGACGGCCTTGAACGTGATAGAAAAGGGACAGTCGCAATGAGCCGCCAGGAGCACCGATGCCACGGATGAAGGGCGCCGAACTGATCACCGAATATCTGGTGAACAACGATATTCCCTATGTTTTCGGCATTTGCGGCCACGGCAATGTCGGCATGCTCGATCCGCTTTACGAGGCGCGCGACCGCATAAAACTCATCTCGCCGCGCCACGAGCAGGTCGCCGCGCACATGGCGGACGCCTATTTCCGCGTCCGCCACAAGCCGGTGGCGACGCTGACCTCATGCGGCCCGGGCTCGGCCAATATCGTGATGCCGCTCGCCTGCGCGCTCACCGATTCCTCGGCGATGCTGGCCATCACCGCGAACGTGCCGACCTCGCAGTTCAACAGGAGTCCGTTCCAGGAAATCAACCGGCACTATCAGGCGGACTTCGTCAATGTTCTGCGTCCGGTGGTGAAGCGCAGCTTCCAGCCGACCCGCGTCGACATGCTGCCGCTCGCGCTGCGCCAGGCGATGACCACGATGCTGTCGGGCCGACCGGGGCCGGTCAATGTCGACGTGCCGTTCAACGTGTTCCAGGAGGAAGACGAGGTTGAAATGCCGCCGCCGGCGCCGCCGCTCAATGCGCAGAGGAGCGGGGCGTCGCCCGAGGAAGTGTCTTGCGCACTCGACATGATCCTCGCGGCACAGCGGCCGGTCTTGTTCATCGGACATGGCGTGACATTGTCGGAAGGAAGCCGCGAGCTTACGGAGTTTGCCAAGAAGCTCGGCATCCCGGTGATCTCGTCGCCGAACGGCATGGGCTGCCTCGACATGACCGACGCGCTGTCGCTCGGCTTCATCGGGCGCAACGGCGCGTTTCCGGCCAACGAAGCCGGCCGGCGTTCCGATCTCGTCATCGCCATCGGTGCGCGTTTTGACGACCGCTCGGCTTCGTCCTGGATGCCGGGCTATTCGTGGAATTTTCCGCAAACGAAACTTATTCATGCCGATGTCGATCCTGACGAGATTGGCCGCAACTATCCGCCGGACCTCGGCATTCTTGCCGATGCGCGGACATTTCTGCGTCAGCTTCTCGCCGAACTCGACCGGCGCGGTGCGCGATCTCGCACCAAGGAATGGCTCGCCGATATCGCGAAATGGCGCGCGGAGTGGGAAAAATTCGTGCGGCCGAATTTCGAGGTGCACGCCACGCCGATGCGGCCGGAGCGCGTCGTCGCCGACTGCCAGGCGGTGCTTCCGCCGGACGCCATCATCTGTTGCGATGTCGGCGTCAGTCACAACTGGTACATGCAGTTCTGGAACGCGCGCAAACCGCAGTGCATGCTCAACTCATGGGGCTTTTCCGGCATGGGCTTCGGCGCCGCTGGCGCGCTCGGCGCAAAACTTGCGGCGCCGGACCGGCCGGTGGTCGCAATCACCGGCGACGGCTGCTTCACCATGGTGCCGCATGTGCTCTGCACCGCGGTCGAATACGACATCCCGGTGGTCTGGGTGATCTGGAACAATTTCGGCTGGGTCTCGATCCGCGACATCCAGCTCGGCATGTTCGGCGGCCGGGAATACGGCACCATGTTTCATCAGGGCGCCAACAAGAAGCCGTTCAATCCGGATTTCGCCGCCTGGGCGAGAGCGTCGGGCGTCGACGCGATCACCGTGACAAAATCGCAGGATTTTCGCGGCGCTCTTGAGCACGCCGTGAAGGCGAACAAGCCGTTCCTTCTCGACGTGCATGTCGACGCTGACGTGCGGCCGCCTTCGACCGGGTCCTGGGAATTGCCGCCGACGCCGCACAAGGAACCGGTGTTCGGCCAGCGCTTCATTCCCGATGCCGCGCCGGTCAAATGAGGCCGTGACGACGTGACCGAAACGGTCGCCGAAATCCTCCAGGCCTATCGCAGCGGCGCGGCGACGCCCGCAGACATCGTCGCGCGCAGTTATGCGCGGTTGCGCGAGCGCGACGACCCGGCGATCTTCATTACTTTACGCGACGAGAACGATGTCCTCGCCGAAGCGAAGGCATTGTCGGATAAAACGCTGCCGCTTTACGGCATTCCGGTCGCGGTGAAGGACAATATCGACGTTGAAGGGCCTGCCGACGACCGCCGCCTGTCCCGCTTATCTCTACAAGCCTGCCAAGGACGCCAGTGCCGTGGCACGGCTGCGGGCCGCCGGCGCGCTCATCATCGGCAAGACAAATCTCGACCAGTTCGCGACCGGGCTCGTCGGCACGCGCACGCCGTACGGCGTCCCGCGCAACCTGTTCGACGACAAGCTCATCCCCGGCGGATCGAGCTCCGGCTCGGGTGTCGCGGTCGGCGCCGGCATCGTGCCGCTGTCGCTCGGCACCGACACGGCGGGCTCTGGCCGCGTGCCGGCCGCCTTCAGTAATATTGTCGGGGTCAAGCCGAGCCTCGGGCTCGTCTCGACCACAGGCGTTGTGCCGGCGTGCCGCTCGCTCGACTGCGTATCGATCTTCGCGCTGACCGTGGATGATGCGATGGCGGCGCTGGGCGTCATCGCCGGGCAGGATGTTTCCGATCCTTATTCGCTGGCGCGGCCGCTGCGGGCCATGGGACCGATGCCGGAAGGCGTCAGACTCGGCGTACCGCCTGCGGCGCAGCGGCGTTTTTTCGGCGATAGAATCTCGGAAGCCGCCTACGACGCGGCCCTCGTGCGGCTTGCCGGGCTTGGCGCAAAGATCGTCGAGGTCGATCTGGAGCCGTTCTATGCGGCGGCGCGGCTGCTTTATGAAGGACCGTGGGTCGCCGAGCGTTATCTCACCGCGAGGGATCTGCTCGCATCGCATCCAGAGGCTATTCTTCCGGTCACGCGCGAGATTATCGCCGCGGGCGCGCACGTCACCGGCGCTGATGCTTTCACTGCGTTCCATCAGCTCGAGAAATTCCGCCGCGTGCGCGACCGCACCTTTGCAGAGGTCGGCGCTCTCGTGCTGCCGACCGCGCCGACGATCTATACGGTCGAAGAGGTGCTGGCCGATCCGGTGACGCTCAACAGCCGCCTCGGCACCTACACCAATTTCGCCAATCTGCTCGATCTCTGCGGTCTCGCGGTGCCGGCATCGATGAGCAGCAAAGGCATGCCGTTCGGTATCACACTGCTTGCACGCGGGGGTGAAGATGCAAGCCTCGCCACGATCGGGCGGCAATTTCACGCCGGGACCGGCCTGCCGCTCGGCGCGCTGAAAGTGCCGCAGCCGCCGCTCGCAAAGCTTTCGTCCGCGCCGGCGGCGGGCGAGATCGCGCTCGCTGTCGTCGGCGCCCATCTTTCCGGCATGCCGCTCAACGGCGAATTGCGCGCGGCGGGCGCGCGCCTTCTCGAAACTACGGCGACCGCGCCGCATTACCGGCTCTATGCGCTCGCCGGGGCGGCGCCGCCAAAACCTGGATTGTTGCGGGTGAAGAACGGCGAGGGTGCGGCCATCGCGGTCGAAGTCTGGGCGCTGCCGGAAGCAGGCTTCGGCCGCTTCGTCGCCGCGGTGCTGCCGCCGCTCTCGATCGGCACGCTGGAGCTTGGCGGCGGGGGCGCTGTGAAAGGGTTTCTGGCCGAGGCCGAAGCCATCGCCGGCGCCCGCGACATTTCAAGCTTTGGCGGCTGGCGGAAATTTGTTGAGCAATCCAGCTAACTCAATCCGCTCGTCCCCGCGGAGGCGGCGACCCAGTGCTGGATTTCCGCTTTCTCCAGAATGAGCGGAGAAATTCAGCGCCCCGTCGCCGCATCGTCGACAAACTGCACGCTGCATGCCTGTCCGTTCTGCTGGCAGAATTTGAGCGCATCGGCGCGCGCCGCGTCGACGGTGCGCATGCCGCTTTGCCAGCCGAAATGACCGTCGGATGACAAGGCAAAGGCTTTATGCGGCGCGTCGATCAGGAAACTTGCAAAGGCCTTCTGGCCGTTTGCGCCCAGAATTTTCGGCGCGGCAATGGCGGGCGGCGGCAACGGCAGCGGCGATTGCCGCAGAGTCAGATTTTCCTGCTGCAAAAACGCCTCGACATAAGGCGTCCACACCGTAATTCCGGCGGGCGAGAACAAGCTGTGGCCGTCGTCGCCGAAGGCGGGCGCGGCGAGAAAATCGACATTGCCGCCGCCTTGCGTGAATGCGGCCTTCAACTGCTGCGCCAGCGCAGGTCCGAAGAAATGATCGTTCGCGGCATAGACCCACAGCATGGGCACGCGCGATGTCTTGCCGAAGGCGCGAAAGGCGTCGATCAGCCGGTCGGTCCGACACACCTGGTCGCTTCCCTGCGAACCGCGGCCGCCGGCGAAGCTGATCGCGGCGACAAGGCCTGGCGGCGGATCGGCGGTGAGCGCGACGGTGGCGAAGCCGCCCGCCGAAACGCCGACCGCGATCATGCGCGCCGGATCGACATCTGGACGGTGCGAGAGAAATTCGAGCGCGGTTCGAAGATCAGCGGCGCCTGCTTTGCCGGCGGCGATGTAATTCGGGTTGTTGCACGGGCCGAATGTCTCGGCCCAGCCGCCGTCGGAGCCGCCATAGCCGCGGCGCATCACGATCGCCGCCGCCCAGCCGCGGCGGGCGAATTCCAGCGCCTGTGGCAGCATGCCGAGCGGGGTCATGGCGGCACGGTCGGCCGCGTTGCGCGGCGAGCCGTGATTGATCAGCGCGAGCGGATAGCGGCCCGGCTCGCTCGGGCGCACGAACAGTGCTTCGAGCGTGCCGAGGTCGCTGCCAAGCAGAATGCGCAGCGGCTGCAGGACAAAGGGACTGTCGGCATGTGCTGTGGTCCTGACGGCGAGGAAGAGAAGCGCGATCAGAAGAATACGTCCGTATGTCATTTGCCCCAGCCGTCATTCAGGCGCGCGCGAAGCGCGAGCCCGGAATCCATAATCACAGGTCGAGCGCACTTGCACCAATGGTGGCTATGGATTTCTGCTCAGCCCTTCGGGCTGCCCGGGAATGACGATCAGCCCTCAATCACACTGACATGGGCCGCGACGACACGCCAGCCTTCCGGGAAACGCACCCACGTTTGCATCTGCCGGCCGATTTTCCCCGGCAGGCTGGTGCGATGAAATAATGTCGAAGCGGTGCCGGTGTCACGCCCGTAAGTGCTGATGACGGTTTTGGACAAAGTGCGTGCCAGTCCGGCCGGCGAGCGCGCGGCGCGAAACGCCTTGATCTCGGCGAAACCATGGAGATTTTCGCCGCCGCCGTAGCGAATGGTGCGCGCATCGTCGTGAAACAGCGCATCCAGCGTCGCAACGTCGTTCGTCACCAGCGCTTTCTCGTAGCGGTCGAACGCGGCTCTCACTTCGGCGACGACCTCCGGCAGGTCGATCTGCATCGGCTTCCCCCTGAACTCTGTTCTGATTATATCGCCGGACGCGGCGCTGCGGCGACACCCTTTAATTCGAGCGCATGCGCAAGCCGCAGCGCCACATCCTCGCGCCACGGCGCGGTGATGATCTGCACGCCGATCGGCAGCGGCGTCAGCGGCACCGGCACGGCGACGACCGGCAGGCCGATAAACGAGATCGGCTGGGTATAAAGGCCGAGATTGGCGCGCACCGGCAATTCGACGTCGCCGTATATAAAGGTCTGCTGGCCGATCAAGGGCGCGGTGCAGGGCGTCGCCGGCGCCAGGATAGCGTCGACCTCCTCGAACAGTTGCAGGACCTGCTCGCGATACCAGCGGCGGAATTTCTGCGCCTTCATCACAAGCGAAGCCGGCGCCATCGCGCCCGCGATCAGCCGGTCGCGCACCGCGGGGTCGAAATCCTTTGCCCGGCTGCGCAGGCGATGCAGATGCAGGCTCGCGCCCTCGCTCGCAGTGATAATGTAGGCCGCCGATCGGGCACGCTCGGCCTGCGGAATCTCGATATCGCGATTGGCGCCGAGCGCCGAAGCAACGCGGTCGATGGCCTGGCAGGCGTCGCCGCTTTTGCATTTGAAATAACCGCCGGCAACCGCGACGCGCAGGCCCTCAATGCCGCGACCGAGTTGCGGCGATACAGGTTCGATCGGACGATCGGCACAGGCCGGATCATCCGGGTCAAAGCCCTGCATGGCGTCATAGGCGAGCGCGAGATCGCGCGCCGAACGCGCAAACGGGCCGAGATGGTCGAGGCTCGCGACAAAAGGAAAGGTGCGGGCGCGGGACAGCCGGCCATAGGTCGGCTTGAGTCCGAAAATGCCGCACAGCGACGACGGCACGCGGATCGAGCCGTTGGTGTCGGAGCCGAGCGCGAGCGGCACGAGACCGCCGCCGACCGCGGAGGCGGAGCCGCCGGACGAGCCGCCCGACATGCGGTCGATGTCGTGCGGATTGCGCGAGGGGCCGTCGTGGATGTTTTCGCCGGTGAAATCGTAGGCATATTCGCCCATGTTGAGCGCGCCGATGGCGATCGCGCCTGCGGCTTCGAGCCGCTCGATCAAAACGGCGTCGCGCTTTGCCGGCGGGTCGGTGCGGTTGATCTTCGAACCGGCAAGCGTCGGCAGGCCGGCCATGTCGAACAGGTTCTTGACTGCGAAAGGCACGCCGGCGAGCGGCCCAAGTTTTTCACCCTTTGCGCGCTTGCCGTCGATGGCTTCGGCGCGGGCGAGGGCGCGCTGCTCCGTGACCGCGGTGAAGGAATTGAGGACCGGATCGTGCTCGCGGATGCGGGCGAGCGCGCCTTCCACGATGCGCGTCGCGCTGATGCGGCCGGCCGCCACGGCACTGGCGATATCGGCCGCCGTGGCGAAATCAAACTCGCTTGCGGGTGCATCAAGCATGGAACACGTCAGGCGCGAAAGATCGGCGCGGGTTCGGTGTCGCCGGGCAGGGTGAATTCATCGACCAGCGCCGCATGGCGCAAGATCAGGTGCAGGTTGAATTTGACGCCTGCCTGCCAGGCCGGGTCGATTGCAAGGCCGAGCGCTTCCGCCCCCGCCATCACGAGCGCATCCAGCGCATCGAGGGACTGCGCCGCTTTCGCGGCATCGCGCTTCTTGCCGGGGCTTTTCGCGCGCGCGGGTTTCCCCTTCTTGACGATTTTTCGGGCGGCTTTGCGTTTCATGACACGGCTTTGGGCTGCGGCAAAAACTCCTCGGCGAAATGGCAGGCGACACGATGATCGCCGAAACTGCGTAACGCCGGCATTGCAGTCTTGCACAGATCCGTACCGCGCGGACAGCGGCCATAGAAGCGGCACACATCGGGATCGGGATCGATCGGGCTGCGCGGTTCGCCGGAAAGCCGCAGTTTCTCGACACCGCCTTCGTGCAGGCGCGGCACCGCGGCGACCAGCGCCTGGGTGTAGGGATGCAGTGGATGGTCGAAGACTTCGAGCGCCGGGCCGGATTCCACGATCTTGCCGAGATACATCACCAGCACCCGGTCGCACAAAAGCTTCACCACGGAGAGGTCGTGCGAGACGAACAGATAGCTCATGCCGAATTCTTTCTTCAGCCGTTGCAGAAGCTGAAGGATGACGACCTGGACCGAAACATCGAGAGCTGCGGTCGGCTCGTCGAGCACCAGGAGATCGGGCTCGACCGCGATGGCGCGGGCGATGCCGACGCGGGCGCGCTGGCCGCCGGACAATTGATGCGGAAAGCGGGTCAGAAACGGCAGCGGCAGGCCGCATTGGCCGGCGACTGTTTCGACGCGCTCGGTGAGTGCCTTGCCGCGCAGCTTGCGCAACCGCCGCAGCGGATCGGCGATGGCATCGAACGCCGTGAAGCGCGGATTGACGCTTTCGCCGGCATCCTGGAACACCATCTGGATGCGGGCGCGGTCGCGGTCGCGGGCAAAAACCCGGGCCGGTTTGAGCGCCAGTTCACGGTCGCCAAGTTTTATGCTGCCGCCCGAGACGTCGAGAAGGCGGGTCAGCGTCCGCACCAGGCTCGACTTGCCGCAACCGGACTCGCCGACCAGCCCAACCGTCTCGCCCTTGCCGATGGTGAAGCTGACATCGTCGACCGCGTACACCTTCGGCAGTTTTTCCGGCCCGCCCGAGAAGCGCCGCTTGAAGCGTTCCAACGGTCCGGGGCCGCCGCCGACCGGAAACAGTTTCGATACGTCGGCAACGTCGAGAAGGGTGGTCATGCCGCGCTCACGGTTGGTGCGCTTACGATCGGCGCGTTGATGTCCGTGATGGGCAGCGGATTCCAGCAGGCGACAGTGTGATCGAGCCCGAGCGCCACATGCGGCAGCGGCTGCGTGCAGGCATCGACTTTGCGCGGGCAGCGCTCCGAATAGCGGCAGGGCGGCAGGTCGGCGCGGCGCAGATCCGGCAGCGCGCCGGGAATCGATGCGAGCTCGTCGAGGCTCGCCGCCGAATCCGGCGTCGCCGCGATCAGTTCGGCGGTGTAGGGGTGGCGCGGATGCGCGAACAGCTCCCTGGTCGGCGCATTTTCCACGATGTGGCCGGCATGCATGACGACGATGCGCGCGGAACGCTGCCCGGCGAGCGCGAGATCGTGGGTGATGAAGATCGTCGCCATGCCCATTTTGCCGGCGAGGTCGTTGACGAGATCCATGATCACCGCCTGCGTCGTCACGTCGAGGCCGGTGGTCGGCTCGTCGGCGATCAGGAGCGAGGGCTTCGCCGCAAGCGCGATCGCGATCATGACGCGCTGGCACATGCCGCCGGACATTTCGAAGGGATAGGCTTTTGCGCGCCGCGCCGGATCGGTGATGCCGACGGCGCGC
Source organism: uncultured Alphaproteobacteria bacterium (assembly GCA_963808205.1). Taxonomy (GTDB): domain Bacteria; phylum Pseudomonadota; class Alphaproteobacteria; order Rhizobiales; family Xanthobacteraceae; genus BOG-931. Next base: position 197,827 of record CAWEER010000003.1, read on the forward strand.
AGCATTTCGATCGCCTGCGCCGGCGCGTCACGGCGCGGCACGTTGCCGTGCCGGATCAGGACGTCGGCGATCTGGCGGCCGACCGGGCGAATCGGATTGAGCGCGGTGCGCGGATTCTGGAAGATCATCGCGATGTCGCGGCCGCGCACTTCGGCAAGCTGGCTTTGACTGGCGTGCAGAAGGTCGAGGCCGCCGAGCATGGCGCGGCCCGCGGTGATGCGGCCGGCCGGATCGAGGATGCCCATGACGGCATAGGCGGTGACGGATTTGCCCGAACCGGATTCGCCGACAAGCGCGATGGTTTCGCCCTTGGCGACGGAAAAGCTCACATTCTCCAGCGCGCGCACGATGCCGGAGCGGGTGCGGAAATCGACGCTGAGACCTTCCACCGACAGTGCCGGCGCGGCGCTCATGTGCGTCTCCGCGGATCGACCATGTCGCGCAAGCCGTCGCCGAGGAGGTTGAAGCAGAACACCGCGATCATCAGCGCCAGCCCGGGAAAGAAGGCGTTCCACCATTCGCCCGACACCATGAAGGCCGCGCCTTCGGCAACCATGATGCCCCATTCCGGCGTCGGCGGCCGCACGCCGAGCCCGATGAACGACAGGCCGGCGGCATTGAGGATGGCGTAACCCATGGTCAGCGACATCTGCACGACCAGGATCGGAAACACATTGGGCAGGATCTGGAAGGTGAGGATGCGCCAGTCGGAATTGCCGGAGAGCCGCGCCGCCTCGACGAAGCCGGCCTCGCGCCGGATATTGGCTTCGGCGCGCGCAATCCGCGCATAGAGCGGGAAATTCACGATGGCGGTGGCGATGACGATGTTCTGCACGGTGTTGCCGAGCGCGGCGACGATGCCCATGGCGAGCACGAACAGCGGGAACGCCATGATGGTGTCGGCGATGCGGCCGACGATGCGATCGGTCCAGCCGCCGAAAAATCCGGCCGCGACGCCGGCGAGGCCGCCCATCAGGAAAACCAGCGCCACCGAGGCGACGGCGATGAAGAAATCGAGCCGCGTGGCGACGACGACGCGGCTGAACACGTCGCGGCCGAGCTGATCGGTGCCGAACCAGTGATGTGCGTTCGGCGGCTTGAGCGCCTGCGCGGTGTCGCTTTGCAGCGGATCGTAGGGCACGATATGCGGCCCGAACACCGCGGCAAGCACGATCAGGAGAAACAGCGCGAAAGCAAAGCCGGTGACCGGGTTTTCGGCGACGACGTAGCGCGAATGACGAAACAGCGCGACGAAGGCGCTCTCACGCGGCGGCGAGGCTGCGATGTCGGTCATGCGTCGAGCCTCACGCGCGGATCGATCAGCCCGTAGGTCACGTCGATCAACAGATTAAGCATGACGTACATCACCGCCATGGTGAGCACGAACCCCTGCACCGGCGCGAAATCCGAGGCGAGCAGCGCCTCGACGGCGTAAGAGCCGATGCCCGGCCAAGCGAAGACCTTTTCGACCAGGACGTTGGCGCCGAGGAGAAATGAGAACACCATGCCGAGCGTGGTGATCACCGGCAGCATGGCATTCCTGAAGGCATAGGTGACGATGACGGTGTAGGCGGAGAGGCCGCTTGCGCGCGCCGTGCGCACGAAGTCCGACGACAGCACCGCGAGCATCGAGGCGCGGGTCATGCGCGCGATCGGGGCCAATGAGAAAATGCCGAGCGTCAGGGCCGGCAGGATCAACTGCTTGAGCGCCGCCATGAAGGTCCCGCCGTCGCGCGCGACAAGACTGTCGATCAGATAGAATCCGGTCACATAGGGCGGCTCGGTGAAGAACACGTCGAGGCGGCCGAGTGGCGCCGGCGCCCAGCCGAGCCGATAGTAGAAGACGTAAACCAGGATCAGGCCGGTGAAGAACACCGGCAGCGACACGCCAAGCGTCGTCACGATCCGGCAGGTGTGATCGATCAGGGAATTGGGTTTTGTCGCCGCGAGGATACCGAGCGGCACGGCGATGATGACCGAAACGATAAGGCCGAGGAGCGTCAGTTCAGCGGATGCCGGCAGCCGGTTGCGCAATTCGCTCGCGACCGGCTGTCCGGTGGTGAGCGAATTGCCGAGATTGCCGTGGGCGAGGTCGGTGACGTAATTGCCGAACTGCACGATGAGCGGCTTGTCGAGCCCGAGCTTGACCCGGATTTCCTGGATGGCCTGCGGCGTCGCGGCCGGTCCCGCGAAATAAACCGCCGGATCGCCCGGCAGCGCCCGCGTCAGGAGGAAGGTCACAATCACCACGCCGATCAGGCTCGGGATCGCCATCAGCAGGCGCTTGAGGATCATCGTGGGCATCGCATTTCCTCTAGCCTCTCTCCGCGGCGCGGGGAGAAGGAGCAGATCGCCGCCCGTCACCACACTCATCCCTTCTCGAACGTGCGGTAATCGAGCCTGCGGTGGAACCAGTACTGGTAGCCGGTGATGTTCTTCTGCATCGCGACATTGACGTAGGGCTGATAGAGCGGGATGCGCGGCATGTCGGTGTAAGCGAGATCGACAAAACCCTTCACGTCCTTGTCGTATGCCGCCTGATCGCCGGTTGCCGCCGCGGCGCGGGCGCCGTCGATGAACGCGTCCATCGCCGGCGACTGGTAGTCCATCGTGTTGAAGATCGATTTTCCGGAGTGATAGCACCAGTAGAAGAAGTATTCCGGGTAATCGAGCCAGCCCGAGAACACATTGGTGAACAGCGGCATCGTCTTCTTGGTCAGCTCCGTGCGCCAGTTCGCGCCCGGGATTTTGTTGATTGTGGTCTGGATACCGATTTGAGCGAGTGACTCCTGCACCAGGATGCAAGTGGGCTCATTGACGCCCGCAAAGCCCAGATCGAACGAGATTTGAATCGGTTCGGGAATGCCATTCGCATAACCAGCCTCCGCGAGAAGTTGTTTTGCCTTGGCGAGATCGGTGTTGAATTTGTGCGGCTGCGGCCACGCGACTTCGGTTGGCGCATCGGCCGGCGCGCCGAACATCGGCTTGGCGAGGCCGTACATCACCGCATCCATGATTTTCTGATACGGAATTGCGTAAGCTATGGCGTAACGCACTTTCACATTGTCGAACGGCGGGTGAGCCACATTCATGCCGATATACTGGATGCCGTTCGAGTATGGCGTCGAGATGATGGTGAGCTTGCCGTCGGATTTCAGCTCGGAGAAATCCTTGTTCGGCAGGTCGTAGGACACGTCGGCGTCGCCGCGCTCGAGCAGCGCGCGCCGGTTGCCGGCGTCCGGCACCATGCGCCAGATCACGCGCTTGATCTTGGGCAGCGGGCCGCCTTTCCAGTTTTCATTGCGCTCGAGCACCACCTGTGAGCCCGCGGTCCAGTTCGTCACCTTATAGGCGCCGCTGCCGGAGGTGTTCAGCTTGGTGAATTCGAGACCCCAGGGATCCTGCTCGGTGGCTTTCGATTTCACCAGTTGCGAATTGATGATGCACGGCACGATCACCGCCATGTCTGGAACCGTAAGCCGGTCCTTCTTCATGAAGTCGACGCGGAATGTATGGTCGTCGACAACGACGAACTGCTCGGGCTTGGTCAGCGAACCGGCGCTCATCTGGAATGTCGGAAAGCCGCCGACCGTCACCGCGCGATCGTAGGACCATTTGACGTCGTTGGCGGTGACCGGCGTGCCGTCCTGAAACACCGCGTCCTTGCGTAGCTTGAAGGTCGCCGACATGTCGCCGATATTCATGTCCTCGGCGAGTTCGGGTTTGAATTTCGTCTTGTCGTAATAGGGCACGCCGTTCGGCAGCGTCTTCATCTCGTGGCTGATCAGCCGGTCGTAGGTATTCCACGACACTTCGTAGCCCGGCACATTGGTGCCGACGCCGTGGATGTCGAGATTGTTCGGCCCGCTTTCCGAGACGATCAGCAAAGTTTCCTGGCGCGATTGCGCCTTGGCCGGCGACCAGATGGCCGGCGCCGGGACGGCGGCGGCGGCAGTGAGTGCGGTTACGGATTTAAGGAAGTCGCGGCGCTTCATTCATAGCCTCCCGAGGCTGGCGCTTTGCAGTCTTGTGGAACTCATCCGCAAGCCGCGTGCCACGCCGCGCGCCGCCGGTGCCGCAGCGTAACTGCTTGATTCAATGACGGTGTTGCGGGGGACAACGTGGGCGCGAACCGGCCCAAGGTCTTCCGAGGCAAAGGCCGCCCATTTATTAGGCAGGTTTTCGGGCGACGGTTTGCGCCTCTGTTTTGGGGATTTTGCGCGTGCGCGGCTCCGGCAAATTGTCGCGCCAACGGCGATAATTTCGCGGGTGGCGGCGGCCGCGAAACCGTCTCGCGAAGATTTCCGCGAATTAATTTCCCCGTCAGGTCGTCGTAACGCGGCTTGCCCACATGTACCCGGTCAAAGGCCGCTTGTGGCCGCATTCATTTCTGGAGATTGAAATGTCGCAAGGAAACCCGCCCCATAAAGTTCTCACTGCACGCCGCGTTACGCTTTTGGCTTCCGTCGCCGGAATCGGCGCGGCGCTGTTGCTTGCCGGACCGAACGGCTACTTCCCGTCATCGTTCGGCACGCCGTCCGCGGCTGCCGCCGACGCGGTCGCGCAGCACCCCACCGGATTCTCCGATCTCGTCACCAAGGTGAAACCCGCGGTGATCTCGGTGCGCGTCAAGATTCCTGCATCCGCCGAACCGGCGATGATGCGGGACAATGGCGACGACGAAGAGCAGATTCCGGCACAGCCCGGTTCGCCGCTCGATAAGTTCTTTCAGCAGTACGGCCAGCAATTCGGCCGTCAGGGCGGCAATGGCGGACAGCGCCAGTCGCAAAATCACGAAACCATCACCGGCGAAGGCTCCGGCTTCTTCATCACCGCCGACGGCTATGCGGTGACCAACAATCACGTGGTCGATCATGCCAAATCGGTCCAGGTCACGACCGACGACGGCACGATCTATACGGCCAAGGTCGTCGGCACCGATGCGAAAACCGATCTCGCCCTGATCAAGGTCGATGGCAAGACGAACTTTCCGTTCGTGAAATTCGCCGATCAGCAGCCGAAAGTCGGCGACTGGGTGGTTGCCGTCGGCAATCCGTTCGGGCTTGGCGGCACGGTGACGGCGGGCATCGTCTCGGCGCGCGGCCGTGACATCGGCGCCGGACCCTACGACGACTATGTCCAGATCGATGCGCCCATCAACAAGGGCAATTCGGGCGGACCGGCCTTCGATGTCGACGGCAATGTGATCGGCGTCAACACCGCGATCTATTCGCCGTCCGGCGGATCGGTCGGCATCGGCTTCGACATTCCAGCCGATACCGCGAAACTGGTCGTGGCGCAGCTCAAGGACAAAGGCCAGGTCACGCGCGGCTGGCTCGGCGTCCAGATCCAGCCGGTCACGGCAGGCATTGCCGACTCGCTCGGCATGAAGAAGGCCGAAGGCGCGATGGTCGACGAGCCGCAGAAGGACAGTCCGGCGGCGAAAGCCGGCATCCTGTCCGGCGACGTCATCACCGCCGTCAACGGTGCGCCGGTCAAGGATGCACGCGATCTCGCCCGCACCATCGGGATGATGGCGCCTGACTCCTCGGTCAAGCTCGACATCATCCGTCAGGGCGCGCCGAAGTCGGTGTCGCTGACGCTCGCGCAAATGCCGAGCGACCAGCACCTGGCGAAAGCCGATACCGGCGCGCAGCCGGCGAGCGGCGTGCCGCATCTCGGCCTGCAAGTCGCGCCGGCGAGTGAAGTCTCCGGCGCCGGCGGCCAGGGAGTCGTGGTCACGGCGGTCGATCCGGACGGTCCGGCGGCGGAGCAGGGCTTTCAGACCGGCACCGTCATTCTCGATGTCGGCGGCAAGGCCGTCGCCAACGCCGGCGACGTTCGCACGGCGCTGACGGAAGCCAAGGCGCAGGGCAAGCATCAGGTGCTGATGCGCGTGAAGATGGGCGATGCCACCCGCTTCGTGGCGCTGCCGCTCGGCAATGCGTGAGTGTTCTTTTGATTAAGTAGTGTCCGCGCCCATCGGCCTGCCACCGTCTCCAGGCAGGTTTGATGGACCGGTCGTGCGAGGACGGGTTTTCCAAAACCCGTCCTCATTCGTTTTGCACGAAAGACGCCGCGCGGTGTGCTAGTTTGTGCCGCTGGAAGGCCAAGACTTACGACATGTTTCGGGCCTTCGGGGGAGACGATGAGACGGCGCACCAAAGCAGGCGGCAAGCCGGCTAAAGCACGATGCCGCAAGCCGGCCACGCCGGAGCGCCGCCATGCGCCGAAAGCTGCGCCCCGGCGCAGGTCCTCCGCTGCCGGTAGCGAAACAGAAGTCGCACGGCTGACGCGCGAGCTGCGCGATGCGCTGGAGCAGCAGACGGCGACGTCGCAGGTCTTGAGCGTTATCAGTTCGTCGCCAGGCGCGCTTGAGCCGGTATTTCAGGCCATGCTGGATAATGCAGTGCGCATTTGCGAGGCGAAATTCGGCGTCATGTTCCGCTTCGACGGCGATGTGTACGATTCGATAGCGACCTTGAACTTGCCTCCTGCCGTTGAGGAATTTCTCCGGCACCGCGGCCGACGCAAGCCGACCCTCGGCTCCGATCTCGATAAATTGTTGAGTTCGAAAGCGGTGATTCAAACGCCCGATATGGAGAAATCGTCCAATCCGAGCCGCATCGCCAGCCTTGCCGGAGTACGAACGCAGCTTGCCGTGCCGCTGCTTAGGGATGATGTACTCGTCGGCGCCATCAACATTTACCGTCAGGAGGTCCGGCCCTTCACCGACAAGCAGATCGCGCTGGTGCAGAACTTCGCAGCCCAGGCCGTCATTGCCATCGAGAACGCGCAGTTACTCAGCGAATTGCGCGAATTGCTGGAGCAGCAGACCGCGACATCGGAAGTGCTGAGCGTCATCAGCACTTCGCCCGGCGAGTTGAAGCCGGTGTTCCAGGCGATGCTGGAGAATGCCGTCCGTATCTGCGACGCCAGATTCGGCACACTGTATCGCTTCGACGGCGAGGCGTTCACCCTGGCGGCGGGCATCGGTACGCCGCCGGCACTTGCCGAATTCAATCAGCGGCGCGGGCCGTTTCAACCGCTATCGGGCAGCACCCTCGATCACGTTACGCGGACAAAGCAGGTGCATCACACCGCTGACGATAAAGCCGCGCCCGTCCCCAGTCCGTCTGCCAGGCTCGGCGGTGCGCGATCCCTCGTCACCGTGCCGATGCTCAAGGACGATGCACTGATCGGCGCCATCACCATTTACCGGCAGGAAGTCCGGCCCTTCACCGACAAGCAGATCGCGCTGGTGCAGAACTTCGCCAACCAGGCCGTCATCGCCATCGAGAACACGCGGCTGCTCAGCGAATTGCGCGAGTTGCTGGAGCAGCAGACCGCGACGTCCGATGTATTGCGGGTTATCAGTGCGTCGCCCGGAGAGCTGGAGCCGGTGTTCCAAGCCATGCTGGCGAACGCCACGCGCATTTGCGAGGCCAATTTCGGCTCGATGGCGCTTCTCGAGGGCAAAGTGTTGAGGCGCGTTGCGATCCACAACGCACCATCAGAATTTGTGGAGTTCCATGGAAAATCCCCGGTTTTTGACGCAACCGTCAGTGCTACCGTCAATCAACTCGTGACTACGAAACAACTCGTTCACACGGCTGATCTCCTGGAAAAAGACCCCGGCAGCCCGCTCGCAAAATACGCCGGCGCCCGTACGCTTATCCTCGTACCTTTGCTCAAGGATGATGAGCTTGTGGGCGTTATTGGCATCTATCGTCAGGAGGTTCGCCCCTTTACTGACAAGCAGATCGCGCTGGTGCAGAATTTCGCCGCGCAGGCCGTCATCGCCATCGAGAACACGCGGCTGCTCAATGAACTGCGCCAGCGCACGACCGACCTGACCGAGTCGCTGGAACAGCAGGCTGCGACCTCGGAGGTGCTCAATGTCATCAGCCGGTCGAAGTTCGATTTGCAGCCTATTCTGCAGAGTGTGGTTGATACGGCAGCGCGCCTCTGCCGCGCCGACACGGCTGTCATATTCAGGCTGGATCAAAACATGTACCGATTTGCGGCGGGATATTGCCTCGATCCGCAATACATGGAAATCGAGCGCGCGACGCCGATCGCGCCAGGTCCGGGGACGGTCGTGGGGCGAGCCGCCATGCGACGTGAAGTCGTGCGGATCGCCGATGCGATGGAAGATCCCTTGTACGACAAGAAGGGGGATGCCGCGGTTGCGCAGGTTCGCTCGATGATGGGCGTTCCGCTGATGCGGGAAGGCGAACCCATAGGCGTCATCGCGCTCGCGCGGCAAAGAGTTGAGCCGTTCGTCGATCGTGAAATCGAGCTGGTGTCGACGTTTGCCGATCAAGCCGCCATCGCCATCGAGAATGTGCGATTGTTCGAGAGTGTCGAGGCCCGCACGCGCGAACTGGCGCGGTCGCTGGAGGATTTGCGGACCGCGCAGGATCGCCTCGTCCAGACCGAAAAACTCGCTTCGCTCGGCCAATTGACCGCCGGCATCGCGCACGAGATCAAGAACCCGCTCAATTTCGTCAACAATTTCGCCGGCGTTTCCGTCGAGCTGATCGACGAATTGAAGGAAACGCTTGCCGCCGTAAAGGCCGATGACAAGACGCAGGCCGATATCGCCGATGTGATGGAGACGCTGCGCGGCAATCTGGAAAAGATCGTGCAGCACGGCAAGCGCGCCAACTCGATCGTCAAGAACATGCTGCTGCATTCGCGCGAGGGTTCGGGCGAACACCGGCCGGTCGACGTCAACGCCCTCGTCGAGGAAAGCCTCAATCTCGCCTATCACGGGGCGCGGGCGGAGAAGGAGGGCTTCAACATCACGCTGGAACGGTCCTTCGACCCGGCTGCGGGCGAAGTCGACCTGTTTCCGCAGGAGATCACGCGGGTCCTGCTCAATTTGATTTCAAACGGCTTCTATGCGGCAACCAAACGCAAGGGAGAGGCGGGCGATAAGGACTTCGAGCCCGTTCTCGCGGCCGCGACAAAAAATCTCGGCGATGGCGTGGAGATCAAAATCCGCGACAATGGCACCGGCATCCCGGCCGAGGTAAAAGCCAAGATGTTCAATCCGTTTTTCACGACGAAGCCCGCCGGAGAGGGCACTGGGCTCGGCCTTTCCATCAGTCATGACATCATCGTGAAACAGCATGGTGGTTCCATCGCCGTCGATACCGAGCCCGGCAAGTTCACCGAATTCCGGATCGTGCTGCCGCGCGAGGCGGCATCCATTGCAAAAACGCCCAATGCCAAGCCGGGGGAACAAGCGTGAGCCTTCTCATTCTCGTGGTCGACGATGAACCTGATGTCGAAGACTTGTTTCGGCAGCAATTCCGGCGCGACCTGCGCGCCGGCCGGTTCGCCATGGAATTTGCCCAGTCCGCGCCGGCGGCGCTGCAACGCATCACCGGCGCTGCGAATGCCTCGCTCATTCTCATCCTCTCCGACATCAACATGCCGGGGATGAGCGGCCTTGAACTCTTGCCCAAGGCGAGGGCCGCACGGCCCGACGTGCCCATCATTATGATCACGGCCTACGGCGATGCGGAGACCAAGCGCAAGGCGCTGGAAGGCGGCGCCGAGGCGCTTCTCACCAAGCCGATAGATTTTGTGTCGCTGCGCAGTGAAATCGACATGCGGGTCGAACGCGCCGCGTGAGCGAACGAAGCTCTTTTAGAGAAGCGCGCCGACGAGCCGGTTACTGTTGGCGTGGACGCAATGCTTGAGCGGCGAATAGGCATGCTCTGCCGCGGCATAGACGCCAAGCCCATCCGCCAGGGCACGTTCGGCGGCCATGCCGGCCTTGGTGAAGGCGGCGATCTTTTCCGAAATCATCAGGGTGGCTTCTTCGGCCGCGTTCGGCGCACCGGAGGCAAACAGCATGAGGCGGGCGGAAATAACGCCTTGCGCCTCGCAGGTAAACCGCACCGCTTCTATCCAATTGCCCCAAAAGTCGTTCATTTTGCTCTCGATCGATGCATCCGGAAGCCGCACAGGCCGCGGAGCACGACGGCGACAAGATCGCGCAAATTTTCTAAAATTAACGCGGCGGATTCGATAAAATTGCATCAATGCCGGAAATGGTCCGGTATGGCCGAGAAAATGCGCCGAGGACATGATTATGCCGAATGATGGACAAGCGATCTGGCTGGCGAGCGGCGTGCGGACGCCGTTCGTTGCCGTGGACGGCCCGTTCGCGAATCGGGATTCCCTGAGCCTGTCTGTCCCCGTGGTTCAGGCCATGGCGCCGCAAACCAAAGGCCCGATCGATTTTGCCGTCTGGGGCTCCGTGGTGCTCAATCTCGCTTATGCCAACCTGGCGCGCGAGGTGTGGCTGGAAAGCAAGCTCGACCCGCATGTGCCGACCTTCACCACCATCATGCAGTGTTCGACCAGCATGGTCGGCGTCTTCGAAGCCGCCGGAATGCTTGCCGACCGGCGCGCTGCGCTCGCCATGGTCGGCGGCGTCGAGAGCATGACGCGTGCCCAGATCGGGCTTCGGGAAAACCTCTCGGTATGGCTGCGCCGCATGGTGCGGGCGCGCAGTCTTTCGCAACGCCTCGGACTTCTTCCCAAGCTGCATTTCTCCGACCTGCGGCTGCAAATTCCCGAAGTCAAGAACCGCGTCACCGGGCGCAGCATGGGCGAGCATACCGAGGACATGGCGAAAGACTGGAATATCGGGCGCGTGGAGCAGGACGAACTCACGCTCGAAGGACATCAAAAGGCCATCGCGGCGCAGGATCGCGGCTTCTTCAACGATCTGGTGATTGCGCTCGACGGCACCAGCAAGGATCACTTTCCGCGGCGCGACACGTCGATGGAAAAGCTCGCCAGGCTAAAACCCGTGTTCGATCGCACCAGCGGCCGGGGAACGCTGACAGCCGGCAACAGTTCGCCGCTGACGGATGGCGCGGCCGCCATCTGGGTCGCCACCGACGAGGGCCTCGCCCGTCTCCCGGAGCGGTTGCCGCGCGCGCGGCTTCTGGATTTTGAAATAGCGGCCGTCGATATTTTTCACGAAGGCCTGCTGATGGCTCCGGTCTCCGCCATTCCGCGGCTTTTGGCGCGGCACGGCCTCAAATACGAAGACATCGCACTGTGGGAAATCCACGAAGCATTTTCGGCGCAGGTGCTTTGCCATATCAAGGGACTTCAGGACAAGGACTTCGTCCGTGCGAAGGCCGGTGTCGAAAACACGTTCGGACGGTTTCCGCGCGAACGGATGAACCCGAACGGCGGCAGTGTGGCGCTCGGCCATCCATTTGCGGCGACGGGCGCACGCATTCTCAGCCAGGCGGTCAAGGAACTCGCTGCATTGCCCAAGGGCAGCCGGGCAATCGTCAGTATCTGTTCGGACGGCGGTCTCGGCACCGTCGCGCTGCTGGAGAACTGACGGCTAGAGCATTGCCGGCCTGAACTGCGCGCGGCGGCTGATGATCTTGCCGGAAACCATGAACACGCCATCGCCGGTATAATGCAGTGTCTGCGGATATTTCGGCCGCGGCGCAACATGCGCCTTCACGACTTCGAAGATAAAGAAATTGTAGCGGTCGACGAGAGCGTCGTCCTTGAGCCTGCATTCGAAACTGGCATGGCACTCCGCGATCAGCGGCGCCGCGACCTTGCTCGCTTTTTCCGCCGTCAATCCGAACGTCTTGAATTTGTCGACCGAAGCGCCCGAGCAGTTGCCGATGCCGACGACGGTATCCGTCAGCGCGGTGGTCGGTACGTTGATGACGCATTCGCCGCTGCGGCGGATGAGATTGAAGCTGTGGTTGCCGCCTGAGATCATGCAGCCGACGAGCGATGGCGTGAATTCCATGACCGTGTGCCAGCCCATGGTCATGATATTGCGCCCGCCGCGCCAGGCCGACGACACGAGAACGATGGGACCGGGCTCCAGATAGCGCCGGACCTGCGATACGGGGAAGTCCTGCTTTGCTTTCGTCATGTTCGCTTCGACCGCGGCAATCGCGGTGCACCATTTCACGCAAGCCCGCATAAAGATAGGCAATAAACTCCTCTCCGCGAAGAGCGATTGTGCAGTGCTTCTGCGATTTGTTGCAGCGCATGTAAGGTGCCTTGCCCGGACTCGCCAACAAGTGAAGACTCGCAGGCACAATTCACGGTGCCGATTTGCAATGGCGCCCTCAAAAAAAACGGAGAACGGCCATGGACGCGTCACTGCATCAACAGAAGCCCCCTGACGTATCCGCGCCGCAGGACACCTCAAACGATCTGGTCGGACTCATTTGCAAATTGCGCTGGATGGGCATGGACGAGGAAGCAGATCTGCTGGCGAAACAGCTGACGCAACGCCAGGACAATTCCGCCGACAATGTCTTCGTCGCGCACGGCGAGACGGACTGACGGCGCCGCGACAAAAGCAGGAATTACCGGAGCAAGACCTATCGGAAGAACATTGCCGTCACGGGAGGGATATAATGGTAGCACTCATAGCGCTCGGCTTTCTGGCCTTGGTCTGGATCGTGGTTATTTACGGCTCGGTCTATTTCAACGCCCGGGTGACGTGAATTCAGCGTGACGCCCCGAGCAGCACCATCGAGATCGCCGGCACGTAGGTGATGACGAGGAGTGCGAGGAAGTTCACCGCCACAAACGGCAGCACGCCGCGATAGATCATGCCCATCGGCACGTTGAAGATTGCGCGCGCGGCGAACAGGTTCAATCCGAACGGCGGCATGTAAAGCCCGATCGACAGATTGACCGCCATGATGATGCCGAAGTGCAGCGCGTTGATGCCCGCGGCCTCGACGACCGGCAGGAGCAGCGGGGTCAGGATCAGGATCGCGGCCGGCGGTTCGAGGAAGCTGCCGGCGACCAGAAGGCCTGTATTGACGAACAACAGCGTCTGCCAGTGCGGCAGCGCCATCGCGTTCATGGCATTGATGAGATTTTGCGGAATGCCGCTCGTGGTCATCAGCCAGGAATAGACGCCGGCGCCGGTGACGATGATCAGGATCTGCGCGATCAGATAGACCGAACTGACGATGATCTGCCACAGTTCGGCGAGCCCGACCTCGCGGTAGATGAACATCGCGACAAACAGCGAATAGACGACCGCAACGCCGGCGGCCTCTGTCGGCGTAAACACGCCGCCATAGATGCCGCCGAAGATGACGACGATGGTGCCGATCGCCCAGCTTGCTTCCCTGGTCGCGGCCCAAATGTTCTTCCAGCGCGCCGGCGACGACAGCGGCACCATTTTTATGCGCGCATAGATCAGGACATAGACGGCGTCGACGATGCCGATCAGCAGGCTCGGCAGGATTCCCGCCGTGAACAGCTTTATCGCCGAGACCTGGGCGGTCATGGCGTAGAGGATCATGGAGATCGACGGCGGGATGATCACGGCGACCGCGCCCGAAGACGTGATCAGCGCCACCGCGAAACGCTCCGTATAGCCGTGCTTGGTGAGCGAGGGAAACAGAAGCCTGCCGATCGCGACCACTGTTCCGACGGAGGTGTGCGCCATCGCGCCGAACAGTTCCGACGAAGCCACCGTGGTCACGGCAAGCGAGCCGCGCACGCCGCCAATGATGGATACGACCCAGGTGACGACGCGGTTGGCGATGCCGCCGCGGCCCATGATCTCGCCCGCCAGCACGAAGAACGGCACGGCGAGCAGCGGAAAATTATCGAGGCTGCCGAACATGTAGGTCTGGATCGCCTGCAGCGGCACATGCGCGACAAACAGGATCGCCGTGAGCGAGGTCAGGATGAGCACGACGAAAATCGGCAGGCCGAGGATCAAGAGGATCCCCGGCAGGATGAAATAGACGAAAGCGGCTGCCATTTCAGTGCTCGGAGCCGCGGCTCGAAATAACGTCGTCGTGGCGCACGCCGATGACGATGAGCCGGATCGCGATCAGGAGCGCCATCAGCAGAAGCCCGATCGGCAGGGCCGACTGCGGAATGACCATTGGAATATTGGCAGTTTCGCTGCGCTGGTCGAGCTCGGCGAGCATGGTCATGACCGGCCAGGCGAAGATCGCGAGCGCCACGCAGGTCGCGATCGTCACCAGGTCGGAGAACAGCTCGAAAATCCAGCGGAACCGCTCGGGCAGGGCGGAAATAATGACATCCATGCGGATGTGGCGCCCGGACCAGCCGACCGGGCCGGCACCGAGGAAGACGCAGCCGATCATCAGGAACAGCATGGCTTCCTCGGCCCAGGACAGCGACACCGAGAAAAAGTAGCGGCCGATGATGTTGGCGAAATTGATGCCGACGCTGGCGATCAGCATCGCGCCTGCCGCGGCGCGCATCACCGCCATGAGCGCTTCCGCGCCGCGCCGCAGCGTCTCGCGCATGGAGTCAGTTCTTCGCGGCGGCGGCGCGGACCATTTGCAGCATGTCGTGCACCGCCGGCTGATCCTTGGTCGCCTCGTCGCCGACGGGGTCGAGGAGCGTTTTCATTTTTGCAAGGTCATCGGCGGCGAGCGTGTGGACGCTGCTGCCGGTCGCCGTCCACTGGGTCACCAGTTGCTTGGTGAAGTCGGTTTCCCAGGCTTGCGTCTTCGCCTCGACGGCCTTGCCGCTGTCGATGACGATCTTCTGCAAGTCCGGCGGCAGCGTATCGAGCCACGGCTTCGAAACGACCGAGATGGAGATGATGAACGTGTCGTTGGTCACGGTGACGACTTTCAACAGGTCGTTCATCTTGAAGGCGACGAACACCGAGAGGCCGGAAATGGTGCCGTCGATCGTGCCCTGGTCGAGCGCCGGCACGACTTCGGAGAGCGGCATGCCGACGCCGGTGGCGCCGAGTTTTGCCATTTTCTGGCGTTCCATCTCGGTGCCGTTGATACGCAGCTTCTTGCCGCTGAAATCGGCAAGCTTCATGATCGCATTCTTGGCGCCGTAGTCGGACGCGCCGAGGTCTTCGGTGGCGATGCCGACCATGCGCTTGGGCGCGGCGAGATCGAACATCGCCTTTTGCACCGCGGGATCGTGGATGGTCGCCGCCGCATTGGCCTCGTCGCGGAACAGCATGGGGGTCGAGAACACACCGAAGCGCGGATCGACGCCGACGAAGAAGTCGACCGGCCCGACATAGCCCTGGATATTGCCAAGCTGGACGCCTTCGATCTCGCGCGGAATCGGGCCGAGCTGGCTTGCCGGGTAGATCTGCACCTCGATCCGGCCGCCGGAGGCCTTCTCGACTTCTTCCTTGTAGAACTTGATGAACTGATGCTGGGTCTCGTTGATCGTCGCGGTGCCGATCTTCATGACGAAGTCGGCGGCCTGCGCCGGGACGGCCGGCAGCAGGCACGCCAGCGCGCCTGCAAAAATTGCGTGTCTTGCAGTCATTTCTTCCCCCTCTGGAGCAGACGCGTCTTTGGCCGGCAGGCCGCGCGTTTGCCGCCGACTATAAAGAGCCGGGGGCGCTTTCCAAGCGGCGTTTTGCCACGAGCTTTGGCGGCGAGCGGACGATCAGCCGGCGAATTCGAAAAAGCCGACGTCAATGGCGCCGTGATCGAAGCCCACCTCGCAATAGACGAGATAATACTCCCACATGCGCCGGAATCGCTGATTGAAACCCAGCGGTTCGAGCTTCGGCCAGGCCGGCAGGAATCGTGCGCGCCATTCGCGCAGCGTCCGCACGTAGCTGTCGCCGAACGATTCGTGATGAACGAGTTTCAGTCCGGCGCGGCTTGCCTCGCGCTCCATGATCGCGCGCGTCGGCAGCATGCCGCCGGGGAAGATATGACGCTGGATGAAGTCGGGCCGCTTGCGATAGGCGGCAAAACGCTTTTCGTCGATGGTGATGGCCTGCAGGAGAACATTGCCGCCGCTGACAAGGCAGTCGCGCAGCTTGGCGAAATAGGCCGGCCAATAGCGCTCGCCGACCGCCTCGATCATTTCGACCGATACGACGCGATCGAAACGTTCGTTGACGTCGCGATAGTCCAACAGACGAAATTCGGCGCTGCCGTCGCCGATCTCGCCGGCGAGCCGCGCGCGTGCGAAGGCAAGCTGTTCGGTGGAGAGCGTGATGCCGCAGACCCTTGCGCCATGGCGGCGAATAAGGCGCTCGGCGAGCGCCCCCCAGCCGCTGCCGATTTCCAGCACGCGCTCGCCGCCGGAAAGCGCGAGCAGCTGCGCGATGCGGTCGAGCTTGTGCTCCTGCGCCTCTTCGAGTGTCTGCGCGCCGGCCGCGTAGAAGGCCGACGAGTAATTCATCCCGGTATCGAGCCAGGGGCGATAGAAATCATTGCCGAGGTCGTAATGCGCGGCGATGTTGCGGCGGCTGCCGCGCCGTGTGTTCGTCCGCAGCGCATGCGAAAGGCGGTCGCGCGCCACGGCGAGCAGCCACCATTTCGTTGGCGCGAGCAGATCGGCGGCGTTCTGCACCGCAAGCTCGAAGAGTTGCGCGAGATCGGGCGTCGACCAGTCGCCGTCGATATAGGCGTCTTCGAAGCCGGCTTCGCCTTCGGCGATCATCCGCCACAGGCCGCGCCAGCGGTGCAGCGTCATGGTCGCCTCTGGTCCCGGGCGCTGTCCGCACCGCTCGATGGTCTCGCCGCTCGGCAGGACAAGCTGCAGCCGGCCGGCCTCCAGCGCCGGAATTGCCCGGTTGATCAGGTGCCAGCGCGCGCTCGGCTGGGCGCGCGTTCGCGGTTCGGGATCGCGGGTCGAAATCGAGGGGCTGGAAGAGGCCATGGCGTCAACTCCCGGCAGCTAACCCAGGGTACTGGAAACGGTGGCATTCACAACTGTAACCGGTACGGCGGGCGGACGGGGCCGCTGCCGCAGACCGAATCCCTTCAGCACCATTCGTAATGCATGCCAGTGGATGCCGCCAATAACCTTCAGCGTGACCAGTGGATGACTGGCGAGGACCCGAAGCAGCGTCCCGTCGGTCAGTGGCCGCCGCTTTCCGGAAAGCGCCGCGACCAGCATCAGGCCGTCGCGGTCGCCGGTGCGGATATTCAGCGCGATACGCTCGTGCGGCACCGCGACACGGAACCGGTAGGTCAAATCCATGTCCATGAACGGCGAGACGTAGAACGCCTTTTGGCACTCCTGCTCGATTACCTCGCCGTCACTCTCCCCGGCCGGGAAGAGATAGGAGTGCCGCTCGCCGAACGTATTGTGGACTTCGTACAGGATGGCCGCGAGCGCGCCGTCGCGGCGATGGCAGAAATAGACGCTCAGCGGATTAAAGCCGTAGCCGAAAATGCGCGGCATGCAGAACAGCGCGATCCTGCCGCCGGCGATGTCGATACCCGCCGTGTCGAGATGGCGTTCGACCTGGACGCGCAGCGGCGTGCGGCTGCCGTCACCGTGATCGGCGTCATGGAAGCTGAACGCATTGAAGCGGTTGCGGGAGAACAGGCGCAATCTGCGCGGCAGGCTGTCGATCTCGTCGAGGTCAAGCAGCGTCCAGAACACGCGAAAGCGCAAGCGATGCGCGCGCGGGCGCAGCCGCCGGTGCATCACCGAGCCGACATATAATGTCGAGCGCAGAGACGCCGGATCGGTCATGCGGCAAGCTCCGCGCGTGGTGGCGGCAACGGCGCCGGCATGGGGTCGACGGTAATGCGGCCGGATTCATTGGCGACGTCCCACGGCCGGCGCAATCCGCCAAGCGCCTCGGCGACGGCGAGGCCGGCCTGCAGGCCGTCCTCATGGAAGCCCGCGCCAAAATAGGAGCCGCAAAACCAGGTGCGCTGGCGGCCCTGCAACGACCAGAGTTCCCGCTGCGCCGAAATCGCCGCCGAATCGAACAGCGGATGGTCGTAGATTTCGCGGCAATGTTCGTGCTGCGGCATGCGCTGCGGATTGAGCGTGACGAAGAGCGGCGTGTCGTGCGGGATGTTCTGCAGGGAGTTCATCCAATAGGTGACGGTCGGGCAATCCTGCGCTTCGGGATCGTCACGCCCGATATGGTTCCAGCTCGACCACACCACGCGGCGCTTCGGCATCAGCGACGGATCGGCGTGCAGCACCGCGAGATTGGCGCTGTAACGGAACGCGCCGAGAAGCCGCCGTTCCTGCGCGGTCGGATCGTCGAGCATCGCCAGCGCCTGATCGGCATGTGCGGCGATGACGACATCGTCGAAGGTCTCGACATTGCCGTCGCGGTCGCGCACCTGCACAAAGTCTTCGCAGCGATGCACGGCGGTGACCGCGGCGGCAAGCCGGATGCGGTCCTTGTAAGACCGGGTCAGGCGCTCGACATAGGCACGGCTGCCGCCGAGAACCGTTCGCCACGGCGGCCGGTTCCACATCTTGAGAAGCCCGTGATTGTCCTGGAAGCGGATAAAGGATGCGGCGGGATAGGTCAGCATCTTGCTCGCCGGCGCCGACCAGATTGCCGACGCGAGCGGCAGGAGATGGTCGCGCCGGAACGGCGTGCCATAGGCGCCGGCATCGAGATAGTCGCCGAGCGAGGTATGGAACTCTTCCAGCACCGCGAGGTCGCGCGGCGCCTCGCGATAGAAACGGTGCAGATCCTTGAGCATCGACCAGAAGCGCGGACGGAACAGATTTCGCTTCGCGGCGAACAGGCCGGACAGCGTGGTTCCGGAATATTCCAGTTCGCCGTTCGCCAGCGACACGGCAAAGGACATGTCGGAAAGCTGCGTCGGAACGCCAAGATGGGCGAATAAAGCGGTGAGATTCGGGTAGGTCAGTTCGTTATAGACGATGAAGCCGGTATCGACGGCGATGTCGCCTTTCGCGCCGGCGACCGTAACGGTATTAGAGTGTCCGCCGACGCGGCGATCGCCTTCATAGACGGTGACGTCGTGATGTTGACTGAGCAGCCAGGCCGCTGACATGCCGGAAATGCCGGTGCCGATGACCGCTATGCTTCTGCGAATTGGCGATTTGCCCTGCATAATGCGCCCCATGGCCAGAGTAACCGGCCTGACGTTGAGTTCAACCTCTGCCGCCGCGGGGTTACGAATGGCTGCCGGACCTGGATCACCTCGCAGGTCTGGATCACCTGGCAGGTCTGGATCACCTGGCAGGTCTGGATCACCTGGCGGGCGGATTGATCCAAGGCCCTTTGCCGGTCGTAACGGTCGGCATGCAAGTCGCGATAGCAATGATACGGCCGGGATTTCCGGGGGTTTCACCGCTGTGGGCCCATCCCGGCCGTGCGCCGGCTCGAAGGGTCTTGCCAATGAGCGATGACGGCGGGCACCCCTCGGCGCGATGGATCGGCGCCATCGCGGCGACAAGGGACCGTGAGGCCTTTGCCGCCCTGTTCGGCTTCTACGCGCCCCGGATCAAGGCCATGCTGATGCGCTCGGGCGTTGCGGCGGAAGCGGCGGAGGATCTGGCGCAAGAGACGCTGCTCGTGATCTGGCGCAAGGCCGGCCAGTTCGATTCGCGGCGCGCCAGCGCAGCGGCCTGGATTTTCACGATCGCGCGCAATCTGCGGATCGACCGGCTGCGCCGCGACAAGCGTGCGAAACTGTTCGCACTTTACGAGACGATCGAAGCCGAAGAGCCGGAACGCGCCGATGCGCCGCTCGATGCAGGGCAGCGCGATCAGCGCGTGCGTTCGGCGCTTGCCGAATTGCCGGAAGAACAAGTCCGTGTCGTTCAGCTTTCATTCTTCGAAGGCCGTCCCCATGGAGATATCGCAAATCTGCTCGATCTGCCGCTGGGGACTGTGAAATCGCGGCTACGCCTCGCCATGGGGCGGCTGCGCAAACTGCTCGGTGACCTGTCATGACCATCATGCACCATCCAGGCGACGAGACTTTGGCGGCGTTTGCCGCGGGCACACTCGACGAGGCGCGCGCCGTGGTGGTCGCGTCGCATCTTTCGCTTTGCCCGCAATGCCGCGGCACGATGCGCGCCTTCGAACTTGCCGGCGGCGCGATGCTCGAGGCTGCAAACTCCGCCGCGATGTCCGCGGATGCCTTGCAGAGCGCGCTGGCGCGTCTCGGCGAAAGCCCGCCCGTCATTCCGGACGATCTTCCGGTGCGCGCCCGCGCCGATGGCGATCTCCCTGCGCCACTGTCGCACTATGCGCTCGGGCCGTGGCGCTGGATCGGGCGTGGCGTGCAATGGCGCACGGTCGATGTCGCCTCCGACGATGCGGTTCGCGTTTTCATGCTCAAGGCGGCGCCAGGGACAAAGCTGCCACGCCACAAGCATACCGGCACGGAATGGACCTGCGTCTTCGAAGGCGCGTTTCGTCACGATCTCGGCCGCTACGGGCCCGGCGATTTCGACGAAGCCGACGATACGGTCGAGCACGATCCGATGGTCGAGGATGGCGTGCCGTGTATTTGCCTCGTGGCGATGCAGGGAACGATAAAACTGCAGGGCGCGCTCGGCCGGCTGATCCAGCCCTTCCTGCGCATCTGACGAGGCAGCCGATGTCTCGTTGGCCCATCGGCATGCTGGCGACGTTTCTGCTCACGGGCTGGTCGCCGGCCTCGCCGCTCAATTTCCTCGCCTCGCGCGACGGCATCTCGATCGCGCAATCGCTGCCTTATGGCGAGGGGCCGCGGCGCACGCTCGACGTCTATCGGCCCGCCGATGCTGCCAACGCGCCCGTAGTCGTCTTCTTTTATGGCGGCTCGTGGCAGATGGGCGACAAGGAGACCTATCTTTTCGTGGCGGCGGCGCTGGCGCGGCACGGCTATGTGACGATCGTGCCGGACTATCGCGTCTATCCCGAAGTCCGCTATCCCGGTTTTCTCGAAGACGGCGCGCACGCCGTGCGTTGGGCCAAGGACAATGCCGCGCGTTTCGGCGGCGATCCGAAAAAACTTTTTGTCATGGGCCATTCCGCCGGCGCCCATATCGCGGCCATGCTGGCGCTCGATCCGCGCTGGCTCAAGGCTGTGGATATGGTGCCCGGGCGCGATCTTTCCGGACTGATCGGTATTTCCGGGCCTTACGATTTCCTGCCGCTGCACGACGAAACGCTGAAGGTGATTTTCGGCGGCGCCGACCGGCCGGATACGCAGCCGATTTCCCATGTCGCGCCCGGCGCGCCGCCGTCTCTCCTCATGACCGGCGTTGATGACGACACAGTCGATCCAGGCAATGCCAGCCGTCTCGCGGTGCGGCTGCGGGCCGCCGGCGACGCGGCGACGGTCGAAACCTATCCCCATGTCGGTCATCTCACGATCATGGGCGCCTTTGCCGCGCCGCTCCGTTTCCTCGCTCCCGTGCTGCATGACGCCGAAGTCTTCATGTCCAAAACACTGCAAGCCCGGCATGCGGCGGTGACGCCATGACCGCTCTCGAATTCCTGGGCATCTTCGTTGGCGTCAGCGCCGGCCTCGCCGCGGCGATGACCGGGGCCTGGCTCATCTGGCGCGCGACGCAAAATTCCGGCTGGATCGACACGACCTGGACCTTCGGGCTCGGTGCTGTCGGCTGTCTCGGCGCGCTCACGCCATTTCTGCGCGATGGCGCGCTGACGGCGCGGCAGGTGCTGGTGGTGTTGCTCGTCGTTGTTTGGGCGCTCCGGCTGGGCATCCATATCGCGCGGCGCACGAGCGGCATCACCGACGATCCGCGCTACGCCAGGCTGGTCAAGGATTGGGGCGATGGCGCGAACCGCCAAATGTTCTTCCTTGCGCAGAAACAGGCGCTGGTCAGTATTCCGCTGGCGCTGTCGATCGTGCTCGCCGCATGGAATCCTTTGTCCGGCCTGCGTGTGCAGGATTTTCTCGGCGCGCTGGTCCTTTTGACCGGCATTGCCGGCGAGGCGGCCGCGGATGCGCAGTTGCGGCGCTTCCGCGCCGACCCGTCCAACCGCGACCGGATCTGCGACATCGGCCTGTGGGGCTGGTCGCGGCATCCGAACTATTTTTTCGAATGGTTCGGCTGGCTCGCCTATCCGCTGCTCGCGATTGATCTTGGCGGCGGCTACCCCTTTGGTTTCGTCGCGCTTGCCGGGCCGGCCTGCATGTATTGGCTCCTGGTCCACGTCTCGGGCATTCCGCCGCTCGAAGCGCATATGCTGGAACGCCGCCAGGACGCCTTTCGCGCCTATCAGGCGCGCACCAATGCGTTTTTCCCGGCGCCGCCGAAAGCCACGTAAGGTGATGCCATGACAATGGTCCAGACGATGATCGGTATCGGCGAAGGCATTGCCTGGCCCGACGCGGTGACGCAGGCGGCGATCGAGTGGCTCGTCGGCAGGACGCGGCGTCAGCTTGAGCGCACGCCGCGCGACGCGGACAAAAACTTCGCCGCGGCAATGGCGCCCTATCCGATCGCCATGAATACCGCTGACGCCAACGCGCAGCACTACGAGATTCCGCAGGACTTCTTCGCCCTGGTGCTTGGGCCGCAACGCAAATATTCGAGTTGCCTTTACGACCAGGGCATCAGCACGCTCGCCGAGGCGGAGGAACGCGCGCTCGGCGTCACTGCCGCGAATGCGGGCCTCGCCGACGGCCAGCATATCCTCGAACTCGGTTGCGGCTGGGGCTCTCTGTCATTGTGGATGGCGCGGCACTATCCGTCGGCAAAGATCACGTCAGTTTCCAATTCGCAGTCGCAGCGCGCCTGCATCCTCGCCGTGGCAAAGGAGGAGGGGCTTGCCAATCTCGACGTCGTCACCGCCGACATGAACGGATTTGTCCCATCCGGGCGGTTCGATCGCGTGGTCTCCGTCGAGATGTTCGAGCACATGGCGAACTGGCAACCCTTGCTGCGGCGGATGCACGCTTGCCTCGAGGCCGACGGCCGCCTGTTCATGCACGTTTTCACCAACGCGCATGCCTCGTACCGGTTCTCCGCCGGCGACAAGGAGGACTGGATCGCCCAGTATTATTTCACCGGCGGGATCATGCCGAGCCACGGGCTGATCCGGCAATTTCCGGAGATCTTTTCGGTCGAACAGGAATGGCGCTGGAACGGGTGCCACTATGCGCGCACCGCCGCAGACTGGCTGCAAAATTTCGATCGCAACGAAGAGGCCGTGTTCAGCGTTCTCAAGCGGGTCTATGGCGCGGACGCAAAACTGTGGCATCGCCGCTGGCGGCTGTTCTTGCTGGCGACGAAGGGATTGTTTGGCCACGCCAGCGGGCAAGAGTGGGGCGTCAGCCACTACCGGCTCGCGCCGGTGCGATGAGCCACTCGATCAGCGCGCCATGAAACGGGCCATGAACGTCGCCGCCGTGGCGGCCAGTCCGGAAGCGAGTGCGCCGTAGCAGATGTCGATAAAGGTGATCGGCAATGTCCAATTGCGCAGCGTTGCGTAATTGGTCAGGTCATAGGTTCCGTAGGCAATCGCCCCGAACAGCAGCGCCAGAAAAAAGGCGCTCGACACCGCGCCCGACCGCAACGCCGGCAGTACGGCGAAGACGACAATCCCGACCGGATACATCAGGTAAAACGCGATCGTCGGGCCGATGCGCAATGTCGGCACCAGAATGTCGCCAAGCACCGGGCGATAGAGCGCCGTTCCCATCGTGCTCAGCCAGGTGGCATCGATGATGCCGAAGGCGACAAGCGCGGTGATGTAAGGGACGAGATAGACCATGAGATTCCTCGCTGAAGTGCAGCCAGCCTGTTTTGCTACGACCGGCGGAATGCGGTGGATCAGCCGGCGCGAGGAAATATCGTCACTATTATAGAGACAAAACTTGACATTCGTCACTGTTTAGGTTACGAATGGCGAATCTTGCTCATCGAGGGGCGCTTCTCGAGACGATCCTTGAAGTGGAGCGAGTGCGGTTCCTGCGGGCGGGGCTCGTAACCCCGCTCCCGGGCGGTCCAGGCATCGACCCTGCCGGCATGATGACCGGTGCGCGAGGTGCTTCGCTTAAGCGTGATCGATGGCGCGGGTGAAAGCCTTCGCCCTCCTGATCGCGTGAAGCGCGGCCTGGGCTGAGGCAAGGCGTTCAGTCGCCGCGCCAAGCGCCGCGGTGGAGCGCCGAGAGGCGAGCGCGCCATGTTAGCGCAAGGCGCGCTGCCGCATCCGCTGATGCGGCGCCAAGACACTTGCGCCTGTCGGCGCTCCGCCTCCCTCTTTCGGGAGGTCTTTCGTGAAGCTTAAAACATAACCTCGGGCGCGGATCGCGTCGCGAGAACGGATTTGCTCGTCATTGCGAGCGCAGCGAAGCAATCCAGCGGGCTGTGCCGGTTGTGGATGCGTCGCTTCGCTCCTCGCAATGACGGAAGTACATCGCCCGCGCAGTCAGGACAGAAGCAATTACCCGATCTGCGTCAGGATGATGAGCACCACCGTCACCGTCACGGCGCCGCCGATGCGGGTAGCGATCTGGGCAAAGGGCATGAGCTGCATCCGGTTGCCGGCCGTGAGAATGGCGACATCGCCGGTGCCGCCCTGGCCGCTGTGGCAGGCGGTCACGATCGCGGTATCGATCGGATACATTTTCAGCCAGCCGCCGACGCAAAATCCCGTCGCGATGATGGCAACGACAGTCGACACGATAGTGATGAGATAGGGCACGGTGAACGCGGCGACGAGCTTGTCCCAGGGCGTGAGCGCGACGCCGATGGCGAAGAGGAGCGGATAGGTGACCGCGGTCGAGAAGAATTTGTAGACATGAAAAGAGCCAAGCTGCAGCGACGGCGACACCGCCCGCGCCAGTTTCAGCATCACCGCGATTATGAGCATGGCCACCGGCGCCGGAAAACCGAACATCCGCTGCGTCAGCGAGCCGATCAGATAAAGCGTCACCGCGGTAACGACGGCGGCGGCGATGGTCGTCACGTCGACATAGGCTTCGTCTTTGTCTTCCTCGAATTCCAGTTCGTCGTGTTCGCCGGGCTGAAGGCGGCCTTCGCCGGTGAGGTTCGGATACTTCTTGCCGACATAATTGAGCGTGCCCGCCAGCAGGATGGCGGTCAGGCTGCCGAGCATGACCGGCGGCAGGACCTGGGCGAACAGATCGCCCTGCGGCTGGTGCAGGATCTGCGAATAACCGATGGAGAGCGGGATCGCGCCCTCGCCAATGCCGCCGGCCATGATCGGCACGACGACAAAGAAAAACGTGTGATAGGCGCCAAGCCCGAGCAGAACGCCGACAAGCGTGCCGACGGCGCCCCCGACCGCCGATCCGGCGGCGAGCGGCACGAAGATCTTGAGAAAGCCCTTGATGAGGACGCCGCGGTCCATCCCCAAAATGCTGCCGACGATGATGCAGGAGATGAACAGGTAGAGAAAGTTCGAGTCCTTGGTGAATTGCGTCACCGAGTTGAGGATCGAGGCCGGCAACAGATGATGAAAGGCGAGATAGGACGGGATGAACGTCGCGAAGATCGCCGCCGCGCCGACATTGCGGATGATCGGAATACGCTTGCCGAGTTCGGCGCAGGCGAAGCCGCCCATCGAGAGCAGCACGATCGCCATCAGGATGTCGGAGGGAACGGTCCCGGTCGTGGCGAAACCCGCGATCACCGCAATCAGGATGACAAAGACCGGCACCGGGATGATGCCGATCTTGTAATCGACGATTCCCCACCAGCCCTTGGGCCACCAGCCTTCGGCCGCGCCCGGCTCGGCTTGCGCTACGTTCTGGGTGTCCTGCACCTGACGTCCTCCCCAACCTTATCTTGCGGGAGCAAGCCTAGCGCATGCGGCCGGCGCGAACAAACCAAGGCAGAAGCCGGTTCAGCGGTCGCGCATGCGATCCATCAGCACCTTGTCCTGGCCGCCGTCGATCTCGATCATCGTGCCGTTGACGAAGAAGGCGAGGTCGGAGGCGAGATAGGTGACGAGGTTGGCGACCTCTTCCGACTCGGCGATGCGGCCGAGCGGGATGCTGGCCGGCGCGAGCTTGTCGGCTTCCTCGTAGGAAAGCTTCATGTCGCGCGCCATCGCCTTGACGAGGCCCGCCCAGCGTTCGGTGCGCACCGGGCCGGGGTTCACGGCGCAGAAGCTGATATTGTGTTTCCCGTATTGGCTGGCGAGCGATTTGGTCAGGTTTTGACCGGCCGCATTGGCGGCGCCCGGTGCGATCTCCCAGTAGGAGACTTTCACGCCGTCATTGCCGATCAGATTGACGATGCGGCCCTTCTTCTGTTTCTGCATGATCGGCAGCACATGCTTCATGCAGCGCACGTAGCCCATGAATTTAAGTTGCAGCGCGCTCGCCCAATCATCCTCGTTCAAATGTTCGATGACGCCGCCGGGAGCAGAGCCGGCATTGTTGACCAGAATGTCGACCCGTCCGAGCGCGGCGTGTGCTTTCTTGATGAAGCTTTCGGCGTCGGTACCGCTGGTCAGGTCGGCGGTGATGGGAATGATCTTGCGGCCGGTTTCCTTGGCGATTTCGGCCGCGGCGGCTTCGAGCGGTTCTTTCCGCCGCGCGCAGATAGCCACGTCGACACCTTCTCGGGCCAGCGCGCGCGCGATCGCCTTGCCGATGCCTTCGCTGGCGCCGGTGACGATCGCTTTCTTGTCTTTCATCGCCAGATCCATGGCGGCGTCTCCCTTTATTCGTTTTGCGTCGGCATTTCAGACGACCGCGCGGACGATGGCAATGCCCGCGAACAGGCCCCCGATCGCCAGTACAACCGAGCCGAGTACATAGAGTGCGGCGCCGCCGAGCTGGCCGCGCTCATAAAGAAGCGCCGCCTCCAGCGAAAAGGTCGAGAAGGTCGTGTAGCCGCCAAGGATGCCGGTGGTCAGGAACAGAAGCCAGCTTCGGGGCAGGTGGCCCTTCAGGGCGAAATATTCGGCGAGCAGTCCCATCACCAGGGACCCGGTGACGTTGATGAACATCGTCCCGCAGGGAAAGCTGGTGCCCACAAGACGCGCGGCCCCGAGATTGATGCCGTGGCGCAGCGCAGCGCCAAAGCCGCCGCCGAGAAAAACGATCAGGAAACCCATTGCAGTCCTCCAGTTGCGCGGACATCCGCTCGATTACGAACCGGCGCTGGAGGCGGGGGAGCAAAATGCTCCTACCGGCGCCAGGCGCCCAGTAGGAGTCATCAGCCTTATCGGCGGTTACGGGGGACTCCATCCCGGCAGTGATTTTAGCCGGGAATGTCCCTCTGGCAAGACGAAATCGGTCAGCCGGCGCGGCGCTCGCGCGGAAGTTCTTCTTCG
This sequence comes from uncultured Alphaproteobacteria bacterium, assembly GCA_963808205.1. Classification (GTDB taxonomy): domain Bacteria; phylum Pseudomonadota; class Alphaproteobacteria; order Rhizobiales; family Xanthobacteraceae; genus BOG-931. Next base: position 224,852 of record CAWEER010000003.1, read on the forward strand.
GGAAACAGACGATCCGAAACTCCACCGGCGTAGCGGAACTCGGTTTGCACGATATTCGCGTTGTTCTTCTCGCGCAGCGCCGCGTCGGCCTCGCCGTAAAGAAAAGCGAGGAAGGCATAGCGCGGCCGCGCGTCACTGGCGTGACCTGATGCAGCGCGCCGCAGGAGAACACGACGGCGCCGCCGTGCGGCGCGCGATAGCTGCGGCTGCCGAATTCCGGAAACGTCAGGTCGCAGCCGTCATAGTCGTGATTGAGATTGATGGTGACGGCGAAGCGGCGATGCTGCGCGCCGGCATTGACATTGTCGCGGTGGCGATGGAAGTGGCCGCCCAAAGCGGCGTCGTAACAGGCGACGATGTAGCGGTCCATCCGCGTGGCGGAGAATTGAAAGAACCGTTCGATGGGCGGAAGAAGACGGCGCACGATCTGGCTGCGGATAGCCTCGCGCACGTCCGGATGCACGACGCTCAGATCGTTGCGGCGCTTGAGCCTGTAATCCACCACCGTCGCCGTCTTGCCTGCGCTATCGAGCAGAAACCCGGAATCCTGGCCGCCGAGCTTTTCGTAGAAATCGACGAGGAAATCGCAAAGCTGAAAATCGAGGACGCGTGGCACGACGAGCACCGGCGCATAGAGCGGCACGCCGGCCGCATCGTCGACCGGCGGCAGGCTTTGCAACACGCTACGGACCGACTGGGCATGTCCGGCGGCGTAGTCCCAGGGAATATCGGTGATCGCGCGCAGCATGGGATCGAGCACGACGGTGCGCGGCATCTCGGCGGCGCCGAAGGCGCGGCTGACGGCGCCGTCGTAATCGGCGATGAACGAGATCGCCGGAGTGTTCAGCGCGGTGTAGTGCGCAATCTCGCGCGGCGGCGCGGTGAGCACGCCGTAGAACACGATCCGGTCTTCGTGAAACAGCTTTGCTTCCTGCAGAAGTGCGGTCAGTTCTTCCTGCACGCGCGGGTTGGCGGGCGAACCGAGGAACGCCAGCACGATCCAGCGGCCGGCTGCGACCTGAAGATTGAAGGCGCCTTCGCCGACGAGCGGCGCGCTGAACCAGGGCACGGGATCGCCAAGGATGATCCGCGTGCTGTTTTCGCTTGCCGCCATCGTGAAAGCCTCAGGTCGACCCGGTTTCATCGTGGGTTCTCATGGTAAATTTTGTTCTAATGCGAAGCGGTTGCTACGTGCATTTTAACAATGCATTTACCAAAACTGCCCAGAATATGAGCGTCGTACTGTCTAGAAGAAGAAAAATTGCAGACAGTAATCGGCGCCAGTGAATTGCAGTGAATTGCCGCAGACGCCGAGAGGAAGCGCGAATGACCGCTACTCAGCTTCAAATCGCGCTCGCACTCCTGCTTTGTCTGATCGGCACGCCTGCTCTGGCCGAAGACGGTGTCACTGAAAACAAGATCGTGTTTGGCCAGGTCGCGGCGCTCACGGGCCCCGCGCAGGACCTCGGTCAAGGCATGCGTCTGGGAATCCTCGCGGCATTCGACGAAGAAAATCGCAAAGGCGGGATTTCCGGCCGGACTCTTGAACTCAAATCGCTGGACGACGGCTACGAGCCGGAAAAGACCGTGGAGGCCACGCAGAAGATCATCGGGGAAGACAAAGTCTTCGCCATGATCGGTGCGGTGGGAACGCCGACGTCGAAAGCCGGCCAGCCAATCGCGACGGCTGCGCAAGTGCCGTTCATCGCTCCCTTTACCGGCGCGGAATTTCTGCGCAATCCGTACAATCGCTATGTCATCAACGTGCGCGCATCGTATTTCCAGGAAACCGAGGCCTGGATCGAACATCTGACCAAGGATCTCGGCGTCTCGAAGATCGCGATCCTCTATCAGGACGATGCATTCGGGCTCGCCGGCCTCGAGGGCGTGCAGCGCGCATTGGCCAAACGCAACATGTCGCTCGTTGCCACCGGCACGTTCAAGCGCAACACCACAGCCGTAAAGTCGGCGCTGCTCGATATCATGAAGGCGCAGCCGGAAGCCGTGGTGACGGTCGCTCCCTACAAACCGGTCGCCGAATTTGTCAGGCTCGCGCACCAAGTCAACATGGACGCGCTGTTCGTCGCGATTTCTTTCGTCGGATCGAATTCGCTGGCGCAGGAACTCGGCAAGGACGGCGCGGGCGTCATCGTCAGCCAGGTCGTTCCATTTCCGGGAGACGCCTCGCTGCCTGTCGTGGCGGCTTATCAGAAGGCGCTTGTGGCCGAAGACGGCAATGCCAAACCGGGCTTCGTGTCGCTCGAAGGTTATCTGGCCGGCAGGCTCGTAGTCGAAGCGCTCAAGCGGGCCGGCGGCGAACCGACGCGGGAAAAGCTGCTCGCGGCGGTCTCCTCGGCTCCCATCGACCTCGGCGGTGTCGTCCTCAATTACGGGCCGACGAAGAACCAGGGCTCGGACGAGGTCTATTTCACGATTCTACAGGCCGACGGCACTTTCAAGCCGGTCGTTCGGCTGGTGAAGATGGCGGCACAATGAGCGACCACACTTATTCGGCTTAGCGGTTATGAGATTGCCGGTGCTGGCGGGCAGGATCAATTCTCTCGTTGCTGATATTTCCGGGCGGCTCGCGCCGCTGTCCTGGATCAGCACGATTCGTTCGCGCCTCTATCTTGCGTTCGCCCTGGCGGCGGGCCTGACCGTCATCGGCTCGCTGTTCGCGCTTATTGCGTCGGCCAATATCAGCAAGACATTGACCGAGATCGCGTCGCGAAGCATGCCGGCGACGGTCGAGTCATTCAGGCTGTCCGAAGATACCGACACGCTGGTGGCGACCGCACCGCGCCTGATGGCGGCGGAAGACGAGAAACACCGGGCCGCAATCGCAGACGAGATTGCCGCGCAATCGCGCAAGCTTGACGGAAGGATCGAGCGGTTACGCGCGCTTGACGGCAGCCAAAGCGACGAAATTGCCGTGGCGCGCGCCGCCATGTCCGAACGGCTTAATGCACTCAACGATGCGGTCGCCGGCCGGATGAGAATTTCGGCTGAACGCCGCGCGCTCGCGCTTGCCGTCCGCAAGTCGCATGAAAGTCTGCTCGAGGCGATTACGCCCGCAATCGACGATGCCAATTTCGACCTGATGACCAAGAACCAGGTCTCCGAAAGCCGGGCCGACCTGAACCGTTCGATCGATGGGCTGCGGCGATTGCTGGAAATTCAGGCGGACGCCAATCTCCTTGCCGGCCTCCTGATTGAATCGTCGATGGTCACGGATGTCGCCAGCCTGCCGCCGATGCGCGATACGATTGCGTCCGCGGAGCGCGATATCGATGCGAATTTGAAAAAGCTTCCCGATTCCGGGCAGCGCGACAAAATCGGCGCACTCTACGGCAAGCTCGCCGTCTTGTCGGGCAGCTCCGGAATCATCGTACAGCGCATGAACGAGCTGAAGGGCGAGCGGGATGCCCAGCAGCTTTATGCGGCGGCGCTTGCCGAAGCTGCAAGACTGCGAACCGCCGTCGAGAGCCTCATCCAGCGGCAAGGCGCGATGGCGCAGACGTTGTCCTCCCGCGCGATTTCGCAGATCAAACTGGGCCGGATCATTTTGATCCTGCTCAGCATCGCGGCCTTGGCGGCGGCCGGACTGATCGGCTGGCTCTATGTCGGGCGCAGCATCGTCGGCCGGCTGACGCTCCTCGGCCATGCGATGCGGCGGATCGCTGAGGGCGAAGCCAACGTGCCGGTTCCGGTCGGCGGTCACGACGAGATCGCCGGCATGGCTCAGGCGCTGCTGGTGTTTCGCAAGGCGATCGAAGACGTTTCGGCCGCGCGCCAAACCGACGCGAGCCGCGCGCAGCAGTCGGAAGCGCGCCGCCAGCAGATCGAGACGGCGACGCGGAATTTCGAGGGCGAGGTCAATGCGATCGTCCGTTCGCTCGACGATGCGTCAAAGACGATGGATCATTGCGCGCGCGTGATGGCGGACGCCGCCAAGCATAACCAGACGCAGGCCGGCGCCACCGCGGCGGCGTCGGGGCAGGCGACCTCGAACGTGAATAACGTCGCCATGGCGGCGGAAGAAATCGCACAGTCCGTGGAGCAGATCTCGAACCAGGCGCGCGCCTCCGCCGACATCGCCCGTTACGCGACAGGCGAGGCCCGCTCGATTATCGATACCGTAGAACGATTGGCCGCGGGGGTCGGGCAGATCAATATGGTCAGCAATCTCATCCGCGACGTGGCGGCGCAGACCAATCTGTTGGCGCTCAACGCGACGATTGAGGCGGCGCGCGCCGGGATCGCGGGGCGCGGGTTTGCAGTCGTCGCTCAGGAGGTCAAGTCGCTTGCGGCGCAAACCGAGAAGGCGACCGGCGACATCACGCAGCAAATCTCGTCGATCGAAGTCACGACGTCGAACGTGGTTCAGGCCATGAAGGCGATTGCCGGAACGATCGGCCAGCTCGACGAGAATGCCAATGAAATCTCGGTGGCGGTGCAGCAGCAGGATGCCGTCAGCAAGGAAATCGCCCGCAGCGCCAATGCCGCGGCGGAGCGCACGCGCGAGGTTTCGGAAAGCGTCGTGCAGGTCTCCGACGCGGCGATCAAGACCGGGCAGGTCGCCGATGCCGTGCTCAATGCCGGCAGCGAGCTCGCTGCGAAGTCCGGCCGGCTGCGCGCCGAAGTCGAGCGCTTCCTAGCCCAGGTGCGCGTCGCCTGAACACTCGGCGAGCGTGAGCCTCATAGTTTCTGTGATATGCCGGCGTAGTAGCCGCGACGCGCGCCGAATTGCGGCGCGAATACGCCGATGCCCGAACCGTCACGCAATTCGTAGATCTGGTCGAAGATGTTGGTGACGTCGAAGCGGACGGTGAGCGGCTTGGCGTCGGAACTCCAATGGAAGTCGTGCGCAATGCCGGTGTTGAATACGGCATAAGGCGTGGTGTGCAGCGAATTGGGCACGACACCGTCATCCAGTTCTCCCGCGCGCAGCCCGCTGCCATAGATCATATTGGCGCTCACGGTCGTGTCGTAGATCCGGTACGACATGCCGGCCGAACCAGTCATGCGCTGCATGTCGTCGGTGTAGTGATAGTGGGTCTGCAGATATGCAAATTCGTTGGCGTCGAACAGATATTGATTCAACTCCGGACCTATCGCCCTTGAGATATTGTACGCGAAATTCGCATAGGCGTTGAAATTTCCGTTCGTGTATTTGAGCTTGAATTCGCCGCCTTCGCTGTAACCCCGCGCCCAGTTGAATTGCGTCAGGACAACGGCCTGGCCGAACTGGCCATCATCGATCATGTCCCTCGCCGCCTTGTAGTACATGTCGATGCCCATATCGAGGCCGGGCAACACGGTCTGATCGATACCGACATCATAATAGCTCGAGCGTTCCGGCTTGACGGGATCGGCAACCGGAATGTCAGGCTGATTTGTCGTATTTGCAAACAGGGCGATATTCGATTGCGTGGCCTGCGCCTGATACGGCGGCGTGAAATAGCGGGCAAAGCCCGCATGAATGGTCGTGCCGGTGAACGGCTTGTAAACCAGGGCAAGGCGCGGGCTGACCTGGTTGGCGTCGACAAACTGGTACAGCTGGTCAAATCGCACGCCGGCGTTCAGCGTCAACTGATTGGTAAGCCGCCATTCGTCCTGAATGTAGGTACCAATGTTCCAGCCGAGTTGCGACGTCTGATCGGTAATCGGGAACGGTGCGCCTGGCACGACATTGCCCATTCCGTCTGTCGGCAGGACGGTGGAAATGTTGGTGACGTTTGTCTGCTCGGCGCTGACGGCGAATCCTGTCCGCAGCGTGTGCCGGTCATTCACGATGTAGGAGGCATCGAACTGGGTGCCTGTCATCGTGCTTTCGCGGGTCACGTCGGATGCTACGTCGTTGAAAACCAGGTCACCGAAAACATCCGGAACGAAATGCACTTTGGCGTACCGCGAAAAGACCGCAAGCTGCGCATCGCCATCGGTGCCGTGCTTCTGCAGCGACGCGATGTTGACGATGTAGGTGTCGTATTCATTTTCGTTGAGCGTTGATGAATCGTAGGTGGCCGGCCCGAAATCTCCGAGCGGCATTTGATTGGGGTTGTTGGGTATCTGAAACTTGCTCTGAGACGCGGCCGAGGTGAAGCTGAACCGCGTTGAGTCGTCGAGCATGGTCGAAAAATAGCCGAACAGCTTGCCCTGACTGGTGTTATCGTGGATCGCATTGAGCCCGGGCGTGGCGTTCTCGATGCCGAGACTGTTCCAGTCGCCGCGGCCGGCGACAAAATATTCCGAATTGCCGAAGCTGCCGCCGTAATCAAAGCTCGGCGATATCGTCTCCCGGCTGCCGCCGTAGATGCCGATCTGTCCACCCGGTGTGGCGAAGCTGCGGCTGGTGATGTCGAGCACGCCGGCAGTGCGCAGGCCGTATTCCGCCGGCAAAACTCCCGTAAGCAGAGATACGTTGCCGATAAAATTCGTGGCGAGGAATGCGCCGAGACCGGAAACGCCTTCCGGTACCACGACCCCGTTGATGCGGGTCTGATAATTGGCGTACTCGCCGCGGATGTGGAAATTGGGGTTGGAGGCCGCCGAGTCGTACGAAACGCCGGGAAATTGCAAAATGAGCTTGTCGATCGGCGTGTAGTCGCCTTGCGGCATGTTCAGGATCGCCTGGCGATTGATCGAGTCCGTCGAAGCGCCGATCGTTGTCAGTAGATTGTCACGCGCCTGATTCATCCCATTCATTCTGCCATCCAGAACGGCATACGCGGATGGGGTCGGGTTGACGGGCGGAGCGACGGGCCGCGGCGCTGCGACCCTGGGCTTAGGCTTTTTTGCCCCGCTGACGACGATTTGCGGCAAGTGGGCTCGGTTTGCGTCCGGTGCGGCAGAAGCAGGTGTGGCGGCGGGCGCGGAGTTTTGCGGCTCCGTCTGCTGGGCTGGAGCGTTCTGATCCGGAGGCGTTGCCGGCTGTTGCGCCAGCGCCGGACTGCGAAGAAAACTTCCCAGACCGACGGCGATTGCGAGCGCTGACACCGCGATTCCGCAGCGGCAATTGCGGTGTTGCGATTTCATGATTTCCAATTCCGAAACCCAGTTTAGAACGATAAAAAACTATAGATATTTCAATGCTTTCCTCGCATCGCAAGTATTCATCGTCAATACGAAATCGTATTTCCGCAGTAGAAGATAATTATAATAATTAAAAACTGGCGGCGTTTGTTCGTTGTACGAATTCTAAACTGCGAACATGGCGGGGAAGTTCGTCTTGTTATTCAGGCCTAACCCCGGCGCCGGTACGTCGCATAAACCGGCTCCCACATCTTCGCTTTGATCGCCGCCGCCATGTCCGTCTCGGACATCTGATCGGACAGGCCTTCGCTTTGCGCCTGCCTGGCGACAGCGAGCGCGACATGGAAGGTAAGCTCGCGAATATCGACGAGCGGCGCGAGCAGGTTGGCTTCGGGATTGTGCCTGGCCGGAGATCTTTCCGCGATCGCGCGCGCGGCGGCGAGAAACATCCCGTCGGAAATGCGGTGCGCATCGATAACGATCGCGCCGAGCCCGATGCCCGGATAGACATAGGCATTGTTAGTCTGGTCGACGCGGAATTGCTTGCCATTGCGCTTGATCGGAGGAAAGGGACTGCCCGTGCCGATCACGGCGCGTCCGTCCGTCCAGAGGTGAAGGTCCGCCGGCGTTGCTTCGCAGCGTTCGGTCGGGTTCGACAATGGAAAAATCACAGGCCGGCGCGCATGCGCGGCCATCGCGCGAATGACCGGTTCGGAGAACGCGCTGGTTTGCCCGGACGTGCCGATGAGAACGTTCGGATGCGCGTTGGCGACGACGTCGGCGAGGCCGATCCAGCCGGGCGTCTCGAGTTTCCACGTCGCGAGGCGGTCGCGGCTCTGCGCGAACGGCAACTGGAACGACTGAAGGCCGGTCATGCCTTGCGCCAGGAGGCCCTGGCGATCGACCAGGTAAAAGCGCCCGCGCGCTTCGGTTTCGCTCAAGCCTGCATCGATCATGGCGCGAAGCAGTAATGCGCAGATGCCGGTGCCGGCCGAGCCGGCGCCGAGTACGGCAATACGTTGCTCGGTTAGCGGCACGCCGGTCACATTGATGGCGCTGAGCAGCGTTCCGACCGCGATTGCCGCGGTGCCCTGGATATCGTCGTTGAACGTGCAGAGCTGATCGCGATAGCGCGCCAGCAGGCGGTTGGCGTTGCCGATAGCAAAATCCTCCCAGTGCAGGAGAACGTGCGGCCAGCGTTCGCGGACGGCATCGACAAATGTAGCGACCAGTTCATCGTATTCGGCGCCGCGCACGCGCTCGTGCTGCCAGCCGATATAGAGCGGATCGTTGAGATGCTCCTGATTGTCCGTGCCGACATCGAGAATGATCGGCAGTGTCGTCGCCGGATGCAGCCCGGCGCAAGCGGTGTAAAGCGCGAGCTTGCCGATCGGAATTCCCATGCCGCCGGCGCCCTGGTCGCCAAGGCCGAGAATGCGCTCGCCGTCGCTGACGACGATGGCCTCGACGCGATCGTAGCGCGGATGGCCGAGGATGCGGCGGATATCATTCTTGTGCGGCATGCTGAGAAACAGGCCGCGCGGCTTGCGGAAAATGTGGCTGAAATTCTGGCAGCCGAGCCCGACGGTCGGCGTATAGACGACCGGCATCATCTCCTCGATGTTGCGGGTCAGCAGCGCATAGAACAGGGTTTCGTTGGAATCCTGCAGGCCGCGCAGGAACACATAGCGCTGGATGTCGCTGCTGAGGCCGCGAAATGCATCGAGCCGGCGCACCACTTGGTAGTCGAGTTCCGCAACGTGCGGGGGCAGCAGGCCGTGCAGGTCGAACACATCCCGTTCGGTTTCGGTGAACGCCGTACCCTTGTTGAGGATCGGATCGTTGAGGAGTCTCGTAGCCGCTGAGCGCGGTCTCGACATTCGTCACGGATTTATTGTTCACGTCCCAGCGTCCCAGCCCGATAGCGCACGATACAGGTGATCGGCTCTTTTCAACAGAGCCTTCGCCGCTGCGTTGTCACTGTCCGGTCATTGAATGTGTCGAGAGCCCAGCCCGGAATGCGGCCGCGACAACGGACATTGCGCGCCGGCCCAGCTGGAAACGGCCATGACACGCACGGCCGTTCTCCGGCGCGGCGCGTTCTAGCCTTCGACTTCGGTCTCGGGCCGATCGTCGCCGCGTGCCAATTCTTCGTGCCACTTGCCGTTCTTGTCTTCCCACGAGATGGCCCGCGTCTCGCCCGGTATGTGCTGCTCCTGGGCGACGCGCTGGGCCGCCTTGCGGGCCGCGTCATGGGAGGGGAATGTCTCGGAGAACACGCTGTTGACCTGGTAGGCCCAGCCGCCGTCGTGTTCGACAATATGGTAGGTGATTTTGGCCATAACGCCCTCCCTATGTCCGATAATAGTGACCGGTCCGGAAAGTTCCGGCTACGACGTTTTCGCGGCGGCTTGCTCGCGCTTGCGGCGGGCTTCGTAAGACTTCAAATGCGTATAGGCGATCCGCAGGAGTGGGTAATCGCGTTTGGCCGCCTGGCCGCGCCGCAGCAGATCGCCCACGATTTGATCGGCCTCGATCGGCGCGTTGCGCTCGATATCGCGAAGCATCGACGCGGCAATGGTGGAGCCTGCCGACGTGATCATGCCGCGCGTGCGCTGAATGACGGCTTCGCTTGGCGGGTGTCCATTCGCTGTGGCGATTGCGCAGCACTCGTCATAGAGGCCGGTGGTGAAATCGACGCCGCCGGCGTTGACGATGTCTCCGAACGGCGCGCGCATCAGGCAGGTGATGCCGGCGGCCATGGCGATGAAGGACCATTTCTCCCACATCTCCTGCAGGATCGCCTTGCTGAGACGCGCCTCGAAATTCACGCCCGAAAACGCCGCCGCGATCGCCTCGGCGCGCGGTGTGATGGAGCCGTCCTGTTCGCCATAGGAAAGCAGATGGGTGTCGTTGAGATGAAGGATACGGCCCTCGGGATCGAGCGTAAGCGACACGACGCACTGGCCGCCGAGCACAGCCTTGGCGCCAAAACGCTTGCCGAGAAAATCGAGGTGCTTCATGCCGTTGAGCAGAGGCAGGATCGCGGTATTGGGCCCGACAGCGGGGGCGAAGGAGTCGGCTGCGGACTCAAGATCATAAGCTTTCAGGCTCAGGAGGATCAGATCATAAGGCTCGCGCAGCGTCTCGGCCGTGATTGTCGGCGGTGCAGGCAGGTTCACGTCGCCCAACGGACTGCGGATGACGAGCCCCGTTTTCGCCAATTGCGCGGCGCGGCGCGTGCGGACCAGGAACGTCACGTCACGGCCCGCGTCTTTAAGGCGACCGCCGAAATAACCGCCGATCGCGCCGGCGCCGACTACGAGGATACGCATTGCAAACTCCTCAACGACTGATGGTTTCTATGTGCTGGCCGGACGGCGCGGCACCAGAAGATTGCCGGTGAAGATCATCACCGGTTCGTCATCCTGATTGTATGTCGTCGTCCGCACCCGGATCGTGCCGCGGTCGGGTTTTGACTTCGACGGCCGCACTTCGAGTACTTCACTCTTTGCATGTAATTCGTCTCCCGGCCGAACTGGCCGCGGCCAGTTCAGGTTGTCAAAGCCGACACCGAGAATGCCCCCTGCGGGCTTGAATTCGCCATCGACCATCAGGCGCATGGTCATCGCCGCGGTATGCCAGCCGCTTGCCGCAAGGCCGCGAAACGGTGAATTGCGCGCGGCCTCTTCGTCGACGTGGTAAGGCTGCGGGTCGAACTGTTTGGCGAATGCAAAGATTTGTTCTTTGTCTACGCGCACACGGCCGGTGTTGAAGGTCTGTCCGGCGGCAAAATCTTCCAGATACATTTCGGTCATTTCCGTATCGGCTCCTCCGGGCGAACGGCGGCGAGGCGAGCCGGGCGAGTATCATCGAACCAGACACCGCGCGCCACTGCCGCGGCATTGATCAGTCCGAATGCGGCAAGCGCCGCGGCGAGCGCGATAAAGACATCGGTGAGATTGCCGCTCAGGCGCAGAGCGAGCCAGCCGCCACCCGCCGCGATGACGAGGCGCGCCATGTTGGCGAGGAACGGCCATAGAAGCCGTCCCGCGCCCTGCGAGGCGAAATAGAGCGCCATGCCGAGGCCGAACAGTCCATAGACCGGGCCGACGACGTGCAGATAGCGCGATCCGGCATCGAGCATCGCGGGCGCGGTGTCGAATAGCGATAGCCACGCGCGTGGCGCCGCCGCGGCGGACAGGCCGATGATTTCGCAGATGCCGGTGGCGATCGCGGCGCCGATCCATGCCACGCGAAGCGCGCGGTCGGGACGGCCGGCGCCGATATTGGTGCCGACCATGGCGACGAGCGGACCACCGAGACCGAACACCAGCGGGATGAGCAAATATTCGAGGCGCGACCCGGTGCCGTAACCGGCGATGGCGGCAGGCCCGAACGCGCCGACAAGGCCAGTCGCGATCGCGATGGTCAGGTTGGTCTGCACCGTGATCAGCGCCGCCACCGCACCGACGCGAAGAATGTCGGCGAACAGCGCCCAGCGCAGACGGATGCCGTGCATGCTCAAGCGCACCACGCTCCGTCCTGAACGCAGATAGGCCGCGAGCACGATACTGCCGGCGGCATAGTAGAGCAGCACCGCGACCGCGCCGCCGGCGACGCCAAGTTTCGGCAACGGACCGAGGCCGAAGATCAGGCAGGGCGACAGCGGTATGAGGACGATCACGCCGATGCAGGTGACGAGCGCGGGAAACGCCATGTTGCCGGTGCCGCGGATTACATTGGCGAGCGAATTGAAGAGCCAGACCAGGATCGCGCCGGTGAAAATGACGCCGGAATAGGTCGTAGCCGCGGCAAGCGATGCGCCGCTGCCACCCATCGCCGCGTAGAGGAGGGGACCTGTCGTGAGCAGCACCGCCATGAAGAAAAGACCGAACAAAAGCGCGATGACAAGCGCATGAATGGCAAGCGCATTGGCGTCGGCGCGGCGGCCGCCGCCGAGCGCACGCGAGATCGCCGACGACATGCCGCCGCCCATGGCGCCGGCCGACATCATTTGCATCAGCATGACGACCGGAAACACCAGTGCGACGCCGGCGAGCGGATCGGTGCCGAGTTTGCCGATGAAATAGGTTTCAACGAGGCCGACGGAGGCCTGCGCCAGCATCACCAGCATGTTCGGCGCGGCGAGCCGGATGAGGGTCGGCGCAATCGGTCCCTCGATCAGGGCGCGGGTTCGCGGGTCGTAGGTGGTTTGCGCAGATGGCCGTGCGGCTGCTGCGGCCGGAAGCGGCTCGGATACTACAACGCCTGGCGCTGACATTTCGTCGCTCCCGTCGGCTCGGCCGAAGCGATCCATTGCACCGGGAGCATATAGGAGTATATACACCTATATCCAGGCGGCAAGAGGACCGGATGCGTTCCGACGAGATCAACCCCGCGGCCTGCAACTCCCTGGCGCTGCGCCAGGCGGCCCGCCATGTCACGCAATTCTATGATCAATTTCTCGCGCCGAGCGGCTTGCGCTCGACCCAGTATTCAATTCTTGCAAGGCTGCAACGCAGGGGACCGATGACGATCAACGCTCTTGCCGCCGCGCTGGTGATGGATCGTACGACGCTGAGCCGCAACATCCTGCCGCTCCAGCGCGACGGCCTGATCGCGGTCGGGGCCGGGAAGTCGGACCGGCGCAGCAAGGCTTTGAGCCTGACTGCGGCCGGGATTGCGCGGTGGCGGAGCGGGCTAAAAGGTTGGCAACAAGCGCAAAGCCGCTTCGAAGCGGCTTTCGGCGTCAAGCGCGCGAAGCAATTACGCGCGCTGACGAATGAGATCGCCTTGACTGTCCGCTAGACCCGCGCCGGGATGTTCAAAGCGCTGCGACCGTCTGCACTTCGAGCAGATAGTCCTCGTCGGCAAGCCGGCTGATGATGAGCATCGTGTTCGGCGGGTACGCGCCGCCCGGAAACATTTTGGGAAATTCGCGGCCTCGGTAAGCCCGAAATGCCGGCGCATCCTGCGGGCGCACGATATAGCTTGTGAACTGGACGACATTTTTCCAGTCGGCGTTTACGGAGCGCAGCGCGGCGTGGATGTTCGCGTAAACCTGCGCGCATTGCGCCTCGAAATCGTTCTTGCCGACCGTTGCGCCTGCAGCGTCCACCGGCACCTGGCCGGCAATGAAGACAACCTCTTGCGATTTGGCATGGGCGACATGGGAGTAGGGGCCCGCGGGCCGCGCCAGTCCGGCGGGATTGAAAATCCTGATGTCGCTCATCGTTTCCTCCTGATTTCGCAAAGTTTTGGCAGGCCGATCGCTAGGCGTAGCGCGAGAAGTCGTAGCCTTCCTTGACGACGAATTCGAGCAGGAATGGTGCGCCGGTCTCGGTGACCGATACGGCATTCTTGATCGCCGGAACGATGTCGGCTGGCTTCTCGACACGCGAGGAGTCGACATTGAGCCCTTCGGCAACCTTGGCATAGTTGCCGCCGACGGTCAGCGCTCCGTACTTCTTGGTGGAAAGTTTCAGCACGTCGCGCTCGGCGGCCATGACGCCATTGTTGAAGACGACGGTGAGGATGGCGATGCGGTTGCGCGCGGCGGTCTCGATATCCATGCCGGTCATGCCGATGGCGGCGTCGCCCATCACGTTGATGCACAGTTTTTTCGGCGCCGCGAGTTTTGCGCCCATGGTGATGCCGAGCCCGTAGCCGAGCTGGGTCGACTTGCCCCAGCCCAGATACGAGCCGGCGGACGTGGTCTCCCAAAACGGCAGGAGCTGCTCGCGCGGGCTGCCGAAATCGTGGGTGATGATGACATTGTCGCGATCGAGCGTGCGCATCATGTCGCGGATCACGCGATACTGATTGATCGGCGTCTCGTCGGAATCGAGATGCTTCGACCACTCGGCGAGCCAGGCCTTCTTGCTGGCGGCGATATCCTCTTTCAGCACGGTGAGAGCATTGCCGCCGCTGCCGCGCTTCTGCCGGCCGACTTCGGCGATCAGCGCATCGATCACCAGCGCCGCATCACCGACCACGGCCTGATCGACGCGATATTCCTTGTTGATGTCGCCGGCATCGTTGGTGGAATGGATGATCGTCTTGCCGGGCGGCACGGCGGGCCCGAAATTCGTGCGCGTAAGGCTTGAGCCGATCGCCAATACCAGATCGGCGCGGCCCATATATTCGGCGAATTGTTTCGATCGCGAGCGGGTCGAGGCGCCGAGCGCGAGCGGATGGCTGTCGGGGATCGCGCTCTTGCCGGGATTGGTGGCGACGACCGGCGCGGGGATCAGTTCGGCAAGAGCTGCGAGCCGGTCGCCCGCCTCGGCATAATGCACGCCCTGACCGGCCCACAGCAGCGGGTGCTTGGCCGCAAGCAATAGTTCGACGGCTCTCTTGATGGCGTCGGGATCTGGAGCTGTGCGAAGGACCGGTACCGGCACATAGTCGAGCGTGCCGTTGAATTGCGCGCTGAAAACCTCGTCGGGGACCTCGATCAGGACCGGGCCGGCTTTGCCGGTGCGCATTGCCTGATAGGCGCGCCGCAGCAGGTCCGGCAATTCCTGCACCGAATGGGCCAGCGCCGACCACTTTGTCACCGGTCGGAAGACGTCAGCGGCGCGGAACGCCGGGCGCACATATTGCCGGTCGAGCGGCAGCCCGCCGGCGACGATCAGGATCGGCACATTCTCGGAAAAAGCCTGGGCGACGCCGGGAAATGCATTCTCGATGCCGGGGCCGGCCTGGGCGGCAAACACGCCGTTGCGCTTGCCGCGCTTGATGCGCGTATAGCCGTCGGCGAGACCGACGCCGACGCGCTCCTGCCGGCACAGGATCGGGCGGATGTCGAGTGCGGCGCAAGGCTCGATGACCGGATTGCGCGGATAGCAGGAGAGGAACTCCGTGCCTTCGCGCTTGAGAATTTCGGCAATGATTTCGGCGCCATTCATGGCTGTTCGCGCTCCGCTCCCCGATGATTGTTGCGATCATTGTACGCCGGGGAGGGCGTTGGATGCCATCATGCATCTGCAGGCTTTTCTTGCGTGCAGCTTTGCGGCTATCATCCGCCGGACGGCAATCTTCGGAGCGTGGCGATGCGGCGGTTTCTCTATCTCGGCGCGATTGTTCTCGCCGCGGGCCTGGCATCGCCGGCCAATGCGAACGATTACGGGCAGGTCGAGAACTTCTGCTACTGGTGCGTCCGTGATGCCATCTACGAAGACGTCAAGCTGATCAGCCATCTGGAAGCCAATCCGGATGTCGATGAAGGCGTGAAAGGCCCGCAGATCATCGCGGCGCGCGCCGATATCCATCGCCTGCGCGCCTTGCTCGGGCCGTTGCAGCAGATGGGAACCGAGCCCTGCTGCTATGCCCGCAAGCCTCTACATATCCGCTGAATAGCATTACCTGAAAGACAGAACGCGTCAGCCCGCCGACGGCGCGCCGAACAGGCCGGGCAGCAGGCGTTGCCGTTTTTGCAGCGCCCATTGGCCGAGCCGATCGAGATAGAGATAGACCACAGGCGTGGTGTACAGCGTCAGCAACTGGCTGATGAGAAGCCCGCCTACGATGGAAATGCCGAGCGGCCGGCGGATTTCGCCGCCATTGCCGAAACTCACCGCCAGCGGTACTGCGCCGAGGATCGCGGCCGTGGTGGTCATCATGATCGGCCGGAAGCGCAGCAGGCAGGCCTGATAGATCGCGTCGTAGGAACTCAGTTGCTGTGCGCGCTTCGCCTCAATGGCGAAATCGATCATCATGATCGCGTTTTTCTTCACGATCCCGATCAGCAGAATAACGCCGATCAGTCCGATGATGCTGAAGTCGGTGTGGAACAGCATCAAGGCCAATATGGCGCCGACGCCGGCCGACGGCAGCGTGGAGAGGATCGTGATCGGGTGGATGTAGCTCTCGTACAGCACGCCAAGGAGAATATAGACGGCGGCAAGCGCCGCTGCGATCAGGACCGGTTCGTTGTTGAGCGACTGCTGGAATACCTGCGCGGTCCCGGCAAGGCTGCCATGGATCGACGCCGGCATGCGGATTTGATTGATCGCATTGTTGATCTCGATCGCCGCATCGCCAAGCGCGGCGCCCGGCATCAGATTGAATGAAATGGTGGAGGCGACGAACAGTCCCTGATGATTGACGGATAGCGGTGTGTTACCGGCGTGGTAATGGCTCATCGCGGAGAGCGGCACCATCGTCTCGAGAGAGGTTGAGACCGCTGCGCCCGACGATGTGCCGCCCTTGCCGGCTGTGGCCAGCGAATTGATCGCGGCGTTGCGTGCCGAGTTGTTATTGGCGTTTGCCGCGGCCGTCGCGGTCGCCGATTCGGACGATGACGCCACGCTTTTTGCGGTTGCGCTGACGGCTCCGGACGGGGCATTCGAGGACGCGGTGCCGGAAGCGCCGCCGCCGGAGGTGGCGACGTAAATATCCGCAAGGGATGCCGGATACTGCGTATATTGCGGGTCGATCTCCATGATGACGTGATACTGGTTGATCGCGCTATAGATCACCGATACCTGCCGCTGCCCAAAGGCATCGTAGAGCGTGTTGTCGATCTGTGCCGGCGTGATGCCGAAGCGCGACGCGGTCGGGCGATCGATGACCAGATCCGATTCAAGGCCGCGCTGTTGCTGATCGGAATTCACGTCGGCCAGTACCGAGCTATGTTCGAGCGCCTGCGTCAGGATGGGCGTCCATTTGGTGAGATCGTCGTTACTGTCCGCTTGCAGGGTGTATTGATAGGCCGCGTTGCTTTGCCGGCCGCCGGCGCGGATATCCTGAACCGCGGTGAGAAACAGACGGCCGCCGGGAACCTCGGCAAGCTTCGGCCGCAGCCGCGCGATAACATCGTCGATCGGCGGCCGTTCCGAAATCGATTTGAGCGACACGAAGACGGAGCCTGAATTGATCTGGCCGCCGCCGCCGCCACTGCCGACGCCGGTGTAACCCACGACGTTCTCGACCGCCGGATCCTGCTGCACGATAGCCATCATCTGCCGCAGCTTTTGCGACATGCGCTGGAATGACACGCTTTGATCGGCTTGCAGGGAACCGACCAGCCGCCCGGTGTCTTCCTCCGGAAAAAATCCCTTCGGCACGATGTAGAACAAGACGATATTGAGCACGATGGCGCCGAAGAAAATCGCCAGAACCAGCCTGCTGTGCCCCAACGCCCATCCCAGGGTCCGCTCGTAGCCGGCGAGCGCGCGGTCGAAAAAGCTGCGCCGGTGCGGTGCCTGGCCGTGCGACGCACGGGGACGCAGGAACAATGCGCACATCATCGGCGTCGTCGTAAGCGAAATCGCCAGCGAGATCATGATGGCGAGCGACAGCGTGAGCGTGAATTCGCGAAACAGCCGGCCGAGAATGCCGCCCATCAACAGGATTGGAATGAACACCGCGATCAGCGACAGGCTGATCGACAGCACCGTGAATCCAACCTCACGCGCGCCAAGCAGCGCCGCCTCGAGGCGCGGCATGCCGGCCTCAAGATGCCGGGAGATATTTTCCAGGACGACGATCGCATCATCGACGACGAAACCGGTGGCGATGGTGAGGGCCATCAGCGACAAGATGTCCAGGCTGTAACCGAGGAGATACATCGCACCGAAGGTGCCCAGAATCGAGACCGGAACGGCGACGGATGGAATAAGCGTCGAACGAAAATCGCGCAGGAACAGGAAAACGACCACGGTGACCAGGGTGATCGCGATCACCAGCGTGGCCTCGGTGTCGTGCAGCGACTGCCGGATCGTGGTGCTGCGGTCGATGGCGATGGTCACATTGACGTCGGCCGGCATTGCCGCTTCCAGATGCGGCAACTCCGCTTTGACGGTATCGATGGTGTCGATGATGTTGGCGCCGGGCTGGCGGAACAGGATGACCAGCACCGACGGCTGGCCGTTCGCCATCCCGAGATTGCGCACATCCTCGACCGAATCGAGGACGCTTGCGACATCCGACAGCAGCACCGCGGCGCCGTTGCGGTAAGCGATGACGAGCGGCGCATAGTCGGAGGCCTTGGTCGATTGATCGTTGGTATAGACCTGATAACGGCGGTCGCCGTCGTCGATGGTGCCTTTTGGGCTATTGGCGTTGGCTGAAGCCAATGCCGCGCGCACGTCTTCGAGGCCGATGCCGTATTTGAACAGAGCCTTCGGATTGAGCTCGATGCGCACCGCCGGAAGCGCCGAGCCGCCGATGATGACCTGTCCGATGCCTTTGATCTGCGAGAGTTGCTGCTGAAAGACGTTGCTCGCCGCATCGTACATCTGGCCTTGCGTCAGCGTTTTCGACGTCATGGCGAGGATGAGGATCGGCGCGTCGGCGGGATTGACCTTGCGATAGGTCGGATTGGATTTAAGGGCCGCCGGCAAATCGACGCGCGAGGCGACGATGGCGGCCTGCACGTCCCGCGCCGCGCCGTCGATGTCGCGGCTGAGATCGAATTGCAGGGTGATGCGGGCCTGGCCGATGCCGCTCTGCGACGTCATTTCGGTGACATCGGCGACCGAGCCGAGGTGGCGCTCGAGCGGCGAGGCGACGCTGGTCGCGACGGTGTCCGGACTGGCGCCGGGAAGCTGCGCGCTGACCGAGATCGTCGGATAGTCGACTTGGGGAAGCGGCGCCACCGGCAGCTTCATGAAGGCGAGAATGCCGGCGAGCGCTATGCCCAGCGTCAGCAGCGTCGTCGCCACCGGCCGCTTGATGAATGGCGCCGATATGTTCATTCGGCTGGCGCTCCCGGAGCGAGCGGGGTCGCGGGCCGGCCGCCGGTCAGGCGCAATGCCAGGCGGTCGAAGTAGAGATAGATGACGGGGGTCGTAAATAGCGTGAGCATCTGGCTCACGATCAGACCGCCGACAATGGCGATGCCCAGTGGCTGGCGCAGCTCGGAGCCGGTTCCGGTGCCGAGCATCAGCGGCAGCGCGCCGAGAATCGCGGCCATGGTGGTCATCATGATCGGCCGGAAGCGCAACAGGCAGGCCTGATAGATCGCATCACGCGGCGCCATGCCTTCGACGCGCTCGGCTTCCAGCGCGAAGTCGATCATCATGATCGCGTTTTTCTTGACGATGCCGATCAGGAGAATGATGCCGATGATGGCGATGACGTCGAGGTCATAGCGAAGCACCATCAGCGACAGGAGCGCGCCGACGCCCGCCGACGGCAAGGTCGACAGGATCGTGATCGGATGCACGAAGCTCTCGTACAGAACACCGAGCACGATATACATCGCCACCACTGCGGCGACGATCAGGAACAGCTCGTTGGACAGCGACGCCTGGAACGCCGCCGCGGTGCCCTGAAATGCAGTGATGAAACTGACCGGAAGGCCGACATCGGCTTCCGCTTTTTGTATGGCGGCAATACCGGCATCGAGCGAATAGCCTGGCGCGGTGTTGAACGAAATCGTCGTTGCCGGAAACTGGCCGTAATGGGTGATGAGCAGCGGCGAGGCCTGCTGGTCGATATGGGCGATCGCCGTCAGCGGCACCTGGCCGTTAGTCGACGACGAGGATGACGGCAGATAGAGCGCGGTCAGTCCGGTCAGCGTTTTTTGCAGCGACGGGTCGACTTCGAGGATGACGCGATACTGATTGGATTGAGTGTAGATCGTCGAAATGATGCGCTGCCCGAATGCATCGTAAAGCGTGTTGTCGATCGTCGCCGGCGTGATGCCGAAGCGGCTGGCGGTCGCCCGGTCAATGACGAGGTTCACCGCCAAACCCTGCTGCTGCAGATCGCTGGCGACATCGGTGATCTGCGGCTGCTGGTTCAGGCGCTGCACGAGTTTCGGCACCCAGGCCGCGAACTCCGTGGGATTGGCGTCCTCCAGGACGAAATGATAGGGCGCGCGGCTTATCGTCGAGTCGATCGTGAGATCCTGCACCGGCTGCATATACAGCGCGATGCCGTGGACGCCCGCGACTTCGCTCTGGAGCCGGCTGATGATCTGGGTGGCGGTCAGGCTGCGATCGTCGTGCGGCTTGAGCGTGATCAGGAAACGGCCGGTATTGAGCGTCTGATTGGTGCCGTCGACGCCGATATACGAACTCAAATTCTCGACGTCCGGGTCTTTCAGGATCGCTTCGGCAAGGTTGCTCTGAAGTTCCGACATGGACTGGTAGGAGATGCTCTGCGAGGCATCCGAAATGGCCTGGATCATTCCCGTGTCCTGCACCGGGAAGAAGCCCTTCGGGATCAGGACATAGAGCAATGCGGTGACTGCAAGCGTCATGATTGCGACCAGCAAGGTCGCCAACTGCCGGTCCAAAACCCAATTGAGCGCTCGCCCGTAATGCGCGATCACGGCATTGAAGACTCTCTCGGCCTGAAGATCGAAATTCGAACGCTCGTCTTCGGGCCGATGCCGGATGAGCTTGGCGCACATCATCGGCACCAGCGTCAGCGACACCACCGCCGAGATCACGATCGTAACCGCAAGCGTGATCGAGAATTCGTGAAAGAGCCGGCCAACCACGTCGCCCATGAACAGCAGCGGAATGAGCACCGCAATCAGTGAGATGGTCAGCGAAATGATGGTGAAGCCGATCTGCTCGGAGCCTCGCAATGCCGCTTCAAGCGGATCCATCCCGCCCTCGACGTAGCGGGCGATGTTCTCGATCATGACGATGGCGTCGTCGACGACGAAGCCCGTGGAGATCGTCAGCGCCATCAGCGACAGATTGTCGAGGCTGAAGCCGAGGAGATACATCGCCCCGAAAGTGCCGATAAGCGACAGCGGCACCGACAGGCTTGGGATGATCGTGCCCGGCAGCGTGCGCAGGAAAACGAAAATTACCAGCACGACGAGGACGACCGCGAGGCCAAGCTCGAACTCAACATCGGACACCGAGGCGCGGATGGTGACCGTGCGGTCGCTGAGCACGTTGACCACCATGGCCTGCGGCAGCGTGGACAGAATTTGCGGCAGCAGCGCCTGAATACGGTCGACGACCTGAATGACATTGGCGCCGGGCTGGCGTTGCACGCTGATGATGATTGCCGGCGTGGTATTGGCCCATGCGCCAAGCTTGGTGTTCTCCGGGCCGCGCACGATGGTGGCCACATCGGCGAGACGGACCGGCGCGCCGTTGCGATAGGCGACGATCAAGACGCCGTACTGGTCGGCGCTCGTGACCTGATCGTTGGCATTGATCGTCAGGGCCTGGGTTGGCCCGTCGAAATTGCCTTTCGGCGTGTTGACGTTGAGGTTGCCGAGCGTCGTGCGGATGTCGTCAACATTGAGCCCGTACGAAGCGAGCGCCTGCGGATTGACCTGAATGCGGACCGCGGGCCGCTGTCCGCCGCTGACGCTGACGAGCCCGACGCCGGTAAGCTGCGAGATTTTCTGTGCGAGCCGGGTTTCGCTGTAATCCTCAAGATCGGTCAGCGCCAGCGTCGGCGACGTGACCGACAGCGTCAGGATCGGCGCGTCGGCAGGATTGACCTTGGAGTAAATCGGCGGTGCCGGCAGGTCGGCCGGCAGCAGATTGCCGGATGCATTGATCGCGGCCTGAACTTCCTGCTCGGCGATATCGAGACTGAGATCGAGCGTGAATTGCAGCGTGATGACCGACGCGCCGCCGGAGCTTGCCGACGTCATCTGGTTCAGTCCCGGCATCTGTCCGAATTGCCGTTCGAGCGGCGCCGTGATCGAGGATGTCATGACTTCCGGACTGGCGCCCGGATAGAGCGTCTGCACCTGAATGGTCGGGTAATCGACTTCGGGAAGCGTCGATAACGGCAGGAAAGTATAGGCGACCATGCCGGACAGCATGATCGCGGCCATCAAAAGCGAGGTGCCGACCGGGCGGAGAATAAAAGGTTCGGAAACGTTCATCGCACCGTTTCACCGCTGCGCATGTGCGCTCGCCGGCGCTTCACTGGTTGCTGGCGGGGGCCGGCTGGCCAGCGGCGGGCGGCGGCGGATTGCCGGCTGCCGCCGGTTGACTGCCACTCGGGGCGGGCTGCCCCGCCGCAGGCGCCGGCTGGTTCTGCGAACGCCCTGAATGTTGCCCCTGGCCCTGTCCTTGGCCCGATCCGCGATTCTGGCCCTGTCCGCCGCCTCCGGTTCGCGTTCCCGCGGCGGGCGCCACGGGTTGTCCGTTGTCGACGGCAACGACGACATGCATCCCGTCGCGCAACCGGTCGGTGCCGTCGGTGACGACGCGCTCGCCTGCCGTGAGTCCGGAAGTGACGGCGGTCTTGTCGCCATCGACCGCGCCGGTGACGATGGTTCGCACCGACACGGTGCTGTCGGCGTTGATGACATAGACGTAAGCGCCGGGCGAGCCGCGCTGGATCGCCGAGGTCGGCACTCCCACGGCGTTCTGCAGCGTTTCCACCAGAAGGCGCGCATTGACGAACTGGTTCGGGAACAGCGCATTGTCGGCATTGTCGAATTGCGCGCGTATCCTGACGGTGCCGGTAGTGGTGTCGATTTGATTGTCGACGGCTGAAACCTGGCCGGTGGCGAGCTCGTGAAGGTTGGCGCGGTCATACGCCGTGACGACCAGCGGAGTGCCGCCATTGAACTGCGGCATGATCTCCGGAAGGTTATCCTCCGAGACTGAGAAGATCACGGTGATGGGCTGCAATTGGGTGACGACCGCGAGGCCGCTGCTGCTCGATGTCTGCACGTAATTTCCAGGATCGACCAGGCGCAGGCCGACACGGCCGGTCACCGGCGAGACGATGTGGCAATAGGCGATATTGAGAGCTTCGGTATCGACCGTCGCCTGGTCCTGTTTCACCGAGCCCTGATATTGCTGCACGATAAAGACCTGGTCTTCGGCTTGCTGGCGCGCGATCGAGTTCTGCTGCGCCAGAGTCTGATAGCGTGTCAGATCCATCTGCGCCTGGGCGAGCAGGCCCTGATCGTGCGCGAGCTGGCCTTCGTTCTGGGCTTTCAGGATTTCATAGGGCCGGGCGTCGATCTGGGCGAGGAAATCGCCCTTCTTGACCAGTTGCCCTTCGGTGAATCCGACGTCGGTCAGTTGGCCGTTGATCTGAGTTTGCACCGTCACCGTCGCGATCGGGGTGACGGTGCCGAGCGCGTTAACAATGACGCGGATATTGCTCAGGGCTGCGGTTGCGGCGCCGACCGATTGCGCGGCGGTTTGCGCAGCGCGTCCGCCCGCCGACGGAACACCCTTCACCGATCGCGCGACGATATAGGCGCAGACAAGAAGCAGAACGGCAAGCACGCCGAAGCCAATTCGAAATCGCAGACGCGATAGCGCCGGCGCATACGGCTTCTGTGCCGGCTGGCGAACATTCGGCGCCAAATCGTCATCCGTTCTGCGCGTTCGTTCGTCCATGATGGGCGTTCATCGATCCCGGCAGTTTCGACTTATTGCAATTTATAGTGCGCGAACATCGCTCGCCTAATGAATATTCGCTAATGACCGAGTGGCTGCGGCGGCACTGTAGAAGCCAGCCTGGAGGGTAAAGCGGCGGCAACGGCTCCCGGTGGCAGTGTCCCTAGAATCGGCCGTTGAATCAAGCGTTTGGAGCACGATCTGCACATCATGATGAGGCGGTGGTACGTCGATCGGGCCCAAACGTGGCCGTTTCATGCCATTGCCTTCACTGCACTGGCGGCGAGGGGCTCAAGGGCGGCGGCACAAGCACGTCCGACGGGATCGGTCCATCAGGCGACGGCGACGATTCGAGCTGGGGTGTAAGCGAGAAGCCTTTTTGCAGTTGCACGGGGGTCGGCAGCAAGGTCGCGTCCCAGCCGCCGCCGAGCGCCTCGATCAGGGCGACGCTGGCGAGGAAGAGATTTTGCCGTGCCGACAATTCGGCTTCCTCGTCGGAGAGCAAAGAGACTTCCGCGACAACGACGGTGGTAAAGGAGACCGTGCCGGCCTGAAATTGATTCAAGAACGTATCGACCGCCTTGCGCTGATCGGCAACCGCGCGGCGCTCCTGCGCCAATTGCTGCGACAGGTAATGGATCGCCGCCAGTTCGTCCTCGACCTGCTGAAACGCCGTCAGCACGGATTGGCGATAATTGGCGACGCTTTGCCAATAGACCGCACGTGCCGCATCGACCTGCGCCGAGGTCAGGCCGCCGTTGAACAGGGTCTGCGCCGCGTTCGCGCCGATCGATCCGATGGACCGCGCGGCGGAAAACGGCAGCGGAAAGGGCCCGATATATTGGATCATGGCGGAAAGCGATATGTCGGGAAAATAGGCGGTCTCGGCGACGCCGATCAGCGCGTTCTGCTGCTCCATGGTTCGCTCCGACGCGGCAATGTCAGGCCGCCTTTCGAGCAGCGTCGAGGGAATAGCCACCGGCGTTCTCGGAATGCCGCTGGCGAGGATGCGCGGCGCAACCGCGAGCTCGGAGGGAGGCCTTCCGGTCAAAATGGCGATGGCGTGCTCAAATTGCGCGCGTTGCGAACGGACATTGAAAAGCTGGGCCTCGGTGGTGGCAATTTGCGCGTCGGCGGTCGCCACGTCGCCGGCGGTGACTGAAAATCCGGCTTTGAACTGGTTGTCCACGATCCCGTAATTTCTTTTGTATTCCGCGATCGTGCGGGTGAGGAGAGCAATCTGTGAATCGGCCGCGCGCAGATTGAAATACGCGGTGGCAAGCGCGGCCTGCGCGGAAAGCTTGGCGTTGTCGAGATCTGCGGCGCTCGCCTGTGCCGCCGAAGTATCGGCCTCGACTTGCCGGCGCACCTTGCCCCAGACGTCGATGTCCCAACTGCCGCTGATCGGCGCGCTGTATTGCGTGATGTAGCGGGTCCGCAGCGACGCCCCGACCGCGCTTCCGCCGGTGGTGCCGGCGAGCGCGCCGGTTCGTGTGCGGGTGACGCCGTAATTGGCGGTCGCCGTCGGCAGGAAGGACGATTGCGCCTCCCTGATTATTGCGCGGGCTTCCTCATAGGCCGCAGCCGAGGCGGCGACCGTTTGATTGGAAATCTCGACCTGGGGGAGGAGTTCGTCGAGCCCGCGATCCCGATAGACCTTCCACCAATCGCCGCGGTCGACGTCATCGCTCGGCCTGGCGAATTTCCAGCCCTTGAGCTCTTTGTATTCCGTCGGCGCGGGCGCCGGTTCGCGGGAATAATTCGGGCCGATCGTGCAGGCGGCGAGTGCAAGTCCTCCAGCCGCCAGTCCGACGAACGCCAAGATAGGGCCGCAGGCTTGCGTCGGTAAGTAAGCTCTGCGCCGCACCCAACTACCCCGATGCACATCAGCATGGGCCGGCGCATGCACTGCCAAAGACCCGTCGCTGCAAGCCCCAAATACGCAACCCGATACAAAGCAGATTCAACGCAAGACGACTTCAACGTAGACTGCTTCGACGTAAGACAACGCCCGCTGCAGCGCACGCGTTCGCCGGCGGATACCTCACGCTATGCCCGCTTCGGCTTCGATCCCGCCCCCGGCGATCGCATTGACCATAACCATGCCCAACTCATTGGCGAATATCAACCGCGCAGGGCTCGCGCCCGGACGCCAGCCGCCGTTCGGTTTGGCGTTGTGATATTCGCGCGACAGTGCGTTGCAGCATCACAGTCGCGGAGGTTCCGGAACGCTGGTGACGATTGAGAGTTTGGAGTTACGTGGCGGCGCGCGACAGAGGGAAATCCCGATGCGAAGGATAACGAAAACATCCCGTTGGAAGCTTGCTGGCAGCGTCGGCGCCATCATGCTCTGCGCAGCCGCAGGGACGGCTTTGGCCGCGAAGCCTGGCGGTGGCGGGGCGGGGCACATCCCGGTGGTGGCGGACATCCGGGCGGCGGGGGCGGCGCGCCACATTTCAGTGCTCCGCACGCAGCGGCGCCGCATTTCAGCGGCCTCATGCCGCCGGGCCGCATTTCAGCGCTGCGCGTGGCGGTGCGTCGCATTTCAGCGTGGCGCATGCTCATGCGCACTTTGCGCCGCACATTTCGGCGTCGCACGCAACGCGATTCGCCAGTCCCTCCTTTCGCGGGCGCGGTGGCCGAGCGTCACGCACCGCGCATGTCACGCCGCACATAACGCCGTCCGGCGTTCACTCTCTGGCGACGACCGCCCGTCCGCTCGCAACCGGGACGCATGCGCCATTCGCCCGCGCTGCGTTCCACGCTGATCCGGCAGCCTTCGCGGCACATCGCCATTTCGCTGGAGATCCGGCGTTCCGGCCGTTTTGGGGGCACGGCTGGCACCCCTATCACCACCTCGGCTGGATCGGCCCGCTGTTCTGGCCCTACGCCTACGGAGATTTTTTCTACTACGCGCTGTGGCCCGACGATTACTACGATGTCGATCCGTTCTGGGCCTATGGCTATGGCGACGTCTACGAGGCCATTTTCTCGCCCTACAGCTACGACGACTATGTGCAGGGTCCGGGAGCGCCGGCCCGCATGGCGAGCCTGACTCAGGCCATGGCGCAAAGCTGCAGCGACGAAGCCGCCGAAGTCACCGGCTGGCCGATCGATCAGATCCAGAGCGCCGTACAGCCCAATCCGCAGCAGACCGCGTTACTCGACGATCTCGGCAACGCCATCGTCGAGGCGAGCCACGACATCAAAATGCATTGCCCGACCAGTGTGTCGTTCACGCCGACGGCACGCCTGAATGAGATGCAGCAACGCCTGCAAACGCTTCTCGATGCCGTGAACACGGTCAGCCCGCCGCTGGGAAAATTCTACGATTTGCTCGGCGACGAGCAGAAGGCGCGCTTTAACGGCATTGCGCCGCCGGCCGCGCAACACGCGCAGGCGCCGCAAGGCGGAGACGCTTCGCAAGCGCAGCAAACGGACCCTAAGGCCCAGTGCAACGCGAGCGTGATGTCATGGCCGGCCGATCAAATCGATCGTGTCGTGAAACCCGACGATGCGCAGCGCGCGAAACTCGGGGCGTTGCAATCGGCCGCCGCCCAGGCTGCGGATGCGATCAAAGCGGCCTGTCCGACCGAGGTGCCGGCGACGCCGCCCGGCCGCCTCGCCGCCGTCGGCAAACGGCTCCAGGCCATGCTGCAAGCCATTGGGACCGTCCAGCCGGCGCTTGCGGATTTTTACAACGCGCTCAGCGATGACCAGAAAGCGCGCTTCAACGCTATGGGCAAGCAGCTCTTCGCGGAGAACAATCAGTAGGGCAGGCTAAATCGTCCGCTTCAGAGGCGCGAGCCGAGGTTCCGATTAAGCTGTATGCCCGCCGGGTCTCTGTTTCGTCCTTTGCGGCGGATGATAGAATCGTCACTGAGGAATCAACCCGATGATTCTCCCATGACGATCATTTCGCCGAGCTCGCCGGCGCCGGCCAAAACGGCCGAGGCCGATTGGTTCGCCTCGTATCCGCCGGGCGTGCCGCGGAGTATCGATCCGGATTCCTATCCTTCGCTCGCGGCGATGCTGCTCGCGGCTTGCCGTGACCATGCCGAACGTCCGGCTTTCGAATCCTTAAGCGCGCGGATGAGCTACGCAGAGTGGGATCGCGGCAGCCGCGACTTTGCGGCCTTCCTGGTCGAGGAACTCTACTGTTTCCCCGGAGATCGCGTGGCGATCATGCTGCCGAACATGATGGCCTATCCCGTGACGTTCCTTGGAACGCTGCGGGCGGGCTTGATTGTCGTCAACGTCAACCCGCTCTATACGGCGCGCGAGTTGCAGCTGCAGCTTGCCGATTCCGGGGCGAGCGTCATCGTCATCATGGAGAATTTCGCCCACAAGCTTGAAGCGATCATCGCCAATACAAAAATCCGCCATGTCGTGGTCGCGCGTCTTGGCGATTTCGTGCCCACGCTCAAGCGCTGGGCCTTCAATTTCGCCAATTCCTATATTCGCCACGCGGTTCCGGCCTGGCAGTTTGAGGCGTTCACGATGCTGCAGGATGCATGCGATCGTCCGCCCAGTGCGCGCTACGAGGATGCGCGTCCGCGTCCGGACAATATCGCGCTCCTGCAATATACCGGCGGAACCACAGGCGTGCCGAAAGGCGCGATGCTCACGCATCGCAACCTGATCGCGAACACGTTGCAGTGTCACGCCTGGTTTGAGTTGAATATCAAAATGGAGGGCGAGCGCGTGCTGACGCCGCTGCCGCTCTATCATATCTTCTCACTGACGGCGAACCTGTTGTCGTTTGCGATGCTCGGCGGCCTGAACATACTCATCCCCGATCCGCGCGATTTGCGCCGGCTCATCCGCGTCATGGATAGCGCGAAGATAACGGCGATGTCCGGCGTCAACACGCTGTACAATGCGCTCATCAACGCGCCGGAGTTTGCCGCCGTCGATTTCTCGAATCTTGCGGATCGCGCTCGGCGGCGGCGCCGCGATTCAGAGCGAGGTCGCGCGCCGCTGGCACGAGATCACCGGCAACCCGTTGGTTGAGGGCTACGGCCTGACCGAGGCTTCGCCGGTCGTGTGCATCAATCCGTTCACCAATCCGAAGATCGGCACGGTCGGACTGCCTGTGCCGTCGACCGAAGTGACTATTCGCGACGATGCCGGAAAAGTCCTTTCCGTCGGCGAGCAAGGTGAAGTGTGGGTGCGCGGCCCGCAGGTCATGCTCGGCTATTGGGGCCATCCGGAGGAGACCGAGAAGGTGATTACAGCCGACGGCTGGCTGCACACCGGCGATATCGGTGCGTTCGATACGGAAGGCTTTCTGAAATTGCTCGACCGCAAGAAGGACATGATCAACGTGTCTGGCTTCAAGGTGTTTCCCAATGAGATCGAGGACGTTGCGATGACCAGTCCGGGCGTGCTCGAGGCTGCCGCGATCGGCGTTCCGGATGCGCGCACGGGGCAGGCGGTGAAACTCTTCGTCGTTAAACGCGATCCGGCGCTCGATACGGCCGGCCTCACGGAATTTCTCCATGAGCGCCTCGCCGGGTACAAGAGGCCGACGATCATCACGTTCGTCGACCGCTTGCCGAAGAGCAATATCGGGAAAATTCTGCGCAAGGAACTGCACTGACAGCCGGAGTTTTTTGCCGGTTCGCGCCTGATCGGCCCTGCGGAACTCTCGTCGGCATTGCAAAGGAACACGCGGTCATGAGTCAACTCGATGATCTTTTGCGCGACCTCGTCGTCGCCAATCGCATTCTCTCGCACGAAGATGTTGTGGATGCCTATGGTCATATCAGCGTGCGGCATCCCGACAAGCCGAAACGCTTTTTCATGTCGCGCTCGCGGGCGCCGGAATTGGTCGAACGCCATGACCTGATCGAGTTCGATCAGGAGGGCGAGCCGGTCAGCGACAAACGCCAGCCCTATCTCGAGCGCTTTATCCACGCGGCGATTTTCGAGGCACGGCCCGACATCATCGCTGTGGTTCACGCCCATGCCGAAGACACGCTGCCGTTCGGCCTCATCGGCAAGCCGCTCGAGCCGGTCATTCATTCCGGCGCCTTCATCGGCGGCAAGGTGCCGGTGTGGGACATCCGCAAGAAGTTTGGCGATACCAACCTCCTCGTCACCAACATGGCGCAGGGGCGCGATCTTGCGAAAAGCCTCGGCGGCGGCAATGTCGCGCTGATGCGCGGCCACGGCTTTGCCTCGGCGGCGCGATCGATCATCGAAGTGGTGCGGCTTTCGGTCTATCTGCCGCGCAATGCGCGGGTGCAGATGAACGCAATGCGGATGGGCGGCAAGCCGAAGCCGCTATCCAAGGGCGAGATCCTTGCGCGAACGTCCGGCTATAAGCCGCATTCGCCCGAAACCTGGCGGGCCTGGGAATATTGGGCGAACCGCGCCGGCTGCGGCGACATGATCGGCGAACCGCACAGCCACGCCACCAAGAAATAACCCTCGCTACATCCGGTTCCCTGGGCGAACCCTGTCTTTTATTCGTTTCGCGCTCGTGGCAGACTCCGGTTTGCGCGACTGCCGCATCCCATTGCGCGGCCGCCGGAATTCAACGTGACTTGCGAAAAGGATTTCAGACGCCCCAACAGAGGAAAACGACCATGATTATGCGTTACGCAGCCCTAACCGCCGCCGCGGTGCTGGCGGCCGTCACCCTGCAAGGAACATCAGCCCATGCACTCACGATGACGGAGTGCAGCGCGAAGTATAAAGACGCCAAAACGGCGAATACGCTCAACGGCATGAAGTGGAACGACTTCCGCAAGGCGAATTGCGGCTCCGACACCACGGCGGCGCCGGCACCGACCCAGGCGTCCGCGCCAGCCGCCGCACCGGCGCCCGCGCCGAAGCCCGCGGCTGCTCCTGTCTCCGTTGGCAATGCCGTGTTCCCCAGCGCGATCAATTCGAAATATTCCAAGGATTCCGCTGGCAAGGGCCGCATGCTGACCTGCCTCGACCAGTACAACGCCAACAAGGCGTCAAACGGCAATGGCGGATTGAAGTGGATCATGAAGGGCGGCGGCTTCTACAGCGAATGCAACAAGCATCTGAAGGGCGCCTGATCGCACTTTGCTGCAACAAAAAGGATGATGTGAATGAGAATGGCTATCAGCGCTTTGCTCGTGTTCGCTGCGATCGGCTCGGGAGCCGCTTTTGCGCAGACGACAGCGCCGGCTTCTGTGCAAGCGCAGCCGGCTCCGTCAGCGGCGCCGGGTTCGGCTGACAAGAAGGCGATTTCGAAATCTTGCACCGATCAGGCGAATGCCAAGGGCTTGCATGGCAAAGCCCGGAAGAAATTTCGGTCCGACTGCAAGCACGCGGGCGGCAAGCCGCAATAGCAAGCTGAAGGCCACCGACAAAAGAAATCGGAGCGCGGTTCCCCCGCGCTCCGATTGCGTTTCAGGCCCACGATTTAGTGCAGCGACAGTTCGGTGACCTCGCCGCCTTTGGCGCGGCCTTGCGCATAGTACTGACCGATATTGTTCATCAGCGCCGCGTCGGAAACCGAATAGATCACCGCATCGGTCTTGCCGGTATTGATATGACGCCGCCACAGGAAGTTCGGCACGACGAACAGGTCGTTGTGTCCCCATTCGAAGCGCTTGCCGCCGACCTCGGTGACGCCCGAACCTTCGATGCAGACGTAATATGTGCCGGCAGTCTCGCGCTTGAACTCGGTCTCTTCGCCGGGGCGCAGGAGCTGCGCTGAATAGTTGAGCGTCTTGAACACCGGCTCGCCCGTCACCGGGTTGACGAAATCGACCTTGATGCCCTCGTACGGGTCGCCTTTTTCTTTACGCAGGCTGTGCAGCATCTCCTTCACATCCTCGCCGCGATAATGAAACAGCGGCGCCGGCGCGTGACCCACGCCGCGCTGGTGGTCGACGAAGGCCGGCTTGATGCCGCCGTGGCTGTAGAGATGGCGTGAATAGCCTTCGCTGAAAGTGACAGCCTGCACATTGGTGTTGCCCTGCGCGCCGGGCATGTCGTGATCGACCCAGGCAGCGTCGAGAAACTCCATCAGCGGCCAGTCGAGTGTGTCGATCCAGACCACCGGCTCGCTGGAATCGTTGCCATGATCGTGCCAGGTGCCGTTCGGCGTCAGGATCAAGTCGCCGCGATTGGCCGTTACCTTCTCACCTTCGACGACGGTGTAGCCGCCTTTGTCGGAAAGAATGGTGCGGCTCGCGTTCGGCGAATGCAGGTGCACCGGCGCGACATCGCCGGGATTGTAGATCGAGATGGCGCAGCGGATCGTGTTGGTCACTTGCAGGCGGCCGTTCAGCCCCGGATTGAGCAGAAGAATGCTCTGGCGGTCGGCGAATTCGATCGGCGATACGTCGGCCTTGCTGGCGATTTCCGAAATCTGATTGAGGTAGGGGCTGTATTCGTTCCATTTCCACATAAAGGGAACGGTCTTCATCTGATTGACGGCGACGCGGCCGGTGCCGAGCTGGCCCGAACCTTCGCCGCTCGTCTCGCTGAACCACGGCTTTTGCGCCGGCGAATTGGCCTGGGTGCGGACCCAGACGTTATGCTTGCCGGCTTCGGTGTTGATGGCCTCCATCAATTCCCGGGCCTTGTTGGAAAGGCCGGCTGGGGCAGGGGCCTTCATTGTCACCGTGGCCATGACGTTTTCTCCATGGAAGTCAGCAACCCGTTTGGCGCAGGTATAGTAGCAGAGCCGGGTGGTTGCCAAGGCAGGCGTCACTGCGCGCGGCGCAGTCCGAGCCCCGCCGAAATGACAGGCCGGCAGCGGCCGTCAGCCGGCCGAGATGAAATCGCGGATCGCCTTGGTGAACTCCGCCGGCCGGTCCATGTTGGAGATATGACCGGCGCCGGCAAGCTCGACATAACGTGATCCGGGCAGCTTTTCGTTGAGCTTGCGCATGGCGGGGCCGGGAGCATCCTTTTCCCCGACCAGAAAAAGCACCGGCCGTTTCACCGTCGCGACCGCGGAGGCGTAATCGTGATCGGCGAGCGCGGCCGAGCAACCGACGAAGCCGTTGACCGGAGTAGCCCGGATCATGGCGCGCACCTTGTCGAGATGCGGCGGATTTTTCGCCACGGTTTCGGGTGGGAACCAGCGCGCAATGGTCGGCTCGACGAGCGCTTCAATGCCCTTTTGCTGCGCGATGACGATGCGCTCTTCCCATTGCTGGCTCGACTGCGGCGTCGACTGGCACGGCGAATCGCACACGATGACATGGTCGAGCCGGTCCGCATGACGCTCGGCGAGACCGAGTGCAGTGGCGCCGCCCATGGAGAGGCCGGCGAAGTGCGCCTTCTTGATCGACAGGGCGTCCATGAGGCCGAGCGCGTCGGCGAGAAGCGTATCGTAAGGATAGCGGCCGGCCGGCGCATCTGTCCCGCCGTGGCCGCGCTGGTCGTAGCGCAGCACGCGGAACTTGTCTTTAAGGGCCGCGGCCTGCTCGTCCCACATCGCCAGCGTCGTCGCGAGCGAATTCGAGAACACGATCCATGGTGCGCCTTCGGCGCCGTCGATCTGGTAGTTGATGGTGATTCCGTTCGCTTTGGTTTTCATTTGCTGTCCTGGCCGGTGGCCTCATTGTGGCAGAAAATCATCGAGTAACGCAGCGAGTTGCTGGGGCGCCTGTGTCGGCATGAAGTGGCCGGCCTCCTCGATCAGTTCGTATCGCGCGCCAGGTATCTTCTTGGCAAGCTCGGCCGTGCCCGCGTGCGGACGCACCGGATCGTGCCGGCCGGCAAGGACCATGACCGGGCAGCGGATCTGCGGCAGCATGTGCAGCATGTTGGTGCGCGCCAGGCATCGAAAGGCAAGACCGAAGCCAACCGGGTCATTGGCCAGATAGCGCCCGAGATAGGCTTCATAGGCCGCGCGCTCGCCGAGCTGCGGCGGGTAGGAGAGGGCGAGCGTCGTCGGCAGCGAGGCGCGCATGCCCTCGCGCATGGCGAATGCGGCACGCTCGTCGAGCACCGCGGCCCGGCTTGCATCGACGCCCGGTGCCGGATTGCACAATACGAGCGCGCCGACGCGGGCGGGGTGCTTTTCGAGGAAACGCAACGCTTGTGTCGCTGCGGCTGCGACAGTGACAAAATGATAGGGCGGCTTGAGGCCCGTGCTCTCGGCGAGCGCCTCGAAATCCTCGACCAGCATGTCGTTGGTAAAATCCTGCCGTACTTTTTCCGACAGCCCGGCGCCGCGCTGGTCGTAGCGCAGCACGCAAAAATGCTTTGCGAGAAGGGGCGTGACGGCGTCCCATGAATTGAGCGTGCCGCCGAGCTCATGCAGCAAAACGACCGATCGTCCGGCCGTGCCGGAGAGCTCATAGTGCAGGCTTACGCCATTGGCGTCTCTGAACGGCACGCGCGTCTCCTCAAAAGCCGAGAACGTGATCGAGGGAATAGAGCCCGCCGCCCTGGACGAAAACGTAGAACGTGGCGATCGTCCACATCAGCGTATATTCGAGGCCGAGCTGGTTCCAAAAATACTTGCCGACGCGCCAGCGCTCGACATTGGCGACAAGAAGGAAAACGAGCACGATGGCCGCGACCGGCCGCGTGAATAGTCCGAGCGCGAGCAGCGGTCCGCCCACAAGCTGCGTCAGCGAGATCGCCGGCGCCCAGAATTTTCCCGGCCGGTAGCCGCCAGCGTCGAGCTGATCGGCCAAGGCCGAAATCGTCTGTGCGCGGATGCCGGTATTTGGAAAAAAGCCGAACGTGTTGCGCAAGCCGTGCGGCACCAGCGCAAGCCCGACCGCCACGCGCAAAAGCGCGAAGGCAAAGGGCGCCAGCGTTTGAATGGACGGAGACAAGTGCGGGTCAGTGCGCCATCAGCACGGGCAGTTTCGCATTGGCGAGGATGTGCCGCGTGGTGCCGCCGAAAATCATCTGGCGCAGCCGGCTTTGCGTATAAGCGCCCTTGATGATGAGGTCGCAGCCAAGTTCCTCGGCCTTGGTCAGGATGGTTTCGCCCGCGCTCTTCTTGCCTGCCGGTTTTATCGTTATGGTCTCGGCGGTAATGCCGTTTGCCTTGAGCGAACGCGCCATTTGCTCGCCGTTCGGGCCGGCGACCGTCGCGCCCTCCACCGTCATAATGGTGATGCGCTCGGCGGTACGAAGGAGCGGCATGGCATCCGCCATGGTGCGCGCCTGCTCGGTGCTGTTATTCCAGGCGACCAGGATATTGGTGCCGAGCGTGCGCGGCGAACTCGGCGGCGCGATGAGAACGGGGCGGCCGCTCTCGAACAACGCGGATTCCAGGGTGATCATGGATGGGCTTTGCCACTCATCGCCCGGCCGCGCCAGAACGATGATGTCGAAGACCCGGCCATAGCTGCCGACGAAATCATGCCCGCTCGGCGCGTCGTTCAGCCACGCCCAGGACAAGGTGGCCTGCGCGTCGCCGGCGCGCTGCGCCACGCTGTGGCTGTCCATGAACGAGCGGAACAGCATTTCGGATTGCCGTATCAGTTCGGCGTCGTTTTCCTTCACGGCCACCATGGTCAGCCCGCTGTCGGGATCCATGGCAACGAGGTCGGCGACAGCCGGCCGCAGCGGAAAACCCTCGATGCAGCCGTCGAATTTCCGCGCCAGAAGGAGCGCGGTGTCGAGCGCCGACACCATGGTGGAACCGTTTTCCGTCGGAACGAGGATAGTCTTCATAGGCGCGCCCCAGATGGCTCGGCGGAGCCGAGATAGACAGCTGTTCCCTTAGGCGTGCCCCTTGAGCCGGGGTCTTGCCTAGCCGTCATACTGCCGCGCCGATCCGTGGCCGACAAGCTCTCGAAATAGCCCGGTTCGCCTATCGTCGGCTGCCTTCGGGCACGAAATCGGCAAGCACGTTGGCAAGCGCAGTCGGTTCCACCTTGACCGTTCCGGTGAAGGGCCGCTCGATGGCCACAATGGCCCAGAGCTGGGCAAAAATGAGCGTTGCGAGCAGCCCTGTCATCATGGTCTGCGCCCGCAAATTCAGCGTGCCGAAGAAAAAGGTGAATACGATCGTCACTACGGCGCCGCCGAACAGAACGACCCATACGACGCTTGGGACGTTGCCTTGCGAGGCGATCAGCCTGAATCGGCGCGCCTCCGTCATGACATCGAACTGATGAAGAAGTTCGGCCACCAGCGGATTGCCGCCCCGTTCGGCCGGTTCGGACGCCAGGAACACCGCGTAGATCGCGTCGAGCGCCTGCCGGGCAGAGCGGCTTGCTCCCGGTACCCCGCGGTCCATGGCCGGCCAGTCATCGTCGATGGCAAGTTTGAGATAATTGGTGACAGCGCCGCGGATGTCGGCTCCGGCTTTCTCACCCATACCCTGGGACAGCCGATAGATCGTCGTTGCAGCGCCCGCCTCCTGCGCGACATGGACTTCGGCGTCGCCGAACTTTTCCCACACCACGATGATGGCGAAGGCAAGCACGACGGCATAGAGCACGCCCAGAACCGCATATTTGAATCCGGCGATCTCGTTATTTGCGGTCAATCGCTCAAAGGTAATGTGGCGGCGGACGATGATCGGGCCAAGCATCGCCAGCGCGGTGCCGAATCCAATGAGGATCGTCGCTGAAACCCAAAGCGGCTGGCTGGTCAGAAAGAAGATCATGCCGGGAGCGTCTCCTGAAGCCGTAGCTTCCCCATAGTGGGATGCGAAAGGACGCCGGACAAGCTTGGCGGCGAGAAAAACCATCAAGAAAAGCAGCGGCAACGCGGCACGCGGCTGTCCTTCTGATAAAATGCACGCGATTCGCGGCGCGGGGCGTTCGTGATGCAGGGCCGGCCAGCACTCTGCGCGATCGCCATGAGGGACGGTGAATGGGGGATACCACCGACTTCCAGCAGATGCAGGCGGCTGCGCGCATCCTCCTGATTTGTCCCGATTGCGGCGAGGAAAATTCAGAATTGGCCGACAAGCTTCGCGGCCTGTCGTCATATTATTGCAGCGGAGATGGCTGCGATTATCTGTTCGATCTGGCGCGTGGCCAGCGCAAGGACTTCGGTAAGAGTTTTGCCGACGCGTGCAAAAGGTTTTATGCGGCGTTCTATACGATGCGCCGGCCGTCCTCCCGATAAAGCCTGCCGAGACCAGCCCGGAATCAGCCCGAAATCAGCCGACGGCTTGTGCCGCGGCTTTGACCAGCGCAACCGGATCGGTGAAGGCGGCGACGCCAAGCGCACGCAATTTCTCGATCGCGGCGTCGATGCTCATGGTGCGGGTGGCGGCGTGACCGGCGGCAAGCCCGACGAATAGCGGCTTTGGCAGCGGCTCGGCGGTAATCCAGGCGACGAGCGCATCGATCCGTTCGGCAAGCGAGCGTGACGCGATCACGGTCTGGAAAACAATGGCCTTGATGCTCGGCCGCGCGGCAAGCGCGCGGGCGATTTTCAGGCGCTCGGTCATGGTCTCGTCGGGCGCACCGCGCAGATTGTCCATGAAACTTGCAGCGGAAAGCCCGTGGTCGGCCAAAAGGTCCATCATCATCATGGCAAGCCCGGCGCCCGAGGTGACGAGAACGACATTGCCGCCGGTCTCGACAAGCTGGAAGCCGAGTTCGCGCGCCGAACGCTCGATCGCGGTCATGGCGCGCTCGGCGAGCGCCCTGCTAACCGGAAACTCGTCCGGATCGTGACGGAAGCCGGAACTGTCATCGCGGATGATTTTCGCGTCGCAGGCGACAAGGCTGCCGTCTTCGGTCAAAGCCAGCGGATTGATTTCCAAAAGCTCCAGATCCTCCTGGCGCGCGATTTCCGGCAGCCGCGCCGCGTAACGCGCCAGCCGCGCGGCAAGGTCGGGCGGAAAAAACTTCGCGATCGCCGCGAAAATCGCCTCGGCTGCCGCCGCGCCGTTGATCGGTATGCGCGCGAGCTTTGCCGACTGTTCGACGTTCTCGCCTCCCTGCGGCGCGATCAGAAGTTCGAGTCGCTGCCGCGTGCCATCGATCCGTACGGCTACAAATATTTCGCGCGCGATCGGAACGGCCTCCTCCAGCAGGAGTGGCGTATCGGCATCGTCGAGCGTGGCAAGGATCAGGCGGCGGGCGTCGCGAAGCTCTGCGGCCTTGCCGAAACGGCGCACCAGCCCGCGCTTGCCGCGGCCGCCTTCGAGAATCTGCGCCTTGAGCAGAAATCCCGGCCAGGACGCGGTTTCGCCGGGAGGGGCCTCATCGGGGCCAAGCAGCATGCTCCGCGGGACGGCGATGCCGTGACGGCGCAACAAGGCTTTTCCGTCGACCTCGGCCAGACGCATAATGGCTATTGTCCTTCCCGGCGCCGTTCGGCGCTATTTCCGGAGTTTACAATATGTCGGGGCCTTTGCGCCTGCCGTTCCTCGATCCGCAGCCGTGGCGGGTCGCGGTGGTCAGCCCGACCGGGCGCTACGCCCGCAATCAGGTCGCCGGCATGCGAGAGGCCGGCACGCCGATCGTCGCTGGCGTCGCGCTTGGCCGCGGCGGTACGGCAGTGGACTCCCTGCCGCTCTACGACCGGATCGGCGACGTTGCGGAAAAGCCGAATATTGCGCTCGTCTATACGCCGGCCGAGGGCGTGCGCGACGCGATCGCCGAATGTGCGGCGGCCGGCATTCCGACCATCATGGCCGCTGCGGAATACGTCCCGGTGCACGATGCGCTCGCCGCCGCCGCGGCGGCGCGCGCGGCGGGAAGCTGGCTGATCGGCCCGAACACGCTCGGCATTTTTGTTCCCGGCCGTGGTCTTCTCGGCTCCATCGCGCCGA
This sequence comes from uncultured Alphaproteobacteria bacterium, assembly GCA_963808205.1. Lineage (GTDB taxonomy): Bacteria > Pseudomonadota > Alphaproteobacteria > Rhizobiales > Xanthobacteraceae > BOG-931. The sequence continues at coordinate 262,895 of CAWEER010000003.1, forward strand.
GCTTTTGCCGGGAAGGCCGCCTCGCCGTGATCGTGCGCAGCGGTACCGTCGCGCTCGCTTTGGCCCGGCAATTGACCGCCGCCGGTGTCGGCCAGCGCATCGTCGCCCATGTCGGCGGCGACAGCGTGATCGGCCGCAATCCGCACGAATATCTGCAGGCGCTGGCGGCGGACGAGGCGACCGCCGCGGTGCTGTTCTGCGGCGAAATCGGCGGCGACAAGGAATATGCCTTCGCCGAGGCCGCGCGCGGCTTCGCCAAGCCGGTCATCGCCATGGTCGTCGGCCGTCACGCGCCGCCGCAAAAGCAAATGGGCCACGCGGGCGCGCTCGTCGGCAGCGTGCGCGAGAGCGCGGGCGCCAAGCTCGAAGCGCTTGCCGGCGCCGGCTGCCGCATCGCGAAGGGGATCGAGGAAGCCGTGACGATGGCCGCCGCACTTGAAGGATTGCGCTAGACCCGCGCCATCTCGAAAATATTGTCGACGACGGTGTAGTCGCCCCGATAACCGAGCCGCGCGATCGGGCGGATGCGCGCCATGTCGATCATGCGATCGACGATGATTGCGTCGTCGATATGCACGTTGACGACCTCGCCGATCACCATTTGATAATTATGCGCTTTGCCGTTGCTGCTGGTGAGACTGACCGTCTGCGAATAGATGCATTCGAGCGCGATCGGAGCGCGCGCGACGCGCGGCGGCTTGACGAAGCGCGACGGCGCCATGGCAAGCTTCGCCACGTCCGGCTCGCTCACCTCGGCCGGATAATCGCCGCCCGTTACATTCATTTCCTGGCGCAGATCGTATGTCGCGAGATTGAACACGAATTCGGAACTGGTTTCGGCGTGAAGCTGCGAATGTTTTCGCGAATTCGAGGCGAACATGACGAAAGGCGGATGGCTCGCGATCATGTTGAAGAAGCTGTACGGCGCGAGATTGACGACGCCGGCCGGGCTGATGGTCGTGATCCAGCCGATCGGGCGCGGCACCACGAGGCTGGTCGTCGGATCGTGCGCGAGGTTATGCGGCTCGCTGCGGGGGTCATAATCCATGCGAAATTTCCGGTTGGTGGCGTCGAAATGGCGAATGGCTGGATCGTTCGGCGGCGTTGATGCAGAATGCTAGCGTCCCGGCTGTCAAATCGCCATCGATATCGGCAGCTGGTTTATCGTCTCCGGAAGTCGATTCTCCAGAGTTCGCCCATGAAACTGCATTGGTCGCCGCGCTCGCCCTTCGTGCGCAAGGTCATGATTGTCGCGCACGAGCGGGGCGTCGCCGGCCGCCTGGACTGCGTGCGCACGGTCGCGGCGACGAGCAAGCCTCATCCGGATCTGATGAAAGACAACCCGCTGTCGAAAATCCCAACGCTGGTCCTCGACGACGGCACGGTCCTCTACGATTTACCGGTGATCTGCGAATATCTCGATGCACTCGACGGCCCGGCAAAGCTTTTCCCGCGGGAACCCAGGGCGCGCATGATCGCACTGCGCCGCCAGGCGCTCGGCGACGGGTTCCTCGACCTTTTGGTGCTCAACCGCGACGAACGCGCGCGCGCGCATCCATCGGAGAATCATCTGGCGAGCGCGAAAGCGCGTACGGCTGTGGTGCTTGATAGTCTCGAACGCGAAGCGGAGGCGCTCACCACGACGCCGTTCGGCATCGGACATATCGCGATCGGCTGCGCCTTGTCCTATCTTGATTTCCGCTATGCCGAGGACGAGTGGCGCAGGAACCATCTTCACCTGGCGAACTGGCATGCGTCATTTGCGGCGCGCCCATCGGTGCACGCAACCGAACCGATCGATGATTCCTGATGGACAGCGCCGATAAATCCGCCATCGCCGAACTGATCCAGGCCTGGGGCGTCTATCGCGACCAGGGCAAATGGCAGGAGCTTCGCGGCACGTTCAAGCCCGACGGGCTCATTTCGATCTCGTGGTTTCGCGGGCCGTTCGAACAATTCGTCGACCGATGCAAGGCGAGTTTTGAGGCCGGCCATACCTGGTCGCGGCATCATATCTTCACGCCGGTCATAAAGATCGAGAACGGCAGGGCGGTTGGGGAAACACCGGTCATCATCCGCGTCCGGCAGTCGTTCAAAGGCGTTCCGGTCGATCTGACGTCGTGCTCGCGCTTTCTCGACCGCATCGAGAAATCTGCCGCCGGGTGGCGGATCGCCGAACGTGCCGCGATCTATGAGCGCGACCGGCTCGATCCGGTCGAACCGTCGCGGGAATTCGACGCTTTATTCATGGCCGGCGGCGCCGCGCGATTCCCGGAGCAATACCGCTACATGGCGTTCCGCATCGCGCATTCCGAGGGCCGCACGCTGGCACCCGTGGTCTACCGGGACGGCGGTCCCGAAACGGCCGAACTTTATATGCGGTTTTCCGCATGGCTTTCCGGCGGGGAAGCTTGACGCGGACACAGGTGACGGGTAGCCGCGAGGGACCAGGAGCCCCTTATGGCGGTCTATACCGACGTCACGGCGGAGGATCTCGGCCGTTTCCTTGCCGGTTACGATATCGGCGAGCTGCTGTCCTACAAGGGCATCGCCGAGGGTGTCGAAAATTCGAACTTCCTCGTCCATACCAGCCGCGGCCATTACATCCTGACGCTCTATGAGCGGCGCGTCGCCGAGCGCGATCTGCCGTTTTTCCTGGGCCTGATGGAGCACCTGGCGGGCCGCGGCATCACCTGTCCTCAGCCGGTAAAGAACAAGGCCGGCAAGATACTCGGCAAGCTTGCCGGACGGCCGGGCGCAATCGTCACTTTCCTCGACGGCATGTGGATTCGCCGGCCGACGGCAGCTCATTGCGCGGCGCTCGGCGAAGCGCTGGCGCGCCTGCATCTCGCCGGCGCCGACTTCGGCATGAAGCGCGACAACGCCTTGTCGGTTGCCGGCTGGCGCCAGCTTTACGAAGGCTGCCGCGAGCGCGCGCATAAGGTGGAACGCAATCTCGAAACGCTCGTCGCCGCCGAGCTTGACGTGCTGGAAGGCGCGTGGCCGGGCGACCTGCCAAAGGGCGTCATCCATGCCGATCTATTTCCCGACAATGTGTTCTTCCTCGGCGGCAAACTCTCCGGCCTGATCGATTTCTATTTTGCGTGCACGGATACGCTCGCTTACGACGTTGCCATCTGCCTCAACGCATGGTGCTTCGAGTCGGATCATTCGTACAACGTGACAAAGGGCCGTGCGCTGCTCGCGAGCTATGCCAAGACGCGTCCCCTGTCGCACGAGGAGTGGGAGAAATTGCCGCTGCTGGCGCGCGGCGCTTCCTTGCGTTTCCTTCTGACCCGGCTGGCCGACTGGCTCGATGTGCCGCCCGGCGCTCTGGTGCGGCCGAAAGACCCGCGCGAATACGCACGGAAACTCCGCTTCCACCAGAAGATCAAAAGCGCGCGCGACTACGGAGCGGCTGAGCCGTGAATGAAGGGCCGCGGAAAGAGCTCCCGCACGTCGTCGTTCACACAGACGGTGCCTGCTCCGGCAATCCGGGCCCCGGAGGCTGGGGTGCGATCCTTGGTTTTGGCGACCATGAGAAAGAGCTCAAAGGCGGGGAAGCGAACACCACCAACAATCGCATGGAACTGATGGCCGCGATTTCGGCGCTCGAAGCGCTGAAACGGCCGTGCCGAGTCGACCTTCACACCGACAGCCAATATCTGCGCAACGGCATCATGTCGTGGATCGCGAACTGGAAACGCAACGGCTGGCGGACCGCCGACAAGAAGCCGGTGAAGAATATTGATTTATGGCAGCGCCTCGAGGCGGCGCTCGCTTCGCATCAGATCCGCTGGCACTGGGTGAAGGGTCATTCCGGCCACGACATGAACGAGCGCGCCGATGAATTGGCGCGCGAGGCGATCGCGGACATTCGTGCTGCAGGAAGAACGGTTCGGCCCTGAGGATTCTCGCTCCGCTCGTCCTCGCGCAAGCGGGGACCCAGTGTGCTTCGGCTGGATTCCCGCTTGCGCAAGAATGAGCGGACGGTGACGCTTACAGCGACTTCAGCAAATTATCAGCGCCGGAAATATCGGCCTTGCCGGGAGAATCCTCGACGTTGAGCGTCTTCACCACACCGTCATCGACCAGCATTGCATAACGCTGCGAACGCACGCCGAGACCGCGCTCGGTCAGGTCGGCGGTCAGACCGAGAGCCTTGGCCCAGTTGGCGCTGCCGTCGGCGAGAAATTCGACCGCGTCGCCGCCGGAGGCTTTCTTCCAGGCGTCCATGACGAACACATCGTTGACGCCGGTCACGGCGATGGTGTCGACGCCTTTGCCCTTGATGGCGCCCGCGTTCTTCACAAAACCCGGCAGGTGGTTCTTGTGGCACGTCGGCGTGAAGGCGCCGGGTACGGCGAACAGCACCACCTTCTTGCCTTTGAACAGTTCGTCGGTGGTCTTCGGCTTCGGCCCGTCAGCCGACATTACCATGAAGGTGCCACTGGGTACGCGATCGCCAACCTTGATTGCCATGATCTCAATCCTTTTGCAGGGGTTCCGGAATGGACGTTCCTCGGCGCGCAAAGTAGCGCACCGGGCGAATTAGTCGAGATGGGTCGAAACCTCGATGGCGTCGTCGCCGGACACGGCGGTCAGCGTCAGCATCGCGCCCTGGGCATGGGCATCGGGCGGCAGGCCGTCGAGATCGAAGGTGAAATGCCGCGTTGTGCCACCGCCAGCCGCTGCTTCCGGCAGCGGAAGCGACCAGTCGGGTGTCGGTCCCTCGGCGAAAAGGTCGACCGGCGCGCCGGCAGGCGCTCCGACCTCGACAACGACCCGCTCGTGCGCGTCACCCGGCTCGCGATGCACCGAGAGAATGGCAAGGCCGTTACCCGGACCAAGCGCAACGCGGCGCGGGACGCGTATCTCGGCTTTCTCGATGGTGGATTCCTCCGCGCCATCCGCACCTAGCGGAAGCCCCAGATTGGCTTCTACCGGCACACACATATTGCCGCAGATGTCGTAACCGAGCTTGAGCTGCAGCGATGTCTGCTTCGCCGGATTTTCGGGAACGATCCGCAGCGGCAGCACGACATGATCGAGATAGCCGATCGAATTGCCGCCGGCGCCGTCGGGAAATCGTTCCGGCGCCGGCCACAGGACGGTGACGGATTTGACGTTGCCGGATTTTGAAAAATCGAACTCCGGCGGAACACCGGAATCGCCCGGATCGCGCCAATACGTCTTCCAGCCCGGGTCGAGCTTGATCTCGACGCCGGCCCGCAAGAATGATGCGTCGGACGTTTTGCTCAATGATCCGGCGATAAGACGCACCGCGCTATGGGGGTGCGCATCCCAGCCGGAAGCATCTTGCGCTTGTGCAGCCTGCCCGCCCGGAAACCAAAACAGCGTAGCCGCCACGATCGTTAATATGCGTCCCATTATCATTCCCGCTGTGTAGGGCGAACCGGCTTGAATCGCCACTGACATGATTGTGACCATGCGACAAATTTACGGACATTAATTTGCCGCCGCTCCGCTGCCGCAATCGAGGGGATATCGTGAACTTTTCAGGCCGCCGTTCGTTTGCAATTGCGGGTCGATGAGCTAACCTTTCAGCTATGAAATTACCGCGCGGCACATCGGGAAAAGGTCGGCGCCGGGGCTATCTCGACGGACAAATGCTGATCGCCATGCCGGCGATGGGTGACGAACGCTTTTCGCGGTCTCTGATTTACATCTGTGCGCACTCGTCGGAGGGCGCCATGGGCATCGTCGTCAATCATCCGGCGCCGAACATCAATTTTTCCGACCTGCTGGTGAAGCTCGATGTGATCCCGGCAGCCGACGTGATCCAGTTGCCGAAGCAGGCCGACGTCGTGAAGGTCATGCGCGGCGGGCCGGTAGAGACCGAGCGCGGATTCGTTTTGCATTCGGCGGATTTCTTTATCGAGAATTCGACATTGCCGATCGACGATGGCATCTGCCTGACGGCCACAATCGATATTCTCAAGGCGATTGCGCGCGGCGATGGCCCGGCCAGCGCCATTCTCGCGCTCGGCTATGCCGGCTGGGCGCCAGGCCAGCTTGAAAACGAAATGCAGGGCAATGGCTGGCTGCATTGCGCGCCGGATTCGGAACTCATTTTCGGGACCGATATCGGCGGCAAGTACGATAAAGCTTTGAAGAAAATCGGCATCGCCCTGGGCATGCTGTCGAGCGAAGCGGGTCACGCGTAACGGCAATGAGCCGCAGGCGCGGCTGTCAGGATCCGAAAACCTTCGTTCTGATGCTTGATCCCTGAAGTCTGGTCACCGGCGCGTCCGGCTCGAGCAGCGCTTTCGCGCGCTCCGCGCTCATGGGCTCGCCGAACACGAAGCCTTGCGCATATTCGCAGCCGAGCTGAAACAGCTCTACGGCGTCCGAAATCGGTCTCCGCGCCTTCCGCCACCACGTCCATGCCAAGGTCATGGGCGAGCGTGATGATCGAGCGCAGGATCACCGGTCGCGTTCCCTTGGCCGTGGTGCGCACGAAGGACTGGTCGATCTTGATGGTGTCGAACGGAAAGCGCTGCAAATAGGACAACGAGGAATAGCCGGTGCCGAAATCGTCGAGCGCCAGGCCGGCGCCGAGCTCGCGTATCCGGTGCAGCATCTGCGCGGCATGTTCGGGGTTTTCCATCACCACGGATTCGGTGAGTTCAAGCTTGAGCGACCCGCGCGTCAGCGGCGCGCGCGCAAGTACGGTACGCAGGTCCTGAATCAGGTCATGCCGGAGCAATTGGCGCGACGAGACATTCACGCTTGCGAACAGCGGTTCGCGATGCCGCACTGTGCGCTGCCAGGTGCTGAGCTGCCGGGCGGTGCGGTCGAGCACGAAAAGGCCAAGCTCGACGATCAGCCCGGTCTCTTCGGCGATACTGATGAATTCCATCGGCGAGACGCGGCCGAGCTTTGGATGGTTCCAGCGCGCCAGGGCCTCGAAGCCGGCCACCGAACGATCCTCGAGCCGCACGATCGGCTGATAGAGGATGGTGATTTCCTCGCGCTCCAGCGCGCGGCGCAAATCGGATTCGATCGAGAGGCGATCGGATTTGCGGGCCCGCATCGCCTCCTTGAACACGTCGATACGATCGCCTCCGCCGCGTTTGGCGTGATACATCGCGAGTTCGGCGTCCTTGAGGATCTCTTCGCCGCGTTGCGTTTCGGTGCCGCCGAGCGTCAGTCCGATTGCCGCGGTGAGGAATATTTCACGGTCCCGGAAGGTGATCGGCGCGCGAAGCGTCTTGCGGATGGTTTCGGCGAACGCCGTGATGCGCGCGGAATCGCGCTCCGACAGCAGGATGAGGCCGAACTGGTCGCCCGACAGGCGCGCCAGAGTGTCCTGCGGCTTGATCAGCCGCCCAAGCCGGCGCGCCAGCGTGAGCAGGATCGAATCGCCGACCGCCATGCCGACAGAGTCATTGACCTGTTTGAAGCGGTCGAGATCGATGATCATGACCGTCGGCTTTATCGTGGTGTCGGCCTTGGCGAAGCCGAGCACTGCATCGAGCCGGTCCAGAAACAATTCGCGGTTGGGCAAGCCGGTGAGGTTGTCGTGCACTGCGTCGTGCAGGAGCCGTTCCTCTGCGGTCTTGATCTCGGTCACGTCGGTAAGCGTCCCGACAAGGCGTATGACTTCGCCGTCCGAACCGACGACCGGCCGCGCCTTTAGCGCGAACCACAAATAATGTCCGTCGGCCGTACGCATGCGGAAATCCTGCGCGATGCGCCCGCGGCGTTGTTCAAGCACGCTGTCGAGGGTGGCGCGGAAACGATCGCGGTCGAGCTGATGTAAAACATCGAGCCATTTGGCGGCTGGGCCGTCGAGCGATCCGTGTTTGAGGCCGAGCGACGTCTCGGTCTCGGGACTGGTGAACACCTTGTCGGCGGACACGTCCCAATCCCAGATCATGTCGCCGGCGCCGGTCAGCGCCAAGGCGCGACGTTCGACGTCGGACACGATGCCGCTGGCCATGCCGCCGGCAAAGGCATGCTGCATCACCGTAAAGCCGATCAGCATGACGATGAGGACGAGACCGCCGAGCAGTGCCGGTCCGACGATGTCGTTTGTGAGAAAGCCAAGCACCGTCGCCGCCGCGGCGACGACCCAGACCAGTAACAAAAGCCAGGTCGGGATCAGCATGACGGCGCGATCGTAGTCGTGCGTTGCAAGATAAATGACGAGCGCGAAGCCGAGTACGGCGACAAGGAACAGCGAGATGCGCGCGATGCCCGACGCGATCGCAGGCGAGAACAGCGCTACCGCGACGAGAGCGCCGAGGAAGGCGAGCCAGCCCACGGTGATGTGGGCATAGCGCACATGCCAGCGATTGAGGTTGAGATAGGCGAACAGGAACACCAGCAGCGTTGCCGCGAGGATCGCTTCACCCGACGCGCGCCAGATCCGTTCGGCGCCTGACGACATGTCGAAGACTTTGGGCCAGAAACCGAAGTCGATGCCGATATAGATGAGCACCGCCCAGCCGAGTGCGGCTGCGGCCGGAAACATCACGCTGCCTTTGACGACGAACAGGATCGTCAGGAACAGCGCCAGGAGGCCGGCAATGCCGATGACGATGCCCTGATAGAGCGTGAGCGAATTGACCTTGTCCTTGTAGGCGTCGGGCTCCCACAAATAGAGTTGCGGCAGGTTGTCGGTGCGCAACTCGGCGACGAATGTGATCACCGTGCCGGGATCGAGCGTGATGCGGAAAACGTCGGCGCCGGAATTGTCCTGCCGTTCCGGCGGATCGCCTGATGACGGCGTTATATAGGCGATGCGGGAGAGGCCGAGATCCGGCCAGAACAGGCCCGAGCCGACCATGCGGTAATGCGGCGCAACGATGAGGCGGTCGATTTGCTCGTCGCCGTTATTGGCGAGCGCGAACACCGCCCAGTTCGTTCCGGCCTGGCGCGCGCGCACCTCGATGCGGCGGATGATGCCGTCCGGCCCGGGCGCCGTCGACACCTGGATGCGGTCGCCGTCGGTGTGCTGAAAATCGATCGCGTCGGTCAGATCGATGGCGGCGGCGTCGGTGCGGACGTTGACGGCTTCGACCGCATGCGCGCCCGAAACGCAAAACAGCGCCGCGATGCCGGCGCCCAAAATCGCGCAAACGGGAAGGGCGCGGAGCGTCCGTGCGCTCAGGCGTGCGGCGCGCAAAAGTGCCAAAAGACCCCTCCGAGGCCGACAGCCGGCGCCATTTGCGCCACGACGATCACAGTTCCCCTGAATGACTTCGTACCGGGCTTTGCGCCGAATTCGCGACCGCCCGTCCCGCAGCCAAAGCCGGGCTTGGCCTGCTTAACTGTCATGGCGATCTTAGTATCCCGCGCGCCAACCCGGGGCAAGAATATTCCCGTTTACTTTCAAGGGGTCAGGACAATTTTGCAATCGTGGTTGCCGCTCTTTCGGCGCTTTGGCGCGCGGCAAATTGGCCTTCGCCACGATGTGACAAGCGGCACCCCAGCCGCTAATTTTGAGGGGGGAGGAGATGGCTCATGCCCGCGATCGATGACGACGATAAGCCGAAGAAGAAAATCGCGCATGAGATCGGGCAGGATTTGACGCTCCTGTCGGCCGGCGAACTGACCGAACGGATCGCGCTCCTCAAGGATGAGATCGGCCGCCTCGAGGCCGATATGGGGAAGAAACAGGCGGTCAAATCAGCGGCCGACGCTTTTTTCAAAAAATGAATCTTTTCAATGCGTTGCGGCAGTAACGCAGGCCAATGCTCGCCTCGAATCGGAGAAAGATTTGCTAAACTATTGTGATTCCTTAACCTTTCATTAAGCTTTCTCGTTCATTACAGGTGTTGTCCATCTTCTGGACATTGAGTGGCTCCTGTCCACTCTGTTTGACGCCTCCCTGTTATCAACTTCGAGCCGCCGGCAACGGCGGCTCTTTTTTATTAACGAATGAGGCCGGCAACTATGTCGGCAGCTTCCTGCCCCGCAACGCTGGACAGTTCGCGACGCGCGCGCGATGCTGGCGCCTGTGTGAGGCGTAGTACATGTCTGAAAAGCGTATGTTGGAAACCGGCGCGGTCTCCTTTAGCGAGCGTTTGGCGAGTTCCCAGGTGTTCGCGAGCCTTTTTCGCGACGGAATGGCCCTGGTTGAGGAGACGGCCAGCTATCTCGACGGTTCGGGGCGGCAGGAATCCAAGAAGCTCGAGCGTAGCGCCGGTCTCGTTTATGCGACCGAAAGCATGCGGCTGACGACGCGGCTGATGCAGCTTGCCTCGTGGCTTTTGCTGCATCGGGCGGTCAAGGAGGGCGAAATGACGCTCGCCCAGGCCAGCAAGGAAAAAAGCAAGGTGCGGCTCGCCGCCTGTGAACCGGGCGATGCCAAATCGCTGACGCTGTTGCCGGACAGGCTGCAGGAACTGATCGTGCGGTCGACGAAATTGCAGGCCGACGTCCGCCGCCTTGACGCCACGATGCACGCGGCGCCGGCGCCGAAACTCGCGCCCGATAATCCCGTTGAACGGCAATGGGGGCTGTTGAAGGCTGCGTTCGAATCCGACGCCTGACAGCGCATTGCCTTAATTCGCCTGGAAGCGCGGCCGGAACGACGATCCCGACTTCTCGATATAACCCGCGAACGGTGCGCCGGCGTGCCCCGGAAAAACCAGCGCGCCCGTTGCCGCGCAATCCTCGAACAGCCGCCAGCGGCTTCGCCTTGCATCGTCGGCATTCGAGTTCTTCGGAAAATTCCAGTCCGGGTAGAAAACCTGCAGCAGGTGATGGAAGACGTCGCCGGTCAGCATCGCGGGCTCGCCGCCGGCATCGAGCTTGAACACGAAATGTCCCGGCGAGTGACCGGGGGCCGGCAGGATCTCGATGAATTCGTTGAGGCGATGCGGCCCGCTGACAAGATCGGCGCGGCCTGCCTCGACCACCGGCACGACGCACTCGCGAAACGTCCCGAACTCCGCCGGCGCAGTGGCAGGATCGCTGTCGAGTTTCTGGAAATATTCAAAATCAGGCTTGGAGAAGACATAGCGCGCGTTGGCGAATGTCGGCTCCCAGCGGCCGTTCTTTAATTGCGTCGTCCAGCCGAGATGATCGTGATGCAGGTGCGTGCACATCACGAGGTCGATCTCGTCCGGCCGCGCGCCGGCCGCGGCCAGCCGGTCGAGCCATGGCGTGTCGAGCATGTTCCACCACGGCCGCGTCGGCCGCGATTTGTGATTGCCGCAGCAGGCATCGATGAGAATTTTGCGGCCATCAATCTGTAACAGCCAGCTATGCACGCTGAGCTTCAGCTTGCCGCTCGACGGATCGTAGTGATCCGGCGCAAGCCAGTGAGCGTGCTCGGCAAGATGGGCCTCGGTCCATGCCGGAAACAGCTCAGCCGGCGTGTAGATCGGCTGATAGGTCTCCTCGATCCGCGTGATCGTCGCGCGCCCGATTTTGAAGACTGACATCCGATCTGCCGCCTGCTTGCCGATAATCGCCGCGATTTACCAAAGGTTCTTCAGTCGTCCGCCATCGAGATTGAGTGACACGCCGGTAATATAGCTTGCGCGCTCCGAACACAGAAACACGGTGGCGTTTGCGAGCTCTTCCGGCTTGCCCATGCGGCCGAGCGAATTCTTCTTTGCCGCAAGCTTGCGGGCCTCTTCCTCGGTCGAAACGTTCAGTTCCTTTTTGAGGCCTTCGGTGTTCCGAATCCACAAATTTGTCGCGACCCAGCCGGGACAGATCGCGTTGACGAGGACGTTGTCTTCGCCGAATTCGGTCGACAGCGACTTCGTCAGGTTGAGCAGCGCGCTGTTGGTCATTCCGCTGCCGAACATGTACGGATCGGGCTCCTTGCCGGCGCCGCCGATCGTATTGACGATGCGCCCCCATTTCTGCGCTTTCATTATCGGATAGACCAAACGGATCGCGCGTAGAAATCCAAACAGCTTGGTTTCGAGCTGCGCCTTCAATTCGTTGTCATCGAGTACGGCAAAACGGCCGGAATACATCGTGCCGGCATTGTTGACGAGGATGTCGACGCCGCCGAGTTTTTCTTTTGCGGTATCGACCATGCGCTTGATGTCGGCTTCCTTCGTCATGTCTGCTTGCACGGCGTGCACTTCGCCGCCGGTTTTCCTGGCCAGGTCGTCGCGCGCCTTGTTGATCTTGTCGGCAGTGCGTCCGGCGATCAGCACACGCACGCCTTCCTCGAGAAATTGCCGCGCCGTTTCGAAGCCGATGCCGCTGCCGCCGCCGGTGACGATCGCGCGCCGGCCCTTGATGCCTAAGTCCATGGTCGCTTCCTTCCCTTCGGCTTGACGCCGTGGGACCGTCCATAGAGTATTTGCGCAAATACATCATCATAAGAATGCGAGTGGGAGAATGGACCTCGGGTTGCGCGGCAAGGTTGCCCTGGTGACGGGCGGCTCGCGCGGAATCGGCAAGGCCATTGCGCAATCATTGCTCAACGAGGGCTGTCGCGTCGCGGTCTGCGCGCGGGACGGCGCTCGTCTCGATGCCGCCGTCGCCGATCTTTCCCGGGACGGCGGAAAGGCAAACGGCAACGGTGCGATCGCTAATTCCGTCCTCGGCGTGCCGACCGACGTTACCGACGAGTTTGCTGTGCAAAATTTCATAGCTCGATCGGAGGCAGCCTTCGGTCGCATCGATATTCTGGTCAACAATGCCGGAACACACTTGCGCGGCACGGTCGACAGCACGACGCTCGATATTCTTGAGCGGCAATTGCGCGACAAGGTGTTCGGCTTCTTTGCCATGATCCGTGCCGTGCTGCCGATCATGCGCCGGCAAGGCGACGGACGCATTGTCAATGTCATCGGCCAGGCGGCGCGGCATCCTCATCCCGACCGATTTCCATCAGGCGTGACCAACGCGGCCTGTATGGCGCTGACGAAATCCGTCGCGGACGCCGTGGCGCGCGACAATATTCGCGTCAACGCCGTGTGCCCACAATATATCGAGTCGGAGCTTCTGGCGTCGCTGATCGACAGGGAAATGCGCGACCGCAAGGTGGATCGCGCGACCGCCGCCGGCGGTTTTTCGCGCGCCAATCCGCTCGGCCGCACGGGAACGCCGGAAGAAGTGGCAGATCTGGTGACGTTCATGCTGTCCGACGGCGCAAACTTTGTCACCGGCAGCGCGGTCAGCATCGACGGCGGTTATCACCGCTACGTTTTCGGCTGAGGGAAAATCATGGAATTGGGCCTGGGCGGCAAGGTGGCGCTCATCACGGGCGGCAGTAGCGGCATCGGGCTTGCCATCGCTCGCAAAATGGCAGGTGAGGGCGCCAAGATCGCAATCGCCGGTCGCGAGCGCGCGAAACTCGATGCCGCGGCGGCAGAAATTTCCGGCGCGCGCGGCTTTTCCGTCGACTTGCGCGATCCCGCCAAGATCGCTCGCCTGGTCGAAGACGTGGTCGCCGCCTTTGGCCGTATCGACATCGTCGTCAGCAATGCCGGTACGCACCTTGCCGGCCGGCTGGAAGAGGTCGAAACCGCGGAATTGACGCGACACATCGAAACCAAGGTGCTCGGTCCGTGGGAACTGGCAAAACGGGTCGTGCCGCATATGCGCCGGCAAGGCGGTGGGCGTTTTATCGTCGTTATCGGCCAGACCGGCAAAGTCCCTCAGGCCAACGCGATCGCCTCGACCATCACCAATGCGGCGCAGCATGCTTTCGTGAAATCGCTCTCGGACGATGTGGCTCGCGACAATATTCTCGTCAACGCCGTCTGTCCGAGCCGGATCAAAAGCCCGCTCACCGAAGGGCTGACGCTGCACAACGAAGTCTTCCTCGGCCGCAGTCTTGAGCAGCAGGAGGCGCGCTGGGGCGCCGACGTGCCGCTCGGACGCTGGGGCACGCCTGACGACATCGCCAATGCCGTGGTTTTTCTGGCCTCGGAACGGGCCGGTTTCATCGTGGGGGCAAATATCGACGTCGATGGCGGCCACCAGCGTTCGATATTTTAGAAGTCTCGGCTGCAATGATCGAAATCAAAAACGTCTCCAAATCCTTCAAGCGTGGCGATTCGACTGTCGAGGCGTTGCGCGGCTTCAACCTGATCGTCGAGCGGCGCGAGGTCATAGCCGTCATCGGGCCAAGCGGCTGCGGCAAGTCCACGCTTCTGAATATGATCGCAGGCCTTTACGCGCCGAGCGAAGGCCGGGTCGTGTACAAGGGTTCGCCGGTGACCGGCGTCAATACCGACGTCGGCTACATGACCCAGAAAGATAATCTGCTGCCGTGGTGCAATGTGCGCGACAATGTTGCGTTTCCCCTCGAGCTTGCCGGCGTCGCCCGAACCGAACGAATGGCGCGCGCGGATGTGGCGATCAAGGACGTCGGCCTCGACGGGTTTGAAACGCGCTTTCCGAGCGAGTTGTCCGGCGGCATGCGCAAGCGCGCCTGTCTCGCCCGCATGATGCTCTATGGCGCCGAGACGGCGCTGCTCGACGAGCCGTTTGCAGCGCTCGATGCGCAGCTCAAGCTCGCCATGCACGATTTATTGTTGCGGCTCGCGGCGGAGACGGGGCAAACCGTCATTTTTGTGACGCATGACCTGATGGAAGCGGTCACGCTTGCCGATCGCGTCATCGTTTGCACGCGGCGGCCGGCAATGATCGCGCTCGAGCAGAAGATTTCGCTGCCGCGCCCGCGCGACGTGCTCAATGTCCGTTTCACCAACGAATTCAAGGAAAATTATGACGTGCTGTGGGAGCGCCTGCGCGTCGAATATCACGAGGAACGCGTGTGACGTCATTGGATCAGGATCTCACCGCGAGCGATGCGCCGGGCGAGACCGGCGGCGTCGGCATGGTGCTGTGGCAGATCGCGCTCGGGGCCGCGTTTCTGTTTGCCTGGCAGGGCATTTCCGGGCGTCTCGTCGACAATTTTTTCATTTCGAATCCAATCGACGTCTTCCGCCGGTTGTGGGTCTGGATTCTGGACGGATCGATTTTCCTCAATCTGTGGGCCACGTTATACGCGACGCTTGGCGGTTTTATCCTCGGCTCGGTCACCGGCGCCGTGCTCGGCATCTGGCTCGGCGTCTCTCCTTTCGCCAGCCGGCTGCTCAATCCGTATCTCTATGCGCTCAACGCATTGCCGAAGGTCGCGCTGGCGCCGCTGTTCGTTCTGTGGTTCGGGCTGGGCATCGAATCGAAGATCGCGCTGGCCGCGGCGCTCGTTCTGTTCCTGGTTTTTCTCAACACCTTCGCCGGTGTCCGGCAGGTCGATCAGGACTTGATCGATACGGCCCGGCTGATGGGCGCAACGCGCGTTCAGGTCATCACCAAGGTGATCCTGCCTTCGGCGCTATCCTGGCTATTCGTGGGTTTGCGCGTTTCGGTGCCTTATGCGCTGATCGGTGCGGTGCTCGGCGAAATGATCGCTTCCAATCGCGGCCTCGGCTATCTCGTGCAATTATCGGGCGCGCAATTCGATACCGCGGGTGTGTTTGCGGTCCTGATCGTCATAGCTTTATTGGCGATGGCGCTTAATGCAATGGTGGATCTCGTGGAGGCTCGGCTCGAACGCTGGCGGATCGTCAGCCGCTGACGGCAAAAAACACGAACGGAGGAAGCGATATGAAAATTCTGAAATGGGCGGCCGTCACGGCGTCCGTGTTGCTGTCTTTGGCTGTGTCCCGGGGAGCGTCCGCAGAGACGGTCAAGATCACCAATATCGGGCACGGCTATTACGCCGGCGCGCTTTACGTCGCGATGCACGAAAAACTGTTTGCGAAATACGGCCTGGAGCCGGACGTCTCGTTCGTGCAGGGCGGTCCGCTGGCATTGCAGGCCGCGCTGACCAAGCAGGCGGACGTCGCGATCGTCAGCTACGAACACATCCTGACGTCGGCGGTGCAAGGCAGGCAGATCGTCGCTTTTTTCAACATCGCCAATCGTCCGGTGAACAACGTGATCGCCAGCGACAAGCTCATGGCGGGATCCGAAAAACTGAACGTGGAAGACAAGATCAAGCGTCTCAAGGGCACGCGTGTCGCCATGCCGTCCGCGGGAGGTTCTGGAGAAAAAATGCTCGGCTTCCTGGCAACGAAATACGGACTGACTTTGCCGGGCGATATCACGAGCGTCTATCTCGGTGCGGAAGCGCCGTCCTATGTCGCCGCCTTTCAGCGTGACATCATCGATGCTGCGCTGCCGTTCGAGCCGGCCGGCGTTCTTGTGCAGCAAGGCGGTGCCGGCAAAATCTACCTGAACGTGATGAACGGCGAAGTGCCGGAACTGCGCGATATCCTGTTCATGGTGCTGGCGACGCATCCGGACAACATCAAGGAAAAGCCCGAACTGCTGCGCAAGGTCGCGCAGGTCTTTGCCGACGCGGCAAAGATTCTCAAGAACGATCCGGCTCGCGGCAAGGCGGATATGGCGCTGGAATACGCGACCATGACGCCGCAAACCAACGATCAGGCCTACGACATCGTGAGCAAGATCTGGTCGGCGGACGGCCGCATGAGCGAAGCGCAAGCGCGCGCGACATTTGCCTATCTGCAGCCGAAAGGGCCACAGCAGGTGAACTTTCCGTCGACGTTCACCAACGAGTTTCTGCCGAAATAGACCGGCGTTTCGTCTCGGACACGACTGGACCCGCGCGCGGTGCGCGCGGCCACTTCTCGCGGGGCCGTCAAAGCCCGCGCCGGCTATTTCTTGAGGAAGCCTTCGAACTTCTTGTTGAAGCGCGACAGGCGGCCGCCGCGGTCGAGCAGGTGCTGCTGGCCGCCGGTCCAGGCCGGGTGCGACTTCGGGTCGATATCGAGATGCAGCGTGTCGCCGGGCTTGCCCCAAGTCGTGCGCGTGGTGAATTCGGTGCCGTCGGTCATGAGGACTTTGACGGTGTGGTAATCGGGGTGGGTGTCGGATTTCATGGGTTTTTTCGGCTATCGGTTCGGGAAAATTTGGCCGCTGTATAACGCGGTCTTGGCTCCGGGACAAGGAGACGCTGCGGTGGTTCCACGCGTTGCCAGAGCCGTGGTCAACGGGCATTGTCCGGCCGTTCTGCCGCGGGGCGGCCGAAAAAAGCGCCGTGGCGCAAGAGCTTAATCCGGACCGGACATGGACGTGAAAGACATGGACGTGAAGGGCCCGGACATGAATTTGCCCGCCAAAATCTGCCTGCCTACGGCGAATTGGCCGGTCCGGCTTCGGTCACATCGCCGGCGCAAGCGCCTGCGGCTGAGGACGCCGCCGACAGGCGCAAGCTCACGATACGGCCGCTCGCTTCGCTGCTGCCCTATGTCCGGCGTTATCGCGGCCGGGCGCTCGCGGCGCTCGGGGCGCTCGTCCTTGCCGCATTCACCACGCTGATCGTGCCGGTCGCGGTGCGCCGCATGATCGATTTCGGCTTCACCGCGCGCGGGATCGAGCTGATCAACAACTACTTTCTGGTCATGATCGCGGTTGCGGGTGTGCTCGCGTTTGCCAGCGCCGCGCGTTACTACCTCGTCACCACGCTCGGCGAGCGCATCGTCGCCGACCTGCGCGGCGATGTCTTTGCGCATCTCACCTCGCTCTCGGCCGTCTTCTTCGACGAGGCGAGGACCGGTGAAATGATTTCGCGGCTCACCGCCGACACGACGCAGATCAAGGCCAGCGTCGGCTCGTCGGTTTCGGTGGCTTTGCGCAATCTCGTGCTGTTCCTCGGCGCCAGCGCCATGATGGTGGTGACGAGCCCGCGGCTGTCGGCTTTCGTCCTCGCCGCAATTCCGATCATCGTCTTGCCGCTCTATGCGTTCGGCCGCGCGGTGCGCCGCCGCTCGCGCTCGGCGCAGGACACACTGGCCGACGCTTCGGCCTATGCGGCGGAACTGATCGGCGCGGTGCGCGTCCTGCAAGCCTTCACCAATGAGCGGCTCGGCATCGCGCGCTTTCGCGACGCCGTCGAGCGCGCCTTCGAAGCCGCGCGCCATTCCATCCGTGCGCGTGCCATCCTGACCGGGCTCGCGATCTTCCTTGTCTCCACGAGCGTGGTCATCGTGCTGTGGGTCGGCGCGCACGAAGTGCTTGGCGCCGAGATCACGCCCGGACGGCTCGGGCAATTCATCCTCTACGCGGTCTTTGGCGCCGGTGCTCTCGGCTCGCTGTCGGAGATCGGCGGCGAGATTGCCGCGGCTTCTGGCGCAGCGGAGCGGCTCTTCGAAATCCTCGCCATAAAACCCGCGATCGTACGTCCCGCGCAGCCGCGCGTGCTGCCGTCGCCGCCGCGCGGCGAGGCCGCGTTCGAGGATGTCGTCTTCTCCTATCCGACGCGCCCCAACGTGTCGGCGCTGAAATCCGTATCGTTTGCGGTGCGCCAGGGCGAAAAACTCGCCATCGTCGGCCCGTCCGGCGCCGGCAAGAGCACGATCTTCCATCTGCTGCTCCGCTTCTACGATCCGGCGTCCGGACGCATCACGTTCGACGGCGTTCCGCTGACGGACCTCGATCCCGCCGACCTGCGCGCGCGGATTGCGCTTGTGCCGCAGGACAGCGTGATGT
This sequence comes from uncultured Alphaproteobacteria bacterium, assembly GCA_963808205.1. Lineage (GTDB taxonomy): Bacteria > Pseudomonadota > Alphaproteobacteria > Rhizobiales > Xanthobacteraceae > BOG-931. The sequence continues at coordinate 281,369 of CAWEER010000003.1, forward strand.
TTGCGACCTCGGTCGGCGACAATATCCGCTTCGGCCGGCCCGGCGCTTCGGATGCCGACGTCGCGCGCGCGGCCGAACATGCGCATGCCGGGGCCTTCATCGCTGCGCTGCCGCGCGGCTTCGACACGCCGGTCGGCGAGCGCGGCGTCACGCTGTCGGGCGGCCAGCGCCAGCGCATCGCCATTGCGCGCGCGATTTTGCGCGATGCGCCGCTTCTGCTCCTCGACGAAGCAACCTCGTCGCTCGACGCCGAAAGCGAAACGCAAGTCGCCGCGGCGCTTGCCGAACTGATGCAACAGCGCACCACGATCGTCATCGCGCATCGCCTGGCGACGGTGCTGTCATGCGATCGCATCCTCGTCATGGAAGACGGCCGCATCGTCGAGGAAGGCACGCATCAGACGCTTGTCGCCAGGGGCGGTCTCTACGCGCGGCTGGCCAGGCTGCAATTCGAAGGCGCGTAGCGTCATTGCGAGGAGCGAAGCGACGAAGCAATCCGGACTTTGTGCGCCGAATCCGGATTGCTTCGCTCCGCCCGCAATGACGATCACGGCCGCCAGCTCATGTGATGAACGGGCCTTGTGCTGAATGCGTTGATGCCGTCGCCGGTGACGGCAAAACCGTGCTTCCTGTAAAAGGCGATGGCGCGCGCGTTATCGGTGTTGACGTCGAGATCGAGGCCCTTGGGCGAAATACGTTTGGCTTCGGCGATCAATACCGCGCCGGCGCTCGTGCCCCAAAATTCCGGCGCCACCACGAGCTGATCGAGATAGAGCGTGCGCGGATCGACGGTGACGAAACCAATCATGCCGCCGCGCGCTTCGGCAACAACGATGCTTGCGCTCGGAACGAGCCTGTCGCGCCATTGCACGCGCCACCAGTCGAGGCGTGCGGCGAAATCGATGTCCGGATAGGCCGCCTGCCAGGTCCGCAGCCACAATGCGATTGCGGCGTCCTCGTCGCGGGCGTCGTAGGCGCGCAGCGTGAAGCCGGCTTCGTCCGTCACGGCGTCGCGGCTTGTTTGCCTGCCTCCTTGAGCAGGCGCAAAAGTTCGCGATGCATCGTGTCGTTGCCGGCGGCGACGCTGCCATTGGCGAGAATGTCGTCACCGCCGCTGATCGTGGTGATGAAGCCGCCCGCCTCGCGCACGAGCAGCGAACCCGCCGCCAGATCCCACGGCGCAAGATCGCGCTCCCAATAGGCATCGAGCCGGCCGGCGGCGACCCAGGCAAGGTCGAGCGTCGCCGCGCCATAGCGGCGCAGTCCCGCGAAATGCTGTTGTGCCGCGGCGATCTCGTGCCGGGCCTGGACCAGATCGCCGCGCCCCAAATGCGGCAGGCCGCAGGCGACGACGGCATCGGCAAGGCGCTGGCGCGCCGCGACCCGGATGCGCTTGTCGTTGAGGAACGCGCCCTTGCCGCGCTCGGCGACGAAGAGCTCGTCGTTCGCCGGATTATAGACGACGCCGGCGACGATCACGCCCGCGCGCTCAAGCCCGATCGACACGGCGAAATGCGGAATGCCGTGCAGGAAATTGGTGGTGCCGTCGAGCGGGTCGACGATCCAGCGGTGGGTCTTGTCGCTGCCCTCATGCGCGCCGCCTTCCTCACCGAGAAAGCTGTAATCCGGCCGCGCCTTGGCAAGGTCCTCGCGCACGATCGCCTCGGCGCGGTGATCGGCCGCGGTGACGAAATTGCGCGGCCCCTTCACGGAAACCTGCAAATGCTCGACCTCGCCGAGATCGCGCTTGAGACTGCGGCCGGCGCGATGCGCGGCCTTGATCATGACATTGATGACTGCGGAGTGGAGCATGGCTGCTTCGCCTAGCCTTCATCGCGCTTCGGCGCAAGGTTGCCGTCGCCCGAGCCGCTGCGCCATGCCGTCAACACCGGCAGCGGCTCGCGGCGCGCGATCCATTCCATGTGCGTGGCCGGCGGCACGCGCCGGGGACCGCCCGCCGCCACCTCCTTTGCCGCCGCAAGCCTCAAAGCCTGGGGAACGGAGGGCAGGCCGCGCATCAGGCAGCCGGCCGGCTCGCCGAGACACCGCCGGTGCCGGCGGCATTTCTTTCCCGCGCACGCACGCCAGAATCCGAACACGTCGCAATAGAGCCGCCACACCGCGCCATGCGCCGCGTCGGCAAGCTTCAGGCCTTCCCCGACCGTGCGCCGCTTGGTGAAGTGTTTCTCATTTGGCGTCTTTTTGCGTGATCGTGTCATCGCTCGTCTTTCTCCTTTCACGCAGCCTTTTGCACGCAGGTTCTTTTGCACGCAGGCAAGCTCCACCGTTCTCGCGGCGTGTTTGCGCCGCGAGTTTTGAAAAACTACAAGGATATTGGTCATTGCGAGGAGCGAAGCGACGAAGCAATCCAGAACCTTGCCGCCGGAAGCCTTGCCGCCCGACTGGATTGCTTCGCGTTGCTCGCAATGACGAAAAAGGGAAGCGGAACGCCGAAAGGCGCGTAGTCCAAGGTCCGCGCCATACGGGCGCGGCTCGCGCGAAGCGTCGCGCGCTCGCCTGCCGGCGTTCCACCACGGCGCTTGCGGCAGCGAACCAACGCCGCCGCTCAGTTCCAGACGCGCTTCCTGGGACGCGGCTCTAAACGGGCGTTACCCGCTTTTCACCTGTCCCAGTCCAGCGACATAAGTCGCAGACCGGTCGTGATGCCGGCCGGGCGTATTCCCGGAACCGCCCGGGAGCGGAGGTGACGAACCTCTGCCCGCGGGAACCGCTCCCGCCCCTGCCAGCCGCGTCACCGGCTGGCGTCCCTTATGGGCGAGGATGATTCTGAAGGAATGTAACTCAAATCGGTGACGATTGGTGACCTCAATTGCGCGCCTCACCTTCGCTCGTTTTATTTCTGCGCCAGCAGGCGTAGCCCGCGTGCGCATTTCGGTGATTCCGCGCGGGCTTCGCTGCGCCCAGCCCATTCTACGATTGCAAGGACTGACTTGTCCGGAAGGAAAATTCGGACCGGCAATCTTACGAATTTCGGCTCGCAAGAAAGCCGAATTGCGATATTGGCGCCGTCTCACGCCGCCGACGCGACCGCGCGCACTTCGAGATGCACACCGGTCTTCTTTTGTAGAATGGCGATGACGACGAACAGATTCGCCGCAGTCGGATTGCCGTTCGGCCCGAACATGCGCATCAGGCTTTTGGACGGCGTTCCCGTCGCTTTGGCCAGCGCCGCGAAACCGATCGTTGCGTTGATAAAGTCACGCAGGACGGCGCGTGCCGTGTCGACGTCTCCCGAGATCAGTGTCTGCACGGCTTCCTGAAACAGGGCCTGCCGGAAAGCGGGATCGGATTCGACCTTCGCCTTGATGTAATCCTTGAAGCTACGTGTCAGAACCATGTGCGGCCTCATCCGCGGTGCGTTGCGACTTTCTCGCTTTATAGTCGGCCCAGCGCACCTTGGCGGTTGCGATGTCGCCGCCCTGGCGCTTTTTTGTGCCGCCGGCAAGCAAGATGATCAGAGTTGGGCCATCCTGCCCGAAATAAATCCGGTAACCCGGTCCGAAGTCCACTTTCAGTTCGGCGACGCCACTGCCGAGTCCTTTCACGTGCGAACGATTGCCGTTCGCGAGCCGCGTCAGCGTGACGGAAATCTTGGCCTGCGCTTCCCTGTCCAGCGAATCGAGCCACACCTGGACCGGAACGCGGCCATCGAACGCAACAAAGAACCTGATTGCGAGCTCAGCCATAAAGTATCATATATGTTACTATTGTGCAACGGCGATATGCGCGCCCCATTATGATCGCGGGTCGAAACCGCGCGAGATTTTTTCTCCCGGATTTCGCTTCGCTCAATCCAGGCTACAGGGCTTTATCACGGCTTCGCCGGCGCGGTCGGCGTCTGCTGCGATTGCTGCTCCTGCTGCGCCGCTTTCATCGCCTCGAGCCACGGTTTTGCCGCCTGCACGCCGGCATTGCGTTTGTCGGCGGGCAGCTTGTCGACGAAATCGTCGAGTTCGAGATTGGTCTCGCCGCCGGCTTTCGAAATGATGTGCCACCTCGTCGCCTGGACCGGGTCGGCCGGCGCGCCCTGGCCGCTGGCAAGGATGCGCGCCAGCCGGTCCTGTGCGATGGCGCTGCCGCGCTTCGCGGCTTTCAAAAATATCGCGGCGGCGGCCTGCTCGTTGCGCGCCACGCCATCGCCGTTGTAGAGCGCGATGGCATATTCCACTTCCGCGTCGGTGTTGTCGGCAAGCGTGGCTTGCGCCCAAAGCTGCACCGCCTGCTTCATGTCCTTCGGCACGCCGCGGCCGACCTTGTAGAACGTGCCGAGCGCATATTGCGCATCGGGGCTGCCGGCCTGGGCCGCGGTGCGCAGCAGTTCGGCGGCGCGCGTAAAATCCCGCGGGAACAATTGTCCCTCGATGTAGAGAAGCGCGAGATCGTAAGCCGCCTGCGGGTGGCCGAGCTTTGCCGCGGCCGCAAGCCATTTGGCGCTCGCCTCGCGATCGCGCGGGCCGTCGCGGCCGGCAAGGTCGAACATCGCCAGCGCGAACATCGCGTTGGCATCGCCGCGCGCGGCGGCGAGCTTGTACCATTCGGCGGCTTTCTTGTCGTCCTGCGGCACGCCTAGTCCGTTGGCGTAAATCTCGGCGAGGAGCGTCATGGCCTTCGGGTCGCCGTTGGCCTCGACGCGCTTGGTCGCCTCGGCAAAGGCGGTGATGAAATAGCCGCGCTGGAACGCGCCGAAAGCAAGATCAGGCTCGGCCGCGCGCGCGGCCGTCGGCGCGGCAAGGATGTGGCAATCGTAGCCAGTATCGCAGCAATGCGCAGAAATCGTAGCCAGTATCGCGGCCGGCATTGCCGCACGCGCAAGACGCGCGGCGCGCCTCATCGCGGAGCCGGCTCGGCGAGATGTTCGGCCGCCGCCGCGACTGCTGCGGCCGCGCCGCGTGAATCCGTCCATATCCAGTCACCCAGCGCGACAAAATCGGCGCCGGTCCGCGCCACCGGCCCGACGTCGTCCGGGCTTGCGGCATAACCGACGCACGGCACTTCGAGCAACTCCGCCCACCACGTCAGATGCTCCTGCGTTTCCGCAAGCGGCGGACAGCGGTTATGGCGGCCGGGCTCGCCGAACATCACGTAATCGGCGCCAGACTCGCCCGCGAGCATGGCATCATCACGGCTGTGCATTCCGCCGGCGCCGGCGATGCGGTCGGGTTTGAGCAGCACAAGCGCGCCGGCAAAGGCCTCGATTCCGGTGAGATGGGCGCCATCCGCGCCGGCCCGCGCGGCAATGCCGGCGTGGCCGTCCAGCAAAACTGCGACATCGCGACGCTGCACGGCGGGCGCGATCGCCTGGACGCGATTGATCAGCGCGCGCTCATCGCCATCGGCAAGCCGCAACAGCACCACGGCAATGTCGGCGGCCGCGAGCACCGCATCGAGTTCGCGCAAAAACGGTTCCGGATCGTCAATGCGCGGCGTGAACAGATAAAGCCGCTGGCGCGAGCGTTGCGTGTTCACGCTGCCTTGCGCTCGAGGTCGGCTTTCCACTGTCCGAGCGTGGCGAGGCTGTTCATCATGGCGCGGTGACTGAAAACGCGTTGTGCCGCCGCCACGTTTTCGTTTTTGCCGCACCACGTCTTCTGCGGCGCGGCTTGCAGCGCCCGGCCGTAGGAGAACGATACGTGCCAGGGCAGGGGCCCCATTTTATTGATGGCGTCGAGATGTGCGGTGGCGTCCTCGTCGGATTGGCCGCCGGAGAGGAAGGCGATGCCCGGAACCGCGGCCGGTACGCAGGATTTGAGAACGCGCAGCGTTTTCTCCGCGACTTCCTCGACCGAAGCGCGCTTGGCCGACTTCTTGCCGGGCACCACCATGTTCGGTTTGAGCACGATGCCTTCCAGCGCGACGCGGGCATAGTAGAGCTGCTCGAACACGGTCTTGAGCACCCATTCCGTGATCTTGTCGCAGCGGTCGATGTCGTGATCGCCGTCCATCAAGACTTCAGGCTCGACGATCGGCACGATGCCTTCGTCCTGGCAAAGCGCGGCATAGCGCGCCAGAGCCTGCGCATTGGCGCTGATGCAATTGTAGCTCGGCATGTCGTTGCCGATATCGATCACCGCGCGCCACTTGGCGAATTTGGCGCCGAGCCCGCGATATTCGGCGAGCCGTTCGCGCAGGCCGTCGAGCCCTTCGGTGATGACTTCACCGGGGCAACAGGGCAGCGGCTTGATGCCCTTGTCGACCTTGATCCCGGGCAGCGCGCCTGCCTTCTCGATGATCTTGACCAGAGGCGTGCCGTCCTTGGCGTTCTGGCGGATGGTCTCGTCATAGAGGATGACGCCCGAAATATATTTCGACATGCATTCGGCCGAGCGGAACAGCATCTCGCGGTAATCGCGCCGGCTGTCGGCGGTCGATTCCACGCCGAGCGCGTCAAAGCGCTTTTTGATGGTGCCCGACGATTCATCGGCGGCCAGGATGCCGCGGCCCGGAGCCACCATCGCTTCCGCCACCTTGTTCAGTTCGCTGAGATTCATCGCGCCCTCCAAATCCTTCGTTGACGCCGGCGGTCCGGCAGCGTCGGGGTCTTATGCGTGAGGTGAATAATACTCTATCCGTGGCTGACTGCGGGAGTCCGGAGCGTCTTTAGCACCTCGACGCCGGGCAGCGTCTTGCCCTCCAGCCATTCGAGGAACGCCCCGCCCGCGGTCGAAACATAGGTGAAACGGCCGGTGACGCCCGCGACATTGAGCGCCGCCATCGTATCGCCGCCGCCCGCAATGCTGACAAGCCGTTTGTCCGCCGTGAGTTCCGCCGCGGCTTCCGCGACCGCCACCGTGCCGTTGTCGAACGGCTCCTGCTCGAACGCGCCGAACGGCCCGTTCCAGACCAGCGTTTTGGAGCGGGCGAGCACCGCAATGGCCTGTTCGACGCTGCGCGGCCCGATATCCAGGATCATGTCCGCCGCGCCGATATTGTCCACGCTCACCACGCGCGTCGGCACCCCCGCCGCAAGTTTCGGCGCGACGACGGCGTCGACCGGCAGCACGATGGCGCGGTGCAGCGATTTTGCTTTCGCCATGATGTCGCGCGCGGTCGGGATCAGGTCGTTTTCGCAGAGCGATTTTCCGATCGCCTTGCCCTGCGCGGCGAGGAACGTGTTGGCCATGCCGCCGCCGATGATCAGCGTCTCGACCTTGGCAATCAGGTTGCCCAGGAGATCGAGCTTGGTCGAGATTTTTGCGCCGCCGACGATCGCAGTGACCGGACGCTCCGGCGCGTGAAGCGCGCGCTCGAGCGCGTCGAGTTCTTCCTCCATGGCGCGTCCGGCATGTACCGGGAGGAGATGTGCGATGGCCTCGACGGAAGCGTGCGCCCGATGCGCGACGGAAAAAGCGTCGTCGACATAGATATCGCCGAGGCGCGCCAGTTGCGCGGCAAACTCGCGGTCGTTCTTTTCTTCGCCTTTGTGGAAGCGCGTATTTTCGAGGCAAAGAATATCGCCGGGCTTCATCGCGGCGACGGCCTTTTCCGCGACCTCGCCGACACAATCTGCGGCAAATGAAATGGGCCGGCCGATGATTTTCGCGACCGCAAGCGCGACCGGCTTCAGCGATTCCTTCGGATCCGGGACTTTCGGCCGGCCGTAATGCGACAGCAGGATCACCTTGCCGCCGCGATCGGCGATTTCCACGATCGTCGGCATGTTGCGCTCGATGCGCGAGACGTCCGCCACCTTGCCGTCCTGCATCGGCACGTTGAGGTCGACGCGCAGCAACACGCGTTTTCCTTTGACGTCGGCGTCGTCGAGGCTGCGGAAAGACTGCATGGAAGTGCGCTGGCCGGACTGCGATCTTTGGTTCAGGCGAGCTTGCCCATCGCCACCGCGGTGTCGATCATGCGATTGGAGAAGCCCCACTCATTGTCATACCACGACATCACGCGCACCAGCGTGCCGTCGACCACCTTGGTCTGGTCCATGTGGAAGATCGAGGAATGCGGGTCGTGATTGAAGTCGCTCGAGACGTTGGGCGCGTCGGTATAGCCGAGGATGCCCTTGAGCTGCTGCTCGGCGGCGCGCTTCACCGCGGCGTTGATCTCGTCCGTGGTGGTTGCGCGCTTGGCGATGAATTTGAAATCCACCACCGAGACGTTCGGCGTCGGAACGCGGATGGCGACACCGTCAAGCCTTCCAGCGAGTTCCGGCAGGACGAGGCCGACGGCCTTTGCCGCGCCGGTCGAGGTCGGGATGATGTTGAGCGCCGCGGCGCGCGACCGGTAGAGGTCCTTGTGTACCTGATCGAGCGAGGGCTGGTCGTTGGTGTAGGAATGCACCGTGGTCATGAAACCCTTGTCGATGCCGACTGCGTCGTTGAGCACCTTGACGACAGGCGCGAGGCAATTGGTCGTGCACGAGGCGTTGGAGACGACGGTGTGCGCCTTGGTGAGCTTGTCGTGATTGACGCCGTAAACCACGGTGAGGTCGACGCCGTCGGCTGGCGCCGAGACCAGCACGCGCTTGGCGCCGGCTTGCAGATGGGCGGAAGCTTTTTCCTTCGACGTGAAAATGCCGGTGCATTCCAGTGCGACGTCGATGCCGAGTTCCTTCCACGGCAATTGCGTGGGGTCCTTCACGGCAGTGACCCTGATCGCGCCATTGCCGCAGGAAATGGTGTCGCCCTTGACCGTGACTTCGCCGGGAAAGCGGCCATGCACGGAGTCAAAACGCAAAAGGTGCGCATTGGTCTCGACCGGCGCCAGGTCGTTTATGGCGACGACTTCGATATCGTCGCGGTCGGCTTCGATGACGGCACGCAAAATATTGCGGCCGATGCGGCCAAACCCGTTGATGGCAACGCGAACAGACATAATTCCGGTCTCCTCCGCCGCCGGCGAGAGCCACCCGGCAGCACCTTTTTATTATGTAATTATTGTTCCGCGACTTTCATAATAGAGCCAATGCGGCTTCGGCCACCTTTTCTGCCGTTATTCCGAAATGACGGTAAAGATCCTTGGCGGGGGCGCTGGCGCCGAAGCCGGTCATGCCGACAAAGGCGCCGTCCGAACCGATGATCGCGTCCCAGCCCTGGCGGATGCCGGCCTCGACCGCGACATTGACCGCGGCATCGCCGATCACCGCGGCGCGGGCGTCTTCCGGCGCGGCGAGCAGCAGTTCGAAGCAGGGAACCGAGACGACCCGCACCGAGATATTGCGCGCGGCGAGAAGCTTGCTCGCCGCAACTGCGATCGCGACTTCCGAGCCGGTGGCAAACAGCGACACGACGGGCAGGCCGTCATTCGCGGCGATCAGCTCGTAGGCGCCCGCGGCACAGCGATTATGTTCGTCATATCCCAGGCGCAACTGCGGCAGGTTCTGACGCGTCAGCGCCAACACGCTCGGGCCATTTTTGCTTTCGAGCGCAAGCTGCCAGCATTCGAGGGTCTCGACCACATCGCACGGCCGGAACACTTTCAGGCCGGGGATCGCGCGGAGCGCCGCGACCTGCTCGACCGGCTGATGCGTCGGGCCGTCCTCGCCGAGGCCTATGGAATCGTGCGTCATCACATGGATGACGCGCTGGCCCATCAGGGCGGCGAGCCGGATCGCCGGCCGGCAATAATCGGAGAACACGAGGAACGTGCCGGAATAGGGAATGATGCCGCCGTGCAGCGCCATGCCGTTCATCGCGGCGGCCATGCCGTGCTCGCGCACGCCGTAATGGATGAACGTGCCGGAATAATCCGCGGCATCGAGCACCTTCATGCCCTTGGCGCGGGTATTGTTGGATCCGGTGAGGTCGGCGGAGCCGCCGATCATTTCCGGAAGCGCCACGGTCAGTGTGTCGAGGGCCAGTTCGGACGCGGCGCGCGTCGCGATCTCTTTCGGCGCCTCCGCGAGTTTTTGCTTCGCGCCGGCGACCGCGGCAGGCAACCCGCTCGCAAGTTCGCCGCCGAGGCGGCGCTCGAACTCGGCGCGCTTGTCCTTGTCGAGCGCGGCAAGGCGCTTTTCCCAGGCCGCGCGCGCGGGCCTGCCGCGTTCGCCGGCGGCGCGCCATTGCGACAGGATCGCCGGCGGAATTTCAAATGGCGGCGAAGTCCAGCCGAGCCTCTGCCGCGCCAGCGCGATTTCCTCGGCGCCGAGCGGCGAGCCGTGGGCTTTTTCAGTGCCGCCCTTGTTCGGTGCGCCAAAACCGATCGTGGTGCGGCAGGCGATCAGCGAAGGCTTGTCGGATTGCCGTGCCGTCTCGATCGCCGCCGCGATCGCCGCGGGATCGTGGCCGTCGATCAGCGTCGCCGCCCATCCGGCAGACTGGAAACGCTTCACCTGATCCACGGAATCCGACAGCGACGTCGGCCCGTCGATCGAGATGCCGTTATCGTCGTAGAGCACGATCAGCTTCTGCAGCTTGAGATGACCGGCAAGCGCGATGGCTTCCTGGCTGATGCCCTCCATCAGATCGCCATCGGAGACGAGCACATAGGTGGCGTGATCGACGATGTCGCCGAAACCGGCGGCGAGATGCCGCTCCGCGATCGCCATGCCGACCGCATTGGCAAGACCCTGGCCGAGCGGGCCGGTGGTGGTCTCGACGCCGGGCGTGTGGCCGTGTTCGGGGTGGCCGGGCGTGAGCGAGCCGAGCTGGCGGAAGCGCTTTATCTCCTCGATCGTCATCTTCTCGTAGCCGAGGAGATAGAACAGCGCGTAGAGCAGCATCGAGCCGTGACCGGCCGACAGCACGAAGCGGTCGCGGTCCGGCCAGGACGGAGCGGCCGGATCGAATTTCAAAAACCGCGTGAACAGAACGGTGGCAATGTCGGCCGCGCCCATCGGCAGGCCGGGATGTCCCGACTTCGCCTGCTCGACCGCGTCCATCGCCAGCGCGCGAATGGCGTTGGCCATCAGATCGTGCTCCGCGCGCGATGCCGGATTCGCGACCGTTGAGGCAACGCGGGAAACCTGGGCGGGTGCAGCGCTCGCCGCGAGAATTCGATCCGGCATCGTCATTGGGCTTGCCATGCGCGGCAGGTGCGATGGCCGCGATAACAGGCAGATAGCATGGGAGGCCCTTGAGTCAATTGTGCTTCCGCCCGCCGCGCCCGTCATGCACAGGCCGCCGCGCGCGCCGTTGACGCTTTCCCGCGATACGACGTAAAGTTCTTCCGATAAACAGTTGCCATCGCACGATTTTCGGTTTCGTGTGACACCCTGGATGGCCGCGCGGATGGCCGCATGAGCGACACCGATCCGATCCAAATCGCGTCCCGGCGGTTGTCCCAGGCGCTCGACGCGCTCGACGCTGCGGCCGAGCGCCGGCGCGACGCCGACCGCGCCGAGGAAGCGCTTTCCGGCCAGGTCCATGCGCTCGGTTCCGATCGCGCGCGGCTGGCGAGCGAACTCGACGAGGCGACGGCGCGCGCGCGTGCGCTCGAAGCGGCCAATCGCGACGTCGCGCAGCGGATCGATCAGGCGATCGCGACGATCCGCGGCGTGCTTGAGACGGAAGGCTGAGAGAGCACAGGGACACGAAATGGCGCAGGTCAACGTCACCATCAACGGCCGGCAATTCCGGATGGCGTGCGAGGACGGCCAGGAAGATCACCTCAATGAGCTCGCGCGCGAGCTCGACGGGCGGATCAACGGGCTGCGCGCGAAATTCGGCGAGATCGGCGACACGCGCTTGACCGTGATGGCGGCGATCACCGTTGCCGATGAACTTGCCGAAGCGGGGCTGCGCATCAAGCGGCTGGAGGAGGAACTCGCCACTTTGCAGCAGGTCCAGGCCGCCGCATCCGACCGCAGCAAGACCACCCAGGCCACACTCGCGTCGGCCCTGAGCGCCGCGGCCGAAAGGGTCGAAAGCATCACCAAGAGGCTCAATCAGTCCATCACCACAAGCGGCGTCGCATTGGGGTGAGTTATCTCCCTCTCCCCGCGTACGGGGAGAAGGAGCACGCAGCGGCAGGCGGCGATTGGCGTCTTCGCCCGTTGCGCACTACATTATCGATGCGGGGCTGCCCGGTACGTCAGGAGCCAATTCTCGGGGCCTTATCGATCCACTAGGGAGCTGTCCCTGACCGGGCCCGTGGGCCCGGACATATGGCGCCCACCTACATTCGTAGGGAACCCGGGATCGATGCTCCAACGGCCGGCGCGGCTCCGCACTGTTTGACCATGAATTCATCAGCCAATATCGACAAGTCCAATATCGATGAGTCCAAGGCGGCGCTCCGCAGCGAGGCGGCGGCGCGGCGCGATGCGCTGCCGCGCGATGTGCGCCACGACGCGGCCGACGCGATCGCGGCGCGGCCGTTTCCATTGAGAATAACGCCGGGCGCGATCGTGTCCGGCTTCATGCCGCTCAAGAGCGAGATCAATCCGCTGCCGCTTCTGCGCAAGCTTGCGGAAGCGGGCGCGCAGCTTGCGCTCCCCGTCGTCGCCGGGCGCGGCAAGCCGCTCACCATGCGCGCCTGGCAATGGGGCGAACCGCTTGCCACGGGCGTGTGGGGCATCCGCGAGCCGAAGGCGGATGCGGCGGAGGTCGATCCCGATATCCTGATCGTGCCGCTCCTCGCCTTCGACCGCACCGGTCATCGCATCGGTTATGGCGCGGGCTATTACGACAGGACGATTGCGCGATTGCGCGGGCTCAAGGCTGTCACCACCATAGGGATCGCGTTTGCGGCCCAGGAAGTTCCCGCCGTGCCGACGACGCCCCACGACGCGCGCCTCGATCTCATGCTGACCGAGCGCGAGATCATCGATCTGCGAGGCGGCTGAAATGCGCATCCTTTTCATCGGCGATGTGGTTGGGCGCAGCGGGCGCACCATCGTCCTTGAGCGGCTGCCGAAGCTTGTGCGCGACTGGAAGCTCGATCTGGTCGTCGCCAACGGCGAGAATGCCGCCGGCGGCTTCGGCATCACCGAAACGATCTATCGCGAATTCCTCGATGCCGGCGTCGACGCGGTGACGCTCGGCAATCATGCCTGGGACCAGAAAGAGGCGCTCGTCTTCATCGAGCGCGCGCCGCGCATGATCCGGCCGATCAATTATCCGGCGGGCACGCCCGGCGGCGGCTCGGCCTTGATCGAGGCCAAGAACGGATCGCGCGTGCTCGTCGTCAACGCCATGGGCCGCATCTTCATGGAGCCGCTCGACGATCCGTTTGCCGCGATCGAGCACGAGCTTGCCGCCTGTCCGCTGCAAAAGGGCGCCGACGCCATCATTGTCGATTTCCACGGCGAGGCGACGAGCGAGAAACAGGCGATGGGTCATTTCTGCGACGGCCGCGCCAGCCTCGTGGTCGGCACGCACACGCACGTGCCGACGGCGGATCTTCGCGTGCTGCCCGGCGGCACCGCATTCATGAGCGACGTCGGCATGACCGGAGATTTCAACTCGGTGATCGGCATGTTGAAGGAAGAACCGCTGCAGCGCTTCGTGCGGCGGGTGTCGTCGGCGCGGTTCGAGCCGGCGACGGGCCCGGCGACGCTCTGCGGCGTCGCCGTCGAGACCGATCCGGCGACGGGGCTCGCAACGCGCGTCGGCGCGGTGCGGCTCGGCGGCGCTTTGGAACAGGCAAAGCCCGCGTTCTGGACTTGAGTTTCAGAGGGCTGTCGCCCTATAGAAAGTGTCATTGCGAGGAGCGGCGCGACGAAACAATCCAGCCTTCGCAGGACTGGATTGCTTCGCTGCGCTCGCAGTGACGACAGGACACGAGAGAGCGGTCATGGCCGGACATTCACAGTACAAGAACATCATGCACCGCAAGGGGCGGCAGGATGCGCAGAAATCAAAACTGTTCGGCAAGCTGGCGCGCGAAATCACGGTGTCCGCGAAGCTCGGCACCCCCGATCCGGCAATGAATGCCCGGTTGCGCGCGGCGATCATCGCGGCGCGCGCCGAGAACATGCCGAAAGACAATATCGAGCGCGCCATCAAGAAGGCGGCCGGCAACGACGGCGAGAACTTCGAGCAGGTTCGCTACGAAGGCTACGGCCCCGGCGGGATCGCGGTCATCGTCGAAGTGCTGACCGACAACCGCAACCGGGCGGCGGGCGAAGTGCGCGCGGCCTTCACCAAGAGCGGCGGCAATCTTGCCGAAACCGGCGCGGTGTCATTCATGTTCGATCATGTCGGCGTCATCGAATACGCCGCCGGGGCCGCCAGCGCCGAAATAATGTTCGAGGCGGCGCTCGATGCCGGCGCCGACGACGTGGTCTCCAGCGAAGACACCCACGAGGTCTTTGCCGGGCAGGATCATTTCGGCTCGGTCGCCAAGGCGCTCGAAACGAAATTCGGCGAACCGCGCAAGGCATCGCTGGTGTGGCGGCCGCAAAATACCGTCGCGGTCGACGACGACCAGGGCGAAAAGGTCATCAAGCTGATCGACAACCTCAACGACAACGACGACGTGCAGAACGTCTATGCCAATTTCGAGGTGTCGGACGCCGTCGTCGCCAAGATGAGCGCGTGATCCGGGTTTTTGAAACATGGCGAACGCCCGCGCGCATTTGAACGTTCTGATTTCAGGCGGGTTCTCCGGGGCCTACGAGCGATTGCTGCCCGAATTCGAGCAAACAAACGGCGTCGAGGTCACGACGGCATCCGGTGCGTCGCAGGGCGCCGGGCCGCAGACGATTGCCGCGCTGCTTGCCCGTGGTGTGCCGGCCGACGTGGTGATCCTGTCCCGGGAAGGACTTGCCGAATTGATCGCTGCGAACAGGATCGTCCCCGGAACCGACGTCGACCTTGCGCGGGTGGGCGTGGGCGTCGCGGTGCGCGCGGGCACGCCGAAGCCCGACGTGCGGACTGCCGAAGCCTTCAAACAAACGCTGCTCAAAGCCTAAATCGTTGCCGTTCCGGCGAGCACCAGCGGCATCTGGCTCAAGGCCGAGCTTTTTCCGCGTCTCGGCATCGCGGACCGGATCGAGGTCAAAACGTCGCCGCGCGGCTTCGGCGCCGCCGCCATGGTCGCCGCAGGAGAGGCGGCTCTTGCGGTCATGCCGGACAGTGAAATCTTGCTCTCGCCCGGCGTCGAATTTGCCGGCAGCCTCGCGCGGGAGATTCAGTTCATGCAAACGTTCTCAGCCGCGATTGTCGCAGGTTCAGGGGAAATCGGACTATCCCGGCGGCTGATCGACCTGCTTTCATCTGCGCGTGCGGCGCAAGCCATCAGAAAAAGCGGCATGGAGCCACTTGCTGCGTCCTAACGTATACTGGTGTCCTGAACTTTCTTTGCAATCGAGGAGTTTGCGCGATGACGATCATCGATTCCCAGGTCCATGTCTATGAAGCCAACACGCCGAAGCGGCCGTGGCACAGCGTGCCGAACTGGCCGCCGCACGTGAACGGCGACGAAATGGTGGCGGCGATGGACAAGGTCGGCGTCGACGGCGCGATCTTCATCTCCGCTTTTTCCATGTATCGCTATGACGCGAGTTATGCGGTGGAAGTGCAGAAGGCGCATCCCGGCAAGTTCGCGATCGTCAAGCCGGTCGATCCGGACGATCCCGCCGTGGACGACGTCGTCGCCGACTGGAAGCGCACGCCCGGGACGGTTGGCATCCGCATCATTTTGACCAAGGAGCCGGGCCGCGATCGCGATCCGAAGCACCCCGGTCTCGACCGCATCGCGCGTTCCGCCGTGAAGCACGATCTGCCGGTCAACATCCTGTGCTGGGGCAACGTGGATGCGGGCGCGACGCTGATCGACCGCCATCCCGATACGCGCTTCATCGTCGATCACCTCGCGATCCACCAGCCGCGCACGCCGCCGGCCCCGCCGCAGCCGTGGGCCGATCTGCCGAAGGTGCTCGAGCTTGCGAAGCGCAAGAACGCGGTGATCAAGGTGAGCGGCGCCTGCACGCTGTCCAGAGAGCCCTATCCGTTCCCGGACATCTGGGATCCGCTCGCGCGCATATTCGACGCCTGGGGTTTCGACCGCTGCCTGTGGGGTACTGACTGGACGCGCGCCTTCGCCGTCGTCAATTACGAGCAGGCGGTTGGGCCGTTCCTGAAAACCGACCGGCTCAGCGACAGCGAGCGCGCGATGCTGATGGGCGGCGCGACAGCCAAGGCGTATCGCTGGTCGCCGAAGAAAACCTAGCCGGCATAATCCAGAATGAAGAAGCCGGCATTGTAGTCGGTCGCGTAGATCAATCCCGCGGCGTCGACGAACACGTCGGCGGACTGGATCACCCGCGCGCGGTTCGGCCGGTGATCCATCATGCGCGCCGGCGCGGGCGGCACCCAGGCGCCGGTTTCTTTGGGCCGACAGGGATCGCGGATATCGAACACCCGCACGCCGGCATTCTGGTAGGTGGCGAAGATCAAGTCCGCGCTGACGAAGCTTCCCGGCCGGTTCTCGTGAATATTATGCGGTCCGAAATGGCCGCCCTTCCTCCTGTAGTCGGCCTCGGCGGGCTGCGGAAATGTCGCGATGCCGGCCGGGTTCGATTTGTCGCGATTGTCGAACATCCAGATATTCTTGATGCCGTCTTCCTGATGATCGAGCACGGCCTCGTCGAGCACGACGAGGAGTTCGCGATCCGGAAGCGGCAGACAATTGTGGGTGCCGCCGCCGAACGGCGGCGCGCCGTCCCGATGCGCGATCAGGCCGGGCCTCGTGCGGTCGGTAACGTCGATCACCACCATGCCGGCATCGCGCCACGCCGCGTAGGCGGTGTCGCCGTGAATGATGGCGTGATGCAAACCGTAACGGCTGGTGCCCGGCCATGCCGGTGTTTCGCCCGCGGCTGCATTCATGCCGGGAATCCACCAGCGGCCCGCCTCGCGCGGTCGCGCCGGGTCAGCCATGTC
The DNA here is from genome assembly GCA_963808205.1 of uncultured Alphaproteobacteria bacterium. Taxonomy (GTDB): domain Bacteria; phylum Pseudomonadota; class Alphaproteobacteria; order Rhizobiales; family Xanthobacteraceae; genus BOG-931. The sequence continues at coordinate 298,162 of CAWEER010000003.1, forward strand.
GATGGTGATGAAGATATAGTCGGTGAAGCCGTCAATCAGCGCGGACGCATAGGCCCAGCGGCCGCCGGTGTACCACAGGCGATGGATGCCGCCGCCCTCGACCGGCATGAAGCCGATGCGGCGCGGCTCGGCCGGTTTTGCAATGTCATAGACGGCAAGCCCCGCCGTCCAGTCGCGGATGCCCTGCGGGGCGGCTGTCGCGGTGCCGACAGTCTGGCCGAGCTGGCCTTTGTAATAGGCCTTCTCGTCGGCGAATTCGGCGGCGGCGAACATATCCCTGGCGTTGATGACGAGGAGCAGGTCGCCGTGGGTCTGCAAATGGATGTTCCACGTGTTGGGCGGCGCGGCGAGATAATTCACGGCGCGGGGATTTTTTGCATCGCGCACATCGAGGATGGAAAAGCCCTTTGAAAACATGTGGCCGACATAGGCATGGCCGCGATGGACCATCACCTGTACGCCGTCCGGCCGGCCGCCCTGGTCGCAATAGCCGACAAGCCGCATGCCGCGTGCGTAATCGGGCTGCGGCAATTCGGTCATTTATAGGCGTCCAGGAAATTGGGTACGGCGATCCAGTCCAGCATCGCGCCGTCGGTCTGCAGGAGGTCGTGCATGCGGCGGTCTTCTTCAGTCTTGAGATTGACGCCCATGTGGGTGCCGAGCTTGCGGCTGTGCTGCACGATGGTATTGCCGATCGGCTGACGTTCGGCGTCATAAGCTTTCAGCGCCGTATCGACGTCGTGGTGGTCGCGCAATGCGCGCGCCAGAGCCGCCGCATCGCCGCCGGCTTTGGCGACGCCGAACCCCATGTGCGGGCGGGCATTCGCGGCGGCATCGCCCACCATGACGACGCGGCCGAATATGATGCGCGGCGCCGTGAAATCGTAGATCGGCGTGATGAAGGGCTGCTTCATCGTCATGACGCAATCGAGCAGAACCTCCGGCATGATGTCGCGCGCATCGGCGTACATCGCCTCGATCAGTTCGGGGCGGATCAGCGGCGGCGGTACCGAGAATTCGTGCTGGACGCCGTTGCGGTCCACGTTCATCTGCTGCAATTGCGCGGCATCGGCGCAGCGATACCAGATGAAATTGTAGCGGCGATGGCCCGGCCGCAGGTCGTCGTCAAAGCCCGCGATCGGATAGGTGATGATTTCCTGGCGCGGCGGCAAATAGAACACGAAATACGGGAAGATTTCCTTCAGCGTTCGCGGCGAGAGGTCGCTTTCATTCGGCGATCCGCGCCAGATGTAGTAGCCGGCATAGATCGGCTGCAATTCGGGCGCGACCTGTCCGCGCACCGCCGAGCGGACGCCATCGCCGCCGACCAGAATGTCGCCGCGCTCGACGCGGCCGCCGTCGAAATGCACGCGAACGCCGCTGCCGTCCTGCTCGACGCGCTCGAATGTCCAGCCGAGATGATAATGCGCGGGATCGATGGTGGCGCGCAGCAGCCGTTGCAGCCGGTCCCACGACGTCAGGATCTGGCGCAGCGGACGCTCTTCGGTAATGCGGCCCTGCCCGATCGAGCGCCATCCGCTTCGGCACTTCGACGCCGAGGTCGTGCGTGCCGGCGCCGCACGCTTCCAGGGCGGCCAGCAATTCCGGATGGGTGGTGATGCCGGCGCCGCGGCCGACCAGTTCGACGCGCGAGCGCTCATAGACGTCGCACTCCCAGCCGATCTGGCGCAGGAACGCGGCGCTGAACAGGCCCGACATCGAGCCGCCGATAATGATGGCGCGGCGCTTTCTGGATTGTGGTCCCGGCATTGCAGCCGGATGCTAATGCATTGCCAGCGCCGATGACGAGTCATCTCGCCGCAGCCGCGATCAACTGATCGCGAACAAGCCCAGCGCGACCACGGCAACGGCCAGTCCGGTGCATTTCCGCAAATCGAGGCGTTCGCGGAAAATCGCCACGCCGAGCAGTGCCGTCAACACGAAGCTCATTTGCGCGACCGGAACGAGCACGCTTGCGGCGCCGACGACGAGGCCGTGCGAGAGCAGTATGAAGGCGGTCAAAAGCGCCAGTGCCGCAGACACCGCGTAACGCCACGCGCCCGGCGTGATGTTCAATCGCCCTTCCTGATAGAGACGCACCAGGAGCGCCAGCGGGCCGAAGGTCCAGCCCTGCGCGAAGATCAAAGTTTCCGGCAATGCGCCGTGCTGCAGCCCGACCTTGTAGAAGAAATTGACCAGCGCCATCGCCACCGTCGCGATGACAACGCGGATCACGGAGGTCCATTGGAATTTGCCGCGTTCCATTCCGGCCTCGGCAAGCAGAAGCCAGACGGCGATAAGCGCGCACGCCAGCGCCAGGGCCTTTGTGACGGTCAGCGTCTCACCGAGAAACAGGATCGCGAGCGCCGCGGTGATCGTGAAATTCAGCCGGAAGATCGGCGCATTGGTGCTGACCGCGCCGCCCTGTAGGCTGCGGACGAAATTGTAAACGGCGATCAGCAGGAAAAATCCCGCCAGCGAACCCCATAAGGCGGACGCATGCAGATCGAGCGTGCCGGTGAGCCAGGCATAAAGCGTGATGCAGGGACAGAAGGTCCACGGCTGCAGCATGGAGTATTCCCCGGCCGAAATTCCCGCTGCCGCCGCCCGTTTGTAGATGAGGTCGGCAACGCCGAAGCAAAGCATTGCGCCGAGCGCGAGGCCGAGACCGGGTGTCATGGTGTTTCCGGGGGTAAGTTGCCGACCGCCTGCTTATCAGGGCGTTCCTCGCCCGGCGAGGGACGCCCGAGCATTGCCGCCATGCTATGAATCGGCCGGCATGACACGCCCGATTCGCATCATGGGGATCGATCCCGGGCTCCGCCGCACCGGCTGGGGCATCGTCGAGATTTCCGGCAACCGGCTTGGTTTTCTCGGCTGCGGCTCGGTCACGACAAACGATCGCGATATGCTCGCGGTGCGGCTTCTCGCCATCCATGATGGGCTCATGCGCATTCTCGACGAGTTCCGCCCCGACGAGGCCGCCGTTGAATCGACTTTCGTGAACGGCAACGCGCAGGCGACCCTGAAACTCGGGCAGGCGCGCGGCATCGCCATGGTCGTGCCGGCAAGGGCCGGCGTGCCGGTCGCCGAATATGCACCGAACCTGGTGAAGAAAAGCATTGTCGGCGCCGGTCATGGCGACAAGACGCAGGTACGGATGATGATCGGCGTGCTGTTGCCGAAGGCCGATCCGGAATCCCACGATGCCGCGGATGCGCTCGCGATCGCGGTGACCCACGCGCATCATCGGCGGAGCGTGGTCATCAAAGTGGCGGCGGCAAAGGCGGCGGCGCGATGATCGGCAAGCTCAAAGGCATCATCGACTCCTACGCCGAGGATTCCGTCATCCTCGACGTCAACGGCGTCGGTTATCAGGTGCACTGCTCGGTGCGCACCTTGCAGGAATTGCCGCGCGCGGGCGAGCCGGCGGCGCTGTCGATCGAGACCTATGTGCGGGAAGACCAGATCAAGCTGTTCGGGTTTCTCACCGACCTCGAGCGCGAATGGTTCCGGCTGTTGCAGACGGTGCAGGGCGTCGGCGCGAAAGTCGCGCTCTCGGTGCTCGGCACGCTCAAGCCTGCCGATCTCGCTTCGGCAATAGCGATGCGCGACAAGGCGATGGTGGCGCGCACGCCCGGCGTCGGGCCGAAAGTCGCCGAGCGGATCGTCACCGAACTGAAGGACAAGGCGCCGGCCTATACCGATGTCGATCCGGCTTTGGTGCGGCTATCCGGCGCGCTCGACGAGAAGCGCGCGCCGCGGCCGGTCGCCGACGCGGTCTCCGCCCTGGTCAATCTCGGCTATGGGCTGCCGCAGGCCGCCGCCGCGATTGCCGCCGCGGCACGAAGCGCCGGCGAAGGCGCGGAAACGACAGCGCTCATCCGGCTCGGATTGCGGGAACTGGCGAAGTGAAACGGCCCGTGAAATTGAATGCGGCAGACAAGAAACTGATCGCGGCGGCGCGTGCGGCGATCAAGAGCCGTTATCGCGACGACTGGCAGGAAGTCGGCGCTGCCTTGCGCACGCGGTCGGGAAAGATATTCACCGGCGTCAATCTCGATGCCTATCTCGGCCGCATGGCGGTCTGCGCCGAGGCCGTGGCTCTCGGGCGCGCGCTCGTCGAACAGGGCGATGCCGGGATCGATACGATTGTCGCGGTGCGCCATCCGCCGCCAGGCGACAAGGACCAGGCTATCAAGGTTGTCTCGCCATGCGGGGCATGCCGCGAATTGATCTTCGACTATGATGCGAAGGCGCGCGTGATCGTGCCGAACGGGACCGCGCCCGCGGCGGTGCCGATCACGGAACTGTTGCCGAACAAATATACGAGAGGCCCCGAGCGGTGAACGCAAAGCCCGGACGCAAGCTGGTGACGCCGGAGCGCCGCGACGAAGACGCGGCGGAGACGTCGTTGCGTCCGCAGCGGCTTGCCGAATTCATCGGCCAGCAGCAGGCCCGCGCCAATCTCGGCGTGTTCATCGAGGCGGCGCGCGCGCGGCACGAAGCGCTCGATCACGTCCTGTTTGTCGGCCCGCCGGGGCTCGGCAAGACGACGCTCGCACAGATCGTCGCGCGCGAGCTCGGCGTCAATTTCCGCTCCACGTCGGGGCCGGTGATCGCCAAAGCCGGCGATCTCGCGGCGCTGCTTACCAATCTCGAAGATCGCGACGTGCTCTTTATCGACGAAATCCACCGGCTCAATCCGGCGGTCGAGGAAATCCTTTATCCGGCGATGGAGGACTTTCAGCTCGACCTCATCATCGGCGAGGGACCGGCGGCGCGGTCGGTGAAGATCGACCTTGCGAAATTCACGCTGGTCGGCGCGACGACGCGTGCGGGTCTTCTCACCAATCCGCTGCGCGACCGCTTCGGCATTCCGGTGCGGCTGAATTTCTACACCGAGGCGGAGCTCGAAGAGATCGTCAATCGCGGCGCGCGCGTACTCGGCATCGGGCTGACCGCGGACGGCGGCAACGAGATCGCGCGCCGCGCCCGCGGCACCCCGCGCATCGCCGGACGGCTGTTGCGCCGCGTGCGCGACTTCGCGTCGGTTGGAGGCGCATCCGCGATCGATCGCGCCATAGCTGACAAGGCGCTGGCGGCGCTTGAGGTCGACGGCGCGGGCCTCGATGCGATGGACCGGCGTTACCTGACGACGATCGCGATGAATTATGGGGGCGGCCCGGTCGGCGTCGAGACGCTCGCCGCCGCCTTGTCGGAACCGCGCGATGCGATCGAGGACATTATCGAGCCGTATCTGATCCAGTGCGGGCTGCTGCAGCGAACGCCGCGCGGGCGTCTGATGACCGCCCACGGCTTTCGGCACCTCGGCCTTGCCGAACCGTCGCGCGATGCTTCGCAGTTCGGGCTGTTCGGGTCGGAGGATGACTGATCCAATGCCGCAAACTTACGAAGGCGGCTGCCATTGCGGGCGGGTGCGGTTCCGCGTCACGGCGGATTTGTCGCGCGTGACTTATTGCAATTGCTCGGTGTGCGCCAAGAAAGGCTTCCTGCATCTCATCGTCGCGCCCGAGCAGTTCGAGCTTCTCGGCGGCAAGGACGCGCTGACGACCTACCGCTTCAATACCGGCACCGCGCAGCATACGTTCTGCGCGACATGCGGCATTCATCCGTTCTACGTGCCGCGCTCCGATCCCGACAAGATCGACGTCAATGTGCGCTGCCTCGACGGCGTCGATGTCGGCGCCATCACGGTGCATCAGTTCGACGGCAAGAACTGGGAACACGCGATGGAGCAGAGAGTCCCGTGGAGATAGTGTAATGACCAGCGTTCTTCTCGACGGCGAAATCCGCGACGGCCGCCATGTGCTTACCGTGCGCGTCTATTATGAGGACACCGATTTCACCGGCATCGTCTATCACGCCAATTACCTGCGCTACATGGAGCGCGGGCGGACCAATTATCTGCGCCTGATCGGGGCCGACCATCGCGCTTTGTTCGAGGAGGCGGAAAAAGAGGCGCCGGGTTTTGCTTTCGTGGTGCGTTCGATGAATATCGACTTCCTCAAGCCGGCGCGCATGGACGATGTGCTCGATATCGTGACCGAACCCGAGGAGGTGAAGGGCGCCTCGACGACGGTGCTGCAGCGGGTCATGCGCGGCGACGAGGTTTTGGTCGAAGCCCATGTGCGGGTCGCCTTCGTCAGCGGCGGCCGGGCGCGGCCGATCCCGAAGCCGCTGCGGATCGCCATGAAAGCCGATTACGACCAGATCGCCCTGGAGGGGGGCGACACCGGCCGGAATTGATGCGGTGCAGGCCCGTTTTAACCCTCCGTTAAGCACAGTCGGGCTTCGTTAGGCGGCATCGACCGGTGTTGCGCCCTAGTTTGGTCAAGTTTCGCGAATGATTTCAGGCCGCCGGTGACGGGTCCGGCTCGAGTCCTCGTGAAATTTCGGGTCTTGGTCAGCGCGCGAAGCGGCGGGCCCTCCTTGATCCATTGGTTCCGGCGCTGGGCGCCGCTCCGGTCAAGGCTCGAGTTTTAGCCCCGGTTCGGCTTTTGCGGCCGGACCGCCGAAAGGGACGCTCCAATAAATCCAGCCGACATCGGAACGTCGGTCGCACCGCTGACCTCCGGAAATCTGTCGCTTTTTCACCTGTTCATGCACGCCCACTGGATCGTGGAGTCGGTGATGGCGGGGCTCCTGGTGTGCTCGGTCTGGGTCTGGGCGATCGCCATCGACAAAACGCTGTTATTTTCACGGCTTCGTCGTTCCGGCGACACTTTCGAGGAGGCTTTCTGGTCGGGCCAGTCGCTCGAGGAGCTTTATAAATCGCTTGCCGCGCAGCCGGGCCATTCGACCGGGGCCTTGTTCGTTGCCGCGATGCGGGAGTGGAAGCGCAGCCTTGAGGGCCACGCGCGCTCTTTCGCCGGATTGCAGATGCGCATCGAAAAAGTCATGAACGTCACGATCTCGCGCGAGGTCGAGCATATGGAGCGGCGGCTTCTGGTGCTGGCGACGGTCGGCTCCGCGGGGCCGTTCATCGGCCTGTTCGGCACGGTCGCCGGCATCATGACGAGCTTCCAGTCCATCGCGGCCTCGCAAAACACGTCGCTGGCGGTGGTTGCGCCCGGCATCGCCGAATCGCTGTTTGCGACCGCAATTGGCCTCGTTGCCGCCATTCCGGCGACGATTTTCTATAATAAGTTCATTACTGAGGTGAACCGGCAGGCCCAGCGGCTGGAGGGTTTCGCCGACGAGTTTACGGCGATCCTGTCGCGGCAGATCGACGAGCGCGGTTGAGGGCAGGGGATGGCTGCAGGCATCATTCGCGCGTCCTCGACCGGCGGCAGGCGCGGGCGGCGTCGCGCCGTCATGAGCGAGATCAACGTGACGCCGTTCGTCGACGTCATGCTGGTGCTGCTGATCGTGTTCATGGTGTCGGCGCCGCTGCTCACGGTCGGCGTGCCGATCGACCTGCCGCAAAGCCAGGCCAAGGCGCTTGAGCAGAACAACGAGCCTCTGACGATTTCGGTGAACGTCGACGGCAAGATCTATTTGCAGAAGGAAGAGATCGGTCTCGACGATCTCGTGACCAAGCTCAAGGCGATCATCGATGCGCGCCACAGCAACTCCAACGAGCTCATCTATGTGCGCGGCGACAAGAAGGTTGACTACGGGCTGATGATGCGTGTGATGGGCCGGATTTCGGGCGCCGGCTATCACCGGGTCGCGCTCGTCACCGAGGTCGAACAGAGCGGGCAATGAGGTCGGGTCTGACAATATCGTGCGTCGGTCACGCCTTGGCGCTGATCTGCGGCGTCCTGGCGATTTCAGCGCACCCGATCGATGCGCCTCCGGTCGCGACGCTGCCGGTATCGTTCATTTCCGACAAAGATTTCACGCAGATGACCAAGGGCGTCAAAAACGCCCCGCAGCTGAAGATCCCCGATCTCAAGCCGCTGGCCGACAAGGTCGACGCGGAAAAGTCGGTCGACCAGCTCGCGCCCAAAGTCGCCGACAAGCCGGCGATCACGACCGACATTTCGCAATCGAAGCCCGAGCCGAAACCGCAGCAGAAGCAGGCGGACAAGCCCGACAAGCCGAAGCCGCCGGAATACAAGCCGGATCAGATCGCCGATCTTCTGAAGAAAGATACGCCCAAGGATCCGCCGAAGCAGCCCGACAAGCCGGCGCCGCAACAGGCGAAGACGTCGGCGAAGTTCGACGCCAATCAGGTCGCGCAGCTGCTCGACAAGCGCGAGCCGCAGCGTCAGACCGCGTCCGCCGATACGATCAATGACAAGCCGACGCTCGGCGCCGCTGCCGGCGCGCAAGGTGCGCAGCTTTCGCAGAGCGAGATCGACGCCTTGCGGGCGCGCATTTCGAGCTGCTGGAGCCCGCCGCCGGGCATCGACGCCAATTCCAAGCTCTATGTCGTGCTTCGGGTCCTGTTCAAGCCGGATGCGACGGTGGCGCAGGAACCGGTTCTGGTCGAAGGCACGGCCGCAGCGCTCGGGCCGGCTCTCGCCGAGAGCGCAAAGCGCTCGCTTCTGCTTTGCCAGCCGTTCACGATGCTAAAGCCCGAACATTACGATCAATGGAAAGACATCGAGCTCAAATTTGATCCGCACGAACTGCTCGGCGGCTGAACACGCGAAACCGGACATCATGATCATCCGTCCCAGACCCGACTTTTCCCCGACCCGCCGCCGCACGCTCGCGCTGGGCGCCGCCGCCGGAGGCCTCGCACTGCTGCCGCGCTCCGCTGCCGCCGTGGTGCGGCTCGACATTACCGAGGGCAACTTCCAGCCGCTGCCGATCGCAATTTCCAAGTTCATTGCCGGCGGTCCGGACGACGCCGATGTCGCTTCGGGCGTCACGCAGATCATCACCGGCAATCTGCAGCGCAGCGGGTTGTTCGCGCCGATCGATCCGGCCGCCTTCACCGAAACGATCACGAGCGTTGACGCGGTGCCGCAGTTTGCCGACTGGCGCACGATCAATGCGCAGGCGCTCGTCACCGGACGCGTGGCGCGGCAGAGCGACGGCCGCCTGCAGGCCAACTTTCGCCTGTGGGACGTGCTGGCGGGACAGCAGCTCGACGGCAAGCAATATGTCACGACGCCCGACAACTGGCGCCGCATTGCTCACATCATCTCGGACGCCATCTACGAGCGGCTTACCGGCAACGGCGGATATTTCGACAGCCGTATCGTCTTCATCGACGAAACCGGCCCGGCGGAGCGCCGCATCAAGCGGCTCACCATCATGGACCAGGACGGCGCCAACGTGCGCTACCTGACGCGCGGCGACGACCTCGTGCTGACGCCGCGGTTCTCGCCTTCCACCCAGGAGATCACCTATATGGCCTACGGCCAGGGCGATCCCCGCGTTTACCTGTTCAACATCGATTCCGGGCAGCGCGAAGTCGTCGGCAATTTCCCCGGCATGAGCTTTTCGCCGCGGTTCTCGCCGGACGGCCAGCGCGTCATCATGAGCCTGCAGGAGGGATCGAACTCCAACATTTTCGTAATGGATTTGCGCTCCAAGGCGACGACGCGGCTCACCGACACGCCGGCGATCGACACCGCGCCGTCGTATTCGCCCGACGGCTCGCAGATTTGCTTTGAATCCGATCGCGGCGGCCGCCAGCAGATTTATGTCATGGCCTCGACCGGCGGGCAGGCGCAGCGCATCAGCTTCGGCGATGGCAGCTATTCGACACCGGTCTGGTCGCCGCGCGGCGATTACATCGCCTATACCCGGCAGGCGCAGGACAAATTCGCCATCGGCGTGATGAAGCCGGACGGCAGCGGCGAACGCGTCCTCACCGAGGGCTTTCACAACGAAGGCCCGACATTCTCGCCGAATGGCCGCGTGATCATGTTCTTCCGCGACCCCGGTGGCAGCGCGGGGCCTTCGCTGTTCACGATCGACATATCCGGGCGCAACGAGCAGCGGGTTCCCACTCCGAGCTATGCCTCGGATCCGGCATGGTCGCCGCTCCTGTCATAACTGTCGGCGGTTCCACATAACTGTCCGCGGTTCCACATAGTCGCCGCATTGACGCCTCATTAACCATTGCAAAAGCTTTCGGGGAAATCCCGAGGTTCGAGGCATCTTTGCAAGGCTGCATCAAGGTTGACGGAACCTTCGCTTAACGAAGGCGCTGCTAGACCCGCGTGAGACCAAACATGTCCGGCTGTAGTGTAAATATGGAGGCACCGGAATGAACGTGGCGAATATGATACGCGGCGCCAAGTTCGCCGCTGTCGTCATGGCGGCGCTCGCGATCGCGGGCTGCGCCAAGAATGCCGATCAGGCTGCGGGAATGGCCGGCGCTGCGGCGCCCGGCAGTCAGCAGGATTTCGTCGTCAATGTCGGCGACCGCGTGTTTTTCGAAACCGATTCGTCCGAGCTGACCGAGCAGGCGCGCGCGACGCTCGACAAGCAGGCGCAGTGGCTCAACAACTACAACCGCTACGCTTTCACCATCGAAGGCCATGCCGACGAGCGCGGTACGCGCGAATACAACATCGCGCTCGGCGCGCGCCGTGCGGAGACCGTCCGCCAATACATGGTCTCGCGCGGTATCCCGGCCCAGCGCATGCGCACGATCTCCTACGGCAAGGAACGGCCGGTCGCGATCTGCAACGATATTTCCTGCTGGTCGCAAAATCGCCGCGCCGTGACGGTGCTCGATCAGAGCTCGTAGCGCGTCTTTTCGAATTCTGCCGCATAGACCGACCAATCGGCGCCGTCATGGCGCCGATTGCATTTCCGTGTCATGTTTGGGCTTGCCAATGAGGGACTGAAATCGGATCGTAGCGCCGCCGCTCCATCACGGCATTGATTCCGTCACCATCCGGCTTTCGCAAGATATTCAGAAGAGTTCGGCCAATGGCTTTTGCCACACCTCTCCCTTGGCTTTTCCGCACGGCGCTCCTCTTCGCCGTTGCCGGCGGCGTCGCCGCCTGCGGCCAGAATAACCAATACGCCGCGCCGCCGCCTCCCAAGGTCACCGTTGCCGCGCCGGCCGCGCAGGACGTCACGCGTTATTTCGAGGCCACGGGCAACACGGCGGCGGTGAACTCGGTCGCTCTCGTCGCGCGCGTGCAGGGCTTTGTGCAGGCGATCAGCTATACCGACGGCGACTTCGTGAAAAAGGGCACGTCGCTGTTTACGATCGAGCCCGAGCCATACAGGCTCAAGGTGATATCGGCGAAGGCCGCCGTCGTCAGCGCCCAGGCGACGCTGACGCAGACCCAGGCGGAATATGATCGCCAGGCCGCTCTGATCAAGAATCAGGTCTCGACCCAGGCCAATTACGACAAGGCGCTCGCATCGCGCGATTCCGCGCAAGCCGACCTGCAATCGGCGCAGGCCAACGAGAGGCAGGCCGAGATCAATCTCGGTTACACCGACGTGACCGCGCCGTTCGACGGCGTTGTGACCGCGCGTCAGGTGTCGATGGGCGAACTCGTCGGCGACAGTTCGCCGCCGACGACGCTCGCAACCATCGTGCAGCTTGATCCGATCTGGGTGAATTTCACCGCCAGCGAGCGCGATGTGCTGCAAGTGCGCGCCACCCTTGCGCTCCGCGGCGAGAGCATGTCTTCGCTGCTGGGCATGCCGGTCGAAATCGGGCTGCAAAACGAAACCGGCTATCCGCATCAGGGCAAGCTCGACTACGTCGCGCCGAACGTCGATCCGTCCACGGGGACGCTCGCCGGGCGCGCAACGCTCGCCAACGCGGATCGTCTCATGCTGCCCGGCTATTTCGTGCGCATCCGCATTCCCGGGAAACCGGCGCCGGCGCTGCTCGTGCCCGACGTCGCGATCGGCAGCGATCAGGGCGGCCGGTACGTGCTCGTCGTCAACAAGGACAGCGTCGTCGAGCAGCGCAAGGTCGAACCGGGTCAACTCGTCGGCGACATGCGGGTGATCGAAACTGGGCTCACCAAGGACGACCGCGTGGTCGTGGGCGGCGTCATGCGCGCCATTCCCGGCGAAAAAGTCGATGCCGAGCAGCGCTCCGCGTCGGCGAACTAGCGGATCGCCAAGAAAAGATGCTGTCGAAATTTTTCATCGAGCGGCCGGTCCTCGCCAACGTTCTCGCCATCCTGATGGTGCTGATCGGCGCCGTCGCGGTCTATGACCTGCCGGTCGCGCAATATCCGGACGTGGTGCCGCCGACCGTGCAGGTGACGACGCGCTATCCCGGCGCCAGCGCTCGCACGCTGATGGATACGGTGGCGTTGCCGATCGAGCAGCAGGTCAACGGCGTCGAGAACATGATCTACATGCAATCGATGAGCGCCAGCGACGGCAGCTATACGCTCACGGTCACTTTCTCGATCGGAACCAATCTCGATAACGCGCAGATCCTCGTGCAGAACAGGGTGGCGACCGCGCTGTCGTCCTTGCCGCAGGCGGTGCAGGCGCAAGGCGTCACGGTGCAAAAGCGTTCGACCGCGATCCTGCTTTTCGTCACGCTGACGTCGCCGGACGGCCGCTATGACAGTCTCTATCTTGCAAATTACGCCACGATCAATCTCAAGGATGAACTGGCGCGGCTCTCCGGCGTCGGCAATGTCAACGTGTTCGGCGCCGGCCAATATTCGATGCGCATCTGGCTCGATCCGGAAAAGCTCAAGGCGCGGAGCCTGAACGCGCAGGACGTGGTGGCTTCGCTTCAATCGCAGAGCCAGGAAGTCACCGCGGGCCAGGTCGGCATGCCGCCGACGCCGCCCGGCGTCGATTTCCAGTACACGATCGAATTGCGCGGCCGGCTCGTCGATCCCGACGAGTTTGCCAATGTCATCGTCAAAACGGGCGACAACGGCCAGATCACGCGCCTGCGCGACGTCGGCCATGTCGAACTCGGGGCGCAAACCTACAGTCAGGCCTTTACGCTCAACGGCAAGCAGGCCGCCGGCATCGGCATCTATCAGTCGCCTGGAGCAAACGCGCTCGACGTCGAGCAGGCGGTCAAGGCCAAGATGATGGAGCTTGGCGGTAAATTCCCGCAGGGGCTGGTTTATTCGGTGCCCTTCGACACGACCGTGTTTGTCAATTCGTCGATCCACGAAGTTTACAAGACGCTGATCGAAGCGGCCGTATTGGTGCTGGTTGTCATCCTGGTCTTCCTGCAGGACTGGCGGGCAATGCTGGTGCCGGCGACGACCGTGCCGGTCACGATCATCGGCGCCTTCGCCATGATGTGGGCGCTCGGCTTCACCGTGAATTTCTCGACCCTGTTTGCGATCGTGCTCTCGATCGGCATCGTGGTCGACGACGCCATCGTCGTGGTGGAAGGTGCCGCGCACAATATCGAGCAAGGCATGAATGGCCACGACGCGGCCATCAAGGCCATGAACGAACTGCTGGGGCCGATCATCGGCATTACGCTCGTGCTGATGTCGGTGTTTCTGCCGGCGGCGTTCCTGCCCGGTCTTACCGGCCGCATGTATGCGCAGTTCGCGCTTGTCATTGCCGCAACCGCGCTCCTGTCCGCCGTCAATGCCGTGACGCTCAAACCCACGCAAGCGGCGCTATGGCTGCGGGCTCCGGTGCCGCCTGACCAGCGCAATGCCTTCTATCGCGGCTTCAACGCGATCTATGGCCGCGTGGAATTGAGCTACGAGCGGCTGATCGGGCGCATGGCGGCGCATGCCGGCCTGATGGTCATCGTGGCGCTTGCCATCATGGCGGTGGCCTTTTTCGGGCTGGCGCGCATACCGACCGGCTTCCTGCCGATCGAGGATCAGGGTTATGTGCTCGTCGCCGTTCAGCTTCCCGATGGCGCGAGCCTCGCCCGCACCCGCAAGGCGCTCGATCAGGTCTCCGAAATCGGCGGCAAGGATGAAGCCGTCGCGCATGTGATCGCCATTTCCGGCATCTCCGTCCTCGACAACAGCGCGCCGCTCGCCAATGCCGGCGTCGCCTACGTCGTGCTGAAGGATTGGAGCGAGCGTGCGGATTTGCGCACGGTTCTCGACCGTCTCACGTCGGCTCTCAATGCGATCGATGCGCGCGTCATTGTGCTGCCGCCACCGCCGATCCAGGGCATCGGCAATGCCGGCGGTTTCACCCTGCAGCTCGAACTGCGCGACGGCAGCACCGATCTCGAAAAATTGCAAAGCATCACCGACACGGTCGTCAAGAATGCGCAATCGCAGAGCGCTCTTCAGCGGGTCTCGACTTCGTTCCGCGCCATCGCGCCCCAGATCCGCGTCGAGGTCGATCGCGTCAAGGCACAGACCCTGCACGTGCCGGTCGATCAGGTGTTCTCGACGCTCTCGACCTATTTCGGTTCGGAGTACGTCGCACAGTTCAATAAATTCGGGCGCGTCTTCCAGGTTTACGTGCAAGCCGACTCGCGATTCCGCCTGCGGCCCCGCGATATCGAAAATCTGTCGGTACGCAATCAGCAGGGCGACATGATCCCGCTCGGAACCATGGTGAAGATCGAGCCGATCGTCGGCGCCCCGTTGATCAGCCTCTATAATCTCTATCCGTCGTCGAGCGTGATCGGTCTGCCGGCCGCGGGTTTCAGTTCAGGCCAGGCGATTCAGCTGATGGAGCAGAATGTCGCCAAGACGTTGCCGCCCGGCGCCGGCAGCGATTGGACCGCCATGTCCTTTCAGGAGAAGGTCGTCGGCAACCAGATGTATTTCGTCTTCGCGATGGCGATGCTGCTGGTTTATCTGGTGCTCGCCGGCCAGTACGAAAGCTGGTACGCGCCGCTGGCGGTGATCCTTTCGGTGCCGCTGGCGCTGACCGGGCCGGTTCTGGTGCTCGAAATGCTGCGCATCGACAATAATCTTTATACGCAGATCGGCCTGATCCTGCTCATCGCGCTCTCGGCCAAGAATGCCATTCTCATCGTCGAAGTCGCGCGCGAGCACCGCGTGCGGGACGGCAAGCCGATTTTCGAAGCTGCGGTGGACGCCGCCCGGGCACGTTTCCGGCCGATCCTGATGACGTCGTTTGCGTTCATCCTCGGCGTCGCGCCGCTGGTGATTGCGAGCGGGGCGGGCGCCAGCGCCCGCAAGTCGATCGGCATCACCGTGTTCAGCGGCATGATCGCCTCGACCTGCCTGGCTGTCCTGTTCGTGCCGTCGCTGTTCGTCGTGATCCAGCGGTTTGAGGAATGGCGCGCCTCGCGCAAAAGTCCGCGCATCCAGCCCGCCGAATAGGCTTCGCGCCCGTCACGATCCGGCCTTTCCGGCGGCGCTGATGGGGCCACAATTTGGACGTACGGGACGTTATGGTAAGAACCGGCAACCCACCGAAAATGTCCAATGCGATGACCCGCTTAGCTTTCCTGCTCGCGCTGGCGTGCACGTTCGCCGCCCCCGCCGCCCGCGCCCAGATGTCTCCCTCGGATATGCTGATGCGTATCGATCATCTCGAGGCGCAACTGCGCGATCTGACCGGCACGGTCGAGCAATTGCAGTACCGCAATCACGAGCTCGAGCAGGAAGTTCAGCGCCTGCAAGGCGGAGCGCCGGCTGCTGCGCCGCCGCCGCAGCGTCCGAGCGCGCAATATTCACCGCCGCCGCCGGCGCCCTACGCACCGCCGCCTGGTCCGCAATATTCGCCGCCACCAGCACCGCCGCCCGGTTCGCAATCGCAATATGTGCCGCCGCCGGCGCCGGTCATTGCCACGGCGCCCGCGCCCACGGGGCCGCCCGAGGCCGAGCCGACCGGCAGCCGCCGCGGCGACGCTTTCAATCCGGCGCTCGACCCGACGGCGCCCGGCGCACCGCGGCCGCTCGGCACCAGCACTGCGGCAACGGAGCCGCCGCCGCCGATTCCGGACGCACCCGGTCCCGCATCGCGTCAGCCCGGCGCGCCGCTCGATCTGTCGGGCGCATCGGCGCCCGGCGCCGCGGCTTCGCCGTCTTCCGGCGGCGACCTGCCGCCGCCGCCTCCGGTCAATCCGAGCGCGACCGGCGCCATGCAGGCGGCGCTGCCGCCCAGCAACTCACCCAAGGACGAGTACGATCTCGCCTACGGCTATGTCCTGCATAAGGATTACGGGCTCGCCGAGCAGACGTTCCGCGACTTCCTGCACAAATATCCGAGTGACCGGCTGATCCCGGAGGCGCAATATTGGCTTGGCGAAAGTCTGTTTCAGGACAAGCAATATCGCGATGCCGCAGAATCGTTCCTCGCTGTATCCACGAAATACGACACCACCGCCCGCGCGCCCGATGCGCTGTTGCGGCTCGGGCAATCGCTTGCGGCGCTCGGCGAAAAGGAAGCGGCCTGTGCGTCGCTCGGCGAAGTATTGCGTAAATATCCGCGCGCTTCGGTCAGCGTGAAGCAGGGCGTGGACCGTGAGCAAAAGCGCACCCACTGCTGAAGACGCCCTTCGCGACACCGAAGCGAACGCGCTGTTCGCCGGCCTGGAACGTTTGCCGGGCCTGATCCTCGCAATTTCCGGCGGTCCTGATTCGACGGCGCTTCTCGTTCTTGCCGCGCGCTGGGTAAAAAAGCTCAAGCGCGCGCCAAACCTCCTCGCCGTCACCATCGATCACGGGCTTCGCGTGGAGGCGGCCGGCGAGGCGTCCGCGGTCAAGCGTCTGGCGCAGCGTCTCGGCGTTGCACACCGCACACTGCGCTGGCGTGGCAAGAAGCCCAAAACTGGATTGCAGGAGGCGGCGCGCCATGCGCGGTACGCGTTGCTGGCGCAAGCCGCGACGCGCGCGGGATACGCCCATGTCCTGACCGCGCATACGCTCGATGATCAGGCCGAAACGATATTGTTTCGTCTTGCGCGCGGCAGCGGTCTCGTTGGTCTCGCCGGCATGGCGCACGCGGCGCCGCTGCCGGCCGGCAGCGACGGAATGATCTTTCTGGTGCGCCCGCTTCTGCGCATTCCGAAGACACGGCTCGTGGCGACGCTGAAGGCCTTGCGCGTCGGCTATAGCGAGGATCCCAGCAACCGCGATCCGCGCTTTACCCGCGCGCGGCTTCGCACGCTGATGCCTGCGCTGGCGAGCGAGGGGCTCGATGCCCGCGGCCTGGCGCGATTGGCGGCGCGGGTGCGCCGGGCGGAATCGACCATCGAATTCGCTGTCGGCGCGGCGCGCGCCGTGCTGGCGCCGGCAGCGTGGCCGGCAGGCGGTCCGATCGTGTTCGACACGGCGCGATTCGCGAGCCTTCCCGCCGAAGTGGCGCTGCGGCTTCTCGGCCGCGCCATCGCCCATGCCGGCAACGAGGGGCCGGTCGAACTCGCCAAGCTCGAATTGCTTTATGAGGGCTTGCGGGCGGCTCATACCCGTCTGCGCCGGACTCTGGCCGGGGCTCTGATTGCGCTCGGCGAAGACCGGCTGACGGTGGAGCGCGCGCCCCCCCGGCGTGCCTCAGGAATGCGCGGAAACAGCAAGAGGCGATTTACGAAATAGCCGTATAAAGGGGCCGCTTGTGAATTGGGTTCCCTTGGCAGGGGGCGACCTGACGCCTACATTGCCTCGTAATGGGACGTGAAGCCGCCACGATTTGCGGTCACGCAATAACCACCGGGCCCCGCTTGGTCGGGGGGTCAAGGACATAAGATGAACGCCAATCTGCGCAATTTCGCCCTGTGGGTCATCATTGTCCTGCTGCTGCTCGCTTTGTTTACGCTGTTCCAGAATCCCGGCCAGCACACCACGTCGCAGGACATTTCGTTCTCGCAGCTTCTCAGCGAAGTCGACCAGGGCCGCGTTCGCGACGTTCTCATCCAGGGTCCCGAGATTCACGGCACGTTCAGCGACGGCCGCACCTTCCAGACCTATGCGCCCGGCGATCCGTCGCTGGTGCAGCGGCTTTACAACAAGGGCGTCTCGATCACCGCGCGTCCGCAGAGCGACAACGTGCCGTGGTTTGTGTCGCTGCTGATCTCCTGGCTACCCTTCGTCGCGCTGATCGGCGTCTGGATTTTCCTGTCGCGCCAGATGCAGGGCGCCGGCGGCAAGGCGCTGGGTTTCGGCAAGTCGCGCGCAAAACTTCTCACCGAAGCGCATGGCCGCGTGACCTTTGAAGACGTGGCCGGTGTCGACGAAGCCAAGCTTGATCTGCAGGAGATCGTCGAATTCCTGCGCGATCCGGCAAAATTCCAGCGGCTCGGCGGCCGCATCCCACGCGGCGTATTGCTTGTCGGGCCGCCCGGCACCGGCAAGACGCTGCTCGCGCGCGCGATCGCCGGCGAAGCCAATGTGCCGTTCTTCACCATTTCCGGTTCCGACTTCGTCGAAATGTTCGTCGGCGTCGGCGCCAGCCGCGTCCGCGACATGTTCGAGCAGGCGAAGAAGAATGCGCCCTGCATCATCTTCATCGACGAAATCGACGCGGTCGGCCGCCATCGCGGCGCCGGCCTCGGCGGCGGCAACGACGAGCGCGAGCAGACGCTCAATCAGTTGCTCGTCGAGATGGACGGCTTCGAAGCCAACGAAGGCATCATCCTGATCGCCGCGACCAACCGGCCCGACGTGCTCGATCCGGCTCTGCTGCGCCCGGGCCGTTTCGACCGCCAGGTCGTGGTGCCGAACCCCGACGTCGTCGGCCGCGAACAGATATTGAAAGTCCATGTGCGCAAAGTGCCGCTCGCGCCCGACGTGAACCTCAAGACCACCGCGCGCGGCACGCCCGGTTTCTCCGGCGCCGATCTCATGAACCTCGTCAACGAAGCGGCCCTGATGGCGGCCCGGCGCAACAAGCGCATGGTCACGCAGGTCGAGTTTGAGGACGCCAAGGACAAGGTGATGATGGGCGCGGAGCGCAAGTCGCTCGTCATGACCGAGGAAGAGAAACTTCTCACCGCCTATCACGAAGGCGGCCACGCGATCGTCGCGATCAACGTCAAGGCGACCGATCCGGTGCACAAGGCGACGATCATTCCGCGCGGACGTGCGCTCGGCATGGTCATGCAATTGCCGGAGCGCGACAAGCTTTCGATGTCGCTCGAGCAGATGACCTCGCGGCTCGCGATCATGATGGGCGGCCGCGTCGCCGAAGAACTGGTGTTCGGCCGCGAGCGGGTGACCTCGGGCGCCGCCTCCGATATCGAACAGGCGACCAAGCTCGCGCGCATGATGGTGACGCGCTGGGGCCTTTCCGAGACGCTCGGCACCGTGGCCTATGGCGAGAACCAGGAAGAAGTGTTCCTCGGCTACTCCGTGGCGCGTCAGCAGAACTATCTCGGAAGAGACGGCAAAGAAGATCGACGGCGAAATCCGCCGCCTGGTCGAGGCCGGCTATAACGAAGCGCAGTCGATCCTCACCGCGAAGCGCGCCGATCTCGAAACGCTCGCCAGGGGTCTTCTCGAATTCGAGACGCTCACCGGAGACGAGATCAAGGATCTGATGCTCGGCAAGCGGCCAACCCGCAAATCCGTAATCGAGCCGACGACGCCGCGATCCTCGACCGTGCCGACGGCGGGCGCCGGCCGCAACCGGCCGCAGCCGGACGGCCCGATGGAACCGCAGACGCAGGCTTGAACCGCAGGCCGTAACCGCGCGACTGACGGGGGAGGCGGATTCATGCGGATCATTCCCATTGCCGGCGTAGCGCTCATGCTGGCGGCCTGTCCGGCGCTGGCGCAAACCGGCACGCGGCCTGCCACGGCCAAGCCCCCGGCCGCTCCTGCAAAGCCCGCCGCGGTAGCGAAGCCGCCGCAGCAAGCCTCGACGCCGGAAATGCGCACGGCCGCTGCGCTGGCGCTGACATCCGATCCGGTCTTTGACGACGGCACCTATCTCCGCATCAAGCAAACCCTCCTGAGTTACGCGGACATCCAGGTTCGCGGCGGCTGGCCGGTGCTGCCCGCCGACGCCAAGCTTGCGCCGGGGGCGAGCGGTCCGGATGTCGCGGCGCTGCGGCGCCATCTCGTCATCGGCGGCGACATGCCGGCCGGCAAGGAGTTGGGCGACACTTACGACAACGACGTTGCCGAAGGCGTCAAGCGCTTCCAGTTGCGGCACGGGCTCGACGCCACCGGCACGGTCGGCGCGCAGACGCTCAAGGCGCTCAACGTGCCGGTCGGCGATCGCATCAAGCAGCTTGAAGCCTCGCTGCAGCGGCTCCTCGGCATGGATTTCACGTTCGGCCAGCGCTACGTGGTGGTCAACATTCCGGCCGCTTTCGTCGAAGCGATCGCCAACGACAAGGTCGAACGGCGCTATCGCGTCATCGTCGGCAAGATCGACAAGCCGTCGCCGACGCTCACGGCCTCCATCACCGCTGTCGACCTCAATCCGACATGGACGGTGCCGCTGTCGATCACCAAGACCGAAATCGCGAACCACATGCGCCGGGACCCGAGCTATCTCAGCCGCATGCACATGCGGCTCCTCGGCGCCCACGATGAGGAAATCAATCCGGCGGGCGTCGACTGGTCCATGGACCGTTCGCCGAATTTCACCGTCCGGCAGGATGCCGGCAACTGGAACGCGCTCGGCAATCTCAAGATCGACATGCCGAATCCGTATTCGGTCTATATGCACGACACCGACACGCGGAAGCTGTTCTCGGACGATTATCGCTTCGATTCGCACGGCTGCACGCGCGTCGACAATGTGCGCGATCTCGCCGCCTGGGTTCTCCAGGACGGCCCGCCGGGCTGGGACCGCGCAGCGATCGATACCGGCATCGCCGCCGGCCAGACGCGCATCATCAACCTGCCGCGCAAGATTCCCGTGGCATGGGTCTATCTCACCGGCTGGGTGACGCGCGACGGCACGGTACAGTTCCGCGACGACGTCTATAAGCACGACGAGTTGCTCGACCGTAACGCGCTTGCCGAAGCGGCAGCCGGCGGCTTCGTCGCCCCGGTGCCGACGACTGACCTCAAACGCGTCTCCATCGACAGCCGCTAAGCGTGCGTCATACTGCGTCGCCCGCGTCCTTTTCTCCCCCATAAGCGGGGAGGGACGCGGAAATGCGACGGACAGTGCCGACGCGGCGAATTTCGGACCGGCGCCGCGAAACGTGAAAGGTTGACGTGACAGAAACAATCCCCGGCATTCTTGCGATCTTCAATAACGTCGCGGCCGGCCGGGAGCCCGACTTCGAGGAATGGTTTCAGCACGAGCATCTGGCGGAACGGCTTGGCGTGCCGGGATTTCTGCTCGGCCGGCGGCACGAGGCGGTGAGCGGGCAGCCGCGCTATTTTAATTTCTATCAGACGCAATCGGCGGACGTTTTTAAGTCGAAGGCCTATCTGACGCGGCTCGATCGCCCGACGCCGATGACGCGCATGATCATGTCGGAAGTCTTCAAGGACATGATCCGCACCGTCTGTCACCGCACTTTTCGGCTTGGCGCAATGCGCGGCGTTGCGACGATCGCGGTACGTTTCAGCGAGCGTCCGGATGAGAGCGTCGTGAAGGCGGCTGTAGAGACGTTGATGCAGGACAGAGCAGTCGCCTGCGGCGAAATCTGGTCCGCCGTCAGCGCCCGCGAATTCCCGGTTTCCGAAGAGGAGCGATTGCGCGGCGGCGACCGTAAAATCGAGGCCTGCCTCGTGATCGAGACGCTGCGTGTGGGAGACGCCGAGAGGATTGCGGCGGCGCTGTCGAACGCTTTTGCGCGAAGCGAAATCGGCGTTTACCGGCTGCTTTGCGAGATCAGGGCAGACGCACCCGGCCCCGGAACGCGACCTTGATCCTCCACGGTCGCGCCCGTCGCGCGCCGCCACGATGAGGCGCGTCGTCGAACATCATCAGCCGCGCGATGAAAATCCACCGTCGACCGGCAGCACCGCCGCGGTGACGAAATCCGACGCCGCGCTGCAGAGGAACACCGCGGCTCCCGCGAGATCGTCGGGCTCGCCCCATCTGCCCGCCGGCGTGCGCGACAGGACGGATTCATTGAGGCCCTCGATCTGCTCGCGTGCGCTCTTCGTCAAATCGGTATTGATCCAGCCGGGAAGGATGGCGTTGACCTGGATATTGTCGGCGGCCCACGCTGCGGCCAGCGAACGCGTGAGCGCAACCAGGCCGCCTTTGCTTGCGGCGTAAGGGGCGACGATCGGCGCACCGAACACCGAGTACATCGAGCCGATATTGACGATCTTGCCCCGGCCGGCCGCCTTCATATGCGGATAGACGGCCTGCGCGCAGAACAGCGCGCCGCCGAGATTGACATCGAGAACCGAGCGCCACTCGTCTTCCGAGATGAGTTCCGGACGCTTCCGCACGGTCGTGCCGGCGTTGTTGATGAGAATGTCGCAGCGACCGAAATCGCCGACGACACGGTCGACCATCGCCTGACACGACGCGCGGGACGAGACTTGAAGCGGATAAAATCCGCAACGTATGCCGATGGCTTTTAATTCCTCAACGGCCTTTTGCCCCTTGGCTTCGTCGCGCGCCGCAATGGCGATCGCTGCCCCGGCCCGGGCAAGGCCACGCGCCATGCCGAGGCCGAGCCCGCCATTGCCGCCGGTAACGATCGCAACGCGGCCGGTAAGATCGAATTGGCTCAAGCGCTAATCCTTGTTGCGAGGAGCGAACTGCGGCGGTTCCGGTTGTTCACCAAGGCAAAATCGTCAGCCGCGGAACGCCGCCTTGATTGTCTCCACACTCGCGCCCGGAGCGCGCGCCGCCGAGATGATGCGCGCTTCCTGCTTGTTGAGGTCGTCGAGCGCGGTCTTCATCGCATCGATCGTGCCGACCGGGACGACGACAGCGCCGTGGCGATCGGCATGGATCAGGTCGCCGCTCTTGACCGCCATGCCGTGAATGGTGACCGGAACACCGAAATCGACGACATGCACATAGGCATGCGAGGGCGACAGCGATCCGGCCAGCATTTGAAAGCCCTCGGCCACCTGCGGGATGTCGCGCACCGAGCCGTTGGTCACGGTGCCAAGGCAGCCGAGCGCCTTGTGGACGTTGGTCTGCACTTCGCCCCAGAACGCGCCGTAGCCCGCGGGCTCGTCCTTGTCCTCGATCACGACGATGCTCGGCCGCGGCTCAGCCGCGACGTAGTCGAGATAGTCCATGCGCTTTGCCATGTAGCTCGGGCCGCCGACCTTATCGCGGGCGCGCATCGTCACCGTCTTGGCGAAGCCGACCATCGGCGGCAGGTCGGGAAAGGGGCAGTGCAGGTGGGAGACGGTATAGCCCTCACCGCGGCGCTCCGGCGCCACGATCTCGATCAGGTTGCACACCGTCGGCGTATCGATCGACCGCAAAAACTTGAACTGGCTTTCTGACAACACTGCTTCCCCCTTCAGCCGGCGTTTTGCCGGCTCCTGTTTTAGTCCCAAGCTTTGGCGACGATCACCACCATGATCGCCAGCATGGCGGCGACCGTGGCGACGCAACCGGGCCAACCGGCCCACGTCCAGGCAAATCCCGTGAGGAATACGCCCGCGCTGCCGCCAACATAATAGACCGACGCGTAGAGGCCCACCGCGGAGGAACGGCCCTCCTTGGCGGTCAGGGTGACATAGCCTGTCGCGACGGTCTGGCAAAGCATGCCGCAGACCGCGCATAGCGTCAGCCCGGCCAGAATGAAGACGACCGGAGGCGCCAGCATCAAAAACACGCCGACGAACCACACCGCGATAGTGCCGAGAACAAAACGCCGCCGCCCGAACGCCGCAATACCGCGGCCGACCCACGGCACCGCGACGCTTGACGCGAGATAGGTGAAGAACAGGGCGCCGAGCAGCGTCGGGGAAAACAGATAGGGCGGGGCGGCGAGGTGAAAGCTCACATAAGTGAAAGTGGCCATGAAGTTGAACAGCACGCCGAAACCGATGGCAAAGGTCGCAATCAGCCGCGCGTCGCACACATGGCGCACCATGTAACTCAGCGAATTCCCAAGACCGCCGGAAGCGACGAACTGCCGCTCGCGGGGCAACGTCAGCGCGACAACGATCGCGGTCGCGAGAGTGATCAGCGCCACCGCATCGAAAGCGGCGCGCCAGCCGATGGCGTCGGTCACAATTCCCGGGATGAAGCGGCCCGCAAACCCGCCAATGCTCGTTCCCACCATGTAAACGCCGGCGATACGCGCGACGTCGGCCGGCTGCCATTCGTCGCCGATATAGGCAACGACGACGGCAAAGATCGGCGGCACGAGAAGACCCTGGACGAAGCGCCAGAACACGAGCTCCGGCACGCTCGCCGCGAAGCTCATGATCACGGTCGGCACCACGATGGCAAACATCGCGGCGGTGATCAGCCGCTTGCGCCCGACGACGTCGGCGAGTGCGCCGGTGAACGGTGCGGTCAGCGCGATCGCCACCGTGCTTGCCGTCATCAGCGCGCTGATTTGGCTGGCGCCGGCATGAAATTCGCGCGCCAGTTCAGGCAGCAGTGCCTGCGGCGAATACAGATTGACGAAGGAGCAAAATCCGGCGACGGCGACGCCGATGGTGCGGGGATCGAGAGATTTTCGCCACGAGGACTTTTGCCACAACGCCATGCGGCATTATGGGCGACGTGCGGCGTGAAAGCACCCTCTGGATGATTTGCGGCATCCCGCACCGGTGATAGGGTTTTCACTGTGTTTCAATCGTCCGGAGCCAGGGAGCGGACCTTCATGCGGCATCTTCTGCTCCCGTGTGCGTTCCTGTCCGCGCTCATGTGTGCGCTCTTGGGCTTTGGCCTCGGCGGCGCGGCTGCCGAAGACTATCCCTCGCACCCGATTCGTCTTGTCGTGCCGTTTTCGCCCGGCGGCGCCGTCGATGCCCTGGCGAGGGTGCTCGCGAGCCCGCTCGGCGCCGGTCTCGGTCAGCCCGTGGTCGTCTATAACCGCGGCGGGGCCGGCGGCAGCATCGGCATGGACGAAGTCGCAAAGGCGGCGCCGGACGGCTACACGCTGCTGCTCGCGCATAGCGGCTTGACCTACATGCCGGGCTTTTACCGCAAGCTGCCGTTCGATCCCGCGAAGGATTTCGGCGGCATCGTCATCGCGGTATCCGGCATCTATGTGCTGGCGGTGAACCTCGATCTGCCGGTCAAATCCGTCGCCGAATTGATCGCTTACGCCAAGGCCAATCCCGGCAAGCTGTCTTACGGTTCGGCCGGAATTGGATCGTCGCTCCATCTGGCGGGCGAGTTTCTCAAGCGCGCGGCAGGCGTGGACATCGTGCACGTGCCCTACAAGGGTCCCGCGGAGGCCGCGGCGGATATGATCGGAGGCCGCATCCAGATGATGTTCGGTCCGTCAGTGACCATCCTGCCGCTCGCGCAAGCCGGCAAAATTCGCGCACTGGCGGTGACCTCGGCCACCCGGTCGTCGCTCGCGCCCGATTTGCCGGCGATGGCGGAAACCGTGTCGGGCTTCGACGTTGTCGGATGGTACGGGCTGGCGGCGCCTGTCGGCACGCCGAAGGACGTGATCGCAAAACTCAATGCCGGCACCAATCGGGCGCTGCAATCACCCGATCTGGTCGCGCAATTGCGGACGCTGGGCTACGAGCGGATCGGCGGAACGCCGGCCGAGGCCGATGCGCGCATCAAATCGGATGTCGTGCGCTGGACGAAGATCATCCAGGATGCCGGCATCCAGGCGCAATAGACGATCATGGATCAGAATCTCAAGACCGATGCGGAAACGCAGACGAAGGCACTGTGCCGCCATTTGGCGGCGGTGCAATTTGGCGATCTCAGCGCCGCTGCAATAAGCGAGGCCCGCCGCGGTGTGCTCGACTGGCTCGGCTGCGCGCTTGCCGGCAGCGGCCACAAGACCATTACGACTCTTCTGTCGGTCTTGCAGGAAACGTCCGGCCGGCCGCAGGCGACCGTATTCGGGCGGGGCCTACGGCTTGGCTTGCTCGACGCGCCATTGGCCAACGGCCAGATGGGACACGTCCTCGATTACGACGATACTCACATGGGCGGCGTGGTGCTGCACACGAGTTCGCCGGTGCTTGCGGCGCTGTTCGCGCTTGCCGAGCGCGCTCCGGTGACCGGCGCCGATTTCATGCTGGCCTACGCTGTCGGTTTCGAGGCCGGCGTGCGTTCCGGCCGCACCGCGCCGGGCCATCACAAAGGCGGCTGGCATCTGACCGGCACGCTGGGCTCGATCGCCGCCGGTGCGGCTGCCGCGAAACTTCTCCGGCTCGACCCGCAGCGGTTCACCTACACGATGGGCATTGCCGCGACGCAGGCCGGCGGCATGCAGCAAAACCGCGGCACCATGTGCAAGTCGTTCCACGCCGGCAAGGCCGCGGCGAACGGCGTGCTGGCGGCGCTGCTCGCGGAGCGCGGCTTCGACGCAACGCAGGAGATCATCGAGGGCAAAAAGGGCTTCTCGCGCATCTACAGTGACGTTTCGGAAACGGAGCAGCTCACCGCCGGGCTGGATGACGGCTGGATCATCGAAACCAACGGCCACAAACCCTACGCCTGCGGCGTGGTGCTGCATCCTCTGATCGACGCCGTGATCGCTATTCGCAATCGCGAGGCGATCGATCCCGCAGCGGTGAGTGACATCAGCCTTCGCGTTCATCCGCTGGTGCTGTCGATCACCGGCGTAGTCGAGCCATCGACGGGGTTACAGTCGAAATTCAGCACGTTTCACACCGCGGCGGTGGCTCTGATCGACGGGGCCGCCGGCGTCACGCAATATTCCGACGCCAGGGCGACCGATCCGGTCGTGGCGGCAATGCGACGCAAGGTGACGGCGGTCGCGGACGAGACGCTGCGCAAGGACGAAGCCTATGCGGCGATCGTTGCTGGGGGCCGGCGTCATGAGGTTCATATCGCGCATGCCAGCGGCACCGCCGGCAATCCGATGAGCGATGCCGCGATTGAAGCCAAGTTCATGGCAAACGCCGTGCCCGTTATCGGGCGCGAGCGCGCCGAACGCGCATGTGCGATCGTCCGTTCGCTTCAATCGCTGCCGGATATGCGCGAACTGATTGCGCTCGTGGCCTGAGGCCGCGGTGCGCCTAGAGCTGCCGGATCGAGTCGAAATTCCAGGCCGTGGCGCTGGGATCGTTCTCGCCGACGCGCAGTGTCGTGTCGTTGACGAACCGATAGGGCGGCACCGGCAGGTTGTACGGCGCCGGCACGCCGGAGAACACGCGGCCGGCCGGGTCGTATTTGGAGCCGTGGCAGGGACAGAAATAGCCGCCCGGCCAACTGGTCACCGGCGTCGTTGCGCTCGCGGTCGGGTAGAACAAGGGTATGCAGCCGAGATGCGTGCAAATGCCGACCAGCACGCCGAACTCGGGCTTCACCGAGCGGTGCCAGTTGGTCGCGTAAGGCGGCTGCTGCGTTTGCGCGGAATCGGGGTCGGAGAGCAGCGCAATCATCTGGCTGCTCTGCATCGATTGCAGGGTCTGCTGCGAGCGGCGGAACACGAAAATGGGGCGCTGCCGCCAGTAAATGACGACTTGCTGGCCTTCCTGGATCTTGGTGATGTCGAGATCGACCGGGCCGCCGGCCGCAAGCGTCGAAGAGTCCGGGTTCATCTGGTCGATCAGCGGCACCAGCGCCGCCGCGGCGCCGACCGCGCCCACCATGGCTGTCGCGATATAGAGAAAATCGCGCCGTGTCCCTTCGCCCGCGTGGCCGCCAGTTGTCGCGGGGGATGCAGTGCTCGCCATAATTGAGTCCCTGATTTTCGTTCGTTGCGCCCGGTCGCGCTTAATGCCGTATTTGGCGGGGTTTAGTCAATCAGCAGTAGCCTGGGTCTCCACCAGGATTTCGGTCATCCGGGTGTCACGGGGACGGCTTCGGCCCGGCTTGGATTTCCCGGACTTCGCCCGTAAAGGGTAGAGGACAATAAGCCGCGAGGGAGACGCCGATGCGCGCCAAGGACAATCTGCGCAGCGCTGCCGAGGTTCTGGTCGATCAATTGCGCGTCCATGGCGTGCGCCATGTGTTCTGCGTGCCGGGCGAAAGCTATCTTGCGGTGCTCGACGCGTTCCACGACAGCGACCTTGCCGTCACGGTCTGCCGGCAGGAGGCCGGGGCCAGCATCATGGCCGAGGCGATCGGCAAACTGACGGGCCGTCCCGGCGTCTGCTTCGTCACCCGCGGCCCCGGCGCCACCAACGCCGCCCACGGCATCCACATCGCGCAGCAGGACTCGACCCCGCTCATCATGTTCGTCGGCCAGGTCGCGCGCGACACCCGCGAGCGCGAGGCCTTCCAGGAACTCGATTACCGCGCCGTGTTCGGCTCGATGACCAAATGGACGACCGAGATCGACGATCCCGCGCGCGTGCCGGAGATCGTCTCGCGTGCGTTCTACACCGCGACCAACGGGCGTCCGGGTCCGGTCGTCATCGCCATCCCGGAGGACATGCTGGTCGAGCGCATTGCGGTTCCCGACGCGCCGGCCTTCGCAGCGGTGGAGACCGTCGCCGGGACCGGCCGCGATGGCGAAATTCGCGGAGATGCTGTCCTCTGCGCGCGCGCCGATCATGCTGCTTGGCGGCAGCCGATGGTCGCAGGACGCTTGCGACCGGCTGGCGCGTTTCGCGCAGAAATATTCACTGCCGGTCTGCACGACGTTCCGCCGCGGCCACCTGTTCGACCAGACGCATTCTTGTTACGCCGGCGACGTCGGCATCGGTCCCAATCCAAAACTGCTCGAACGCGTCAAATCATCCGATCTCGTCATTATGATCGGCGGGCGGCTCGGCGAGCTGCCGTCGCAGCATTACACGCTGCTCGATATTCCCGGCCCGCAGACGCCGTTCGTCCACGTGCATCCGGGAGCGGAGGAACTCGGCCGCGTCTACAGTCCGCATCTGGCGATCCATGCAACGCCGACAGCTTTCACCGCGGCGCTTGAAGACTTGAAATTTGCGCGCGCGCCGGCGGGCGACGCCAAGGGCGCGAACGCCGACTATCACGCCTGGACCGACAAGCCGACCGAGCAGCCGGGCGGCGTGAATTTCGGCGCGGTCATGGTGTGGCTGCGCGACAATCTCCCCGCCGACGCCATCCTGTGCAACGGCGCCGGCAATTATGCCGCCTGGATTCATCGTTTCATGCGCTTCCGGCGCTTCGGCCATCACGTGGCGCCGGCGTCGGGTTCGATGGGCTATGGCGTGCCGGCTGCGGTGGCGATGAAGCGGCTTTATCCGGATCGGCAGATCGTGTGCCTTGCCGGCGACGGCGATTTCCTGATGAACGGCCAGGAATTCGCCACCGCCGTTCAATACAACCTGCCGTTCACGACGATCATCGTCGACAACGGCATGTACGGCACGATCCGCATGCACCAGGAACGCGACTATCCCGGCCGCGTCTCGGCAACCGAATTGCGCAATCCGGATTTTGCCGCCTATGCCCGCGCCTTCGGCGGCTTCGGCATATCGGTCGAGCGGACGGAGGATTTCCCCGCGGCATTCAAACAGGCGGAAGCATCAGGCAAGCCGGCGATCATCCACCTGGCCGTTGACGGCGAGGCGATCACGCCGACGATCACGCTGGCAAAGATCCGCGCCAGGGCGCTCGCCGACAAGGCGAAGTAATCGCGCATCGCTCGCCGGTGCCCATTGCCAAAGAGGGAACGAACCCCGATATGGCGGATTGAAAAAGGGCAATCGGAGTTCAGGCGGACATGAGAGTATTTCCGGGCATCGCGGCTTTCGTACTGGCGACCGTTCTCGCAAGCGGCGCGGCCGATGCGAAAGGCTGCATCAAGGGCGCCATTGTTGGCGGCGTCGCCGGCCATGTCGCGCATCATACGCTCCTCGGAGCCGCGGCGGGCTGCGTGATCGGTCACCACGAGGCGCATAAACACGAGCAGACACAGGATGCGCCGCAATCGCCGCCGGCATCGGATACGCCACAGCCGCCGGCGCACCCGCAGTGATCATGTGAATTCATAGGGCACGCCGTTGCCGGCGAGGAACGAGATCGCGATTTGCGGCGGGTAGGGGTCGCCGGCGAAAGCCGGACTTGCAACAAGCGCCAGCCAAAGGAGAGCGGCGGCGCGCGCGATCGTCATGCGCGCCGGCTCCGTTATTCCGCCTTGATGCCCGCGGCTTTGATGATCGGCCACCATTTATCGATCTCGGCCTTCTGGAAGGCATGCAGCGCTTCGGGCGTCTGCTGATCGCGGGGATAGATGATTTGCGCCAGGTCGAGCAGCCGCTGGTGCGTTTCGGGATCGGCCAGCGCCGCCACCAGCGCCGCGTTGAGCTTGGCGATAATGGGCTTCGGCGTGCCCTTCGGCGCCCACATCGCGTGCCAGAACGAGAAATAGAATCCCGGCAATCCGGCTTCGTCGGTCGTCGGGATATCCGGCGCGACGTCGATGCGCTGCTTGGCCGTGACCGCGTAGGCCTTCAGCGCTCCGGCTTTCACGTGCGGGAGCGACACCGCCGGCGTGTCGAGTTGCAGGTCGGTGAAGCCGGCGAGGAGATCCTGCTGCGCAAGGCCGGCGCTGCGATAGGACACCATCTGCCATTTCGCGCCGACAAGCTGTTCCATGAGCACGCCGGCGACGTGGCTCGGTGAGCCGACGCCTGACGTTCCCATGGTCGCCTTGCCGGGATTGGCTTTGAGCCACGCGACCAGTTCTTTCAGGTTGTTCGCCGGGAAGTTCTTGCGGGCATCGATGAAGAACGGCTGCGTCGCGGCTAGCCCGATCGGCTCAAGATCGTTGAGGAGGTCGAAGTCCAGCGGATAGATCGCGCCGTTCGCCATATTGGTTCCCCACATGCCCCACTGGATCGTGTAGCCGTCGGGAGTGGCGCGTTCGCCGCGGGTCACGCCGACAACGCCGGCCGCGCCGGAGACATTATCCACGACCACCGTCTGGCCGAGCGTCACGCTCATGCTTTTGGCGATGATCCGGCCGAGTGCGTCGGTCGAGCCGCCTGGCGCGAGCGGCACGATCATCGTGATCGGATGATCCGGATAATCGCCCGCGAAGGCGGGCGCGCTCGCGCCCGATGACAGCGCGCCGAACGACAAAGCCGCGGCACAGGCCGCCATACCGAATCTGCCAAACATGATTGTCTCCCCGGACCGGTCCGCACAGTGCCAGAGGAGCGCTGGCGGCCAAAGCGCAAAACGGACCCTGCGATGCGTTGCCGCGTATGTTAAATCGTGGTTCAGTTATTGCATCCGAGTCCAGTCCGATGCCGTATCGCCGCACCGAGAATGTCACGCGCCGGCTCGCCGCCCGGCATGCGGCGATCATCGCCGCAGCGCGCGCGGCGGCGCGTGAAGGCGGCATGGCGGCGGTGCAGATCGCACCGGTGGCGCAACGCGCCGGGATCGCGGTCGGCACCGTCTATCGGTACTTTCCCGGCAAGACGGATCTGGTCGAAGCCTTGTTGGCGGAAGTTTCCGCCAGCGAGATCGCGGCGCTGCGGCGCGCGGCCGCCGGCGCGCCCGGACCGCTGTCGGCGCTGGCGGCAGCGATCATGACCTTTGCCGCCCGGTCCCTGCGCGAACGCCGTCTCACCTTCGCGGCGATTGCCGAGCCGGTCGAAGCCGAACTCGATGCCGCGCGGCTCGCTTTTCGCAAATCGCTCGCGGCGGAATTTTCGTCGCGTATTGCCGCGGCCATAGCCGGCCGTCACTTGCCGGAGCAGGATGCGGCGCTCTCGGCCGCGGCTCTCGTCGGGCTTCTCATCGAAGGCCTGATCGGGCCGCTGGCGCCGGATGCCTCCCAGCGCGAGCGCGAACACGTCCAGTCGCTGGCGCTTATTGCACTGCGGGCACTGGGCGTTGCCGACGCGCGCGCGCGCGGTCTCGTCGTTCAGACCGCGCCGCCGGAAACGGCCTGATCCCGCTATCCGGCTTTGCGCAAATGCGGAAAGCGCTCGGTGAGGAGCGAGCCCGGATAATAGGTCGGCACGTAAGCCGGCTGGGCGCGGATGGCGTCGTACCAGCGCTGGATGCGCGGCAAATCCCGCCAATCGGCTTCGCGCCCGAGATCGGCCATGCGCACGATCGCCGGCATGACCATGACGTCGGCCAGTGATATCTCGCTGCCGAGGAGCCACGGTCCGCCGCTCTTCCCGATCTCCGCGTCCATGCGTTCGTAAGTTCGCCGCAGCCGCGCCAGGGCGGCGTCCATCTCTTGCTGCGGAAAACCCGTGCGGCCCATCGCCAGCATGAACTCCTTGCGCAGCGGTTTGGATTCGGCAAAGGCGACAAACTCTTCCTCGCTCATCGCCGAAAACCGCGGCAGGAACGCGAGATTGAAGGTGGGTACGCGCACGGCAGCGGCCGCCATTTCGTCGATGTAATGCATCAGCGCGCGCATTTTTGCGCGCAACACCGGATCGTGCGGCGTAAAATTTTTCGCCGATGGTTCGACCTCGTCGAGATATTCGAGGATCACGGAGGAATCGATCACAATCGCGCCGTCGTGATCGAGGGTCGGCACGACGCCGTTCGGATTGAGCGCCAGATAATCGGGCTTGAGCTGGTCGCCGGCGAGAAGGTCGAGCTTGACCTCGGTGAACGGCAGTTTCTTGGCGTTGAGGACGAAACGGACGCGCTGGCTGCACGTCGATTGCGGTGCGTTGTAAAGTGTGAATGCCATGATGCCCTGGGTCGTTTCTTGCAATATCAGTGCGACAGCAGCGCCGGCACCGTCATCGAACGCAGGATCGTGTGCGTCACGCCGCCGAGCACGAACTCGCGCAGGCGCGAATGGCCGTAGCCGCCCATCACCATGAAATCGGTGCCGCTGTCGGCGGCGTGCGACAGGAGCGCGTCGGCGACGTCGATGTTGCCGCCGGCAATGCGGTTGACGTCGATCTTCAATCCGTGCCGGGCCAAATGCTCGCCCATGTCGGCGCCCTCGATTTCGTCCTGTTTGCCGCGCTCGTTGGCGATGATGACGATCTCGACGCTGCCGGCCTTGACGAGGAGCGGCATCGCGTCGGCGATCGCGCGTGCGGCCTGCCGGCTGCCGTCCCAGCACACCATGACGTTGTCGAGCTTGAGCGGGCCTTTCTGGATATACGGCACCACGATCATCGGCCGGCCGGACCCGAACAGCGTCGCCTCGGCGATGACCTCTTCCATCGAACTCGTTTCGGGCCGGGACTGGTCGACAATGGCAAGATCGAAGCGCCGGGCGACGCGGGCGAACTGATCGCCGGCGCCGGCAAGGCTCGCGGTCACCGTCAGCGGCTCGGCGGACAGGCCCTCGCGTTTGGTTGCCGCCGAAAAGCGGGCGATGGCGGCCTTCGCCGCGGTTTCATTGTCGGCCTGTTGGGTCTCGATGATTTCGGCGGGGATGTAACCCGTGCCCGAAACCGGAACGACCGGGTCGTACACAAAAGCGATGCCGGTGAGATGTGCTCTGAATGCGCTGGCGACGGAAACCGCATAATCGCCGGCCGTACCGACTTCCTGGCTGACGCTGAGATTGACGACAATGTCTTTGATCATGGTTGGGTCTCCTGCTGGCGTCTTGTGGCAGCGTTTCCCCTGCAACGGCGCGTGTGACTATCGCACGTTCGATGACATCGGTGTTGCCCCGGATCAAGCCGCGCGGCGATCTACTTCTTGATGTTGCCGTCGGCGTCGAACTGCTTGAGATAGACCCACAGGTCGTCGATCTCCTGCGGATTGGTGATGCCGGCGAAAGTCATTTTGGTGCCCGGGATCACCCCGCGCGGATCCCTGATATAGGGCTTGAAAGTCGTTTCGCCCCACACGATTCCCGAATTCTTGTTGGCGTCGGAATAGTTGAAGTTCGGCGCCGTGCCGGAATGGCGCCCATCGAGACCATTGAGCTCTGGTCCGACCTTGTTCGTCGCGCCGGGCCCGATGGAGTGACACGGCAGGCACTTTCCGAATGAATGCTGGCCTTTGGCTGCGTCCTGCGCCGACGCCGTCTGTATTCCGGTTAGCGCGGCGGCGGCCAGCACCGCCGCCGCGATCAATTTAGGCGTCATCTCGTCTCCCTAACGCTTTGGGGCGATTTAGGCTCCCTGCGGCCGCAAATGCGCAGCGCCTCCGTTCAAGCGAGGCCGCTTGTGCGTGTCAACGGCCATCATCGCCCGGTGACATCAAAGCGCATCTGCCCTGCGCGCACGCGACATCGGTTTTCGTCGCGGGTTTCGCTATAATAGGCGCCGACGCGCTTATGAGGGCCGCCATGCCGATTGCAATGCCGCTGCCGGATGATGCCGTGCTGGCGCGCCGCGCCGAAATCGTTACGGCGCTGCAGGCCATCGTGCCGGGTGAGGGCGTGATCGATTCCGAAGCCGGGATGCGCCCTTACGAAAGCGACGGACTCACCGCTTACCGTCAGATCCCGATGGTAGTGGTGCTGCCGGAAACCACCGCGCAGGTCTCGGCCGTGCTGGCGTACTGCTACCGCGAAGGCATCAAGGTCGTGCCACGAGGCTCCGGGACATCGCTGTCAGGCGGCGCGCTGCCGCTTGGCGATGGCGTGCTCCTCGGGCTTTCCAAATTCAAGCGCATCCGCGAGATCGATTTCGACAATCGCGTCGCGGTCGTCGAGCCCGGCGTCACCAATCTCGCCGTCTCGCAGGCGGTCGAACAGGCCGGCTTCTATTACGCGCCGGATCCGTCGTCCCAGATCGCCTGCAGCATCGGCGGCAACGTGGCGGAGAATTCCGGCGGCGTGCATTGCCTGAAATACGGCATGACCACCAATAATGTGCTCGGTTGCGAGATCGTCTTGATGACCGGCGAGATTTTGCGGCTTGGCGGCAAGCATCTCGATGCCGCCGGCTACGACCTCATGGGTGTCGTCACCGGGTCCGAAGGACTGCTTGGCGTCGTCACCGAAGTGACGGTGCGCATCCTGAAGAAACCGCAGACCGCGCGCGCGGCGCTCATCGGCTTCAACAAATCCGAGGATGGCGGCGAATGTGTCGCCAGGATCATCGGCGCCGGCATCATTCCTGGCGGCATGGAGATGATGGACCGCCCGGCCATCCACGCCGTCGAGGAATTCGTTCATGCCGGATACCCGCTCGACGTCGAAGCGCTGCTGATCGTCGAACTCGACGGCCCGCGCGACGAAGTCGATCATCTGCTCGAGCGCGTCGAGGCGATCGCCAGGCAATGCGGCGCCGTCACGGTGCGCGTCTCCACCTCCGAAACGGAGCGCCTATTGTTCTGGGCAGGGCGCAAGGCGGCGTTCCCGGCGGTAGGGCGTATCTCGCCTGATTATCTCTGCATGGACGGCACCATCCCGCGCGCGAAACTGCCTTTGGTGCTGCGCCGCATGGAGGACTTGTCGAAGACATACGATTTGCGCGTCGCCAACGTATTTCACGCCGGCGACGGCAATCTGCATCCCCTGATCCTCTATGATGCCAACGATCCCGATCAGCTCGATCGCGCCGAAAAGTTCGGCGCCGATATTTTGCGGCTCTGCGTCGAGGTCGGAGGCGTGCTCACCGGCGAGCATGGCGTCGGTGTCGAGAAGCGCGATCTGATGCCGGCAATGTTCTCGGAGGCCGATCTCAACCAGCAGCAGCGCCTCAAATGCGCGTTCGACGGCAAGAGCCTGCTCAATCCCGGCAAGGTTTTCCCGACGCTGCACCGCTGCGCCGAGCTCGGCCACATGCATGTGCATGCGGGCCGCGTGCCGTTTCCGGATATTCCGCGGTTTTAAGTGCGGCTATTAATTTGAACTGTCGCACTCGCGCATCGCCATGCCGAGGACGTTCACGTCCCTGCACGTATAGCCCGATCCGGGAATCTCGGGGTTGTCGCAATCCTC
This sequence comes from uncultured Alphaproteobacteria bacterium, assembly GCA_963808205.1. GTDB lineage: Bacteria > Pseudomonadota > Alphaproteobacteria > Rhizobiales > Xanthobacteraceae > BOG-931. The sequence continues at coordinate 333,779 of CAWEER010000003.1, forward strand.
CGTGCAGACGCGCAGGCCCCCTTGTGTGTGCCAGCCGACATTCGGATTCTTGGAGTCGCGATTGTAGGTGACGGCCGAGGACGATTGCGAAGCGTGCACCGCGCGGACGTGCCGAGGCTTCTTTTTGGTTTGCTGCAATGCGGCATGGGCTGGCGCGGCGGTTTGTCCTGACGCGCCGGCCGTTACGGAATCGGCGTAAGCCTGCGTGCCCAGTGCAGCGCAGAGCAGGATCGCGGACGCGACAATTGCGTGTTTCATGGCCGTATCCTCCCACTATATCGATTAGTGGCCGGTATGGTCGCGCGCGTTCGTTTTATTGCGTAAGTTTAATCCGCGAGAAACATGCACGATGAAATTCGGTCTCTTCACGTCGGCGCAAGCCAATAACCACGCTTTCGGCCCGGAAACCGGCCAGGGCTTTCGCGACTATCTCGACTTCAATGTCGAGGCCGAGGCGCTTGGCTTTCAATCAAGTTTCCTGGTCGAGCATCATTTCACCGGCTGGAACCAGGTGTCCTCGACGCTGATGCTGCTCATGGCCTTGGCGATGCGCACCAAGACGCTCCGCCTCGGTTCGGCGGTGATGGTATTGCCCTGGCACAATCCGGTGCTGCTGGCGGAACAGGCGGCGACGCTCGATCTGATTTCCGGCGGCCGTTTCGATTTCGGCATCGGGAAGGGCTATCGGCACAGCGAGTTCAAAGGTTTCCAGATCGCGCCGGAAGAAGCCGAGGCGCGCTTCGAGGAGGCGCTTGCGGTGATGCTGCGGTCGTGGACGGAGCGCGAGCGTTTCTCGCATCGCGGCCGCTTCTGGCATTTCGAGGACATCGTCGTCGAGCCGCCGCCGGCGCAAAAGCCGCATCCGCCGCTCTGGGTCGCGGCTGGAAGCGAGCCCTCGATCCGCCGCGCCGCCGCGCGCGGGTTCAATCTCATCCTCGATCAATATGCCAGTCCGCAGCAGCTCGCCGCGCGCATCGGCATCTACAAAGCCGAGCGCAAGCTGCGCGGCCTGCCGTTCGATCCGTCGCAGGTTGCGGTCGCGCGCCAGCTCTATGTGGCCAAGGACGAAGCCGACAGACAGGCCGCTCTGGTGCGCGTCGCGGCTTATACCAAGCGCACCGTGGACGTCTCGCGCGCGCCCGATGGAACGCAGCGCGGCTCGCACGTGCTCGCCTATGCGGACAAGGCGGGAGGCACCGAAGAGAATGCGATGTACGGAACGCCGGAACAGATCTGTGCGATGCTTGCGGCCTTGCGTGAGGCCGGTGTCGCTTATGTCTTGCTCATCGTCGCCGGCGGCAGCGAGCAACTGAATTTTTTCGCGCGCGATATCATGCCGGCGTTTGCGGGTTTCGCCGCCGCGGCGGACGCCGCGGAATAGAGCAAATCATGGCCGATATTCTCAAACCCCGCGACGCCAAGGAGGTTGAAGAAACGATTGGCTGGGCGCTGGCCGAAGGCAAGACGCTTGAACTCGTCGGCCGCGGTACCAAGCGCGCGATCGGGCGTGCCGCGCAATGGGATGCCTCGCTCGATCTTTCGGGACTTTCCGGCGTCACGCTTTATGAGCCGGAGGAACTGGTGCTGTCGGCGAAGGCCGGAACGCCGATCGCCGAAATCGAAGCGCTCGTGGCGGCAAGCAGGCAGGAACTCGCCTTCGAACCGATGGATTATGCAGCCCTGCTCGGCGGACAAACCGGCGCCGGTACGATCGGCGGCGTGATCGCGGCGAACCTGTCGGGGCCGCGCCGCATCAAGGCCGGGGCGGCGCGCGACCACTTTCTCGGCGTCAATGCGGTGTCCGGCCGCGGCGAAATCTTCAAATCCGGCGGCCGCGTGGTCAAGAATGTCACCGGCTACGACCTGTGCAAGCTCATCGCCGGCTCCTGGGGTACGCTTGCTGCCATGACCGACGTGACGATCAAGACGCTGCCGCGTTCCGAAACCGAGCAGACGGTCCTCGTGCTCGGCCAGGACGATGTCACGGCGCGCAAGGTGATGGCTGCGGCGCTCAGCTCGTTTGGCGACGTCTCGGCGGCCGTGCATCTGCCGGCGGCGGTCGCGGCGCGCATCGCCGAGACTTCCGGTGCGCAGGCCGCGGCGACCGCATTCCGCCTCGAAGGCGTCGCGCCATCGGTGGCGCAAAGGAAAGCCATTCTCGAGACGCTGCTTGCTCCGTTCGGTGCACTTGCGACGCTCGGGGAGCAATCCTCGCGCGCGCTGTGGCGTGCGATCCGCGACGTCGTGCCGTTCGCCGCAAAGGGTCCCGCCGGCGACCGCGACATCTGGCGCATTTCGACGGCGCCGGCACAGGGCAGCGAAGTCGGCCGCGCGCTTGTCGCCGAGGCGAGCGCGGAAGTTCTCTACGATTGGGCCGGCGGCCTCGTCTGGGCGGCATTGCCGCCCGCGGACGACGCCAGCGCGCCGCTCGTGCGCGCAACGGTCGCCAAGTCCGGCGGCCACGCCACGCTGATCCGCGCGCCGGCTGCGGTGCGCGCGAAAGTCGACGTGTTTGCACCCGAACCCGAAGGATTGGCGGCATTGACCAAACGCGTCCGCAACGGCTTCGATCCGCACGGCGTGCTCAATCCCGGACGCATGTGGGCGGGCGTGTAACATGCGGACCTCTTTCACGCTGGCGCAGCTCGCCGATCCGGATATCGCGGAATCAAACAAGATTTTGCGCGCCTGCGTGCATTGCGGCTTCTGCACCGCGACGTGCCCGACCTATGTGCTCGACGGCAACGAGCTCGATTCGCCGCGCGGGCGCATCTATCTCATCAAGGACATGCTGGAGAACGCCCAGCCGGCGACGGCGGAGATCACAAAACATATTGATCGCTGCCTGTCGTGCCTGGCCTGCATGACAACGTGCCCTTCCGGCGTCCATTACATGCATCTTGTCGATCACGCCCGCGTCCATATCGAAAGGACATACAGGCGGCCGCTCGGCGATCGCTTGCTGCGCGCCTTGCTCGTCAAGCTCATGCCTTATCCGCGGCGCTTTCGGATTGCGCTTGGCGCTGCGCGCCTCGCCAAGCCCCTGGCGCCGCTCGCGGCGGCGATCGGATTGGACCGCGTTGCCGCAATGCTACGGCTGGCGCCGTGGCACGGGCCGCATGCGCCGCGCGCGGCGCAGACGTTTCCGGCCGATGGCGCGCGCAAGGCGCGCGTGGCGCTGCTGTCGGGCTGCGTCAACGATCTGCTGGCGCCCGATATCAACGCCGCCGCGATCCGGGTCCTAAGCCGTCACGACGTCGAGGTGGTCCTGGCCGATGGCGCAGGCTGCTGCGGCTCGCTGGTTCACCACATGGGCCGCGAAGACGACGCGCTGCGGCAGGCGCGCGCCAATATCGACGCCTGGACCGCGATCGACGGGCTCGACGCGATCGTCATCACGGCCTCGGGTTGCGGCACGACGGTCAAGGATTATGGTTTCATGCTGCGCGGCGACCCGGCTTACGCGGAACGTGCGCGCCGGGTCTCGAGCCTGGCCAGGGATATCACCGAATATCTCGCCACCCTTCCGCTCAGCCTCTGCCGTGAAGCGTCGGGGCTCACCGTCGCCTATCACTCCGCCTGCTCGCTGCAGCATGGACAGCGCGTCACGAAGGAGCCGAAGGAGCTTCTGGCCAAGCTTGGCTTCGTGGTGAAGGACGTGCCGGACGGTCATCTGTGCTGCGGCTCGGCCGGCACCTACAACATTCTGCAGCCCGCCATTGCAATGCGGCTACGCGAGCGTAAAGTCGCGAGTATCGAAAGAGTGCGGCCTGACGTAATCGCAGCGGGCAATATCGGCTGCATCACGCAGATCGCAGCGGGCACGGATCTTCCAGCTGTCCATACGGTCGAGTTGATCGATTGGGCCACCGGGGGGCCTTGTCCGCCACCGCTCCAGGAGCTTCAGCCGCGTGCGGCGATGCACCATATAACGGCGGCGGGCTGAGCCGGACTCAATGTCCGTGACGTGTCGCAATGCCGGTCTCCAGTTCGATGGGAACATTGGAGACCGAAAGAATTCACGGGATCAGTAGCAAGGATTGGGAGGTTTGATCATGGCGAAGAAGTCAAAGAAGGCAAAGTCGAAGACCAAGAAGATGAAGAAAAAGGGCAAGAAGGTCGTCGCCGCGAAGAAGAAGAAGTCAGTAGCGAAGAAGAGCGCTCCGAAGAAGAAAGCAAAGAAGGCGGCGAAGAAGTCGAAGCCGAAAGCAGCGGCGCCGAAGCCTAAAGCGGCGATGCCGATGCCGAAGCCCAAGGCCGCGCCGATGGCGGCTCCGTCACCTGCGCCGGCTCCAGCACCGGCTCCTGCGCCGGCTCCGTCATGGACCCCGCCTTCGGGCTCGGGTTTTGGCGGCGGCGGCAGCGGCAGCTGACGATCGGTATTTGTGCCAGGCCGGCGGCGCGTGGCGCCGCCGGTTCGCATCGTTTTGGCATTGCAAAGACCAGACATTGCAAAGACTTGGTGCGGCCAATAGCATTGGCCGTGAAATGAGATTGGCGGCGCGGAGCCGCTGATCGAGCGCCGGCGGAAGCCGGCTTCGTTCGGCTGTCGAGGAGGTGTGCGTTATGGCCTACAAAATCCTGCTGATGGGCGCGTCCTATGGTTCGCTGCTCGCGTCAAAACTCCTGTTCGGCGGTCATTCGATCCATCTTGTCTGCCTGCCCGCGGAAGCGGACCTGATCAACGCCGAAGGCTTCAAGGTTCGCTTGCCGATCCGCGGCCGCAAGGACCCGATCCTTCTCGAATCCCAAAAGCTTCCCGGCAAGGTCACGGCCGGTCCCGCCGCCGGCGTCGACCCGAAGCAATATGATCTCGTCGGCCTGTGCATGCAGGAGCCGCAATACCGCTCACCCGGTGTGCGCGAACTCCTCGACGCGGTGGCGAAGTCGCGCGTGCCCTGCATGTCGATCATGAACATGCCGCCGCTGCCCTATATCAAGCGCATCCCGGGGCTCGATTACGAGGCGCTCCGCCCCGCCTATACCGATCCGACGGTGTGGGACTCGTTCGATCCTAAGACGATGACGCTCAACAGTCCCGATCCGCAGGCGATCCGTCCGCCCGACGAGAAGGCCAACTTCCTCCTCGTCACGCTGCCGACCAACTTCAAATGCGCCCGGTTTGACGATGACAAGAGCACGGCGATTCTCCGCCAGCTCGAAAAGGACGTCGACAACGCGCGCTTCGACACGCCGGAGGGCAAGATCGAACTGCCGGTGAAGCTCAAGGTCTACGACTCGATCTTCGTGCCGCTCGCCAAATGGGCGATGCTGCTCGCCGGCAATTACCGCTGCGTCACCAAGGACGGCATGCGCACCGCGCAAGAGGCCGTGCACAGCGACATCGAGACCTCGCGCAGCGTCTATAACTTCGTCTTCGACCTGTGCGTGAAGCTCGGCGCCAAGCCGGAAGACCTGGTCCCGTTCGAGAAATACGCCGCGGCGGCGCAGTCCCTGACGCGGCCGGCTTCGGCGGCCCGCGCGCTGCAAAACGGTGCGGCCAATATCGAGCGCGCCGACAAGCTGGTTCAGCTCATCGCCCGGCAGAAGGGCATGAGCAATGCGGCGATCGACGCCCAGGTGGCGCTGGTCGACGCGCGCCTCGAGGCCAACCGCAAAAAGGCCGCGGCGGCGTAGCGCTTCCTAGAGGACCTCGACGTCCTGCCAGAAGCCGAATCGGCCTCCGACCTGTTTCATCTCCGGCCGGGGGGCCTCGTACGACCATGCGGCGCGCTCGTGCCGCTTGCCGCCGACGATGACGTCGTAAAACTGCACACCGTGCGGACAAATCCGGTCGTCGGCGGTTTTGTCGGCCTTTTCGAGCCAGTCCGTGCGCACGGCTTGTTGCGGAAAGTATTGGTATCCCTTGCATTCCACGATGTCGTTGCTCTGGGCAACGATCTGGCCGTCGACAATCGCCTTCATGCTGCGCTCCTCTTCGGCTCGTTCGTCATTGCCGGGAATCATAGATAGGGCGCGTGGCTGCGATCATCAAACGCGAGCCGGCCGATCAAAATGCCGGCTTGGCAAGTCGTTTGGAGCAATGGAACACAGCCAAGAGTGTCACCTCCCTGCCACACTTCCTAAGAAACGCCGAAGTTGTCCCGTGAACGCATAAAAAGTCAGCACTTGCTGTCGTTTTAAGCTTGGCTGTTTGCAACCAAAATTCAACAATTCACGAAGGTTCACGCTGCGCACCGGGCGCTGCAGGGATGGTGTCTGTAGGGGGGTCGGCGGCATGCCGACCGAGTACAGGCGGAGACAAGAAAAGGGGCAAGTTATGAAGAGAGTCGCTTTATCGTTGGTTCTGGTGGCCGGCATGGCCGCTTCCTCCGCGATGGCCGCCGACATGGCAGTCAAAGCCCCACCGCCGGCAGCGCCGCCGCCTTCGCCGTGGGATGTTGCCATCAGCGCGGCGTTGATGAACGACTATAACTTCCGCGGCATTACCCAGTCGGCGCACAATCCGTCGACCCAGGCCGGCTTCGAGTTGCGGTACACGCAGAGCCCGATGTGGCAGTACTACGCCGGCATCTCGGGCGAGAGCATCGACTTCCCGAATAACGCCTCTGCTGAAATCGACTTCTACGGCGGCATTCGGCCGACCTTCGACAAGCTCGCGCTCGATTTCGGCGTTTGGTACTACTGGTACCCGGACGGCAATTGCTTCGGTGCTGTACCGACTGCGGCTGCTCCGCAAGGTCGATGCAGCAACGCGCCTGCTGGCGCGATCGTGCCGAGCAAGAATTTCCCCGGCCTAGCTGGCAACGGCAATGTGGTGAAGTCCAACGAGAGCTTCATCGAATGGTACGCCAAGGCCACATACACGTTTAACGACCAGTGGGCCGCCGGTATCCAGGAATGGTATTCTCCGTCAGTGTCCAACACGGGCGCGAGTGGCTGGTACACGGTCGGTAACCTCACTTACACCGCCCCGAGCACATGGTTTACCAACGGCCTCGGCATGTATGTTTCGGGTGATGCGGGTTACTGGGCACTCGGCACCAGCGACGTATTCTACGGAGGGTTGCCGGTTGCTGGCCTCCCGAATGGCGCTGCCGCTGGTCTTGGACAGCCTGGTGGCACGAAGTACACCAGCTACTGGAACTGGGATGCCGGCGTTGGCTTCACATGGAAGGCTTTTACGCTGGATTTGCGCTACTACGACACCAACCTGAACAAGTCTCAGTGTAACGCCTTTACCAGCGCGTCGAATTCCTCATTCGCCACCGGGAATGTGACCTCGCAGAATACTGATGGTCTCGGCTCCAATTGGTGCTCGGCCGCCTTCGTCGCGAAGCTCTCCTTCGCGACCAACCTCAGCAACATCCACTAACCTGGCTGAGCGTCTCCTGATCGCGGCCGGTGGCGGAAACGCCACCGGCCGTTTTCTTTTGGGTGTGTAAAGGACGTCCGGTTTCCACGCGTTCCCGCGCAAGCGGGGACTGCTTTTCAAGCGCGGAACGGGATTCCCGCTTACGCGGGAATGGGCGCAGACGTGTTCGGATGCAGCCGGGTGCCCGGCATCACTCCGCCGCCGTAACCAGCGGAACGTCGTGCACTTGCGCGGCGCCGCCGCTGTGCGGGGTGATCTCGATACGGCGGCGGTGGAAGGCGGCGAGCGTCGAACGGTGGCCGATCGAGATGATGGCGGTGTTCTTGAGCCGCTCATGCAGCAAACGATATAGCGCGGCTTCCGCTGCCTCATCGAGCGAGGCCGTCGCCTCGTCGAGAAAGAGATAATCGGGCTCGGCCAGAAGCGCACGCGCGATCGCCAGGCGCTGCTGCTCGCCTTGCGACAGCATGCGATTCCAGTGACTTTCCTCGCCGAGCCGCGCCGCCCATTGCGGCAAGCCGACCGCGGCGACCGTCTCGGCGATGCGCGTATCGCTGAACGTTCCTGCCTTGGCCGGATAAGTCACGGCCGCGGCAAGGCTCGCCACCGGGAAATAGGGCCGCTGCGGCAGCAGCATCACCTTGGCTTCTTCGGGAAGCGTGACCCGGCCCGATCCGAACGGCCAGATTCCGGCGATAGCGCGGAACCAGGTCGACTTTCCGGCGCCCGACGGGCCAGTCACCAGCACGCGCTCGCCGGGAGCAAACGCGAGGTGGTCGGCGTCAATCAGCGGCTCGCCCTGCGGCAGGCGGACTTTGAGCGCATCGATCGAAATCGCGTTTGTCGGCCCGGTCTCCAGCACCGCGATGGCCGACGGCGGCAGCGCGACGTCGCGCCCGGCAACGATAGCGCGCTGAAATCCCTCAAGCCGCGTGATTACCGCACGATATTGCGCGATCGACTGATAGGAGCTGACGAAGTAGGACAAGGCGCTCTGCACGCTGCCGAAGGCGGAGGCGGTCTGCATCAGGCCGCCGAGTTGCATGGCGCCGGCGAAATAGACCGGACTTACCATCAGATAGGGAAAGATCACCGAAGCCTGCGAATAGCTTTGCGTGAAGAAGGTCAGCTTCTTCTGCCGCTTCATGATCGCAATCCAGTTGGTGACGATCATGCCGAACCGTCCGATATGCCGTTCGCGCTCAGCGGGTTCGCCATGCAGCAACGCAACCTGCTCGGAATTTTCGCGCGTGCGCACCAGGTTGAACCGGAAGTCGGCTTCGAAGCGCTGTTGCTGGAAGTTGAGCGGAATGAGCGGCCAGCCGACCAGATGCGTCACCACGGTGCCCATGATCGCATAGATCAGCGCTGCCCAGACGAGATAGCCGGGAATCGCCAGCGACATGCCGAACAGATGCAGCGGCGCGTCCTTCGACAGCGTCCACAGAATGACGACGAAGGAGCACAGCGTCACGACCGAGTTCAGAAGCCCGATGCCGATGGAGAGCGTCTGCTGCACGAACATTTGCAGGTCGTCGGCGATGCGCTGGTCGGGGTTGTCGGCGGCGTCGCCGAGGAGCTGCATGCGATAGTGGTTCGCGGTGTTGAGCCATTGCCGCAGATAGGTCTGCGTCATCCAGCGCCGCCAGCGGATCTGGAGCCATAGATTCAGATAGTTTTGATAGACCGCGAGCACGGTGAAGATCGCGGCGAGCGCGCAGAAAAACAGAATGGCGCTGACGAAAGCGTCCCAGTTGCGATCCTGCAGCGTGTTGTAAAACCGATTGTACCACTGGTTCAAAATGACGGTGATAGCGACGATCGATAGCTCGATAGCAACCACCGCACCAAGCAGGAGACGCCCGGCCCAGCGATCTTCCGATTGGAAATAGGGCAGTGATAACCGCCAGATCGTGGTGATCGTCGCAGCAAGTCGTGTCACGAAAGACCTCCGGATTTGAGGACGCAGCGCAATGTGGCGCCATCACCTGGCATTGCGGCGGTACGGGGTGGGGCCATCACAACGGCCCCGATGATGCGCTGCAATATCACGAAGCAATCCACAGCGGCATTGGTTGTCGGGGTGAATTATGGCTATTGCAGATAGGCATTGGCCTCGAATTGCATTAATTTACGGCAAGGTGGCGGTAAATCGGGCGCACATGATGCCGGGCAAAGCGGTACGCGCAACGTCATCTCGCTGAAGGGGCAGCCTACAACAGAAAACTCTAAACAAACGCGCTGGGGAGGACTTCATGTTCACGCAAATTCTTGATCCTACCGGAAACCTGTTTCTGACCTGGTTGGTCGCACTCATTCCAGTTGTCTTGCTCCTGTTCCTGCTTGCCGGCCTGCGGATGTCGGCGTGGCTTGCCGTTCTCATCGGCTCGATCGTCACCTTCGTGCTCGGCCTCTGGGTCTGGAAGATGCCGCTCGACGACGGGATTCGCGCCTATCTTTACGGCTCCGCGACCGGTGTCTGGAATGTCGACTGGATCACGTTTTGGGGCGTGATGCTCTTCAACACGCTGGTAACAACCGGCTCCTTCGACAAATTGCGGCGCTGGCTCATCCAGCAGGGAACCCGTGACGTCCGCGTGCAGACCATTCTGTTCGCCTGGGCGTTCGGCGCGCTGCTCGAGGGCCTCGTCGGCTTCGGCTATCCGTGGGCCTTCGTCGCGCCGATCCTGATCACCCTCGGCATTCCGGCACTCGACGCCATCCGCGTCGCCGCCATCGCCAATAACGCGCCGGTGTCCTACGGCGCGCTCGGCGCGCCGATCATCGCGCTTGCCGCCGTCACCGGCATGCCGCTCCTCGCGCTGTCGGCCTCCGTCGGCAAGATCGTTGCGATCCTCGCGCTGTTGCCGCCATGGATCCTGCTCTACCTCGTCAGCGGCAAGCAGGGCATGAAAGGCGCCTGGCCGCTCGCCGTGGTCGGGTCGCTCGGCTATGTCGCCGGCCAATTGCCGACCGCGATCTATCTCGGGCCGTATCTGCCCGACGTGATCGGCGCCATCATCTGCTTCGCCTGCCTCCTGATCCTGCTGAAATTCTGGCAGCCGGCGCAGACGCTCGGTTATGGCGGCGTGCCGATCACGGCGGCGCAGGAAGCCCAGGCCGAGGGTCACGGGCTCACCGCCGGTGAAGTATTCCAGGGCTGGCTGCCGATCATCGTTCTGGTCGCGATCGTCGTTGCCTGGACCGGGCCATGGTCGTCGCTGCCCGGCGTCAACTGGCTGCATCTTGCGGTCACGGCGGCGTCTTCGCTGACGGCGAACACCACGATCACCGCGGCGTTCGACTTCAAGCCCTTCGTCGGCGGCTCGGCGATCCTGGCGTCGTGGATCGTGGTTGCGATCCTGCAGCGCGTGAGCGTGAGCCAGGTCGGCGAGATTTTCGCCAAGACCTGGTCGCAGATGTGGGGCGCCTGCCTCGTCGGCGTCTTCATCTTCGGCCTTGCTTATGTGTTCAACTATTCGGGCATGGCCGGCTCGCTCGCGAGTGCGTTCTCCAAGCTCGGCGCGGCGTTCATCGTTGTCGCTCCACTGCTCGGCTTCATCGGTGTCGCGCTGTCCGGCTCCAACACCTCGACCAACGCCATGTTCGGCAAGTTCCAGGCGCTGGTCGGGCAACTGCTCGGCTTCCCGCTGATGCTGTTGCCGACGTTGAACTCGGTAGGCGCCGAAATCGGCAAGCCGATCGCGCCGCAAACCGCGAGCGTCGGCGTGTCGACCTCGGAGTTCGTGCGCAATGAGGGCGAGGTGATCCGCCACAATTTCGGCTGGACGCTGGTTCTGCTTTGCTACCTCGTGCTGATCGGGGTCGTCTGCTACCTGTTCTTTCCCGGCATCGCGGCGTTGCCGAAAGCCTGACGCTCGTTTACAACGCGCTGTGTGGGGCCGCTTCGGCGGCCCCATTCGTTTTCGGGCCCGGTCTTGAAAATAGGCCTGGTCTTGAAAACGGGCATGGTCTTGAAAAGGGACTGCCGGTTTTCGCAAAAAATCGTGCCCGAAGCACAGTGAAACAAAAGCCGATGCGTTTCGTCTGTCTCCTGTCATGTCTTCTTGTTCTCGCGGCAGCTTCGATGGCGAAGGCGGCCGAGCCGTTCCCGTTCGGCACCGAACTGATGCTCGACAGCAAGCCGGAGACAGGCTCGAAACGCCTGCCGATGATCCAGATCGAGGATGACGGCTCGGCTTTGATCGATCTGTGGTGCGGGTCCATACGCGCGCAAGTCACTGTCGGCGACGATGGCTCGCTGGCGATCACGCCGGGCGCGCGCGACAACGGACAATGCAGTCCCGATCGCGTCGCCGGCGACGACGATCTCCTCGACATGATCGTCCACATGACCAAGTGGCGCTGGAAAGGCGAAGTGATCGAGCTTTCCGGCGACGTCACCATGCGCTTTCATCAGATGACGAATTGATGCCGACGCGCTTTGTTCTTCCCCTCTCCTGCTTGCGGGAGAAGTTAGAGTGCGGGTTTTTCGCTCGTCATTGCGAGGAGCGAAGTGACGAAGCAATCCGGAACGGCGCCGCAGCACTGGATTGCTTCGCTGCCGCTCGCAATGACGAAATGCGTATTCCGCCTGCTCGCGTCTTCTCCTTGGCGCGGAGAAGGTTGCAAGACGATGTGCGGACGAGAAACCGCCTGGCGCGGATTTTCTACTTCTTCTTCGATCGTCCCTTGCGGGCCGCGTAACGGGCGTCGCGTGCGGCCTTCTGCTCGGCTTCCTTGGCGAGTTCGCGTTTGGCTTTCTCGGTCGCGGCGCGTTCGGCTTCGATGGCGGCCTCGCGTTTGGCCTGCAGCGCCAGTTCGGCGTCGCGCGCTTTCTTCTCGGCCTTTTCAATGTCGCGGGTTTTTTTGGCGGCGGCGCGATCGGTTGCGTCCGCCGCCCGTGATTGCTGTCGCTCGGCGACCGCGGGATCGCCGGCATTGGCGCGAAATTTCTCCAGCGCCGCCTTCTTGGCGGCCGCCGCCATCTTCTGCCGTTCCTTGAAGTCCGGTTCTCTGAACCAAGCCATCTGATTTGCCTCGCCGCGCGGTTCCGGGTTTCTTCCGCGCCCAATCTCTATGCCGATTATAGCCTGTGTCGGAATAAAAAGGGCGCGGCCTTGGCCGCGCCCTTCGCCGTTTGATAAGTGGACCGGCTCAGAACCCGCCCATGCCACCCATGCCGCCGCCGCCCGGCATTGCCGGCATCGCCGGCGTGTCCTTCGGGGTTTCGGCGACCATGGCTTCCGTCGTGACCAGGAGGCCGGCGATGGATGCTGCGTCTTGCAGCGCCGTGCGCACCACCTTGGCCGGATCGACGATGCCCTTTGCGATCATGTCGACATATTCCTCGGTCTGCGCGTCGAAGCCGAACGTCTCCGACTTATTCTCGAGGATCTTGTTGACGACGATCGAGCCTTCGACACCGGAATTCTCGGCGATCTGGCGCAACGGCGCTTCGATGGCCTTGAGCACGATGTTGATGCCGGTCTGCACGTCGGGATTGTTGTTGGTGATCTTGCCGACGGCCTTCTTGGCGCGCAGCAGCGCCACGCCGCCGCCCGGCACGATGCCTTCCTCGACCGCGGCGCGGGTGGCGTTGAGCGCATCCTCGACGCGATCCTTCTTTTCCTTGACCTCGATCTCGGTCGCACCGCCGACGCGGATCACCGCAACGCCGCCGGCGAGCTTGGCCAGCCGCTCCTGCAGCTTCTCGCGGTCGTAGTCGGAGGTGGTCTCCTCGATCTGCGCCTTGATCTGATTGACGCGGGCCTCGATCTCTTTCTTCTTGCCGGCGCCGTCGATGATCGTGGTCTTTTCCTTCTCGATCACGATCTTCTTGGCGCGGCCGAGCATCGCCGGCGTCACGCTCTCAAGCTTGATGCCGAGATCTTCGGCAATGAGCTGGCCGCCGGTGAGGATGGCGATGTCTTCGAGCATGGCCTTGCGGCGATCGCCGAAGCCGGGCGCCTTCACGGCTGCGACCTTGAGGCCGCCGCGCAGCTTGTTGACGACGAGCGTGGCAAGCGCCTCGCCCTCGATGTCCTCGGCGATGATGAGGAGCGGTTTGCCCGACTGCACCACCGCTTCGAGCACCGGCAGCATGGCCTGGAGCTGCGACAGCTTCTTCTCGTGCAGGAGAATATAAACGTCCTCCAGCTCGGCGATCATCTTCTCGGCATTGGTGATGAAGTAGGGCGAGAGATAGCCGCGGTCGAACTGCATGCCCTCGACGATCTCGACTTCGGTGTCGAGCGACTTGGCTTCCTCAACCGTGATGACGCCCTCGTTGCCGACCTTCTGCATCGCGTCCGCGATCATCTTGCCGATGGCGCTGTCGCCGTTCGAGGAAATGGTGCCGACTTGCGCTACTTCGGACGACGAGTTGACTTTCTTCGAGCGCTTCTTGACGTCCTCGATCACGGCGCTGACCGCGATATCGATGCCGCGCTTGAGATCCATCGGGTTCATGCCGGCGGCAACCGCCTTGACGCCTTCCTTGACGATGGCGGCAGCGAGCACGGTCGCCGTCGTGGTGCCGTCACCGGCATTGTCGTTGGTCTTGGAGGCGACTTCGCGCACCATCTGCGCGCCCATATTCTCGAACTTGTCTTCGAGCTCGATTTCCTTGGCGACGGTGACGCCGTCCTTGGTGATGCGCGGCGCGCCGTAGGATTTGTCGATGACGACGTTGCGGCCCTTGGGGCCGAGCGTCACTTTCACCGCATTGGCAAGCGTCTCGACGCCGCGCAGCATGCGGTCGCGAGCGTCGGTGGAAAATTTTACGTCTTTCGCGGACATTTAATTCTCTCCTGGGTTTTCTCTTTTGCCTTTCCGCCTGTCATCACCGGGATTGACCCGGTGATCCATCATTTCGCGCGGAAAGCTGGATGCCCGGATCAAGCCCGGGCATGACGAAAGTCTCAGGCGATTACGCCCATGATGTCGGACTCCTTCATGATCAGGAGCTCCTCGCCATCGAGCTTCACCTCGGTGCCGGACCATTTGCCGAACAGCACGTGGTCGCCGGACTTCAGTCCGATCGGAATGAGCTTGCCGGCCTCGTCGCGGCCACCCGGGCCGACGGCGACGACTTCGCCCTCCGAGGGCTTTTCCTTGACGGTGTCGGGAATGATGATGCCGCCCTTGGACTTCGCCTCGGCGTCGATACGCTTGACGACCACGCGATCATGCAGCGGCCGGAACTTTGTTTTCGCCATGATTACCCTCTTTGCCGCACGAACCTTTGGAGGACTTGGCGGCTTTGGCGTTGGAAAAAAGCGCTTGTTTTGCAGTGCCTTGGCACTCTTAACGCTTGAGTGCCAGTCAGGCATTGGGGAAATAGGGGCTGGGGTGGACGGTGTCAAGGCAAGCCCGGCCGATAGGTTACTTGCCGTCGCCTTGGCTGCGAACCACGCGAGCCGCCAGAGGACGGTGTCCTGCCTCGCGATACCGTCTATTCTAGGCGAGGCGGACCTATTCTAGGGCAGCGGACTTGGGGAGAGACACACTGAAAATGCGCGGGCTAAGCCTCGACGAGGCCAACACCATTATCGCTGCCTGTTTCGCCGCGGCGAAGAAACATAAGTGCCGGCCGATGAGCGCGATCGTGCTCGATGCCGGCGGGCGGGTGAAGGCGTTCCAGAAAGAGGATAACGCTTCGATGCTGCGCTTTGAGGTTTGCTACGGCAAAGCCTATGGCTCGCTGGCGCTCGGCCGTCCGTCGAAGCTTGTGCTGCAGAAAGCCAACGAAAAACCACTGTTCATGCAATCCATCGAGAACCTCGCCGATTATCCGCTGTTCCTTGAAGGCGGCGGCCAACTTATCCGCGACAAGGCCGGCGAGGTGATGGGCGCCATCGGCGTCACCGGCGACGCCAACGAGATGGACGATATCTGCGCCATCGCCGGCATCCATGCCGCGGGCTTGCGCGCCGACAGCGATTTTTTCGGCGACCGCGATCGGATGCGGGCGCTGAGCATCCATAAGTCGGCGGCGCTCGTCGATCCGAGGCCGGCTTCGAAACCAAAGCCGGGAGCTAAGGCCGGCGCCAAAGCGGGCAGGGATCATTCCGGCGGCAACGGATCGGGCCGGCGGGGGGCTGTGCAAGCCGCCAAATCCGGGCCTTAATCATCCATGCTGTTCGGTTGCGGGGTCAGGCGAGGGGACGATTTGAAACAAAGTCGAAAGGTCGAGGCGGTAGAACGGGCGCATATACGGCTTGCGGCCGTTGCGGCCGTGCCGGCTTTCGCGGTGCGGGGAGACCCATCATGAGCGCGTCCTGTGTAAAAGTAGTATTCGGCATCGCATTTTCCGCGCTCGCGCTCGCGGCCTGCTCGTCCAATACCCCGACGCCTGAGGCGCAGGTGGCGCCGCCGATGACGCAACCGGCCATTGCGTCAAAATACCGGCCGGAAGAGGTCGTCGGCCGCTGGGGCTATGGCGCTTTCCACAAGGACGAGGATCTGGCGCGCACAGCCGCGGCCGCGCGCGGCCAATGCGGACAGCCGGTGGATATCACGCGCGGGCCGAACGGCGGCGTCATGATGTATCTCGCCGACAGCGCCGATTTGCAGGAACTCCAGCTCAAGGGGTCGCAGAGCGGAAAGAACTATGTCGGGCCGCCCGGTGATGCCGGCGGCGCGCAGGATCGCGAGATCGTTTCGTTCGACGGCCGCACCATGGTGTTGCGCTGGGTCGATCCGGAGGTCGCCGGCCGCTACGGCACCGGCGTCTATGTGCGCTGCGCCGCCGAAGGCGTGGCCCGCGGCAAGCCGGCGATGAAGCGGCAGTAGCGCGCAAGGCTGGTAAGTTTCCGCACAACCAAGCTGTTCGTCCCCGCGTCAGCGGGGACCCGTCCTGGAATCCCGCTTGCGCGGGAATGAGCGGAAACAGCTGCGGCCTTAATTCGCAAACATCGCGTCGATTTCGGCTTGCGAAACATGGCCGCTGTCGCCGTCGAGGCGCGGGCCGTGCAGATATTGCGCCGTGGCGCTCGGCGGCGTCGCCGCCTCGTTGATCTCGTCGAGAACCTCGCTGACGTGGTCCTCGATGGCCTCGAGCGTCGTCATCACCTTGGTGATGCGCTGGCCGATCAGATCCTGGAAATTGCATGCCTCGAAAATGCCGATGACGAGGTCGGAAATATCCTGCGCCAGCCCCTGCTCGATCTTGCCCTTTAGCGCTGCCGACAGATTGTTCGCGAGTTGATCGATCTCCTCGGCGGCGGCGAGGATCTTTTGCGACGCCTGCTCGGTGCCCGAGATCACCGCCTGCAGTTCGTCGGCGATGCGGGTCAGGTGCGCGACGGGCAATTGCGTCCGGCTGCCGGCGATCAGATTGAGCTCGCTCGCCAGCCGTGCGGTCGCAGCCGCGCTTTCGGGGACCTGGCTTGCGGGGGTCTGGGCCCGCACCTGCGGCACAGCGCCCATCATGGCGCGAAGCGCGCCGAGCGCCTCCATGATCTCGCCGTGATGCAGCGGAGCAGGCGCGTCATCGCCGCCGCGGGCCGGCGGCGCAACGGCAGTCTCTTCGATGCGGAAAGTCTTGCGTGGCGCGGGCATGTCTTGTCCGGGCAATTCCGCAGGCACCCTAGAGTTTGCCCGCTTAACACTGCGTTCACGGCCTGCTGCGCCGCGGCAGCGGCGACGTGCGCCAAACGTCAACGTCCGGTTAATCGGGACGCCGCCATTTACACAAAATCAACTCTAACTTGATGAACAATGTACGAATAACGCTCCGCCGCAATTTGTTTACCAAACAGTCGAGGTTTGGGTCTGTACTCATCGTGCGGGCCCGTAACGGGCTTTCGCGTGAAACCTGAGTAACGAGTACAGCAATGCGGCGTGTTTGCGTGTCGGCGATTTCGGCGCTCTCGATTGGCGCGCTTTCGGGTTCGGCTTTCGCCGATCCGCTTCAAATGACGTTCTCGCCCTACGCGATGAGCCAGCCGGTCTATGGCGCGCAGCAGCCCGCGCCCATGCAGCAGCAATATGCGCAGCAGCAGTATGCGCAGCCGCAATATCCGGTTCAGGTTCAGCAGTACCAGGTTCGGCAATATCAGGGTCAGCAGTATTATACGCCCGCGCCGGCGACTTACCTGGCCGCGCCGCAGCCGGCTTACGCGCCGGCGCCGCAGGCTTACGCGCCCGCTCCGCAGGCTTACGCATCTGCGCCGCAGCCGGTCTATGTCGCCGCGCCGCAGACCTATGCCGCTCCGGCGCGGCAGGCCTATTACCCTGCGTCGGAGCCCTATGCCGCTCCCGCTCCGCAGACTTCTCCCGCGCCCGCGCGGCAGGCTTTCTACCCGGCGTCGCAACCCTATGCCGCCGCCGCGCCGCAAGCCCACGCTTCTGCGGCGGCCGAGCCGGCCTACACCGGCAGCGCAACGCAGCGCTATGCGACAGCACCGGCGAGCACGCCCGCTGCCGCGCCTGCGGCACAGCAAGTGGCGTCGGCCCTTCCGCCGCCACCTCCGCAGCCGCCCGCAGCGAATGGCGGCGGGTTTCTTGCTGCGATCTTCGGCGGGCCGACGATCCAGGCGCACTACTACCAGCCGCCGGCTTCGCAGCAGGCTGGCTATCAGCCGGCCGCTCCCGCCTACCAGACGCCGGAGCCGCAGGGTTCAGCCGGGCCGCAAGGCTTTGCGCCCTCGAGCCAGGGCGACATGGCGTCTTATCCGGTCGATCCGAAATTCAACAAGCAGATCGTCGACTATCGCGGTACGGAAAGCCCGGGCACGATCGTCATCGATACGCCGAACAAATTTCTCTATCTGGTCGAAGACGGCAACAAGGCGCTGCGCTACGGCATCGGTGTCGGCCGTCCGGGCTTTACCTGGTCGGGTGTGAAGTCGATCACGGCGAAGAAGGAATGGCCGGATTGGCGGCCGCCGGACGACATGCTGGCGCGCCGGCCCGACCTGCCGCGCTTCATGCCCGGCGGCATCGACAATCCGCTCGGCGCGCGCGCGATGTATCTCGGCTCGACGCTCTACCGCATCCACGGCTCGAACGAGCCCTGGACCATCGGCACCAACGTCTCCTCCGGCTGCATCCGCATGCGCAACGAGGACGTCACCGATCTCTACGGCCGCGTGAAGGTCGGCACCAAGGTCGTGGTGATCTGATCAGGCGAGCGTGGTGCGGGCGAGTGCGTCCGCAGTACCCGCCCTGTAAGCGCCCTTGACCCAGGCATCGCGCGACGTTTTCAGCGTGAATGTCTGCGCGAGCCTGGAATTCTGCCGCGGCGTAGGCTTGCCTGCCGATTTTTTGTCGACCGGATGCGCCATATTCCACAGCGCACGCGCCCGGTAGTGCTCATAGAGGCGCATGAATTCCGCGAAATAGGTTTGCGCAAGCTCCGGACATTCCGTGATCTCAAGCAAATTCTCGTCGTTGCGATGGGTGGAATTGTTGCTGAGATTGTTTGAGCCCGTGTAGATGGTGGGATGATCGGTCTCGCCGTCGATGACGATGAACTTGTGATGGATGTGCACGGCCGGCACGTACCTGGTCTTCTTGCCTTTCTTCGGCGGCGGCAGCGTGCTCTTGCTGGAGAAATCGACGGCGGAAAGTTCCGGCAGAAAACCGGCCGGCGTGTTGCCCGGCCTGAAGTAAGAGTAGGCGAGCACTTTCTTGTCTTTGCGCGAGCGATTGTACAACGTGACTTTGATCTGCGTTGCTGCGGTCGGCTTCTTTGGCGGCTCGCCGGAGGCGGATTGGCTGGTTTTTTTCTTGCCCGGATTGGAGATGTTGTTCAGCAACCCATAGAGCAGTTTCTTCCCGTTGCCGGCGGCGAGAAGGGCCGAGAGCAGCGCGGGATCGGTCGGATCGAACATGCAAAATATGACCGAGCTTTTCGCCTGCTTGATCGCCGTCACCACCGTGTCGATCGATTTGCGGGCTTTTGACGGCTCGGGCGAGAAAAACACGCGCAGGCGCGCCTTGCCGATGGTGACAGGCTTCGACCATGCGCCGCTCTTGGCCGTCTCGGCCACCGCCGGATCCTCCCGCAGCAATTCCTGGCGCGCGGCATAGAGCCCGGCGAGGTCGTGCGACTCGAAAATATGAAGGAGATTGGCCTGGCTGGTCAGTCCTTCGGGCGTGAAATTCGCCGATCCGGTGAGCACGCGGCCGCTGGGCGCATCGACCAGAAATTTGTCGTGCATGATGTTGGTCTTGGACCGCGGCCAGGCATGACCTTCGGCAGCCTGAGAAGCTTTATAGCCGGCAGATCCGTCTCGTCGTTCTTCCTGTCCTCATAGACGATGTCGAGATCGCCTTTGAACTGTTTCAGGGCCGGCATGACCCATTCGTTGTCGGTGAGGTGATAGATGGCGCCGTCGACCGTTTTCGCCTTGTTGAGCAGGGCCGGAAACGCATTTTGCATGCCGTTGGCGAGCCACTGCATGCAGGCGTCGATATCCTTCAGCGGTTCCGGAAATTCCCGCGAGAATGCCTGGGAACTCACGACCGCGCGGTTGAACCAGGTGGAAATTCCGTCGCGAGAGACATTGGGAACCATGACCGAGATGGTCGACTCGGCCTGTGTTTGAAGCGCGAGGTCTGCCGGTCCGGTGCCGCGCACCGGAGTGACCGTGTAGACAAATGTCTTGCCGCGATCGGCATCGCTGATGGCCGCGTCCCACCACAGAAATTTCTGGAAGGGCGCAAGATTGCTGGGTAGCGGCTGACTGTCTTTTGCCGGCGGCTGAAAGCCGATCTTGTTGACCAGATAGGCGTCGTGCTCGCCTTTGGCGAAACCCGGCGAGCGCCGTATCGCAAAGCCGAGAAAATCCTTGAAGTCTTCTCCTGCGGCCCAGTCCATCGCCAGAAGGACGAGCGTCGGTGAGGTATAGGCGCGCGCGCGAACCCGATCGGCCGCTGCAGTTTTGCTGATTGGCATGAGACCCCCCAATGAGATGCAACCGCGATTGCAATCGTATGGGAGTGTATGCTACTTATACGAGTATTGGCAATATATTGCTATTAAAAGATGTATCATCGCCTTGCGTTGCCGACGGGTCGTCACAGCGCCAGCGTGTAACCGCTCGCTTCGAGAAGTTGTGGAAATACGCCGTCGAGAAAATACGCGTATTCGCGCGCGCGCAAGTCGGTCAGCGGATCGAGCCGCGCCAATTCGGCGTCGACTTCACCCGGATGGCACATGACGAGACCGCCGGCCGGCAAGCCGTCGAGAAAACCCGGGAACAGTTTTGCGAAGTTCGCGCCGGCGCGGAATGAGTAGGTGCCGGAGAACGCCGAATTTGTGCGCACGCCGCTTGCCGCTGCGAGGCGATCAAAGCGGGCGCTGAGTGCGTCGAGGATCAGCCCTTTCGGATCGGTGAGAGGCCGTTGCGCCGCGGCGCTGCGGCCGCATTGCCGGACCCAGGCGTGCGGCGCCGCCTTCTTCATCGCGCGCAGCAGCGCTTCGCCGATCTGCGGAAAGACGTGGATATGCTGATGGCCGTCGGCGTAATCGGGTGCGCGGCCGAAGGCGCGATTGAATGCGTCGAACTGCGCCAAAATTTCCGCTTCAAGGAGAGCGGGATTTTGCAGGCGGGCGAGCGCGCGGCCCGCCATCGCTGCGAGCGGGAGGAACCCGCCGCCCCGCAGCGGCGCAAAGCCCGGCGTGAGCGGGCGGAACGGTGCGGTCAGCGTCACATGCAGGCCGATCGCGGCGTGCGCGCCGGCGGCTTCGCGCAACGCCGCGGCTTCAGCCGAGATTGAAGCTTGGCGTTCCCACCATGACCGACGTGGCATTGATGCGCCGCTTCGCAATGAGATCACGGATCGCGGCGCTGACCGCGGGCGAAATGCCGTAATCGTCGGCGCAAAGCCAGATGTGTCGAAGCTGCGGCGCGCTCATTCGGCGGCGGTGCGCGTACCGGGTTCAGTGTTCTTGACGCTCTCGGCGAGCTTCACATCATGCTCGGCCACGAAATAGACCGGCCGTCCTTTGATCTCTTCGAGGATCTTGCCGATATATTCGCCGACGACGCCGAGCATGATGAGCTGCATGCCGCCGAGCACCATGATGCCGACGAACAGCGATGGGTAGCCGGGCACTTTCTCGCCATAGACCAGTGTTTCGTAGATAATCTGCAGGCCATAGATGAAAGCGATCATCGCGAGCACCACGCCGAGCATGGTCGCGAACCGCAAGGGCGCGACCGAGAATGCGGTCAGCCCGTTGAGCGAAAGCCCGATCAGGCGGCGCATGTTCCAGGTGGAGTGGCCATCGGCACGCGCTTCGGGCTCGTAATCAATCCGCATCTGGCGAAAGCCAATCCAGGTCGCCAGGCCCTTGAAAAAACGGTTGCGCTCGGGAAGCTGGCGCAGCGCGTTGGCCGCGCGCGGTGACAGCAGCCGGAAATCGCCGGCGTCTTCCGGGATCCTGGTTTTGGCGCCCCAGTTCAAGAGCGTATAAAAAGCATGCACGGCCGCGCGCCGCACCAGGGATTTATTGGTGCGGCTGGCCTTCGCGGTGAAGACGACGTCGCAATTGTCATCGAGCCAGTGGCCGACCAGCGTATCGATCAAGGCCGGCGGGTGCTGGCCGTCGCCGTCGATAAAAAGCACGGCGCCGCGCCGGGCATGATCGAGGCCGGCGAGAAGGGCGGCTTCCTTGCCGAAATTACGCGACAGTGAAATCACCTGGACGTCGATCGCGTCGGCCGGCAGCACACGCGCGATAGCGAGCGTGCCGTCGCTGCTGCCGTCATCGACATAGACGACTTCGCAGACAAGCGACCGTGTCGCGGCGAGGCGCTGCGCGACTTCGACGAGGCGGCTGTGCAGGCTCGCGAGCGAAGCCGCTTCATTGTAGAGCGGCACCACGATCGAAAGGTCGCGCGCGGCGCCGGAATCCGCCGGATTCCGGGGCTGCGGCCGCGGCGCAATTCTGGTGTCGCCCGTAATGCTCATCAGGTCCCCTTTTCGGCTGTTTTATAGCGCAGCCGGGCTATTCTGTCGCCCGCGCCGCGGCCGCAGGTTAACCACGTTTCTTGAAATGGGGCCCGCCCGCCGCGGCTGGCGCATGCCGCCGGACGTGATATGCGAACGCCTGCGATGGCTCCACTTTCTCCCGACGATTCGGTTCGCGCCCGGCTTGGCGATGCCTGGCGCCGGCGGGGGACGCTGCTCAAGGCGGTCTCGTTCGCGCTGATAGGGGTGCTCAACTCCGCCGTCGACTACGGCGTGTTCCTGCTCGCGCGCGCGGTGCTTTCGCATTCGGCCGCGGCGCTCGGCGTGTTCGCGACGCTCGCCGTTTCTTGCCGCTGCGGCAGCGCCGAAACTCTCCTGTTGATTGCGTCGAACATCATATCGTGGGGCGTCGCGATCACGGGTTCATATGTCATGAATTCGTCGATCACGTTCGCGGCGGAATCAGGACGGAGACTGCGCTGGCGCGCTTACATGGTCTTCGCGGTTTCCGGCATCGTGGGTCTGATCGCCAATACTATAACACTGATCGTTGCCGCGCAGATTTTGGCGCTCCCGGTCTGGTTTGCCAAAGCGCTGGCGATCCTGGTGAGCTTCGTCACCAATTTTTCGATGTCGCACTTCGTCGTGTTTCGGGTGCCGCGCGAAGGCTGAGCGCGATCGTCGGCGTTCAGCCGGTATGTTTTTTCAGCTTGTGCTCGATATCGGCTGCGGTGGCGCGCACGTTGGACTGCAAATTTTGCCAGTCGTCGCTGACGACACCCCAGTTCACCATCGGCGCACGGCCGCCGGCGTCTGCCGCCGACAGGCCGTTGACATAGCGGCCGGTCGTTGAATTGTATTCGTAGGCGCCTGCGATAGTGACAATCACGCCCAAAATGAAACCAAATAAAATCGGCACGGCTCAATCTCCGTCGTAAACGGGTTGTCTGCAATTAACGCCTTACTTGAACGATCGGTTCCGTGCCGGTTTCGGCGGCAGGATTGCCCGGCGGCGCGGGACAAACTCCGCCGTCTCGCGAACCTTTTCGGGTTCTGGCGCGTTGTCGGCTGGAGTTCCCTCCAGCACCCTAATGAGGAAGTCATGTCACAGACCCGTGCCGCCGGCGCCGATTTCTCCCGTGCCTTCGGTGATGCCAAGAAACAAGCGAGCGGCGTTGCCGGCGATGCCGCTGACGCTGCGCAGGATCTCTACGATCACGCCATCGACAGCGCGTCCGATCTCGCCGGCAACGCTGGCGAAGCCGCGCGCAAGACGGCCAATTCCTTCGAGCGCGCGCTGCGCAACACCGTCGAGAACCAGCCCTACACGGCGGTCGCTATCGCGCTCGGATTGGGTTGGCTATTTGGCCGCATGCATCGTCCGCTCTGAGCACATCCGATGGCAGGCGAAATCCGCGAAGACGATCGCGAAACCGAGGATCAGGTGGCGCGGCGCAAGCTTGGGCCGCGCGGCGTGCCGGGCGAACCCGATACGGCCAGGATGACGCCGCAGCGCGAGAAAAAGCTGCCGAAGTCCGGTGAATTTGACGGGCACACCGCGTAGCCGCCGTTACGGGCGCCGCGGCGCTCGCCCGTAAGAACGACGCATCTTGCGTCTAGTGCCGTGCGCCGGAGGCGGCCGGTCCCAGGGCGTCCTGCTCCCGAAATTCCGCGTCGTGTTCCATGACCTCCCGCATCAGCCGTTCGATCATGTCCTGCCGCCCGGTGTTATCCAAACCGCACGTCAGCTCGGCCACTGTTTTGGCGATGGCGGTGATGACTTCGCCGGTGTCGACGGCGTCCGGCTCCTCCTCGGAGACCGGGTATTCCGCAAAGTAATTGTCGATGATTTCGACAATCAAACAATGCAGGCACGGCCGTTCCGTGTCGTGGTTCTGTTCGTCTGAAATGGCCGTCCTCCTGATGCTAGCCGGTCATATATAAGTCCGTGCCGCCCGCTGCGCCATGAGGCCTATGGCTGCAGACGCCCGCGCCCGATCGGCGCGGTTGCCGCAAGCACGACTGTGGCGACGCTAAAAAAGCGGATAAGCCGCGGCAACGCAAAGCGCGGCCAAGTCCGTCGCGTCGCCGTCTTCAGGTGTGCCGGCCGGATCCTTCGCCGAGTTCAGCGGCGAGCCTGGCGTAAAGCGGATTGTCGCGCGTATAGACATAGTCGAGCGCGGCAACGGAGACTGCTTCCGCGCCGTTTTCACGCAGGAAATTCGCCAGCGCGTGCACGTTCTCCGGCGGGCAGTGCAGCGTCACCATGCCGGACGATGTCGGACCGCCGAACGGGGAGGCGACGCCGAACTGCTCTTTTGCCGCGCCGAGAATCTTGTCGTTAAGGCTGGCAAAGCGCGCGCGCACTTCGGAAAAAGCTTCAGCGCGTTTCTGCGCGGCAATGCGGTCGAGGAGGAGGCGGGCGGTTTCGCGTTGCGCCGGCTCCCATGCCGCCCTGCGCGCGGCGACAAGGTTTGCCTGCGAGCGCAGAATGATGCCGTCCTCGATCACTTTGAGGCCATTGGCGGCGAGCGTGGCGCCGGTCGTCGTGATGTCGACGATCATTTCCGCAGTTCCGGCGGCCGGCGCGCCCTCGGTCGCGCCCGAGCTTTCGACGATGCGATAGTCGACGACGCCGTGCTCGGTGAAGAAGCCACGGGTGAGATTGGCGTATTTGGTGGCGAGCCGCATCTTGCGCTCGTGCCTGAGCCGGAAAGCGGTCGCGACATCGTCGAGGTCGGCCATGTTGCGCACGTCGATCCATGCCTGCGGCACGGCGACCACGACATTGGCGAAGCCGAAGCCCAGTCCGGTGATGAGGACCACGCGCTGATCCGATTGCGGAATCATTTCGCGCACCAGATCCTCGCCGGTAATGCCGAGATGCGCCGCGCCCTGGCTCAGCTGCGCAGTGATCTCCGCGGCAGAGAGATAGGCGATCTCGATGCCGTCGAGACCCTTGATCGTGCCGCGGTAGTCGCGCGCACCGCGCGGCTTGACGAGTTCGAGCCCGGCGCGGGCGAAGAAGCTTTCCGCGTTTTGTTGCAGCCGTCCCTTCGACGGCACGGCGAGGATCAGCGGCGCACTCATGGTGCGCCTCCGCGCGAGGCAAGTTCTTCGATTGCCGCGGCAAAACCGACGGCGGGGATCGGCTCTTTGGCCCCGAGCCGCGTCAGCAATCCGTCATAGCGCCCGCCGGCCACCAGCGGGCTCTTGCCGCGCGCGCCATTGCCGGACGCTTCGTGAAGTTCGAACACGAAGCCGGTGTAATAGTCGATGCCGCGGCCGAAGTCCGTGGAGAATTTGATCGTGCGCACGTCGACACCGCGCGCGGCGAGGAAACCGGTGCGGGTCTCGAACAGATCGAGCGCCGGACCGAGCGCGATCCTGGCATCGGTCGCGAGGGCGCGCAGTTCGCTTGCCGCATCATCGGGATCGCCGGAGAGCGACAGGAAGCGCTCGATCAGCGCGCGGGTCTCACGCGGCAGCCGCGTCGGTGCATTGAGCGCAGACTGTTCGAGGAAACGGTCTGCGATCTCGGCGACCGAACGGCCACCGACAGCGGCGATGCCGGCGATCGACAGCAAATCCGTGACCAATGCATGCGCGGCCTTGGGATCGGAGCCGGCAAGCGCTGCAAGCACGCCCTGATATTCCTTCGATCCATTGGCGGCGGCGAGCGTCAACTGATCGAGATCGTGCTTGAGCGAGGATTTGCGGTTGAAATCCTTGATCAGGCGCCGCTTCCACGCCGGCGCCAGATCGAGCGAAGCAATGAAGGCCGTGAACAGGCCGACGTCGCCCATGCGAATCTCGGGCGCGGTCACGCCATATTGGGTGGTCGCTTCGAGCCCGAGCGCCAGCATTTCGGCATCGGCCGCGGCCTTGTCCGCGCGGCCGAAGCTCTCGATGCCGGCCTGAACAAATTCCGCGGGCGCCGTTTCGCGATGACGGAACACCGGGCCGAGATAACAGAAACCCGCGGGCCGCCCGGCCTGCGGCGATTGCAGATAGTCGCGCGACACCGGAATGGTCAGGTCGGGCCGCAGGCACAATTCGCGTCCGTCGGGATCGGTGGTGAGAAACATGCGGCGGCGGATGTCCTCGCCCGACAGGTCGAGGAACGGCTCGGCGGGCTGCAGCACCGGCGGCTCGAGTTGGACATAGCCGGCGCGCACGTAGGAGCTGACGAGCGCTTGCGCCCGTGGATCCGGTCCGGTCTGTGCGTTACTCGACATGCCTGTTACCCGCGGCGGGCCTTCCGGCCAGCCATTATTGAAGTGCCAATGCTGCGGCGTTGGGCGGCCCTTTAGCACGGCAAGCGTCGCCATTCGATAAACATCGCGCTGGGCCGTTAATGCCCCATGCGATCAACAGCTTCCGATGCTTAACAACTTCTGGCGGTTTGACGTTCGCGCTCTTTCCCGATTAACTATCCGGCGGTGGTTCCCGCAAGGGATCAAAAGGGAACGCAGTGAGGGCAAAGGCTGCCCGATGCTGTGGCTGCCCCCGCAACTGTAAGCGGAGAGTCTTCGGCCAGCATTGCCACTGGGAACGTTGCTGTTCCTGGGAAGGCGGCCGAAGACGGTGACCCGCGAGCCAGGAGATCTGCCACCAGCAACGGTCACGCGCGAGCGCGTTGGGCGGGGTGCCCTGACGTATTCTTGAGTCCGGTCGTTCGGGGTCGCTGCCAAAGGCGAAAGGCAGGATCGGGGGAACGGCCAAAGGTCGCGGTGACGGGTTACTGTTCGCCTTCGGGGCGTGTCTTGCCTGTCATCGTCAATCGCGGTCACAAGAGTGGCCGTTTTTCCGCTTTCCGTTCTTTTTTCATCTCGACATCTGCGATTACGGCGAGCGCATTCCTGGCGACCGCTTCGGCGATCGCGCAAACTGCGACGCCGCCGGCGCAAACGGCAACACCACAACCGCAACCGACGACGCCACAAGCGACGTCATCGCAAGGTGGTCTTCCGCCAATTGAAATCTCGGGTAATCGTCCGAAGACGCGCGGACAGGTCAAAAAGCCTCGCGCCGCGACCGTCGCTCCGTCGGCGCCGAATACGGCGCCGTCGCCGCCCGACGCGCTTCCTGGAATTCCGATGACGCCGCTCCACGACGTTGCCGCGGTCGCGTCCCGGCTCGGGCTTTCGGTTCTCGAAACGCCGGCCTCGGTCGACATCGTCACCCAGCAGACGATGCAGGATCAGGGCTACCGCACCACCACCGACACCGCGCAAGGCGCGGTCGGTGTTCTGGCCGGCGACGCCGCAGGCGCGCCGGCGAGCTTTTCCATGCGCGGCTTCAGCTTCGGCGAGGTCAACATTCTCTACAACGGAATCTCGATCGGGCCATCGGATGTCACCGCGCGCTGGATGGATACGGCCAACCTTGCGCAGGTCGAGTTCCTCAAAGGCCCATCGGCGTTGATGTCCGGGATGGATGCAGTCGGCGGAACGGTGAATTACGTCAACAGGCAACCGACGACCGGACCGATACAGAACGAGGCGGACGTCTCGTTCGATTCTCAGGGCTCGGTCTTGTCCCACTATGGTTCGGGTGGCTCAACGCCGATCAAGGGGCTCGATTATCGCTTCGACATAGTGGGCTCGCAGATCAACAGTTTCATCGACGGCGATTATCGTGATATCGGGGATGTTGCCGCTCAATTGAACTATCACGCCACGAACAATTTCATGGTGTTCGGGGCGGTCGAATACAAAAAGGATTCCGGTCACGCTTATTGGGGTACGCCGCTCATGCCGACGTCATTCGCCGGGCCGTTTGCGAAGAGCGGCGTGGTTTCGGGTAGCGCGGTCAGCGAATTCAGCGGCGACATCATCGCGCCGGTGACGATCAATTCGCGCACGCTAACGACGAACTACAACGTGGCCGACAATGCGACGGGCGCCCAGGAACTGTGGGTGCGCAGCGGCTTTGAATGGACGCCGCTCAACAATGTCACGATCAAGGACCAAGTCTATTTCTATCAGGCCAAGCGAAACTGGATCGATAGCGAAACGTATGCTTTCGACGATGGCGCTGCAATCGCAGCCAACACCATCGACCGTGACCGTTTTGCCGTGTCGCATAATCAAAACGTGGTCGGCAACAATCTGGACTACCTTCAGGATTCCCAGCTCTTCGGTTTTGACAATCGCTTTGCCGCACAGCTTCAGGTCAGCCGGAACTGGTTCAAGTTCAGCGAAGACAATGAGGGAGGTTTTCCCCAGGACTCGGTCACCATCATCGCTCCGTCCTCCGGACTTTACGGTCCGATCGATTTCGATATCCGCAATAATACGCTCGATACGGTTGCCGGATCGTTCGAAGATCGTCTCAAGCTCACGCAGGCCTTCGCGCTGATCGGCGGCGTGCGCGTTGAGGACATCACACTGTCGCGCAGCGGAATGAATTTCGACGGCACGATTCCCGGATGGCCAGCCATTCACCAAGGTCTGGAAGCCGGTGTCCTATCGCGCGGGCGCAACCTACGAACCGATCAAGGACCTGGTGTTCTACGGCATGTATGCGACGTCCTACGATCCGGCGGCCGGTCTCGTCTTCTCGCTGGTGCCGAGCCAGTCCGTGCAACTGACCAGTTCACGCACCTACGAGACCGGCGCCAAACAATCGTTGTGGGATGGCCGGGCGGAGTGGACCTTCGCGGTCTATGACACCACCCGGCGCAACGTCCTCGTGTCGATCAATGATACGACAAGCGCGCTGGCCGGCGAGGAAGAGAGCAAAGGCTATGAACTCGCAGGCGCCGTCCGGCCGATCGAAGGCCTCAAACTCTGGGGCAATATCGCCTGGACCCATGCACGCTGGGAAAGTTTCGATGTGCCCGGCGTCGGATCGTTCACGGGCAATACGCCGCCCGATATCGCGCCGCTCATCATCAATGCGGGCGTCGCCTATCGTTTCGAGCGTTGGCGATGGCCGGTGGAAATCGGCGCCTCGGTGCGTCATGTCGGCAACCGTTTCGTGTTCGACGACGATATGACGACGATGCTGTCCTACACGACCGCCGACGCCTATACGTTCGTCGATATTCCAGGGCCGGGACGTTGCGATGCCGGAGATCAAAACGGTGCGCGTCTCGTTCCGGGTGCGTAATCTGACGAACGCCGTCTATGCCCAATGGGCGGATCCGGGGCTGGCCGACCAGGTCATTCTCGGCGCGCCGCGCACCTATGAGGTTGCCGCCTCTGCCAAGTGGTGAGACGCTGGCGCATGATGCGCGCGCTCATTCTGCTTCACCGCTGGCTGGGCGTGGCATTCTGCCTGTTGTTTGCGATGTGGTTTGCGAGCGGCATCGTCATGCATTTCGTGCCGTTTCCGTCGCTTGCGGAAGCGGACCGGTTTGCCGGGCTTGCGGCCATCGACAGCGCAGGCATGACACATGGGCCCGCGGAGGCGGTGGCCGCGAGCGGTCTCGCCGGCGCCACGCGCGTTCGTCTGCTGCAGCGCGCCGACGGCGCGGTTTATGTGATCTCCGGTCCGTCCGGGCGAAAGGCGCTGCGCGCGGCCGATCTTTCCGACGCCGCAATGCGGTCGGGCCAACTGGCCGCTGCGATCGCCGCGCAGGTGGCGCGGCATCGTGGTCTGGACAGCGAAGGTATCGGTCCCGCCACGGCGGCGGCCTACGACCAGTGGACGGTGGCGGGCCAATACGATCCGCATCGTCCGCTTTATCGCGTGGCGCTGCACGACGATCCCGGCACCGAACTTTATGTGTCATCAACGACAGGCGAGGTCGTGCTCGAAACCACACGCCGCGAGCGCGCCTGGAATTACGCCGGCAGCGTCGCGCACTGGATCTATCCGGTGATATTGCGCAGCCACGCCACCGCGTGGGCCGCTCTGGTCTGGTGGCTATCGCTCTTCGCTTTGCTTGGCGCCATCGCCGGCGCCACGGTCGGTACGATGCGGATCGGTGCGGAAGGATCGCGCGTGCTGTCGCCCTATCGCGGCTGGCAGGCGCTGCATCATTGGCTTGGCCTTTGCTGCATGATCTTCGTCCTCACCTGGATGTTCAGCGGCTGGCTGTCGATGGACGACGGGTTGATCTTCTCAACCGGAAAACCGTCAGGCGCGGAAGTTGCCGCCGTCTCGGGAGCGGCGGAGTGGACTGCGTTGCCGCCGGATGAAGCGCAGCATCTCGGCCGGGAGGTGAGGGAGGCCGAATGGTTCGCCTTTGCCGGGAAGATTTATCGGCGCGAGCGGACTGGCGCGGGCGATCAGCGGCTTTTTCTCGCCGGTTCCGGTTCAGGCGGCGCGCGCAACGCTCTCGATGGCAATGAGATCAGCGCGATCGCAGGCCGTCTCGCGCCGCAATGCAAAGCGCCGTTTGTCGTGGCCGGGAATGACGACTATGCGCCGGTACCGGTGATTCCCGATGCGCCGGTGTTTCGCCTGGTGTGTGGCGAAGTCTGGTTCGATATCGACGGATCGAGCGGCGTCGTCTTGCAAAAACTCGACGCTTCGGCGCGCGCCTATCGCTGGCTTTTCGCCGGGCTGCACAGGTTCGACTTTCCGGCTTTGACCGCGCGCCCGATTCTGCGCACCGCATTGATCGTCGGTTTTTGCGGCTTCGGCTTCCTGTTCAGCCTCACCGGCGTCGTCATCGCATGGCGGCGGCTTCGGCTGTCTTTCGCAGGCAGTCCGGGCACAAGCAATCCTTGAAATTGCCTGCATCCGAAGGTGAAGGCATCGGCAGCCGATAGGGCTCGGCGTTGCACCAGCATTCGCCGATGCTGTCGCGCGAGCAGCCGAATTCGCGCCCGCATCGTTCGCAGGTCATCAGCCGCGTCGATGGATTTGCGCCGCTCACCGCGCGCGGCGCCGCGCATGACTGTGACATGACCGTGATCGTGGCTGTGCGTCTCGCCGTGGCCGTGGCTGTGCGTGCCTTCGGCGGGAAGATAGACGACATGGCCGTGGCGCACGCCACGCTCGGCGATGATGTGCTGGGCAAAATTCTGCACGTCGGTCCCGCGCCCCTTGAGCACCGTGACTTCCATGCAGCTGTCGTGGTCGACATGCACGTGCAGCGTCGCCTGTGCGAGGTCGTGGCGGTCGTGGAATTCGCGCGTCAGCCGTTTCGGCAATTCGCGTGCGTGGTGGTCGTAGAGATAGACCAGCGCCGCGAGGCAGGGCCGGCTGCCGCCGACCTCGGTGGCCGCCTGCTGCAGGCCGGAGCGGGCGAGATCGCGTATCGCCTCGGAGCGGTTGGCGTATGCGCGCCCGGCGATGAAGCGATCAAGTTCGGCGGCAAGCTCGTCGTCGATGGTGATGGTCACACGCTGCATGGTTCGCTCCTCGATGGCGGCGGTGCATCCTAGACCATGATCCGATCAAAGGTGAATCGGATCATGGTCTGGTCTTCTCGCTGGAGCGTGATCGTTTCGAAAGACCCGCTTCCACTTTTCCGGATCTTGCTGCGGCACCGTGCATGACGGGCGCATCAGTATGCACTTTTATTGACATCATCATACTCACGCCGCATGCTGCCTGCCGCCCGGTCTGGGGCTGGGGACGGCGATGGCGTCGCGATTGCTGGCGGCGGCGATATTTCTTTTTTTGCTGTGCCCAAACGCGCGAGCGCAGACGCCGGCAGCCGTGAGCGCATCGCCGCTGGCGGCGTCGAAGCACGGTACGCTCCCGACCATCAGAGTCACCGCACGCCACGCCAAATCGCGCGTCGCAAGGCGAAAGCCGCGGCAAACCGAGGTGATAAGCGTGCCGTCTCCGCCGCCGGCTTTGTCCGACGCCGGCGCTCGCAATGTGGCCGCCGGTCCGGCGATTGAGCCGACGACGGCAAGCCAGATGACGGTGTCGGGACAAGACCTCAACAGCCGGGCGGTGACGCGGCCCGGCGAAATCCTCGAAGCTGCTCCGGGCCTGGCGGTGGTTTCTCACGCCGACGGCGGCAAGGCCAACCAGTATTACCTGCGCGGCTACAATCTCGATCACGGCACCGATTTCGCCGTCTTTGTCGACGACATGCCGATCAACCTGCCGACGCACGCCCACGGCCAGGGTTATGCCGATCTCAATTGGCTGATGCCGGAAACAGTTGGCAGCCTCGACATCCGAAAAGGTCCGTACTTCGCCGATGTCGGTGACTTTGCCAGCGCCGGCTCCTTGTTTCTCAATTTGCGCGACAGTGTCGATAAAAAAATCGTCGAAGCGACGGCAGGCAGCTTCAATTACGACCGGGTTTTCACGATGGGATCGGCCAAACTCGGCGGCGGCTCGCTGCTCTACGCCGCCGAGGCGAATACCTATGATGGACCGTGGACGGTCCCTGACGGCATGCACAAGTTCAGCGGCTTGTTGCGCTACAGCCAGGGCACGGCGACCGACGGCTTCTCGGCTTCGGCAATGGCATACTCGAACATCTGGAACACTACCGAACAGAATGCGTTGCGGGCGATCACGTCCGGACAGATAGGCCTCTACGGCGAGATCGACCCGACCGATGGCGGCAATACCAGCCGTTACTCCCTGTCGGCGCGGATGGCGCAGTCGGATGCCGACGGATCATGGAAAGCCAATGCCTATTTGGTCAAATACGAGCTCGACCTGTACAACGATTTCACCTGGTTTCTTGCCGATCCGGTCAACGGCGATCAGTTTCGGCAGCACGACAATCGCATCTATGGAGGCGCGGGAGCCTCGCGCACCGTCGAAGGCACGCTGTTCGGCCGTCCGACTGAAACCGTGTTTGGTTTCCAATCGCGCTACGACGACATTGATCTTGTCCTCAACAACACGGTCCAACGCCAGTTCCTGTCGTACATTCTTGCCGACCATGTCGGCGAAGGGAATGGCGGCATTTATGCCGAGAACACGGTGCACTGGACCGATTGGCTGAGCACGACGCTGGGCTGGCGCGGCGATTACTTCGCGACATCGGTCAATTCGATGTTGCAGACTGCGAATTCGGGCAAAGACGAGATGACGATCGGCAGCCCGAAATTCCGGATGGTGATCGGCCCGTTCTTCAATACGGAATTATTCGTCGGCGCCGGCATGGGTTATCACAGCAACGATGCGCGCAGCACGGTCGTCTCCGAAGTTCCCGGCGATCCGTCGACGCCAGAGGGCGCATCGCCACTCCTGGTGCGTTCGCGCGGTGCGGAAGTCGGCCTGCGCACCAAAATCGTTCCGGGGCTCGACAGTTCGATCAGTCTTTTCTACTTGCACCAGGCATCGGAACTGTTCTTCGACGGCGATACCGGCGAGACCATGCCGGGACTGCCGAGCCAGCGCATCGGCATCGAATTCACCAACGATTACCGCCCGGCATCGTGGATTCATATCGACGCCGATCTTGCACTCACCCGCGCACGCTTTCTCGGTTTCGACGAGGCGCAGGAGCAACTTTATCAGTCGCTTGCCGGTTTTCCGCAGGCGCAGATCGGCAATGCGCCGGGCAATTACGTTTACAACGCGCCGTGGATGGTGGCGTCAGCCGGCATCACGCTTGGCGAGAAAACCGGCTGGTTCGGCGATCTGCGCTGGCGTTTTGTCAGTTCGCGCCCGCTCACCGAGGATGGCGCCTTCCAGTCGCCGCCGCTCAGCATTTTTAACGGCCAGATTGGCTACCATTTTGAAAATGGCTGGAGCGTGCGTCTCGACGGTCTCAATCTGTTGAATTCGCAAGCCCCCCAAGCCGAATATGCCTACGGCTCGCTGCTTAAGACCGACAGCCTGTTCGCCATGTGCTTTCCAGCGCATGGACCGCCGACGGCACCGGCTGCGGTCTGCCAGAATGGCGTGATGGATTACGCCCTGCATCCGATCGAGCCGCTGGCGGTCCGCTTGACGCTCGCCGCCACATTCTAATGATGCGTACGGCCTAATGATGCGTGCGGCGCTGCCCCTTGCCAAATGTAACATTATAACACTAGCATGGCGGACGATGGGACGGGTGCATTGCCATAGACGGTCCGGGGCGTTGCTCGCGCTTGCCGCGCTCGCGCTGCAAATGGTGCTGGCGTTCGGGCATGTGCATGCCGACGGCATCCGCGCACCGCATGGTGTCGCGGCGGGTATCCATAAAACCGCAGCCGCACAGCCGCCGGATCAAAATCCGGCGCAAAACTCCGGCGATGCCGATGACTATTGCGCGATCTGCGCCTCGATCTATCTCGTCGCGAACTCGGTCACGGCGGCGCCGCCGCAACTGCCGGTGCCGGCCGGGTTCGAACGCGTAACGCATTCCTTCGCCGCCGCGCGCGGCATCATCGAACCGCCTCGCGTCGCATTCCGCTCGCGCGCTCCGCCCGCCACCGCCTGATTTGCGGTCGAGCGCGGCAGTTCCGTTTCCTTCGATCTTCATTCGCAATCCGATCTGCCGCGACAGCACGACCGCCAATGCCCCGGCCCACGGCCGGCGCATGAGCCCTTCGGTGCGGCAATTCTGTGCGGAGCGTTATGGTCACTTCTGCTTATCGCGCGTCTGTTCTCGGCGGTGTGGCGTTGCTTGCGCTGTCCGGAGCCGCGCCGGCGCGCGCCCAGGTGCAGCTTCCGGAACTCAATGTTATCGGCGCCAAGAAGCCAAAGCCGCGCGCCGTTGCCCGGCCGCTCGCCGTGCCGCAGCAGGTCAGTCCGGCCGATGCGGCCGCGGCGAAGAACACCGGCTTCGACGAAGCGCGCAGCAATCTCTACACCACCGCCGGCACGACATCCGACACGATGAGCCACGCGCAGATCCAGGCGCTGCCGGGCGGCACCAACCAGCCGGTCGAGAAAGTGCTGCTGCAGGCGCCCGGCGTGTCGCAGGATTCGGCATCGAGCGGCTCGGTCCATGTCCGCAACGATCACGCCAATCTGCAATTCCGCATCAACGGCGTCATGCTGCCCGACGGCGTCACCGGTTTCGGCAGCGTTCTCGACACGGCGCTGGTCGGCAACATGTCGCTCGTCACCGGCGCGTTGCCGGCGGAGTACGGCCTGCGCACCGTGGGCCTCGTCGACATCACGACGCGGAACGACATTTTCAACAATTCCGGCAGCGTCAGTCTCTATGGCGGCAGCCGCGGCACCATTTCGCCAAGCTTCGAATATGGCGGCACGGCCGGCAATACGTGTCCCGCGACCGCGCCGCCGGCGCGGCCCGCGGACTGCTTTTCCGGCGTGCAGTACTTCGTCACCGGCAGTTATTTGCAGACGACGCTGGGCATCGAAAATCCGCAGCCGACGCTCAACGCCATCCACGACTTCTCCCAGCAGGAGAGGGGCTTCGCCTATATGTCGGCCTTCGTCGACCCCTATACGCGCTTGAGCCTGATTGCCGGCACCGCGACCAGCACGTTCCAGATTCCCAACGTGCCCGGCCAGCCAGTCGGGATGAACGGCAATCCGCCGGTCACCAGCGTCAACGGCATCACGACTTTCAATTCGGCGCAGCTCAACGAGAACCAGTACGAGGACACCCAGTTCGGCGTGCTGGCGCTGCAGCGCTCGGTGAACGGCTTCGACGGCCAGATTTCCTATTTCACCCGCTACAACAATCTGCATTTCACGCCGGATCCGATCGGCGATCTGTTGCTCAACGGCATCGCGTCGGACATCAGCCGGCAGTCCTTCACCAATGGCATCCAGGGTGACGGCTCCTACACGATCAACGCGGCGCATACGGTGCGCATGGGTTTTTCGGTCAGCGGCGAACAGACCAATGTCGACAACACGTCGCAAGTGGAGGCGGCCCCGGGTGGCGTTCCGACCGGCATCCCGGAATCGATCACCGACGATGCCGCGAAATTCGGCTGGCTCGCCGGCGCCTATGTCCAGGACGAGTGGAAGCTGACCGATGCGCTCAAGCTCGACGCCGGCCTGCGCTTCGACCAGATGTGGCAATATGTCGATGCCAATCAGCTCAGCCCGCGCTTGAGCCTCACCTACAAGCCATTCGAAAACACGACGTTCCACGCCGGTTATGCGCGCTACTTCACGCCGCCGGTTCTGGTCGAAGCGGCGCCTGCGAATATCGCCCTGTTCAACGGCACGACCGGCGCACCGGCGAGCGGCGGAACGAGCCCGGTGCTGCCGGAGCGTTCGCATTATTTCGACGCCGGCGTCGATCAGAAAATTCCGTTTGGCTGCACGTCGGCTTCCGCGCACGATTGCACGACGCTCGATCTCGGCATCGACGCCTATTACAAAATTGCGAAGGATTTGCTCGACAATGGCACGTTCGGCCAGGCCCTCGTCCTGAACGCGTTCAACTACGCCAAGGGCATCAATGAAGGCGTCGAGTTCAGTGCAAAATTCCACAGCGGCAATTTCGACGCCTATGGCAATCTCGCCGTCGGCCAGGAGAAAGCCAACGGCATCGTCTCGAACCAATATCTGTTCAACAACGTCACGCCGCTTGCCGATCTCGGCGGCCTCACCGAATTCCAGTATATCCAGTCGCACTGGGTCTATACCGACCACAATCAGTTCGTGACCGGCTCGGCGGGCTTGTCTTACCTGTGGCAGGGCACGCGGTTCTCCACCGACATGATCTACGGCTCGGGGCTGCGCACCGGCGACGCCAATATCGGCAGCGAAGCGCCCTATGCGCAGTTCAATACCGGGCTGTCGCACGAATTCGCCATGCCTGACGGCAAGCCGCTGACGGTACGCTTCGACGTCGTCAATCTGTTCGACACCATCTATCAGATCAGAAGCGGCACCGGCATCGGCGTCTTCGCCCCGCAATTCGGACCGCGCCGCGGCTATTATTTTGGAATTTCGAAAAAGCTGTAGCCGTTATGTTGTAACAGCGTTACGTTGTAACAGCCGTTACGTTGTAACAGTCCTGTCATGATGTGGCGTTCGCGCAACGCAATCCGCGAATTTGTGAATTGGTGCGAATAGCGGCGGCCCCCCTGCGATAGCAATGCTATCGTCGCGGCGATGGGGCGCGAATGAAAAATCTCCTGATTTCACGGGCTTCGCTGGTTGCGCTGCTGGCCGCGCTTTGTGGTTCGGCGCATGCGGCGGATCTGTCAGGCGCGTTGCCGACAAAAGCGCCGCCGCAAGCGCAGCCGGCCGGCTACGACTGGACCGGATATTATGTCGGCGCGCATATCGACTATGCGCTGGGATCGGCAAACTGGTCGTCGGTGCAAGGCGGCGTTCCCGGCCCGAGCGGCTCGCTGGATTTTTCCAACGCCTACAATTGGTCGACCGGCAACGGCAGCTACCTGCTCGGCTTCCAGGCCGGTTACGATTATATGCTCGCCTCACGCTGGCTTGTGGGCATCGCGACCGACATTTCGTTTCCAAGCTTTGTCGGCGGCAACAACAGCTTCACCACGGCAGCGACCGGCACCGCGAATTATCTGGAACGCGTCGAATTCTCCGGCACCGTGCTCGGCCGGGTCGGCTACGCGCCGGATCTTGGCCCGGATCTTGGCAGTGCGGGGCACTGGCTGTTCTACGTCACCGGCGGCTTCGCCTGGAGTTACGACCAATTCACCCGTACCCAGCTTGCCGGCATTCCGGCCGGCGGCATCGCGGCCGCAGGCACGATCGAGAATTTGTTTCTGGTGCCGCGCGCCGGCGGCGCGATCGGCGCCGGCGCCGAACTTGCGCTGGCGTCGCACTGGACGGCGCAACTGCAATATCTGTTCACCGACTACGCGAGCCGCGGCGTCACCTTTCCGGCGGGCGCGCAGCGTTTTAATTCCGGCCTGACGTTGAACGACCTGCGCTTCGGGCTGAACTACCGTTTCAATGGCGACAGGTCGACATCGGCTGACAAGGATGTGACGCCGCCGGCGCTGCAAATGGACAATTTCGCCATCCACGGCCAGACCACGTTCCTCGAACAATACGATCCGCCGTTCCGCGCACCTTATGCCGGCGCCAACAGCCTCATTCCCAACGAAGGGCGCGAGACCTGGGACGCCACGCTCTTTCTCGGCATGCGGCTGTGGTCCGGTGCGGAATTTTGGATCAATCCGGAGATCGACCAGGGTTTTGGCCTGAGTTCGACGCTCGGCGTCGCCGGCTTTCCAAGCGGCGAAGCGTACAAGGTCGGCGAGTCGGTGCCCTATGCGCGTGTGCCGCGCGCCTTCATCCGGCAGACGATCGATCTCGGCGGCGACGTCCAGAAAGTGGATGCTGCGGCAAACCAGTTCAGCGGCAGCCAGACCGCTAACCGGCTGGTGCTGACCATCGGCAAATTCGGCGTCACCGATATTTTCGACACCAACAAATATGCCCACGATCCGCGGGGCGATTTCATGAACTGGTCGATCATCGACACTGGAACGTTCGACTATGCCGCCGACGCCTGGGGTTTCAGCTACGGCGCCGCCGCCGAATGGTATCAGGGCGACTGGACCGTGCGCGGCGGCGTCTTCGATCAGTCGGTCGTGCCCAACAGTGCGTTCCTTGATACGACATTCCAGCAGTATCAATGGGTCGGCGAGATCGAGCGGCGCTACGAATTGTGGGGGCAGCCCGGCAAGCTCGCGGTGACCGGATTTCTCACCCGCGCACGCATGGGCACATTCGCCGACGCCGTTGCTTTGGCCGCGGTGACCGGCGGACCCGCGGATATTACGGCAGTGCGGCAATATCGCAGCCGCGGCGGCGTGAGCCTGAACCTCGAGCAGCAGATCACCGAACAGCTTGGCCTGTTTGCCCGCGCCGGCTTTGCCGACGGCAACGTCGAACCTTTCGATTTTGCCGATATCGACCGCACTGCCGTCGCCGGCCTGTCGCTTGCCGGCAAGCAATGGGGCCGGCCGGACGATACTTTCGGGATTGCCGGCGTGGTCAATGGCATTACCAAAGTCCACGAACAGTTTCTCAACGCCGGCGGGCTCGGCATTCTGGTCGGCGACGGCATGCTGCCGCATCCCGGTCCCGAACAGATCATCGAGACCTATTACGAACTGCCGGTTTCGTTCCTGAAGCTGACGCTGGATTATCAGTTCATCGTCAATCCGGGCTACAACGAGGATCGCGGCCCGGTTTCGGTGGTCTCGGCGCGCCTGCATACGCAGTTCTAGGCGCGTCCTCACAAGTCGAACCGATTCCAATCCCCGCGCTGAAATACAGCATTCCCGGTCACAAGGCGGTGCTGTCATTCTGCTACAGTGAAACTGAAACCGCATTCTGCCCGCGAAGTTGATACGGGGTGATATGCCATGAAGGCCATCATTGCGGGCGCAGGCGTCGGCGGCCTTGTGACCGCGCTCATGCTGCACGCACGCGGCATCGACTGCGAAGTCTATGAGCAAACAGACGCCATCCGCGAACTCGGTGTGGGCATCAACACGCTGCCGCATGCCATCAAGGAACTCGCCGAACTCGGACTGCTCGACCGGCTCGACGCGGTCGCAATCCGCACATACGAGCTGTTCTACACCAACCGGCTCGGGCAGGAGATCTGGCGCGAACCGCGCGGGCTCGACGCCGGATACGACATTCCGCAGTTTTCCATTCATCGCGGCAGGCTCCAGGGCGTTATTTACCAGGCGGTCAGGGACCGGCTCGGCAAATCACGCATTCATTTCGGTTGCCGTCTGGCGTCGTTCACCCAGGATGACGGCGGTGTCACGGCCGACTTTCTCGACCGCAACGGCTCGCATCGATCCTCGGCTCGCGGCGACGTGCTTATTGGCGCCGACGGTATCCATTCGATGGTCCGCGCGACGCTGTTTCCCGACGAGGGACCGCCGCGCTGGAACGGGCTGATGTTATGGCGCGGCGCGATGGAGTGGCCGGCCTTTCTGACCGGGCGCTCGATGGTCGTGGCCGGCGGCCTCGCGGCCAAACTTGTCGTCTATCCGATTGCGGAGGGTTCTCGCCCCGACACACGGCTGACCAATTGGGCGGTCGTCAGCCGCGTCAGCGACGGCTCGACCCCGCCGCCGCAGAAACAGGATTGGTCGCGGCCGGGCCGCATCGAGGAATTGCTGCCGCATGTGCAGCGCTTCCGCATCCCCTATGTCGACGCGCAAGCTTTGATCGAGGCAACCAAGGAGTTTTGGGAATATCCGATGTGCGACCGCGATCCGCTGCCGCGCTGGAGTCACGGCCGGGTCACGCTGCTCGGCGATGCGGCCCATCCGATGTATCCGGTCGGCTCGAATGGCGCGTCGCAGGCAATCCTCGACGCCAGGTTCCTGGCGGATCGATTGCAGGACGCCGAGCATCCCATGCATGCGCTTTGGGCTTATGAGCAGGCGCGGTTGCCGGTCACGGCGGAGATCGTGCACAGCAACCGGCGCGGCGGCCCGGAGGGCGTCATCGATGCGGTCGAAGCGCGAGCGCCGGACGGCTTTCGCGATATCAACGACGTGCTCTCGTTCGAGGAGCGCAAGGCCATCGTCAGCGGCTACGCGTCGAAGGCGGGCTTTGCGCGCGAGCAGGTCAACAAGGCCGGGTGAGGCGACGGCTCTGTTCCGGGTGTTACGCCGGGGGCGGCAGGAACATCACTTCGTGCCGGGCCGAGAGCGCGACGACTTCCGGCGGCGACTGCTCCTTCATGGCGTGAATTGCGCAGAACAGGTCGTAAAGCTTGCGGGTCGGCGTCACCCAGAAGAAGCACTTCACGGTCTGATCGGATTTGTTGAAGATGCCGTGCGGGATCTGCATCGGCATCCGGATGAGATCGCCGGCCGTGGCGATGACGTCACGGCCTTCGAGGACGAGATCGAAGCGCCCCTCGAGCATGTAGATGAACTCATCCTGGGTCGGATGAATGTGCGGCGGCACAAATGTGCCGGGCGGGAAGGTGGCGTGCCAGGCGAACGAGGCCTCCGAAACCTGCTTCGGCACGTAGGTCTGCCCGAGGATGT
This sequence comes from uncultured Alphaproteobacteria bacterium, assembly GCA_963808205.1. Lineage (GTDB taxonomy): Bacteria > Pseudomonadota > Alphaproteobacteria > Rhizobiales > Xanthobacteraceae > BOG-931. The sequence continues at coordinate 374,858 of CAWEER010000003.1, forward strand.
TCCAGGCGATACCGTCGAGGCCCGTTCCAGCCTTGGTGATGCGGCAGGTGTCATGATGGTCATCGAACGTCGCCCCCGTTGCTTTCCGCAAGCCGGCCGCCGCCTTGGATCGCGATCGTTCAAGCCGCCGGCGGCATCGTAGCAAAGCCGGCCCGCAACCATAAGGGCCCGCTTTTGGCCGACGCGCTATGGAGCGTCGATGACGACCGGCGCGTCGAGGGTAAAATGTTTGGTCGGCCCAATCACGGCATCGACGACCACGGTCCAGTTTCCCGGTTGCGAAAGATCGATGCCGTCAACCTCCCACGCGCCATCGGAGTTTAGCATTGCAACGCGCGTGACCGGTTTGCTTCCGCCTGCCGGCGCGGTGAGGGTGAGCGTCACCCCGCGGGCATCGAGCGGCCCAAAATCCCCGTTCCAAAGACGAATTGTCGCGCGCACCGGCCCGGCGCGGCCCGGCATTATCGTGACGTCGGCCATGGCCTCTTCGGTGTGAATGTGAACGAAAGCGGCATCGGCCGGGATGGCGCCATAGGCCGGATGGTGATGAGCGTGACTGGCGGGCGGTTCCGTGCCCAGCACGGCGACGATGATGACGATGATGACGCCGATGAGGGATTCGGCGACGGCATTGCGGCGCAACCGGCGAAGCGCGGCTGCCGCAGGCACGTCGTGCACAAGCCGTGGCGTCAATTTGAATTTGTTGACGGCGGCAATAGCGACCATGCCGCAGAACAGCGCAATTTTCACCAGGAGGAGGCGGCCATAGAGCGTCCCGACCAATGCCTCCACGCTGCCGGCGAGATACCAGGTATTGACGGTCCCGGTCGCAACGAGCGTGCCGACGCTCAGGATGCCCAGTGTGGAAAAGCGCAGTGTTGCCGCGCGCGCCGCCGAATGCGCGGCGTCGTCATGTTGCGCTTGCGCCAGCAGCAGCGCCAGGTGCGGCAGCGACCCGAGCCACGCTGCGGCAGCGATGAGATGCAGCACGTCGGCGGCGGGATGGATGACGCCCTCCGCACCTGTGCCGCCGATCGCATGACCGGCCCACGCCAGGCTGCCGACCAGCGCCGCAGCCAAGACAACTGCAGCAGCCGTGATCCAGCGCGACCCGTTCCGCTTCGCCGCGAGGAGCGGCACGAACGTCCCGGCAAGGAGGCAGGCAATGACCAGCCGCACCAGCCAATCATTGCCGAAGTCCGTTTGCAGCAGCACGGTCCAGATCACGCCCCGCGACACCACATCCGCGAGCGGCTGTCCGCTCATGCTCTGCGCGGTGAGAAGGAGCCACGCCGCTCCCGAAATCACCGACAGGACAAGAGCGGGCCACGCGATCGCGGCGAGACGCGACCGGAAAGCGGCAGGAGCGTCGGCGGCAATGAAGACAGCAAAGAAGACCACGCCTGACGCCAGCATGGTCGCGGCGAAGTGAACGGCGCGCGCGCCGATCATGGCGTCGTGCAGGTCCATCCCGGCCGCCGTTTAGGGCGTGCCGACGCGGAAGCTGAAACTGCCTTCGGTCGAGTGAGTGTCGACCGAGAGCGCGTGCCAGTGCACTTTGTAGCTGCCTGGACCGAGCGCCTTGAGCCCAACACGCATCGTATTGCCGCTGACCTGAGCCTTGCCCTGGTCGACGCGGGCGCCGCTTCCGTCGGTCACCTCGACCGTGCTGAAAGCCGGCTCGAGACTTTGCGTGAACGACAGTGACACCTCGTGCGGCGCGCTGCTCGCCGTGCTGCCGACGAGCGGACTTGCATGGTCGAGGAAGGCATGGGCCGCAGCGGCGGTGGTTCCCAACGCGGTGAAGAGTAACGATACGATGGCGATGTGCGTGCGCATGGTTTTGCCTCAGAAGCTCGGTTTGCGGGGAGCGGCGGTGCTGCCGCCAAGGAGCGGCTGCCCGATCGTCGTCGGGAACATGTCGTCGAGATAAAGGTGCAGTTGCCCGAGGAAGCCGACGCCGGTGCCGCTCGCACGGTTGACTGGAATTTGCGCTTCCGCGCCGACCTGAAAATAACTGCCGACCCAGATCACGCCCGGATTGACGGTGCCGGTGGTGACGAAGCTGTTGCCGAAATTATTGGCGACGGGTGTCGACAGCTGCGCTTCGACAATCGGGATCAGATGATTGAAGAAGTCGGGCAGTTCGAGATCTTTGATCTCCGATTTGAGGTACGGCATGCTGTATTGCACCGATCCGCCCCAGGTCAGCACTTGCGGAATGAAGGCATTCTGCACGAGATCGAACGACCTTGTCGGAATCTGATAGCCGATCTGCCCGGTCACCGCGAAGGCGCGCAGCCACCCGGCGTCGTCGGGAAGATCGCCAAAGCCCTTGCCGAAATAATAGGTCGGGGTGAACAGGCTGTACGGCGTTCCCAATCCGGAATTGCTGGCGCCGGTGCCGCCCCAGTCGACGATCAGGCCGAGCAGCATGGCGAGTTCGTGCGTATTGTCCTTGAGCAACTGGTACTGCAGCGTGGTTTCGAGATCGGAGAATCCGGCTTGCGTCGGGCCGCCGGGCGGCCGGATATGCGACCAGGTGTCGCCGATCGAGATGCCCAGGTCGTTTGTGATGCGTTTGGACAGTTCAGCCGACACATCCCATTCTGTGGCCGCAGGAACGTCGCCGGTCTTCGACCACGAAACCGTCGGCAACGACAGTTCATCCGCGACGCAGGGATCGTCGACGGCGAGTGTCGCCGGAAAAAATCTTGCACCGACGAAGCAGTGCGCGAAGGCCTGTGAAAACGACAGCGGGATGAAGAGTAGCGCGAGCGCAAAGACGCGCGGACACCTCGGATGGCGGAACATGATCTTTCTCCATTACGGCATGGGCAACACCGCGGCCGCCGTGGATTGGGCGGCCAAGCATCACACGCCGTAGGGAGGGGCTCGCGAGCGATAGGATCTGATTTCGGGCGCGCCCGGGAGAACGGCAACCGCCAGGGGACGCAGGACTTCACCCGCCGTTCGCGAAACAGCAACCGCCATTGTGGGTGGCGGCGGCAGCGACGCCATCGGCATCTGGCAGCCGATACAGCAGTCTTCGGTGCAATTCTTGCTGTTGCCTTGATCGGCGGGGAGGGCCGGCGCGCCTGCGGCCTCGCTGTGGCAGAGAACGCCGCCCGGAAGCGCTGGCGATTCGGCTGCGGCGCGTGCCGTGCCGAAACTGGCAAGAAGGCCCGACAACGCAATCGCATAGGCCGCGACCAGCGCGATAACGCGCCGCCGCAATGGCCGATTGGCGAAGAGCTTGTGCACTGCCTGATCCCCGTCCCGCCGGGAAGGATAACACCCTAACCGCAAAAAAATTCCCGGGCCAGCGGGAAAGCGTCAGTGCGCCTTGAGTCCGTGGCGCGCGAGCACCTCGCGCACCGCTTCGACGAGCTTGTCCTCCGGCACGGCGCGCTGCGCCTCGGCCTGTTTCTGCAAATGCTCGTCGCGGTCCTTTTCAAGTTTGGCGAGTTCCGCGCCGACGATGAGGTCCTTGATCGTAATCTCGCCTTTCGCCTTCTCGTCGGAACCCTGGATGACGACGCAAGGGCTATTGCGCCGGTCGGCATATTTCATCTGCGGACCGAATTTGCCGGAGCCGAGATAAAGCTCGGCGCGAATGCCGGCGTTGCGCAGCAGCGCCACCATGTTCTGATAGTCGGCGATACGGTCCTTGTCGAAGACAGTGACGACGACGGGCCCCGCTTCAGCTTTGCTTTCGATCTTGCCGAGATGTTCGAGCGCGGCGAGAAGCCGCGACACGCCGATCGAGAATCCCGTTGCCGGCACCGGCTCGCCGCGGAAGCGCGACACGAGGCCATCGTAGCGTCCGCCGCCGCCGACCGAACCGAAGCGCGGCGAACCCGCGGCGCTGTCGGTCGAGAATGTCAGTTCAACTTCAAACACCGGCCCCGTGTAATATTCGAGGCCGCGCACCACGCTCGATTCAAAGCGAATTCGATCCGGCCCATAACCCGAGGCCTGAACCAGACGCGCGATTTGCTTCAACTCGGATACGCCGTCTATTCCGGTCGAGCTCAGGCCAATCACTTTATTCCAGTCGTCGAAGACCTTTATCGCGTCGTCGCTCTGCTGGAATTGCAACTGAATGTAGTTGAGTACGCTTTCGATCTGCTTGGCGTTCAGTCCGGCGCCTCGGGTGAAGTCGCCGCTTTCGTCCTTGCGGCCTTCGCCAAGCAGCGCCGCGACGCCGGCTCGCCCCAGACGGTCGTATTTGTCGATCGCGCGCAGCACCGTCAGGCGTTTTCCCACATTCGCGTCGCCGGTCAGTCCGATGCAATCGAGAACGCCGTCGAGTATTTTGCGGTTATTCACGCGCACGACATAAGAGCCGCGCGGAATGCCGAGCGCCTCCATCGTATCGGCGGCCATCATGCACATTTCGGCGTCGGCTGCGGGCGAGCCCGAACCAACGGTGTCAGCGTCGAATTGCATGAACTGGCGGAAGCGGCCGGGGCCGGGCTTTTCGTTGCGGTAAACGTAGCCGTAGCGATAGGAGCGATAGGGCTTCGGCAGCGTGTCGAAATTCTCCGCGACGTAACGCGCCAGTGGCGCCGTCAAATCGTAGCGCAGCGACAGCCATTGCTCGTCGTCGTCGAGAAACGAGAACACGCCCTCGTTCGGCCGATCCTGATCGGGGAGGAATTTGCCCAGCGCATCGGTATATTCAATGGCTGGCGTTTCCACCGGCTCGAAACCGTAAAGCTCATAGACGGCGCGGATCTTTTCGATCATCACGCGGGTTGCCGCCATCTCGCCGGGCGTGCGGTCGGCAAGCCCGCGCGGCAGCCGCGCCTTGAGCTTGTTGGATTTTTCGGATTTGTCGGTCATTCCTTCGACTCTCTGCGCGGTGGTATCAGCCACCATAATTGGCGGCAAGCCGCTTCGGCTCGTCATGGCCGGGCTGGTCCCGGCCATCTCGATTCATGGGGCAAGGATGTGCCACCATTGCCGGAATGCGCGGGACAAGCCCGCGCATGACGTCGATAGCTTCACGAACGCTATTATGACGGTGGAGAGTTCAGGTGCCGGCCGCAACAATCCCCAACGATCTTGAATCGTTCTGGCTGCCATTTACGGCGAACCGTGCCTTCAAACGCGCGCCGCGGCTGTTCGCGCGCGCCAGGGACATGCACTATTACACGCCGGAAAACCGCGCCGTGCTCGATGGCGTTGCCGGTCTGTGGTGCACCAATGCGGGGCATAACCGCGGACCGATCGTCGAGGCGATCAAGCGCCAAGCCGAAGAGCTCGACTATGCGCCGGCCTTCCAGTTTGGCCACCCGAAAGCGTTCGAGCTTGCGAGCCGGCTTGCGGCGCTGGCGCCCGGCGATCTCAACCGCGTGTTCTTCTGCAATTCCGGCTCCGAGGCCGCCGATACCGCGCTCAAGATTGCGCTCGCCTATCATAATGTGCGCGGCGAAGGCGCCCGCACGCGCCTGATCGGCCGCGAGCGCGGTTATCACGGCACCGGCTTCGGCGGGATTTCGGTCGGCGGCATCGTCAGCAACCGGAAATTCTTCGGTTCGCTGCTGTCTGGCGTCGACCACCTGCCGGCGACCTATAGCCGCGAGCATCAAGCTTTCACCAAAGGCGAGCCGGACTGGGGCGCGCATCTCGCCGACGAACTTGAGCGCATCGTCACGCTGCACGATGCCTCGACCGTTGCCGCCGTGATCGTCGAGCCAATGGCGGGCTCCACCGGCGTGCTGCCGCCGCCGAAAGGCTACCTCGAAAAATTGCGCGCGATTTGCGACCGTCACAAGATCCTTCTGATCTTCGACGAAGTCATCACCGGGTTCGGCCGTCTCGGCTACGCTTTCGCCGCCGAGCGCTACGGCGTGACACCCGACATGATCACCTTTGCCAAAGGGGTGAATTCCGGCACGGTGCCGATGGGCGGCGTGATCGTGCGCGACGGCATCTACGACGCATTCATGCGCGGACCCGAACACGCCGTCGAACTGTTCCACGGCTACACTTATTCGGCGCATCCGCTGGCATGCGCCGCAAGCCTCGCGACGCTCGATCTTTATCGCGATGAAAATCTGTTCGAGCGGACGAGGGCGCTCGAGCCGCGCTTCGCCGATGCTGCAATGACGCTCAAGGGCCTGCCCGGTGTGCTCGATATCCGCACTATCGGGCTCACGGCCGGCATCGATCTCGCCTCTCGGCCCGGCGCGCCGGGCCTGCGCGCCTACGAAGCGATGGATCGCGCTTTCGCCGAAGAGAATCTTCTCATCCGCGTTACCGGCGAGACCATTGCGCTGTCGCCGCCGCTCATCGTGAGCGAAGCGCAGATCGGCGAGATTTTTGAGAAAGTGGCGCGGGTGATCAAGGCGGCCGCCTGATCTATTGCGGTTTCACGATTGCCCAGCCGACATGCACCGTGCCCGGACCGCGACGCATCGGCAGATCGAACGGTGCGCCGACTTCTGCCTGTGGCGCAACGTTCGCGAGTGACGCCGGCAATTGCGTGAGATCGCCTTGCGTCCACACCACGACCGCGCCTTTCCTGCGCAGGTCACCGAGATCGATCCACGGCGCACGGCGCGGCGCGCCGTCGATCAGCACCTGCGGCTGATCGGCCGAGTAATGCGCAAGATTGCCGCCGTCCCACATCGAGCCGATGACATAACGCAGCGGTGTGCCGGTCGCTGTGTGAAAACGGTCCGTCAGCGTCTTGCCGAGCGCATCGCCGGGGAACAGCACGGCGCGATAGCGGTGGTCGATGAAAGGCAGCACGGCATAGTTGGCGACGAAAACGATGACGAAGATCGCAAAGATCGCAGCCCAGGCGGCGGTGATCCGCGTCATGCGGGCTGCATCGAGCGCGCACTGCGCCGCCATCACGATCCACAGGCCGATGAAGAGCCATAGCGGGTAACCCCACATGGCAACCGCGCCGCGCCCGCTCACGGCGATCAGCGTGAGCATGGCTACGCCGGGTCCAAAAGCGAGCAGCGTGACGATGCGGCGATCGTAGGCATCGGCCAATAAACTGGCCGGGCTCGATGGGGCGGGCTTGGGCAAAAATAGTGGCGCCGCAATAAACAGCGACGGCAACAGAAAGAAGATCTGGCTGACGGCGAACGCGGCAGGATGCAGGAGGTGATCGAACCAGCCGCGCGCCGCCGCGGCCCGATGCTCAACATAGGCGAACGGTTCGAAATCGGTGTGGAGCAGCCACACGACATGCGGTGACGCAACGATGAGCGCCACCGCGAGTGCCAGCCATGGCCCAGGCGTCGCAAAAGCACGCCGTGCCCGCGGATCCAGCAGCATGAAGAGCGCATAGGGCGCCGCCAGCACGACGACGAAATATTTGGTCCACAACGCACAGCCGAAGGCGAAACCGAGGAGGGACCAATGGCCGTTATGCCCGCGCTTGAGGGCGCGGTGAAACGCGTAACCGGCCAGCGCCCAGAACGGCAGTTGCAGAACGTCGTGATTGAATTTCACCGCCGTAAACTGGAAATAGTGCATGCCGTCGACGATCAGGACGGCAACGAGCGCGCCGACTGCGCCGACCAAGGGCCGCGCCGTGGCAAAGACCAGGGCGAAGGCAATCACCACCGTGACCTGCGCCAGCGCGTAATAGGCGGTATCGGCACCGAAGGTTCGATAGGCGATTTCGACGAGCCACCACGGCAAAGGCGGCAGCTTGTCGTAGCCAAGCTGCCATTCCCGGCCATAGGTCAGGGCCTCGATAAGATCGAGGGGCAGATTGGCGTAAAGCAGCGCCGGAAGCGCGGTCCAGACCGCAAAATGCAGCGTCAGGAAGATGCCGAACGCGGCCACCGGACGGCGCTCGATCCGGCCGATCAATCCGCCATGCGGACCCGGCGCGGGCGCCGACAGCGGCGCGGCGGGGATGGTTTCTGCCATTTCACTGACCGCTCATCGCATTTAGCGTTATAAAAGTACCGCAAAGGCATAGCTATGCATAAGCTTCGTCGGGTCGGCCTTGCGGACTTGCGGCCTAACACTGCTTGTGGACACTGCTAGCGTTCGGGCGCGAATCGTTCTGGAGGGTTCCTGCGGCATGGTGCGCATCAGCGCCATCTTTATCGCGGCTTGCATGGTGCTCATCGCCGGCTCGCTCGGCTTTGTGGTCTATCTGCGATTCGGCTTCACGGGGGCTGAATCGGCGCTGGTGGCGCTTGGCGCGCTGACTGCGCTTGCCGTCTATAACGCCATAGCGGCGAGGAAGCGCGATCGCCAGGAATCGAGCAACCAGCTCGCAAGTCTTGCCCGCGGTTCAGGCGAACTGGCCCGCCAGCTCGGTGAGTTCGGTCGCCGCCTCAACGCCATGGAGGTCAAGGTCGATTCGGTGATCGACCGCGCTCTGGCGACGGCGCAGCCGCTCGCGGCCGAAATCGAGGAACTGTCCACGCTGGTCAAGCAGCTTGCGGATTCCGTTGCCGCGCAGGACTCAGCCCTTGCACTGATGCGTGACGCGGCGACCCCCGCCAACGATCGCGGCAGGGATCGCCGGCCGGCCATGCCGGTCATGGCTGCTGCCGAACCGGCGCCGGCCGCAGCGCCGGTTCCGGCCTCGCCCGTCACTGCACCGGCCGTCGCCGCTGCGCCAACCGTCACGCCTGCGGCCACCGCCCTTGCCGCTCAAGGCGTGGCCGCACCACAGCCAGTCCCGGCCGAGCGCAAGATTGCCGCTTTCGCCGGCCTCGACCGCGACGGCATCATCGCCGTGATCGCGCAAAGCCATCGAGGCGAGCAAGCTTGAACTTTACCTGCAACCGGTCGTGACGCTGCCGCAGCGCAAGGTGCGCTATTACGAAGCCTTGTCGCGGCTCAAGGCGGACAACGGCGACCTCGTCGCGGCTGCGGATTTCCTGCCCTATGCCGAATCCGGCGCGCTGATGCCGAAGCTCGACAATCTATCGGCGCTTCGCTGCGTGCAGGTGGTGCGCCGGCTCCTGCTCAAGAACCGGGACATCGGCCTGTTCTGCAATCTTTCCAGCGCCACGCTGACCGATGCGGGCTTTCCGCGCTTTCTCGAATTCATGGACGCCAACCGTGCCATCGCGGGGGCTTTGGTGCTGGAATTTACCCAGAGCGCGGTCCGCGCCATGGGTCCGATGGAGCACGAGGCTCTCGCGGCACTCGCCGAGCGCGGCTTCCACTTCTCGATCGACAATCTTACCGACCTGCGGGTGGAGGCGCGTGAACTCAACGAGCGCGGCTTCCGTTTCGTCAAGGCGCCGGCGGCCCTCCTCTTCAATCGCGTCGCCGTCGTCTCGACCGATATTCATCCGGCTGACTTCTCCGATCTGCTCGGCCGCTTTGGCATCGATCTCATCGCCGAACGCATCGAAAACGAGAATACGGTCGTCGATCTGCTCGATTACGACGTGCGTTTCGGCCAGGGCAATCTGTTCTCGCCGCCGCGCCCGGTGCGCGCCGAAGCGCTGCAGGGCATGGCGGGCGACACCAGGGAAGCCGGCAAAGAAACCGGCAAGGACGGCAGCAGGGGCGTGCCGTCCGCGATCGCGGGCGATGCAGCCGGTCCCGGCGGCAATCTCGCCCAACTCGCCCGCGCCGGAATGCGGCGCACCTGAGCGGATCGCGTGCCAGGATTCATCGAACGATTTGAGCCGTTGGCGCGCGACTATGACGTACTGCTCTGCGACGTATGGGGCGTGGTGCATAACGGCCTTACCGCTTTCCCGGCCGCTTGCGAGGCATTGTCGCGCTTTCGCGCCGGCGGCGGCACGGCGATCCTGGTTACCAATGCGCCGCGCGCGAGCAATTCGGTGGGCCGCATCCTCGACAGGATGAATGTGCCGCGCGAATCCTATGATGCGATCGTAAGCTCGGGCGACGTGACCCGCGGCATCGTCAGCGCGCGGCAGCCGCAGTCCGTATTCCATCTGGGTCCGGAACGCGACGTTTCGATTTTCAAGGACCTGGACGTGAGCTTCGCGCCGGTTGAAACGGCGGGTTACGTCGTGTGTTCGGGATTGTTCGACGACACGATCGAGACGCCGGAAAACTACCGCGACATGCTCGCGGCGATGCGCGCGCGCAATCTGTTCATGGTCTGCGCCAATCCCGACATTGTCGTCGAGCGCGGCGATACGCTCGTCTATTGCGCCGGCGCACTCGCCGATGCCTATGCGGCGCTCGGCGGCGAGGTACTCTATTGCGGCAAGCCGTATGCGCCGATCTACGAGACCGCGCTAAAGCGCGCCGCGGCACTGCGCGGCGGGCAGGCGCCGGCGCGAAAGCGTGTCCTCGCGATAGGGGATTCCGTGCGCACCGATCTCAAGGGCGCGGCCGCGTTCGGGCTCGATTGCATGTTCGTCACCTCGGGCATCCACGCCGAGGAATACGGCTCGCGCGAGGCGCCCGATCTCGACGCTCTCAATGCCATCTTCACCGCCGCGGGCGTAAACCCGCGGGCGGCGATGCGTGGACTTGCTTGGTGAATTTCGGACTTGCTTGGCGAGTTTCGGACCTGGCGCTCGTCCGTTGGGGCCTAATCGGCCTTGTCGGTGAAGACCTGCTCGATCTTCGATTTCAGCGTCTGGGCGTTGAACGGCTTGACGATATAGTTGTTCACGCCGGCCTTCTTCGCCGCGATCACATTTTCGGTTTTGGATTTTGCCGTTACCATGATGAACGGCGTCGTCTGGATCTCGGGATTGGCGCGCACGGTCTTCAAGAGATCGAAGCCGGTCATCGGCTCCATGTTCCAGTCGGAAATGACGAGGCCGTAGCGCTTGAGCTTCATCTTTTCGAGCGCGGCGGCGCCGTCCGAGGCGTCGTCGACGTCGATGAAGCCAAGCTGACGCAGAAGATTTTTGATGATGCGAACCATGGTGCTGTAGTCGTCGACCACGAGCACGGGCATCTTCGGATCGAGCGCCATCGCTCTCTAGCTCCCTCGCGCGACCGGCGCACTCTGGCGCGATTGTCGCGCGGGTAAATGCCGGTATCCCCAGATCACGGCCAAGGCGGTTGACGCCGCGGCCATCCCCTAATGACCGGACAAGCTACATTGCCTGTTTGAACAGCGGGTTAATCGCGCCGGGGCTTGCCCGGCCGGCCGCGGGCCGCCGGTTTGCCGTGCTTGACATTACAGGCACGGCTACGCCACCTAACCGGCGATCCGAATAAGGTTTTATTAACCATCGAAGGCCGGATGCCGACCAAAAGCTTCCGTATCGTGCGCGATGCTGCGCCCGATGACGCATTGCGCGGCGCGGTCGTCGCCATTGGCAATTTCGACGGCCTGCATCGCGGCCACAAAGCGGTCATTGCCGCCGCGCAGTCGCGCGCGAAGGCGCTCGGAAAGCCCGCTGCGGCGCTGACCTTCGAGCCGCATCCGCGCACCTTCTTCAAGCCGGGCGAGCCGCTATTCCGGCTGACCGACGAAGCCGCAAAATTGCGGCTCCTCGCCGCAACCGGGCTCGACGGCGCGATCGTGCTCACTTTCGATGCGGCGCTGGCCAAATTGAGCGCCGACGAGTTCGTGCGGCGCATCCTGGTCGAGCGGTTCGCCGTGAGCGGGGCTGCGATCGGGTTCAACTTTCACTTCGGCGCCAAGCGGTCGGGCTCGCCCGATTTTCTCGTCGCCGAGGGCAAGAAATTCGGTTTTGCGGTCGACGTCGTGCCGCGGTTCGAGGACGGGGGACGCCCGGTGTCGTCCGGGCCCATCCGCCAGGCGCTTGCCGCCGGAGAACTCGATCGGGCCGCGGAATTTCTCGGCTATCCCTGGTTCGTCTCGGGAGCCGTGATCCATGGCGACAAGCGCGGCCGCGAGCTCGGTTTTCCGACGGCGAACCTCAAGCTCGATGCTGGCTGCGAATTGCGTCACGGCATCTATGCGGTGCGCGTGGCGGCCGGCGGGCGGCGCTATGACGGCGTGGCAAGCTTCGGGCGGCGGCCGATGTTCGATAATGGCAGCGTGCTGCTCGAAGTCTTTCTGTTCGATTTTTCCGGCGACCTCTACGGCGCGACCATCGACGTCGCATTCATCGTCTGGCTGCGCGACGAACAGGTTTTTTCCTCAGCCGAGGAGTTGACGCGGCAGATGGGGGAGGATGCCCGCCTTGCGCGCGAGGCTTTGGCGCGCTCGGGCGACGCGTTTCCGCCGATCTAGAAATGCTTCTCGTTCTTGTTGCGGTTTTCGCGCGCCCATTGCGCCGCGAGGAAACCGACGAGCGCCACCGGAATGATGCGTTGCCAACCGAGTGAGCGGCCGACCTCCATGGCGACACCGAGCACCTTGGGATCGAGGAGCCACGGCGGAGCATGCGCTTTGGCCGCGCGCGCGAGGATGGCGCGCTCGCGCACGCGCCGCCGGATCAGCGCGCTGACGATCGCGGCAATAATCGCGACGACAACGAAAATCCCCGCCATGACCAGGCCCGCGATCTGGCTGTCATAACGCAGCGACAGCCAGTCGTAGCCGGTGACGCAGAGAAAGACGAAGGCCGTGAGCAGCGCCACGGCCATGATCCCGGTCCAGACGAAAGCAGCAACGCTGGCGCCGTTCCTTGCCTGGAGCGCCAGCGTGATCTCACGCATCAAAGCCTTGAACATCGCATCCTCATGATCGTGCGGCGCGATTTATCGCAGCAAGACCTTCATCGCCGCCAGATCACGCCAAACAGGAAGCCGAGACCGGCCGCGATCGCAAGCGTCGCATAGGGGCGGGTCTCGAGGGAATCGTCGATCGCCGCGACAAAACTGTCGGACACTTCGCGAACCGCTTCGGCGGCATCGCGTCCTTTGTCCGTGGCGTCGGACAAGGCATCGTCAAGGCCCGATTTGGCGCGCGCCCAAGCGGCGTCGCCACGTTTAGAAAGAATGTCGGCGACCTGTTCGGCAAGCCGCCTGAAATCATCGCGCAGCGCCTGCATGTCGCTTTCGATTGTGCCGGATGCGTCCGCGGCCGCCTTGCCGACCTCGCGCACGCCTTCGCGCGCCTGGTTCGCGGTATCGTGGGCGGCATTGCGAATACTGGAAGCGGTTGAGGCTGAAGTCATGCCTTTAACTCCGTGAATGACAACTGGGATTGCCCGGATAATGACCCCGGGTCCGCAAAAGTTCCATTATAGGAGCGCGAACCGGGAAAGCCAGTTCACTCGGGCAGATTGACGTCTTCGGCCGGAAACAGATGGTTGACGATGACGAGACCGATGATCGACAGCGGCACGGCGAGCAGCGCGCCCATCGGCCCCCAAATCCAGGTCCAGAACGCCAGCGCCAGAAATATCAGCAGCGGATTGAGCGTGAGCCGCCGCCCCACGATGGTCGGCGTGATGAAATGACCTTCCGCCGTCGTCAGCGCGATGAGCGCAAGCGGCGCGATGAAGGCGTGGCTTAACGATGGAAACGTGACAAGGCCGACACCGAACAGCACGATGACCATCACCGACGGCCCGACATAGGGCACGTAGTTCAATAGGCCAGCGAGCACGCCGAAAATGACCGGATTGGGGAAGCCGATCAGCCAGGCGCCGACCGAGACGACGATCGCCATGCCGGCGTTGACGATCGTCACGACCGTCAGATAGCCGGCGAGATTGCGCTCGACATCGCGCACGATTTTCAGAAAGCGTAGCTTGGAATCGCGACTGGCAAACATCGAGACGGCGTGATTGCGCAGGTCGATCTGGCCGACCAGAAAGAAATAGAATGTCGCGAAGAACAGCAGAAACTCGCCGGCCGCCGGCGTCACAAAGGCAACGACCGGGATCACGACGTTGGACGCCGGCTCGTTGACGCTCAGTCCGGTGTCGCTGCCGAACAGCGAATTCTGCAATTCGTGCAGCGAGGCGAGCGGCGCATCAAGGACCGAGAGTTTCTGCTTGATGATGGCGCCGATTTCCGGCGCCCGGCCTATCCATTCGCTCACCGGCCCGGCAAGCACGGACGCGGCAAGGCTCACGACGCCGACCGCGATCAGGATAATGACAAGCCCGGTAATCCACGGCGAGACGCCATGATCCCTGGCGGTCTTCACCAGAGGGGCAAGCGTCAGCGCACCGACCGCGGCGGCGAGGACCGGCAGCAGAATGGCGTGCCCGACATAGAGGAAGGCGCCGAACAGCAGGAGAAAAATGCCGATGGTCGCCGCCTGTCCGGCGGTGCCCCACATCCTTTGCACGCTGTCGACCGGCGACGGATCGCTGATCACCAAGGCGTGACGGACTTCGCGTTTGGCCCGGATATATTCCACAAAACCCTCCGCCACCCCCCTGCCACGCCGCTGGAAATCCCTTTATTCAACGCCCGGTCCAAGCCGACGGTTCCCCATGCCGGAATCATGCTCTAGAAGGGCGCCATGATTGAGCCAACGACCGAGCCAATGACCGAGCCCAAAGCGCGCGATTACTCACAGACGCTGTTTCTGCCCAAGACCGATTTCCCCATGCGCGCCGGCCTGCCGCAGAAGGAGCCGGAGATCCTGGCGCGCTGGCACAAGCTCGGCCTGTACGAGGCGCTGCGCGCCGCCGCCAAGGGCCGGCCGCGCTTCGTGCTGCACGACGGGCCGCCCTATGCCAACGGCAACATCCATATCGGGCATGCGCTCAACAAGATCCTCAAGGACGTGGTGACGCGCAGCCAGCAGATGCTCGGCTACGATTCGAACTATGTGCCGGGCTGGGACTGCCACGGCCTGCCGATCGAGTGGAAGATCGAGGAGGATAATTATCGCTCCAAGGGTAAGCCGAAGCCGGATTTTTCGGATGCGGCGGCGCTCGTCGAATTCCGCCGCGAGTGCCGGGCCTTCGCCGAGCACTGGATCAAGGTGCAGAGTGTGGAATTCCAGCGGCTGGGCGTAGTCGGCGACTGGGCGCACCCCTACACCACGATGGACAGTTTCGCCGAGGCGCAGATCGCGCGCGAGCTGATGAAGTTTGCGGCGAACGGCACGCTCTATCGCGGCTCGAAGCCGGTGATGTGGTCGGTGGTGGAAAAGACTGCGCTCGCCGAGGCCGAGGTGGAATACGAGGATTATACGAGCGACACGGTGTGGGTGAAGTTTCCGATTGCATCACCCAAAAACTTTGCCAGCGCTTCGATTGTTATCTGGACCACGACGCCCTGGACGATCCCGGGCAACAGGGCGATCAGTTTTTCGCCGAAGATCGAATATGGACTCTATCAGGTGGTGGACGCGCCCACGGATAATTGGGCGAAAGTCGGCGACCACTTTGTTCTCGCGGACAAGCTGGCGATCGATGTTTTCCGCCAGGCGCGCGTGACGGCGTTCAAGAGAATGAGTGCATTTAGCACCAGCGACCTTTCGGCAATGGTCTGCACGCATCCGCTGAAAGGGGTTGGAGGGAATTACGAGTTTAAGGTACCGCTCCTGGCTGGCGATCACGTCACCGACGACACCGGCACCGGTTTTGTGCACACGGCGCCGGGACACGGTCGCGAAGACTTTGATGTCTGGACGGCGAATGCAGCAAGGCTGGCTGCAGAAGGTATCAATACGGTTATCCCTTACACCGTCGACGCCGACGGGCGCTTTACCGATCAGGCACCGGGCTTTACCGGCAAGCGCGTGCTCAACGACAAGGGCGAGAAGGGCGACGCCAACGAGGCGGTGATCAAGGCTTTGACCGAAGCCGGCATGCTGGTCGCGCGCGGACGGCTCAAGCACCAATATCCGCATTCGTGGCGCTCGAAGAAGCCGGTGATCTTTCGCAATACGCCGCAATGGTTCATTGCGATGGACAAAGACATTGCGAAACCTCACAACTCGCTGCGCCAGCGCGCGCTTGCGGCGATCAAGGTAACGCGCTGGGTCCCCGCCGCCGGCGAGAACCGCATCAACGGCATGATCGAGAGTCGGCCGGACTGGGTGATCTCGCGGCAGCGCGCCTGGGGCGTGCCGATCACGGTCTTCATCAGGGAAAAACCGGACGGCTCGGTCGACATCCTCGACGATCCCGAAGTCAATGTCCGCATTGTCGAAGCCTTCGAGGCCGAAGGCGCCGACGCCTGGTACAAGCCCGGCGCTCGCGAGCGCTTTCTCGGCAAGCTCGCCAACGAAGGCTGGCAGAAGGTCGACGACATTCTCGATGTCTGGTTCAATTCCGGCTCGACGCATTCTTTCGTGCTGGAAGATCCCCGGCATTTCCCGAGCCTCGCCCATATCAAGCGCAAGGCCGACGGCGGCGGCGAGACGGTGATGTATCTGGAAGGCTCCGACCAGCATCGCGGCTGGTTTCAGTCTTCGCTTCTGGAAAGCTGCGGCACGCGCGGCCGCGCGCCGTTCGACATCGTCTTAACTCACGGCTTCGTGCTCGACGAAAGCGGGCGCAAAATGTCGAAGTCGCAGGGCAATGTCACCGCGCCGCAGGACGTGATGAAACAATCTGGCGCCGACATTTTACGGATGTGGGTCTGTGCCGCCGACTATGCCGACGATCTGCGCATCGGGCCGGAAATCCTCAAGACGACCATCGACACCTACCGCAAGCTGCGCAACACGCTGCGCTGGATGCTCGGCAATCTCGCGCATTTCGAGGCCGGCGATCGTGTCGCGCCGGACAGGATGCCTGAGCTCGAGCGGCTGATGCTGCACCGGCTCGCCGAACTCGATCCGCTCATCCGGCAGGCTTACGCCGATTTCGACTACAAGCGCATCTTCGCTGTGCTCAACGCGTTCATGACGTCAGACCTCTCGGCATTTTATTTCGATATCCGCAAGGACGCGCTGTATTGCGATCCTTATTCCTCGGCAACGAGGAAAGCCTGCCTCACTGCGCTCGATCATTTGTTCCGCGCGACGGTGTGCTGGCTGGCGCCGATGCTGTGCTTCACCGCGGAAGAAGCGTGGCTCGCGCGCGAACCCGCCGCGCAATCGGTTCATCTTGAGCCGTTTCCCGATGTGCCCGCGGCTTGGCGAAATGATGCGCTCGCGGAGAAATGGCAGAAATTGCGCGACGTGCGGCGCGTCGTCACCGGCGCGCTGGAACTCGAGCGCGCGCAGAAGCGCATCGGTTCTTCACT
Source organism: uncultured Alphaproteobacteria bacterium (assembly GCA_963808205.1). GTDB lineage: Bacteria > Pseudomonadota > Alphaproteobacteria > Rhizobiales > Xanthobacteraceae > BOG-931. The sequence goes on from CAWEER010000003.1 coordinate 391,877, forward strand.
TGAAGCGCATCCCGTCATCTATATCGGCGATGCCGACTTGTTTGCCGCGGTCGTCGGCGCCGATCTCGCAGAATTGTGCATTACCTCGGGCGCGACGCTGGTTGAAGGCGACGGGCCGAACTCGGCGTTCCGCCTCGACGATGTCGCAGCGGTGGCCGTCGAGCCGCGCCGCGCCGAAGGCAAGAAATGCGCACGCTCCTGGAAAATCTCGCCGGCGGTCGGCGACGACCCGCAATTTCCCGACGTGACGCCGCGCGATGCACAGGCTTTGCGCGAATGGGAAGCGATGAACAAGCAAGTTCCGCACACGGCGGCCGAGTAGGGGGAAGGCTTGGCGGAAGCGGCGCAGGGCAAATCCGTGAGCAGCTATCTCTGGGGACGGCTAAGCGCACTCGGGCTCGCGGTCGCGGCGCTCGTTCTCCTTATCGATCAAGCTGCGAAATTTTGGCTCGTTTACCCTTTCGATCTCGCCAGCCGCGGCGTTGCCTCGGTCACGCCGTTTATCGATTTCGTGCTGACCTGGAACACCGGCATCAGCTACGGCCTGTTTCCGCAACAGGGGCTCCTCGGGCAGTCGGCGTTGCTTGCCATCAAGGTTGCCGCCGTGATTTTTCTGTGGGTCTGGCTGAGCCGTGCGCCGTCGCGGCTGACCGCCGTGGCGCTTGGGATGATTATCGGCGGTGCGGTCGGCAATGCCGCCGACCGGCTGCATTGGCCCGGCGTCATGGACTTTGTGCTGTTCCACGTCGAGACGGCCGGATTCAGCTTCCGCTGGTACGTGTTTAACCTTGCGGATACGGCGATTGTTGCGGGGGTTATTGGACTCCTGTATGAATCATTGGCGTTTGGGGATGCCGTAAAAGCGCCCTGATCGCGATTATAACCTGCTGCTGGGACGTGAGTTTTTCGGGGAATTCCCCGGTATTTCGATGCCTCGGGGTGAGGGTATGCCGCAGGATCGGATAGTCGGCTGTGTGTTTGACAGCCGCGGACATGGGCCGGCCAAAGCCCCGCCGTTGCTATTGGGCGCGGCATTGGCAGCGCTTCTCCTGTGCACGAATCCACCCGCGGCCCGCGCCGGCGACGATAATTTCGGCAACGATGATTCCTTCACCAAGAAGTTCCTGCAGACGCTTGGCGTCAGGGATCCCAACGAAGTCGAATACGAAATCAACTATTCCGAGCGATCGCCGCTGGTCGTGCCGCCGAACCGCAATTTGCCTCCGCCGATCGCGGCGCATGCGGCGCCGGTGCCGAACTGGCCGAAAGATCCCGACGCCATAAAGCGCAAGGCGGCCAAGGACAATGACAAGCCGATCCCGGGCCACGGCGACAATGTTATTGAAAGCGCACGCACGCTGCGTCCGGATGAGCTCAATGTCAGAGCCAGCCCTTCGGTTGCCGCGCCCGGCACGAGCGAACAGTCGACGCCGTCACAGCTTGGCCAGAAGAAGGCGAGCCTCTTCAACACGGATTGGCTCAAGAAGGAAGAATACGGGACTTTTACCGGTGAGCCGACGCGGGCAAGCCTGACAGATCCGCCGCCCGGCTATCAGACGCCATCGCCGGATCAGCCCTATGGCATTACCGACGGGAAACAGAAATACAAAGTGCCGACCGTCGGCGAGCGTATGGAACCGACGCATTAGGCTTGGATATCGGGCGCGGGTTGCCTCGTCTCGTGATGGTCTTCTCTGGGCGGGAAGAGGTCCAGATCTGCTACGTGACGTTGGAACGGACTGAGGCGCGCGATTGCTCGCGGAGGGGATGACGTGCCCAGAATAGTGCCGCTCGTTCTTGCGCTCGCCGCCGCCGCAGGAATTTCCACGGCGTTTGCCGAGGCCGGCCCCGACGTGGCGCATTTTACCTTGTCGAACGGACTTGAAGTGGTCGTGGTGCCGGATCACCGTGCGCCGGTCGTCACTCATATGATCTGGTACAAGGTCGGCGCCGCCGATGAAACGCCGGGCAAGTCCGGGCTGGCGCATTTTCTTGAGCACTTGATGTTCAAAGGCACCGAGAAGAATCCCGGCGCGGCCTTCTCGCGCGATGTCGCCGCGATCGGCGGCCAGGAGAATGCCTTCACCGCCAGCGACTACACCGGTTTTTTCCAACGCGTGCCGCGCGAGCATCTCAAGGAGATGATGTCACTCGAGGCCGACCGCATCACCAATCTGGTGCTCACCGACGACGTGGTGGGCCCGGAACTGAACGTCGTTCTCGAAGAACAGAATATGCGGGTCGCCAACAATCCGGGCGCGCGCCTCGGCGAGCAGATGGATGCCGCGCTCTATCTCAATCATCCCTACGGGCGGCCGGTAATCGGCTGGCGGCAGGAGATCGAGAAGCTCGACCGGAATGACGCGCTGGCGTTTTATCGGCGCTTTTACACGCCGAACAACGCCATCGTCGTTGTCGCAGGCGATGTCACGGCCGACGAGGTCAAGTCGGACGCTGAGGATACCTACGGCAAGGTTCCCGACCGCGCCGTGATCAATCCGCGGCAACGGCCGATGGAGCCGGTCCAGGAAGCGCCCCGCACCGTCACGCTTGCGGATTCGCGCGTCGAGCAGCCGAGCGTCAGCCGCGCTTATCTCGCGCCGTCGGAGACCACCGCCAAGCCGGGCGAAAGCGAAGCGTTGGAAGTGCTCGCCCACGTCCTCGGCAGTGGCGAGAATTGCCGGCTGTACCGGACGCTCGTCGTCGACAAGGGCATCGCGCTGACTGCCGGCGCCAGCTATTCGGGCACCGGGCTCGATTATTCGAAGTTCGACGTTTACGCATCGCCAAAGCCTGGTGCGACCCTGCATGAGGTTGAAGACGGCATCGACGCGGTCCTCACCGCCGTGGTCGAGCACGGCGTTTCCGCCGACGAGCTCGACCGCGCCAAAAACCGGCTGATCGCGGACGCCGTCTATGCCGAAGACAATCAGGCGACGCTGGCGCGATGGTACGGCGCGGCGCTGGCGACCGGCCAGACCGTCGACATGGTTCGCGCGTGGCCCGACCGTATCCGCGCCGTCACCGCCGATACCGTGCAGCAAGCGGCCCGGACCTGGCTCGACCGCCGTCATTCCGTGACCGGATATCTCGTCAAAAGCCTGCAGCCCCAGGAGAGCCATTCGTGAAGATTTCGTCTGCTGCTGTTTCGCTTCGGCGCGCCATGCTTGGGATCGCGATGCCGTGTCTTCTGTTCGCGGCATCAGGGCAGCCGGCGCGGGCCACCACGATCGAACGTGTGGTCAGTCCGGGCGGTATCGTCGCGTGGCTGGTGCATGAGCCGGCGGTGCCGCTGATTGCCGTCGACTTTGCGTTTACCGGCGGCGCCGTTCAGGATTCCGCCGGCAAGGGCGGTACCGCCAATCTTGTCGCCTCGGCGCTCGGCGACGGAGGAGGCGATCTCGATTCCAAGACGTTTTCGAACCGGCTGGAAAGCAAAGCGATCGAGATGAGCTTTTCCGCCGAGCGCGACAATATCCGCGGCGGGATGCGCACGTTGACCGAAAACCGGGACGAGGCTTTCGACCTGTTGCGGCTCGCGATCACGGCGCCGCGCTTCGATACCGGCGATGTCGAGATCGACCGCGCGCAAATTCTGTCGATGCTGCGCCGCGAGACGACAAGCCCGGGCGATATCGCAAGCCGGCGCTGGTGGGAGACCGCGTTCGAGGGCCATCCCTATGGCCGGCCGGTGAAGGGCACGCTGGAGACGCTGCCGAACATCAGCATCGACGACCTCAAGGCCTATACCCATCGCGTGCTGGCGCGGCAAAATCTGAAAATCGCCGTCGTCGGCGACATCGATGCCGAGACGCTGAAGCCGCTTCTCGACCGCGTTTTCGGCGCGCTTCCGGAGAAAGCCGATCTGGCGCCGATCGCCAATGCCATACCGCAGGGTCTTGGCCGGCGGATCGACGTCAGTCTCGACGTGCCGCAGGCGGTGGTCGATTTCGGCGGCCCGGGTATCGCGCGCAAGGACCCGGATTTCATGGCCGCCTATCTCATCAATCACATTCTGGGCGGCGGCTCGTCGGATTCACGCCTCTATCAGGAGGTGCGCGAGAAGCGCGGGCTCGTCTATTCGGTGGCCGACAGCCTGATCTGGCTCAATCACGCGGCGCTGTTCATCGGCGGAACCGCGACGCGCGCCGACAAGACCGGAGAGACCGTCGACCTGATCGAGAAGGAAATCCACCGCTTCGCCGCAGACGGCCCGACCGGGGCCGAACTCACCGAGGCCAAGAATTATCTCAACAGTTCGTTCGCGCTCAATCTCGATACGTCGAGCAAGATCGCGGGCCTCCTGGTGCAGTTGCAGCTCGACGATCTCGACGTCGACTATTTCACGAAGCGCCCGGCGATGATCAACGCCGTGACCCTCGATGACGCCCGGCGCGTGGCCAAGCGGCTCCTCGACGGCGGCCTTCTGGTCACCGTGGTCGGCAGGCCGCAGGGCGTCGCTTCGACAACGGCGAATTAGACACGCACGCGGCTGCATTTTCGGTCCGTCTGCGCGATAGCGCAGGCCATGAGCTCTGGATTAGCCCTGGATTAACTCTGGATTTCCGCTTTCGCTGGAATGAGCGGAACGATACGTTGCCGCCATGATTACCGTCACCGGCCATATCAGCATCGACGAACGCGAAATCGAGGAAAACTTCGTTCGCGCCTCGGGACCGGGCGGGCAGAACGTCAACAAGCTTTCGACCGCGGTGCAGCTTCGTTTCGACGTGAGGCATTCGCCATCGCTTCCCGATGACGTGCGCGGGCGGCTGGAGCGGCTCGCCGGGTCGCGGCTGACTAACGACGGCGTGCTGGTCATCATCGCGCAGCGCCACCGCACCCAGGCCCGCAATCGGGACGATGCGCTCGACCGCCTGATCGATCTGATCCGTCAGGCGGCGGTGAGGCCGATCAAGCGGCGGCCCACGAGACCCACAAGAGCGTCGCGCGAACGCCGCATCGAGGGCAAGAAGCGCCGCGCCGGGATCAAGCACATGCGCCGGTCAAGGCCGTCATTCGACTGAATTCGAAGTGTATATTGCAGAATGAACATTTTGTTCGTCACCGGCTGTAATTCGCCGTTCTTCAATTCGTTGCTCGTCTGCATGCAGTCCTTTGCCGAGCGGCTTCCGGGCCATCGTCTGCTGGTCTGTGATTTTGGCCTGACATCCGCGCAGGCAAATTTCTTGCGCGGCCTCGGTCTCTGGCTGGCGCAGCCGCCGAACCTCGAACGGCGCGGCGTTTTTGACTGCAAGGCCGCGCTAATCAGTTATTTGCGTCACGGCGGCCATAAGGTTGAAAATTACGATGCGATGGTGTGGCTCGACGCCGACCTGACCTTGATGGATGTCGGCATCGGCGATTTCGAAGCTGTGATATCTGCCATCAAATCCGCCGGCGTACCGGTCGCAATCTGCCCGGAGCCGGCCGGCCGGACGGTCGCGCAGATGATTTCGCTGTTCGCCGATGCCTCCGCGATTGCGCCGTTTGCGCGAACGGTAGCCGATACAGGAATTGATGCCGGTGCGCCGTATCTGTCGACGGGATTGTTTTTCTGCGGGTCCGCGGCGCTTTTGGACTCCTGGGAGGAACTGACGCGCTCGGCCGTGGACCATCCGCTTTATGAACAGAACATGTTCAACGTGGCCTTGCGCCGCGATTCCGTTGCATTCATGGCGCTCGATTGCGAGGAGTGGCAGGCGCAAGGGCGATCTTTGGAACAGGTTCGGCTCGTTGCTGCGGAACGCGGCAGGCCTGCCGCGCGCATCGGCACCAAAAACATCAAGACGCTCCACGCTACGTCACCTACCTCCGGACATTTATTGATCGCCACATGCCGGATGACGGTCCGCGACCTCGTCCTGACCGGGCCGTTCAAGCTGCTTTTTGCCGAACCGCTCCGCCTGCATCAACTGCAGCTGCTCGCCTCGTTCATGGTGCAATATGCCGATGCCTTGTTGCGCTCCGGCGTCTGCCACCGCGCCGAACGGCCGGTCGAGGGATTTGAATTTGTCACGTTGTGACCATGTCCCGTCTGTTCAGCGCCGTTATTCGACGGTGCGCGCAATCCGAACCATGTTTTGCTAGGTTTCAGGCCGAGTCGTTCACGAGACGAAGTTCATGCCCATTCGGCAACTCAGCGAAGCCACCGTCAACCGCATCGCCGCGGGTGAAGTCGTCGAGCGCCCGGCGAGCGTCGTGAAGGAGCTTGTGGAGAACGCGCTCGACGCCGGCGCAAGCCGGATCGATGTCCTCACCGATGGCGGCGGCCGCCGCCTCATCCGGGTCAGCGACAACGGCGAGGGTATGACGCGCGCCGATCTGGCGCTGGCGGTCGAGCGTCACGCCACTTCGAAGCTCGCCGACGACGATCTCGTCACAATCCGGACACTCGGTTTTCGCGGCGAAGCCTTGCCGTCGATCGGCGCGGTGGCTCGCCTGTCGATCACGACGCGGCATGCCGGCGAGCCCCATGCCTGGTCGATCGATGTCGACGCCGGCGTAAAATCGGACCTGAAACCTGCGGCGCTCGGGGACGGCACACGCGTCGAGGTGCGCGATTTGTTTTTCGCAACGCCGGCCCGTCTCAAATTCCTGAAACTCGATCGCACGGAAGCGGAGGCGGTGCGCGAGGTGGTGCGGCGGCTGGCTATGAGCCGCCCGGATGTCGCCTTCACGCTTGGCGGCGAGGAACGCACGCCACAAAGTTTTGCCGCGACGCTGCCGGGCGCGACCGGGCGGCTGGCCCGGCTCGGCGATGTGTTGGGCGCCGATTTTCGGGCCAATGCCGTCGAGATCACGGCGGAGCGCGAAGGCGTGAGCATTGAAGGATTTGTGGCGTTGCCGACGCTGACGCGCGCCAATGCGCTCGGCCAATATCTCTTCGTCAACGGCCGGCCGGTGCGCGACAAACTCCTGATCGGCGCGGTGCGCGCGGCCTATGCGGACTATTTGCCGCGCGACCGCCACCCGCTGGTCGCGCTGTTCGTCACGCTGTCTTCACCCGAAGTGGACGTCAACGTGCATCCGGCCAAGGCCGAGGTGCGTTTTCGTAACGCGGGCCTCGTCCGCGCCCTGATCGTGAGTGCCCTCAAGGCCGCCCTGGCGCGCGAAGGCACGCGCGCGGCGACGACCGGCGGCGCGGCAACGATTGCCGCGTTTCGCCCCCAGCGCGGCTGGGACTGGCGGCGTTCGCCGGCGCGTCCCAGCGATCCGCGGCGACCCTCGCTCGATCCGTCCCGCGCAAGCGGTGGAGGGTGGGGAGGGCGATTGCGGGCCGGCGGCTTTGCCGAAGCCGCACAGGCGGCTTTCGATACCGGCGGACCGGCGGCCGACCTGCGCGCAGGTTTTGCCGAGGAAACCGACGCGCCGGCAAGCGACTTGCTCGATCATCCGCTCGGCGCAGCGCGCGCTCAGGTCCATGACACCTATATCGTGTCGCAGACGCAGGACGGCCTCGTCATCGTCGATCAGCACGCCGCGCACGAGCGTATCGTTTACGAACGCCTCAAAGCCGCGATCGACAAGACCGGGGTAGCGCGGCAGATTCTGCTCATTCCGGAAATTGTCGAGCTCGACGAAACGGACGTTGAACGGATCCTCGCGCATGCCGTCGAGCTTGCGCGCTATGGCCTCGTGCTCGAAGCCTTCGGCCCCGGCGCCGTGGCGCTGCGTGAAACGCCGTCGCTTCTCGGTGAGATCGACGGCGGCGGCCTTGTCCGCGATCTCGCCGAACACATGAGCGAATGGGATGAAACCTTGCCGCTCGAGCGCCGGCTGATGCATGTCGCGTCGTCGATGGCCTGCCACGGTTCGGTCCGTGCCGGCCGCAGATTGAAACCCGAAGAGATGAACGCGCTCCTTCGCGAGATGGAGACGACGCCCAATTCCGGCCAGTGCAATCACGGAAGGCCGACTTACGTCGAATTGAAACTCACCGATATCGAGCGGCTGTTCGGCCGGCGCTAGCAGGCCAGTTCGGAGCGTCCCATGAAACCTGGCCGGTTATTCCTGATTTGTGCCTCGCTTTTGGTGCCCGCGGGAGCGTCATGCGCGGAGGATTGGCCGGCACGCCCGATCACTTTGATCGTGCCGTTTGCCGCCGGCGGCGGCGTCGATGTCAGCGCCCGTATCCAGGCGCAAGCCATGAGCGCGCGTCTCGGTCAGCCGATCGTCGTCGAGAATATGGGTGGAGCGTCCGGAATGACCGGCGCGCTTCGCGTCGCCAAGGCCGACCCGGACGGTTACACCGTGCTCATCGGCAACAGCGGAACCCAAGCCTACAGTCAATCGCTGCACAAGGCGCCGCTCTACAATTCGATCGCCGATTTTACGCCGGTCGGACTGGTCTCCGAGTCGCCGCGCATCCTGATTGCACGGAAGGATTTGCCTGTAGGCAATCTCAGGGAATTTGTCAGCTATACGAAGCTGAACCAGACGAAAATGCAGTTCGGTTCGGCTGGCGTCGGCTCGGGGACGCATCTGCCGTGCGTGCTGCTCAACACGGCAATGGGGGTCACGGTGACTCATGTGCCCTATCGCGGCGAGGGTCCCGCGCAGCAGGATTTGATCGGCGGACGGATCGACTACATGTGTTCGACGATTCAGACCGGCGCGGCGCTCGCAAAGCAAAACTCCATCAGGGGCATCGCTGTGATGTCGCCGCATCGCGTCAAAATCATTCCGGACCTTCCCACGACCGGCGAACAGGGCTTGCCGGGAGTGGAGGCCAGTGTCTGGAATGCTTTTTTCCTGCCTCCCGGCGCGCCGTCATCCATTGTCGCGAAACTCAACAAGGCGATGAGCGATGCGCTCGACGATCCCGAAGTGCGCAAGCATCTCGATGACCTGGGACTTGAGATCGCCGCTCCCGAGCGCCGCACGCCGCAATATCTCGCCAAATTCGTGCCTGAAGAGGTCGCGCGCTGGGCCAAGGTGGTCCACGCCGCCGGGATTACGCCGGATTGACCCTCAGGAAGACGAACTCGGTATCGTCGTAAGCGCGCCGCTCCAATTCCCCAAAGCTGTCGGGTGCGACGAAGGCGGATTTTACCGCCTCTTCGACGACGATCAGGGCGTCGGATACGAACCAGCCGCCATCCCGCGCGGAGGCAAGTGCCGCCGCTGCGAGATTTTGTCCGTAGGGCGGGTCGAGAAAGCCGAGCGAGAACGGCTCGACCGGGTGGGCGGCGCCGAGCTTGGTCGCATCGCGGCGGAAGATTCGCGTCGTGCCGCCAAGGCCGAGCGTGGCGACATTTTCGCGAAGGAGCGCGCGCGCCTCCGCACCGTCGTCGACGAACTGCGTAAAGGCCGCGCCGCGCGACATTGCCTCAATCCCCAGCGCTCCGGTTCCGGCAAAGAGATCAAGCACGCGCGCGCCGCTGCACGGATCGCCATAGGCATGCATGAGGATATTGAACAGCGATTCGCGCAGCCGGTCGGCGGTCGGCCGGATCGCCTTGGTTTTCGGCGCGGCGAGGGACCTTCCGCGCAGCCGTCCGCCGATGACACGCACTATCTGCGGCCCTTCGGATGCCGCGGCCGCGCGCCGGCGGCCCGGTCGGGCGCACGGCGGCGATTAGGCTGCCGGCTGGAGTTTCGGTCCTGGCGTTCGCGCTTTGGAGCGGCGTCGCGCGCATCGTCGCGCCGATCTTGCCATACCGGCTCCCGCGCGGGCGGCTGACCGAAACGCTCCACCGTCACGGGACGGCCCGTGCGGTCCGAAAGAACATCCGCGCGCGTCTTGCCGCGTTGCCGCTGCGGTTTCTCACTGTCGCGGCCGCCGCCGTGAAATTTGCGGTGTAATTTCTTGGTGCGGTGATCCTCTTCGTGCTTGCGCCAGGCATGATCGGAGGAGGGGCGCTTCTTGGACCTTTCCTCCGCCTGTTTCTCCCGTTCCGCGGCGCGTTTGTCGTCGCGCTTATCGTCGCGCTTGTATGGCGTCCGGGAAGGCGCGACCGAAGCGGAGAAGTCCGCGCCGGAAAGCGCGGCAAGCTTGTCGCCGAGCTGTTCGCGCAGGGTCCGCGTGCGCACCTCGTCGACCGCGCCTTCGGCAAGTTCGGCGAGCTGAAACGGCCCGAATGAGACGCGAATGAGACGCGTCACGGTCAGCCCGAGATGGCTAAGCACGTTGCGCACTTCGCGGTTCTTGCCCTCGCGGATGGCGAAGCTGACCCACAAGTTCGAGCCCTGGACGCGTTCGATGGCGGCCTCGATCTTTCCATAATGAATGCCGCTGATGGTGATGCCGCCGCGCAGGGCGTCGAGCTCTTTCTGCGTTACCGCGCCGTGCGCGCGCACGCGATAGCGCCGTAGCCACCCGGTCGCCGGCAATTCCAGCACGCGCGCGAGCGCGCCGTCATTGGTCAGAAGCAGAAGGCCTTCGGTATTGAAGTCGAGCCGACCGACGCTGATCAGGCGCGGCAGGCTTTGCGGCAGCTTCTGGAAAATGGTCGGCCGGCCTTGCGGGTCGGCGTGCGTGGTCATCAGCCCGCGCGGCTTGTGATAGAGGAAAAGCCGCGTGCGTTCGCGCTCCGGCAAAGGTTCGCCGTCCACCGTGATGTGATCGGTCCCGGTCACGTTCAATGCGGGTGAGGCGATCACCGCGCCATTGACGGCAACGCGCCCCGCGGCGATCCACTCCTCCGCCTCGCGGCGCGAGGTCAGCCCGGCGCGGGCGATCACTTTGGCGATGCGCTCGCCGGATTTGTGCTGCTCGGTATTGCCGTTCATAATTCCCGCAATAGCAGAGTGCGCCGCGAGGAACCAAGACTTCTTTCATGACTACGTTTATGGACATGGCGCTCGCCGAGGCCCGCGCCGCCGGCTCGCGCGGCGAGGTACCGGTCGGCTGCGTGATCGTGCATGGCAGCGAGGTGATCGCGCGGGCCGGCAACCGCACGCTCGCCGACCGTGATCCGACGGCGCATGCCGAAATAATCGCCATTCGCCAGGCCGCGGCCGCGCGCGGCTCCGAGCGGCTCGACGGCTGCGATCTCTATGTCACGCTTGAACCCTGCGCGATGTGCGCCGGCGCGCTCGCTTTCGCCCGCATCCGCAGGCTCTATTACGGCGCGGCCGATGCAAAAGGTGGCGCTGTAGACAGCGGAGTGAAGTTTTTTGCTTCACCCACCTGCCACCATCGGCCGGAGGTCTATGGCGGGCTTGCGGAAGCGGAGGCGGGAAGTCTTCTGACGGAGTTTTTCAAGGTGCGGCGTTAAGCAGCGCGCCGAGGCTTTCCTTCACCTCCAGCTTGATCGCATCGGCGGCGCGCAGGATGGCGCTCGCCTGCGCGAAATCCATGGTCCGGAACGTTACGACATTCGGACGGATCGTGAGATCTGGCGCGACATGCCGATGCTTTGCGGCGACGATGGCGCCGCCCATGATCAGCACGGTGGTGTAGAGGCATTCCCAGGTGCTGGGCATGTCGTCGCGATCCGACGGCATACCGAAGACATCGACGGCGACGATGACGTCGGCAAGCCCGGCAAGCCTGTCGAACGGCAGGGGATTGGTCGCACCGCCATCGATCATAATACGCCCGTCGATCGAGACCGGGCGGAACAGGCCGGGGATCGCGATCGAGGCGGCAAGGGCCGCACGGAGCGGCCCCGATGACAACGGTGCTTCCTGGCGCCGATGCAGGTCGGTCGCCATGACCGTGAGCGGAATGGCGAGCGCGGAGAAATCGTCCGGCATTTCCCCGGGCAGGAACTGGGCGCAAAATTTCTCGCCGTCGACGAGTGTCGCCTGGCTCAGTCCGGCCGTGAACAATTCGGCGAGCGTGCCGGCACGCGCCGCGACGAGGCGGCGCATGATCTCCGGCCTGTTATGCGCGATGTCGATGACGTGACGGCGCAGATCCTTGCCGCTGAACCCCGCGGCATAGGCCGCGCCGACCAGGGCGCCGATCGACGTGCCGGCGATTGCGGCAGGTCTCACGCCCATCTCGTCGAGCGCTTCGATCACCGCGATGTGCGCCAAACCGCGCGCGCCGCCGCCGCCGAGCGCCAGCGCAAAGGTTTTCATGCGCCGGTCTCTTCTGCGAATTGCCAGCCCTTGGCGGCGAGCGGGCGCACCAGTTCGGCCTTGGCCTCCGCGAAGGCGCTGGTCGCGGTGCCGTCGCGCACCCGCCCGGCAATGCCCTGCATGATCGCCGCGAGCCGGAAGAAATTGTAGGCGAAATAGACCGGCAGATACGGCCGCGGATCGAAGCCGGTGCGCGCCACGTAGGAATTGACATACGCGTCGAGTGCCGGGATGCCGAGAGCGGCGAGATCGAATCCGGCAAGCGAACCGGTGCCGGCCTCGGCATGCGGCATATGCCATTGCATCAGGTGATAGGTGAAATCCGCCAGCGGATCGCCGAGCGTCGACAATTCCCAATCGAGCACGGCGGCGATGCGCGGCTCAGCCGGTGCGACGATCATATTGTCGAGCCGATAGTCACCGTGCACCACGCGCGTCGGCTGCGGCGGCGGCAAATGCGCCGGCAGCCAGGCGATCAGCCGCTCCATCTCTGCAATGGGTTCGGTCTCGGAGGCGCGGTATTGCTTCGACCAGCGCTCGACCTGCCGCGCCACATAGTTTTCGCCGCGCCCGTAATCGCCAAGCCCGATCTCCGCGGGCTCGTAGCCATGCAGCGCCGCCAGCGTCGCGTTCATCTGATCATAAACGCGGGTGCGTTCGGCAGGGTTGGATGCCAGCATCCGTGGTTCCCAGAACACGCGGCCGCCGACGTGAGCCATGACGAAGAACGCGGTTCCGGCGATGGCTTCGTCGGCGCAATAGAGCACGGGCTCGGGAACCGGAAAGCCCTGCGCGTGGAGCGCGCTGATTACCCGATATTCGCGATCGACGGCATGTGCGGAGGGCAGGAGTTTGCCCGGCGGCTTGCGGCGCAGCACATAACGGCGCAGCGGCGTCTCCACGAGATAGGTCGGATTGGACTGGCCGCCCTTGAACTGACTGACCACGGCCGGGCCGGTGAACCCCGGCACGTGTTCGTGCAGATAGTCCTCAAGCCGCGCCGTGTCGAACCGCAGCCGCTCGGCGACCTCGCGCGTGCCGGAGAATGTGCTTTGGCGGTCACTCGGCATCATAAGCCGATTCTAGAGCATGAGCCTGACACGTGGATACCGGTTTTCCCCGGCGCATGAGAGGTCGTGGTTGAACTGAGCCGATGAAAGGGCTTTTTAATCCGACGACGTTCTAGCGCGGGGCGAAGAAATCCAGCAATGCCTTCGCCGTCGCGTCCGGGTTTTCCTCGGGCAGATAATGGCCGCTGTCGATGGCGAAGCCGCGCAGATCCGTTGCCCAATCGCGCCAGCAGTCGAGCGTATCGATGCCGGCATTGCCGGGAAGGCCACCGCTGCCCCACAGCGCCAGAACCGGGCAGGCAATTTTCTTTCCCGCGGCGCGGTCGGCCTCGTCATTGGCAAGATCCGTGGTGCGGCCGGCGCGGTAATCCTCGCACATCGCGTGGATGCGCGCCGGGTCCTCGTAAGCGGCGTGATAATGCGCCAGCGCGCGCGGATCGAAGATCGACATTTGCTTTGCCTTGGCGCCTGAAGTGGCGCGGGAATCGAAAAAGAACTTCGGGTTGGCGCCGATCAGCGTCTCAGGAAACGGCGCCGGTAGCGCCAGGAATGTCCAATGCCAGGCGCGAGACGCGAGGGCAGCGTCGATGCGGTGCCACATGTCCCAGGTGGTGACAATATCGAGCACCGCGAGCTGCTCGATCCGGCCGGGGTGGTCAAGCGTGAGGCGGTAGCCGACGCGTCCGCCGCGGTCATGGCCGGCAAGGCGAAAGCGGGCAAAGCCGAGCGCATCCATCAGTTCGACCATGCCGGCCGCCATGGCGCGCTTGGTGTAAGGCGCGTGATCTTCTTCCTCACGCGGTGCTTCGGACCAGCCATAACCGGGCAGGTCGGCGATCACCAAAGTGAAATCTCCGGCGAGCGCCGGCGCCACGCGATGCCACATCACATTGCTTTGCGGATGACCGTGCAGCAGGAGAAGCGGCGGCCCGTTGCCGCCGACGCGGGCGAAGATTTTTCCAGCCGAAGTATTGATCCAGCGCGATGCATAACCGGGATAGAGATCGGCGAGATCGGGCATCAGGCTTGTCTCCCGCTCCACCGCGCGCCAGCCGATATCGTGGCGGCAAAAGCCTTCCGGCCAGCGGATGCGCGACACGGCGTCGTAGGCACGCGTCTGCGCCTGCCGTACCGTCTTGCCGATCGCCGTTACGTTGAGGACGCGGCCGCCATTGGCGAGGATTTTGCCGCCTTCGGCCCTGGTGCCGGCGTGGAATATTTCCACGCCTTCCACCGCCGCCGCGTCGTCGAGGCCTTCGATCACTGTGCCCCTGGCATAATGGCCGGGGTAGCCTTTGGCAGCCATGACTACGGTCAGCGCCGGGTCGGCATACCAGCGCAGATCGAACGACTTTGAGCATGCCGTCACAGCTCGCCAGCAGCGCCGGAACGAGGTCCGACATCAGGCGCAGCATCAGCACCTGTGTTTCCGGATCGCCGAAGCGGGCGTTGTATTCGATGAGCTTTGGCCCCTCGCGCGTGATCATCAGGCCGGCGTAGAGCACGCCCTTGTAAGGCGCGCCCATTGCCTTCATCGCGCGCATCGTCGGATTGATGATTTCCTTCATCACGCGGGCGCTCATCGCGTCGTCGATATTCGGCGCCGGCGAATAGGCGCCCATGCCGCCGGTATTGGGTCCGGTGTCGCCGTCAAAGGCGCGTTTGTGATCCTGCGCGGTGGTCAGCGGCAGCGCGGTCGCGCCGTCGCATAGGGCAAAGAACGAGGCCTCCTCGCCTTCGAGAAACTCTTCGATCACGACCTCGACGCCGGCTTCGCCGAGACCGCCGCCGAACATCATGTCGACTGCCGCTTCGGCTTCGGCCAAATCCTGCGCCACGACGACCCCCTTGCCGGCTGCAAGCCCGTCCGCCTTGACGACGATCGGCGCGCCGCGCGTGCGCAGATAGGCTTTCGCCGGCGCAGCGGCGCGGAAGCGCTCATAGGCAGCCGTCGGGATGCCGTTGGCGCGGCACAGGTCCTTGGTGAAGCCTTTGGAGCCTTCGAGCTGCGCTGCGGTCTTGCTTGGGCCGAATGCTTTGATGCCGGCGGCTTCGAGATCATCGACTATGCCGGCGCATAGCGGCGCTTCCGGTCCCACCACGACCAGATCGATGCCGTTGTTGCGGCAAAACGCGATCACGGCCGCATGATCGGCAACATCGAGCGCGACGCATTCAGCCTCGCGGGCAATGCCGGCATTGCCCGGCGCGCAGTAGAGCTTGTCGGTGAGCGTGCTCGCCGCCATCTTCCAGGCCAGCGCATGCTCGCGGCCGCCTGAGCCCAACAGCAGAATATTCATGGCGCGGCACGCATTTTT
Organism: uncultured Alphaproteobacteria bacterium; assembly: GCA_963808205.1. Taxonomy (GTDB): domain Bacteria; phylum Pseudomonadota; class Alphaproteobacteria; order Rhizobiales; family Xanthobacteraceae; genus BOG-931. The sequence continues at coordinate 407,298 of CAWEER010000003.1, forward strand.
GGCTGGTTTTACCGGGCTTGCGAGCGGTCCGGACTATGTAGCAAAACATAGGGCATTAGCCAACTCGCTCCTGTGCAGAACACGATGAACGAACCACGCCTCAATCTGCCGGAACTGACCGTCTCCGAATTGTCTGGCGCGCTCAAGCGCACCATTGAGGAGGCTTATGGCTATGTGCGCGTGCGCGGCGAACTCGGCAAGGTCAGCTATCACGGCAATGGACACGTCTATTTCGACCTTAAGGACGACCGCGCCAGCATTGCCGGCGTGATCTGGCGCTCGACGGCGCCGCGCATCAAGGTGCGGCTCGAGGCGGGCCTCGAAGTCGTGATCACCGGGCGGCTCACCACTTATCCCGGCCGTTCGCAATACCAGATCGTCGTCGAGACGCTGGAGCCTGCCGGGCTCGGCGCGCTGATGGCGCTTCTCGAGGAGCGCAAACAGAAGCTCGCCGCCGAAGGGGTGTTCGACGAGGCGCGCAAGCAGCTTCTGCCGTATCTGCCCGCCGTGATCGGCGTCGTGACCTCGCCGACGGGCGCCGTTATCCGCGACATCCTGCATCGGCTTGCCGATCGCTTCCCGCGCCACGTCCTGCTTTGGCCGGTCAAGGTGCAGGGCGAGGGCTCCGCCGCCGAAGTCGCCGCGGCAATCGAGGGTTTTAATGCGCTCGCTGAAAACGGCAGCCCTCCACGGCCTCATTTGATTATCGTCGCGCGCGGCGGCGGCTCGCTCGAGGATTTGTGGTCATTCAACGAGGAAATCGTCGTGCGCGCCGCAGCGGCAAGCTTCATCCCGCTGATTTCCGCGGTCGGCCACGAGACCGACGTGACGCTGATCGATTTTGCCGCCGATCGCCGCGCGCCGACACCGACCGCCGCTGCCGAAATGGCTGTGCCGGTCCGCGCCGATCTCATGGTCGACGTCGATTCTCTGGCGCGGCGTGCGCTTGCCTCGTGGCGGCGCAATCAGGATGCGCGCCGTACCGAGCTGCGTTCCGCCGTTCGTGCCCTGCCGCGCGCCGAGGAGGTGTTGGCAGTGCCGCGGCAACGGCTCGATCATGCCGCCGCGGCTTTGGGACGGGGCTTGCGCGCCAATGCGCAGATTCACCAGGTGACGTTCTCGCGAATTGGCGGCCGCCTGAACAGGCAATTGCTGCGCACCAATGTCGAGCGCCGGCGCGAACGCTATGCCGGTATCGCGCTACGGCTGCGGGCGGCCGTTGCTGCCAATTTCGAAGTGCATCGCACGCAAATCGCACGGCAGCGCGACCGCATAGCCGTGTTCACGGAGCGTGCCCGGCGCGCGGTTCTCCATCTTATTGCGGTGCGCAAAGCGCGCGCCGAGCGCGGCGCGCAACTGCTCGCGGCGTTTTCCTATCGCGGTGTCCTGGCGCGGGGGTTTGCCTTGGTGCGCGATGCCGCAGGCCAGCCGCTGCGCGCTGCCGCTGCAGTCAGTGCCGGCATGGCGATCGAGATTGAGTTTTCCGATGGCCGCATCGGCGCTCGCGCCGAAGGCGGTCCTTCGTCGGGCGTGCCGGACACTGAGTCGGCGAAGCCGCGTGCGCGCCGCGGCCCAGGCCCGGGGCAGGGCGATCTGTTTTAGACCGCGCAAGAATTCTGACTGTTCGTTCATGCAGTTAATCGGCGTGCGCCGTGGAACCGCCATCATGCTGGCGTGTTATGTCGAGGCAGAGGTTCGCGCCCTTAAGGAGAACGAGAATGATAAGGACTGTTTTTGCGATGGCGGTAGCTACGCTGGTTTTCGCGGCCGTTTCCGGGACTTCGCAAGCTGCGCCGATGGCGCCGCTGCCGTCTGGTGTCGCCACTGATTCCAGCCATGCCAATGTGACGCATGTGTATTGGCGTCGTCACTGCTGGCGTGGACGCTGGGGCCATCTGCACTGCTATTGATACGCGACAGGACGTTCTGGGTTGCGCCGCGCCGATCCCCATCGGCGCGGCATTTTATTTCATGGAGCGTGCAAGGAGCGTGCAAGTCGGCGCGTTTCGCTATCGGGCGAACCAGGCCGGCACCCGCTTGAGCGCGTCGGCGCGAGCGGCAGGGTTGGTGCCGCCATGGGCGCGCCCGGAAGGATCGAGCGTATTGACGAGGCCGGTGCGCAGCCGGAGCGGGGTATTGGCGCGATCGAATTCGTGGTGCGCGCCCGGATAGACGACAATCTGCACGCGCGCGCTGCGGTCGTGGGCGCCGGCCACCATTTGCTGGCAGGTCGAGGCGGCTGTCCAGTCGTCGGCGCTGCCGATGAGGACGAGGGTCGGGACCCGGGCGCTCCATGCGGTTTCGCGCAAGCGCCGGCAGTTCGGATAGAACACGACAGCCGAGCGGAAATCGGCGGTGCCCGCGGGCGGCACCTTGGTCAGCCGCACCGTCCATAGCGCCGCGACCCCGCCATTCGACCAGCCCAGGAGGGATATGTGATCGCCGCGCACATAGCTCTGGCCCTGCAGCCACGCGCGCGCGGCATTGGCGTCAACGACGCGCTCGCGTGATGCATGTATTTTCCGGTTGAGGTCACGGCATTGCGAACCGACGCCGCGGGATCCGAACGAATCCGGAAACAGAACGACATAGCCATCCGCCACGAGCAGCTTTGCCCATTCCGCATAGAGTTGCGCCTCGGTATTGGGGCGGTGATTGAGGCCGCCGCAATCATGCAGCGCCACCACCGCGGGAAACGGTCCGGCTCCCTCGGGACGATACAGGGTCGCATGCAGCGTGAATGTTCCATCCGGAATATCGACATGGTCCGGATCGGCCGTGGCCGCGCCGATGGAACATATGGCGGCGGTAAAGGCCAGGATCAGCGTCTTGAAGGTCATGCGTGCCGGCAATTGGGTCAAAGCGCTCGCCGAAGAATGGGCCGCCCCGCGTCTACTATAGCATGGGGCGCTCGCCGGCCGCAGAGCGGAACCATCACAAGCTGGTGGCTTTCGCCTCGCCGGCGATGCCATTATGTTTCAACTGCAACAGGAAGACCGTTCGGCGGGCGCGGCCGTTCCATCATTCCCGATCTGCCGGAGGCGTACTTGCTCAATCGTACCGATCGACCCACCCCGATGCCCGGCGAGGCCGACGTCAAATATCTCGACGGCGATTTTCGCGTCGTGCGGCCGGGGGCTTTCGTGCGCTGCGCCGTAACCGGAGTTCAGATACCGCTCGAAGAGCTGCGCTACTGGAGCGTCGATCTTCAGGAGGCTTATGCAACGCCGGAAGCCGTGTTGCAGCGGCAGGCATCAAGCTATCCGCGCAAGTCCTGACTACCCAGTCAAGTTCTGGCTGCGCCGCCGCTTCACCGCCTGCAAGATCATCTGCCCAAACTGATCCTGCTCTTCGATCGCGAGCCGCACCGGAAGGGCGTTTGCCCGGTCGGCGAGCGCCGCAAGCTGCGGATCGCCTGTCAGCCGCATCAGATCCTTCTCCGTAGTGACGAGCATCAGGCTTTCTTTTTGGGCGCGGCCGATCAGGTCTTTCGCTTCCGCCGCGCTGTAGCGGTGATGATCGGGGAAACTCGCGCGCGCGGCGACATCGATGCCGGCCGTGGTCAGGGTTGCAAAGAATTTTTCCGGATCGCCGATGCCGGCAAAAGCCAGCACCTTGCGCCGGCCGATTGCCGCGACGACGGCGCGGTCGGGTTCGAATTTGCCGTGGAGGATCGTCATGCGGGCTCTGTTGGCGCGATCGAGGACCGCGCCGGCACCGCTTGGCGGCCCGACCACGACGAGTGCCTGCGCGCGGTCGAGCTGCAGCCCGAGCGGTGCGCGCAGCGGTCCGGCCGGAATCATGCGGCCGTTGCCGATGCCGCGGCGGCCATCGACAAGCAGGATCGCGATATCCTTGGCGAGCGAGGAATTTTGGAAGCCGTCATCCATCACGACGACGCTTGCGCCGGCGAATTGGGCGAATTGCGCGCCGGCGACGCGATCGGCCGCTACGATGGTCGGAGCATGTTGTGCCAGCAACAGCGGCTCGTCGCCAACATCGGCGGCATGGTGGATCGCCGGGTTGACGCGTACCGGTCCGGCGAGGCGGCCGCCATAGCCGCGGCTGAGGAAGAACGGGCGCTCATGCGCGCCGAGAAGAAGTTTTGCAACCGCGACTGCCGCCGGCGTCTTGCCGGCGCCGCCGACGGTCAGATTGCCGAGACAGACGACCGGCAGACCGGCCTGGCGGCCGGACGACTGCATGCGCAAGCCGGCGACGGCGCCATACATTGCGGCGAGTGGGCTGAGCGAGCCTCCTGTGCCGGGTCGCCACCAGAAGGCCGGCTCGCGCATCATCAATTGGCTCGCTGTTCGAGGCGGAGCTGCATCAGATAGGGGTCGAGCGCCGCAAGCGTGCGCTTGAGCGCGCCGCCGAGCCGCCCGACGGTTTCCGTTGCCGCATCGGCCACCGCCTTGCGCGCCGCCGTATTGGCAAGCCATTCGCCGAGCCGAACCGTCAGCGCTTCCTCGTCGGCGACGAGTTCTGCGCCGTGCGCAGTATCGAGCGCGGCGTAAATTTCCGCGAAATTCCAGACATGCGGCCCATGCAGCACGGCGGCGCCGAGCCTGATGGGCTCGATCGGATTTTGGCCGCCATGGCTTGCGAGCGATCCGCCCATGAACACGACAGGCGCAAGCCGATAGATCAAGCCGAGTTCTCCGAGCGTGTCGGCGACATAAATCCCGACATCGGGCATCGGCTGGGCGTTGCGCGAGCGCAGCGCAGCCGACAGCCCGGCCACTTGCGCGATTTCCACGATGCTCTCGCCGCGTTCGGGGTGACGCGGCGCGATCACGGTCAAAAGCGTCGGGTATTTCGCGCGCAAACGCCGATGCGCGGCAATGATCGCGGTTTCTTCGCCCGGATGCGTCGAGGCTGCGGCGATAACCGGTCGGGTGCCGATGATTTCCTTCAATCGCTGCAGTGCCGTTTCATCGGCCGGCGGCGGTGGCACGTCGAGCTTGAGGTTGCCTGTGGATGTAACGCGCGGTGCGCCAAGCCGCGCATAGCGTTCGGCGTCGGCGGAGGATTGCGTGAGGCACAGATCGAAGCGGCCGAGCAACGCTTCGATGACGCCTGGCACGCGGCGCCAGCGGCTGAACGAGCGCTCGGACAGCCGGCCGTTGATCACGATCATCGGAATGCGGCGTTTCGCGCAGGACAGAATGAGATTGGGCCAAAGATCGGATTCGACAAACAGCGCAAGTCCGGGCTTCCAGTGATCGAGAAAGCGCTGTACGAAACGCGGTCCATCAAGCGGAATGAATTGATGAAAGGCGCCGTCCGGCAGACGCTGTGCGGCGAGCGCCGCCGACGTCACCGTGCCCGACGTGACCAATACGATGAATTCCTGCGCTCGCAATCTCGCGATGAGCGGCACCGCGGCAAGCATTTCGCCGACGCTGGCGGCGTGCACCCAAATCAACGGACCACTGGGGCGCCGCAGCGAAGTTTCGCCGCGGCGTTCCGGCAGGCGTTCGGGATGTTCCTTGCCGCGCTTGAGACGCCGCGCCAAAAGAAACGGCGCAATGGGCGAACCGGCGCCGGATGCCAACTGATAAAGACGCAACGCGAGCGGCAGGCGTTTGGTCACGCTTGGCCTCCGCGGCCTGGTTTGTCGACGAGCTCATAGGCGCGTTGCGTTGCCGTATTGAGCCGGTCTTCGAGGAGACGCCGCGCCGCTTCCAGCGCCGTGTCATCGGCGTCATGCGGCACGCTCACGGGCTCCGCGGCAACGCCGGCGCCGCGGCCGAACGGCAGATTGATCGTGGTGCGATCCCAATTGTCGAGCACGATGCGGCGGCTCGTGGCAATCGCGCTCGGATAGATCGGGCGGCCAGACGCCTGTGCGAGCTTGACGATGCCGAGCCCGGCGACACGCGCCACTTTCGGCACGTCCGCGGAGAGCGCAATCGAGGCGCCTTCGGCGAGCGAGTCCACCATCAGCTGGAATGCGGCGACGCCGGCTTTGTGCACGAAGCCTCCACCGTGATTTCCGGAGCCCCGGATCGTGCCGACGCCGAGCCGTTCGGCAGCGATCGCATTGATCTCGCCGTCGCGATGCCGCGACACCAGCATGTTCACGCGATGCTCGATCTTCCTCGCGACCGGCGCCAGCAGATGCTGCCCGTGCCAGAAAGCAAGGATGATCGGCATGTCGGCTTCGCCGCGCGCGTAAATATCGCCCGGCTCAAGCGTGAACCGGGTCGTTGACCCGACAAAACGCAAATACTCGGCGGCGACGGTTCCGATCGTCACCTTGGCCCAGCGCTGCTTTCCGATGTGCCGCCACAGCTGCATGCGTCTCCTCAGCGCGGCGGCGCCGTGCTTTCCGGGTCGAGCAGGCGGTGCAGATGAACGATAAAGTATCTCATCTCGGCGTTGTCGACGCTGCCTTGCGCCTTCGCCTTCCAGGCGGCGTAAGCGCTGGCATAGTTTGGATAGATGCCGACCATATCAAGATTGTCGAGATTTTTGAATTCGGAATTCGACACACCGTCGAGTTCGCCGCCGAAGACGAGATGCAGGAGCTGCTTGGGTTTTTCAATTTCAGACATGATGTTTGATCCGCGCGCAATTCGCGAGTTACGAAAACGCGAGGCGTTCATCCCCAAGAAGTTCGGCAAGCGCCGCGTGCCTGTCCCGGCCGGCCGCGACGAGCGTACCGTGCCGCGGCACGGGACGATTATAGGTCACACTTCCGCCCGCAAAGGGCGTCAATACGCCGCCCGCTTCGTGCACCAAAAGATCAGCCGCCGCAAGGTCCCAATCGTGGCTGTTGCCGCCGGCAAAGGCGATGTCGCAGGCGCCCTGTGCGACGCGGGTCAGGCGGAGCGCAAGCGAGTGCACCCGCGGAACGGTTGTGAAGGGCGGCATCGAGGTGGCCAGCCGCTCCAGGAGTTTTCGCGGGCCGGCAATGCGCGCGTTTTCGAGGTCGCGTCCTGCCGTTGCGGAGATCGCCGCTCCGTTGAGGGTCGCGCCGTGGCCGGCGCGGGCCATGAAGAATTCGTCCAGCGCCGGCGCATAGAGACAGGCTGCGATCGGTCTGTCGTTTTCAATGAGGGCCGCCGACACCGCCCAATCCGGCAGGCCCGCGATATAGGCGCGCGTGCCGTCGATCGGATCGATGATCCAGACATGGCGTGCGCCGAGCCTTGCCGGATCGTCAGCGCTCTCTTCCGACAGCCAGGCGATGCCGGTCTCTCCCGCCATGAGACGTTCGCGCAACAGATTATTCGCGGCAATATCGGCTTCGCTGACCGGCGAGTTTGACGGACCCTTGGTCCAGCTCTTCAGCGGCTGCCGGAACATCGAGAGCGCCAGAGCGCCCGCTTCGCGGACCGCGACTTCGAGCCGCGCCGCAATTTGCGTCAATCCTTCGACCTCAGTGGCCGGCAACAGTGAGGCCCTCCACGCGCAAGGTCGGTGCATTCGTGCCGTAGCGGAAGGCAAGATCGTTTGCCGGCGTAAGGCTTGCGAACATTTCGGTGAGGTGTCCCGCGATCGTCACTTCGCTCACGGGATAAGTGCACTCGCCGTTCTCGATCCAGAAACCGGCAGCGCCCCGGCTATAATCCCCGGTCACGAGATTGACGCCCATGCCGATCAGGTCGGTTATGTAAAACCCGTCCTCGATTTCGGCGATCAGCGCATCCGGGCTTTTGCTGCCGGGCGCGAGATAGAGATTGGTCGGCCCCGGCGAGGGCACCGACGATACGCCGCGCTGTGCATGACCCGTCGTTTTCAAGCCGAGTTCGCGCGCAGTCGCGCAATCGAGCAGCCAGGTTTTCAGCACGCCATTCTCGACCAGATGGAGCTTGCTCGTAACGACACCCTCGGCGTCGAAGGCGTGGGACCGCTGTCCGCGCCGCCGCAATGGGTCGTCAACGATATCGATGCCCGGCGCCAGGATTGCCTCGCCGAGTTTTTCGCGCAGAAAACTCGTCTTGCGCGCGATGGCCGCGCCATTCGCCGCACTGGCGACGTGACCGACCAGCGATCCGGAGATACGCGGATCGAATATGACCGGAACCTTCCGTGTTGCGACCTTGCGCGGATTGAGACGCTTGACTGCGCGCTCGCCGGCCTTGCGACCGATGTCTTCGGCACGGTCGAGGTCGGCGGCGTGCAACGTCGAGGAGAAATCGTAATCGCCTTCCATTCCGGTGCCTTCGCCGGCGATCGCGGACATCGAGATCGAATGCCGCGAGCCGAGCGTTGCGCCGCGAAAGCCGCTGCTCGTCACCAGCACCATGCCGCCGATGCCGGAGGAGGCCGAGGCGCCGTCGGATTTGGTGACGCCGGTCACGGCAAGCGCCGCCGCCTCGGCGGCCTGCGCCCGCTGTTCCAGCACGTCCACTCCCGGCATATCGGGATCGAGCAGATCGAGATCGGGGAAGTTTTTGGCGAGAAGCGCCGGATCGGCAAGGCCGGCAAACTCATCGTCCGGCGCCGCGCGCGCCATGGCGACCACCCGTTCCGCCAGCGCATCGACTCCGTCGCCTTTGATGTCGTTGGTGGACACCGAGGCCTGCTTGCGGCCGACGAGGACCCGCAATCCCACGTCGTCGCCCTCCGAGCGCTGCGATTCCTCGACCGCGCCGTCGCGGACCTGGACCGACAGCGAGACCGAGCGAACCGCAACGGCATCGGCCTCGCTCGCGCCGACGCGTCGCGCTGCGGCGACAAGGCGGCTGGCGAGATCGGTGAGAGCGGATTGATCGAGGAGTGAAGCCATTTGCGGTTTTCAATTGGTTTATGGGGAGGCGGGGGCCAGCACAAGATGTGCGCGTAAAGTCCGTGATTCAACCCGTAACGCGCGGGTTCGCACGCCACATTCAGGGAATTGCGCGCTCGCGGCAACCACTCGTCAATCATGCGGCACGGTGGAGTGCGCACTACGAGGCCTTAACCAGCCTTTTTAAGCCGATCACGACGGGGCCGTGGCATGGTCATGGCAACAACCGGGCGGCAACAGCCCGGCGGGAGTTTGAGGCGTCAAATGGAAGCCGGCAGGACCGCTGCCGGGTCGAGCCGCGTGTCGCGGCTCGACCCCTTCTCTTTGCCAGTGCGTTTCGAGGCTGCCGATGAGGCGGCCGACGAGCGCCTGTGCGTCGTCGACCTGCACCGCGAGCGCGTGGTGCTGCGCCGCTCAGTGCGTGGCATGCGCATGGCGCTGAACATGCCCGTCGCCGCCTACAAGGGCGTCGCGATCCGCCTTTCCGGCGATAAGGAAGCAAAGCCTTCCGTGATTGCTGTCGTGCTTGAACATGCCGACCCGGCTCTGTCGCTGCCGCTCTTCTCGGCCGCCGAGGCTGACGACATCGTTGCCGAATGGCAGTCATGGGGGCGGGTTCTCGGACTTCCCCTTTTGGTCGCCGAAGGCGACGGGAAATTGCGTGAGCCATTCGCGCGGATCGGGGCGCTGCGCGTCGAGGCGCCGGCCTTGCGGCGCCGCCGCCGAAGTGCAGTTGCCCGCCGGCGGCCCTCGCGGCTTCTCCGCCGCCGCGCCGGCAAGCTGCCGCTCGTGCCCATCGTGCATCGCGGCGAGCGCGAGATCATCGCGCGCAACTAAATCTCAGCCGACGCCCTTCAGCGCCGCATCGAGCAGCAGACCTGCGAACAGGATCAATCCGGCGTCGCGGTCGGATTTGAAGACGGCGAGGCAATTGTCGGGATCGGCGATATTCAGGCGCGCAATCTGCCAGCAAAGATGCGCGGCGAATGCCAGAAGGCCCAACGCGAAGACGAACCCGGCGCCGGCGAAATATCCCGCGGCGCCGATCAGCACGACCGCAATCCCGTAAAACAGCGCCAGCATCGGCTTGGTGCGCGCTCCGAACAGCAAGGCCGTCGATTTGATGCCGATCAGGGCGTCGTCCTCGCGATCCTGATGGGCGTAGATCGTGTCGTAACCGATCACCCAGGAGATGGATCCGGCATAAAGCAGGAGCGCCGGTGCATTGAGGCTGCCAAACGCGGCCGCCCAGCCCATGAGCGCGCCCCAGGAGAAGGCGAGGCCGAGCACGATCTGCGGCCAGTAGGTGATGCGCTTCATGAACGGATAGACCGCGACGATCGCGAGCGAGGCGATGCCAAGCGCGATGGTGAAAGTGTTGAACGAGATCAGAACCGCAAAGCCGACAAGCGATTGGCCGATCAGAAACAGCGCGGCTTGAGTGACCGTCACCTGGCCGGATGGGATCGGCCGCGATCGTGTCCGTTCGACGCTGGCATCGAGGTCGCGGTCGACGATGTCGTTCCAGGTGCAGCCCGCGCCGCGCATCGCAAACGCGCCGACGAAGAACAGCGCGATATGCCACAGGCTTGGCGCCCGCGCATGTGCGGCTATCGCGGCGAGCGCCGACGACCACCAGCAGGGCAGTAGCAGAAGCCACGAACCGATGGGGCGATCGAGCCGGGAGAGCCGCAGATAGGGCCGTAGCCATGACGGCGCGACGGTGTCGACCCAATTGCCGGTCGCGTCCGCGACCGAACCGGTCACCGGGCTCATTTTGCCAGCGGATTGCCGGTCAGCGTGTCAAAGGTGCCGCGGCCGGTCTTGGTATTCGTTGCCGAATCCGCCGGAATAGTCTTGAGCGCGTCGCTCAGCGTCGGCACCTTTGGTTTTGGCGCATCCGCGGCGCTGCACACCACTGTCTGGAAGTGCACCGACTTCGCGTGATTGGCCTTCGATGCCGCGACCACCTGATCGGGCACGCCGCACCAGGTTTTGTTGTCTTCGAGAAATTTGACCACCTTGGCTTCGGCGCCAACGAATGACGTGATAACTCCGCAAAGCTCCTTGCGATCGGTTTTGTTCTTGAGCGCCGCACTCACGACGTCGCCCCGCTTTTGCGCTTCCGTGCTGAGTCCCTGGAATGCGGCACACTGGGGGGCTCCCTGTGCCCATGCCGACCGTACCCCCGTACTCAGGGCAAACAGTGCCAATGCCACGGCGATGCCGCGTTTCATGATAGGCCTCTTTCAGATTCCGTGAGTTTGCCCGATTTTTCGCGGCTATTAAAGGCTCGCCGAATTCGGCGACAACGCGGCAAAAGCCCGGGGTGCGACGCTGGTGCTTGGAGCGGCGGCGGTCTAAGCCAAACCTCCAAACCCGTGGATTACCCTCATACCGGCCATGCCCGGCTACGATTTTCGCACCTGCCGCCTGTATGTTGATGCACCGCTTGCGGAAGGTGCGGCGGTGGCGCTTGAGCGTGGCCAATCGCACTACTTGACCACGGTGCTGCGCCAAAAGGCGGGCGATCGGGTGCTGGCGTTCAATGGCCGGGACGGCGAGTGGAACGCGACGATCGATATCGCACGGCGCGCGGCGTCATTGCGGGTCGATACCCGGACCCGCACCCAGACCATACCGGCGGACCTGCATTATCTTTTCGCACCCCTGAAGGCGGCCCGGCTCGATTACATGGTGCAGAAGGCGGTGGAGATGGGCGTATCGCGGCTTCAGCCGGTGCTCACGCGCCACAGCCAGGTCGCGCGCGTTAACCTCGATCGCATGCGCGCCAACGCCATTGAGGCGGCGGAGCAGTGCGGCGTTCTCACTGTGCCCGAAGTCGGCCCTCCGGCCGCGTTGGATCGCGTCATCGCCGCGCGCGAGCCGGGCCGGTGTCTGGTGTTCTGCGACGAAGCGGCCGAAGTGGCCGATCCCGTGGCGGCGCTGGGTGCGCTCAAACCGCATACTCCGCTTGCGGTCCTGATCGGCCCTGAAGGCGGCTTTGCCGAGGATGAGCGGGCGATGCTGCTCAAAGCGCCGAATGTACTGCGGCTGGCGTTAGGGCCGCGCATTTTGCGCGCCGATACGGCTGCAGTGTCGGCTTTGACGCTGGTTCAGGCAGTCATCGGCGATTGGGTCTAGCCCAGCCATCGCCGGCGCGGGCTAAAGTGTCCTAAACGACGGATCAGTGAATTCTACCCGGGCGGTCGTAGCAGACGAAGCTGACGTAATCGCCATACATGCGATGAATGCTCGTGACCTTCGCCATGCGGCCCCATCGCGCGCAATAGCCTTCGGCGATCTGCGTATAGCTGTCATCCACGGCGGGAGAGTAGGGGAAAATGCCGCCCGTATTGTTGCCGGTGATCCAGGGGCCCGGTCCGGCAAATTCGCCGCCATTTGCCATCGCGACCGTGCCTGCAGCCAGAACGATACCCAGCGCAATCACAAATTTCCGGACCATCACCACGCCTCCCGCCTCACGCGGCTCAAACTTAGAGGCTGGCGCGGCCGATTGAAAGCGCCTTAAGGCGCGTTCCCGACGCCCGGGCGATGGAAACTCACAGCATCGAATAGGCGCTCGCCACCATGCCGACCGGCCGCTTATCGACCGCATTGAGCAGCATGACCCGACCGAAGCTGGTGTTGCGGCCGATCCGCACGACGCGGGCGTCGGCGACAACGTCGAAATTCACCGGGCGGAGGAAATGCGTGGTTTGGTCGATCGTGCTCATCGGCCGGTAGCCGTTCCAGGCGGCGGAACAGGCGATGACCATGGCGGTATCAGCAAGTGCCATGAGCGCCTGGCTGCAAACCACGGCTCCGTCGGAGCAGATAGTCTTGGAAAAAGGCAATCGGACAATGGCACCAGGCTGCCAATCGGGCAGTGCGCCTGCCGGGCGGACCGCCTCGACGCTCTCGACAAGGAGCGCCAAATCCTGGACCCACGACGCAAAAATCTCCGTCATCAGGCGTCCTGCCGCCTGTAGACCAAACGAAGGTTGTGGCGTCAGGAGCCGGTGCACCTCGCCCATCGCATTTCTCCCCCAGTCCGTCCCCAATGGTCCGCCGGTCGTCTTCGCCGGTTCATCACAAACCACTTGCGGCGAGTTTTAGTTGGGACATCGCGAAGGCGCGGTCTGCTTTCGCGATGCACGCAGACGCGACGAATCACGCGACGAATCAAATGCAACAAGCGCTTGAGTGGTATCACAACGGCCGGAACGCGCCGTAGCTTTGTGAATGCGACAAAACAGTGAAATGGAGATTCGCGCCATTGTTTTTCTGTGCAGGCCCGGCGCGCGAATCTCCGGCCGGCGCGCCGCGTATTCAAACCGCTAAATCCGGGGCTTGGCTTGCGGCGGATTTCTGCATGGGACAGGCGTGTTGCGGGGCATGCCGGGGGGCGTGCTGCGGGGCCTGGGTCTTGACCGGCGCGCATGGGCGCGGCACGGTTATCTGGTTCAGTGGCGGAGGGGTTTTAGCCATGTCCGGACGTACGGCCTGCCGGATCGCAGGTGCGGTTCTTGCTTTGGCGCTTTGCGCCCTCTCGGCTTCGCAGTTGCGCGCGGCGACGTGGCTGGAGAAGAATTTCTGGCTCTCCGGGCCGGAATATACGCGCGATTTGCCCTCCTGCGACTACCACGCCGCGCTTGATCGGATCATCGGCGATTTCCGTACCAAGGAATTCCGTTTCTGGAACTCGGAACTGCGTATCGTCGGCGTCGAAAACATCCGGGAACTCGACACCATGCCCTGGGCGGCGCAGTCCATTCCGCGCCGCTTTTGCAGCGGCGTCGCCGTGATCAACGATAACAGCAGGCACCCGATCTATTATTCGATCGCCGAGGATACCGGAATGATCGGCATGGATTGGGGCGTCAATTTCTGCGTGACCGGGCTCGACCGCAGCGACGCTTACGGTCCGCAATGCCGCGCCGCACGGCCCTGAGCCTGTAGCGCCGCCAGCACGTAATTCCGCAGCCGGACAGGATCGCGCGCGCCGCGCTGGGCGTATTCAATCACCGTCCTGGCGACCGCGTCCGTAGCGCGATGGTCGCGCGCATTGACGCCGAGCGCAGCGCAAACCTCGGCATAGGCACTCGACATCGTCGAAATTGCCTCCGGCTCGAAGGCTTCCTTTTCGAACAGACGATAAACAGCCATGCGCAGGTTCTCCCGTGCGCCTTAGAGTTAGGAATACAGGCATGGGCTTTCCATGCGGGTCTGCACACAAATGCGCGATATCGTTGGAAAGCCCTTAAACTATTGATCCGCAGCCATTTTTCTGGCGCCTGGTTTCTTTTTATTCCCGAATTTGCCGGCGATTTATCGTTAGCAAATCCCTTCCATAGCGCTAGGCCGTACTCAACTATAAAGAGTAATTATACTTGAAGTATCTTTAAGGTTGTCGGATGGTGGTTTTGTTGGGGAGCCACCCGCTGGGGAAATAGCCATGCGTATCCTTGTTGCGATCGGCGTCTTGTTGGGCGCCGCTGATTTGGCGTGGGGTGCGGATTTGCCGCCCGCGCCAAGCGCCGCTGCGGCGGCGATCTATGCGCCGGCTCCGCCGCCCGCTTACAACTGGACCGGCTTTTATGCCGGCGTGAATGCCGGCGGCAGCTTCGTCACCGCTAATTCAACGGACACTTTTACGGGCGGCCTGCTGGGTGGCGTATCGTCGACCGGATCGGGGCATGCCAATGGCGCGGTCGCCGGCGGCCAGGCCGGATTTAACTATCAGATCGACGCCTTCGTGCTCGGCATGGAAGGCGACTTTGATTGGTCCGGCGTCTCCTCGACGGCCGTCGCCGGCTGCGGCGTCGGTTGCGCGGTCACGGGAAAGTCGAAGGTGCCGTGGATCGCCACGATCAGGGGAAGGGCCGGCGTCGCTCTCGATCGCGTACTTCTCTACGGCACCGGCGGCGCCGCCTTTACCGATCTGTCGCAAAATATAACCGCAACGGGCTTTGGCACGCTTTTCAATGCGTCGTCGACCGAAGTGGGCTGGACCATCGGCGCCGGCGTCGAAGCCGCAATCGCCCAGAACTGGACGGTGAAGGCCGAATATCTCTACGTCCAAACAAACGCCACGCTGAGCGGGCCGGTGTCCCTCATAGGGGGCACGCTCTCGGATAGTGGGACCGTCAAAGACAACATCATCCGCGGCGGAATGAACTTCAAATATCCCTGACTTTCGGCCGATGGCCAAACCCATCTCTGTGGAGGGTGTGGGGAGATTGCTGTGCGTCATGGAGTTGTTTCTGTCATTGCAGCGTTAGCGCTGGCCGGCTGTGCGTCGCGGGCCGCCGATGTGACGGCAACCTATGTCTCGCCCATGCAGTATCAGTCCTATACTTGCGCGCAGCTTGCCGCGGAGGCCCAGCGCGTCTCGGCAGCAGCAGCGGCAGCGGCTGGAAACCAGGATAGCCAGGCGACGAAGGACGCCGTTGCAACGACCGTCGGAGTGATCGTTTTCTGGCCGACCCTGTTTCTCATCGGCGGTGACAAGCAGAACGCTGCTCAACTCGCGCAGCTCAAAGGCCAGATGGATGCCACAGAGCAGACTTCAATTCAGAAGCAATGCGGCATCCAGTTCAGAACCGGACCGGGGCCGGCCCAGCCGCCGTCGGCGTCCTACCCCTATGTGCCGCCGCAGGGCGCTCCGCCGCCGAAGGGCTGATGACCGGCCGGCGTCCGCCATGGCGGTTCGGGGCCGGCTTGGCGAGACATCCTTCTCCATCCTCGGCGTCCATCGCAGTCTAAGCCTGCACGTCCTAATCACCGTCTGCTAGGCTGGCTTTGCGATCAGGCGCGTCCATGCGCGTGTAACGGGGTGTTTTTCATGAGGATCTCTCTCTGCGCGGCGGCGTTTCTCGCAGTTTTGTTGTCGCCGCTTGTGGCGGGCGCGCAGGATCAGCGGCAAAATGAGCCGGGGCAGTTCGATTTTTACGTGTTGTCACTGTCGTGGTCGCCGTCATTCTGCGCCGCGGCTGCGGAGCGCAACCGGTCGGCGGGACCACAATGCGGGGCGCGGCCTTACTCGTTTGTCGTCCACGGGTTGTGGCCGCAATTCGTCAAGGGATTTCCGGAATATTGCCAGGCACCGTCGCCGCGGCTTTATCACGGCATCATGTCGTCGATGCTCGATTTGATGCCGGCGCCGCATCTCATCTACAATGAATGGGACAAGCATGGCACCTGTTCCGGGCTGTCGCCGCGCGCCTATTTCGACACCGTGCGGAAGGCGCGCGCCGCGGTGCAAATCCCGCCCGATTATGCCAACTTGCAGCAGCCGCTCAGCGTTGCGCCCGGCGCGATCGAGGATGCCTTCGTCAAAGCCAATCCCGGGATGTCGCCGTCGGCCATCGCGATCGAATGCGACAAGAAACGCCTGACCGAGGTGCGGGTGTGCCTGTCCAAGGATTTGCAGTTTCACGATTGCCCCGATGTCGCTAAACGCAGTTGCCGCCGCGACCAGGTGATCATGCCGCCGGCGCGCGGCGGCTGACGCGGGCACGCATTGCCGCAAGGCCGACATGAACTATCAGCACGCATTCCACGCCGGCAATTTTGCGGACGTGCATAAGCATGTCGTTCTGACGCGTATTCTCGAATATCTGCGCGCCAAGCCGGCGGCGTTCCGCGTGATCGACACCCATGCTGGCGCGGGCCGCTATGATCTTGCGGGACCGCAAGCCACCCGCTCGCCGGAATGGCGCGACGGCATCAAACGCGTAATCGACACTCCCTGGCAGGCCGAGGTGCAGACGCTCCTTGCGCCCTATCTCGACATCCTCGCGTCGTTCAATCCCGGAAAAAATCTGCGCTATTACCCCGGATCCCCGCTGATCGCCAAAGCGCTGCTGCGGCCGAACGACCGGCTGATTGCGTGCGAACTCGAACCGCACGCGGCCCGTTTGCTCAAGGCCGCGCTGCACAGCGATCATCGCGCCAAAGTGCTGGCCATCGACGGCTGGATGGCGCTCAACGCCAACGTTCCGCCCAAGGAACGCCGCGGCCTCGTTCTCGCAGATCCGTCATACGAGGAGGCCGAAGATTTCTCGCGACTGCCGGCGGGACTTGCCGAGGCGCACCGCAAATGGCCGACCGGCATTTACGTGCTGTGGTACCCGATCAAGGACCGCACGGCCGCCGACGCGCTGACGCGCCGCCTGCGTCGCCTCGACGTGCCGAAGGTGATGCGCTGCGAAATAACGCTCGGGCCAGCGCGCACGGACGCTGGACTGATCGGATCCGGGCTGATCGTCGTCAATCCGCCCTATAATCTGGACCGGGAACTGGAAATCCTGCTGCCGGCGCTCGCGCGATCCTTCTCATCTGCCGCACGCCACCGGCTCGATTGGCTGACGCAGGAAAAAGCCTCCGCAGGGGTCCAGGAGAAAGCCCGAAACCCGTCCAAATGAGGTTCCGGGCTGCGGCCGGAGCAAACAAAAAGGGCGGCGCAACGGGTGCTGCCCACTTCTCCACCCTTACAAATTGGTCTATTTGATTCAGGTGCTGGCTTAGACGTTCCGCCTCCTGTGGGGGGCCGGCGGAGTGGCTTAAGATCGTTTGTGGCTCGAGCTCTTTGCCCGTGTGGATGTCCGAACTAGCCGCCGCACCGTGGGGGTGGCGGTGAAGGAACTACGGGGAAGGAGTTTTTCGATGGCAATGACCGGTACGGTCAAATTCTTCAATGGCGAACGCGGTTACGGTTTCATCAAGCCTGATGATGGCGGCCGCGATGTCTTCGTGCACATTACCGCCGTTGAGCGCGCCGGCTTGAAGTCGCTGGTTGAGGGGCAACGCATCGACTTTGACGTTGAACCCGACAAAAAGGGTAAAGGCCCAAAGGCCGTCAATCTCGTCGTCACCGGCTAGGACGACGACTGCCGCGCCTCGGGAGGGCGCGGTGCTGAATTGCTTCGCGGGCGGTGCCGCCGCCGCCCGCCGGTGGATGCTTTTTGGCTTGCAACAGCAGGCCGGGCCGTCGAAACTTCCATCATTCGCTCGATCCTGAAATCACCAGACACGGTGTCGCCATGATGATTCTGCGCACGTCGCCGCCCTCGCCATTCGGACGCAAGGTGCGGATCGCGATTTCACTTCTCGGCCTCGACGGCGACGTGAAGATCGAGCCCGCCGATCCGACCGATGCTGCCGACAGCGTCCGCCAGCAAAATCCACTGGGCAAGATTCCGGTGCTGATCGCGGAGGACGGCGCGGCTTACTACGACTTCCGCGTGATCCTCGAATATCTCGACGATCGCGCCGGAGGCGGCAAGATCGTGCCGGGCGACGCCAAGGCGCGGCTTGCATCGTCGCGCCTGCAGGCCTTGTGCGACGGCATCCTCGATGCGTCGATCCTCACCGTCTATGAAACGCGCTGGCGCAAGGCGGAGACCCACGAGCAGAAATGGCTCGAACACCAGGCCGGCAAGATCGCGCGAGGCCTTGCCGCACTCGAAGCCGCGCCGCCGCCGCTCGACGGTCGGGCTCTTCCCAATGTCGGGCAGATCGCGCTCGCCTGCGTACTCGGCTATGGCGATTTGCGCTTTAACGGCAATTGGCGTGCCGGGCATCCGCGTCTTGTCGCGTGGCTCGACAATTTTGCCGCCCGCGTGCCGGCCTACGCCGCCACCAAAGTAACGGCGTGACGTGGGCGCGGTCTAGCTGAGCTTGCCTGTCGTGCCGCCCGGTCTGCGCGGGAAAAACTGATACATGCCGGCGCGCGGCCCGTTCCGGCGTGAAAGCCGATCGGAGTTTTGGAGTTCTATCAAAACATTGCAGCCGGCAGAAGGCATGCGCATGCGACGCAAAGTCGGCTCTATCGTACATGGCAAACAAAAACCCCGGGGCACGCGAGCCCCGGGGTGTTTGACGCCCGGTATTCTTGTTGGCGCATGGTCTTTCCGGAAAATCGTCGTCCTTTTTCCGGACCGGCCTCCTTGCGAAGACGGTCAGAACTTGTAGTTCACGCCGGCGCGCAGGACGTTGGTGTGGAAAGAGACATTGTCGGTGACAAGGCCGCCGCCGCAATTGAGTCCGCAATTGAAATTGCCGAGATCGACATAGAGATATTCAACCTTGGCCGTCCAATTGGCGGCGAGCGCCGCTTCAAGGCCGCCGCCCAGCGTCCAGCCGGTATTGGTCGTCCCGGTCTGCAAGCCGCCGACCGTTGCGCGGATATTGCCGAAGGCCGCGCCGCCGGTGACATAGGGCATGAAGCGATCGGCGGCGTAGCCGAGCCGTCCGCGCACCGTCGACAGCCAGGTATTGCTGGTCTTGCAGCCGATCGGGCAGGCGGTGTTGCCGGTGCCGTTGATATCGGTCCAGTCGATGTCGCCCTCAACGCCGGCGACCGCTTGGCCGAACTGATAATTGTAACCGACGGTGCCGCCAACCAGGCCGCCGTCGACGTTGCGGTTACCGGCCGTATCCCAGGCGGATTTACCGAACGCGCCGCCGCCGTTGATGCCGACGTAAAAGCCCGTCCAGTTGTAAACGGGCACAACGACCGGAGCCTTCGGGTAATAGGGCGGCGGCCGGTTCGACAGGTCGGCTGCGGCAGCCGTTCCCGCAAATGCCAGCAAAGTGGCGAACGCAAAGCACATACGCTTCATTTTGGACCTCCATCAAACAGGCCGCGTCGTTGCCGGGATAGTATTCGCGATCTATTTTTTGGCTAGTGTAGAAAAGACACAGGTGAGTTTGAATTTGTGACGGTATTGTGGTTATATTTTACTGTGACTGCCATGTTTTTAGTTAAGTAAACGTTACGAGATATTTCAGCGTAGTAAATGAATTGCTAAGTATTATTTTATAGCCGTCGTCCGCGATATGGCGGCAGCGCCGATGCTAGAAATGATAGTTGACGCCAAGCCGCACCAGGTTTGCGGTCAAGCCATTGTTCGTGCCGGTCACCGAGTAGCCGTGATCGGCAAAATCGAGGTAGAGCCACTCGGCCTTGGCCGACCAATGCGGCGTGAAACCGACTTCGGCGCCGACGCCCGCCACCCAGCCGAAGCCGGTATGGCTCTCCGACAGATTGGCCGAGGTGTCCGCGGTCAATTCGCCATAAGCGAGACCAGCGGTGCCGAAGACCAGCACGTTGCCGATCGCGACACCGGCGCGGCCGCGCAGCGTGCCGAACCACGGATTGGAGAACTGCCACGGTGCAAACGTGTCTTCGGCGGCGGACAGGTTGATATCGGTCTCGGCGCCATAGACGAAATTGCCGTGCTGCCAGTTAAAGCCGGCCTCAAGGCCGCCGGCGACGCCGGACGGACGCGTCGGATTATTGTCGACGCTGCCCCATTCATAGCCCAGCGTGGCGCCGAGATAGGGCCCGGCCCAGCTCGAGGCGAGCGGCGCCGGGGCCGTGTAGTAGTTCGGCGCGAGGTCCGCGGCGACCGCCGCGGTGGTGATACCAAGCGATAAAGCCGCGCCAAGAACCATTCTCATGATGGCCTCTCCCCAATTCAAATCGGGCGGGACGTGTGAAGCTGCTTCGGGCCCAAGTCCCTTTGCGGCGTCAAAGAAAAGCGTCGCTGGCCGTCTGTCCGATCGATAGAATTTATCGCGATGTTTAAGTTAAACAGTTCTGAATCCGTAAGTTGTTCCAAGTTGATATCGTTAAGAGAGTTCTATATCTCACGCGTAACCAACCTTTGCGTCCCATGAGCACTCCGAAACAAGAGATCGCGCCCGAGATCGAGGCCGTCGAGGAAGACGACGAGCCGACATTGCCGGCACCCGATGAGGGGGACGCGGTGAAACTCAGTTTCGACGACGAGCATGGTTCGCTGGCGGCCGGGCGCGCCGCGATCATCCGCTTTGCCAAGCTCGCGCCGTCGCGGCCGGGCGTCTATCGCATGATCGATGGCCGGGGCGACGTGCTCTATGTGGGCAAGGCGAAGAACGTCAAAAAGCGCGTGCAGGCCTATGCCCGCCCAACCGGTCTCGACACCCGCATCGAGCGCATGATCGCGGCCACGCGCACGCTCGAATTCGTCGTTACCCGCACCGAGACCGAGGCGCTGCTTCTCGAGGCGAACCTGATCAAGCGGCTGCGGCCGCGCTTTAACGTGGTGTTGCGCGACGACAAGTCGTTTCCCTACATCCTCATCACATCCGATCACTGGGCGCCGCAGATCCTCAAGCATCGCGGGGCGCGCACGCGGCCGGGCCAGTATTATGGGCCGTTCGCATCGGTCTGGGCGGTCAACCGCACCGTCAACGCGTTGCAGCGGGCATTCTTGCTGCGCTCGTGCAGCGATCCATTCTTCGAGAGCCGGACCAGACCGTGCCTGCTCTACCAGATCAAGCGCTGTTCCGCGCCGTGCACAAAAGAAATCGACTTTCCCGGCTATGCGGCGCTGGTCGGCGAAGCAAACGGGTTTCTCTCCGGCCGCAGCAAGACGGTGAAGGATGAGCTTGCCGTGGAGATGGAAAAGGCTTCGACCGGGCTCGATTTCGAGCGTGCTGCGATCTATCGCGACCGGCTCGCTGCACTTTCCGCAATCCAGTCGCATCAGGGCGTCAATCCGCGCGGCGTGGAGGAGGCGGACGTGTTCGCCGTGCACCAGCAGGGCGGCTATTCCTGCGTCGAGGTGTTCTTCTTCCGCACCGGGCAGAACTGGGGCAATCGTGCCTATTTTCCGCGAGCCGACCGTTCGCTGTCGGCAAACGAGATATTGTCCGCTTTCCTGGCGCAATTTTACGACGACAAGCCGCCGCCGCGCCTGATTCTGATCTCCCACGACATCGCTGATCGCGCACTCCTGGCCGAGGCGCTGTGCACCAAGAGTCGGCCACAAAATTGAAATCATGGCGCCGCGGCGCGGTGAAAAGAAGGATTTGATCGAGCACGCGCTCGCCAATGCCCGCGAAGCGCTCGGCCGAAAGCTTGCGGAGACGAGTTCGCAGGAAAAGCTCCTGCGCCAGCTCGCCGAGACATTTGCCCTGCCAAAAGTGCCGCGCCGGATCGAGGTCTATGACAACAGCCACATCCAGGGCTCGAACGCCGTCGGCGCCATGATCGTCAGCGGACCTGAAGGCTTTCGCAAAAGCCAATATCGCAAGTTCAATATCCGCTCGGCTGATCTCAGTCCCGGCGACGATTTCGCCATGATGCGCGAAGTCCTGGAGCGCCGCTTCAAGCGGCTTATCGCGGAGGCGCCGCGCGAGGCGCCTGGCGCCGAGCCCGCGGAAGACGCGGCGGCGCAGGCCGAGGGATTTGTGAGCACGCTACTCGCAGGCGATGCCGAGGCCGAGGATTTGCCCTGGCCGGACCTTGTCCTGATCGACGGAGGGCAAGGCCAGCTCTCGGCCGCGCGCGATGTGCTCGCCGCGCTCAATGTCGCAGTGCCGCTGGTTGCGATCGCCAAGGGGCCGGACCGGGACGCCGGCCGGGAAACCTTCTTTCAACCCGGCCGCGACTTGTTCAAACTGCCGCCGCGCGATCCGGTTCTTTATTTTGTCGAGCGATTGCGCGACGAGGCGCATCGCTTCGCCATCGGGTCGCATCGGGCGCGCCGCAAGCGCGATCTGCGCGAGGCCGGTTTGCAGGAGATCGCCGGCATCGGACCGACCCGCAAGCGTGCGCTGCTCCATCATTTTGGCACGCTCAAGGCGATTGAACGCGCCGCGGTCACGGACTTGATGCAAGTCGAGGGTATTAGTGCCGAAACCGCACGGCGGATTTACGAGTTCTTTCATGAGGGCGCCGCTTAATCCGGAAAGTTGAGCGGCCGGCTCTGTCAGTTCCGCGGCGGCGGCGTTAAGGTGGCGCCATGAATTTGACGACCACGAATTCGACGACGACGCCCACGCGCGCGGGCCAGCTGCCGGGCGGGGTGCCGGGGCGGGTGCGTGCCCATCCGCTCGCGCTGCCCAATATCCTGACCTATGGCCGGATCGTGGCAGTGCCGATCGTGGTCGGCTGCATGTTCTGGCAGAACATCCTTGGCGGCGGCCTGTGGTTGCGCTGGGTCGCGCTCGTCATATTCATTGCCGCGGGCATTTCCGATTTTCTCGACGGCTATTTTGCCCGGATCTGGGCGCAGCAATCCTCGCTCGGCCGCATGCTCGACCCGATCGCCGACAAGCTTCTGGTGGCGTCGTGCCTCCTCATGCTCGGCGCCGAAAAGACCATCCACGGCTGGGCGCTGTGGGCGGCGGTCGTCATCCTGTGCCGTGAAATCCTGGTTTCGGGCCTGCGCGAATATCTCGCCGAGCTTCGGGTCAGCGTGCCGGTGACGCGGCTCGCGAAATGGAAGACGACGCTGCAACTCGTTGCCGTGGGATTCCTGATTTGCGGTGAGGCCGGCGACGCCGTCGTGCCGGTGGTCACGCAAATCGGTATTGCGCTGCTTTGGCTCTCGGCTTTGCTGACGCTTTATACCGGCTGGGACTATCTGCAGGCGGGACTGCATCATCTCACCCAGGAAAGCTCGTAAATCCGTAAGTCCGTAAATCCGTAAAGGTGGATGCGTGAAGCTTTGTTATTTTGCCTGGGTACGCGAGCGTGTCGGCAAGACGGAAGAAGATGTCGATCCCCCGGCCACTATTGCAACCGTCGGCGAACTCGTGGGCTGGCTCGCGCAAAGAGGCGAGGGCTACGCCTACGCGTTCGAAAATCCCAAGGTGATCCGCGCCGCGATCGATAAAACCCACGTTCGTGCCGATGCCAAGATCGAAGGCGCCTTGGAAATTGCATTCTTCCCGCCCATGACCGGCGGCTGAGCGGCGAGACCGGGATGAGCACGACCATACGCTTGCAACGCGATGTCTTCGACGCCGCAGCCGAGGCGGCGGCGCTGACGCGCGGGCGCACCGATATCGGCGCAGTCGTCACCTTCACCGGCGTCTGCCGCGCCGACGAGAAGGGCGAGCCGATCGCGGCGCTTACGCTCGAACATTATCCGGGCATGGCCGAAGCCGAGATCGCGCGTCATGTCGAGGAAGCCCGGGCGCGCTGGCCGCTTCTCGGCGTCACGGTGGTCCACCGCTACGGCCGGATCGAGCCCGGCGAGGTCATTGTGCTGGTCGTGACGGCGTCAAGCCATCGCGAAGCGGCGTTCGCGTCCGCCGAGTTTCTGATGGATTATCTCAAGACGCGTGCGCCGTTCTGGAAGCAGGTCGAGAGCACGGCGGGCAAGACCTGGGTGGAGGCGAGGGCCGCTGACGATTCAGCCGCGGCACGCTGGTCGGAGCCGGCGGCAAAGCGCGGGGCCGCGAAGTGACGGACGTGCCGCGATGAAAACACACCGCCTGGACGCCGGCGCCGACACGGTGCACTGGGGCTATTTCGATGCGGCGCTCAAGCCGCTCATCACCGTCGATCCGGGCGATACCGTGACGATCTCGACGGTGTCCGGCGGGCCGACGCAATTGCCGAAGGCCGATTCAGGCTTCGACGTGCCGAAAGCGCTCCCCGCGATCCACGCCGCTGTGGAGCCGAAACTCGGCGGCCCGCACATTCTCACCGGGCCGGTTGCCGTGCGTGGCGCGCGGGCCGGGCAGGTGCTTGAAGTGCGCATCAAGGCGATCGATCTGCATTATGACTGGGGCTACAACGTCATCCGTCCTCTCGCGGGCGCGCTGCCCGACGATTTCGAGCGGATGCGGCTCATCCACATTCCGCTCGATCGCTCGCGAATGATTGGCCGGCTGCCGTGGGGCCTCGATCTGCCGCTAAAACCGTTCTTCGGCATCATGGCGGTCGCGCCGCCCGCGGCTTGGGGACCTGTCGCTTCGCCGCCGCCGCGGCGGAACGGCGGCAATATCGACAACAAGGAGCTTGTCGCCGGCACGACGCTCTATCTGCCCATTCACACCGATGGAGCACTGTTCTCGGTCGGCGACGGCCACGGCGCGCAGGGTGACGGCGAAGTCTGCATCACCGCGATCGAGACCGGGCTGATCGGCACCTTCGAACTGCATGTGCGCGACGACATGCAGCTTGAATGGCCGATGGCGGAAACGCCGACACATGTCATGACCATGGCCTTCGATCCCGATCTCGACGATGCGGTGGTGATCGCGCTGCGCGACATGATCAAGCTGATTTGCGCGCGCACCGGCATTTCGCGCGAGGATGCGTACACGCTGTGCAGTCTCGCCGCCGATCTGCGCGTGACCCAGGTGGTCAACGGCGCGAAAGGCATCCACGTGATGCTGGAGAGAAAGTATCTCGCAAGCCGCGCCGCGGCGCAGTGAGAGCAGGCGCGGCTACTCTGCCGCAACGCGCGGAGAGGCTGCGGTGAGCCGCGGATTGAGTTCGCAGGCTTCCTCCCAGCTCAGCACATTGAGCGATTTGACGAACTTGCCCACGCCATCTGTCTCGGCGCAGAACAGGCCGAGTTCGATGATCTCCTCGTCGCTGAAGTGCTTGGCAAGATCGGTATAGACTTCATCCTTGTCGATGGCGTGCTCGCCCTGTTTGAACAGGCCGGCATAATGCAGCGCCGCCTTCTCGCGCGGGGTGAAATGCTTGCTGCCGGCATAGTCGAACAAGTCGTTGATCATGTCCTCGGTCAGGCCTTCAGCCTTGGCGACATTGGACCGGACTGTCGAGCAATAGCCGCACTGGTGGGCGACCGAAATCTTGATGCGGCACATTTCCTTGAGTTTGTGCGGCAGGATGCCGTGGTAAAGGAGCTTGTTCCAGTATTCGACCCAGGCGATGCCAAGCTTGCTGCGCGTCATCACGCTGACGACGCGGGGATCCGGCGCGCCGGTGCGCTTGGCGGACTCGATCAGCTCGCGCGTATGCGGGGTCTTTTCGTTTTCCTCGATGTAACGCAACCTGGGCATGTGTTCCTCCGATCCATCGCTTGTTGCCGGCATCCTAGTGCCGGCTGCGAGGTGGTGTCATCGTCGCCCGCGGCGCGGAGGATTGGTTCTTGATCCGGCTTAGCTATGCCGGTGGCGCTTGGCGTGCCGCGCTCCAGCAGCCGGCGCCTTCCATGTTGGATTGACGTTGCAGAAGCCGCGATTGCCGGCCACCACATTCGGCGCGCATTCCGCTGCCGAATTATAGTGACAGTCCCAGACGACGTCGCCGAAGCC
This sequence comes from uncultured Alphaproteobacteria bacterium, assembly GCA_963808205.1. Lineage (GTDB taxonomy): Bacteria > Pseudomonadota > Alphaproteobacteria > Rhizobiales > Xanthobacteraceae > BOG-931. Next base: position 433,117 of record CAWEER010000003.1, read on the forward strand.
CTCATTGATGACCGCGCACCATTGGGCATTTCCGGAGCCTTGAGCTTGGCTCGGCGGGGCGTCGAACGAAAAGAAAGCCGCGACGGCGAGGGCAGTGCACGCTGTTCTCAGCATCGTCTCCACCCTGCATCTGGTTGCCGAACGATCGGCAACACCTTTTGATGCCGCGTCAGGCTGCGGCGGCCTTGCCCGCGGGCTGCACCTTGGCGGTGTAGTCACGCATCAACTGCGCGGTGATGCGCGCGGGAGTGAACGTCCAATGGGCGATTTCTGACACAGCCGTCACTTCGGCGGCGGTGCCGGTGATGAAGCATTCAGAGAAACCGCCAAGCTCCTCCGGCATGATGCGCCGTTCGATCACCTCGATATTGTTGCTGCGCGCCAAGCCGATCGCGGTTGCGCGCGTGATGCCGGAAAGGAAGCAATCGGCGATCGGGGTGTGAATCTTGCCGTCCTTGACGAAAAATATATTCGCGCCGGTACATTCGGCGACACGGCCTTGCCAGTCGAGCATCATGGCGTCGGCGTAGCCGCGCTGCTCGGCGCGGTGCTTTGAGATCGTGCAGATCATGTAGAGGCCCGCCGCCTTGGCGAGGCACGGCGCCGTCTTCGGATCCGGCCGGCGATATTCGGCGAGGTCGAGCCGGATACCTTTGAGCCGCTGCGCCGGGTCGAAATAGCTCGGCCATTCCCAGGTGGCGATGGCGAGATGAATCTTGTTGCTTTGCGCCGAGACGCCGAGCGCCTCGGAACCGCGCCATGCGACCGGGCGCACATAGGCGTCCTTCTGGTTATTCTTGTCGAGAACAAGCTGTTTGGCGGCGTCGATCTCGGCCACGGAATACGGAATCTCGAAATCGAGAATCTTCGCCGAATTCTTCAGGCGCTCGGAGTGTTCGGTGCTCTTGAAGATTTTGCCGCCATAGGCCCGCTCGCCCTCGAACACGCAGCTTGCGTAATGCAGGCCGTGCGTGAGCACGCTGATCTTGCATTCGGCGGTCGGCACGAGCTTGCCGTCGATCCAGATCACATCGGGGCGTTCGTCGAAGGGCACTGCCATGGCATGCCTCCCTGGCGTTTTTTTGAGGCGCTTTTTGGCCCAGCGCGCCATAAGCGGCTTGAGCTTTTGCGCCTCGTCCGGAGACCGGCTATGGTCTGCGCCGCTCCAAGAGACGCGTCAGAAGAGCGCGAACGACGCCCTGCGCAACGTCCGGAGCGGCCCGGTTGCGAAACGATATCGTGCTTGAAGCTTAACAACCAAATCAAAATATGTCAACATAGCTGACCTAAATGGCCGATATCAGCATAGCGACCCCAGCACGTTCCGCGACGACGCCCGAGCCTGGGCCGGCCGGCGGCGAGCCCTATTTCGATCTCATCGAGCTTTTGTTCTTCGCCTACCGGGATTTTGTCGGCGATCCGGACGAAGTGCTGGCGAAGCTCGGCTTCGGCCGGGCGCATCATCGCGTGTTGCACTTCGTCAATCGCAATCCCGGAATGAAAGTCGCCGATCTGCTCGACGTTTTGAAAATCACCAAGCAGTCGCTCGGCCGCGTACTCAAGCAGCTCATCGATGAAGGCTACGTCGTGCAGAAGGAGGGCGCCGAGGATCGCCGCCAGCGGCTTCTCTATGTAAGCCCGGCCGGCGAAACGCTGGCAATGAAGCTTGCAGGATTGCAGACCGCGCGTATCGCGGGCGTGCTCGCGGAACTCGGGCCCGGCGCGCGCGATGCCGCGCGCCAATTTCTCGCCGGCATGATTGATGCCGAGGATCGCGACCATGTTCTGCGCCTGATAACTCATGCCGACCGCACGCGTGCGCATCAGCGCAACGGCAAACCATAAATCCGATTGATGCGAATTTGTCCGACATGACCCTGGTCGAAAAGACTGAGACGGGAAATTCAGCGCAAAATCCTGCGGACGATGCGCCGCATCTGCTTGTCGTCGATGACGACCGCCGCATCCGTGCGCTATTGTTGCGCTTCCTGCTTGGCGAGGGCTATCGGGTCTCGACCGCGGAGTCGGCGAAAGAAGCGCGCGCCAAGCTTGAGGGTCTCAAATTCGATCTGCTCATTCTCGATGTCATGATGCCGGGCGAGAACGGTTTCGATTTCGCCCGCAGCATCCGCGGCGGATCGACTGTCCCGATCCTCATGCTCACCGCGCGCGACGAGAAAGAAAGCCGGATCATGGGTCTTGAGATCGGCGCCGACGATTATCTCGCAAAACCGTTCGAGCCTCGGGAATTGTCGCTGCGCGTCGCCAACATCCTCAAGCGCGCGCGGCCGCCGAGCGCGCCACGCGCGGAATCGGTGCGCTTCGGGCAGTTCGTGTTTCACCTCGCGCGCGGCGAATTGCGCCGTGGCGAGGAAGTGATCCGGCTGACCGACCGCGAGCGTGAAATGCTCCGCGTCCTGACGACGAGCGCCGGCGCGACCGTGCCGCGGCAGGCGCTCGCCGGCAATGGCGAGGCCGTCAGCGAGCGCACCGTCGACGTGCAGGTCAACCGGCTACGCCGCAAAATCGAACGCGATCCGTCGAATCCGCTGATCGTGCAAACCGTGCGCGGCATCGGCTACCGGCTGGTGGCGGCACCCTGAGCGTCACATGACCACTCTCGACGACGGCATCGGACGCTTGCGCACGGCCGCCGGGCAATTGGCTGCCGGCGCCAGTGCCGTAGCCGGCGCAGCCGCCACCCTGGCGCGGCCGATTACCGGACCCTGGGACCGCCTGTCGCGCTCGGTGAAGTCAGTGATGCCCAAGGGGCTCTATGCCCGTTCGCTCCTGATCATCATCGTACCGATGGTTGTGCTGCAATCGGTCGTCGCCTTCCTGTTCATGGAGCGGCACTGGAACCTGGTGACGAATTACCTGTCGTCGGCCGTGACGCAGGAGATCGCGACCCTCATCGACGTCTACAGGACATTTCCCCAGGACGCCGACCACACCCAGCTTCGCCGCATCGCGCAGGACCGGCTCGGCCTCGTGGTCGATTTCCTGCCGGGAGCGCAATTGCCGCCGCCCGGGCCGAAACCGTTTTTCTCGCAGCTCGACGAGGCGCTGTCGGACGACATCCGCAGGCAGATCGGCCTGCCGTTCTGGATCGATACGGTCGGCCGCTCGTCGATCCTGGAAATCCGTATCAAGCTCGACGACACGATCATGCGCGTCTTTGCGCGGCGCGCCGACGTTTACGACCCGAATTCCTGGATATTCCTGGCCTGGATGGTCGCGACGTCGCTTGTGGTGCTGGCCATCGCCATCGCTTTCCTGCGCAACCAGATCCGGCCGATCGTGCGCCTTGCCGACGCTGCCGAAGCCTTCGGCAAGGGCCGCGAGGCGCCGAACTTCCGGCCACGCGGCGCGCGCGAAGTTCGCCGCGCGGCTGCTGCCTTCCTCGAAATGAAGGGCCGCGTCGAGCGCGCCATCGAGCAGCGCACCACCATGCTTGCCGGCGTGTCGCATGACCTGCGCACCATCCTGACCCGCTTCAAGCTCGAACTCGCCTTGCTCGGCGACGAGCCGGAAATCGAGGCCATCAAGAAAGACGTCGACGAAATGGCGGCGATGCTCGAGGCCTACCTCGCCTTCGCCCGTGGCGATATGGGCGAGCAGCCGGCGCCGACCGACATCGCCGCTCTCCTCGAAGAGCTCAAGCTCGATACCGAACGGCACGGCCATGCTGCGAGCGTTACGTTCCACGGCCAGCCGGAGGTCACTGTGCGCCCCGCGGGGTTCAAGCGTTGCCTCGCCAATCTCGTCACCAATGCCTCGCGCTTTGCTTCGACGGTCGCCATCACCGGCCACCGCGACCACCGCTGGCTCTCGGTTACGGTGGACGACAATGGACCGGGTATCCCGCAAGAATTGCGCGAGGACGTGTTCAAGCCATTCCTGCGCCTCGACGACGCGCGCAATCAGGATGAGGGCGGCACCGGTCTCGGGCTCGCGATCGCGCGCGACATCGCGCGTTCCCATGGCGGAGACATCACGCTTGGCGACAGTCCCCTCGGCGGCTTGCGGGCGACCGTGCGGGTTCCTGTCTGATTGCGTTCTTCCGGCCTTGAATCCTCGGTATCGTCCCTCCATGTCGTGGGAAAGAAACCTTGCTGGGGAGAGATCGCCGTGGCCGTTGCCGAAGACGTAAAATCCGAGAGCCGCCCGTTCGAGGCCGATGTCGCAAAACTCCTGCACCTGATGGTGCACTCGGTCTATTCGGATAAATCGGTCTTCCTGCGCGAACTGATCGCCAATGCCGCCGATGCCTGCGAGCGGCTGCGTTACGAGGCGATTGCCGATCCGGCTCTCCTCGGCGACGACGTCAAGCCGCGCATCATGATTGGGCTCGATCCAGAGAAACATCTGCTCTCGGTCGAGGACAACGGCATCGGCATGAGCCGCGACGAGATGATCGAGGCGCTCGGCACGATCGCGCGCTCCGGCACCAAGGCGTTCCTGGAGCGGATCGAGGCGGCACAGAGCGCCGAGGCCAAAGAGGGCGGCGAGGGCAATGCGCTGATCGGCCGGTTCGGCGTTGGCTTCTATTCGGCCTTCATGGTTGCGGAGCGGGTCGAGGTTTTGTCCCGTCGCGCCGGCAGCGATCAATCCTGGCAATGGTCCTCCGACGGCAAGGGCGCATTCTCCGTTTCACCCGTCGACGCGGCCGGAGCGCCGCCCCGCGGCACCCGCGTGGTGCTGCATCTTCTCGACGACGCGAAAGTCTACGCCGAACGCGCCACCGTCGAGCAATTGGTGCGCGCGCAATCGGGCCATGTGCCGGTGCCGATCTCGGTCGTCGAGAAACCGGGCGCCGAGCCTGCCGAAATCACCGACGGTGCCGCGCTCTGGACAAAGCCGAAGTCGAGCATCACGGCGGTCGAATATACCGACTTCTACCGCGGCATCGCCGGCGCCTTCGACGAGCCGGCGCTGACTCTTCATTATCGTGCCGAGGGGCGGCAGGATTACACGGCGCTGTTGTTCATTCCCGGTTCGCGGCCTTTCGACTTGTTCGATCCCGATCGCGCCGGCCGCATAAAACTGTACGTCAAGCGCGTCTTCATCGCCGACGATGCTGAAATCCTGCCGCGCTATTTGCGCTTTGTCCGCGGTCTCGTCGACAGCGCCGATCTGCCGCTCAACGTCTCGCGCGAAAAAATCCAGGAAAGCCCGCTCCTCGCCGCGATCAGAAAGGGCGTGACGGGCCGCGTGCTAGCCGAATTCGAGCGGCTCGCCGACAAGGAGCCGCAAGCCTATATAAAAATCTGGGATACCTTCGGCGCCGTCCTCAAAGAGGGCCTCTATGAGGATTTCGAGCGGCGCGAAACACTCCTGAAGCTCGCACGGTTCAAGACCACGGCGTCGGACGAATGGCGCAGCCTGAAGGATTACGTTGCGGCGTTTAAACTCAATCAGACGGCGATCTATTATCTCGCCGGCGACGACATCGCGCGGCTGAAATCGTCGCCGCATCTCGAAGGGTTTCGCGCGCGCGGCATCGAAGTACTGCTATTGCCCGATCCGGTCGACACATTTTGGGTGATGCCGGGCGTCGGCTTTGACGGCAAGCCGTTCAAGTCGGTGACCCAGGGCGCAGCGGACCTCGCGCTCATTCCGCTCATCGACGCCAAGGAGGAGCCGGAGGCGGATATTGCGGAGACGGTCAAGACGTTCCTCGCCTTCATCAGGAACACCCTTGGCGACGGCGTAGCGGAAGTGCGGGCGTCGGAGCGGCTCACCGACAGCGCGGTGTGTCTCGTCGCCCCGGAGACTGGTCCCGACCGGGCTCTGGAACGCATTCTTGCCGGCGCCGGGCGGCTCACCGCGGCGTCGAAGCCGATCCTCGAGGTGAATCCGCGGCATGAACTCGTCATCGCGCTCGCCGAACTTGGCGATGGCGAGCGCGCCTTCAAGGAAGATGCGGTGCAGCTCTTGTTCGACGAGGCGCGGCTTCTTGACGGCGACCGGCCGGCGGATGCGCGGTCGTTCTCCGATCGGCTCGCGCGCGTGCTTGCGCGCGGCGCGCTGCAAAAACCGGCCTGACGATATCAGTGCGGCTATTCTGCGGGCGTAACGGGAACGCGCTGTTGCGCGAGTTGTGCCGGTATATCGACCGGCTTGTTCTCGTCCGCGGGCTCGAGGTCGGCTTTCGCGCCTTTAAGCCTGAAATACAGCTGGGAGCCGACCAGGATCACGCACAGCGCGACAAAGACGGCGCTGATCGGGCGCTCGATGAAGACGAGAATGTCGCCGCGCGAGATCAGCATGGCGCGGCGGAAATTCTCCTCGAACCGCGGTCCCAGCACGAAACCAAGCAGGATCGGCGCCGGATGGAAGCCAAGGCGAAGCAGGAGGTAGCCGAGCAGCCCGATGACCACCACTTCACCGACCTGGAAGAAGTCATTGTTGGCGGCATAAACGCCGATGCACACGAAGAACATCGCGCTCGGGTAGAGGAACTTGTAGGGGATCGCCAGCATCTTCACCCAAATGCCGATCAGCGGCACGTTGAGCAGAACCAGCATGATGTTGCCGATCCAGAAGCTGGCAACGAGTCCCCAGAAAATATCGGGATGCTGCGAGATCAGCTGAGGACCGGGCACGATGCCCTGGATCATCAGCGCACCGAGAAGGAGCGCCATCACCGCGTCGCCCGGAATGCCGAGGCTCATCGTCGGAATGAAATCGCCCTGCACTGAGGAGTGGGTCGCAGCCTCCGGGCAAACGACGCCTTCGATAAGGCCGGTGCCGAATTTCTCCGGATGCCTGGATATTTTCTTTTCCGTCGCATAGGCGACGAAGGAGGCGATGGTCGGTCCCGTGCCGGGAATGAGCGCGCACAGACTGCCGATGATGGTGCCGCGCCACATCGGGAAAAAGGCCTGCTTCAAATCGGCCTTGGTCGGGCGCATGTCTTTTAGGCTGACATGCGTGTACTTGGTGTTGATCGGCGCGACCTGATTGACGCTGTTCATGAACTCGGCGATGCCGAACAGGCCAAGCGCCAGGGCGATCAATTCGATGCCGTCATCGAGTTCGGTCATGCCGAACGTGTAGCGTTCCGAGCCGGTTTCGAGATCGGTGCCGACCGAGCCGAGGAACAATCCCACCACCGTCATGGCGACGCCTTTGACCGGTGAGCCGCGCGCCAGCGTCGATCCGGCCAGCAGGCCCAATAGCATCAGCGAACAGACTTCGGCCGGACCGAATTGCAGCGCCGCTCGCACCAGAAGCGGCGACAGGAAAATCATTTCGGTGATGCCCCAGGAGGCGCCGACGAAAGACGCGAACACGGTAAGGCCGAGCGCGACGCCGCCGCGGCCCTGCTTGGTCATTGGGTATCCGTCGAGGCAGGTCACGGCATGGGGCGGGTGACATGGCAAATTGAGCAGGATCGAGCAGATCGCGCCGCCATATTGCGCACCGTACATGACGCCGCCCAGCATCAGGATGGCGGCGACCGGCTTCATGCCGAAGGTCAGCGGCAACAGGATCGAGATGGTGGCGAGCGGACCCATGCCCGGCAGCACGCCGACCATGTTGCCGACCAGCACGCCGAGGAAACAGAACATGAGATTGTGCGGCTCCAGCGCGACGCCGAACCCGTACCAAAGGCTTTCAAGTGAGGTCCCGATCACAGGTCGCCCTTCCACGTGAATATCGGCATCGGAACTTGAAGGAAGTAGGAGAACAGCGCGACGCCGAATATCGTCACGACGCTCGCAAGGATGATCGTGCCCTTCCACGTCGCGCCTTTGTCACCAAGGGCTGCGATGAAAACGCAGGCGAATGTGCCCGGGGCCATGCCGAAATACCGGCCGAAGAAGATGAAGGCGATGGGGCTCGTCAGGATGCAGAACCAGGCCCACCATTGCGGATGTTCGGGCAGGATATTTTCGTCGTGCCCGTCCGCAGACGGCGAGAATCCGGCGGCGGCGATCGCGATGCCGAGCGCCACCAGAATCACGCCGAGTGCGGTGGGCAGAAATCCAGGGCCCATATGCATGAGCGTGCCGGCGCGATAGCTCGTGCCTTTGAGCGCAATGCCAAGGCCGAACAGCATCATCAAGCCGCCGGCGTAGAAGTCACGCTTGCCCAGCAGCGCGCGCAGAGGGCTGGTGGAAGGCTGCAACATTTCCTCCCGGCCGTCTTGGGGCCGTTTCGGTTTTTCGCTCGATTGGTTCGAAACGAAAAACTACAGCAAAACCGATGTGGACCGCAGCGACGCGGTGTCGCGGCTCGCCCATTGCCTCCCTGCGCTGCGGTCCGTGCGCCGGAAGACCCTGCATTCGGCAGGCTCTGGACGATATAGGGCACCGTGGTAGTGCGCAACTCCCGGCGATGCCGGCGGTGCGATCCTGGGCGGAACTCGCTGGCCGCGTTAGTTTAATCGGTGGAGCGGGTTACGCCTGCTGGTTGAGCGGTGCGAACAGGTCGGGACTGTCGTTACGGACATCGCCGACGGCTCGGTCTACGGGCCAGAACGTCATGGCTGCGCCCGGATAGGGCTTCAGCATGGCATTGAGCGCGGTTCCGGTTGTGGATTTCTCGCCAAGCCAGGCTGCCCAGCGGTCCGGTGGAATCAGGACCGGCATGCGATCGTGCAGGGGCTCGAGGAGGTCGTTGGCGGCCGTGGTGATGATCGCGAAGGACCTGATCGTGTTGCCGTCTTCGGCGCGCCATGTGTCCCAGAGCCCGGCAAAGGTCATCGGCCCGCGATTGCCGAGCGCCACGGCGAAGGGTTGTTTGTCGGCATCGCGCCACTCGTAATAGCCGTCGGCGATCACGAGGCAGCGGCGTCCGGCCTGCCACGCCCCGCGAAACGCGGGACGGGTGTCGAGGCTCTCGGCGCGGGCGTTGAATGTCGCATGACCGATCTTGAGGTCCTTGGCCCATGACGGGATCAGCCCCCAGCGCATCAAGGTCAGCGTCCGTTCGCCATTGCGCGAGACGACAACGGGGAGCTTCGTTGTCGGTGCCGCGTTCCAGGACGGCCGGTAATCGGCGATCTCGTCGAAATCGATTTTAAGGTCGAGTTTGATTTCGGAAACATCATCGGGAAGTTTGGCGCGGCCGCACATGGCGAGACTTCCTGTTGTTTGGAAAATCGATCAGTGAAAATCACGGCTCTTGACGAGGCGCCACGAGCCTTCCTGATGTGTGGGACATGCTGGCGCCGGCAGGAAGAGTTCCCCGTCGCGCAGTTTTGGCAATTCGGCGGACAGGTCGACAAAACTTTCCGCAACCACATGAATGACGAGGCCCGCGCGCTGCAGGCGGCCGCGCACGGCGAGGAAACGCGACGTCATCACGGTGCGTCGGTTTGCTGCAAAGACTTTCGGCCAGACGATGATGTTGGCGATGTCGGTTTCGTCTTCGAGCGTCATGAACACGACGCCTTTTGAGGTGCCGGGCCGTTGCCGCACGAGGACGAGGCCGGCGACGGTGACGACCGAGTTTTGCTTTAAGCCGTCACTGCGCAGCGCGGTGTTGCGAAAAGCGCCGAGCGCGGTGAGATGATCGCGGAAGAAATGCACTGGATGGTCTTTCAGCGATAATCCGGTGGCTATGTAATCTTCCACGACATGCTCGCAGAGCGGCATGGCGGGAAGCGCGATGGCCGGTTCCTGGAAAAGCTCGTCGCCAAGATGCGGCGTCAGCAACGGCAACGCTGCATCGGCCTTGGCGCCGCCCCGCGGCGGACGAATGCCGATCATGTCGAGACGCCGCGCCGCCCATAGGGCCGCGCGGCGGTCGAGCCCGAGCGAACGGAACGCATCCGCCTCGGCAAGCCGCTCGATGGTGAAACGCGAAATACCGGCAATAGCCGCGAGCCGCTCGATCGAGGAAAATCCGTTGCCGCGAGCCGCGATGAGCTTTTTGAGTTCTTCCTCCGCGAGCCCGGCGATGAGACGAAAGCCGAGCCGCACCGCGTGTCTGCCATCAGCGGCCGGCTCCAGTGTAGAATCCCAGGCGCTGAAATTGACGTCGGCTTCGCGGACCTCGACACCGTGCTGGCGTGCATCGCGCACCAGTTGCGCCGGCTGATAAAAACCCATCGGCTGGCTGTTGAGGATGGCGGTGCAGAACACGTCGGGATAGCGGCATTTGATCCACGACGAGGCATAGACCAGCAGCGCAAAGCTCGCGGCATGGCTTTCGGGAAAACCGTATTCGCCGAAGCCCTCGATCTGGCTGAAGCAATGTTCGGCAAAATCGCGCTCATAGCCCCGCGCGGTCATGCCGTTGATGAATTTGTCGCGGAACAGATGGACGGTGCCGTTGTGGCGGAAGGTGGCCATGGCGCGGCGCAGCCCGTCCGCCTCGTCGGGCGTGAATTTGGCGGCGGTGATGGCGATCTGCATCGCCTGTTCCTGGAACAATGGCACGCCGAGCGTTCTTTTGAGAACGTCTTTTAATTCATCGGCCGGCCCTTGATCGGGATGGGGAGAGGGATAGTCCTCCTTCTCGATGCCGTCGCGCCGGCGCAGATAGGGGTGCACCATGTCCCCCTGGATCGGCCCCGGCCGCACGATCGCGACTTCGATGACGAGGTCGTAAAAACATCGCGGCTTCAATCGCGGCAGCATCGACATCTGCGCGCGGCTTTCGACCTGAAACACGCCGATCGAATCGGCGCGCGACAGCATGTCGTAAACCGCAGGATCGTCCGGCGGCAGCGTCGCGAGCGCATAATCCGCGCCGTAATGCTCTTTAAGGAGATCGAGCCCGCGCCGCAGGCAGCTCAGCATGCCGAGCGCGAGTACGTCGACTTTCATCAACCCCAGCGCGTCGATGTCGTCCTTGTCCCATTCGATGAAGGTGCGCTCGTCCATGGCGGCGTTGCCGATGGGAACGGTCTCGTCGAGGCGTCCCCGGGTGAGCACGAAGCCGCCGACATGCTGGGAGAGATGGCGCGGGAAGCCGATCAGTTCGTCGGCAAGCGCCACAGCCTGCCGGATCGCCGGATTTGCCGGGTCGAGTCCGGCTTGGCGGATATGATCGTCCGGCAAGCCGTCGCCGTGGCCCCACACGGTTTTGGCGAGCGCCGCGGTGACGTCTTCGGTCAATCCCAAAACCTTGCCGACCTCGCGGATGGCGCGGCGCGAGCGATAATGCACGACAGTCGAACAGATCGCCGCGCGATGGCGGCCGTAGCGCCGATAGATGTACTGGATCACTTCTTCGCGCCGCTCGTGCTCGAAATCGACGTCGATATCGGGCGGCTCGCCGCGGTTCTCGGAGATGAAGCGGGCGAAGAGAAGCTTCGTTTTGTCCGGGTTCACGGCCGTGATGCCGAGGCAGAAGCACACCGCGCTGTTTGCCGCCGAGCCGCGGCCCTGACAGAGGATTTCCTTGTCCTGCGTCCGTGCGAACAGCACGACGTCGTAAACGGTGAGGAAGTAGCGCGCATAGTCGAGCTTGGCGATGAGCTTGAGTTCATCGTGAAGGCGCTCGGTGATGTGTCCGGGGATGCCTTCCGGATATCTGTCGAGCGAATAGCGCTCGCGCGCGCCCGCCCAGGTGAGATCCTCAAGATGCTGCTGCGCGGTCTTGTCCTGCGGCACCGGCTCGTCGGGGTATTCGTATTTCAGTTCGCCCAGCGAGAAGGTGCAGGCCGCGGCGATGTCGATGCCACGGGCAATGGCGTCGGGAAAATTCCGGAACAGCCTCGCCATGTCCTGCGGCGTTTTCAGATGCCGCTCGGCATTGACGGCGAGGCGAAAGCCCGCTTCGGCAAGCGTGCATTTCTCGCGCACGCAGGTGAGCATGTCGGCGAGCAGCCGGCGTTCCGGCGCGTGATAAAAAACATCGTTGATGGCGACGAGCGGCGCCTCATGCCGCGCGCCGAGCTCAGCCAAGAGGCCGAGCCGGCGCGGTTCGTCGCCGCGATGATAATGCGCGCCGGCCAGAAATGTGCGGCCCGGCGCCGCGTGCGTCAAAGCGGCAAGGCGCTGGGTGAAGGTGATTATGCCGGAATGAGCGGAATCTGAAACCAGCGTCAGCGGCGGGATTGCGATGAAAACCTGGCCTTCGCTCGCGCCGAGAATCTCCTCGAAGGTCAGGTGGCATTCGCCTTTCTTCGCTTTGAGGTTGCCTTTGGTCAGAAGCCGACAGAGACGTCCATAAGCTTTGCGATCCGTCGGATAGGCGAGAACCTCGAACCCATCGATCGCCGCGAGCCGTACGCCGGCGAGAAATTTTATTTTTCTTTGGCGCGCTTCACCGTAGGCGCGCACTACGCCGGCAAAAGAATTGCGATCGGCGATGCCGATCGCAGCAAGGCCGAGCGCGGCGGCCGCCGCGACCATTTCCTGCGGATGCGAGGCGCCGCGCAGAAAGGAAAAATTGGTGGTCACGGCCAGTTCGGCATAGGCGCTCATCGGCTACTCGTGCAAATGGGTCATCACGCAAACAAACCTCATCACGCAAACAAACCTTGCACGAACCAGCGCGCATCCGCCGTCTCGCGGCCGTAAAGTCCTTCGCGATAAAGCCAGAAGCGCCGGCCGTCGCCGTCTTCGACGAGGTAATAATCACGGGTTAGAGCGGATCGCCGCTCGCTTTCGCGGGAATGAGCGGAACAATGGGGCGCACGCCACCATTCGGCGGCGATGCGTTCGGGGCCCTGCGCGGCTTCGATTTCATGCGTCATGCCGCGCCAGCAAAAACGCCGCGGCGGCCCGTCGGGAACAAGCGCCGTGACCTCGGCCGGCTCGGCGCGAGGCAAGAGCAGGAGCGGGCGCGGCTGTTCGGACGTGGACCAGGTGTGTGCCGGCGGCGCGCCATCGACAGGCGGCAGCTTTTCGGCCCGTTCGGGAAGATGACTGGCAATGGGTTCGAAGCGCTGCACGCGGCGCGGACCGAGGCGCTGGCGCAGCGCATCGATCAAGGCCGCGTAACGCTCGGCGCGGTCGCCGTCCTCGGAAGCGGACGTGAATTCGATCTGCCGTGCGGGCATCGGTTCGGCACGGGTGACGGCAAGACCGATCGCTTCGAAGCCAAAACCGCAATCCTGCGTCGCCGCCAGCGTTTCGAGCTTGAGCGCGATAAGCCGCACGACATGGGCAACGCTGCGCGTTGGCGCGGTCAGGCCGATATCGACCGCCTCGACCGCGCCATCGACGCGATAGAGGCAAAGCTTCAGCGTGCGCGCGCCGACATCGTCGCGCACGAGTACATGCACCAGGTTTTGCATGAGCCGGCTCGACCGGGCGACGATTGCGTCTGCCGTGACGATCGGTTCGAGCAGATAATTGAGGCTGTGATAGACCGGCGGCGCGACAATGGGCACGAGCGGTTCGTCGATGCGGCCAAGCGATTGATCAAGCCGCCGCAGTAATTCGGCGGCAAAACGCGCGGCAAATGGCGCGCGTGGTTTATCCATGAGCGCGCCTACCGTTTTGAAACCGAGCCGGCGCAACGCTGTTCGGGTTTCTCCCGACAGCCGCAAGGCCTCGATGGGCATATCCGCCAGCGCCGCGGCTTCCCGGCCCGAGGGCAGCACGACAATGCGCGCAGGATGAAAGCGCGACAGGGCCCAGGCGGCGCCTGGCGTATCGGCGACGGCAAGCCGCGCCGGCAGATCGAAACGGTCAAGCCGGCCGGCAAGATCGGCGACGAGCCTTTCCTCGCCGCCGAACAGATGCGCTGCGCCCTCGATGTCGAGGAAAAAACCATCGGCGCCATTCGTCTCGTTCCAAATATCCCTGCACAGCGGTGAGGCGGTCGGCGTGTAACGCGTCGCCCATAATGCGAGGCGGCGCAGTGCGGCCTCGTCGGCAGCCGCATCGGCGGTGCGCACTTGCAAAAAACCTGCTTTCGCCCGCGCGTCGGCCAATGGTTCGCCGATTGCGAGGCCCGCATCCTCCGCTACCGTGTTGAGGGCGGCGATGCGCGGGCCTCCGGCGCCGGCAATGGCAAGGACGAACGGCCGATCAGGATCGACCGGTTTGTCCGCGAACTGGTCTTTCGGACCGATCGCCTGCGCGGCGAGAAATCGCTGGATCGGCCAGCGCGGCAGCCAGACTGAAACAATGCGCGACATGATCGTACTCCACTACCCATTCGCCCGGCCGTCCGTTGCGACAGCGTTCAAGGTGCAGATGCCATCGCGGGCGCGCCAACAAACCGAAGCGGTCGCGCGCGGCTTCCGCCGTGCCGACGCGCCAGCGCGTTGCCGCTGCACTTGCTTCCAGCGTTTGCACCGGCCGCAGCAGGAAAAGCGGCAGGCCGGAATCCATGGCGGCGAGATGCAGCTTTTGGCTGGTCTTGAGATCGAGTCTGTCGATCATTCCCGCGACGGCTTGCGGCGCGGCCGAACGCAAGGCCTCCGCCATGGCCCACAGGGTTTCTTTGCGATGCGCCGTCTCGACCACGATCAGGCGGTGCGGATCGAGACCGAGGCCGTTGAGACCGTGTCCATAAAGGCGGCCATATTCGCGTTGCTCATAACCCGGCGTGACGAAGATGAGCGGGTGGGTCTGCGGCAAGCGGGAAAGACAGGCCACCATGAAGCCGAAGGCGGCTGGCAGTTCGGTTTGAGTCTGGGGAACGACCTCGTGCAACGCGGCGGCGGCCAGGCCGCCCTCCGGCAGGCAGGAATCAAGCGCGGCAAGCCCGAAGGGCAGGGCATTGCGCAGCCCCTCCGATCCGGGCAGCAGGCGGCGCAATTCCTGCACGACCGCGGCGCGGCAATGTTTGGTAGAAAAGACAGCGGATTCAGTCATCTGGCTGTCTCCCACGCAGGACAAAACCATTTATGTTCAGTGTACGTTCCAGGATCACATCTTAGAACAAATAGAGAACATTGCCAAGAGGCAAAGCAAGCGGCAAAGCGAGGGGCGTTCGTCTTTGCGAGCGGGGCAAAGACATCCTGCCCGGCGCGAAAGCCGGGCCGAGTTGCCGCTTCGTTGCTTGTGATGACGTGCCGCGGCGGCCGGGCGCTTTGCGTTGCTTTTCGGCTTTGGCCGCCTAAACTGCCGCCGTGAAAAAAATCGTTCTCACATCGATCTTTGCCGCCGCCGGCCTCGTGGCAATCTGCGTGGCCGTCTCGCCGAGCCGCGCCGGTACAACCGGGGATTCCCCTTGGTGCGCGGTGACCGACCAGGGAGGCGGCGCTCTTTCATGGGATTGCGAATACGATACGGTCGAAGACTGCTATCCGGCCGTGACACTCGGCAATCGCGGCTACTGCGCACGCAATCCGTGGTACGTCGCGCCGCCGCGCTGAAACACGCTTGAAGGACTGACGACACCATGCCGGAAGCCGACAAAGAAGGCGAACGCTACTCCATCGACCAGCCGCAGCAGACGCCGGGCTTTTATCTCAAAGGCTCGCACCAGCTCGACTGGGGCATGAAGAACCGGATGGCGCGGGTCTTCAACCCGGCTTCGGGCCGCACGGTGATGCTCGCCATCGACCACGGCTACTTCCAGGGGCCGACCACCGGTCTCGAACGCATCGATCTTTCCATCGTGCCGCTCTTGCCGTCCTGCGACGCGCTGTTCTGCACGCGCGGGATCTTGCGTTCGGTGATTCCAGCCGAGTGCCAGAAGCCGATGGTGCTGCGCGCGAGCGGTGGCCCGAGCATCCTGCGTGAGGAGCTTTCCGACGAACAGATCGCCATGGATATGGATGACGCGATCCGGCTCAACGCCGCGGGTGTCGGCATCCAGGTCTTCATCGGCGGCGAACATGAGACGCGCTCTGTGCATAATATGACGAAGCTCGTCGATGCCGGATTGCGCGCCGGCGTTCCGGTCATGGGCGTCACGGCGGTCGGCAAGGCGATGGTGCGCGACGCCAAATATTTCCGGCTCGCCTGCCGCATCATCGCCGAACTCGGCGCTCAATATGTAAAGACCTATTACGTCGAGGAAGATTTCGAAACAATCACCGCGTCATGCCCGGTGCCGATCGTGATGGCGGGCGGCAAAAAGCTCGCGGAGCTCGACGCATTGACCATGGCTTACAACGCCGTGCAGCAGGGCGCCTCCGGAGTCGACATGGGTCGCAACATTTTTCAATCCGACGCACCACAGGCCATGATCGCGGCGGTAGCGGCGGTCGTGCACAAAAACATGAAGCCGAAAGACGCTTTGGATCTGTTCAAGACGCTTAAGGCCAAGGGTGACAGCGACCGCGTCGCCATTCGCTCGGTGTCCTAAAGGCCTGCGCTCGCTAACCGTAAATCCGTACCGGACCGGTTCCGATCAGAAACCAGGCGACGGTGCCTGCCGCTGCTGCGCCGCCGATCGCAGCCAGCATCTGCGCGATCCAGGATACGCTGCCGACGCGGCTTCCTTCTTTGTGTGCTGGCGCCGCGAACACGGCTCGCGATGCCGGGGCGGCATCGGCGCTGTCGCTCTGGGCTGGCGCGCTGGCGGCGGGAAGCCCGTCGCCGGCGGTGCGGTCGATGTCGTTGAGGTAGTCAGGCGAGGCTATTTCGACCGACTGGCCGTTCATCACGACCGAGTTCGGGTCGTCCGATGCCGGAATGGCATCGGACGTTGAGCTTGCTGCGGCGTTGTTCTGCTGTGCGGGCTGCGCCTGTTCCGCTTGTGCTGGCGCCGGCCATGTATCTTGTGCATTTACCGGAGGCGCCGCTGCATCCGTCGCTTGTGCTGCCGCGACGATTGGTGCGTGAGCTGATTTCCTGACCGTTCTCACCGCCGTTTTCTTGTGTGCCACTTTCGCATGCGAGATTGCCTTGGCCTCATGCGTCTTGGCCTCATGCGCTTTGGTCGTGCGTGTCTTGGCCGTATGCGGCGGCGTCAGTCCGGCCAGAAGCGGCATTGGTTTGCCGGGTTGCTCGCTCGATGCGGTCTGGGCGCTTGCGCCGCTTGCCGCCAGGATCAGTGTTGCTGCCGTTAATGCGGCCGCACAGACGGTGCGAATACGCAGCATTGCGTCCTCCGTAACCAAAACACGCCGGCATTGGGCACAGGCGGCGTGACTTCACGGTGACGCAATTGCGGATTCTTTGGCGCAAAGCGGGGCTGAAAAGCGGCGCAGTTAACTAAGCCGCAACTGCGCCATTCCTGGTTACCGGCTGGTGATCAAGGCGAGGACGGCCCAGCGCGTTACCAAAACATCAATAACATCGGTCGGATTTACGCCGGTGACCGGGCGAAATCTCAACGGCGGCCGATTAAACAAACAACGTGGGGACTACATCGTTGGGGAAATATCGTGTTGTCGAGGCATCTGCCGGCGCCCAAACACAGCTACGCGAAGCGCCTGATTGCGCTCGGGCTCACCGTCACGGTCGGATTTTCTGCGATCTTCGCAATCGTGCTCTGGGAAAGCCGCGCCAGCGATCGCGAGCAAGCGAGGCAGGCCGCGGCCAACGTCATTGCCACGATCAGTTCGGACATCGAGCGCAATCTTGAACTTTACGACCTGTCGCTTCAGGCCGTCGTTGACGGGTTGAAGCTGCCAGGGTTGTCGCGCCTCAGTCCCGAACTCCGCCAGCTTATGCTGTACGACCGCGCCGCTACGGCAAAAGACATGGGATCGATTTTCGTTCTCGACAAGAACGGAACTGTCATCCTCAACTCGCGGACCTTGACGCCACGCCCGGAGAATTACGCGAAAAGCGATTTTTTCATCGGTCAGGAGCGGAATCCGCACGGCGGCCTCTATGTCAGCCGTCCTTGGGCCAATTCCAGCGGCGAATACTTCATCGCGATCAGCAGGCGTCTGTCCAACGCAGACGGCTCGTTTACGGGCGTGGTCGCCGGGACATTGCGCCTGGACTATTTCCGCGGCCTGTTTGGCAAGCTGAAGGTCGGTGACCACGATGCTTTGACCCTGGTCCGGGCGGACGGCACGCTCGTGATGCGCTCCCCGGATGCGACGATAGGCCGGAATCTTGCAGCGACCCCGATCTTCCAAAAAATTGCCGCTTATCCTTTCGGCTCGTTCGAATATACCGCCGGGATCGACGGCGTCGAACGCTTGTATGTATATCAAGAGGTCGGCGAATATCCTCTGATCATGATCTACGGCGTATCCCTCGATTCGATTTACGCCGGCTGGATGCAAAAGACGTGGCGCACCGGATTGATCATGCTGGCGCTGTGCGCAATCAACATCGCGTTGATCGTTTTCCTCGCCAATGCATTAAAGCGGCGAAGCGAGGCCGAGCATCTGCTCGCGATTACGGCGACGACCGATGGGCTCACCGGCCTGTGCAACCGGCGGCGGTTCGACGAGATACTGGACGTCGAATGGCGCCGTGCCATGCGAACTCAAACTCCGGTCGCGCTGCTGATGATCGATGCGGATAATTTCAAGGCCTATAACGATCATTTCGGTCATCAGGCCGGCGACGCGGCTCTTGCCGCGGTCGCGCACTGCATTCAAAGCAATGCGAAGCGCGTGTCGGACATTTCCGCCCGCTATGGCGGTGAGGAATTCGCAATCCTGCTGCCGGATACCGCGCTTGCCGATGCCGTCAGCATCGCCGAGACAATTCGCGAATGCGTGCTTTCTCTTCGGGCAGATCAGCAGGGCCGGCCCGACAGCACTCCGACTATCAGCATCGGCGCGGCATCGCTGGTTCCGCGACAGGGATTGCAGCCGAGGGATATCGTCAAGGCAGCCGACATTGCGCTCTATCAAGCCAAAAATAGCGGCCGCAATCGGACGATGCCCGCCGTGCCGCCGGGTCTTGTTCGCGCGCGGGATGGACGCGTATCCGAAGCCGCCTAGCCGGGTTCGGGGCCTTCGGCGTTATTCAACCGACACGCCGCTCGCTTTGATCGGCACCGCCCATTTTGCGATCTCACTCTTGAGGAATTCGCCGAGATGCTGCGGCGTCGCGTCCTGATCGGACGCGATCTCGGCGCCGAGGCCACTTAGCCGGTCGCGCACCGAAGGTGTGTGCATCGCCTCGAGTGCCGCGTCGTGGATCTTCTTGACGATCGGCGCCGGCGCGCCCTTCGGCAGGAAGATCGCGTTCCACGTATAGGCGACGAGATCGGGCGTGCCTTGCTCCGCTGCAGTCGGCACATTGGGCAACGCGGGTGAGCGCTTGCTGTCGAATACCGCGAGACCGTTGACCACGCCGCCGTCGATGGGCGGCTTGGCTGTCGTCATGACGTCGCAGATGTAATCAATGCGGCCGCCTTCGAGATCCTGTAGCGCCGGCCCGGTTCCGCGATAGGGCACGTGCGTGACGTTGATGCCGAGGATGTAGTTCATCAGCACACAGCCAAGATGGGTGGCCGATCCGGTTCCGGCGGAGCCGAATTGCATTTTCGCCTGGTTCTCTTTTGCGTAAGCGACAAATTCCTTGAAATTCTTGACAGGCAGGTCTTTCCGCGTTTCCAGCACGAGCGGAATTTGCGCGACCAGGATGACCGGCGTGAAGTCTGTGACGGCGTTGTAGAGCGGATGCTTGTAGAGCGTCTGCCCCTGGGCGTGGGTGCCGACCGTGGCGAGGACGAATTGGTAGCCGTCGGGCGGCGAGTTGGCGACGCGTTCCGATCCGGTCATGCCGCCCGCGCCGTTGACGTTCTCGACAATGACCTGCTGGCCGAGCACTTCACTCATGCGTGCAGCGACCAGGCGACCGAGAATGTCGGTCGGGCCGCCGGCGGCGAATGGGATCACCATGGTGATCGGACGGCTCGGGAAGTCTTCCGCGCGGACGGGTTGCGTGAACATGATGATCACAGCCGCCGTCAGCGCGGCGAACAATCGGAATTGCATGTCGGATTTCCTTGCGTCGATTCCTTGGGTCGCTTCTTTGGGCCGCTTCTTTCGAAGCCGCAGTGCTGCATCCATTGAGCCGTCCAGTCAATTCGACCACTCGACGCAAGGCGGCGCAGCTATTGTTTACAAGGAATTTTCGGCGGAACCCGCAAGTCGTGACCGTTCCATGCCGCCGGCAAGTTGTGCGCGGCCTATATCTATATGTCGCGTGGTGCTCCAAGCTCGGGTAGTCTGACCGCGGATTCTCGGGTGGGGCGGTTATTCAGGAGCAAACGATGCCTATCGACCTGTCGACCGTGAACTGGACCTATGTCGCGTTAATGGCGGCTTTTGCATTTTTCGCTGCGCTGATCGGCGGCGTGATATCGTTTCGCAATCGCGTCGGCGGCGCGCTGATCGCGGGCATCCTGTTTGCCGCGATGTACGTTGCGTGGAATTACTATCCGCACCCGCAAATCCAGTTGCCGATCGTCACAACCTATTCATATCCGGCAAGTGGCGGTTGACCTTTCCGCCGGTCCCGTTAAGCGTATGCGTCTGTAGCCGGGGGAAATGGAGCGGTCATGAACAAGGTCTATGCGGACGCAAAATCCGCGTTGGCCGGGTTGCTCAAGGATGGCATGACCATCATGGCCGGGGGCTTCGGCCTGTGCGGCATTCCCGAGTCCCTGATTTTCGCAATCCGCGATTCCGGCGTGAAGAATCTGACCATCGTGTCCAACAATGCGGGCACCGACGGCAAAGGCCTCGGCATCCTTCTCGACACCCGGCAGATCAAGAAAATGATCTCCTCCTATGTGGGGGAGAACAAAACTTTCGTGAGTCAATATCTCGCCAAAGAGCTCGAGATAGAATTCAACCCTCAGGGCACGCTGGCCGAGCGCATCCGCGCCGGCGGCGCCGGCATCCCGGCCTTCTTCACCAAGACCGGCGTCGGCACCCAGATCGCGGAAGGCAAGGACGTGCGCGAATTCGACGGCGTGCGTTACGTCATGGAGCGCGGCCTCGTCGCCGACCTTTCGATCGTCCATGCGTGGCTTGCCGACACCGAAGGCAATCTCGTCTATCGCAAGACAGCGCGTAATTTTAATCCGCCGATGGCGACGGCCGGCAAGGTGACGGTCGCCGAAGTGGAGAATCTCGTGGAGCCCGGCAAGATCGATCCCGATCACATCGTCACGCCGGGAATCTTCGTGCAGCGCATTATTCACGTCCCGAATGCGGTCAAGCACATCGAACAGCGCACCGTGCGCAAGCGCGCTTGAGAGGAGCCGAGCATGCCCTGGACCCGCGATCAGATGGCGGCTCGCGCCGCGAAAGAGCTGGAAGACGGTTTCTACGTCAACCTCGGCATCGGCATTCCGACGCTGGTGTCCAATTACATTCCCAACGGTATGAGCGTGCAGTTGCAATCCGAGAACGGCATGCTTGGCACCGGTCCATTCCCTTACGAGGGCGATGAGGATCCCGATCTCATCAATGCCGGCAAGCAGACCGTCACCGAATTGCCGACCACGAGCTATTTCAATTCGGCTGACTCGTTTGCGATGATCCGCGGCGGCCATATCGACATCGCCATTCTCGGCGCCATGCAGGTTGCCGAAAACGGCGACATCGCCAACTGGATGATCCCCGGTAAATTGGTGAAGGGCATGGGCGGCGCCATGGATCTCGTCGGCGGCGTCAAGAAAGTGGTCGTCGTCATGGAACACTCGGCCAAAGGCGAATCGAAGCTCCTGCACCGCTGTAACCTGCCGCTCACCGGCGCGGGTGTCGTCGACATGATCATCACCGATCTCGGCGTCTTCAGTGTCGATCGCGCCGGCGGCGGGCTGACATTGATCGAACTCGCGCCCGACGTCAGCCTCGACGACGTCAAGGCGAATACGCAGGCAAGCTTCAAGGTCGCGAACACGCTGACGACGCACTAGTTCGCGCCGGCGCTGTCAGCGCCGCCGTTGCCGGGATCGAAGAAAGTTCGGATCAGCGCAATCGTCGCGTCGGGCTTCTCCTCCGGGCTCCTTGATTCCAAGGCCGCGATTCCAAGGCCGCACGAAACGCGGCTTTGCGAAACAGCACAAACGGCGTTTCAGTCGCCCGTAATCGCAATCCGGATGGCGTTTGATTTGACGCCGCTGAGTTCGAGACTGAATG
Organism: uncultured Alphaproteobacteria bacterium; assembly: GCA_963808205.1. Taxonomy (GTDB): domain Bacteria; phylum Pseudomonadota; class Alphaproteobacteria; order Rhizobiales; family Xanthobacteraceae; genus BOG-931. Next base: position 455,000 of record CAWEER010000003.1, read on the forward strand.
GCGCCGCTGTCAAATCGAACTTTACACTCTTGCGGATGCCTTCGCAGCCCAGCGCGCCGCTAAAGGCAGACGATTTCACGGCGTGCCCGTCCTGCACGACGTCGATCCAGCCCTCCGACGACAACGTGATTTTGTATGTCCCGGTCTGCTTCGGCGCCGATACCTGGATGAAGCCCGCGTAAGTATCCGGTGTCTTCGGCGCGCGTTCGGGTGGCGTCGGCAGTTTGGCATCGGCAAACGGGACGAGTGCGAAAAGTGGTCGCGAACGGGATGGGGAACGCCACGCGGTCGCCGGACGCGACCTTTGGCAAGTCCGTGCCATTGAGCGTGGCGCGTTCTTTGTCGAGCGGCCATTTGAATTTGTCGCAGCCGACCGGCTCCTGTGCGAGCGCCGGGCCGGCAATTGTGCAGGCGGCGAGAACGACAATCAGCTTTCTCACGATCGTGGCCTCAATCGACCGCGATCATGACGTTCGAAGCCTTTACGATCGCGATGGCGGTGCCGCCCACTTTGAGGCCGAGTTCATCAACCGCCTCATTGGTGATCGATGAGGTGACGACCTGGCCGGGCGCGATTTCGAGGCGGACATGCGCCGTGGTCGCGCCCTTCTTCACTTCCAGTATCTTGCCCTTGAACTGATTGCGCGCACTGATTTTCATGACAGCTTCTCTTGGTGTTCGTTGGATATGTCGACGCGCGAACACGCCGCGCGCGAGGCGAATAGCGGTTTGATGCAAGGCCATTCCCGGAAGTGCATTCCGAAAATCGCGACGCGCTTACGGCGCATCAAGGGCCGGCGGCTCTTATAACAAATTGCCGCGGAAGCTACAGCCGCCTTAGGCTTTTGCCGGATGGAATTTGCGAGTGGCCAAAAAACCGAGCGCGACGAAGATCAGGAGCACGATGCCTTGCGTGATGGCGAACGGCGGCTCCGACTGCGTCGGCGCGAAAGCATGCAGGCTCGGCACTTTCATGAATGCCTGAATAACGCCGACGAAGGTGTTCAGGTAGAGCGACGCGACGGCGGTGACAACATAAATCCAGCGCCACGCTCCGCCAAGGCGGAAAGCGTAGAGCGCCAGCACTGCCACAGCCAGCAAGATCAGCGACAGCGTGCCGACGGCGCGCGGCGGATCGAACCCGAACGGCGGCAACGGAAATCCGGTGACGCTGGTGATGATCGTGGTCGCCAGGAACAATGCCGTCAGGCCGCGCATCGGGTTATTGGTCAGCAGGCCGTAAAACACGACGAAGCCTGACGCGATGCCGACCAGGCTGATGATGACGTGAAATTCAAGCAGCGACATGAAACTCTCCTGCAACTTTCGGCAGCCCGCACTGAGCGATAGAGGCGTGAACACCGCCGAAGGCTATCATGCCGGCGCTGGCAACAGGCGTATAATCGAGACGCTCCGTCATGACGCAATTTCATCTCACGGCAGGCATATTAGTGCGGGAGTGGGGGACGCGGCACGGTCTTTCTACGAGACAAGCACGCATGGCTGACAGCCCGACGACAGCAATGACAGCGGCCGGCTTTACCGTTATTGCTCGTCGGATGTTCCGCCGGGAGCGCTGCGTGGCGCGCATTGCAGCGTAATTTTGCTTCATGAACGATGAGCGCAGCGGTAGCGCCGTTGAGCCGCGGGGGGAGGCGATCGCCGCCCACGACGTTGCAGTGCATGGCGTTGCGCCGGCTGCGATGCCGGCAGTGCCTGCCGCCGGCCCGGCGCCGCTCACGCACCGGGAAAAGCGGCTGATCGTCATTAGCATGATGCTGCCGGTCTTCCTCGGTTCGGTCGATCAGTCGATCCTCGCCAGTGCACTGCCGACCATCGGCCGCAGTCTCGGCGAAGTGCATAATCTGCCGTGGCTGATCACGGCGTTCCTGATCGCCTCGACGGCGCTCACCCCGCTTTACGGCAAATTCGCCGACATCCACGGCCGCCGCGCCGCGATGCTGATCGGGCTCGGCGTCTATATGACCGGATCGCTCATCTGCGCGGCGTCGCCGAACATGCTGATGCTGATCTGCGGCCGCGTGGTGCAGGGCTGCGGCGCCGGCGGCCTGACCGTCACTGCCAACATGATCCTCGGCGACATCGCCGCGCCCAAGGATCGCGGCAAATATTACGCCTATTTCTCGATCGCTTTTACGACCGCGGGCGGAACGGGGCCGGCTCTCGGCGGATGGATCTCCGATCATTTGCACTGGTCGGTGATCTTCCTGTGGAATTTCCCGCTCTGCGTGATTGCGGTCATCCTCGCGCTCACCGTGCTGCGGCGATTGCCGCGGAACGAGCGGCCGCACCGCCTCGACATTATCGGCGCGCTTCTGGTGATGGCGGCCAGTTCATCCTTCATGCTGGCGCTCAATCTCGGCGGCGTGCGCTATCCGTGGCTGTCTGCGCCGGTCATTGCTCTGCTTGGCTGCGCTCTGGTGCTTGCCGCGGGTTTCATCGCGCGCCTTCTCACCGCGATCGAACCGCTCATTCCGATCTCGATCCTCTCCGACCGCGCTGCCTGTCTGGCGATCGCGGCACATTCGTTCGGTTGGGGCGCTATCATCAGTCTCAACATTTTCCTGCCGATGTATCTACAAAGCGCGCTCGGCTGGTCGCCGACATCGGCGGGATTGAGTCTCGTCATTCTGATGGTCACGCTGAACGGCAGCGCGGGCGTTTCCAGTCAACTTCTCGGTCGCGTGCAGCGCTACAAACTCTTGCCACTCTGCTTCCTCGTCGTCGGCATCGGCGCGGTTTTCGCGCTTGCTTTTTCGGCCGGCAGCATGACGTCGGGGAAGTTCGAAATCATCCTGTTCCTGATCGGCATCGGTTTCGGGCCGACCGCGCCGCTGACGCAGGTGGCGTTGCAGAACACCGTCCATATGCGCGATCTGGGCGCGGGGCTTGGCACCATGAATTTCACGCGCACGCTCGTCAGTACGATCCTGATCGCCATTTTCGGCGCCATCGTGCTGGCGCGGGCGCCAGTCGGTGCGGTGGGCGGAACGCTGGGCCAGAGCTTTTTGGGAAATACATCGCTTTCGACCTTCGCGGCCGTGTTCTTCGCTATCGCCGCTACCCTCGCCGTGGCGTTCCTGTCGGTCATTCTTCTCGAGGAAAAGCCGCTGGAAGAAGCCCCTCCCGGTTCGCGCCGCTAGGCTGCAGACGCGCCCTTGCGCTCGGGCTCCATCGCGGGCAACTTGCGCCCGCGGCGGCGGGCTTGCTCGGTGAAATAGCTAAGCTTATGACGGTGTGAGGGAATTTCATTTTCTCGCCGGCATATCGACCTGCGCGAAGTTCCTCACGAGTATTTGAACCTTCCGCCATTTAACCGCGACAAACGGATGAGCCGACCTCAAGGGCGATGCAGGCACCGGCAGACGAGACGCTGATTAGCCGCATTGCCCGGGGTGACCGGCTTGCGATGCAGGTGCTGTTCGCACGGCACCATGTTCGTATCTATCGATACGTGCTTCGTCTGTTGCGCGACCAGATGGCGGCGGAAGATGTCATTGGCGAAGTCTTTTTGGACGTGTGGCGTCAGGCCAATCGTTTCGAGGGCCGCAGTGCCGTCTCGACCTGGCTCATCGCGATTGCCCGTTTCAAGGCGTTGTCGCTGTTGCGTAAGCGGCGCGAGGACCGGCTTGAGGACGAGGCTGCGGAGGCCATCGAGGAAACTTCGGACAATCCGGAAGTTGCCGTTACAAAACAGGACAAGGGCGAGAAACTGCGAAAATGCCTCGCCGCGCTGTCACGCGAGCACCGGGAAGTCATCGATCTCGTCTATTACCACGAGAAATCGGTGGAAGAGGTCGCTCGGATCATTGGAATTCCGGAGAACACCGTGAAGACGCGAATGTTCTACGCACGCAAGAAACTGGGAGAACTCTGCAGAATGGCGGGCATTGACCGAGGTTGGCCATGACAGTGATCAATTCCGCGCGCGAGCCTGGAGATATCGAAGCTTTGCTGCCGTGGTATGCGGCCGGCACGCTGCGCCGCCGTGACCGCCAGCGCGTCGAAGAGGTACTGCGCGACGATGCGGAACTGTCGCGGCAGATTGATCTGGTGCGCGAGGAACTCGCCGAAACGATTCATCTCAACGAAACACTCGGCGCGCCGCCGCCGCAGGTTATGGACAGGCTGATGGCGGCAATCGACGCCGAAACGCTGGCCGCCCGCAGGCCCGTGCGGGGCGCCGCGGCCACCTGGCTGACCGGTTTCTTTGCCAATCTGTCGCCGCGCACGATGGCGGTTGCGGCATCCTTCGCCGTGCTTGCGATCGCATTGCAATCGTTCATGATCGTTGACGTTTTCACCAAGCCGCAGGCGTCCGGCGAGACCGCTGGCGTGAGCATCGAGCATCACCACGGCACGTTCGCGATGGTGCGCTTTGCGCGGCAGGCGAGCGCTGCTGAAATCACGAATTTCTTGCAGAACTACCAGGCCGCTTTGGTCGACGGTCCGACGCCCGGCGGCCTTTATCGGGTCAGGATCGCAATGACATCACTCGCCAAGGAAGAACTTGGCCGCGTCATTTCGCGAATGCGCCAGGAGCGCATCGTCGAATCCGCCGAACCAGCCGAACCGGCCGAAGCCAGCCCATAAAAGCGGCGTAATACATAACCTATTATAAATAAAAGGTTATTATCGCTTGAACCCGCGGCGTGCCTGCCGCGACCAATAACCGGTGGCGCAAGGTGCTGCCATCGGCGCGCTTCTCCCCCGACGCCAGCGCCGATTTTCAGACCCGCCCGGTCCCGTCCCCTCCGGGCGGGTCATCATTTTCAGATGACGGATGAGCCCATTCCCCGCGCCGCACGCGCGCCGGGATATCGCGCGGTCTTGTCCCCTTTACGCCCGCGCAAAACATGCGGACAATGGCCGCCGTGGGGGAATGTTGTGAGTGGTGATACGGTTCTTGAGACGGAAGACCTGACAAAGGACTTTGCCGGCTTTGTTGCGGTGCGTGCGGTTAATCTGCGCGTCGCACGCGGCTCCATTCACGCCATGATCGGTCCGAATGGTGCCGGGAAAACCACCTGTTTCAACCTTTTGAGCAAATTCCTCGCCCCGACGCGGGGCCGTATTGTTTTTAACGGCCGCGACATCACCGCGCTCAAGGCTGCCGACGTGGCGCAACTCGGGGTGGTGCGCTCGTTTCAGATTTCCGCAGTGTTTCCGCATCTGACGGTGCTGGAGAACGTGCGCATCGCCCTGCAGCGCAAGCGCGGCGGCTCGTTCGATTTCTGGCGCTCGAAGCGCGTGCTTCATGCGCTCGACGAGCGCGCCCTGGCGCTGATCGCCGATGTCGGGCTGACGCCCCATACCAATGCATTGGCCGTTGAACTGCCCTACGGACATAAACGGGCGCTGGAAATCGCGACCACGCTCGCGCTCGATCCGGAATTGCTGCTGCTCGACGAGCCGATGGCCGGCATGGGCCATGCCGACATCGGCCGCATCAGTGCGCTCATCAAAACGGTCGCCGCCACCCGCACCGTCTTGATGGTCGAGCACAATCTCAGCGTGGTCGCCGATCTTTGCGATCGCATCACCGTGCTCACCCGCGGCCAGGTGCTTGCCGAAGGCGACTACGAGACCGTTTCGGCCAATCCCGCGGTGCGCGAGGCCTATCTGGGGACCGGTCATGCTTGAGAAAAGTGCATCCGGGACGCGCGCCCTGCTCGCGGTGAACGGCCTCGAAGCCTGGTATGGCGAGTCGCATATTCTGCACGGCGTGACATTCGATGTGCGGGCGGGCGAGGTGGTGACGCTCCTTGGGCGCAACGGCGTCGGCAAGACCACGACGCTCAAAGCGATCATGGGCATTGTCGATCAGCGTAGTGGCTCGGTGCGCTTCGAGGGACAAGAGCTGGTCGGCAAACCGTCGAACGTCATCGCGCGTGCCGGCATCGCCTTCTGTCCGGAGGAGCGCGGCATCTTCTCGAGCCTCGATGTGCGCGAAAATCTGCTCTTGCCGCCACAGGTGCGGCCGGGCGGCCTCGATCTCGATCGCATCTTTGCGCTGTTCCCCAATTTGCGCGAGCGCTTGAACAGTCAGGGCACGAAACTGTCCGGCGGCGAGCAGCAGATGCTGGCGATCGGCCGCATCCTGCGCACCGGCGCGCGTCTTTTGCTCCTCGACGAGCCGACAGAAGGGCTGGCGCCGGTCATCATCCAGCAGATCCGTCAAACCGTCGGCATGCTGAAGGCGCAAGGATTTACGGTGTTGCTGGTCGAGCAGAATTTCCAGTTCGCCGCCACGGTCGCCGACCGGCATTACGTCATGGAACACGGCCGGATCGTTGACGAATTCTCGACTCCGGAGCTCACGGCCAACATGGATAAGCTGCACGACTATCTGGGAGTTTGATATAGTGACGGCAAGGGCAAAAGCCCGTTTAGCAGGGGGGAGCATCATGAGGTTTGCAGCCAGCTTGGTATTTGCCGGCGCCGCACTGATCGCGAGCGCGGCGCAAGCACAGACCACCAGCGTCAAGATCGGCGTGCTTACCGACATGTCGAGTCTTTACGCCGACGACAATGGCGTCGGCTCGGTCGCCGCGGTCAATATGGCGGTCGAAGATTTCAATCCGGCCGCCCATGGCATGAAGGTCGACGTCATCAGCGCCGACCACCAGAACAAACCGGACATCGGCTCGAACATTGCGCGACAATGGTTCGACGTCGACAAGGTTGACGCAATCATCGACGTGCCGAATTCCGGTGTGGCGCTCGCCGTGAGCGAAGTCGCCCGGGAAAAGAACAAGGTGTTGCTGATCTCCGGCGCGGCGATCTCCGATCTCACCGGGACGAAGTGTTCGCCGAACACCGTGCACTGGACCTACGACACCTGGATGCTCGCCCACAGCACCGCCGGCGCCTTGGCGAAATCGGGCGGTGACACATGGTTTTTCCTCACCGCCGATTACGCCTTCGGCCATGCACTCGAGCGCGATGCGACCGCGGTCGTGTTGGCCAATGGCGGCAAGGTGCTCGGCAGCGTGAGCCATCCGCTGAACAACCAGGATTTCTCGTCGTTCCTGCTTCAGGCGCAAGGTTCGAAAGCGAAAATCATCGGGCTTGCCAATGCCGGCGGCGACACGATCAATTCGATCAAGCAGGGCTCTGAATTCGGCATCACGGCCGGCGGGCAGCACTTCGCGGCGCTCTTGTTCTACATCGGCGACGTCGAGGCGCTTGGTCTGAAGGTTGCGCAAGGTCTGGTTCTCACCGAGACCTTTTACTGGGACATGAACGACACGACCCGCGCCTGGTCGAAACGCTGGCAAGCCAAGGTGCCGGGAAAATTTCCGAATATGAACCAGGCCGGCGATTACGCGGCGACATTGCACTATTTGAAAGCCGTCGCCGCGCTTAAAAGCGCCGCCGACGGCAAGGCCGAAGTCGCCAAGATGAAGGAAATCCCCACCGACGATCCAGTGTTCGGCAAGGGCATCGTGCGCGCCGACGGCCGCAAGATCCATCCCGCTTATCTCTTCGAGGTGAAGAAGCCCGAAGAATCGAAATATCCGGGCGACGTCTACAAGCTGCGGGCCACCATCCCGGCGGATGAGGCCTTCCGGCCGATGAAAGATGACAACTGCCCGATGCTCACCAGCAACTGAGATCGCGAATTCGAAGTCAATGGTACCGAACGGTTACATGGGAGATACAAAATGAAACTCGCAGGCGTAGCGTTGTTTGCAGTAGCCGCGTTTATCGGCACCGCCGCACAAGCCGAAGACCTGGCGGTCAAGATCGGCGTGATGAGCGACATGTCGGGGCTCTATGCCGACCTCGGCGGTCCCGGGTCGGTCGTGGCCGCTAAATTGGCGGTAGAGGATTTCAATCCCGCGGCGCACGGTCTGAAGGTGGATATCGTCACCGGCGACATGCAGAACAAGCCCGACGTCGGCGCAAATCTGGCGCGGCAGTGGTATGACGTCGACCACGTCGACATGATCGTGGACGTTCCGAATTCCGGCGTCGCTCTCGCGGTCAACGAAGTGGCGCGCGAGAAGAACAAGGTGTTCATCGTCTCCGGTGCGGCGAGTTCCGATCTCACCGGACCGAAATGCTCGCCAGATACCATCCACTGGACCTACGACACGTGGATGCTGGCCAACGGTACCGGCAAGGCGCTGGTGAAAACCGGCGGCGACACCTGGTTCTTTCTCACCGCCGACTATGCCTTCGGCCATGCTCTGGAACGCGACACCACCGCAGTCGTGCTCGCCAACGGCGGCAAAGTGCTCGGTGCTGTAGCTCACCCGCTGAACACCAGCGACTTCTCGTCGTATCTGCTTCAGGCGCAGGCTTCGAAGGCAAAGATCATCGGCCTGGCCAATGCCGGCGGCGATACCATCAATTCGATCAAGCAAGGCGCCGAATTCGGCATCGCAGCGGGTGGCCAGCAATTCGCCGGCCTGCTCGTATTCATCAGCGACGTGAACTCACTCGGTCTAAAGACGGCACAAGGACTGGTTTTGACTGCCACGTGGTATTGGGACATGACCGATGCCAACCGGGCGTTCACCAAGCGCTGGCAGGCCCAGATGCCGGGCAAGTTCCCGACCATGGTCCAGGCCGGCGTCTACTCGGCGGTCACGCATTACCTGAAGGCTGTCGCCGCTCTCAAGAGCGCCGCCGACGGCAAAGCAGTGGTCGCCCAGATGAAGGCGATGCCGACCGACGATCCGCTGTTCGGTAAAGGCAGCGTCCGCGCCGACGGCCGCACAGATTCATCCGGCCTATCTTTTCCAGGTGAAGACGCCTGAAGAGTCGAAATATCCGGGTGACGATTACAAGCTGCGAGCCACTATTCCGGCGGACGAAGCGTTCCGGCCGCTGAAGGACGGCAATTGCCCAATGGTGACAAGCAACTGACGCGCGACGCCTCTCCCCGGTCGCGGGGAGAGGCGAACCCCGGCGGCTCCTGATGTTCGAAATTTTCGGTATTCCGTCGCAGGCGCTGTTCGGGCAGCTATTGCTCGGCCTGATCAACGGTTCGTTCTATGCGCTCTTAAGTCTCGGGCTTGCCGTCATCTTCGGCATGCTCAACATCATCAATTTCTCGCACGGCGCGCAGTACATGATGGGCGCATTCGCCGCCTACATGCTGCTGCAGTATTTCGGCATCAACTACTGGCTGGCGCTGATCATTGCGCCGATACTGATCGGCGCCACCGGTATCGTCATCGAGCGGCTGTTCCTCAGGCATTTGCAAAAGCTCGACCATCTTTATGGCTTGATCCTCACCTTCGGCCTGGCGCTGATCATCGAGGGCCTGTTCCGCAATTATTACGGCTCTTCGGGACAGCCCTATGCAGTGCCGGAGTTGCTCCAAGGCGGCCGCAATCTCGGCTTCATGTTCCTGCCAAACTATCGCGCCTGGGTGATCGCCTTCTCGCTTGTCGTGTGTTTTGTCACCTGGTTCGCAATCGAGCGGACACGGCTTGGCTCCTACCTTCGCGCAGCGACCGAAAACCCGACGCTGGTTCGCGCCTTCGGCATCAACGTTCCGCGCATGGTGACACTGACCTACGGGTTCGGCGTCGGCCTGGCGGGTCTCGCCGGCGTCATGGCGGCGCCGATCTACAACGTCTCGCCGCAGATGGGGTCCGACATCATCATCGTGGTGTTCGCCGTCGTGGTGATCGGCGGCATGGGCTCGATCATGGGCGCAATCGTCACCGGGTTTGCGCTCGGCATTGTTGAAGGCCTGACCAAGGTGTTCTTCCCGGAAGCCTCCAACACGGTGATCTTCGCCATCATGATCGTCGTACTGCTGGTCCGGCCGGCCGGAATGTTCGGGCGGAGAGCGTGATGACGAGCGCGGTCGAGGCCCCCGTTGCAAGATTGCATCGCAACTCGGATGTGAGTCAGGCCGTGGCCGCGACGGTCATGGTGCTGTTTCTTGTCGTCGCGCCGTTCGTTTTGTATCCGGTCTTCGTCGAGAAGGCGTTGTGTTTTGCGCTGTTCGCCTGTGCCTTCAATCTTTTGATCGGCTATGTCGGCCTCGTCTCGTTCGGCCATGCGCTTTATTTCGGCTGGGCGAGCTATCTTTGCGCGTATGCCGCAAAATCCTGGGGTCTGCCGCCGGAGATCGCGATCGTCATCGGCACGGCGACGGCGGCCGGGCTTGGCGTCATCGCCGGCGTCATCGCAATCCGCCGCCAAGGCATCTATTTCGCCATGATCACGCTGGCGCTCGCGCAGATGATGTATCTGGTCGCATTGCGCGTAAAACTGACCGGCGGCGAGGACGGCATCCAGGCTGTGCCGCGCGGCCGCCTGTTCGGTGTGTTCGATCTCAGCAATGAAACGACGATGTATGTTTTCGTCCTTGTCGTCGTACTTGCCGCGTTTTTCCTGATCTACCGGATCATCAATTCGCCGTTCGGCGAAGTTCTCAAGGCGATCCGCGAGAACGAGCAGCGGGCGATCTCTCTCGGTTACAATACCGACCGCTACAAGCTCGTCGCGTTCGTGTTGTCGGCGACGCTCGCGGGGCTCGCCGGATCGATGAAATCGCTGGTGTTTCAACTCGCGTCGCTGACGGACGTGCATTGGAATATGTCAGGCGAGGTCGTGCTGATGACGCTTGTCGGCGGACTGGGCACGGTTTTCGGCCCCTTCGTCGGCGCATTCTTCATCGTTGCACTGGAGAATTATCTCGCGCCATTCGGCCAATGGGTCCTGGTGATCCAGGGCGCGATCTTCGTCGCCTGCGTGATGGTTTTTCGGCGCGGCATTGTCGGCGAACTGGCGAACCGGTTGCGCGTAACGCTTTAAGTCCGAATCAGTTTTGCACGGTCTTATCCACAAACTGGAAGTCAACAAATAGTCCGTGCGGTGCAACATTCATTTTTGTTGCCGAATCAACAAACAAACGCTGATTATCCGAAAGCGCCCATTTCACAGGCGCTTTTGGCTCACTCATGTCGGAACGGCAGGACAGTCCGTACGACAGTATCGCGCGCAGATGGCTCGCACTCGTCGAGCGTCGGCAGGAACATTTCATTGAACTTTGCGATACCGGGCGCTGGCGGCACTACTACACGCAGGCGGAATTTCTCGACGAGATGAGAAAGGTGCTGCGCGTCCGCGAGCAGTGGGCGAGCATCGCCGGCGTGACGCTGAACGATGATGACTACGATCTGCCGCTGGAAATCGGCGATCTGGTGCCTCCGCGGGCGCCGCCGGCCGGCATGCCGGCTCCGAAATGGCCTGACTAGGGCGGCCGCCGGGCTGGACTCGCGGCTGCGCGCCGCGTTATCCACAGATCGGACCCCACGCGAAGCGCCCGCCAATCCGCGCGCTTTGATCCGTTTTCTCAACCTCCAGCCGCATGTGATCAGCAATGCCGAGCGCTCTGTTCTCGCCCATAAAACTTGCCGACCTGACCGTGCCGAACCGCATTGTTGTGGCCCCGATGTGCCAGTACAGCGCCAATGACGGCGTCGGCAACGATTGGCACATGACGCATCTCGGCATGCTGGCGAATTCCGGCGCCGGCCTCCTGATCCTCGAGGCGACGCATGTCGAGCGCCATGGCCGCATCACGCATGGCTGCCTCGGGCTTTATTCGGACGCCTGCGAGGATGCGATTGCGCGCATCGTTGCCCATTGCCGGCGCATCGGCAGCGCCAAGCTCGGCATTCAACTGGCGCATGCCGGCCGCAAAGCCTCCTCGCAGCGTCCCTGGGAAGGCGCCAAGGCGCTCCCGGCAGATCAGGATCCCTGGCAGACGATCGCGCCCTCGGCGCTGCCGTTCGGGCCAGGCTGGCATACGCCACGCGCCATGACCGAGGACGATATGGGCCATGTGCGCCGGTGCTTCACCGATTCAGCAAAACGCGCGGTGCGCGTCGGTTTCGATGCCATCGAGCTGCATTTCGCGCATGGCTATCTGCTGCACAGCTTTGTCTCGCCGCTGTCGAACAAGCGCAACGACGAATGGGGCGGCGCGATGGAAAACCGCATGCGTTTTCCGCTCGACGTGGTGGGTGACGTGCGTGCCGCAGTGCCTCGCGGCATTCCGCTCGGCGCGCGCATCACCGGCACCGACTGGGTCGAAGGTGGCCTCACTGGTGCGGATGCCGTGACGCTTGCCAAGGCTTTGAAAAAAGCAGGCCTCGACTACGTCGATATTTCCTCCGGCAACATCACGCCGGAGAGCCGCTGGTCCACCGATCCGGGCTTCAATGTGCCGGTTGCGGAGCAGGTACGCCGCGAGGCGGGCATCGCCACCCGCGTTGTCGGGATGATCGCCGGCGCCAGGCAGGCGGAAGCGATCATCGCCGAAGGCAAGGCGGACATGATCGCTCTGGCGCGGGCTTTTCTCGATGATCCGCACTGGGGCTGGCATGCGGCGGAAACGCTCGGGGCCGATGTTACCCGCCCGGTGCAATATGCGCGCTCCGCGCCCGCTCTATGGCCCGGCGCGGCCGTGCGCGGGTGATGCAGCGCCGTAGCGAAGCGCAAGCCGCGCCGGTTTGGCTCCCAGGTAATAAGCAAGCCGCAGCCACCACATCAGCATAATGGTGCGGATCAAGCCGTTTTCGTCCCAGCGCCGGCCCGAAGTGGTCACCGGTGTGGCAATGCAGGCGGGCGGGCACAGGCGCTTGAGCCGGTGCGAGATCGCGATGTCCTCCATGAGCGGCAGATCCGGAAAACCGCCGACCGCCAGAAACGCCTCGCGGGTGACGAAGATCGCCTGATCGCCGGTGGCGATGCCGGTCAGCCGGGAGCGCCAGTTGATCAGGCGGGCGACGACGGCAAGGAATCGATGCCGTCCGGCGATGCGCAGGTCAAAACGGCCCCAAACGCGACGCGCCAGCGCGGTCTCGATCAGGCGATCAGCATTTTCGGGCAGCGCAGTGTCGGCGTGCAGGAACAGAAGCGTATCCCCGGCGCCGAGCGCAGCGCCGGCATTGAGCGGTGCGGCGCGGCCGCGAGGCGCTGTAATGACACGGTCGGCAAAGAGCTGCGCAAGGCGGCAGGTGCCATCGCTTGAGCCGCCATCCACCACGATGACCTCGGCACCGCGTTGGCGCAGCGGTTCGAGCGCTCGCAGCGCACCGGCGATGATCGGTGCCTCATCGAGCACCGGGACCACGATGGTCAGCCGCCGCATGGCTCGTTCCCACGAGTGAAAAGCTGTAATTCAGCCTAGGCCCGCGAATTTAATATGACTAACGCGATTTTGCGCAAAGTCTTGCGCGCTTTGCGGCGATCAGTGCGATCAGGATCGCTTCGGCCGCGTGGACAAGGCCCGCAAGCGAGGGCGGACGATGCCCGATCCGCCGCTGCCTCAGCGGGATAGAGCGCACCGGCGGGATATGAACGAACTGTACCAGGGGGCCGTTGTCGCCGGCCCGCTGCAGTGCCTGCCAATAGGCATAGTTGCAAAGATACCGCCCGGCATCGCGCGACAACCGCGCCGGCACGCCGGCCGGACGCGCCGCGCCGAGAAGCCGCGCGAATGGTGCTTTGCCTTGGAGCGACGAGGCCTTTCCTGGCGCGATCGCGCCGCGCGGTGGCCGATAGCCGCTCGCATCCGGAAACAGGACCGATATGGCGTTACGGGCCCGTGTCTCGATGCAGAGGTGACGCCGGCGGCCGGCAAGGCCGAATATCAGGACGATGTCCGGCTTTTGCGCGAAGAGTTTTGGCAGGTCGCGATCGACCGAAGCATAGACGGTGGCGAAGACATGAACGCAACGCTCGACGTCGGCGAGAGCCGGACGCCGCCGGCGGGCGAGCGCTGTAGCCACGCGCGCACTTGGATTGAACGGCGCGCCGGGAAACGGTCCGAAGCCGGCAAGAAGGACCCGCATGGCTTCACACTGCCAGCATCTTGGCGATCTGTTCGACAGCGGAGGCCGGCGCCAGCCGGCCGGCCGCGACGTCGGCCTCGAGGCGCGGCAATGCGGCCTTGAGGGAGCGGTCGTTCCGCAGCGGCTCGAACAGGCGTTCCTCGAGCATGGTCCACATCCATTTCACCTGCTGTTCGCCGCGCCGCGCTGCGAGTTCGCCCGACGCCGTGAGCCGCTGGCGATGGTCGAGGATGTGCGACCACAACGCCTCGATGCCGTCGCCCTTGAGCGCCGAGCAGGTGATGACCGGCGGCGACCAGTTGGGCGACCGCGGCGAGAGAATGTGGAGCGCCGCGCCATATTGCGACGCGGCGAGTGTTGCGCGGGAGAGATTGTCGCCGTCGGCCTTGTTGACCGCGATCATGTCGGCGAGTTCGACAACGCCCTTTTTCAGCGCCTGCAATTCGTCGCCGGCACCCGGCAGCGCCAGCACCAGAAAGAAATCCGTCATGTCGGCGACCGCGACTTCCGACTGGCCGACGCCGACGGTCTCGACCAGGATCACGTCATAGCCTGCCGCCTCGCACAGCAGCATGGTCTCGCGCGTTTTTGCCGCCACGCCGCCAAGCGTTCCCGAAGACGGCGATGGGCGGATAAAAGCATTGGCATCGTTGGCGAGATTAGCCATCCGCGTTTTATCGGCGAGGATCGATCCGCCGGTGCGGCGCGACGACGGGTCGACCGCCAACACCGCGACCTTGTGGCCTTGCCGGGTGAGCATGCTGCCGAGGGTGTCGATCATGGTCGACTTGCCGACACCGGGCGCCCCGGTAATGCCGACGCGCACCGCCTTGCCGGTTTCTCCAAGCAGGGCCTGGGTCAATGCTGCGGCGCTGCGGCGATGATCGGCCCGTTTGCTCTCGATCAGCGTAATGGCGCGCGACAACACGGTACGCTCGCCGGCGCGGATGTCGCGCGCGAGTCTTTCGACGTCAGGAGGCGGGGAGGGCGGGGCCATTATGTGTCTTCGTCGAGCGCGCCTGGTCCGTCAAGCTAATGCCCTGCCAGAAGAACGGCGAGTCCGCCTGTTGAATGCGACTTGCCTGCGGTGGCGCGCGCAAATGCCATAATGCCATCGCGCGTCGCAACGCGGCAGGCGGTGCCAGCCTCCTTGCCGCAAAGCCTGCCTCGCGTCGCCTCGTCCGCATCGGTCTCGTCGATGGCGACGAGGAGGAATGTGCCGTCGGCGAGCTTTCGCGCGATCGCGTATTCGGCCGGGCGTCCCGGCCGCATGCTCTGCACGATCAGATCGCCACCCTCAAAGCTGTGCAGCGAGAACGCACCGAGATCATGCGCCGTGCCGTGGATCGGAACATAGCGGCCGTCGCGCCAGGCGAACGTCTCTGTCGTCGGCTCCTGGGCCTTGCCGTCGCGCAACACATAAAACTGCAGCCGTGGCCGCTCACCAAGGAGTGCCTGTCCATCGGTCAGGAGCGGTGTCGTGGAATCGATGCAGCCGGCAAGCATCGCGAGGCCGGCCAAGGCCAGGAGCTTTGGCAGGTGCCGGCGCACGGGCCAATCCTGATTCATTGTACGGACATGATGTTCATGCGGCCGGTGGTAGCGGGATCGGCGGAGTTTCACCATCGCAATTTAGCGAATTGCAACCACGCCGGAAATATCGGGGAACGAAAGGCGGGCCATAGCAGCATTCTTAATTGACATCATCGTTATGCCCGAAGCGCGCCAAGATTGATCTCGGAATGACCCCGCCGTTGCCGAATTCAGGCCGCATCGCGCCGCTGACATCGCGCCTTCAAGAACGGCGCGGCGTGGGTGGCGTCGTGTGTCCACCTTCAGCAGGGAGACAATCGATGAACTGGGACCAGATTGAGGTCAATTGGATGACGTTCAAGGGCAGGATCCGCAATAACTGGGCCAAGCTTACCGACGAGGATGTCACGCGTATCGGGGGCCGCCGCAAGGAATTGGCCGGCCGTCTGCGGGCACGGTACGGCTTTGCCAAAGCCGAAGCCGAGCGCGAGATCGAAGCGTGGCTGAGAGCCCAGCGTAACGCTGCATGACCGCGAAAGACCGGCCCGTATTCGTCACGGGCCGGCTATTGCCAATTCTCCTCGTCGGCATGCGGGCGAGTGCCGCCGAACAGTGCCTTTCCGTCGTTGGAAAGATATTGCTGGAATGCCGTCCATGGCACGAAGACGGTGTACGGCCCCTCGACGTATGGTCCCACAGCGTAGGGCGAATAATGGAACGTCAGGCCTGAGCTCTTGCCGCCTTCCGTGGAGGGAGCAAGCGTGACGGGACCGAGCTGGAGGAGGGCGGGCTTGATGCCGTCCCTGATGAACTGGTCCTTCTGTATTTCCTGCTCCGGCGTCATCTTTGAAGCAGGGGTATCATCATTGTCCTCATAACCGTTGAAGTCGTTCGCCAGTTTTTTCGCGGCAACGGCAACGCTGGCGAGCTTCGCCAAAGCGGTCATGGTCTGTCCGTTGTCCGCCGTCTCGGCGAAGAACGGACGAGCACTGATGCGCTTCTGCCCGGCACTGTCCCACAGGATGGTGTCGATCTCCTGATTGGGGTGTGCGCCGCCCGCGAAGGTCGAGTCGCTTCGCACGACGCTGGCGTAATGGCCAATGTTCGAGCGCAGGGCGTAGTCGCGGTCGTAATTCCATCCGATCCCGTCACGGAATGCCGATGGATTGGTGTGCCACTCGGAGGTCGTGGCGCTGTCCATCTTGGCCGCCCATGATTTTCCTTCCGCAAGACAGTTGGCGAAGAGGCCGGCGACAGGTTTGAACGCGGCGTCGATCGTCACGGAAATCTCGACATACTTCTTGTTGATTGAGATGTTGGGAACGGCGTCTTTTGCCAGCGCAATGCCGGCGCCCAACAGGGCAATCCAAAGGCCAATAGAGAAGCCGGGCAAGCGACCGTGCATTGTTGTTGTCGACCTCTGGTTGAACGATAATCTTCCGATACGTTACGGCAAAATCGCAATCGCACGCGCTGGAAAGCCGAGGCCGTTCTTCACTTTCGGCCACGTCACCACGATCAGCGCGCCGGTCGCCGGCACTTTATCGAGATTGGACATGACTTCGATCTGATAGTGGCCGTGCTGCATAATGTAGGTCTCGGAATTCATCTTGTCGGTCGTGTCGGTGTCCATGAACTCGTGGCCGGTCGCCGTGACGCCGCGATTTTCGTAGAGGTATTTTATTGTTTCGAAAGCCCATGCTGGAAACGGGCTTCTCTTGAACCGTTCGGGATTGGAATCCCAATCTTTGTACATGTCCGTGCGCAATGCAGCGAAGGCGCCCTTCGGCACACGACCGTGTTCACGTTCCCAGGCTTTTAGATCGGCGATCGAAAATGCGTGGTTCGGATCCTTGCCGAGATAGGGGGTGTCGTCGAGCACGACCAGCCGCAAGATCATGTCCTTGAGCGGAATTTGATCCATGGTGATTCCGTTCTCGGCGAAATGCGCCGGCGGATCGACATGCGTGCCGTATTGCCCGACCATCTGGTAATAGGTGGAGCGGAATTCGTCTTTCGGAATGGTGTAGGGCTCTCCAGTCTTTGGATCTGCGGCAGGCGAAAATCTGGCTTGGCCGAACCCCGCCCACACCGGCGTGTCCGGGCTGAATGCGTGGGTGAGATCGACGAATTGTCTGCTGCCGATGATGCGATAGGCACGCTCAAGGCCGGATTCGGCCCGGACCGGAGCGGCCATTGCGATCATCAAGCAGATCGCGCCGACTATCAGGCCGACAAAACGTCGATGAATGAAGCGGGTCACCGCAGGCTCCTTTCGTTGGGCCGCACCATGCTGCACAAAAAGCAACGTCTCCCCGGAGTCCGGCAACGCGGCGGTCTGTACCGAGAGTCCCGGCTCGCGCTTAGTCTGGCGGCAGCGGGATGAATTCAGCCGTGTCTCCCGGAACAATATCGAATCGTCCCGATTTCCAATCGGCCTTCGCCGCTTCGATACGGTCTTTGCGGGAAGAGACGAAATTCCACCAGATGTGGCGCGGTCCGTCCATTGCGGCGCCGCCGACGAGGATGACGTGCGCGTCGGAAACAGCCTTGACGTCGATGCGGTCGCCCGGTTTGAGAACAAGGAGCCGTTCCGGCCCGTGCCGGTCGCCGGCGATTTCGATCTCGCCGGCAAGGACATAGAGCGCGCGTTCCTCGTGTTCGGCGTCAACCGGCAGGACTGTTCCAGCCGTGAGCCGCGCCACCACGAAAATGGTTTCCCATGATGTCACGACCGGCGATCGCAAGCCGTGCATGCCTCCCGCCACGACGCGCAATGTCAGCCCATCTTCGCGCAGTTCGGGAATATCGGCGGCAGCCGTATGCGCGAAGGCCGGCGCGGTCTCTTCATCCTTCATCGGCAGCGCCACCCACAATTGCAGGCCGTGCAATGGTTCGCCACCGTCGCGGTGATCGGCAGCGGTGCGCTCGGAATGCACGATGCCGCGCCCGGCCGTCATCCAGTTCACCGCTCCGGGTCGGATCGGCAGTGCAGTGCCGAGACTGTCGCGATGCACGATCTCGCCGTCGAAAAGATAGGTGACGGTTGCAAGGCCGATATGCGGATGCGGCCGCACGTCGACGCCGTCGCCGGCGCGAAATACGGCGGGTCCGAAATGATCGAAAAATATGAAAGGCCCCACCATCCGCGAACGGGCCGACGGCAGCGCGCGATGGACCTGGAACCCGCCGAGATCGACCGTGCGCGGTACGATCACCTGGTCTATCGCGTCGCTGGTGCGCGCGTCACCGAAGGCAGGATCCTTGGCGGGAAAGAAACTCATGCGTCATCATCCTCCCGCAAGCCGGAGAGGGCAATGCCGTCGAATGAACGTATCGCCGGGAAATGATCTAGCGTCGCGGTTTCGTCTTCGCCACGAGGTCGGCGATGAAACGCGGCTGCGCGAAAGCGGCGACGTGGACTTCAGGCGTCCAGTATTTCGTCTTGAAGCTGCCCGCTTTACGATAGCGGCCGGCGATGGCTTTGACCGGCAATTGCCGTAGCCGCTTGTTGTCGGTCGCAAAACCCATCGCCATGTGGCCGCCGACATAAACCGGAATCGCAGCCACATAGCAGGTGGCATCCGCAAACAGACGCCGGAATTTCGACATCGTTGCCGTCAGCTCGTTCTTCTGAAAGAACGGCACACCGTTCTGCGTTACTAGAATGCCGCCGTCTTTCATGCAGCGCCGGCAGCCGGAATAGAACTTCTGGCCGAACAGGATTTTTCCCGGCCCCTGCGGATCGGTGGAGTCGACGATAATGACGTCAAAACGCCGGTCGGTCTTGGCGACGTATTTGGCGCCGTCATCGATGATGGATTCGAAGCGCTTGTCGGCAAAGACCGGTTTGGTGAATTCCGGGAAATGCTCCTTGGCGAATTCGATCACCTTGGGGTCGATTTCGACCTGGGTGAGACGCTTGACCGTCTTGTGCTTGAGGACCTCTTCGGCGATGCCGCAATCGCCGCCGCCGATGATGAGAACATCGGCGGCATTGCCGTGCGCGAACAGCGGCACGTGCGACATCATCTCCTGGTAGATGAATTCATCTTTCTTCGAGATCTGGGTGGCGCCGTCGAGCATCAGCATTTTGCCGAAATAACGTTGCTCGAACAGCACGAGATGCTGGTGCTCGGTTTGCAGTTCGTAGAGCACCTTGTCGACCTGGAAGCTCATGCGGAAGCCGAGGTCGTCGAACAGCGTTTCAGCAATCCAGCGCTTTTTTGCGGGCTTCTTCGCGTGGCGTTTCGGTGCCATGTCATCCTCATAACAAAACGGCCGGGACCTTGCCCGGCCGCTTAACGTGCACCGCGTGGCCTCCGGCTCAGGCGTCTTGACCGCGCAACAGCTCGTTCACGCCCACGCGCTTCGCAGAAAACGCCTCGCGCAGCACCGGGATGCAATTGTCCGGTTCGGCCGAGCCGCACATGAAAATGTCGAGAGCGGCGTAGCCCGCTTCCGGCCAAGTGTGGATGGAGATGTGGCTTTCCGCCAGCACCGCCACGCCCGACACGCCGCTCGGCTGAAAGTGATGCAGGTGAATGTGCAAGAGCGTCGCGCGCGCGGCGTCGACGCAGCGCCGCAAGGTCGCCTCGATATGCTCGATGTCGTTGAGGCGCTCGGCGCCGTGCAGATCGACGATCAGATGCACGCCGGCGCAGCGCACGCCGTTGCGGACGGCAAAATGATCCTTCGCATGATTCTTGGTGTGATCCTTGCCGTGATCCTTGGCCTGATCCCTGGAGACAAACTCCTGGCGATCGTGCTCCGGCTCCGGAGTCGCCACCTTCAGTCTGGTCTTCCTGTCTTCTTTTCGGGCGGTACCTGTGATCCCCAAGCCCTTAGCCGATCGCAAGAGGGCGTTTTGGCTCATGCCGTCCTCCCCAACCAGAGATAAGAACCCGAGACTCCGGCGAACCGGCGCCACGGAAAGCGAAAGCCGCTCGATCAGTCCACGCGAACCGACCACCAGCGGCTAAATCCCCACATAAATGCAATCAGCATGGAGTCAAGTAAATTCTGCAAGAAAACCTTTAACGCTTTGTCACGCTTTCGTTCCTTGCGTGCGTTCCAGCCGGAGTTGAGGGATGCAATTATCAGGCTGCAGACTTTCGTCGAAGTTGTTTTATTATGCCGATGGATTCATCGTCTCGGCGGTTCGGCGATGCTAATCCGATCGAGGTGAAAAGCCGGAGGTACAAAAATGAAGCGCATGTTGGGAGCAGTGATGGTGTTGGCGGTGGCCGCTTTGACGCCGGCGCGGCAGGCGGCGGCGCAAGATCCGCTTGCCGGGGCAATCGTCGGCGGCGCAGTGGGCGGCATTATCGGTGGCGCGATTGGGCACGGCGCAGGCGGCGCGGTTGCCGGCGCAGTGATTGGCGCGACCGCGGGCGCCGCGATTGCTTCGGAGGGCGAGCGGCGGCGGAGCGGTTACTATTGGTGGCACGGCGGCTGTTACTACCGCTATCCGAATGGCTCGTGGCTGCAGGTGCAGCCCGGCTATTGCTCTTAGTAAAGGCCGCAGCGCCGGATTGAAGGGGCTTGGCGTCAGCCGTTGACGGCGACGGCTTGCGGTACCATTGGTTCGGCAGGTTTTTTCACCCGGGTCCGGAAGAAGCCGAGCACGCGCCGGGCGGTATCGGCCTGCAAGCGATTGAAACTCGATAGCGCCTGATCGAGATCCTTGGCCGACATGCCGCGATCGGCCGCGCGCAGCAGCAATATGGCCTTGGTCGTCGTCGTCGAGAGGCCGGCGACCTTGGCGAGAATGAGCACGATCTCCGCGCCAGGGTCGAGTAGCGCGCGTTCGACGACGTCGATCGGTGTATCGCACATGATCGACAGGGCTATCGCGGTCTCTTCAAACTTGCGATCGCGGGCATATTGGTAGATTTCGGCCTCGCCGATCCGCCGGATGCGGTTCTGTCGCTCGACGGCAACCTGCGCGGCGGCGAAGTCGGGCGAGGCGTTGCGTGTTTCATTGCGGATGCCGCCGACCACTTCGGCGACGGCGCCATTGATGGCGGTGCCGGCGTGCGGATTTTCCTCCAATAGCCGCGAGCGCACCTCGCTCGACGCCTTTTCCAGCAGTACGAGAAAATGCTGCCTTGGAATATCGGACCGCATCCCCACCTCGGTCGCCAGCGCGTCGTCGCCGGTCGAGCGTTTGACCAGGATGCCGAAGCCGGCATCGGAGAAACGAGCGCCGATATTGCGCACCACCGAATGAACCACGTCGCGGTCGCCGCGCTCCACCAGGACATCGGTGACAGCCTCGCTCAGCAGCCGACGCTGCGAGATGGCATAGAGGTGCTGCTGGCTTTTTGAGTTGGCGTTGGCCAGAAGATCGCGGTCGTCGAGCCGCTCGGACTGGACGAGGACCGGGCTTGCGATTTCGATGTCGTCATCGAAGGCGAGCATGTGGATGACGTTCGAGGGCGCATTCGGGATCGGCGCCAGACGGTGCGCCAGCTTGGCGCGCGCCTGGGCCTCGATGGTGTTGACCAGCCGCGCCATCACGTCATCGAACACGCCGACCTGATCCTCGGAGAAATACTCGGCGCCGTTGATGAAAAGATCGGTGATCTGGGTCAGGATGTCGATCCGGCGATCGATGCTGCCCGATGCAAGGGCGGCCTCAAGTTCGTCAAGAAGTGGGAGGGTACGCATCACAGCTCCGGGCGCCGCCACGCCATTGAAACAGCGACAAGAATGCATTGGGATCGGTGAATAAAGCCTTGCCGGCGTGACCGGTTTGCGGCGCCGCAAAGGTAAATGGACTGCTAATGGCCCGATTAGGCCGTAATTCGCTTCGGCCATATCCCGGCCCCCCGGGCCAAGCCGACGAGTCGAAGACTTCGCCGAAGGTTTGGTCGGTCACCGGCGCCGTTGTGCGCCGAATGTGCCCATGCGGTTTTGTACTTCGGCGGGCACGCGATACTCGCGAATGACCGGCCTGGGGTCGCGTAATCCGCATGCTTCCCGTTGGACGATGAAGCACCACAGCGCGTCGCCGGCGTCCTGCACCAGTTTTGCCCGGGCGGTGCGGTCCTTGGCGGAAGCGCGGTCGAATTCGGTCAGGGTAGCGAGCGCCGCCTCCAGTGCGCGTCCCATGCGGCCAAGCGCGGACGCCTGTTCCTGCGCGATTTCATAGTCGAGCGCGACAACGCCGCTTGAACCGGCTCGGGGTGAGGATAGAGTCATATCCCATCATAATTGGCGGCTTTAAGACCGTCATCGTCGGGAGGAAATCATGCGTCGTTTGGTCATTCTGGCCGCCAGCGTCCTGTCGCTTGCCGTGACCTGCAGCTTTGCGCAGGCGGACGACACGCTGAAGGTCGCCATTCCGCAAAAGGGCGCCTGGGACGCGGGCATTGCCGAACTCGGCCAGCGTGCCGGCATTTTCAAGAAACATGGTCTCGATCTCGATATCCTCTATACCGTCGCCGGGCCGGAATCGATCCAGGCCCTCATCGGCGGCAGCATCGACATCGCCGCCGCCTCCGGCATCTCGGCCGCACTCGGCACCTTCGCCAAGGGTGCGCCGATCCGTATCCTTTCAAGCGAGATGACAGGCGCGCCGGATCTTTACTGGTTCGTCCCGGCGGATTCGCCGATTCACACCGTCGCCGACATGAACGGCAAGACCGTCGCGTTCTCCGCCGTGGGCTCGTCCAGCCACGGCTCGCTCCTGGCGCTGATCGATCAATTCCATCTGACCGCGAAGCCGACGCAAACCGGCAATATCGCTGCAACGCTGACGCAGACCATGAGCGGGCAAGTGGATGTCGGGTTCGGCGCCGCCCCGTTCGGGCTCGACAAGGTCGAGAGTGGCCAGACACGCATCATCGCGACGGGCAACGACGTCACGGCGCTGCGAACGCGCGCGGTGCGCGTCAACCTGATCGGCGCGCAGACCCTGCAAACCCGGCACGATGCGATCCTGCGCTTCATGCAGGCCTACCGCGAAACCGTCGACTGGATGTATTCCAGCCCGGATGCGTTGAAAATCTACGGCGAATATTCCGGCTTGCCGCCCAATATCGTGCAACGCGTGCTGCAGCTTGTCCCGAAAGACTCGATGCAGACGGGCGAGGTCAAAGGTCTCGATGCCGTCATGGCGGACGCCGTGGCGCAAAAATTTCTCGCAGCTCCGCTTACGCCGGACCAGATCAAGGAATTGATTCAAATCCCGAAATGATTTTTTCGAGGCGGGGTTTCGTCAGCGCGACCACGTCACCACGGATATGCCTGCCGCCGCATCGAGATCGCGGCGCGGCCCCGGCTTGAGACCGTGTTGCATCAAGACATCTTCCGGCGTCGTGCCCGGCCCGACCTCGGTGAAGGGCGGAAGGCCGCCCGGAATCTTTGCGTTCGCCGCGCGTGAGAGATGGAAAGCATCGTAGATCGGCAAGAATAGACTGAACACTTCGGGGCCGCCGATGACTGCCACCGTGCCGTCGGTCACGCCTATTCGCTCAAGAGCTTCATCGAGCGTCGCGCCGACGGGGTTCCAAAACACGGCGTTGGGATAGTCCGTGTCGGGCGCAAGCGCAGCGACCTGGCGCGTCACGACGAGCCGCTTGCGGGCGGCGGCGTGCGGGCCGCCTTCGTGCGAGTGGCGGCCGTGGACGATGACGGCGGCCTTGTCGAGTCCGGACTGGAAGAAATGCTGATCGGCGTCGTTGCGGATCGAGTCCGGAATCTGGGCATGACCGTCGGCCAGCATGCCGTCGGCGGAAACGATCACGTAGCCCTCGATGCGGCGCAAAGCGGCAAGACCGTTCTTAGAAGACGGCGAGGTAACGCAACAACGACAACACGCCGATGATGATCACGATGATGCGCACGATCTGTTTGGCGCGGCCATCGATCGGCAGCATGTTGATGAGATAAAGCACAAGGATGATGACAAGGAAGGTGATCAGGATACTGATGAGGATGCCCATGAAAAATCCTGGTGTTGAAATCTGAGGGAATCGATCTCGCTGTTCTCAACGGACCGTAATTACATTGCCACAATAGCACCCGGTGAACGTGCGGCCAACAACGCTCGGGCCGAGCCTTTTGTTCCGTACTCCGCGACGCTGCACGGCGCCTTGGCGTACGGTATAAAATTTCGGCCGGACAGGCTGCATCCCGCGACAATGCGCTTTATACTCGCAGGTGACGGAGCGCCCGATGTCCGATTCCCGCAGTCTGATCATGATTCAATTCCTCGACTGGGTGGGGGACAGGCCGCGCACGTACCGGCAGGCGATGGAGGCCTGGCGCACAAGCTGCCCGCGTCTGTCTGTCTGGGAAGACGCCATCATCGAGGGCCTGGTCTGCATCGAGAGCGGCGCGGATCGCGCCGTATGTTTGACATCGGCTGGCCGAGCCGCGCTTCAGGAGGCGCGGGCGGAAGAAAGAGCCCATGCGGATTAAAGGGGAACGCCATGCTTCGGAATAAGACCAGACAAAACGTGCTGGGCGCGTTCATTGCCGGTTGCGCCTTGCTCGCCGCTGCGCCGTCGCGCGCCGAGGTCAACGAGGTACGCATTGGCGTCCAGTTCGGCCTGATTTACCTGCCGGTTGTTGTGGCCGAAGCGCAGGGTTATTTCGCCGATGAGGCAAAGAAGGCGGGGCTTGGCGATCTCAAGGTCACGGTGCAGCGCTTTTCCGGCTCGCCGGCGATTACCGATGCCGTCCTTTCCGGCAATATAGATATTGGATCGTTCGGCTCACCCGGCCTGCTCATTGTCTGGGAAAAGACCAAGGGTCATCAGAATGTCGCCGGTCTTGCCGCCTTGGGAGCCAATGCCTTTATTCTCGAAACCAACAAGCCGCAGATCAAGACGATCGCCGATTTCGGCGATGGCGATCAGATTGCCGTGCCGGCGACGACCTCACCGCAGGCGGTGGTGATGCGCATGGCGGCGGAAAAGACCTTTGGCGACTACCGCCGCCTCGACAATCTCCTCGTCAGCATGCCGCATCCCGACGCGACAGCAGCGCTTTTGTCCGGAAAGATCATTGCCGGCTACGTCGCGACCGCACCGTTCACCGCCATCCTCAAGAAGAGCGACAAGGTCCATGTGGTGACAACCTCAAAGGACATATTGGGTGAGGAAATGACCGGCGTTGCGCTCGGCGCCGGCAAGCAATTCGTCGACGCCAATCCCGCGGTTTCGCGTGCGGTGATCGCGGCGACCGAGGACGGCATGAAATTCATCGCCAAGGATCCGGCGGCCGCGGCCGATATCTACCTCAAGTCCGAGGCCTCGAAGACGCCGAAGGAAGACGTCATCGGTCTTCTGACCGACGGCTCGATCGTCTTTTCCGTAGCGCCCACGGGCTTTATGAAGCTCGCGACCTTCATGGCCAAGACCGGCGAGCTCAAGACCGCACCGGCAGCCTGGCAGGACGTCTTCTTTCCGCTTCTCGGCGCCCGCAACGGAAGCTGAGCTTACGTCAGCACGTCACCGCCCGGCTGCGGCGGCACGTCGAACGTGTTGATGACCAGTCCGATCATGCCGTAGAAGCCGACGCAACTCACGGCCTCGATAACGCCGTCGCGGCCAAGCGCGGCGACGGCGCGCTCAAACGTTGCCGTACTCACTGTCTTGGTCGCGAGCAGTTCGCTGACGAGGTCGTAGATCAAGCGCTCGTCATCGCGGGTCAGATCGGGTTTTTTGCGGGCGCGAATATCGTCGATCGTTTGCTGTGTCAGTCCCGCTTCGCGAGCGAGCCCGACATGCGCCGACCAGGCGTATTTCGCCGTGGCGTCGCGGCAAACGAGCAGCACGATCATTTCGATAAGCCGCTTGTCGAGCGTCGGGCTGACGCGAAAGCAATTGGCGAGTTCGTTGGCGGGCTCGGCAATGTCGGGCCGGTAAACCCAGACTGAAAATGGCCCGCTCAATGTGCCGCGGGGGCGTGTGCGCATGATGTCGTCATAGAGCGTCTGCTGTCGCGTATTGAGATTTTCCCGTTTGACCTGCTCGATGCGAGCCATGCGTCACTCCCTGCGTCGTTGTTCAGTCGGCGCCGTACTTTTCGGTCTTGCGGACAGGCTCCGCAAGCGATTCCGGAACAGGCAGCGCTTCCCTATCGGCGCCGATGTCGGCGGCAATGTCAACGATGTGCGGCACCAGTGCCTTGCCGAGCGCCGGATTCCAGGCGGCGGCAATGCTCACGACATCGATCGTTTCGAGCAGCGGCCGAAAGACGACATCGCCGCCTCCGAAGCGCATCGCACGGCTCGGCACCATGCCGACGCCGACGCCGCATCCGACATAGGCGATCTGCGAGACCACCGTATGAACTTCGTAGAGCACATGGGGCGAGAACCCGGCCTCGCGGCATGCGCTTGTGATCTGGTCAAAAAAACTTGGGCTCGATCGCCGCGGAAACAACACGAAATTCTCGTCGGCGAGTTCCTTGAGGCCGACCCGGCTTTGCCGCGTCAGCGGATGATCGACAGGAAGCACGAGCACGAGATGGTCGCGGACAATGGGGCGGACTTCCAGCGACGCGATGTGATCGTCAAAGCGCGCGAACGCAATATCGATTTCCCCGCTTTGCACGGCCGAGAGGGCCTCGGCGCTCCGCGCTTCCATCACGGATAGCGAAAGTTGCGGATAGAGGCCTTTGGCTGTGCGCATCAAACGTGGCATGACGTCGAACATCGCCGAGTTGATCGCGCCGACGGTGACCATGTCGCTGCGCCCGAGGCGCGCGTCGGCGATCGCCTGTTGCAGCCGCTGGGCGTGCTCCATGAAGCGATGCACCGGGGCGAGAATGGCGGCGCCCTCCCGGCTCAACTGAACGCCTTGCCGCGACCGTTCGAACAGGCGGACCCCGAGCGACTTCTCGAGCACCTGGATTTGCTGGCTGAGCGGCGGCTGGGACATTCCAAGCCGCTTCGCAGCCTTGCCGAAATGCCGTTCGTCGGCCACGGCGAGGAAGTAGGAAAAGTGACGCAGCAGCCTGAAATCGATCATCCGGCATATTTCCTATATCGCTACATAAGGCCTATAAAACCTCATATATTCCGGACATTAGTTTATTCGGCCCGCACCATAAAGATGATTTACATATCAAGCCGAGAGGCTAATCGGAATGGACTTGCTGCGCGGGCTGACCATGATCCCGGCCAAAGCCGCACACCGCGATGTACTCGAACCTTGCGGGATCAAGGCCGCCGCCGGAGGAAAAACATGCTCTCTCGACGCAATGTCTGGCGCCGTATAGGCGCGGTGGCGCTCGCTGCGATGCTGACCGGGGCATTTGCGCTCGCCGCGCGTGCGCAGGCCGATTATCCGTCGCGGCCCGTCCGTATCATCCTGCCTTACGGGCCGGGCGGCGTCGCCGACGTCTCGACACGCCTCGTCGCGCAGAAGCTGAGCGAGCGGACGGGCCAGAATTTCTTCATCGACAACAGGCCGGGAGCCGGCGGCATTGTCGCTGCGAAGGGAGCGCTTTCGCTTCCTGCCGACGGCTACACTTTGTACCTCTCCGGCAATGGCGCCGCCATCAGCGAGAACCTGTTTGCTTCATTGCCTTTCAATCTTTCCCGCGATTTCACCTCGATATCGCTGCTTGCGCAGTTCGACATGCTGCTGGCGACGAAGGTGGACTCGCAGCTTGATTCCGTGCCCAAGCTCGTGGCCTTCGCCAAACAGAATCCGGGCAAGCTCAATTTCGGCACGATCGCCGTCGGCAGCACGCAAAATCTTTCCGCCGAATTGTTCAAGATGGTCACCGGCGTCAATGCGGCCATCGTCACCTTCCGCACTACGCCCGATCTGATCACCGCCATCGCGCGTGGCGATGTCGATGTCGGTTTCGACTATTACGCGGCGTTCAGTCCGATGGTGGCCGGCAAGCAGATCAAGATCATCGCTTCATCCGGCGACAAGCCGGTGCCGCAGCTCGCGGGCGTGCCGACGGTCAAGGACAGCGGCTATCCGGCCTACATCGTCACCAGCTGGAACGCGCTGTCGGCCCGCAACGGAACGCCCGCCGGCATCATCACGAAATTGAACAGCGAGATCAGCGCCGTTCTGGAAATGCCCGAGATCGGCAAGCAAATGGCCGATCTCGGCATGGAGCCTCTGGCGAGTTCACCCGATGCGCTGACGCAACGCCTCAAGGCCGATACCGACAAGTGGGGCCGGGTCATCGAAAAAGCCGGCATACCGAAGCAGTGAATGGACCGCCGACGAGGGATAATGACGTGAACGTGCAAGCAGCGAGCAGCAAAATTCCGACGGGTGCCGACAGGCCGCGGCTGAAAATCGCGATTGCCACTTACGGCCACACCGCCGCGATCAAGAACGGCAAAATTCCGATCGAGGGCGTGGATACGGATTTCGTCGAGGTTGCGCCGATCATCCAGGCGTTCCGCCGCATGGTGCGCAATGTTGAATTCGACATCTGCGAGATGGCGCCGACGACCTACATGATCGCACGCGCCCGCGGCGCACCTTACATCGCGCTGCCGATTTTCGTGATGCGCCGTTTCCATCACGGCGGTTTCGTCGTGCGGCCCGACGCCGGTGTCCGCGCGCCTAAGGATCTCGAAGGCAAAAAAGTCGGCGTTCGCGCCTATTCGGTGACGACCGGCGTCTGGACGCGCGGCATTTTCGTCAACGAATTCGGCCTCGATTCATCGAAAGTGACCTGGATCGTGGACGACGAAGAACACGTCGCGACGCTCGAACTGCCGCCGAACGTCATCCACGCGCCGGAAGGCAAGTCACTGCAAAGCATGATGGCGTCGGGCGAAATCCAGGCGGGGTTTACCGGTCCCGCCGGCGTCGGCCGCGCCGGTCCGCCGATCGGCAATTGGGACATGAACGCGCCGACCGGGGGTGCTGCGGGCAGCTATCCGGAACTCTTTGCGAATGTCGAGCAGATCGAAGCCGACTGGTTTCGCCGCACCGGCATCTATCCGATCCACGGCCTCATCGTCGTCAAGGACGAGCACATCGCGCGCCATCCCTGGCTCGCGCGCTCGCTGATGAATGCCTTCGTTACGGCGAAGAAGCCTTATCTCGATGAATTAAAGCTCGGCCGCGGCGATGCTCCCGAGGACAAGCGTTATCGCGGCTTCTTTTCGCTGATGAGCGATCCGTTGCCCTATGGCATGGCGGCCAACGGTCCGAGCATCGAAGCGCTCGTCACCTATGCCTTGCAGCAAGGCCTGATTCCGTCGCGCCCGCAGCTCGACCAGGTCTTTGTCGATATCAATCCGTAACATCAAACCCGCAGCGCCCGAGGACCCATGTCGCCAGTCATCGATATTCATCCCCACATCGTTTCGCCGGACACCAAGCGCTATCCGCTGGCTCCGCTTGGCGGCACGCAGTCGGCGTGGTCGACCGAGCGGCCGACGACATACGACACCTTGCTCAAGGCTATGGACGATGCGGGTGTCGCCAAAGCCGCGATCGTCCATTCGTCGACCGCCTACGGCTACGACAACAGCTATGTCGCGGATGCCGTCGAGGCCGTGCCGTCACGCTTCACGGGAGTCTATTCCATCGACGTCCTGGCGCCCGATGCGCTCAAGACGTTCGATTACTGGCTCGGCCGCGGCTGCACCGGCATGCGGCTATTCACAACCGGCAGCACGCTGCCGGATCAGGCGACATGGTTTGCCGAACCGGCGACTTATCCGTTCTGGGAGCACGCGGCGGCGAAGGACATTCCGGTCTGCGTGCAGATGAAACAGGAAGGCATCCCGCTCTTGCGGCAGATCATGGACAGGTTTCCGAAGGTCACGATGATCCTCGATCACCTGTCGCGGACGCCGTTTGCCGACGGACCGCCCTACAAAGGCGCCGACGAGTTCCTCGCGCTCGCCAAATACAAGCAGATCTATCTGAAGATCACGCCGGTCAATGTGTCGCCCAAGAGCTGGGGCAAGGGCGCACCGGAAACGTTCTTTGGCAAATTCGTCGGCGTTTTCGGCGCCGAGCGCATTGCCTGGGGATCAAACTTCCCGAACTCGCCCGGCACAATGAAGGAAATTCTTGATGCGGCTCGCAAGGCGTTTTCCTTTGCCAAAGCGTCCGATCAGGATTCGATCTTCGGCAAGACCGCACTTGGACTTTATCCGAGCCTGAAGGACTGACGCGGCCATGTCGGCGTCCATGACGCTCAAGGCGCTGCTTGGCACGTATCCGTATACGACGCCGTTGAAGACGGGCGCGGTGAAGTCGGAGCGCTTCGACATCGCATTCACTGAAATCGTTCCGGTGTGGGACGGCTTCAAGGGAATGATCAGGGAGAACAAATACGATTTCTCCGAGATGGCGGTCGTGACTTACTTGCTGGCGCGGGCCTATGGCAAGAAACTCGCGCTTCTGCCGGCCACGATGACGGGACGCTTCCAGCATCCTTACGCACTCTACAATGCGTCGAAAGGCGAGCTGACCCCGCGCGATCTCAACGGCAAGCGTGTCGGCATCCGCTCCTTCACGACAACGACCGGCGCCTGGATCCGTGGCATTCTCGCCGAAGATTACGGCGTCGATCTCGACAGCATCGACTGGATCACCTTCGAGGATCCGCATGTCGCCGAATATCGCGATGCGACGAAACGCGCGCCGGCCGGCAAGAAGATCGTGCCGATGCTGCTGGACGGCGAACTCGATGCCGTGCTCGGCGAAACCTCGGACGATCCGCGGGTCAAATCGATTTTCGGCGATCCGCAGGCCGAAGCCCGGCGCTGGTACGCGAGGCACAAGGTCATTCCAGTCAATCATCTTGTCGTCATGCGCGCCGAGGATGTCCGCGCCGATCCGGCGACGGCCCGCGAGATCTGGCGATTGTTGCAGGAGGCAAAGCGCCTGGCGCCGCCGCCAGCCGAGCCCGATCCGGCGCCATTCGGCATCGAGGCGAACCGCCCGAGCCTGCAATTGATCGCCGATTATATCTGGCGGCAGAAGCTTATTCCGCGGCCGATCACGGTCGACGAAATGTTTGAGGACACGCGGGACATTGTCGGCGGCTGAAGAACGGCCGCTGCATTCATCCCGCAAGCACAACGAAAGGACTGCATGTGACTGAGTCCGGAAAAATGAAGCTTTTTACCCTGCTGGGTGACTACGCGAACACGCTGCCGATCAAGCAGGGCGCCGTGCCGTCGGATCTGGTGGAATTTGAATTCGCCGACATCAAGGTGGCGAATACCGGCTTCAAGCCGCTGGTCCGCGACGCCAAATTCGATCTCGGCGAGCTCGCCATCGTCACCTATCTGCAGGCGAAGGCCTACGGCAAACCCTATGTGCTCCTGCCGGTGCCGATCGTGGCACGAAGCCAGCATCATACGATCGCCTACAACCCCGAACGCGGCGCGCTGTCGCCGAAACAACTCGAAGGCAAACGCATCGGCGTCCGCGCCTATACGGTGACGACCGGGGTTTGGGTCCGCAGCATTCTGCGCGAGCAATATGGCGTCGATCTCGGCAAGGTGCATTGGGTCACGTTCGAAGACCCGCATCTGGCGGAATACACCGACCCGCCGAGCATGGAACGCGCTGCCGCCGGAAAGAACCTGGCGCAGATGCTGCTCGACGGTGAGCTCGATGCCGCCGTGGTCGGAGACAAATTGCCCGATCCGCGCCTGAAACAACTTATCCCCGACAGCGAACAGGCTGCGAAGACCTGGGCCGCCGGACATGGCGAGCCGATCAATCACATGCTGGTCATCCGCAGCGCGCTGTCGCAGGCGCGTCCTGACGTGGTGCGGGAAGTGTTCCGCACCTTCAAGGAAGCACGCGACATTGCGGCGCGCGGCGGTAACAGGAATGCGGCGGCGCTCGCGTTCGGCCTCGCGCCCAACCGCGCCTCGCTCGAAACGGTCATCGGCAATGCTTTCGAGCAGAAGCTCTTGCCGCGCAAATTCAGCGTCGACGAGTTGTTCGACGACGTGACGCGCGACCTGGCGTGAGCGGCCGCGCGTCTATCGGCTCCGTTCAGCCCAAGATGCCATACTTCTTGAACCAGGCGGCCATCTGCTTCCAGGCATCCTCGGCCGCGTCCTTGCGGTAGCTCGGCCGATAGTCGGCGACGAAGCCGTGCGGTGCGCCGGGATAGATGTGGAATTCCGCGGTCTTCCCGGCCGCTTTCAGCGCCGCTTCCATGTCCTTGACCTGGTCGATCTTGATGCCGGCGTCTTCGGCGCCGTAAAGCCCGAGCACGGGTTCCTTGACCTCGGGCGCCAGCTCGATCGAGTTCTTCGGTGCGGCGTCGCTCTTGTCGATCAGGCTGCCGTAGAACGCGACGCCGGCCTTCAAGTGCGGATTGTGCGTTGAATAGTGCCACACCGTCCGGCCGCCGCGGCAGAAACCCATGATGCCGAGCCGGTTGGCGTTGCCGCCCTCCGATTTGGCCCAGGCTACCGTGGCGTCGAGATCGGCGAACAGTTCGGCGTCCGTCTTGCCGTTGACGATCGGCATCAGCGCTTTCGGATCGTCGATCTTGGTGAGGTCGACGCCG
Organism: uncultured Alphaproteobacteria bacterium; assembly: GCA_963808205.1. Lineage (GTDB taxonomy): Bacteria > Pseudomonadota > Alphaproteobacteria > Rhizobiales > Xanthobacteraceae > BOG-931. The sequence continues at coordinate 487,879 of CAWEER010000003.1, forward strand.
TTGGTCTCGGAGCGGAAATAATAATTCGGCGCCACCGCGAATGCGCCGAGATGACCCACCCGGCGCGTGATGTCCTTGACCCATTCGTGCAGGCCGAAGACTTCCATGCAGACAAGGACGATCGGTGGATGTTTTACGTGCGCCGGCCGAGCGAAATAGACCGGCATATCGCCGCCGGCGACCGCAACCTTGCCCATGCCGGCGTCGAGTCCCTTGGTGTCGGTCTGGATGACGTCGGCGCGCACCGGACCGGCGGCCAGCGTATAGCCCGCCGCCGCGGCAGCTGAACGCGACATGAAACCGCGCCGCGACAGCGGCGGCATAACCCTGGACAGACCAACGATATCGGAAGGCGGCAGGTGTTCATTCATGAAAATCATCCCGGATGATTGCGCCGATGGAAGAGGGCGCTGATGAAACGCTAATCGGCGTGCGGCGATTTGCCGGAAAGACGGAACCAGCCTCAGCATAAACACCGCGAGCGGCGATTGCATTCCCCCGGTTAAAGGCCTATCTGAAATTCAAACGAGGGTTTGAAAAGGGAACCGGGCCGGCCATGACGCGACCTTCGGAGGTCACCCGCGAGCGGATCGTGAAGGCGGCCGAACGGCTGTTCGCCGAACGCGGTTACGATGGCACCAGCGTCCGCGCCATCGTCGCCAAAGCGCGCGTGAACCAGGCCGCGATCAATTATCATTTCGACGGCAAAGATGGGCTTTATCGGGAGGTGCTGCGGGCCGCTTTTCGCGCACTGACCGAGGATCAGCTTGCCCACGCCAAGGACATGAAGTCGATGTCGCGCGAAGAAGCGCTCGGCGAATTCATCCGCCGCCAGCTTCACCCGCTCATGGCGCGCGACGAATACAGCCGTCACATGCGGATTTTCAATTGGGAAACGGTACACCCGACGGCTGTATTTCGCAGTCTCCTCAGCGAGGAGGCGGCGCCGTTCATGGGCCTTGCTGCCGATCTCGCCGGACGTTTCCTCCCCGACGCGGATCGGCGCACCCGTATGGTGGCGGCGATCTGGCTCATCGGCCAATGCAATGTGTTCCTGCGCAACCGCGAGCAGCTCGCCGAGCCGCCGATCAGCCTTGTGCTCGACGAAACGACCGTCGAATCGCTGTCGCAAATGATCAGCGCCTGGGTCGTCAGCGGGCTTGGCGGTGCGTTCGGCAATGGGTCCGCCGCGCGGCGGTGACGCCGAAATCAGGGGAATGCCTCAAAAATTCCTTTTTCCGGGCTATTCCCCGCCCAGAACACCTGTTTGAAATTCAATCAGCCGTTTGAAAAATAAGGGGTCGGGTCATGCAGCCAGGCAGAATCGTAGAGCAGGGCGGAATCACGCGAAAAGGCGCGGCTCTTCAGGCCGAGGCGCCGCTGCTGGCGCGCTTTCTCGGCAAGATCGTTCTGGATGTCATGCCCGCCGCGCTGGCGAGCGTGATCGGCGGCTTCCTTTTCACCCAATACCAGTTCGGCCACGGGGTGCCGCACCCGGCGCTTGAGCAGGTTCAGCCCGCTTCGGCGGAGATGATGGCGCTGGTTCGCGACGAGCACGCCGTGATCATCGACTATCTCAAGGCCCAGACCGCGGCCGAGAAGAGCCGCCTCGCTGCCGCAGATATCGATGCGGCGCGCCCTGCGCCGGACGCCAAGGTGGCGCCGGACGTGCCGATCCGGCACGTCGCCGCCGTAGTGGCGGCCGCAAAACCCGCGGCGCCGCGGAGCAAGGTGCCTGCTGCGGCTGCGGCTGTGCCGCGCGCTCCGCTGGTGATCGCGCAAGCCGGACCGAATGCCGAAACGGCTTCGGTACCGTCCGACGGCGCGGCGTCCGACGATCGCCTTGCGCGCGATCCCGATTCGCTTCTCGCCAAGACGCTCGATCTCAAGGACCACGTTGTAGCCGCGACGCGCCACGTCGTTTCGGCGATTGGCGACGTCTTTTCGTCGGTCGGCGAGCGGATCGGCGGCCCGCCGGCGGGACCGCGGCAGTTCAACTCCTAGAGGGCGCGGCCTGGAGGGAAATCAGACTTCCGGCCACGGACAGAGCTGTGCACAAAAACTGGCGGCAAGCCGTGCGGCGCTACGAAATTACCGCTGTATTTCATGGGAATGGTGCCGTTTGGCCACAGCGGCGGGTTTTCACGGTTCCCTCGTTTACCCCGGCTTGCCGGAGATGATCGCCGCCGCTAACCATGTGGCGCAGAAGCGGGGAACCCGCTGTTTTGTGAGTAGTTTTGCAGGTGAGACTATGGGTTTATGCGTCGGTCCGGCCGCGGGTCAGGCGCAGGCAAACCCAATGTGAATTTGGCGATTTCGAGCATGGGCGGCGATGCGCCGTCTAGGAGGTTTTGATGCGTTCGGCCGGTAATTTCAGTCCGGAATGGGGCTATCTCGCCCCCGCGCCGAGCTTCATGCGTACGGCCCGTATCGTCATGGTCGCGACGGCTATCGGCGCAACGGCGGGAGCCGGCGTCGTCCTGTCGCTCGTCGACCATCCGTCGGCCGAAGGCGAAACGACATCGCTGATCGGCGCGCAGGCGATCGTCACTGCCGTGCATGCCGCAACTCCCGCTTCGGTGCCGCTGGCCAATGCGGCGCCGGTAACGGCTGCGATCGCGCCGGTCGTCGTGCCAGCGCAAGTTGCGGCGCCGGTGCAGGCTGTTGCCGCGCCTCCGGCAGCCATTGCCGCGCCTGCAAATGCAGGCAACGCAAATACCGCAAACGTACCGAATCCGACGCCGGGCATCGCGTCGCTATCGGAAGGCGCGCCGGCCGCCGATGTTGCACCTGCTGACGCGGCCGATAGCACGGCCATCGCGCCGGTTGCGCCGCCGCCGAAGAAGGCCAAGCATCAAGGCCCCGGCTATGCGTCGAACGGCGCGTCGGGAAAGCCGGCCGGGCTTGGAACGGTGCTGCGTCGGTTGTTCAACACGCAGCACTCGGGAACGTCCTACTATCCGAACCATTGATCGAATGGCGGGAGATCGGCGGATTCCCGCCGTGTCCAGGGTTTTTCGCGACATCTGAAGCGCAGGCGTTGGCGCCGCTGACGCAGCAATAACTGCAACCGCCCGCCGGAGACCGGCGGGCGGCAGTAGAAGAGCTGAATCGTCAGAATCAGATTACTTGCAGGTTCAGATTACTTGCAGGTGCCTTTTTTGACCGCAGCATCTTGCGCGGCCCAGGCGCCGGAGAAGTCGGCCGCTTTCGCGACCATGCTCCAGCCTGCGCCCCACGGCTTCGCACCAGTGTCCCACCAGATCCGGCAATAGCCGGCTTCGAATTTCATGACGGCGAAATCCGCGCGCGCCGGAACGGAGGCAGTGAGACCGAGCGCGATTACGCCCACTGCGAATGCCAAACGCTTCATTGTCAGCTCCCTGTTGTGCCTTCCCGGGAACTTTTCGATAGTACGGGCCTCAACGTGAGGCAAGCCCATCCGCGTCTTGGTCCGCGACTTCTGTGCAACTGAGACCGGTCTGCAACAATGGAGGAAAACCAATGCCTGAAGTCGTCGTTTATATTCTTGAAGGCCGCAGCCTCGATCAGAAGCGTGGCTTGATCAAAGACATTACGGAGGCCGTCGTCAAAAACGCAGGGACGACCGCCGAACAGGTGACGGTGTCGTTGGTCGAGACCCAAAAGATCAATAAAGGCAAAGGCGGCGTCCTCTTCAGCGAGATGAAGCGGTAATAGCCTCGGCGGACGTCGGATTGCGCCGGCGGCAGCCTGCCGCCGGCGTCGTTTTCCATGGCCTAAAATAGGGGGATTATCTCCTAAAAAAGCCGTGAGTGCATTGCACAATAGACTTGCTGCAATGCGGCAAATCGTTGATAATCCGAGCTTAAGGCCGCAAACAGCAAGAAAATAGGTGCAATATGACTGACATATGGGACACGAAGGATGGCCGCCGGCGGGTACGGCGCGATCCGCCCACAGTCGAGGATGCCGTGTTGGCGGCGCAGGGCCTCACCGACGATCTCGACGGCCAGATCGAGATCGTCATGTCGCTGATGCCGGTCTCCGTCGAAGACGCGAGAGGCGCCATCCTGAAAATGAGTCAGCCGAAGGACACCAGCCGCTTGACGGTTGCCAGCCGGACCGGAGTGCCGCGCATCGTGGTGGTCGAACGCCGCGCGCCGCGCCGGATCATGACCCGCACGACTGCGAGCGCCGGCTATCCCGGGCGCGGCTAGCGCGCTGCGGAAACTACAGCCAGCGCCGGTTGCCGGGATCGGACACGACGCCCGACTTCACCAGGCGATGCCAGATGAAGAGAACGACGACCGCGCCAAGCACGGCGCCGATCAGTCCCGCGCCCTGGTCCATCTGGTAGTGGCCGATCAACTGGCCGAGCCAGGTGGCGATGAAGGCGCCGGCGATGCCGAGCAGCGTCGTCAGGATGAAGCCTGACGGATTGTTGGGGCCGGGCACCAGGAAGCGCGCGATGATGCCGGCGACGAAGCCGATGATGACGATCCAGAGAATGCCACTCATGGTGTACCTCGCGGGAATTTCTGTACATCAGTGTCGCACAGGAGTGGCCGCCAGCGCTATACGAAAACGGCGCCCCTGACGCTGTGATGCTACGCCGGATTTGACTATACTTTGAAGACGCTTTCGCCGGTTGCGGAAGCCAGGCGCAGAAGGCTGAAAATCTGCGATGACCGAAAAAATCCTCGTCAAGCCGCGCACCAAGACGAAAACCAAGACGCAGCGGCCGCCGCTATACAAGGTGATCCTGCTCAACGACGATTACACGCCGCGCGAATTCGTCGTGCTCGTGCTCAAGGCGGTGTTTCGCATGAACGAGAGCCAGGCCCATCGGGTCATGCTGACGGCGCACCAGCGCGGCGCCTGTGTCATCGCGGTTTACGCGCGCGATGTCGCCGAGACCAAGGCGAAGGAAGCCACCGACCTCGGCAAGAGCAACGGCTATCCGCTGTTCTTCACCACCGAGCCGGAGGAATAGGGCGCGGCGCCCGGGCATGCATCTCGGCGCATGATGTCAGCGCGTGTATGACGGCAGTCCGTGCGGTTGCAAGATAGCGGGCATGTCGTTCGACGCGACCTGACTGGCGGTCACCCGCGGTTCGCCGGTAAAGGCGTAAAGGAACCCGCCGAGCGCCATGCCGGTAAAGAATACGCCGAGCACGGCCAGAATCATGGTTCCGCTGTTGCGGGGAGCAATATCGAGGCTGCGCAACTGCTTGTCCAAAAGCTGCTGATCGCTTCGGTCCATTGCAAAATCTCCAAAGTCTTCGAATTTCGGCTTTTGAAACTCCGATACGAGACAATGTTGATATAAACCCGCAAATGCGGCCGGCGTTCCGCGTTCGCCATGCAAAATATGGCCGCTCAGTCGGCCTGCGAATCGGACGCTGCGCCGCCGAACTATTTTCCCTGGATCGACAGGCCGCCGGGCCCAACCCGGATGTCCAGCCCTTCGGGCGGATGGCGGTCCTGATAGAGCTGATAGCCGAGCACGGCGACGACGATTACCAGCGCGCCGATGGCGAGATAAAGGATGTTGGTGCGGCTCACGGTCTGGCCCCTTCGATGTGCGGACGCCGGCGGTACAGGAAACAAGCACGGCGAATCTGCCCCGCATAATATCACGTGCAGGCGTGGTAGCGTTGAGCGTCCGCTATGCTCTGCGGCGATATCGGAGCGCGACCGCTCGTGGCGTCAACCAACGGCAGTCCTTCAAACCTGGCCGTGTTCGCCACGTTCGTCATTTGCGGCGTCGTGGGGAGTTTTATCCTCTTCGTCATCGATCCGGACTTTGCGTTCAGCCAGCTTGCCAGCCGCGACTTCTGGATTCCGTTTCTGGGCGGAATGGCGATCCTTGCGGCGCTCGGCGCTATTCTCATACCGCTGCACGACTACACGTTCCGGGCGCTGCATTGGCTCGGCGCGAAATTTGTCGCCGCGGCTCCGGCGCCGGTCGCCGAAGCCGGACGCTGGCTGGCGCGCGGCGTGCGCGTGATCTACGGCGCGGCGGCCTTGTGCGGCGTCGTTGCGTTCGGCCTGAACCTGTGGCTCTGGGGTGTGCAAGCGCCGCGGCTTGCCGGGCCCTTGCTCAAGAACCCGCTGTTCTGGCTGACGTGGCTCGGTGTCATGGCCGCGCTCATCGCGTGCGGCTACGCCGTGGCGATCGTCTTTCATTTTGTCGTCACACTCGGCGTGCGTGCGCACGAGCAATTGTGGAAGAAGCCCGGGCGCTGATGCCGGGCAGCGCGGCGCCGAATACGCAGCATCGCCGGCCGGCGCGGGGCTGCGGATTCGCCGGATCCATTCATCAGAATGTTGTGAAGTGCGCGCCGGCGGCGTTTCCGTTACATCGCGGCGGGGCGGCGAGACGGATGGGATTTGATAATGACAGCGCTCGACCGGCTTACGCCCTATGTGCTGAGCATCCTGCGGATCATGGCAGGGCTTCTGTTCCTCGAACATGGCACGGCGAAGCTCCTCGGCTTTCCGCCGCATGGGCCGATGCCGGCGTTCATGGCGCTCGAGTGGTTCGCCGGCACGGTCGAACTCACCGGTGGCATTCTCGTCGCGCTTGGCCTGTTCACACGCGCCGCAGCGTTCATCATGTCGGGCGAGATGGCGATCGGCTATTTCATGCAGCACGCGCCGCGCAGCTTTTTCCCGCTTCTTAACGGCGGCGACGCGGCGGTGCTTTATTGCTTCGTATTTTTCTACCTGGTCTTCGCCGGCGCCGGGCCGCTAAGCCTCGACGCGCTGTTGTGGCGAAAACGCTGAAGGCCGGGCGAACCTATTTGATGCCGAGCAGTTCGACATCGAAGATCAGCGTGGCGTTCGGCGGGATGACGCCGCCTGCGCCGCGCTCGCCGTAACCCAGCGCCGGCGGGATGATGAGCGTGCGCTTGCCGCCTACTTTCATCGTGGCGACGCCTTCGTCCCAGCCGGCAATCACCTGATGCATGCCGATTGGAAACTCGAACGGCTTGCCGCGATCGACCGAACTGTCGAATTTCGCGCCCTTCTTGCCGGCCTCATAGAGCCAGCCGGTATAATGCATGACGCAGGTCTGGCCGGTGTGCGGCGAGGGGCCGGTGCCGACCTTGAGGTCGATCATTTTCAATCCCGACGGCGTGGTCATGACGGGCTGGGCGTCGGCCGATTCGGACATAAGGATCACTCCGGTTGTTGTGGCGGCGAGCGCGGCAGCGATTGCGGCACGGCGCGAAAGGGCTCGCATGATTGAGGCTCCTTGGACCTGGGCGCGGGAGACTAGCCGAGAAGACCGGCGCTCGCCATGCATCTTTGACGCGGAATTGCCGGCGCGATAGTCAGGGCCGCGGTGATGCGAGGAGGGGCGTCCAGACGCGTTACGCGTCGAGAGGCATTACGCCTCCAGAGTTTTGGCGACCCAAAGCCGCAGTTCCTCCGGCACGTCCTGGCGCGCCGCGATCGCTGCAGCGAGATTTTTGTCGCCGTTGATTGCCATGACCAGTTTGGCGAAGCCGGTTTCCGACATGCGCGCGTTCGGATTGTCGATGAGATTGCGCTGCACCGCCGCGTTGCCGCGCTTGAGCAGGGCATCGGTGACCGCGTCGCTCAATTCCGCCCGCGTGGAGATTTTCAGCAAAATCTTTACGTCGGTTTTGCTGTTGTCGGCGATCTCGACGAGATCCCGGTCCGGCAACGCTTTGGCAAGTTCGATGACCGGTCCGCTGACCGCAATGTCGGCATGGCGGGCGAGGCTTGCGAGAACGTTCATGGGAGCGTTGCCGGCGGGCGCTATTTTCCGGCTCAGCTCGGCGAGCGACGTGCGATCCATATCGCGCATCAGGCGGCATATCACGTCGTCGAACAGCGCGACCTGGTCGCCGGCGTAAGACTCGGCATTGCCAACAAACAGATCGGCGATTCGGCGTAGCGTCGTCTGGCGCCAGGATTCCGTCGCCTGGTTCAGCGCGGTATCGAGTTCGTCCAGTATCGGCTGTGCGGCAGTCGCCATATCACTTCCGCTATGTCACTTCGTCTGAGCCGGAAGTTCCGGGATGAACGCCACGCCGATGGTGATGCTGCAACCTCCAGGCTTCCTGGAAGCGACACGGCGCTGCTTTACAAGGCGCAAGCTTTAAGCGCAAGCATTTTACGCGGATAAATCTTTACGCTGTCTCAATGAGCGCCGGCGCGCACCGCGCAAGCGCGCCGGTTTTTCATAAAGCAGTTTATCAAAATCGGACGGGGCGAAGGCCGATGGGTGAGCGCGCGAAGCCGCTGCAGCCCTTGGTGTCACCACTGAAAAGCTCGCTCCTGGCGCGGCGCAGGATGCCTTGACTGACCGTTACGCGCTGTTCGTTACGCTCTACCCACGCTAAGCTTCACCGACATGGCAAACAGGAGCGCTGCGCGTGCCGCCGAACCACGATTCCGGGATTTGGGAGAAAAGGCTTGCCGCGCTTCCGCTTGAAAGCTACGGCGCCGGCGAGACCGTGTTCGCCGAAGGCACGAAAACCGGGCGGCTTTTGATTCTCAAGAGCGGCGCGGTCAGCATCGTCAAGAGCGGCACCGAGATTGCGACAGTAGCGGAACCCGGCGCGGTGTTCGGCGAACTCTCGGCGCTGCTCGATCAGCCGCACAGCGCGGACGTGCGCACGCTCGAAGGATGTGAATTCCACGTCGCCGATGCCGCACATCTGCTGGCCGACCCGGCAGCGCTGCTTTACGTGACGATGATTCTCGCCCGGCGCGTCGATGCCGCCAATGCTGCGTTCGTGGAACTCAAGAGCCAGATCGAGACTGGTGCGCCGCCGGGCCTGATCGAGCAGACCATCGACCGGATTGAGGGTGTGCTCAATGCCATCGGCGCGGGCTATCTCAAGGCAGGCGCGGGCTTCGGCGGGTATCCGTTTCAGTGAGCGGTGTGTCTCACATTGGTCCGGGCGCGCGATCACAGATGCCCAAGGAGGCAAGCCATGTTGACCGCACACGCAGTCAACAGAACGGCCACCAGCACCTTGGTCATCGCGGGCTCCTGCAACGCCGCAAAAGGAATCGCCTGCAAAGCATGGACGAGACTCAGGTCAGAGTCCCAAACTTTGTTTTTCGGCGGATTCATATCTCGTTTACGGAATCCGGCGCGATTCTCGGATCGTGCGTAAAGCGGTAGCCGCACATCCAGCGAATCGTCATGGCCGAGCTTATACCGGCCATTCCCGTCTTCCGCTCCGCCGAAATTGAAGGCGTGGGGGCCCGCACCAGGGGCGCGCATGACGTATCCGGCAGGGTGCGGCGTGCCCTGGAATCAATTCGCGGATTGTCTGGATCGCTTAACTCCCTTATCTGCTGCTGGCGGGGAAGGGCGTGCGGACGACATGCGGAACCCAGGGAGACCGAAATGAAAGCGACACGGTTTGAACGTGCGGCGGCGGCGCTTTTCGCCGGTGTCTCGCTGGCCGCAATGATCGCAGCTTTCGCGACCGGCGCGGTGCGGGCGCAGCCGGCGCCCACTACTCCGATCCCGCAGCCGGCTCCGACCTTCAATCCGTCGAGCCCGAACACGGTGCCGCAAGCGCCGTACACGCCAGTTGCGCCGTCGTCGCCCGGCAACGGCCTCTCAGGCTCCGGCGCGGCGCCGATTTCGCCGTCCGTTGTTGCGCCGGTGCCCTCCGATAACGCCCAGCAGACGCCCAGCGCGCCGGCGGCGGCAAGGTCCGCGCCTCCGCGAACGCATGCCCATCATGCGAGAGCACGCGCGCATTGGAATGGACACTATCGCCGCTACCGCGCCCCGCGCCCGCTGGGCCCCTCCTACTATCCGGGCCTCGGCGAGTTTTATCCGCCCTACGTCAATCCCTGCCACCTGCGGCAGGTCTGGCACGGCTATTACGCGGGATATTGGGCTTACAGTTGCGGGTGGTGAGTGTCAGAGTTCTTTAAGGGCGATCGCGAGGCGCGCTTAGACGCGTTGCTGAGTGAGCCGAGCGTAGCCCGCGCAGATATCGCAGCGGCGAATCGACAGCGTGGGCACGGTGCGTTCCGCAACCCATCCTGCGGGCTTCCTAATATTAAAGGGCGGTCTTTCGACCGCCCTTCGAAGTCGTGGATGGCCGGGTCAGGCCCGGCCGTGACGAGTCAGAGGGTTACGAACACCCCGTCGTGCTTCCGCACGTCTCGCACTTCAAACACGTGCCATTGCGCACCAGCGTGAAGTTCAAACACTCCCCGCACATCTCGCCCTCGTAGCCTTTCGCCTTGGCTTCAGCCCGGCGTTCGGCGGCGACGGTCTTTGCGTCGGGGCGCGCTTCCGCCTTCGCCCATTGCAATTGCTCGAGCGCCTGCGCCGGCGACAGCTTTTGCTCGGGTTCGGCCTTGAGCGCGGTGCTGCCGGCCACTTCACCACGCGGCGCAGAGGCGAGCGCGGTGACATTGGACGCGCTCTCGTGGCTCGCGCCGCCCGGCATCACCTTCAAGCGGTCGGTGCGCGAGCGGGTCAGGCCTTTCGACACATAGCGCGTGTCGGAAGACGGTTTGCCTTCTTCCACGCCCTTGCCGAGCGCGTCGAAGCCGCCTTCGGTCGGGTCGACGTGAGCGAGGTCGAAGCGCTCCATGTAGGAGACCGCGAGCTCGCGGAACACGTAGTCGAGGATCGAGGTCGCGAACTTGATCGAGTCGTTGCCCTGCACCGGGCCCGACGGCTCGAAGCGGGTGAAGGTGAAGGCATCGACATATTCGTCGAGCGGCACGCCGTATTGCAGGCCAAGCGACACCGCGATGGCGAAGTTGTTCAAGAGCGAACGCAGCGCCGCGCCTTCCTTGTGCATGTCGACGAAAATCTCGCCGATCCGCCCGTCGTCATATTCGCCGGTGCGCAGATAGACCTTGTGGCCGCCGACGACCGCCTTCTGGGTGTAACCCTTGCGCCGGTCGGGCATGCGCTCGCGCTCGCGCATCACGACGATGCGCTCGACGACCTTTTCGACGATCTTCTCGGAAAGCCCTGCCGCGCGTGCGGCCGCGGGCTTGTCGAGGAAGGCCTCGATGACGTCGTCGTCTTCAGTGTCGTCGGCAATGAGCTGGCTTTGCAGCGGTTGCGAGAGTTTCGAGCCGTCGCGGTAGAGCGCATTGGCCTTGAGGCCGAGCTTCCAGGACAGCGTGTAGGCCGCCTTGCAGTCCTCGACCGTCGCTTCATTCGGCATGTTGATGGTCTTGGAGATGGCGCCGGAGATGAACGGCTGCGCCGCCGCCAACATACGGATGTGGCTGTCGACCGAGAGGAAACGCTTGCCGGTGCGGCCGCACGGATTGGCGCAGTCGAACACGGCATAATGCTCGGGCTTCAAGTGCGGCGCGCCTTCGACCGTCATGGCGCCGCAGACATGGATGTTGGCCGCCTCGATCTCGCGCTTGGTGAAGCCGAGGTGGGCGAGGAGGTCGAAACTCGTCGCCGCGAGGTCGGCTGCGCCGACGCCCAGTTCGTCGCGCAGGACGTCCAGGCCGAGCGTCCATTTGTTGAAGGCGAACTTGATGTCGAACGCGGTCGGCAGCGCCTTTTCAACCTTCTCGATCGCCTCGGGCGTAAAGCCCTTGGCCTTGAGCGTGGTGTGGTTGATCGCCGGCGCCTGGCCGAGCGAGCCGTGGCCGACGGCATAGGCCTCGATCTCGGCGATGTCGGCTTCGCTGTAGCCGAGCACGCGCAGCGCTTCCGGCACCGCGCGGTTGATGATCTTGAAGTAACCGCCGCCGGCAAGTTTTTTGAATTTCACCAGCGCGAAATCGGGCTCGATGCCGGTGGTGTCGCAATCCATGACGAGGCCGATCGTGCCGGTCGGCGCGACGACGGTGGCTTGCGCATTGCGATAGCCGTGCGCTTCGCCGAGCGTGACCGCGCGATCCCAGGCGCGCTTGGCATGCGCGTTGAGGTTCTGGTCGGGATTGGCCTTGTGGTCGAGCGGCACCGGCGGTGTCGTGACCTTTTCATAGGCGGTGCGGTCGCCGTAAGCGGCGCGCCGGTGATTGCGCATCACGCGCAGCATGTCGTCGCGGTTCTCGTCGAAGCGCGGGAACGTGCCGAGCTCGGCCGCCATTTCGGCCGATGTCGCATAGGCGATGCCGGTCATGATCGCGGAGAGCGACGCGCAGATGGTGCGGCCGGCGTCGGAATCGTAAGGAATGCCCGACGACATCAGGAGCCCGCCGACATTGGCGTAGCCCAGGCCCAGCGTGCGGAAATCGTAGGAACGCTGCGCAATCTCCTTCGACGGGAATTGCGCCATCAGCACCGAGATTTCGAGGACGACCGTCCACAGCCGTACGGCGTGTTCGTAGCCTTCGACGTCGAAGATGCCGCTCGCAAGCCCTTGCCCGCTGGTCAGCGACGGGTTGGTCGGCGTGTGGAACGCAAGCAGGTTCAGCGACGCGAGATTGCACGCCGTGTCGTCGAGGAACATGTATTCCGAGCACGGATTCGACGCCACGATCGGGCCTGACGCCGCACAGGTGTGCCAGTCGTTGATCGTGGTGTGGAATTGCAGGCCGGGATCGGCGCTTGCCCAGGCGGCGTGGCCGATCTTCTCCCACAGGTCGCGCGCCTTCACGGTCTTGGCAATCTTGCCGCCCTTGGTGCGCCAGAACAGATCCCAGTCACGATCGGCTTCGACCGCTTTGAGGAACTCGTCGGTGACGCGCACCGTGTTGTTGGAATTCTGGCCGGAGACGGTCAGGTAGGCTTCCGAATCCCAATCGGTGTCGAAGACGGGGAAGTTGATGTCGGTGTAGCCCTGCTTGGCAAACTGGATCACGCGGCGAATGAGATTGTCGGACACGTAACTCTTGCGTGCTGACTTGATCTCGCGGCGCAGGACCGGATTCTTTTCCGGATCGAAGCAATCGTCGCCCGAGCCCTCGCAGTTCACGCAGGCCTTGAGGATCGAACGCAGGTGCTTCTGGTTGATCTTTGAGCCGGTGACGAGGCTTGCGACTTTCTGCTCCTCCATCACCTTCCAGTCGATGAACTGCTCGACATCCGGATGATCGGCGTCGAGGATCACCATCTTCGCCGCGCGGCGCGTCGTGCCACCCGACTTGATCGCGCCCGCGGCGCGGTCGCCGATCTTGAGAAAGCTCATCAGGCCCGACGACTTGCCGCCGCCCGACAGCCTTTCGCCCTCGCCGCGCAGTTTCGAGAAATTCGAGCCGGTGCCGGAGCCGTATTTGAACAGGCGCGCTTCGCGCACCCACAGGTCCATGATGCCGCCCTCGTTGACGAGGTCGTCGGAGATCGACTGGATGAAGCAGGCGTGCGGCTGCGGATGCTCGTAGGCCGTGGCCGATTGCACGAGCTTTCCGGATTTGAAGTCGACGTAGAAATGGCCCTGGCTCGGGCCATCGATGCCATAGGCCCAGTGCAGGCCGGTGTTGAACCATTGTGGCGAATTCGGCGCCACCATCTGCATCGCCAGCATGTAGCGGTGTTCGTCGAAGAACGCCTGCGCGTCGCTTTCCGAAGAGAAATAGCCGCCCTTCCAGCCCCAATAGGTCCAAGTGCCGGCGAGCCGGTCAAAAACCTGCTTGCAGGATAATTCGCCGGTGTAGCGTTCCTTGTCCGGCAGCGCTTCGAGCGCGCCGGTGTCGGCGGCGCTGCGCCACAGCCAGGACGGAACGGTCTCCTCCTCGACCTTCTTCAGGCGGGAGGGGACACCTGCTTTGCGGAAATACTTTTGCGCCAGCACGTCGGAGGCGACTTGCGACCATTGCTCCGGAACTTCGACGTTCTCCGCGTGGAAAACGATGGAACCGTCCGGATTGCGGATCTCGCTCGTGGTGAGACGGAAGACGATGTCCGCGTAAGGCGATTGTCCCTCTTTGGTGTAGCGCCGCTCGATCCGCATTCTCTGCCCCTGATTCTTGCTGTTTCTGGTATCGACGGCTACGCACACAATATAAGCCGCCGACGGCGTCCCCGCGACGCGACAGAGCATGCTCCGCCGCGCCACCTCACCCCTGTTTCTGCCTGCCACCCACGCCCGTCCGGCCTTTTTGAGCCGGTTTTTGTTTCGGTACGTCCGGTCTCACCATTCGGGCGCAATAGGACATGCTCGCGCCACGGCGGCACGGAGCACTCCCGCAATCCCTTTTTGGAGAGCCCGGCGGACTTCGTTACCTGCGCGCCGAACTCGATGAAGCTAGGCTAAGCCGATCGCGCCCGTCAAGACTTAGTATGAAAATCTGAATCAACCACTAAATGTGGGGATTGCGGGGAAGAATCGGTGGGGGAGGCGCAAGTATCGGAGATTCGTAGAGAATCCGAAAGAGCGATGCTGCACGGCTTGTGATTTTGTTCCCCGCTATTCAACCTCAGGGCATTTTTTCAGGCGCCGGCTTGCCTCCACGTTGCGGCGCCGATGTCCCGGGCGCGAAGCCGTTTTCCACATCCCGTCATGCATCCGTCACGCAATGACGCGGGTTTCCAGCCGATTCTGAGTGAGATTTCCCGCAAAATCGGGACTTCTGTCGCGCGGCGTTTCGCTCGCCCGCGGTAAGCTCTTAAATCATCTGCGGGAATCGGGCGACCGGATGGTGTGTGCGCAGTGCCGCCGCTCGTGCGATCTGCCGCAAGCCTTTTTTCGGCGAGGGCGAAGCCACTTTCGCAGCGTAGCCGAACACCTTTTCAATTAACCTTAAAGAAGTCTTACTTTCCGCATTGGCTCGCCTTTGCTTGACGGGGCAGGAGGGGGCCGCCGATAACCCTTTGTAAATGGTTGGGTGTTGGGTTCAGCGTGCGATCTGCGCGGGGCGCGTCGTTTTCAGCGCAGCCTTGGTTGCGGGCTGTACGCAGGTCATCCGCAACGACCCGATCAATCAGCCGCTCACCGCCAATGCCCGCCAGGTCGAAGCCGAACTCAGCTCCGATGTGCAGACCAATTACGACGACATGGTCGTTGCGCTGTCATTTTCCGGCGGCGGCATGCGCGCTGCCGCGTTTTCCTACGGCGTTCTGACCGGTTTCGAGGAGACGCGGGTGCCGACCCGCTCCGGCGTCGTGCCGCTTCTCGATCGGCTCGATTTTCTGTCCGGAGTTTCGGGCGGTTCCACGCTTGCGGCCTATTATGGGCTTTACGGACGCGCGGGGATTGCCGATTTCAAGCAGCGCTTCCTCCTCGTCAACGCCGAGGAAGGCCTGACGACCAATCTCTCGCTCGGCAATATCGCGCGCGGATTGCAGGGCGGCGTCAACGACACGACACAGTTCCCTGTCTGGCTCGACAACCATCTCTACAATCACGCGACGTTCAAGAATCTGCTGGCTCGGCAACGGCCGCGAGTCTGGATCAATGCCTCCGACATCTACAATCGCACGGCATTCATCTTCGCGCCGGTATCGTTCAGCGCGCTGTGCAGCGATCTGACGAGCTATCCCGTTTCGCTCGCGGTTGCCGCCTCCGCGGCGGTGCCGGTCGTCTTCGCTCCGATCGTCATTCAAAACTACCCGGGCGCTTGCCCGGTTGCGCTGCCGGCCTGGGTCGAACGCGCGCGCAGCAACCCAAATGCCGCGCCTTTGCTGAAGGCGTATGCCGACGCGCTTGATCGCTATCGCTCCGGAGAGATCAAATACGTCAAGTTGCTCGACGGCGGCCTCGTCGACAATTACGGGCTTGCCGGGTTCACCATCGCGCGGCTCGCTTCAGAGACGCCTTTCGGTCCGCTGGCGCCGCAGGAAGCGGTCAAGCTGCGGCGCTTTCTGTTCCTGGTGGTCGATTCCGGACGCGATCCCTCGGGCAAGTGGGCGCAGACGGTGCCCGGTCCGTCCGGCGTCGACCTCATCATGGCGTCGTCGGACACGGCGACCGAATCCGGCGCGATCGGCAGCTATTCGGCCTTCGACGCGACGATGAATGACTGGAAGAAGACGCTCATTGCGTGGCGCTGCGGACTTTCGGAGGCGGATCGCCATCGCTTCGGCGCGCCGCCCGGCTGGAATTGCCGGGACGTGCAGTTCTTTATCGGCAAGCTGTCGTTCGATCAGCTCGGTCCGGAACGGGCCGCCGCGCTCAACAATGTCGAGACGCGCTTCAAGCTGCCGCCTGACCAGATCGACATGCTGATTTCGGCAGGCCGCGACGCGCTCAGCACCAACCCGAAATTCCGCGCCTTCCTGACCTCGCTCGGCCGCACCCCGCCGCTGCGTCCCTCGCCGCTGGTGCGCCCGCCGCCGCCGCCGGGCACGCCGGTTTCGTCGTCGGACGACACGACGCAAACACAGGCGAATTAGCGCCGGCGGCTTGTTACGCTGCACTGAGCAACGCGCGGGAATCCGCGAAATAATTGTGGAATGACAGAAGAAGCTATTCGGCCGCGGCCTTGGTGTGTCCGAGCCGGCGGTTGAGCGTTTTCAGCAAATCCTCGGCGGCTTCGGCGATCACGGTGCCGGGCGGGAAGATTGCCTCCGCTCCGGCGGCCTTGAGCGCCTCATAATCCTGCGGCGGCACGACGCCGCCGACCGCGATCATGATGTCGCCGCGGCCTTGTTTGACGAGTTCGGCCTTGAGTTCAGGAACCAGGGTCAGGTGTGCGGCGGCGAGCGAGGAGATGCCAAGGATGTGGACGTCGTTTTCGACCGCCTGGCGGGCCGCTTCCGCGGGCGTTGCGAACAATGCGCCGATATCGACGTCGAAGCCGAGATCGGCGAAAGCAGTCGCGATCACCTTCTGGCCGCGGTCGTGTCCGTCCTGGCCGATCTTGGCGACCAAGATGCGCGGGCGGCGGCCTTCGTTCTCCTCAAATTCGGCAACGAGTTTCTGCAGTCTTGCGACGGCATCCGTCATGCCGACCTCCCGCTTATAGACGCCGGAAATCGTCCTGATCTCCGCCTGGTGACGGCCGAAGACTTTCTCCAGCGCCGATGAAATCTCGCCGACCGTCGCCTTGGCGCGCGCGGCATCGATTGCGAGCGCCAACAGGTTGCCGTTGCCGCCCGAGGCGCTGCGGGTGAGCGTTTCAAGCGCCTCCGCCACGGCCTTCGGATCGCGCTCGCGCTTGAGCCGCGTGAGCTTGGCGACCTGCAATTGCCGCACCGCCGCATTGTCGATCTTGAGCACGTCGATCGCCGCTTCGTCATGCGGCCGGTATTTGTTCACCCCAATCACGGCCTGCGCGCCGAAATCGATGCGCGCCTGTGTCCGCGCCGCGGCCTCCTCGATGCGAAGCTTCGGCAGGCCGGCTTCAATCGCGCGCGTCATGCCGCCGATGCCTTCCACTTCGGAAATATGGGCCCAGGATTTGGCCGCAAGTTCGTTGGTCAGCCGTTCGACATAGAACGAGCCGCCCCACGGATCGATGACGCGGGTCGTGCCGCTCTCCTGCTGCAGCACGATCTGGGTGTTGCGTGCGATGCGGGCGGAAAAATCGGTCGGCAGCGCCAGCGCCTCGTCGAGTGCATTGGTGTGCAGCGACTGGGTCGCGCCCTGCGTCGCCGCCATGGCTTCGATGCAGGTGCGCGTGACGTTATTGAAGACATCCTGCGCGGTGAGCGACCAGCCCGACGTCTGGCAGTGCGTGCGCAGCGACAGTGACCGCTCATCGCTGCGGGTTGAACTGCTTCATCAGCTTTGCCCACAGAACCCGCGCTGCGCGCAGCTTCGCGATCTCCATGAAATAATTCATGCCGATGCCGAAGAAAAACGACAGCCGCGGCGCGAAGCGGTCGACCGCGAGGTTTGCGGCGATCCCGGCGCGGACATATTCGACGCCGTCGGCAAGCGTGTAGGCGAGTTCAAGGTCGGCCGTCGCTCCGGCCTCCTGCATGTGATAGCCGGAGATCGAAATCGAATTGAACTTCGGCATATGCGCCGACGTATAGGAAAAAATATCGGAGATGATGCGCAGAGACGGCGCCGGCGGATAGATATAGGTATTGCGCACCATGAACTCTTTGAGGATGTCGTTCTGGATCGTGCCGGAGAGCTTTTCGGGCGGCACGCCTTGCTCTTCCGCGGCGACGACATAGAGCGCAAGCACCGGCAGCACGGCGCCGTTCATGGTCATCGACACCGACATCTGGTCGAGCGGAATGCCGCTGAACAAGGTTCGCATGTCGTAGATCAAATCGATGGCTACGCCCGCCATGCCGACATCGCCCGAAACGCGGGGATGATCGCTGTCATAGCCGCGATGCGTCGCCAGATCGAAGGCGATCGAAAGTCCCTTTTGCCCGGCGGCGAGATTGCGCCGGTAAAAGGCGTTGGAGTCCTCGGCCGTCGAGAAGCCGGCATATTGCCGGATCGTCCACGGTTGCGTGACATACATGGTCGGGTAGGGGCCGCGCAGATAGGGCGCGATCCCGGGGTAACCATTCAACGTATCGAGGCCGGCAAGATCGCTTTCACCGTAAACGCTTTTGACGGTGATGCTTTCGGGGGTGAGCCACGGGGCCGCCTGCGGGAGCGCCGGAGCGTCCGCATCGGCAAATCCGACCTGCGCGAAATTCGGGATTCGGCTCATTCCGGTCACCCGTTGTCAGCTTCCGAGAATATCGTAAGCGGCGTCCAGTGTCGCCAGTACATCGCAGCCCTCGTAAATGAACGATTGTACGCCGGCGCCGCGCAGCGCGGCCTCGCGCTCGCCGGGCCGGCCGGCAAGATAGACGTTCCGGGCTCCGGCTAATTTGAGCGTCGCGGCCGCCGCCACGGCTTCCTGCTCATAGAGCTTGTCGGATGAACACAGACAGGCAAGCATCGCGCCGGACGCGCTAAAGGCGGCTGCGATGCCGGCAGCGTCCGTTTCGCCCGCCGCTTCGATGCCGCCGGCTTCAAAAAAGTTCTTTGCGAAAGCCGCACGCGGCGTGAAGTCCGCCGCCGGGCCGAGAGTGGCCAGAAAGACTTTCGGCCGGGCGCCAGTCCCGGCGAGTATCTTGTCCGATGCATCACGCAAACGTTCGAACGGCTCGGCAAGCCTGATCCGCGGCAATGCGGTGGCCGTCACGGTGACCGGATCCTTGTTCGGGATCGTGACGGGTTTGACGTCAAGAACCGCGGCGGCCGTTTCAGCCATGTCGGGATAGGCATTGGTCCCTGTCAAAATATCCTTGCCATGCGCGACGGCGTTCTGCCGCTCGGCGCGCACCGCGGCCGCGGCACGCTGGATCGATCCAGCTGCGAGAGCTGCCCAGGCGCCGCCTTCCTTTTCGATCTCCTGGAACGCCGACCAGGCCACTGCGCAAAGCTGCTCTGTAATCGCTTCAAGCGCGCCGGAGCCGGCGGCTGGATCTTCGACGCGCGCCAGGTTGGACTCTTCCAGGAGCACAAGCTGCGTATTGCGCGCGGCGCGGCGGGCAAAAGCATCGGGAAGGCCAAGCGGCGCGGTATGCGGCAGCATCGTGATTGCATCGGCGCCGCCGAGGCCCGCGGCTGCAACAGCGATCGCGGTGCGCAGCATGTTCACGTAGGGGTCGCGCCGGGTCATCATCCGCCATGCGGTTTCGGCCGTGATCATTGCGGGCTTTGGCGAAAGGCCACAGGCCTCCTCGACGCGCGCCCATAATTTCCGCGCGGCGCGGAATTTCGCCATGGTCATGAACTGGTCGGCATCGGCCGACAGCCGGAAATAGATCGCGTCGCGGGCCGCCTCGAGCGCCATGCCGCTCGCTTCGAGTGCGCGCATATAGTCGACCGCACTGGCAAGCGCGAAGGCGAGTTCTTGCGCTTCCGAGCCCCCGGCATTGTGGATGACCCGGCCATCAGCGACGGCAAACGGTCCGCGGAAGCCGTCGCCGGCGAGTTCGCCGACCATCGCCGCGAAATAGGGCGCGAGATCGCTCCACGGCCGCGGGCTGCGGCCCGCGGCGGCAAAACCGCCGATCGGATTGATGCTAAAGCGCAGGTCGACAGCGCCCGGTGCATGGCCCTCGCTGCGGACCAGCGCCGCGAGATCGCGGACGACATGCCGCGTTTCCGGGCTCACATTGAGGTCGATAGCAATGCCGGCATCGAGATCGATGCCGTCGAGCACGCGCGTAAGTGTCGCCGCCGATGCATCGAGGCCATAGCCGTTGGCGCTGACGGAGCCGGCGAAGACCAGCACCAGGCCTGTCGCGCCGTTCTCCAGGTCGTCGAGCGCCTGCGCATTGGCGGCCGCCGGGTCGGGATGATCGACACGCTGCATCACCGTCCAGGGCAGGGCCCCGGATCGGCCGGCGACGGCCTTGGCATCAGCGGCCCGCTCGTAGAGCGGTTCGACAATCAGGCCGTCGTAGGTTCGGCTCTCAAGCCGTTTGAACGGCGCGCCCTTGAGCACCGTATCGACGAGCTTGCGCCAATTGTCATGCGTCGCGGCGCTAAAATCGCCGGCGACCGAGAAAGTTTCCGGAACCGTCATAACCGCAAAATGCCACGCTGTGCCCTGGGGGCCAACAGGCTTGGCCGTGCAAGGGGCGTGCCGCCGCGAGGAGGGGATTAGCCCTTTTGCAGCTTCTCGATACCGCCGGTATCCACGCGCGCCAGCGCGTCGCCGACGCGAATGCCCGCAATCACGCGGTCGGGCGCGATTTCCGCAAGCGGCAGGAGGACGAAAGCGCGTTCGAACAGGCGCGGATGGGGCAGCGTCAAGTCGGCGTCAGACAGGACCACGTCACCATAGGCCAGAAGGTCGATATCGATCTTGCGCGGGCCCCAGCGGCGTTCGTTTTTCCGGTCGCGGCCGAGCGCACACTCCACCTCGATCGCGCGAGTCATGAGATCGTGTGGATTGAGCGAAGTCTCCACGGCAATAACCGCATTGAGGAAAGGAGGCTGGTCGGTGACGCCCCACGGCGGCGTGCGGTAGTCGGCAGATCGTGCAACAAGGCGAACGGCCGTTTCGTCACACAGCATCGCGATCGCCCGATCGAAGGCCGGCCGCACGTCGCCGATATTGCCGCCGAGCGCCAGCAGCGCGCCAGCCGGCGGCTCAGCCATGTTTGCTGTTCCGCATGCGCGTAATCGTCACGCCGACGTCGTCGAAGGTCGCGGCGACCGGGGCGTGCGGTTTGTGGACGGTGATGCGAACACTGCGCACGAGCGGGCAGCCTTCCAGCACTGCATCGGCGACGGCGCCGGCCGCGGCCTCGACCAATTGATAACGGCGCTTGCAAAATGCCGCACTCACCGTTTTTACCACTGTATCGTAGGACACGGTGTCCTTGAGCTTGTCGGTGCGCGAGGCTCCGGAAAGATCGAGGTCGAGAACCAGATCGAGCCGGAACGTCTGGCCGACCTTGGCCTCGTGCTGCATCACGCCGTGATAGGCGTGGAGCGAGAGCCCGGTGACGAAGATCGCGTCGCTCATCGCGCGTGCCTGATTGCCGCAGCAATAGCCAACGCTTGTACCGTGGGCGCGACGTCGTGGGTGCGGATGATGGTCGCGCCATGCTCGACCGCAAGCAGGTGGGCCGCGAGCGAGCCCCCGAGGCGCTGCATCGGCTCGGAGGGCGTGATCGAATTGATGAAGCGCTTGCGCGAGGCGCCGACCAGAAGCGGCAAGCCAAAATCGCGCCAGGCTTCAAGCCGTGCGAGGCAGGCGAGACTTCTGTTCCGGCGTCTTGCCGAAGCCGATGCCGGGGTCGAGCACGATCTGGTCGCGGCCGATACCCGCCTCCCACGCGATTTCGAGCGACCGCGAGAAGAATTCAGTCACCTCCGCGATGATGTCGACGGAGGGATCCGCGGTCTCGCGATTGTGCATGATGATTACGGGTGCGCCGTGCCGGGCAATGACAGGAGCCATTCCGGCATCGCGCTGCAGACCCCAGACATCGTTGACCATGCTCGCCCCAGCCTCGAGCGCCCAGTCTGCAATTTCAGCCTTGATCGTATCGATCGAGACCGGAACCCCGATCGTCGCGACCGCCGGGAGGATCGATTCAAGCCGCTCACGCTCTTCCCCGGCCGAGACCGGCCGCGCGCCTCCATAGGGCCGGGTCGATTCCGCGCCGATATCGATAATGTCGGCGCCTTCGGCGACAAGGCGCCGGGCATGTTCGATCGCCGCCGGCGGCTCCAAAAACTGGCCGCCGTCCGAAAACGAGTCCGGCGTGACGTTAAGGACGCCCATGACGAGGGGCCGGCGCTTTGCCAAAAGCGCCGTCAGAACGCCGTTGCCGGAGGCCGCGTCCATTGCCGAACGTATGCGATCTGTCGCGCTCATGGCCGCCATTTTGGCCATCCTTCACGTCAATCTCGGTAAATCTGTAACATGGCAGGTCTGCAGGCCGCCGCTTTGCGCGGTCGGTGGCGGGGAGTCAAGCGTGAGGGCAATCCAAGCGGCGGAACCCGAGAGGGTGCAGCAGGCCGGTGTTCAATAACGGACGACCGGCGCGAGCTTCTTGGCTTCCTCGATCCAGCGCGCCACGGTGTTTACCGAAGGCAGAACGCGGACCAGTTTTCGTTTGCTATTGGCTGCGGTCATGGCGTCGGTAAGCTTTTGCGGATTGCGGAAGCGAAGTTCGTTGACGGTGCGCACGCCGGCGGCGCGCAGCAATTCCGAATATTCCCAGCCGACGCCCCGAACGCGCATGCGATCCGCGGTGGTCACCCAGGCCAGCACGTTCCTCTCAAGCGCCCCGGTCTTCACCGCCAGCTTGAGCCTTTGCTTTGGCGTCTTGGCCGCGCGCAGCAAACCTACGGTCGTACGAATCCCGTCCGACTTGAGGACCGCGGCGACGTCGGTGCCGATCCCCTGAATGTCGGTTATGGGATGATACGCCATCAATTCCTCCCCCTCAGCGCAATATCGTCACGACAACCAATTCGACCATCAAACAAATGCCGCCAGACCAGGAACCGCGCCAACGATCTGGCCTACGGTATCTTCGCCTGTCTTCTGGCGCGCATAGGCAATTACCACTTTGTCGGCGCCTTGCACCTGTCCCATGCTCGATCCCGCCGACATGAGGCGCATGCCGGCGCCCATGACCCCACCCATAGTACCGCCCATCGGGCCGCTCTCACTTGCGGCCTTCTGCATCAAGGCTTCAGCTCCAGGGAGCTTGGCCAGAAGCGGTGGCACTTTGTCAGCCGGGCCTTCCTGGTCCAGGAAGTTGAGAATAATGCCGACGGCTTTCTCCGCGGCCGCATGGTCCACCCCGACCTCGGCGACGAGACGCCCGATCAACTCGTCCATTATCCCCTCGCCCAGCCCCACACTCTGGCAGGTTCCCGCCATAATGTAGATTCAAACACGCAGTGACAAGACAATCTCGATGGTTTGGGCCATTCGCCGCATACGCAATCGTCGAAACATGACAAAGCGTTGCAAACGTGCAACGCAGCAAGTGGTGACGCGTCGGTGGAAATGATCGCCGCCGCAGACTATAAATTTAAGTGAGCGCCGCCACGTTCGCTTGACCGATCAGGCAGTGTGTGATGACGAACCCGGATCCGGAAGGCAAAATTTTTGTCGGCAAGGGCGCAAGCGACGAATTTCTTTCGCTCGCGCTCGCCAACCGTCACGGTCTCGCGACCGGTGCGACCGGGACCGGCAAGACGGTGACGCTGCAGGTCCTCGCCGAAGGATTTTCGCGGGCCGGCATTCCGGTCTTTGCTGCAGACATCAAAGGCGACCTTTCCGGGATCGCTGCGCGGGGCGAGGCCAAGCCCGATTTTGTCAAGCGTGCCAAGGATTTGGGCTTCGATTACGAACCCGACGAATTTCCCGTCATTTTCTGGGATTTGTTCGGCGAGCAGGGTCATCCGATCCGTGCCACCGTCTTCGAGATGGGGCCGCTTTTGGTCTCGCAGATGCTCAGTCTCAATGATGTGCAGGAAGGCATCATCAATATCGCCTTCCGCTACGCCGATGACGATCCGGAATTGAAAGCGGTCGGCGAGACCAAGGGACTGATCGACCTCAAAGACCTGCGTGAACTCCTGTCCTATCTTTCGAAAAACTCCAAAGAGATCAGCGCACGTTACGGCAATGTCGCAGTCACCGCTGTTGGTGCGGTGCAGCGCCAGCTCCTCGTTCTTGAAAATCAGGGCGGCACGAAGTTCTTCGGCATGCCGGCACTGACGATTGAAGATCTGATGAAGACCGACCCCAGGAGCGGTCGCGGTTACATTAATGTGCTGGCCGCCGACAAGCTGATGGCGAACCCGCGCCTCTACGCCACGTTCCTGTTGTGGCTCCTGTCGGAAATGTTCGAAAAACTGCCCGAAGTCGGCGATCCGGCGAAGCCGAACCTCGTTTTCTTCTTCGATGAAGCGCATCTGCTCTTCAGCGACGCGCCGAAGGAATTGCTCGATAAGGTCGAGCAGGTTGTGCGCCTGATCCGGTCCAAGGGCGTCGGCGTCTATTTCGTCACGCAGAACCCCGTCGATGTTCCGGACAAGGTTTTGGCGCAACTCGGCAATCGCGTGCAGCACGCGCTGCGAGCGTTCACGCCCGCGGACCAGAAGGCCGTGAAAGCCGCCGCCGACACGTTTCGTCCCAATCCAAAACTCAACACCGCGCAGGTGATCACCGAACTCGGCAAGGGGGAGGCCCTGGTGTCGTTTCTTGAGGGCTCGGGTACGCCGTCAATGGTCGATCGCACCATCATCCGCCCGCCGTCGGCGCGGATCGGGCCGGTCACGGCCGACGAACGCAAAGCGGTCATCGCGCGCAGCCCGCTCAAGGGCAAGTACGATACGACCGTCGACCCGAACTCGGCCTTTGAAATATTGCAAAAGCGTCTGGCGGATGGCGGCGGACTTCCGGCGCCAGGGAATGCCGGCGCACCCGGTGTGCCCGATGCGTCTGGCCAGGCGCCGGCTCAGGCGCACGCGGGTGTCTTCCACCGGATCGGAGAAAGGTGCCGTAATCTCTTCGGCATCGGCCGGCCGCGTGGCACGCCTTTGACCACATCGCAGAGCGTGGCGCGGAATGTTGCCCGCGCCGTGGTTGCCGGCGTTGCCACCCAGGTTGCGGCGGAGTTTTCCAAATCGACCGGCGGCAAGACTGCCGGCAATATCGGCAAGGCGGTCGTGCGCGGGACGCTCGGCGGCGTTTTGAGACGGTGAGAGCATGACAACAGCAGACGTATTGCCCGCGGTTCTTGATCGCGTTGACCGCGATCTCGACGCCAGCCTCGATCGCTTGTTTTCGCTGTTGCGCATCCAGTCGGTGTCGACCGACCCGGCCTATGCGCCGCAGTGCCAGAAGGCTGCCGAAAGTGTCGCGGCGGACCTGCGCAGCCTTGGCTTCGACACCAGCGTGCGCCCGACGGAGGGCCATCCGGTCGTAATCGGCAAGAGCGGCAACGGTTCGGGCAACGCTGGCGCGCCGCGCGTGCTGTTCTACGGCCATTATGACGTTCAGCCAGTCGATCCGCTCGATCTGTGGCAGACGCCACCATTCGAGCCGCGCATCGAGACGCTCGACGGCGGACGTAAGATCATCGTCGCGCGCGGCGCCTGCGACGATAAGGGCCAGGCCATGACTTTCGTCGAGGCCTGCCGCGCCTTCAAGGCGGTGACGGGCAAGCTCCCTCTCGACATAACGATGATGATCGAGGGCGAGGAGGAATGCGGCTCAAAGCATCTATTCGACTTCGTGCGCGACAATGCCGGTGAGCTCAAGCGCGACCTGGCGCTCGTCTGCGACACCGGCATGTGGGATGCACAGACCCCTTCGATCACGACGTCGCTGCGCGGCCTCGTTTATGAGGAAATAAGGCTGACCTGCGCCGACCGCGACCTTCATTCCGGACTGTTCGGCGGTGCGGCACGCAACCCGATCCATGTGCTGGCCGATATTCTTTCGGCGCTCCACAATCCAGATGGATCGGTCGCCATTCCCGGTTTCTACGACGGCGTCCATGAACTGCCGCCCGATATCAAGGCCGATCTCGCCGGGCTCGGCCTGACGCCCGAGAAGTTCCTGGGCCCGATCGGACTGAAAATACCGGCCGGCGAAAAAGGCCGCATGCTGATCGAGCAAATCTCGACGCGGCCGACGGCCGAAGTCAACGGCATCATCGGCGGTTATACGGGGGAGGGCGCGAAGACCGTGATCCCCGGCAAGGCGATGGCCAAAGTATCGTTCCGTCTGGTCGGCGCGCAGGACCCGGAAAAGATCCGTACGAACTTTCGCGAATTCGTGCGCGCGCGGGTGCCTGCCGACTGTTCGGTGGACTTCGGTAATTTCACCAGCGCGCCGGCCTTCGAAGTGGCATTCGACAGCCCCGCGCTCACCAAGGCGCGCGCCGCGCTTGCCGAGGAGTGGGGCAAGAAGGCGGTCACGGTCGGCGCCGGCGGCTCGATCCCGATCGTCGGCGATTTCAAGACCGTGCTTGGCATGGACACGCTGATGGTCGGATTCGCACTCGACGACGACCGTGTCCATTCGCCGAATGAAAAGTACGATCTCAAGTGTTTCCACAAGGGCATCCGCAGCTGGGTGCGGATTTTGGCGGCGCTTGCGGCGTTAGCGTGCTGCGCGTGCTCAAATACTTCACGCCTCGAAAGGATGCGTTTCCGCTGATTGTTGCGAAGGTCCTCTCGACGCCATCGACCCAATGCACACTTCGCGACAGCGGCGGGGCCAAGGCCCCACCGCTGTTATTAGCTTGCGCCGGAAAGTGGTTCGTAGGTCTACTTCCAGTCAGATTAGCCGAACAGTTTGAGCACCGACTGGTTCGCCGGATTGGCGATAGACAGTGCAGATTTCCGGCTTTGCTGCGTCTTTTGTCGGCAGATCGCGCTTTTCTGGTTCTGATCCGCCAGAACGAGATTGCTGCTGCCCGTCTGCAGCGTGTTGATCATGTTCTGCTCGAATGTCTGACGGGCCTGGATTGTCGAGGAGTTGGTGCCAAACGTTTCGGTCTGGGCTCGTACTTTGGAGATCGCGGCATTGATCGCGCTTTCCGTCGACGCGACCGTGGAACTACTCTGGAATCCGCCGGTGGCAACAGCCGAAAGCCCAAGTCCCGCGGAGTCGAAGTTAACGCCTGCGATGGTAAGTGAACTGGTCCCGTTCTCGTTGAAGAGAACCTGAAGATTATTTCCCGCAAGCAGGTTGACGCCGTTATATGAGGCATCGCCAGCGAGCTGGTCGATCTGCGTCAGCAGTGAATTGTAGTTGGTTTGCAGCGTGTTGCGTGTAGAGCTTGTTGCCCTGATCGCGGTTCGCGACACGGCCGTTGTGCCCTCGTACAGCGCCTTCGGTGAAACCGTTGCCGACGGAATTAGCAGTAAGCACCAGATGCCCGTGTCGTCGGTAGCGGTCACTGCGCCAGAGCTGCCAAGCCGGTCGTGCCGATAACTCGGCCTCGATGTTCGGGAGTGTCGCGCCCAGGAGACCGCAACGGTGTAAGTCGTCGCGCCTACGCTGATCAACAGGCTGCTGGCAGCAGCAGCTGTGGCGCTGGTGAGGTCGGCTGTGCCAGTGACCCCAGCGGCCGTGTCATTGGAGGCCTGTTGCGCCTGCTGCGCCGTCGACAGGGCCTGTTCGGCACTGATCAATCCGTGATGATGATGTTACGGAATCAAGCGTTCGCTGGCCCTGCCAATCTGGTCCAGAAGGGCGCTCAAGCCGTTTGCGCGATTGGTAAACGATTGCGAGGTGAAATAGCTGGTCGGATTGTCGAAGGCCGAGTTGACCTTCTTTCCGGTGGCGAGGTGTTCTTGGGTGGTGGTGAGGTCGGCAGACGTATTTTGCAATGACAGCAAGTTCTGGCGCACGCCCGCGCTAAGAGTGATGTCAGACATGGAACTACCCTTCTGGTTACAGGCCGTACTGGCTGGCACTGGCTGTAGTAACCGACGCGCGAGCGCATGGACCGATCGATAGGATCAGTAGCTGAAAATATTACTTTGTTATCCTTAACGATTTGTAAATCGGCTACGTAACGAGCTTCATTCGTCGACAGCGGCAATTACGCGTGTCGGCCAGACGACGCGCGAACGGTTGGTCGTCAACGACAAGAAAGCTGATCAGTGACAGATCAAGCGGAAACGATGCGCGGCCAGCAACTTGAGTCATGAGCTTGAATACCCGCTCGCCCGCCGGCGTCACGGCGTCAGCGCGCTTTGGCCTCGCGCAATAACGGTTTCTGGCGGGCGATGTTGTCGTAATGGTCGACAATCTGGGTGACCTGGTCCTTCGCCTTTGCCAGGGCTTCGCACATTCGGGTTTTGCTCGGCGAATCCGGCCAATCGAGCAAGGTGGTTTCCTGCTGATCGAGGGCGGTTTTCAGATTTTTCAGCTTCGCCAGGACGTCCTGCGGCTCGGTGTCGAGGACGTGGGACTGCAGCGTGCGCGTGAGGAAATGCAATACGTCGCCGCCGGCGTTGCCGCCAATATCGGTAGCCTTTGCCGTCTTCGGCATCGCTCGTCCCCAATAGACCGGTGCGACGGCAAAAGCCGTCGCCAGTCTCGCCGTCGCCCGATCGATGTCATACAGGAAACTTCGCAGCGCTGGCGCAGGAATGCGGATAGGCGCTGTCAGAAATTGCCTGACATCTTTACCAGGGATTTACCAAGAGACGCCGTGAAAGCTAGATGTCCAGCCAGCCTTGCGCCGACGCGTAGCGCACCAATTCGGCGCGCGACTTCAATCCGAGCTTTTCGAGACCGCGCGCTTTGTAAGTCTCGACGGATTTCACGCCGACGGCGAGCCGCGCCGCGACTTCCTTGTTGGTGAAACCCTGCGCTGCCAATTTCAAGACCTCACCTTCACGTTCGGTCAAAGCGGGGAAGGCGCCCCGTTGCGCGGACGGTTTGTTGTGTGGCCGTTTGGCATCAAACACGCGGCCGACGATGGCAGGGTCGACATAGGTGCCTCCGACCATGACGGCGCGGATCGCCTGCACCAGATTTTCCACCGCCGATCTCTTGAGGACATAACCACGTACGCCGGCCTCCAGCGCCTGATTCAAATAAGCCCTGTCTTCGTGCAGGGTGAGGACCATGACGCGCAGCGCCGGCATTTCCGCGGCCAATTTGCGGCTGAGCACGATGCCATTAAGCTCCGGCATCGATATGTCGAGAACGGCGACGTCGGGACGCGTCTCGCGGATGATCTTCAGCGCGGCCATTCCGCTCGCGGCCTCACCTACGAGTTCAAAATCGGTTTCCGCGCGAAGCAGGTTTCGCAAGCCATCAAGAACGATGGGATGGTCGTCGGCGAGCACAATTCGGGTCTGTGTCAAGACAGCGGCCTTTATCCATCCAGCGGAATACGGGCGAAGATCGTGGTGCCGCCACCGATTGCGGATTCCACTTCGAGTATTCCTCCGATCAATGACAGCCGTTCCCGCATGCCATCAAGGCCCATGCCGCGGCGGCGGCCGGATTTCTCACCAAGGGCCGCCGTGTCGAAGCCACAGCCGTCATCCTCGATAATGACCTGCAACGTCGCATCCGGACGCCGAATGACCACGCTGACATTGGTGGGGCGCTGTGCGTGTTTGACGATGTTGGTCAGGGCTTCCTGGATGACACGGTACACGGTTGCGGCGATGTCGTTCGGCACTTCATCGAGACGCGGGTCGTCGCAGTGGAAATCGACATCGGTATCGCACTGTTCGCCCCATTCCGCGATGTAGCTTGCCAGCGCCTTGCGTAAACCCAACTCGTCGATCGAGGGCGGGCGTAACTCCCACGCAATCCGGTGCAGGGTCTTACCCATATCCTCCATTTTTTTTCGCACTTGATGCGCGCGTTCCCGGGCCGACTCATCAATCAACGGGTCGATCTCGCTGAGCTGCAGGATGGCGGCGATGAGACTTTGTCCAGCCTGGTCGTGCAATTCATGCGACAGGCGCAGGCGCTCGTTCTCTTCGACGGTCGACAAGTGACGGCGCAGGCCGACGACCAGATGCGATTTGTTCTCGCTCTCCGCCGCGAGTTGCGAATTGGCCCGCGACAAACCCTCCAGCAAGTGATCGCGCTCGGCCAACAGCGCCGCCGTCGGGATTGACCAGAACGAGATGATCGCAAGAAAGACCTGCAAGCTCAGTATTCTCTCCGATAATTCGTGCTGCGCGAGCAGCGGTTGACCGACGCCCATGACGACGAAGCCGGTGGCGATAAGTGTCGTGACGAAGGTGGCAACCGTGGCGCCAATGACGCCGAACCGGGCTGTCGCAAACAATATTGCCGGAGCGATTATGAAAATAACCGGCCGAAAGTATGCTGCGCAGGTGCCTACGGCGACGAACAGCGCGAGGATGGCTACGGCCTCCGGCGCCCGCTCCTTTATGCGCTGTGTCTGCCATTCGCTGGAGGTGATGCTGATCAGAAACGGCGCCACGATGATCATGCCGAGCGCGTGGCTGGCGTACCAGTTCCTTACGATGGCGAGCGAGTCTACCCCGTGCAGCGTTCCGAACGTCGGGATGCAGATGATGACGCTGCCGAGCGGCGCCAGGCCGCCCGCGACGACAATGAAAATCACCAGATTTCTGAACGACGACAGATTGGTCGCTTCGATGTGGAATAGCGACAACAGCACCATGGCGACGGAGACTTCGGTGAGGTCTGCCACTGCCAGGATTATAGCCATCGTTGGGCTGGTACCGGCGACTATTGCCGCAAGGGCAATCGCGGCGCAGCCGCCGAGCAATATCGAGCAATAGTTTCCGATGCTTCGAACGTGACGGAGCAAGGCGACCAGGATAATCGCATTGGACGGCCATAGCGTCCCAATGAAGTTCGATACATGTGTAAAGTCGATATCGAGAGCGGAGACGACGAAAACCGCAACAGGCAGCAGAAAGTGTCCGGCGAGTGTAAGATTCGCCAAAGGTGGCTGCGTTACGGCCGATGGCTGACCGCGTGTGGCCTGGGTGAGAGTATCGGTCGCGCGCATCATTCGGTCGCGCCCGCAATCAAGCCAGGTGTGACGAACCGCTCCAGTGTTCCCTCGCGAGGACGAACGTCGGACCAATCGTCGATGGGCAGATCGATGACGACGAAGCCCGATGTCGGCAGTTTCTCGTTCAAATTCGTGCGGGCTTCCCGGTTGCCGGATCCGATCAATTGCAACGCGACCTCGTGCAGGCTTGGATTGTGGCCAACAATAATGAGGCTCTGTGCCTTGCGATTTTCGGCTATGACGTCGATAAGCGCGTCGGGAGTGGCATTATAGATGCGATCGTCGGTCAAAGTGCGTGGCGCCTTGGCAAAGCAGCCGGCGACGAGCGTCCAGGTTTCCTGCGCCCGTACCGCCGGCGAGACCAGAGCGAGATCCGGGATAAGATCATGACGCTCCATGTAGGCGCCGAGCGCTGGAGCATCGGCGCGGCCGCGTTTCATCAGCTTGCGATCGCGATCGCGCTCGCCCGGTTCAGCGCGCTCGGTCTTGGCATGGCGAAGGAGCATCAGACGGCGCATTTTGGCAATGTCGCTTTCCCGGCTTTGAGTGTCTAGTCGGGAAGATCGGAAGTCCTTACATACACACCGCAAAACTGCAGCAAAGTCTGGCGATGAGCGACGCAGGTATAAAGGCTTACGGCAATAGCTGGTACGCCGCCACGATGGTGGACGCGCCCCCGCGGCCATCGCTTTCTTTCGATCTCGATGTCGACGTTTGTGTGATCGGCGGAGGCTTGGCAGGGCTTACGACGGCACGGGAAATTGCCCGCAGCGGCTGGTCAGTCGTGCTGATCGAGGCGGGCCGCCTTGCCGCGGGCGCCTCCGGACGCAACACCGGATTTGTGCTGCCGGGGTATGGCGCCGATGCGGACAAATTGATCGCCCGGGTCGGCTTCGAAAGCACCAGGGATCTTTGGAGTCTGGCTCAGGCCGGTCTCGACTATGTGCGCAACGCCTCCCGGGCCGGAGATGCGGCCGGCGTCGATCCGCAGGACGGCTGGCTTCATGTGTCTAAAACCGACGACAGCGACGAATTCGTGCGCTACGTGGCGCTCCTTGGGGAGTTGGGCTGCGACATCGAAGCCTGGCCGACCGAACGCGTGCGCGCGACGCTCCGCAGCGAGCGTTATTTCAATGCGATCAACTATCTCGGAGCGATCGCCATCCATCCGCTCAACTATGCGCTGGCGCTTGCAGCCGCCGCCGAGCGCGACGGGGCGCGCATCTTCGAGAACACGCCGGCGCTCGCTATCGATCCGAGCGGAGTTCGCAAGCGTATCGTCACTCCGGGCGCACGGCTGCGCGCAAACCATGTCGTGTTGTGCGGAAACGTGCAGCTTGGGCCGTTGATGCCGCGGGTCGCTGCGACGCTTCTGCCGGTGACGACCTATGTCATCGCCACCGCGCCGCTCGGGGACGCGCTCGGCGAGGTGGTCGGCTATCGCGGCGCCGTCAGCGACACCGATCTGGCTGACAATCACTATCGCGTCGTCGGCGGCGATCGTCTGATGCTGTCCGGCCGCTCGACATCGTGGGTGCGTGACGTGCGCCGTTATACGCATGCGCTGACGGCCGATATCAAAAGAACCTATCCGCAGCTCGGCGGGGTCGTCGCCGATTATGCGTGGAACGGAACTTTGGGAATCACGATCCACCGCATGCCGCAGATCGGGGAACTCGGTTCCGGCGTGTGGCTGGCAAGCGGATTCGGCGGCCATGGTCTCAACACCACGGCCATGGCCGGCAATCTCATCGCACGCGCCATCGTCGATGGCGATCAGACCTGGCGAAAATTCACGCCGTTCGAACTGGTCTGGGCTGGAGGCGTATTCGGCCGTGCTGCGATGCAGATGCGGACCTGGATCAAGCGCATGCGGGCAGCAATGGACGAGCGCCGCGCCAAAGCGCGCGAACTCGCGCATCGTCAAGCGCGTGACGCCGCGATAGCGCGAGCGGCGCGACTGTCTGCGGCCGAGGAGGAGGCAATGGCGCGGCAGGACCCGGCCACAGCCGACGCTTCAATCATTCCGCCATCCGGCAACACGGACGGTGCCGCGGAGCCTGCGTCCGAGGCCGGGGAACATCCTCTGCCGCGGCCCGCAAGGCGACGAAAACGCCGCACCAGCACCGGGGTTGGCGCGGATCAGGACGCCAAGGCCTGAGCCAGCCATGCCGAACGTTTCGACAACAGCCGATGGCCAGGTCCAGCCGACATGCCACTTTCGCGCTTGGACCTTTCTTGCTCTATGATCGGGATTGAACGTGGGAATCTGGGCAGGGCAGCGGTGATTTCATTGAAATTGCGGGGTTTTGCGCTGGCGGCTTTTATGGCTGCGGTGCCAGGAATGGCAGCCGCGGCCGATCTGCCTCAGCCGGCGCTCCCGGCCACGGCACCTGCGGCCTATGCGCCGGCGGTGCCGGATTGGATCGTTACGATCGGCGCCGAGCCGCGTGCGGTTCCTGCGTGGCCGGGCGCTTCACAAAGCAAATTCGGCCTTAACGTTTTTCCGCTGTTCAGTGTTCGCAAGGCTGGCACGCCGCCGGAGTATTTTGGTGCGCGCGACAGCTTCGGCTTCGACCGTCCTCGATCTCGGTCCGTTCAAGATCGGCCCGGCATTCAAACTTGTTTCGCAGGTCAATCCTTCAGATTACACCGAGCTTCACGGCCTCGCGGGCGTCCACTATGCGCTGCAAGCGGGCGCTTTCGCGGATTATTGGCCGGTGACGTGGCTGAGGTTGCATGGCGAGGTGCGCCAGGGCTTCGGCGGCGAAACTGGCGTCACCGGAGATCTCTTCCTGGATGCGGTCGTTCCGTTCGGACAGTTCAGGTGGTCTATTGGACCGCGCATAACGGCGCAGTCCACGGCGGCGCTTTCCCCCTATTTCAGCATCACACCGCTGGAGTCGAGTTCATCCACCATTGCCGGCCTTCCGAGGCTGCCAGTCTACAACGTCAGCGGCGGTTTCTACTCCTACGGAGCCGGGACCCAACTCGAATATTTTTTCAACGACCAATGGGCGGCCCACGCGATCGTCGAGTATGAACGGCTGACCAATTCTGCGGCCAACTCTCCTCTGGTGATCCAGCGCGGCTCGCCGAATCAATTCACTTTCGGCGTTGGCGCTACTTATGCCTTCAGCATGCATCCGTGGTGGTGACGCTCGGGTCGGCCGCGTCAGCGGCCTTCTCGCCTGCTCATAAAGGCAAGCCGCTCGAACAGGTGCACGTCCTGCTCGTTCTTGATGAGTGCGCCGTGAAGCGGCGGAATGAGCCGCTTCGGATCGCGCTCGCGTAACGTCTCTGCTGAGATATCTTCAACCATCAACAGCTTGAGCCAATCGAGCAATTCGGACGTCGACGGCTTTTTCTTCATGCCGGGCACGTCGCGGATCTCATAGAAAAGCTTCAGTGCCTCCGACACCAGACGGTTCTTGATGCCCGGGAAATGCACTTCGACGATGGCACGCATCGTGTCGGCATCCGGAAAGCGGATGTAATGGAAGAAGCATCGCCGTAGAAATGCGTCCGGCAGTTCTTTTTCATTGTTGGATGTAATGACGACGATCGGGCGCCGCCGCGCATGGATCGTTTCGCCCGTCTCGTAGACGAAGAATTCCATGCGATCGAGTTCTTGAAGGAGATCGTTGGGGAATTCGATGTCGGCCTTGTCGATTTCATCGATCAGCAGAACGGGCCGCTCGTCGGCGACGAACGCCTCCCAGAGTTTGCCGCGTTTGATATAGTTTCGGATATCCTTGACACGCGCGTCGCCGAGCTGGCTGTCGCGCAGCCGCGTGACGGCGTCGTATTCATAGAGTCCCTGCATCGCCTTGGTGGTCGATTTGACGTGCCACTCGATGAGTGGTGCGGACAGCGCCTTGGCGATCTCAATGGCGAGCACGGTCTTGCCGGTGCCGGGCTCGCCTTTGACCAGCAACGGCCGCTCCAGCGCGATCGCGGCGTTGACTGCAACTTTGAGGTCGTCGGTGGCGACGTAAGCGCTGGTGCCTTCGAAGCGCATGGTTGTTCTTTCCGCTCCTGCATTCACGCCGCCGACATTATCCGAAAATGGCGCGATCACGCGGCACAAAGTGGCCGCACGAGGCGGCAAATTTTGCCCGCTGACCGGCACATCTGTACCAGGCGGGACCACGTCGCCATCGTAACTATTTGAAATCGCGTCATTTTCCTGTGGCACAGCGTTTGCTGCATCTTGCGCTGAGTGCGGCTGTCCGCCGCTGTCGTGTTGAGATCGAGTTGGAGGGTAATGTCATGGGTATTTTCGATGCGTTGACCACCGCGGTGGCTGGTCTGCAGGCACAATCGTTCGCGCTCCAGAATATTTCCGGCAACATCGCAAACTCACAGACAACCGGTTACAAGGAGATCGACACCAGCTTCGCCGATCTGGTCTCCCAGGCCGCGCTCCAGCAGCAAACCACGGACGGCGTTATCGCCTCCTCGGCTGCAACCAACACGGTCCAGGGCACGATCAACAGCACGTCGGTATCGACCGACATGGCGATCAACGGTGACGGTTTCTTCGTCGTCGCACAGCCCACAGGCTTTACCGATAATCAGCCGAACTTCAACGGCGTGAGTGACTATACGCGTGCGGGCGATTTCCAGCTCAACGCCAACGGCAATCTCGTCAACGGCGCTGGCTACTATCTGATGGGCATCCCTGTCAGCGCGACCACCGGCAACCCCACCGGCAGCGTCCCGCAGGTCTTGCAATTCCAGAATAGTTTCGTGCCGGCGCAGGAAACGACGCAAATTCAATATCAGGTCAATCTTCCGAGCAAACCTGCGGCAACGCTTGACAAATCCAATTTCCAGGCAAATCCGATCGCTGGTGCGCAAATCATCGGTTCCGGCGCGACGTTGTTGCCGGATGCTGTGGCAACGTCATCGAGCTCCATAACCACGCTCACCGCTACCACCGCGCTGACGTCCGGCGATACCTATACGGTCAACGACGGATCCAACACGACTACCTTCACGGCGGGAGGCACTTCGACGGTGGCCGATCTGATCAATGCGATCAATTCCGGTCCCGCGAACAATGTAACGGCTGCTCTCAGCAACGGGCAGATCGTCCTCACGGGCACCTCGCCGACTGCATCCATCACAGTTGGAGGCACCGGCCGAGCGTCGATCGGATTTGCGGCGACGACCGCACAACCGGTCGATCTCTTGACGCAAGGTGCGGTGACGTCGGGGCAGACATTGACCGTCACGGTCGCCGGCGGCACCCCGCAGACTATCACGTTCGGCACGGGGGCTGGCGACGTCGCGACGCTCGCGCAATTGCAAACCGCGATCCAGGGTCTCACCGGGGTCATCGGCTCGGTTGACGCTAACGGCGACATAAGTCTGACAGGAACCGACGCGACCTCGACGCTCGGCATCGGGGGCACCGCCAATGCCGCGAATTTCGGAATTCTGACCACGTCCGCCACCCCGGCGACTGGCGGCGTGATCGGCAACGACGTCTCGACTTTCGACAGTGAATCGGTCGATGGCGGCTCGATCACTGCCTATGACAGTGATGGCAACTCCGTGAACGTCGACTTGCGTTGGGCGAAGATCAGCAGCGCCAGCGGCAGTACCGGCACCGACGCATGGCAGTTGTTCTATCAGACCAACAGCGGCGCGACCGGCACGCAAGCGGCGTGGCAGAACGCCGGTACGACGTTCACGTTCAACTCAAGCGGCGAGATGAGCCCGGCCGTGTCGGGCGTGACGCTGCAGAACCTCACCGTCAACGGCGACTCGCTCGGCAACGTTCAGGTGTCGTTCGGCAATGGCGGACTGACGCAGTTTGCGACGTCGGGTACCACCGCGCAGGTGAGCCAGTTGCAGCAGAACGGCTTTGCCGCCGGCCAGCTGCAGTCGGTTTCGGTCGACAGCCAGAATCGGGTCGTCGGCTCGTTCTCGAACGGCCAGACCATTCCATTGGCTGAAATCACCCTGGCGACCTTCAACGGCGAGGATTCGCTTCAGGCGCTCAACGGCGGCGCCTACGCGGCTACGACTGAATCCGGGCCGCCGATCTACTCGGCGACCGGCAAAATCGTCGGTAGCTCGCTGGAGTCCTCGAACGTCGACATCTCGACGCAGTTCAGCAACTTGATCGTGGCGCAACAGGCTTATTCCGCCAACGCCCGCGTCATGTCGACTGCCGACCAGATGATCCAGAGCTTGCTGCAAGTCATCCAGTGAGTTTGGGCAGTGAGGATGGGCGTCTCGTCAGCCGCGAATCCTGATCCCGATCTTGGGCCGCCGCAGCCATGAGCATTAACCAGGCCCTGTCCGCGGCAACGGCGGGCGTCGACGCGACCCAGCAAGCCCTGTCGGTGATTGCCGGAAACGTGGCAAACGCCAATACGGCGGGCTACGTCGACGAGAGCGTCAGTCAGGTTGCGGTCGCAAATGCCGGTTTGGCCGGGACGAGCGTCGATGTCACCGGCGTCAATCGCAATCTCAATACTCTGTTGCAGAGCCAATTGTGGACCGAAACCTCGGGCGGCTCCTTCGCCGACAAGACTGCGTCGCTTTATCAGCAGCTCCAGGGCATCTACGGAACGCCCGGATCCGCAACCTCACTCGACGGCGTCTACAATAATTTTACAAGCGCACTGCAGACGCTGTCGACAAGTCCCAGCTCGTATTCCAGCCAGTCCGGGGTGGTAGGCGCGGCGCAGGAGCTGGCGCAAAGCCTCAATTCGATGACGGCGAGCGTCCAGCAATTGCGCAGCCAGGCCGAGCAGGGGATCTCAAGCGACGTTCAGACCGCCAATACCGCGATACAGCAGATTGCGCAGATCAACGAACAATTGATCTCTGCGGCGCCCGACAGTTCTACGGCGACGCTCGAGGATCAGCGCGACCAGGATATCACCCAGCTCTCGCAGTTGATGAATATCCGCGTGTCGCAAGGCGCGAATAATCAGATTGCCGTGTTCACCGGCACCGGCCAGCAATTGGTGTCCGGCCAGCAGGCGTCGCAGCTCACTTTCAACAATGTCGGAACGCTCTCGGCGGCCGATCAGTGGAGCGCGGACCCGAGCCAGGACAGCGCCGGCACAATTACACTCACGTCACCCAGCGGAAGCACCACCGATCTCGTCGCCGACAATACCATTCAGTCGGGAGAGATCGGCGCCTATCTGCAAATGCGCGACACGATACTGCCTCAAGCGCAGAGCCAGCTCGACGAGATGGCCAATCAGATGTCGCAGGCGCTGTCGAACCAGACGACGTCGGGAACGGCCGTGACGTCGGGCTCCCAGTCCGGGTTCAGCGTGGACCTCGGTAGTCTTTCCGCCGGGCAATTCGGCCCAGCTCACCTATACGGGTTCCGGCAATGTTACGCACACCGTCACGATCGTGGCGCTGGGCGCGGGCGGCTCGCTTCCGGCGCAGTCATCCAGCTCGAACAGTCAGGTGATCGGGGTAAATCTCTCCGCCGGCATGAGCGCCGTCGTGACCCAGCTCAACGCCGCGCTCGGGACAAACCTGCAATTCTCCAATCCGTCCGGCACGGTGCTGCAGGTTCTCAATGCCAGCGGCAGCGGCAATGTCGTCAATTCCCTGACCGCGACCTCGACGGCCACATCGCTGACCAGCGGCAGCCCGCAACTGCCGATGTTTCTCGACGGGACGCAGCCGATCACCGGCGCGCAAACCGCGAATGGATCGCAGACGACCGGGCTGGCAGGCCGCATTGCGGTCAACGGCGCGCTCGTGACCAACCCGGGCGGATTGATTGCCTACGCGTCGAATACGACCGCCGGAGACTCGACCAGGCCGAACTTCATTGTCAATCAGTTGGCCAATGCGACGCTGACTTTCTCTCCGAGCACCGGGCTCGGCAGCGCGACGGCGCCATATTCCGGCACTCTGTCCCAGTATATGAGCGCGATCGTCGATCAGCAGGCGCAAGCCGCGAACGCGGCGACGAATTTGCAGCAAGGCCAGGATACGGTCGTCACGGCATTGCAACAGCGGTTTAACGACCAGTCCGGCGTCAGCATCGACACCGAAATGTCGAACCTGATTGCGCTCCAGAATGCTTACAGCGCCAATGCGCGTGTCATGTCGACCGTGCAACAGATGATGCAGACCCTGCTACAGGCGGTGTCGTAATGAGTATCACCGGACCCGGATCGATCACCGCCGCCAATATCCAGGCGGTAACGAACCTGAACAACAAACTGAACACGCTGAGCGAGGAGCTGAGTACCAATCAGGCAGCGCAGACCTATTCCGGCCTCGGCTCGCAGGCCGGTGTCGCACTTGCGCTCAATGCCCAGCTCTCTTCGGTCGACGCGTATAACAACAATGCCCAATCCGTTGGGACCACGCTGAACATCGCTCAGTCGACACTGAGCCAGCTCGACAGTACGCGGACCTCGGTTGAGCAGTCGATCAATCAGCAGGTTTCCGCCTTTTCGCTTAATAATAACGGTCAGACACAAGTGCAGACCGCGGCCGCAGGCCAGCTCGACCAAATCCTTTCACTGCTCAATACCCAGGTCGGCGACAATTACATCTTCTCAGGCAGTGCGACGAACCAGCAGTCCGTCGCCAGCACGAGCGATATTCTCAACGGTACGGGCACGCAAGCCGGCCTCACGCAGGTGATTTCGGAGCGCCAGCAGGCGGACCTCGGTGTCAGCGGCCTTGGCCGGCTGGCGATTGCCCCGACAGGTTCGGGCACCGGCGTTACAATCAGCCAGGACGGCTCGCCGTTCGGGTTCACGCTTTCGAGCGTGAATTCAAACCTGACCGGCGCCACTGTCACAGGGCCGTCAGGGGCGCCGCCGTCGACGACTGTCGATCTTGGAGCGACCAATCCGAATGCAGGCGACACCGTTGCATTCAACCTGACGCTGCCGGACGGATCCAGTCAGACAATTACGCTGACCGCAACGGCAGCGTCGCCGCCCGGCGCCAATCAGTTCACGATCGGCGCGAACTCGACCGCCACCGCGACCAACCTTCAGGCGGCGTTGACGACGGCGGTCAGCGGTCTTGCCCAGACGGCACTGCCGACCGCCTCCGCCATCGCAGCAACCAATGATTTCTTCAACTCCAACCCGCCGATGCGGGTCAACGGCTCGCCGCCGGACACGTCGACGGCGCTGGTGGCCGGCACGGCCGCCAATACGGTGTTCTGGTACACGGGTGAATCCGGCAGCACGCCCGCGCGGCAGACAGCGACTGCGCAGGTCGGTCCCTCGACGACGATCTCCTATGGCATGCGCGCCAACGAGCAGGCGATTACCACACTGGTCTCAAATGTCGCGCTCTTGGCCGCCACCACCTATTCGGCGAGCGATCCGAATGCGCAGTCGAGCTATCAGGCGCTCAGCCAGCATGTCGCGTCTCAACTGGACGGCCAGTCCGGCACGCAGTCGATCCAAAACATCGAGGCGGACCTGGCCAATGCGCAGACGACCGTGACCAACGCCACCAGCCTGAACACACAAACGCAGACGACGCTGCAAAACATGCTGCAGAACATCGATGGTGTCGATCAAAACCAGATCGGCGAGCAGCTTCTGACTTGCAAAACAGCCTGCAGGCGTCGCTGTCGGTGACGGCGCGCATGGCGCAGTTCAGCCTGGTCAATTATCTCGCGCCGCCGTCTGGATAAGGCGACGGCCAAAAGCAAAATGGCGGGTAGCAGGTTCTACTCGCCATTCGACGGTTCGCTGTCCGGGAATGACTACGCCCTGCCGCGCAGTCCGGCGGCGATGCTGCGATTGATCTTGATGATCGAACCGAGGTGCTCTGGCGCGGGGTTGGTCATCAGCGCGAAGGTCTCGCCCATGACGAACATTCCGATTTTTGTTAGGTTATCCCGGACCTTGAGCGGAAGCTTATTGTCGTCGCTCATGACGGCATCGATCAAAACCGTCCAAAGACGACGATTGTACATTAGAGCTTCATTGAGGCCGGTTGGTTTATCGCGCCAGGAATCATGGACCGCCTGTAATTTTGCGGCGGCCCGAAGCAGAAGGCTTGCTTCCAAGTCGCGTGGCGCTGCCGTTTCTTTGGCAATCTTCGTATAGGCGTTACTGGCATGCTGCATTTGAAGTAGTTCCTTTTCGTAGGCAATAAGCGTACGCGTTTCCTTCAGGGCTTTGTACAGTTCGCCTGTTAATATTCGATTATTGATACTCTCAACAAATGGCTTCGAGCTGGGAGCTGTTTTTAAAATCTGACGGACCAAACGATCGTAAACCTCGCGATACTCTTGCGGTTGCTTCGATGTGTACATGAGCTGCACGAGGAGATAGATGCGTTTCGCCGGAGTATCCGCGCGCGCGAGCGTCATGACGTCTTTTTCGCGCAGGATTGGGACTTTCCCTTCGATCACCAGACGCGTGCGCTGATCGCTATTGGTGACAACGCAATCGCCAAGGATAAGACGCTCGTGGGCTTGAGTTCGATTTTTAGAGCCACTGCAAATCCTCACGCAGATCGATCGTTGCGGATGGGGGTTAAAACCGACCTAAACGCGCCAACGAGACGAGGAGCGTGCAGCAGGTGCAAGCTGGCATCCAGCATTGCTACCACCCAAAGAAAAACGGCGGGGCTTTCGCCCCGCCGTCTCATCAAAAGCCCGTACCAGTAGAATATTAGCCGAAGAGCTTGAGCACCGACTGGTTCGCCTGATTGGCGATTGACAGTGCGGAGATTTCCAGCTGTTGCTGCGTCTGTTCTGTCAGCAGATCCGCGCTTTCCTGGTTCTGATCCGCCAGGACGAGATTGCTGGCGCCCGTCTGTAGCGTATTGATCATGTTCGTCTCGAACGTCTGACGGGTCTGAATTGTCGACGAGTTAGTGCCGAATGTTTCGGTCTGAGCACGTACTTTGGAGATTGCGGTATTGATTGCCGTTTCCGACGTTGTGATGGTGGCGTTGGACTGGAACCCGCCGGCAGAAATCGCCGAAAGTCCAAGTCCCGCGGAGTCGAAGGTCACGCCCGTAATCGTCAGTGAGCTTGTGCCGGTTTCGTTGAAGTTGACCGTCAAATTGTTGCCGTTGAGCAGGTTGACGCCGTTATATGAAGCATCGCCAGCGAGCTGGTCGATCTGCGTCAGCAGTGAATTGTAGTTGGTTTGCAGCGTGTTGCGTGTAGAGCTTGTTGCGCTGTTGGCGGTTGTAGCGAGACCGGCCGTTGTGCCCTCGGTAGTAGTGCCGACGGTGAAGCTCGTGCCGACGGCATTAGCAGTAAGCACCAGATGCCCGCTGCCGTCGTCGGTTGCGGTCACTGCGCCAGAGCTGCCCAAGCCGGTCGTGCCGTTAACTTCGGCCTCGATGTTAGCGAGCGTTGCGCCCGAGGTGACCGCAACGGTGTAAGTCGTCGCGCCTACGCTGATCAACAGGCTGCTGGCAGCAGCAGCTGTGGCGCTGGTGAGGTCGGCTGTGCCAGTGACCCCAGCGGCCGTGTCATTGGAGGCCTGTTGCGCCTGCTGCGCCGTCGACAGGGCCTGTTCGAGCAGGCTGGTCAATCCAGTGAGGCCGTTGTTAGCGGAATCAAGCGTTTGTTGCGACTGTCCAATCTGGTCGAGCAGGGCGCTCAAGTCGTTGGCGCGATTGGTCAGCGATTGTGAGGTGAAATAGCTGGTCGGATTGTCGAAGGCCGTGTTGACTTTTTTTCCGGTGGCGAGGTCTTCCTGGGTGGTGGTGAGGTCGGCGGACGTATTTTGCAGCGACAGCAAGTTCTGCCGCACGCCCGCGCTAAGAGTGATGTCAGACATGGGAACTACCCTTCTGGTTACAGGCCGTACTGGCTTGCACTTGCTGTGCGTAACCGTACGCACGAGTGCGTGATCCGATCGCACTGATCGGCTGCCGAAGGTTTGCCTCAATCCACTTAAAGACGCGTAAATCTACGTAGTCTCGGGGTTTTTCGGCTCCCTCCCGGCACCGTCCTTTGGCGCTTCTCTGATGCCGGTCACGGCGGCGCCACAAGGGTTTTCACATATTTGCCGGGATTCCCCTCCGGCTTTAAACGGCTATTAACCATTACGCTTGGTAATTGCTTAATCATGATCGGAAAGTCGGTCAGCGGTGCCGATCGACGTGGAAATTCGGCGCTACGGCGACCGCGCATTGGAGGTGAATGAAACGATGCCCGTCCTAGCCGAGATCACGTCATCCAAGCGCATTTTCCCTGAGCCGGCTTCGGCCAATCGTTGCACGCTCACGCCCAGCGGCGCCGCGGTCGGGTCCGCCACGTCCCGTGCCGTGCCGACCACCGTCAATCTCGTCGTCGCCACACCGTGCTTCGGCGGCCAGATCTCTATGCTTTTCGCGGCATCTCTCTTCAAGCTGCAAAAGCTCGTGCAGGCCTACAGCGACCTTAAGCTCAAGGTCCTGTTCAAGGATGGCGATGCGCTGATCACGCGTGCGCGTGCGAGCCTGATCTCGCAATTCCTGGACGATCCG
This sequence comes from uncultured Alphaproteobacteria bacterium, assembly GCA_963808205.1. GTDB lineage: Bacteria > Pseudomonadota > Alphaproteobacteria > Rhizobiales > Xanthobacteraceae > BOG-931. The sequence continues at coordinate 531,155 of CAWEER010000003.1, forward strand.
ACCGCAACCCATTTATTGTTCATAGATGCCGATATCGGCTTCGAGCCGGACCAGGTTTTACGCCTGCTTGAGTGCGGTGCAGAAATGTGCGCCGCGGTCTATCCGATTAAGCGGATCGATTGGGACAAGGTCAAATCGACGATTGAGACTGCGCGCCCGAAACCGGCTGCCGCGGCGCTACATTACGTATTTGAAGTCGATGATCCGAACGCCGTGATTGAAAAAACTGGATTTGTCAGGGTTCGCTACGCGGGGACGGGCTTTCTCATGATCCGACGGGAGACGCTGGAGAGAATGTGCACACGCTATCCACAGTTACAATACAAGCGTGATCACTCCATCGATGCCGCGACCGCAAGCGATAACCGCTTTGCCTTGTTCGAATGTATGATTGCGGATGACGGCACTTACCTCAGCGAGGATTTTGCTTTCTGCAAACGCTGGACCGACATAGGCGGCGAGATTTGGGCCGATCTCAAGAGTACGCTCGCTCACGTCGGCCCAATGACGTTTTACGGTGACCTGTCGTCGCAGTTTTCGGGTGGCTAGCGTGCGGCGCGCTCAGGCCAACAGATTGAGCAATGTGCCACTCGATCCGGCACTCGCCAGGAGGAGTTCGGCTGTGCCTGAAGTTTGGAGGGCGGATGCCGAATTCTTTAGAATACCGGACGAGGCACTCGTCGAGGTAGCGATTGTCGACCCGGTCGCGCTGCTCGTCCCACTCGAAGTGGCAGCCGTCGAAGTGCTCGAGGCGGTCGAGGGGCTCGAAACGGGCGCCGCTGGCTGAAAAACGTTGTTGGCGGCGCCAAATCCGATGTTCGCCGCATAAGTGCCCCCAACAATTACCGGATCGGTATCATTGAGGCTGGTGAAAACCAGCCGCCCACTGCCGTCGAGCCCCGCAGCAACTTTCGCGTTGCCATACAAGTTTGCATTGATGGTGTTGATCAGATCGCCGACCGTGTCGGCCCCCGTCGATTTGTATGTCGTCTCGTTGCTGCCGTCACTGACGGTAAGAGTGCCTTTCGCGGAAGATCCCGAGCGTGAAGAGCGAAGTGCTTGTGCTGACTGGCGCTGTGCCGGTTCCGCTCGCCGGAGCGCTGGCCGGGGCGGGAGTGCTGGAACTAGTCGAGGATGAGCCGGTCGAGCTGCTCGACGACGACGAGCCCCCCGTTTCGGATTGCAGCGCACTTTGAACGGCGGCGGATAGCGCGGTATTGGTGCGGTCCAAAGCGGTCTGATTGGCGATGCTCGCCAGACCAGTCGTCAGCGTGCTCGACGCGCTGAACATATTGGAAATAACGGTCGAGCTCAGGGACTGAGTTTGATCGCTTTGCTGCGCCTTGGCCCAGTAATTCTGGTCCTGCTGCCAAAACGAGACGCTGCCGATGCTCATAGAATTGCCAGGTTAGAAATCACCATCAGCCGATCATGCCCCGATGCGGTTAATAGCGCGTATCCTTTGCGGCTAAATTCATCTTCGCTTAACCATATTGTCCGATTTTGCCGGTTGATGTCGATCGCGGGCTCTAGTGACGGCCGCATGGCGAAGCACGCAACCACAAAGCCCTCGCATATGGTGCATTCCATCGAGCAGGCGCTTACGTTGCATCAAAAAGGGCGCCTCAACGAGGCCGATCAAATCTATCGCGCTATTCTCGCGGCCGATCCGGACCACTTCGATGCGCTGCATCTCAGCGGTGTGCTCCGTCATCAGCAAGGGCGCTCGGTGGAGGCTTTGCGTTTGGTCGAGGCGGCTCTAGAGGCGCAGTCCGAATCGCCGGATGCTCTCACGAATTACGGCGTAGTTCTCGATGCGCTCAAACGCCATGAGGAAGCGCTGGCAAGCTTCGACAGGGTGCTGGCGATGCGCTCTGGCGACGCCGGCGCGCACTATAATCGCGGCAATGCGCTAAAGAGTCTCAGCCGTTATGCTGAGGCATTGACGGAGTACGATCGGGCCCTTGCGCTGGCGCCCGGTCACATCGATGCGCATTACAACCGCGGCAATACGTTGTTCGCGCTTGAGCGGCACCTTGAGGCGGTCGTCGCATACGACAAAGTGTTGGCGCTGCGACCGACGCACGTTCAAGCATTCAACCGGCGCGGCAATGCGCTCGCGGCGCTCAAGCGGCTCGATGAGGCGCTCGCCGCCTATGATGGTGCGCTTAGGATCGAGCCGGGCAACGCCGAAGCGTTCAACAATCGAAGCGTCGTGCTGTTGGGAATCGGGCGGTTTGAGGAAGCCCTGAAAAGCTGCGAGCGTGCGCTCGCTGAAAGGCCGCACTACGCCGATGCGCTCTACAATCGCGGCAACACTCTGCTGGCGCTGGGACGCTTTGAGGACGCGCGCGCGAGTTATGTTGCCGCCCTCCTGCTGGAGCCACAGCGTATCGATGCACTCAACAATCTCGGCTTGGCTCTGACCGGACTAGGAAAGTCAGCGGAAGCCCTGTCGAGCTATGAGAATCTGCTCGCTATCGATGCAAATCATCTCGATGCGCTCCACAATCGTGGCGCCGCGCTGTCCGACCTCGGATTATTCGAGGAGGCGATAGCCGCGTGCGACAAGGTTTTAAAAATAGACCAGAGCCACGTCGATGCTCTCAATACGCGTGGCGTCGCCCTTGGAAAACTCGGCCGCAAGCTTGAAGCGCTGGCTAGCTACGACGCGGCTCTGGTGGTGGCGCCGGATCGGGCCAATATCGAAATCAATCGCGGCGCAATTCTTCTGGATCTAGATCGTCCCGGCGACGCTATAGTGAGCTTTGACAAAGTCCTTGCGAATGATCCCGGCAATATTGCCGGGCTGATCAATCGCGGTAATGCCTGCCTCAAACTCAAACGCCCGACAGACGCGCTTGCGAGCTATGAGGCAGCCCTCGTGCTTGAGCCAGAATGCGCGGGCGCACTCACCAATCGTGGTGTTGTCTATACTTTGATGGACCGAATTCGAAGAAGCAATGGCATGCCACGAGCATGCACTCCGCATTGATCCTAATTTGGTTTCGGCACATATCAATCGCGGCAATGTGTTGGGCTGCTCGGCGCGAATGAAGGAGGCGCTCGGCAGCTACGTTGACGCCATTGCGCTCGAGCCGGAGCACTTCGAGGCGCATTTCAACGCGTCGATCACACGACTTTGCCTGGGTGATTATCGCGAAGGCTGGAAACAATACGAATATCGGTGGAAAAGAAAAGAATTCGCGCGGGACCGGCGAGATCTTCCAGAGCGTATGTGGCGTGGCGAGAAAGATCTCGATGGCAAGGCCGTTCTACTTTTTTCGGAGCAGGGCTTTGGCGATACCATCCAATTCATGCGTTACGCGCCGCTTGTCGCGGCGTTGGGTGCCCGGGTTATCCTTGTCGTCCAGCGTCCGCTCATACCGCTCGCCGTGACAGTGCCCGGTGTCTCGCTGGTGAGTGGCGATACCGAGCCGCTGCCGGACTTTGATTTCTATTGCCCACTCCTGAGCGTGCCATTGGGTTTTCAAACCGAAATCGCGACGATCCCCGCGAGCATTCCCTATATTCGGGCGCAACAGGATCGCACGGCGAAGTGGTACGGTAAACTCCCGGGAGGCCACCGCTTGCGCGTTGGAATTTGCTGGGCCGGCAACAGTATACATTTAAATGATCGCAATCGCTCGATTGCGCTGGAGCGCTTCGCCAAAATCTTGACTGTGCCCGGCCTGGATTTCATCAGCCTGCAAAAAGATGTGAGCGAGGTGCAGGCGGCGATCCTGAACGATCATGGAGTCGTTCAGTTCGGCCAAGAGTTCGAGGATTTCTCCGATACGGCTGCGGTAGTTGCGATGTTGGATCTTGTGGTCGCGGTCGATACCTCGATCGCGCATCTCGCCGGCGCGATGGGGAAGGCGGTGGCCCTCCTCGTTCCGTTTTCGCCGGATTGGCGCTGGTTGCTCGATCGCACGGATAGCCCCTGGTATCCGACCATGCGTTTGTTTCGGCAGGCCGCGGTCGGCGAATGGGACGGTCCAATTGAGCGCCTGCGTCAAGAACTTACCGCTCTCGCCCACCGTTCGATTAGGCCGCGCTGATAATGGTGCAAAATGCCGCACGAACTCATCACATCAGTACTCTGAGCAATCGCGCCGACGCCTTGGTGCGGCTCAATCGATACCAGGAGGCGCTTGCGGCGTTCGAGCTGGTTCGCGCGCAAGAGCCCAACCATCTCCACGCACTTAATAAATCGGGGGCCCTCCAGGTGCAACTTGGTCGCCCGGAAGCGGCGCTCGCCTATTATGATCGCGCGCTTGCCATCGCTCCGAATGTTGTGGAGTTGCACATCAACAGAGGCACAGCGCTCCGTGCGCTAAATCGGTTCGACAGCGCGCTAGCGAGCTTCGCAGCTGCGGCTGCTATCAATTCTGGGCGCGCCGAAGCGCACTATAATGCGAGTCTCGTGCGGTTGTGTCTCGGCGAGTTCAAGGCCGGATGGAAGGGTTACGAATGGCGTTGGCGTAAGGCCGATTGGGCGGAGAAACGGCGGCAATTCATCGCGCCGCTTTGGCTCGGCAACGAGCCAATTGCCGGCAAAACGATGTTGCTGTGCGCCGAACAGGGCTTTGGCGATACTATCCAATTCGCCCGATACGCGTCGCTTGCCGCCGCACACGGCGCCAAAGTGGTGCTTGCCGTTCAGCCTGCGCTCAAAGCCCTCTTGGCGTCCGTTCCAGGTGTTGCCCAGGTAGTGGGCGATGGCGAGGCGCTGCCCGGCTTCGATCTATACTGCCCGCTTCTAAGCCTACCGTCGGCGTTCGAAACCGAACTGGCGACGATACCGGCTAATGTCCCCTATATCCGGCCCTTCGAAGAGCGCGTCACCAAATGGCGCGAGAGACTGCCGCAGAACGGCCGGCTGCACGTCGGAATATGTTGGGCCGGTAACAGTGTGCACTTAAATGATCGCCAGCGCTCGATAGCGCTCGAACGTTTTGCCAAATTGCTGTCTGTGTCGGGCGTCGATTACATTAGTTTGCAAAAAGAAGTTAGCGCGACTGACGCGACGATTCTGCGCAAGCATAGCGTCAATCAACTCGGTCAGGAATTTCAGGATTTTGCTGACACTGCCGCCGTCATTGCGATGCTCGATCTGATCATTACCGTCGATACTTCGATCGCGCATCTTGCTGGCGCGATGTGCAAGGCTGTGGCATCTTGGTGCCGTTCTCGCCGGACTGGAGATGGATGCTCGATCGCACAGATAGTCCATGGTATCCGACCATGCGGTTTATCCGGCAAAGCGCGATCGGCGACTGGAATGGCCCGATGAAGCGCGTGCACCAGGAGCTCTCCGCTATTGCGGCACGCACGGACCGCAGCGCAATGCCAGAATGCTGGTTCGCAAGGCCGGACGTTAAAGCGTGCGACTGACTGCGAGCGGCCAGCGAATGCTTTGGATTGGGCGCCGCGGTGCGGCCGGACGCGCCATAAACCTGCGGCGAAGACTTGCGCGCCAGATCGCCCGATAGCCGGCGCATAATTCCTTCCGAGACCGAATGTGCGGTCGCAAGCACGATCATATTCCTTTGCAGGATGGCGCGGAATTTCTCCTGCACGCGCGCCAGCGCCACGCAGCGCTCCGGCACCGATCGCAGGAGAAATTTTGCATTCTGCTTCAATCGCTCGCCGGTTGCGAACAACTTGCCCGCCAGCTCCGCCTTGACCGGTTCAAGCGCCGAGGCATCGCGGATCTTGCCGGCGTAAATCAGCACCGTTTCCTGCTCGACGACGCCGCTGAGCTTTTCGATCAGCGCGGCCAGATCGCCGATCGTCCGTTCGCCTTCGGCAGTCGTTGTGATCGGACTCATGACGTTTTCAGTCCTTGCTCTTTGAGCAGCGTGTCATAGACCTTCGAGGCAATTCCAATGCCGCCGGCCTTGGCGAACGATTTGGCGTATTGGTCGGTCATCATCGAGCGCCAGATTTTCAAGGCGCCGCTGCCGCCGAATGGCCCGTCGCCGTCCACTTTGGTGAACATCTGCTGGAACATATTGCTGAGAAACATCGACTCGAAATTCTGCGCGGCGGCCTTTGCTCTGGCCTTGGTCTTGAGTCCGGCTTGAGCCTGCGTGCTTGTTGCGTCGCCGATTGAGGAGAGAGAAGTGCCGAAATCGACAGGGTTCAGGCTTGTCATTACATTACCTCGATGTCGGCCTGGATGGCGCCGGCGGCCTTGATTGCCTGCAGGATGGTGATGAGATCGCGCGGGCCGATGCCGAGCGCATTGAGCCCATCGACGATCTGTTGCAGCGACACGCCCTCCTGGACGAGAGCCAGTCTCTTGCCTTCCTCCTGCACGCCGACTTGCGTGCGCGGGACGGTGACGGTCCGGCCGCGCGAGAACGGTGCCGGCTGACTGACCTGCGGCGCTTCCGATATCGTGACGGTGAGGTTGCCTTGTGCGACGGCAACCGTGGACACGCGCACGTCGCGGCCGATGACGATCACGCCGGATCGTTCATCGATGACGATCTTGGCAGCTTCGTCCGGCTCGACCTGCAACTGCTCAATCTCGGTCAGCATGGCGACAACGTTCTGCGGAAATTTTTTCGGCAGCGTGAGCTGCACGGTTGATGGATCGAGCGGCTCGGCAACTGGCGCGCCGATATAGTCGTTGATCGCGACAGCGATGCGCTTGGCCGTGGTGAAATCGGCATTGCGCAAAGCAAGCCGCAACTGGCCGACGCTGTTGAGCGCAAATTCCATCTCGCGCTCGATGATGGCTCCATTCGGCAATCGTCCGACGGTCGGAACGCCGCGCGTGATTTTGGCCGCCTGGCCTTCGGCCTGGAAGCCGTTGATCGACAGCGAACCTTGGGCGACGGCGTAAACGTTGCCATCGGCGCCGAGGAGGGGGGTGACTAAGAGCGTGCCGCCTTCAAGGCTCTTGGAATCGCCCATCGCTGAGGCGGTAACGTCAATGCGGGTGCCCTGGGTGGCGAATGGCGGAAGGTTGGCGGTCACCATGACGGCGGCGACGTTGCCGGTGCGGATCTGCTGCCCGCGGATATTCACGCCGAGGCGTTCCAGCATCGCCTGAAGCGATTGCTTGGTGAATGGCGTATTGTTGAGCGTGTCGCCGGTGCCATTGAGGCCGACGACGAGGCCGTACCCGATCAGCTGGTTCTGCCGCACACCCTCGACACTGGCGAGGTCTTTAATGCGCGACGTCGCCGCTGCCGGTGGCACGGCGCAGCTCAAGGCTACCAGCGCAGCAAGCGCGGTCTGTAACGTCCCTCTCATCTTGCTCCCCAAGAGTCCGGACGAACCAATCAATGCCAGTAGCGTGCCACGCCGGCAATTCATGTAAGGCGTTGATATGGAAGGACTAATAATCGCGCGCTGCGGAGCCTGGCCGGCCTCGGGCAGCATCCTTTGCCGGTTTCCGGCAATTCTTGCCGGTAGATTTTACCGGCCATTAACCATAAGGGGACACCATATTTCTTATGCGCGTCCATGGACCCAACGGAACGTCATTGGCGACTGCGCCGAGCGCTGTCCGCCGCACGTCCGGGGGCACTTTTTCGGTCGGGGAAGGGGACGCTCCCCACGCGCAGACCGCAGCCGTCGCGCTGCGTACTTTGGGCGGAATCGACGCGTTGATCGCGCTTCAGGGTGTCGAAGACCCGGTCGAACGCCGGCGCCGCGCCGTCAAGCACGGCCGGCGGGCGCTCGACGCTCTTGACGAGCTCAAGCTTGGGCTGCTTGCCGGGACCCTCGATCAGGCCACGATGTTCAGGCTTAAATCCGTGGCCGCCGACCTTCACGACGGGTCGGGAGACGGTCGGATTGACCAAGTTCTCGCGGAGATTGATCTGCAAGTCGCCGTCGAACTGGCCAAGGCCGGCATCGCCTAAAACACCTGATTTCCCTGAATTTGTATCGGGTCCGCCTGTGGAACGCGGCCTCCGGCGCCGCCACAATCTACCCTGTGCAGGAACCGGCTTCCGGCAAAATCGGGCTCCACGATTTTGTTGTCACTGTCACGGACGTTGGATATAAGCCCCGGCGCGAGGGGCGCCTCGCAAACGAGTGGGGTGCGGGAGTAAGCGCAATGTTGTGGAAGCCCAAAAACGGCCGAACGGCAGAAAAGCCGCATAAGAACGGCAAGAGCGAAACTTCGCGCGAAAAGTCGGACGAAAAGCTCTATCGGCCGGCCGACAAAGAACCGTTCATGAACGAGCGCCAGCGGGAGTATTTCCGCGTGAAGCTGCTCGACTGGCGGGAAGACATCCTCAAGGAGGCCAAGGACACCCTCCAGCACCTCCAGGATGAGAGTCAAAATCATCCCGACCTGGCCGATCGTGCATCATCGGAGACCGACCGGGCGATCGAGTTGCGCGCCCGCGACCGCCAGCGCAAGCTGATCTCCAAGATCGATGCTGCGCTGCAGCGTATTGAAGACGGCACCTACGGCTATTGCGAAGAAACCGGCGAGCCGATCACGCTGAAGCGGCTTGAGGCGCGTCCGATCGCGACCTTGTCGATCGAAGCCCAGGAGCGCCATGAGCGGCGCGAGCGCGTATACCGCGACGACTAGCGACAGCGCATTCAATACGATTTCGGCAGGCCGAGAACCTTCTCTGCGATGAAGCAGAGAATGAGTTGCGGGCTGACCGGAGCGAGCCGCGGAATCATGCTTTCGCGAAGATAGCGCTCGACATGATATTCCTTGGCGTAGCCGTAACCGCCATGAGTCAGCACAGCCGTTTGGCACGCTTTAAACCCGGCCTCCGCGGCAAGATATTTCGCGGCATTGGCGGCCGGCCCGCACGGCAGGCCGTTGTCGTATTGCCAGGCCGCCGACATCACCATGAGATTCGCTGCTTCGAGCTCCATCCAGCTTTCCGCGAGCGGATGCTGGATGGCCTGGTTCTGCCCAATCGGGCGATCGAAGACAATTCGTTCCTTCGCATATGAAGCAGCGCGCCGCAGCGCGGCGCGGCCGAGACCGACAGCTTCGGCGCCGACCAGAACCCGCTCCGGGTTCAGGCCGTGGAGAATGTATTCGAAGCCGCGGCCTTCCTCGCCGATGCGATCCTCGATCGGGACTTCCAGGCCGTCGATGAACAACGCATTGGAATCGACGGCCTTGCGTCCCATCTTCTCGATCTCACGGACGTCAACATAACGCCGATCGAGCGCCGTGAAGAAGAGGGTCAGGCCGTCAGTCGGCTTGCGCACGGCTTCCGACGGAGTGGTGCGGACCAGGATCAGCATTTTGTCTGCGACCTGCGCCGTGGATATCCAGATCTTCGCGCCGCTGATGACGTATCGGTCGCCACGCCGCTCGGCGCGGGTTTGCAGCTTGGCCGTATTGAGGCCGGCGTTCGGCTCAGTTACCGCGAAGCAGGCCTTTTCCTTGCCCGTCGCAATCGGCGGCAGCCAGCGGCGCTTCTGCGCGTCGTTGCCATAGACCACGACCGGATTGAGGCCGAAGATATTCATGTGAACGGCGGAAGCACCCGACAGGCCGGCTCCCGATGCGGTGATGGTCTCCATCATGATGGCGGCTTCACTGACGCCGAGGCCCGAGCCGCCATAATCTTCCGGGACGCACACCCCGAGCCAGCCGTCGTCCGCCAGCGCGCGGTGGAAATCGTGCGGGAATTTGCCGTCCCGATCACGCTCCAGCCAATAGTCGTCGCCGAAGCGCGCGCAGATCTTCGCTACCGCGTCACGCACCGATTGCTGAAGCTCTGAAAGCGCGAAGTCGATCGCCGTTACTCCGTCCCGAGGCCCTTTAAGCCTTCATTTACCATTCCTGTTTACCGATTGTTAGGGAACCAGGCGCGGCACCTTTGCGCAAAGGCCGCGCATCGATGCCGGGCGGGCCGTCACACCATGCAGCCAAACCTGTCGCGGATGCTCCGGCGCGCGGTTCGCGCGCACGAAAAAGGCGATTTCCAACACGCCGACCGCCTCTATAACGCGGTCTTGGCCCACGACCCCGGTGACTTCGCCGCGCTTCACGGGCTCGGGCAGTTGCATTGCCAATGCGGACGCCTGGATACGGCGCTTGTGCTTATCCAGGCCGCGCTGAAAAGCGATGATACCCGCGCGGATGGGTTTGCGAGCCTCGGACTCGTGTTTCATTTGCTGCGGCGGTTCAAGGAGGCGATCGCAGGTTATGACGCGGGCTTGTGCCTTGCGCCTGACGATGCGGTGCTTCTTAACCGCCGCGGCGTCGCGCTACTTGAGATGCGGCGGACGAGCGAAGCGCTGGAAGATTTCGAACGAGTACTTGCCGACGATCCCGATCACCTTGATGCGCTCGGCAATTTCGGCAACGCGTTGCTCAAGCTCAATCGCGTCGCCGATGCACTCGCCGCTTACGACCGGGCATTGGCGATTGCCCCCGATAATGTGCAACTCCTGACCAACCGCGCGGTCGCGCTGCGCCGTCTCGATCGCCCGCGCGAAGCGATCATGAGCACGAGCCGCGCGATTGCCGGCGATCCGGAATTCGTCCAGGCGCGGTTCGTCGACGCCGTCGCACGGCTGACGCTTGGCGACTTCGCCGCCGGCTGGCGCGGCTATGAGGCGCGGTGGTCGGTGGGCCTGCTCGCTTCGCAACGCCGCGGATTTGCCGCACCATTGTGGCTTGGCAAGGAACCGCTCGACGGCAAGACCATCCTGCTGCACGCTGAGCAGGGGTCTGGCGACACCATTCAGTTCGCGCGTTATGCCTCGCTGGTGGCGCGATGCGGCGCCAGGAAGGTCATTCTCGAAGTCCAGCGCGAACTCGCCCGATTGCTTTCGGGATTGCCTGGCGTCGAGACTGTGATCGCGCGGGGCGACCCGTTGCCGTCTTTCGACTTGCATTGTCCGCTGCTGAGCCTGCCGCTCGCCTTCGCAACGGAATTGGGGTCGATTCCGGCGGATATTCCCTACATTGCGGCGCCCGACGAAGATGTCGCTGCCTGGCGTGTTCGTTTGCCGAAACGGCGTCCGCTTGTCGGCGTGGTGTGGTCGGGAGATCGGTCGCACGATAATGATCTCAATCGTTCGATCGAACTCGCACGGCTGGCGCCCTTGTTTGCAGTTGCAGACATTTCGTTCGTGAGCCTTCAGCACGATGTGCGCGAGCAGGACCTGCTACCGCTGCGGCAACTCACAAATTTACATCGCATCGATCAGAAATTCCGGGATTTCGCCGATACCGCCGCTGCAATTTCGGCTCTCGACGCCGTCATATCGGTGGATACGGCAGTCGCGCATCTGGCCGGTGCGATGGGCAAGCCGTTATTCCTGCTGTTGCCGTTCGCGGCGGATTTCCGCTGGCTGCGGGAGCGGCCGGACAGCCCGTGGTATCCGACGGCCCGGCTCTACCGGCAGCCCGATTTTACCGATTGGCCCGGTGCGATTGGCGCGCTGGCGCGCGATTTGACCCGCTTTTTCTTCCCGGCCCAAAAGCTTTCGGCGTGATGCGGCTTGAACGATTGCGGCCTCCGGCGGGAGCTGCCGGAGGCCGCGTCGTTTCGGGATCCGCGTCGCGAACGTGGAACCCGGGGAGGCAAACTAGAAGGGCAAGAGAATGTCGAGCGCCTGCTGACCCCAAGGCGGTTGTTGAATGTTGGAGAGAGTACCCTTGCCGCCATAAGCGACGCGGGCTTCGGCAATCTTGGGCAGATCGATGGTGTTGTCGCTCTCGATGTCCTCGGGCCGCACCACGCCGGCAACGACCAACACGCGCATTTCCGAGTTGAGACGGATCTCTTGCTTGCCTTCGATCACCATGTTTCCGTTCGGCAGCAGTTGCGTCACTACCGCAGCAACGTTCGTAACCAACTGATCGGTCCGGTTGATCGAGCCATTGGCGTTGCTCTGTGAGTTGCTGTCTGCGGCGATAATTGTGCCGGGCAAAACGGCCTTGGCCGGGTTTACGATGGTGTTGGCGCCGAGGAAATTGCTGATGCCGGAATCCTCGGTGGACGTGCGGGTGACCTGAGTTTGATCCTGAAACTGCGCGGTGTCGTTGATGTTGACCTTCACAGTCAGAATGTCGCCGACCTGATGTGCGCGCTGGTCCTTGAAGAACGCGCGCGAGCCATTGCGCCATAGTGAATTGGGGTTGAACGAGGCCGGCTGCGGTGTTGGCATCGGCATCTGCACCGGCTTGTAGCCCGGTTTGGTTGTCGGATTATCCATCGGCGAAAGCGGCGGCTGCTCACCGATCAATTTGAGCTTATCGAAGGTAGAACAGCTGGTGGTCAAGACCGCTACCGTCGACAACAAAACGCAACGAAGAATCAAAACGCGCTTCGACATCGCACTGCCTTTCACTCGAGCACTTACTCCGGCGTCTGCGCCGTATTCTCAACGAGATGCGTGGTGACGGCGCCGACCGCGACCCTGTCGGTCCCGGAAACAACAGCCTGAACCACGCGCTTCGATTCCATATTGAGTACGCTGATCGTGTCGCCGAGCGCGCCGGCCTCCTGCGCCTGGCCGCGCAGCGTCAGTGTTACGCCCGGTGCCTGAAAGACGATGGTCACGCTGTCGTTGCGCAGGACGATTTCCGGCTTCATCAGGTCGCTGCCGGTGAGCGGCCGGCCGGGCTGCAATTGATGCCGCGCCGCCAGTCCGGCCGCTGCGGCCGCGCTGCTGAGCACGACGCCGGCTTCGGCCTTGGGCCGCTTCACCATTGTGATATCCGACGCCTTGAGTATTTCGCCGCGTTCGATCGGGTGATCGACAGTCACGGCGTCGACCGTCCCGATCGCGGTGCCGCTGTAGCGAGCCGGCTGCCGCTGCAGTTCGACGCTTGCGGGCAGATCGAAAGTGACGTCAAAGCGTGTCGTGCGCGGATCGTAGGACAGCGCCATCACCTGCAATTCGCCGGTTGCGGTCGGCTCGACTTGCAGGGTTCGGACATCGCGGTCGAAATTGACCAGGACGTTATGAGAGTCGCCGAAGCCGTATTGTCCGGCCAGCGCCTGGGCGATGCGATCCGTAATCTCGCGCACGGAGATGGCCCGGCTGGCGTGCGTGACGAGCACTTGCGACAGTCCTCGCGTATCGATGCCGATGAGCTGGTGCGGTTGGATAGCGTCGACGATACGATCGGTGGAGACCGCGCCGGTCGTGCCGAGATCGGGTGCGCGGAAGATCGGCACGTTGGCGACCGGTCCGGCATTGTCGACCAGGTCGCCGATGCGCACGATGTCGCTTGTGACGACCACGCTTGCCTTCAGTGCGGGCGCGAGCGGTGCGCTTTGTGCAGCCGCGCCGCCGGCGAGAGCGAGCATCATTGCCAAACTGGTGATCATCGATCGGGTCATGGATCGGACCTTTCTCAGCGCATCAGTTGTGCGGTGGTCTGCAGCATCTCGTCGGCCGCGGTTATGACCTTGGAATTCATTTCGTAGGCGCGTTGCGCCGCAATCAAATTGGAGATCTGGGTCACCGCCTCGACATTGGACTGTTCGAGGCTGCCCTGGAGCAAGGTGCCGGCGCCGTCGGTGCCGGGCTGGGTGTCTTGCGGCGTGCCGGAGGCGGGGGTGGCCGAGAACAGGTTGTCGCCGTTCGCCTGAAGGCCGGCATTGTTGGAAAAGCGCGTGACCTGGAACTGGCCCAGGATGCTTGAATTTGTGCTGCCCGGCAGCAGGACCGAAACTTGGCCCTGATTGTTGATGGTCAGGCCGCTGGCGTTCTGCGGGATGGTGATCGAGGGCTGCACGACATTGCCCTCGGCCGTGACGATACGGCCCTGCGCATCCTGCTGAAACGAGCCGTCGCGCGTGTAGCTGAAAGTGCCGTCCGGCATCTGGATCTTGAACCAGCCGTCACCCTGGATCGCGACGTCGAGCGTATTGCCGGTCTGCGCCAGGGTGCCTTGCGTCATCAGCCGCGGCGTGCCGACGGTTTTCACGCCGGAACCAAGCTCGATGCCTACGGGGAGAATGTTTCCCTGATCTGAAGCCTGCGCGCCGATGCGTTGCACGTGCTCATAAACAAGATCCTGAAATTCGGCGCGCTGGCTCTTGAAGCCGGTCGTCGTCATGTTGGCGATATTGCCGGCGATGACCTGAACTTGCAGGTCCATCGCCGCCATTCCGGTCGCTGCGGTATCAAGCGCACGCATTTTACGATCTCCTGAAACTCACACTCCCATCCTTCCCCGGCATGCGGGGAGGGTGAGGGAGGGGGTTAAGTTGTCGGCGTCTGCGACAGTTGCGACAGCGCATTGCGCCGCTGGTCGCTTTGCTGCTGCAGGATGTTGGCGATGTCGGTGTAGCTGCGGGTGATCTCGATCAGGCGCGCCATCGCGGCAACGCCGTTCACGTTCGATTTCTCGACCGCACCCTGCACGACGTGCGTGCCGATCGGCGCGGGATTGGCGTTGACGCCCGGAGGCGCCATGAATGTCGTGCCGCCGTCCTTTTGCAGGCGCTGTGGCTGATCGAAGCTCGCAAGCTGGATTTTGCCGCGCGGCGAGTCCGCGGTGCTGTTGCCTTCGCGCACGGTAATGATGCCGTCTGCGCTGATGACCACGTCGTGATCGGTCGACTGAAACGTGATCGGGCCGCCATCGCCGAGCACCTGGTCGCCCGTAGCAGTGACAAGCTGGCCGGTGGCATTGATCGCGAACGAACCGTTGCGTGTGTAGCGTTGCCCGCGCGCCGTCTGCAGGGCGAAATAAGCGTTGCCATCGATGGCGATGTCGAGCGGATTGCCGGTGCGGTCAAGCGCGCCGGGAGCCATGTTGATCCAGCTCGCGCGGTCCTGCACGAAGTCGATGCGCCGGTCGTGCCCCGAGAATGTCTGATCGCTGGCGCGCGGCATCAGATATTCGCTGAACATCGCGTTGTCGGACTTGAATCCGTCGGTCTCGATATTGGCGACGTTGTTGGCGATGACGTCGAGCTCATGCGACAGCACCATTTGCCGCGACAGGCCGACGAGAAGCGTGTTCTCCATCGTTTTCTCCCCTTTTGCAGAGAAGGCGCCGGAGCACCTTCATCCCGGGCGCGGACGGCTCTCCCAAGCCGAATGCAGCGCCCATTCCGGGGATTGAATTGCAGAAGCCGTGCCAATGATAAAAATTGCGATATAACAATAGCTTACGAGATTTCGCCCGGTCCGGGGAGAGGGCAGAAAAGGCCGTTTTGCGGGCTGGACCCGGCAAAAAATTCCCGGCGCGGCGGCGGCGGCAAGTATCCGTTAACCATTCCTGCCTAGCTTCGACAGGACGGCGCTGCATCTGGCGCCGGGTAGCGCTCGCAACGTTGGTCATGCGTTTCGTTTAGCCGGCTGCGTGCGCCCTCACGCAAGCGGAGCGGTGATGGCAGCGACAACGACGATAGGTTCCCAACCGGAAAGCGCTGAAGCCGAAGGCGAAGAAAGCCCGAAAGCTCCCGCCGCAAAACGCAAGCTGCCGCTTAAGCTCATTCTTATGGTGGTGGGCGGTCTCGCCGTACTCGGTCTCGTCGGGGGCGGGGTCTATTACTTCTTCTTCGCCGGCAAAAAGGAGGCCGCAGCCGCCGCCGCGGGCCCCCAAGTGAAGCCGCCGGTCTTTCTCGATATGCCGGATGTGCTGGTCAATCTGTCGAGTACTGGTGGCGATCGCACGCAATATCTCAAGGTGAAGATCGTGCTCGAACTGTCCGACTTGGCATTGGAGGCGCAAATCCAGCCGATCATGCCCCGGATCATGGACACCTTTCAGACCTACCTGCGCGAATTAAGGCCGACCGATCTTGACGGCTCCGCGGGTCTCTATCGGCTCAAGGAAGAACTGACACGTCGCGTCAATGCCGCGATCGCGCCAAGCCGGATCAACGCCGTCTTGTTCAAGGAAATCGTCATCCAGTGACGGTCTGACCGCGGAATTTAAGCGAAAATGGCAGCCAAGGATCAGATCGACAACGACGCGCTCGCAGCCGAATGGGGCGTGGCGCTGGAAGCCGAGCAGACCTCGCCGGGCGCAGCGCCGGCGGCTGCTGCTGCGGAGACTCAGGCAGCGGACGATAAAAATCCTTCCGAATCGATGGCGTCGCAGTGGGCGACGATGGTCGACGACAGCCAATTCATCCAAACCACCAAGGGTGGCGCCGAACGCGTTCTTACGCAGGATGAAATAGATTCGCTGCTTGGCTTTAGCCTCACCGACATCTCGCTGAACGACAATTCCGGCATCCGCGCGATCATCGATTCTGCGATGGTCTCCTACGAGCGCCTGCCGATGCTGGAGATCATCTTCGACCGGCTGGTCCGGCTGATGACAACCAGCCTGCGGAATTTCACGTCCGACAACGTCGAAGTGTCGCTCGATCGCATCACGTCGGTGCGCTTCGGCGACTATCTCAATTCGATTCCCCTGCCGGCGATTCTCGGCGTTTTCAAGGCGGAGGAGTGGGATAATTTCGGCCTGGTCACGGTCAATTCGAGCCTGATCTATTCGATCATCGACGTGCTTCTCGGCGGCCGCCGCGGCCAGACCGCGATCCGCATCGAAGGCCGGCCCTACACCACGATCGAGACCAACCTCGTCAAGCGCATGGTCGAGGTCGTTCTCGCCGACGCCGAATTGGCGTTCCGGCCGCTGTCGCCGGTGAAATTCAACATCGATCGGCTGGAGACGAATCCGCGCTTTGCCGCGATCTCACGCCCGGCGAACGCCGCGATTCTCGTGCGGCTTCGTATCGACATGGAAGACCGCGGCGGCAACATCGAACTCCTGCTGCCCTACGCAACCATCGAACCCATCCGCGACGTGCTGTTGCAGATGTTCATGGGCGAGAAATTCGGCCGCGATCCCACATGGGAAGGACATTTGGCGACGGAACTGGGCCTGGCGGAAATCGCCGTCGATGCGGTGCTCTACGAGGCGCGGCTGCCGCTCAAGCAGATCATGAAACTTGAGGTCGGCGACACGCTGATGCTCGAGTTGAAATCGGATGCGCCGGTGACCGTGCGCTGCGGCGACGTTACGCTGACCGAAGGAAAGATGGGGCGCGTCGGTGATCGTGTCGCGGTACGCGTCGGCAAACCATTACGCAAGCCGAGCACGACCTTCGCCATGTTCGAAATGGCCGGCGGTTCCGGCAACACGATGGAGACACAATGACGAACGGTATCGGAATGATGATCGATGGTCTGGTCGCGTTCCTGCTGATCCTCACGATCGGCTATTGCATGCTGCTTAATCGCCGCCTCAAGCTTCTCAAGGCCGACGAGCAATCGCTGCGTGCGACAATCTCCGAACTGGTGACGGCGACGGAAATCGCCGAGCGCGCCATCGGCGGACTTAAGCTCACCGTGCATGAATGCGACATGGGGCTGGGTGAACGGCTTCGTAAGGCCGAGCGCATCACCATCGAGATCGATCGCACCATCGTTGCCGGCAAGGATCTTTTGGGCCGCCTGGCGCAGATCGTGACCGCGGGGAGGGGAGCCGAGCAGCCCGCGGCGCCGGTTGCCGAATTGCGGAAGGGCAATGCGAAAGCCGTCGCCGCAGCAGCCGAAGCCTTCGCCGAAAGGCTGCGCACGAAGGTGCATGGTCTCGCGGCATGATCCGTTACATTCGCGATCTGCGGCTCATTCCAATCGCGCTGATCGCGAGCACGTGCTTGCTGGCGTTGAAATGCGCCGACCTTGTGTTCCACGGCTCGGCGTTCTTCGCCGGCAAGAGCGCGGCCGGCTATTCCGATGTTTCGGTCATTCGTCCGTTGCCGGAGGCGACCGCGCCGCCGGGTGCGACGCTCTCGTGGGCGCAGCAAATGTTCAACTTTCCCGACGGCAGCGGATCGCCGCCGGTTCCTGACGCCGGCCCGAACATCACCCAGCGTCTTGCCGACCGGGATTTGCCGGACATCACGGGGTCGGTCACCCCTGAACCCGCGGGCAGCGACGCCAAGATTGCCTCGAACGCGAAGGCCGCACCGGTTGCCGCCGCCAAGGACGGCAAATCGGCGCCTCCGGCCGGGACGATCATCTCGACTGACGGCGCAGCGTTGCCGACCGGCGCTGAGCGGGCCATCCTCGAGCGTTTGCAGCAACGCCGCGAAGAGCTTGATACCCGCGGCCGCGAGCTCGATATCCGTGAAAGCCTGATCCAGAGCGCCGAAAAACGCATGGATGCGAAACTCACGGAGGTCAAAGAGGTCGAGGATCGAATCAAGGTCGAGACGCAGCAAAAAGACGCCGCCGAGAACGCGCGCCTGAAGGGTCTCGTCACGATGTACGAGAACATGAAGCCGCGCGACGCGGCCAAAATCTTCGACCGTCTCGAAACTCCGGTCCTGATCGAGGTATCGTCGCAGATCAATCCGCGGCAAATGTCCGAAATCCTGGCGCAAATGTCGCCGGACATCGCCGAACGCTTGACCGTCGAGCTTGCCAGCAAGGCGCAGCAGGTGAAACAGGACGGTCCGGTGGCCCTGCCGAAAATCCAGGGTCAATCCACCAACTAGATCCAGTCTTTCCATTTGAACCAGATCAGCGGCAGTAACGCCGTGATGACGATGAGGGCCAGTGCGTAGGGGTAACCCCAGGTCCAATCGAGTTCCGGCATGTTCTTGAAATTCATGCCGTAGATTCCAACGACCAAAACCGGCGGGATTCCGACCACGGAAGCGATGGTCAGCACTTTCATGACTTCGTTCTGGTCGATGTTGATGATTCCGGTTGCCGCGTCCTGGAGAAGCTGGACACGGCTGACGAGACCTTCGGCGAACTGGATCAGCGAAGCGATGTCGGACGACACCGACTGCAGCCGCCTTCCAACGTCCTGCGCGATCCATTCGCGGCACCGCTCCAGGCTGAATTTCGCCATGCGGTCGAGGCACACCAACGTATAATGGATGCGCGCCATGCGTTCGCTGGTCCGGCCGGTGCGGATCATCAGCTGACGCAAAATCGACGTCTCGTGTGATAGTTTTGCGCGCGTTGGGCCGTCCTGGCGGAAAATAAGATGCGAGGCATCGTCGAGATCCTTGCCGCTTGCTTCGAGAAGATCCGCCATGTGGTCGACGAGTTCCTCGAGGATCCGCGTATAGGCAAGCGCGGGCTCAAACTTCTCGGACCCCGCCAGCTCCTTGATCACGGTGTCGAAGGACGCCGACTTGGAAAAGCGCACGGTCAGCAGGACGTTCTTTGCCAGCACGAAGCCCGACGGTGACGGAAACCACGGCTCATTTACCGAAGCGAAGATGAGCGGTGCGGTCATGTAGAGCGCGTCATGCTCGAACTGCAGCCGGCTTGTCGCTTCGATCTCGCCAAGCTCGTCCCGGGTCGGCACGTGCAGGCCGAACGTCTTCTCGAAAGTCGATCGCTCTTCGTCCGTGGGGTCGATCATGTCGATCCAGGTGCAATCGGACGGCGAAGCGCCGGCGCGAGCGGCGGGATAGGCATTGAGCATGGGACTGTCCGGGTGACCTTTTGCGGGGTGTTGCGCCCCGCAAAGCATAACGCAGTCGCGGGAGCGGAACAGGCGTGGCGCGAACCGGCTTCCCTGGCGCGACCATGACTGTGCGGCCGGCGTCTGCGGGGCTTCTGCCGATGCCCCATAACCCACTGAAAATATTAAATTAAGTCGCTATTAAGCACGCCGTCTTACCTTGGACTCGGCTGGCGTCGGGGGACGTGCGGCGGTCGCGAGGTTATCTGCCGCGCGGCCGGTCGAGTTTGGTAACTGAGTCATTTGAGTTGTACATGGCGTGCCGTCGCACCAATCGGAATGTTGGCCTTCGCCTGTTCCGACATCTTCGGCGCCATGCGCCGGCTGCGTTCGGTGCCGCTCTTGTGACCCTGGCGCTGGTCGCGCCCTCTGCCGCCGACGCGCTCAAAACCGCGCTCACCGCCACCGTCAACGATGGCTATGCCAGGCTCCTCTTCACCGCGAGTGAATTTATCGACGGCAGCGCTCGTGTTGCCGGCAATGTGCTGATCATCAGCTTCAAGCAGCCGATCGATGTTTCGGTCGATCGCATCGCGGGGCTGATGCCCGACTATATCGGCGCAGCGCGGCGCGATCCCGACGGCAAGGCCGTTCGTTTCGCGCTTGAGCAGCCCGTAAAAGTCAACGCCATGGCAGCCGGCGAAAAATTCTTCGTCGATTTGCTGCCTGATACCTGGACGGGCGTGCCTCCCGGATTGCCGCAGGATGTTGTTGACGACCTGGCGCGCCGTGCCCGCCAGGTCGATGAAATGGAGCGTCGGGAAAAGCAATTGGCGCAGTCGAAAAAGCTTGCGCCGATCCGCGTCCATGTCGCAACCCAGCCGACCTTCACGCGCTATATTTTCGACGTGCCGGATCAGACCGCGGTCTCGGCCGATCGCGCCAAGGACCGGCTTATCTTGAATTTCAACTCGCCGGTGACTTTCGATCTGGCCGATGCCGACGCGGCATTGCCGGAGGTCGTCCAGGAAATCAGCAGTGAGTTGGACAGTGATAAGGCGCTGGTCCGCTTCATCTTCTCCGCGAAGGTCGACGTGCGCACCTTTCGTGACGAGAAAGGATACGTCGTCGATGTTGTAAAGCCGGCGGGCGAGGGTGAACAAGCCGCGCCTGCATCGCCGCCGGCAACGATGCCGGTCAACGGGACGAATGAGGGGGGAGCGATATCCGGTGTTGCCGCCGCTGCGCAGCCGGTAGTTCCAAAGATTGAAGGGCTGCCGCCGGTTGCTGCGCAATCTCAAATGGCGCCGCGGCCGGTCATTGCGCCATCCGCGCCGGCGACAGTCGCTGCGCGGCCGGCCCCGCCACCCGCGGCAGCGCCTCCGGACGTGGTTGCGCCATCGCCCCCGCCGGCCGCAAAACCCAGCGCGGTGACGGATGCGCCAGCGGCGCCCGTCACACAGAACGCCGTTCCCGTGCCGCCGCAAGCGGAGAGCAAAGAAGAAACTGAAAACGCGAAAGACCGGCAGCCGGCTTCAATCGTGCAGGCCGCTGCACCACCCGCAATGAGCGCGCCTTCCGCGCCAGCCACCGCCGCGCCGCTGGCAGCGCCGGTTGCCGAAGCAAGCAGCCCGGCGGCGCCGGCCGCGCCTTTGCAAGATGCCGGCGCCGGCGGGAAGGATACCGGCAAGATCGCTGTCGAGATCGCACAGCAGGGCGCCAACCTGAAATTGTCATTTCCATTTCACATGCCCGTGGCCGCCGCCGTGTTTCGCCGCGCCGACATGCTCTGGATCGTGTTCGACGCCAAGGATGAGGTCGATCTGAGCGCGCTTGAGGGCGAGCCGAGCCGTACAATTCGCGGGTACTATTTCAAGCACACCGCGGACGCCGACATCATACGGCTGAAGCTCGACCGTCCCCATCTTTCCAGCGTCGCCACTGAAGGCCCGGTATGGACGCTCGAGATCGGCGATTCCGTCCTCCAGCCGACGCACGCGCTCGATGTGACCCGCAATGTGAGCGGGCCCAATCGATCGAGCATCTCGATTCCATTCGAGGGCGTGCAACAAGTCCACCGTATCGACGATCCCGAGGTCGGCGACAGTCTTTTCGTCGTAACCGCCTTCGCGCCGGCACGCGGATTCATCAACGAGCAGGATTTCATAGAGTTTCATGCGCTCGCCTCAACCCAGGGCGTGGTCATCGAGCCCGTCGCCGACGACATCAACGTCGAACTTGCGCCCGACAAAGTCGTCGTCGGACGTCCTTCCGGATTGATCCTGTCGGCATCGCTGCAAATCCTGTTCAAAAGCAGCGGCCTGCGGCCGGTAATGTTCGATTCGCAGATGTGGGGAAAGGACCGCGAAGGGTCCTATGCCGAGCGTCAGTCGCATCTGATCGACGCCGCGGCCAATGCGCCTGAGAGCAAGCGCATGGCACCGCGGATTGATCTGGCGCGGTTCTACCTCGCCCGCGACATGTATCAGGAGGCCAAGGGCGTTCTCGATGTTGCGCTCGCCGATGACAAGCCGGTGGCGGCAGGTGTTTCGGCCGTGGTGCTGCGCGCCATCGCCGAAGACATGATGAACAGGCCCGAAGATGCCTTGAAAGACCTCGCCGATCCCGCAGTCGGCGATCAGCACGACGCGCGGCTGTGGCGCGCGCTCGCTTATGCGCGGGAAGGCAAGTGGTCGCAGGCTCGCGACGCCTTCAAGATCGTGGATGCGGCGGTGGCGACACTGCCGGTCGAACTCCAGCGTGTCGCGCTCAAGGACGAAATGCGCTCCGCCATCGAAGTGGGCGACTACGACAGCGCGTCGTCCAATCTCAACGATTTCGAAACGATCGGCGTGCCTCACGACATGGAGCCGGTCATCGCCGTGCTGATGGGCCGGCTTGCCGAAGGCATGGGCCGTAATGAGGACGCGCTCTCGGCGTACCGCACGGCGGCGGATTCATGGGATCGGCCGGCCGCGGCGCAGGGCCTGTTGCGCGAAACCGCATTGCGCTACCGGCTCGGCGAGATCAAGCGCGACGACGTCATCGCCAAGCTTGAGACGCTCACCACGGTTTGGCGGGGCGACGAGACCGAAATCGAAGCGCTCAAGGATTTGGCGCACCTCTACACCAAAGACGGCCGCTATCGCGACGCTTTCTATGTCATGCGCAGCGCCATGGCGGCGCGCCCCGACTCCGAATTGACGCGTCAGATCCAGGATGAAGCAGCCGTGACCTTCAACTCGCTGTTTCTCGCCGGCAAGGGCGACGCCATGCCCGCGATCGACGCGCTCGCTCTGTTTTACGATTTTCGCGAACTGACCCCGATCGGTACCCGCGGCGACGAAATGATCCGCCGCCTCGCCGACCGGCTGGTCTCGGTCGATCTGCTCGATCAGGCTGCCGACCTGCTGCAATACCAGATCGACCATCGCTTGCAGGGCGCCGCCCGGGCGCAGGTGGCGCCGCGGCTCGCGGTCATCTATCTCATGAACCGCAAAGCCGACCGGGCGCTGGCGACGTTGCGCGCGACCCGGACGGCGGACCTCTCCAACGAGTTGCGCAATCAGCGTCTGTTGCTCGAAGCGCGCGCGCTGTCCGATCTTGGTCGGCACGATCTGGCGCTCGAAGTGATCGCCAATCTCGATGGGCGTGAAGTGACCCGCCTTCGCTCCGATATTCTATGGGCGGCGCGGCGCTGGGATGATTCCGCCGAACAGATCGAGCTGATGTACGGCGACAAATTTAAGGATTTTCAGCCCTTGGGCGATACCGAGCGACAGGACCTTTTGCGCGCCGCGGTCGGTTACGCGCTTGCCGAAGACAAACTCGGACTGGGCCGTTTCCGCGAAAAATATGCGGCCAAGATGGCAGCGACGCCCGACGCTCGCGATTTTGAGATCGTATCGGTGCCACTCGGCGCCAGTGGAACGGAATTTGCGGCGATCGCCCATGCCGCGGCTTCGGCCGACACGCTTGAGGGTTTTCTGCGCGATATGAAAGCGCGCTATCCGGAGGCAAGCCCGAATTCGCCTGCGTCCGAGCCGTCGCCCACTGCATCGGACGCACCGGCGGGGACCGCGCCCACCGTGTCGGCACAGCCGCCGGAAACCCAGCCAGCCCAACCGGCATTGCCTCCCGTTCCTCCGCCGCGCGCAGCCGGCCGCACCGCGCAGCGCTGAGCTTCCGTGCCGGCTCGCAAACGCCGCCTGCATTGACAGCGCTGCACGCGCCTCTGACAATCATCCCCGGAAAACGGCGCCACACATAAGTGCCGGCCTTTTGGGAGGATGTCATGCGCAGCTTGAAATTGATTGCCGCGGCGGCAGCGGGTGCTGCGTTACTTCTGAGCGCTGCCGCGCATGCCGCGGATACGATCAAAATCGGATTTAGTACGTCGCTGACCGGCGGGCTTGCGTCGTCCGGCAAGGCTAATCTCCTCGCACAGCAGATCTGGCAGGAAAAGGTCAACGCCGCAGGTGGATTGCTGGGCCGGCAGGTCGATCTCGTCTATTACGACGATCAATCGAAGGCCGACACGGTTCCCGGCATCTACGCCAAGCTGCTCGACGTCGACAAGGTCGATCTCCTGATGGGAGCGGCGACCAATCTGATCGTCGCCGCCATGCCGGAAATCATGCAGCACCAGAAAATGGTTGTCGTGCTGCTGGCGCTCGGCAGTAATGACGAGTTCAAATATCCCCGCTATTTCCAGACTGGCGCCTGGGGCCCGGACACCAAGGGCGTGATCAGCAACGCCTTTTTCGAAGTCGCCAAGGGCATCTCGCCGCGGCCGAAGAGCGTCGCCATCGTCGGAGCGGATGCGGATTTCTCCAACAATGCGATGACCGGCGCCCGCGCCAACGCGAAGAAGGACGGCCTCAATATCGTCTATGACCGCACCTATCCGCCGGGCACCACCGATTACACACCGATCGTCCGCGCCATCCAGGCGGCCAATCCCGATCTGGTCTTCGTCGCGTCTTATCCGCTCAACTCCGTCGGCATCGTGCGTGCGGCGACCGAACTCGGCCTCAAGGCGCAGATGTTCGGCGGCGCCATGGTCGGCCTGCAATACGCGACCTTTCTCCAGCAGCTTTCGGAGAAGCTCGATCGCGTCGTGAACTATCACCTCTATGTGCCGGGCCCGACGATGAACTTTCCCGGCATTGAGGATTTCCTGAAAATCTATCAGGCACGCGCCGCGGCGCAGGGCACCGATCCGCTCGGTTTCTATCAGCCGCCTTTTGCTTTCGCCGCCATGCAGGTGATCGAGCAGGCCGTCAAGGCAACGCACTCGCTCGATGACGGCAAGCTCGCCGACTACATCCACAAGAACGAATTCAACACGATCGTCGGCAACATCCGGTTCGACGCGAAAGGCGAATGGGCCACACCGCGGCTCCTGATGGTCCAATTGCAAAACATTCAGGGCAGCGGCCTCGATCAATATCGCACGCCGGGCAAGCAGGTGATTCTGTATCCGCCGCAATACAAGGACGGCCAGCTTCAGTATCCTTTCGCGCAATGACGGGGCGATAAACCGAAATGCAGATCAAGGCTGCCGTCGTCGGCGAGAAGTCGGGTCCATTCGTAATCGACACCGTTGAACTTTGTGAGCCGCGTTCGGACGAATTGATCGTCCGCGTGGTGGCGAGCGGCATGTGCCAGACCGACTTGCACGGCCGCGACGGCTACTACGCGGAGAATTATCCGGGCGTTTACGGCCACGAGGGCGCCGGTATTGTCCATGCCGTCGGCAGCGGGGTGCGCGCCTTTACGCCCGGCGATCATGTCGTGATGTCATATCCGTGGTGCGGCACTTGCGTGAATTGCGGGCAGGGGATGCGCAGCTATTGCGTGCACGCGTTCGATTTGAAGATGAAAGGCACGCGCGCGGACGGCTCGACGCTTCTGTCGCGGAGCGGCAAGCCCGTTTTCAGCGCTTTCTTTCAACAGTCCTCATTCGGCACCTATGCCCTGACGCAGGAGCGCTACGCCGTGAAGGTGCGCAAGGACGCGCCGCTCGAACTTTTGGGACCGCTCGCTTGCAGCGGCCAGACCGGGGCGGGCGCCGTACTGAACGTCATGAAGCCGAAGCCGGGCGAGGGCTTTGCCGTATTCGGCGTCGGCGCCGTGGGACTGTCCGCCTTGATGGCGGCGAAGATCGCGGGCTGTGATCCCATCGTTGCGGTGGATGTGCATGACCATCGCCTCGCGCTCGCCCGCGAGCTTGGCGCCACGCATGCGATCGATCACAGAACCACGCCCGATGTGGTCGGGGAAATCCGCAAGATAACCGGTCGCGGCGTCCGCTATTCGCTGGAGACTTCGGCGCTGCCGGCGGTCTTTCGCGAGGCGATTAAATCGCTGATGCCGGGCGGGACCTGCGTGCTGCTCGGCAGCGCGCGCCGCGGCACCGAAGTGTCATTCGATATGAAATTCATCCAGGAAGGCCGCATCGTGCGCGGCGTCGTTCAGGGCGACAGCGTACCGAAAGAATTCATACCGAAACTCGTCGACCTGATCATGGAGAAGAAGTTTCCGATCGAGAAGATGATCAAGTTTTACGATTTCAAGGACATCAACCTTGCGGCGCAGGAATCATCGTCCGGCAGCACGATCAAGCCGGTGATACGGATGCCGGCAGCCGGCTAGGACGCCGGCTGCCGAAGACCCGCCAGAAATTACTTCGCTGCCGCGCCCGAGGACGACGATCCCGACGGGGAATCAAGGACGCTGCCCGGTGAAGACGGGGAGACCGGCGTTTCGGGCGACTGCGGCATGGTATTGGGACTTGTCGGATTATAGGTCGGCGCGGATTGCGGAATAGGCTGGGTGTTTACGGGCGGCGGACTTGAACTCGGCTTTCCCGCGGCGCTTTGCGCGAACGCGCCGGATCCGCCGGCAAGCAGCGCTCCGGCGATTGCGGCCGAGATCGCTGCGTTCAATGCAAGCCGGCCGGTAAAACGTTTGCAAGTCATATCCGCCTCCACAGTCTTTGCGCGTCGCGGCAACGCCGCGTTCATGTGGAGGATCAACGCATGCCCGGCGATCGCGTTCCATGCACGCCGCCCGATGCCCGCGCATACATCTCGTTCCCGCGGCGCATTTTGCCCGCGGGTTTTCTGATCGGCACGTTCAAACAGCGCGTCATTGCGAGGAGCGAAGCGACGAAGCAATCCAGACGTCGCGGCCGGACTGGATTGCTTCGCTTCGCTCGCAATGACGAAAGAACGGACTGCAAACGGTCTCTTCTCAACTCGCTTCCGGCACGAAAGAAGGAAGCGGAACGCCGGCAGACGCAGTGTTTCATGACCCGCGCGCAAGCGGCGTGCGGGGCGCACCAACGAAAGAGCGGCTTGCGCCGCCCTCCGCTTGCGGGCGCGCTCGCCTGCCGGCGTTCCACCACGGTTCTCGCCAGAGGGACTCGTCATCCCCAAGGCTCAGCTTCAGGCCAGGCTTCGTGGGAGACGGCGCCAAAGCTGCGGGCTTGCCCGCAACGCGGATCCCACTTCCAGCGAAGCACCTCGCACGCCGGTCGTAATGCCGGCAGGCTGATGCCCGAAGCCGCCCGGGAGCGCGGCTGATGAGGCCCCGCCCGCAGGCACCGCACTCGCCCCAACCGGATGGCATCACCATCCGGCGTCCTTGCGGGCGAGCTTGATTCGTCGGCAATGTAACTGAAATGGTGACAAATGTCAATGATGGCGTCACCGAAAACAGGACTGACGGCCAGGGATCACGGAATGTATCCCTCGGCTCCAACGCAACCGTGGCTTCTATGAATTAAGAGGTCCCGTAACTCTGAATCAGACTTCCGGCGACCAGCGTCCAGCCATCGACCAGGACGAAGAAGATCAGCTTGAATGGTAGCGACACCACGACCGGCGGCAGCATCATCATGCCCATCGACATCAGGACCGACGCGACCACGAGATCGATGATCAGGAACGGCAGGAACAGGAGGAAGCCGATTTCGAAGGCCCGCTTGAGCTCGGAGATCATGAAGGCCGGCACGAGGATGCGCATCGACAAATCCTCCGGCTTGGCCGGCGGGGCTTCTCCCGACATGTCCATGAAGAGCTGAAGGTCTTTGTCGCGGACGTTTTTCTCCATGAAGGCGCGCAGCGGTCCCGAGCCGCGGTCGAACGCCTGGTCGACGGTAATCTCATTGGCGACGAGCGGCTTTATGCCGGTGTCATAGACCCGCGTCAGCACCGGCCCCATAACGAATGCGGTGAGGAAGAGCGCGAGCGAAATGACCACCGAGTTCGGCGGCGCTGTCGCCGTGCCGAGCGCGGTGCGGAGCAGCGACAGCACCACGACGATCCGTGTGAAGGACGTCATCATCACCAGGATCGAGGGTGCAAGCGACAGCACCGTGAACAGCGCGATCATCTGGATGATGCGCTCGTTCAGGCCGCCGCCGGCAGCGCCCTGGCCGAAATTAATGCTGATATCCTGCGCGGCGAGCGGCGTCGCCGATACAATGAGTGCCGCTACAGAGGCCGCGACGGTTATTAACCGAACACGGCGGCCCCATGGGGCGAGCGTCAGGTCTTGGTAGGACGGCCTAGCAAGCTCGCCATCTCCTGTTCGAGGCTGTCGTATAACGCGGTCTTACCCTGATTCGGCCTGGTTTCGGTGCGCGCCGGTCGCGGCTCGCTCGGACGGGGCGTGCGGGGCGCCGGCATGGCGGCATCGCTCGCTGCGGCGCGTTCAGGCGCTGGACGCTGTGGCGCCGCCGGCGTGCGGGTCTCGGCATTGGGTTTACGCAAAGCCGCTTCAAGCCGCTGCGCCATATCGGCGAGGCTCTGGTCGGCGGAAGCCTCGGCGGCCGCCGGAATCGCAGGCGCGGCGGGGGCGGCTGCGGGAATGACAGGAGGGGGCGCCGCGGGCTTCCGCGGTTCGGACGGCATTTCCGGCCGGGGCTCCGGCAAAATCGTGCGACTGCGCGTCGGCGGTGCCGGGCGCGTCGAAAGTTCATCGGCGAGAGCTGCGAGCGTATCGCGCTGCGGGCGAGGCGGTGTCTCCACGGCCGGCTGGAACGGCCGCGACGGCAGTTCCTCCGGCAGTGATTCGACGCGGGGCGAAGGACGCAGGCCGGTGGCCGGTTCAGGCTGAAGCGGCCAGGATGATCCATTGCCGTTTTCCGGCAAGGGAATGGCGCGCGGCAGCGCCTCAATTCCGGCTGCCGGACGCGACCCTGTCGTGTCCCGCGGCGCGGCGGTCGCGCGCACGATGTTCGGTTCGACAACGACGTCGGTCGGTCCGCCGATCATAAGAAGATGCTCGACATTGTCGCGCCGCACCAGGATGAGGCGGCGGCGGCCGTCGACGCTGGCATAGTCGATGACGGCAAGGCGGGGTTGGCGGCCGCGCGTATTCGCGCCAAGCCGGCCGGTACCGAAGCGGCGCACGGCCCATGCGGTCGCGCCGATGAGCCCGAGCACGATGAGGAATGCCAGGAAGAAGCGCACGGCGAGTGGCATCTCCGCCCCGAACAGCGTGTCAAACATCCTCACAACTCCCGCCAAAGGTTAACGGCGCCGGTAACATTTGCCGCCGTGATTCCTAACAAATAATTAAAGACTCTAGCCGATTTTCCGCCCAAAGCCGACGCCCCAAGCATTCTCATGGTAAACGGCGGATTAATGGCAAAACCGGCGACGGAGCGGCTTTAACCAGCCGTTAACCATGTGCTCGGCAAAGTCTGCCGGGTCTCAAAGTCTGCCGGGGCCCATGGGGAAGCCGCAGATGCCGATCTCCGACATTCCGATCCTTTCCATGTTGCGCGAGCGGATGCAGTGGCACCAGGCCCGCCAGCAGGTCCTTGCCGAGAACGTCGCCAACGCCGACACGCCGGATTATCAGGCAAAAGACCTCGCGCCGTTGAGCTTTGAGCAGGAACTCTCAACCGCTTCGGTTGGTCTCACGACGACCGACCCGCATCATATCGTCCCGGTGAGCGACGGGACGCAATTCGCCACGGACTCGTCCGAGCGCTACGAAGTTCGCCCGCGCGGCAACACGGTGACCCACGAGGACGAGATGATGAAGGTGGCGTCGAACCAGATGGACTTCGAGGCGGCGACGTCGCTCTACACACACAGTCTTGCGCTGATCAAACTCGCGATCGGCAGATAGGCGCCGTCATGGATTTCGTAAAATCGCTCGGCATCGCCGCATCCGGCCTGCGCGCCCAGATGGGCCGGATGCGCGTTATTTCGGAGAACATCGCCAACGCCAACTCGGTTGCGCAGACGCCGGGTGGTGACCCGTATCGGCGCCGGATCGTGACTTTCGGCTCAGAGCTCGATCGCTCGCTCGGCGCGCAGGTGGTCAAACTCGGAACCATTCAATCCGACGGTTCGGATTTTCAAATCAAGCACGAGCCCGGCAATCCGGCCGCCAACGCCAACGGCGACGTCAAATATCCGAACGTCAATACGCTGATCGAAATGACCGACTTGCGCGACGCGCAGCGTTCCTACGAAGCCAATCTCAACGTCATTACTGCAACGCGCCGCATGCTCCAGCGCACCCTCGATATCCTCAAGAGCTAGGTGAGCCATGCCGACACCGACGATCGCCGCCAGTGCCTATGCCGCGCTGTCGCGGATCAATGAACAGGCCACAAATATCGGGGGCGGACTTGGCGGGGGCGGGCTTGGCGGCCCGCAGACATCAGGGCCAAGCTTCAGTTCGGTTCTCAAGGACGTCATCAATGCGGTCTCGGAATCGGCGCAAAAATCCGATGCGCAGGCGCAGGCCGTCGCCGCCGGCAAAGCCAACATGATCGATGTCGTGACCGCGGTCAGCGAAACCGAAACCGCCGTGCAAACGCTGGTCTCGGTGCGCGACAAGGTGATCGCGGCCTACGAAGACATTCTGAAGATGCCGATCTGATTGGTTTGACTTCCGCTGACGATGCGGGGAAAGGGAGACGGAGCAGCAATGACCGGACCTGAAGTGATGGACGTGGCGCGCGATGCGATCGAGACGCTTCTGATTGTCTCTTCGCCGCTGATGCTGGTGGGATTGGTCGTCGGCGTCGCGATCTCACTGTTCCAGGCGCTGACGCAGATTCAGGAAACGACGCTGGTCTTCGTGCCGAAGATCCTGGCGATTTTCCTGGCGATGCTGATCGCGCTGCCGTTCATGGCCGACGCGATGCACTCCAACTTCCTGCGGATTGCCGCCCATATCACCAACGGCTGAGTGAGCCGTGAAAATTGACGTCTCCTACCTGCCGGCGCTTGGCGCAGCCTTTCTTCTGGTGTTTGCCCGCGTCGGAACGATGCTCATGCTGTTGCCGGGGCTCGGCGAGCAGAACATTTCCGCGCGGATGCGGCTCACGATCGCGCTGGTCCTCGCGGCTGTGCTGCTGCCGCTGCATCGCAGCGCCTACCACATCGATGCCGGCGCGCTTGGGCCGGCGATCGTGATGCTCGTCGAAGAAATGATCGTCGGCGCGGTACTGGGCATTACGGCGCGGCTCACGATCTCGGCGCTCGAAGTCGCGGGATCCGTCATCGCCCAGCAGCTCGGCCTGGGTTTCGTCACGGCTGTCGACCCGACCCAGGGTGAGCAGGGCGTCATTCTCGGCAATTTTCTGACCATGCTCGGGATCACGCTGTTCTTCGCCACCGACATGCATCATCTGGTCATTGCCGCGCTCAACGACAGCTACAGCCTGTTCGAGCCGGGCGAGGTACCGATAGCGGGCGATGTCGCGGCGCTGGTGACCAGAACCGTCGCCGGCGCGTTCCGCATTGGTATCCAGCTTTCGGCGCCGTTTCTGGTGTTCGGCCTGTTGTTCAATCTCGGGCTTGGCGTGCTGTCGCGGCTGATACCGCAGATGCAGGTCTTTTTCGTTGCCTTGCCGCTGTCGATACTGATCGGGTTCCTGTTCCTCCTGCTCGTGCTCGGATCGATGATGGGCCTGTTCCTCGATTACGCCGGCGGCGTGATGCACCAGCTCGCTCCACACGCATAGGCACCGGCAGCACCCGCGATGGCCGAAGACGATACCGACCATTCAGAAGACCCGACACTGCGAAGGCTTGATGAAGCCATCAAGCGCGGCGATGTCGTCAAAAGTCTCGAGGTCAGCACCTGGTTCCTGATTGCCGGCGGTACGCTCACGCTGATGGAATTCGCAACGCCGGCGGCGCAGAGCCTCGAAGCGATACTGCGCGGGCTCATCGCGCACTCGTATCAAATCCCCGCCGATGGGCCGGCCCTGAGCAGTCTCGCCAGAGTGCTGGCGATGAGGGTGCTCGCCGCGCTCGGCATCCCTTTTCTCATGCTCACGCTCGCGGCGCTCGCCGGCAATGCAGTCCAGCATCGTGTTCTGTTCTCGGTCGAACCGATCATTCCCCGCTTTTCCAAGATTTCGCCGGTCGCCGGCCTGGGCCGGCTGTTTTCCAAACAGGCGCTTGCCAATTTCACCAAGGGACTTATCAAACTCGCCCTGTTTGGAACGGTCATCGCGTCGCTGCTGTGGCCGCAGCGGAATCGTCTGGGCGGTCTCATCGGGATGGACCCGGCGACAATACTGCCGCTCACCCGTTCGCTCGCCATGCAGATGCTGGGCACGGTCGTGGGGATCCTCGTCATCGTCGCGGCGGTCGATTACCTGTTCCAGTATCGCCAATGGTACGACCGGCAGAAAATGTCCATGCGGGAAATAAAGGAGGAGTACCGCCAGTCCGAAGGCGATCCCGCCATCAAGGGCAAGATCCGTCAGTTGCGGATGTCGCGGGCGCGCAAGCGCATGATGGCCGCCGTACCTCAAGCCTCGGTTGTCATTACAAATCCGACGCACTTTGCCGTGGCCTTGCGATACGAACGCGGCATGACGGCGCCGGTTTGCGTCGCCAAAGGCGCCGACCTGATCGCCCGCAAGATCCGCGAAGTGGCGGAGGCGCACGATGTGCCCGTGGTCGAGAATCCGCCTTTGGCCCGGGCGCTCCATGCCACGGTGGAGATCGATCAGGAGATTCCGCAGGAACATTATCGCGCCGTTGCCGAAATCATCGGCTACATGATGCGGCTGCGCCGGACCGTGATGAGATCGGGCTAGTTGTGTACGTTTTTGCCAAGCCACTTGCGCGATTCGATGGCGCAAGGCACTGAAAGTCGGGCATGACAGAGCGAGTCATTACTGATCGAGTCATGACAGCGCCCGGCGCCGGACGCGCGTCCGGCGATGCGGGGTCCAATGGCTCTGTGAGCGAGGCGGCAGGCAGCAACGGGTCGCCGCAGGCGATCGATCGCACCCTCGATCGCACCCTCGATCGCCCCCTCGGGGGCGGCCGCAGCGGCAGTATCGTTCTCGTGCTGCTGGTCGCCGCGTTTCTGGTCGCCGCCGCGACGGCCATCGTGTTTCTCGGCAGCGGCAATGCCGAGCCCTATATCCTTGCATTCCTCGCGATACTGGCGACCGTCGGCGTATTCTCCCTGTTCGCGCTGGCCTGCGGTATCCTTCGCGTCTCCGCGGCGCCGACCGACAATCCGCTGATCAGGGCGGTGGTCGACGGCGCCTCCGACGGTACTGTCGTCACCGACGGCGATGGCCGTGTCGTCTATGCCAATGCCGCCTATCTCGATCTCATCGGCGCGACGGGATTGAACGACATGCGCCCGGTCGAGCGCGCGTTCATCGGCGATGCCGATGCCTCGGAGGCGATTTATCGGCTGCTCAAGGCCGCCCGCGAGGGCAAGCGTCTCGAGGAGGAGGTCCGTGTCGCCGGCATGAAAGACCGGCCGCCGCGCTGGCTCCGCTTCAAGATACGGCCGCTCGGTACGAGCCGGCGTGACGCGCGCATGACAATCTGGTCCCTCGCCGATGTGACACGCGAACGCCAGCGCCAGGAGAATGCGTTCCAGGAACTGCAGCGCGCGATCGACTATCTCGATCACGCGCCGGCGGGTTTTTTCTCGGTCGATGACAGAAGCGACATCGTCTATCTGAACGCGACGCTTGCCAATTGGCTCGATCAGGATCTTGCCCAGGTTGGCTCGGGCGGGCTGAAACTTGCCGATCTGGTGTCAGGCGATGGAGCGGCTTTGCTCACGACGCTGCGAGCGTCGCCGGGCGAGGTCAAGACCGAGGTCCTCGATCTCGATCTGCGAACCCGCAGCGGACGCACACTGCCTGTCCGCGTGTTCCACAAAGTCGCCTATGACGCCGAAGGCGCGCCGGGCGCTTCGCGCTCGTTCGTGCTCAATCGGGCTCTCGACGACGGCACCGACCCGCAGCGTGCGGCGGAAATCCGTTTCATGCGGTTTTTCCACCGCACCCCCATGGCGATTGCGACGGTCGACAAGCACGGCGGCGTGGTGCGAACCAATCCGCTGTTCGCGCGGCTGTTCCACGGCGCGCGCGGCGGCGAGTTGACCGACCGTTCGATCCTCGTGGTGGTCGCCGAGCGCGACCGCGAGGCGCTGCAGGCCGCGATTGCGCAGGCCGCGCAGGGCAAAGCCGATATCGTGCCGGTCGACGCGGCACTGGCGGGCGGCGATGAGCGTTTCGGCCGTTTTTACGTCACTGCCGTGGAAGAAGAGGAGCGCGATCAGGAAGCGGCGATCGTCTACGCGCTGGAGACGACCGCGCAGCGCGAGCTCGAGAATAAAGTCACGCAGCAGCAGAAAATGGATCTCGTCGGCCAGCTCGCCGGCGGCATCGCGCACGATTTCAACAATGTGCTTTCCGCCATCATGATGGCGACCGACTTCCTGCTCAACGCGCACAAGCCGACCGATCCGTCGTTTCAGGACATTATGCAGATCAAGCAGAATGCCAACCGGGCCGCGAGCCTGGTGCGGCATCTGCTCGCTTTCTCGCGCAAGCAGACGATGCGTCCGCAGGTGCTCGATCTCGGTGAAGTGTTGGGCGATCTCAATATGCTGCTCAAGCGCCTGATCGGCGCGAAAGTCGTGCTGGAAGTAAAGCACGGGCGCGACCTGTGGCCGGTCAAGGTCGACATTTCTCAATTCGAGCAGGTGATCGTCAATCTCGTGGTCAATGCGCGCGACGCGATGCCGGAAGGCGGCCGGCTCACGGTTCGTACGTCCAACATCACCGCGCGGGACAGCACCCGTTTCCACGCCAAGGGCATGCCCGCCGCCGATTATGTGCTGGTCGAGGTTGCCGATACCGGCACCGGCATCCCGGCTAAAATCGTCGGCAAGATTTTCGAGCCGTTCTTTTCGACCAAGGAAGTGGGCAAGGGTACCGGCCTTGGTCTCTCCACGGTCTACGGCATCATCAAGCAGACCGGCGGTTTCGTTTATGTTGATTCCGCCGAACGGGAAGGCACTACTTTCCGCATTTTCCTGCCGCGTCACATCGCGACCGCGCAGGAGATCGCGGCTGATCGCGCAACCGAGATCGAGGCGCTGCCGATGGCTGGCGCGCTCGCGGGGCCGGGCGGCCGTGCGGCAAATGCCGATCTCACCGGAGAGGGCACGATCCTCCTCGTCGAGGACGAGGAAGGGTTGCGGCAACTCAATGCACGCGGGCTGACGTCGCGCGGATACACCGTGCTGGAAGCCGGTAACGGTGTTGAAGCGATCGAAGTGCTGGAGAAGTCGGCCGTTGAGGTCGACCTCGTGGTGTCGGACGTGGTGATGCCGGAAATGGACGGTCCGACGCTGTTGCGTGAATTGCGCAGCCGCAATCCCACCCTGAAGATCATCTTTGTCTCCGGCTACGCCGAGGATGCGTTCCAAAAGCATCTGCCGGCCGATGGTCAATTCGCCTTTCTGGCAAAACCCTTCACGCTCAAACAACTGGTCAATACCGTGAAAGAGACTCTCGCGGCTTGATATGCCGTGAGCGCGCCACGGACGGCCGCGGGTCTCGGTTCCCCGGCCGGGAACATCGCCGGCCGCCCCTTGCATAAGCGGGAGGCTGGTGTGCGACATCTGCGCGTGCGACGCTTTGCGACAGACCTTTCGCTTCCGGCTTCGGAGAAAATGCGGGCGGCGCAGGTGATCACGGCTTGGGGACCGTCCGACTGCCCGGCGCATGACACAAACGAGAGGGCGACCCCGCAAGTGCATGTTTTCCAAGGACCATATTCGGCGTTATCGCCGTGGCCGCGGCTTCGATCTTTGGCTTTGCTCGCGGCATTGGCGCTGAGTTTTCTGGTGTCCGCGCAAGGCGCGGATGCGCGTCTCAAAAGCGAGTGGAAATTCGGCGGTAATCTCACTCGCGCGCTGATGTCGATCCCGATCGCGTCGGCCGTGCTCGGCGACGTATTGGAGCTCGACGGTGCGAGCTTGCCCTCGACGGTGCAGCCCGCCGGCGGATCGCTCGAGGGACTGTTCAATCGCCCTGGTGTTATCGGCGGTTTTGCCGCCGGCTTTCTCGGGGCAGGCGTGATCGGTGTCCTGTTCGGCCACGGCATGGTGGGAGAGATCAGCGGCGCTGCGGCCGTACTCGGGCTTCTGCTGCAGCTCACGCTGCTCATTATGCTCGGCCGGCTGATCTGGTCGTGGTGGCGTGGCGACAAGGCATCTGCGTTTGCCGATCTATCGCCGCGGCAATTGGCCGATGCGTACGGCCGCCCGCGCAATGAAACGCTGCCTGACATCGAGCCCGGTGGAAACAGCGACCCCGCCGGCGCGGCGAACGACCCATTCAGCACAAACGACCGCGCGCGGCCGTAGCCGCCGCGGCGCCATCACTGCGGCGCAGGTGTGCCGTGGCAGGCTTGCGGGGCCTGTCCCGGCGGTTTGGCGAACCAATCCGGCACGTCGCATTTGGTGCAGGCGCCGAGTGCGAAGCCGAGGCCGGCAATACAAAGAATGAATGTGAGCGTCCGCCGGACGTGACTGCCCGTAACGCCCGTATTGGCCTGCCTGTCGCGTGACACGGCACCCCGCGTTGATCCGCCCATCATGTGCCCACTTTATAATGTCCGCGCGCCGGCAGCGAGGCCGCCGGCCGGCAAGAATCGCAAGAGTATCGCGCCGGAATTTCCACTATGTTACCGGCCGCTAGCCCGCAGCTGCCAATTGCGCGGGCCGCAATGGAGAGGAAAATAACTCATGGACATTCATCGTATGGGCTCTAAGCCGTCACGCCGCATGGGGGCAGACAGCTTCACCGGCACGGTCTGGCAGGAGCCGATCATCGAGGCACCGGCACCCGCGCGGGTGCGCGCCGCCGTGGTGCGGTTCGAGCCCGGAGCCCGCACGGCCTGGCACACGCATCCGCTCGGCCAGACGCTCTACGTCATTTCCGGCATCGGCCGCTGCCAGACGATGGGCGGCAAGGTCCAGGAAATCAGGGCAGGCGACGTCGTCTGGATTCCGCCAAACGAAAAGCATTGGCACGGCGCCAGCCCCGACATGAACATGGTCCATATGGCGACGCAGGAATCGCTCGACGGCAAGCACGTGACCTGGATGGAGCATGTGACCGACGAGCAATACAAAGTACCTGTCGGCGGCTAGCCGCGCCGGTTCACCCATGCGCTACGAACTCTATTACTGGCCCTCGATCCAGGGCCGCGGCGAGTTCATCCGGCTTGCGCTGGAGGAAGCCGGCGCGGATTACGTCGATGTCGCGCGCCGGCCCGGCAAGCGGGGCATGCCCGCCATGATGAAAATCATGGAAGGCAAGGGCGCCGCCCATCCGCCTTACGCGCCGCCCTTCCTCAAAGCGGGCAAGCTCATCATCGCGCAGACCGCGGAAATTCTGCTCTATCTCGGTCCGCGCTTGAACCTTGCGCCGCGTGACGAGGCAGGCCGGTTATGGGCGCATCAATTGCAGCTCACCATTACCGATCTCGTCGTGCGTATCCACGACACCCATCATCCGGTGTCGGGCTGGCTCTATTTTGAAGAGCAGCGGCCGGCGGCGCGGCGGCGAACCCGGGATTTCTGGCGCTATCAGGCGCCGAAAATGCTGGGCTATTTCGAGCGGGTGCTGAAGAAGAATGGCGGCGCGTTCTGCGTCGGCCGCCGCCTGAGCTACGTCGATCTGTCGCTTTTCCAGATCATCGAGGGCCTGCGCTACGCTTTTCCGAAACGCATGAAGCGTTTCGAGAAGAAAATACCGGTTCTCGTCTCGCTGCACGACCGCGTCGCAAGGCGCCCGCGCGTCAGGGCTTACCTCGCCTCGAAGCGGCGTATTCCCTTCAGCCAGTGGGGCATCTACCGCTACTTCAAGGAGCTCGACGCTTGAGGCGGCGGCGGCCCGGCAAATGGCAATCCCGGCTTCGGCGGGCTAAGGTCAAAACCAAGAAACTTCCGGGAGCAGGGGAATATAATGTCCTACTGGGCGCAGAACTTCGACCCAACCGATGGATTCAATATCCTGCGCCTGATTTGCGGGCTGTTTTTCATCCCGCATATCTACGCCAAGTTCTTCGTTCCCGAAGCGCTGGGCTTTTTCGTCGCGGCGAAGTTCAAGCCGCCGGCATTCTGGATGTATACCGCGTGCGTCATCGAGAGCGCGCTGGCGGTCGGATTGATTTTTGCGATCCTGCCGTTCTACGCCGCAGCGATCGCCTTTGTTCATCTCAGTGTGGCCGCGGTCGCCGTTCACCGGGTTACCGCCGGAAAGTGGCTATGGAATATCGGCGGCTGCGAGTACTGCCTGTTCTGGGCGATCTGTTGCCTGATCGTCGCCATGCACTACCGCAATGCCGCGGTCTTTTGGTAGTCACGGCCTCCGGTACGTGAAGGGAGCATGCGAATGATCAGGGCCGCGATTGTCGGACTGGGCTGGTGGGGCAAGACGCTCGTCGAGGCGGCGGACGATAGCGGCGCGATCCGCTTCGTCGCGGGTGCCACACGCACCGTGACGCCGGAAATCGAGGCTTTCGCCAAGAAGCATGGATTTGCACTCGTGCCAAATTATGAGGCGGTGCTCGCCGATCCGGGTGTGGACGCCGTCGTTCTTACGACACCCCACTCGATGCATGGAGCGCAGGTCGTTGCCGCTGCGGCCGCGAAGAAGCACATCTATTGCGAAAAGCCGTTCACGCTCACCAAGCGGGACGCGGAAGATGCGGTTGCCGCCGTGCGCAAAGCCGGCGTCACGTTGGCGCTTGGTTATAACCGCCGGCTTCATCCCGAAATGATCAAGCTGCGCGACATGATCCGCGCGGGCGAGCTTGGCACTGTGCTCCACGTCGAATCGACGATGACCTTTCCCAATGCCCTTTCCATCAATCCCGCCCACTGGCGCGCCGACAAGACCGAGACGCCGCTCGGCGGATTGATGCCGATGGGCGTTCATGCCGTCGACGGCATGATCGACCTGTGCGGGCCGATCGATCATGTTTTCGCGCAGAGTTTTCGCCGCGCCGCGCCGATCGATGCCGACGACACCACCTCGATCCTGTTTCGCATGAAGGAGGGGATGTCGGGCTACCTCGGTACGATGACCACGACCGGGCCCGGTTTCAGCTTTCAGGTATTCGGGTCCAAGGGCTGGTTGCGGCTCGAAGGCGTCACTCATGTTGCCGGCGCTTCGTCGGAGGAGCGGCGGACGCGGCTGTTCGGCGCCTGCAAGTTCCAGCCGATCAAGGGCGAGGCGAAAACCTGGCAGGCGGAGACGATGGATATATCCCGCGTCGCGCTGGAAGCGTTCGCCAAGGCGGCCGAGGGCGGCCCGGCCTATCCGATCCCATACGACCAGATGATCCACGGCGTTGCCGTCACCGAGGCCATCGTCCGCGCGGCGGGTTCGGAAAAGGTCGAGCACGTCGATTAAAGCAACAACAGGAAATCAAACATGGATCTCGGCAACGGCCTCGGCCATCTGACCTATTCGACGCTCGTGCATCCCGCCGACGATTGGGAGCAATTGTATAATTCGCTGGTCACCTATCTGCCGAAGGTGAAGGCGCGGATTGCGGGCAATAATCCGTTCGGGGTGTGCATCCGCCTGTCGGCAAGCTCGGCGGCGACGCTCGCCGCCAGCAGCAAAGAACGCGACAAGCTGAAAAAGTTCCTCGGCGACAACGACATGTATGTCTACACCGCCAACGCCTTTGTTTACGGTCATTTCAAGGGCAATGTGGTCAAGGAGCAGGTCTACGAGCCGGACTGGCGCGGCGAAGAGCGCACCCAATACACCATCAATGTTGCCGACGTGATGGCCGATATCTGCCCGGCCGGCATCGCGCCTTCGATTCAGAGTGCGCCGCTTGGGTTCAAGCCGCGGGTGACGGGCAGCGACGTTGTCGCGAGCTACACCGATCACGTGCTGCGCGTTGTTGCCCACCTCATCGCGCTTGAAGATCGCACCGGACGCACCGTGCAGCTTGCGCTCGAGCCGGAGCCGTATTGTTTTCTCGAAACCACCGACGAGGTGATCGACTATTTCACCAGGCACCTTTACTCGGGTGCCTCGGTCGAAAAGCTCGCCAAGCTTGCGCATGTTCCGATCTCGGAGGCCAACGAAGCGTTGCGCCGCCATCTCGGCATCGTCTACGACATCTGTCATCAGGCGGTGGAATACGAGGATATCCCGCAATCGCTGCAAAAACTGGTCGATGCCGGCGTTCCGATCTTCAAGTTCCAGGAAGCCGCCGCGTTGCACATTCCGGAAGTGACGAAGCCGGTCGTCGAGACCCTCAAGCGCTACGCCAAGACGATTTATCTGACGCAGACGATCCAGAAAATGGACGGCAAGCTGACCAAGTTCCTCAATGTCGACGATGCAATTGCCGCTTTTGAGAAAGAACCGGGGCCGCGGGAATGGCGCACTCACATTCACGTGCCGGTATTCCTCGACGACCTTGGGCAATTCCGCACCACGCGTTTTGCCATCGAGGACGGCTTGAAATTTCACAAGCAGAAGCCGTTGTCCCGCCATCTCGAGGTCGAGACCTACACCTGGGACGTGTTGCCGGACAGCCTCAAGTCGAACGACATCGTCGACTACATCTGCCGTGAGCTCGAATGGGTGCGCGGACAACTCGTCTGACGGAGAGTCATCATGAAAGTTGGATTCATCGGGCTCGGCCGCATGGGCGGGGCCATGGCGCGGCGTTTGATCGACGGCAAGCACGAGGTCGGCGTCTACAATCGCACCGCCGACAAGCTCAAAACTCTGACCGATCTCGGCGCCAGGCCTTTGGATTCGATCAAGGCCGCGGCGAATTACGGCGAGGCGGTTTTCACCATGCTCGCCGACGACGCGGCGGTGCTCGACGTTGTCACGCAAAGCCGCGGCCTGTTGGAGACGCTGCCGAAGGGCGGCATTCACATCTGCGCCGGTACCCACAGCGTTGACTGCATCGGAAGGCTGAAGGCGCTTCACGGTGAGGCCGGACAGGTATTGCTCGCAACGCCGATGCTCGGACGGCCCGAAGTCGTCTCGTCAGGGCAGGCCGGCATGGTTCTCGGCGGCGCGAAGGCGAGCGTCGACCAATTCAGGCCGCTATTCGAA
Source organism: uncultured Alphaproteobacteria bacterium (assembly GCA_963808205.1). GTDB lineage: Bacteria > Pseudomonadota > Alphaproteobacteria > Rhizobiales > Xanthobacteraceae > BOG-931. Next base: position 571,948 of record CAWEER010000003.1, read on the forward strand.
GCGATCGCCCGGCGCACGTTCGAGGCCGGCGACGATCCGGTCGCGGCTGCTGCCATAAAGATAGCCAATAACTTCGTGCTTGGCTGCGCCATCGAGGCGATGGGCGAGGGTTTCTCGCTGGTGCGAAGGTACGATGTCGTACCGGACGTTTTCCTTGATGTGATGACCGACGGCTTGTTCGCCTGCTCGGCCTATAAAATCTACGGCAAGCTGATCGCCGAAGAACGCTATCAGCCCGCGGGACAACGCGCCGTGCTGGGCCTGAAGGACGCCAATCTCGCGCTCGCCGCCGGCGGCGCCGTCGGTGTGCCGCTTCCCAGCGGCAATGTCTGGCGCGACCGGCTCGTCGGCGCGGTGGCGCACGGCGAGGGTGAGCACGATTGGGCCGTCATGGCAAAAGATCAGGCGCGCGCCAGCGGGTTGATCTGATTCCGATGGATATCCTGCAAGACACCGATTTCGATTTCCTTGGGCGGAAAATATCGGGGAAAGTGCGCGACATCTACGATCTGGGCGACAGGCTGATCCTTGTCACTACCGATCGGCACTCTTCGTTCGACCGGATCATTGCGCACGTTCCATGGAAGGGGCAGGTGCTCAATCAAATCAGCGCGTGGTGGTTCGAGAAAACCGAAGACATCGTACCAAACCACGTTCTTGCGATTCCGGACCCGAATGCGACGGTCGCCAGGAAATGCACGATGGTGCCGATCGAGGCGGTCGTGCGCGGCTACCTCACCGGCGTTACCGATACGGCGATCTGGACACGCTACGGCAACGGCCAGCGGAACTTCGGTGGCGTCACGCTGCCGGACAGCATGAAGAAAAATCAAAAACTGCCGCGGCCGATCTTCGATCCGACGACAAAAGAGACCGAACACGACCGGGTGCTCGAACCCGAACAAATGATCGCCGAGGGTTTTGTCTCGCAGGACCTGTTCGACCGGATCAAGGCAACCGCGCTTGCGCTTTTCGCGCGCGGGCAGGACCTTGCGGCGCGCAGCGGCCTGATCCTGGTCGACACAAAATACGAATTCGGCACGGATACGAATGGCGGCCTGGTTTTGATCGACGAAATTCACACGCCGGATTCATCACGCTACTGGTGGCTCGATTCCTACCGGGCCCGTTTTGCAACGGGCGAGGAGCCGCAATATTTCGACAAGGAGTTTCTGCGGCTCTGGTTCAAGGACCATTCCGATCCGTACCGCGACGCAATATTGCCTGACGCGCCAGCCGAACTCGTTGAAGAACTTTCACGCCGCTACATTCAGATCTACGAGCAGATTACCGGAGAAAAGTTCGCACCCGGCGCGACGCCTATCCTGCCGCGGATTGAGCAAAACTTGAGATCGTTTCGCCTTTGAGCGGCTACAAGCCGCAGGCGTTGGCGTCCCCCTGAAGCTGTTTTCCCCTGTTGCCTGCCGCTGCCGCGCGTCTATGCTGGCAGCCAATAACAAAAAAACAGGAAAGCGGCAGCCTTGGGAGGGGAACCATGCCCGTCGAACAGTCGACCATGCGGAAAGTGTATTGGCGGCTTCTGCCGCTTGCGATCCTCACATATTTTCTCTGCTATCTCGACCGCATCAATGTCGGCTTTGCGGCGCTGACCATGAACAAGGATTTGGGCCTCGATGCCGCGACCTACGGTTTGGCCGCGGGCACGTTCTTCTGGGGCTATTTCCTGTTCGAGGTTCCAAGCAACATCATCCTTGAGAAGGTCGGCGCGCGCATCTGGATCGCCCGCATCATGATTTCGTGGGGCATCCTGTCGGGCGCGACGGCGTTCTGCACGGGCCCCTGGAGTTTCCTGACCATGCGGTTTCTGCTCGGCCTCGCCGAGGCCGGTTTGTTTCCGGGCATGATCCTGTTCTTCACCTACTGGTTCCCGGACTGGCACCGCGCCCGCATCGTTTCCGGCTTCATGGTGGCGCTGCCTCTGGCTGTCGCGGCCGGCGCGCCGGTGTCGACCGCAATTCTCAGCGGATTTGACGGCTTCATGGGTCTCGCCGGCTGGAAATGGATGTTCATTGCCGAATCGATACCTACGATTTTGGTTGGTTTCGTCATTCTATGGTTTATCACCGATCGCCCAAGTCTCGCTCACTGGCTGAGTGAAGATGAGCGGTCCTGGCTTATCGCCACGCTCGTTACCGAGCGCGATCTGATCGAAAGAAAACGCAAGGTCAGCGTGTGGGAGTCATTCTGGGATCCGAAGGTTTTGCTGCTGACCTTGAACTATTTTGGCATCGTCGGCGCGAGCATCGGCATGCTGTTGTTCATGCCGCAGATCGTCAAGCAACTCGGTCTGACCAATATGCAGGTCGGCTGGGTCACGATGATTCCCTATCTCTGCGGGGCTGTTGCGCTGGTGGCGTGGGGCTGGCTCTCGGACCGGACGGGTGAACGGCGCTGGAATCTGTTCTGGGCATGCATCACCGCGACTGCCGGCCTGGTCATAGCCGCGCAAACCATGGGCACGGTTTGGGCCGTTGTCGGCATGTCGATTGCTGCGATCGGCTTTTACGGCTCAAAGGGGCCGTTCTGGACCATGCCCTCCATGATGCTGACCGGCACTGCGGCGGCGTCGGGGATTGCCTGGATCAACGCGGTCGGCAATCTGGGCGGCTTCTTCGGACCCACGGCGGTAGGCTGGGCCAAGAGTTACACGGGGAGCTTTGCCGGCGGGCTCTATGCGCTTGCTTGCTTCTCGCTGGTATCCGCCATTGTCACGGCATTTTGGCTGCGGATTCCGAATCCTGCGGCTGAGCGGGGTGCGGCGAGCGTGCCGGCGGAGTAGGCGCAGCTTTCGCCTTGCATGCCGTTGCTGACGGGTCTGCACAGTCAACGGCCGGCGGCGTCAGTCGCCGGCCGAATCGTTTTAGGCCGTGTACTCGTAAACGCGCAGCCACAGCCGTACTGATGCGAGCTGGACGAAGGCCGGGTAGTTCGCTGCGAGCTTGTCGTAGCGCGTCGCAACACGCCGACACTGTTTGATCTTATTGAAGAACCGTTCGACCAGGTTGCGCGCTCGGTAGAGATGCGGACTGAAGCAGATCGGCTCGGTGCGATTGCGCACGGCGGGATGTTCGCCCAAGCACGGCGCTTTGTGACCAGTGCTCTGATCCAATCGGCGTCATAGCCTCGGTCGGCGAGCAACATCGATCCGGATTTGAGGCGAGATAAAAGACCGCTTGCAAGTCGATTGTCGTGCGCTTCACCGGCGCTCAGTGCGAGCCTCACTGGTAGTCGATTGGTATCGACGACCGCATGAATCTTGCTGGTCAACCCGCCTCGTGACCGGCCCATCGACTGTCTTCTGTTTCGACCGATGCAGGCGCCGTGCTGATGCGCGCGGACAATCGACGTGTCGATCATCTGTACAACCGGGTCATGGGCGCCAGCCAGCACGTTCATAATCCTGCCCCAGACGCCCGCCCGCCGCGAGGGAACGAAGCGATTGTAACAGGTGGTGCGGGGACCGTAGTTCCCCGGCAGGTCCCGCCATGGTGCACCTGAACGCAGCACCCAAAAGATGCCATTGAGAACGCGACGGTCATTTACACGCCGAACGCCGCGCGGCTTGTTCGGCAGCTTAGGTTTGATGGCGGTCCATTCATAATTGCTGAGTTCGTAGCGCATAATTCGAGGCTCCGATTTGAGCTTGAATCACGTCTCGGTCAACGCCATCAACCGGCAATGGCCCACCGAATTCGCCAACGCCCAGAATTGACTTCCGCTTTCGGCGCAATAACGGACAAGGCCGGACTTTTTGACCGTCCCGACCCGGTCCGCCAATGACCCAAAGCGGACATACGCCCGTGGGTATCGCGTACGGGATTTATGAAATATCAGCCGAAGATCAAAGACGCTTATTATTCAATCGGCTTGTCGAGTACCGACGTGTCTAAGTGAGCGAGGTATGACGGCAACGTTCGAAATGCGAGGTGAGTGGAATCGTTAAAGGAAACAGCTTGTATCGATTTTTGCCGAAGGCGCGCTTCAGCGCTTGTTTACTGAAAATCGAGACGTGGCCATTGCGCGGTCCGACATACCACCAATTAAGGCCGTACTTATTGAAATCCGTGGGCTGCACGAGCGTCGTGAAAAATACCAGACCCGGCTCCGCCACACACTCAAGAATCAGCGCGATCCCCTGAATCGGGTCGGGTAAGTGCTCAAGAGTTTCAAAACAGGTCACCAACTCAAACTTTCCTTCTGGGAGGACTGCGTATTTCGGTGTCATAGGGTCGTACGTCAAGCCAACGGAAAGCCGCTCGCGCGAAGTTCAGTACAAAGCTCATCGTTGCCGCCGCCGTAATCGAGCACCCGCGTCTCTATTTTGTAGGCGCCCCATAGGCGCTCCACGACTTCGGCATTGGCTCGTGGTCGCGTGCTACGATAATCAGGATCAACGATTTGGTACCCATCATTGTAAATGTGCGCTTTGAATTGGTCGTGGTCCCAGCCGTCAAATGCCTCGGTGAAGAGGAAATCGCAGACCGCGCAGCGGCGGTAATAAATTGGCACGCCCGAGAGCGGCAGCCGAACGCCCGATAATTCGCACAGATTTGTGGAGATCTACAACGCCATAAAGCGCGGCCTCAGCACCGCAGATCTTGCAAGGAATTGGCCTATTGAGAGTGTTTTGAGGCTGTCAATCATAACGCCCATTAGCAAACCAAATCGCTGCTCCGCCGCATAGCCTAGCGAAGGGAAACGGTTTCGATCAATGTTGTGCAGTGGGGGGCCAGCCCGCAAGTGCACGGAGCCTCTTTGGTACAACCAAGTGTTTTTTTCATGGTTGGATGCTGCTTCGTTGGCACATCGCGTCATTTCGCGGCGTCACAGCAATTCGGTCGCGATTGGTGCATAGCGGACTCTGACAAGCCGTCCGCCCGACAGATTTATGGGTTCACGGCCTGGTACGGACCAAAAAGTGTCTGAACCGCCGGATGTATCGTTCGCCATCATCGACATCATCATCGACATGGCGACCGCGGGAGTTCCCATTCCCGGCTTGTAAGTCAGCGCAGCGAAAAACGGATCGGAACCGTCAGATCAAGTTTCGCTTCCGGCATGCTCGGCGGGAACGGCGGCAGCGGCTGGGCGCGTTCGATCATCGACATGACCTCGGCGTCAAGTTCGGGATAGCCCGAACTGCGCGCAATGGCGTGTGAGAGGACGCGGCCGGTGCGGTCGACGCTAAAGCTCAGCAGCACGACGCCTTCGTCGCCGCGCGACTGCGCATCACTCGGATAGCGCTTGAATTGCTGCAAATGCTTTATGAGTTCGGTCTGCCACGATGGCTCGACCCTGGGCGCTCCGCCTTTAACGCGGGCCGGCATGGCCGGAGTGGGCGGCTTGTCTTCTTGTACAGGCTCCGGCGGCTTTTCTTGCGGTGCGACCACTGCATCCGATGTATCGGGCGGCGGCGGTGGCGGTTGCTCGACCGGCTTTTGCGCCTCGGGTACCGGCGCTACTTCGGGCTGGTCGACGGTGTCGTCGGACGGCGTGAGATCCATCGTGACCGGCGAAGAATCGTCGCCGATTTCGTCCGGCCGGTGAATGTAGACATAGGCGGCGATGGCCGCGAGATGAATGCCGAGCACGATGGCGGCCGCCATGATCCAGCGCCGCACGTCGCGCGGATCGTCGTCCTCGAACCACGTTAGTGCGTGCGCGATCATTTCGTCTCGCGCGTTTCCATTCCGACCAGTGCGATCTTCAGATAACCGGCGCCGCGCAAATCATTCATCAATGCCATGACGTCGCCGTATGGCACCGCGCGGTCGCCGCGCAGGAAAATGCGCTGCTCCTTGTCGCCGCCCGTCGCCGTCGCGAGCACATCCGGCAGCGCGTCGCGCGGCACGGGATCGTCGCCGACCGCGAGCGTGCCGTCGGCCTTGAGCGTGACGTAAACCGGCTTCGGCGGCCGTTGCTGCGGCTGCGCAGTGGAGGAGGGCAGGTTGACGGGCACGTCGACGGTCGCGAGCGGCGCCGCCACCATGAAGATGATGAGGAGCACCAGCATCACGTCGATGAACGGCGTAACATTGATGTCGTGAACTTCGGCGAGTTCGTCGGTGCCGTGATCCAGTCGAATAGCCATGGCGCTTGCTTCCGGGGTTACTCGGCGGCCTGGTTCATCGGCAACTTGGCGCGGTCGAGATCGCGGCTTACGAGCCGCATCACCTGCGCCGAAGCGTCGCCGAGATAGGCGCGGTAATGCGCGGTCTGCCGCGCCAGCACGTTGTAGATCATCACGGCCGGGATGGCGGCAACGAGGCCGAACGCGGTCGCAAGCAGCGCTTGGGCGATGCCGGGCGCCACCACGGCGAGGTTGGTCGTGTGGGCGTTCGAAATGCCGATGAAGCTGTTCATGATGCCCCAGACCGTACCGAACAGGCCGACGAATGGCGCCGTCGAGCCGATCGTGGCCAAAACGCCGGTGCCGCGGGAGATCTTGCGGCTGACCGCCATCTCGATGCGTTCAAGCTGCAGCGCGATGCGCTCTTTCAAGCCGTCGGCGCGCAGGTTGGCGGAGAGCCGGATTTCCTGGCCCGCCGACTGCATCAATTGCGCGACCGGGCTGTCGCCGTCGCGCAATTGTTCGTGCGCCTGGGCGAGGGTGGCGGAGCCGTTGAGGATGCGCAGGTCGCGGCGTACTTCGCTGCGCGCCGTGCGCAATTCAAGCGTCTTGGCAAGCCATACGGTCCACGTCACCAGCGAGGCGAAAGCGAGCCCGATGATGACCCCTTTAACGACGAGATCGGCGGCCTCGAACATGCCCCAGGGCGAAAGATCCTCCGGGAGGTCTGCGCCACTGACCATATGTTCGCCCGGCCCGGGCCCCGAAGGCTCGGACGGGGTAGCCACAGCGGGGGCGCTCGCAGCCGGGGCGGCTGGCGCCATCGCGGATGGTGCCGCTGATGGTGTTGTCACAGACGGCGTGGCCGGAGCGGCAGGTGCTGCGGGTGTGCTCGGCGCCACCGGGGCGGTGGCCGAGGTGGCCGGAGCGGCGGGTGCCGTGTTGCCTTGAGCGTGAGCCCCGTGAGCGAAGGTGACGGCAACGAGCAAAGCGGCTGCGACAACCGTGAACGCGCCGGAAGTTCCAACGGCACGGCCGGACTTTGATCGCCGCGGGCGATTTCGTTTCAGCATTTTATACGTCCCACTTTCTTACTGCGTCGCCCGTCAGACTGCGTCGATCACGGTGTCGGGAAAATATGACCTTGTAATGTAACATTATAACACTTGGCCAAGCGATCTTCCAATCCACAGCCAAGATGACGGACACGTTGTTTTTCTTTGGAATAATGAAAAACTACTGTCTTTTCAGTATCTTCCGTCGCCGGGGATATCGTGGTCAAGCCTGTAGGCCGCGCCGAGGGTGCAGACCACCCGATTGCTCTTGGCGAGACAGCTTGCCGCCCCCGGCGTGGCCGCCATTAACGGCGGTCGTCTAACACCAAGCCCCGCCATTCGTCCATGCGACACCGCGGAACACCTTGCGCGGCCACGCCATAATAATGAGCAGCGCCGCAGACGCTTAGCGGCCGGCCCGCATGCGGGCGAGCAGTTCGGTGGTGGGATAGGAATCCGCCGGCAGGCCGTATTTCTGTTGCATCGCCTTGACCGCTTGCCGCGTCTTCAAGCCGAGAAAGCCGTCGATGGCGCCGACGTTATATCCGGCATGCGCGAGCATTTCCTGCATCGCCTTGACGTCGGCAAAGGCGAGCGCCGGCGGCGGACTGCCACGGTGCATCGGCGGTGCGCCGGCGATGCGGGTGGCGAGATAGGCGGCGGTCGTCGAATAGACCAGCGAATTGTTCCACTGCAGGTAGATGTCAAAATTCTTGTAGACGAGGAATGCGGGGCCGAGCCGTCCCATAGGCAGCAGCAATGACGCCGGTACATTGTCCGCCGGCAGAGGCTTGCCGTCGGCAAGCGTGACGCCGAACGACGACCACTTTGCCCGTGGAAGTTTTATATCGAGATCCGCCTGGTCCCACGGCATGGCCGCCGGCACGCGGACCTCGGTAAGCCACGGGTCGCCGCGCTTCCAGCCGAGCCCGACCAGGTAATTTGCCGTCGAGGCGAGCACGTCGGGTGCGCTGCGCAGCAGATTGCGCTTGCCGTCGCCGTCATAGTCGACGGCGTACTGATAATATTCCGACGGCATCATCTGGGTCTGGCCGAGTTCGCCCGCCCAGGAGCCGATCATCTCCTCAGGCCGCAAGTCGCCGCGCTCGATCAGGCGCAGTCCATCGAGCAACTGGCCGCGAAAACGGTCGGCGCGGCGGCAATCGTAGGCGAGCGAGGCGATGGAGCTGAGCGAGTGGTAGTTGCCCATATTGGCGCCGAAATCGCTTTCGAGCGCCCAGAAGGCGGCGATGACGGGAGCCGGCACGCCGTATTGCTGGTCGATGCGGGCGAAGACCGGCGCATAGGCCTTGATCTTCGCGGCGCCGCTCTGAATGCGGTAGGCCGCCGCCATGCGATCGGAAAATTCCTGAAATGTCTGGGTGAAGACGCGCTGGCCCTTGTCGATGTTCACGATGCGCTGGTCGTAAGTCAGGAAAGGGGCGGCAACAGCGATCGTGCGCTGCGAGACGCCTTGCGTCATTGCCTCGCGCTCGAAATCCGCGAGCCATTGATTGTAGGGACCGCCGGTGCGGCAGGGCGCGGCATGCGCGGAGCCGCCGAGGAGCGCAGCCGCGAGCAGCGCGGCAGCGGCGATCAATTCGCGCATTTCAAGTACCAGTCCAAAATCTCCTCGCCGGTCCAATACAGCACGCCGTCGAATTTGCGCGCATGGTCATAGATGGCTTCGAGATATTTGATGCGGTGTGGCTGGCCGCTGAGATAGGGATGGATGGCGAGCGCAAGGATTTTTGCGCGCTTTTCGCCTTCGGCGTAGAGCCGGTCGAACTGATCGATCGCGCGTTTTTGCAGATAGTCGCTTTCGTGGTGCTGCACCGCCATCATCGGAATGTCGTTGAGCTCCATCGTATAGGGCAGCGTCACCAGCGGTCCGCTCCTGGTGCGGATCGTCGATGGTTCGTCGTCATAAACCCAATCGCCGATATATTTGATGCCTGCATCCGCCAGGAGATCCGGCGTTTCCAGCGTCTGCGTGAGGCCCGGTCCCAGCCAGCCGACCGGCCGCTTGCCGGTAAAGCGTTCAACGACATCGAGCGAGTGCTTGATCATCGCTTTCTGGTTCGGCTCTTTATGGATCGGGCCTTGCTGATAGGAATGGCCCATGAATTCCCAGGCGTCGTTTTTCGCTTCCTGCGCCACGCGCGCGTAATCTTCGCAGACGCGCGCGTTGAGCGCGAGCGTCGGCCGGATGTTCTGGCGCTTGAAGAGATCGAAGAAGCGCCACACGCCGACCCGCATGCCGTATTCATGCCAGCTCCAGTTCGGCACGTCGGGCAGATGCGTCACCCCGGTCGGGGGCGCGAGCACCTGGCGCGCCATCGCTTTGCCGATGTCCCAGACTTCGAGGTTGACGATGGTCCAGAAAACAAGCCTTGCGCCATTCGGCAATTTCAGCGGCGGACGATCGACGATTGCCGAATAGTCGCTGCGTTCGCGCGGCAGCATGGTCCTGGATCGGCTGTTTTTCTTTGTCCGCTTTGTCATTCCCGGCCCTTGTCCCAAGCCGGCCTGGCCGGGCGCCACGTCAAGACGTCAAGATACACATTCCGATCAGCGCCAAAATCATATGCCGGCAGGCATGGCGAGGACAACTTCGCTGCGCTTTTCTAGCGAGCCGGATTGTGCGATCACATCCGCGTTAGGATGCGCCGAATCGCATTGCAGTCTGCGGCGGATGGCTCATCTATGGAACCAACATGCCGGGGACCGATTATCTTCCCAGCCATTGAAAAACCGCTGTTAATCCCGCCATTTGCGGACTTTTATCATGCCAGGCTCCGCTGCTTCCAAGCGCGTTCGGCTCGCTGAGACAGATCGTCCTGCGGGAGAAATCAGCACTCCGGCCGCCGGCCGGCCATTGGACGACGCGCGGCAGGACTGGTTGCAGCAGGACTGGCTGAAAGCGTATCGCGCAGTGCGGGCCGAGACCGAGCGGCGCGCGGCGCTCCTCTCGCCCGAAGATCAGGTCGTCCAGTCGATGCCGGACGCCAGCCCGACAAAATGGCACCGCGCCCACACGACGTGGTTCTTCGAGCAATTCCTGCTGCGCCCTCACGCGAAAACCTATCGCGCGTTCGATGAGCGCTTCGGCTATCTCTACAATTCCTATTATGTATCCGCCGGACCGCGCGCGGCGCGTCCGCAACGGGGCCTCGTCACGCGGCCTTCCAGTGCCGAAGTTGCCGCATATCGTGCTCACGTCGACGAAGCGGTCGCGGACCTGATCGAAAGCGCGAAAGATTTTCGCCAGTTGGTTCCGACGATCGAGATCGGCTTGCATCACGAACAGCAGCATCAGGAATTACTGCTCACGGACATCCTGCACGCCTTCTCGCTCAATGAAACCCATCCGGCCTACGACAAGGATTGGAGGTGGCCGGAGCCTCCAGGCGATCGTCCGGCAGCCGGTGCGACGCTCGCCGGCATCCACATGATCGGTCACGACGGCGACGGCTTCTGTTTCGATAACGAACAACCGGCGCATCAGGTCGTATTACGGCCGGTGCGGCTCGCGCCGTCACTCGTGACCAACGGCGAGTGGCTCGAATTCATGGCTGACGGCGGCTACACCACGCCGACCTTATGGCTGTCCGACGGCTGGTCGGCGGTGGAGGCGCAAGGCTGGAACGCTCCCGGCTACTGGCGCAAGACCGACGGCGCATGGTTTGCGATGACGCTGGGCGGCCTGCGCAGGGTCGAGCCCGAGCGGCCGGTTTGTCACGTCAGCTATTACGAGGCCGATGCGTTCGCGCGCTGGTCGGGCAAGGATCTCCCGACCGAGGGCGAATGGGAAGTCGCGGCAAAAAGCGGCGTGCTTGGTGACGCGTTCGGCATTGTCTGGCAATGGACGCGGAGCAGCTATACGTCATATCCGGGTTACAAAGCGGCGCCCGGCGCGCTTGGCGAGTACAACGGCAAATTCATGGTCAACCAGATGATATTGCGCGGCTCGTCGCTGGCGACGCCGGCCGGCCACTCGCGTCCGTCATATCGCAATTTCTTTTATCCGCCTGCACGGTGGCAGTTCACCGGACTGCGGCTTGCGGAATACCAGCACTGAGAAAGCACATGGCAACCGTAATGCAAACCGCGCTTCGCGCGGCTTCGTCCGTCGAAACGCCGGATACGTTCGGCACCGATGTGCTCGCCGGGCTTTCGGCAAAGCCGAAACGGCTGTCGCCTAAATATTTTTACGATCTGGCCGGCTCGGCCCTGTTCGACCGCATCACCCAATTGCCGGAATATTATCCAACGCGATGCGAGCTTGCGCTGTTGCGCGAGAATGCGCCGGCGATCGCCTCGCTGTTTCCGCCAAACTGCGCGCTCATTGAGTTTGGCGCGGGCTCAAGCAAGAAGGCGCGTATCCTGCTCGGCGCCGCGGCCACAGTCGAGGCCTACGTGCCGGTTGATATTTCCGGAGATTTTTTGCAGCAGGATGCCGCACATTTGCGGCGCGATTTCCCGCATCTTGGTGTGCATCCGATCGTCGCCGATTTCACCGGCCCCTTTGCCATTCCATCTGCGATCGCGACGTTGCCGCGCGTCGGCTTCTTTCCGGGATCGACCATCGGCAATTTCGAACATCACGAAGCGGCGAGATTCCTGCGCCATGCCGGCGAAATGCTTGGCGCAGGTGCAGTGCTCGTCATCGGCGTCGATCTTGTCAAGGATTCAAAGATTTTATGCCCGGCCTACAATGACTCCGAGGGCGTGACTGCGAAGTTCAATCTCAATCTGCTGGCGCGCATCAATCGCGAGCTCGACGCCAATTTCGACCTTGGCGCCTTCGAGCATCACGCCTGCTACAATATCGAGCACAATCGGATCGAAATGCACCTCGCCAGCACCAGGCGTCAAAAGGTGCGCGTCAACGGCAAATCGTTCAATTTCCGTGCCGGTGAGACGATCCACACCGAGAACAGCTACAAGTACACGGTCGAGTCCTTTCAGGCGCTCGCGCACGGCGCCGGATGGACGCCGCTCAAGGTCTGGAGTGACGGCCAGTTCAGCATGCATGCGCTTCGCATCTGACGATGCCGATCTGCGAAGCCGATCCGTGGCGGCTCCAATATTTCGCGCACGTCGATACCGCCGCCAATATCCCGACCGAAGACAGCGATGCCTGGCAATGGTATCCGGCGCACCGCTGGGTCTATGACAAGCTCGCCGTCGCGCTGAGCCAGGGCCTCGACGCCGGACCGCACGGCACGCCGCCGCCGCGATTTCCGGTGTTTTCCAAACCGATCGTGAACCTGAGAGGCATGGCCGTCGGCAGCCGCGTGCTCAAATCGCACGCCGATTACGACGCGCACTATGCGCCGGGCCATTTCTGGATGACGCTACTCGATGGCCGGCACGTCTCGTCCGACATTGCGGTCGTCGATGGAGAACCGCGCTGGTGGCGCCATGTCACCGGAAAACCTGCGGGCGAGGGCACTTTCGATTATTGGACCGTGCACGCCGAGCCCGATCCCGGAATTGAAAATTATTGCGGCGAATGGCTGCGCAAAAATCTTGCCGGCTATACCGGGATGCTCAATCTTGAAACCATCGGCGGAACGATCATTGAAGCGCATTTGCGTTTCGCCGACCAATGGCCCGATCTCTACGGCCCGGGCTGGGTCGATGCGGTGGTCAATCTCTATGAAAACGGCGTGTGGGAATTTCTGGATGACGATCGCTGTGAAGGCTACAGCGTGGTGCTGTTCGGACCGAACGGGCGCCGCTATCGCCACCCGCCGCCGTGCCTTGTGCAGGAGATCAAGGCTGTTCCCGGCGTGACCAGCGTTCAAATCACTTTTCACGAAGACCGCACGCCGGAACAGCACGCCATGCCGCCCGGCGGTTTCCGCCTCGCCATCATCAACGGCTTCGACCTCGGCAGGCTGCGCGCGGCGCGCGAGCGTCTCAAGGAAGGCTGGCTCCAGCACCCTCCCGCTTCCGGACAGGCTGATCTATAGTCGCGGCTCCGCAAAGCGTTTGTGACATCGAGGACAGTTTATGAAGATCGTTGCGTTCGAAGGGCAGGGAGGCCCGCGTGTCGACAGACCTCGGTGAATTGCCCAGGACAGGCAACGGCGGCACCAAAGCGCTCGCGGACGAAAAAGCGGGCTGAATGCGCCACGTGCTGCGCAGCTTCACCGTCCTGCTGGCGTTCTGCGCGGCGTTGACGCCGGCATTCGCGCAGGAGCAGCTCAGGATCGGCATGGGCTACGGGCTGGCGTTTCTGCCGCTTTATATCTGCGAAGACCTCAAGCTGATCGAGAAACACGGCAAGGATGTCCACCTTGACGTGAAGGCGGCCTATCCGCGCTTCGCCGGGGCCGCGGATGTGCGCGAGGCGCTCGATGCCGGTAAAATCGACGTCGCACCGTTCGGCATCGTGCCGCTCCTCGTCGAATGGGACAAGACGAGGGAAACTCCGGGCCGGATTTTGGCGGTGTCCGGTATCACCACGCTGCCGCTGGCGCTCCTCACCAGGCAGCCCAACGTTCAGTCGTTCGACGATCTCAAGCCGACCGACCGTATTGCGGTGCCGACCCTATCCTCGCCGCAAACCTATCTGCTCGAGATGAAGATGGAGAAGATGTTTGCCCGCTACGACCGGGTGCGGGACCAGCTTGACGTCCTGTCGCATGCGGATGCGATGGCGGCGCTCATCGACGGCTCAGGCCAGATCGCCGCCTATTTTTCCTCGCCGCCCTTTACCCAGCTTGCGCTTCGCGACGCGGCGGTACATTCGATACTCAGCTCGTCGGACGTGATGAAAGGCAAATTCTCTTTTCTCGTGCTTGGCGCAACAAAGGCCTATATCGACGCGCAGCCGCAGATGCCTGACGTGATCGATAAGGCGATCGACGAAGCCGCAAAAATTATCCACGACGATCCGCGCCGCGCCGCGCAAATCTACCTGACGCACGAGCCGTCCGGCGCGATCAACGGCCCGGCCATGGAAACGGTGATCAGGGCGATCAAGGACGAATTCGGCAGCGCGGTTTATGGCGTGCAGGCGACCGCCGATTTTCTGGGCAGGCACGGAGAGCTCAAAACAGCGCCGCACAGCTGGAAGGATGTCGTTGCGCCTGCGCTGTTGAATTCACCAAGCTCGTGAGCGATAAAGCCAGCGAGGAATTTGAAATTTTTTGCGGCGTCCGCCCGAACCCGGACAAGCAGGGCAATCATGACCGACACACTTAATGTCATCGCCATTTGCGGCAGCCTGCGAAAGGGCTCTTACAACCGGATGGTCATGAATCTGCTTCCCGGCTACGCGCCGCCGGGAATGAAGATCACCGAAGCGCCGCCGTTTTCCGAGTTCCCGCTCTATAACGCCGACGTCCAGAATGCGAGCGGCTTTCCGGCGCCCGTGCAAAAACTCGCCGAAGCCGTCCGCGCCGCCGATGGCGTGATTTTCAACTCGCCGGAATACAATTTTTCGATCCCGGGCGCGTTGAAGAACGCCATCGATTGGGTGTCGCGGGTGGAAAATCAGCCTTTTGTGGGCAAGCCGGTTGCGCTTCAGTCAGCGGCAAACGGAATACTCGGCGGCGGCCGCATGCAATACGACCTGCGCCGCTGCATGATTTTTCTCGACGCCATGGTGCTGAACAAGCCGGAGGTCTTCATCGGGAATTGCTCACAGCGGATCGATGCAAAGACCGGGCAAATCACCGACGAGCAGACGGTAGGCTTCATCAAGCAACAGCTTGCGGCTTTTGCCAAGTTCATCACGCGGTACGGCGGCAAAGGCTGATCTCGGCTCCGGAGATTGAACATGGCGCGTCTCGAAGGCCGGGTGGCGATCCTCACCGGAGGCACCAAGGGGATCGGCCGGCACTATGCGCATACACTTGCCGGCGAGGGCGCGCGCCTGATGATCGCCGACGTCGCCGACGGCAAGGATCTCGCCGCGGAACTTGCCGGCAAACACGGCGCCAATTCGGTCGACAGCTGCGTCACCGACGTCAGCGACGAGAGCGCGGTGAAGGCGCTGGTCGCCAGGACGATCGAGCGCTTCGGCAAGATCGACATTCTCATCAACAACGCGGCCCTCTTCGCGCCGCTTGCCGAGCAGAAGGTGACCGAGATCGACACCGCGTTATGGGATCGCGTGATGGCGATCAATGTGCGCGGCGTTTTTTTGATGGCAAAGCACGTCGCTCCGCACATGATCGCGCGAAGCTACGGCAAGATCATCAATATCAGTTCCGGGACGGTTGCCCGCGGCATCCCCAACTTCGCGCATTATGTGACCTCGAAAGGCGCGGTCACGGCGTTCACGCGCGCCCTGTCGCGGGAACTCGGCGAGCACAATATCTGCGTCAATAATCTGGCGCCCGGCTTCACGCTGAGCGACAGCGTGATCAGCGAGAACCCCAATCATCTCGAACATTCCCGCCAGCCCTCGATCGCGCGCCGCGCGCTCAAGCGCGACCAGTTTCCGGAAGACCTCCTCGGAGCGCTGGTTTTCCTTGCCTCGGCGGACAGCGATTTCGTGACCGGCCAGACAATTGCCGTCGACGGCGGCGCGACCAATAACTGACGGCCAAGACGGTTGTCGCCCAGGACGGTTGTTGCCCAAGGACGGTTGTTGCCCATGATGGGCAGTGCCGCCGCATGGCAGCCCCGCGACGGGACTTGCTCGCTATTTCCGCATGAACGCGCTTTGACTATATTGCGTCAAAGCACCGATCCCGAGGAGGACGCCATGGCAGTTGCGACCGCGAAGAAAACGGCCAACGGCAAACCGGGCCCAAAGCACAATATCGAGGCGATGCGGGAGGCTTTTTACGAGCGGATCGCCAAGAAGGACATGGCGCCGCTGTGGAAGGTCATGAAATCGGTCGTTACCGATGAGCCGGTCACGCGCTGCCGGCCGCACATCTGGCACTACGGCGACGTAAAATCCCTGGTCATGGAATTGGGCAACCTGATCACCGCCGAGGAAGCCGAGCGCCGGGTTCTGATCCTGGAAAACCCCGCGCTGCACGGCGAGTCCCGCTGCACCAATACACTGTTCGCCGGCATCCAGATGATCATGCCGGGCGAGGTCGCGCCGGCCCACCGGCACGCGGCTTCCGCGATCCGCTTCGTGCTCGACGGTGAGGGCGCCTATACCGCGGTCGAGGGCGAGAAGGCTTTCATGGCGCCCGGCGATTTTGTCATCACCGCGAACTGGGCGCCGCACGATCACGGCAATCATTCCAAACAGCCGATGCTCTGGCTCGACGTGCTGGATGTTCCCGCGGTCAATTTCTTTGAAGCGTCTTTCGCCGAGCACCTCGACGACGCGATGCAAAACACCACGCGGCAGGACGGCGATTCGCTGTCGTTCTATGGCTCGGGCGTGTTGCCCGACGGTTCGCCGGTCATGAATCGCACCCCGGTGATCAATTACACCTATGCCCGCACGCGCCCAATCGTCGAACGCATGATGCAGGCGGGCGAGATCGACAAGCGCCACGGCGCGCGGGCGCGCTATGCCAATCCGTTCACCGGCGGCCCGGTGCTGCCGACGATGAGCGCATGCCTTGCCATGCTGCCCAGGGGATTTAAGGGCGAGCCATACCGCTCGACCGACGGCACCATCTTTGTCTGCACCGAGGGGCAGGGGCGCACCGAGGTCGACGGCAAGATTCTTGAATGGGGACCGAACGACGTTTTCGTCGTGCCGTCGTGGAAGCGCTATCACCACACGGCGGCAAAGGAGTCGGTGCTGTTCTCGATTTCCGATCGTCCGGCGCAGGAAGCGCTGGGCCTCTGGCGTGAGGGCAAATAACCCGCGCTAGAAACGCTGGCGGTATTCCGCCGGTTGCGATCAGCGGCCCCACCACGCCGGTGCGGCAGCTTCTGCCCCATGCGCAGCTTCTGCCCGTGCGATTGTGCAGATGTGCATGTTACAACAATAACTTGCGCGCTTTCGGCGACGATGTAAGATGATACCTCGCTTTTGCAAACGGGGAACCATTATGCGTGTCATGCCAGTCGTAAAAATCGCTGCCTTGGTGCTCGCGCTAGCACTGCCGTCAATGGCTTCGGCCAAGGGGATGAAATTGCCGCCCGGTGCTTGCGCCGTGGGGAAGAAGGGCGTCCTCGCCGCGAGCGCGGTGTGTTCGCATGATTGCAATGCCACGACGATGTGGTGCGCGCAGGAAATGTGCGTCAACGGCACGATAACGCAGGTGCTGCCCTGCTACGGGACCTTCTGCGCCCCAAAGTGCGCCGACTGAGTCTCGCTCCAGCGAATTGACGCGGTATCGGGTCCGCTTGTGCAAGGCGCCGATCGGCCTTGCCGTGCGTTTCGCAAGCGCGTAACCGAACCGCGGATAGATACGGTTCGGTCACGGCATGGATACGGCCCCGCGTAAATCGAAGTTGATCAAGGGCGCCAGCGGCGACTGGGAAGTGGTCATCGGCGTGGAGATCCATGCCCATGTCACTTCGCAAGCAAAATTGTTCTCCGGCGCGTCCACCGAATTCGGCGGCGAGGCCAACGCGCACGTCTCGCTGGTCGATGCCGCCATGCCCGGCATGCTGCCCGTGATCAATGCCGAGTGCGTGCGCCAGGCGGTGCGAACCGGGCTTGGCCTCGGTGCGCGCATCAATCTGAAATCGGTGTTCGACCGAAAAAACTATTTTTATCCGGACCTGCCGCAGGGCTACCAGATCAGCCAGTACAAATCGCCGATCGTGGGCGAGGGCGAGATTGCGGTCGATTTGGCGGATGGCGAGACGGTGCGGATTGGCATCGAGCGGCTGCACCTTGAGCAGGACGCCGGCAAGTCGCTCCACGAGCAAAACCCGAACATGTCGCTGATCGATCTCAATCGCGCCGGCGTGGCGCTGATGGAGATCGTGAGCAAGCCCGACCTGCGCTCTGCTGACGAGGCCAAGGCCTTCGTTGCCAGGCTGCGCAGCGTGCTGCGTTACCTCGGTACCTGCGACGGCGACATGGAGAAGGGCAATCTGCGCGCCGACGTCAATGTTTCGGTACGCAAGCCCGGCGCTCCTCTCGGCACGCGCTGCGAAATCAAGAACGTCAACTCGATCCGCTTCATCGGCCAGGCCATCGAGCATGAGGCGCGGCGGCAGATCGAGATCATCGAGGACGGTAGCGAGATCGAGCAGGAAACGCGGCTGTTCGACCCGGACAAGGGCGAGACGCGGACGATGCGCTCGAAGGAAGAGGCGCACGACTACCGCTATTTTCCGGATCCGGACCTGTTGCCGCTCGAACTTTCGCCGTCGCTCGTTGAGGATTTGCGGAAGAGCCTGCCGGAACTGCCGGACGCGAAAAAATCGCGCTTTATCCGCGAATACGCGCTTGGCGCCTACGACGCGGATGTTCTCGTTGCCGAACGCGAAATGGCGGAATATTTCGAATCGGCAGTGACCGGCGGGGCGCATCGCGCCGCGATCCCAAACTCGCGGCAAATTGGGTGATCAACGAACTATTGGGCAGGCTTAATCGCGAGGGCCGCAGCATTGCCGCGGCCCCGGTCTCGGCGGCGCAGATCGGCGCCATTCTTGATTTGATTGGCGACGGCACGATCTCCGGCAAGATTGCCAAGGACGTATTCGAAATAGTCTGGGCCGAGGGCGGCGATCCGCGCGTGATCGTCGAGCATCGCGGCTTGAAGCAGGTGACCGACGTTGGGGCGCTCGAAAAGCTTGTCGATGACATCGTCGCCCAAAAACCCGGACAAGGTCGCCGACGCCAAGACAAACCCGAAGGCGATCGGCTGGTTCGTTGGCCAGGTGATGAAGGCGTCGGGCGGCAAGGCCAATCCTCAAGCCGTCAACGACCTCCTGAAGACGCGCATCGGAACCTGAAGCGGAATTTCGACGCCGCGGCTGCCCCGTCCGCGCACACGCTCCTCACCTGCGTTTGGCACGATCAGAACAAGACGCGAGTCGTCCTGTTTGACGCGTTCCAACATGTCGCGCCGCCGTCGAACGCACCGCTTCAGCGAATCGGTTGGCACTGATTCGCGCGTTTTGCGCCTCGCCGAGGCGGTCAGCGCACCTGCAAAGGCCTCCGGTGCATAATTATTTTTGCGGCGTAAATACGCCCGCGTCGGCAGCGCTCCCGCATGTGAAGAGAAGTATTCGAATTGCACGCGTCAATGCGCCGGCCGGGCTGAACAAAAAAACAAACGTACTGGAAACCCATATTTCATCGGCATTTCTCGATACAGAGAAAATATTCGTGCAAAATTTCAGGAACTGAAAAACTTTTCGCCCGGCATCGCATCGAAGTACAAGTTCGGTGCCGGCGTGCGCGACGAACCGGCGCGCTTACGCACAGATTTAAGTCGAGTCACTGTTATTTTTTTCCTGCTGTAGTAATCCGAATGTAGTGCGGATCGATTCGCGACTGCACTGTACCTATACCGCCATCCACTCAAGCTAGGAGGGCAGCAATGGCGAAGAAGAGAAAAGCAAAAGCTAAGGCGAAGAAACCGGCGAAGCGTCGGAAGAAGAAGTAGTCGACGCCGCAAACGGTCTTCGGCATCGCATGTGTCGGAGATCGCGTCACACGAGCCGGCCGCAGTCGAGGGTGGATCAATGATCTCCCTGGACGGGCCGGCTCAGGTGAACGACGGGGGGCGTCGGCGGGACGGAGGAGCGGGCTTCGCGATCGTTTTCTTTCTATGCGATGGCGAAGACGAGAGACGGGAAACCGTAATCTTATGCCGGCGGATAAAGCCGGCGGTCCTGCCCTTCAACCATCTCGCCGACGCCCTCGGTGTTTCGGCAATATCCTCTCGAAACTTTGATCGGCGTTGTGGAGCAATTCCGCGGCGCCGTTTTTCTTTGCGTTGACATGACGCCCGCACGCAGGGTCCGCAGCAGGGCGCGAACGGCGCCAAAGAAATCGAAGCGTGCCGCAAGCCAGCCGGCGCGGCGCGCGCGGCCGATCGCGCTTTATTACTGGCCGACGCCGAACGGCTGGAAAGTCTCGATCATGCTTGAGGAATGCGGGTTGCCCTATGTCGTGCGCCCCGTCGACATTTCGAAAGGCGAGCAATTTTCACCGGAATTCCTGGCGATCTCGCCAAACAACCGGATGCCCGCGATTGTCGATCCTGCCGGTCCGGGCGGCCGGCCGATTTCGGTTTTTGAATCGGGCGCCATCCTGCAATATCTCGGCCGCAAGACTGGAAAATTTTATCCGCGCGACGAGCGTGCGCGCGTCGCGGTCGACGAATGGCTCTTTTGGCAAATGGGCGGCCTTGGCCCGATGGCGGGGCAGGCGACGCACTTCCGCCGCTATGCGCCCGAGCAGATTGCCTACGCGGTCGCGCGCTATACCGATGAGGTCAATCGCCTCTACGGCATAATGAATACCCGCCTTGCGAAGCGGGAGTTTCTGGGCGGCCGCTATTCGATCGCGGACATGGCCTGTGTCGGCTGGGTGCGGCTTGCCGACCGGCAAGGCCAGGACCTCGCACAATTCCCGCATCTCAAGCGCTGGTTCGAAACGGTTCGCGCGCGCCCAGCGGTCAAGCGCGCCTTTGCCATTCGCATCGCGGCGGCGTCGGCGGTCGACATGGCCGACCCCAAGGTGCGCGCGATGCTGTTCGGCCAGCGGGCGCGCTGATCGGCAGACTTATTTCGCCCGCGTCCAGGTTTGCGATTTGCAAATGATGCTCATCACGCAGCCCTTGAGCTCGGCGGTGTTGTCGCCGGTCATCGTGAAGGAGCCGGTATAGGTCTTTCCGTCGGAGGCGTTGTAGAGATTGCCGGACCATTGATTGGGGCCGCTCGGCTTCATGCCGAGGATGATCTGTACGCCGAGCAACGGCCTGCTTTGCTTGCTGGCATCGGCATTGTTCTTGTCGAGCTTCGGCTTGCCGGTCGCCGGGTCGTTCGGATCCTTCAGCCAGACCAAGGCGCCGCAAACCGCGCCGCCGCAATTAGAGATCCGCACCTGGCTGTCCTTGTCGCCCGTGAGCCACGTGCCGGCCGGCTCGGCGGCGTATGCCGGCGCGATCGCCGCTGCTCCCGCAATGCAAGCCGCGCTCAAGAGCCAAAGCGCGACCGGCGCCCTGCGATAGGTCTTCATCGGAACCCCTATGTGTTTAATGACGTGTTGACGCCGGACCATCATCCGGGCCCGAGCCGCCAGCGCAGGGATCGCCCAATTCGCCTGTGGCGTCAACCGGCAGCGGGAACGCGCGCCGTTGCTTAACGGTGTGTTGCCGAAAATGCGCTCACTGCCGGCGCGCGGTTGAGAATCAATTCATCGCGTTGCTTAAACCACCATTCAAATCTTCCGGAGATTATTCGCGTGTCGGCAGGGGAAAAAGCCGGCGAATAACAGGGGAGTGTGCAATGGCTCGTTTTGAGATTCTCGACAGCAATGCGGCATCGCTCGGCGAAGGGCCGGCGGATGGCGACATGCTGTTCGATCTCGGCATGATGTATTCGGTCGGCTTTGATATGCCGATCGATCTCGTCTCCGCGCACAAATGGTTCAATCTCGCGGCGATGAAGGGGAACATCGACGCCATCCGGCTTCGGCGTGAAGTCGCCGATCAGATGTCGGATGTCGAGATTGCCACCGCGCAGCGCGCGGCGCGCGATTGGCTCGGCCGCATCCGTGAGGCTGCCGCGCCGGCGATGGCGGCCTGATCGAGGCCGCAGGTTCGGCGTTGCTTTCGCGGCAAGGCCGCCGCCGGACTTCGGTACCCGAATGATCGGCAACCCGACCGCAGGGGAGGGGGCTGCACGAGCCGCGCGCCCGTGGCTACACTTCCACCGGAATTCTATTGTAGCGTCGAAACGTCGAGGCGCTTGCGGTGTACAGCGTGTACGAGCCTTGACCGGCGAGAGCCCGTAAAATAGGGCTTTTCGCAATCGGAGAGGTGGCCGAGTGGCTGAAGGCGGCGGTTTGCTAAACCGTTATACGGTCTAAAGCCGTATCAAGGGTTCGAATCCCTTCCTCTCCGCCACGCTGCATTGCGTGGATGCAGCGCGTGGGCTTTGACGGGCAGCGGTGCGCGATCGCGCGGCGGAGGAACTGCGGCTTATGGACCAAGCCAATCAAATGACGCTGACGTTTCGATGCCCGCCCGGGCTCGAGAACATTCTTCCGCCGCCGATTCCGGCGGTGCAGGGCCTGCCGGAATGGTTCAAGGCGCTGCCGACGGCCAACTTCAATCCGACCATGAGCGAGGAAGGCGAGACAGTCAAAAAATGTCCGCCGTTCATCGACGCCATGACGTTCGGATTCCTCATTCCGCTTCCGATCGAGGTCAAGGTGGCGAACGGCGAGTTCACGTGGGACTTTGAATACCCTCAGGGCTTCTTCAGCGAATATTCGCACTCGCCGATCGCGTTCCACGATTCCAGCCAGATTGCCGGCACGCCATTTTTCGACGAAGACCGTTTCATCATCAAGTTCAACAATTTCTGGACCATCGAGGCGCCCCCGGGGTACTCGCTGCTGTTTACTCATCCGGTCAATCGCGCCGACCTGCCGTTTACGACGCTCACCGGTCTGGTCGATTGCGACAGATTCTACGACAGCCCGGTGAATTTTCCGGCGCGCTGGCACGATCCCGATTTCAGCGGCGTGTTGCCGATGGGGATGCCCGTGGCGCAGTGCATGCCGGTGAAACGCGAGAGTTGGATCGGCCGTCGCGAAGTGCAGTCGTCGGAGGAAACCCTGCGCAGTGCGGAAACGCGCGAAGCGCTAAGCCGCGGTACCGACTTCTATCGGCGGCAATTCCGCGTGCCCAAGCGCTGAAGCTGCGGCTCAGCCTTTCGGCCCGCGCAGGAAGCGCGCGGCCGCGCTTGGTTTGAGCCAGAATCGGCCGCGGCCCGAGGCCGTAAGCGAGTTCAGCGCCCTTCCGTAGCGCTTGGGGTCGCCGCGCGCGCCGGCGCGGAAGCAGTCGTAACCGGCATCGCGCTCGCCAAGCTCCAGAAGACAGTGTCCGAGATTGAGCCATGTCGCCGCATCGTCGGGCTTCATTCTCAGGTAACGACGGTAGTATTCGGCCGCCGGCGCGTTTTCCCCGATCTCCTTGTGCGATCTCGCAAGGCCGAGCAGCGCTTCGGACGAGGTGGGGGAAATGTCGAGCGCTCCGGCAAAAGCGGCCTTGGCCTCGGCGCAATTTCTCAGGCGCAGGAAAACGTGTCCGAGCTGGATCGACAATTCCGGCATCATCGGAGCGATGCCGAGACCGTGGCGAAGAGCTTCAACCGCCTCGTCGTAGCGTTTGAGCAGCGCCAGCAGGCGGCCGAGTTCGAGGAACGCCGGCGCAAAAGACGATTGCCGTTTCACGGCGCGCTTGACCCGGGAAAGCGCCTCTTCGGGGCGGCCCGCCTGGCGCAGCGCGACAGCAAGCACGGTATCGACCTCCGCGTCGTGCAGGCTGCGCGCCGCGCTTTCAAGTGGCGCGATCGCATCGGCCGCGCGGCCCTGCATGAGCAGGGCGCAGCCAAGAATGTGCAGAGCTTTGTGGTGCCGCGGATCGGTCTTGAGAAGATCCTGGGCGATCCGTTCGGCGTCCTGCGGACGCTGGCTGTTCAAAGCGAGCGTCGCGCGCTGCAGCGGGTCGCCACGGCCGACGCCGTCACTAGGTGCCAACGGATGCAAAGGTCCGGCTGCCATTGCTGCCCCAAAATCGCGCATGTCGCGCGCCCCGGCAAGACTACCAAGCGGCCGGTTGGAGGACCAATGGCAGCTTTAGACGACGCGGCATCAGCTCGCCGCGGTTTTGCGAGATCCGGGCTTCCGCCGCCCGAGATTCCTTCCAATATCTGCCAGCAACACCGTGATTTGTGAAGAGAATTGGAATACGCGGTATCGCGTAAATTTTTATATCATCCGCATAAATTTCTGTATCATCCGCATAAATATTTTGTATCTTCAGGTCTGCGGCGCGGCCGCGATCGGCAATTGCGTTCAAGGGACACCGGGCGATGGACCAGGCCAATCAGACGACGCTGACGTTCCGCTGCCTGCCTGCGCTCGAAAGCATTTTGCCGCGCCCGTTCCCCGCAGTGCAGGGCCTGCCCGACTGGTTCAAGGCGATGCCGCACAATTCTTTCAACGCGAGTGTTGGCGTGGACACCCTTACGGTGAAGAAATGCCCATGTTTCATCGATGCCATGGCCTACGGATGGCTCATCCCGTCGGCGACCGATCTCGAAGTCCGCGATGGCGAGTTCAGCTGGAATTTCGACGTGCCCGAGGGATTTGCCACCGGGTTTTCGCATTCGCCGATCGATTTTCACGATCCCAGCCAGGTTGCGGGAACGCCGTTGTTCGACGGCGACCGCTTCATCATCAAGTTCAACTGTTTCTGGACCATCGAGGCGCCGCCGGGCTATTCGCTGCTGTTCACCCATCCGGTCAATCGCGACGACCTGCCGTTCACCACGCTCTCCGGCCTCATCGATTGCGACACGTTCCACGACAGCCCACTGAATTTCCCGGCGCGCTGGCACGATGCAAATTTCAACGGCGTGCTGCCGAAGGGCACACCGGTGGCGCAATGCCTGCCGGTAAAGCGTGAAAGCTGGGCTGGCCGCTTCGAGACGTTGTCCGACGACGACACGACGCGTCTGATTGCAACAAAAACGGCGCTGAGAAACGAACCTGGCCTGTATCGCCGGGAATTCCGCGCGCAGAAGCGCTAGCTTTTCGTCCCGCGCAGGAATCGCTCCGCCGCGCTCGGCTTGAGCCAAAACCGGGCGCGGCCTGAATTGACCAGCGAAGCGAGCGCGCTGCCATAGCGTCTCGGATCACCGCGCGCGGCGGTGCGGAAGCAATCATAGCCGGCGTCGCGCTGGCCGATCTCCAGAAGACAGTGCCCAAGACCGAGCCAGGTGCCCGCGTCATCCGGACTGCGCATCAGGTAACGCCTGAAATGGTCGGCGGCGGGCTGATACTCGCAGAGCTGCCAATGCGCCGTCGCCATTCCGTGCAATGCGTCGGGAGAATCCGGGGAAATGTTGAGTGCCCGCGCAAACGCGACCTTGGCATTGGCGAAATCTCTGCGTTGCAGGTGAACGATGCCAAGCAGGATGGACAATTCCGGCATCATCGGCGCGATTTCGAGACCCCGCGAGAGCACCTCGGCCGCCTCGTCATGGCGCTCCTTGGAAAACAGAAGGCGGCCGAGCGCATGGAATGCCTGGGCATAAGGCGGCCGGCGCTTGGTCGCGCGCTTGAGAAGCACTAATGCGTCGTCCGGCCGGCCGCTTTCGATCTGCGCCATGGCAAGCTGAGTTTCGATTTCGGGATCGTGCCGGCCGCGCGCCGCGGATTCCAGCGGCGCCACGGCTTCCTGGGCACGGCCCTGCATCAGCAACGCGCAACCGAGAACGTGCAGCGCTTTGCCGTGCCGCGGGTCGGCTTTGAGAATATCTTGCGCAATCCGTTCGGCTTCTTGCGGACGCTGGCTGTTCAATGCGACCATTGCCCGCTGTAACGGGTCGCCGCGATCCATGCCGCCGCCAAACGCCATGGGATGCAAAGGTACCTTGGGACGCAAAGGTCCGGCCGCCATTGCTGCTCCAAATCGCGCATGTCGCGCGCCTGCGGAAGAATATCAAGTGACCGGTTGGATGGCCAACAGATGTCTGCGATGACGCGGTACTTGATCGCCGCGGCTTTGCTGCTCTGCCTTCCGGCGCACAGCGTTCGCGCGCAGGAAAGCCTGGTCGAGCGCGCAATCAAAGCGGCGCCGGGTCACGACATTCGTGTCGGCATCTTCTCCAGCATTCGGCCGGATTGCACGTCCGGCCCGTTACCCTCGATACGGCTTGCCACCGCACCGGCGCACGGCACCGTCACCGTCAAGCGCGGCACGCTCAAGGCGACCAATTTCAAGCAATGCCTCGCCACCGAAGTTCCGGTCTTCGTCGCGTTCTATCGGGCCGCGGCGGATTTCAGCGGCGCCGATCAGTTCGAACTTGAAATCAGTTTTGCGTCGGGCCGCAAACAGGTTCAGCATTTTCAGGTCAACGTCTCCACCGATCCGGGTGGCGGGCAGGGAATCTGACGAAGCGGATCCAATGCCGGATTTTGAATGCTCATTTCACTGCTTCGCGTTCGATCGCGCGTTTGCCGGCGCGCCGAATAGGCCGAAGAAGATGGAATTCAACGCCGCGCCAATCGTCCAAAATGCTGCCGCGCAAGTCTCCGGCCGGGTGTGGAATCAGAGCAGTCAAGGCGCCGATGAAACGAGACCGGGTCTGTGCACACGCGAGGAGGCTCTGCGGCCTTTTTCTGCGAAGGGGCAGGGGCCAATGGTAAAACCGGGGACTTCGAGAGCCGCGCGCCGCGAGGCACAACATTCTGATTTTACACGTAAATCCGTCCTCGTGGGGGACCACACTGAATTGCCATCAGGACGCTCAGGAAGGCGTCAACGGCTGCGTGATTTTTACGCAACACCTCCCCGAAATCGATCAAAGGGGCCTGTGACTTGGGCAGTTCGTCGTTGCACGGAGGAACTCGTTCGCTAAGGTGATCGTGCGACGGAGGGGGGAACCCCAAGTCGAGTCGTCCGGTGTTTTCGGGAAGTGGAAAGACCGGGTGGTTTTGGGGACTAAGGGGACCTTCCAGGGGTGCAGTCACCCGGCGGATAGAACCCTCCCACGGCAAACAACTGGAGGTTCAAAATGAAGATGGTGAAAAGCCTCTTCCTCGGCACCGCGGCGGGATTGGTCGCGGTCAGTGCGGGGCAGGCAGCTGATCTTCCCGTCAAGGCCAAGCCGGTCGAATACGTGAAGGTCTGTAATCTGTACGGGGCGGGCTTCTATTACATGCCCGGCACGGATACGTGCATCAAGATCGGCGGCTACGTGCGCGCCGAGACCACGTACAACAGCAACGGCAACTTTACTGCCGGTCCGACGTCGGCCGAAGTGAATACCCGGCAGACCAACAACTTCGTGATGCGCGCACGCGGTTACATCACCGCTGACGCTCGCGACCAGACTCCCTACGGTACGGCCCGCGCCTATATCGCGGTCGGTGTCGCCACGACTGACACCGGCGCGGCGCTTACTCCGTCGATCCTTGCCTTCAACCGCGCCTTCATTCAGTGGGCGGGAATCACGGCTGGTATCGCTCAGTCGTTCTATGACTTCTACAGCTCGGCGGCCGTCGGCTATCGCGGCTATCTCCCGTCGTCTGATACGGGTGACGCGGGCTGGTGGCTGTGGGGCTATACAGCTCAACTCGGCAACGGCGTAACGGCAACGACTCTCTGCCGAACAGCGTCGCACGACGCAGATCTTCGACAACTCCGGCGGTGCGCTTTCGGGTGGCTGCTCTAAATGCTGGTGGCGCTACCGCCCGGTATCCCTGACGGGTGCGACGGCCAACACTGCCGGCTACGGCGGCATCCAGTCGCCCGACATCGTCGGCAACCTCCGGGTCGATCAGACTTGGGGTGGCGCGCAGTTGATGGCGGCGGCCCACGAGGTCAATGCCTGACTACTATGGCGCCACGACCACGTCCACTACCCTCTGCACTGGCCATCCTGGCGATCAGTGGGGCTTTGCCGTCGGTGCCGGCCTTCGGCTGAATACGCCGATGATCGCGCAAGGCGACTACTTCCAGACGCAGGTGAACTATACGCAAGGCGGCCTGAGATATCTGTCGATGCGAATAACGGCGTGAATGCCGGAATTCAACGCGGCAATACGCAAGGCTTCGGCGTGATGAGCGACTGCGTGTATGGTTCGTCCAACTGCTCCAACTGCGGGTGAGCCGCTCGCTACCGGCACGACAGGTTGCAATCTGACGACTGGCTTTGGGGTGAACGCGTCCTTTGAGCACTACTGGACGCCGCAATTCCATGAATCATTCGTCGGCGGCTTCCTCGGGGTGCGGTACAACAATCAGGCCAACGCCAACCTCTGCACTCTTGAGGGGTTTGCCGTGGCTGGCGCCGGTGGCACTGCTGCCGTCGCCAATGCTGGTTGCAACAACAACTGGCAGCTCATATCGGCGGGCCACACGCCTCCAGTATGACTTCACCAAGAGCCTGTACTTCGGCGTTGAAGTGCTCTACCAGCACCTCGATACCGCCAAGACAGGGACCGGTCTCTTGGGTCGCGACACTCGCGGCTGGTTTCGGTGGTTCCGTGGCGCTCGAACGCTGCGGTCAAGGACCAGGACGTCGTGTCGATCACGGCACGTCTCCACAAGGACTTCATGCCCTGATCGCTTGATCATGGTCTGAAATTAGAGACCCCGGCGGAGCGATCCGCCGGGGTTTTTCTTTGCGGCAACTGCAATGCGGTTACGTTGCTTCTGGAAACGCGGGTCGAAGGCTTGCGTCTTCGCGTCTGATACGATGTGATCAGACATTGCTGTCGAAGCGGGCTGCTTCGCTTAGTTCGGGCTAGGGTCCTTGCGTAACGTGTCACACTTGGCGACGAATTCGGCTACGCGATTACGCAATTCGTGATCGAACAGCGGCACATGCCCCTGGTCCGCCACTTCGACCAATTCCATGGCCGGATGCCGCGCCCGCATGGCGCTCACTGTGGCTGCCGACAGGATATCGGAGTTCGCGCCGCGAATGACCAGAAGCGGAACGCGCGAGAGTGAGTCGAACTCGCTCCACATCGGCGGCAAAGCGCGCTCGATATCGAAGGCGGCCAGCGTTCGCGCCAATCGTACGTCGTAAGTGGGAACCAGCCCGCCACCCTCCGTTTTCCATGTGCGTTGCGCTGCGGCGAGCCATTGCTCGGCCGTGAATTTCGGAAATTGCGCGCTGAACAGACGGCGGAGAATATCGCCGCCCTCGGCGAAGCTCCGCGGCTGCGGCAGTTTCCCCACATAACTCTTAATGCGCGCCAGGCCCTTCTGTTCGATGACCGGGCCGATGTCGTGGAGCACGGCGCCGGCGATCGCGGTGGGATGGGCGACGCCAAGCAGCATGGTCAGAATCCCGCCTCGCGAGCTGCCGATAAAAACCGCAGGACCGACTCCAAGTGCGGTCAGGACCGTGGCCACGTCGCCAAGTTCGACGGCAACGTTGTAATTTTCGGGGTTGCTGTCGTATTCGGATCGGCCGCGCCCGCGTGAATCGATGGCGATAACCCGCCGCACCATCGGACCATTCGCCAGCACGGGTGCGAGCGCGTCGAAATCGGCAACCGTACGCGCGAGACCGGGCAGGCAGACAACCGGCACGCCGGGCGCCGTACGCGCACCATATTCGCACACATGCAGCCGCAGGCCGTCTTGTGCGGTGACGAACACACTTCTCGGCGCTTCTGCCGGCGGATGTTCTTTCGGCATATCCGTTGCCGCGTTCATGCGGATGGCGCCTGGAAAAGGTGGGTGGTCCTTGGAACAGGACTCAAGGCACGGCCAGAATGTCGCAAAGCGATCGGCGACGGAAGCTTCTTTGCGGAAATATGATCACCGTCGGTTGCTGACGCAATTGTTGTGCAGCCGGAGTTTTCAAGCAGTCTCAATATCTTGTCTGGAAAATGAGCCTGTATTTGCCTATAAGACCCACTGCCGCGGCACGGCCGAGAGGCTTCGTTGCGAGACTAAAGCGCGTCCGCTATTGCGATGAAAGAAACCGCCACAGATCTGTTGAATGATGCGTTAGCGATGCATCGGCGCGGCGCAATTTCGGAAGCCGCCGGTCGTTATGCCGAGGTTCTGCGCGTCGACCCCCGCAATGCTGACGCGCATTATTACCTGGCAATGATGTCCTGCCAGGAGGGCCGCTTCGCTGAGGGGGAAAAGCAGGCGCGAGAATCCTTAACCTGCGATCCGCGGCATGTGCCGCGCCCGAGTTCTTCTCGGGCGTGCCCTGGCGGCGCTGGGCAAGACTAACGATGCGCTGGCGAGTTTCGACAATGCAATTGCCGATGAGCCTGAACTCGCCGAAGCTCATGGCCACCGCGGTGATGTTTTGAACGAGCTTGGCCGTAACGCTGAGGCTGTCGAAAGCTACGATCGCGCTCTGGCATTGGTGCCGGGCGCCGCCGCGGACTGGTTCAATCGTGGCGTCGCGCTCGACGCCCTTGATCGCCAAAACGAAGCAATATCCAGCTTCGATCGGGCAATCGCCACCGATCCTGATTTTGCGCGAGCCCATCTGGGTCGTGCAAAAACCCTGCTCACGCTGGAGCGCTATGACGACGCGATGAAATCAACGGATGCGGCTCTTGCGAGGGATGCCAATCTTGCCGACGCTTTGCTCTGCCGTGGAGTCATCTTGAATAAGCTCGAGCGCCGCGAGGATGCATTCGAGGCTTATAACCGGGCTCTGGCGTTGCAGCCCGACCTCCCGGAAGCCTGGCTCGGGGTGGGAAATCATTGTTTGGAAATTAGAAAATATAACGACGCAATAGCTGCATATGACAAGGCGCTGGCGATGCGGCCTGATTTTGCCGAAGCCTTTCTTGGGCGAGGTAATGTCCGTATCAAGCTCAAAGAACCCGACGCCGCTTCCGCCGATTTTGATGCGGCGATCTCGTTGAAGCCTGACCTGGTCAATGCCTGGCTCGGCCGCGGCACCGCTTTGGCGGCGCTTGAGCAATACGACGATGCCTTCGCAGCCTATGACAAGGCGCTCGCACTGGATCCGGATATGGCCGAGGCGTGGGTTGGCCGGGCAAATATCTTCGCCGCACGCGATGACCACGATAAAGCCTTTGCTGCCTGCGACCGCGCACTGGCGCTAAGACCCGGCCTGGCCGGGGCATGGCTCGGCCGCGGCAATGTTCAATACGTTCTCAGGCATTTCGACGAGGCGCTTGTCGCCTATGATAAAGCTATTTCTTTGCAGCCCGATCTCGCCGAGGCCTGGCTTAGCCGCGGCAATGTCGGTCAGGAATTATCGCGGCTTGACGAAGCGCTTGCTGCCTATGACAGGGCGCTCGCACTGCAGCCCGACCTTGCCGAGGCGTGGTTCCGTCGGGGCAATATCCTAGTCGGGTCGAAGCGACTGGACGATGCATTGGCCGCGATCGATCGCGGGCTTTGCCTAAATCCTGATTCTGCAGAAGGCTGGTTTACACGCGGCCGCGCGCTTTTTGAGGCAAATCGCGTCACGGAAGCTCTTTCGGCTTACGATAAGGCATTGTTCATAAAGGCCAATTTTGCCGAGGCCCTATCGAACCGGATTTATGCGCTCGATTTCTCTGCGGCGACCGGTTTTGCGGAGCAGCAAGCGGCACGAGATTGTTGGTGGCGAGAGGTGGGTGCGCCCATCGCCGAAAAAATACGTATCGCTCATCGCAATGTTCTCGATCCGGATCGGCGGCTAAAGGTTGGATATCTTTCTTCGGATTTTCGGAGGCATTCGGCAGCGCGCTGCTTTCGGCCGATGCTGCGCAACCACGACAAGACACAATTTGAAATCACTTGCTATTCGGCGTCGGCTGTCGAGGACGATTTCACCGAGCAATTTCAAGAATTGGCCGATCGATGGCGGAACGTTGCTCAATTATCCGACGACGAATTCTGCGATCTCATTCAAGCCGATCAGATTGATATCCTCGTCGATCTGTCCGGCCATACCGCCGGAAACCGTCTTACAGTCTTCGCGCGCAAACCCGCTCCCGTTCAAGTGAGCGCCGGAGCGACGGGCACGGGAATTCCGCGGATTGATTATCTTTTCTCCGACGCAGTGGCATGCCCACCCGCGGTCCGGCATCTGTTTGCCGAAAAGGTATTTGATCTGCCGTCGATCATGACGATCGAGCCGTTACCCTATCAAATTCCGCTTTCGAAACCGCCTGTTCTGTCAAAGGGATATGTCACATTCGGCGTCTTCAACCGCGTCAGCAAGATTTCGAACGAGGCCGTATCGCTTTGGTCCCGTATCCTGGAGGCGGTTCCGCAATCCCGGCTTCTGATAAAGGATACTGCCGTTGACGAAGCGTCCATGCGGGCTCGGCAGTTGGAAAGGTTCGCTGCGCAGGCGATTTCCCCGAAGCGCATTGCGTTTCTCGGCGCGACGCCACACCACGATCATCTTGCCGCATTCAAGGAGGTCGATATTTCACTCGACCCGTTCCCGCAAAATGGCGGCATCAGTGCTTTGGAATCGCTGCAAATGGGCGTGCCGCTGGTCACGCTGCTGGGCAACGGCATATCGAGCCGGGCAGCCGGATCGATTTTGTCCTCGGTCGGAATGGACGAGTGGGTCGCCGAAAGCACCGATGGCTATCTGGCCATTGCGACGAAATTTGCTGCCATGCCCGATCATCTTGAAGCGCTGCGGCCGGAGCTGCCGGGAAGGTGGCGCAATCCGCGGTGGGGGACGGGGCGATCTACACGAAAGCTGTTGAGACGGCCTACCGGACCATGTGGGCCGAATATTGCCGGACTGCAGTCCGATAACCGATTATTGGTGACCGAGAACCTACAGCGAGAAGGTGGGACGGCGTTGCCGGCAGCGCTTGCAGATAAGGAATTTCAACGCGGCATGTCGGCCCTGCGGGCCGGCGACATCGTCAATGCCGAAAATCTGTTCAAGACGGTACTTCGTACCGAGCCCAGGCATGTCGCGGCGCTAAACCTGCTCGGCATCGTGATGACGCGGGGCGGCAGATTTGCCGAGGCCGAAACATATTTGCGCCGGGCCCTGGATGTCAGTGCGAATTCCGATGCGACGCTGACCAATTACGGGCTTGTCCTCAAAGCCTTGAAGCGGCCGGCCGAGGCCGCGGAACGCTTCAGCCAGGCGCTGAAGATCAATCCTGCCGCGGCGGAAACATGGAACCTTCGCGGCACCGTCCTTAATGACTTGCGGCGCCCTAAGGACGCGATCGCGGATTTCGATCAGGCGATTCGGCTCAATCCCCGCTATGCAGAAGCATTCTTCAACAAAGCCATGACGCTCGCTGCGGTCGGACGGTATGACGACGCGATATCCAGTTTTGACGGCGCGATCGCCATCAAGCCGGACGTCGCGCATGTGCGCCTGTTGCGCGCGAAGCTGCTGGCCGATCTGGGCCGACACAGCAAGGCGCTCGAAGGTGTCGATGAACTGCTGGCCCTGACACCCGGTCTTGCGGAGGCATGGGTGGGCCGCGGCAATATCCTGTTCGAGCTCAAGCGCCATGACGAGGCGCTGGCCGCCTGCGACCGGGCGCTGGCGCTAAACTCCGATTTGGTCGAAGCATGGCATGGCCGCGGCAACGTGCTTCACGAGCTCAAACGTTATGATGACGCGATCGCGGCCTACGACAAGGCCCTGGCGTTAAATCCTGTTTTCTTCGGCGCCTGGCATGGCCAAGGGATCGTTTACAGCGAACTCAAGCGCAACGACGATGCGCTGGCGGCTTTCGACCGGGCTCTGGCCTTGCAGCCCGATTTCGCCGAAGCGTGGCTCGGCCGTGGCAACGTGTTGACGGCAATCAATCGCCCCGCAGAGGCGTTCGCGGCCTTCGATCGGGCTTTGGCATCGAATCCCAACCTCGCCGAAGCGTGGCTGGGCCGGGGGAATGTCTTTCTTCTGCGCAAGCAGCACAACGAGGCGCTCGCCGCTTATGACGCGGCACAGGCGTTGGATGCTTCCCTCGCTGGAGTGTGGACCGGCCGCGGCAACATCTTCGTTGAGCTGAAGCAGTTCGAGCAGGCATTCGCTGCCTATGACAAGGCGCTGGCACTCAAGAACGACCTCAAATACGTAAAAGGCGACAGGCTTCATGCAAAGTTTTATCTGAGCGATTGGGCGCGTCTTGACGCAGAAGTGTTCGATCTGGTGTCGGCGGCAAGGGAGCAAAGTATCCTGGTCAATCCCTTTTCATTTCTTTCGATATCATCATCTCCCTCCGATCAGTTCGTATGCGCCAAGTCCTTTATTGCCGATCAGCCGTCTTTTCCCCCAATTTGGAAAGGCGAGGTCTATTCTCACGATCGCATTCGGGTTGCCTATCTATCCGCAGACTTCCGCAATCATCCTGTTGCGCAACTCGTGGTCGGTCTTTTTGAGCAGCACGACAAGTCTCGTCTTGAAACCGTTGCGATATCTTTCAGCCCCGATGACGGGTCGGAATTGCGCGCCCGAATAAATGCGGCGTTCGATGATTTCATCGATGTACAGGGCATGGACGACGCAGCGATCGCGAACCTATTGCGGCGCCATGAGATTGACATTGCCGTCGATCTGATGGGATTTACCCGCGACAACCGGTTCAACATTCTTGCGCGGCGCGCCGCACCCATCCAGGTGAATTACCTGGGCTATCCCGGCACGATGGGTGCAAGCTACATCGACTACATCATCGCCGACCCGACAATCATTCCGGACGATCATTTCCCGTTTTACAGCGAAGCCGTCGTTTGGCTGCCCGACAGCTACCAGGCCAATGACGACAAGCGGCATATCGCGGAGCGCAGGCCAGCGCGGCATGAATGCGCGTTGCCTGAAACGGGCCTCGTGTTCTGCTGCTTCAACAATTCGTACAAGATTACCCCGGACGTGTTTGACGTATGGATGCGCCTGCTCAAGGCGAATGAGAACAGCGTTCTGTGGCTGCTCGAGACCAATTCAGCGGCCGCGAAAAATCTTCGCGGCGAGGCCGAGAAACGCGGCGTATCATCGCAACGATTGATATTTGCTCCAAGAATGCCGCTGGCCGATCATCTGGCGCGTTGCGGGCTGGCAGATTTGTTCCTCGATACGCTGCCCTACAATGCCCACACGACGGGGAGCGACGCGTTGTGGGCCGGTGTTCCGGTGCTGACCCGTTTGGGTTCAGCCTTCGCCGGACGCGTGGGTGCAAGCCTGGTGAAAGCGGTCGGCCTCGATGAAATGATCACGCACTCGCTGGAAGACTATGAAGCGCTGGCGCTGCGGCTCGCGCGGGACCCATCCTACCTGGCGTCGATCAAGACCAAGCTCGCGCACAATCGCAACGCCGCCCCGCTGTTTGATACCGGGCGGATGACGCGGCATATCGAGGCTGCATACACAACGATGTGGGAACGGCATCGAAGAGGGGAGAAACCCCAGGCTTTCGCCGTGGAGCGGGCGAGCCAATCCGGCAAGGCGTAGTCCCGCTAGCCGCCGCGGCGCAGGTCGGCGTCGATCTGAAGCTTTGGGTTGTTTTCGACCAGCGCACGGTAGATCTGCATATTCTCGATCACCCGCTCCACGTAATTGCGCGTCTCCGAGATCGGAATGCGCTCCACCCAATCGACCGGATCGGTCTTGGGATCGCGCGGGTCGCCATATTGCGCGATCCACTCCTTGGCCCGGCGTGGTCCGGCATTGTAGGCGACAAAGGCCAGGACATAGGATCCGCGCCAGCTCGCAATGTCGTTGCCGAGTTCGGCTGTGCCGAGTTGGGCATTATAGACCACGTCATCGCTCAGCCGGCGCTGATCGAAGGTGACGTTAAATCGCTTCGCGGTGTCGCGGCCGGCCCCCGGGGTGACCTGCATCAAGCCGATTGCATTGGCGCTTGAGACGACCCGGGGATTGAACGCGCTTTCCTGGCGGATGATCGAATAGACGACGCACGGCTCGACCGCCGGGCCGATCTGCTGGTACTCCGGCACGCCAAAATCGGGGAATGCGTAGCGTTCGAAAGGAAGGCCGCGGCTCAGCGCGGCCTTGCCGATGAGGAGCGTCGCGCGTGCGTCGCTATGATGCGCCGTGATGTTCGCAAATGTGGAGAGGGCGGCCGTGTCGGTCGCCTTGTCGCCGAGATCGGCTGCCATCGAAGCGACGAGGTCACGCTCGTCGACGGCGTAGAGGATTTCGAGCGCGCGCGCGATTTCGAGCGTGCGCTGCTCGGTGGGCGGCTCCGGCAGCGTGCGGAGCGTAACTTCGTTGAGGCCGAGACGTGCCCGGGCGAGCTGGCCGTAATAGGCCGTCGGATAACGCGCTGCCTCCTGGTAAAGGGCCGCCGCATCCTGTTGCCGTCCCATCGCTTCCACCGCGCGGCCTTGCCAATAGTAAGAGCGCGCGAGCGTGATCGGATTGTTTACGCCCTCGGCAATCTTCGCGAAATGCGGGAGCGCAAAGGCTGGCTCGTGCAGGAAGCGAAGCGCGATCCAGCCGGCGGTGAAGTGCTGCTCGCCACGATAATTCTCGTTGGCGGGCGGGGCTGCGCTGTTGGCGACCTCATAGGCCAATCTTGCATCGCCGAGGTCGAGCAGCTTGCGCGCCACGAGCCGCCGTTCGATCCACCATTGATCGACATCGCCAAGCTTCGCCGGATCGCGCGGCGCCGCGATCAGCAACTGGCCGGCCTCGGCGATCTTGTCGGACCGCCGCAACAATTGGACGCGGCTGAAAATGTAGCCGGGGTCGTGACGGGCGCTCTCCGGTACCGCATCGAGCAGGGCCTTGGCTTTGCTGTCCTGGTTGATGACGGCCGAGCGTGCCTTGGCGACGGCGAGCGCGGTGGCATCGAGATGGCGCGCCGCTCTCAAGCCTGCGTCGTCGTCCTCGGCATACAATCGTGCATCCATGCGCGCCGCGTCGTCAGCCGGCGTGATGAGGCCGGCAAAAACATCGCGCGCCTGCGTCTCGAGATCCGCTGAAAATGCGTCATTGCGCCAGGTGTCGTGCAGTGTCGCCGCCGCCGCCGCGACATTGCCCTGGGTGAGCAGCGCCCGCGCCAGCGCAAAGTGTCCCTTGACGGTATGCGGCGGTTCGGCGGCGAAGAAA
Organism: uncultured Alphaproteobacteria bacterium; assembly: GCA_963808205.1. Classification (GTDB taxonomy): domain Bacteria; phylum Pseudomonadota; class Alphaproteobacteria; order Rhizobiales; family Xanthobacteraceae; genus BOG-931. Next base: position 608,746 of record CAWEER010000003.1, read on the forward strand.
GTGATGACGGCCTGCGGATCGACGCGCTCCTGCCACAGCACCGCTTCAGCGCGCCGCCGCAAAGTGCCGATGCTCGGCCAGCTCGGATTGGCGCTGATGAACGCGGCATAGCGCGAGAAGTCGTTGCTGCCGTCTTCGCTGCGCAGGATGACCCATTCGACGAGCTTTCGGGCGAGCGGATCGGTGACGGTGCTTTCGACGCTGGTCGCTTCGTCCTGGCGATTCTTGCGCACCAGGTCGATCGCTTGCTTCACCGCGGTCAGATCGAGCGGCGAGGTCGTCGCTGTCGTGGCTGTGGCAAAGGGCGGGGAGGGGCGCAGGGCCGGTGCCGGGTGTGGCGCGATCGGTACCGGGCTGCATCGCGGTATTGGCTGGGGCGGCGGCAATGGGCGAAGCGATGGGGCGGCGCATGGGGCGAAGCGGCATGGATCTTCGCCGCCGGGCTCTTGCCCGCCGGGGCCGCTGCAGGCCGCTGCCGCGGTAACGGCACGGACTTCGGCGACGGCTGGGCATGCGCGCCGGCGCTGAGAACGCCGATGGCAGCCACCGTCATTATTACTCGAAAACCCGGCACGTTCTCTCCCGGTGCGGCGCGGAAACTGTAGAGAATCTCCTCTGCCGGTCAGACCGAGGAAACCCTAACCCTTGCGGGCTGCTGCGACAATTTACAGTTTTGCGGCGAAAGCGGGGCCGGTGGACGCCTGTTCGGCAATGACAACGTATCTAAAGGGGCTTTCAAGGCCCGGCGCGAACCGATAATTATGCAGCATGGCCGGTTCGTCCCCGCATCCGCGGGCGACCGCGCCAGGGATCGTATCATGGCCGCCAAGACACGCTTTCGAGGCTCGTTCACTGCGCTTGTGACCCCGTTCAAGAACGGCTCCGTCGACGAGAAAGCGTTCCGTGATCTGGTCGACTGGCAGATCGCCGAGGGCACCAATGGCCTCGTCCCCGTCGGCACGACCGGCGAGAGCCCGACGCTGTCGCACGACGAGCACAAGAAGGTCGTGGAATGGTGTGTCGACCAGGCCCGCGGCCGGGTGCCGGTCGTGGCGGGCGCCGGTTCCAACTCGACCCGGGAAGCCATCGATCTTGCGCAGCATGCCGAGAGGGCGGGCGCCGACGCGGTGCTCGTGGTGACGCCCTATTACAACAAGCCGACGCAAGAGGGGCTTTATCAGCACTACAAGGCGATCAACGATGCGATCGGAATTCCGATTCTGATCTACAATATCCCGGCGCGCTCCATCGTCGACATGTCGGTCGACACCATGAAGCGTCTGTATGAGCTTAAGAACATCGCCGGCGTAAAGGACGCCACCGCAAACATGGCGCGCGTGTCGCAGCAGCGCGCGGCATTGGGCGAGGATTTCAATCAGCTTTCCGGCGAGGATATCACCGCGCTCGGATTTATGGCTCACGGCGGCCACGGCTGCATCTCGGTGACGTCGAACGTGGCGCCGCGGCTGTGCGCAGAATTCCACGCGGCTTGCCTCAAGGGCGATTATGCCGCGGCTTTGAAGCTTCAGGACAAGCTTGCGCCGCTGCACATCAATCTCTTTGTCGAGACGTCGCCGGCGCCGATCAAGTACGCCCTGTCACTGATCGGCAAGTGCGCCAATACAGTACGGCTTCCGATGGTGCCTGCGACTGAGAAGGCCGAAGCCGCGGTTCGCCAAGCCATGGTGCATGCCGGCCTGACCAATTGACGGCAGGCGGCCTGCGTTTTTTCGCTGCAATCGCCGTGACGCGCCTGCGGCGTCGTTCATGCCGGGGAGGAATTGATGCTTGAGGAATTCAAAAAATTCGCGATGCGCGGCAACGTCATCGATCTCGCCATCGGCGTGATCATCGGCGCGGCCTTTGGCGCGATCGTCAACTCGCTGGTCGGCGATGTCATCATGCCGATCATCGGTTCCGTTTCCGGCGGGCTCGATTTCTCTAATCATTTTATTCCGCTCTCGGCCAAGGTGACGGCGGGCAATCTTGCCGATGCCAAGAAAGAGGGCGCGGTGCTGGCGTACGGCAGTTTCCTCACGGTTACGCTCAACTTCCTGATCATCGCCTTTGTGCTGTTCCTGGTTGTGCGCGTGATCAACCGGTTGATGCGTGCCGAGGCGAACAAGGCGCCGCCACCGCCGCCGGCGCCATCCAAGGAAGAACAATTGCTCACGGAGATCCGCGACCTGCTCAAGAGCCGGTGAGCGGAAAGTTGCGGCATGGCGGCAAAGACTGAAAGGAAACTTCGGATCGTTGCCGACAACCGCAAGGCGCGGTTTAATTATTTCATCGACGAAGTCTTCGAGGCGGGCGTCGCGCTCACGGGAACTGAAGTCAAATCGCTGCGCTTGGGGAAAGCAACGATCGGGGAATCCTACGCCGACGCGCGCGGTAACGAAATCTGGCTTATCAACTCGAACATTCCCGAATATCAGCAGGCCAACCGCTTCAATCACGCGCCGAAACGGCCGCGCAAATTGCTGTTGCACCGGCGGCAGATCGACAAGCTTGTCGGCGCGGTCGAGCGTGAAGGCATGACGCTTGTGCCGCTCAAGCTCTTTTTTAACGAAAAGGGCCGTGCGAAAGTCGAACTCGGCCTCGCGCGCGGCAAGAAACTCTACGACAAACGCGATACCGAAAAGAAACGCTCGTGGGAGCGCGAACGCGGCCGGCTGATGCGGCAAAAGGGGTAGACGGATGCTGCCGACGAAACTCGATCACTGCGTTATTCACGTGTCCGACTGGGAACGTTCCAACGCTTTCTACACGACGGTCATGGGTGCGGAACTGGTCGCCCGGCCGACAGGTTTTGCCTATCGGTTTGGCGACAAGCAGCTCAACGTACACGGTCCAGGCGTGAAGCCCGCAGAGGTCGCGCGGCTTCCCGTGGCGCCCGGTAATAGCGATCTGTGCTTCGAATGGATGGGACCGATCGCGGATGCCGTGGCGCATCTCGGGCGATGCGGTATCCGCATAGAAAGCGGCCCGATGCAGCGTTTCGGCGCCAAAGGGCCGGGCACCAGCGTCTATTTTCGCGATCCCGACGGGTCGCTGATGGAGTTTATGTCCTACGCATAAGGGACGGAAAATGACCGAGGCTCCGGGCGCCCATAATCCGAATGTCCTGCCGCCGGACATTCCGGCTCCGCTGGATGACGGCGCAGCGCGTCATCTTGCCGGCGCGAAACTGCCTGACCTGGCTTTGCCGGCAACCAGTGGACCTGCCGTAAACCTGTCGACGCTCAAGGGCCGCACCGTCGTCTACATCTATCCACGCACGGGAGTGCCCGGCGTCGATACTCCGCCTGGCTGGGATCAAATTCCGGGCGCGCGCGGCTGCACGCCGCAATCGTGCGGTTTTCGCGATCATTTTGCCGAACTGAAGGCGCTCGGCGTTGCTCACGTCTTCGGGCTGTCGGTGCAGGATACCGGCTATCAGCGTGAGTCGGCGGAGCGGCTGCATTTGCCGTTTCCGGTCCTGTCCGATGCGGATTTGAACTTTGCGCGCGGCTTGCATCTGCCGCTGTTGACGACATCCGGCATGACGCTTTTGAAACGCATGGCGCTAGTCATCGACGACGGCGTCATTGTGAAGTCGTTCTATCCGGTCTTCCCGCCCGACAGGAACGCCGAAGAGGTCATCGCCTGGCTGCGCAGCCATTGACGGGTGTCAAGGCGCGAGCGGATTGGCTGCGAAATAGCGCGCCATGAAATCGTTGAAGGCTCGCACCTTGGCCGATAGCCGGCGGCTCGCCGGATAGACGGCATAGATCGTCGCCTCGGGCAATTCAAAGCGCGGCAGCACGCGCACCACGCGCCCGGCGACGAGATCGTCGTGGAAAAATATAATCGGGCCGTAGGCGATCCCCAGCCCGCGGACGGCGGCAGTGCGCAACACCTGCCGGTGGCTGGTGACGATGGGGCCGCTGACTTTCACGACACGTTCGCCGTCGCGACCGATCAGGTGCCACTCGTCGGGTTCTTCCAGATAGCTGTAGCTGAGGCAGTCGTGGCTGCTTAGGTCCTCCGGCTCCTTCGGTACACCGCGGCGCTTGAGGTAGTCGGGCGCGGCGCACAATATCCGGCGCGATGTATTGAGCTTGCGGATGATCAGGCTCGCCGAAGTGCCGCGTGGGCGGCCGACGCAGATTGCAACGTCGTAACCGCCTTCGATCGGATCGGCGCCGTGATCGTTGAACGTCAGATTGATGTGCAGGCGAGGGTAGGCGAGAAGTAGGTCGGTGATGGCCGTCCCGATCTCGGCGAGCCCAAAATTTGTCGGCGCGATGACGCGCAGTTCTCCGCGCGGTTCATTGTGAAGTTCGCCGGCCGCCCGCTCGGCATCCTCCAGATCGGAAAGAATGCGCCGGCATTGCTGATAGAAAACCCGCCCTGCTTCGGTGACGCTCACCCGCCGCGTGGTGCGGTCCAAAAGCCGGGCCCCGAGCCGCTCCTCGAGCTGCTGCACGTGCTTGCTGGCGGCCGCGCGCGACAGGCCAAGCCGCTCGGCCGCCGCGGTGAAGCCGCCGGATTCGACAACGGCGGCAAAAACCTTCGCGTTCTCAAAACGATCCATTAGGTCTTCGATTGTCAATCAAACGTGGACAATCTATTTCCACGGGCCATATTTATCAAGCGCGTCGCATGCGTAGAGTACGGGGGAAAGCCGCCAATGGAGGAAAGCACCATGTCGAAATTCGTCGTCGCCCCGCATTTCCGCCTGCATGAATGGGTTGCCGAGGAGAAGGGCTATTTCGCCGCTGAAGGCCTCGACTATGAATTCCGTGAAACCATGGATTCCAGCTCAGGCAGCGGCCATCACATCGGCAACAAGGTCGGTGCGTACCAGACCCTCGAAGCCGGCCGCACCTGCAACGTCAGCGGCGCCTGCCATTGGACGATGAACGTCGCCGCATCGAACGGCCACGGCAAGCTTTACGCCGACGCCTATTCGGTTTCGCCTTGCGGCGTGTTCGTCGCGCCGGAATCGCCGATGAAGACTCCCGCCGATCTCGCCGGCGTGCCGATCTCCGTCGGTTATCAGTCCGGAAGCCACTACGCGACCATCCAGGGCCTCGAACAATATCTCAAGCCCGATCAGATCAAGCTGTCGTTCAATGACGGGCTCCTGTTCAGCCGGATGGAGATGCTGATCGACCGCAAGGTGCCCGCGGCGTCGCTGTTCAGCGGCCCGTATTATTTCCTGGAACAGCTCGGGTTCCGCAAGATCATCGATACGACCTTCATGATGGCGTCGATGATTACCGGTACACCTGATCCGGAAGACGTGCGCAAATTTTTCCGGGCGCTGCGCCGCGCGCAACGCGACATCGATCTGCGGCCGGAACTTTTCACGCACTACTACAAAAAGGAATTCCCGGCACGTTTCCACGACCAGATGGATACGCGGCGCTGGGGCCCCGGCGAACGGCTGGTGTTCGAGCCGTATTCGAAACAGACATTCGAAGAATCCTTCGAGTGGATCGAGCAGCACGGCATTTTCCCGCGCAGCGAGATGGGTAGCGGCAATTACGAAAGCTCGATCTACGCCTAGGCTGCCGTTCAGGCCGGTGCGTCGAGGCGGTTGCGCGCGGTCGTGAAGACGTCGCGGAACATTTGCGGTGTCAGAACGCGCGTGTTCGTGTTGTAGCGCGAGCAGTGATAACTATCGATCATTGTGAGCGCGGCAATCGCGTGACTGCGGCCGTGGCCGAACGGAAACGCCGAGCGTTTTGCGCCGCTTGCGACGACGAAGGCATCGTGCGCGATACGCCCAAGTGTGATGACGATACGCAGCCTGGACATTTCCTTCACGGTCGCGCCGAGAAAATCGCGGCAGGCCGCAATCTCCAGCGGTACCGGCTTGTTCTCCGGCGGCACGCAGCGCACGGCATTGGTGATGCGGCAATCGACCAGTTCGAGCCCGTCGTCGGCACTGGCCTGGTAATGCCCGCGGGCGAATCCGAAGCGCAACAGCGTGTCGTAGAGGAGGTCGCCGGCATAATCGCCGGTGAACGGCCGGCCGGTGCGGTTCGCGCCGCGCAACCCGGGCGCAAGGCCGACGATTAAAAGGCGTGCATCGGCCGGGCCGAAAGAATCGACCGGGGCATTGAACCAGCCGGGCTCACGTTCGCGCCACGATTGACGAAAGGCGACCAGGCGCGGGCAGCGCGGACAGTCGCGGCCGGGCATCCCGCTCGGGCGCGTCATCAATAAAACCCCTGAAAATCAATCTTCTTCGAATTCGTCTTCGACTTCGACGCGCTGCGAGGTCGGGCTGCGCTGGAGGAATTGCGGAGTATGGCGCGGCTCGCGGGCCTCGCGCGGTTCCCGCGGTTCGCGCATCGGGCGTTCGCCCGGGTCGCGCCCGATCTTGTTCTGCAATTCGATGATGTCGACGAACTGATCGGCCTGGCGGCGCAACTCGTCGGCAACCATCGGCGGCTGCGTCGAGATGGTCGAAACCACGATGACGCGCACGCCGCGCCGCTGCACGGCTTCCACAAGCGACCGGAAATCGCCGTCGCCGGAAAACAGCACCATCTGGTCGATATGCGGCGCAAGTTCCATGGCGTCGACTGCGAGTTCGATATCCATGTTGCCCTTGACCTTGCGCCGTCCGGTCTGGTCGACGAATTCCTTGGTGGCCTTGGTGACGACGGAGTAGCCGTTGTAATCCAGCCAGTCGATCAGCGGGCGTATCGAGGAATACTCCTGATCTTCGATCACCGCCGTGTAGTAGAACGCCCGGACCAGATAGCCGCGTGACTGGAATTCGCGCAGCAGGCGCTTGTAATCGATATCGAAGCCAAGCGATTTCGCCGTCGCGTAAAGATTGGCGCCATCGATGAATAATGCGATTTTCTCGACCTGTGCTGACATGTTTTTCTCGTGACTACTCTCGTGATGAAACCGACCGCCGCCAATTAAATAGACGATTCCGGCAATTCTAAATCATGGTTCTCGCCATCGGGAACATTCGGCGTGCGAGCGCAGCCGCCATTCGCGTTGTGGCAAATAAGCCACGGCAAAAATGCTGCGGTACGCCGTCGCGGAGTTTCTAAAGGAAAGCACGTCTCGGAACTCCGCGAACCACGTCCCGAAATTTTCGGTAACAGACGCGCGGGTACCCGCCAAGTTAAATATCGGGAGCCGCCAATAAGGCTAAACTGCAGCAAAAGCCGCATTCCGAGATGGCTCTTGCACTTACCGGTCCGGAGCGATACCTAAACGCCACATTTCGAACAATTGCCGGTTGCAGGAACCGCGCCGGCACCCGCGATAGCCTAGCCCAGGAGCTCGACCCGATGGCCCGTGTCACCGTTGAAGACTGCATCGACAAGGTGGAGAACCGGTTCGATCTCGTCCTGCTCGCGGGCCACCGCGCGCGGATGATCTCGTCCGGCACGCAGATTGCGGTGGACCGTGACAACGACAAGAATCCGGTCGTGGCGCTGCGCGAGATCGCGGAAGAGGCGATTTCGCCCGAGGACCTCAAGGAGGAACTCGTCCATTCCCTGCAGAAATATGTCGAGGTCGACGAGCCGGAGCCCGAGGCGGTTCCCCTTATCGGCGCACCGGGCACCGGCGTCGATGCCGACGACACCGACGTGACCACGGACCGGATGTCCGAGGAAGAGCTGCTCAAGGGCCTCGAAGGCCTTACCCCTCCGGAAAGCCAGCCCGAGCCGGATGTTGGGGACGAAGAGGAGTAAGTCTCCTTCGTTCGGCTTCTCCTGGCGTAGCGGCCATTAACCAAGACCGGTGTATCGCGCAGCTTGTGGCGCCGGCGCGGTGCCATGATATCGTCGTAACCAGCCTTGGCCGACTCTCTCTGGGCGAAGCCGGGGTGGCCCGAGGATTGCCATGGCGCGCTCGCCAATCGATCTGCCACGGATGCAGAACCAGCCCCGGCCGCGGGTGCCGGCGGCGCGCGGCCCGAGCCTCGTGCCGCTCAATGGCGAAAGCGCCGCACCGAAGCCCCGCAAGCCGCGGCAAATGCGGCAATACGAGCTCATCGACCGGGTCAAGCAGTACAACCCCACGGCCAATGAGGACCTGCTGAACCGCGCCTATGTCTATGCCATGCGGGCGCATGGCGAGCAGAAGCGGGCCTCCGGCGACCCCTTCATTTCGCATCCGCTCGAAGTGGCCGCGATCCTCACCGAGCTCAAGCTCGACGACGCCACCATCGCGGCGGCGCTCCTGCACGACACGATCGAGGATACCGACGCGACGCGTGCCGAGATCGATCGTGTCTTCGGCCATGAGATCGGGCTTCTCGTCGAGGGCCTGACCAAACTGAAGCGGCTCGAACTTGTCTCCAAGGAAGCCAAGCAGGCCGAGAACCTGCGCAAGCTTCTTCTCGCCATCGCCGACGACGTGCGGGTACTGCTGATCAAGCTCGCCGACCGGCTGCACAATATGCGCACGCTGTCGCATAAACCCGCAGAGGCGCGCCGCCGCACCGCCGACGAAACTCTCGACATCTACGCTCCGCTTGCCGGCCGCATGGGGATGCAGGAGATGCGCGAGGAGCTGGAAGACCTGGCGTTCCGCGAGCTCAATCCTGAAGCCTATAAGGTGCTCAGCGAGCGTCTCGATACACTGGCCGCGCGATCGAGCGGCTGGATCACCGAGATTGAAGAGCAGCTTGCCAGGAAACTCGGCGATCGCGGCATCAATGCGGAGGTGTCCGGCCGGCGCAAGCGCATCTATTCGATCTGGCGCAAGATGGAGCGCAAGGCCGTCGGCTTCGAGCAACTGTCGGATATTTTCGGATTCCGCGTCGTCGTCGGCAACGTGGCCGAATGTTACCAGGCGCTCGGCATCGTCCACACGTCGTGGCCGGTCGTTCCCGGGCGGTTCAAGGACTACATCTCCACGCCGAAGCAAAATGACTATCGCTCGATCCACTCCACCGTTATCGGGCCGGGCAAGCAGCGCGTCGAGCTGCAGATCCGCACCGACGACATGCAGCAGATCGCCGAATACGGCATTGCCGCGCACGCGCTCTATAAGGACGAGCTTGGTTCGCCGACGGAGATGTTGTCGCGCGAGTCGAGCGCCTATGCATGGCTGCGCCGCACCATCGAGCTTCTCGCCGAAGGCTCAAACCCCGAAGAGTTCCTTGAGCATACCAAGCTCGAGCTTTTTCACGACCAGGTGTTTTGCTTCACTCCGAAGGGCAAGCTGATCGCGCTGCCGCGCGGCGCGACGCCGATCGATTTTGCCTATGCGGTCCACACCGACGTCGGCAATATGGCGATCGGCGCCAAGATCAACGGCAAGATCGGCCCGCTCAGTTCGCCGCTCGAGAACGGCGACGAGGTCCAGATCCTGACGTCGAAGGCGCAGACCGCTCCGCCGGCTGCCTGGGAATCGATCGTCGCGACCGGCAAGGCGCGCGATGCCATCCGCCGCGCCACGCGCGATGCGGTTCGCAACCAGTATTCGGGTTTGGGCCGGCGCATCGTCGAGCGATTGTTCCAGCGGGCCAAAATCGAATACTCCGACGATAAGCTGCAAGGCGCGCTGCCGCGGCTGGCGCGCGCTTCGATCGACGACGTATTGTCGGCGGTCGGCCGCAGCGAGATGAAGGCCTCCGATGTCGCGCGCGCCATGTATCCCGATTACAAGGACGAGCGCGTCACGCCGGCTGCGCCAAAGGCGGAGAGCGGCTGGTTCGGATTGAAATTCGGCAGGGCGCTGAAATTCAAGCTGCCGGCCGGCGGCGAGAGCGCCGAGGCTATTCCGATCCGCGGCATCAATACCGACTTGCCGGTGAGTTTTGCGCCAAAGGGCGGCGCCGTTCCCGGCGACCGCATTGTTGGTATCATGACCCCGGGCGAGGGAATCACCATCTATCCGATCCAGTCGGAAGCCTTAAAGCAATTCGAGGACGAGCCGGAGCGCTGGCTCGACGTGCGGTGGGACATCGACGACAAGGCGCCGCAGCGGTTTCCCGCGCAGCTTAGCGTGCAATCCGTCAACGAGCCGGGCACGCTGGCGCAGATTACCCAGGTGATTGCCGAGCACGACGGCAATATCGACAATATCCGGATGATGCGGCAGTCGCCGGATTTCACCGAGCTCACGATCGATCTTGAGGTTTACAACCTCAAGCATCTGACTTCGATCATCTCGCAGTTGCGGGCAAAGAAGGTTGTCGCCAACGCCGAACGCGTCAACGGGTAGAGCGCAATACAAAAGCCATCGGCACAGGCACGCGACATGACCGCTCCTCCTCCCATCCGCCTTGGCGTCAACGTCGATCACGTTGCTACCGTGCGCAATGCACGCGGCGGACGCCATCCCGATCCGGTGAAGGCAGCCGAGATTGCGATCGCCGCCGGAGCCGACGGCATTACTGCGCATTTGCGCGAAGACCGCCGCCACATTGTCGATGACGATGTGGCGCGGCTCAAAGAGCGCATCACCAAGCCGCTTAATTTCGAAATGGCGGCGACGAGCGAGATGGTCAGCATTGCCTGCAAGCTCAAGCCTCACGCCGCTTGCATCGTTCCGGAGCGGCGGCAGGAACGCACCACCGAAGGCGGCCTTGACGTCGTTGGGCAACGCGAGGCTTTGCGGGCCGCCGTCGGCGAATTGGCGAGGGCCGGCATCCGGGTTTCGCTCTTCATTGCCGCCGAGCCCACACAGATCGAGGCCGCCCACGAGATCGGCGCACCGGTGATCGAGATTCATACCGGCGCCTGGTGCGACGCAATCGCGGCAGGGAAGGCAGCGGCGGCTGCGGCGGAATTCGATCGCATTGTCACCGGCGTCGCGCAGGCGAGGAATGCGGGTCTCGAAGTCCATGCCGGTCACGGTCTTGATTTCGTGACTGCGGAAAAAATCTGCAGCCTTCGCGAGATCGTCGAACTCAATATCGGGCACTTCCTCATCGGCGAGGCGATCTTCTCCGGTCTCGGCGTGGCGGTATGTTCGATGCGATCCGCCATGGATCGGGGCAGGGCGCATATCGGAGCCGATTCATGATTCTCGGTATCGGCTCCGACATCACGGATGCGCGCCGCATTGCGGGCGTCATCGAGCGTCACGGCGACCGTTTTCTCGATCGTATCTTCACTCCGACCGAGCGGGCGAAAGCCGACAAGCGGCGCAACCGGATCGAGACCTACGCTAAGCGCTTTGCGGCCAAGGAAGCCTGCGCCAAGGCGCTCGGGACGGGCCTGCGCGCCGGTGTGTGGTGGCGCGACATGGGCGTCGTCAATTTGCCGGGTGGACGGCCAACGATGGAACTGACCGGCGGCGCCAAACGCCGCCTGCAGGCGATGACGCCTGAAGGCTGCGAGGCGCGTATCGACGTCACGATTACCGACGAAGGGCCGATGGCGCACGCTTTCGTCGTCATTTCGGCAATTCCGTCCGGCAGCGCCTGATCGCGCGGCCCGGACCGTCGGCCCTGCCGGCCACGGTCTTCGGCTCGATGAAATATTCGTCAAGGGTTCGGCGATACCGATAAGCACATGGGATCACTAGGTAAAATACAGCCGCCGCAAGGCGCGGCGAAATCCCTCGCACAATTGCTTGTGCCTGTCGCACGGTCTACAAAGTCGCGGGCGGGCGCGATTTATACAAGATCATAGGCTGATGAGCGTGCAGACAGGTACCAAGCGGAAAGAAGGCGGTTTCGCCGAAACAGTACGCGTCGTTTTTCATGCCCTGATCATCGCCCTCGTGATCAGGACATTTCTGTTTCAGCCGTTCAATATTCCTTCCGGCTCGATGATCCCGACGCTGCTCGTCGGCGATTATCTCTTCGTGTCGAAATATTCGTACGGCTACACCCATTATTCGTTTCCGTTCTCGCCGCCGATCTATTCGGGACGCATTCTTGGTTCGCAGCCGGCGCGCGGCGACGTCGCGGTGTTCCGCCTGCCCAAGGACGATTCGATCGACTACATCAAACGCGTCATCGGCTTGCCGGGCGACCACATCCAGATGATCGACGGCGTGCTCAACATCAACGGCACGCCGGTTCCGCGCCAGCGCGTCGACGATTTCGTCACCGATGACGACGGCGCGGTTCAGCGCGTCAAGCAATATCGTGAAACGCTGCCGAACGGCGTCAGCTACAACACCCTCGATCTCACCGATAACGGCTTCTACGACAACACGCCGGTTTATACCGTGCCGCCCGGCGACTATTTCATGATGGGCGACAATCGCGACAATTCGACCGACAGCCGCGTTCTCAGTCAGGTCGGTTACGTTCCCTTCGAAAACCTGATCGGCCGCGCGCAGATCATCTTTTTCTCGATTCGCGATGACAGCCACGCCTGGGAAGTGTGGCGATGGCCCTGGGCGGTACGCTGGAATCGCCTGTTCACGCTGGTTCGATGAGTGGACGCAAGAAAGCCAAACCCGCAATAGACCCGCGCCGCGAGCCGCCCGCCGAAAAGCGCGCGGCCGCGCCGGACCAAAATCGCGCAGCCGGTTCTGCCGACGGCCAGAAGCCGCCCCGCCGGCGCAAACGCAGCGCCACCGTTTTCGAAGATCGCATCGGTTACCGGTTTACCGACGCGGCGATGCTCGAAAGCGCGCTCACGCATATTTCGGCGCTCAAGGGCGCGCGCAACCGCGCCAGCAGTTACCAGCGGCTCGAGTTTCTCGGCGATCACGTTCTCGGGCTGGTGATTTCCGACATGCTATATCGCGCTTTTCCGAAGGCGGATGAAGGCGAACTGTCACGCCGGCTCGCAGACCTCGTGCGCAAGGAAACCTGCGCCGAGATCGCGCGCACGATTGATCTCGGGGCGGCGATCCGGGTCGGTTCGTCGGAACATAATGCGGGTGCGCGGAAGCGCCCGGCCATCCTTGCCGATGTTTGCGAGGCCGTGATCGGCGCGGTCTATCTCGATGGCGGCTACAAGGCAGCCGAAGATCTCGTCGAGCGGTTGTGGCAGGTCCGGCTGCAGGCGACGGCGCAGCCGCAGCGCGATCCGAAAACCGTTTTGCAGGAATGGGCGCAAGCACGCGGTTTGCCGACGCCTGTCTATCGCGAGGTGGCGCGGTCCGGCCCCGACCACGATCCCGAGTTTCGTGTTGCCGTGCAACTTCCCGCTTTTGCGCCTTCCGAAGGCCTCGGGCGTTCCAAGCGCGCCGCCGAACAGGCCGCGGCCGCCGCCATGCTGGCGCGCGAGGGCGTCGAACCCGCACGGCGCAATGGCTGATCAAGCCGAGACATCGACCCGCTGCGGCTTTGTGGCGCTGATCGGAGCGCCCAATGTCGGCAAATCGACGCTGATCAACGCACTCGTCGGCAGCAAAGTCTCGATCGTGACGCCGAAGGTGCAGACCACGCGTACGCTTGTGCGCGGCATTGCGATCGAAGGCGCGGCGCAACTCATCTTCGTTGATACGCCGGGAATTTTCTCGCCGCGGCGAAGGCTCGACCGCGCGATGGTCGGAACCGCCTGGGGCAGCACCGCCGATGCCGATCTGGTCGCGCTTCTGATCGATGCAAAAAAGGGCGTGATGGACGACGACGAAGGCGTTTTACGCGCACTCGGCGACGTGCGGCCTGACAAAGTCCTGGTTCTCAATAAAGTCGATCTGGTCGGCAAGCCGGCTTTGCTGGCGCTGACGCAAAAGCTCAACGAGCGGGCAAAATTCGTTGCGACCTTCATGATATCGGCGCTGACCGGCGACGGCGTGCCCGCTCTCAGGAGCTTTTTTGCCGCGCATGTCCCGGTCGGGCCGTGGCTTTACCCCGAAGACCAGATCTCCGACGCGCCGATGCGCCAGCTTGCCGCCGAAATCACACGTGAAAAGCTTTATCTGCGGCTGCACCAGGAATTGCCGTATCAGTCGACGGTCGAGACCGAAATCTGGAAAGAGCTCAAGGACGGATCGGTCCGTATCGAGCAGACCATCTATGTCGAGCGCGAGAGCCAGCGTAAAATCGTGCTCGGCAAGGCAGGTCAGGCCATCAGGAACATCGGGGCCGCGGCACGCAGGGAGATTGCCGTGGCGATCGAGCAACCGGTGCACCTCTTTCTCCACGTAAAAGTGCGCGAAGGGTGGGGCGACGATCCCGAGCGTTATCGCGAAATGGGCTTGGAGTTCCCGAAGGAATAATGGGCACCTGAATAACGGCCATGGAATGGATCGATGAAGGCATCGTGCTTGGCGTCAAACGCCACGGCGAGACGAGCGTCATCCTCGAATTGATGACGCTCGGACATGGCCGGCATCTTGGCCTGGTGCGCGGCGGAGCGGGCACGCGGCTACGCGGGGTGCTGCAGCCGGGCAACGCATTGCGCGCGACCTGGCGGGCGCGGCTCGACGAGCATCTTGGAAATTACGCCGTCGAAGGGCTCAATCTGCGCGCGGGCGGTTATCTGTCTGCGGCGCACGCCGTCCACGGCGTCACTCATTTGGCGGCGTTGTGCCGCTTGCTTGCCGAGCGCGAGCCTCACGCGGCAATCCACGGTACGCTCGAAACAATCCTCGATCATCTCCACGATCCTCGCGCTGCCGCGCCGATGATCGCGCGCTTCGAGCTCGATTTTCTCGCCGAACTGGGTTTCGGCCTCGATCTTTCGGCCTGCGCCGCGACCGGGACGACGGCCGACCTGATCTATGTGTCACCGCGCTCGGGCCGTGCGGTTTCACGCGCAGGCGGTGAGGCCTATCGCGACAAGCTGATGCGGTTGCCTGCATTTCTGCACGATGGCAGCGAAACGGCGTCGGCAGATGACGTTGCCGATGCCTTTGCGCTGACCGGCTTTTTTCTCGATCGCCATGCGTTTGCTCCGCGCGGCCTGGCGCTGCCGGAGGCTCGCGCGCACTTCGTCACCGCGCTGGCGCGCGCCGCTCAATAGCCAGTGTAGAGTCCGGGATCAGGCCGGCAGCCGCAGGCCGGCGCGCCATAGGGGCCCCAGCATTCCCAGTGATAGCGGTAGGGGCAGGCGGGACGCCAGCCGCTGAAATAGTAACGCTCCTGAGAATAGGGGGCGTAAGGGTAGCCGCCGGAATAGGTGTTCTGCACGGGGACGGTTAGCGGCGTTGCATTTGGCGGCGCGGTCAGATCGGCAGGCGCCGAGTGTGCCGCACCAGCGTAAAGGATGAGCGCGGCGGCGGCAAAAATAGTCCTGGCCAGCGCGGTCTTGCCAACAGAGGTCTTGCTAACAGAAGTCTTGCAAACGGAAATCTTGCGCATGCGGATGCTCCGAAACGCCTGGACGGGAGCATACCGAGGCACGGGCCGGCACGCATCAATATCGTGGGGTTTTGGTTAGCCGATTCGATGCCATCCGATACCCGAATGGCGCAATTCAATGTTCCGCGTCTGCCGGCCGTTCATCCCTTGTTCACGCCGGGGAAGCGCGATAGCTCTTCACAACCATGAACAAGAAAGTGATTCCCCCCGAGCCAGGCGGGGTGCAGGAAATCGCGCTGCGCGAGGCGCTTGAGGAGCGCTATCTCGCCTATGCCCTGTCGACCATCATGCACCGCGCGCTGCCGGACGCGCGCGACGGGCTCAAGCCGGTGCACCGGCGCATTCTTTACGGCATGAGGCTGCTGCGTCTCGACCCCGGCGCGGCGTTCAAGAAGTCCGCAAAGATCGTCGGCGACGTGATGGGCAATTTCCATCCGCACGGCGACCAGGCAATCTACGATGCGCTGGTGCGGCTCGCACAGGATTTTTCCTCGCGCTATCCGCTGGTCGACGGCCAGGGAAATTTTGGCAATATCGACGGCGATAATGCCGCGGCCTACCGTTACACCGAGGCGCGCCTGACCGAGGTCGCCCGCTTGCTCCTCGACGGCATCGACGAAGACGCCGTCGATTTCCGGCCGAACTACGACGGCATTTCGCAGGAGCCGGTGGTTTTGCCGGCGGCCTTCCCGAATTTGCTGGCCAACGGATCTCAGGGCATCGCGGTCGGCATGGCGACATCGATTCCGCCGCACAATGCCGCCGAACTGTGCGACGCCGCGCTCTACCTGATCGAGCAGCCGAACGCGCGCAGCAAGACGCTTCTCAAATATGTGCCCGGTCCCGATTTTCCGACGGGCGGCCTTGTTGTCGATCCGCCGGAGGTCATTGCGGAAGCCTATGCGACGGGACGCGGTTCCTTCCGTCTGCGGGCGCGCTGGAAAACCGAGGATACCGGACGGGGCACCTACAACATCATCGTCACCGAGATTCCGTGGCAGGTGCAAAAGATGCGCCTGATCGAGCGCATCGCCGAATTGATCAATGAGAAGAAGCTGCCGCTTCTCGCCGATATGCGCGACGAGTTGACCGAAGACGTGCGCATCGTCTTCGAGCCGCGTTCGCGCGCGGTCGATCCGGCGCTGCTGATGGAAAGCCTGTTCAAGCTCACCGAGCTCGAAAGCCGCGTGCCCTTGAACATGAATGTGCTGCTTCGCGGGCGCATTCCAAAGGTCGTCGGGCTCGCCGAGGCGCTGTCCGAATGGCTTGCGCATCGCCGCGACGTTTTGCTTCGCCGTTCGCGCCACCGCCTGTCGCAGATCGAGCACCGGCTCGAGGTCTTGGGTGGCTATCTGATCGCCTATCTTAATCTCGACAAGGTGATCAAAATCATCCGCAAGGAGGATGAGCCGAAACCCGTCTTGATGAAGACGTTCAAATTGTCCGACGTCCAGGCGGACGCCATTCTCAATATGCGGCTGCGCAATTTGCGGCGGCTGGAAGAAATGGAGATCCGCCAGGAGGACAAGGACCTCCGCGCCGAGAAAAAATCGATCGAGGGACTCGTTCGCTCCGAGAAGGAGCAATGGAAGAAGATTGCGGATCAGATTCGCGAAGTGCGCGAAAGATTTGGGCCTAAAACGCCGATCGGCAAGCGCCGCACCGGCTTTGCGGAAGCGCCCGAGCATGACGAGGCTGCGATCGAGGAGGCGCTCGTCGAGCGTGAGCCGATCACGGTGGTGGTTTCGGAGAAGGGCTGGATTCGCGCGCTGCGCGGCCAGGTCGCCGACCTGACCGGACTGGTGTTCAAGGCCGACGATGGACTGAAGCTCGCATTCTTTGCCGAGACAACATCGAAGCTGCTGGCTTTCGCAACCAACGGCCGCTTCTACACGATCGACGCGGCAAAACTGCCGGGCGGCCGCGGTCATGGCGAGCCGATCCGCCTTTTCGCCGAGCTCGAGCAGGAGACGGATATCGTTTCGGTGTTTCGTTATCAGGGCGGACGCAAGCTCATCGTGGCGAGCGCGCAGGGCAGGGGATTCATCGTCCCCGAGGACGAATGTCTGGGCAATACGCGCAAGGGCAAGCAGGTGCTCAACGTCAAAGCCCCCGACGAAGCGCGTGCCATGGCGCCGGTCGAGGGCGAACTGGTGGCCGCGATCGGCGAGAACCGCAAGATGCTGGTCTTCGCGATCGATCAGGTGCCCGACATGACACGCGGCCGCGGCGTGCGGCTGCAACGTCACAAGGACGGCGGACTCTCCGACATCAAGACATTCGAGGTGGAGAAGGGCCTGAGCTGGACCGATAGCGCCGGTCGCGTGTTCAATCTCACGCTCAAGGAACTCGGCGATTGGCGCGGCAATCGCGCCGATGCCGGGCGTCTCGCGCCGAAGGGTTTTCCCAAGACCAACAAGTTCGGCAATACCAGCGGCCGCGCCAGCACCGGCGAAGCGGGCGACCTCGACTAGATCACGCATTCGCTTCCGCTCGCGGGTGCGCGCTCATTTTCCCGGGAATTCCTGTCGGGAATTTTCGTCTTTGTGCGCGATCCTTTATCTGCGAGGGTTGAGTTCCGATCCGTAGCGAGAAGGCGCGGGAATGAACGCGAGCTTTCAGATGTGGCGGGGGGGACTGCGCCTGATAAGCGCGCTCACCATGCTTTGCTTCGTGATTTGTCATCTGACAGCACATTGTTTGCTGCTCGTTTCATTCGAAGACGCCGAGGCCGCCCGCAACTTTCTCATGTATCCGTGGCGGACCTGGATCGGCACCGCAATTCTCATCACTGCATTTCTCGTGCACTACAGCAACGCGTTATGGTCGATCTATATCCGGCGCTCGCTGCGGCTGAATCGCTGGGAATGGGCGCAGCTCTCCCTTGGCCTGTCGATCCCGATCCTGCTGATTTCTCACGTCGTCGCCACGCGTATCGCCGAGCTCGCGCTCGACACCACCACCTATTACACAACGGTTTTCATCGATCAGTGGCTGCTCTTCCCCTGGCTGGGCGTGATGCAGGTCGCCATGCTGCTAACCGTCTGGACGCATGCGTGCATCGGCATTCATTATTGGCTGCGGACCAAACGCTGGTACCCCAGCTGGCGGCCGGTGTTCTTTGCGTATGCGTTACTGTTGCCGGCTTTGGCGCTTGCGGGCTTCGTTACCGGCGGCAATCAGGTTTTGCGCCAAGCGCAGGCAGATCCGGATTTTGCAAAACTTGCACTCGCGGATTCCAATCTGACCGATGAGACGGTCGCCGATATCGGGCGCATGAAACGCGTCGGCTGGAGCATTTTCATCGCGCTCACGGCATTGCCGTTTGCCGCGCGCGGCGTGCGCGGCTGGTATTACCGCCGCCGCCGGCCGCCGATGCTGGCCCATTCGAGCGGCCGCACTCTGCCGATTATGCCGGGCGCCACGGTCCTCGAAACATTGCGTGCCGGCGGCATACCGCATGCGTCGGTTTGCGGCGGCAGGGCGCGCTGCACGACATGCCGGGTTCTGGTGACGAAGGGGCTCGACCAGCTTCCCGCCGCGGCTGGCCTGGAAGCGAAGGCGCTCTCGCGGATCGGTGCGACACCCGGCACGCGGCTTGCCTGCCAGATCCGGCCGGAAGCCGATCTCGCGGTCATGCCGCTCCTCGCGGCGGATGCCACGCCCGCCGACTGCGGGACGCGCGGAGGCCTTGAGGGGCGGGAACGCCAGATCACCGTGGTCTTCGTCGATATGCGCGGCTCGACGACATTGGGCGAAGCTAAACTGCCCTACGACGTGCTGTTCATTCTCAATCAGTTCTTTCAGACCATGACCGCGGCGCTGGTTTCGACGCATGGGCATTATTCGCAATTCACCGGCGATGGCCTGATGGCGCTTTACGGGCTCCATGACCAAGACGAAGCGAATAGCGTAGCGGACGCGGTGCGCGGCGCGCGTGAAATGCTGACGAAGCTTGATGAGCTCAACGGCCGGCTTCGGGCGGATTTACGTCAGCCGTTGCAGATCGGAATCGGAATCCATCATGGCGAGGCGATCGTCGGCGCGATGGGGCCGCCACATTCCCAAATCATCACCGCCATTGGCGATACGGTGAACACCTGCGCGCGGCTTGAAAGCCTGACCAAGGACTATGGCTGTGTCGTTATCATCTCCCGGCAAGCGGCCGAAGTGGCCGGCCTCCGGCTCGCTGGTCACGAACCGCACGAAGCACCCGTCAAAGGCCGTCACGAGCCCGTACAATTCTATGCGTTGAAGACGCTGGCCGATCTGCCGGTCTAGCCCGCCTGTTTCTCATTCTTCGGGATTGTCGGAAGCTCGGAAAGCCACGCCCGCGCCGAGTGGAACCAGTTTTGCCGCCGCGGCGGCAATTGATCGCGCTGGCGCAATAATCCGACCCGCACGGTGTAGGATTTCTGCACGCCCTCGCCGGGCGTCGTCGAATAGATTGGCGCCCCGCATGTCGGGCAAAAGGCCTGCAGGCGCGGATTGCCGCTGTCCGCGGTGGTCTTGAGATAGAGCGTCGGCTGGCCGGTCATCTTGAAGGTTGCGCCGGAGACCAGGATCGAATGCCGGAACGGCGAACCCGAGCCCGTCTGGCAGTCCGTGCAATGGCAGATTTGCGTTTTCTCCGGATCGGCTTCGCCTTCGATTGTGATCCCACCGCAACTGCAACTGCCTTCGATCCTCATCGCAACGCTCCTTTTTCCTGGCTCGGCATGGTATGTAATAGCATGAAAAAAATCCTCGCCGCCCTTATCGTCCTTATCGCCACTCACAGTCTGGTTTTTGCACAAGCCGCGCCGTCAGCGGATGTGCTCAAGGATCTCGCGCCCACCGGGAAGCTTCGCGCCGCGCTCAATTTCGGCAATGGCGTGCTTGTGCAGAAGGGGTCCAACGGCGAGCCGTTGGGCGTGACGCCGGAACTCGCTGCAGCGCTCGCCAAACGGCTTGGCGTGCCGCTGGAATTCGTCGCCTACGATTCCGCAGGCAGGACATTCGAGGGCGGCAAGCAAAATCTCTGGGACATCGCCTTCATCGCCATCGAACTGGTGCGCGCGGCGGAAGTGGATTTCACCGCGCCCTATGTGCTCATCCAGGGCACTTATCTGGTACGGGCGGATTCGCCGTTCAAGGATGTCGCCGACCTCGACAAGCCGGGTATGAAGATCGGTGTCGGCACCGGTTCGGTCTATGACCTTTATCTCACCCGCACGCTGAAGAACGCGACGCTGATCCGCAATCCGAAGGGTGGCGCCGTCGGCGGCGTGGAGCCGTTCGTCGCGCAGCATCTCGACGCTGCGGCGGGCGTCCGCGAGCCGCTCGATACCTATGCCAAGGATCATCCGGAGACACGCGTGCTGCCCGGGTATTTCGAGGAGATCAGGCAGGCCATTGCCACGCCAAAGGGCCGCGGCGCGGCGGGCCTCGCGTATTTGCGGGCCTTCGTCGAGGACATGAAGGCGAATGGCTTTGTCGCCGATGCGCTCAAGCGCTCCGGCCAAACCGCACCGGTGGCGCCGCCGGCAAGCTGACCGATAAAAACAGTCGACGCAAAAAAAACACCGGGAAGGAAAGCATCCATGAAATTTACGCGACGCTCGCTCGTGCTCGGCACGATTGCGGCCCCGATCGCCGGTCAAGTCCGCGCGCAGTCCTGGCCTTCCGGCATCATCAAGATCATCGTGCCGTTTCCGCCGGGAGGCACCGTCGATCCCATCGCGCGCATGGCGCAGCCGGGACTGCAGCAGAAGCTCAATGCGACCATCGTCATCGAGAACCGGCCCGGCTCCTCCGGCAGCCTTGGCACTGAATTGGTGGCGAAGTCGCCGCCGGACGGAAACACCTGGGTATTTGTCTTCGATACGCACGCGGTCAATCCATTTCTGTTCGATCTGAAATTCGACACGGTGAAAGATCTTGAGCCCGTCATGCTGATCGGGACCGCGCCGAACGTGCTCGCGACGCATCCGTCGAAGCCCTACAGGTCCTTTGCCGATGTTGTGGCGGCGGCCAAGGCAAAGCCCGACACCATCACCTATGCCTCGATCGGAAGCGGCAGCGTCGGGCATCTGACGATGACGCTGTTGAGCCAGCGCGCCGGCTGCAAGCTCGTGCATGTACCCTATCGCGGCGGCGGTCCGGCGATGAACGACGCCATCGCCGGCCATGTCGATCTGATCATCGGCAGCGCCGCGCTCGTCATGCCGCAGGCCGCCGCCAAAACGATCGTTCCGATATTGCAGACCGGCAAGACCCGGCTGGCAAATCTGCCGGACGTTTCGACCGCGATTGAAGCCGGGTTTCCCGGCTTTGAATCCTACGCCTGGTGGGGAGTCTTCGCGCCGGCCGGTACGCCGAAGCCGATTGTCGACCGCTTCGCTGCCGCGCTCGGCGACGCGCTTCGCGACCCGGCCGTGAACAAGATGCTCAGCGACAGCCTTCAGGTCACGCTGCGCCTCGGTGACGCCCAGGACGAGGCAAAATTCCTCGCCGCGCAGATGGCGTTATGGGGGCCGGTGGTGAAGGACAACAACATCAGATCCGACTGAGCGTAACGGCGTCGGTGCGATCAAGGCGCAGCGATGTGCCAGACGCTGTTGACGCCGTCGCCCGTCACGTCGCCCGGCTTGGTGTCCTTGCTCCATGTGTAAAGTGGCTTGCCCTTGTAGGCCCACTGCTTGCGGCCGTCGTCGCGCGTGACGAAGCTGAAATCGCCGGATGCCTTGGCGTCGGTGTCCGCTATCAGCGGGAGCCACAGGCTGGCGCATTGGCCGTTGCAGTTCGATTTGCCTTTGGCGTCGCGGTCGAAAGTGTAGAGCGTCATTCCATTGACGTCGACAAGCGACTTGCCTTTCGGCGTGTCGGCGCTCGTCGGCGCAGTGGGCTGAGCGAATGCCGCGCCGATCAAAAGCGAAAGAACGACAGCGGCAGCTAGGATCGGGACAGACTTTCTCATGCGCATCCTCCCTGGCACGGACGGCCGGTCCGCCCGTTTTATTCTACCCGCGCCCATCCGTCCGGCATCAGCCGTTCCTGCGGCAGGAAACGGCTCTTGTAATCCATTTTTCGCGAGCCGCGCACCCAATAACCGAGATAGACGTAGGCCAGCCCCATGCGTTGCGCGCGGGCGATGTGGTCGAGCACCATGAACGTGCCGAGCGACCGCGCGGCTTCGTCAGGCTCGAAGAACGAATAGACCATCGATAGTCCGTCACCGAGCACATCGGTCAGCGCAATGGCGATGAGCTCGCCGGTACCGCGTTTTGCGTTTTTGGTGCCGGGTTCACGACGCCGATATTCGATAATGCGGGTCTCGATGTGGCTGTCCTCGACCATCATGGCATAGTCGAGCACCGTCATGTCGGCCATGCCGCCGTCGCGATGGCGGGAATCGAGATAGGCGCGGAAGATCGCATATTGCTCGGAGGTCGGAACCGCGATCCGCATGTCGCTCGCAATATCGGCATTGCGCCGCGTGATGCGCCGCATGCTTTGGGTCGGGCGAAAATCCTTGGCGACGACGCGCACCGAAACGCACGCGCGGCAGCCCTCGCAGGCCGGCCGATAGGCGATGGACTGGCTGCGGCGAAAGCCGCCCTGGGTCAGGATATTGTTGAGTTCGCCCGCGCGCTCGCCGACCAGGTGCGTGAAAACCTTCCGCTCCTCCTTGCCGCCCAGATAGGGGCAGGGCGAGGGAGCGGTGAGGTAGAATTGCGGTGTATCGCGCGAATGCTGGGTCACGGGCTGCTATGCGTGGCGGCACGGTGCCGAATCCGGCCAGCCCCTAGGATCGCGCGAGAGGCAGCCTGCGTCAAAGCCCATTTGCGCGTCAGCGCGTCGCGCGCGGCTGAAGCGAAGCCGCTCGATTGGCGTTATTGACGAGGACAACGCCCACCAGAATGTCATGCAGGAGACGCCGGCGTGCGTTGAAAAACCCGATCACGAGGATGAAGGGACTGAGTACGCTGATGCTGATCCAGTAAACAATGGCGTGGACGGAGCCGAGAACGAAATAGGCCGGCGCCCCGTACCAGGTGCGCATTTCGATCTCCATGGCGCGCATTCCGAGTGTGGCGGACGCGGCGCTGCCGAGCGTGAGGCCGTAATAGACGAGCGCCCAGACCACCGAAGCCGGCCAGAGGATCCAGAACAGCGCCCAGCCGAAGCCGAATGTCACCAGGCCGAGCACAAATATGAATATCGAGACGCCGATCAGCGGGATTGCGATAATGATCAGGTCTATGATGAAGGCAACGACGCGCCGCGCCAGAACACCTTCGAAAAATTCGGGATTTACCGCCGGGTCGTAAGCATGCGGCTTGGCATCGAGGGAGACGCCAATTTTCCGAGGACCCGCATTTGACCCAGAATCGATCATGATCAGCTTCGCAGTATAGTGCCGCGGCCATGGACCAACAACGACCGCAAAATCCGGCAAAGGTGACCCTGGCGGACATCAAGGCCGCAAGGCGCACGATTGCCGGGCAGGTGCTGCGGACTCCGGTCCTGCCGGCGCCGCCGCTGTCAGCGCTCACCGGCGCGAGCGTGTACGTCAAATATGAGAATTTGCAGGTTACCAATTCGTTCAAGGAACGCGGCGCCTGCGTAAAACTTGCCGCGCTTACCGCTCAGGAGCGCGGCCGCGGCGTCATCGCGATGTCTGCCGGCAACCATGCCCAGGCGGTCGCCTATCATGCCCGGCGGCTTGGCATACCCTCGACCATCGTCATGCCGGTGACCACGCCGTTCGTAAAGGTGAAGGCGACCGAGTTGCTTGGCGCAACCGTTGTCCTGTGCGGCGAGTCACTGACGGAGGCGCATGCACGCGCCGCGACGATCGCGGTGGAACGCGACCTGGTCTGGGTTCATCCCTATGACGACGCCGCTGTCATCGCCGGCCAGGGTACGATCGCTCTCGAAATGCTGGAGGACGTGCCCGATCTCGATGTTCTTGTCATTCCCATCGGCGGCGGCGGCCTCATCGCTGGAAATGCCATTGCGGCGCGGGCGGTAAAACCTTCGATCGAGATCATTGGCGTCGAAGGCGCGCTTTATCCGTCGATGTGGAATGCGATTCACGGCGGCAACAGGCCATGCGGCGGCGCCACGCTCGCCGAAGGCATTGCCGTAAGCAAAGCCGGGGCGCTGACGCTGCCAGTCGTGCGCGAACTCGTGCGTGACATCATCCTGGTGGATGAGCCGCTGATCGAACGAGCCGTCAATGCCTTCATGACGCGGCAGAAGACGATGGCGGAAGGGGCGGGTGCCGCGGGCCTCGCCGCGATGCTGGCCGAGCCCGCGCGTTTTGCCGGCCGCAAGGTGGGGCTGATCCTGTGCGGCGGCAATATCGATCCGCGCATCCTCGCAACCATCATGGTGCGCGAACTGGAACGCGAGGATCGCATCGTGTCGTTTCGTTTGACGATTCCCGATCGACCCGGAGTGCTGGGTCAGATCGCGAGCCGGCTCGGCGAACTCGGCGCCAATATCCTGGGCGTCGATCACCACCGGCTGTTCCTCGATGTGTCGGCCAAGGGCGCCAAGCTCGACGTCACCGTGGAGACGCGTGACGGCGCTCACGCCGAGCAAATCTTCCGCGCGCTGACGGACGACGGCTACCAGCCGGTGCGGATGGAAAGCGGCGCGGCGCTGGAGTGATTAGTGCCCGTCGAGGCCCGGCGCATAGCCGGAGGGGGCGTCGCTGACCGTCGCCGCGGGTGTCGCGGCGGGGGCGTCGGCCGGGCGTGCTCTCGGCAGCGGCACGCCTCCCGCTGGTTCCGCCATGGCGATGACATTGGGCCGGCGGCGCGGCAGCGGAACCGGGCCGGCGAGCGGCGCCGCAGCGGGCAGATCGTCGCTCGCGCTATTGTCGGCAGCCGAGGCCTCCTGCACGGCGGGTGCGGGGCTGGCGGGCGCTGCCGATGTATCTGCCGGCGGCGTGGGCCACACCGAGGGCGCAGCCGCCCCGGCTGACGAGGCAGAAGGCATTGCACTCACCGGAGCCGCCGGCGCGCTCACGCCGGCCGATGCAAGAACGGGCGCCGCGGGCTGCGCCGGGATGGCTGGCATCGGCTGCGCCGGTGCCGGCACCGCGGCTTGTGGCGCCGCAGCTTGCGGCGCGGCAGCTTGGGGCGCTACCGCAGCATTCGCGTCAGACGCAGTTGAATTGCCGCCAGCAGGCGGTTTCTTGATCTCCAGAAGCGCAGTGCGCGCGTCGCTCGCCATCGCGGCTGCGCTGGCCATCGAAGCGGAAGGTTGGGGCGCGGGCGAGGATGATGCCTGCATGCCTAGAGGCGCTGTTGCCTGGGGTGCTGAAGTCGCGGGCAGGGCAGCGGTGGGCAGGGCAGCCGGCGCATTGTTCTGCGGCTCGGCCGCTGCCATGTGCTGGTAGATCGGTGCCTTGGGCGACGCAACGTAGGTCCGCACGAAGGTCGTGATGGTCCACATCACCACCGGCACGGCGATGATGACCGCCGCCAGGATGATGACCCGCTGCAAAACCGGCGTGTAAAGCCGGATATTGTCGTCCTCGTACTCACGCATCACACGTCCGCCTCGCTCTTGCATCCCGGGCGGGGGCAGCTTTAGAGAGCGCCCTTCTTCAGTTTCTCCGCAACCCTCGCCGCGAAATAGGTCAGCACACCGTCGGCACCGGCGCGCTTGAAGGCGATCAGGCTCTCCGTCATGGCCTTGTCGCCGTCGAGCCAGCCGTTAGCCGCGGCAGCCATGATCATCGCATATTCGCCCGACACTTGGTAGGCGAAGGTTGGCATCGCGAAGGTGTCTTTGACCCGCTGCAGGATGTCGAGGTAGGGCAAGCCCGGCTTGACCATGACCATGTCGGCGCCCTCGGCGATGTCGAGTTCGACCTCACGCAACGCCTCGTCCGTGTTCGACGGGTCCATCTGGTAAGTGCGCTTGTCGCCGGTCAAGGTGCCGCTTGATCCGACAGCGTCACGGAATGGACCGTAGAAGGCGGACGCATATTTGGCCGCATAGGCCATGATCTGAACGTCGCCAAAGCCGGCGCTATCGAGGCCCATCCGGATCGCGCCGACACGGCCGTCCATCATGTCGGACGGCGCGATGATGTCGCAGCCGGCTTCGGCCTCCACCAGAGCCTGCCGCACCAAAACCGCGACGGTTTCGTCATTGAGGATGATGCCGTCGTGCAGCAGCCCGTCGTGGCCGTGGCTGGTATAGGGGTCGAGCGCGACGTCGCAGAGCAGGCCGATGTCCGGTACTTCCTTTTTGATTGCGCGGATCGCGCGGCAAACCAGATTGTCGGGATTGAGCGCTTCGGAGCCGGTCTCGTCCCGCCGTCCGGGCTCGGTGTAGGGAAACAAGGCAAGGCACGGGATCGACAGTTTTGCCGCCCGCTCGGCGGCGCGCACGGCTTCATCGACCGAAAGGCGTTCGACCTCGGGCATGGAATCGACGCCGGCGCGGACCTTCGTGCCATCGACCAGAAACAGCGGCCAGATCAGATCGTCCGCCGTGAGCACGTTCTCACGGACCATGCGGCGTGACCATTCCGCACGCCGGTTACGGCGCGGCCGGCTGGCCAGGTCGAGGCGGGTGGCCGCGGTCTCGGCCTCAACCGGCGCGAGGCGGCTCCTTTCGAGGGCGCGGCCAAACTTGATCGCCATCCGAATACTCCGTGTCTGGCTTATTTTACCCTTTCCGGGCCTAACCCGCCACTAAGCGGGTGGACGGCATTTAACAGGCCGCGTTGACGGGGATTTGCGGCACCTCTATCGGTCCGGCTGGAATCCGTCGGAATTTGGCTCCATACCGGCCTGACAAGGACGCCCGAAACATTATGAGCGACCAATCGCAGCGGCAGCCGACACGGCCGAGCGACATGATCGAGCCGGTCCGGCTGGGCAAAGCCGCCCAGGGGACATGGACGGAGTATCTCGTTCTTTTCCTGCGCATCATGGCCGGCGTGTCGCTGGCCAAGGGCCTCTACCACTGGGCCCAGGTGTGCGGCATCGGCGCCCGGCTGGATGAGGGATTTGCCGCGCACACTATCGCCTGGCAGACCGCGACGGTGTTCTTCGCCGTCCTCGATCTTGTGGCGGCGGTCGGGCTCTGGCTTGCGGCGGCGTGGGGCGCGGTGGTCTGGCTCACGTCGGTCGTGTCGATGGCGGCGGTGGAAGTGTTTTTTCCGCAGGTCTATGGCGGCAGCATATTCATCGTGTTCCTCGAAATGACGCTGCTCGGCATGTATCTCTGTCTGGCGATCACGGCCGCCCGCGAGCGGCCGGCGTGACGGCTACCGGCTGCCGGCCTTCGCCGCGCGAAGCGCCGCGCGGATGCGCTGCGGCGTTGCCGGCATTTCATCGATCGAGACAGCGAACGGCGAGAGCGCATCGTTGACCGCGTTGATGATCGCGGCCGGCGAGCCGATTGTGCCGCCTTCGCCGAGGCCCTTGGCGCCGGTGATGGAGGAGGCCGCGGGCGATTCAATATGATGCAATTCGATCGGCGGAATCTCGCGCGCCGTCGGCGGCAGATAATCGGCCAATGTCGCCGTTTGGATATTGCCAAGCTGGTCGTAGATGATTTCCTCGTAGAGCGCATTGCCGATGCCCTGCGCGATGCCGCCATGCACCTGGCCGTCCGCGATCAGCGGATTGATGATGCGGCCGGCGTCCTCCACCGCCAGGAATTTCTCAACGCTCACGCGGCCGGTCTGGACGTCGACATTGACGATCGCGACGTGACACGCGTTCGAGAATGTGCCCGGCGGGTCGTAATGCGCGGTTTCGGAAAGGCCGGGCGCCATATCCTTGAAGCGATGCGTCTGGTGATAGGCCGCGCGCGCGAGCGTGGCGATGGCGACTGCGCGGTCGGTTCCGGAGACTTTGGCGTTGCCATCCTCCAGCACGATGTCGTCGGGCGACGTTTCAAGCTCATGACTGGCAAGGACGAGAAGTTTTTCGCGGATCTTGCGCGCGGCCAATAGCGTGGCGCCGCCGGAAATAACGAGCGAGCGGCTGGCAAACGTTCCCCATCCGTAGGGCGTGCGATCGGTGTCGCCGTGGACGACGCGGACATTATGAGGCGCTACCCCGACTTCGTCGGCAATGAGCTGTGCGAGTGTCGTTTCGAGCCCCTGGCCATGCGGGCTCGATCCGATGCGCGCCTCGACGCGTCCGGACGGATCCATGATCACTTCGACATTTTCCCATCCCGGAGTGATCTCCATGCCGCGCGCGGCAAAGGCGGGACTGCCGTAACCGGTACGCTCCGAAAACGTCGCAAAACCGATGCCAAGGAAACAGTCGCGCACGCGCGCCTCGCGCTGGCGTGCGCGGAATGCCGGCAAATCGATGTGAGCGGCGGCTTGCTCGAGCGTTTCGACATAGGTGCCCTCGTCGAAAACGAGTCCGGTCGCGGATGTGTGGGGAAATCGCCTGATCAGATTGCGCTTGCGGATCTCGACCGGGTCCAAACCGAATTCGGCTGCTGCTTTGTCCATCAGCCTTTCGATGGCGAACGTGATGACCGGCCGCGACACACCGCGATAAGGCGCCATGGTGCAGGTATTCGTCGTCACGCCGCGTGCGCGGCAGGAATAGGCGCCCACGTCATAAGGCCCGGGAAATTCGGCCAGGGCCATCAGCGGCTCGACGCCGCAGGTCGTCGGGAAACACGAATAGGCGCCGATATTGGCCAGCACGTCCGCCGTGAGCGCGACAAGTTTACCGTCGTCGCCGAATGCGCCTTCGAGCTCGATATGCTGGTCGCGGCTGTGAAACGCGGCGATCAAATTCTCGCGGCGATCCTCGGTCCAGGCGACGCTGCTGCGGAGCTTTCGCGCCAGCCACACGAGGACGATGTATTCGACCGGCAGCGACATTTTCTGGCCGAAGCCGCCGCCGACGTCGGGCGCGATGACGCGCAGATCGGATTCCGCGAAACCGAGAATATCGGCGACGGCGGTGCGGGTCAGATGCGGCATCTGCGTGGTGCAGGTCAGTGTCATGCGTCCCGACGCCGGATCGAACGCGGCATGCGCGGCGCGCGCCTCCAGCGGCGTCGCGTTCTGCCGGTGCGAGCGGGCGTTCACCCGGACTGTTCGAGATGCCCTGGCGCGCGCCGCGTCGAAGCCGTCGGTTTTGATCTGACCTTCGACCACGACGTTTGACGAGGCCTGCATCGTGTCATGGACGCGCACCGCGTCCGGCGCTGTTGCGTCGCGCGCATCCACCACCGCGGGTAATTCTTCAATTTCGATCTCGACGCGATCGGCCATATCCTCGGCTTCCGCGGCGCTGGGCGCGAAGACGGCGACGACCGGTTCGCCGACGAAACGCACGACGTCTTTCGCAAGGATAGGCTGCTCGATGGGCTGGTAATTGAATTTATGCAGCATGGGCCGGATCGGCCGCACGCCATCAAGATCGCCGGCGCGGATCGTGCTGGCGCCGTCCGGCGCCGTGATGCGAACGATGCGGCCGGACGCGACCGGGCTGCGCGCGAAACGCACATGATATGCGGCGGCAAGATCCGCGGTGAAGCGGCCACGGCCGGTGACGAGCGCCGGGTCTTCCAAACGCCGCATCGCGCGGCCGACCCATTTCATTCCCGAGCCGGCGGTTGCGGTTTTGGTCGTTGCCATTTTCAGAACCGCGGTGGCGCGCCCGCATAGGCTTGGCCGATCACATTCAAAAGATCTGCCTTCGAGACCGGCCTCGGGTGTGAAATCTCGACGGCTGAAACGACCTCGGCGGCTTTGCCGATGTCGTCTGCGTGCATGCCAAGATCCTTCAGTCCAGTCGGCAGCCCGAGACGCACATTGAGATCGTAAAGCCCGCGCGCCGCGTCATCGACGCCGAGCGCGCGTTTGATGCGATTCATTGCAGCCGGCGCCGCTGTGGCGTTAAAACCGATCGCATAGGGTGTCGCGATAGCGTGGGTATGCGCATGGTCGAGATTGAACCATTGCCGCACACGCTGCGCTACAGCGTGTTCCAGGCCGACCTCGGAGCGGAAATTCGCCGCAAGCCATGCACCGTAGAGCACATCGGTTCGTGCCGCGAGATCGCGCGGATTTTGCACCATGCGCGGCAGGCTCGACCCCAGCAGGCGGACGGCCTCTTCGGCCATGGTCTCGACGACGGGATTGGTGTCGATGCCGTAGAGGCTCTCGACCGCATGCGCCATGGCATTCATGCCGCTTGCCGCCGACGTGCGAACGGGCAGGTCGAGCGTCAGCTCTGGATCGTAGATTGCGGTTGCCGGGAGCGCCGCCGGACCTTCACCGGTAATGCGATCGGCGGCAACGCCGATCCGCCACCGCGCCGCCATTTCCGAGCCTGAATAAGTGGTGACGACCGCGATATAGGGAATCCCGGTCGTTGCCGCAGCGGCCTTGGCAAGCCCGATCGGCGACCCGCCGCCGATGACGACGAAGCCATCGGCGCCGTGACGCTTAAGGTCGGCAATCGTGCGGTCGAAAGCCTCGCGCGGCATGTTGGGCACCGCAGTGTCGCTCATGCCGACAACGAGATCGCCCATCGAGGCGGTCGCGCGGCGTGCGAAATCGCTGCGCGATTTCGAGCACAGCACCACCAGCCGCGACATTTTGTGGAATTCGGCTTCCGCGCGCAACGCCGCGATGGCGCCGGCTCCAAACACGATCCGCACGGGATCGGAACGGTAGGTGAAGCGGCCTGGATGATGTGGAATGTTCACTCCGCCTTCATGCCGGCGCTTTTGACGACCGGTCCCCACTTGGCGATTTCGGACTGAATGTATTTGCCGAACTCGGCCGAACTCATGTGCAATGGCGACGCGCCCTGCTGATCCATGTATTTCAGCGTATCCGCCGAATTGAGCACGTCTTCGATCGCGCTATGCAGCTTGTCGACGATCGGCTGCGGTGTGCCGGCCGGCGCGATGATGCCCCACCAATCGGCGGCTACGTAGCCCGGCACCCCCGCTTCGGCGATCGTCGGTAAATCGGGAAGAATGGGGCTGCGCTTTGCGCCGCCGGTTGCCAGCGCCCGCAACAGGCCGGACTGGATGCTGGGGACCGTCTGCACGATCGAACTGAACATGAGTTGGTCTTCGCCGGCAACAACAGCGAGCATCGCCGGGCCGCCGCCTTTATATGGCACGTGCACGATGTTGACTTTGGCCATGAGCTTGAAGAGCTCGCCGCTGAGATTTTGGAAGCTGCCGATCCCGGCGGATGCGTAATTCAAAAATCCGGGTTTCTCCCTGGCGAGATCGAGCAACTCTTTTACCGAATGGATTGATGTCTTCGGATTGACGGTAAGAACATTCGTGCCGGTGCCGAGAATGCCAACCGGAACGAAATCCTTGATCGGGTCAAAAGTCTCCTTGTAGATCCAGGGATCGACGGCATGCGCGACCGAGATCACCAGAAGCGTATAGCCGTCCGGCGTGGCCTTCGCCGCAACATCGGTGCCTACGACGCCGCCGGCACCGGCGCGATTGTCGACAAAAACCTGCTGTCCGAGTTTCTGGCCGAGCTGATTGGCGATAATACGCCCGACCACATCGTTGCTGCCGCCGGGCGGGAACGGAATGATCAACCTGATCGATCGCGACGGATAGTCGTCGGCGCCGGCGGCGCCGCTCAGGGCCGTCAATGCGAGCAGAATCCCGAGGCCGCCCAATGTCAGCGCGCGCCGTTTCGACATTTTCATTCCTCCAGGCGTTTCTTCTTATCCATGCCGGGCACGGAGGCCAGCATACGGGGGCAACTTATCACGTCTTGCCGTCCGGAGTGATCGCGTGCACGTCTTTCGCCTTCGCCGTACAGGCGGCAAGGAGAAACGCGAGGTCCGTGCCGGTCGAGACGTAGCGGGCGCCCATGCGCACGAATTCGGCCGCAAGTTGCGGCCGGCTTGCGAGTCCGCCGACGCCGACGTGCTTGCCGTGCTTGCGGCACACGGCGATGGTTCTGGCATAGGCGTCGCGCAGGCGCGGATGCTCGAATTGGCCCGGCATGCCCCAATCGGCGAGGAGATCGTTCGAGCCGATCATGACCATGTCGACGCCGCCGACCGAAACGATTTCTTCCGCCTTCGTCAGCGCCTCTTCGCTCTCGAACTGGACCATGAGCGTGGTTGCTTCGTTCAGCGCGGCGTCGGTCTCGGCGGCCGGGAACGTGCGGTAATGCAGATGGGGCAGGGGCCCGGCAGCCGAGCGCTCGCCGAGCGGCGGAAATTTCGCAGCGCGCACGTATTCGCGCGCTTCGGCGCCGGAGCGCACATGCGGCGCGATCACCCCTAGCGCGCCGCTGTCGAGAACGCGTGAGACCGCGGCGACGCCGGGAACGCGCACGAACGGCGTGACGCCGACTTCGAGCGCGGCCATGCAGATCTGGCCGGTCGTCTCCAGCGAGAAACTCGAATGCTCCATGTCGACATAGAGGCTGTCGAAGCCGGCGGTCCTGGCGATGCGGGCGATCTCGATGCCGCCGACGAGCCGCACCGTCATGGATGCGACGACCTCGTCGCGCGCCAGCTTCTCCTTCACATGATTGCGCAGGATGTCGCCGATCTTTACCGTCCTGGAGCCGTCTGAATTGCCGCCTGACATGACCAGCCCGAAAAGCTATGATGAAGGGGGAGGAACGACCGTGAATTATTCGACCGATTTCAAGTCAATCCGGAACGAGGTGTCTGCGCAAGAGTGGCAGACGCGAACCGAGCTTGCTGCCTGCTATCGGCTGGTCGACGCCTATGAGATGACCGACCTGATCTACAACCATATCACGGCGCGAATTCCCGGCACCGAACATCTGCTCATCAATCTCTATGGGCTGCTTTACAAGGAGATCACAGCCTCGAGCCTGGTGAAGATCGATGTCGAGGGCAATATCGTCGCCAAGCCGGATACCGACTATAGCCTCAACGTTTCCGGCTATGTCATTCATGGCGCGATCCATAAGGCGCGGCCCGATGTCGCCTGCGTGCTGCACACGCATACCCGGGCCGGCATGGCGGTTGCCGCGATGAAATGCGGGTTATTGCCGTTGTCGCAGACCTCGATCCGTTTCGTCGGCCACCTCGGCTACCACGATTACGAAGGACCGGCGGTCGACACCGACGAGCGCGAGCGGATTGTCAGCGATCTCGGACCGCACGACGCTTTGATCATGCGCAATCATGGTCTCCTCACCTGCGGGCCGACGATCCAGCAGGCGTTCAACACGATGTATCAGTTGGAAATGTCATGCCGGTCGCAGGTCGATGCGATGGCGGCGCGCGCGGAACTGACCATGCCGGGCGAGAATGTTCTCGCTCACACCGCGCACCTCTATCAGCCGGGCACACGCCGGCCTTACGGCGTGCTCGAATGGCCGGCCATGTTGCGCCTTCTCGCGGCGCAAGAGAAAAGCTCGGGCTTTCCGCCGTACTGGCATTAGGTTCTGGCGCGATGCGGTGGCGTGACCGCAGTGCATCGCTAATGCCGGCTTGCCTGCGGCGCGGCCGTCTTGGTGCGGTTCGGCAATTTGGCAAGGATGCTGTCGACGCGTTCGGTGACAAGGTCCGCACTGACGTCGTGCATGCAGGCGTGACCGTTGGGGCAGCGGCTGAGCAGGCGTAGATAGCAGGGCGAGCACGGCAATTCTGCGTTCACTACCGTGCCATTGCGGTAAGGACCGGCCCAGACCGGATCGGTCGGTCCAAAAACGCTCACCACCGGACGATCGAGCGCGACGGCAAGATGCATCGGCCCGGAATCGTTGGTGACGCAGATCGTGGCGCGGCGGATGAGTGCGGCAAGTTCACTCAACGTCGTCTCTCCCGCAAGATTGACGGTACCGGGCGAAAGCTTTGCGATCTCTTCACACAATGCGCGCTCTCCCGGTGAGCCGATCAGAGCTACGGCATTGCCCTTTTGCACCAGATTGCGCGCCACTTCGGCAAAACCGTCTGCGCGCCAATGCTTTGTTTCCCAATTCGTGCCCGGCGCCAGCGCAACCAGCCGCGCTTTGCCGATGTCGTAATAGTCCAGCAATCCCTCGATACGGGTCGCTGCTTCCTGCGGAATGGGAAAGGAGAAGTCCGGAGCCTCATCGCCAAGGCCGAGCATCGGTGCAATGCGCAGATAGCGCTCGACCGGATGCATATCGAGTGTCGGCAGCGTAATGCGGTCCGTATAGGCGAGCCAGCTGCCTTCGCGCGCGCCTCGCCACGCGTGCTTCTTTGCTTCATCCGGAATTTTGCGCGGGGATGTGTCCCATATGCCGGCCCGCGGCTTGTCGAAACCGATGCGCACGGGCGCGCCCGAGCCATAGGCAAAAACGGCGCTGCGCAACTGACCCTGCAGATCGAGCACCAGGTCGTATTTGGCGGCGCGAAGCGCCGCAAGGAGTCGGGCGGAGCTAACATAAGGCGCGAGCCGCCACGGCGTCGACCAGTCGTCGCGCTGAAATTCGATGACGCTGGAAATGGCGGGGTTGTGCCGGAGCAGTTCGGCAATGCCCGGCGTGGTCAGCCAATCCAGCCGCGCATCCGGATAACGCCGCCGTAATGCGTTCAGCACGGGAAATGTCTGCACGACATCGCCCATGGCCGACAATTTGATCAGCAAAATCTTCTGAAAATCGCGATCGCGAAGGTCTTCAGCTTGCACCGTTGAATCGGCTCCTGCCGGGCGAGACAATTCGCCACCGTCCATCGCCTGCGTCTTGAATGACTGCAACTTATCTAGCACCATGCCGGACGCGTTGTAAACGAATGCTCGGCTGCGCGGAAATTCAACTGGGGACGGGGGCAAATGCAAAAGCGTTTCATCACGATTGTTGCGGCTGCGTTGCTGGCCGGCTTTGCCGCGACGGACGCTCGTGCTGCCGAGCCGGTGCCGGTGACCATCGTGGTGTTCAATCCGCCGTCGCTCGGCGCCATCTTCCCCGCCGTCATCAAGCAGCAGAAATTCGATATCGCAAACGGCATCGACATCACCTTTGCCGAGCGGCCGCCGGATGCCTATGCGGCAGAGTTCAATTCGGGCGAGTTTCAGGTCGGCGGCAGCGCCTCGGTGCTGATCGTCGGCCTGGGTACCACGCGCGGCATCAAGTCGAGCTATCTGTTCAACCTGTTCGATTATTGGGGCACGGTGGTGACGGGCCGAAAGGATATCAAGACGCTCGCGGATCTTTCCGGCAAACAGCTTGCCGCGGCCAAGGGCACCACGAATTACGCGATGTTCGAGTGGTTTGCGAAACAGCAGGGCGTCGATCCGAATTCATTCCAGGTCGTCAATACGGCAACGCCGGGCTTGGTCGGTTACGCCATGGCCGATCGTGCGGACGCGGTGCAGATGTGGGAGCCGGCCTATTCCATTGTGAAGGCGAACCGTCCGGATATTGGCGTCATCGACCTCAATATCGCAAAGGTGTGGCACGCGTTCACGGGCGGCAGCGTGTTGCCTTATCTCGGTGTCGCCGCGCATGACGAATGGATCCAATCGCATCGCGATCTGATCCCGGGTCTCTATCGCACTTATAAGCAGGCGGCGGCCTGGGTGACGGCCAACCCGGCCGCGGCTGCGCCACTTGTCGCGACGCTCAAACAAGAGTCGGAACGGCAGGCGGTCACCGCCATGATCCAGGAGAACACCCGGCTGGCGCTCGATCTCAAGCCGGCCGGCAAGATCACAAGGGAGATCGGCGCGACCTACAAGGCCGGCATGGATGTCGGCTTGCTCAAGGAAATGCCGCCGTCATCGTCGATTTACAGCGGCGAGATGGAGTGATGTCGGCTTGCGGGCGGCGATGCCGGGGGCGCACGCGGTGTCGGCAAGGTTTTGGGTTTCGCGGCTTTCACTATGAAAGCGTCGTTTCGTTCGCCGCTCTTGCTGCCGTCTGGCAGATCGTCTCGTTGTTCGTTCCGCATTTCCTGTTTCCATCAATTCCGGAAATTGCCGAGCGTCTTGCGGAAATCTTTACGTCATTGAACTCGATCGGCGATGCGCTCGCCACCAGCGCCCGCATTCTTGCGGGACTTGCCGGCGCTTTTGTGCTCGGAACATTACTGGCAATGCCGATGGCGCGTTCGCCGGTCGTCGAGCGGTACATTTATCCGCTGTTGAATTTCAATCAGGGCATTCCCGCGCTGTCGTGGGTCGTGATCGCGATCATCTGGTTTCGCGGCATCGAATTCCGCATTTTCTTTATCATGGTGATGACGACGCTGCCGGCTTTCACCTTTCAGGTCCTCGATGCCTATCGCGGCATGTCGAAGGACCTGTTCGAGATGACATTGTCGTTTCGTCCGAGCCGGCTGGATCTGTTCAAGACGCTGATCTGGCCGACGGTGCTGCCGGGCATTCTCACGGCCTGGAAGGTCAATCTCGGCAACGCATCGCGCGTCGTTGTCGTCGCCGAGCTTGTCGGCGCAACCGGTGGCGTCGGTTACGAGCTGTTGCAGCAGCAGCAGATCTTCGACATGGCGGGCGCCATTGCCTGGACGCTCGTGCTGGTGATTTTCGTTCTTGTGGTTCAGGGCTGCATAACCCTGATCGAGACCCGCGCGCTTCGCTATCGTGCCGTCGCCGAGCACGCGTTGTGAGTGCGGCGCCCGAAATCCTGTTCGAAGACGTCAGCAAGTCGTTTCCGCGGCCCGAGGGCGGGATGCCGTTCGAGGCGGTTCGGGATTTGAGTTTCAGCATCGGCCGCGGCGAATTGGTGGCGATCCTTGGCAAGACCGGCTGCGGCAAGTCGACGACTTTCAATCTGATTTCCGGGCTTATTCGGCCGTCCGGCGGCCGGGTGACGGTGCAGGGTCACGACCCTTATGCCGATTTCACCTGGTTTCGCGGCAAGATCGGCATCGTGTTCCAGAACGACCGGCTGATGCCGTGGCGTACCGCGCTCGACAATGTCGCGCTCGGCCTTGAGCTGAATAAAATGCCTGCGGCGCAACGCCTGGAGATTGCCGCATCGTGGCTGGCGCGCCTCGGCCTGTCCGGACACGAGCACAGCTATCCTCACGCGCTGTCCGGCGGCATGCGGCAGCGCGTATCGATTGCACGCGCATTTGCGACCAAGCCCGATATCCTGTTGTGCGACGAGCCGTTCAGCGCGCTCGACGAGCACACCGGCAATGCCTTGCGCGACGAGTTTCGCGGCCTGCTGCGGCAGACCGGAGCGACGTCGATTTTCATCACCCATTCGATCGAGGAAGCGGTGCGGCTTGGCGAACGGCTCATGGTGTTCGAACGGCCGGCGCGTATCGCCTACCAGGCGACGCTCGTCGCCGGCATCAGCGAGCCCGAGCGCGAAACGGTGCGCGAGAGCATCCGCAAAGTTCTGTCAGGCGCTTCGGCGGAGTAGGACCGGGCTATTTCGCCCGTGCGTCCTGGATCGCTTGCCAGACGCGCTCCGGCGTTGCCGGCATTTCGACATGCCGCACGCCGAAGTCCGATAGTGCATCGACGATCGCGTTCACAACCACGGCCAGCGCCGGCACCGTGCCGCCTTCGCCCGCGGGGCGGATGCCGAGCGGGTGGGTGGACGAGGGCACTTCGCTGATCTCGGTAATGTAGGACACCAGGTCCGAAGCACGCGGCATGGCGTAGTCCATGAACGAGCCCGCGAGCATCTGTCCGCTCTCCGGATCATAATGCGCGTGTTCGAGCAACGCCTGGCCGACGCCTTGCGCGATGCCGCCGTGGACCTGGCCGTGAATGATGAGCGGGTTTACGGCGCGCCCGACGTCGTCGATGGCGACGTAATTGATCAGCGTGACTTTCCCGGTCTCGGGATCGACCTCGACTTCGCAGACATGCGCGCCATAAGGGAAGCTCGCCACCAGCACGGTTTCGTCGCAGGCGGCGTAAAGCGGCCCGCGCAAATCCTCCGGCAAGTCGCTGCGCTCGGCTGCCGCCCGCGCCACTTCGAAAAGGCCGACGGCGTGGTTCGTTCCCTTCACCGCGAAGCGTCCGTTCTTGAATTCGATGTCGGCTACCGCCGTTTCCAAAAGATGCTCGGCGATGCGCAGGCCCTTCTCGATGATGCCGTCGGTCGATTTCTTGATGACGATCGAGCCGAGCCGCATGCCGCGGCCGGAATGGGCGCCGCCGCCGACTGTGACGCGGTCGGTGTCGCCGGCCACGAAACGTACGGCTTCGATCGGCACGCCGAGCCATTCGCAGACGAGCTGCGCGAAGCTCG
This sequence comes from uncultured Alphaproteobacteria bacterium, assembly GCA_963808205.1. Classification (GTDB taxonomy): domain Bacteria; phylum Pseudomonadota; class Alphaproteobacteria; order Rhizobiales; family Xanthobacteraceae; genus BOG-931. Next base: position 647,106 of record CAWEER010000003.1, read on the forward strand.
TCTCGTGGCCCTGGCCCTGCGATACAATGCCGATGACGAGTTCGACAAATCCTTCGGGTGATACCGTGATCTCGGCTTTCTCGCGCGGCACGCCGGTCGAGATGTCGACATAATTGCCGACGCTGATGCCGCGGCGCTTGCCGCGTTTCTTCGCCTCGGCGCGGCGCGTCTTGAAACCTGCCCAGTCGCCGAGCCTGAGCGCCCAGTCCATGCCGCCGATATAGTCGCCGTTGTCGTATTCGACACCGAACGGATTTTTGTAAGGCAGCTCCTTTTCCGTCACCAGATTCTTGCGGCGCAGCGCGACGCGATCGAAACCATGGTCGCGCGCGGCGAGGTCGATCAGCCGCTCCATGACGAAAATCACTTCCGGGCGGCCGGCGCTGCGGTAGGGGCGGGTCGGCGAGGTGTTCGACAATGCGGCGCGCGCGCGGAAATGCGCCGCCGGCATGCGATAGATGCTCGACATCATCTGCACGCCCTTCTGCACCATTGCGAAGTTCGTGGTGTGGGCGCCGAGATTGCCGATATTGGAGCCGCGCATCGCCAGGAATCTGCCCTTGGCGTCGAGCGCGAGCTCTGCCTCGACGACAAGATCGCGGGCCTGGTAGTCGCTCAGGAACAACTCGTGGCGGTCGATGATCCATTTGACCGGCCGGCCGAGTTTCTTCGCCGCCCACGCCACCAGCGCGAATTCCGGATAGATCATGCCGCGCGTGCCGAAATTGCCGCCGACGTCCTGCATCAGCACGTGAACTTTTTCCGGCGCCACGCCGAGCATTGTAGCGAGATCGTTTTTCAGCCGCACCGCGCCGCCGTTGCCGGCGTAAAGCGTGTAGCGCCCGGTGTCCCTGTCGTAGGCGGCGAGCGCGGCGCGAGGCTCCATCGGCACGCCCGTCACGCGCTGCACCCAGGTTTCGAACCGCGTCACATGCGCGGCGCGCGCGAATGCGGCATGCGTCGCTGCGGCGTCGCCAAGCTCGGAATCAAAGCAGACATTTGTCCGGGCGGGTTCATGGACGATCGGTGCGTCCTGCCGCGCGGCGGCGGCGGTCTCGACGACCGCGGGCAAAGCCTCGTAGTCGATCTCCACCGCCTCGGCGCCGTCCTTTGCCGCATGCACGGTCTCGGCGACGACCATCACGACCGCTTCGCCGACAAAGCGCGCCTTGTCGGCCGGCAACGGATAATGCGGCGCCTCGAAGGGCGGAACGCCGCCCTTGTTCCGGAGCTGGGTTTCCGCCGGGTGCGGCGACCACGGTTTGTGCGGAATGGGTTTTAGGCCGTCGGCGAGGACATCAGCGCCGGTGAGCACGGCGAGCACGCCGGGCATGGCCTTGGCGTTGCCGGTTGCGATCCCGCGGATACGCGCATGCGCATGCGGCGAGCGCAGCATGACGGCGTACACCTGATCCGGCAGATTCTCGTCGGCGGTGTAGCGGCCGGCCCCGCGCACCAGCCGCAAATCCTCGCGGCGGCGCACCGGCTGACCAATGCCGGATCCGGTAGCGGATTGATCCATTGCCCGATGTTAGTGGAGACGCCGACGGCGCGCCAGCATGTGACAATATTCCGTCGCGGATGTAGAAAACGATGAGGGAGGACGTCTCGAATTCATGGCCGGACATCTCGGCAAATCAATTCTTCGCAAGGAAGACCCCGCGCTCTTGTCGGGCCGCGGCCGCTATGCCGACGATCTGCCGGTTCCGGTCGGCACCTTGCACGCTCACGTTATCCGGTCGCCGCACGCGCACGCCAGGATCGTGGATATCGATATCAAAGGCGCGCTCGCTCACGACGGCGTTTGGGCGGTCATCACCGGCGACGATGTGCGAAAACTCTCCGATCCGTTCCTCGCAGCCATCAAGGTGCCGGTGCTGCAATGGGCGCTTGCCGTCGAAACCGTGCGCTATGTCGGCGAGCCCGTCGCGCTTGTCGTCGCCGAAAGCCGCTATATCGCCGAGGACGCAGCCGAGCTCGTAGCGATCGGCTATGAACCGCTCGACCCGGTGATCGATCCCGAGGCGGCCTGCCGGGCGTCCGCGCCGCTTGTGCATCCGGAGGCCAAGACCAACGAAATCTCGGTCCGCGACTTTTCCTACGGCGATCCCGAGGCGGCTTTCGCCCGGGCCGACCGCCGCATCGCGACGCGGGTCGAGTTTCCGCGTCTCTCGTTCACGCCGATCGAATGTTACGTCGTCGTCGCACAGCACAATCCGGCCAAGGGCAATTACGACGTGCTGGCGAATTTCCAGGGGCCGTTTTCGATGCACCCGGTCATGGCGCGCGCATTGCGCGTGACGGGACCGAAATTGCGGCTGCGCATTCCGCCGGATTCCGGCGGCAGTTTCGGCATAAAGCTTTCGGTCTTTCCGTATGTGGTCCTCGTGGCGCTGGCTGCGAAAATCACCGGGCGGCCGGTCAAATGGGTCGAGGATCGCATCGAGCACCTGGTCGCGGCGAGTTCCGGTCCGAACCGCGTGACCGAGATCGAAGCGGCCGTGAACAATGACGGCCGCATCCTCGCGCTGAAACTCGATCAATTGGAGGATTACGGCGCGTTCCTGCGCGCGCCGATGCCGGGGCCGCTTTACCGCATGCATGGTGCCGTGACCGGCGCCTACGACATCGAGCATGTCATGGTGAAAAACCGGGTCGTGCTCACCAATAAAATGCCGGCGAGCCTGATCCGCGGCTTTGGCGGTCCGCAGCTTTATCTGGCGCTGGAGCGGCTGATGCAGCGCATCGCGGTCGAGCTGAAGCTCGACCCGCTCGATGTGATCCGGCGCAACCTCATTCCGGCGGAAAAGTTTCCGTATCGCGCGGCGGCGGGCGCACTTTATGATTCCGGCGATTACGCGCGCGCCGTCGCCAAGACGATCGGCGACGGCCGGCTCGCCGATCTCAAGCAGCGGCGCGACACGGCGCGCGCGAAGGGCCGCAAATACGGCATCGGCTTTGCCGTCGTGGTCGAGCCCGCCATGTCGAATATGGGCTACCTCTCGACACTGATGACGGCGGCGGCGCGCGAAAAAGCCGGTCCCAAGAACGGCGCGGTGTCGATGGCGACCGTGACCGTCGACCCGCTCGGCGCCATCACCGTGACCGCCGATGTCACGGTGCAGGGGCAGAGCGCCGAAACCGTGCTGGCGCAAATCGTTGCCGATGAACTCGGCCTCGCACCGGACGATATCGAGGTCGTTCTGGAACTGGACACCGCAAAGGACCAATGGTCGATCGCGGCGGGCACCTATTCGAGCCGGTTCGCCTCGGGCACGGCGGTCGCAGCCCATATGGCCGCCGTGCAGATGCGGGAAAAGCTCAAGGGCATCGCGGCGAAGCAACTCAACGTGTTGCCGGAGGACGTCGAACTCGCCGGCGGGAAAATCCGCAGCAAATCAAACCCGGACAACGCACTGCCATTCGGCCGGGTCGCGGCGACCTCGCACTGGTCGCCGGTCATGCTGCCGGAAGACATGGCGCCGGCCTTGAGCGAAACCGGCATCTGGTCGCCGCCGGAACTCGAGCCGCCGGCGCACGACGACCGCATCAATACGTCGCTCACCTACGGCTTCATCTTCGACATGTGCGGCATCGAAATCGATCCGCTGACCTATGAAGTCCGTATCGACCGCTATGTGACGATGCACGACGCCGGACGCATCATGAATCCGATGATCGCCACCGGCCAGATCCGCGGCGCCTTCGCGCAAGGCGTTGCGACTGCGCTCTACGAGGAGTTCACCTATAACGAGGAGGGCGCGTTCCTCTCGGGCACCTTCGCCGACTATCTGGTGCCGACGGTGAGCGAAATTCCCGCCGTCGAAATCCTTCATTACAAGTCGCCGTCGCCACTGACGCCGCTTGGCGCCAAGGGACTCGCCGAAGGCAACTGCATGTCGACGCCGGTCTGCATTGCCAACGCCATCGCTGACGCGCTCGGCATCGGTGATGTTACGCTTCCGGCAACGCCGCGGCGCATCCACGCCTTGATGGAAACGAAGACATGAAGCCGCGTCCGTTCGACTATGTGCAGCCGGACACGGTCGAGGAGGCGGTGGCTCTTCTCGCCGAATACGGCGACGACGCGCGCATCCTTGCCGGCGGCCAGTCGCTGGTGCCGATGCTGAACCTGCGCTTGATCGATCCAGGCACGCTCATCGATATATCGCGGATCGCCGCGCTCGATGCCATTCGCGATCTCGGCGATGCGATCGAGATCGGCGCCGCGGTGACGCAGAACAAACTGATGGCGTGGCCGCAGCTTGCACAGAAGCTGCCGCTGGTTGCCGCGGTAATTCCTTTCGTCGGCCATTTCCAGACCCGCAACAAAGGCACCGTGTGCGGATCGATCGCGCACGCCGATCCGAGTTCGGAATTGCCGCTGGCGCTCGCGGTGCTTGGTGGCAAGGTCGTGCTGCGTTCGCGGCGTGGCGAGCGTGTCGTCGCCGCGGGTGAATTTCAGCAGGACATGCTGACCACGGCGCGTGAAGCAGATGAATTGATCACGGCGGTGCGCTTCCCCGCTGACGGCAATCCGGGCGTCGCATTCCGCGAAGTGGCGCGGCGGCACGGTGACTTCGCGATCGTCGCTCTGGCCGCGGCGGCCGAAGGCAACGGTACGGTGCGGCTTGGCGTCGGCGGCATGGCCGGCCGGCCCGCGGTGCGCCGCATTGAAGGCACGAATGCCGCAGATGCGATCGGCGAATGGGCGGAGCAACTCGAAGGCTACGAGGATCTTCATGCCTCGGCGGCGCTGCGCCGCGATCTCCTTCGCAATCTCGGGCCCCTCGTCGTCGCGGAGGCTCTCAAATGCGCCGCCTGAAGAAGAACGAGCGCGTGCGGATCGCGCTGACGCTTAATGGCCGCAAGCTTGCGGCCGAAGCAGAGCCGCGCCTGCTGCTTTGCGATTTCCTGCGCCACGGGCTCGGCGCGACCGGCACCCATGTCGGCTGCGAGCATGGCATCTGCGGCTCGTGCACCGTTCTTATCGACGGCGTCGCGGCGCGTTCCTGCCTCACGCTTGCGGTGCAGGTCGAGGGCAGGGACGTCAAAACCGTGGAATCGCTCGCGGCCCCGGATGGCACGCTCAACCCGCTGCAGCAGGCCTTTCGCAACAACCACGCCCTGCAATGCGGTTTCTGCACACCGGGCATCCTGATGTCGTTTACGGATTATCTGTTGCGCAATCCGCAGGCCACAGGCGACGAAATCCGCGAGGTTTTGAGCGGCCATCTGTGCCGCTGCACCGGCTATGCCGGGATCGTGAAGGCGGTCGAGGAGGTCGCCGGTACCGCTCGAGAATGAGCAAGACCCGCGTTTGGGCGGGATTATCGGCAATCCGGGCACGCCGCGGCCGGTCGCAAATTCGCCTTGGTGTCCGCTGACTGATCGCCGACAGTTCGGTATCCTGCAATCCGGGCTGACTGGGACGAGCACAGGCTGGGGGCGTTACAGCAAGGTGGTTCGATTGTTTTCAGGACACCGGTTCTTGGTGATCGCAAGTGCGCTCTTTGTCGTCATGTTTTCGGCGGGGAACGGACGAGCCGACAATCTGTCCGTTGTCTGCGGCGGCGCCGACGAGGTTGCGTTCCTGCCCGCGCCGATCACGCCGTGGAAGGGCGCGCCGCTGCGCGTCATCGTCGCCGTTGAGAAACCCATAGACGGCGTGCTGACGCTGGCCGGCCCCGACGGAAGCGTTACGGCGCGATCCGCCGGCATACAGGGCGGCCCGCCCTATTTCTGGTACGCCGAGGTCGCTTCGCCCGCGCCCGGCACCTGGCACGCAACGCTCACACGCCCCGGCGCGGCCGCCGGATGCAACACGGTCACGCGTGACATCGCCGTTCTCGCCAACGAGCCGCCGAAGCCGCGCGGCACGGCGGCCAGCGTCTGGCCGGTGCGCAATGCATGGAACCGCGTCACGGAAGATCTCTTTTCGGCCTGGATCCAGAAACTGTTCGACGCGCCGCTCGACGCCGATCTGTCGTGGAAGACCTGGAGCGGCGCGCTGCGCGACAAATCGCGCAACATGCTGTTCGACTTTCTCGGTTCCAATGAGGACGCGGGCGCCATGACGGTGCGTCCCGACTGCGCCGATTTCGTTTATTTCCTGCGCGCCTATTTCGCCTACAAGATGGAATTGCCATTCGGCTATTCGAACTGCTCGCGCGGCCTCAATGGCGCGCCGCCGAAATGCTACCAGTGGTTCGACATCCAGCACCCCGAGGTCACGCGGCCTCCGCCGCCCGAACAAACGGCCGCGGCCGGCGCGCCGCCGCCATCGGCTGAACCTCCGCCGGCCGCCGTGCCACAGGCTCCGCCGAAACCGTCAGGGCCGCCGTCGTTCGGCGTTTATCTGCGTGCCGTCGGCGACGTCGTGCACACCGGTTCGGTGCGGGTCGCCGCGGCCGACGACAATACCGATTTCTATATGGTGCCGCTCACGCAGGAGGCTCTGCGCCCCGGCACCGTTTATGCCGATCCCTACGGACACGTCCTCATGCTGGTGCGCCGCGTGCCGCAGTCCGGCGGCGCGGCCGGCATCTTCCTTGCGGTCGACGCCGAGCCTGACGGCTCGGTGACGCGCAAGCGCTTCTGGCGCGGCAATTTCCTGTTCGTCCACGATCCAAGGCTTGGCAGCCCGGGCTTCAAGAACTTCCGGCCGATCGTGCGCGAGCCGAACGGCGCACTGCGGCGGCTGACCAACGCCGAGATCGCCAAGGATCCGCAATACGGCAATTTTTCACTCGAGCAGTCGTCGCTCGAACTCGAAGAGTTTTACGACCGGATGGAGCAGGTGATGTCGCCGCAGCCGCTCGATCCGCTGCTGGCGCTGAAGGACGCGATCGCTTCGCTGGACGAACAGGTGAAGACGCGCGTCACGTCGGTGGAAAACGGACGGAAATACCAGGTCAGCAAGCCCGGCGACACGGCCATGCCGGACGGCCCCGCGATCTTCGAGACGACCGGCGCCTGGGAGGATTTCTCGACCCCGGCGCGCGATTTCCGCCTGTTGATCGCGATCGACGTGGTGCGCGGCTATCCGGATCGCGTCGAACGGCATCCCGAACGCTACGCCATGCCATTCGGCAAAAGCCCGGCGGACGTGAAGGCGCAGTTGCAGGCGGCGCTTGCGACCGAGCTTGCGGGCCACAAGTTTTCCTATACGCGCAGCGACGGCTCGCAATGGACGCTCTCGTTGCAGGACGTCATCGGCCGCATGGCCGATCTTGAAATGGCCTACAACCCGAACGACTGCGTCGAATTGCGCTGGGGCGCGCCGGACAGGAGCGACGAGGCGTCGACCTGCAAGCGCCATGCGCCGGTGGCGCAGCGCGCCAAGATGACGGAATTCCGCACCTGGTTCCGCGACCGGCATTGGCCGCACGCCTGACGGCGGCCTCCTGCAGAGACCGGTTCATCCCCTGCCGTGATAGCGGGGGAGGAAATATGAGCGCCGCGTGACGCTTGGCGCGGCTCTTGCTATGAAAGAGCCATAGCAATCCGGCCGGCAAATCTTAGCCAGGAGAGCGGCCGCCACAAGCGGACCAGAAGCCATTATGACCGACATTATCGGCAAGCTCGAAGAACGCCGGGCCAGCGCGCGCGGCGGCGGCGGCGCGGCGCGTATCGAGGCGCAGCACAAGCGCGGCAAGCTCACCGCGCGCGAGCGGGTCGAGCTTCTGATGGACCGCGACTCCTTCCAGGAAATCGACATGTTCGTCGAGCACCGCTCGACCGATTTCGGCATGGAGAAGTCGCATATCGCGGGCGACGGCGTGGTCACGGGCTTCGGCACCGTCAACGGACGCACCGTGTTTGCCTTCGCCAAGGATTTCACCGTGTTCGGCGGCTCGCTGTCGGAGACGCATGCGGGCAAGATCATCAAGATCCAGGACATGGCGATGCGGGCGCGCGCGCCGATCGTCGGCCTGTTCGACGCCGGCGGCGCGCGCATCCAGGAAGGTGTCGCCGCGCTTGGCGGCTACGGCGAGGTGTTCAAGCGCAACGTCATCGCCTCGGGCGTCATCCCGCAGATTTCGGTGATCATGGGCCCGTGCGCCGGCGGCGACGTCTATTCGCCGGCGATGACCGATTTCATCTTCATGGTGCGCGACACGAGCTACATGTTCGTCACCGGGCCCGATGTGGTGAAGACCGTGACCAACGAGATCGTCACCGCCGAAGAGCTCGGCGGCGCATCCGTGCACGCCACCAAAAGCTCGATCGCCGACGGCGCTTACGACAACGACGTCGAGACGCTGTTGCAGATGCGCCGGCTCCTCGATTTCCTGCCGGCGAGTTGTTCCGCGGGCGTGCCGGAATGGCCGTCGTTCGACAGCCCCGAGCGCATGGACAATTCGCTCGATACGCTGGTGCCCGACAATCCCAACAAGCCCTACGACATCAAGGAACTGATCCTCAAAACCGTCGACGAGGGCGATTTCTTCGAACTGTCGGAATCGTTTGCGCGCAATATCGTCGTCGGCTTCGGCCGTATCGCCGGCCGCACCGTGGGCGTCGTCGCCAATCAGCCGATGGTGCTCGCGGGCGTGCTCGACAGCGATGCCAGCCGCAAGGCGGCGCGCTTCGTGCGCTTCTGCGACGCCTTCAACATTCCGATCGTCACTTTCGTCGATGTGCCGGGATTTTTGCCGGGCACGGCGCAGGAATATGGCGGCCTGATCAAGCACGGCGCGAAATTGCTGTTCGCCTATTCGCAGGCCACGGTGCCGCTCGTCACCGTCATCACGCGCAAGGCCTTTGGCGGCGCCTACGACGTGATGGCGTCAAAGCATATCGGCGCCGATGTCAATTACGCGTGGCCGACGGCGCAGATCGCGGTGATGGGCGCCAAGGGCGCGGTCGAGATCATCTTCCGCGCCGATATCGGCGATCCGGAAAAAATCGCCGCCCGCACCAAAGAATACGAAGAGCGCTTCCTGTCGCCCTTCATCGCCGCCGAGCGCGGCTATATCGACGATGTCATCATGCCGCACGCAACGCGGCCGCGGATCGCGCGCGCGCTGGCGATGCTGCGGGGCAAGACGGTCGAGATGCCGGGGCGCAAGCACGATAATTTGCCGGTGTGAGACCGAAGGAAGGGACTCCGCCTTCGCAGAGCGAGTGGCGAAAGCAGGCCGGAAATCTCGTCACCGATCTATTGACTTTTGTCACCGTTTTGGATACTAATGCGGCGAATCAAACCCCGCCCGAAAGGACGCCGTCCGGGTGATGCCGGGCGGAAAGGGGCTGGGGCGGTTCCCGCGGGTGTGGCCTCATCAGTCGCGCTCCCGGGCGGTTCGGGCATCAGCCTGCCGGCATTATGACCGGTGTGCGAGGTGCTTCGCTGGATGTGGGAATGGCGCTGGCGGAGTGACCCCCGCCGCGTGAGCGCCAAGTCCCACGAAGCCTGGCCCGATGCCGCACCCAGCGGATGACGAGTCCCTGGGGAAGAGCCGTGGTGGAACGCCGGCAGGCGAGCGCACCCGATAGCGGACGGGCGGCGCAAGCCGCTCGATCCGTGGTGCGACCGCAACGCCGCAAGCGTCGCGGGACTGACGACAGTGCGTCTGCCGGCGTTCCGCTTCCTTATCGTTACCGGAAGCGAGCCTCAAAAAGCTTGCTCCTCGTCATTGCGAGCGAAGCGAAGCAATCCAGTCGAGCCGCGAAGTTCTGGATTGCTTCGTCGCTTCGCTCCTCGCAATGACGGATCAAGACATCGGCGTTTATTGCGGCCGCCACGCTGTTGCGAGGCGGAGCGGAAAAGTGCGTGCGCTGTTTGACATTGTGGATCGCAATGCCTCGCGCTGGCGGGGGATGAGACACCGCAGCGCAGGTGGGATAGTTTGCGGTATGAAGCACAATCTGTTCATTCGTGTGTTGCTGCCGCTCGCCGGGATGCTCGCGCTGACGCACGCCGCTTCGGCGCAGCTCGTCAACGAAAACCTCCTCGTCACAATCCCGCCCGGCTACAAAATCGATTTCAAGGATCGCAAGCCCGACCGGATGATCAACGAAATGGTGCCGGACGATCAAACCGTCGGCGACTGGACCGAAATGGTGACGGTGCAGATTTTCTACGGATTGAAGGCGACGCCGGAGGAATTCGAGAACAGGGTCGCCGATGGCTGGCTGAAGGCTTGCCCGGGCGCGACGACCAGTTCGATCGTGAGCGGTCCTGAGAACGGCTATCCGGCCGGCGTCTGGCTTTTGAATTGTCCGCGCAATCCGGCGACCGGCAAGCCTGAGATCACCTGGACCAAGGTGATGGCCGGCAATGACAGTCTCTATGTCGTGCAGAAGCATTCAAGTTTGCGCCGTCGCGGGACCAGATCACGCCGTGGATGAAATATTTGAGAGACGTCGCGGTGTGCGATTTACGGCTGCCCGACCGGGCGTGCCCGCCAGTCAAGAACTAGGCGCGGGCGACCCTACAAAACATCATTCGTCCGGCGTATGATCATTCCATAAAAGCCAGGGAGGATAACATGCTGAGAAAATCCATTGCCGCCGCCGTTGTTGCGCTCGGCGTTGTTGCGCTTGCCGTGGGCGGCGTTGCTTTCGCGCAGGGCCAGATGGCGCCGGTCGCGCAGACGGCCGGTCTCAAGCGCACCGTCGTCCAGAAATTCGACGTGCCGGCTGGCGACCGCGAAACCGTCGTGGCCGTCATCGAGATTCCGCCAAACAGCGACGTTGCCCGCCACTCGCATCCCGGCCCGGAGGTCGACTATCTCCTTGAGGGGGAAGTTAATCTGATGATCGACGGTCAGCCGCCGAAGACCTACAAGGCCGGTGACAGCTTCGTTATCCCGCAGGGCACGATCCACGGCGCCAGGAGCGGGCCGAACGGCACGAAGCTGGTCGGCACCTATATCGTCGAGAAGGGCAAGCCGCTGGCCACTCCGGCGCCGCCGAAGTAGGGGCTCATGCGAAACCTGATGATTGCGCTGGTGCTGGCGGCGTTTGCCGTCATTGCGCCGGCGCAGGCCGATACTTTTCCTTCGCGCCCGATCACGCTGATCGTGCCGTTCCCGCCGGGCGGTTCGACCGACCTTGCGGCGCGGCTGATGGCCGACAAGATGGGCGCAGCCCTTGGCCAGCCGGTCATCGTCGAGAATGTCGGCGGCGCCGGCGGCTCGATCGCCGTCGGCCGTCTCTCGCGCGCGACGCCCGACGGCTACACCATCGACATCGGCCAGTGGGACACCCATGTCGGCGCCATCATCTACAATATCACTTTCAACCTTGAGACCGATTTTGCGCCGATCGGGCTGATCTCGATCAATCCGCAGCTCCTCCTGGCGCCGAAGGCTTTTCCGGCGAACGATCTGAAAGGCCTGGTGGCCTGGATGAAGGAGCATCCGGGCGACGCCAAATTCGTCAATCAGAACGCCACCGCACAGGTCGGCGGACTTTTGCTGCAAAAGCTCACCGGCACGCAGATGCTGTTCGTGCCCTACAAGGGCGCCGGGCCGGCGATGATCGACCTGATTTCAGGGCAGGTCGATCTGTTGCTGGTGCAGGGCGCGGTCGCGTTGCCGCAGGTGCGCGCCGGCACCATCAAGGCGCTGGTCAATCTTGCGCCGACACGTTCGCCCTCGATGCCGGATATCCCGAGCGCCGATGAAGCCGGCGTGCCCGGCTTCTACATGCTGGGATGGTTCGGCTTTTTCGCGCCCAAGGGCACGCCGCCCGAGGTCATTGCCAAACTCAACGGGGCGATGGTGCAGGCGCTCGCGGATCCCGCCTTGCGCGCCAAGTTTGCCAATTTCGGTCTCGATGTCGCCTCGCGCGAGCAGCAGACGCCGCAAGGCATGGCTGCGTTCCACAAGGCCGAGATCGAGAAATGGTGGCCGATCATCAAGGCTGCGGGAATTCGGGGAGAGTGACGGAGTCTCGTTCCAAATTCTCCGACATGGCAAAACTCGACGCGGCACTGAAATCGGACGGTTTCAAAATGCTGGTCGCCGATTACGACAAAGCGTGGCCGGCGGGTGTCACGCGCACGCGCGATATGCTCAACTTGGTCGAAGAACGGGCGGCGTAGAACGCTGGCCGCGGCCAAGAAGAACGCCGACAAGAAGAACGCCGACAAGAAGAACGCCAAAAACAGTACCGAGAGCAATGCCGCGCAAATTCGAGGATTTCGCCGTTTTCTCGGCGCCGGCTGTGTTCGTGGTGTTCTGGGCCTCGGGCTTCGTCGGCGCGAAATACGGGCTGCGCTATGCCGAGCCGCTGACGTTTCTGGCGATCCGCATGGCCGCCGCGGTGCTGCTCCTCGGCATCCTCATCGCGCTGACGCGGCCGAAATGGCCGGACGGGCGCGGCATTATGCACAGCGCCGCGACCGGGCTCATGGTGCATGGGCTTTATCTCGGCGGCGTATTCATCGCGATCGAGAACGGCCTCTCCGCCGGCCTTGTCGCGCTGGTGGTCAGCCTGCAGCCGGTGCTGACCTCGACGATCGCCAACCGCTGGCTCGGCGAGCGTGTCGTGCCGCGGCAATGGCTCGGTCTCGTTCTCGGGCTCGCCGGCGTTTACCTGATCCTGCACAACAAGATCGCGACCGGGGAAACGACGCCGCTGGCGTGGCTCTCCGCCAGCCTGGCGCTCGTGGGCATCACCGTCGGCACGCTCTACCAGAAGCGATTTGGCGGCGGCATCGATTGGCGTCCGGCGCTCGTCGTCCAATATGCGGCCGCGGCTTTCCTGTTTGCGCTCGGGGCATGGGGTTTCGAAACGCGCATCGTGCACTGGACGCCGCAATTTCTCTTCGCGGTCGGCTGGCTCGTTTTCGTGCTGTCTTTCGGAGCGGTGTGGCTGCTTTATTTTCTGATCCGACGTTCCGCGGCAACGCGCGTCGTCAGCCTGTTCTATCTCACACCGCCGATTACTGCGCTGATGGCATGGGCGCTGTTCGGCGAGCGCCTGACGCCACTTGCGCTCGCCGGCATGGCGATCTGCGTTGCCGGCGTGTTCCTGGTGGTCTGGCGGCCGCGCGGCGCCTGATCCGCGCTGCCTAGCGCCAGCCACCGCCGCCGTTCACATAGACCGTGTCGGCGGTCATGAACGGGCAGGCGTCCGAGCACATGAACAGCACGAGTTCGCCGATTTCCTCGGGCTTGCCGAAGCGCTTCATCGGCACGTCCTCGAGGAAGCGCTGCACGAGTTCCGGCGACGATTGCGCCGCGTCCTGGAACGGCGTCTGGATCGGTCCGGGCGAGATCGACAGCGCACGGATGCCCTGTGCCGCGAATTCGCGCGCGACGCCGAGCGTCATCGACACGACCGCGCCTTTCGCGGCGGCATAATGGATCGAAGAGCCCGGTCCGCCGCGGCGGTGTGCCATGCTCGCCATGTTGACGATGACGCCGAGCTTGTCCTTGAGCATGTGCGGCAGCACCGCCTGCATGCCGTAGAGCGTACCGTTGACGTTGAGATCGAAGGTTTTCTCCATCAGCGCGTCGTCTATATCGAGAAATTTTGAGCGCCGGATCGCGGCGCCGGCCGAGTTGAACAAAAACTGCACGCCGCCGAAAGCTGCGACGGTGCGCTGCACCATGTCGTTGACCTGGGCGCGCGAGGTGACATCGACCTTCAGCGCCAGGGCCTGGCTGCCTTTGCCGTTGACCTGCGATGCTGTTTCCTTGGCGCCCGCCTCGTTGAGGTCGGCACAGACGACATTGGCGCGTTCGCGCGCAAAAATCTGTGCCGTGGCGCGTCCGATGCCGCTTGCGGCGCCCGTGATGATGATGGTCTTGCCGGCAAAATAGTCCGGTGTCCTCGGCATGATTGCGTACCCCGCATGTTGCGGGGCCGATAGTGCCTCCTTGCCGCGCCTGCGACAATGGTTTGATCAGGTTTGGGTTTGATCAGGTTCTACTGGACCGTAAGAAGCCGCGCCGACTGCAGTTGCGACAGCGCAGTCCTGGCAGCCGCCGGCGCAACCTGTGTCGGCGCAATGTCGCAGGCCGCCGCGGCGCGGATCACCGCGTTTCGCAGATAGGGCGGCCGGTGGCTCCACAAATATTCAAAAATATGGCCGCTCGACTTGTGGGCGAGGCGGATAGTGCTGCCTTCGATGGCAATGTCGAAGCTTGGTTCGCTGCCTTTCACCTGCAAGTTGGGCGAACGCAAGCCGAAGGCCGCGTGCAATACCTGATCGACTTCATGGGACGTGAAGGGCTTGTGCAGGAACGCACAGGCGGCCTTGTCCAGAGCCTCGTCTTCCCTGCCGAGGCTGTCGTCGCTCGAGATCATCACGATTTTGAGCGCCGGCTGCACGAGAAGAAGACGTCGTATGGTTTCAAAGCCGCTCAGGCCGGGCATGTTGCAGTCGAGGAATACGACATCGAACGATGTCGTCCGGCAAGAGGTGAGGGCGGCGTCGCCATCGCCCGCTTCGGCGATCTCGCAATTGAACACGGTACCGCGAAGGATTTTTTGCACGATCGTGCGCACCGACGATGAATCGTCGACGATCAAGATTTTCGTGGGAGAGGCGATTCGATCGTAGGTCTTGATGATGGCGGTCGCGTCGGCGGCGGTGAACGGCTTGAACAGGAATTCGTAGGCGCGCAGCCTGATCGCGAGATCCACCGCCTCGGTGGCAGGAGGGCTCGACATCAGTGTGACGAAAGTCTGGATTCCCTGCGTTCTCGCCGACCACACCGCCTCGGTTCCGGAGAGTTCCGGCATATGCACGTCGACGAAGGCGAGATCGACATTGGCGCCGTTCAGCAATGTCAGGCAATCGCGTCCGTTGTCGGTCGTGGTCAGCCGCAGCGGCAGCTTCGAATCGTGCGCCGCCTCGGTAAGGATGTTCTGTGCGACGCTCGAATCGTCGGCAACAAGCATGCTGATCGTGCGTGGCATGACGCTCTTCCAATGGAGTTGCGGTCGCGCGGAACCAATTCACAGCGCTGCCTTGGGTTCACTACCCTCCAGAATGTTGATTTCGGCGCGATCAATGGCCGGCAGCGAAATCAATTCAAATTTTTGGCGTTCGATCCGCGGCCTCCCACGCCGGTCGCCGAGGGGCTAGTGTATGCGCGGAAAAGCAGGGAGACATCGAGCCATGCCGTCACGCACACCGATCGAATATCGCGACGCATCGCCGGAAGTTCGCGCTGTGTTCGACGATATCAAGCGCAGCCGGAAGGTCGAAGACGTCAACAATTTCTGGAAATATCTTGCGCACGATCCGGCAACCCTGCGGCGGACCTGGGAGAGCATCAAGGAGATCATGGCGCCGGGCGCGCTCGATCCGCTCACCAAGGAAATGGTCTATCTGGCAGTCAGCGTTACGAACGGCTGTGCCTATTGTATCGCGAGCCATAGTGCGGCGGCGCGCAACGCAGGCATGAGTGAGGCGATGTTCGGCGAGCTTATGGCCGTCGTCGGCATGGCGAACGAGACCAATCGCCTGGTGAATGGCTATCGGGTGCCCGTGGATGCCGCCTTCGCGTAGCGCCACATTTCTTCGGATCAAGATCTTCTCTTCGGATCGAGATCTTCGGGTCAAGAATTTCATTCGAATGTGAAGAAAATTCGGCCCTTCGACTTAGCGTACCTGCAATGGCCTTCAGCTAGCGTTTCCACCCAGAGTGGGTGAGGCCGCGATAAAGCGGCCACATTTGAGGGCCGTGTCGCATGAAGGCTCCCGAAAGACGCCGCGCGCCGCGCCGGCTGATCAACCGAGTGGCCAAGATTCAGATTGCGTCCGGCACGCTGCCGCGCGACTGCCTCGTCACCGATCTATCCACCGGCGGTGTGCGGCTTCACGTCGCCGGCTTCGATGTTCCTGACGATTTCGTCCTGCTCCTGTCCGGCGACAATGTCGCCAAGGAATGCAACTATCAGGTGGTCTGGCGGCTCGGCCATGAGATAGGCGCGCGTTTCGTATGTCTCGTCCGCCGCTCGGGAGTGGCGGCGCGCGAATAGTCCTTCAAGTTTTGCGATCGCGATTGGTGAAACGGCCCCGGTGAAAGCCGGGGCCGTTCCGCATTGATCGCTACACACTGCACGCCGTCACTGCGAACCCTGCGCCGGCGCCGCCGGCATCATCGGGGCCGCCGCCGGGGCGGGTGTCGCGGCCGGCGGCAGGGTGGTCGTTGCCGGCGGTGCCATGCGGGTCGCTGCCGGCGGCGGGGTTATGTCATTGGATGCCGTATTGGTGCCCTGGCCCGGCTGATGCCCGACGCCAAAGGCGACCGCCAGAAGGACCGCCACAAAGACCGCGGCGGCAATCCAGCCCCAGGCGGTGTTGCTGGCCTGCACATCCGGGTCGAGCCTGGAATCCCTCCGGAATGGGTCCTCCGGGTTATGGAAATCCGAGTTCCTGTAGTCAGACATGATGGGTCTCCGTCCATCGTTGGTGCTGACCATTAACGAAGGGCCTGTCCCTCCCGTTCCACGCGGCGAGCGGAATATTGCTTCTATTCGCCACGCATGATGGACGGAACTTTTGGAGAGAGCCGCTGGCGAAAGTTTCCGCTCCGCAAGGCCCGTCATGTCGGGAAACACCGTCATCAAAGCGCAACACGCGGTTTGCGGACCACGCTGGCACTTTGTGACGAACCGATTATTGTGCGGACTATTGCGCTCGTAGCTCAGCTGGATAGAGCATCAGACTTCGAATTTGAGGGTCGGGAGTTCGAATCTCTCCGAGCGCGCCAGCATAATTTCCGGCCCGGATGGGCGAGGAAGGGCAGGGTATTGCCCTTCCTCGTATCGCTTCAGAACGGAACTCGCGCCGCTTCCACCGTGCAGCGCAAAAGACGCCGGCCGTCAGTTCTGCACCGTGATGTTGGCGCGCTTGACGACATCGGCCCATTTCGCGATTTCGGCTTGCACGAACGGATCGATGTCGGCGAGCGGCATGTCGAAAGGCACCCCCGCCGCGGCAGCGATATGCTCTTTCGCCTCCGGGCTTTGCAGCGCCACTTTCACGGCGGCGTTAAGCTTTTCGACGATCGGCTGCGGAGTCTTCTTCGGCGCCCACAGGCCGAACCAGACATAATACTGGTACTCGGGCACGCCGGATTCCACGACTGTCGGGACATTGGGCAGGAGCGGCGAGCGCTCCGTGCCGGTGACCGCAAGCGCGCGCACGCTGCCGCTTTGGATCTGGCCGAGCGCGCTCGACAGATTGTCGAAAAACACCGGCACCTGGCCCGATATGACGTCGGTATAGGCCGGCGCTGCGCCGCGATAGGGAACGTGGGTGAGGTTGATGCCGGTTTCCAGCTTGAAAAGTTCGGCCGACAGGTGTTGCCCGGTTCCGTTGCCGCCGGAGGCGAAATTAATCTCGCCGGGCTTCGATTTGGCGAGCGCGATAAGCTCCTTGATCGAATGCACCGGCAAATTGTTGCTGACGATGATCACGAAGGGAAACTTCGCCACCATGCCGACCGGTGCAAAGTCGCGGATCGGGTCGTAGGGCAAATTTGCAAAAAGGCTCGGATTCACCGCCATATTGGCGGTGAGACCCATGAGGAGCGTGTAACCGTCCGGCGTGGCATTGGCGACGGACGCACTGCCGACCACCGTGCCGGCGCCGGGCCGGTTCTCGACAATGAACGGCTGTCCAAGCTTCCGCGAGAGCTGGTCGGCCATGATGCGAGCGATGATGTCGGTGCCGCCGCCCGGCGGCTGGGCGACGACGATGGTCACCGGCCGCGTCGGGAAATCTTGCGCCAGGGCAGGCGCTGCAACGATACCAATACTCAAAAGCGCAATGGCTGAGGCGCGCATCACAAATCGCTCAAGCATGATTTCTCCGTTCTCGTTTCATGGCTGCGGCGTCTTTATCACGGACGCGGCGGGTTGAAAGCTCCCCGCCATGTCGTGGAGGACAGACGCCGGTTTTGAAGCTACTGGACTGTTATTCCGGCACGCTTGACCACATCCGCCCACTTCGCGATCTCGGCCTTGAGGAAGGGCTTGATGTCGGCGAGCGGCATGTCGAGTGGCACGCCGGCCGCCGCGGCGATGCGCTGGCGCACCGTATCGGTCATCAGAGCCTTTTTCACTTCCGCATGTAATTTCTCGACGATCGGCTGCGGAGTATTTTTCGGCGCCCACAGGCCGAACCAGGTGTAATAGACATAGCCCTGGACGCCCGCTTCCTCGACCGTCGGCACATCGGGCAGGAGCGCCGAACGCTCTTTGCCGGTGACCGCGAGCGCACGCACATTGCCGCCTTGGACCTGGCCCAGTCCGCTCGCCAGATTGTCGATCATGATAGGCACTTGCCCCGATATGACGTCGGTATAGGCGGGCGCTGCGCCGCGATAGGGCACATGCGTCAGTTTGATCCCGGTCATCAGTTTGAACAATTCCATCGACAATTGCTGACCGGTGCCGTTGCCGGCAGATGCATAATTGATCTCGCCCGGGCGCGCCTTGGCGAGCGCGATCAGCTCCTTGATCGAATGTGCCGGAAAATTCTTGCTCACCACGACGACAAAAGGAAATTGCGCCAGCATTCCGACGGGCTCGAAATCGAGGACCGGATCGTAGGGCAGATGCGCAAACAGGCTCGGGTTGACGGCCATGCTGGCGTTCAGGCCGGTTTGCAGCGTGTAGCCGTCCGGCGCTGCTTTGGCGGCCGCGACTGTTCCCGTCAGCGAACCCGCGCCAGGGATATTTTCGACGACAAACGGTTGCCCGAGTTGCTTGGAGAGTTGCTCGGCGATGATGCGGGAGACGATATCCGTTCCGCCGCCGGGCGTGGAGGCCACGATGATCGTGACCGGTCGCGTCGGGAAATCCTCGGCGGCCGCGGGATTTACCGCCATGCCCAGCACGATTGCTGCGGCAGCACGCGCTGAGGCTCTCATTCGATCGAACACGGCTGTCCTCCCCTGGGCGCGTCGTGCGCTCTCTCGCCGGTTGGCGCATCGGCCTCTTAGCAAATGCGGGCGCCGGATTGAAGGTGACGAAAAGCATCAGGTGCGTGCCGCACCTTGCGCCAGGGGCTTCGTTCGTCGAGACTGCCTTGGTACCTGGTTGCGTCGCGTTGTGAATGCGCAAAATCTCATTCCGAACTGTCAGGGAGGAAAAGATGGCGAAGTCCAAACGCGGTCTCGACAATCGTCACCGTGACAAGAGCGGAAAAATCGATCGCAAGCACGGCAACACAAAGGTTGCGGCATTACGAAAAGAATATGGGCCCGGCTTTGCAAAAGGCCGCCGGCGCGATCTGATGCTCAAGAATCTGCTGAAAGAAACCGGCTGTTCTTCGCTGCATCAGTATTTGCGGCAGCATCACCGCTAAGTGGACCGGAAGCAGCCGCGCGTTTGGCTGGATGCGGCCATGTGCCGAAAAGCTGCCGATGATGCGATAAATGGTGCGATGTGGCATTGATGACGGGTGCGCGGTTGGGGCGATGGACGATCTGACCGGCGAAAAGCGAGCAAGCGCGTCCAGCGGGCCGATAGCCGGTCAGAACGGCCTGCAACGGGTCAAGACGCGAGGCGACGACGTGCCGCGCGGCATCGTCATGATGATCCTCGCTACGACCCTCTTTGCGAGCGCATCGGCGGCCAGCAAGTGGCTCATCGGACCTTATCCAGTCGGCGAGGTGCTCTTTCTGCGCTCGCTCTCGTCATTTATCGCGGCCGCTGCCGTGATTTTTCCGGTCGCCGGTCTTTCGGTTTACGCGACCAGAAAGCCGCGCGATCATGTTTTGCGCGGCCTCTCCCAATCGGTTTCGCAGCTCTCATTGCTGCTGGCCTTCAGCCTGATGCCGCTTGCGGGCGCCATCGCCATCAGTTTTTCCGCGCCGCTCTTTGCGGCGCTGGTTTCAATTTTCTGGCTGAAGGAGCGGGCCGGCCTGGTGCGCGGCAGCGCGCTCCTGATCGGTTTTGTCGGCGTGCTGATCGTGACCAACCCGGGCGCCAATTCGCTTACGCTCGGCGCGCTGTTCGCGCTGGTCAATGCGGTCATGTACGGGAGCGTCACTGTTGCCGTACGCGGTATGGCGAGAACCGAGTCGGCCAATACGCTGGTCATCTGGCAACTCACCGTCCTCACTGTTGTTCACAGCTTCCTGCTGTTCTTCGGCTGGCGGTGGCCGACGCCGTTCGATGCGGCGCTGCTATTCGGCACGGGTTTTACCAACGCCATTGGCCAATGGTGCTGGACCAAGGCGCTGCATCTGGCGCCGGCGGCTGCAGTCACGCCGTTCTATTACCTGATGCTGGTCTGGGCGATGGCGATCGGTTTCGTTGTTTGGGGCGAAGTCCCTTCGATCAGTCTTGTCGTTGGGTCGATAATCGTCGTTGCCACCGGCCTTTTCCTGTTCTTGCGCGAGACACGTCTGGCGCGGCGATCGTCATAGGATGGCGTTAGGGCGGCGTTGCCTGCGACGGTTCGTCATTCGCCGGCAAATGGCGCACGTCCTGCAAAGTGATAAGCTGATCCGGTTCGGGGGCCTACCGATAAAAACATATAACTGGGGACAAGGGGGGAATCGTGAAGCGTAGAAATTTTCTGAAATTGGGGGCAGGGGCGGTTGCCTTGCCATTCATTTCGCGCGGCGCTTTGGCGCTCGACTATCCGACGCATCCGGTTCGCATGCTGGTCGGCCAGGCTGCCGGCAGTTCTTCGGACATCAGCGCCCGTTTGACGGCGCAATATCTCTCCGAGCATCTTGGTCAGCAATTCGTCGTTGAAATCCGTCCCGGCGCGACCGGGAATGTGGCGACCGAGGCCGTCGCTCACGCACCGCCCGATGGCTACACGCTGCTGCTGGTGAACTCGCAAAATACGATCAACGAAGCGCTCATACCCAACCTGCCATTTGATTTTGTCCGCGATATCGCTCCGATTGCCATTACGCATCGGGTTGCGATGATCATGGAAGTGTTGCCGTCCTTCCCCGCCAAGACTGTTCCGGAATTCATTGCCTATGCGAAGGCCAATCCGGGCAAGATCAATATGGCTTCGGCCGGCGTCGGCGGCCCGCAGCATATGGCCGGCGAATTGTTCAAGGTCATGGCTGGCGTCGATCTGGTTCACGTGCCGTATCACGGCACCACGCCCGCGCTGACCGACCTCCTGGGCGGTCAGGTGCAAGTGATGTTCGATGTCACGCCGACCTCGCTCGGCCACGTCAAAGCAGGAGAATTACGGGCGCTCGCCGTTACAACTCCGCAACGGCTCGATTTCATGCCGGGTGTGCCGGCGGTCGCCGAATTTCTGCCCGGCTATGAAGCGTTCGGCTGGATCGGCTATGGCGCGCCGGCCGGCACGCCGCCGGCGATCATCGACGTGCTCAACAAAGGCATCAATGGCGCCATCGCCGATCCGGCAATCAAGGCACGGCTGTTGGATCTTGGCGGCCTCGTCATGCCGCCCAACACGCCGGCCGAATTCGCCAAGTTTATCGCTTCCGATACGGCGAACTGGGTGAAAGTGGTGAAGTTTGCCAATCTCAAACCGGAGTGAGCCGCCATGAAACTTCGACGCAGAAAATTTTTGCAGTTGGCAGGCGGCGCTGTGGCAATGCCTGCGCTGTCGCGGATTGCGGCGGCGGACACCTACCCGTCGCGGCCGATCACCATAGTGGTCCCGTTCTCGGCGGGTGGGGCGACGGATGTGATCGCCCGTGTCCTTGCCGATCGCATGGGAAGAACTTTCAACCAATCGATAATCGTCGAGAACGTGACGGGCGCGGCGGGCAGTATCGGCGTCGCCCGCGTCGTTCGCGCCGCACCCGACGGCTACACTCTGAGCGTCGGCACCTTGACGACCCACGTCCTGATCGGCGGTCTCTACAAACTGGATTTCGATCTGCTGGGAGATCTGGCGCCGATCGCGGAACTCGCTTCCGAACCGCTTCTGATCTGCGTCAAGAACTCTCTTGGAATCAAGACGCTCAAGGACTTCATTACATGGCTTAAGGCCAACCCGGGAAAGGCGAGTGTCGGAATTCCCGGTGCGGGTTCAACCGGCAATCTCGCTGGCATCGCCTTCGAGAAAGCGACAGGAACGACCTTTCAATTCGTGCCATATCGCGGCGATGCTCCGGCAGTGCAGGATCTGATGGCCGGACAGATCGATATGATGATTGAACCAGCCTCGAATTCCGTCGCGCAGGTGCTGGCAGGCACAATCACCGCACTGGCCGTTCCAGCGGAGACGCGTCACCCGAGTCTGCCCGATGTCCCAACCACCGACGAGGCCGGACTGCCGGGATTTTACGCGTCCATCTGGTTCGGTTTCTGGGCGCCGAGAGACACGCCGAAGGACATCATCGCCAAACTCAACGCCGCGACCGTCGAATCGCTTGCCGATCCTGACGTGCAGACCCGGCTCGCCAAACTCGGGCAGCAAGTCGTGCCGCGTGATCGTCAAACTCCGGCAGCGCTTGCGGCGCTGCAAAAGTCCGAGGCCGAGAAATGGTGGCCCATTATCAAAGCCGCCAACATCAAAACCGAATAAGCGTCGCCCGTTACCAAAGAGGGAGTTGGCTCGTGAAATTTTCGCGTCGGCGATTTTTACAATTTACCGGAGCGGGGGCCGCTCTCGGACCGATGGTGCGTGCTGCCTGCGCGGATACCTGGCCATCCCGTATCGTCAAGCTTGACGTCGGATTTCCGCCGGGCGGCGGAATGGACTCGGCTGGCCGTATCGTTGCCAGCAGGCTTTCGGACATCTGGGCGCAACAAGTCATCGTCGAGAACAGGCCGGGCGCCGGCGGACGGATCGCCATGGACGCGCTCGCCCACGCGCCGCCGGACGGCTACACCATGCTGATCACGGCCGGCGCGCCCGCGGTAAGCGGACTACTTTTCGCATCGCTCAGCTTCGATCCAGTGAAGGATTTCACGCCTGTCTCCCTCGTCGGCACCTATCCAAATCTCCTGGTCGTGCCGAATTCGTCGCCGTTTACGAAGGTCGAGGACTTCATTGCCTTTGCCAAGGCCAATCCCGGCAAGATCAGCTGGGCTTCGCCCGGGATCGGCTCGGTTCCGCATCTTGCCGGCGAACTGTTCAAGAGCATGGCCGGTATCGACATCACGCACGTGCCGTATCGCGGCGTTGCCGCAGGCGCCATGACGGATCTGATCGCGGGCCGGCTCGATGCGATGTTCAATACGACCGGATCGCTGCTGCCGCCGGTTCAGGGACATCAGGTACGCTGTCTTGCCGTCACGTCGGCCAAGCGCTTCCCGATTGCGCCTGAATTTCCGACCATCGCGGAGTCCGGCGTGCCCGGCTACGAGGCTGTATCGTGGTATGCGTTATACGTGCCGCCGGCTACGCCGCCCGAGATCGTCAAAAAAATCAATGCCGACAGCGTCGCGATGTTGAGCGACCCGGCGGTGAAGGCGAAATTCGAACCGCTGGGCATCGCCGCGGCCGGTTCATCGCCCGAGCAACTGGCGGCCATGAACACGGCTGACGTCGCGCACTGGGCTCCCATCATCAAGGCTGCGAACATCAAGGGCGAGTAGCCGGCTGCCGGCCGTGGCCTGGTTCGCGGACGGAAAAACTCTCACGGAGAAATGTGGCGCCCGCGGTTTGCTCACTAATAGAGTACGACGCCGCAAATCGACTTGCCTTCCCGCATCAATGCGAAGCCTTTGTTGATGTCGGAAAGCGGCATGGTGTGGGTAATCATTGGATCGATCTCGATCTTGCCGTCCATATACCAGTCGACGATCTTCGGTACGTCCGACCGCCCGCGGGCGCCGCCAAAAGCAGTGCCCCGCCAGACCCGCCCCGTCACCAGTTGGAACGGCCGTGTCGCGATTTCCTGTCCGGCGCCTGCCACGCCGATAATGATGCTCTGGCCCCAGCCGCGATGGCAGCTCTCCAGCGCGATGCGCATCAACGCGACATTGCCAACACACTCGAATGTATAGTCGGCGCCACCGATCTGATCGTCGCCGCTTTTGGTCATATTGACCAAGTGGGCCACGAGATCGCCGCCAACTTCGGCCGGATTGACGAAATGCGTCATGCCGAAGCGTTCGCCCCAGGCTTTTCGCTCGGGATTGAGATCGACGCCAATGATCATCCCGGCGCCGACCAGGCGAAGCCCCTGAATGACGTTGAGTCCGATCCCGCCAAGGCCGAACACGATGCATTTCGCGCCGGGTTCGACCTTCGCCGTGTTGATCACCGCGCCGATACCAGTGGTTACCCCGCAGCCGATGTAGCAAATCTTATCGAATGGGGCGTCCTCGCGGACTTTTGCCACCGCGATCTCCGGAAGCACGGTGAAATTGGCAAAGGTTGAGCAGCCCATATAGTGATGGAGTTTTTTGCCATCGAGCGAGAAGCGCGACGTGCCGTCCGGCATGACGCCCTGGCCCTGCGTCGTGCGGATGGACGTGCACAAATTGGTTTTGCGCGAGAGACATGAAGGGCAGGTCCGGCATTCCGGAATGTAGAGCGGAATGACGTGGTCGCCTTTCTTGACCGAAGTCACGCCAGGGCCGACATCGGCGACAACGCCCGCACCCTCGTGCCCGAGGATTGCCGGAAACAGGCCCTCCGGATCGGCGCCCGAGAGGGTGAATTCGTCGGTGTGGCAAATTCCCGTCGCCTTGATCTCGACGAGTACCTCACCGGCGCGCGGGCCCTCAAGCTTGACTGTCGTTACTTCAAGGGGCTTGCCGGGGGCGACGGCGACGGCGGCGCGTACATCCATGATATTCCTCGCTGCTTTGCTCGAACGATGGCATCCGGAGATTCGAATGGCAAATGGGGACCCGCTCACGCCAGGCTGGAGTTTGGCTCACGACAGCCGGAGTGCCGGAGCCACCCTGGACCGATAGGGCACTTGCGCGATGCCGGCGGTTTTGCTCTGCCAGAGTTCCTGATTTCTGCTCACGGTGATTGTCATGTATCGGCCCGATCATTTTCGCGTTGAGGACGTGCCGCAGATGCACGCGCTGATGCACGCTAGGCCCTTTGCTGCACTTGTCTCAGCGGGGCCGGGCGGCCTCTACGCCAGCCACCTGCCGACTGTCCTGAAGGAGAATGGCCCCCGCGGCGTCATCGAGTGCCATCTGGCGCGCGCCAATCCGCATTGCAAGGAACTTGCCGAGGTCAGCGAAGCCCTGATGATCTTTCAAGGGCCCGAAGGCTACATCACGCCGAACTGGTATCCATCCAAGGCGCAGGACGGAAAGGTGGTCCCGACCTGGAATTATGCGACCGTGCACGCCTACGGCCGCCCCGAAGTGATGACCGACGGCGAATGGCTGCATCGCCACGTGACCGAACTGACAGCGCAGCAGGAAAAGACCGAAGCCAAACCGTGGGCGCTGTCGGACGCGCCGCGATCCTACGTCGATGCCATGTTGCGCGGCATCGTCGGATTCCGCTTTGCCGTTACCCGGCTCGAGGGCAAGTGGAAAATGAGCCAGAACCGCGAGGTGCCGGATCAGGCCGGCGTCGTGAAGGGTCTTGGCCGGCGTGGCAGCGGAGACGATCTGGAGATAGCCGAAATCATTGCCGGCCGCCTTGCGCCCCGCCCTTGAGGAAAATCTAAGCCTTATCCGGCAGCATGACGATCTGCGTTTGGATCACCATTGCGCAGAGCCTGCCGTCCTTGCGCGTGATTTTGGTCTGCCAAACCATCGTGCTGCGGCCGCGGTGCAGCGGTGTGCACTCGGCATAGGCCGTGTCGCCGACGGGAATGCCGGCGAAAAAGTTGGTCTTGCTTTCGATGGTTGCGGTACGTCCTCCCTTGGGCAAATTCGCCATCGTGGCGGTGGCGCCGAGATTGTCGGCAAGCGCCATCAGCGCTCCGCCGTGCATTGCGCCGAAGCGGTTGTTAAGCTCTTCGCGAACCACCATCTCCGCCACGACCTTGTCCAGGGAAATCTGCGTGATTTTCATTCCCAGGAAATTGGCAAACGGCGGCTGAAACTCCGCGTCGGGGTTTGTCGTGCGGCTCATGCGTTTTATTCCCGGCCGGCTGCATACAGCGGTTCGAGATTCAAGAAATCCGATACGCGCGATCCCGGGTAATAGGTCGCCTTGAAGGCTGGCCGCGCCTGGAGGTGTTCGTACCATGCGCTGACACGCGGATATTTCTCCTCCCAGATCGTCGACAGGCCGAGATCGGCCATCCGGTCGATGCTCGGCATCACCAGCACGTCGGCCAGCGTGAATTGTTCGCCCATCAGCCACGGGCCCTTCTTGGCAATCGCCTCGTCCATGCGCCGGCAAGTCTCCGAAAGCTCACCAAGCGATTTATCGATTTCCTGCTTCGAGAAGCCCCTCGGCGAACCCATGCGCTGAAACAACTCCTTGCGCACGGGGCGCGGATTGATCTCCTGCGCCTCGAACTGCTTTTGGTCCTGCCCTTTGAAACGATACAGGAAGGCGCGATTGAAGGACGGCACGCGGATTGCGCCCACCGCGACTTCCTCGATGTAGTGCATCCAGGCGCGCATTTGCGCGCGCGCGATGATGTCAGAGGGGACCAGCGGATTTTGCGGAAATTTATCATTCAGGTATTCGCAGATAACGCTCGATTCAACGATCGGCACGCCGTCATCGACAAGGGTTGGAACGACGCCGTTCGGATTGAGCTTTAGATAATCCGGCTTGAGCTGTTCCTTCTTGGCGAGATCGATCCGCACTTCGTCGAATTTGGCGTCCTTCTCGTGCAGCACCAGCCGAACCTTCTGGCTGCATGTGGAATGCGAGGTGTGGTACAGCACGAGCATTGAAGTCTCCCTGACTAAACGCAAAGAGCGCGGCCGAAGCCGCGCTCTCTCAGTCAATGCAAGTATGGCGACTAAAGCAAGTGCGTGTTCTTCAGTGCGGTTGCGGCACTACGCGAATGTATGGCTTCGGTGTCTTCCAGCCGTTCGGATAGAGCTTCTTGGCTTCCTCGTCGCTGACCGCGCCGGTGAGGATCACGTCCTCGCCCTGTTTCCAGTTTGCCGGCGTCGCAACGCGGTGTTTCGCGTTGAGTTGCAGGGAATCGACCACGCGAAGGACTTCGTCGAAGTTGCGTCCGGTTGTCATCGGATAGACCAGCACGAGCTTGATCTTCTTGTCCGGTCCGATGACGAACACGTTGCGCACGGTCTGGTTGTCCGCGGGCGTGCGGCCTTCCGATGAACCGCTCGTGCTCGCCGGCAGCATGCCGTAGAGCTTTGAAATCTTCAGGTCGGTATCGCCGATCATGGGATAATTGGGCGCGAAGCCGACCACGTCCTTGATGTCGGCCGCCCACTTCTTGTGATTGTCGACGGGATCGACCGACAGGCCAATGATCTTTACGCCGCGCTTGTCGAATTCCGGCTTGAGCCGCGCCATGGTGCCGAGCTCTGTGGTGCAGACCGGGGTGAAATCCTTGGGATGAGAAAACAGCACCACCCATTTGTCGCCCATCCAGTCATGGAAGCGGATTTTGCCTTCCGTCGTTTCGGCTTCGAAATCCGGGGCTGTATCGCCAATCTGAAGAGTCATCGAAAACCTCCGTCTGGGCCGACCGTTATTATGTGAGTGGTGAAAACCGGCGTGCGACCACGAGCATTATGTACGCTTGTCCGGCCGCAATGCTAGTACGCCGCCTCGGTAATATTCCGTTGATCTAAAAGCACTATTCAGTCGTGCTCCGTGCACGACCGCGAAAATTTGACTGAATCGGGATGCGATTTCGGAAGATATTTTCGCGATACTTCGTGCTCTTGAAGCGGGCGGACACGCCCTGGGGCCCACGCCATCCCTGCCAAAACATTGAACGGACATGCCGCGAGATTGCCGCACTGCCGCCCTTCGCGGGCCACCCTGGCATTGGACCATTGAACCGGATGCGGAATCAGGCCGACTTAAAGGAACAAGCCCGGATTGCGCGAGTTTTGAAACTGGACCGGAGGCGCTGGTGATGACAAGGACGAAGCAACGCCCGGATGTTTCGACGATCGCGGCTCTTATCGGGCGTTCGCGGATCGTTGTAACGCGTTCGGCGTCGCCCCAGGGTCTGCCGGCCGGCTTCGAAGATGTCGATGTCGCGATCCTCGACTGGATTGCCGCCGAAGGCCGCCGCCTTGGCCGCATCCTTGTCGCCGTTTAGCTCCCTTACTGCGTCGCGTTAGGCAAAACCGTAGCCGACAGTCCGACCGTGCGTCCGGGAAATCCCGCGGCGTCGAAGTAACGCGTCGTTCCCACCGTCTGCATATCCAGCACCGTGACGAGGCCGTTTGCCGCCGGGTCGGACTTCACGACACGGCTTGTCACGTCGGGCAGAGTGCCGTTCGGCAGCGCCTCGGATAGAACGCGCCCGACAAGCTTGCCCTTGTCCTTGACGTCGAGTTGCAGCAATTGTGCGATCGTTCGGCCGACATCGGCGTTGCTGGTTGGAGCCGGATCGACGAAGTGCGATTTGAAGTCCGGTCCCTGCATCGCCGCGAAATTCCAGGTATCGGCGCGGCTGAACGAGCCGTGCATTCCCTGGCCTTGCTGAAGGATGGTGTCGGCGACTTCGACCGTGCATCGCACCGGTTCGCCGCACACCGTGTCGAACGACCGGAAATTGACCGCGATCGCCGGATGCGGCGTGATCGCCGTGCCTTCCAGCGCGATGTCGTCGAGCGACAGAGTGCCTGGGAACTTGCCGAGCTTTGTATCGACAAAGAGGCCGCTGACGTAATCCTGCGTCAGAAGCGCATCGACGATCCGCTTGGCGATCGCCTTGTCGCCGTCCGGAATGTAGATCAAATCGGAACCGCCGTTCGCCGCGACCACGACCTTCGGCTTGTTGCGGTCGCCGCCGATAAGTCCGTTGCCGTTCTTGGTGTGCTGGCCGTCGCTCACGGTCTTGTAGCCGTCGTCCGGATCGAGCAGCGGCAGGCTTAGCGCGTGCGCGAGATCGAGCGCGACGAAGCCGAGCGGAACGTGGCCGGGCAATGTATCCGCGAACTTGGTCTTTACCGTCGAACTGGTCTGGCTTTCCTTCGAGATTGTCGAGAAACCGTGGTCGGCGGTGCTGATGATATCGGTTGAATCGAGCAAGCCGAGATCCTTGAGCGCGGAGCGAATGTGCGCAAGATCGTTGTCGGCATTGCGGATGCCGGCAAGCGAGGTTGGTCCGTTGATGCCCGGAACGATGGTGTTCAGGCTGTCGCCCTGATTGTGCTGGCTTCCGTCGGGATCGCGCGACCAGAAAACCAGAACGAACGGCTTGTTACGATCCTTGAACATCGGCAGGACGGCGCGTGCGGCCACATCAGCAAAATAGTCCTGCTGCGCGACATTGGCGCTGGTGGTGCCTGGCGTCGATACGTTGCCCGCGACGCCGTTGGCTCCGCGCGACGGCGTCGCAAGCGGCAGATTTGCGGCCTGGAGCCGTTGCGTTATCTCGGCCGACAATGGAATGCCTTTGGGCGTGCCGGTCGCGTCATCGACCAGAATGGTTTGCTCGCCGCTGCGTTCGGTCGGATCGAAGATCAGCGCCGGACCGATCTTGCCGATGGAGGCGGTGCTGTAGCCTTTATCACGCGCAAGCTTGAGGATCGTCGCCTCGTCGAGGTAGTTGCCGGCAAAGTGCTCGTCGACGTCACCGAGAACGACGTCGCTTTCCAGGAACGGCGTCAGCGTGCTGCCGGCGCCGGGCACCTCGAAACCTGCGTAAATCGTGTTGGAAAAATCGCCCGTATCGCCGAGCATGTGGCCCGTTGCCATGCCGGAAGCATTTGCCGTGGTGAAGGTCGGAAACAGCGCATGACTATTGCGCAAACTCACGCCGTCGCGCGCCAGCGCCGCCATGGTCGGCGCCGTGGAATCGTCGACCATGCGAAAGCGCAGGCCATCGGCGACGAACAGCACGACATTATGCTGCGAAGGGGCCGGAGCTTGTGCAAAAGCCGCGGATGCAAGCGTCGCTTGCAGAATTGTTGTGCCGAGAAGAATGAGCCTGTTCATGGCGGGACCTCCGGTGCGGGGATCAGGTCTTTTGGCGGTGCCACATGACGGTCGTGTGACCGAACATCCGCCCGGGAAGGCCGCGCCGGCACCGGCGGCCAGGGTCGGCAGCTTATCGAAATGCCAAGCTGCCGCGCCACTGTCTTTGGCGCCATGTCTTTGGGCTGAAGGCTGGGAGGCCGGCAAGCGGGCTATGGGCAAAAAAAGGCGGCCCGTTAGGGCCGCCAAAGGGTCCGCGCGACAGGAGTTGAAGCGCGGACCCGGGCTTGCGGGCGGCCATCAATGCCCGCAAGCGAAGTTCAGAGAGCGGGGACGATTATTCGCCTTCCGTTCCGATCGCATAGGCGGTCTCGCCGTGAACCGCGTCGTCGCCTACCTTCAGGGTCGCTTCATCCATGCGCAACGGGACGATGAACCCGATGATCTTGAGGATGATGAAGGTCGCTACCACGTTGTACACGATGATGAACGCTGCACCCTCAGCCTGAAGCAGAAGCTGAGTGGGATTGCCGTAGAGCCAGCCGGTGATGCTGACGCCGGGCGCATCCTTGTCGGTGCCGATATATTGGAGCATGTCGGGGTTGGCCAATATGCCGGTCAACAGACCGCCGGTGATGGCCGCGACGCCGTGCGTGGAGAAAACGCCCAGCACGTCGTCAACTTTCTTCATGAAGCCAAGCTTCTGGAACTTGTTCATGCTGGCCCACGGGATGATGCCGGCGCACACGCCGATGATGATCGCACCCATGCCGTCAACATAACCGGCGGCTGGTGTGATCGCGACGAGACCTGCGATCATTCCGTTGACTGCGCCGAGCACAGACGGCTTGCCGTAGGCCATCTTGTCCATCAGCGTCCAGACCAGAAGCGCCACAGCGGTGGCGGTATTGGTGTTGAGCACGGCCGCGCCGGCGTCAGCATTGGCGAAGTACGGGTCGCCGCCGTTGAAGCCGTTCCAGCCGATCCACAGGATGCCGGCGCCCACGAGGGTCATCAGCAAGCTGTTCGGCGGGAAGTTGTCGCGATCCACCTGCAGACGCGGACCGACGAGTGCGGCCGCCACGAAGCCGGAGCTCGCAGCGGCGAGATGGATGACGTAGCCGCCGGAGAAGTCCGCCACGCCGAGGGCGCCGAGCCAGCCGCCGCCCCAGAGGCTGAACGCTCCAACCGTATAAACGAGCGTCATCCACACCGGGCAGAAGATCATCCAAGCCGTGAAGTTCATGCGTCCAAGCACGGAACCGGCGAGAATGATGACGGTAATCGCGGCGAACACGAACTGGAAGTACACCAGTGTCGCCATCGGGAAGGCGAGAGGAGGCATACCAGCCGCAGCCGCCGGTATCGTCGCCTGGCCGAGCGAGAAGGCCGCGGACGTCGCCAAACCTGGCGTACCGATAAATGGATACCACTGTGGGCCGAACGCCAAATTATAATCGAACAAGACCCAGACAACGAGAACGGACGCAAAAGCGTACATCGACATGAAGGCGGAATTGATCGCCCACTTTTTCTTGACGA
This sequence comes from uncultured Alphaproteobacteria bacterium, assembly GCA_963808205.1. Taxonomy (GTDB): domain Bacteria; phylum Pseudomonadota; class Alphaproteobacteria; order Rhizobiales; family Xanthobacteraceae; genus BOG-931. Next base: position 678,538 of record CAWEER010000003.1, read on the forward strand.
TGCCGCCGTAGAGAACTGTCAGTCCGGGAATGCTCTGCAAGCCGACGAACGTCGCCGCCGCCAACTGCCAAGCATTATCGCCGGTATCTAGCCATGCTGGTGATGGTACAAGTGCCATGTGCCTTCCCCCAAAAATGCCCTCAGTGCGCCGGAGGCACACGGGCGAACGATCGCGAACGATTGATGGGTCGCAAAAAATATGCCAGTTAATCGAACATTACTTGGCTACATTTTTGCTGGGCGGTCGGGCTTAAAACGAGTGTTTCTGGTCAGAAACTTCGCAAAGTGATGAGAAAATAGGCAGGAGAAAGGGAGAGGCGTGATGTGGAGTAGGCCATTGGCAGCGGTCCTTGGGGCATTGGCCTTATCTGTTGCCGCTCCGGCGAGCAGTGAGCCGCAGCACGGCGCCAGCGCGATTACCTGCACCAATCCCGTCAGCGGCTTCAACTGGCAGATCCAAGTCGACTACGACAAGAATACCGTGGATTCCCATTCGGCAAGCATAAGCAATACCGAGATTGTCTGGCACACCGCGGATGGCGAGAACTACACGCTTGATCGCAAATCCGGAAATCTCACGGTCATCGTCGCGTCGAGCACGGGCGGCTATTTTCTCTATGATCGCTGCAAGCTCGATTAGGCAATCCGCGATTGCGGATTTGCCCTTCGCCTCGGTTCCGTGCCGCCAACCGGACAGTCCGCCGATTTCCGCAAACTTGAGCCGCTGCGATGGCTGAGCGGATTGCCGCCGTCAAGGCGAGCGTGGGCTTTGCTTCAGAGACCGGACCGCGCGAACGCAACGAAGATTTCGCCGGCGCGGTCTTCGGCATGGAACTGCCGAAGCCGCGGCGCGATATCGTTGCCGCGATCGCGGACGGCATCGGCGGCCATAAAGGCGGCCGCGTCGCCGCCGAGACCGCCGTGCGCGGTTTTCTCGACGGCTTTTGCGATATGCCCGAAACCATGGAGGTGCGCCGCGCCGCGGCCACGGTCCTCAATTCGCTCAACGGTTGGATCTATTCGCAAGGGCGGCGCGACGCAAAACTCAACGGCATGGGTTGTACGTTTACCGCACTGGTGTTGCGCGGGCGCATTGCGCATGTGCTTCATGTCGGTGATACGCGCGCCTACCGGCTTCGCAACGATCGCCTCACGCTGCTCACGACCGACCACGTTCGCGAGGGTCCTTCCGGCCGGTCCAACATTCTCAATCGTGCGCTTGGCGTCGAGGCCGAGGTCCGGCTCGACTATGCCGCGCAGCCGGTGGCGCTGCACGATCGTTTTCTTCTGTGCAGTGACGGCGTGCATGGATACCTCACGCCCGACGCGATCACCGACATTCTGCAAGTGCGGTCTGCGTCGGAAGACTCCGCCCGTTCGCTGGTGAACGCCGCGCTCGAAGCCGGCAGCACCGACAATTGCACGGCGCTCGTATTCGACATTGTCGATGTGCCGACGGTGGATTCGGCGGATGTCGGCGCCGACATCATGCAGCTGCCGCTGATTCCGACCCCGATCGACGGCCAGACGGTCGACGGCTTCGTCCTCAAAGTGCTGATGTCGGAAGGCCGCTATACCCGGCTGTTCGGCGCATTCGACGAAGTGGATGGCGGCGAAGTGGCGCTGAAATTTCCGAAGCCGCAGGTCGCCGCGGTCGCCACCTACCACGCGGCTTTCGTCCGCGAGGCGTGGGTGGGCGCGCGGGTGAATAGCCCCTGGGTCGGCCGCATCGTGACGCTGCCGCCGGGACGCCAAACCTGTTTGTACACGGTGATGCCGCTTTATATCGGCGAGCTTCTATCGACCCGGCTCGCCCGCCGCCCGCTGGTCGGTCTCGAGGAGGGCCGGAATATCACGATCAAACTCTCGCGAGGTATTGCGGCGCTGCATCGCGCCGGCATTGTTCATCGCGACATCAAGCCGGACAACATTATCCTTGAGAGCGAAGGTTCGCTCAAACTGATCGACCTCGGAGTTGTGCGCGTGCCCGGGCTTGAGGACTTTCCACCCGAGGATATTCCCGGCACCGTCGCTTACATGGCCCCCGAGATGTTCGCCGGCGAACCGGGCAATGTGGCGACCGACATCTATGCTCTGGGCGTGACGATGTTTCGCGCCTTCACCGGCCAATATCCTTATGACAATCTGGATGCGGTCAGTCCGCCGCGGCGAACCCGCCCGGTCGCGCTTGCCGAACTGCGTCCGGATCTTCCGGCATGGCTCCAGGCCGCGCTCGGTCGCGCGATTGCGGTCGATCCCGCTGAGCGATTTCGCGACGTGCTGGAATTTGCAGCCGAGATGGAGGAGGGACCGGTGCGCGCGCCCATGACCGTCCGTCGCCCGCAGACGCTTTATGAGCGCTCACCCGTCCAGTTCTGGCAGGGTGTCTCCGCACTCCTTGCGATTGCGCTGATCGTGTTGTGGCTGCGGCACTGGCACTAAACCCGGAGGAATCATCATATGTTGCGGATGGTCGGTCTTGTAGCTGCGCTTTTGTCGCTCGCCGCGCCGGTACGCGCCGAGGACTACCCGACACGGTCAATTCGCATCCTTGTGCCTTATGCACCGGGCGGCATTTCGGATATTGCGGCGCGTATCGTCGGCGCCAAGCTCACCGAAGTCTGGGGCCAGCCGGTGGCGGTGGAAAACCGGCCCGGCGGCAGCGGCTTTATCGCCATGGAGGCGACAGCGCGATCGGCGCCCGATGGTTATACGCTTGTGATGTGCACCGTCGGCGACGTTGCGATCAATCCGGCGTTGTTCAAGAAGATGCCATATGACGTCAGCCGGGATTTTGCGCCGATCGCCGCGGTGAGCGATGCACCTGTCGTGCTCGCAACAAACGGCGCCAGTCCGTACAAGACGGTCGCCGATGTCATCGCCGCAGCCAAGGCGCATCCCGAGACGCTTAATGTAGGCACTCCGGGCTACGGCAGCATCAACCAGCTTATTCTGGAATTGATCGCGCTGAAAACCGGAACCAAATTCGTGCACGTCCCTTTCAAAGGCGGGGCTCCCGCCGCCCAGGCTTTGGTCGCCGGCGACATCCCGCTTGGAATCCTGGCAAGTTCGACCGTTGCGCCATTTGTGGCGAATGGCGGCATTCGCGTCCTGGCGGTAACCGCGGCGCAGCGGTCGCCGCTCAATCCGGAATGGCCCACCCTGCAGGAGCAAGGGGGTGGCGACATCAATGCATCGAACTGGACCGCGCTTCTGGCGCCGGCTGGCGTGCCGCAGCCGATCATCGACAAGCTTTCGGCCGAGGTCGGCGAAATTCTCAATATGCCCGACGTGAAACAGCGCTTCGCCGCCGGCGGCGTCTCGACCATTCCTTCCAGTCCGGCTGGCCTTGCCGACAAGATCAGCCGGGAACTGGCGGTCTATCGCACGATCGTCGAGACGGCTAACGTTCACGTCGACTGATGCCGGGAAACGGCGGGACGTGAGCGTCATTGACTTTTTTCGGGCGACGCCGCAAAGCCAAAAGGCCGGTTCGCGGGATTCATCAACGTTATGTTCAAGCGAATCCTGATTGCCAATCGTGGCGAGATCGCCTGCCGGATCATCAAGACCGCGCGCCGGATGGGCATCGCGACCGTCGCGGTCTATTCCGAAGCCGACCGTAACGCGCTCCACGTCGCCATGGCCGACGAGGCGATCGCGATCGGGCCGCCGCCGGCCGCGCAAAGCTATCTGGTCATCGAGAAGATCATCGCGGCCTGCAAGACGAGCGGCGCCGAAGCGGTGCATCCAGGCTACGGTTTTCTCTCCGAGCGCGAAGCGTTTGCAACCGCGCTCGCCAAGGACGGAATCGTCTTTATCGGGCCCAATCCCAAAGCCATCGCCGCGATGGGCGACAAGATCGAGAGCAAGAAGGCGGCGGCCGCCGCCAAGGTCTCGACGGTGCCCGGCCATCTCGGCGTCATCGAAGACGAGAAACAGGCCGCAAAAATCGCCGACGAGATCGGCTATCCGGTCATGATCAAGGCTTCCGCAGGCGGCGGCGGCAAAGGCATGCGCATCGCGCACAGCCGCGAGGAAGTGGCTGACGGTTTCGCCCGCGCGCGCTCCGAAGCGAAATCGAGCTTCGGTGACGATCGCGTCTTCATCGAGAAGTTCATCACCGATCCGCGCCACATAGAAATCCAGGTTCTGGGCGACAAGCACGGCAACATCATCTATCTCGGCGAGCGCGAGTGTTCGATCCAGCGGCGCAACCAGAAGGTCCTTGAAGAATCCCCGAGCCCGCTGCTTGACGAGAAGACGCGCAAGCAAATGGGCGAGCAGGCCGTCGCGCTGGCCAGGGCGGTCGGCTACGACAGCGCCGGCACCGTCGAATTCGTCGCCGGCCAGGACAAAAGCTTTTTCTTCCTCGAAATGAACACGCGGCTGCAGGTCGAGCATCCGGTGACGGAACTCGTCACCGGCATCGATCTGGTCGAGCAGATGATCCGCGTCGCGGCGGGAGAGCCGCTCAAGTTCAAGCAAGGCGACATAAAGCTTTCCGGCTGGGCGGTGGAGAGCCGCGTCTATGCCGAGGATCCTTATCGCAACTTTGCGCCATCGATCGGACGGCTGGTGCGTTATCGCCCGCCGGCGGAAGGCGTGCACGGCGGCGTCACCGTGCGCAACGACACCGGCGTCACCGAGGGTGGCGAGATTTCGATCTATTACGACCCGATGATCGCCAAGCTGGTCACCCACGCCAGGACGCGGATCGAGGCGATCGATGCGCAGGCGGAAGCGCTTGATGCCTTCACCATCGAGGGCATTCGTCACAATATCCCGTTTCTCGCCGCCATCATGCAGCATCCGCGCTGGCGCAACGGCAATCTCAGTACGGCTTTCATCGCCGAGGAATTTCCGAAGGGATTTGAACGCGTGCCGCCGGCCGGCGCCGTGGCAAATGCCATTGCGTGTGTTGCCGCCGCCATCGATCACGTGCTTGGCGAGCGCAAGCGCAAGATTTCGGGACAACTGAACACCACGCTGACCCGCGAGCGGCGCCGGGCGATCTGGCTCGGATCCGACGAAGTTTATGCCGACGTCGAGCATGACGGGCAGACGGTCGTCGTCACACTCGAAGACGCCGCGAGGCACGTTTTGTCTTCGGCCTGGGCTCCCGGCATGCCGGTCTGGATGGGCACGATCGACGGTGCACCGGCCGCAATGCACGTGCGTGCCATTCCGAACGGCGTCGAACTCGCCTATCGCGGGATCGAAGTGAAGACTTTCGTCTATACCGAGCGGGAGGCGCGTTACGCGCGTCTGATGCCGCTGAAGAAGTTGTCCGGCAGCGAGAAGGCCGTCCGCTGCCCGATGCCGGGCCTCGTCGTCTCGCTTGCGGTCGCCGAAGGCCAGGACGTCAAGACCGGCGAGACGCTGGCCGTGGTCGAGGCCATGAAGATGGAAAACATCCTGCGTGCCGAACGCGACGGCACGATCAAGAAAATTCGTGTAAAACAGGGTGACAGTGTCGCCGTTGATGCGGTGATCATGGAATTTTCCTGAAGGTGCACTCATGGCCGGGGCCGGGTCTCTGCTATCGCCAAGCGGCCGTTTACGGCCGCTGCCCTTCTTCAATGCCGCGGTCGTCGTTTATCTGTGCGGGGTCGGCTCGCACCTTCTGACCACCTCTCCCATTCTCGATCGCCTCGGCTTGTGGCCGTTCATCGCCGTCCAGTCCGTTTTGGTCTGCATCTGGTTCGTGCTGCATGCCCAGCGTCTGCACGATGCCGGCCGCGGGAGCGACCTCGCTTTGGGCGTGGCCCTGATTTACGTCCTGTCGGTCGGATTCCTGTTGATCGTCGGCGAGTCCTTCCTTTCAAATTCCTCAGGCCTTTTGGGAGATGCCAGTGCGACGAGCGCGCTTTGGCTGATCCTGATCCTCGATGTCGCCGCGATACTTCACGAATCCAGCGCCTACGATCTCACCTGGGTCGTGATCGCGATCCTCACGGCCGCCGCAATTCTTCCCATCATCGTATCGCTCATCTTCACGATCTGGGCGGCGACACGGCCGAGTGTCGAAGCTTCGTGATGCTCCACTTTGCTTACGGCTCGAACATGCATCGCGCTGTCATGCGCCGTCACGCGCCGGCGGCGATACCGATCGGTGCGGCGCGGCTGTCCAATCATCGCTTCGTCATCACCGCCGACGGCTATGCCTCGGTCGAGCCGGCGGATGCGCAAGCGGTGCACGGCGTCATGTGGCGGCTCACGCCACGCGACCGCGTGACGCTCGATCTTTGGGAGAACATCGCGAGCGGGCTCTACCACGCCACGACATTGCCGGTGCACCAGGACGGCCGGCGCCGTCAGGCGCTGATCTACATTGCCCGGCAGCGTCCGCTTGGCCGGCCGAAACCCGGTTACATGGAGATCGTCGTCGAGGCGGCACGCGCGTGGAAATTTCCCGATGATTACATAACCACTCTGGAGCGATGGCAGCCGGATCGGTCGCCTGGTGCGGGACACCGCAAGCTCGGAGAGTTCATTTGAAGGTGCATCGTCATGTCATCGTCCGCGGTTTGGTGCAGGGCGTCGGTTACCGCGCCTGGACCGAGGTGACGGCTCTCGAACGCGGCATGCAAGGCTGGGTCCGTAATCGCCGCGACGGCTCCGTCGAAGCCTTGTTCGCCGGTCCGGAAGACGTCGTTTCACGCATGATCGAGGATTGCCGCAATGGGCCGCCGGGGGCGCGCGTCGATCTCGTCGATCAGCGCGAGGCCGGCGCGGACGAACTCGCGCTTTGCCGGCACGGTGAATTATTTTCGGTGCTCGGCACCGTTTGAGTGTCGGCGGTCGTGCCGAACAGCGGTTCGAACGCGGTGCGCAGCGCCATATCGACCTCCGGCATTGTGACGGTCAGCCCGAGATCGGCGAGCGAGGTAACGCCGTAACGCGGGTCCGACACCCCGCACGGCACGATGCCGGAAAAATGCGACAGGTCCGGTTCGACGTTGAGCGCGAATCCGTGCAGCGTTACCCAGTGCTGGACGCGAATGCCGATGGCCGCGATCTTGTCTTCGAAGCCGTCCCCCTTGTCCGGCCGCCGCACCCAGACGCCGACGCGGTCGTCGCGCCGCTCGCCGCGGATGTTGAAGGCGGCAAGCGTGCGGATGATCAATTCCTCGATCGTCGTGACGAAGCGGCGCACGTCCGGCGTGCGGCGCTTGAGATCGAGCATCGCATAGCCGACCCGCTGGCCCGGACCGTGATAGGTGAATTGGCCGCCGCGCCCGACTGCATGGACAGGAAAGCGCGCCGCGATCAGCTCATCCGGCTTCGCCGAAGTGCCTGCGGTGTAGAGGGCAGGGTGCTCAAGAAGCCAGACCCGTTCCGGCGCCTCTCCGCGCGCGATGGCCCCGGTACGCGCGCTCATCGCCGCAAGCGCGAGCTCATAGGCCACTGGCCTATCGCTTATCTCCCATTCGACTGGCGGCGAGGCTGGCTCCGGTAGCAGCCCAGGCGTCAGGCCGGTGCGCGCATTAACCATTGGGTAACCATGGCGTGGTCCAACACTATGGACCTGCAACAGCAAAACCGAAACGGGGGCTCCCTTGCCGACACTCGATAACGTCTCGATCGACATTGCGGTGGTCTTGGGGACGAGCTCCATGCCGATCCACCAGGTGCTGCGCCTTGGCCGCGGCGCCATCATCGAACTCGATGCTTCGGAAGAGGACGAGGTGCGCATCCTCGCCAACAACCTGCCGGTCGCGAAGGGCACCGTTATCGTCAGCGGCAACAAGATCGCCGTTGAGGTGAAACAGCTTATGCCGCGGACCCCGGTCGGCTCCTGAACCGCACCGGCAGCGGCTTTTCGGGCCGGTCTTGTCCGCTCCGGGCCTAGCTGTTACATCGACCCCCGCGCGTTAAGTCTGACGCGCGGACACCCCACATGCGGCCGTGGCGGAATTGGTAGACGCACTAGCTTGAGGTGCTAGCGGGGCAACCCGTGGAGGTTCGAGTCCTCTCGGCCGCACCAGATTTGAAACCGGTTGGTCCTGATGCGGCGTTTCAATGCGCCGGCGTCGCGGGCGTAAACAGCGCCGCAAAGCTCTTCACCTTGGACGCGAGATCTGCGTGGTTTCCCTCGGTCCCGGCACGGGCATGGCTATGCTCATGGGGGCGCCGCCGGGCGCTGTCGTGATCGGCCGATCCGGCGACTTCCCGATGATGCCGCGCAGTCCGTCTGGAGTGCCGCGCCGGCTCCGTGCTGTCTTCCGCAGCCTTGGTTTCAGGCTGATTGGGCCACTGCACATCGCTGCTATCGGCACCCGGCACGGCGTCCGGAGCAAAAGCCGAGGCGTCGGGCGCCGGAAGGTCGATCTCGTCTGGCGCGCGGTTCGCGCCGGCTTCGGGCCAGCTCGGTTGCGCGCCGACATCAATCGTAAGGTCATCCGGCACGGCCGAAGCCAGCATCCGCGTTCTGGCATCGCCCGCCGTCACGATGTGATCCGACGGCGCAGGCACGATCTGCACGATGTGAAAGCCGTTGTCCTTCAATTCCTTCAACAGGCCAGGTAAAGCCGCGACTGTCGTCGGATGGATGTCGTGCAGGAGCAATATGCCCTTGCCGCGCGCCTCAAGGCGCTTGATGGCCAGCGAGATGATCTGACCTGGCGTGATGTGGTGATGCCAATCGTCGGCGACCGTGTCGGACGAAAACACGATCAGCGAGCGGGCAGCCAGTTCGCTTTCGAGCGTGTCGGACCGATCGAGGCCGGGAATACGGAAGAAAGGCGCGACCGCTCGAGGATCGCCAATGGCCTGGCTGACGTCGGCAATGCCGCGGTCGATCTCCATGCGCATTTTGTCGATCGGCAATCTGCCGATATGCATTGGATGGCTTTCGCTGTGCGTGCCGATCGTGTGCCCTGCCTCGAAGACGCGGCGCGCGGTAGCCGGATAGGCCCGGGCCATTTCGCCGACCAGGAAATATGTCGCCTTCACGCATTGGGCGGCGAGAATATCCAGAATTTGGTTGGAGTAGGGCGGCAGCGGCCCATCATCGAAAGTCAGCACGACTTCCTTGTCCTCAAGCGGCAGCGAGGTCGGATATTGCATGCGGCCGACATGCGAATAGTCGCGGGGATCGATGACGAGCATGCGGCTGGTGCCGATGGCGTCGGGATTTCCGGGGCAATTTTGCGCGCTATTGGCGCTCGCCTGGTTTGTGCCGTCTTGAGTGCTGTTCTGGCTCGCTTCCAAGCCAGGTTCCTGCGCGCGCGCCGACCCTCCGGCAAGCGGGATGCCGACTGTCGCAACGAGAGCCCCGGCCAACAGGCCTACTCTAAATCCTCGCATCCCCAACCCCCGGCACCTTGGACAGGTTATTCGCTACGCCGGACACCGCCTACCCTGAGCCAATCTGTCGGATAACCATCCTTAACGAAATGTGAACGGCGCGGCCGGGCTGTCGCGCTGTTGATAACTCGCGGAGGTATTCGCAGGAATTCGTCCGGTTCTGGTCGGGTTTTACCTTGCCTTTAATCACGTCCCTTTACCTTTCCGGCGTGGAGTGCGTGGGGGCGTAAGCATGGAAGCCGCTGTGGCAGCCCGGAAAATGTGGGCGAGTCGGCAGGGTGGTCCAGCCGGCGCGCCTATACCCGGCCGAACGATTGCACGGATCGCGACGGGTTTGCTGCTGGCGCTTGGGCTTGCCGTCGTGACCTGCGCGGCGATTGGCCTCACCGCAGACGCAACGCAGCGATAGCCGCCAGGAAGTCGCACACCGCGCCGCATTGAAGTCCACGCTCGAGGAACTGCGCACGGTATTCGGCGATGTCGATCATTTTGATTCGGCGCAACTCGATCTCATCGCACGCCGCGCCGGGCTCGATGATCTGCGCTTTGATGAGGAACTGACGGCGGACGGTGGGCGCGAAGCGCAGTCGCTGCAAAACATGCAGGGCCGTATCGTCGGCTGGTTCAGTTGGGCGCCCGACCGCGGGCTGGCGCACGCCATGAATTGGCTGTGGGGCGTCGTTCTGGTCTTCGGCGCCGTCCTGATCCTTTGCGCGGCATCTGCGCTATGGGCGACGCGTCGGCTCGCCGGCTCCTTCGCCCGCAGTATCGCGACCGTGCACAAGCTCACGACGCAGGATGCCGGGACCGGATTGCCCAATCGTGCGGCCATGCTCGAACGCCTCGAACAGGCGCTGGATTCGCGCCACACCGAGCCCATCGCCTTCCTGGTGATCGATATCGACAATTTTCGCGACGTGAACGACGCGCTGGGACGTGCCGGCGGAAATGCCATGCTGCTCAGCATCGCCGAGCGGTTGAGAGCAAACCTGCCCGCGGGTGCGATGTTCGGGCGCTTCGAGGACGATGAGTTTGCGCTGATCCTCGGCGGCAACGATCCTCATGCCGCGGCCGCGGTCGCCGATACGCTCATTGCCGCGCTGTCCGCTCCAATCGTCATGGATCAGATGTGGCAGATCAGCGTCAGCATCGGGATAGCGCAGGCGCCGGAAGACGGCGTGACCGCGGACGATTTGTATCGCCGTGCGGCATTGGCGCTGCGCGCCGCCAAGCGCAGCGGCCGAGGATCGGTAAAGCGGTTCGTGCCGCAAATTCACGAGGAGCATTCCGAGCGGCGCTTCTTCTTGCGTGAGCTCGAGGCGGCAATCCACAACGAGGCGTTCGACGTTCACTATCAGCCGGTCGTCGCCGCCGATGGCGGCGGTATTGTCGGCGTCGAGGCACTCGCGCGCTGGAACCATCCGACGCGCGGTGCAATTGCGCCGTCGGTATTTATCCCGCTCGCCGAAGAGAGCGGGCTGATGAACCGGCTCGGCGAGATCGTGCTGCGGCGGGCGCTGGCGGATGGCGCACGCTGGCGGAACCTCTTCATGTCGGTCAATCTGTCGCCGGTCCAGATGCGCGACCCGGGTCTGGTCGGCCTTATCGCCGCCGTCCTTTCGCAATCCGGCATGACGGCATCGCGCCTCGTGCTCGAAGTCACCGAAGGAATCCTCATCGACAATCCGGAAGAGACGCAGATCAAGCTTGAGGCTCTGCGCGCGCTTGGCGTCTGCACCGCGCTCGATGACTTCGGCACGGGTTATTCGAGCTTGAACTATTTGCAGAGATTTCCGTTCGACCGGCTGAAGATCGATCGCTCGTTCGTCGCCTCGCTCGGCACGACCGGCAATACCGGGGCCATCATCCAGGCGATCGTGACGCTCGGTCACGCCCTTGGCATGAAGGTGTTGGCGGAGGGCGTCGAAACCACCGAGCAGCGGGTGCTGTTGCGGCTTGCCGGCTGTGACGAGATGCAAGGCTTCCTGTTTGCGAAAGCCTGTCCGGCCGAGGCGATCGACAAGGTCCTGTCCCGGCCAGCCCCGGTACGCGGCAGCGCGCGGCAGACGGGCGAGGTGGCGTCCTGACAGGCTCCCGGCGAGCGGCTATCCTGCGGGAATAGTTTTCGTCCCGCTCGTCCCCCGGAGCAGCACGCGATGATCTCCAACAGCCTACCCGGCCTCGATTTCGGCCTCGGCAGCGACATTGAGATGCTGCGCGACACGGTGCGGGGATTTTCGCAGGACAAGATCGCGCCGCACGCCGCCGAGATCGACCGCTCGAATGCATTTCCGCGCGAATTGTGGCCGCAACTCGGGGCGCTTGGGTTGCTCGGCATCACGGTTGAAGAGGAGTGGGGTGGCGCCGGTCTCGGTTATCTCGCCCATTGTGTCGCGATGGAGGAGGTTTCCCGCGCATCCGCCGCGATCGGGCTGTCCTATGGCGCACATTCGAACCTGTGCGTGAACCAGATCCGCCGCAACGGCGATGACGAACAGCGACGCCGCTACCTGCCGAAGCTCGTATCCGGCGAACATGTCGGCGCTTTGGCGATGTCCGAGCCGGGCGCCGGCTCCGATGTCGTCTCCATGCGCACGCGCGCGGACCGCAAGGGCGACCGTTACGTCCTCAACGGCGCGAAAATGTGGATCACCAACGGGCCGGTCGCCGACACGCTCGTGGTCTATGCCAAGACCGACCGCACCGCCGGCGCGCGCGGCATCTCGGCCTTCATCGTCGAGAAGAATTTCAAGGGTTTTGCCGCCGGCAAGAAGCTCGACAAGCTCGGCATGCGCGGCTCCGACACCAGCGAGATTGTTTTCGAGGATTGCGAAGTCCCGCGCGAGAACCTGCTGGGCGTGGTCGGCAACGGCGTCAATGTGCTGATGTCGGGTCTCGATTACGAGCGCGCCGTGCTCGCGGCAGGTCCGCTCGGGGTGATGCAGGCCTGTCTCGATCTCGTCATCCCGTATCTGCACCAGCGCACGCAATTCGGCCAGCCGATCGGGCGCTTTCAACTCATGCAGGCCAAGCTCGCCGACATGTATGTGACGCTCAACGCCGCGAAGGCCTACGTCTATACCGTGGCGAAGGCATGCGATCGCGGCGAGACGACGCGCGAGGATGCCGCCGGCGCCATTCTCTACGCGGCCGAGCGCGCGACCTGGATGGCGCTTGAAGCCATCCAGTGCCTTGGCGGCAATGGCTATATCAACGACTTTCCGGCCGGGCGGCTTTTACGCGACGCAAAGCTCTACGAGATCGGCGCCGGCACCAGCGAAATCCGCCGCATGCTGATCGGGCGGGAAATTTTTGAGAAGACGCGGTGAGTGGAGTATCGCGCGCCGCTATCACCCCAAGCGGCGGTCGAATTCCAGCACCGCGTTGAGCAGCACCTGGGCGCCGGCGGCGCATTCCTCAAAACTCGTCGATTCCGTCTCGTTGTGCGAAATGCCACCGAGGCAGGGGACGAAGATCATGGTCGTTGGCGCGACGCGCGCGATATAGGCGGCGTCGTGCCCGGCGCCTGAAATGATATCGCGTGACGTGAAGCCGGCTTTGCTGGCGCCGACGCGCACGCAATCGATAAGCTCCGGTGCGAACTCGACCGGAGGCGATTCCCATATCCGCGCTTCGGCATAGCCGAGATTCATCGGCTGCAGGATTTCGGCTAGCGCGGCGCGGAATTTCGTTTCCATGGCGTCGAGGACTTTTTCGTCCGGATGACGAAAGTCGATGGTGAAAAACACCTCGCCGGGTATGACGTTGCGGCTGTTCGGCCTGTTCTCGATCAAGCCAACCGCGCCGACTGCGTCGGGCGCGTGCTCGCGGGCGATGGCGTCGATGCGATCGATGATCCGCGCAGCGCCGAGGAGCGCGTTCTTCCGCAGCCGCATCGGCGTCGCCCCGGTATGGGCGGACTGACCGGTGACGGTGACCTCGTACCAGCGCATGCCCTGGACGCCTTGTACGACGCCGATCATGCGGTTCTCGGCTTCGAGGATCGGTCCTTGCTCGATATGCAGTTCGAACATTGCCGAGAATGCGCGCGCGCCGGCCTTTTCGCCGCCCCGGTAGCCGATGCGCTGCAATTCATCGCCGAATGTCTTGCCGTCGCGATCGGCGCGCGCATAGGCAAATTCGGGCGAGAAGACACCGGCGAAGACGCCGGAGGCGAGCATGGCCGGCGCAAAGCGCGAGCCTTCCTCGTTGGTCCAGTTGACGATCTCGATTGGCGCATTGGTCTCGTAGCCGGTCTCGTGCAGCGTGCGCATCGCTTCAAGCGCGCCAAGGACGCCGAGCGCGCCGTCGAACTTGCCGCCGGTCGGCTGCGTATCGAGATGCGAGCCCATGGCGATCGCAGCCAAAGCGGGATTTTTGCCCGGCCGGCGCGCGAACATGTTGCCGACCTCGTCGACGGCAACGGTGCAGCCGAGCGCCTCGCATTGCGTCTTGAACCAGTCGCGTACCTGCCTGTCGAGATCGGTCAGGGTGAGGCGGCATATGCCACCCTTCGGCGTCGCGCCGATTTCCGCCGTTTGCATCAGCGTGTCCCAAAGGCGCTGAGGGTCGATTTGCAGGTTCTGCAAGTGTAAAAACTCCGGCCGGCCCAGGGAGGGTATCCCCGTGCGCCGATAATCTACGGATTTTGCATTTGAACCAAGCGCGGTGCAGCAGCGACGATTTCAAGCGTTCCGACATGAGGTGGGCGATGCGCGGACATATCCTTGCCGAAATACTTGTTAAGATCCTTGCCACAAGCGTTTTTACCATCCTCTTCGCGCTCGTGGCCGCAGACGCTCACGCCCAATCGCGACAGCCGACGGCAGAAGAGGTGACAGCGATCCGCGATTGCGCGACGAAGTACCGGGACAACCTCGACGCCGGCGAGCAGCATTGTCTGTTCGCGCTTGTCGCCGATCCATGTATCGGCACGCCGGGGGGCCAGTCGAACGCCGCAACGGCGGATTGCTATAACATCGAGGGACAAATTTGGGACAAGCTGCTCAACGAGAATTTCAAGACGCTTCTCGGCACGCTTGACGACGGCCAGACCACCAAAGCGCGTGCCATGCAGCGGGCATGGATCGCTTACCGTGACACCACGTGCCGGTTCTACGACGACAAAATTCAGGGCTCGATGTCGATCACGATGGACGCAGCCTGTACCACCCGGGAAGCGGCACGGCGGGCGATGCTGCTCGATTTTTTCGCCCGGCTGTGATGATGCCCGCCCGGGTGCTCTGGCCTATCGGTCATTGTGGCATCGGCAGCCTGTGGCGTACTAACTCATTGAATCCATGACGAATCAGCTATGATGTCCACAGACCCACATGCTGGGGCAACCGGCCGGAGCGAGCGCCATGCTGCGCGTGCGATTGAAAGCGGACGGACGTCTGGTCGAGATTCTGCCTGACGGCAGCGAGCGCGCCATTCCCAGCGATCCCGTGGCGATAGCGACGGCGGCGCATCGTGCCGCCCGCGCTGAAGCCACCCGCCACGACGCAAGCTACGCCAAGAATGTGCGGGGGCAGACCGGTTTAACCCAGGCGGCCTTTGCGGCTCGCATCGGCGTGCCGGTCGAGACGGTACGCAATTGGGAGCAGGGCAAGCGCTCACCGCGCGGTCCCGCCCGCGCGCTCCTCAAGGTGATTGAGCAGGCCCCCGACGCCGCCTTCGCGGTTCTCAGCAAGGCGCGCTGACCGGAACGCCACGACACCCTTCGGCATTGGACTGGAATTGGTCGGCACGATGGCCGATGCTGCTGTTTGCCTGTCGCCGCCATTCTTCGGAGCAAGGAATGGCGATTACTGAAAGTCTCGGCGCGCGTGTTCCGGCGCCGGCCCAGATGCGTGAAAAGGCACCAGTGGATATGCTTGGACCCATACCGACAGTCGAGGCCAATGGTGCGCAGATTCCGCTGCTGGGCCTCGGCACCTGGGAATTGCGCGGCCGGCCCTGTGCGCGCGTGGTCGAGCAGGCGCTGCGGCTCGGCTACCGCCATATCGACACCGCGGAAATGTACGACAACGAGCGCGAAGTCGGCGAGGGCCTGCACGCGTCCGGCGTGAAGCGCAACGACGTCTTTGTCACGACGAAGATTTGGCCGTCGCATTTCGCTCCGCGTGCGCTCGAGCGTGCGGCGCGGGATTGCCTGGCGCGGCTGCGCCTGAGCGAAGTCGATCTCCTGCTGTTGCACTGGCCTAATCCGCAAGTTCCGCTCGCGGAAACGCTCGGCGCACTATGCAAGGTCAAGCGCGACGGCCTCGCCCGCCATATCGGTATTTCGAATTTCACGGTGACCCTGATCGAAGAAGCGCTGAAAATCGCAACCGAACCTCTGGTGTGCGATCAGGTCGAATGCCATCCGTTCCTCGACCAGTCGAAGGTGATCGCGGCCTGCCGCGATCATGGCATGGCGGTCGTCGCCTATAGTCCGATCGCGCGCGGCAATGCCCGCGACGACGAAGTGCTGACCCGCATCGGTGTTGCGCACAAAAAGACGGCGACGCAAATCTGCCTGCGATTTTTGGTGCAGCACAAGATCGTCGTCATTCCCCGCACCAGCAAAGTCGAACGGCTGGCGGAGAATGCCGCGATCTTTGATTTCGAATTAAGCGAGGCGGAAGTGAATGAGATCGCGGGGCTCGCTCATCGCGACGGCCGTATCGTCGACTGGGCCTATTCGGGCCGGATGAACTGGGATTGAGGGCATGAGCCGGCCTCTGCCGTCTCCCGGAAAAGATCATGCCCCATTGATTTCTACGCCGCCCGGCTGTTGGACGCGACAGTGCGCTTCATGAATTCGGCGAAGACGCGCGCGATCTCCTCCTCGTAGGCGCCCCATTCCGGAAACGGGATGAGCGGAACATCCTGGTCCTCGATCGGCAGCCGGTGCAGTTCGCTGCCGGCGATGAGTTCGTGGGCGGTCAATCCGCTGGCGCTCGAATGGGTGTTGTCGTTGCCGGGAATGATGATCGTCGGGGCTTTGATGGAACGCATTTCCTCCGGCGTCACGCCCATGACGGGGTACTTTCCGCCGGCGGCGAAAATTTCGTTCCAGCGGGTGAGAACATCGATGAATTGTTTCGCCGGCAGTTTTGCGAGGTATTCACCGTTTCTCGCATTGGCGGCGATCCGTTCCTTCCACAGATCCATCGCGCAGATTGCGGCCATGCCGCCCTGCTTGGCGGCGGTGATGAACTGTCCATAGTACTGCTCCGGCAGACGGCCGGCGGCAAACGGGCCGCCGGTGACGCGCAACAGGAGCAGCCCGCGCACGGCTTGCGGGTATCGGAGGCAGAACAGCATCGAGGTGCGTGCGCCGGCCGACGAGCCGCAGAAGAAGGCGGGCAGGGCGCCCTGCTCGGACAGGAGCGCGTGCATGTCCCTGGTCCAGAGAATCTCCTCGCCATCCTCGCCCTCGATGAGAATATCGGAGGCGCCGGTATTGCGGCGGTCGTGCAGAAAGACGCGAAAGCCGTAGTGCGCGATCTTTTCGGCGAGCGGAATGAATTCGTCGTGGCCGCGACGGCCGCCGGTGGTCATGACCACCCAGGGTTTTTCGACCGCGCCGCGGTCGCCGACCGTCCGCCAATTGATGTTGACCCCGTTGATCTTGCTGACCGGCATGATGGCAATCCTCCGCCTTTGTGGAGGAGAGGTTGGAACATCCAATGCGGAAGTGCAATCGTGGCCGGCGTGCCGGCCGCGAGGCGTCAGAACTCGACGTCGAGCTCTTCCAGCTCATCCGGTTCAGTCTTGGCGGCGGCGGTCCATTCCTGCATCGCGGGCATCGCCAGGATGGTGCGGCAATAGTCCTTTGCCGGCCCGTCGAGCGCCACATCGTAGGTGGCAAAGCGCGAGCATACCGGGGCATACATGGCGTCGGCGGCGCAGGGTTTTTTTCCAAAGAGGTAGGGCCCGCCGTATTGGCCGATACATTCGCGCCAAATCGTGCCGATGCGGTCGATGTCGGCGCGCGCGCCGGCCCAGGATTTGAACCCCGGGAAATGCGCCTTGACGTTCATGGGCAGTGCCGAGCGCAAATTGGAAAAGCCTGAATGCATCTCGCCGCAGATCGAGCGGCAATGTGCACGCTGGGCCTGATCGGCCGGCAACAGGCCTGCTTCGGGATTGAGTTCGTGCAGGTACTCTGCGATCGCCAGCGTGTCCCAGACCTTCTTGTCGTCGTGGACCAGGCACGGCACCAGGAAGGAAGGCGACAACAGCAGCAATTCGGCACGGGTCGAGGGATCGTCGGTTGAGACGTGCTGCTCCTCGAATTCGATGTTCGCCATTTTGCATAGCAACCAACCGCGCAGCGACCACGAGCCGTAGTTCTTACTGGCGAGCGTAAGTGTGGCTTTCGACATGCCGTCGTTCTCTGTTTAGAAAACCGAGCCCAGATCAAATACTTAAGGGCCGCTGGAGGCGTCACGGCCGGCGCGCGTCAGGAGTTTCGGGAGCTCAGCCTTCAGTTCTTCCCCCAACTGTGCAGGATGTTCACATTCTTGTCGCAGTGCAACAAAAAATGCACTAGCCTTTCTTCCGTTGGGGGTCGAAATGTCCGTCGCCACACGGACAGCGGCACCCGTGGGACACGGATGCTATATCTCGCCTATCAGCTGCAATCCGACATTATGAGCCCGGTGCGGGCCTGGGCCAGCATGGCGGCCGGCTCGGGCAATCCGCCATTGCTCTCCGACCATCCCGCACTGCGCAATCTCACCGCGGTCTACGAGCTGATCGCGCGGGCCGGCCTTACGCACACGCGTCCTCCCTTTGGCATCGACACCATCGCCGTCGGCAATCGTGAAGTGGAGGTGCATGAGGAGGCCGCCGCGACCACGCCGTTCGGTACGCTCCTGCATTTCAAAAAGGACATCGCCACCGTGCAGCCACGCGTGCTGCTGGTGGCGCCGTTGTCCGGGCATTTTTCAACGCTGCTGCGCGCCACCGTGCGCACCATGCTGCCCGACCACGACGTCTTCATCACCGACTGGCACAACGCGCGCGATGTGCCGCTGACCGCCGGCCGTTTCGGCATGGACGAATATACCGATCATCTCATCAAATTTCTGGAGACGATGGGACCGGGTTCGCACGTGCTCGCGGTGTGCCAGCCGTGCGTTGCCGTCCTTGCCGCCGCGTCGGTGATGGCGCAGGCCGGCAATCCGGCGCAGCCGCGCAGCATGACCTTGATGGCCGGCCCGATCGATACGCGGGTCAATCCGACCAAAGTGAACGATCTTGCCCGCAAGCACACTATCGAATGGTTCGAGCGCACGCTCACAGCGTCGGTACCGTTGCGTTATCCCGGCGCGTTCCGCCGCGTCTATCCGGGTTTCGTGCAGCTTGTCGCTTTCATGAGCATGAATATCGAGCGTCATGTGAAGGCGCATAAGGAGCTTTACGACAATCTCGCCGCCGGCGAACTGGAAAAGGCAGCGGTGACCAAGGCGTTCTACGACGAATATTTTGCAGTCCTCGATCTAACCGCCGAGTTCTATCTCGAAACGGTGAAGCTCATCTTCCAGGATTATGCGCTGCCGCTCGGCAAACTCGAATGGCATGGCCAGCGCGTCGATCCGAGCGCGATCCGAAAAACCATGCTGCTGACGGTCGAGGGCGAGCGGGACGACATCTGCGCCGTCGGCCAGACCGTCGCCGCGCACGACCTGTGCAGCAAGCTGCGGCCCTATCTCAAGCGGCACCACATGCAGGCCGGCGTCGGCCATTATGGTGTGTTCTCAGGCAAGCGTTGGGAAACCCAGATCTATCCGCTTTTGAAAAACGTGATCTTGTCGAGCGATTGAGCGCCGCCGCTCAGCGCATCGCGGCGGCGATGTTGCCGCCGTCGACGGTAGTGACGTCGGCCGTGGTTTTCAGTCCCAGCGCCTGGTGCAGGAACGCCTGCGCTACATCCTCGGCGATGACTTCGCGGCCGAGGAGATTGCCGCTCATATAATCCTTTTCGCTGACGCCGCGCGCCTTGGAGCGCGACGCGATCATGCCCGGCGAGAGCAGTCCCGATCGGATGCGGTCGGCATTGACCGCGTTGGCGCGGATGCCGTCGGCGCCGTAATCGAGCGCGTATTGCCGCATGAGCGCCAGCGTTGCTGCCTTCGGTATGCCGTAAGGCCCGAAATTCGGACCCGGACTCACCGCCTGTTTCGAGACGTTGAAGAGAAGGCAGCCGCCGGTTCCCTGCGCCAGCATGATCCGCACCGCCGCCTGCGCGACACGCTGGTGGCCGTAGAAGTTCAGCTCAAAGCTTTTGTGCAGGACTTCTTCGTCCACATCGCCGATGCGCCCCTGCCACGCCGCGCCGGCGTTCGATACGACAAGGTCGACGCCGCCGAAATAGGTCGCGATCTTGCCGAAGGCTGCATCGACCGAAGCGGCGTCGGTCACGTCGCATACGACCGGCAGCGCCGTGCCACTGATCGCGTTGGCTTGTGCGCGCGCGGCGGCGAGATCGAGATCGAGGAGCGCAACCTCGGCGCCGGCTGCCGCGAAAACCTTTGCAGTTGCCGCGCCGATAGCGCCGCCGGCGCCGGTGATCGCGGCGATTTGCCCGGCGAGCGGCAAATCCTTTCGTTTGCCGAGCTTGGCTTGTTCGAGCGGCCAATATTCGCAATCGAACATGTCGGCTTCAGAGATCGATTCGAAGCGGCCGATCGTCTCGGCATCGCTGCACGCCTTCGACCCAGGTCTCGGCGATATCGGCGGCGATCACGGCGTCCTGTTTCGACCGGCCGAGGCCGAACAGGCCGAGGCCTGGCACGAGTACGACGCGGGGCAGTGGATCGAGGGCATGCTTGACGCCGCTGACGCGCTTATTGTGAATTGCGAAATACTTTCGATAAGCTGCTGCAAAGCTTGAAGAACCGGATCGTGCATTCCTGACGAATTCGTCGAGTTTCCCCGCTTCAGGGGCGGCCAGGAGAAGCGGCCAGTTCTTGGTGCGGATGGTGTGATCCGGCGTTATCACGCCGCTTTCACAAAACCTGGCCAAGTCCTTGTTGCCAAGGAAATTCAGCACTGCGTCGCCGTCGCGAAATTCGAGGACGAGCCGCTGCCATGCGCCCTCGGTCGTATCGTCTTTCTCGCTGCACGCGCCGCGTATGATTGGCGCAATTTGGGTCACCGGCAGCGTATGACGCGGTGCCGCCGCTGCGGCGGTTTTGCGGTTCCGCGCGATAAAATTCTCGGCGAGCGTCACCAGTTCGATCATGCGCTCGTAAGCCTCGCGCGCGGTTTCGCCGAACGTGACGATGCCGTGCTTGCTGAGAATGAGCCCGTCGCATTTCGGATTTTTCTCAAAAACTTCGATTGCTTTCTTGGCCAGCCCAAAACCCGGCATCAGGTAGGGCACGAATGCCAGGCGGGCGCCGAATATTTCGGCGCACTTTTTCTCCCCGTCCGGCTGGTCGATGACGCTGAGCACGGACGTCGCGTGCGTGTGATCGATGAATTTGTGCGGCAGGAACGCGTGCAGCATCATTTCCACGGAAGGGTTCGGCGCTGCCGGATCGATCAGGTTGGCGCGTTCGATGGCGAGCAGGTCCTCGTCGCCGATAGCGTCGAGCGCGCGCAGCTTGCGCATGGCCGCAAGCCGTACGGCCGGCAGTCCATCCGCATCGATCGTCGCCATGTCCGCGCCGGAGGATTTTACGCGCAAAACTTCGACATCTTCGCCGAACGGATCGCGCATGCGGCATTTCAGCGATGTATTGCCGCCGCCGTGCAGCACGAGCTTCGGGTCGCTGCCCAAAAGCCGCGTCGTGTAAATGCGGAGCGCAAGGTCGCGCTCCGCGTCACGATCGGCGCCCGATGCCGCGCCAAGTGTCTTCGCAAGATGAGCGACCATCGCCTCCGCGTCACGGTCGACCCAGCCGCTCTTCATGGCGTCCGTTTCAGCCGCCGGCGAAACGGCGCGACCACCAGCCGGTGCGGCGTGGTTTATCGCCGTCCGCGGTATCGCCGGCGTCGGTAACTGCCGGCTCCTGCGCGGGCGAAGCCGAATGAACCGGCGCGGGCGCTGCTGTGTCCGCGGCTCCGCCAACCGGCGCGCGTTCGCGCACGGTCGAACGCCGCCGGGGCGTCTCAGCCTCTGCCGGTGCTTTGGCCGCCACCGGCGCGCGCGGAGCCGTATCGAGGTCGGCCCCGGCATGCGTCAGCTCCGGCTCGGCCGCAGATGGCGTGCTTGTTTCATGCGCGGCCTCGAAAGCGTGGTCCTGCGGAGCGTCCGGGCCGCGATCGTGCGTAGCCGGTCCGTCGCCGTTGCGGTGGCGATTGCGCCGGCCGCCGCGCCGGCCGCGCCGGCGCCGTCGTTCGCCGTCGTGGCGTGGCTCGCCGCCTTCGTCCTGCTCGCGCGCCGAAACCTCACCTTGTTGTCCGGCGGGCTCGCCGTCGTCTGGCGTCTTGTGCTCGGCCTCCGCCGCGAACTCGTCGGCCTCATCATTGATCGGTTCGTTGATCGGGATGCGCTCGTGCGACTGAGCGTCTTGTTGATCGCCGCCGTTGCGTCCGCCGCGCCGCCGCCGACGTCGGCGGCGTGGGCGATCCTCGTCCTGTTGCTCCGGATCCGTTGCTCAGTCGCCGTATGCTCAGTCGCCGTATGCTCCGGCGCCGCCGCCTCGTTTTCTGCGTCTGCCTCGTCTTCCGCGGTGACGACGTCTTCAAGGTCGTCCTCGTCCTCCAGCGGAGCCGCGACAGCTTGCACGCGCTCGGCGATCGCCTTCGCCGCCTCGATCGTGTGCACCTGCTCGCCGCGGTCGACGATGAAGGCCTGAGGCGGGCGCACGGAATCGTCCGCGCTGACCGTGATGGTGATGGTGAAACGCTCTTCCAGGCTGCGCAGATGGGCGCGCTTCTGATTGAGAACGTAGAGTGCAACGTCCGGCCGCGTCCGCGCGACAAGATTGTGGGTCGCGCCCTTGATCAGCATTTCCTCAAGCGCGCGCAGGACTTGAAGCGCCAGTGACGACACCGAGCGGACGTGGCCGCTGCCGCCGCAATACGGGCATTTCTCCGTCGAGCTTTCCAGCACGCTGGTACGGATGCGCTGGCGTGACATTTCGAGAAGGCCGAAATGCGAAATACGGCCGACCTGGATACGTGCGCGGTCGTGTTTGAGGCATTCCTTGAGCCGGCGTTCGACCGCGCGGTTGTTGCGCTTCTCGTCCATGTCGATGTAGTCGATGACGATCAGGCCGGCGAGATCGCGCAGCCGCAACTGTCGCGAGATTTCCTCCGACGCCTCCAGATTGGTCTTGAGCGCGGTGTCCTCGATGTGATGCTCGCGCGTGGCGCGGCCGGAATTGACGTCGATCGCGACGAGTGCCTCGGCCTGGTTGAGCACGATGTAGCCGCCGGAGCGCAGTTGCACGACCGGCGAGAACATGGCGTCAAGCTGGTTTTCAACGCCGTAACGCGACAAAAGCGGCTGCGTATCGCTGTAAAGCCTCACGTTCTTGGCATGGCTCGGCATGAGCATGCGCATGAAATCCTTGGCCTCGTGATAGGCCTCGGGCCCGGCAACCGTCACCTCGTCGATGTCCTTGGAGTAGAGGTCGCGGATCGAGCGTTTGACCAGCGAGCCTTCCTCATAAACGAGCTTCGGCGCCGTCGATTTGAGCGTGAGGTCGCGGACGGTCTCCCACATCCGCAGCAGATATTCGAAGTCGCGCTTGATCTCGATCTTGGTGCGGCTGGCGCCGGCAGTGCGCAGAATAACGCCCATGCCCTCCGGCACTTCGAGTTCGGCGGCGGCTTCCTTGAGCCGGGCGCGATCCTCGGAACTCGTGATCTTGCGGCTGATACCGCCGCCGCGCGCGGTGTTCGGCATCAGCACCGAATAGCGTCCGGCGAGCGACAGATAGGTCGTCAGCGCAGCGCCCTTGGTACCGCGTTCTTCCTTGACCACTTGCACCAGCATGACCTGCCGGCGCTTGATCACTTCCTGGATCTTGTACTGGCGGCGATGGCGCGGCGCGCGATCGGGAACCTCCTCGAGCGCGTCGGCGCCGCCGACCGACTCGATAACCTCTTCCTCCTCGCCGTGCTCTGCGTGGTCGCCTTGCTCGCGCGTCTCGGCGGGAACCGGCCCTTCAGTGTTCTCGGCGGCGACCTGCTCGGCAACATCGCCGTCGTGTTCGGCATCGTCACCGGCATCATCGGCGTCGCCTTGGGCGGAATCGGCGTCCATTGCCGACGCTTCGGCTGCGGCATCGGCGGGTTCGTCGGTCTCCGCCTCGCTGGCTGAATCATAGGCCGGCTGCGCGGCGTCATGCTCCGCATCGGTCGTGTTTTCCGATGCTTCGAAATCGAGTGCGGCTTGCGAAGCGGCGTCGGTTTGCGGCTCGGATCCCGGCGTATCGCCGATAGCGTCGTCATGCTCGGCCGGCGTTGCCGCAAATTGCTCAGTGCTGCCCGGCTCACCGCCCGGCATTTCGGCGGGATCGCTGCGCACGACCTCGTTGCGGCGTCCGGCGGACCGGCCGCCGCGATGCCGATGCCGCCGCGAGCGCCGATCGACCTCGTCGTCGGCGGCGCGCTGCGCGCGTTCTTCCTCTTCGATCAAGGCCTGCCGATCGGCGACCGGGATTTGATAGTAGTCCGGGTGAATTTCGCTAAAGGCGAGGAAACCGTGGCGATTGCCGCCGTAATCGACGAAAGCGGCTTGCAGCGACGGCTCGACGCGCGTCACTTTCGCCAGATAGATATTGCCTCTTAGTTGCTTGCGCTGCGCCGACTCAAAGTCGAATTCTTCGACGCGATTGCCGCGCAGAACGACCACCCGGGTCTCCTCGGGATGGGTCGCGTCGATGAGCATTTTGTTGGCCATTGGTAATTCTCTTGGGGGCCGGTATGCCCGGTCGCTCCGCGCCGCATCGGCGTGAGAGGAGCGGGCCAGCCCGATTTTCGGTGAATGGGACGGATTGGAGGCCGCGAGCGCGGCAGGCGGGCAAGGTTCGTGTGCCGGAGAGCGCCGCATGAACGCCGCCGTGCCAATCGAATCGAACCTTAACTTGCGCCTCGAACATAAACTCCAAACCGCTATGAGGCGGCAGCGCGGAGCGCGGCCGCAATTTCGTTAGATCGCTCACGGGACGGCGCGACACTGTTCCAGCAGCTTTGCGCTACTGCTACGCGCGTCGCGCGCGAGGTTCCGATTGTCCTCATCCTTGAGGGTATTGGCGTCGCCTGCGCCGTCGTCGGTGTCATATTCGCTGGAGCCATTGTCCTTGAGCCCATTATCCTTGAGCCTATGGCCGCAACGTCGATATGGCGCCGGAGCGGTTCGAACGTGGCGTCCGCCTCGCTCCCGTCATCTTTCTCGGGGAGCCAATCCTGGCGGGCGGCACTTCAGCAAGCGGATTGCCGGATGCCCTAACGCGACACAACCGGAACCTTACCGTCAGCACCCTCTTCATAAAGCCGCCGGCAGGGAATTGGCAAGTCATCTGTGGGATTTGGCCGGGATGGTCCCGGATTTCCCTGCGTTTCAATGTCATTTCCCGCGGTATTTAAGATTCAGTTAACCATGCGTACCTATTGGAGTAAGGGGGGCTCGATGGGGTGGGAACCGATGGCGGTCCGAGCCGCGCGCTGGGCTTTCCTCGGTGTGCTCGTTGCCGGGACGGCATTGGCGGCCGAACCGCCGGCGACGGTGCCGGTCTCCGACTCATTTCCGGTGGTGACCGACGCGCGTCTCGGCGGCGACGATACGCAGACGCGCTTCGTCATGGACCTCGACCGCAAGATCGATCTGCACGTCTTTACCCTCGCCGATCCGTATCGCGTTGTCCTCGACATCCCTCAAGTCAGGTTCCAATTGCCGCCGAAGGCCGGCGAGGGGCGGGGGCTGATCAAGGCGTTCCGCTTCGGGCTGGTGATGCCGGGCGGTTCGCGCGTGGTGTTCGACCTGACCAAGCCTGCGCGCGTCGAAAAGGCGTTTGTCATCGACGCGGCTGATGGCGCGCCGGCACGCCTGGTGCTCAATCTGGTCGCGACCGACCGCGAGAGTTTCCTGCACAAAATCGCGCTCGACGAAAAACTCTTCCCGGCCAGCGTTCCGCCCGCAACGCTGCCGGAAGCCAAAACCGCAGACCCGCGGCCACTCGTCGTGCTCGATCCCGGCCACGGCGGCATCGATACCGGAACCAAATCGACGAATGGCGATCTCGAAAAGGATATCGTGCTCGATTTTGCCACGCGATTGCGCGATCGCATCGAGCAATCCGGAAAATATCGGGTGCTGATGACGCGCACGGACGACACTTTTGTGCCGCTTGCCGATCGCGTCCGGATTGCGCGAAGCGCAGGCGCGGCGCTGTTTATTTCAATTCACGCCGATTCACTGCCGCGCAAGGAGGGCGATGCCCAGGGCGCCACGGTCTATACGCTCTCCGAAACCGCGACCGATCCGACCGCGGCGCGGCTTGCCGAAGAGGAAAACCGGGCCGACGTCATCGCCGGTGTCGATCTCAAGGAGGAACCGGCCGACGTCGCGGGAATCCTGATTGACCTCGCGCAACGCGAGACAAAGACCTTTTCGGTCCAGTTCGCCCATAAACTGGTCGGCGAGATGAAGACGACGGCCCGGCTCTACAAAGAGCCGATCAAGTCGGCGGGTTTTCGTGTCTTGCGCGCGCCCGATGTACCCTCGGTGCTGGTCGAGCTCGGCTACGTGTCCAACAAGCAGGACTTGCAGGCGCTGCTCTCGGGCAGTTGGCGGGACCGTGCGGCGAATTCGATTGCGCAGGCTGTCGAGGGCTATTTTACCACCCACGTCGCCGGCGCGCGTGCCGGGGCCAATTGAGGGCCGCATGCGCGGGTGCGATCGGCCCCCGCCAATGTGCTCCTGCGGCCTCAGTTTGAACAAAAAACCGGGCGACGAGACATGATGGCAAGAGGCCTATCTGGCGGCTCCCGGCCAATACTGCCAAACTGGCCCGTATCGCAGTGCGGCGCGAGTCGTCCGGGCCGGACTTGCTTGCGGCAACGCGCCGGACGGGCCGGCGCAAGATCGACGAAATTGGTGATGCAGTGAAACTGGTCCTGCGATTTTTGGGCTTCCTTTTCGCGGCGGGAACGATCCTGTTTATCGTCGGCATCGCCGCGACGGCCGGCCTGTTGTGGCATTTCTCCAAGGATTTGCCGGACTATTCGCAGCTTCAGGACTACGAGCCGCCGGTCATGACCCGCGTGCACGCGGCCGACGGCTCGCTGCTTGCGGAATATGCCAAGGAACGCAGGCTCTACTTGCCGATCCAGGCCATTCCGAAGCTTGTCACCAATGCTTTCGTCGCCGCCGAAGACAAGAATTTCTACCAGCATCCCGGCATCGACATTTACGGCATCGGCCGTGCCGGCATGCTCTATCTCGAAAATTACGGCAGCGGCCGCCGTCCGCAGGGCGCCTCGACCATCACCCAGCAGGTCGCCAAGAACTTCCTTCTGACGAACGAAGTCTCGTTCGAGCGCAAGATCAAGGAAGCGCTGCTCGCGTTGCGGATCGAGCGCACTTACTCGAAACAGAAAATTCTCGAGCTCTATCTCAACGAGATTTATCTCGGCTTCGGCGCTTATGGCGTGGCCGCGGCCTCGCTGCTTTATTTCGACAAGTCGGTGCACGAACTGTCGATCGAAGAGGCGGCCTATCTCGCCGCTCTGCCGAAGGGACCGAACAATTACAATCCGTTCCGCCGCCACGACGAAGCGATCGCGCGCCGCAATTACGTGATCGACCGCATGGCCGAGGATGGCTACATCACCACGGAGGCTGCGGAGAAGGCAAAGAAAGCGCCGCTGAACGTCACCGCACGGGCGACCGGGGAGCACGTCTTCTCCGCCGAATATTTTACCGAAGAAGTGCGGCGCTACCTCTACGACAATTACGGAGAGAAGAAGCTCTACGAGGGCGGACTGTCGGTGCGCACGACGCTCGACACAAAGCTGCAACAGGCGGCGCGTCAGACGATGATCAATGGCCTCGTCAATTTCGACGAGAGCACGGGGTTTCGCGGCCCCGTCAGCCAGATGGACGTGACCGGCGACTGGGGTGTGAAGCTCGCCGACGTGAAATCGATGTCGGATATCGACCCGTGGCGAATGGCGGTAGTGCTTCAGGTTGACGATCAGTCGGCGCGTATCGGCTTGCAGCCGCCGCGCGACCCGGGCGGCAACGTGGTGAAGGATCGTCAGATCGGGCTCATTGCTCTCGACGGCGTGAAATGGGCGAAGCCCGCGAGCGGGCCGGGGGCTGGAAAGCCGATCCAGAAAGTCAGTCAGGTCCTTTCTGTCGGCAACGTGATCTATGTCGAGCCGATGGAACAGCAGGGCCAGTACCGGCTGCGCCAGGTGCCGGAAATTTCCGGCGCCATGGTGGTGATGGACCCGCATACCGGCCGCGTGCTGGCGATGGTCGGCGGCTTCTCGTTCGACCAGAGCCAGTTCAACCGCGCGACGCAGGCGCTTCGCCAGCCCGGCTCGTCATTCAAGCCCATCGTCTATGCGGCAGCGCTCGACAATGGCTACACGCCCTCGACGATCGTGATGGACGCGCCCATCGAAATCGACATGGGCCAGGGCGGCGGTATATGGCGGCCGGAAAATTACGGCGGGAAATTCTTCGGGCCGTCGACCTTGCGGTTCGGCCTCGAAGAATCGCGCAACGTCATGACGGTGCGGCTCGCGCAGGATATCGGCATGCCGCTGATCGCCGAATACGCAAAACGCTTCGGTGTCTATGACGAGTTGCCGCCTTACCTGTCCTACGCGCTCGGCGCCGGCGAAACGACGGTGCTTCGCATGGTCACCGCCTATTCGATGTTCGACAATGGCGGACGGCGCGTGATCCCCACTCTGATCGACCGCATTCAGGACCGCTACGGCCACACGATCTACAAGCACGATCAGCGCGAATGCCAGGGCTGCGACGCGACAAAGTGGGACAATCAGCCGGAGCCGACTTTGATCGACCGCCGCGAGCAGGTGATCGATCCGATGACGGCTTATCAGATCACCTCGCTGATGGAAGGCGTCGTGCAGCGCGGCACGGCGACCGTCGTGCGCCAGGTCGGCAAGCCGATTGCCGGCAAGACCGGCACCACCAACGACGAGAAGGATGTGTGGTTTGTCGGCTACTCGCCCGACATCGTTTGCGGTGTCTATATGGGTTTCGACAAGCCGCGCCATATCGGGCGGCTGGCGACCGGCGGCCATCTCGCCGCGCCTGTCGTGAAGGACTTCCTGACGATCGCACTTGCTGACAAGCCGCCGATTCCATTCAGTGTGCCTCCGGGCATCAAGCTGATCCGCGTCAACGCCCACAACGGCATGCGGGCGGGGCCGGGCGATCCGAAGGTCATTCTTGAAGCCTTCAAACCCGGCACTGCGCCGCCTGACAATTATTCGGTGATTGGCACCGATTCGACGAACGGCGTTCCGACGTCGCAAGCCGCGCCTGACGGCGGCAATGTCGTGCGTACCGGGACGGGCGGCTTGTACTAGCCGTTCGTTGCACCTTAGTTCCCAAAGATTACATCGGCCATTGGATAGCCAATCATGCGCGCGGAAATTTCGACGATCATCGAGGAAATCAAGCAGTCGCTGGTGCTGCTGAGGAGGCATCTTTGACGTCAACAAGGCGCGCGCGCGGCTGGCCGAACTGAACCGTCAGGCTGAAGACCCTAATCTCTGGAACGATCCGCAGCGCGCCAGCCGGCTGATGCAGGAGCGCACGTCGCTCGACGACAATCTCAATGCGCTTGGCCGCATCCAGCAGGATCTCGACGATCAGGTCGGTTACATCGAGCTCGGCGAGGCCGAGAAGGACCAGGCAGTCGTTACCGAAGCCGAAGAGGCGCTCCGCAAGCTCAAGTCCGAAGTCGCCCGGCGCGAACTCGAAGCGCTGTTGTCCGGCGAGGCCGACAACAACAACACCTATCTTGAAGTCCATGCCGGCGCGGGGGGCACCGAGAGCCAGGATTGGGCCTCGATGCTGTTGCGCATGTACACGCGCTGGGCCGAGCAGCGCGGTTTTAAGGTCGAATTCATCGAGGAGACGCAGGGTGAAGAGGCCGGCATCAAATCCGCCACCATTGAGATCAAGGGTCGCAACGCCTATGGCTGGCTGAAAACCGAGAACGGCGTTCATCGCCTCGTGCGCATTTCGCCGTTCAATTCAAATGCGCGGCGGCATACCTCGTTCGCTAGCGTCAACGTCTATCCCGTCGTCGACGACACCATCAAGATCGACATCGACGAGTCCGATGTGCGCGTCGACACCATGAGGTCGGGCGGTGCCGGCGGCCAGCACGTCAACAAGACGGAATCGGCGGTCCGGCTCACACACATCCCGACCAATATCGCCGTGGTGTCGCAGGGCGATCGCTCGCAGCACCGCAATCGCGCGACTGCTTGGCAGATGCTGCGCGCCAAGCTCTATGAGCGTGAACTGAAAAAGCGCGAAGATCAGGCCGCCGCCGACCAGGCTGCCAAAACCGACATCGCCTGGGGCCACCAGATTCGTTCCTACGTGCTGCAGCCCTATCAGATGGTGAAGGACCTGCGCACCGGCGTGTCGACCTCCGACACCGGCGGCGTGCTCGACGGCGATATCGACCGGTTCACCGAAGCGGCGCTGGCGCAAAAGGCCTTCGGCACGGGGCCGGGCGCAGTTGAGGATGTGGAGTAGGATTATCCGCCGAACAGTTTGTCGCCGGCGTCGAGGAATTTCTGCGGATTGACGGCTTCGCCGTTGACGCGCGTCTCGTAATGAATGTGCGGGCCGGTCGAGCGCCCGGTCGAGCCGAGTTTGCCGACGACCTCGCCGATGCGGACCTTCTCGCCGACACTCACATCGATCTCCGAGAGATGGCCATAGCGGGTCGCAAGGCCGTTGCCGTGATCGATTTCGACCATCTTGCCGTAACCGCCAGTCCAGCCGGCAATGGTGACGGTGCCGGCGGCGGTAGCGTGGATCGGTTCGCCGAGATCGCCGCGGAAATCGATGCCGGTATGCATCGCTGCTTCGTGCACAAAGGGATCCATGCGCACGCCGAACGGAGAACTCTCGTCGATCTCGCCGGTCACGGGCTTGCGGACCGGCACGGTGATCAGTTCCGTGCTCAACTGGTTGGCGTCCGCCCGCGCCAGATTTACACGCAGCAAAGCGCGCTGAAAGTCCTGGTTTCCCGGCGACAGCTTGACCGGCACGAACGGACCGCCGATGGCCGGCTGGGGTGGCGCGCCGGGCCTTACGCCGAGCTGAGTGAGGACGCCGCGCATGAGGCGCGCTTTGCCTTCGAAGCGGTCCTCCATTTGGCCGAGCGCCAGGGTTTGCCGCCGCTCGACGCGGTCGAGCGAAGCCTCGACCTTGCCGAGCGTCGTCCCGATGTTTGATTGCTTGCCGCGATCGCCCCGAGAGGGTGTGG
This sequence comes from uncultured Alphaproteobacteria bacterium, assembly GCA_963808205.1. Taxonomy (GTDB): domain Bacteria; phylum Pseudomonadota; class Alphaproteobacteria; order Rhizobiales; family Xanthobacteraceae; genus BOG-931. The sequence goes on from CAWEER010000003.1 coordinate 709,299, forward strand.
CGGGCGAATCGCTGATCGGTTTCGCGCCTCGAATCGAGCCTGTTATTCCCGGGTCGGCGAACCCGCTCAATGCGGTGGCGCGCTGTTCAAGCATCGACTGCCGGTGCGCCAGATCATCGAGCTTCTGCTCGAACTGATCCTGATCGAGCAATTGGCGGCTCGTCGTGCGGTCGATCTGCGCGCGCAATTCCGCGATACGATCTTCGTAGGCAAATTGCTGTTCGGCCTGGTGCGCGATCAAGGTGCGCAGCACGTCATCCCGGAAAGCAAAATAGGTGGCGGCCGTGACCGACCAGCCCGCCATGATCACGACGGTGCCGACGGCGATCCAGAATACGACCGGCCCAAACCTGACCTGCCTTCCGGCATGCGTGAAAGTGTAGCCCGCGCGGGCGGCCAATTCCTGCGCCGTGCGCTGGCGCGGTTCGGAACGGCGCGAAACGTCGCGCGCCGAAGACGGCGCGGAGTGTTGCGACGGATGCGATGCTGGATTTTGTGATCTTGCGGCCAGTTGATCGAGACGCCGTCCACTGCGACATTGCCGCTCCCACCCAGACAGGAAGCGGATTTGAGCCTTTTATGGTTAATAATCAGCAAACCGCGGGCCCGGTTTTGCGGTGATTTTGGTAACTTAAGTAAACACTTCGGCAACGATGCTCAGAGCGCCTTGGCGGCTTCGAGGACCTTCTCGGCATGGCCGTCGACCGTGACCTTCGGCCAGACTTGCGCGATGCGCTGGTCCGGTCCGATCAGGAATGTGGCGCGCACGATGCCCAGGAATTTTCGGCCGTAAAGCGATTTCTCCTGCCACACGCCGTAAGCGTCGAGCATCTTGTGTTTCTCGTCCGAGGCAAGCGCGATCGAAAGCTTGTGCTTGGCCTTGAACTTGTCCTGGGCGGTAACCGCATCTGCCGACACGCCGACGATATCGGCGCCGGCGCGGCCAAACGCGGCCTTCAGCCGCGAGAAGTCCATGGCTTCCCTGGTACAGCCCGGCGTGTCGGCGCGGGGATAGAAATAGACCACGAGCTTGCGCCCGGCGAAGTCGGCAAGCGAAACGGTGCCGCCGCCGTCGCGCGGCAAGGCAAAGCCGGGGGCCTTGGCCCCTACCTCCGGTAACTGCGTGGGCTTTGCGGGCTTGGCCCGGGCCTTTGCGTGAGCCTTAGCCGGAGCCTTCTTTGCGGCCATGTGCCTTCCTTTCGACGCTTTCCAAGGGGCATTCTCCGTCCGCCAGAATACGCCCGCGGGCAAGGGGTGGTCGATCACCCGCGGATCGTTATCCTATTGGCCGCAATATCCTTACAGCGCCACGGACGAGGGGACGCCCGAGCGGGCATGGCGAACCAAGATAGGCAGAGCGCGGCGCGTCCGCGGTGGGAAACGGCCGTCCATCCACGGCGCCGGGGCAGCCTGACGGCGGCTCGCCGGGGCGATAGTCCCTATCTGGCCGCATATCGGCGGTTGCTGGCCCGGCATCGCAGGCTCATCAAGTGGACCGCGATCGGGTCCAGCACGGTTGTCGGCCTGCTTCTGCTTGGCTGTCTCGGCCTGTGGTGGCGGCTCAACAGCGGCCCAATCCAGCTTGATTCGGTCAGCCCCTGGCTGGTTTCCGCCATCGAGGAGAATTTCGGCAGCGGCGAGCGCGTCGAAATCGGCGGCACCCAGATTGAGCGCACCGGAAACGGCGGCGCCGCAGTGCGGGTCCGCGACATCGTCGTGCGCGATCCAGACGGCACAGTCGTGGCGAGTGCGCCGAAGGCGGAAATCCGCGTCTCGGGCATGAGCCTGCTCAGCGGTCACATGCGTGCCGAAAGTCTCAATCTGGTCGGCGCGGAACTTGCGGTGCGAATCGAGCAGGACGGCAACATCACGGTCTTTGCCTCCAGCGCCGACAAGCATCCCATTGCGACGGCGATCGGGCCGGTTGGCGCCGCTGCCGGTAACCGGCAGGAGACGAAACAAGACACCAAGCAGGACAAAACCGCACCCGCCGCGGCAATCCCGGCCAATCAGCCGTCACGCGCGGTCCCGCGTCCGACGAGCGACAGCATCGCCGCCTTGCTGACGTGGCTCGATGGCATCGGCGAATCCGGTCTCGACGGCCATGACTTGCGCGAACTTGGATTGAAGGACGGCAGTCTGACGGTGGACGACCGGCGTACCGGCAAACGCTTCACCTTCCAAAACATCAGCTTGAGCCTTGAGCGCCCGCGCGGCGGCGGCATGGTTGTAACGATCGGTTCGGATAATCCCGAGCGGCCGTGGGGACTGACGGCTTCGATCAAGCGCGGCCCCGATGGTGTTCGCAGCGTTGCCGTCGAAGCCCGCCAAGTCTCCGCCAACGACCTTCTCCTCGCGTCGCGTCTTGGCGACGGAACCCTGCAAATCAATCTTCCGCTGTCGGCAAGTCTGCGCGGCGAGATCGCGGCAAACGGCGTGCCGCAATCCCTGACCGGCCGGATCGTCGCCGATGCCGGCTTCATCAACGACGCCGAGGATTCTGACGGCCGTATGGATCTCGATCGCGCGGAGTTCAAGATAAACTGGGATGCCGCGAGCCGTGTGCTTGCCGTGCCGTTCCAAATTATCTCCGGCGGCAACCGGATCACGCTCCTCGGTCAGGTCGAGGCGCCGGCGCAATCTCCGGGCCCCTGGTTGTTCAAAGTCGGCGGCGGCACGGTCGTGCTCAATTCACCGGGCGCCCAGGGCGATGCGCTGATCCTCAATCGCATCACGGTCGGCGGGCAGTTCGATCCGGTCAAAAAGCGCTTCATCATCGAGCAGGGCGATCTCGGCAACAATGACCTCGGCGTCGCGATGTCGGGCAGTGCGGATTATTCGAGCGGTGAATTGCGTCTTGCCGCGGGCGCCGCCGCCACGCGCATGTCGGTGGATGCGCTCAAGCGGCTGTGGCCGGTCTTCGTCGCGCCCAAGGTCCGCGATTGGTTCAACGATCATCTGGTTAGCGGCAGCATTGAGCGGCTGGTGATCGCGGTGAATGCACCGCTCGACACTCTCAAAGCCAGCGGCCCGCTTTTGCCGGACGACGGACTGACGATCGATGCCTTGGCGACGAATTGCGTGGTGCATCCGGTCGCCGGCCTGCCGGCGCTGCACGACGCCGACCTCACCGTCCATATCATCGGCCGTGACGCACAGATCGCGCTGGGCAGGGCGACGTCCGATATGCCGTCAGGCCGCAAGCTTGTGATGTCGTCCGGACTTTTTGAAGTGCCCGATACCGGACCGCACGAGCCGCCGGCGCGCGTGCACTTCAAGCTCGACGGGCCGGTTCCGGCCGCCGCCGAGCTTGTGGCCATGGACCGTCTGCGCGACGCGTCAGGCGTACCGTTCGATCCGGCGACGACGCGCGGCACGATGAGCGCACAGGTTACGCTCGGAATGCCGCTCAAATCCGATCTGCCGCCTGGATCGACCAATTACGCGATCGCGGTCGACGCCACGAACTTCGCCGCCGATCACATGATCATGGGGCAAAAGGTCGAATTCCCCGACCTCAAGGTCAGCGCCAATAACCAGGGATTTGCAATCAAGGGTGACGTCAAGATCGGCGGTGCGCCGGCCAATCTTGAATACCGCAAAATGCGCAGCGACGCGACGGCCGACGTCCACATCCAGGGCATGCTCGACGAGACGGCGCGCAACAATCTCGGGCTCGATCCGTCCAACTCGATCAGCGGCTCCATTCCGATCGATCTGACCGGTCATGTCGGCACATCGTCCGACCGCGACGGGACTTTCTCCGTCATAGCGGACCTGACCCAGTCCCAGATCGACGGCTTCATGCCGGGCTGGGTCAAGCAGTCCGGCAAACCGGCGCGCGCGACCTTCACCCTGACCACCAAGCCGCAATCGACCCGCATCGACGATTTGCTGATCGAGGGCGCCGGCGGCGGCGTAAAAGGCTCAATCGAGCTTGACGGCTCCGGCGATCTGCAATCGGCAAATTTCCCGGCTTACGGTTTCTCCGACGGCGACCGGGCAAGCCTCAAGATCGAGCGCGCGCCGGATGGCGCGATGCGCGTCGTCATGCGCGGCGATGCTTATGACGGTCGCGCCTTCATCAAGGCGATGACCGGCGGGCCGTTGGCGCCGAGCCAGCCGGCAAAGCGTTCGCAGGATTTCGATCTCGACATGAAGCTTGGCGCCGTTGTGGGCTTCAACGGCGAAGCGTTGCGCGGTCTTGAGATGAAACTGTCGCGGCGGGCCGGCGAGATTCGCAGTCTCGGTCTCTCGGCCAAAATCGGACATGGCGGAACATTGACAAGCGAACTGCGAGGCCGTTCCGGGGGACGCCAGGTCGTCGATCTTGAATCGAGCGACGCGGGTGCGCTGTTTCGCTTTACCGACGTCTATTCGCGCATGACCGGCGGCCAGCTGACGACGCTCATGGATGCGCCCTCGGTGAACAACCCGACCCAGACCGGCTCAGTCAATGTTCGGAACTTTGCCGTGCACGACGAGTCGCAACTCGAGCGCGCCGTAGCGAACGGAACCGCGCAGCCGCGTAACAACCTGGATTTCTCGGGAATGAAGGTCGACTTCACCAAGACGGCCGGACATCTTGCGCTGCACGACGGCGTGGTGCGCGGACCGGTGCTCGGTGGCACCATCGACGGAATGATCGACTACGGCGGCGACGAAGTGCATCTGCGTGGCACGCTGATCCCGCTATACGGCGCCAATAACCTGCTCGGCCAGCTTCCGGTCGTCGGCCTGTTCCTTGGCGGCGAGAAGGAGGGTCTCGTCGGCGTCACCTATGAAGTCGTTGGCAAGCCCGGCACGCCCATCCTGCACGTCAATCCGCTGTCGGCGCTGGCGCCGGGGCTGTTGCGCAAGGTGTTCGAATTCCCGGCGACGCCGTATGTGCCGCCTAATGCCGACGACAGCACGAGCGCCGCCGGCGCCGCGCTCGATAACAGCAACAATCACTAGATTTTCGTCAGGCCGGTTTGAGCAGGACGTGTCGTTTGCGGCCGAGCGAGAGCTTCACGACGCCGTCCGCCGTAACGTCGCTTTCTCCGATCGCAGCCTTGTCGCTCGTAATGCGCACATCATTGACCAGGATCGCGTTGTTGGCGATGGCGCGCCGTGCCTCGCCGTTCGACGACGCGAGCCCGGCTTTGACGAAGGCGGCAAGAACGCCAATGCCGGCCTTGAGTTCGGCCCGCGGAATCTCGACGGTCGGCAGGCTCGAACCGAGACCGCCTTCTTCGAATGTCGTGCGCGCTGACGAGGCCGCCTCATCGGCGGCCTGGCGGCCGTGCACCAGCGCGGTGGCCTCCGTCGCAAGAATCTTCTTTGCCTCGTTGATCTCCGCGCCCTGGAGCGCGGCGAGCCGCGCAATCTCGGCGAGCGGCAGCACCGTGAATAATTTCAGAAAGCGGATGACGTCGGCATCCTCGGTGTTGCGCCAGTATTGCCAATAATCATAGGGGCTTTTCTGATCGGCATTCAGCCACACCGCGCCGGCTGCGGTCTTGCCCATTTTTGCGCCCGAAGACGTCGTGATGAGCGGGGATGTGAGCGCGAACAATTGCGCGTTATGGAGCCGGCGGCCGAGATCGATGCCGTTGACGATATTGCCCCACTGATCGGAGCCGCCCATTTGCAGCACGCAGCCGTGACGCCGGTAAAGCTCGACGAAGTCGTAGGCCTGCAGGATCATGTAATTGAATTCGAGAAACGACAATTCCTGCTGCCGCTCGAGCCGAAGTTTCACGGAATCGAATGCGAGCATGCGGTTGATGGAAAAATGCCGCCCGACGTCGCGCAGGAAGTCGATGTAGTTGAGCGCGTTGAGCCACTCGGCATTGTTGGCCATGACCGCGTCGCGCTTGCCGTCGCCAAACTGGAGAAAGCGATCGAAGGTTTTGCGGATGCTCTTGAGGTTGCCGCCGATGACGTCGTCGGTCAGAAGGCGGCGGCTTTCGTCCTTGCCGGATGGATCTCCGACGCGGGTGGTACCGCCGCCCATCAGCGCGATCGGCCGATGGCCGGTTTGCTGCAGCCAGTGCAGCAGCATGATCGGCAGGAGCGAGCCGACATGCAAAGATGGTGCGGTGCAGTCGAAACCAATATAGGCGGTAATCGTTGACGATTGCGCCAGCGCGTCAAGCGCCTCGGGCTCGGAGACCTGATGGATAAAACCTCGCGCGGCGAGGACGTTCAGGAAATCGGACTTGTAGGTGTTCATTGCTGTCCGGCTTGCATATTCTGGCGGCGGCTCGCCGCGGCGGCGCGGCTGGTGTAACAGGTCCGACGGTTGATTCAAGAACGCCTATCATGTCCGAAGAGATGACACTGGATTTGCCGTCGGCAGCGGCCACCTCGGTCCTGGCGATCGGCCTGATGAGCGGCACGTCGCAGGACGGTGTCGACGTCGCCTTGATCGATACCGACGGCGACCGTATCTCGCATCTCGGTGCGACCGCGTGCCGGCCCTATACGCAGGCCGAGCGCACGATTCTTCGCCGTGCCACGGCGGCAGCGGCGAATTTGACCGAGCGCTCCGCGCGGCCGGATATCGTTGCCGAAGCCGAGCAACTGGTGAATGACGCGCACGCCGAAGCGGTGGAATCGTTTCTCGCCTCCAATGGACTAAAGCCGGTCAATCTCTCGGCCGTCGGGTTCCACGGACAAACACTGCTGCACCGGCCCGAGCGCGGGCTGACGCTGCAGATCGGCGATGGCAGCGCGCTCGCGGCGCGGCTTGGGGTTCCGGTTGTCTATGATTTTCGTGCGGCCGATGTGGCGGCGGGCGGGCAGGGCGCGCCCCTGGCGCCGGTCTTTCATCGCGCGCTGGTGCGGCACCTGCAGCGCGAGGCGCCGGTCGCGGTGCTCAATCTCGGCGGTGTGGCGAACGTGACTTATATCGACGGTGATAAATTGATCGCCTGCGATACCGGACCCGGAAACGCGTTGCTCGACGATTTTTTGCGGCTGCGCACCGGACGGCCGCTCGATACCGACGGCCGCAAGGCCGCGGCCGGCACGGCGGACGAGGCGATGATCGAGCGTTTGCTGGCGCATCCATTCTTCGCCGCCCCGCCGCCGAAATCGCTCGACCGCAACGATTTTCGCAGCTGGGTCGGCGACACGCTCGACGGCATCGGTACCGAGAACGGCGCCGCCACGCTCACGGCGCTCACCGCGGCTGCGGTGGCGCGGATCGTGCCGCATCTGCCGCGTGCGCCAAAAAGCTGGATCGTCGCCGGCGGCGGTGCGCGCAATCCGACGCTGATGCGGATGCTCGGGCAGCGGCTCAAGCCCGCGACCGTCGAACCCGGTCACGCCGTCGGCTGGTCGGTCGACTCACTCGAGGCGCAGGCTTTTGCCTATCTCGCGGTGCGCAGCCTGCGCGGACTGCCGATCTCGTTTCCCGGCACGACCGGCGCACCGCGCCCCCTCACCGGCGGCGTGCTGGCGAAGCCCTAGGCGCCAGAAACACGCCCTTGGCGCCGCGTCCTCAGTTCGCCGCTTCCTTGAGCGGATCCTTCACCGCGGGGAAGGTTTCGAACTCAATGGCCCACGGCTCGCCGTCCACTTTCTGCACCTTGCGGATATAAACGTTCTGGACGATGTCGCGCGTGCGCGGGTCGATGGAGATCGGTCCGCGCGGGCTTTCCCATTTCATGCCCTTCATCACGCCGACGACGGTATCGGCGTCGGTGTTGCCGCCGGTCTTCTTCAGGGCTTCGTAGATCAGGTTCATGCCGTCATAGGCGCCGACGGAAATGAAATTGGAGCGGTGACCGGTCGCCTTCTTGTAGGCCGCGGCATAATCCTTGTTCAGCTGTGAAGGATGCGCCGTCGAGTAAATTCCGGCGGTGACCACGCCGACAAGCGCATCGCCCGTCGTCGGCAGATCGTCGTCATCGACGATATCGCCGGGACCGATGAGCTTTATGCCGGATTTGTCGAGGCCGCGTTCGGCGAACTGCCGCGCGAATGTGCCGGCCTGTCCGGCAGGCACGAAAACGAACAGCGTATCCGGCTGCAGGTCGCGCGCGCGCTGCAGGAACGGCGAAAAATCCGGATTGGCGAGCGGCACTTTGAGCGTTTCGAGAACCTGGCCGCCGCCTTTGGTGAAATTCGCCTCGAACACCTTGCCCGCCTCGGCGCCGGGCGCCCAGTCGGACAGGACGGCGACCGCTTTCTTGCTGCCGTTCTTGATCGCCCAATCGGCGATGATCCCGGATTGCTGGCCGAGCGTGAAACTCGTGCGCACGTAATAGGGCGATTTGTCGGTCACCACCGAGGTGCCCGACACCATCACGACGGTTGCGACCTTGGCTTCGGTGGCGATCGGCGCCATCGACATGGCGCTGGGCGTGAGGCTCGCGCCAAGGAAGCTGACCTTGTCGTTGACGATCAATTCCTGGGCGAGCCGCTTGGCGTTGTCGGGCACGCTCTGATCGTCGCGCACGATAAGTTCGATCTTCTTGCCGGCGACGGTGTCGCCGTGCTGCGCCACATAAAGCCTGGCGGCGTCCGAAACCTCGCGCCCGACGGCCGCCGAAGTGCCGGTCATCGGCGCAACGATCCCGATCTTGACTGTGTCCTGCGCGGCGGCGCTGCCGGCGCTGAGGCCGGCGGCCGCTGACTGCCAGACAGCCCGCGGCAAGAATGTGCATTGAACGCATGATGGTCCTCCCCCCACGATCCCTTCGGGATCTTGTTGGCTGCATTGAAGGGCCGGGGCCCGCCGATTGCAAGCGCAGGCAATGTCGCGGCCTTGCGCCGCACAATCGCGCGGAGCCTGGCTGGCCGCATTGTCAAACAGCGCGTCATTGCGAGGAGCGAAGCGACGAAGCAATCCAGACGATCGCGGGCCGGACTGGATTGCTTCGCTGCGCTCGCAATGACGCAAAGAACGGACTGTCTTTTCGGCTCGCCCACGGCAAGAAAAGGAAGCGGAACGCCGGCAGACGCAGTATTTCATGTCCCGCGCGCAAGCGGCGTGCGGGTCGCGCCACGGAGAGTTGCGGCTTGCGCCGCCCTCCGCTTGCGGGCGCGCTCGCCTCCCGGCGTTCCACCACGGCTCTCGCCAGAGGGACTCGTCATCCCAAAGGCTCAGCTCGGGCCAGGCTTCCGGGGACTTGGCCGAAGCGCTCGGTCCTTGACGCCCGCCCCAACCGGGGGGCGGAGACCTCGCGCAGTTTATGCGGCCATTACAGCCGCCCCGAACCTGTCCCCGTCCAGCGATGCACCCCGCACGCCGGTCGTAGTGCCGGCAGGCATGATGCCCGAACCGCCCGGGAGCGCGGCTGATGAGGCCCCGCCCGCAGGCACCGCACTCGCCCCAACCGGATGGCATCACCATCCGGCGTCCTTCACTGAGCGAGCTTAATTCGCCGGTAATGTAACTAAAACGGTGACGAATGTCAATGAAAAAGGGACAATGGGAAGGTAATTCGCGCTAAGGACATCCCGATCGATTATTGAACGGCGCAATTTTACGGATATCGTGCGTGCATAAGTGACCTCGCGGAACGCGGCTTAGGGCCATGAGCAAAGTCGTCTTCACAATAAAAATCGGGTCGAGTTACGATGATCGTCCGGAGGAGTACTATCACTTCCCGCGAACATATCTCGCTCAAGCTCAGAGCGCAGTCGGTGACCACATCATTTATTACGAACCGCGGAGACTGAGCCTCGAAGACTCTAGCCGTGGTGGAAGACAGGCCTATTTCGCCACGGGGAAGGTCGACGAAATTGTTGAGGACCGAAATAGGCCGGATCATTTCTACGCGAAGATTTCTGAATATCTAAGCTTCGACCGACCGGTCCCTTTCATCGAGGGGGCGGTCTATTACGAGAGCGCCCTGCGCAAACAGGACGGCTCCACTAACAAGGGCGCATTTGGGCGCGCAGTCAGAGTTGTTCCAGAAAATGAGTTTGATGGAATCCTAAAAGCTGGTTTTGCAACGGAGCTACGGCAAGCTTCTGACGGGCGGCATAGTCACGCAGACGGCTTCGAGGAGCCGGTTCAATCATTCGAAAGACCGATAGTCGAGCTCACAATTTCTAAGCCTTTTCGCAAGCGCGCATTCATGCACGCGGTCAGAGAAGCATATGCCAATAGATGTGCTTTTACCGGCCTTAGGTTGATAAACGGGGGTGGTAGACCCGAAGTCCAAGCTGCACACATAAAATCGGTCGCCGATAAAGGTCCAGATTCAATTCGCAATGGGCTCGCCCTATCTGGAACTTTTCATTGGTTATTTGATCGCGGTCTTTTGTCAGTGGACGACAGCCATCGAATATTAATCGCAGAGGCTAATGTCCCCGATCAAATTCGCGGGCTAATAAATTCCAGCGGAAAAATATTGGCGCCAAAAGAAAAAAGTTATTGGCCGCACCCTTACTATTTGAAATATCACCGAGAACATAAATTCAAGGGATAAGTCACCACCAACCTTCGATCCCCGCATCGCGTTTGGAAATAATGGCATACTTCTGACCGAACCACTTGACGAAGTTTTCCGGTGGTTCGCCGGCGCTCCAATGATTTTTAAGCCATTTGTCGTCTAAGCCGGCGTCATCGGTATCGATGCCGTAGATATTTTGGATGATCCGATTTACAGAAGTGTGCCACCGAGTGAAGTGATTTTTGACTTTCGTCATAAAACTCTTCCGAAGATAAGAGGCTCACGCCGCCGTCGTCGCGCGCCCTGTCTTCCCAAGCCGCTTGTCGAGATACCCACCAATTGCCGTCATCAGCGGCTCGACCTTGCCGTCGAAGAAGTGGTTGGCGCCGGGCACGACCTTCTGCTCGATGACAATGCCCTTCTGGGTTTTCAGCTTCTCGACCAGATTGGTGACGTCGCGGTGCGGCACCACCGCGTCCTTGTCGCCGTGAATGATCAGTCCGGAGGACGGGCAGGGCGCGAGGAACGAGAAGTCATAAAGGTTCGCCGGCGGCGCGATCGTGATGAAGCCCTCGATTTCCGGCCGCCGCATCAAAAGCTGCATGCCGATCCAGGAGCCGAAGGAGAAGCCCGCGATCCAGCAGCTGCGCGCCTCGGTATTGACCGATTGCGCCCAGTCGAGCGCGGAGGCGGCATCCGACAATTCGCCGACGCCGTGATCGAAGCCGCCCTGGCTGCGCCCGACGCCGCGGAAGTTGAACCGCAGCGCGGAAAAGCCGCGGTGCACGAAGGCGTAATAGATCTGATAGACGATCTGGTGATTCATCGTGCCGCCAAACTGCGGATGCGGATGCAGCACGATGCCGATCGGCGCGTTCTTTTGCCGGGCCGGATGGTAGCGGCCCTCGATGCGGCCGGCGGGCCCCGTGAAAATGACTTCGGGCATATAAACCTCGGTTGGTGGAAGCGGCTTAAACGACGGAATCAAGCTTGCTTGACGCCGTTCGGGGTCGCACGTAAGTGTCTAAAACCATTTCAGTTTTTGGAACTGGCGACGTGCTTTAAGCCGGCGAAAGCGTTCGGTCGCGCGTTCTAGCACAGGCCGGGGGCCAAAAAGCAAGCATCACGTACATGCCGGACCGCGCTTATTTGGACTGGAACGCCACGGCGCCGCTGCGGGAAGAAGTCCCGCGAGGCGCTCCATGCGGCGCTTTTGCTGGGTGGCAACCCGTCTTCCGTCCACGCCGAAGGCCGCGCCGCCCGGCGCCTGATCGAAAACGCCCGCGACGAGGTGGCGCGCCTTGTTGGCGCGCGGCCGGGTGACGTGTTCTTCACGTCGAGCGGCACCGAAGCCAACATGCTGGCGCTGACGCCGGCTATCGAAACCGCAGCCGGCAAGCGGCCGCGCACGCGGCTTTTGCTCTCGGCGGTCGAGCATGTGTCGGTGCGCGCCGGCGGCCGGTTTCCGCGCGAAGCGATCGAGGAACTTCCAGTCGATGGCGAGGGGCGCATAAACCTCGCCGCGCTCGAGGCAGCCGTCGCGAAATGGCCGGGCGCGCTGGTCTCGCTGATGCTCGCCAACAACGAGACCGGCGTCATCCAGCCGGTCGCGGCGGCGGCTGCGATCGTGCATGCGGCGGGCGGCTTGCTTCACACCGATGCGGTGCAGGCCGCCGGACGCATCGCCTGCGACATCGGTCCGCTCGGCGCCGATCTCCTGACGCTTTCGGCCCACAAGATCGGCGGACCGAAAGGCGTCGGCGCGCTGGTGCGCGCAAGCGAAGACATCCACTTTCCCGAGCCGCTTATTCGCGGCGGCGGCCAGGAGCGGGGACTGCGCGCCGGAACCGAAAACGTCGCCGGCATCGCCGCCTTCGGCGCGGCCGCCGCCGCGGCCCGTTCCCGGCGCGAGGCCGAAGCGGCGCATATGCGCCGATTGCGGGATTCGCTCGAGGCCGGGCTCAAGGCGATTTCGCCGGACGCCGTCATATTCGGGGCGGGCGCCGAACGGCTGCCCAATACGACCCTTTTTACCGTCGAAGGCCTCAAGGCCGAGACGGCGGTTATCGGCTTCGATCTCGAAGGAATAGCCGTATCGTCGGGCGCGGCCTGCTCGTCCGGCAAGGTGCAATCCTCGCATGTCCTTGCCGCCATGGGGGTTTCGCCGCCGCTGAGCCGCGGCGCGGTGCGCCTGAGCCTCGGGCGGGGTTCGCGCGAAAGCGATGTTGAAATGTTCCTCACCGCTTGGAGAAAGCTTGCAACTGCACTATCTAATGGGGGACGAGGGAAGGCAGCCTAACCCGCTGCCGGACTGAAAGATTTAACGGCCTTTTGAACGATTCAAACGGCGCAGATGGGGTGACCCGAAGCAAGGTACACCAGACCATAACCGACTTAATCCAACCCGCGGTCCTTGAAACCGTGAGCGGAGGGACGAATGCCGGCAGTGCAAGAGACCGTCGACCAGGTCCGGCGCATTGACGTTGACCAATACAAGTACGGCTTTGAAACGCTGATCGAATCGGACAAGGCCCCCAAGGGCCTTTCCGAGGACACGGTTCGTTTCATCTCGGCAAAAAAGAACGAGCCGGAATGGATGCTGGCGTGGCGGCTCGACGCCTATAAGCGCTGGCTGACCATGCGCGAGCCGAAATGGGCCAAGGTCGATTACGGCCCGATCGATTACCAGGACCTCTATTACTACTCGGCGCCGAAGAAGAAGGACGGCCCGAAGTCGCTCGACGACATCGATCCGGAGATTTTGCGCACCTACGAAAAGCTCGGCATCCCGCTGCGCGAGCGCGAAGCGCTGCTCGGCATTCAGCGGCCGGCCGACGACGGCGCTGCGGAAGGTGAGGGCGGCAACGGCGAACGGCGCATCGCCGTCGATGCGGTGTTCGACTCCGTGTCGGTCGCGACCACGTTCAAGGCGGAGCTTGCCAAGTCCGGCGTGCTGTTCATGCCGATCTCGGAGGCCGTGCACGAGCATCCGGAACTGGTGAAGAAATATCTCGGCTCGGTCGTGCCGGTCAGCGACAATTTCTTTGCCACGCTCAATTCGGCGGTGTTTTCCGACGGCTCGTTCGTCTATGTGCCGCCGGGCGTGCGCTGCCCGATGGAACTGTCGACCTATTTCCGCATCAACGAGAAGAATACCGGCCAGTTCGAGCGCACTTTGATCATCGCCGACAAGGGCTCCTACGTCAGCTATCTCGAAGGCTGCACCGCGCCGATGCGCGACGAGAACCAGCTTCACGCCGCTGTCGTCGAACTGGTCGCGCTCGACGATGCCGAGATCAAATATTCGACGATCCAGAACTGGTATCCGGGCGACGCCGCGGGGCGCGGCGGCATCTACAATTTCGTCACCAAGCGCGGCGATTGCCGCGGCAGGAACGCCAAGATTTCGTGGACGCAGGTGGAGACCGGGTCCGCCATCACCTGGAAATATCCGAGCTGCATCCTGCGCGGCGACAATTCGCGCGGCGAGTTCTACTCGATTGCGATCTCCAACGGCTATCAGCAGGTCGATTCCGGCACGAAGATGCTGCACCTCGGCAAGAATACGACGAGCCGCATCATCTCCAAGGGCATCGCGGCCGGCCGATCGAACAACACCTATCGCGGTCTCGTGACCGCACACCGCCGCGCCACCGGCGCACGCAATTTTACCAATTGCGATTTATTGCTCATCGGCGACAAGTGCGGCGCGCATACGGTGCCCTATATCGAAGCCAAGAATTCCTCGACCGTGTTCGAGCACGAGGCGACGACCTCGAAAATCTCCGAAGAGATATTGTTCTATTGCCGGCAGCGCGGCCTTTCGGCGGAGGAGGCGACCGCGCTCGTGGTCAACGGCTTCGTCAAGGATGTGTTGCAGCAGCTGCCGATGGAATTCGCGGTCGAGGCGCAGAAACTGATCTCGGTCTCGCTCGAAGGCTCCGTGGGCTGACGCGGGATGCCGCTCGCTTTCGCGGGAATGAGCCGAAAGAAAAGTCATGTGGATGCGATGAGCGTGGATGCGATGAGTATGTATTGGTTCAGGCCCAAACGTTATGGCTACGGCGTCACGCCGACGACGTGGCAGGGATGGGCCATAACGCTCGCGACGGCGGCCGTGATTTGCGCGTCGTCGTTGTTGGTGGTCTTCGGGGCCACGCATCCGTGGCTGTTCATTCTCATCCCGGTCAACATCGCGGCCATCGCCGTTCTTTTGATCGTCAGCCGCCGCAAGACCGACGGCGCGTGGCGCTGGCGCTGGGGCGGCCGCTAAGAAGCGGCGAATAAAAAAAGAATTTGGAGTTTTTGGATGGCGTTGCTTGAAATCAAGGATTTGCACGTCGAGATCGACGGCAAGGAAATTCTCAGGGGCCTCAACCTCATTGTGAACGAGGGCGCGGTTCACGCCATCATGGGCCCGAACGGTTCCGGCAAGTCGACGCTCGCTTACGTCCTCGCCGGCAAGGACAAGTACACGCCGACGTCCGGCGAGGTGCTGTTCAACGGCAAGGATCTCTTTGCGATGTCGCCGGACGAGCGCGCCGCCGCCGGCATGTTTCTCGCCTTTCAGTATCCGCTGGAGATTCCCGGCGTCGCCACCATGACGTTCCTGCGCACCGCGCTCAATGCGCAGCGCAAGAAGCGCGGCGAGGCGGAACTGTCGACGCCGGATTTCATCAAGAAGGTGCGCGAGACCTCCGCCAAGCTCTCGATCGACCAGGACATGCTGCGCCGCGCGGTCAATGTCGGTTTCTCCGGCGGCGAAAAGAAGCGCAACGAGATTTTGCAGATGGCGCTCCTCGAGCCGCGGCTCGCGGTGCTCGACGAGACCGATTCCGGCCTTGATATCGATGCGCTCAAGATCGTGTCCGAGGGCGTCAACCGGCTTCGCGGGCCGAGCCGGTCGTTCGTCGTCATCACGCATTACCAGCGGCTGCTCGCCTATATCGTGCCGGACGTCGTGCATGTTCTGGCGCATGGCCGCATCGTGCGGACCGGCGGCAAGGAGCTGGCGCTCGAACTCGAAGCGCGCGGCTATGCCGAATACCAGGAAGAGGTGCCGGCGTGAACGCAGGCGTCGCCACGATCAAGACCGCGGCCGAAACGGCGCTGGCGCAGACATTTGCGCAGGCGCGCAGCCGGCTGCCGGGCGACGCCGCGATTGCAGCGCAGCGCCGCGCCGCCTTCGACGTCTTTGCCGAAGAAGGATTGCCGCACCGCCGGGTCGAGGACTGGAAATACACCGACCTGCGCGCGCTGATGCGCGAGGCAAAACCGCTCGCGGGGCCGCCCGACGCCGCGGCCAAGGCGCGCGCCAAAGCGGCGGGCAAGCTCGTTGGCGACGTCGAGGCGCGGCGGCTGGTTTTCGTCGATGGCGCCTTCGTGCCGGAATTGTCCGATACCGCCAATCTGGAGCCGGGGCTTGAGGTCGGTTCGCTTGGCGAGGCTTTTTTGCGCGATGGTGCGCTGCTCACCGCGCATCTCGGCAAGCTCGTGCCGGCAAGCGACGTGGCCGTTGCGCTCAATACGGCGCTGATGGGCGATGGCGCCGTGATCCGCGTCGCCGCGGGTGCGACGATCGAGCGGCCGCTGCATCTGCTGTTCGTCGCGTCGGAGAAGCCGGCTGCGATGTTTATGCGCTCGCTTGTCGTCGTTGAGGCGGGCGCCCGCGTCATGCTGATCGAGAGCCACGAAGGGCCGGCCGGCAGCGACTATCAGGTCAACGCGGCGCTCGAAATCTTCGTCGGCGACGGGGCCCATGTCGATCACGTCAAGCTGATCGGCGAAGGCGCCGATGCGCTGCATGTCTCGACGCTCGGCGCCGCGATCGGCGCGCATGCGCGTTTCAACACGTTTACCTTTACCGCGGGCGGCGCCGTGGTGCGCAATCAGCTCTTCCTGAAATTTGACGGTGAGGGCACGGTCGCCGGCATTCGCGGGGCGACCCTCGTCAGAGGGCAATCAGCACGCCGACACGACGCTCGTCGTCAATCACATCGCGCGCGATTGCCAAAGCCGGGAAGTCTTCAAGGCGGTCCTCGACGACGAGGCCCATGCCGTATTCCAGGGCCGCATCATCGTGCGCCCGCATGCGCAAAAGACCGACGCCAGGATGATGACGCGCGGCCTGCTGCTCTCCGAACGCGCCGAGATGGATCACAAGCCCGAGCTCGAAATTTACGCCGATGACGTGCAATGCGGCCACGGCGCGACCGCCGGCGCGCTCGATGACGAATTGAAGTTCTATCTGATGGCGCGGGGCATACCGGCGGCGGAAGCCGAAGCCCTGCTGATCCAGGCGTTTCTCGGCGAAGCGATCGAAGGCATCGAACATGCCGGGCTGCGCGAAGCTTTGATGGAATCCGTCACCGCCTGGCTCAAGGCGCGGTCGTAACATGGCACAAGCAGCCCACAATGGCGCTTACGACGTCAACCGCATCCGGGCGGATTTTCCGATCCTGTCGATGCAGGTTTACGGCAAGCCGCTCGTCTATCTCGACAACGCGGCGTCGGCGCAGAAGCCGCAGGCGGTTCTCGATCGCCTGAACGAGGCCTACACGACCCAATATGCCAACGTGCATCGCGGACTGCATTACCTCGCCAACGAGGCGACGGAAGCTTACGAGGGCGCGCGCGAAAAGGTCGCGGCGTTTCTCAATGCCGGGCGCAAGGAAGAGATCATCTTCACCCGCAATGCGACTGAAGCGATCAATCTCGTCGCCTATACGTTCGGGCACGAGCGCATCAAGGCCGGCGACGAAATCGTGCTTTCGATCATGGAGCACCATTCGAATATCGTGCCGTGGCATTTTCTGCGCGAGCGCTATGGCGCGGTCATCAAATGGGCGCCGGTCGACGACGAGGGCAATTTCCTCCTCGACGAATTCGAAAAACTCCTGACGCCGCGCACGAAGCTCGTGGCGATGACGCAGATGTCGAACGTGCTCGGCACGCACGTGCCCGCCAAGGAAGTCGTCCGGCTGGCCCATGCCCGCGGCATTCCGGTGCTGCTCGACGGCGCGCAAGGGGCGGTGCATCTCGACGTCGACGTGCGCGACCTCGATTGTGATTTTTATGTCTTCACCGGACACAAGCTTTACGGCCCGACCGGGATCGGCGTGCTCTACGGCAAATATGAGCACCTTGCCGCCATGCCGCCTTTCAACGGCGGCGGCGAGATGATCCGCGAGGTGTTCGAGGACCGCGTCACCTACGGCGATCCGCCGCACAAATTCGAGGCCGGCACGCCCTCGATCGTGCAGGCGATCGGGCTCGGCGCCGCGATCGACTATGTCGGGACGATCGGCAAGGCGCGAATCCGCGCCCACGAGGCGGACCTCGTGCACTACGCCCACGACCGGCTGCGCGAGATCAATTCGCTGCGCATCATCGGCACGGCGAAAGGCAAGGGGCCGATCGTCTCCTTCGAGATCAAGGGCGCGCATCCCCATGACGTGGCGACGATCATCGACCGGTCGGGCGTTGCGGTGCGCGCCGGCACTCACTGCGTCATGCCGCTTCTTGCGCGATTCGGCGTGACGGCGACCTGCCGCGCCTCGTTCGCCATGTACAATACGCGCGACGAAATCGACTGCCTTGCGCGGGCGCTTGTGAAAGCACAGGATTTCTTCTCATGACGGAAGAAACAAAAATCGAGGCTGGAACTGCGGCGGCGCCGGACACGGCGGAAAAGCCGACCACGATTCCGGCGGATGAAATGGCGCGGCTCACCGACGACATCGTCGGCGCGATCAAGACCGTATTCGACCCCGAGATTCCGGCCGATATCTACGAGCTCGGCCTGATCTACAAGGTCGATATCGATGACGACCGCATGGTCAGCATCGACATGACGCTGACGACGCCGAACTGTCCTTCGGCCGCGGAACTGCCGGCCCAGGTCGAGAATGCCGTGGCAGGAGTGCCCGGCGTGCGTGAGGCGAAGGTCCAGATCGTGTGGGATCCGCCGTGGGATCCGAGCCGGATGTCGGATGAGGCGCGCACTACTCTCAATATGTGGTGAGCCGCATATCGTCAGCCGTATGTCGTGAGTTGCGCGTGAAGGGCAGGCGCATTACATCAGTGAAACGGCAGATGCGTCTGAGGTCGTTAGGAGTTTTGAGTTATTACAGGTCGTAACAGCAGCGTTCGGCAAGTTTAGCGAACGCCCGGAGACTGCGAAGATGGCTACTCCTCGGCCGAGACCACAGGTGATGCGGCTCACCGACGCCGCCGCGGATCGCATCAAGGCGGTGATGGCGAAGGCCGCCACTCCCATCGCTGCCGTTCGCGTCGGCGTGAAGAATGGCGGCTGCGCCGGCATGAGCTATTACATGGAATATGCCGAGACGATTAATCCGCTCGACGAGGTGATCGAGGACAAGGGCGTGCGCATGCTCATCGATCCCAAGGCGGTGATGTTCCTGCTCGGCACCGAGATGGACTACAAGGTGGAAAAACTGTCCGCCCAGTTCGTGTTCAACAATCCGAATCAGACATCGGCATGCGGCTGCGGCGAATCGGTGCAGATCGAGCCCGCGCAAATGGACGGCGTCCAGGCGCATTAGCCCGTCATTCCGGGGCGCGCCGCGATACGGCGCGCTGAAATAATTCAGGCCACGCGCGCCGCTGTGGCGGTTTCATCGGCGTCGTCGGCTTCGGGATCAGCCTCGCAGATAACGCGATTGCGGCCGCGCCGTTTGGCGGCATAGAGGCACTTGTCGGCGCGCTCGATGAGGAGCTGCGGCGTGTCGTTCGGCTTCAGCACGGCGGCGCCGATCGAAATCGTCACGCGGCCGAGCCGCTCGCCGCTTGAGCGCTTCAGCAATTCCTTGGTCACGACCGCGCGCCGTATGTGATCGGCGACGATGATCGCCGACTGCAGCGGCGTGTTCGGCAGCGCAATGACGAATTCCTCGCCGCCGTAGCGCGCCGCAATATCCCGCCCCTTGACGTTCTGCTTCACCGCAAGCGCAACCAGCCGCAGCACCTGGTCGCCGGTGAGGTGGCCATATTTGTCGTTGAAGCTCTTGAAGTGATCGATGTCGGCCATCAGGAGCGACAGAGGCTCGCCCCTGGCATTGGCTTCGGCGATGTTCTTTGCCAGCGCGTCGTCGAAGAATTTTCGGTTGGAAAGCGTTGTGAGTGGATCGGTGAGGCTTTCGTTGCGCACCGTCTCGAGGTTTTCCTGGAGCTGCTCGATCTCCTGCCGCGACGCCGCGAGCCGGGCTTCGAGCTTCTTGTTGTCGCGCTCCATCTCCTTGGCGCCCTGGACGAGATGCTCGATGACGGCGCGCAGTGCTTCGCCGTCATTGGCTTGCGCAAGCTTCTCGCTCGCAAGATGGAGGCGGCTGGAATAGGTTGACGCCGACCCGGCGGCCGCGTCGATCGTACGCAGCACCTGTTTGATTTCGTCGAGGGCGCGGGCGTTGACCGTATCGATCCGCTCGCCCATCCGGGTCGCGGCGATATACGTGTCGTAGATGTGCTGCAGATCGGCTTCGCTAAGTGCCGCTTTTTTAGCCAGTGCTTCGTTGATGGCCTGATTGAGCGGCTGATTGTAGCCCGTCGCGTAGTGGTACCAGATTTCAAAATTCCGGGGCGATGCAACCTGGCTCAGCGCGCGAATCTGACCCAATGCAATCTCGGCGAATGCAAGGGTCCTTTCGTGCTCTTGGTGCGGCACGGTCAGCGTCTCCAAATGCCCGGGAATTCTCGAATGCGCGACGCTGAGGATCGTCGGCTATAAATTCACGCTGCAGTTTTGGATGAAAGCCGTGAAAGACCGGTAAACAACTTGCCTGTGTAAGGGAAACACTGACACGCAGGAGCGTGCGCGGGGGGCTCGGCTAAACTTTGACTGGTACCGGCCGCAGCAGAAACGCGGGAAGGTGGGACGTGTCGGACGTGTCGGACTCTTCGGCTTGCGGACGGCTCGGCGGTGGCGGCGGCGCGCGGCGCGGTCTTGCTTCATCGGTGCGCGCGGCAGGACTCGGCCTCTGCTGCTGATTTCTTTGCTGATTGCGTTGCGGACGACGATGTTGTGGCTGGGGACGGTGTTCGGCGCGGGGTTGCTCGGGTGCGGCCGCTACGCTCGGCAGTCCGTCCATGAAGGGAATCGGTTGTCCGATCAGTTTTTCAATCGCAGCCACGGCTTTTGCATCATTGGAGCCGGCGACGATGGTAATGGCGGTGCCGGACCGTCCGGCGCGCCCCGTGCGGCCGATGCGATGCACGTAGTCGTCGGCGTAAATCGGCACGTCGAAGTTGTAGATATGGCTCACGTCCGGAATATCGAGGCCGCGGGCCGCAACATCGGAGGCGACAAGCAGCGTTACTTCGCCCTTGCGGAATTGATCGAGGGCTGCCGTGCGCGCGGACTGATCCATGTCGCCGTGCAGGGCCTGCACTGAAAAGCCATGCCGATGCAGCGACCGGTACAGGGTGGCAACGTCACGCTTGCGGTTGCAGAAGACGATGGCGTTCTTCATGCCGTCCGCCGAACGGATCAGACGGCGCAGCGTGTCGCGCTTGTCGTGCGGCTCGCGGCCGGATTTGGCGAGAAGCTGCGTCGTGGTCGCCACGGTGGTCGCCGGGCGGCTGACTTCCACGCGAACCGGATTGTGCAAAAATTGTTCGGTGATGCGCCGGATCTCCGCCGGCATGGTCGCGGTGAAGAAGAGCGTTTGGCGGGTGAACGGAACGAGTTTGCAGATGCGTTCGATATCGGGAATGAAACCCATGTCGAGCATCCGGTCGGCCTCGTCGATGACGAGCAGTTCGACGCCGGTAAGCAGCAGCCGTCCGCGCTCGAAATGGTCGAGCAGGCGCCCGGGTGTTGCAATAAGAACGTCGACGCCGCGGGTGAGCTTGACGTCCTGCTCGTCAAACGAAACACCGCCGATGATCAGCGCCACGTTGAGCTTGTGATTGGCGCCGTACTTGACGAAGCTTTCCTCGACCTGGGCCGCGAGTTCGCGGGTCGGCTCAAGAATCAGCGTGCGCGGCATGCGGGCGCGTGCGCGGCCTTGTTCGAGCATGGTCAGCATCGGCAGCGTGAACGCCGCCGTCTTGCCGGTGCCGGTCTGCGCGATGCCGAGCACATCGCGCCGCGCGAGCACGTGGGGGATGGATTGTTCCTGGATGGGTGTGGGAGTTTTGTAACCAGCCGCCGCAACAGCGGCGAGAACTTTTTCGGACAAGCCGAGATTTGAAAACGGCATAAACCCTCGTATCAGGACCGCCCGCGAAGATGACAATGGAACTGGGGATGCGCGCAGGGCGGCCGAATTTGCCTCAGTCGCCCGGAACATAGGGTCGAATGGCCGAAAGTCAACCGAAGCAAGCCCGCCGCGATGCACTAAGTTAAACGGATTCCTTCACTTTTTGCCGCCGCCCGCTAATCTGAAGGCCGTTGAACGATCGCCCGGGGAAAGCTGATGTCCGATCCATTGCCTGTTGTTTTGATCCCGGGTCTTACCTGCACGGCGCGGCTTTATGCCGAACAGATTCCGGCGCTGTGGCGGTTCGGGCCGGTCATGATTGCCGACCATACGCGTGACGACAGCATGACAGCGATCGCGCGGCGTATCTTGGCCGCAGCACCGCCGCGCTTTGCGCTCGCCGGCCTGTCGATGGGCGGCTACATTGCGTTCGAGATCGTGCGCCAGGCGCCTGAACGCGTGGCAAAGCTCGCGCTTCTCGATACCGGCGCGCGCGGCGACACGCCGGAGCAGACCGAGCGGCGCAAGATCGTGATCGGGCTGGCCGGGAGCGGGCGCTACGCCGAGGTGCCCGACATCGCCTTTCCCGTCTACGTGCATCGCGACCGTCACGGCGATGCTGCGTTAAAGCGCCTCGTGCGCACCATGGCCGAGGACACCGGTGCGCAGGCGTTCCTGCGCCAGCAGCAGGCGATCATCGGCCGTCCGGATTCGCGGCCCGGTCTTGCCGCGATCTCCTGTCCGACGCTGGTTCTCGTCGGCGACGGCGATGAGGCGACGCCGCCGGAACTGGCGCGTGAAATCGCCGCCGGCGTCCCCGGATCGCGCCTTGTCTTGATCCCGCGTAGCGGTCACCTGTCGACGCTCGAACAGCCCGAGGCGGTCACGCAAGCGCTCGTCGAATGGATGGCATGGTGACGGTGGGTCATGCGGCCCGGCCGTGCTAACGATTGAAAAATGACGCCGGCCGGCACGCTGTCCGGCGGACAAAGTCGGGGAGGAAGCTGATGAAGTTTGGACATTTCCCACGCTGGCCGGTGCTGGTTGCCGTGACTCTTCTCGCGGCGTTGACCGCGGCGATCGCGCCGGCGCACGCTCAGAGCGACTATCCCAATCGGCCGATCCGCCTGATCGTCGGTTTTGCGGCCGGCGGCGGTAACGACATATTCGCGCGGCTTGTTGCGGCCAAAGCGTCCGAAATTCTCGGCCAGTCGGTAGTGGTCGAGAACAGACCGGGCGCCGGCGGGCGGCTTTCCGCGGAATACGTTTCCAATCAGGCGGCCGACGGCTACACCCTTCTCGTCGGCGCGAGCGGCGCGATGTCGATTGCGGCTGCGATCTATCCGGATCTCAAATATCACCCGACGAAGACGCTCACGCCCCTTGCCATGATCGGAAGTTTTCCGCTGATCCTCGTCGTCGGGCCCGACAATCCGGCCAAGAGCGTCAAGGAACTGGTCGAAGAGGCCAAGCTGCATCCCGACAAGGCGAACTTTCCCAGCACGTCGCCGGCCTTCACCATCGCGATGGAGCAGTTGAAATTGAAATCCGGCATGCCCGGCGTGATGATTCCCTACAAGAGCAGCAACGAAATGATGCTCAGCGTCATCGAAGGACAGTCGATGATGACGATCGTCGATCCGCCGCCGGCGGTCCCGCAGGTCAAAGGCGGGAAGGTAAAGGCACTCGCCGTCACCGGATCGGTACGCTCGCCGCAACTGCCGGATACGCCGAGCATGGCCGAGCAGGGCTATCCCGGAGTCGATGTTCACCTGTGGAGCGGCATATTTGCGCCGGCAGCGACGCCGGCACCGGTCACAGCCAAGCTCGAGAAGGTTTTGAGCGAAGCGATCCGTGATCCCGGCGTGTCGGAGAAGCTCAAGAACATGGCGGTTGATCCCGGCGGCGGCTCGCCCGAGGAATTCAAGCGGATGATCGACGCCGACATCGTCAAATTCTCCGAGGTGATCAAGGCCGCGAACCTGCACTTCGAGGAATAGCGGCGATCTCCGGCGTCAAAGCTTTACTCGCCCCGCAAGGCTTTACTCGCCCCGCAAGGCTTTACTCGCCACAAAAGCCAGCGCAAATTCACGCGTCAGGCCGAGGAGTGCCATGAAGGCTTTTGTAACTGCGCTCGTCGTCGCCATGCTGGCCTGGAACGTTGCCGCCGTTTCCGCCTTGGCCGACGACATCGACCTGTCGACGTGGACGTGCGGCAAATTCCTGTCGGCAAACAGCGCCGACATCGGCATTATTCTTGCTTGGCTGGATGGCTACTACAAGGACGAAGACGATCCGCCAGTCATTGAAACCCATGAATTTACCGAAAACTCCAGGAAGCTCGCCGACTATTGCGCCGCTCATCCGGACATCGGGCTCATCACCGCGACGGACAAGCTGTTTCAGAAAGAGTAGGCGGCGGCACAGTTCGGAAATTCATCTGGACTGAACAGGAAATCGGCGCCGTCTGCTGGACTTCGCGATAAACGCCGGTCAAAATGAAAACGAAAGAAAAGGGGCTGCAATGAAAGTCTTCGCTGGTCTTTTGGCTGCCGGAATGTTCGTCTCTTGCGCGCCTGCTTTCGCGGAAGATATCGATCTTTCGACGATGAAGTGCAGCCAGTTCCTGTCATCCGACAAGGAATTGATCGGAGTTATCCTGACCTGGCTCGACGGCTACTATAAGGATCAGGACGACCCGCCGGTCATCGAGACAGACAAGTTCACCGCGAACGCCAAGAAGCTTGGCGAGTACTGCAGGGACCATCCGGATATCGGCCTGATCACCGCTGCGGACAAGCTGTTCTCGGAGTGAGAACTTTTATACGTCGAGCAGTTCCTCGCTGGCGAATTCAGCGCGCTCCTGGATAAATTCGAAGCGCGCTTCGGCCTTCGTGCCCATCAGACGCTCGACGGACTTTTCCGTGTTCTTGCGGTCGTCGTCGGCCAGCATGACGCGAAGGAGCGTGCGCTTCTTCGGGTCCATGGTGGTTTCCTTGAGTTGCGCCGCCATCATCTCGCCGAGGCCCTTGAAGCGGCTCACCTCGACTTTGGCGTTGGCGTTGAATTCCTTCTTCAGAATTTCGTCCTTGTGCCTGTCGTTGCGGGCATAAAAATTCTTGCCGCCGTGCGACAGCCGGTAGAGCGGGGGGACCGCAAGATAGAGATGCCCCTTGTCGATAAGCTGTGGCATCTGCCGGTAGAAGAACGTGATGAGCAGCGACGCAATATGCGCGCCGTCGACGTCGGCATCGGTCATGATGATGACGCGGGCGTAGCGCAGATCCTCATCGCGGTAATGCACGCCGGTGCCGCAGCCGAGCGCCTGGACGAGATCGGCGAGCTGCTGGTTCTGCGCAAGCTTGTCCTTGCCGGCGGATGCGACGTTGAGGATCTTGCCGCGCAGCGGCAAGATGGCCTGCGAGGCGCGGTTGCGCGCCTGCTTGGCCGAGCCGCCGGCGGAATCGCCCTCGACGACAAAAATTTCCGAGCCCTCGGTGGCGCTGTTGGTGCAGTCGGCAAGTTTGCCGGGAAGGCGTAGTTTTCGCACCGCGCTTTTGCGCGCGACGTCCTTTTCCTGGCGGCGGCGGATGCGCTCCTCGGCGCGCTCGGTCACGAAGTCGAAGAGTTTATTGGCCTGCAGCGGATTTCCTGCCAGCCAGTGATCGAAGGGGTCCTTGATCGCCTGCTCGACGAGCTTTTGCGCTTCAGCTGTGGCGAGGCGATCCTTGGTCTGGCCCTGGAATTCCGGCTCGCGGATGAAAACCGACAGCATGGCGCCGGCGCCGGCCATGACATCGTCCGAAGTGATCGAAGCGGCGCGTTTGCCCTGGCCGACGCGCTCGGCGTGATCTTTCAGTCCGCGGGTGAGCGCGGTTCGCAGGCCGGATTCGTGGGTGCCCCCGTCGGGCGTCGGAATGGTGTTGCAATAGGAGTTGAGGAATCCGTCGGCGTCGGCGGTCCATGCCACTGCCCATTGCGCTCCGCCATGCGCGCCGGTCTTGCCCGCGCTGCCGGTGAAAATGTCCGGATGAACGAGTGTCGCGGCGGCGAGCGTCTCCGACAGATAGTCCTTGAGGCCATCGGCGAAATGGAACGTCGCCTGTTCCGGCACGTCTTCGGTGTCGCGCAGAAGCTCCTTGTCGCACGACCAGCGGATTTCGACGCCGCCGAACAGATAGGCTTTTGAACGCGTCATCTTGAAAACGCGTTCGGGGCGGAAATGCGCCTTGGCGCCGAATATCTGCGGATCGGGGCGAAAGCGCACCTTGGTGCCGCGGCGGTTCGGCGCCTTGCCGGCGTCCTGCAATTTGCTCTTCGGCTTGCCGCGCTCGAACGCCATCCGGTAGAGTTTTTGGCCGCGCGCGACCTCGACCTCCATGCGTTCGGACAGCGCGTTCGCCACCGAAACGCCGACGCCGTGCAAGCCGCCGGACGTCCCGTAAACCTCGGAATCGAATTTGCCGCCGGCGTGCAGCGTGCACATGATCACTTCGAGCGCGGACTTGTTCTTGAATTTCGGATGCGGATCGACCGGGATGCCGCGTCCATTGTCGGTGACGGCAACAAAACCGTCCGCCTCCATCTCGACCTCGATCCAGTCGGCGTGACCGGCGAGCGCCTCGTCCATGGCGTTGTCGATCACCTCGGCAAACAGGTGATGCAGCGCCTTTTCGTCGGTGCCGCCGATATACATGCCGGGCCGGCGGCGCACCGGCTCGAGCCCCTCGAGAACCTCGATGTGCTTGGCGGTATAGCCGGCCTCGCCGGCGGTGCCGCGCGCGGCGGCGCCGGACGGGCGGCGCGCGACTCCGCGCCGGGGTTCCGCGACGGCGAAAAGATCGCCTGTTTTCGCCGGCTTCTGGGTTTTGGACGATTTGGCGGTTTTTCCCACGGTCTGTCCCATGTGGCCCATGTGGCGCGTGTGGCCCATGTGGCGCTTCGCGCTTGAAGCCGCAACGCAAAGCGCCGAATCAGCCTCAACTATGCCAGCGACTATGCCATTTGGACGGCAAAACCATCAGCGCCAAGGCGAGACCACATTGACGCTATCGGCCGGCGGCCTTATATCGCCGGCCATGAACAGCGCATTGCCAGTCACATTCTTTGAGCGCCGCCGCCGTCGCATCACGGCACGGATGGGCGTTCGCGCGTAACGCGTTCGTGCCGCCGGTTCCGCGGCACCCTTCTCCTGATACTCTGTCCCGCGAAATCGGCCTGATCCCCTAAGAGCGGAAAGGTTGAATCATGCCTGCGAAAGCGAAAATCGGCGTCCTTGGCGCCTCCGGCTATACCGGTGCGGAACTGGTGCGGCTTCTCATCCGGCATCCGCGCGTCGAGATCGTCGCGCTGACGGCCGACCGCCGCGCCGGCAACGCCATGTCCGATGTTTTCGCGCAATTCGTGCCTTATGCGCTGCCCAAACTCACCTCGATCGAGGACGCGGACTGGAAGGCGCTCAAGCTCGATCTCGTGTTCTGCGCGCTGCCGCACGGCACGACGCAGAGGGTCATCAAGGACCTCATGGCGAAGGCGAAGAACACCAAGGTGGTCGACCTGTCCGCCGATTTTCGGCTCGCCGATCCCGCCGCCTATGCGCGCTGGTACGGCCATGAGCATTATGCGCCCGAACTGCAAAAGGGCGCGGTGTACGGGCTGACCGAAATCTACCGGGGCAAGATCAAGCCGGCGCGGCTCGTCGCCAATCCCGGCTGCTACACGACCTGTGCGGAACTCGCGCTCATTCCGCTCCTCAAGGCCAAGGCCATCGCGCCCGACGAAATCGTCATCGATGCCAAGTCGGGCATGACAGGCGCGGGCAGGGCGGCGAAGGAGGAAATGCTGTTTTCGGAAGTCTCCGAGGGTTTTCACGCCTACGGCGTCGGCCACCATCGCCACATGGCGGAGCTCGACCAGGAGTTCTCCAAGGCCGCCGGCCGCGACGTCGTCGCGAGCTTCACGCCGCATCTCGTTCCGATGAATCGGGGAATATTTTCAACGATCTATGTGCGCGGACCGAAAGCATCGCCGCAGGAGCTTCACGCGATACTTTTAAAGGCTTACGCGAAGGAGCCTTTCGTTCATGTCCTGCCGTTCGGCGCGCTGCCGCAGTCGCGGCATGTCCGCGGCTCCAACATGACGTTCATCGGGGTCACGGCCGACAGGATCGCCGGCCGCGCCATCATCGTCTCCACGCTCGATAACCTGACGAAAGGCGCGTCCGGTCAGGCGGTGCAGAACATGAACGTCATGCTCGGCTATCCCGAGACCGCGGGTCTCGAACAGGTGGCGCTGTTTCCATGAACGACAAGGCGATTGTCGCCCGGCTCAACTGAGCTTGAAGATCGCGAGCAGAAGCATCACCTGCGCGACGAAGCCGCCGACGAAGGACAGCGTGCGCAGCACCGGAATGCCGAGCGTAAAGACAGCGGCGTGAACAAGCCGCGACCAGAAATAAAGCGCGCAGGCAAACGCCGTTGCCGGGGTGGCGATATTCATTGCCTGGGCCACGAGGACCAGCGGCGCGAATATGACGAGGTTCTCCACCGCATTGGTGTGTGCGGCCATCATGCGCTGCGCCCAGCCCGATTGCGGCGCATCGCCTGGAGCGGGATTTGCCATTGCGCCCATTACCCCGCGCACGGCGATGCGGTCGAGAATGTAAGGCACCCAGAACAGGCCCGTCATCGCCACGGTCAGCACAAGCCAGAACAGTTCCTTGGACATTTTGCTCTCCCCGGTCCTTGCGGTTATCCGCGCGCGGAAGCCTCGCAGCTAATGCGTGCGTCCGGAAGGCCTGTGCATAAGACCGAGAGAGGCAGGCGTGGCCCGCGGCGGCACGCTTTAATCGCGCACTTTGACGTAGCTTCCCGGCGCGTCTTCGATCGGTTTTAGCGCGCCGTCACCGGGCACGCGGGCCGGGACTTCGGTCGGGCTTTGACGCGTGATCCATAACAGCCAATCGGGCCACCATGAGCCGGGATTTTCCCTGGCCTTGGCGAGCCAGCCTTCGACGTCGGCGTTTCGCGGCCTCGGCCCGGTCCAGTATTGATATTTTTTCTTGGCGGGAGGGTTGACCACGCCGGCGATATGGCCGGAACCGGAGATGACATATTTGACCTCGCCGCCGAAGTACTTTGAGCCCTGCATGACCGATTTCGCCGGCGCGATGTGATCCTCGCGCGTCGCAAGATTGTAAATCGGTATCTTGATCGCCTTGAGATCGATCGGGGTATTGCCCAGCATCATCTTGCCCTTCGACATCTTGTTATCGAGATAGCAATTGCGCAGGTAAAACGAGTGATTGGCTGCCGGCAGGCGGGTGGCGTCGGAATTCCAGTACAACAGATCGAACGGAAACGGCGCCTTGCCGCGCAGGTAATTGTTGATGACATAGGGCCAGACCAGGTCGTTCGAGCGCAGCATGTTGAAAACGCTGGCCATCGCGCCGGCTTCGAGATAGCCGCGCTCGCCCATCCGCTGCTCGAGGGCCGAGACCTGCTCCTCGTCGACGAAGACCTTGAGATCGCCGGCATAGGTGAAGTCGACCTGGGTGGCGAACAACGTCGCCGAAACGATGCGCTCGTCCTGCCGGGCCGCCATCGCCGCAAGCGCGACGGCAAGGAGCGTGCCGCCGACGCAATAACCAATGGCGTGGACCTTGTCTTCGCCGGTGGCTTCCTTGATGGCGTCGAGCGCCGCAAGCGGCCCTTGCCGCACATAGTCCTCAAAGCCCTTTTGCGCGAGTCGCGCGTCGGGATTGACCCAGGAAATGCAGAAGACGGTGAGGCCCTGATCGACGCACCATTTGATGAAGGACTTTTCCGGCGTCAGGTCGAGCACGTAGAATTTATTGATCCACGGCGGAACGATCAGGAGCGGACGCTTGAGCACGGTTTCGGTCGAGGGCGAGTATTGAATGAGCTGCATCAGCTCGTTCTGGAAGATCACCTTGCCCGGCGTGACGGCGAGGTTGCGGCCGACCTCGAACATCGACGCATCGGACTGCCGGATTTTCAGGTCGCCGCCGCCGGCTGCGATGTCCTCGGCAAGCATGTGCATGCCGCGAACGAGGTTGTCGGCATTGGAGATGAATGTCTCGCGCAGCAGTTCGGGGTTGGTGAGGATGAAATTTGTCGGCGCCAGCGCATTGGTGATCTGCCGCACATAGAATTCGGCTTTTTGCCTGGTGTGGGGGCTGAGATCGGCGGCGTCGCTGACCAGTTTGCCGGCCCAGTCCGTGGTGAGGAGATAGGCCTGCTTGAGAAAGTCGAAGAACTGGTTCTGCGTCCATTCCGGGTCATTGAAACGCTTGTCGCCGGCGGCAGGCGCCACGGCCGGGGGGGCGTCCGTGCCGGTGAGCCGCTTTGCGGCGGAACCCCAAAGATCGAGATAGGCCTTGCCGAGCCTGTTCTGCAATTCGGCGGCGCGCTTGGGATCGCCAAGCCAGTATTCCGCGACCTGGCCGAGCGTCTTCATGATTTCAGTGATTTCTTCGGCGAGTTCGCCGTTGCCGCGTCCCGCTTCGCGCGGCTTGAGATAGGCGGCAAGCGCCCGGCCGCCTTCCTCGACGATCCGCGCCAGATTGCGCGAGAACAGCTCGACGTCGAGCGGCCCAATTTTCATCGGGATTTGCAGTGCTGGGTTTGCCGGCGCTTCCTGTTTTGCCGGGTCGTCGGATGGAGCCCGCACGAGCGTTCCTCTGTGGCCGAAGGATTCCCGGTCCTCTGCGCAGAAATGGCTTGATCACGGTCCGCGCACAAGTGTTTAACGCCGGACGTCCGTGCCCGCCTGGAATCGCGGCGTTTCCAGATCGAGCGGTGCCCGGTCCTTGTTTGGACATATTACCAGACTAGCTTGACGGCTTGCGTGATCTCTGAGTTGATTGGCGTAAATTATTGCGCCAGTGCATATTTTTCGATCTTTCAGGATTGGGCGAGGCGTTCCTCCGAGCCGGAAAAGGCCAAACGGAAGCCGCGTCAGGGGTGTCGGAGACAAGATTGCGGAGCAGGGTGAGCTTGATTTCGCGTGTTTGTGCGGGCCCGGTGCTTGCGCCGCGGCTGTTGCTGGCGGTGTTCGCTGCGGCCGCCTGCTTTGCCCTGTCCGCCTGTTCGCCGGGCGCCGACTATCCGACGATCTTTCCGGCAATTCACGACATGCCGCCGCCGCGCGCCGAAACACCGCTCGACGCCAATCAGGTGCAGCAGGCAACCGAGGATCTGATCGCCGAACGCAATCGGATGAACGGCGGACCACAGGCTTCCGGCCAGGCCAAGACGGCGGCGGGGCCGGCCGCGAATTCGGCAAACCCGCAGCCCAAAAAGCAGCCGCCGGTCCAGCCGGCAGTCCAAACCACGGCAAGCACCAATGCGGGCGGCGCGCCGGCCGACAGCGCCGAAACCAAGTGAAAAAAATCCGCTGATCGTGTAGTGTTTCGAGAGACGACGTGCCGGGGCACCAATGGAAGAATTTTATCGCATTCGACGTCTGCCGCCTTACGTGTTCGAGCAGGTCAACCGCGCCAAGGCGGTGGCCCGCAACGGCGGCGCCGACATCATCGACCTCGGCATGGGCAATCCCGACTTGCCGACGCCGGCCCATGTCGTCGAGAAACTGAAAGAGACCATCGGCAAGCCGCGGACCGACCGCTATTCGGCGTCCAAGGGAATCCCGGGGCTGCGCCGCGCCCAGGCCGCCTATTATGCGCGGCGCTTCGGCGTGAAGCTCAATCCCGACACCCAGGTCGTAACGACGCTCGGTTCGAAAGAAGGTTTTGCCAACGTCGCGCAGGCCATTACCGCGCCGGGCGACATCATCATCGTCCCCAACCCGACCTATCCGATCCACGTCTTCGGCTTTCTCATGGCCGGCGGCGCGATCCGCTCGGTGCCGGTCGAGGCCAACGACGCGTTTTTCGGCGCGCTCGAGCGCGCGGTGCTGCATTCGATCCCGAAGCCGATCGCGGTCGTGGTCTGCTATCCGTCAAATCCGACGGCCTGCGTCGCGAGCCTCGATTTCTATCGCGAGCTTGTCGCCTTCGCGAAGAAGCACTCGCTCCTGGTGCTATCCGATCTCGCTTACGCCGAGGTCTATTTCGACGATAATCCGCCGCCCTCGCTGTTGCAGGTGCCCGGCGCGATGGATGTCGCCGTCGAGTTCACCTCGATGTCGAAGACCTATTCGATGCCCGGCTGGCGGCTCGGCTTTGCAGTCGGCAACGAGCGCCTCATTGCGGCGCTGGCGCGTGTCAAATCCTATCTCGACTATGGCGCCTTCACGCCGGTGCAAGTCGCGGCAACGGCCGCGCTGAATGGTCCCGACGATTGCATCCATGAGATGCGCGCGATTTACCGGCGCCGGCGCGAAGCTCTGGTGGATTCCTTCGGCCGCGCCGGGTGGCATGTGCCGCCGCCGGCCGCTTCGATGTTCGCCTGGGCGCCGATACCGGAGCCGTTCCGGACGATCGGCAGCGTGGAATTCTCCACGCTCCTCGTCGAGAAGGCGGGCGTCGCGGTATCGCCGGGGGCCGGATTTGGCGAGCACGGCGAAGGCCATGTGCGCATCGCGCTTGTGGAGAACGAGCAGCGTATCCGCCAGGCGGCCCGTAATATCCGGCGCTTTCTTGAAACAGGGGCGGAAAGCCTCCATAACGTCGTTCCGCTGGCGACGCGGCGTTAGTCGAGCGTCGCTTTTTCTTAAACCAGGCGACGTTCATGGCTGAGCCGCTGAAAGTCGGTCTTGCCGGGCTCGGAACCGTCGGCAGCGCCGTCGTGCATCTGTTGGACGAGGGCCGCGACAAGCTTATCGGACGCTGTGGCCGCGGCATCGAGATCGTCGCGCTCAGCGCGCGATCGCGCGGCAAGAAGCGCAGTTTCAATCAGAAAAAATTTCGCTGGTTTGACGATCCTGTGGCGCTGGCGCGTGATCCGTCGATCGACGTGCTGGTCGAAGTGATCGGCGGTGCGGGCGATCCGGCGAAACGCGCGATCGAAACCGCGCTCGCTGCCGGCAAGGCGGTGGTCACTGCCAACAAGGCGCTCCTTGCCCGTCACGGTCAAAAACTTGCCGCGCTCGCCGAACGCAATCGGGTTGCGCTCAACTTTGAAGCATCGGTCGCCGGCGGCATCCCGATCGTGAAGACGCTGCGCGAGGGACTGAATGGCGCATCCTTCACGCGCATCTACGGCATCCTCAACGGCACCTGCAATTATATCCTGACCCGCATGGAGCAGGATCGGCTTGCATTCGACGCCTGCCTGAAAGAAGCGCAGCGGCTGGGCTACGCCGAGGCCGATCCGACCTTTGACATCGAAGGTCACGATACCGCGCAAAAGCTTGCGATCCTGGCGAGCCTGGCGTTCGGCACGAAAGCCGATCCGGACGCCATCTATGTGGAAGGCATTTCCTCCATCACGCTCGCCGATCTCGATGCCGCGTCCGAGCTTGGCTACCGGGTCAAGCTTTTGGGTGTCGCGGTGAAGACCGATGCCGGCATCGAGCAGCGCGTGCATCCGACCATGGTGCCGAAAGACAGCGCCATCGCCCAGGTCATGGGCGTCACCAACGCCGTCACGGTAGATGCGCACGGAATTGCGCCGATCACGCTTGTGGGTCCGGGGGCCGGCGGTGTTGCGACGGCTTGCGCCATTGTCGCCGATCTTGCCGACATCGCGCGCGGCGTTCGCACCCCGCCGTTCGGGCTGTCCGCCGCGCGGATGACGGCGATCCGCAAGGCGCCGATGCAGCATCATGAAGGCGGCTATTACATCCGCCTTCTGGCGCGCGACCGGCCCGGCACGGCAGCGACCATTGCGCGGCGTCTGGCGCAGCAGAAAATATCGCTGGAATCGATTGTGCAGCGGCACGCCGCCGGATCGCGCGGCGCGGCGCAGCCCGGCCGCTCCAATGAAGCGGTGCCGGTCATCATGATTACATACGCGACCAGCGAAGATGCCGTGCGCAAGGCCCTTGCCGCGGTGCGCCGGGATCGGGTTGTTTACGGGCGGCCGCAGGTCATCCGGATCGAAAGAACTTAAAGCCGCAACATTTGTCCCTGGAGATTTGTCGCATGTCATCGAAGCCCGGCAAGCCGCATCAGACGCTCGAACGCGCACTGTCGCTTGAGATCGTTCGCGTCACCGAGCGCGCCGCGGTTGCGGCAGCGCGGCTGCGCGGGCGCGGCGCGGAAAAGCAATCCGACCAGGCCGCGGTCGACGCCATGCGCCGCGAACTCGCCGGCCTCGCCATCGACGGCACCGTGGTCATCGGGGAGGGCGAAATGGACGAAGCGCCGATGCTGTTCATCGGCGAGAAGGTCGGTACCAAATCGGGTCCCAAGGTCGACATCGCCGTCGATCCGCTGGAGGGCACGACGCTCTGCGCCAAGAACATGCCCGGCGCCATCGCTACGCTCGCCATGGCGGAAGACGGCACGCTCCTGCACGCGCCCGACATCTACATGGACAAGATCGCGATCGGGCCGGGTTATCCGATCGGCGTGGTCGACCTCGATGCGCCGGCTGACCACAACATTATCGCGCTCGCCAAGGCAAAAGGGGTCAAGCCGCAGGCAATCACGGCGATGGTGCTCGACCGGCCGCGCCATGCCGACCTTATCGCCGCAGTGCGCAAGGCCGGCGCCGCGGTCAGCCTGATCAGCGACGGTGACGTTGCCGCCGTCATCCACACCACCGACCCCGAGCGGTCCGGCATCGATATCTTCTTCGGCATCGGCGGAGCGCCGGAAGGCGTGCTGGCGGCTGTTGCGCTCAAATGCATCGGCGGGCAGATGCAGACGCGGCTCGTCGTCGATACCGACGAAAAGCGCGCGCGGGTGTCCAAGATGGGCATCAAGGAACCGCGCAAGAAATATCAGATCGACGACATGGTAAAAGGCGATTGCCTGTTTGCCGCAACCGGCGTCACCGACGGCCCCATGCTGCGGGGCGTGCGTTTCGGTAACGAAGTGATCGAGACCGAGACGGTGGTGATGCGCTCGACCAGCGGCACGATCCGCTGGATCAGGGCCGAACATCGCGAGTTGAAGAAATTCGTGTAGCTTGAAGTTGATTTGCTGAACCGGAATCCGTATCTGCCGTTCAAGCAACTCTCGCGCTACCTGTGATTATGGATTCCGGGCTCGCGCCAGGTGGCGCGCCCCGGAATGACAGAGATGGCTGAGAATCGCCTCTTCCTTGGCGTTGAAAATTCGGCGGCCGGGCGCGCCTGGCGCGACCGTCTCGACGAGCGCGGCGCCGCGCGTGCGCTTGCCATCGCCCAGCGCCACGCACTTCCGGAATTGCTCGGGCGTATTCTTGCCGGCCGCAATATCGAGGCCGATGGCGTCGAAGAGTTTCTCGATCCGAGCGTCAAGCACTCGATGCCGGACCCGCTTGTTCTTACCGCCATGAAAGAAGCGGCGGAACGGATCGCGGACGCGATCACGCGTGGCGAGAGCGTGGCGATCTTTGGCGACTACGACGTTGACGGCGCGACCTCATCGGCGCTGCTCGCACGTTATCTGCGGCAATGCGGCATCGAGCCGATCATCCACATTCCCGACCGCCTGTTCGAAGGCTACGGGCCGAATGTCGAGGCGGTGCGGGGGCTCGCCGACCGCGGCGCAACGCTCCTGGTCTGCGTGGACTGCGGCACGACCAGCATCGAGCCGCTTGCGGAAGCAAAATCCCGCAGCGTCGATGTCGTCGTCATCGATCACCATCAGGCCGACGAAACGCTGCCGCCGGCCGTGGCCATCGTCAATCCGAACCGGCGTGACGACCTGTCCGGGCTCGGCCATCTTGCGGCGGTCGGTCTCGTTTTCATGACCGTCGTTGCCGTCAACCGCGTGTTGCGCGAACGCGGGTTTTGGACGCCTGAGAGGCCTGAGCCGGACCTGCTGGCGTTCCTCGACGATGTGGCGCTGGGCACCGTCGCCGACGTGGTGCCGCTGATCGGGCTCAACCGCGCTTTCGTCACCAAGGGTCTGATCGCGCTGCGCCGGCGCGAGCGCCACGGCCATGTCAGCCTGATGGACGTGGCGCGGCTCTCCGGACCGCCGGAAGCCTGGCACCTCGGGTTCCTGCTCGGACCGCGCATCAATGCCGGCGGCCGCATCGGCCGCGCCGATCTCGGCGTAAAACTCCTGATCGAGGAAGACCCTATCGAAGCCGCGAAAATTGCCACTGAGCTCGACCGTCTCAACCGCGAGCGCCAGGCGATCGAGCAGGACACTCTGGCGCAGGCTGAAGCGGAGGCGGACGCGGCGCTCGGCCTTGAGGAGAAGGGTGCCGTTGTCGTGACCGCCGCCGAAGGCTGGCATCCGGGCGTCGTGGGACTGGTCGCGGCGCGGCTGAAGGAGAAATTCGGCCGACCCGCTTTCGCCATCGCTCTCGAACCCGGCGGCATCGGCACCGGCTCGGGCCGTTCCATCGCCGGAGTGGATATCGGGCGCGCCGTGCGGCGTGCGGTCGCCGAAGGCTTGCTGCTCAAAGGCGGCGGCCACGCCATGGCGGCCGGCGTGACCTTGCGCAAAGGCGCACTGGCGCAGTTGCGCAGTTTTCTCGAAGCGACGCTCGGCGCCGATGTCGCGGTGGCGCGGCGCGCAAGCGGCCTGTCGATCGACGGCGCAGTGTCCGCGGCTGCGGCCGGCACCGATCTCGTCGCCATGATCAATCGCGCCGGGCCTTTTGGATCCGGCAATCCCGAGCCGGTGATTGCGCTGCCGTCGCACACGCTGACCTATGCCGAGGAGGTCGGGCAAGCGCATGTCCGCGCGCGCCTGAAATCCGCCGACGGCTCATCCGTCAACGCCATCGCCTTCCGTGCGGCAGGACAGAAGCTCGGTCATGCGCTGCGCAACGCCCGCGGCCGGCAGATTCACGCGGCCGGCACGTTTTCCATCGATCGCTGGCAGGGCGAGGAACGCGTGCAATTCAAGATCATCGATATCGCGGCCGCCGAGCCGTTCACCGGCCGGTGAGTTCTTCAGGATTTGTTTTCGCACCAGACGCCGTGGGCCTGCCGCCTCATGTCGTCCGGATCGTCAAACGCACCAAGCGGTCCAAGCTCTTTTTTTCCCGCCTGGTCATAGAGCCAGTACCAATCGTAGCTGCCGCCGAGGAGGAAATAGCGGTGCGACAGGACGACAAGGTCGTCCTTGTATTTGTTCTGGCAAAAATTCAGCACCAGAAGATCGTTCGCCGGCAGGATGTAACGCTCGTTCGCCGTTCGCATGTCGAACGCGTGCAGCGCACCGGATGTGGCCCAGCCCGGCGTGAGGAAATAGAGCCGCCGGCCATCGGAGCTGAACTGCTTGTTGCGGAAATCGCAGAGTTGCTGGTCGGGCTCGCCCTTGCGCCCGGTGAGCAGCAGCTTGTCGCCGGTGCCGTCGGCATTGATCTGCCGCAATTCGTCGGGCCGGGGCTCGGTCGTGCAAAACTGACTGGCGTCGTAACCGCGCACGCTGCGGCCACGCCCCTGTCGCGTGTAGACGACAAAGGCGCCATTGGGCGCCAGCGCCGGGCCGACATCCATTTCCGACGTGGTGAGCCTGGTTTTGACGCCATTTCGTTCGATGAAAATATTGCCGGCATCGCTGTAAACACGCGCGGCCTGGGCATGCGCCTGCGCGGTGCAGGCGGCCAGGATGGCAAGTGCCAGGATGCGATGCCGGTTCATCTCAAACGTATCGTTGGGTGGTGGGGGCTCTGGTGGCAGCGAGTCGCGAAATCGCATCTTGGCACGACCCGCAAGAAGCGGCTATCTGAGTGCGGAAATGTCGCGAGTACGCGACTGGGACGCGATCAGGGAAGTGAAATGGCCAAGCTTAATCTCTCGGTCGCCGTCGGCGACTACGACCGCAACCGTGCATTGTTCGACGGCACCGTCCAGATCGACGGGGTCGATCCGGTTTACATGCAACTCGTCCCCGAGGAGATTTTCTTCCGCGCCTTCCGCGCGGCCGAGTTCGATATCTGCG
Source organism: uncultured Alphaproteobacteria bacterium (assembly GCA_963808205.1). Classification (GTDB taxonomy): domain Bacteria; phylum Pseudomonadota; class Alphaproteobacteria; order Rhizobiales; family Xanthobacteraceae; genus BOG-931. Next base: position 746,894 of record CAWEER010000003.1, read on the forward strand.
AATTGTCGATGTCGAGCTATACGGTCAAGACGGCGCAAGGCGATTGCCCCTATATCGCGGTGCCGGCATTCGTGTCGCGCGCCTTCCGGCACACTTCGGTCTATGTCCGCACCGACCGCATCAAGAAGCCGGAAGACCTCAAGGGCCGCAAAGTCGGCGTGCCGGAATACCAGCTCACCGCCAATGTCTGGGCGCGCGCCTTTCTCGAGGACGATTACGGCGTCAAGCGTTCCGACATCCACTGGATCCGCGGCGGCATCGAGCACGCAGGGCGGCCGGAAAAAATCACCGTCAAGCTGCCGCCCGGTGTGCGGCTCGACAATGCGCCGGAGGGAGCCACCATCTCGAAACTCCTGGAAACGGGCGAGATCGACGGCTTCATCGCGCCCCGGCCGCCGACGCTGGTGGAGAAGGGCCATCCGCATATCGGCTGGCTGTTTCCCGATCCGGTCGCGGTCGCCAAGGATTATTTCAGGCGCACCGGCTATTTCCCGATCATGCATGTCGTCGGCATTCGCCGCGAGCTTGCCGAAAAACATCCCTGGCTGCCGGGCGCGGTGCTCAAGGCGTTCGAGCAATCCAAGGAAGCCGGGATGAAGAAGCTTTCCGATACGTCCGCGACCAAAGTAACGCTGCCGTTCGTCGAGGAGCGCCTGAAGGAGGCGCACGATCTGATGGGCCACGATTTCTGGTCGTACGGCGTCGGGCCGAACCGCAAAGTGCTCGACTATTTCCTCGCCCAGCATCATCTCGAAGGATTGTCTTCGCGCCGGGTTTCAGTCGACGAAATGTTTCATCCGTCAACGTACGAGACGTTCAAGCTGTAGGGTCTGCGTCTGCAAAAATTGATAGTCGGGTTTTTCAACCCTTCGCTGGCTTCAACCGCACGTGAATGTTCTTCTCCTGGGTATAGGCGAGCATTTCCTCAAAACATTCCTCGCGGCCGATGCCGGATTGTTTGAAGCCCCCGAACGGCGCGCCGAGGAAGTGTTTGCCCACTTCGTTGATCCACACGAAGCCGGCCTGCACCGCGGCGGCGGTGCGATGTGCGGTCGACAGGTCGTTGGTCCAGATCGACGCGGTGAGGCCGTATTCGACGGCGTTCACCTGTTCGAGCATTTTGGCTTCGTCACTCCATTTGAAGATGCCAAGCACCGGCCCGAAAATCTCCTCGCGCGCGATGCGCATGTTCGGCTGCACGTCGGCGAACACGGTCGGTTCGATGAAAAAGCCCTTGGCAAGCGCCGGGTCGTCCGGTCGTCCGCCGCCGCAGAGCAGCCGCGCGCCTTCCTGTTTTGCGCTTTCGATGAAGCCGAGGATGCGCTCGTGCTGGGTTTTCGAGATGATCGAGCCCATGGTGGTTGCGGGATCGGTGGCGATGCCGGGCTTGTAGTGGGCAATCCTGGTCTTCACTTTGGCGAGCACGGCCTCGTAGATTTTCTCGTGAACGAAAGCGCGGCTGGTCGAGCCGCACGATTGCCCGCACCAGGTAAAGTTCATGCCGCCAATCACGCCGTCGGCGACGTCGTCCGGATAGGCGTCGGGGTAGGCGATCAGCGCATTCTTGCCGCCAAGTTCCAGCATCACGGCTTTTAGCGTATCGGATGCCGCCTTCATCACCGCGCGTCCGGTCGGCACCGAGCCGATCAGCGCGATCATGGCGACGTCCTTGTGCGAAGCGAGCGTCGCCCCCGCCTCCCTGCCTCCGGGCACGAGGTTGAATACGCCGGGCGGCAAAATGCCGTCGATGAGTTCGGCGAGGCGGAGCGAGGAAAGGGGGGCTTGTTCCGGCGGCTTCATCACGACGGTGTTGCCGGCCGCGAGCGGCGCGCCGGCTTTTCCGGCGCAGAACATGAACGGATGATTGAACGGAATGATGCGGCCGACGACGCCGCGCGGCTCGCGCACCGAGAAATTCACCACGCCCGGTCCCATCGGGATCGACGAGCCCTTCATCTCGGTGACAAGACCGGCGTAGAAATCGATCTGCGCCGCGGCAATCGTCGCGTCACGCACCATCTCGGTATAGGGATTGCCGCAGTCGGCGGCATCGATCATCGCCAGTTCTTCGGCGTGATCGCGCAGCACGTTGGCGATGCGCTTGAGAAGGTGCGCGCGTTCGAGCGGCGGCGTGTCCCGCCAGGCCGGAAATGCCGCCTTTGCCGCGCTTACCGCGGCATCAATATCGGCGGCGCCGCAATCTGCGACCGGTCCGAGCGATTCACCGGTGCCGGGGTTTATCGCGTCGGCGGCGCGGCCGGATTTCGCTTTGTGCCATTTGCCGCCGTAGAACGCGTCGCGATGGTCCGGCAGATGCAGCGGCGGCGGCTTGAGCGACTTGAGCGGAACTGCTTCGTTCATGGTTGTTTCCACTGCATGGAGCGATACGGCTGCGATCACTTCTGTTTGATCGCGTCGAGACGGCCGATGCGCGTCAGAAAGATGTTGGCGCCGATGGCGAGCACGAACAGAACGATGAGAATGGCGTAGAGCCGCGGCATGTTGAATGAATTATACGCGTCGATCACCATAAAGCCGAGCCCGCGGTTGGAGATTTTGGTTTCCGCCAAAAGAGTTCCGATCAGGGCGACGCCGAAACCGAGCCGCATGCCGTTGACGACCGGAACGCGCATTGCGGGCAGGTAGATTTTCACCGCCATCTGCCACGGATTGGCGCGAAAGCTTTCGCCCACTTTGATCAGCACCTTGTCGATCTGGCGCATGCCGGCGGCGACATTGAGCGCGATAGGAAAGAAGCAGGACACCGCGCCCATCGCGATCTTCGATCCGGCGCCGACGCCGAACCACATGATCATGACGGGAAAGAAGATGATCTTCGGCGTCGGGCCGAGATAGTAGAGATAGGGCTCGAACGCGGAGGCAATGAACTTGCTGCCGCCGATTACAAGGCCGGCCACGATGCCGGCTGTGCCGCCGATCAAGAGACCGATCGCGATCTCGTTGAATGTGAACCAGAGATTCCAGTAAAAATCCGCGCCTGAAAGTAGCGTCACAAGCGCCGTGCCGATCTTCGTCAATGACGGAACGACGTCGCGATAAAACAGGCCTGAAGCAGCCAGAAGCTGCCAGACGACGAGCGCCGCCAGCACGAGGACGACGCGCAGCGCGGTCACCGGCATCAGCCACGGGGATCCCGCCCCGGCACCGGTCAAGCGGCCGATTTCAGCCATCGTTCAACCCTTTCGGTGGCGACGAAGAAAACAACGCTGACGAGAATGACGAAGCAGATTGCCGCATAAACTCCCGGCAGGTCGTAGCGTTCGGCGAGATCGTTGATGAGTTGCCCAAGGCCGCCGAAATTGATCAAAAACTCGACCGCGACGACGTTGATCAGGGCGAACATCAGCCCGAGACGAATGCCGACGAAAATCGTCGGCAGTGCCGAAGGCAGCATGATCTTCCAGAACTGCTGCGCCGGTGTCAGCTTGAAACTTCGGCCGACATTGATGAGCACGCGCCGCGTTGCGGACAGGCCCTCGATGGTCTTGAGAATGACCGGAGCCAGACCGACGAGGAAAGACATGACGATGATGGTCAGTGCGCTGCGCCCGAACAGGACCAGGAACAGCGGATAGGCCAGCACCAGCGGCGCGGCCGCCATCGCGCCGACCCAGCTTTCAAAGGCGACGCGGAGAATATGCACGCGATGAAACAGAACGCCGATTGCGACGCCGAATGTGATGAGGAGGATGCCCGACGCCAGACATTCCCAGCCCGTGAGCAGGAAGCGATGCAGAATGTTTTCCTCGAGGATCAGGCGTCCGAAGCTTGCCACAACCTCGGAGGGCAGCGGCACGATATAGCGATTGATGAGGCCAACGCGGATCAGGACCTCGACCGCGACAATGGCAAGCACCATCGACGCCAACCCGACACATTGCGGCGCGAAGCGGCGCGTGGTGAAGGTTGCCGCACTCATTTTGCGTGCTCGCTCGCGTGCAAGACGCGCGTCTCGTCGTCGATCATGCCGCGGCTTGCTTCTTCGCGCAGGTCGCTCCAGATCTGCGCGACATAGCGGCCGAAGGCCTCGCTCGATACGATCGCCGATGTGCGCGGACGCGGCAGATCGATAGCGACGATCCGCTTCACTCGTCCGGGGCGGAAGGTCATCACCAATATGCGGTCGGCAAGCTGCACCGCCTCGGTGATATTATGCGTGATCAGCAGCGTGGTCTGCTTCAACTGCTGCTGAATTTGCAAAACCTTGTCGCCGAGGAGGAGTCGCGTCTGCTCGTCGAGCGAGGCGAACGGCTCGTCCATCAGCAGGATCTTCGGTTCGGAGGCAAGCGTGCGGGCCATCGAAACGCGCTGGCGCATGCCGCCGGATAGTTCCGCCGGGTAGCGCCGCTCAAAACCGTCGAGGCCGACCATGGAGATGAAATGCCGCGCGCGGTCGATGCGTTCGCGCTTCGGCACGCCGGCGATCTCCAGCGGAAACGCGACATTCTCCACCACGTTGCGCCACGGGAAGGTCGACTCTTCCTGGAACACCATCCCGATCGACGCATGCGGACCGGAAATCGGCTCGCCATCGACCGTGACCCGGCCCTGATAGCCGCTCAAAAGGCCGCCGATGATGTTGAACAACGTCGACTTGCCGCAGCCCGACGGCCCTATCACGGCGAGGAACTCGCCGGGCGTCACGTTGAACGACACGTCGTCGAGCGCGACGACGTCGCCCTCGCGCGTGGCAAAGCGCATGGCGAGGTCCGCGACGACAAGAATTGCGGGCTCCGCTTGCGCCATCGGCGTTTAGGTTCCGGCGCGCGTCATCGCGGCTGTCATGGTGGCGGTATAGCCGGGCTCGACACGCACATCGACGACGGCGACCTGGCCGGCATCGACCGCGGCGATGGCTTTCTCCAGTACGCCCGGAAGATCGCCCGGCTTCATGACCGGGCCGAAACCGGCGGCGCCCTGGGCGCGGCCCATGGCGGCCAGATCGACGTCGGGATCCGACATGCGCTGGCCGATCCATTTGTTTTCGACCGGCCGGTTGCGCGCGCGCGCCATGCGCTCCTGGTGCAGTTCGTCGTTATAGAACGAGCGGTTGTTGCAGAGCACGAAGAGGAGCGGAATCTTGTAATGCACGGCGGTCCACACTGCCGTGACGCCCATGAGAAAATCGCCGTCGCCGCACAGTGCGATCGGCAGCCGTCCGGAACCCTTGAGCGCCAGCGCCGCGCCGACTGAAATTCCGGGGCCGCCGCCGACACCGCCGCCGCCGTCGGACCCCACGAAATCGAGCGGATGGCGGAACGTAAGCCAGCTATCGTCCCAGGACAGCGGCAGATGGGTGTATGTCACCGCGCGGTCGCCGAGCACCTTGTTCAGGGCCAGCGCGACATGTTCGTTGGTGAAGCCGGCCGGTTCCTTGTCCGGCATTTTGCGCGGGCTCGGCACCACATGAGGCTTTGGGCTTTTGCCGACCTCCTTGACCAGTTCCGGCACCACGAGGTCGGGATCGGCGGAGAGCAGAAGATCGACCGGCGGAAGACCCTGATGATCCATGCTCCAGCCGTTATGGATGCGATGATCGAGCGAGACCTGGATCACCTTGGCGGACGGCGCCGGACCGAAACTCCGGAGCGCGCCGGCAAGATCGACCCAGTCGAGGCTCAAGACGACATCGACGTTTTTCAATCCAGCGACGCTTTCGGGCGTGATCGCGCGCGGCGAGCCGATGTAAAGCGGATGGTCGGTCGGGAAACTCGCGCCGGTTTTCAAATCCGTCACGACGCGCGCATTGAGCGCTTCGGCGAGCGCCACGCGTGCTTTCCAGGCTTCGGGATCGCGTGATGCGCGGCCGGCGAGGATAAGCACCTGCTTGGCGTCTTTGAGCATGCCGGCCGTCTGGCGAACGAGGTCGGCCGGCGCCGCGGTTGAGACCGGCGGCATGTAGCGCGCGACATCGATCGGCGGCAGTTCATCGGAGACTTTCATCTCCTGCAATTCGGCGTCGAAATTGATATAGACCGGGCCTTGCGGCGCGGTATTGGCGATCCAGGTCCCGCGCAAGATCGCTTCGCGCGCGGCGCCGGGCGACGAAGGCTGGTCGTCCCATTTGGTGTATTCACGCACCAGTGCGCCCTGATCGCGCGCGGTATGAATCCAGTCGATCCACGGCCGGCGCTTGACGGCATCGACGGGTCCGGTTGCGCCGAGCACGATGACGGGCATGCGGTCGCACCAGGCGTTGAACATCGCCATGCTCGCGTGCATCAGGCCGACATTCGAATGTACGGCGGTGACCATCGCCTTGCCTGTCACCTTGGCATAGCCGTGGGCGATGGCGACGGCTGCTTCCTCGTGCAGGCAGAGCAGCATTTGCGGCTTCGTGTTGCCGAGATAATTGACGATGCTGTCGTGCAGGCCGCGATAGCTCGCGCCGGGCGTCAGTGCGATATAGGGAATGTCGAGCGATCGCAGCGCCTCCGCGATCACGTCGCTGCCGAAACCGGGCGTGTTGGCGCCGGTCGGGGTCGGCCGCTCGACTGCGGCGACGGCGGGATCGGCGGCGTTATCGGCGCGTGCGGTCGCTGATTGGGACGGCGTCATGCTGGGCATTTCCTCGGGCGGGATGAAGCGGGTTGGTTGCCGCATCCAACCGGATCGGGAGCCGGTTCACAAGCCGGTTCACGACGCCATTCACGACCCCATTCAAGACTCCATTCACGATTCTTGGCGCAGCCGGGCGAGCAGGCCCGTGCCGGCATAGCCGTCGGCGGGCTCGATGCCGTTCTTGCGCTGAAAATTGCGTGCCGCGAGCGTCGTGTCGAGGCCGATGCGTCCGTCGGCGCCACCGGTGTCGAAGCCGAGCGCGGTCAGCCGCCGCTGAATTTCCTGTATTTCCGCCAAAGTCGGAGCCGGCTCGCTGCCGGGGAACTTTTGCACGAATGGTCCGCCGCCGACGCAGCGATCGCCGATGTGAACCAGCGCGAGGGCGTAGCTCATCGACGGATTGTAGCTCTTTGCGGCGAAAAAATTCTGGCCGAGGAGGAAGGCTGGCCCGCCCGGAACGGGGATCCAGGGCCGTGCCGTCGCAGCGGGCTGCGGGTAGGGCTCGCCGTCGGCGCGGGTGACGCCGAGCGCCTGCCAGGCGGCGTAGCTGCGCGAGCGATGGCCGTCCAGTTTGGCCGGCATGCGGACTTCATGGCCCCAATGTTCGCCGCGCCGGTAACTGCCGCGTTCGACAAAAAAGCGCGCGGTCGAGCCGAGCGCATCGTCGGGCGCACCGAACGGCGAAACACGGCCGTCGCCGTTGTAATCGATGCCGACATGGAGCCACACCTCCGGCATCCATTGGGTATGGCCCATGGCGCCGGCCCACGAACCGATCATCTGTTCGGGTGTCGCCCAGCCGCGCTGAACGATCATCAGCGCATTGACGAGTTCCTGTTCCCAATAGGCGCGGCGGCGCGGTTCGCCCCAGGCGAGCGTCGCCAGCGACGGAATGACAGGCCGCATGTGATTTTTCTCGACGACCGGATCGCCGAACGCCGATTTAATGCCCCAGACGCCGAGCATGAACGCGCGCTCGACGCCGTAATCGGTTTCGATCCTTGAAAAGAGCGAAGCATAGTCCTTCGCCTTTTCCTTGCCGGCGCTGATCTTCCAGTCTGAGGTGGCGCGGTTGAGATATTGCCAGAGCTTTTGCGTGAACTCGGCCTGATTGTGGATGGCGCTAAGCCCGGTGGTGTCCGGACGTACCCCGCGCATGACGCGCGTGTAGGTGTCCTCCGTGATGCCGCGCGCTTCCGCCTTCGTCTGAAACATCGCGATCCACCGATCGAACGAGTCGTCGGCGTCCGCGCCGTTCGGAAACGTCAGATCCGCAAGAGCGCCGCAGATGACCCCTAACGCGGTGCGTCGTGCAATGGTCGTCACTGGCGGATTTCCGTTCGTTGGAAGATTCGCTTTCGGGCGACGGCATCATAGCATTTGTCGACGCGATCTTCGCTGCCGCATCGTTGTTTGCCGGCGGCATCGCAGCGATAGTGTGCATGGCAATGGCGCCGAAGGAGTCCAGCGGATCGATTCCCTGGCGTTCCGTCGCGACAGCGTCGGCCGATTTCGGCGTGTCGTCCGATGTCGCGTCGGTGACCGGCGCATCGATCGACGCCTGGACTTCCGGCGGACCGGCCAATGTCTTTCCCAGCCGATCGATGCTGTCGGCAAAACTTTCGACGCTGAAGTTCAGCGGATCGTCGTGGCCGTTGGGCAGGTCCGCGTCGAGCGCGGCATGGAACGCAGGGATGAGCCAGCGGCCGGCGCGTACGCTCGCGACCGTGTAGAGCAGGGCCAGCCGGTCATATTGCACGGGGGAAAATGCCGGATCGGGCGAACGGCTGTCGCCGCCATGGGCGCCGGCGCGCCGCGGCTGGATCATTTCGACGTGCAGGAACAGGCCCTTTAACTCGCCGCCGAACTCGGCGGCCTGTTCGAATTTCGTTTCGCGCCACGGCGTGGAGAGTTCGTGATCGAGAAGCATCGCGCCGGTGCGGCTGAGTACGACATGGGCTTTGCCCCATTCATCGGAGCAAACGAAATTTTGCAGATTGTTGATTTTTGGATTGACGTTGATGTCGTCCGGAAATCCGCGGTGGCCGTAGTTCGGACCACTGGTGTCGTGGATGACGAAATACCGCGCCATCGGTGCATCGGGATTATTGTCTTCGGCGTGTGAGAGCGGCTGCCACAGATAGGCGGCAAAGCTGTATTCCAGATCCGCCTTGGACAAAAATTCGCTGAGCGCTTCGCGGGAAGGAAGCCCGGTGTTTGCTCCGACGCGGCTTGCCAGTGCGTCCGGCAGGCTTTGCAGCGTCGGCCCGAGATTGCGCGTCACGTCCATGCCGCGCATCAGGCACATCGCCTGCTCGACCGGCGTGCCGGCAAAGCTGAGCGTGTCGATGCCGAAGTTGCACGGGCCCATCGTCTTCATGAAATAGAGTGGTTTGAGGTGGCCCGGCTTGCAGCCGGCGCTCAATGCGGCTTGCGCAGACATCAACAGCGGCAGCACGCATGCGAGTGCCGTTGCCATGCCTTTTATTCTTGTCGATATTTTTGCCGATGTTCTTGCCGAAGCGCGCACGGATCCGGTCCCGAAATGACGGCGTACTATCGCCATCAACGCGCGTCGTGCCAAGCGGTGCCCGCCGGCACGGCAATGAACAATTGTTCAGGATACGGGGCGGCTTGAGCGCCGAAATTCAGTCTTTGGCGCGTTCGACGTAACTGCCATCCGCCGTCATCACCACGATCTTCGTGCCTGTGGTGACGAAAGGAGGCACCATGGTGCGCACGCCATTGGACAGGACCGCGGGCTTGTAGGACGAGGCCGCGGTCTGGCTCTTGAGGGTCGGCTCGGTCTCGACCACTTCGAGGACCGCTTTGGGCGGCAATTCAATGGCGACGGGATTGCTTTCGTGGAGGCTGATCGTCACCTCCATCTCGGGCTGCAAATAGGCCGCCTGGTCGCCGATAATGTCGGCCTGCAATGCCACCTGGTCGTAGCTTTCCATATTCATGAAATGGAAGCCGTCGGAATCCTGATACATGAACTGGTGCTTGTGGTCCTCGACGAAGGCCCGCTCGACCTGATCGGTGGTCTTGAAACGCAACGATATCTTCACGCCGTCGGCGACCCGGCGCACATCCATCTGGGTCACCGGCGTTCCCTTGCCGGGATGGATGTTCTCGACGGCCATAATGACCCCGAGTTTGCCGTCAATCTCGACCATATTGCCTTTTCGCAGCGAGCTGGCGATGACTCTCACGGGGCTACATCCTTGGGTGTTAAGGCCTCGGCAGGAGGGCGCAACATACTGATCCTGCGCCTAATCGCTAGTCATTTCTCATCAGGTCTCCGACAGGGACATGCCGCACGATCCGCCCGGTTCCTCGCCCTTTTGGGCCCCTCACGTCCATGCCGACCGCCGCCCGGCCCTCCTGGCGCGGGGACGGATCATGGCCGCGCTGCGCGGCTGGTTTGCCGCGCGCGATTTTGTCGAGGTTGAGACCGGGGCGCTCCAGGTCTCGCCAGGCAACGAAACGCACCTCCATGCCTTCGCCACGACGCTCGCGGCGCCCGGCGGGGTGCCGTCGCCGCGCTATCTGCGCACCTCGCCGGAATTTGCCTGCAAGAAACTGCTCGCCGCCGGCGAGCGCCGCATTGTCGAGTTCGCCAGGGTGTTTCGCAACCGCGAGCGCGGCGCGCTGCATCATCCGGAGTTCACGCTGATCGAGTGGTATCGCGCCGGCGAACCGTATCGCGAGCTGATGACGGATTGCGCCGCGATCCTGCGCGAGGCGGCCGAAGCGGCGGGGACGCGGCGCCTGACGTTCCGCGGCCGTTCGGCGGACGTGTTCGCCGAGCCGGAGCGGCTCACGGTTGCGGACGCGTTCACGCGCTTTGCCGGGATCGACGTGCTGGAAACGCTTTCGGGCGGCGAGCCTGACCGTGAGCGATTTGCGGCGGCCGCGCGAAAGGCCGGTATCCGTCACGGCGATGACGACACCTGGGGTGACATTTTCAGCCGCGTGCTGGTCGAGCGCATTGAGGGCCATCTCGGCCTTGGCCGCGTCACCATCCTCGACGAATATCCGGCGGCGCTGTCGGCGCTGGCGCGGCCAGCATCCGATCCGCGCGTTGCCGAACGCTTCGAGCTTTATGCTTGCGGCGTTGAGCTTGCCAACGGCTTTGGCGAATTGACGGACGCCGCTGTGCAGCGCCATAGGCTTCAGGCCGAGATGGTGGAAAAGCAGCGCATCTACGGCGAGCGCTATCCGATCGATGAAGATTTTATCGCCGCACTCGCGCACATGCCTGCGGCGTCCGGGATCGCGCTCGGTCTCGATCGCCTGGTCATGCTTGCCACCGGCGCCTCGCGCATCGATCAGGTGTTGTGGAATCCGATTGAGGAGACGACGAAATGACGACGGCAAAATCGCTCCGCACGCTGTCGGCGCTTGCCGATGCGCGGCTTCTCGCCCGCAATCGAATCGCCGCGCTGGAAAGTGTCGCGGCGCGCTACGCCATCGCGATCACGCCGGCTGTCGCAGACCTGGTCGATACGGCTGATCCTGACGATCCGATCGCGCGGCAATTCATTCCCGACATGCGCGAGCTGGATGCTGATCCCGCCGAAAGCGCCGATCCGATCGGCGACGACGCGCACAGTCCGCTCGAGGGCGTGGTGCACCGCTATCCGGATCGCGTGCTGCTGAAGCTCGTCAAGACCTGCGCGGTCTATTGCCGGTTTTGTTTCCGGCGCGAGATGGTGGGACCAGGGCAGGGCGCTCTGTCGCGCGCCGCGCTCGCCGCCGCGCTCGATTACATCCGCGACACGCCGCAAATCTGGGAAGTGATCCTGACCGGCGGCGATCCGCTGGTGCTCTCGCCGCGCCGCCTCAAGGATGTGATGACGCGGCTCGCCGCCATCGCGCACGTCAAGGTGATCCGCGTCCATACGCGGATTCCAGCCGTGGCGCCGGAACGGGTTTCCGATGCATTGGTGCGGGCACTGCGCACCGGCAAGGCGGCCTATGTCGTGCTTCATGCCAATCATCCGCGCGAACTTGGCGCAAAGGCTCGCGCGGCATGTGCGCGCTTCATCGATGCCGGGATTCCAATGCTGTCGCAATCGGTGCTGTTGCGCGGCGTAAACGACGATGTCGAGACGCTCGGAGCGCTGATGCGAACGTTCGTCGAGTGCCGGATAAAACCCTACTACCTGCATCACGCCGATCTTGCGCCCGGCACCGCGCACCTGCGGACGTCAATCGCGGAAGGCCGGGATCTGATGCGCGCGCTGCACGGCCGCACGTCGGGCCTCTGCCAGCCGGCTTATGTGCTCGACATTCCCGGCGGCTACGGCAAGTCGCCAATCGGTCCGAATTATTTGAGCGAAGACGGTGCCGTGGTCGAAGATTTCAACGGCCACCGGCACCATTATCCGGTGCCTTATGCAGCCTCAGCCGGAAAGAAGACGGTGGTTTCGAACTGATAACTGCACGCTTCGCACGACCAGGTGTGCCGCACGCAGCGATCGTTGAGATATTCGGACCAGTCCGGAGCCAGCAACCACTCGCTGCATTGCGGGCAATTGTTTTTGCTGTATGTCGCCAGACGCGCTCGGGGTGCCATTTCGGTGCGCAGAGTCATGACTCTTTCTCCCTGAATCTTCCCTCCGCCATTGCAGAAGCTACCGGCACTCTGTGGCGTCGGCGTGACGGTTCTGGGTCGCTGACGTGTGTGATGCGCGGAAAAATTCCGGTTGCAGTGCAACAGATTTTTGAATTGTGCGCTGCAAGCGGAATTCGCTGCGCCACGCGGAAGCGGCGGATGCGGCAGAACGGCGCGCTCTCCATCGCCGTAATTACTAACGCGGATTGATTGTTTGGTCCGGACGGTATCGGGGGGCCGATTGCGGCTAACTGCGCGCCGCAGAATGGACACGAATTAACGTACCGGCCATCACCGCTTCATTCCGGTCGCAGTTAGCCTCATCCTCAGCGTTCGGGGAATCTCCTCGGCACCCCAGCCGAACACAAAGGAGTTTGCCATGACCTCGCTGAAAACCATGACTTCGTGAAAAAGACCTCGCTGAAAACCAGATCCCTGATTCCTTGCGGACTGATCGTTGCGTCTCTGGCCTTGTCCGGAAGCGCGATTGCCGCCGACGCCAGCGTCAAATCCGTGCCGGCGCATAGTCACCACGCGCGTGTCGTCGCTCACGCGGCGCCGCGCCGGCATTATGCGGCGGTCCGGCAACCTGACGATTTCGGCCAATTCATCCAAAGCCTGTTCGGTGGCGGCTTCGCGCCTCGCGTCTCGCGCGGCGAGGCCGGCTCGTACGACTGGTCGTCATCGCCGGGCGTCGATACTTCGGCGTCGGTCGATAACGGCGCACAAGCAGCGCAAGCCGCGTCCGACGCGGAAGTCCAGGCGATACAGCAAATGAACGACACCAACGCCATGAATGCGTCCATGGCCGCCGCCGAACAGGAAAATGACGCTGCCAATGCGGCGACGCTGCAGACGGAGCTCAATGCCGGCAACTGAATGATCGAACAAAGCGCCGCTCGCCCGCGGCGCCCTTCGATAGCTTCTCCTGCCGGCATGGCGCGGCCCACGGAATCGCCCCCGTGGCGCCGCGCCGCTTATCTCAGGGGCTGCACGCCCGGCGGACAAACAATCACATCGTAACCGGTCGGCAGCCCGCCCAGCGTTTTGCCGCCTTGGGGAATGCACTGCGCCGGGATCGGCGCGCAGCCGAGAACCGTGCAGGCAATCCGCTGCGGAGCTGCGGCCTGCACGGGATGATGACGGTGGACGGGCTTTGCCGCCAGCGCTCCGGCAGGAAGGGCGGCAACAGCGGCGGCGGCAAGAAGGAGTGATGTCCTCACGGGGATCTCCATCGTTACGCCGGAGATATGCCGCACGCCGAACGATTCAAATGAATTGTTCGTCAGTGGAGCGTTTCCCCGACTTTGCCGATCTGCTTGCCGTTCGGTGCCGGCAACTTTCCATTTTCCGAGGCCGAGTGGCCCTTTTTGAGTTTCGGGGTGGTCCGTTTTGGTATATAAAGTTCCCGATCAAACCGTCCTCATTTCGAGTGCGCCTCATGAGGGCCGACGAAGTGTTCTTCTTCCAGATCATGATCGTAAGCCTGCTATGTGCGGTTCTTACGATCAAATTATCTATTGATCATCCGGAATGGAGCCCCGACGGTCTGACCGAATTGCGGGCGCTACCGCATCAAATGGACGAAAAAAGCAACGCGCTGGCTACTCCGTGACGCGAGCAAAACCATACTGGGGTTTTGGACGGGAGCCTTGCGGTTAGGAGCTTCCGGGCTGTCGCCAGCCAACGACCGCAGCGTCGATGCGAACGTCGGTATCCACATTCTGCCACGCGTCATTGCGCCACCGGCACAGGAACGGAAGGACGTACGTACCGACATGATCTTCGCAAAGAAGTTCTTGGGGCTGATCGACGGGCGGAGCCCCGACATGCGTAAAGTCGTCGATGCGCGCTTGCCGAGTTGCCATTGTTTCTTTGTTTAACCGCGCGACAGTCTTGGCCACGCCGGGGTTGGTGCTCAGCGTTTCGGCCGTCGATCCCTTTATTGGGTCGGGGGTCGGAAGTGTTTGGACTGCCAGGTTTCCGCCCAACCGCGGACGTCCTCCTGCGCAGACGCAGACGTCAATTCCAGATTTCTGACCATCGCGTGACAGAAGGTGGTCATTTCCTTTTCCGTCATCGGCTTCGTTAGCTGCTGCTTTCGAAGCTTCTCTTCGACAGTGCCCTTGGCTTCACTCTCGGTCACGACCAGCCCTGCGTAGTGGTTTTGTTTCAAGTGCTTCTATCTCTGGATATTGGACACCGGCTGGACACCGAAAACAGCCGTGCCATTGAGTTATTGATTTTGCTGGCGCGCCCTACGGGACTCGAACCCGTGTTACCGCCGTGAAAGGGCGGTGTCCTAGACCGCTAGACGAAGGGCGCGAATGGTTCGCGAATGCGGTGCAGCAAAAGTGCGCGACGTATAGAGAGGTTTGCGGCGGGCAGCAAGCGAGCGCAGCCGCCCGGCCGGCATCCGGGGCGATTACCATTTCCCGGTATTGGGCATCAAGGTCCAGGGCTCCTGCGGCGGTAGCGCGGCGCCCTTCTGCAACAGTTCGATCGAATGCCGGTCCGGCGACCGCACGAAGGCCATCATGCCGTCGCGCGGCGGCCGGTTGATGGTGACGCCGGCTTTCATGAGCTTGTCGCAAAGCGCGTAGATGTCGTCGACCTCATAGGCGAGATGGCCAAAAAAGCGCGCCTCGCCGTGATCCTCGGGATCCCAGTTGTAGGTGAGTTCGACAAGCGGTGCCTGGCGGGTCGACGGCCCTTTGGCAATAAGATCGTCGTCGTGAGGCGCGCCGAGGAACACCAGGGTGTATTTGTTCTTCTCATCCACCCGGCGGCGCACTTCCTTCAGTCCGAGCTTGTTGCAATAAAAATCAAGCGCGGCGTCGAGATCGCGCACGCGCAGCATAGTGTGCAGAAACCGCATATCGGAACCTCCGCTGGCCGGACCAGAGCCGAATATGTATGACAAAGCCGAGCGGATATGAAGCCGACATGACGTTGGATTGCGGCGGGCGGCTGTGACGCACGAATGATCGCACCCGATATCCGGAGTGGCATAGCGAGCCTTTTGGACATCGTCCACGAGGCCGGCACCATCGTGCCGTTCACCGGAGCGGGCATTTCGACCGAATGCGGCATCCCCGATTTCCGGTCGCCCGGCGGGCTATGGACCAAGAACCGGCCGATCCCGTTCGATGACTTCCTTGCCAGCCAGGAGGCGCGCAATGAGTCCTGGCGGCGGCGCTTTGCCATGGAGGATGAGTTCGGCGGCGCCAGGCCGGGCCGAGGGCATCGCGCCATCGCGAGCCTCCATCGCCTCGGCAAGGTGCCGGCGGTCATTACCCAGAACATCGACAATCTGCATCAGGCCTCGGGGATCGCCCCCGAACATGTCGTCGAGCTGCACGGCAACACGACCTTCGCGCAGTGCCTCGATTGCAGCGAGCGCTACGAGCTCGAGTGGGTGCGCGGCCGAATGGAGGCCGGGAATGGTTGCGCGCCGGACTGTCCGGCCTGCGGCGGCTTCATCAAGACCGCGACGATCTCATTCGGTCAGGCGATGCCCGATGCCGCCATGCGGCGGGCGCAGGACCTGACGGCGGCCGCCGACCTCCTGCTTGCGATCGGCTCGTCGCTCGTGGTCTGGCCGGCCGCCGGATTTCCCCTGATGGCGAAGCGGAATGGCGCACAACTCGTCATCATCAATCGCGAGCCGACCGACTTCGATGCGATCGCCGACCTCGTCATCCGTCAGGACATCGGAACCGTGCTTGAGCCCTTCATCGTTCATTGAACGAGGCCGATGACTAAAATCCACTTTGTGCACAGGCAATGACGCTTTTATCGCACTGTTGCATTTTTGTACTTTCGCGTTGGAAAGTCGGTGTTATCTTCGATTTAACAAATTCGTCACGCGCCCATTCGGGCGCCAGCACAGAAGCGGCGGCGGCCACTGCGTCATGGCGTCGGACGGGATCGAAACAAAAACCAATATTCCGGGCCTCGGGCCTGACGTCACGCTTGGCGACGACACCTCGGCGCGTGTCATCGAGGTCTCGGGCGTTATCAAGTGGTTCGATGTCGCCAAGGGCTACGGCTTCCTCATTCCGGACAACGGCATGGGCGACGTGCTCCTGCACGTGACCTGCCTGCGCCGCGACGGCTATCAGACGGCTTATGAAGGATCGCGGGTTGTCTGCGAGGTGCTGCCCGGTCCCAAAGGGCTGCAAGCCTTCCGCGTCCTGTCCATGGACGAATCGACGGCGATCCATCCGGCGCAGATGCCGCCGCCGCGAACCCATGTTACTGTCGCGGCCACGAGCGGTCTCGAACGGGCACAGGTCAAATGGTTCAACCGGCTACGCGGTTTCGGCTTCCTCACGCGCGGGGAGGGGACGCCCGATATTTTCGTCCACATGGAAACGCTGCGCCGCTTCGGCCTGACCGAACTGCGGCCGGGCCAGTTCGTGCTGGTGCGCTACGGCCCCGGCCCGAAGGGCATGATGGCGGCCGAGGTCCATCCCGAAGGCGGTTCACTCGGCCCCGCTTCGCACTAGGCCGAAACATTCTTGCATCGCAATTCATGCCGGCGCTTCGTGTCGCAGCGATGCTGCTTGCGGCAGGCGTTGCCGGCCTCGCACCGGCGGGACCGGCGCAGGCGGCCAGCCAGGATACGATCGAGATCATCAGCGCCAACGGCGTCCACGCCTTTTCCATCGAGCTTGCGACCAATGACGCGGAACGCGAGCGCGGCCTGATGTACCGCAAGGAACTGCCGGAAGGCCGCGGCATGCTGTTCGATTTCCAGGTCGACCAGCCGGTCCAGTTCTGGATGCACAACACCTACCTCCCGCTCGACATGATCTTCATCACCGGCGACGGGCGCATCCTGCGCATCGCGGAAAATGCCAAGCCGATGTCGGACGCCCTGATCCCGTCCGGGGGGCCGGTGCGCGGCGTGCTTGAAGTGATCGCGCGGAACCGCGCGCAAGCTCGGCATCGCGGCGGGCGACCGGGTGACGGGATCGTTCTTCGGCAAGGGCCACTGACGCATGACGCACAAAAGCTGCTCGGCTTGCTGGGCGGCGAAGGACGGGGTATCCAGACCGGCGACCGGCGGGGTATGGCGCAGCCTGGTAGCGCGGTAGTTTTGGGTACTACAGGTCGCAGGTTCAAATCCTGCTGCCCCGACCATCGCCTCACGCCGCGACCGGCAAACCGAGGGACCGACCGTCCATGACCGCCCGGATCTACAAGCCCGCCCGCACCGCCATGCAGTCCGGCACGGCCAAGACAAAAGAATGGGTGCTGGACTACGAGCCGGAGCAGCCGCGTGCGGTCGAGCCGCTGATGGGCTGGACCAGTTCGGGTGACATGAAGCAGCAACTGCGTCTTCAGTTCGACACCAAGGAAGAGGCCGTCGCCTATTGCGAGCGCAACGGCATCGCTTACGAACTGTTCGAGAGCAAGCCGTCCGCGCGCCAGAAGATTTCCTACTCCGACAATTTCGCCTACACGCGGCGCAGTCCTTGGACTCACTAAGTCCCTGGACGCACTAAAGCGTCGCGGGGCGGTTCAGGCCGGCCGCGTTTCGCGCGTGCGCGGGGCGGGTGCGGCCGTGTGCGGTCCCGGCGACATGGCCCTTTGGCGCAACAGCGAGGCGAAGCGTTCCTCCGGCATCGGCTGGCCGAGCAGGAAGCCCTGGCCGCAGTCGCAGCCCATGCTGACGAGCGCCAGCGCGTCGGAGGCCTTCTCGATGCCGATCGCCACCGCGGTGCTGCCGAAATGGTGCGCGAGATCGATCACGGTCTTGCACAACGGCGCCTTGGTCTTGTCCGTCGCGCAATCGTTCACGAAGGCGCGGTCGAGCTTGATCTCGGCAAACGGCATGACCGCGAGCCGGTTCAGCGCGGAATGGCCGCGGCCGCAATCGTCGATGGCAAGCTTGATGTCGAGGTGAGCCAGTTTCTTCGCGATGTCGGTTGCCAGCCTGAGGTCGCCGACGATGTCTTGCTCGGCGATGTCGATGATGAGACCGGGCCATTTTTCGAACTGCGGCCGGTATGTCTCCACGACGTCGTCGATGGCGATCCTGATCAGCACATCGACCGGTATGTTGATCGCCATGCGCAGATTGGCCCCGAGTTTCGAAAAATTGAGCCCCGCCTCGATCGCGTGCGACAGAGCCATTTTGGAGAGCGCGATGAGGTCCGCTTCGGTCGCGCCGGGCATGAACGCGCCAGGCATCAGAATCCCGTAATCCGGGTGCCGCACGCGCGCCAGGGTCTCCGCGCCGATAAGCTGCTTTTTGCGCAGGTCGATCTTCGGCTGGTACCAGAATTCGATCCAGCCATTGGACAAGGCATCCGCGAGGTCGATGCGGCCGGCGACGGTGGCAAGATGACCGAGCTTGAGGTCTCCCAACAGCTTCACGATGACGTTGGTCTCGAACGGCTTTCGCAAGACCGGCAGCATCTTGAGCTTGTGGTGCACGCCGATGCTTTTGACATGCGCGAGGACCGCGGCGCCGCGGCTGCTCATGAGTTGCACCTGGCCGCGATAGCCGCTTTTGCCGAGCGCGACGACGCAGGCAATGGCTTCAGTGGATTCGAGAGGGATGTCGAGGAAGATCAGATCGGGCGCGCGCCGCGCCAGCACCTCACGCAGTGCATTGCCATCGGCAAATTCCTCCGTATCGATGCCGCCGCCATGCAGGACCAGCGACACAAATCGCCGGATGCTCGGGTCGGCATCGATCACGAGGCAAAGCGGCGTGCGGGATGCGTTGCCGCCAGCCGCCTTGTCGCTGTTCGCCGCGGGCGATAATTGCGCCGGTTTTGCGCTCATTGCAGGGGCAGGTTCACCGTGATGGAGCGCCGCATCATTGATCCAAATTGTTAACCTGCGGTTTCGCGGTGCACGAGCGGTGACGTGCATTTTCCGGCGCTGAATGGGCCCTACACGGGGGCGTGAGCGGCCTGTGCGGTTCCCTGGTAGGGATTGTGATTGGCGGGCGGTCCGGGGATTGACGTACAAATCCGCCGGGATTTGCCGCGTCGCCGGGCGCAATGCATCGCCGGGCGCAATGAATGGGAGAACGGACATGGCTGGCAGTCGTCTCTTGCTTTGGCCCGTGGTTGGAGCGCTCTTGCTCGTTCCGTTCCTCGGCTTGCTGTCGTCCGGCGCCGTTCTGGCAGCCGAGCCGGCGGTTAACATTCCGGCGCCCGCGGTTGACGCGGCCGCGCCCGCCGACGGCGGCTTGCAGACAGTGGTTTTGGCCGGCGGCTGCTTTTGGGGCGTGCAGGGCGTTTTTGAGCACACCAAAGGCGTGACCCACGCACTGTCGGGCTATTCCGGCGGCAAAAAGGAGACGGCGCACTACCAGATGGTCGGCACCGAACAGACCGGCCACGCCGAGTCGGTTCAAGTCACATACGATCCGAAAGAGATTTCCTACGGCAAAATCCTGCAGATTTATTTTTCGGTCGCGCACAATCCGACCGAGCTGAACTATCAAGGCCCCGACAGCGGTCCCTCGTACCGCTCAGCGCTTTTCTTCGCCAGCGACGACCAGAAGCGGGTCGCCGAGGCTTATATCGCTCAACTTGATCAGGCCCACGTCTTCAAGTCGCCGATCGTCACCAAGCTTGAGCCACTCACCGGCTTCTATCCTGCCGAAGATTACCACCAGGATTTTCTGGTTCTGCACCCGGCCTATCCATACATTGTGTTCAACGATCTGCCGAAGGTGGAAAACCTCAAGCGGCTCTTTCCGGATAACTATCGCGAGACGCCGGTCACCGCGGTCGCGTCGAACCAGCCGAGCCAGTAGGCCAAAGTTCCCGGCCCCACGTTTTTGCGCCGCACAAAATGAGCGCACGACGCGCACCCGCAAGGATGTGGGCCGCGACCTCTTCGCTATAGCCACGGGTCCCGCTCCAAAGTATCGTTTGCGCAGGAGTAAGGGCGACAACAAGCCCGCTCTGCAAAAATGAGGAAACGGGGAGGGACACCAAATGGCTATGGCAACGACAGCAGGGCAACTGCCCGACGCTGAACATAGCGCACAGCTGCGCAAGGCCGTTATTGCTTCGACAGTCGGCACGGCCATCGAGTGGTACGACTTTTTTCTCTACGGCACTGCGGCCGGACTGGTCTTCGGCAAGCTGTTCTTCCCCAACCAGGACCCGCTCTCGGCGACGCTTCTGGCCTTCGGGACCTATTTCATCGGCTTTGCCGGCCGCCCGATCGGGGCGGCGATTTTCGGGCATTACGGCGATCGCATCGGCCGCAAGGCAACCCTGATCGCGACGCTCCTGTGCATGGGACTTGCCACCTTCGCGATCGCGTTCGTTCCGACCTACGATTCCATCGGCATCTGGGGCGCGGTTCTTCTGACCGTGCTGCGGGCCATCCAGGGTATCGGCGTCGGCGGCGAGTGGGGCGGGTCGGTGCTCCTGGCCATGGAATGGTCGCGCACGCAGAACCAGCGCGGCCTGGTCGCTTCGTGGCCGCAATTCGGCGTGCCCTGCGGCCTCCTGCTCTCAACGCTCGCGGTCACGGTCTTCAGTTCATGGGCTGGAGCCGATTTCTTGACCTGGGGCTGGCGCATTCCGTTTGCGCTGTCGATCATCCTGGTCGGCGTCGGCCTGTGGATCCGGCTTGGCATCCTCGAGACACCGGTGTTCCAGAAACTTCTCGACACCAACAAGATCGAAAAGGCGCCGATCCTCGAAGTCATCAAGAAGCAGCCGAAAGAGATCATCCTGTCGGCCTTGCTGCGGATGTCGGAACAGGCGCCGTTCTACATCTTTACGGCATTCGTCTTCGCCTACGCCGTCGGCACTCTGAAAATGGACCGCACGTTCATTCTCAGCGCGGTGATAGCGGCGGCCTGCGTATCGTTCTTCACCATCCCGATTGCCGGGCATCTGTCCGACAAGATCGGACGCAAGAAGATGTACATCATCGGCGTCATTGCGATGGGGATTTACGGCTTCATCTATTTCGGGCTGATTGATACGGCAGCGCCGGCGCTGGTCTTCATCGCCATCGTGCTGTCGCTCATTCCGCACGATATGCAGTATGGGCCGCAAGCCGCGCTGATCGCGGAATCGTTCCCGCCGCGGCTGCGCTATAGTGGCGCCTCGCTCGGTTATCAGCTTGCATCGCTGATCGCCGGCGGACCGTCGCCGCTGATCGCGACCTATCTGTTTGCGACCTATCATTCCGGCTATGCGATCTCGGTCTATATCGCCATCTGCGCGGTGATCAGCCTGATCTCGGCGGCGATGATGCCGGACTACACCGGCAAGGACATCTCGGACAACGCGTATAGCGAGGACTGAGTATCCTTCGGGCCCGGCTTCGGCCGGGCCCTGACGCGAAAATAAGAGAGCCCGGTTCAAATGAACCGGGCTCTTTTCGTTTCTCCGAAAGCCAGAGCGCCGCGAAGCTAGAGCACCGCGCCGGTTTGCGGATCGATCAGGTGCATGCGGTCCATGTCGGCAAAAAGCCGCATCGATTCACCGGGCCCCGTGGCGGCGCCGGGATCGACCCTGCCGCAGACTTCCTGGCCGTCGATGGTGAAATACACCATCGTCTCCATCCCCATCGGCTCGACGACGTCGAGCGTGGTGGCGAAATCGCCCTGCTGGTCGCGATCGTTGCGCCGTGGCTCGGTGATGTGTTCCGGCCGCAGCCCGAAGATCAAATCCTTGCCGGTCAGCGCCTGATAACGCGGCGCCAGCGACGCCGGCACCGGCAGGCTGATCTTGTCGGAGATGCGCACGCGCTGGCCGACGCCGTTCTGCTCCAGGCGGCAGCGCAGGAAATTCATCGCCGGCGAGCCGATGAAGCCCGCGACGAAGCGCGTCCGCGGATGATGGTAGAGGTCCTGCGGCGTGGCGATCTGCTCGATCACGCCGCCGTTCATGACGACGACGCGGTCGGCGAGCGTCATCGCCTCGATCTGGTCGTGCGTGACGTAAACGGTGGTGGTCTTCACCATCTGGTGCACGCGCTTGATCTCGGTGCGCATCTGCACCCGCAGCTTGGCGTCGAGGTTCGACAACGGCTCGTCGAACAGGAACACCTTCGGATTGCGCACGATGGCGCGGCCCATTGCCACGCGCTGGCGCTGGCCGCCGGAGAGCGCCTTCGGCTTGCGGTCGAGAAGCTCGGTGATGTCGAGGATGCGGGCCGCATGGTCGACGCGCTTCTTGATCTCGTCCTTGGAGAATTTGCGCAGTTTCAGTCCGAACGACATGTTTTCGAACACCGACATGTGCGGGTAAAGCGCGTAGTTCTGGAACACCATCGCGATGTCGCGGTCTTTCGGCGGCAGATCGTTGACGACTTCGCCGCCGATATAGATGTCGCCGCCGCTGATTTCCTCGAGCCCCGCGATCATGCGCAGCGTTGTCGACTTGCCGCAGCCCGAAGGACCGACCAGCACTACGAATTCGTTGTCGGGAATGTCGAGGCTGATATTGCGGACGACTTCGACATTGTCGAAACGCTTGACCACATTACGCAACAATACTTCCGCCATTGCTCTCGACCCTCAGCCTTTTGTTGCGCCCGCGGTCAGGCCCGCGATGTAATAGTCCATCAGGAAGGCATAGATCACGAGCGGGGGAGCGGCGGCCATCAGCGCGCCGGCCATCAGCATGCCCCACTTGTAGACGTCGCCGCGGATCAGGCTCGTCACCGTGCCGACGGTGAGCACCTGCTGATCGGCGGAATAGAGGAACGCCATCGGATAGACGAAGGCCGCCCAGGAGACGGTGAAGGCAAAGATCATCGCGGCGATGATGCCGGGCAGCGCCACCGGGATGAAGATCTTGGTGAGCATCTGCATGTGGCCGGCGCCGTCAATCAGGGCCGCCTCGTCGAGCTCCTTCGGGATCGACTGGAAATAGCCGATCATGATCCAGGTGCAGAACGGCACCGTCAGCGTCGGATAGACGAGGATCATGCCCCAGTAGGAGTTCAGCAGGCCGACCGCCTTGACGATCTGGAATAGCGGAATGAACAAAAGCGTGTCGGGCACCAGGTAAGTCAGGAATATCCCGGTCGCGAGGATGCCGGAACCCCAGAATTTCATGCGGCCGAGCGAGAAGGCCGCGAATATGCTCACCACCATCGTGATCGCGACCACGGAAACCGTCACGATGATGGTGTTCTTGAAGAACGTGAGAAAGTCGGTCTGCGTCAGCAGGATCTTGAACTGGTCGAGCGTCACGCCGTCGGCGATGATCCACGGATTGGTGGCCATGCGCGCGACCTCGGCGTCGCTTTTGAGCGCGGTGACGACCATGTAGTAGGGCGGGATCAGAAAGAAGATCGCGAACATGATCAGGAACACATAGGACGCGATCAGTGCCCAGCGCCGGTTACGGCTCAGGCTGGCGCGGATACTGACACGCTGGCTGGGGCGGGCGGCGAGAGCGGCGGTGCTCATCCGATCTCCCGGCCGCGCTTGCGGACCCCGCGCAGGATCAAGACCGCGGCAACGCCGAGGATCGGCAGCATGAACAGCGAGGTCGCGGCGCCAAGCGGCAGGTCACCGGAGCGGATGCCGAGCATGAAGGAATAGGTCGCAAAGACATGCGTCATGTTGCGCGGGCCGCCCGCGGTCATGATCTGCACCACGTCGAAATTGGCGAAGGTCACGATCAGCGAGAACAGGACGGTGATGGCGATGATGTTACGCATCATCGGCAGCGTGATGTGGATGAATTTCTGCCAGGCGCTGGCGCCGTCGATCGAGGCCGCCTCATAGAGCTGCTCGGGCACCGATTTGAGCGCGGCGAGATACATGATCAGGAAGAACGGCGCGCCGTACCAGACATTGACCAGGATCACCGAAAACCGCGCCCAATAGGGACTGCTGAGCCAGGGGATTTCGTCGAAGCCGAGGCTGTCGAGAATGTAGTTGAAGGCCGAATGGGTGGGATCGAACAGCCACCACCAGCCGAGCGACGACAAGGCCAGCGGAATGACCCACGGCACGAGCAGCATGCCGCGCCATTTGCGCTGGCCCTTGGCCGGCAGGTTGTTGATGAGATGCGCGGTGATCAGTCCGATCAGCGCTTTGAAGAACACGGCCGAGAGCGCGAAGATCGCGGTCTGCTCGACCACCATGCGGAACACGTCGCGTGACAACAGGAACGAGAAATTGCCGAGCCCGATGAATTTCGTCTGCGTCTTGTTCAGCATCGACAGATAGATCGAATAGAAGGCCGGGTAGATGATGAGGCAGGAGACGATCAGGATCAGCGGCAGGCACATCAGGAACGCGATGGTCGAGCGGCGGCGCATGAAAAGCTGCAGGCTCCGGCCGGCGGACGGATGCAGCGTTACGCCTCGCAGTGCCGGATTCCACGTCTGAACGGTATCTGCCATTTCACGCTGCTGATCCTTTCGGATCAGCCTCCCATGTCGCGTTTAATGTGCCGTGCGTTTAATGATGCCGTCGCGTTTAATGCATGCCGTCGCGTTTAGTATGCCGCCGCATTTAACGTATGCCGGCCCCCCAAGGCCGGCATACGGCTTTATCGGCGATACCTCCTTGTTCCTCTCCCGCGTGCGGGGGAGGAGAGCGAGGGGTCTTTACACGCGCAATGTCCCTTCGAGTTCGTTTTCGGCCCACTTGATCACGTCGTCGATCTTCTCGTTGCCCTGCGCGACCTTGGCGACCATCACGGTGTTGATCGCCTGGTTGTAGATCTGGGCGCCGACTTCCGACCGCGCCGGCGCGCCGGCGATCGAGGTCTGCTCGTCGCCGCGCGGCGGATAGCCGTACACGGTGCCGACCGGCGGTTCGACCGTCTGCCAGGTCGGCAGATCGTACATGGTCTTGAACGACGGCAGGTCGTAGCCGAACGACGCCGCGACCAGTTGCGCAGCCAATTCCTTCTGCGAGATGTAGGTCAGAAGGTCCTTCGCCGCCGGCTTGTTCTTCGAGAATTGCCACAGGCCATAGAACTGCGGCAGTTGCCCGACGAAGCGGCCCTTCGGCCCTTTCGGCATCGGGTGCGTCCAGCAATTCGACGCCACCGTCGGATTGTCGCGCTTGGCGACCGCCCAGGCGCTCGGCGGGTTCATGATGCTCGAGCCCTTGCCGGAAATGAGCCAGCGGTTGTTGCCGGCATCATCCCACGCGTAAACCTCAGGCGGATTCACCGCCATCAGCTTCTTCAAGTATTCGAGCGCCGTGCGCGTTTCGTCGGAATTGACCTTGATGTTGTCCTTGCCGTCGACCAGCACCACGCCGTAGGCGTTGAACAGCGCGCCGACCCAGTCGACCGCGTCGCTCGATTGTCCCATCGGCAGGCCGACCGGGAAGCCGGCGGCGTGGAGCTTCTGCGCGGACGTGAGGTAGGTGTCCCAGGTCCAGGTATCGGTCTTCGCCTTGTCCCATTTCAATTCATCGGCCGGGAACATGGCGCGCACGTCGATGCCGGCGTGCTGCTGGTAAAGGTCGAAGCGGGAGCAGCATGGCTTCACCTGGCTGCCGACCGTGGTCGGGATGCCGCGCCATGTGCCTTTGATATTGGCAAGGTATTCGGCGACCGGGCTGATCGGCCCGTATTGCTTGATCAGGCCGCCGACCACGTCGTCGAGCGGCTCGAGCACGTTCTGATGGATGCGGATGTTCCAGTCGCGGTGGGACATGATGTCGTGGCCGGTGCCGGCTTGCGCCTCTGCCGCCGCGGTCAGCTTGTCCTTTTCACCTTGCGAGGTGATGTAGTCGATCTTGACCTCGCAATTGTTCTTCGCGCCCCACTCGTTGCAGAGCTTGGTCAGCGTGGCGTTGGCGCCGGGAACCCAATGGTCCCACACGCCGAGCGACAATGAGCCGGCGGCGTAGCTGTCTTTCACGTAAGGGGCGGTGATTGCGGCTGCGGAACCGAGCGCTGCGGATTTGAGAAGCTCGCGGCGGGACGGTTTTCTGGCGAGTAGATTGGTCATCGTATCCTCCCAAGGGTGACTGCGAAGTCAGCGCCATGATTTTTATTGGCTTTGGCTGGCTTGGCGGAAAACATACCCTTATCGCGGCAGACCGGCTAGTGCGGCTTTTGTGCACGGGGTGGGCAACCGGAGGTCCGGTTGGCGTGGGCTGCGGTCCGTACACGCCTTGATACGCAATGAGGGCGCCGTAAGGCCTTTGAAATGCTTGTTTATGGCAGCGCGCCCAAAAATCAGGCGGCAGGTGACCTGACCAGGTGCCGGACGTTGTCGGCGCACCGAAGTCTGGCAAGTCGTTTCTCGCCACCGACATGCTCTTCAGCGTTGCGCGGGGCAGCCATCACATCCCAGGCGGACGTTGATACCCAAGCGGCGAACCGAAATGCCGAGTTATGGAACGCGCACGTCGCCGATCTCCGCAGCCGCTTCCCTCTGACTGAGGCCCAGGAATTAGAGATCCGCGCCGGCGTGGTCGATGAACGGGTTCACCGCGCCGCAGTCGAGGAGAAAGACAGGCTGATTAAGGACCGCGCCTTCTATCGGCGCCTGCTCGACGGCGACAGGGAAGCAAATCGGCAATGGGGCTTGTTGACCAGCTTACTGGCGTTGCGCCCCGTGAAGCGCACCTGACAACTCGAAATGGGGATGATCATGGCAGCACCGGTACTTCAGCGAACTCAAGGCACGATCAAGTGGTTCGATCCGGCGAAGGGCTTCGGCTTCATCACGCCCGCGGATGGGACGGATGATTTGTTCGTGCATGTGTCTGCGGTCGCCGAGGATTTTGAGCCACGGAAGGGCCAAGCCGTCAGTTTTGTGAAAGGCGCCGGCCGCGATCGTCGCCCGTGCGCGCTGGCAGTCGCGGTGGAGGATTGAGTGCCGTGGCCGCTGTAGCAACGTTAGCTTGAAAAAAGCCGGCCCTGGGTGACCAAGGCCGGAGAAGGCGGGAAGAAAACCGCTCCCACAACGGAGCCTGTTCTCTGTAGCTGAGTCTCTGTTCCGCATCCAGTTGCGTGTGCGTCGTTTCAACAACTTTATGATCGACCACGCGCAGGAGCGCTGCACATGAGACGGATTATTTTCGGATTGCTGATGCTGTGGGCCGCGCTGTTCGGCGCGTGGCAGGCGAGTGCGCAGTTCAATGGCTGCTCGCCGGGATTTTGCAATCCGCAAGTTGTCAGTGCGCCCAGTGGACCGACATGGACGGCGAACTCGACAGAGCATAATCCGCCAGCGCAAAATCTAAGTTTCTCGACGGATGATGTGTGCTTTCCGAGTTCCACACCGCCATGCACCACGACATTCAATCTCGACTTCGGCGCTCCACTCTCCACTGATCTAATCATTGTTGGGGTCGCTGACAATTCCGCATTGAGCCGGACAGTGAAAGTCAACGGTACTACGTGCACGCAAATTGGAATCGACCCGCAGGATCGCTCTGGCCTTTATCAATGCACGGGAATTAGTACGGCGGCGATAAACATCGAGGTCAGCGCACCGGGCGGCGCCTACCAATATCTGGCGGTGGCCGTTGGCGTGCTGCATGGTTTGACGTCGTCAACAGCTACGGCGACAGGAGGAAATTGCGCGGTAGCTGAACCTGATCCGCAGGTACTGCAAACAGGGTGCGGCGGAACTCCTACGACTGCATCGATCACAGTTCCGAGCAGCGGGTTCGGTATCTTGGAGGTCGGATCGTCGCAGCAATCGGTTACCGTTGACGGCGGCTCATCACCCTGGACGCTGGATTCCACGGTCGCGTTTACATCGGGGTTTCAGATAACTCTAGGCCACACCGGCACGGCTGGATCGTGGTCCCCCGGCATTGACGGCTTATCCTTTTCGTCCCCCGGCGTGATCGCTGCGGCGTGGCATTGATGCGCCAGCGCCGACCAAATGAAAGAAGCCCCGGGAAGGGACCGGGCTTACCGGGTTGTCGTGGCTCTCACTTTCCGCCTCTTGGCTTTGAGCCTCAATTTTCGCTGCAGTCGGTTGCGTTTCTGCCGGAAGCTCTTGCCGCCCATGCGCGGTTTCCTCGTGCCAGTGAAAACTCAGCCCCACACTATCACATCGCCATGCGCCAACGCCGACCGTGCGTGGGGACGCGATATTGTGCCGCAAACGCCACAAGCGGTCGCCCCCTAGCGCACCAAAATGCTCATGCCGGACACTCTCCGGCATGATAAATTTGTCGGCATGCGGCTACCCCCCCTATCGTTGGAAGCTCTTATCGGCCTTTTCGCCGGTCTCTTTGTGGGGCTGGTTGAAATGAACTGGGAGCTGCGTGGGCTGGGCGTTTTGTGCACAGCGGCGTTGGCCGTTCATATCGCCAAGCGACTTGACGTTGGGCCACTCAGAAAAATTGGCGTTGCAAGTGGCGCTATCGCTGTGTTGATACTGGGAACGTATCACCCGATATGGATGAGCTTTCACGAAGATTTCCCGACTGTGACAGGAGGGACCGCTCTTTCCAGAATAATCATGTTTTGTGCTGTAGCCGTCTCGTGCGTTGCCGGATACGTTTTCTTGATCCGGCCAAGAGGGAAAGAGGGTTATCGCGTGTTGCCCGCTCAAGTAAAGGCATTTGGTGCCTGCACGATGGCAGCAGGATTCCTCGCAGTCTTGATTGGCTTGGGTTGGCAATTCCAGCAAGACTGGACCAGAGGTGTAACGCCAGTCGGCGGTCCAGTTTTATCGCCGCTCCCGCCAGTGAGGCAGATTACTCAGGAACCGACGCGCGCACTTCCGCCACCATCTATATCCGAGGCTGCGACACAGCCGCCGGCGTCCCAATACAGCGATGGATATAATTTATCGAGCATCGGAATCGCGGCACTAGCCGACGCGCTTTATGAGGCCAAAAAAGACCTTCCTGCCACCATTGATTTACAAAGAACCTGGCCTTTACCCGGGTTCGAAATGAACCCGATGGCTCTGAGGGGTGTCGGGGGTTACGCGAACGGGACGTGCGCCTCGATGTATGGCCACGTCCCGTTTGTTTTTTAATGCGTCCGGGGATTGCCCTCAATGAACGCAGCCGATGATGGCGATCCAAGCTGCTCAAAAGTAGCCGAGATATTGCAAGAGCTCCGCGATCAATATCCGCACAAGTCTTTGGAGCGACTACAAGAACGATTTAGTCTTCGAGCAAAGAGCAAATCGACCATTCGTGAGTTTGCGCTCACAGATGTATTCGAGAGAGCGTGCAATGATCTGTACACCGGGTGTCTTCGGGAGGGTCGTCCCATTCCAGATATTTTGAGGAAGCCGTCTTAAGCGGCGCAGCGGGCTGCGCTTGCCCGGCGCTTCAATTGCCCTGCCTAAATTGATACTCGAAATTTTGCTTATTTCGCGTGTATGTTTGGTCTTGAATTCGGGTTTTCGCCGCCCCAAAATAAGATCGCTTGGGTTAGTTCTTCTGGCTTTCCTATGGCCATCTATCGGTTGATTGCCAGCGGGTCCTTTGGACCCAACGAAATGACCGCAGCCTATGAAGCTGCGCTGGTGGATCTCGCGCCGATAGATCGGGATGACCCACTGACCAAAATACTCGCCAGAGCCATCGGCGGCATTGCCAGTATGGGCGAGCATGATCCCGCGACAATCAAGCACAGGGCATTAAATATTCTCAGGATGCGCGAGATGGGTGCCAATGGCGAACGGCGTCCCGATCCCGGGTCATCTATTCACGAATACCCGCAGGCATAGCTCCGCAGTTTCACGAGCAAAAACGGCAGATCAGGAGGCAGTCATGGCTACACCAGCCCAGTACCGGCACTTCGCCCGTGAATGCTTGAAATGGGCGACTGAAGCCGACAGCGACGAATTGCGCGACAGTTTTCTGCGCATGGCGCGGGACTGGGAAGCGGCGGCGCTGGCGGCGGACGGAATCGGATTGGAGCGTATCGAGACGGAGCCGCCACACGGCGAGAAGCGCGCGCCGTAGAAAGAGAACTGGGGACCTAGTCCTTCTTGTCGGTATCGTCGGGTTGGGTCTGCTGCTGCTGTTGCGTGGGGTGGTAGCTCGGATCGGGCGTCTCGTAGACGGGCACCGTGGTTTCGCTGTTTTTGTCGGCTTGATCGGCCAGCACTCGCCACGAACGCGCCATCTCAAAAAGCGCGAGTTTGGATTCAGAATCGGTCGAAGCTTGGGCAAGCTCAATGCACTTGGCCGAATGCAGCAAATAAAGCGCCGCGGATTTACTCATCGACATCGGCTGATTCCACACATGTCTTTTGACGTAATTATGACGTCCTGATCAGTCCAGCCAGTGCGTCGAGACGCCTTTCAGCGCTGATTTGCTCGGGGAAAAAGCGGAGGCCCCGCTCTGGGGGAGCGGGGCCAGGTCGCTACGACAGGGCAAGGTTTGGCATCGAGCACCGGTCATCGCTCAAACGCTTTTCCACTGGAGATGTTCCCAGCCGAACCGGAAAAATGAGACCTGCTTAGCTGCTAGAAAATGAAAGAGCCCCGACGCGAGTTCGGGGCCCTGGGACTAAGCGTTGTCATGACTTTAGACGCCAAGCCATATCACCCAGTTCCTTCGACAGTCGAAAAATCTCCCCACGCTTTCCGGCGGCCTATACGGGTTCGACTGGCGGGCCCTTTTTGAGACTTGCTTCTCGCGCGGCGGCCACTTTGTCCCAAGCGATAGCCATCAATTCGAGAGCCTGCTTGTCGGCGGGGATGGTGAGCGAGGCCGCGAGCTTTCGGCAGTCCTCGGCGAACTGCCGGTATTCGGCAACGGTTTTCATAAGGTGAGTAAGCAGTTCCACGGAGGGGCTGCTGTGTCTTTTGACGCAAACAGAACGACTGACCCTACTAATCCTCGCTCGCTGACGCCTTCGGCCGGGGAATATCTTTCAATATGTCGCGCGGCACATGCGGCAGCTTGGCCTGAATATATGCAACCGCGCAGTCATATCCTGCTCGTTGCATTAGTCATCGATCCACAGCGCGCCGGCGCAGCTTACTAGGTCATTTATTTGGTGGGGCAGCGGGAATGTAGGGGTAAGGCCCGGGCGGCTGTCGGTATCCCGGAGCGCACCGCTGAGCGGCCAAGCTTGTAAGATATTGCTGGCGCGCTTGGAGGGCAGCTACGTCCTTGCCGGCTGCCCCCTTGAAGTCCATGGCGAACCATAGAGGCTAGATCACGAGACCGGCCACGCCGGCGGCAACGTTCTGGCCGACCTTCAAACCTTGCTCGTCTGCTAATTCTTTGAACTTGATGTTATTGGCGTCGATCTCGGCAGTGATCATCGCACAATCGCTGACTGCGTCCTGCGGCTGCACTGTTGCGACTGGCGCAGGATCGCGTCCCGCACATGCGGACAACGCGAGGCCAGCAGCCATCGCTACAAATACTCTACTACTCAAGGTAATCCCCAGATCCCCACGCGATCATCCAACAACCATAGGACGAGTGCAAGGGCTTAGCACGACAACCATTCGTCGGTTTGATCGGTAGAGTTAACAGCGCACCATGACTGAATGGGCTTCAACCGCCGCAAAATGGATGACGAGCGGCGGCGGGCTGCCGAGAAGGAAGCCGCTGCAAGGCGCGCGCTGGATCCGCAAGTAAGACGCCGAGCGGCTAATCGCCGATTGGAACGAGCGCCGGGCGAAGCGCATGCCGATGCTGTTCTCACCGACGATCGGCGCCGCGGTTACGGCTCGCCATTGGTTCTTGTGGGTCCGCTGCCCAGCCTGCCGCATGACCAATGCAATCGACCTGCGGACGCTCGATCGGCACCAGGACGCCGCGGTGACAAGCCTCATACCGGCGTTGTCCTGCCGCTCATGCCGGCCAAACGCGCCGTTCGCCGAGCTGGTGCGGCTCTCAAAGACCAGCATCGCCGACGAGATGCGGCAAGAGCGGACACGGCAGGTGCTGAGGGAGTAGGGTGCGCGTAAATGTCGAAGGCTTATGGAATCGATGACGAGATGGCTATAGCGGCGCGCGCCGAAATGGCCGTCACCGGCCTTACGTCAGGAACGGTCTCTGACGCCGATGCAACGAAGGTCCTCCGCGAAGTGCGACTGTGCGCCACTCGCGCGAACGCTCCTACACCTGGAGGGGGCATCACTGGTGCGCGACGCGAGACAGCGCTCGCCGCTCTCGACCTGATCATAACGCTGAAAGGGTCAGGTCCACGCGATCAGAAAATTGGTCGTGCTATTAAAGCCATTGAAGCTTGGAACCGCGAGCTCGCAACGGTGTAAATGCGATCGCGCGCTCACGCCTTCGCTCGAAACCATTGCGCCTGCCAGTCGGTCGCCCATCCACGGATCCTTGCCGGACCGTCGGTATCGGAATCGAAGTCGAAATACCTGCTCATCCGATCGCAGAACGCGGTCATCTCTTCTTCAGTCAGCGGTTTTGTTAGTTGCTGCTTGCGTAGTTTCTCTTCGACTGTGCCCTTCGCTTCGCTTTCAGAGACAGAAAGCCCGGCATAGTGTTGTCCCTTGTTCATTCGACGGATCCGATCCTTGTTTCTAGGCTTCCCATAAGCTTCCCAACGAAGAATTCTGGGAAGATTCACGCGGGCAAGTTCACGATAAGTAATTGATTTAATTGGCGACCCCGGCTGGATTCGAACCAGCGACCTTCAGCTTAGAAGGCTGTTGCTCTATCCCCTGAGCTACGGGGCCGCTTGAACGCCAAGCTTATATAGATTCCGCGCTGCAAACGCCCGGTAAATTGCGCGCCGTCCGGGCGCATCCGCGGCGCGGTGAACGGCTTGTGTTCGTCCGGCGACCAAGCCCGATGCAGCGCGTTTGCCCGTGCGGGGAGGATTGCCAAGAGTTAAGCTTGCGCGCGCCGGTTCGGCCACGACCTCGACACGATCTTTGCCTCACATTTGCGACTGCGCCAAATTAGGCGCGAAGCCAAGTCCGAATTTAAGTCCGTCCTGGGAGGACTCCCCGATGTTGTCGTTCGTTCGCGCCGGCCTTGCGGCTGCGGCTCTTGCCGTGTGTCTTGCAGCCGCGCCGTTTGCCGCGTCCGCCGCGGACAAGCCTTTTGCCAACGACGATCTCGCCACGAGCGCGGTCGAGCTCGAGGGCCAGATCAAATCCGATGCAGGAACGGCGACAAAACCGGTGGCGCAGCTCCGCAAGGATGCCGACGCCGCGTTTGCGAAAAACGATTTCCGCTCCGGCATGACGATCCTCGGCCAGATCGTCGCCGCCGCGCCGAACGACGCCACGACCTGGCTGCGGCTGGCGCGCACCATCCAGCAGATCCGCCCGGCCAACGACAACGAACGGGTCATGCTTTTGCAGCGCGCGGCGACGGCGGCTTACATCGCCTATCAGCGCACCACGAACCACAATGAGGAGGCCGACAGCCTCGCTTTTCTTGGCACGGTGATGGCGCAACGCCAGCAATGGCGCCCGGCGCTCGACGCGCTGCGGCTGTCGCTCGATCTGCGCGAAACCGCAGACGTGCGCGGCCAATATGAGCGGCTGCGCGATCAATACGGCTTCCGGGTGCTCGATTACACCGTGGATGCCGATACCGCTTCGCCGCGCGCCTGTTTCCAGTTCTCCGAGGATATTCCGGCGCGCGCCGATTTTTCGCCCTTCGTCGTCCTGGTCGGCGCCGACAAGCCCGCTTTGTCGACCGCCGAAAAGCAGCTTTGCGTCGAGGGCCTCCAGCACGGCCAGAGCTACACCGTGACGCTGCGCGCAGGCCTGCCGTCGGTCGTGCACGAAACGCTGTCGAAAACGGCGGATTTCTCGATCTATGTCCGCGACCGCAAGCCGTCGGTGCGGTTCTCGACGTCCGCTTACGTGCTGCCGCGGACCGGCCAGCAGGGCATTCCCGTCATCAGCGTCAATACCAGTTCCGTCGCGGTCGAGCTTTACCGCATCAGCGACCGCAATCTGATCGATACGATCGCCGGCGTCGGCTATTCGAACGGCGACTTCCAGCAAAGCCTCGACCGCGACGATGTCGAGCGGCTCAAGAAGTCGCGCGGCGTCGCGGTCTGGAGCGGCGATCTCGCCGTCGAGAAGGGTGCGCTCAATGCCGAGACCACGACCGCGTTCCCGGTCGACCAGGCGGCGGGAAATCTTCAGCCCGGCGTCTATGTCATGGTGGCGCAGACGGCCGAGGAGAAGAATCTCGACAACAATTACGAATTCGCTCGCGACGCAGTGGTTCATCGTCTCCGACCTCGGGCTCACCGCGTTCTCCGGTAATGACGGCATCCATGTCTTCGTCAACTCGCTGGCGACGACCGATGCCAAGAACGGCATCGAATTGCGGCTCGTCTCGCGCGGCAATGAAGTTTTGGCGACGCGCAAGACCGACGCGAGCGGCCACGCGCTGTTTGAGGCAAGCCTGGCGAGCGGGCAGGGCGGCTCCGCGCCCGCGCTACTCGCTGCAACCGATCCGCAAGGCGATTACGCCTTCCTCAATCTGCACGCGCCCGCCTTCGACCTGACCGATCGCGGCGTTGCCGGGCGGCCGGCGCCGAACGGGCTCGATGCATTCGTCTATGCCGAGCGCGGCGTCTATCGCTCGGGCGAGACGGTTTATCTCACCGCGCTGCTGCGCGATGCGCAGGGCGCCGCCGCCGCCAATGTGCCGCTGACGCTCGTCGTCGAACGGCCGGACGGCGTCGAGTTCAAGCGCGCGATCGTGCCCGATCAGGGCCTCGGCGGCCATGCTTTGACATTGCCGATCAGCGCCTCGGCGCCAAGCGGCACCTGGCATGTGCGCGCTTTCACCGATCCGAAGCGGCCGGCGATCGGCGAAACCACGTTTCTCGTCGAGGATTATGTTCCGAACCGCATCGAATTCGACCTGACGTCGCCGACCGGCCATATCTCCGCGAACGTGCCGGCCGAAGTGGATGTCGCCGGCCGTTTCCTCTATGGCGCGCCTGCCGCCAATCTCGATCTCGAAGGCGATGTCACCGTCGCGCCCGCCAAGGAGCGTTTCGGCTTTGCCGGCTATGCGTTCGGGCTTGCCGACGACGAAGTCGATCCGTCACGCCAGTCGCTCGACGACCTGCCGTCGACCGACAATTCCGGCAATGCCAAGCTGACCATCAATCTCGACAAGCCGCCGGTGAGTTCGCATCCGTTCGAAGCGCAGATCGCGGTGCGCATGGCGGAACCCGGCGGCCGCGCGGTCGAGCGCAAGATCACGCTGCCGGTGACGCCAACCGCCAACATGATCGGCGTAAAGCCGCTGTTCTCGGGCCGCTCGCTCGCCGACGGCGCCAGCGCCAATTTCGACGTCATCGTTGCGGCCCCGAACGGCACGGCGATTGCGCAATCCGGGCTGCACTATCAGCTCCTGCGGATCGATACGCATTACCAGTATTACAAGCGCGACGGCGCCTGGAATTTCGAACCGGTCAAGACGACGACGCGCATCGCCGACGGCAAGATCGACACCGCGCCGGACAAGGCCGGGCGGGTTTCGCTGCCGGTGAATTTCGGCCGCTACCGGCTCGACGTCACGACATCCGATCCGAACGGGCCGGAGACATCGGTCGACTTCGACGCCGGCTGGTATGTCGAAGCCAATGCCGACACGCCCGACATGCTCGAAGTGGCGCTCGACAAGCCGGAATACCGTCCCGGCGATACGATGACCGTTGCCGTGACGGCGCGGAACGCCGGCCAGGTCACCCTCAACGTGGTCGGCGACAAGCTCCTTGCGACGCAGGTTGCGGACGTTAAAGACGGCGTCGCCAAAATCCAGGTGCCGGTCGGCCGGGATTGGGGTTCCGGCGCCTATCTCGTCGCGACCTTGCGCCGCCCGCTCGATGCTCCGGCGCAGCGCATGCCGGGCCGCGCCATCGGCGTGCAATGGTTTGCCATCGACCGCGCGGCAAAGACGCTCACCGTCACTCTGAGTCCGCCGGCGCTGTTGCGGCCGAATTCGAGCCTGCACATTCCAGTCAAGGTCGACGGGCTCGCCGCCGGCGAAGACGCCCGCATCGTGGTCGCCGCCGTCGATGTCGGCATCCTCGACCTGACCGACTACAAGCCGCCATCTCCCGACGACTATTATCTCGGCCAGCGTGCGCTGTCGGCCGACATCCGCGATCTCTATGGCGACCTGATCGACGGCATGCAGGGCAGCCGCGGCCAGATCAGGAGCGGCGGTGACGAAGGCGCGAAATTGCTCGGCAATCCGCCGACCGGGCCGCCGGTCGCGCTCTATTCGGGCGTCGTCAGCGTCGGCAAGGACGGCGCTGCCGAAGTCGCCTTCGACATCCCGGACTTTGCCGGCACCGTGCGCGTCATGGCGGTGGCGTGGAGCAAGGGCAAGGTCGGCCATGCCACGACCGACGTCATCGTGCGCGATCCCGTCGTGCTGTCGGCGACCCTGCCGCGGTTCCTCCTGCCCGGCGACCGTTCGACCGTTCATCTCGATCTCGACAATGTCGAGGGAACGCCCGGCGACTACACGCTCACGGTATCGACCGCGGACGCGGTGACCGCGGGAGCCGGCGCGACGCAGACGCTTACCCTGCGCGCCAAGGCGCGCGGCTCGATCGCCGTTCCCATCACCGCAAACGCGGCGGGCCTCGGCGCGGTGAAGGTCAGCGTCACCGGCCCGGCAAACTTCGCGCTCGCGCGCAGTTACACACTCACCGTGCGCTCGCCGGCGCAAATCCTGGCGCGGCGGACGGTAAAACCGCTCGCCAAGGGCGAGAGCCTGACATTGTCGAGCGACATGTTCGCCGATCTCGTGCCAGGGACGGGCGGCGTCTCGGTCTCGGTCGGGGCGTCGACGGCGCTCGATGCGGCGGCACTCCTTGCCGCGCTCGACCGCTATCCCTATCGCTGCTCCGAGCAGATCACGAGCCGCGCGCTGCCGCTCCTCTATGTCGGCGATCTCGCCACGCAGGCGCAGGTCGCGACCAGCGCGGATACCGACCAGCGCATTCGCGACACCATCGATGCGCTGCTGACGCGGCAGGGCGGCAACGGCTCGTTCGGGCTGTGGAGCGCCGGCGGCGACGACATCTGGCTCAACTCCTACGTCACCGATTTCCTCACCCGCGCGCGGGAGCGGAAATTTGCGGTGCCGGAGGCGGCCTTCCGGCTCGCGCTCGATCGGCTGAAAAACGCCGTCGCCGATCTGTCGGACCCCGCCAAGAACGACGGCGCCGATCTCGCCTATGCGCTCTATGTGCTGGCGCGCAACGGCGCGGCTCCGGTCGGCGATCTGCGTTACCTGGCCGACGCCAAGCTCGATCTCCTCACCACGCCGATCGCGAAGGCACAGATCGCCACCGCGCTTGCGATGGTCGGCGACCGGGCGCGTGCCGAGCGCGTCTATTCGGCGGCGCTGGCGGCCATCGATCCTAAACCGCAGCCCGATCTGGCGGGCCGCGAGGATTATGGTTCGACGCTGCGTGATGCGGCGGCGCTGGTCACGCTCGCGTCCGAGGGCGGCGCCAGCAGCGCGACGGTGCAGGCCGCGGTGCAGCGCGTCGAGGCCGCGCGCGCTTCGCTGCGTCCGACTTCGACGCAGGAAGATGCCTGGCTGTTGCTCGCGGCAAGCGCCATGTCGAAGAACGCCGGCAAGGTTTCGCTCGACGTCAACGGCACGGCGGTGACGCAGCCGCTCAACCGCACGATCCGCGCCGAGGATTTGAAAGAGCCGCTGCGCGTGACCAACAACGGCGATGACGAGGTGAGGGCCGTAGTGACGGTCACGGGAGCGCCGGTGACGCCGGAACCCGCAGCCGAGAGCGGCTTCAAGATCGAACGCCAGACCTACACATTGGATGGTGATGCGGTCGATCCGGCGCAGGTGAAGCAAAACACCCGCCTGGTCGTGGTGTTGAAAATCACCGAGGCAAAGCCGCAATTCGGCCGCCTCATCGTCGCCGATTATCTCCCGGCGGGTTTCGAGATCGACAATCCGCATCTGGTATCGTCGGGCGATACCGGCACGCTGTCGTGGATCGAGGATGGGATCGATCCGGTCGATACCCAGTTCCGCGACGACCGGTTCACCGCCGCCTTCGAGCGCAAGACCGGCGATCCCGCCATATTCACCGTGGCCTATGTGGTGCGCGCGGTCGCACCCGGAAAATATGTGCGGCCGCAGGCGAGCGTCGAGGACATGTACCGTCCCGACCGCTTCGGCCGCACCAACAGCGAAAGCGTCGAAGTTTTGGCGGGCAAATGACGAAGCTGCGCGCCTTCGCCGCCGTCTTGCTGGTCGCCGCCGCGGCATTGTCCGTCGCGGCGTGGCGGATCGCCGCGCTCGGGCCGCCGCCGCTCGGCAAGGACCTCGAATTCTCCACGGAAGTCCTCGATCGCAACGGCCGGCTGTTGCGGACCTATGCCACAAGCGACGGCCGCTGGCGCTTGCCGGCAACGATTGCCGATGTCGATCCGCGCTTCTTCAAGGTGTTGTTTGCTTACGAGGACAGGCGTTTTTACTTGCATCCCGGCGTCGATCCGTTCGCGGTCGGCCGCTCGATGTTCCAATTGGCCACGAGCGGTCACATCCGGTCCGGCGCCTCGACGCTGACCATGCAGGTGGCGCGCCTGCTCGAAGGACGGCACGGGCGGGATGTTGCCGGAAAACTGCGCCAGATGGTGCGCGCCATCGAAATCGAGCGCGCGCTGACCAAGGACGAAATTCTCGCGCTCTATCTCGATCTTGCGCCCTATGGCGGCAATATCGAGGGCATCCGCGCCGCCTCGCTCGCCTATTTCGGCAAGGAGCCGCGGCGGCTTTCGCTTGGCGAGGCGGCGCTGCTTGTTGCCTTGCCGCAATCGCCGGAACTGCGGCGGCCGGATCGCTTCCCGCAAGCCGCGCGCGCGGCGCGCGACCGTGTTCTCGACCGCTTCGCGGAGACCGGTGCCGTTGCCGCCGACGAAATTGCGCTCGCCAAGACCGAGCCGGTGCCGGCGTCGCGCCGCCCGATGCCGATGCTCGCGCCGCATGCCGCCGATGAGGCGATCGCCCGATCGCCCGCGGGACACGAGATCCGGCTAACGCTGGACGCCGAACTGCAGAAAAATCTCGAGGATCTGACGCGCGAGCGCGCGCACGCGCTTGCGGCAACGCTCGGTCCGGATATTTCGCTTGCCGTGTTCGCCGTCGACAATGCGACGGGCGAAGTGCTGGCGCAGGTCGGTTCGCCGATCTATTTCGACGACCGCCGCGCCGGACAAGTCGACATGACGCAAGCGCTGCGGTCGCCCGGTTCGACGCTCAAGCCATTCATCTACGGCATGGGTTTCGAGGACGGCTTCATCAATCCCGACACGCTGATCGAGGATCGCCCGGTCAGCTATGGCGCCTATGCGCCGAAGGATTTCGATTTCGGCTTCAAAGGCACCGTCACCGTGCGCGAAGCGCTGCAGTTCTCGCTCAATGTGCCGGCGATCGCCGTGCTCAATCGGATCGGGCCGAGCCGGCTTGCCGCGCGGCTGACGCAAGCTGGCGCAACGCTCGCGCTGCCCAACGGGCAGGCGCCCGGTCTTGCAATCGGCCTCGGTGGCGCGGGCATAAAGCTCTCCGACCTCGTCATGCTCTATGCCGGCATTGCGCGCCTCGGCGCGGTCTTGCCGCTGACCGATCGGCTGGGGACACCGCCGCCGCAGGCCCGCCGGCTGATGGAGCCCGTCGCTGCCTGGTACGTCGGCAATGTGCTGCTCGGCTCGCCGCCGCCCGAAAACGGCGTCGCCGGCCGCATCGCGTTCAAAACCGGAACCAGCTACGGCTATCGCGATGCGTGGTCGATCGGCTTCGACGGCAAGCACACGATCGGCGTCTGGGTCGGCCGGCCGGACGGCGCGCCCGTTCCGGGTCTTGTCGGCCGCGCTTCGGCGGCACCCGTCCTGTTTGACGCCTTCGCCCGCATCGGCACGCCGCCGGCTGCATTGCCGCGCGCGCCTTCCGGTGTCCTTGTGAGTTCGAACGGCAAGCTGCCGCCGCCGCTGCGGCGCTTTCAGCCGGGACGCCTTGCCGGCGAGATGGGACGCCCGCCGCTCCACATCCTCTTTCCGCCGGACGGCGCGCAACTCGATCTCTCGATGACGGCCGGCAAACCCGATCCGGTTGTCCTCAAAGTCGCCGGCGCCGTCGCGCCGCTGACCGTCCTCGTCAACGGCGTCCCGGTCGCCGATGAAGGGCGGGGAGCCCTTTATTTCAATCCGGACGGGCCGGGCTTCTCACGCGTTACCGTCATGGACGCATCGGGAGCCGCCGACAGTGTCGTCGTGCGGCTTAACGACGGTGCATCGGCTGCGAGTGGCACGATCGTGAAGCAGTGAAGCCGCCGCTGCCCGTAGGCGGTTCTTCAAGTCGTTTTTCATAGCGTAATAATATCAATATCTTATAGCCGTATTTGAAAATACCAGTTGAAGGCCGCCAAAGCTGATGCTGCCTTGGAGCTAGGGGCCCGATCTGTGCTACGAGTGGCGAGGCGCGGCGATCATCGCAACAGACGGGAATTGCTTTGTGAGTACGACAACCGCAGAGACCCTGACGGGCCGGGAACTCGCAGTCCGGATATGGAAATACTCCATCCGCAGGGTGCTGTTCCCGCTGTGCGTCCTTGCCCCCTTCGCTTATTTCTTTCCGAAGATCGCGCTGTTTTACGCGATCTGCGGCGGCTATGACGTCAGCCGCAATTCGGGTCTGAATCTTTCGACATTGCGGCGCTACTTCATCGGCAACGGATTCCTGACCTGGGTTCTGTCGCCGTTCAATACGCTCCTCGATCTGCTGTCACTGCCTTACGTCAACAAGGGCGTCTACGCGCTCGAGGATCTGCCGCCTGCCTATCAGGACGAAGTGAGGCGGCTGATCGAGGCTGCCAAGAAGGGAAATCTTGTCGCGCAACTGGAAGAGCGCGCGAAGGAGTTTTCACGGACGATGGTTTTCTTCCGCTGGTACGGCGTCGACGTGAACACGTTCCTGGATATGCCGGCGTTCCGTCAGCCATGGACCTATATCCAGACGATCGGGGTTTCGGTTTTCAACAAGAAGGTTCAGACGTCAAAACACTTCGGCTTCATGCGGGCGTCGTTGCGCATTTTGTACAATCTCAACGACATGCATGACGATTCCGCTTACATCGTCGTCGGCGACAAGATCAGCTACTGGCGCGAAAACAAGCTGTTCATTTTCGACGACACGCTGCTGCATGAATCCGTCAATCAGACCGACCAGACACGCTATTGCCTGTTCGTGGACATGGTTCGTCCGACCCCGTTCCCCGGAATCATGCGTGCTGTCATCTCCGGCATTCGGCTGCTGACTCAAAGTTTCAAATTCGTCTATTACCAGAACTGGAAAGTCATCGAAGAGTAACGCGGCCGATAAGGCCTCGCTCCTTCGCGTGTCGAATAATCTGGATCCTATTTGCGTCAGAGCGGCATGAGCACCACAAGCGGCTGGGCATCGCGGCCATACTGGCCTGCCAAAGGCATATCAACGCTGTTCGAATACGCTGTCGCCTCCAACCGGCGCGCCGTTGCCGCGCTGATGCTGGTGTCGCTTCTGGCATTCGTGCCGGGTATCTTTCAAATTCCGCCGGTCGATCGCGACGAGGCCTATTTTGCGCAGGCCACCAAGCAGATGATCGAGACGGGCGATTACGTCGACATCCGCTATCAGGACGACGTGCGCTACCGGAAACCTGTCGGCATCTACTGGCTGCAGGCGGCGGTGGTGAACACCGCGAGCGCGCTTGGCGTGTCCGGCGCGCAAACGAGGATCTGGCTCTACCGTATTCCGTCGCTCCTTGGCGCCATCGGTGCAGTGCTGGCGACTTATTGGTGCGCACTTGCCTTCGTCAGCCGGCGCGGTGCGCTGCTGGCCGGTTTGATGCTGATGTCATCTGCCGTACTCGGCGCGGAAGCCCGGCTCGCCAAGACCGACGCCGTGCTGCTTTTCACGATTGTTGTCGCCATGAGCGTGCTGGCGCGCGTCTATCTGGCGCCGCGGCGCGGCGGCGAAGCGCCCGGCCTCGGTCTCCTGGCGATATTTTGGACTGCGGTCGCCGTCAGCATCCTCATCAAGGGACCGCTCATCCTGATGGTGGCGGGGCTCGCCGCCGCGACGCTTTCGATTCTTGACCGCTCCGCGCGATGGCTTCTGGCGCTGCGCCCGCTTATCGGGATCGTCTGGGTCATTCTTCTCGTTCTGCCGTGGTTTATCGCAATCTATCTGCGCGTCGGCAGCCAGTTCCTGATGGCGTCGGTCGGCGAGGATATGCTTGCCAAAGTGGCAAGCGCGCAGGAGACGCATGGCGCACCGCCGGGCCTCTATCTGGTCCTGTTTTTCGCTACGTTCTTTCCGGCCTCGATGCTGGCGGGGCTGGCGGCGCCTGCGGTGTGGGCCGTTCGGCGCGAGCCTGCCGCGCGGTTCCTCCTGGCCTGGCTGGTGCCGTCGTGGATCGTGTTCGAACTCGTCGTGACCAAGCTGCCGCATTACGTGCTGCCGCTCTATCCGGCGATTGCCATCCTGATCGCGGGCGCCGTCGAATTCGAAAGTATTGTCGCGGCGGCCATGGATGGTGCGCGGCGTCATGTGGTGGTTCCTCTTTCCGGTCATTCTCAGCATCACCGCCGTGACCGGCGCCATCATCATCGAGCGCGATCTTGTCCTGCTCGCGTGGCCGTTTTTTGCCGCCGCGATCGTGTGCGGGCTGTTCGCCTGGCAATTATACACGGACGAGGGCGGCGAGCGCGCGTTCATGCGCGCGGCGGAAGCAGCGGTGCTGATGGCGATCGGCATCTATGCCGTGGTGGTGCCTTCGCTGGAATCCGCATTTCCAAGCGTCGCGCTTGCGGACGTATTGCATGAAGCAACCTGCGCAAACCCGATTGCCGCCAGCGTCGGCTACGAAGAGCCGAGCCTGGTATTCCTCGCCGGCACGAAAACGCGCTTTACCGATGCTGCGGGCGCGGCCGACTTTCTGCGCGAAGGCGGTTGCCGGTTTGCCTTTGTGGAAGCCCGGCAGGAGCGCGCCTTCGCGCTGCGCGCCGAGGCGATCGGACTGCGCTACGCCCGCGGCCCGCGCATCGACGGCTTCAACATCAGTATCGGCAAGCCGGTGACGATTGCGGTCTTTGAATCGGCAGCCGCGCCGTGAATGGGCCGGATGCGCCTTCGTCCGCAGCGGCCGCGACACTGCCACGAAACATCCTGCGAAACTTCGAACGATGGAGCCTTGTTCTCTCCGCACCGGCGCGACTGCACATTCCGCCACGATATCCGATTGCCGTCGCGGTGAGTGTCGTCTTGCTCGCCGCAACCGTTGTTTCGATGTTCCTGTTCGATGCTGCGGCGACGGAATGGGCGCTCGGCTTGCCGCAATGGTTCAGGGATGTTTTTGAACGGATCACGAATTTCGGCCTCTCCGGCTGGTTCCTGTTTCCGTTCGGCTTCATTCTCCTCTGTCTTGCCGGGCTGATATCGCCGGCCTCGTCGCGGATGTCGCGGGGCGTTCTGGCCGCGCTTGCAGCCCGCATCGGCTTTTTGTTTCTGGCCATCGCTGTGCCCGGCCTGTTCGTCGCCATCGTCAAGCGGCTGATCGGACGCGCACGCCCCACCGTCGGCGGCCATGACGACCCGTTCGCCTACATGCCGTTCATCTGGCGGCCCGAATATGCCAGCCTTCCTTCAGGCCATGCCACGACAGCGGTCGCCGCCGCGATCGCCATCGGAGCGATCTGGCCGCGCACGCGCGTTATCATGTGGCTCTACGCCGCGACGATCATGTTCAGCCGCGTGGTCGTTCTGGCGCATCATCCGAGCGACGTCGTCGCCGGTGCACTCGTCGGTGCCGCGGGCGCGGTCCTCGTGCGCCGGTGGTTTGCGGCACGGTGCCTGGTGTTTTCTCCGCTGACGTTACAGCCCTGTTGTGGCCCTTCGCTGCGTCGGATCGGGGCGGCGTTGCGCGAGGCCGTTTCGGGACTGCAGCCAAGCCACTGAAATTACAAGACGTTTGGCCCGATTGAACCCGGGCGTATTGCCCTTTAGAAGCTTGCGGCATGACGCAAGGGAATGGGCACGAAGGTCCCGCAATATCGGTGGTCGTGCCGGTGCGGAACGAAGCCGGCAATATCGCGCCGCTGGTC
This sequence comes from uncultured Alphaproteobacteria bacterium, assembly GCA_963808205.1. GTDB lineage: Bacteria > Pseudomonadota > Alphaproteobacteria > Rhizobiales > Xanthobacteraceae > BOG-931. Next base: position 791,116 of record CAWEER010000003.1, read on the forward strand.
GCGGAAATCGCCGCGGCTCTGGCCGGGCGCGCGTTCGAGATCGTCTATGTCAATGACGGTTCGAGCGACGCGACCGAGCAGGAATTGCGCGGCTTGATGAGCGCTCGTCCGTGGCTGCGGCAAATCCGCCACGAAACGTCCTGCGGCCAGTCGGCGGCCGTGCACAGCGGCGTCGCGATGGCGCATGCGCCCGTCGTTGTCACGATCGACGGTGACGGCCAGAACGATCCGGCGTTCATTCCGGCGCTGATCGCCGAACTCGATGCCGGCGCGCCGCACCGAGGCCTCGTTGCCGGCCAGCGTGTCGGACGCAAGGCGACGGGGTTCAAGAAGCTGCAATCACGCGTCGCCAATGGTGTGCGCAAGGCCGTGCTCAAGGACGGCACCCGCGACACCGGCTGCGGCCTGAAGGCTTTTCATCGCGATCTGTTCCTGTCGCTGCCGTATTTCGACGGATTGCACCGTTTCCTGCCGGCACTGGTGCGGCGGGAAGGTTTTGACATCGGTTACGTCGACGTCGTCGATCGGCAACGCCGCCACGGCACGTCAAATTACGGTTTCTGGGACCGGCTCTGGATCGGCATTCTCGATCTTGCCGGTGTGTGGTGGCTCATCCGGCGCCGAAATCGCGTTCCCCAATCCAAGGAGGTCACTCTTGCTCATTGAGATGTCGCACGCGGTCGGCAACTATCTGGTGGACGTCTTCTTCACCAGACTGGACTGGTGGGTGATCCTTGGATTCGCGGCGCAGGGCTTGTTCACGATGCGCTTTCTGGTGCAGTGGATCGCCTCGGAGCGCGCCGGGCATAGCGTCATTCCAATGGCGTTCTGGATTTTTTCGATTTTCGGCGGACTGCTGCTGCTGGTGTACTCGCTATACCGCAAGGACGCGGTTTTCATCGCGGGGCAGGGCTTCGGTGTATTCGTGTATCTGCGCAATCTTTATTTCGTGATGCGCGACCGCAAAGCGATGGTGCCCGCCGCCTGAACGGATTCAGGCATGTGCCGCGGCGGCGAGCGCGGCAAAGCCACGCTCGAGATCGTCGGTAAGATCTTCGACGGCTTCGAGGCCGATGTGGAAGCGCACCGTCGGTCCGCCGGGCTCCCAGCGTGTCGCGCTGCGCAGCGGCGTGCAATCGAAAGGAATGGCAAGGCTTTCGTAGCCGCCCCACGACGCGCCGATGCCGAATAGTTCGAGCGTGTCGAGAAAGGCGAGATAGGCTTTTCGCGGTACCGGCTTGAGCACCATGCTGAAGAGGCCCGAGGCGCCGGTGAAATCCCGCTTCCAGATGGCATGTCCCGGATGGCTCGGCATCGCCGGATGCAGAAGCCGAAGAACCTCCGGCCGCTGCTCGAGCCAGCGCGCGACGGCCAGCCCGGATTTGTAGTGCCGCTCCAGCCGCACCGAAAGCGTGCGCAGGCCGCGCAGGCCCAGATAGACGTCGTCGGGCCCTTCGCACACTCCCGTGTAGCGCACCGTAGTCTTGAGGTTCGCGAGCGTCGCCGCATTGGCGGAGACGGTACCGAGCATCACATCGGAATGTCCGCCGATATATTTCGTGCCGGCCTGGATCACGAGATCGACGCCGTGGTCGAGCGGGCGGAAATAGAGCGGCGTCGCCCAGGTATTGTCCATCAGGACCAGCGCGCCTTTGTCGTGCGCGGCCTTGGCGATCGCGCCGGTGTCCTGCATTTCGAAGCTGAGCGAGCCCGGGGATTCAAGATAGATCGCGCGGGTGTTCGGCTGCATCAATCCGGCAATCGCACCGCCTATGCCCGGATCGTAATAGGTCGTCGTGACGCCGAGCCGCTTGAGGACGTGTTCGCAGAAATTACGCGTCGGCCCATAGGTGCTGTCGGTAACGAGGAGATGGTCGCCGGCATGGACGACCGACAGCAGAGCCGTCGAAATTGCGGAGAGCCCGGAGGGCAGCAGGGATACGCCCGCACAGTTCGGCCCCTCGAGTTCCTGCAACGCCTGTTCGAGCGCTTCGGTGGTCGGCGTGCCGCGGCGGCCGTATTGATAGCGCGCGCGGTGGGCGAGAAAATCCTCCGCGTTGGGATAGAGCACGGTGGAGGCGTGATAGACCGGCGGATTGACGAAGCCATGATAGGCCTTGGGATCGCGCCCCGCGGTGACCAGCCTGGTGTCCGTGCGCCGTGGCTGCCGATGGCCGTCGTTGCTTTTTTCATTCATGACAATGTCTCGAAATGGCGGTCCCGGAGCACTGGCGTTGCCTATCCGTGCCGTACGGCCCGCAGCCGCGGCAGACAGGCGGTTCACTTGGACCTCATTACCCCGGCATTGATGGCTTTCGTCAACCCCTTGACCTTAAAGCGCGATCGTTCTCAGATGCCGATGTACGGTAATAGCCTCGAGCGCGTCCGACGGCGGGGATTTGGCGCGCGTTTCCTGCTGAAAGGCCTGATCATGAAACGTTTTTTTACGGCATTCGCCACTGCAACGGTAATTGCATTGGGCACTCAAGCGGCATTCTCGCAGACGCTCAAGGCCGTTCAGGATCGCGGCCAACTGGTATGCGGCGCCAATGGCACGCTTGCCGGTTTCGGCATGCCCGACCCGCAAGGCAACTGGGTGGGCTTTGACGTCGAATTCTGCCGCGCCATCGCCGCGGCCATTTTCAACGATCCGACCAAAGTCAAATTTGTGCCGCTGACGGCGGCCGATCGGTTCACCGCTCTGCAATCAGGTGAGATCGACGTGTTATCACGCAATACAACCTGGACCATGTCACGCGACACGACACTCGGCATCGATTTTGCCGCCGTCAATTATTACGACGGCCAGGGCTTCATGGTGCGCAAGGCGTTGAAAGTGAACTCCGCGCTCGAACTCAATGACGCCGCCGTCTGCGTGCAGCAGGGCACGACGACCGAACTGAACCTCGCGGATTATTTCCGCTCGAACAATATGACGCTCAAGACGGTGACGTTCGCGACCGCGGATGAGGCGGTCAAAGCTTACGACACCAGCCGCTGCGACGCTTACACCACCGACTCGTCGGGCCTTTATGGCGAGCGTCTGCGGCTGACCGATCCGAGCGCGAACATCGTGCTGCCGGAAATCATCTCCAAGGAGCCGCTCAGCCCTGCCGTTCGCCAGGGTGACGATACCTGGGAAGACATCGTGCGCTGGACGCACTACGCCATGGTCAATGCCGAAGAACTCGGCGTAACCCAGAAAAACGTCGACGACATGCTCAAGTCGGCCACTCCGGATATCCGGCGGCTTCTCGGCGTCGAAGGCCAGTTCGGCCAATCGCTCGGACTGTCCAACGATTGGGCGGTTCGGATCATCAAAGCCGTCGGCAATTACGGCGAGAGCTTTGAGCGCAATGTCGGCCAGGGTTCGCCGCTCAAAGTGGCCCGCGGTCTCAACGCGCTATGGACCAAGGGCGGCTTGCAGTACGGCATTCCGGTCCGCTGAGCTTGCCCGCGCTCGCCGGCCGTCGCCGCCGCGGGCCGTTCGATGGCTGAGGTCGTCCAGGCGCCCGTACGCGGGCGGCGATGGGGCAATATTGGGCTTCAGGCCGCGCTGGTCGTTGTCGTAGGCGGACTTGCGGGCGCAGCGGCCATCAACGCGGCGCAAAATCTTGCGCAAGCGCATATCGCATCGGGTTTCGGCTTCTGGAACAATACCGCCGGCTTCGATATCAGCCAGACGCTGATCTATTACTCCTCCAGCACGTCGACTTTCGGCCGCGCGTTCTGGGTCGGCCTCCTCAATACACTCCTGGTCGCCAGTATCGGGATCGTACTGGCGACCGTGCTGGGTTTTGTCATCGGCATTGCGCGACTGTCGCGCAATTGGCTCGTCTCGCGCCTCGCGGGCACTTATGTGGAAATGATCCGCAACGTGCCGCTCCTGCTGCAGCTTCTGTTCTGGTACAACGCGGTGCTCAAATCGCTGCCCGAATTGCGCGGCAGTGTCTCGCTGCCCGGCGGCGGCATACTCAACAATCGCGGACTGTTCCTGCCGCGGCCTGAATTCGCCGAAGGTTTCGGTCTGGTCGCGGTCACGCTTCTATTCGGGGTTCTGGCGACACTCGTGCTGCGCGTCTGGGCGCGCCGGCGTCAGGAACGCACCGGCCAGCGGCCGCAAACCATTTGGATCGCGCTTGGCCTGATCGTCATCCTGCCGCTTCTCGTGTTTTTGCTCTCCGGCGGTCCGATGTCGTTCAGCGTTCCAAAAATGGGCCGCTTCAATGTCATGGGCGGCGTCGAGATCCTGCCGGAATTTGCAGCCCTCCTTGTCGCCCTGACGATCTACACGGCGGCTTTCATCGCCGAGGTGGTACGCGCGGGCGTTGCCGCGGTACCGCCCGGCCAGACCGAAGCGGCGCAGGCGCTGGGCCTGCCATCACGCACGATCCTCCGGCTTGTCGTCATTCCCCAGGCGATGCGGATGATCGTGCCGCCGCTGACCAGTCAATATCTCAACCTGATCAAGAACTCCTCGCTTGCGGTCGCCATCGGCTATCCCGACCTCGTCCAGGTCTTCACCGGCAGCGTGCTCAACATCACCGGGCAGGCCGTCGAAGTCGTTGCCATAACCATGGCCGTTTATCTCTTCATCAGTCTCGTAACCTCGCTGCTCATGAATCTCTACGGGCGCGCGGTCGGCATCGTGGAGCGCTGACGCCAATGGCCGCAACCGCCGACATGGTGTTCCTGCGTAGCGCGCCGGCGGAACGTTTGCCGCCGCCCGCGCTGCAGGCCGGCGTTGTCGGCTGGTTGCGGGCAAACCTGCTGTCGTCGCCCGGCAATATCGCGCTCACGCTGATCTGCGTGCTGCTCCTGGCCTGGGCGGTGCCGCCGGTCCTGCGTTTTCTGATATTCGATGCAGTGTGGTCGGGGCCCGACCGCGAGGTCTGCGTCGCGTCGCCCGAGCATCCGGATCCGGGCGCCTGCTGGGCTTTCGTGCGGGTCTGGCTGTCTTACTTCGTCTATGGCTTCTATCCGGCAGCTTTGCGCTGGCGGGTCGACATTTTCTTCGCAGCACTCGCCTTCGGCATTGCCTGGCTGGCATGGCTGTCCGCGCCGCGCCGCGACATCGGCGCGATTTATTTCTTCATTGTGCTGCCGATCCTGTCTTTTGTGCTGTTGAGCGGCGTGCCGCTGATCGGTCTTGCCGCGGTGCCGACGTCGCTGTGGGGCGGCATCCTGGTGACGATCGTAGTTGCGACCGTCGGCATCGTGGTGTCTCTGCCGATCGGCATATTGCTGGCGCTCGGGCGCCGCTCCGAGATTCCAGCCGTAAAACTGTTTTCGATCGGCTTCATCGAATTCGTTCGCGGCGTGCCGCTGATCACGGTTCTGTTCATGGCGAGCGTGATGTTGCCGCTGTTCGTCCCCGAGCGCTTCGCGCCGGACAAGCTGTTGCGCGCGCTGATCGGCGTGGCGATGTTTGCTTCGGCCTATATGGCGGAAGTCGTGCGGGGAGGGCTCGTGGCGATGCCGCGCGGACAATATGAGGCCGCGCAGGCGCTCGGTTTGCCGTATTGGCGCATGATGGCGCTTGTTATCTTGCCGCAGGCGCTGCGGGTCACGTTGCCGAATATCGTCAATATCTTTATTGCGCTGTTCAAGGACACGACGCTCGTTTTCATTGTCGGAATTTTCGATTTGCTGCGCACCATCGAAGCCGCGCGCGGCGACCCGCGGTGGTCGACGCCGGTGACCAGCGTCACCGGCTATGCTTTCGCCGCGATGTTTTACTTTGTTTTCTGCTTTGCCATGTCGCGTTATGCGCGCCGCGTTGAAGCGCGTCTGGCGCGCGCACACCGACGCTGAAGGATGCTGCGATGAACAATCCCGCGGGCGGGCCCGCTCCTTCGAAAACCGAACTGGCTGTCGAAGTCATCGCCCTGCACAAATGGTATGGCGAGTTTCATGCGCTGCGCGACATCAATCTGACCGTTACGCGCGGTGAGCGGATCGTCATCTGCGGCCCGTCGGGCGGCGGCAAGTCGACGCTGCTTCGCTGCATCAATCGGCTGGAGGATTGGCAGCGCGGCCGCATCGTCGTCGACGGGATCGAGCTGACCGACGATCCCAAGCAAATTGTCGCGGTGCGGCGCGACGTAGGCATGGTGTTTCAGCAGTTCAATTTGTTCCCGCACCTGACGGTGCTCGAGAATTGCACCCTAGCGCCGATCTGGGTGCGCCGGATGCCGAAAAAAGACGCCGAAGAACTTGCGATGAAATATCTGACGCGGGTCAAGATACCGGAGCAGGCGCAAAAATATCCGGCGCGACTTTCCGGAGGCCAGCAGCAGCGAGTCGCCATCGCGCGCGCCTTGTGCATGAACCCGAACATCATGCTGTTCGACGAGCCGACGTCGGCGCTCGATCCGGAGATGGTGAAAGAAGTGCTCGATACAATGGTGGAGCTTGCGAGCGACGGTATCACGATGCTGGTGGTGTCGCACGAGATGGGCTTTGCGCGGCAGGTCTCCGACCGCATCATCTTTATGGATGAAGGACAGATCGTCGAGATCAGCAAGCCCGCGGCGTTCTTCGATCACCCGCAGCACGAACGTACACGGCTGTTTCTGCAACAGGTCTTACGCTGAACGCCGCGCTGAAGACGTCGCCGATACGTGCGGCCGCCGCACCGCACAAAATGCATACTTCATCTATACATATATAATATTTGTCGTATACTTTGATTGATGAAGATTACAAAGTTGTAATCCTGTAAAAACTCAACATGTCAAAAGTTTAACTTGCTTTATAGCCTCTTGAATCCTCTATTCAGAGCAGTTTGAGATCTGAGGAGGAATCAATGCTCAAGCCAATCGTCGCCGGTGCCGCGCTTCTTGCGCTTGCCGGTTCTACGTTCGTGTACGCGCAACAGGGTTACGGTGGACACGGCGGTTACGGTAACGGCTCGCGGGCCGAACACCGGAATCGTCCGAGTGCCGCCGACATGGCAGCATTCACCGACGCTCGTATCGCTGCGCTGAAGGCGGGTCTCGAATTGACGCCCGACCAGGTGAAGAATTGGCCGCCGTTCGAGCAGGCGGTGCGTGATATGGTCCAGCTGCGCGTTCAGCGCATCCAGGCCCGTCAGTCCGGCGACCAGGCGCAGTCGACGTCACCGTTCGATCGCATGGCACACCGGGCCGACAACATGTCGAAAGCAAGCACGGCGCTCAAGAAAGTCGCTGACGCCGGCGCGCCGCTCTACCAGAGCCTCAACGACGACCAGAAGGCCCGCTTCGTGAAGCTCGGCCGCATCCTGCGGCCGCATCATCACATGCATGCCGATAACGGACGTGGCGGCCACAAGTTTGGCCAGGGCTACGGCCGCGGCGGTGACGGCCAAGGCGGTGACGGCCAGGGCTGGAGCCACGGCCGGCGCTTTGGTCAGAACGGCGGCTTTGGCAAAATGCAGAACCTGTCCGATGACAACAACGATCAAGGCTCGCAACTCTAATCGAACCGCGAGATTGCCAGGCGCGCACTGAGTTTACCTCCCTGCAGTGCACGCAAAAAGACGGAAGCCGCGGGACATGCGCCCGCGGCTTTCGCATTTCCGGAATGAAAAACGGGACTCAGCGCGGCGCGAGCGGTCCGTTGGCTTTCTTCCAGGCGTCGATGCCGCCCGCGATATGGCACGCGTTCTTGAGGCCGGCGTCCTGCGCCGCCTGCACCGCCATCGCCGAACGCTCGCCGAAAGCGCAGTAAAACAGAATGCGCTTGCCCGATGCGGCCGCCAGTTCATGCAGCATGCCGCCGGCGTCGATCTCGTACCGCAGGTTCGGGTAGGGCGCATGCAACGAGCCCGGAATGATGCCGTGCTTTTCGCGCTCGCTCTTCTCGCGCAAGTCCACGAGCGCGATATCAGGCCGTGCGCGCAACGCAATCGCATCTGCTGCCGACACCGCCCAGCCTTTGCGCGCGACCTCTTCCTGATGCAGGCCGACGTGCATGTTGGCCGGTACCGCGACGTCCATCATCTTCGGGTTCGGCAATTTCAGGTTGTTCATCAGCTCGGCATAGTCGTCCATCGACTTCACGCGAAGCCGCGGGTTGTAGAGTTTTTCCTCGCCGATGGTGGAGACCGTATCGCCCTTATAGTCATGCGCGGGATAGACGAGCGTCGTGTCGGGTAATTTGAGAAGTTTGTTGAAAATGGAATCGTATTGCGCGCGCGGATCGCCGTTCTGGAAATCGGTGCGGCCGGTGCCGCGGATCAACAGCGTATCGCCGGTGAAAACCCGGTCTGCCAGGTGGAATGAATAGGAATCGTCGGTATGGCCCGGCGTATAGAGAACGTCGAGCCGCAAGCCTTCGATCTCGATGCGGTCGCCTTCGGCAACCCGCATGGACACGACGTCGGCGTGAGTCTGTTCGCCCATCACCGTGATGCAATGGGTGCGGTCGCGCAGCGCCCCAAGCCCGGTGATGTGATCGGCGTGCAGATGCGTGTCGACGGCCTTGACCAGTTTGAGGTCAAGCTCGCGCACGAGCTGCAAATAACGGTCGACCTTTTCCAGGACGGGATCGATGATCAGCGCCTCGCCGCCCTCACGGCTGGCAAGCAAATAGGTATAGGTGCCGGACGTGGCGTCGAAGAGCTGGCGAAAGATCATGGTGGCCTTCTTCGCCTCCATCATAGAGGAAAATGGAGCCGAATTCACTCCTGGTAGATCATTTTTCTCGTCATTCCGCCATCGACGACAAAATTAGCCCCCGTGACGAAGCCGGAGCGTTCGGTGTCGAGAAGCCACGCAACAATCTCGGCAATATCTTCCGGCTTGCCGACGCGGCCGGCGGGGTGCTGCCTGTGATCCGTGTGCCGCAAGGCGCCGTAATTTTTGGTCTCGATCCAGCCGGGGCTGACGCAATTCACCCGCACATCCGGGCCGAGGCTCATGGCGAGCGCGTGAGTGAGCGCAACAAGTCCCCCTTTTGCTGCTGAGTAAGACTCGGTATTCGGCTCCGACATCAGCGCGCGGGTTGAAGCGATGGTGACCATTGCACCATGCGCCTTGCGCAGCGGCCTTTCGGCGGCCCGCGCCAGCAAGAAGGTGGCCGTCAGATTGGTGTCGATGACGCGGCGCCATTCGCTGAGCGTGAGCCGGCGCAGCGGCTTGCGGACCATGATCCCTGCGTTGGAGACGACGCCGTCGAGCCTGCCGAAACGGCCGACGAGTGCATCGACCGTGCCGGAAACGGTTTCTTCGTCGCGCACGTCGCCCTCCGCGACAAAGACGCTGCGGTGGCGCGGCGGGTACGCCCGGCGCAGGCCGCTTCCCGGAAGATCGATGATGCCGACTTGCCAGCCGGACGAAAGGAGGTGGCGCACCACGGCGCGACCAATGCCCTTCGCGCCTCCGGTCACGAGGACAACGGGTTTGGTTTTCGACATTTGCTTTTTATTTGTCGCGCTCGACCGGCAGATCGGGGCGACCGCCCCATTCCGCCCAGGAGCCGTCGTAAAGGCCCTTCGGTTCCTTGCCGATCGAGTCCAGCGCGAAGGTGAGGATCGCCGCGGTGACGCCGGAGCCGCAGCTTGTGATGATCGGCTTGTCGAGATCGACGCCGGCCGACGTGAACGCTGCGGTGACCCGATCGCGCGAGGCAAGCCGGCCGTTCTCCAGCAACCGATCGTAAGGCACATTGAACGCGCGCGGCATATGTCCGGACCGCAGCCCCGGCCGCGGCTCGGGCGCTTTGCCGGCGAAGCGGTCCGCCGAACGCGCATCGACGATCTGCACGTCATCGCTGGTGAGCGCCATGCGAACGTCATCGAGCATGGCGACGGCGCCGACATTCATCTCGGCGGTGAATTTCTTTGGTGCACGTTTGGCCTCGCCGGGCTCGACCGGTCGGCCTTCGGCTTTCCATTTGGGCAGTCCACCGTCGAGGATATAAACGGATTTGGCGCCGAAAATGCGAAACGTCCACCACACGCGGGCTCCGGAAAAAAGGCCCGTGCTGTCGTAGACGACAACCGCGTCGCCGTCGCCAATGCCGAGCTTGCCGGCGGCCTCGCCGAACTGCGTCGTCCCCGGCAGCATATGCGGCAAGTCGGTAGAATGATCGCTGACCGCCTCGATATCGAAGAATACCGCGCCTGGAATGTGACCGCTGAGATATTCAGCGTGCGCGTCGCGCTTCTGTGTCGGCAGAAAATAAGAGCCGTCGACGATGACGACGGCGGAATCGGTCAATTTTTCGGCAAGCCAGTCCGTCGATTTCAGCCAGCGGCTCGCGGGCGGGGGGATTGGCGTATTGTCGGTTCTCAGCATGATTGCTCTCCAGGGCCCAACGCCGGGGCGCGGACGAAGTTCATTCGTAAGGAACTTTGATATTGGACTTGCGCTCGAGCCATTCCGGAACCGGCAGGTTTTTCTCGCGCAGAAAAGCGGGGTTGAAGAGTTTCGATTGATAGCGGGTGCCGTAGTCGCAAAGCACGGTTACGATGGTGCGGCCCGGGCCGAGTTCTTTGGCGAGTCGAACCGCACCGGCAACGTTGATTCCGGAAGAGCCGCCGAGGCACAGGCCTTCGTGTTCGAGCAGATCGAAGATGATCGGCACCGCTTCGCTGTCGGGGATTTGATAGGCGACGTCGATCGGTGCGTCTTCGAGATTTTTGGTGATGCGGCCCTGGCCGATGCCTTCGGTGATCGACGAACCTTCCGACTTCAGCACACCCGTCGTGTAGTAGCTGTAGAGCGCGGCCCCCATCGGATCGGCAAGACCGATGCGCACATTCTTGTTGCGCGACTTGAGCGCCATGGCGACGCCGGCGAGCGTGCCCCCGGTGCCCACCGCGCAGATGAATCCGTCTACCTTGCCGTCGGTCTGCTGCCATATCTCCGGCCCCGTGCCGTCGATATGCGCCTGACGATTGGCAACGTTGTCGAACTGGTTGGCCCAGATCGCGCCGTTCTTCTCGGTCTTTGCCAGTTGCGCCGCGAGCCGTCCGGAAACTTTGACGTAATTGTTCGGGTTGGCGTAGCCGACCGCCGGGACTTCGATCAATTCCGCACCGCAGAGCCGTAGCGTGTCTTTCTTTTCCTGGCTCTGCGTTTCCGGGATGACGATGACCGATCGGAATCCCATTGCGTTGCCGACCAAAGCGAGGCCGATGCCGGTATTTCCGGCGGTGCCTTCGACGATGACCCCGCCCGGCCGCAATTGCCCCTTTTTGACTGCATCCTGAATGATGAACAGCGCGGCGCGGTCCTTGACCGACTGGCCGGGATTCATGAATTCGGCCTTGCCGAGGATGGTGCATCCGGTCGCTGCCGAGACGCGTTCAAGCTTTATTAACGGCGTATTGCCAATCGCCTCGATGATCCCGTCACGCAGTTGCATTGTCTCACATTCCCAAATGTGCCGACCCTATATGACGAATACTTCGGAAACAACATCGCCGGAATTTGCGGCATTTAAGAAAAACCATTGATACCAAGACTTTACATGGCCGTTCGTCGCTAACGTCCATTCACTCATTTTTTCCGCCGGGGAAGATAGGCTTGGGACTACGGGGCTGCCAGCTTTCGATTTCGGTGTCCGTGCGATGTGGTTGTTGCCGATGAATCTTGACGTCAACACGCTGTTCCTGGTCACGATCTATGTGGAAGCGATCCTCGGATTGCTCCTGCTGTTCGCCTGGGTGCAGAACACGGCGATCTATGCCGTGGCGTGGTGGGGTTTTGCCGATCTGTTGCGTGCAGCCTCGATCGTCCTGTTCGGCATGTACGGCACAACGTCCGATCTCATATCGATCGATCTCGCGAACGTGCTGCTCTTCTCCTCTTTCGCATTGACGTGGACCGGTGCGCGCGTATTCGATCATCGCCGGCCGCAGCCGATCCTGCTGTTCGCCGGCGCCGCCATATGGCTTGTGCTGTGCCGCATCCCGAGCATTGCCGGATCGTGGGACATCCGTGTGCTGCTCAGCTCCAGCATCATCGCCGCCTACACATGGGCGGCGGCTTACGAGTTCTGGCGCGGCCGCAGCGAGCCGCTGGTCTCGCGCTGGCCTGTGATCTTCATGCTGTTTGCTCACGGCGCGCTTTATCTCCTGCGCACGCCGTTCGGCGCGATGCTGCCGTGGTCGCCAATGCACAACCAGGTGTTCGATAGCGTCTGGATGACGGTGCTCAGTTTCGAGGCGCTGTTGTTCACGATCTCGATTGCCTTCATCCTCCTGGCAATGGCCAAGGAACGCACCGAGCACCGCCACAAGACGGCAGCGCTGGTCGATCCGCTCACCGGCATCGCCAACCGCCGCGCGTTCTTGCAGGACGGCGAGACACAGCTCAAGCGGCAGGTGACCGACCCGCGCCCGACCGCGGTCATGCTGCTCGACCTCGACAACTTCAAGTCGATCAACGACCGCTTCGGTCACGCCATTGGCGATCGCACGCTGCAACTGTTCGCCGACGTCGCCAGCAATTGCATGCGGCGCATGGATCTTTTCGGCCGCCTCGGCGGCGAGGAATTCGCAGCGCTGTTGCCGGAGACGACGCGCGAGCGCGCCATGGCGGTGGCCGAAGACATTCGCACGTCCTTTGCCAGGGCGACGGCCGAAGTCGAAGGTCGGCCTGTCGTCGCCACCGTGAGCATCGGCATCGTCATCAGCTACGATGCAGTTCTTGATATTTCTGCGCTGCTCGCGCAGGCCGATCACGCGCTCTATCGGGCCAAGGACAATGGCCGCAACCGGATCGAGATCGCGTCGATCGAGTTGATCCTCGATCGCGCCAAGCGGACCGGCGCGGAGATCATTCCCGGTCCCGGCGCCAAATCGTCGGCCCGGTCCGCCGCCTGAAAATCCGCTCGAGTCTTTACTACACCTCAGCAGGCGTTGCGGTTGCCGGCCCTTCGCCGACAATCAGCAAAACCGCGTCTTCGTTCTTCGCTCTGTCGAAATGGACCTGTTGTCCGTAATGCGTCACGAACGTGCCCGCCGGCGTGGGCACGGTGCCGTCCGGATCGAATTTGGTTCCTGTGCCCACCCACCAGGTTCCTTTGAGCACGGTGATGAAACGATCGTGCGGGTGGAAATGCGGATGACTGAAATGGTTGCCGGCGAGCCATCTGAGCATCTGCACGTAAAGCCCTTCCTTTGCGGGATCGCCCGCCAGCACGGCGCTCTGATTGCCGGCAGGCGTCGGAGCGCCCCACGGAATTTGGTCGGGCAATTTGAAGGTCACGGCCGCCGGATTTAATTCCGCGGCTTGCGCGAAACCCCCGGACAGCAGGAGTGCCATGGTCGGCAGGACGAGCGACTGCCGGCGCGTGAGCGCGGTCATGAATTCCTCCCCATGGTTGCGTTACAGCGAGCTGTTTTTGCAATGCTACTCCGCGGCGCCGGCCTCCGCGAGATGGGACAGCGCCCAACGGCGCGATGCTTTCCGACGATGCCATTGCAGCCGGCGCGCGGTGCTGTATCAGTGCTGCGCAATGAAATCCGTCGAGGGAAGCAATGAAGCGCAGCACCGATCGTATCCTCACCACTCATGTCGGCAGCCTGATCCGGCCGTCCGCGCTGCAGCAATTCCTGCGCTCGAAACAGGCGGGCAAGCCATACGACAGAGCCGCCTACGAGACGTGCTTGAAGGACGCCGTCAGTGAAGTTGTGCACAAACAGGCCGATGTCGGCATTGATGTCGTCAGCGACGGCGAGTTCGGAAAATCGATCAGCTGGTCGCAATATGTGCTTGAGCGGTTGAGCGGTTTTGAACGGCGCGCGATCAAGCCGGGCGGCAATCCGTTCACGCGCGGCGTCGATCGTGAAAAATTCTCCGAGTTTTACGCCGAACTCGATGCCCATGACGGTGTCTCGACCACGGTCGAGGCGGTGTGCGTCGGGCCGATCGCCTATACCGGGCAGGAGGAGCTCAAGCGCGACATCGACAATTTCAAAGCGGCGCTCAAGGGCGTCGGCGTCGAAGAGGCGTTTCTTCCGGTCGCCGCGCCGGCAAGCGTCATCCCGGACCGCAAGAATGAATATTACAAGAGCGAAGAAGAGCTGATCCGGGCGATCGGCGCGGCGATGCGCACGGAATACAAAATGATCATCGACGCCGGATTTGTGCTGCAACTCGACGATGCGCGTGCCGCGGTCACCTATGACCGCATGGTGCCCCCCGGGAGCTTCGCCGATTACCGGAAGTGGCTCGCCTTGCAGGTCGACGTGCTCAACGAGGCAATCGCCGGCCTGCCGGCGGATCGCATCCGCTATCACGTTTGCTGGGGCAGCTGGCCGGGCCCGCATACGACCGACGTGCCGCTCAAGGATATTGTCGATCTCGTCCTCGGCATGAAGGTCGGCGCCTATGTCATCGAAGGCGCCAATCCGCGGCACGAACATGAATGGCGCGTGTGGGAAAGCGCCAAGCTGCCGAAGGACCGGGTTCTCATCCCTGGCGTGATCAGCCATGCGACCAATGTCGTCGAGCATCCGGAACTGGTCGCCGAGCGCATCGTGCGGCTGGCGCGGCTCATCGGACGCGAGAACCTTCTGGCGGGGACCGATTGCGGTTTTGCCCAGGGGCCGTTCCACCGCCGCGTCCACCCCAGCATCATGTGGGCAAAATTCGATGCACTGGTGAAAGGCGCGCGGCTCGCCAGTGGCGAGCTTTGGAAGTGACGGCGTCAAACCTCGCACATAATCGCGCACTGCCTCGCTCCCCGATGGGCCTGGGCGCTGGGCCGGGCGGCGCCGGGGACGGGTTCATCCACGGCTTCGAATTTGCTAAACAAGGGGCAAGCGCGAGGACACACGCTCCCTGAGGAGAACGATCATGCTCGATGTCACCAAGCGACAACATACCGCTCCGTTCGATACCGCGCGCCTCGACCGCCTGATGGACGACGCGGGGATCGATGTGCTGGTGGTGACGTCGAAGCACAACGTCCAGTATCTGCTCGGCGGCCATCGCGCGTTCTTTTTCGAGTCCATGGACGCAATGGGGTTGAGCCGCTACCTGCCGGTTTTCGTCTATGCCAAAGGCGAGCCGCAAAAAGCGGGCTTCTTCGGTCACCGCATGGAGAATTTTCAGAACGAGGTGAAGCCGTTCTGGGTCGCCGAGCTCAACGTCAAGAATTCCGGCTCGATCGACGTGATGGAAAAGGCCGTCGAATACGTCCGCAAGCTCATGCCCAATGCCAGGCGCATCGGCGCCGAACTTGCATTCATTCCGGCTGATGCGATGGCGGTGCTGCACAAGGCATTTCCGCACAGCGAAATCACCGATGCGCTGTTCGTGCTAGAGCGCTTGCGCGCGATCAAATCGCCGGAAGAACTGAAGATGCTGCGCATAGCGTCCGACGCCGTGATCAATTCCATGGAAGCCGTCATCAAGACGCACGGCGCCGGCACCACCAAGGCGGAACTGACCGAGGCACTGCGCCGTGAGGAAACATCGCGCGGGCTGACTTTCGATTATTGCCTGATCACGGCGGGATCGAGTCTCAACCGCGCGCCGTCCGACCAGCGCTGGGAGGAGGGCGATATTCTGTCGCTCAATTCCGGCGGCAATTATCACGGCTATATCGGCGACGTCTGCCGCATGGGCATCGCCGGCGAGCCGGACTCCGAGCTTGTCGATCTTTTGGCGCAAGTCGAAGCCGTGGAGCAGGCCTCGATGAAGCCGATCCGGTCAGGCGCGCCCGGCAAGGAAATCTATGCGGCCGCCAATGCCGTTCTGCATAAATCGAAGATCCACAATCACACGCATTTCCTCGCGCATGGCATGGGGCTCGTCAGTCACGAAGCACCGCGCCTGACCAATTCCGGCCCGGTGCCCTACGATGCCTATGACGCGGACCGGCCGCTCGAAACCGGCATGGTCGTCTCGGTGGAAACCACGCTGCAGCACCCGCAGCGCGGCTTCATCAAGCTTGAAGATACCGTCATCGTCACCCCGGACGGCTTCGAGATTTATGGCGACCGCATCCGCGGCTGGAACCGCGCGGGCGCGTGATCGCAAAAGGATAGCTGAAAGCGTGTACCCCGCCGCGCGTCGACGCGCTCAGGTGGGGTTGTCATCCGTGTTCACAGAGCACTCCTGCGCCATTCCTGCTGCGCGGTGAAGCGCGCGGATATAGCCGAAGCAGACGACGCCGCCTAACGCCCACGCGACCGCGGTGAAATAGACGACCGCCGGCGGAACGTGCGTCGAGAGAACAGTGAGGAACCAGTAGGTCGCTCCCCACGCCATCAGCACAAGGACGGCTCGCGGAACAACGTAGGCCAAGTTTTGCGTCATGATTCGCGCCCCGTAAAATGCAGACACGATCCTGATTGCGTGCGGTTAATAATCCGAT
Organism: uncultured Alphaproteobacteria bacterium; assembly: GCA_963808205.1. GTDB lineage: Bacteria > Pseudomonadota > Alphaproteobacteria > Rhizobiales > Xanthobacteraceae > BOG-931. The sequence goes on from CAWEER010000003.1 coordinate 807,436, forward strand.
GCGATCGGCCTTAAGTCACATTTTTATGTGAGTGGAAATGGGGTAGGGTATGGCGCAGATCGTAAATTGGCTCATCGCATTTCTTGTTGACTGTCATGCAGTTGGGGGCAAGATTTTCCATCCCGTGGAAGCGCCCGGCATGTTGCAAGGCAAATTAACAGCGGGCAACGTTCGGGAGATACCCCGCGGTGATCGGGACCAGTAACGAGAATTTCCAGCGCGGCGTTTCGGCGCTCCAGGCCGGCAATCTCAAAGAGGCCAAGCAGTTCTTGCAAGCCGTGGTTCGCGCCGAGCCGCGGTACCTCCCGGCGCTTAATTTGCTTGGCGTGGTATTCGGCCGGCTCGGACGCAACGGCGACGCTATGGCCAGCTACAATCGAGCCTTGGCGGTAGCCCCGCAATCGATCGAGGCGTGGTACGGCCTTGGGATGACGCAGCTTGCGGCCGGGCGCCCCGACAACTCGATTGCAAGCTTCGATCGGGTTCTCGCCTTCAAACCGGATTTCACGCAAGTCCACCTGATGCGGGCGAAGCTTTTGACGGATTTGGGCCGTCACGATGCGGCGTTGGCAGGCGTCGAGAAACTCCTGTCGCTGATGCCGAATTTTGCCGAGGGCTGGCTCGGCCGCAGCATAATTTTGTTCGGCCTCAAGCGCCACGACGAGGCGCTGTCGGCGGTCGACCGGGCGCTGGTGCTCAAATCCGATCTGGCTGAAGCCTGGCACGGCCGCGGCAATGTGCTCAACGAACTCAAGCGCTATGATGAAGCACTGGCCGCCTATGACAAGGCTCTGTCGATAAATCCCAATTTTGCCGGAGCCTGGCATGGCCGCGGCACCGTGCTCGACGAACTCAAGCGCTATCACGAGGCGCTCGGCGCCTATGAAAAGGCATCAGGCCTGGCCCCCGATCTAACCGAAGCGTGGCTTGGCCGCGGCAATGTGTTTTATGCACTCAAGCGTTCCGAAGAGGCACTCACGTCCTTCGACCGGGCGCTGACGCTTGATCGCAATCTCGCCGAAGCATGGCTTGGCCGCGGCAATGTTTTCACTGAACTCAAACGCCTCGATGAAGCGCTCACATGTTACGACAAGGCGATCGTCCTCAAGCCGGATTTTGCAACGGCTTACTTTAATCGCGCGCGTGGAAAACTGCTCGTTGGCCGATACAAGGAGGGCTGGACGGACTACGAGTGGCGCTGGGGCGCACAACATTTTCCGAGCAAACGTCCGGACCTGAATGTTCCCGATTGGCAGGGCAAGAGCTTATCGGGATGCCATCTGCTGGTTTACGGTGAACAGGGCTTGGGTGACATCATTCAGTTTGTTCGATACCTGCCGCTTTTGGCGGAACAGAAGTGCGAGATAACTTTTCTCGTGCAGGAAAAACTCGCTCGTCTGCTTCGACACTCCATTCCGCAGGTGAACATTGTCGGCACGTTGGGGGATGTCCGCGTGATTGATGTCCAGGCTGCTCTGATGAGCCTGCCCCATCGGTTCGATACCGAGCTGTCGTCGATCCCGAATAAAGTGCCGTATTTGAAGGTGGAACCGGAGCTGGAGGCGCGGTGGAAAACCTGGATTGGCACCCATGGCTTCAAGATTGGAATTGCCTGGCAAGGAAACCCCATTGGGAAGATTGACGAGGGCCGATCCATTCCGCTCAGGGAATTTGTGCGCTTGAGCCGTATCTCCGGAGTTCGGCTGATAAGCCTGCAAAAACATGCCGGCCTGGAACAGCTTGCGGCTCTGCCAAAAGACACTGGAATTGAAACTCTCGGTGAAGACTTCGACAATGGCGCGGACGCGTTTATCGACACTGCGGCAGTGATGAACAGCCTCGACCTGATCATTACTTCCGACACGTCGATAGCGCATCTCGCGGGGGCGCTCGGCCGGCCGGCGTGGATTGTCCTAAAGGAAGTGCCGGACTGGCGCTGGATGCTCGACCGCGAGGATAGCCCGTGGTATCCGACCCTGCGTTTGTTCAGACAATCGCAGCGAGACGATTGGGACTCCGTTTACGCAAAGATGGAACGAGAACTGCGCGAGCTGGCGGCCGCAAGCGAGACTTGAATGGACCCGTTGCCAAAAAAAGATTCCGCGACCGCGCCGAAGATTCAGATCTCCTGGGGAGAGCTGATCGACAGGATAACGATCCTTGAGATAAAGATGCAGCGATTGAACTCCAAAGGGGCAATTGAAAATGTAGGTCGCGAACTCGCAATGCTCAACAGCATTGCCAATGACGGCCTTTCACGGCGCCTGGATATTGAAACGCTGAAGCAACAACTGAGATCGGTCAACGAAGCCCTTTGGGACATCGAGGACAAAATACGGGCAAAGGAAGAGGCAAAATCGTTCGATCAGGAATTCATTGCGCTGGCAAGGTCGGTCTACATGGACAATGACAAAAGAGGAAACCTCAAACGTCAGATCAACGCGCTTTTGAATTCGGACCTCGTTGAAGAAAAGCAATACACTCCGTATTCAGCCTAGTGTGGATGCGTTTGCCGGCATTTGTAAGATCAGAAAATTTGTAAGATCAGCAGTATGGCCAAGCACGTCGTTCTTGGGTGGGAGATTTCGACCGCACATGGCTGGGGGGTGTACGGCCTCAACCTGGCGCTGAATTGGGCTTCCGATCAACAGATCGAGGCAGCGACCAGTTTTGTCTTGAGTCCGGAATTAATCGATATAGATCCGCTTCGGGCGCGCGCGTTGGCTCCGTTTATCAGGCGATCGCTGGAATTTCAGCACAACCTGCAAGGCTTCGCGAACAGAGAGACGAACTATGGCGGCACTTTTCTGGCTAACCTAGGCAATGATTTTCGGATGCGCCCGGGCGCACATCAGGTCACGATCATCGGCAAGCCGTCGATCGGTGTGATTTTTTTCGAGGAAGCCCTTCAACCCGAGGCGGTCGAGCGCGCCAGGCATTTTCCCTGCATTGTAGCGGGCTCCACGTGGAACGAGAGAATTATGAAGGCCTACGGCATTAAGGGCGCTCGCACGGTTCTGCAGGGAATTGACCCGACGCTGTTTCATCCGGGACCGAAGCAGGACTTGTTCAAGGACCGCTTTCTGATTTTTTCCGGCGGGAAGGCGGAATATCGCAAGGCGCAAGACATTGTGCTGGCCGCGTTCAAAGTATTTTCCGGGCGTCATCCCGAAGCAATGCTGGTGACGGCGTGGCATAACTTTTGGCCGAAAACGATCGAGACCCTTCATTGGTCCAGGCTTTTGCGGCCATTTGTGCTCAACAAAGCCGATCAAGTCGATGTCTACGGCTGGGCTGCGGCCAACGAAATACCGCCGGACCGGATTCTCGATCTTGGCTTTGTTTCCAACCACAGAATGCCGACAATTCTTCGCGAAATGGATGTTGCGCTTTTTCCCAATCGCGCCGAGGGCGGCACCAACTTGCTGGCAATGGAGTGCATGGCATGCGGCCTGCCGGTAATTCTTTCCCGCAATACCGGCCACGCCGATATCGTCGAGGACGATAGTTGCTATGCGCTCGACGATCAGCGCCGGACATCGCACGGTTTTGCCGATGTTGACGGTGTTGCCGGCTGGGGCGAAAGCCAGATCGATGAGATTGTAGAGCGGCTGGAGCAGGTCTTTGTCGACCGCGCCGAAGCCTTGCGGCGCGGTACGCGTGCGGCCGGCCGTTTGACTCAACTCACCTGGCAGGCAACCGCAGGACAGACCAAAGATATCGTCATGGAATTTGCGTAACGCTCAGGCGCTCGTGCAGTTTCAGTCAAGACTAGGTTTGCGGATCGATCGTCGCGATCGGCCAAAATTCGGCGACATTCTTCGGTGTGCTGAAAAGAATGTTGATGATGACCGAGCTGCGGATTTGCACGCCCGGCGGGATGAATTTCGGAAGTGAATTGGAATAATAGAGTGCGAAGGTCGAGTAGCCCATGCCTTCCATGAGGCCGCGCAAACTCTGCTGTGTGCAGCCGAGTTTTACGAGAGCGAATTCGTGCAACTCCACCACGATGAACGGCACTTTGCAGTTTGCCAGAAGATTCACCGCACCTTCGAGCACCCGCTGCTCGGCTCCTTCCGTATCTATCTTGATCAGCTTGGGGATCGGCAAAGTGTGTTGTTGGTATTCGGCGTCGATCGTCGTCGCGGCCACGGAAACCGGCATCGGGTTGGCGCAACTCTTTGCATTGCCCGGCCATTCGCCCGGATCCCACAGTGCGTTGCCGCCGCTGTTATCGCTATTGAGATAGAATTTTGTCTCGCCTGATTGAGCCGCCGCGACTCGATCAATAATGTTTACGTTCGTCAGTCTGTTACGATCGAGATTGCCTCGCATCCGGGTGACGCATGTCGCGGCGGGTTCAAAGGCCATGACGTGGCCGCGCGGGCCAGTCAGGGTCGCGGCCAGCACAGTGAAAAAGCCGCAGTTGGCGCCGACATCGATAACGACATCACCGGCTTTAAGAACGCTGGTCATCAGTCCCGCGACTTCAGGTTCGTAGAATACGCGAGCATTGTAGAAATCAAGGATGGCTTTCTCAGTTGGGTCGCCAGGATCGAGCTCCATTTGGAACCGAAACTGCTCCCAGCCTCGCTTAAATTCCCAAGTGGCTATTTGCGACGCACCAGCGGTTTGTGGATTGGCCGTATTTGTCGGAAGCATGTTCAATCCTGCGGAATGCACTCGCAAGCCACTTGATCAGCATAGTAGCGGCTTTGACCCACGCGGGCCGGCTTACTGAAATCAGATTTCGCAATCGGATTCTAGGAGCACAGAGAGGGTGCGGGTATGCGAGGCTCCGCAATATAGTGTTAAAATGGGTCACCCAGGGGGACGCATGGCCAGCATTGTTCCGGATATTTACAAAATCTATCGCGAGGCCGGCTACGAGCCGATTACCGGATTTTCGTCATATCATTTCAACAATTTTCGCGACGCCCCCTTCACGATCTTCGGCAAGGACGGCCAGATTTTCGGTTTTCCCGATTTTGGTCTTGCGCTGCAGGAAGTGATGTTCATTGAGCATTTCCGCGATTACATCGCGCCGAAGAACGTGCTCGTAATCGGCAATTCCTTCGGCTGGAGCACGGTGGCGCTCGCGCTGACGTTTCCGGGCGCGCGGACGATCGCGATCGACCCCAATGCCGCCGGCGTCAATGTCACGAACGAGCTGATCAATCGGAGCAAGTTATCGGCGCTGGCGGTGACCGGGCGATCTCCGGACGACGTGGCCTCCGCGGTGCGCGAGCATCTCAATGGCGCCGTCGATTTCTGCCTGATCGATGCAGTACACACGAACGACGCGCTGTTTGCGGATTTTGTCGCCGTGCAGGCGGTGGCGGCACCAACGGCGTTCTATCTGTTGCATGACGTTATCAATTGGCACTTGATCGACGCAGTAAATAAAATCCTTGCGTCCCATTCGCTCAAGGGAAAGGTCTTTACCCGCACACCTTCGGGCATGGCTCTTCTTCATTCCGGGCTCAGCGCAGATTTCGAGGCGTATCTCAGTTGCTTCAGCGATTCGCCGGAGCACTACCAGTCCCTGCGTCAGTTCTTTTTGGTGAATATCGCCGATCCCATCAAAGCCTTTATGTACGGCTACCGTCTGCCGAAGAACTAGGGCGCCATCGTCGGCCCTGAGGGCGTGTCGCCGCATAGCTTGTATCACGGGGTGTATCGCCGCACACGGCGGTCAGGACGGCGCTTCGACCACGCGTCGATAAATCATTGAAAGTCGATGGATTATTGAAATCAGTGGCTCCCCGGGCCGGATTCGAACCAGCGACCAACCGGTTAACAGCCGGTTGCTCTACCACTGAGCTACCGGGGAAAAGCCTGCTCAGACCAAGGCCGCATATAACAAAGCCGGTAGAGCTTTGAAAGCGCTAGTGCGGCCCGCAGCCGTCGCTGGGCTACGCTTGCGAAGGCTGGAGGCCACGCCCGGAATTGAACCGGGGTACACGGTTTTGCAGACCGTTGCGTAACCACTCCGCCACGTGGCCATCCTTGGGGATGGGTAACTGCACCAAATCCATTAAGCAATGCCTACGGGATCGGCCGGCCCGCACCACAACGCACCCGTCTCGCGGCTATATTCACGGTCTGCCTCCGCCTCCGCCCCCGGGCGTGGCGGGCGCTTGCGTTTTGCCGGACGGTATCGCAAAACAAATCCTCGCCATTTGGGAACCCGAACGATGTTGGACACCGCTACCGCGCGCCGCATGATGGTGGACGGGCAGGTTCGGACGGCCGATGTCACAAATCTCGATTTGATCGCGGCCATGCTGGCGGTGCCGCGCGAACTCTTCGTGCCGCCGTCGCTCGCGGGCCAAGCCTATTCTGACGGCGATATCGCGCTCGGCAATGGCCGGGCTTTGCTCAAGCCGATGGTGCTCGCCAAGCTTCTTCAGGCGGCGCAGGTCGTCGGCACCGATCACGTCCTCGATGTCGGCTGCGGCACCGGTTACGCCTCCGCCGTGCTGTCGCGGATCGCAGGTTCGGTGGTTGCGCTTGAGGAAGATGCGTCCCTGGCGCGTGCGGCCCAGCAGGCCCTCGCGGCAGCGGGTGCCGCAGGCGTTGCGGTTGCAACCGGCCCCCTGAACGCCGGCTGGCCCGCCGCTGTGCCCTATGACCTCATCCTCGTCAACGGCGCCACCGAGATCGTGCCGGAGGCCTTTTGCGGGCAGTTGAAGCCGAACGGCAGGCTCGCCTGCGTTTTCGGCCGTATTCCGACCGGGAAAGCCATGATCTACCGGATGATCGAAGGCCGTCTCGTCGGCCGCCCGATTTTCGACGCCGGGGCGTCCGTTCTGCCTGGTTTTGCGGCGAAACCGGCTTTCGTTTTCTAGGGCATTACGGCACGACACGGCGAAAGTGGCCGTGGCGGCGTCATGGGCCGTTTATGACAGCCGTTCTGCCCCCAAATCCTGGACCTGTGGCTTAGAAGTGCCAGCCGCCAGATTTCTGCAATTCATCCCCAATTGCGGGGTTTCCCGTTCCGCGCCAGCCCCTTAAGGTCGAGAGTTTACCGCTTTCGGTCAGCCCTTGGCCGAGGCGCGAACCTGTGTCGCGTATCGACGGTCCACCGCAGGGGCGGATGGAGTGGTTGGGAGCAGTGTCTACGTCATGAGTGGACGAGTGCTGCGGGCGCTTATCCGGGCTGTTGCGTGCCTTGCTTTAGGCATTGCCGCCGTTGCTGCGAGCGCAGTGGCGGCGACGGCCGACACGCTCGAATGGGCGCTGGTCCAAGCCTATCAGAACAACCCTTCGCTCAATGCGCAGCGCGCATCTCTGCGCGCCACTGACGAAAACGTTCCTCAGGCTCTCTCGGGCTATCGGCCGAAGCTCAGCGTCACTGGGACCGGCGGCTATAACTATTCGAGCACGCAGTCGCATTCGCTCAACCAGTCTGTATTTCCGAACACCGTTACTTATTCGGACATCGCCGACAATTTCGGTTCTCGCGGCATCGGCGCGAGCGCAACGCAGACGCTCTACAATGGCTTCCAGACCGCCAATCGCACGCGGCAGGCCGAAAGCCAGGTGATGGGTGCGCGCGAAACATTGCGCGTCACCGAGCAGCAGGTATTGCTCGACGCGGCGACCGCCTACATGAACCTGCTGCGTGACGGGGCGATCCTCGACCTTAATCGCAGCAACGTCGAAGTCCTCACCGAGCAGCTCAAACAGACACGCGACCGTTTCAATGTCGGCGAAGTGACGCGCACCGACGTCGCACAGGCCGAATCGCGCCTGGCGGCAGGGCGATCCGCACTGCTTGGCGCGCAATCGAACTACGTGACCTCGCAGGCAAATTATCGCCGCGTCATCGGCGTCGATCCGGGCAAGCTTGCGCCCGGCACGCCGGTTGACCGGTTCTCGCCGCCAAACCTGCCCGCCGCGATCTCGGCCGGCCAGATTCAGAGCCCGTCGGTGCTCGCTTCCATGTACGGCGTCGACATCGCCGCACTGGCCGTGAAGATCAGCGAAGGCGCGCTTTATCCGAATCTCGCTTTGACGGCGAGCGTGTCGAAGAACTACGACCCGCTCTACAACGTCAACAAACAGACGGAAGCTTCCGTGATCGGGTCGCTGACGATCCCGATCTATCAGGGCGGTTCCGAGTATTCCGCGATCCGCCAATCCAAGGAGACGCTGGGCCAGCAGCGGCTCAATCTCGACGTCAACCGCGACCAGGCGCGCGCCACGGTGGTGCAGAGTTGGGGCCAGCTTGACGCCGCCAAGGCGCAGATCGAGGCGACGACGGCGCAGGTGAATGCCGCCGAGATCGCGCTCAACGGCGTGCGCGAGGAAGCGCGGGTCGGGCAGCGCACGACGCTCGACGTCCTCAACGCGCAGCAGGAACTGGTCAACGCGCGGGTGGCGCTGGTGACCGCGCAGCACGATCGCGTCGTGGCGTCCTATACGGTGCTGGCGGCCGTGGGCGGCCTGTCGATGCAGCGGCTCGGCCTCAATGTCCTGATCTACGACCCGCAGGTCCACTATCAGCAGGTTCGCGATGCCTGGGTCGGCGTGCGGACGCCGGATGGCCATTAGACGATTGGCCGCCGATTCTGCCGCGCCCCGTGTCCACAGGCGCCTTGCTATCGACTTTCGCCATGACATACTCGCGCGCTACGTTGCATAGTTGCGGCTGCGTGATTCGGAGTTGCCGAGGGATCTGGGCACAATCTCGCGGCGGCGGGGGCGCAGCGGGAACGCGCTTGAGACAGGCGAGGATGTGCGCATGACGCAACCGGCGAAATCGCAGGAACCGTCCATGGAGGAGATTCTCGCCTCCATTCGCCGTATCATTGCCGACGACGACGCGACAAAGACGGTGCCGCAACAGGCCGAGCAGCCGCGCGCGGAAGCTCATCCGGCTCCGCTGCCGCCTCAATCCATGCCGTCTCAATCGATGCCATCTCACGCTATGCCGCAGCCTGAGCCGGTCCAATACGCGCCGCGCGCCGAGCCCGAGCCGTTACCGGAAGAATCCGTCGACGAGGCCGTGGCCGAACAAAGCGGCGATATTCTCGATCTCACCGAGTTCGATGGCGGCGCCCACGCCACAACCTTCAGCAGAGCCCATGCCCAGTCCCGCACCGCAGTTCCGCACTATCGACGGCAATTCCGACGTCGGCTTCGACGAGGCGGCCGAAAGGCCTGCCGCTGCACCCGTTGCAAGTCCGCCCGAACACAGCGCCGAAGAGCGCGGCCGGCTTCTGTCGCGTCAGAGCACGGCGGCGGTCGATTCAGCCTTCAACGCGTTGGCGCAGACGGTGCTCGCGCAAAATGCCCGCACGCTCGAAGATCTGGTTCGCGACATGCTTCGGCCGATGCTGAAAAACTGGCTCGACGACAATCTCCCCGGCATGGTCGAGCGCCTGGTGCGAGCCGAGATCGAGCGGGTCTCGCGCGGGCGAAACGGCTGATCTCAATCCTTCAACGCGGCAGCAAGTCTTGACGCTTGGTCGGACAGCACGGCCGGGTCTTCCTTGATGCTTGCAGGCGGCTTCAGCTTCACGCCGTTCTTGCAGGGTATGACGTGGAAGTGCACGTGAAAGACCACCTGGCCGCTGGCCGGCTCATTGAATTGCTGGAGGGTAAGACCGTCGGCGGCAAAGACCGTCATCGCGGCGCGTGCGACCGTCTGCGTGACCTTGATGAGATGGGCAAGATCGTCCGGCGCCAGATCGAAGATGGTGCGGGCAGGGGCCTTGGGAATGACCAGCGTATGGCCGGTCGCGCGCGGCATGATGTCGAGGAAGGCGAAAGTCTTGCCGTCCTCGAATACCTTGTGCGCCGGCAGTTCGCCCCGCAAAACTTTGGCAAAGATGTTGTTCGTATCGTAGCTTGCCATCGCGCTCTCCGCCTATAGCGGACCCATCTTAGTCATTCCGTTTCCGCGGCGTAATCCCTGCGGAATGGCGCCAGCGTCGCAAGCTCGGTACCCGCAGCCGCGATATAGGCGCGTTCGCGCACCAGATAATCGGCAATCGCGCGGCGGAGCGCGGGATCGGCGATATAATGCGCCGAATAGGTGGTCGTCGGCATATAGCCGCGTGAAATCTTGTGCTCGCCCTGCGCGCCTGCCTCGACGCGCGGAAGCTTGTGCGCGATCGCAAAATCGATCGCCTGGTAGTAACAGAGCTCGAAATGCAGAAACGGGTGATGCTCGATCGCGCCCCAGTGGCGGCCAAACAAGGTGTGCGAGCCGATGAAATTGATGGCGCCGGCGATCCAGCGCCCGGCGCGCTTGGCCATCACCAGCACGATCCGGTCGCGCATTTTCTCGCCGGCGAGCGAGTAGAACTCCCGCGTCAGATAGGGGCGTCCCCATTTGCGCGAACCGGTCTCCATGTAGAACTCAAAGAACGCGTCCCACACGTCTTCGGTGAGGTCGCTGCCGGTCAGCCAGTGCACGCTGATGCCGTTCGCCAGCGCATCATGCCGCTCGCGGCGGATGGTTTTGCGCTTGCGCGCGGTGAGCGCGCCGAGAAAATCGTCAAAACTGCCAAAGTCCGAGTTCTCCCAGTGGAACTGCTGATCGGTGCGCTGCAGGTAGCCGAGCTCGCCGAGGAGGCGATATTCGGGCTCGGTCGCAAAGGTCACGTGCACGCCGGACGTGTCGCAAAGCTTGCAGATTTCGATGAGGCCCGAGCCGAGCGCGCGCGCGATGGCTGGTGATTGCGGGCCCGGCTTTACCAGGAGCCGGCGTCCCGTCGCCGGCGTGAACGGCACCGAAACCTGGAGTTTTGGGTAGTAATTTCCGCCGGCTCGCTCATAGGCCTCGGCCCAGCCGCGGTCGAACACGTATTCGCCCTGGGAGTGGCTCTTGAGATAGCAAGGCGCCGCCGCGACGAGTGTGCCGTCCGCGGTTTTTGCTAGCACGTGCTGCGGCTGCCAGCCTGTGCGGCCGCCGACGGATTTTGATTCTTCGAGCGCAGCCAAAAAATCATGCGAGAGAAACGGGTTATAGGACGTATCTTGATCTGACTTGGCAGGTATGGAACCCGCGCCGCTTTCCGACTCATAAGGTATCTGAGCAGAGCCTGTCAGACTATTAGGATCATTACGAAAATCAGGATTGGCGCATGCATCCCAATCGGCGGCGCTCACCTCGCTTATGTCGTCCACAACGGTGATCCGTAGTTCACCCGCTGCGGTTTTGTCCTGAGGATCCGAAGACGAGGGCGCGTTCCGCGCACGGTTCATGGCCGAAAACCCTCGAAAATCATCTGGTCGGCCCAGCGGGCCGCCCGTTGCCGTTCGGCCTCGGTCCGCACCGCCCAGGTCAGGAGCGGAAGACCGAGGACACGGCGCGCGAATGCCGGCGCGAGCGCTGGCAGATCGGCGACGGCATAGGCCACGAATTGCGGCTGCGCCGCGGCGAACGCCGTGAGCAGGTAACCCATACCATGCCGCATCCATGCGGGCATGACGTCCCAATAGGGATGCGGCCGGTATTTTGCGGCAATGACGCCGCGAACGAGGCGGGGGGCCATATGCCGCAGCGCCGCGAGCTGGTTCGGGTCGAATGACATTGCCGCCACCGGGCCGCGATAGCCGGCGAGCACGTCGGCAACGCGCGCGGGCAGGCTGCCATTGCCGTCAAACCGGCTCTTGATCTCGACCAGCATGGCAACGCGCCCGCCGACGAGGTCGCACAGCTCGCCAAGCGTCATCATGCGCTCCGTGCTGCCGCGGAAAGGCACACGCTGGAGTTCGGCTGCCGTCATTTGATCGAGCCGGCCCTCGCCTTCGGTGAGACGGCCAAGGACGTCGTCGTGACAGACCATGGCCTCACCGTCGGCGGTGAGTTGAACATCGGTCTCGATACCGTAGCCGGCCGCGATCGCCGCGCGCATGGCGCCTGCCGTGTTCTCGATCAAGCCCAGCGCCGCATCATGCAGCCCGCGATGGGCGATCGGTTTTGCGGTGAGCCAGTCGAGCGGCACGGTTTTACGATACTTCGAAAAGGCCCTCGACCTCGACCGCTGCTTCGGCCGGCAGCGCGGCGACGCCGACCGTCGAGCGGGCGTGCCTGCCTTTGTCGCCGAACGCCGCGACCATCAGGTCGGACGCACCGTTCATCACTTTTGGGCCATCGGGAAATCCAGGCGCGGAATTGATAAAACCGCCGAGGCGAACGACGCGCGTCACCTTGTCGAGATCGCCGAGCGCGGCCTTGACCTGCGCCAGAAGATTGATGGCGCAAGCGCGCGCCGCCTTCTGCCCGTCCTCGATCGAGACGCCGGCGCCGAGCTGCCCCTTGGCGACAATCTTGCCGTCGCCGTCGACGCAGACTTGGCCCGACACCGTCAACTGGTTGCCGCTGCGGACGAAGGGAACGTAGTTCGCCATCGGCGCTCTCGGCTCGTGAAGCGTGATGCCAAGCTCCTGTAATTTCTTTTCCACCAACCCGGCCATAGATGCTCTCCGCATGGCTTTCGCGACCATCAGCGATGGGACTTCTTCGCTGATCGCCGTTGTCCATGCAAGCGGCGGTGTCCCGGATTGCTGTTGCGGCAGGCGGCCAAGGTGCCTATCTTCGCCGCAATTCTGGCGATCACCGGTTGGCGCGAAAAGGGGGAAACGGCAGGCGGGGGCCATCTCCGAAGCGAGCTAGCGTGGGACAGGTTTATGGCCGTGGATCAAGCATTCACAACGCGCGGCGCCGTTATTGCCCTCAGTCTTTTTCTTCTCATTCCGACTGTGCCGGTGCGGGCGCAAAATGCGCCCATCGTGCTTGTGCCGCACCGCGCGATCTACGACCTGTCGCTCGGCGACACGCGCGCCAATACGCAGGTCGCGGGCGTTCGCGGCCGCATCCTCTACGATTTCGACGGCAATGCCTGCCAGGGCTATTCGCTCGAGTTCCGCCAGGTCTCCGAGCTCGACAGCGGGGAGGGCAAGGTATCGACGACCGACCTTCGCTCGACAACGTGGGAAGGCGCCGACGCAAAAAGTTTCAAATTCACGTCGCAGAATTTTGTCGATCAGAACCTCGTCGATACCGTCGATGGCCATGCCGAGCACGACACCAGCAAGACCGCCGTCAATCTCGACAAGCCGCAGCAGAAAAGCCTCAATCTTGCCGCGGGCGTCGTGTTTCCGACCGAGCATATGTTGCGCATCATCAACGCAGCGCGCGCCGGCCAGAACATTCTGGATTTCCCGGTCTATGACGGCTCCGAGACCGGTGACAAGGTCTTCGACACGCTGACCGTGATCGGCGGCAAAATCGCGCCCGGCGAGCGCAATCACGACGACGCTGCAGCCGGCGTGCCAAGTCTTGCCGCATTGCCGCGCTGGCCGGTGAAGATCAGCTATTTCGAGCGGGGCCAGGCGCAGGATTCGAGTGAGCAGACACCGGCTTACGCGATCGGCTTCGAGCTTTACGAGAACGGCATATCGCGCGCCCTGACGCTCGACTACAACGACTTCGTCGTCAACGGAAAGCTCTCGTCGCTCGAACTCAAAGACGAGAAACCCTGTCCCTAGGCTTTGTCAGGCGGCTCGAAGGCGAGCCCGCGGATGACCGCGCCGTCGCCAAAGCGCGCGCGCACGCTGTCGACCGCATGTTCGGCCTGCGCCGCGCGGCCGTCGACAAGATCGGTCGGATCCGCCCGGTCCGTGCTGTCGAGCGCGCTTGCACCGACGCCGAGCAGCCGATAGCGCGTGCCGTCGGTCTCGTGTTCAAGAAGACCGCGCGCGGCGGCAAAAATGCGCCGCGCAAGCTGGGTGGGTGATTCGAGCGAACGCGCCCGCGTCCGGATTTTGAAATCCGCTGTCTTAAGCTTTAGCGTGACGGTTGCGCCCGCCAGTTCCTTGCTCTTGAGCCGCGCCGAGACTTCCTCCGCCAGCGTCCATAAAATTCGCTCCAGCGCTCGAAAATCGGAAATGTCGCGCTCGAACGTCGTCTCCGAAGAAACGCTCTTTGTCTCGCGCTCCGCGCTGACGATGCGCTCGTCGAGGCCGCGCGCAAGCCGCGCCAGCCGCCGGCCTTCCTCGCCGTAGCGGCGCATCAGTTCGGTCTCGCTCAGGCGCTGCAGGTCGGCGATACGATGCAGCCCGTCGCGCGCATAACGTGCCGCGCTGACTTTGCCGACGCCATAGATGAAGCCGATCGGTCTTGGCGCAAGGAACGCCGGCGCCTCGCTTGCGCCCAGCACGGCAAAGCCGCGCGGCTTGTCGAGGTCCGAGGCGACCTTGGCGAGGAATTTGTTGCAGGACAGGCCGATCGACACCGTGATCTTGAGGTTCTTCTCCACGTCGGCCGCAAAGCGCGCCAGCGTCTTTGCCGGCGACATGCCGTGTATGCGCATGGTCCCGCTCAAATCGAGGAAGGCCTCGTCGATCGAGAGCGGCTCGACGAGCGGGGTGAGCGCCAGCATCATCCGGCGTACCTCGCGGCCGGCCGTGGCATATTTTTCCATGTTGGGCCGGACCACTTTTGCCTGCGGGCAAAGGCGCAGCGCCTCGAACATGGGCATGGCCGACTTCACGCCATAGGTACGGGCGATGTAGCAGCACGTCGCGACCACGCCGCGCTTGCCGCCGCCGACGATGAGCGGTTCCGCGGCGAGCGACGGGTCGTCCCGCTTCTCGATCGTGGCGTAGAAGGCATCGCAATCGACATGTGCGATGGCGAGCGTTTCCAGTTCGTCGTGGCGCAGTAATCGCGGCGAACCGCAACGCTCGCAGCGTTTGCCCGGCGGCCGGGCGTCGGTGAGGCAATCGCGGCAAAAGCTTGCGCTCACGGCGAACCTCTACGGCAAATCGCGCGCCCAATTGCCGCCAAAGGCGCGCAGCGCCCGCCCGATATCGGCCGGATCGACCCCGGCGCTCTCGGCGAAAGCAATCAGGAGACTCTCGTCCCCGAGCATATGCTCCAGCACGCCCGCGAGAAAGTCGGACTGGCGCGCGGCATCGCGAATTGCCGCGATGTCGATGCCGGTCGCCGAAACAAAGGCCGAAAGCCGTTCCGGCTCTTCCGCGATGAACGAAAGCGCCTGAATCGCCAGCATTTCCGCGGATTCCCGCGCAGGTGGTGGGGCCTTCTTCATGGCGTTCTATTTGCCTTTCCGTAAGGAATGGGGACTAGTTTCGCGATGCCGTCCGGTGTGCGGCAGGGAGCGATTCTCGCTCCTGCCAGCATCGGACCGGGGACCGGCGAAGGGAATGGGGGATGGCTAAAACCGTCCTGATTGTGGAGGACAACGAGCTCAATATGAAGCTCTTCCACGATCTGTTGGAGGCCCACGGCTATTCGACGGTCGGCACGCGCAACGGCATCGAAGCGCTCGATCTCGCGCGCAAGCATCGCCCCGATCTGATCCTGATGGATATTCAGCTTCCCGAAGTCTCCGGCCTCGAAGTGACGAAATGGCTGAAAGACGATCAGGATTTGCGCCGCATCCCCGTCGTCGCGGTCACGGCCTTCGCCATGAAAGGCGACGAAGAACGCATCCGCGAGGGCGGCTGCGAGGCGTACCTTTCGAAACCGATCTCGGTAGGCAAGTTCATCGAGACCATCCGCCATTTCCTCGGCAATCCGTAGGATCGTGAAATGACCGCCCGTGTCCTGGTCGTTGACGATGTGCCAGCCAATGTCAGGCTGCTTGAGGCGCGGCTGTCGGCCGAGTATTTCGATGTCGTGACGGCCATGAGCGGGCGCGAGGCGCTGGCGATCTGTGAACGCGCCGAGTGCGATCTCGTTCTGCTCGACGTCATGATGCCCGACATGGACGGGCTCGAAGTTTGCCGCCGTCTCAAGAGCAATCCGGCCACCCATCATATTCCGGTGGTGATGGTGACGGCGCTCGACCAGCCGTCAGACAAGGTGCGCGGGCTCGAGGCCGGCGCCGACGATTTTCTGACCAAGCCGATCCAGGAACTTGCGCTGATCGCGCGGGTGCGTTCGCTGGCGCGGCTCAAGATGATCACGGACGAGTTGCGCATGCGGGTTTTGACGTCCCGCGAGATCGGCATCGAGTCGCCGGAGCGCGAAGCCGTCGCCGACACCGGCCGCAACGGTCGCATTCTCATCGTCGACGACCGGCCGGCGTCGTACGAACGCATTTCGGCTACGCTTGCCAAGGAGCACGAAGTCGAGGTCGAAGCCGATCCGAACCAGGCGCTGTTTCACGCCGCCGACGGCAATTACGATCTGCTGATCGTGTCTCTCGGGCTCGAGAATTTCGATGCGTTGCGGCTGTGCAGCCAGGTGCGCTCGCTCGACCGCACGCGCGGCCTTCCCATCCTTGCGGTCACCGAGCCCGACAACAATGTGCGGATGCTGCGCGGGCTCGAGATCGGCGTGAATGATTTTCTGATCCGCCCGATCGACAAGAACGAATTGCTGGCGCGCACACGCAGTCAGGTGCGCAAACGCCGCTATGCCGAGCGGCTGCGCGACAACGTCCAATTGTCGATCGAGATGGCGATTACCGACGCGCTGACCGGCCTGTCGAACCGCCGCTATATGGAAAGTCATCTCGGAACGCTGATCGAGCAGGCCGCGGCGCGCGGCAAGCCGCTTGCGTCGCTCATCATCGATATCGATTACTTCAAGGCGATCAACGATACCCACGGCCACGATGCCGGCGATGACGTGCTGCGCGATTTCGCGATGCGCATCAAAAAATCGATCCGGGGCATCGATCTGGCGTGCCGCTACGGCGGCGAGGAGTTCGTCATCGTCATGCCAGAGACGGATATGGCGGTGGCGGCCATGGTCGCGGAGCGGCTGCGCCGCCGTATCGCCGCCGAGCCTTTCGCGGTCGCGCAGGGCACGCGCCACATCCCGGTGACGATCTCGATCGGCATTGCCGGCTTGCGCGACAAGGACGACACCGCCGCGGCTCTTCTCAAGCGGGCCGACCAGGCGCTCTACCGCGCCAAACGCGACGGCCGAAACCGCGTCGTGCCGGACGCGGCCTAGGGCTGTGCCTTACGCCTGAAGCTGAAATGAAAAGGGCGCCTGCCGGCGCCCCGTTCGACCGCGCCTGTGCGCGCTTTACTTGATCTTCAATTCGCGAAACTCGACGTGCTTCTTCGCGACCGGATCGTACTTCTTCTTCACCAGCTTGTCGGTCATCGTGCGCGAATTCTTCCGCGTCACGTAATAGAAACCGGTATCGGCGCTGGAGACGAGTTTGACCTTGATCGTGGTGCTTTTGGCCATGATGGGACCTCAATGCCTTGTTGGAGCGGCAAACTAGCGATCAAGCGCGCGATGTCAAGGAATGGCCGGATTTGGGCCTAATTCGCTGTTTGCGGCCGGGTTGTCATACGGCCGGGTTGTCATGCGGCCGGAGTCTCGCCGCGCAGGATTTGCGCAAAAACCGGCCCGTCGATGTTCCCGCCGGAAAGGATCACGCCGGCGCGCTTTCGGACATGGCGGTCTTTCTCCTTCAAAAGCGCCGCAAGTGGTGCCGCACCCGCTCCCTCGGCCAGGTTGTGTGTCGAGGTGTAGTAAATGCGGACGGCCTCGGCGATTTCATTCTCGCTGACCTGGACGACGCGCGCGGCGCCCTTTGCGATGATCTCAAAGGCCTCGGGCTGCGGGTCGCGGCAGGCCATGCCGTCGGCAAATGTCATTGCCGAATTGGTCGGTATCGGGCGGCCGGCCTCGAACGACAGCGCGAAGGCCGGCGCATTCTCGGCGACAACGCCGACGATCTCCGTCTTCAGGCCAAGAAGGTCGCGCACCGTAATCAGCCCGCAAATGCCGGAGCCCATGCCAATCGGGACATAGACGACGTCGAGGTCCGGGTGGCCGGTGAACAGTTCGTAGGCGTAAGTTGCAACGCCCTTGACCAGTTCGCGGTGGAACGACGGCAAAAAGTGATAGCCACGCTCGTGCTGGAGTTTTGCAGCGACCAGGCGGCTCTCGTCGAAGTCCTTGCCTGCGGTGACCAACTCTCCGCCGAAGGCTTCCATGGCGGCGTTCTTCTCGCTGGAATTGCCTTCGGGAACGACGATGACCGCCGGGATGCCGAACTTTGCGGCGGCGATCGCAACCGATTGGCCGTGATTGCCGCGTGTCGCGGTGATGACGCCTTTCGGCATTTGGCCCGAACGCCGCAAGGCGTCCATATAAGCAACCGGACCGCGCGCCTTGAACGATCCGGTCGGGGTGTGGTTCTCGTGCTTGACGATGACCGCAGCGCCGGCTTTCGCGGCCAACAGCGGCCACGCATAAGCGGGCGTCGGGGGCACCAGCGCGCGCACGATCTTCGTGACGGCTTCAAGCTCGTCCAGTGAAAAGAGCGGGCTGTTGCCGGTCACAGGATTTCGCGCACAAAGCGCTTGTTTAGCATACGGTAGAGCGGCACCGGATGATCGTGGCTCATGCCGGTCTTGATGCGGTCCTGGAGTTCTTCCAGCACGACCGCGGTAATGCCGGGCATATCCAGTTGCCGCGCTTCGGTGATCGGCAGCCAGACGAGTTCGACAAGCTCTTTGTCCGGGCCGACGAAGCCGTCTTCACGCCGGGCGATGGCGGACACTTCCGCGGTGAAGAACCGGCTATCGAACCGCAGCGGCCGTTTTGGCGGCGTGATGGCGCGAGCGACGAAATGCACCGCGCCAAGATCGGGCACGATTCCGGCTTTGGCAAATGCTTCCCAGATACCGGGCGGAGCGATCGCCGGCGTCGCCGACGGCACGCCGAGCATGAGTCCGGTTTCTTCATAGGTTTCGCGCACCGCCGCCAGCGCGAAAGCCATGGCCTTGGCGACGCTCGGCCGTTTCACGCGCTGCATCAGTTTCGCGATGTGACGGTCGTGCAGCGCCGCGGCCGATACCATCAGCCGGTCGGACGGCTCGATGCGGCCGCCGGGAAAGACGAACTTGCCCGGCATGAATTTGTGACCTTGATGGCGGCGGCCGAGCAGCACTTTCGGCACGCTCGCCGCGCGATCGATCAGGATCAGCGTCGCGGAGTCCCTCGGCGAGACGTTCGGGAACGACTGGTCGCGAATTGTGCGGGTCAGCCGGTCGGCGCGGTCGGCCGCCGTCCCGCCGGCGACTACGCTTGAAATATCGTCTTCCATGAACGCGGGTCTCTTCTCTAGCGCCGCCGGCCGCGGGATTTTGGCCGCTGCGCGAATTTCGGCCGCTCGCGCTGGGAATGTCCAGCCCTCTTCGGCGCGGTGCGGTCATGCCGCAAATCATGGCCGGCGAACTTAAAGCGCAGCGCGCCCGCGACGGGAGCCGCCTCCACCAGTTCCACCGTCACCGGATCGCCAAGCCGGTGGGAGACGGAGCGGCCGTGAAACGCACGGCCGGTTTCGTCGAACCGGAAATATTCGTTGCCGATGAAGCGTGCCGGAATAAATCCGTCGGCGCCGGTCTCGTCGAGTTCCACGAACAGGCCGGCCCGCGTGACGCCGGAAATATGGCCGTCGAAAGTGGCGCCGATGCGGTCGGCCAGAAAATGCGCGATCAGCCGATCCGATGTTTCGCGTTCGGCCTTCATGGCGCGGCGCTCGGTTGCAGAAATGGTCGCAGCGATCTCGGCGAGCGCACGCGCGTCCGTGCCGTCGGGCAAACCGTCGGCGCCGAGCTTTACCGCCCTGATCAAGGCGCGATGCACGATGAGATCGGCATAGCGCCGTATCGGCGACGTGAAGTGCGCATAGCGGCGGAGATTGAGGCCGAAATGGCCGAAATTGTCGGATGAATATTCCGCCTGCGCCTGCGACCGCAGCACGACTTCGTTGACCAGCCGTTCGATGTCGCGGCCTTTGACCCGCTGCAGGATATTGTTGAAACCGTCCGGTCGCAGCGTTCCACCCTTGGGGAGAGAGATGTCGATCGTAACCAGGAACTCGCGCAGCGCATTGAGCTTTTCCGCCGACGGCTCGTCATGCACGCGATAGATCAGCGGCGTGCTGGCGTGCTCGCATGTCTCGGCGGCAGCGACGTTGGCGAGGATCATGAATTCCTCGATCAGCCGGTGTAATTCAAGCCGCTGCGGCATGATCACGCGATCGACGGTGCCGTCGGATTTCAGCAGGATCTTGCGCTCGGGGAGGTCGAGATCGAGCGGCCCGCGTGCGTTACGGGCGTGCATCACGCAGCGATAGGCGGCGTAGAGGGGCCCGAGGATTTTATCCGCGATCGGTTCGGTGATCTCGTCGGTGCGTCCGGACACTGCAAGTTGCGCCTGCTCGTAATGCAGTTTTGCGGCGGAACGGATCAGTACACGGTGGAATGTATGCGAGCGCTTGCGGCCGTCGGCGCCGATCACCATCCGCACCGCGAGTGCCGCGCGATCTTCGCCGGGCCGCAGCGAGCATAGATCGTTGGAGATGCGTTCCGGCAGCATCGGCACGACGCGATCGGGAAAATAGACCGAATTGCCGCGGCGGACTGCTTCGCGGTCGAGCGCGGAACCGGGCCGCACATAGTGCGCCACGTCGGCAATGGCGACGCTGACGGCAAAACCGCCGGCGTTGTGCGGATCGGGATCCGGGATCGCGTGAACGGCGTCGTCGTGGTCCTTGGCGTCGGGCGGGTCGATGGTGACGAAGGGGATTTTGCGCCAGTCTTCGCGTCCTTGAACCGATGCAGGCCGCGCCGCGTTCGCCTCCTCGAGCACCACGCACGGAAATGTATGCGGAATGTCGTGGGCATGGATGGCGATCAGGCTGACGGCGCGTTCGCTCTTGAGCGAGCCGAGCCGCTCGAGGACGGTACCTGTTGAAAGTCCGAGTCTGCCATGCCGCGCCACCTCGACAGACACCAGGTCACCGTCCACGGCGCCGCCGGTTGCGTCCGGTGCGATCGCAAGTTCGCGGCCAAGCTGCTTCTTGTCGACAGGCACAAGTCTGCCGCCGCCGTTGGGCAACCCGCGAAAGACACCGAGCGTGCGGGTTTTGGCGCGATCGATGAGTTTTATGACCCGGCCGCTCGTTTCCTCGCTGTTCGTGCGGTCGATGCGGACGAGCGCGTGATCGCCGACGCCCGCGATTTCGCCGGGCGAAGCGCGCCGCGGCGTGATGATGCGGATGACCGGTGGCGCGCCATGCGCGCTCTCGTCCCATTCCGTCGGCCGCGCCAGAAGCTCGCCGTCACTGTCGCGGCCGGTAACATCGACAACCACGACGGGCGGCAGCGTGCCGGCATGGTGCAGGCGCTTGCGCCGGCTTTCGATGCTGCCGTCTTCGGCGAGATCACGCAGCATGCGGTTGAGCGCGGCGCGGTCCGAATTCTTGGCGCCGAAAGCGCGCGCAATCTCACGCACGCCGACTTTGCCGCTGCGTTCGCGGATGAAGGCGACAAGCTCTTCCCGGGACGGGAGGCGTTGTGAGGGCAGGCGTTTCATATGCCACTCATCGGCGTAATCATCGGCCAAATCGTGGGCCCGATTGTGGACCCTGGCCGTGGCCGGTGGCGCGTTGCGTAATGACTATTCGGCAGCTTGCGTCGTCTTGCGTGGAGTTTTGGCGGCGGCGCGTTTGCGCGCCGGCGCGCCGGGCCGTTTGGAAGATGCTTTGATATGCCGCGCCGTGCCGGACGAGGGGCGCTTCGTCTTGCGTGGCCGCGCATGCGGCGCGGGCGCCCCGCGATCGGCCCGGGCGTCAATCAGGACGACGGCCTCCTCAAGCGTGACCGTTTCGGGCGTCTTGTCGGCCGGCAGCGTCGCATTGACGCCGTCGTGGCTGACATAAGGACCGTAGCGCCCCTTCTTGGCGACGATGGGTCCACCTCGCGTCGGGTGATCGCCGAGCGCACGGCCCGGGTCGGCGCCGAAGCGGCGGCGCGGACCCTTGGCGATTTTTTCCGCGATCAGCGTCACCGCGCGATTGAGCCCGACGGTGAACACCTCTTCCGGTAAATCGAGGTTGGCGTAAGTCTTGTTGTGCTGGACGTAAGGCCCGTAGCGGCCGATGCCGGCGCGGATCGGTTCGCCGTCCTCGGGGTGCCTGCCGACTTCGCGCGGCAACGACAGCAATTTGAGCGCAGCCTCGAAGTCGATCTCGTCGGGCGCCACGCCTTTCGGCAGGCCGGCGCGTTTCGGCTTTTCGCCGTCCTTCACGGTCTCGCCGATCTGCAGATAGGGGCCAAAGCGGCCGCTGCGCACGGTTACATCAAGGCCGGTTTCCGGATGCACGCCGAGTTTCTTGGTGCCGATGTCGGGGGAGCCGTCCGCGCCAGCCGATAGCTGCCGCGTATAACGGCATTCGGGGTAATTCGTGCAGCCGATGAAGGCGCCGAACTTCGACAGCTTTAGCGAAAGCCGTCCGGTGTCGCAGGTCGGGCACTTGCGCGGATCGGTGCCGTCCTCGCGGGCCGGGAAAAGATGCGGCCCCAGCATCTCGTCGAGCGCGTCGATCACCGCGGAGATGCGTAAATCCTTGGTCTCATCGATGGCGCTGATGAAGTCACGCCAGAAGTCGCGCAGCACGTCGCGCCACGGCACTTCGTTATTGGAGATGAGGTCGAGCTTGTCTTCGAGGCTCGCGGTGAAATCGTACTCGACATATTTTGCGAAAAAGCTCTCCAGGAAGGAGACGACAATACGTCCGCGGTCTTCCGGGATCAGGCGCTTCTTGTCGAGACGCACATATTTGCGGTCCCTGAGTACCTGCAGGATGGAGGCGTAGGTCGACGGACGGCCGATGCCGAGCTCTTCCATGCGCTTGACCAGCGACGCTTCGGAATAGCGCGGCGGCGGTTCGGTGGAGTGCTGATCGGCGGCAATCGCTCGCTTGGAGAGGCGTTCGCCGGCGCTCATTTGCGGCAGACGCCGTAAATCCTCATCGTCGGAATCTTCGTCGCGGCCTTCCTGATAGAGCGCGAGGAAGCCGTCGAATTTCACCACCGTTCCGGTGGCGCGCAAATCGAGGATGCGGCCTGCGACCTTGGCCTCGATATCGACCGTGGTGCGTTCGAGTTCCGCGGATTCCATCTGGCTCGCCATGGTGCGCAGCCAAATGAGTTCGTAGAGCTTGGCCTGATCCGCATCGAGAAAGCTTTTGGTTTCCGGCGGCCGGCGGTCGAGGTCGGTGGGACGGACGGCCTCGTGCGCTTCCTGTGCGTTTTTCGCCTTGGTTTCGTAACGGCGCGGTGCGCCCGGTACGTAATTCCGTCCGTAGTCCTCCTCGATCACCTTGCGGGTGGCGGCGATCGCTTCATCGGCGATCTGCACGCCGTCGGTGCGCATATAGGTGATCAGGCCGACGGTCTCGCCGCCGATGTCGATGCCTTCGTAAAGCCGTTGCGCCACACGCATCGTGTGCGCCGGAGCGAAGCCGAGCTTGCGGCTCGCTTCCTGCTGCAAGGTCGAGGTCGTAAACGGCGGATAGGGATGCCGTTTGACCGGCTTCGCCTCGACAGACGTTGCCGCGAACGCCGCCGTTTCGAGCGCCTGCTTGAACGCTTCGGCTTCCGCGCCCGAGCCGATATCGAGCCGTTGCAGCTTTTTTCCGTCGGCGCCGACAAGCCGCGCCTCGAAGGTCTCGTCGCGCGGTGTCGCAAGCGTCGCCACCAGCGACCAGTATTCCTGGCGGACGAATTTTTCGATTTCGAGTTCGCGATCGGCGACGAGCCGCAATGCGACAGACTGCACACGGCCCGCCGAGCGCGCACCCGGGAGCTTGCGCCACAGCACCGGCGACAGCGTGAAGCCGACCAGATAATCGAGTGCGCGACGCGCCAGATAGGCATCGACCAGGGCCTGATCGATGGCGCGCGGGTGCTGCATCGCCTCGGTGACCGCCGTCTTGGTGATGGCGTTGAACACCACCCGCTCGACCTTCTGGTCCTTGAGCGCCTTTTTCTCCCTGAGCACCTGGAGCACATGCCAGGAGATCGCTTCGCCCTCGCGATCGGGGTCGGTCGCCAGAATGAGCTTGTCGGCTCCCTTCACGGCGCGCGCGATGTCGTTGAGTCGCTTCTGCGCCTTGGGGTCGATCTCCCAGACCATGCGGAAATTCGCGTCCGGATCGACCGATCCGCTCTTGGGCGGCAGGTCGCGCACGTGACCGAACGAGGCCAGGACTTCGTAGTCCTTGCCCAGATATTTATTGATTGTCTTCGCCTTGGCAGGCGATTCCACCAGTACCAGATTCATGCTAACCCAATGAGTTTACGGCCTATTTTCCCGTCAACACGAGATTTACGGCTATGAGGCCGCGGGGAACATGGGTAATGCATATCCACCTGTCAAATCGTTACCAATGGAAAGCGTTGCGCGATGGCCGCTGCAATGACGCGTAGGCTCTCGTAGAAGGGCTCTCGTAGAAACCACGCTCGCGCGCCAATTCGATGAAATAATTGCCGAGAACCGGCGCGAGTATGATCGCAGCCAAGATGGCCCAAAAAATCTGAAAAAATCTCCGCATCCGGCAATTTTAAGCCGCTTGTGGCGTTTGCGCCATAATACCTGGCGATCAGCGGCGGCGCGTCGTCGATCATTTGCAGCCGGTGCGGATAGTCCCGCTTCGCCGATGCGACAAAGATCAGCGCCGATTTTTCGCGCGGCCTGCGATTTCGCGTTCGGCCTGCTCGCGCGTGTAGATTTGCGGCGCGGAACCGCCGCCGCCGCGGCGCGCCAGCCCCGGCAAGCGTCGAGCGCGCGCGGCGCCGCCGAAATGATTAATGAGGCGCGAATGCGCGGCCCGACATTCTGGCTGCGGATAAGCCGCAGCCAGTCGAGCCGTTGCTCGTCGGTCAGCCGGATAGGTTCCGTACCGTCGCTCACGCCGCCCCCAAAACACTCCAAAACATCAGGCCGTGTAATCTCTTGAACGTGACAATACCCCAATCCCGGGCAATCGACGCCTGGAACCCAAGGTATTACCCAAGGTATTTATTGCAAAACGGCAGCCAAACCCGCACATTCCGCCTCGTTGCCGCAGGACCCATAGGGTAAAGAATGGGGTCAAGGTTTCGTCGCCTGTTCCGTTTTTCGGGGATCTTCTTTGCACGGTAACCTGACCAAGCGCGCATTCCGGGTCGTCCTGATCAAGCCGTCGCACTACGACGCCGATGGTTATGTCATCCAGTGGTTGCGCTCGACGCTGCCGTCGAACAGCCTCGCCAGCGTTCATGGGCTGGTCGTGGAGTGTGCGGAAAACCGCGTGCTCGGCCCCGATGTCGATATCGAGGTCGAGGCCTGCGACGAATGCAACACGATCGTCGACGTGGCAGGCGTGGCAAAGCGCATCCGCGCCGCCGGCGGCGGCATGGTCGGCCTCATCGGCGTGCAATCGAACCAGTTTCCTCGCGCGCTCGATCTCGGGCGGCAGTTTCGCAAGCTCGGTCTCAATGTCGTCATGGGCGGCTTTCACGTGTCCGGCTGCATCTCCATGCTGCCGAGCCTGCCACCCGATCTGCAGGAAGCGCTCGATCTCGGCATCAACCTGTTCGCCGGCGAAGCCGAAGGCCGCATGGCGGAGGTTTTGCGCGACGTCGCGGCGGGCAACGCCAAACCGATCTACAAATATCTCAACGACCTGCCGGAAATGGCGGCGGCCGTCTATCCGATCCTGCCGCGCTCGGTGGTGACGCGGGTCGCGGGACATTATTCAAGCTTCGATGCCGGCCGCGGCTGTCCGTTCCAATGCAGCTTCTGCACCATCATCAACGTGCAGGGCCGCAAGTCGCGCTATCGCACGCCCGACGACGTCGAGGCGATCGTGCGGGCGAATGCGGCGCAGGGCATTACGCGGTTTTTTGTCACCGACGACAATTTTGCCCGCAACCGCAACTGGGAACCCATCCTCGACCGGCTGATCGAGCTGCGCGAGCGCGATAAATTCAACATCCGGCTTCTCTTGCAGGTCGACACGCTCTGCCACCGCATCCCGAATTTCATCGAGAAAGCGGCAAGGGCGGGGTGCACTGCGATCTTCCTTGGGCTGGAGAACATCAATCCCGAATCCCTGATGGGTGCGAAGAAACGCCAGAACAAGATTTGGGAATATCGCGAGATGCTGCTGGCCTGGCGCGCGCAGAAGGTGATGACTTACGCAGGCTACATTCTCGGCTTCCCGACCGACACGCCGGAAACGATCGCGCGCGATATCGAGATCATCAAGAAAGAATTGCCGGTCGACATCCTCGAATTCTTCTACCTGACGCCGCTGCCCGGCTCCGAGGATCACAAAAACCTGTTCATGCGCGGCGTCCCGATGGACCCCGACATGAACAAATACGATCTCGAACATGCCTGCACCGCGCATCCGATCATGTCCAAGGAGGCGTGGACCAAGGTCTATGCCGACGCGTGGACGCGCTACTACACAGATGCACATGTCGAGACGATCATGCGCCGTGCCGTGGTTTCCGGCATCAATAAAACCAAGGTTCTCAACTCGCTGACCATGTTCTCCGCCGCTTCCCGCATCGAAGGCGTGCATCCGCTGCAATTCGGCTTCTTCCGCCGCAAGGTACGCTCGCAGCGCCGCTACGGCATGCCGATCGTGAACCCGCTGTTGTTTTATCCGTGGCGGGCCTTTGATTCCCTCACAACCCTGTCGCGATGGGCGGGCGTGATCTGGCGTTATCGCCGTCTCATGGCGCGTGTCGCGAAAGATCCGGCCGCGCACGCCTATTCCGACGATGCGCTGCTGCCCCATACCGGGGTCGGCGAGACCGACCATTTTGTCGAAATGTTCGCCGACAAGATCCCGCATACCCACGGTGCGCCGGTGATGCCGGCGCGGGAGACCGCGGTTGCGGCGGTGGCCGCGGAATAAACTCCTCGGCTCAGTGTGATCAAGCGCCGATGTGATCAGGCGCCGATTTTGCTTTCCATGCCACCAATCAGGCGCGCCAGGTTTGCGCGGTGCATGATCCAGAGCAGCGCCGAGAGCAGCAAAAACAATTTCGCTGCCGAAAGATCGCCGGTCCACCACAACACGGCAGGCGTCGCCGCGCTCGCGGTCAGGGCGGCAAGCGAGGAATAGCGCGTCGCCGCCGCGACCGCGAGCCAGATCAGGCAAAACGCCAGCAGCGCGATCCACGCGCCGAAGCCGAGCAACAGGCCGATATAGGTTGCCACGCCCTTGCCGCCGCGAAAGCCGAGCCAGACCGGAAACAGATGGCCGAGGAAGGCGCCGATCGCGGCATAGTACGCGGCATGGCGGCCGAACACGGCGATGGTGATGGCGACTGCGGCGGTGCCTTTGAGGATATCGCCCGCAAGCGTGCCGGCGGCAAGCGCCTTGCGCCCGGTGCGCAGCACATTGGTGGCGCCGATACTGCCGGAGCCGACGCTGCGGATATCGGGCGTCCCGGCAAGCCGCGTGAGCAAAACGCCGAACGGAATCGAACCGCACAGGTAGCCGAATGCAAAAGCCGCGGCGATTTCAGCTCCAGGTGGCCAGGTCAGCGGATGCATGGCGGTTCAATAATACACGATTGTAAATTGCCGGCGACGCTAACGCGTCAGCCCGCATGCGCCTTCTTTCGCGGCTCGCGCGGTGCAAACCCGTCTGCTATCGCGTCCGCCTCGCAGCGATAGATGACAACGTGCTTGAGCTTGTCGGCTGTGGCGTGGGCCAGCGACGCGGAGCCGGGCGCAAAGGTCTTCCGTGCCGTATCGGCGACGACAAGATGCGAAGTCGCTTCGTCCTCGACGTCCTTCTCGCAATAAACACAGCGCAGCCTGCAATGCTGCACGGATTCGTCATCGACAACATAGAACTTGTTTGCGGCGTATTGCCGTTCTGCCGGATCTCCGGTGATGCAGTTTGGATTGTCGCATTGCAGACCCTTGCCGATCGGCTGGGCGTAGATCGCATGCTCTGACTTCGCAAAGCCGCCGGCGAAGAGAGTGAGCGACTTGTTCTTCTGCAGATGCAGAAGAAGCGCAATCAGGGCCATGCGGATTGGAACGCCGTAGGCGGCTTGCTGGAAATAGACGGCGCGGCGGTCGCTGTCGAACGAGGCGTCGAGTTCGTTGACCCGGGGCAGGGGATGCATGACGCTCGCTTCGGAGAATTTCGCCTCGCCGAGGAATTTTGCGTCGATCTTGGGATAGGCGCGCTCCTTGTCGGCCCAGCGTTCCTTCTGGAAACGCGTGACATAGACCGCGTCGATCTTCTTTTGCACCAGAAGTCCGTAGTCGATGTCCGGATCGGGAATGAGCGACAATTGATGCGGCTGGTCGGCGGTGACGTAGAGCGCGTCGATCGAGCCGACCTGGGCCTGGCCAGAATCCTTCGACACCATGCGGCAGTGGAATTCCTCGCGCAGCCGGCGATGGACATAGTCCGGCAGTTCCATGCCGGGCGCGGGCAACGGATCGATCGTCGCGCCGAAGCGCGCCAGTGCATAGACGAAGGAATGGATGGTGCGGCTGCCCTTGAGGTCGCCGGCAATGGCCACCTTCATGTCCTTGAGCGTCTTCTTCTTCGCCTTCAGCGTGAAGAGGTCGCACAGCGTCTGCGTCGGATGCTCATGGCTGCCGTCGCCGCCATTGATGACCGGGATCTGCGAATATTCTGCCGCAAGCCGCGCCGCGCCGTCGCGCGGATGGCGGATGACGACGATGTCGGCGTAGTTGGAGATCACCCTGATCGTATCGGCGAGGCTTTCGCCTTTCGCAGCCGAACTCACCGCCGGGTCGGCGCTGGTTATATTGGCGCCGCCGAGCCGCAGCATCGCGCTTTCGAACGACAGCCGCGTCCGCGTCGAGGGTTCGTAAAACAGGCTCGCCAGAATCGATTTCGAGGCCAGATCGGTGCTTCGCCCGACCCGGTAGGAAATGGACTTGTCGGAAAGTTCCTTCAAAAACCCCTGGGCGACTGCGAAAATCGTCTCGATCTCATGATTGCTGAGATCATTGATCGAAATGATGTGTCGCGTGAGCGGCTGGGCTTTTGCCATTAAAGCGGTGTCATAGGCCCAATCCGCGCGGTCGGGCAAGCCCGGCTTGGGCCGGCCGGCCGGTCATGCACCGGAAACCTCGGCCGCCGATCAGGCCGGCGACGCATGGTTCGCGAGCCGGTCGAGTGCGCCCTGAAGAATGTAGGTCGCGGCGTGCTGATCGATCACGGCCTTGCGCCGGGCGCGGCTGGCATCGGCGGCAATGAGTGCGCGCTCGACTGCCGCAGTCGACAGCCGTTCGTCCCACAGCGCAATCGGCAGTGCGGTGAGCTGCGCGAGGCTGCGCGCGAAGGCGCGTGTCGATTGGGCGCGCGGCCCTTCCGTGCCGTCCATATTGATCGGCAGACCGAGCACGATTCCGGCGGCGCGGCGCTCGGCGGCGAGGTCGAGGATGCGGCGGGCGTCGAGGCCGAAACGCTTGCGCGCCACGGTTTCCACAGGAGCAGCCACGCGGCGGTCCGGATCGCTCGCGGCAACGCCGATCGTCTTGGTGCCGAGATCGAGGCCGATCAGCGCGCCACGATCCGGCAGCAATGCGGCGGCGTCGATGAGAGCGAGAACCGGCATGGCGTCCGGTTAGCATGCGGGATCGGCGAAGGCGACTTTTCCGCGCCGGTCCACGCGATTATCATGAGACTATGCAAAAGGTGAAGGTGTTCGCAAAACAGGGAAGTTCGCATGCGCTTCACGCCGGCCATTCTCATAACTGCGCTCGGGCTCGCCATGACCCAATCCGTTGACGCCGCCGAGATCACCGTCGTCAGCGGCGGCGCATTCAAGCAGGTGCTCAACGCGCTTGCCGAGCAGTACCAGAAGGAAAGCGGCAACACGCTTGCGATCAGCTACCAGACCGTCGGTCAGCACCTCGCCTTGATCCGCGACGGCAAGGAAACATTCGACGTTGCGGTTTTGACGCCCGAAGCAATCGACAGTCTTGCGAAGGACGGCAAGGTGGTGCCCGGGACCCGCGCCGATCTCGCCAGGACCGGAATCGGCGTCGTGGTCAAAGCCGGCGCGCCGCTGCCGGACATCTCTACGGTCGATGCGTTCAAGCGCGCGCTCCTTGCCGCGAAGTCGGTCGCCTATATCGATCCCAAGGCCGGAGGCTCGAGCGGCATCTATGTCGGCAAGCTGCTTGAGCGGCTCGGCATCGCGGAAGAGGTCAACGCCAAGGCCGTATTGGTTCATGGCGGGGCCGTTGCCGATCACGTTGCCGACGGCGAGGCCGAGATCGGCATTCATCAGATCAGCGAGATCATTCCGGTCGCCGGCGCCAGACTTGTGGGTCCGCTGCCGGCCGAGATCCAGAATTTTACCGTTTATGCGGCGGGCGTCGGCGCGGCCGCCAAAGACGGTTCGGCGGCCCGTGGGCTGGTGAAGTTTCTGTCCGGCCCGCATGCCCTGCCGATCATCGAGGCCAAGGGCATGAAGCCCGCCTCCTGATGTCCGCAAAGGGCGTTGGCCCATAAAACGACGGCGCCCAGCCGAAGCCGGGCGCCGCTGTCGTCAGGAATGGCAAGCGATCGGGCGATCAGGCGCGCGACTGCTCCCAAGCGATCCGGGCGATGTCGCCGCGGGTGATGCCGATATCGGCGAGTTCACGGTCGCTCAGGTGTGAAAGCTCCTGCACGGCCACCCCATAGCGCTTCCAGGAGTTGAAGAGGTTGACGATGGATAACAGCATGATTCTTATTCCTTTCTCCGGCTCACCACCGGAATCAGGAATCGAATATAGGGACTGGATAGTGCGGCGCAAAATATCCTTGTTGCAGTGCAGCTAGGTGAAAAACGCATGTAGAAAGCAATAAATTTGTAAGGTTTTTGGCAATCTAAGTCGATCTCAATCGGAATATAAGCCAAACGTGGAATACGCCATGTTTCAGGCGCAATACCATACCTCCGGCAAGATCCGTCATCCCGCGGATACCCAGGAGTTCCGGCCGCCTCGTTTTTTGCCGCCCGTGCCCGCAATCCGCCCCATCATCATCGCGCCAGCGCCGCACTGCCAATTTCGAATGGCCCTGCAAGTTGGCTTATGTCGGGGGAGTGCCGCCATGGACACGACGCTAGACCACCGCAGGCACGCGGAAGAGTGTGTCGCAAAGGCGCAATTGGCCGAAAGCAGAAAAGACAAGGCGCTTTGGCTTACGCTTGCCCAGTCCTGGGTGAGGCTTGCCCAGGATATGGCGGACGTTGAAACGAGCCTCGCCCTTGAGACGAATGACGCCGCAAACTCCCCGGCCGTCATCCTGGCCGGAGAGTGCTGACGATCCTGTCTGGACGCCGGTGTTACTGACCGTGACTGGCAAGCACCTTCTGGCAGGCGGCGCTGATCTTGGCGCGGTTGTCTTTCAGGCAGCCGAGAATGCCAAGAACGTCGGTGGCGTTGATCTGCAGCTGGAGCTGACAGTACTTGGTCACGTCCGGATGGCAGGCGGCGCGCTCCTGATCGTTACCCTGGCCCATTGGCGAGGCGATCGGCGGCGGCTGCGGCGGTAACTGCTGGGCCTGCGCGGCGGTGACGGCGAGCATCGAAGCGATCGTCAGGATCGAAATGCGGATCATGGTCCCCCTTCTCGGGCATCCGGCCCACGTTGCATTGCGTATTCTTATCCCACACTTTTCCGTCAGTGTCCCGATTTCACCGCCGGCCTTCGCTTGCGCGGCGGCTATCTGCGGGGATACACCTCGCCGCGTGGGCGGTTAGCTCAGTTGGTAGAGCGTCTGCTTTACACGCAGAATGTCGGCGGTTCGAGTCCGTCACCGCCCACCAGCCTTCGCAAGCGAGGCGCAGCGAAGGCTGCCACGCCGGATCCCGCTCGGGGCGAAGGCGGGCCTCACGCTTGCTGCGGCCTGGCGAGCCGCGACACCTGACTTCAAAAAGAAATCGCCCGCCGCCGTTGCAATTTTGCAATTGCAACGGCGGACGGGCGAGTGAGTGGCGCCAGACCCGCGCTTCGCGTGTCCTGACTGGAGGCGATCAGATCGCCTCTTTGAGTTCCTTTGAGGCGCGGAAGGCGACTTTCTTGCTGGCCTTGATCTGGATCGGTTCGCCGGTGGCCGGATTGCGGCCCATGCGTGCTGCGCGTTTGCGCACCTGCAGGATGCCTAGACCGCCGATGCGGATTCGTTCGCCCTTCTTCAGGTGCTTGACGATATTTCCAATGAAGCCGCCGAGGATGGCTTCCGCCTGCTTTTTCGAAAGCTCGTTGTCCTCCGCGAGACTCGCGGCAAGATGCTTCAATGTCACGGTCGTTGCGGTTGTTTTGCCTGTCGACATTAGTCCCTCCTCAATGAAGCGGTAGCGATGGGAAAGCGCCGCTCACGGCGAAGCAGTTAAACGATTCGCCTTACCCTGACCACGCTTGTTTTGCCGATTCCACCGATGTTTTCGGCATCACCAGCCTGTCTGAGGCGGCTCTGTGGCCAGCATAAGGCGAGCCGAAAGGGCCGATTTAGGCCCCAAATCCTTGACTTGCCGCCGGGCGGGCCTTAAGTGCCGACGCGTCCGCGGGGGCGTAGCTCAGTTGGTTAGAGCGTCGGCCTGTCACGCCGAAGGTCGCCGGTTCGAGCCCGGTCGCTCCCGCCATTTCATCGATATTTCAATAACTTGAAGGTCGTCAGCCGCGAAAGATCGGCGCCGGTTGGGCGAAGAAGCTCCACAGGATGTGATAGACCAGCGCGTAGTTCTTCTGCTGGAAACTGGCGTGTGAGATGCCCGGCATGACGGCAAAGTGCTTGTCCGGGTTTGGCAGCCGCGCGAAGAATTTGGCCAGATCCTCGAAGCTTGCAATGCCGTCCCACTGACCGCGCATAATGAGGGTAGGCGCGGCGATCTTGTCTGGATCGATCACCGGAAGCCTGCTGCACATATCCACATAAGTTCCGGTCGGCACCGAATTGTCGAGCGCGGTGACGGCATCGGCGAAGGCGTCGATGACCTTATCTTCGGCCGTGCCCGGATGATCGCGATCGAAGATCGAATGGATGAAGGCCTTGTCGATCGGGCGGCGGTTCCTGGCGATGAACTCGGGAAGCTTCTTCTTGCGTTCCGCCAGCGTCGGCGAGCCTTCGCCGGTCCAGACCATGGCGTCGAGCGCCAGGCGGGCGACCATGTCGGGATGACGCTGCGCGAATAAAGCGGCGCGCAGCGCTCCCGACGAGATACCGTAAACGAGGAACGGCCGCTTGCCGCGCAGCTTCTGGATATAGGATGCCGCGGCAAAGCAGTCGTCGGCGCCTTGCGCGATCGGGGCGTTATTGTCGCGATCCTTGGTCGAGCGGCCGTAGCCCTCCATATCGACGCACCAGCAATCGTAGCCGCGGCGCGCGAACCAATCCATCACCGAGGAATCCGGCCGGCCTTCGACCTGAAGATCGAAAGTCGGCTGCGCCGCCATCGAGGAACCGTGCACGAAAAGGATCGTGCCGACGCTATTTTTCGGGTCGCCGGCGCATTTTTCGAACATGAAAAGCTTTGCGCCGCCGTCCTTGGTGGTCCAGTGCTCTTCACCCTTGATCGCGGCAGAAACGGTCTTGCTCATCTCGTTCATTGCTTCACCTAATTGATCAACGCGATGTGGTTATCCTTGATCACCTTAGCCCATTTCACGATCTCCGCCTTCATGAAGGCGTCGAATTGCGGCTGCGTCATCAGAAGCGGCGTCGCGCCTTGCTTTTCCCAGGCGTCCTTGATGTCCGGCCGCTGCAGGATCGTGGTGATCGTGCGGTTGAGCAGATCGACGATCGGCTGCGGTGTCGCTTTTGGCGCCATGAAACCGACCCACAACGTTGCCTGAAAACCCGGCGCGCCTGCTTCGGCAAGCGTCGGCACATCGGGCAGGATGGGGGAGCGCATCTTGCCGCTGGTGCCGATCGCGCGAACCATGCCGGCCTGGATCTGCGGCGCCATGGTCGGCACCGAATCGAACAGAAGTTGGATTTGTCCGCTGAGAATGTCGCCGCGCATGCCAGTCGAGCCCTTGTAGGGCACATGCACGATGTCGATTCCCGTAATATTCTTCAGAAGCTCTCCGGCCATGTGATAGTTCGAGCCCGGCCCGGACGAGCCGTAATTGAGCGTTCCAGGCTTTGCGCGCGCCAGCGCCAGAAGTTCGGCGAGATTATGCGCCGGCACGGACGGATGGACCACCAGCACCAGATCGGTATCGATCAGCGGCGCGATCGGCACGAGGTCGCGCATCAACTGGTACGGCTTCTGCGTGTAGAGCGTTTCGTTGACCGTCTGCGTGCCCGAAACCATCAGCAGCGTGTAACCGTCGGGGTCGGCCTTGGCGACGAGGTCCGTGCCGATCGTGGTGCCCGCGCCCGGGCGGTTCTCCATGTAGACGGTCTGATGCAGCGCCTTGCGCATCTCGTCGGCAATGTCGCGGGTATAGACATCGGTCGGGCCACCGGCGCCGAACGGCACGATGATCTTGATCGGGCGGGATGGATAATCGTCGGCGCGTGACGCGGACGCGGCGGCTGCGCTCGCCAAAGCAAGCAATACGGCACGGCGCGAAGTCGTGAGGGGCATGCGGTGGTCACTCCACGGTGAGATCGCTGTCTTTATGTTCCGGTCGTCCAAAGTTCCGATCATTTAATGTTCCGATCGGTCAAAACCTCGTTCACGAGCCCGCCGATCCTGTCAACGACAGCGGCCGGCGAATCCATGGCCCGGTGCCGTGGCGGCGATGGTTCGGACGCCACGTGATGGCGACCGAATGCGCCGGTGGGCGATCACGGTCATTTGCTCTCCGTAAAATTGTCGCGGCAACGTAACATCGGCGTTGCCGGCGTCGTCAATCTGCGCGTCACACACAGCCCTGCCTTGCACCTTTTTGTGCGCTGCGCTAAGGGTCGAAACGTTCTACTTTCAGCGTCAATCCGCTGGAATTTTGGGCAAATTGGCGCTGGCGTTCGACGGGGGCAACTGCGCTGTCCCGAACCGGTTTCGCATACGAAGCAGGGTCGGAGCCGGCCGATCCGAAGGGTCCACGATGGGTCAATCACTGACTCAATTGCTGCTCGCTTATTTGCCGCTCATTGTCTTCGTCGGCGTTGCGGGCGCGATCAGCCTCGTGCTTCTCGCCGTTGCATTCGTTGTTGCCTACAAGAGCCCCGACCCCGAAAAGCTCTCTGCCTATGAGTGCGGTTTCAACGCCTTCGACGATGCGCGGATGAAATTCGACGTCAGGTTCTACCTGGTCGCCATCCTCTTCATCATCTTTGACCTTGAAGTGAGCTTCCTGTTCCCGTGGGCGGCAGCCTTCGGTCATCTTGGTGTGTACGGCTTCTGGTCGATGATGCTGTTCCTCGGCGTACTGACGATCGGGTTTATCTATGAGTGGAAGAAGGGAGCGCTCGAATGGGATTGAGCGAGCCCAAATTGAACCAACCCGGCATCATCACGCCGCGCCATGACCTCATCGATCCGCGCACCGGAAAGTCGGTTCGCGACAGCGATCCGTTTTTCTCCGATCTGAACGGCGAGCTTGCCGACAAGGGATTTCTCGTCGCCGCCGCGGAAGATCTGATTGCCTGGGCGCGCACCGGCTCGCTGATGTGGATGACCTTCGGGCTCGCTTGTTGTGCGGTCGAGATGATGCAGATGTCGATGCCGCGTTACGACGCCGAGCGCTTCGGTTTCGCGCCGCGCGCCTCGCCGCGGCAATCCGACGTGATGATCGTCGCCGGCACGCTCACCAACAAAATGGCGCCGGCGCTGCGCAAGGTCTACGACCAGATGCCGGAGCCGCGTTACGTGATCTCCATGGGCTCCTGCGCCAACGGCGGCGGCTACTACCATTATTCGTATTCGGTGGTGCGGGGCTGCGACCGCATCGTGCCGGTCGATATTTATGTTCCCGGCTGCCCGCCCACTGCCGAAGCTCTCTTGTATGGCGTGCTGCTGCTACAGAAGAAAATCCGGCGCACCGCCACCATTGAACGTTGAAACCGTCGAACGCTGAAAATGGATGAGACGCTCGACACGCTGGGCAAAACGATCGCGAGTGCGCTTGCCGCATCGGTGACCGGCTATGCGGTCGCGTATCATGAACTCAATGTGCTGGTGCGGGCGGCCGACATCGTTGCCGTGATGCGCTTCCTGCGCGACGACCCGCACTGCCTGTTCATCAACCTGATCGACATCACCGCCGTCGACTGGCCGAGCCGCGAGCGGCGCTTCGATGTCGTCTATCACCTGCTTTCGCCGAAGCACAATGCGCGCGTGCGGGTGAAATGCGAGACCGACGAGGCGACGCCGGTCGCGTCGATCATCGAGGTGTTCGCCGGTGCCGACTGGTTCGAGCGCGAGGTCTACGATCTCTACGGCATCGCGTTCACCGGCCATCCCGACATGCGGCGCATCCTCACCGATTACGGTTTCGAGGGGCATCCGTTGCGCAAGGACTTTCCGCTCACCGGCTTCGTCGAGGTGCGCTACGACGACGAGCTCAAGCGCGTGGTTTATGAGCCGGTGCGGCTGACGCAGGAATTCCGCAACTTCGATTTTCTTTCGCCGTGGGAGGGCACCGACTACGTGCTGCCGGGCGACGAGAAATCAAGCGGGAAGGGGTCGTGACGTGAAAGCCACGCTCAAGCCCGGCATGACCCATCGCTTCGCCTACAAGGTGCCGGAGAACAAGACCGTTCCCTACACCTATCCGGAATCGCCCGAGATCGCGTCGATGCCGAAGGTCTTCGCGACCGGCAACATGATCGTTCTGATGGAATGGACATGCACGCAGCTTCTGGCGCCGCATCTCGATTCCGGTGAAGGCAGTGTTGGCGTACACGTCGATGTCAGCCATTTGGCCGCGACGTTGCCCGGCCAGACGGTGACGGTCGATGTCGAATGCGCCGCGGTGACCGGCCAGCGCGTCTCCTTCAAGGTAAGGGCGCATGACGACATCGATCTGATCGGCGAAGGCCGGCACGACCGCTTTGTCGTCATGTGGGACAAATTCAATGCGCGGCTTGCAGCGAAAGCCGCCAAAGTGGCGGAACTGGTGTGATGGCCGACGCAGCACCCGCACCGCGAAACTTCACCATCAATTTCGGTCCGCAGCATCCGGCTGCGCATGGCGTGCTGCGTCTCGTCCTCGAGCTTGACGGTGAGGTGGTCGAACGCGTCGATCCGCATATCGGCCTTCTGCATCGCGGCACCGAAAAGCTGATCGAGCAAAAAACCTATTTGCAGGCGATCCCGTATTTCGACCGGCTCGATTATGTGGCGCCGATCAATCAGGAACACGCGTTCTGTCTCGCGGCCGAGAAGCTCCTCGGCCTCGAGGTGCCGCGGCGCGCCCAGATCATCCGTGTGCTCTATTGCGAAATCGGACGCCTGTTGTCGCATCAACTCAATGTCACGACGCAGGCCATGGATATCGGCGCGCTTACGCCGCCGCTCTGGGGTTTCGAGGAGCGCGAGAAGCTCATGGGTTTCTATGAGCGCGCATCCGGCTCGCGCATGCATGCCGCGTATTTTCGAGTCGGCGGCGTGCATCAGGATCTGCCGCCGAAACTGATCGACGACATCGCCGGGTTTTGCGATCCGTTCCTGAAAGTCTGCGACGATCTCGAGGAGCTCCTCACCGAGAACCGTATCTTCAAGCAGCGCAATGTCGATATCGGCGTCGTGAAGCTCGATGACGCATGGGCGCGGGGATTTTCGGGAGTGATGGTGCGCGGCTCCGGCGCGGCGTGGGATTTGCGCAAGGCGCAGCCCTATGAGTGCTATGCCGAGCTCGATTTCGATATTCCAATCGGCAAGAACGGCGACAATTACGACCGCTACTGCATTCGCATGGAGGAAATGCGCCAGTCGATCCGCATCATGAAACAGTGCATCGACAGGCTGCACGCTCCGGACGGGCAGGGCCGCGTCACGGTGGACGACCACAAGATCGTTCCGCCGCGCCGCGAAGAAATGAAGCGCTCGATGGAATCGCTGATCCATCACTTCAAGCTCTACACCGAAGGTTTCAAAGTACCGGCCGGCGAGGTCTATGCCGCCGTCGAAGCGCCCAAGGGCGAGTTCGGCGTCTATCTCGTCGCCGACGGCAGCAACAAGCCCTACAAATGCAAAATCCGCGCGCCGGGCTTTGCCCATTTGCAAGCGATGGATTTCCTGTGCCGCGGCCACATGCTGGCCGACATATCGGCGATCCTCGGCTCGATCGACATCGTATTCGGCGAGGTCGACCGATGAGCGTGCGCCGTCTCGCTGAAAAGCAGCCGCCGAGCTTTGCCTTCACTCCGGAAAATCTGGCCTGGGCGAAACAGAAAATCGCGCAGTATCCGGAAGGCCGTCAGCAGTCCGCGGTGATCCCGGTCCTGTGGCGCGCACAGGCGCAGTGCGGCGGCTGGCTGCCGCAGAAAGCGATCGAGGCAACCGCGGAACTCCTCGGCATGGCGAAAATCCGCGTGCTCGAAGTGGCGACCTTCTACACCATGTTCAATCTGGCGCCTGTCGGGCGGTTTCACGTCCAGCTCTGCGGCACGACGCCGTGCATGCTGCGCGGCGCGGAAGATTTGAAAAAAGTCTGCCACCGCATGATCGGTCACGAGAACGACGTGACCGCCGACGGAACGTTTTCCTGGGTCGAAGTCGAATGTCTCGGCGCCTGCGTGAATGCGCCGATGGCGCAGATCAATGCCGACTATTACGAGGACCTGACGCCTGAGACTTTCACGCGGATCATCAACGACCTTTCTGCCGGACGGACGCCGAAGCCCGGGCCACAGATCGACCGGCAGAATTCTGCGCCGGTCGGCGACCCAAAAACGCTGATCGACCCGTCGATCTATCAAACCTCCAAACCGGGGCAGGGCTGATGCTCGCCGACAAGGATCGCATCTTCAAAAATCTTTATGGTCATCATGGCTGGGGCCTCGATGAC
Source organism: uncultured Alphaproteobacteria bacterium (assembly GCA_963808205.1). Classification (GTDB taxonomy): domain Bacteria; phylum Pseudomonadota; class Alphaproteobacteria; order Rhizobiales; family Xanthobacteraceae; genus BOG-931. Next base: position 846,201 of record CAWEER010000003.1, read on the forward strand.
GCGCGGGCGCGCGGCGCCTGGGATGGCACCAAGGCGATCCTGGAAAAAGGGCGAGACGGTCTCGTCAATGAGATGAAGGCGTCGGGCCAGCGCGGCCGCGGCGGCGCAGGATTTGCGACCGGGCTGAAATGGTCGTTCATGCCGAAACAGGTTGGCGACCGGCCGCATTATCTCGTCATCAATGCCGACGAGTCCGAACCCGGCACCTGCAAGGACCGCGAGGTGATGCGGCACGATCCGCATCTGCTCATCGAAGGCTGCCTGATCGCCGGCTGCGCGATGGCCGTAAACACTTGTTACATTTACATCCGCGGTGAGTTCATCCGCGAGCGCGAGCGTCTCGAAGCTGCCGTGCAGCAGGCCTACGACGCAAAACTGATCGGCAAGAATAACATCAACGGCTGGGATTTCGACATCGTCGTGCATCACGGCGCCGGCGCTTACATTTGCGGCGAAGAGACGGCGCTGCTCGAAAGTCTTGAGGGCAAGAAGGGACAGCCGCGGCTCAAGCCGCCGTTCCCGGCCAATATGGGACTCTACGGCTGCCCGACCACCGTCAACAATGTCGAGACCATCGCGCAGGTGCCGGACATCATGCGGCGCGGCGCGGCGTGGTTTGCCGGCATCGGCCGGCCGAACAATTCCGGCACGAAACTCTATTGCATTTCCGGCCACGTCGAGCGGCCCTGCAATGTCGAAGAGAATATGGGCATTCCGTTGCGTGAACTCATCGAGCGGCATGCCGGCGGCGTGCGCGGCGGCTGGGACAATCTGCTCGCCGTCATTCCCGGCGGCTCGTCGATGCCGCTGGTGCCCGCCGGTCCCGATCAGGCCGACACGCTCCTGATGGATTTCGACGGCTGCCGCGACAAGAAGTCGGCGCTCGGCACCGCGGCCGTGATCGTGATGGACAAGTCCGACGACATCATCAAGGCGATGGCGCGTATCTCTTATTTCTACAAACACGAGAGCTGCGGCCAGTGTACGCCATGCCGCGAGGGCATGGGCTGGATGTGGCGCGTGCTCAACCGCATGGCGGAGGGCCGCGCGCAAAAGCGCGAGATCGACATGCTGATGGAGGTCACGACCCAGATCGAAGGCCACACCATCTGCGCCTTCGGCGACGGCGCGGCGTGGCCGGTGCAGGGGCTGCTCCGGCACTTCCGCCCAGCGATCGAAGAACGCATCGATCAATATACCGCGAATGCGGCTTCCGAGCCGGCACCGGTTGCGGCGGAGTGAGGATGAGATGACCAAGCTCATCGTCGACGGCAATGAGATCGAGGTACCTCCGGAATACACGCTGCTCCAGGCGTGTGAAGCCGGGGGCGCCGAGATTCCGCGCTTCTGTTTCCATGAACGGCTGTCGATCGCGGGCAATTGCCGGATGTGCCTGATCGAAGTGGCCGGTGTGCCGAAGCCGCAGGCGTCCTGCGCCATGGCGGTCAAGGATTTGATGCCGAACAAGGACGGCTCGCCGAAAGTCTTGAACACGCGCTCGCCGATGGTGCGCAAGGCGCGCGAAGGCGTGATGGAATTCCTGCTGATCAATCATCCACTCGATTGCCCGATCTGCGATCAGGGCGGGGAGTGCGATCTGCAGGACCAGTCGATGGCCTACGGAATCGATTCCAGCCGTTTCCATGAGAACAAGCGCGCGGTCGAAGACAAGTATTTCGGCGCGCTGGTCAAAACCTCGATGAACCGCTGCATCCAATGCACCCGCTGTGTGCGCTTTGCCACCGAGGTCGCCGGCGTGTCCGAACTCGGCGCCACCGGGCGCGGCGAAGACATGGAGATCACAACCTATCTCGAAGAGGCGATGCGCTCCGAGCTGCAGGGCAATGTCGTCGATCTCTGCCCGGTCGGGGCGCTGACTTCAAAACCTTACGCTTTCGCGGCGCGGCCCTGGGAGCTCAACAAGACGGAATCGATCGACGTCATGGATGCGCTCGGCTGCGCCATCCGCATCGATACCCGCGGCCGCGAGGTGATGCGCATCCTGCCGCGTACCAACGACGACATCAACGAAGAGTGGATTTCCGACAAGACGCGCCATGTCGTCGACGGTTTGCGCACGCAGCGTCTCGATCAACCCTATATCCGCGAGAACGGAAAGCTTCGTCCGGCGTCCTGGAATGAAGCTTTCACGGCGATTGCCGCGAATGTGTCGAAGGCCAATCCGAAGCGGATGGGCGCGATGGTTGGCGATCTCGCCGCGGTCGAGGAAGTTTTCGCGCTCAAGGACCTGATGACACGGCTGCAGGTCACCAATCTCGATTGCCGAAAGGATGGTTCGACACTTGATCCGGCGTGGGGCCGGGCGAGCTATCTGTTCAATGCGGCAATCGCCGGCATCGATGCGGCGGATGCCATGCTGATCGTGGGATCCAATCCGCGCAAGGAAGCGGTGATCCTCAATGCGCGCATTCGCAAACGCTGGCGCGCCGGCAAATTCCCGATCGGCCTGATCGGGCCGAAGGCCGACCTTACATACACTTATGACTATCTCGGCGCCGGGCCGGAGACGTTGGCCGCCATTACGCGACATTCTTTCGCCGACGTTCTGCGCAAGGCCGAGCGGCCGCTTGTGCTCGTCGGGGCCGGCGTTTTCGCCAGAGCCGACGGCGCCGCTGTCGCTTCGCTTGCCGCGAAAGCCGCAATCGATCTCGGCGCGGTCAAGGATAGCTGGAACGGCTTTTGCATATTGCACAATGCAGCTGCGCGCGTCGGTGCGCTCGATCTCGGCTTCGTGCCGGGGCAGGGCAGTTTGACGGCGCGGCAGATGACGGTGTCCGGCACGCTCGACATCCTGTTCCTTCTCGGCTCAGACGAAATCGACGTCGCGTCCGGCGCCTTTGTCGTTTACATCGGCACGCACGGCGACCGCGGTGCGATGCGCGCCGACGTGGTGCTGCCAGGCGCGGCCTATCCGGAAAAGTCGGGCACTTACGTCAACACTGAAGGCCGCGTGCAGATGGCGACGCGCGCAGCGTTCCCGCCGGGTGACGCCCGCGAAGACTGGGCGATCCTGCGCGCGCTGTCCGATGTCCTCAAGAACAAGCTGCCCTATGACTCGCTCGTGGCCCTGCGGCAAGCGATGTTCAAGGCGCATCCGCATCTGATGCGGATCGGCCAGATCGCGCCGGGCGACGCCGCCGACATCCAGAAGCTTGCCGCACTCGGCGGCACGACCGACAAGGCGCCGTTCGTATCGAGCGTCGATGATTTCTATTTCACCAATCCGATTGCGCGCTGTTCGGCGGTGATGGCGGAATGTTCGGCCATCGCGCAAGGCCGGGCGACCCTGACGGCGGCGGAGTAGGGCATGACCTTCGCAGCCTTATGGTCCGTTTACATCTGGCCGCTGGTGATCATGGTGGCGGAGAGCGTTCTGCTTCTCGTCATCCTTCTGATCGCGGTCGCCTATGTGCTCTTGGCCGACCGTAAAATCTGGGCGGCGGTGCAAATCCGCCGCGGCCCGAACGTCGTCGGCCCCTGGGGGCTGTTCCAGTCGTTCGCCGATCTGCTCAAGTTCATTCTCAAGGAGCCGGTGATCCCGGCCGGCGCCAACAAGGGTGTGTTCCTGCTGGCGCCACTCGTCACCTGCGTGCTGGCGCTCGCCGCCTGGGCGGTGATCCCGGTCAGTGCCGGCTGGGTCATTTCCAACATCAATGTCGGGATACTTTACATCTTCGCCATCTCGTCGCTGATGGTCTACGGCGTGATCATGGCGGGCTGGGCATCGAATTCCAAATATCCGTTCCTCGCCGCCTTGCGCTCGGCGGCGCAGATGGTGTCCTACGAAGTCTCGATCGGTTTCGTCATCATCACCGTGCTGCTCTGCGTCGGCTCGCTCAACCTGACTGCAATCGTCGAAGCGCAAGACACGCCGTGGGGATTGCTGCGCTGGTATTGGCTGCCGCTGTTTCCGATGTTCGTGATCTTTTTCATCTCGTCGCTGGCGGAGACCAACCGGCCGCCGTTCGACCTCGTCGAGGCTGAATCGGAACTCGTCGCCGGCTTCATGGTCGAATATGGCTCGACGCCCTACATGATGTTCATGCTTGGCGAATACGTGGCGGTCACCACGATGTGCGCCATGGCCACGATCCTGTTCCTCGGCGGCTGGCTGCCGCCGTTCCCGGTCGTGCCGTTCACTTGGGTGCCCGGCGTGATCTGGTTCGTGCTCAAGGCGTCCTTCATCTTTTTCATGTTCGCCATGGTGAAGGCCTTCGTGCCGCGCTATCGCTACGACCAGCTGATGCGGCTCGGCTGGAAAGTGTTTCTGCCGATTTCACTTGCCATGGTCGCGATCGTGGCGGGCGTCCTGCAATTCGCCGGATGGGCGCCGAAATGAAGGGGAGACGGCATGGATTTCCCGCTGCCGGCATGGCTCGGCGCGCTCGCCGGAACGATCGCCGCGGTTGCGCTATGCATTCCGGTGAACCGTGCGGTGGAACAGTGGATGCGCGTGCGGCAGGGTCCGATTGCTCTCGGCAATCGCATGGAGTTCGAGGACAGGCTTTCGATGGTGCGCCGCGTGATCCTCGGATGCGCCATCGCGGTAGTGACGACGCTGGGTTTCTGGATCGGCACAGTGATCGGCGGCATGAGAGGCTGATATGAGACTCGATCAAGCCGCGCGTTCGCTGTTCCTCAAGGAATTCGCTCAGGCGTTCTTGCTGTCGATGCGCTACTTCTTCAAGCCGAAGGCGACGCTCAATTATCCCTTCGAGAAGGGCATGCTGTCGCCGCGCTTCCGCGGCGAGCACGCGCTGCGCCGCTATCCGAACGGCGAGGAGCGCTGCATCGCCTGCAAGCTTTGCGAGGCGATCTGCCCGGCGCAGGCGATCACGATCGAAGCGGGTCCCCGCCGCAACGACGGGACGCGGCGCACGACCCGTTACGACATCGACATGGTGAAATGTATCTATTGCGGGCTGTGCCAGGAGGCCTGCCCGGTCGACGCCATCGTCGAAGGCCCGAATTTCGAATTCGCCGCCGAGACGCGCGAGGAACTTTATTACGACAAGGAGCGCCTCCTTGCGAACGGCGATCGCTGGGAACGCGAAATCGCAAAAAACATCGCGCTTGACGCGCCCTATCGCTGAGACCGATCGAGATGATCCTTCACGCCCTTTTCTTTTATCTGTTCGCCGGGGTAACCGTGGCGTCGGCGGTCATGGTCATCGCCTCGAAGAATCCCGTGCATTCGGTGCTCTTCCTCATCCTCGCCTTCGTCAACGCGGCGGGCCTGTTCGTGCTGGTGGGCGCCGAGTTCCTGGCGATGATCCTGATCGTCGTCTATGTCGGCGCGGTCGCCGTGCTGTTCCTGTTCGTGGTCATGATGCTCGACGTCGACTTCGCCGAACTGCGGCAGGGCTTTCTGAATTACCTGCCGGTCGGCGCGCTGATCGGGGCCATCCTGCTCGCGGAACTCATCGGGGTCGTTGGCGCCTGGGTGATCGGGCCGGCCGTGCACGGCGCCATCACGGCGCCGATCCCCGCGGCAAGCGACATCAACAATACGCAGGCCATCGGGCTCGTACTCTATACCCGCTATGTCTATTACTTCCAGGCGGCCGGCGTCATTCTGCTGGTCGCCATGATCGGCGCCATCGTGCTCACACTGCAGCACAAGCCGAACGTCCGGCGGCAAAACATCGCCGACCAGGTTGCCCGCAATCGCGCAAGCGCGATCGAGGTGGTCAATGTGAAAACGGGGCAAGGCCTGTCATGAGGCAGGTCCTGTCATGACCATCGGTCTCGGCCACTATCTCTCGGTTGGCGCCATCCTGTTCACGCTCGGCGTGCTGGGAATCTTCCTCAACCGCAAGAACGTGATCGTCATCCTGATGTCGATCGAGCTCATCCTGCTCGCCGTCAACATCAACCTCGTCGCGTTCTCAAGTTTCCTCGGCGACATCGTCGGGCAGGTCTATGCACTGATCGTGCTCACGGTCGCGGCGGCTGAAGCCGCGATCGGGCTCGCCATTCTCGTCGCCTATTTCCGCAATCGCGGTTCGATCGCGGTTGAAGACATTAATCTGATGAAGGGCTAGCGGCATGTATGAGGCGATCGTTCTCTTGCCGCTGCTGGGCGCCATCGTTGCCGGCGCGATCGCGCTGTTCGGCGCGCGCAATCGCTTTCCGGGGCAGAATCCGCCGCCGCCCGACGACCACGCCGCGCCGGACGCGCCTCACGCCGTCACTCACGCTGCGCACGCCGAGGATGGCGAGCACGAACATGAGCCGTCGGCTGCCGGATCGCTTGCCGCGGAACTGATAACCTCGACATTCCTTGTGATCTCCTGCGTGCTGTCGTGGTTTGCCTTCTTCGACGTCGGTTTTGGCGGCCACGATGCGCGCATCACTTTGTTTTCGTTCATCAGCTTCGGCGACTTGCACTCGGAATGGGCGCTCCGCGTCGATTCACTGACCGCCGTGATGCTGGTCGTGGTGACGACAGTGTCGTCGCTCGTCCACATTTATTCGATCGGTTACATGGAGGAGGATCCGTACAAGCCGCGGTTCTTCTCCTACCTGTCGTTTTTCACCTTCGCCATGCTGATGCTGGTGACGGCCGACAATCTCATTCAAATGTTCTTCGGCTGGGAAGGCGTGGGCCTCGCGAGCTACCTCCTGATCGGCTTCTGGTATTACAAGCCGGAAGCCAACGCGGCGGCGATCAAGGCCTTCATCGTCAACCGCGTCGGCGATTTCGGCTTCTCGCTCGGGATATTCACCGTCTTCTATCTGACCGGTGCTGTCGACTTCGACACGATCTTTGCGCAGGCGCCGAGCCTCGTCGGCAAGAATTTTCATTTCCTGAGCTGGAATTTCGACGCACTCACCGTGACGTGCCTGCTGCTCTTCATGGGCGCGATGGGCAAGTCGGCGCAAGTTTTGCTGCACACCTGGCTGCCCGATGCGATGGAGGGCCCGACGCCGGTCTCGGCGCTGATCCACGCCGCGACCATGGTGACCGCGGGCGTGTTCATGGTGGCGCGGCTGTCGCCGCTGTTCGAGCTGGCGCCGGTCGCCGCCGCCTTCGTGACCTTCATCGGCGCGACGACCGCGATTTTTGCGGCGACCATCGGGCTCGTGCAAAACGACATCAAGCGCATCATCGCCTATTCGACGTGCTCGCAGCTCGGCTACATGTTCGTCGCCATGGGCGTCGGCGCCTATTCGGTCGGGATGTTCCACCTGTTCACGCACGCCTTCTTCAAGGCGCTGCTGTTCCTCGGTTCGGGCTCGGTGATCCTTGCGATGCATCACGAGCAGGACATTCGCAACATGGGCGGCTTGTGGCGCAAAATCCCGTTCACCTACGGCGTCATGCTGATCGGCACCCTGGCGCTGACGGGATTTCCCCTGACCGCCGGTTATTTCTCCAAGGATGCGATCATCGAGGCCGCAGCCGTCGGCACCAATCCGATGGCGATCTACGGCTTCATCATGACGGTCATCGCCGCGGGGCTGACGTCATTCTATTCCTGGCGCCTGATCTTCAAGACCTTTCACGGCACGCCGCACGACCAGCACCATTACGATGCGGCGCACGAAAGCCCGAAGGTCATGCTGATCCCGCTCGCGGTGCTTGCGTTCGGCTCGATCGCCGCCGGCTGGCCGTTTCTCTCGATCTTCAAAGGCGAGGGGGTTGGCGCGTTCTTTCGTGAATCGCTGAAATTCGGGCCCGACAACAAGATCCTGGAAAACATGGAGCATCTGCCGCTCCTTACCTCGCTTTCGCCGACCGTGATGATGATTTTGGGGTTTTTGGTCGCCTGGCAGTTTTACATTCGCCGGCCGGACATCCCCGTGCGCTTGGCCCGCGAGCAGCCGCTTCTCTACAATTTCCTGCTCAACAAGTGGTACTTCGACGAGATCTACGACTTCCTCTTCGTGCGTCCGGCGATGTGGCTCGGCCGCCTGTTCTGGAAGGGTGGCGACGGTTTTATCATCGACGGCTTTGGGCCTGACGGTGTGTCGGCGTGGGTTCTCGACGTGACGCGCAATGTCGTGCGCCTGCAGACCGGCTATCTCTATCACTACGCCTTCGCCATGCTGATCGGCGTCGCCGCGTTCACCACCTGGTTCATGTTTGCGGGGCAGCACTGATGACGAGCTGGCCCATTCTTTCCGTCGTGACTTTCCTGCCGGTGATCGGCGCGCTGTTTATCGCTACCCTCGCCGGCGATGAGGCGGGCGACCGCAATGCGCGCTGGGCTGCGCTGTGGACGACGCTGATCACGTTTGCGATCTCGCTGATCCTGATCTGGCGCTTCGATCCGTCGTCGCCCGATTTCCAGTTCCTGGAAAAGCGGCAGTGGCTGGGCGGTACGATCGCCTATTCGATGGGCGTCGACGGCATTTCATTGCCGTTCGTGGTTTTGACCACGGCACTGATGCCGATTTCGATCGTGGCAAGCTGGACCTCGATCCAGCGCCGCGTACGTGAATACATGATCGCCTTTTTGGTCCTCGAAACGCTGATGGTCGGCACCTTCTGCGCGCTCGATCTCGTGCTGTTCTATCTGTTCTTCGAGGGCGGCCTCATTCCGATGTTCCTGATCATCGGCGTGTGGGGCGGTCCGCGCCGCGTCTATGCGAGCTTCAAGTTCTTTCTCTACACGCTTCTTGGCTCGGTGCTGATGCTGCTCGCCATCATGGCGATGTACTGGCAGGCCGGCACGACCGATATCCCGACGCTCTTGCATCACCCGTTCCCGCTTACGCTGCAGACCTGGGCCTGGTTCGCCTTCCTTGCATCGTTTGCCGTCAAAATGCCGATGTGGCCGGTCCACACCTGGCTGCCTGACGCCCATGTCGAGGCGCCAACCGCGGGCTCGGTCATCCTTGCCGCCATCCTTTTGAAAATGGGCGGCTACGGCTTCCTGCGTTTCTCGCTGCCGATGTTCCCGGAAGCCACGCAGCATCTCGCACCGCTGATCTACGCCCTGTCCGTCGTTGCCATCATCTACACTTCGCTGGTCGCGCTGGTGCAGGAGGACATGAAAAAGCTCATCGCCTATTCATCGGTCGCGCATATGGGCTTTGTCACGATGGGCATATTCGCGGTCACGGCCCAGGGAGTTGCCGGCGGCATTTTCCAGATGATCTCGCACGGCATCGTGTCGGCGGCGTTGTTCCTGTGCGTCGGCGTTGTTTACGATCGCATGCACACGCGCGAGATCGCGGCCTATGGCGGGCTGGTCAACCGCATGCCGGTCTATGCCTTCGTCTTCCTGGTGTTCACGCTGGCCAATGTCGGCTTGCCGGGCACGTCGGGATTCGTCGGCGAGTTCCTTGCGCTCATCGGCACGTTCCGGATCAATACCTGGGTCGCGGCCCTGGCGACGATCGGCACCATCCTGTCGGCCGCCTATGCGCTCTGGCTCTACCGCAAGGTGATCTTCGGCAAGCTCGAGAAGCCGAGCCTGTTGAATATCCGCGATCTCGGCTGGCGCGAAGTGGTCATCCTCGCGCCGCTCGTGGCGCTGACCATCCTGTTCGGCATTTATCCGAAGCCGGTCCTCGATATGTCCTCGGCATCGGTGACGGCCCTGATCGACAATTATCAGCATGCGCTCAGCGCCGTGCAATCGGCATCGCTGGGCGAGGTGAAATGATGAACGCCGCGCACCTTCCGACGCTTATTCCGCTCTTGCCCGAGATTCTGCTCGGGCTCGGCGCCATGGCGCTCTTGATGTTCGGCGCCTACCGCGGCGAGAATGACGGACGCGTCGTCGACATTGCCGCGATCGTGCTCCTGATCATCGCCGGCATCATTCTCGTGATATTGCCATCCGGCAAACTCACGACATTCAGCGGCAGTTTCGTGGTCGACGATTTTGCCCGCTTCCTGAAGATATTGGCGATCCTCGGTTCGGCGGCCGCGATCGTCCTGTCGCTCGATTACAACAGGCTCGAAAAGCAGGAGCGGTTCGAATATTCCGTCCTGATCCTGCTCTCGACGCTCGGCATGCTGATGCTGATCTCGGCGACGGACCTCATCGCGCTCTATCTCGGCCTCGAACTGATGAGCCTGCCGCTCTATGTCGTCGCCGCGAGCCACCGCGACGCGCTGCGCTCGACCGAAGCCGGGCTCAAATATTTTGTGCTCGGCGCGTTGTCGTCGGGAATGCTGCTTTATGGCGCGTCGCTGGTTTACGGTTTCACCGGTACCGTGAGCTTTTCCGGCATCGCACAGGCGGCGGGGGCGGGCGGCACCGGGCTGATTTTCGGCATCGTATTTCTGTTCGCCGGCTTCTGCTTCAAGGTCTCGGCGGTGCCGTTTCACATGTGGACGCCGGACGTTTATGAAGGCGCGCCGACCCCGATCACCGCATTCTTCGCCTCCGCGCCGAAAATCGCCGGCATGGCGATGTTCGTGCGCGCGGCCGTCATGGCATTTCCCAGCATCACCTCGCAATGGCAGCAGATCGTCGTCTTCGTCTCCATCGCCTCGATGCTGCTCGGCTCGTTCGCGGCGATCGGCCAGCGCAATATCAAGCGGCTGATGGCTTATTCGTCGATCGGCCATATGGGTTTTGCGCTGATCGGTCTTGCCGCCGGAACGGCCGAGGGCGTCCAGGGCGTCCTGATCTATATGGCGATCTACATCACCATGACGCTCGGCGCGTTTGCCGTGATTCTGTCGATGCGGCGCTCGACCGGCATGGTGGAATCGATCGATCAGCTTGCCGGGCTCGCCCGCACGCATCCCTCGACCGCATTTTTCCTCGCCATGATCCTGTTTTCCATGGCTGGCGTACCGCCGCTTGCCGGATTTTTCGCGAAATTCTACGTCTTCCTTGCCGCGATCAAGGCCGGGCTCTACGTGCTGTCCGTGATCGGCGTGCTGGCGAGCGTCGTCGGCGCCTACTACTACCTGAGCATCATCAAGGTCATGTATTTCGACGAGCCCGCCGAAAACTTCTATGACATGCCGTATGAGCTTCGCGTCGTGCTGGCGATCTGCGGGCTCTTCAACGTCCTGTTCTTCCTGTATCCGGGTCCGCTGGTCGGCGTCGCGAGCGCGGCCGCGCATTCCCTGTTTTGATGCAACTCGATCCCATCGCGGCCGAGGCTGGCGTGCGGCTCCTGGCGCTCGGTACCGTCGGCTCGACCAACAAGGAAGCCCGCGCGCGCGCGGTGTCGGGCGAGACCGGGCCGCTCTGGATCACCGCGCAGACCCAGACAGAAGGCCGCGGCCGCCGCGACCGCGCGTGGATTTCGCCCGCGGGCAATCTCTACGCGAGCCTCCTTCTCACCGAGCCGTCGCCATCCGAACGTGCCCCTGAACTGGCTTTCGTCGCGGCACTTGCAGTGCGCGACGCGGTCGTCGCCGCGGCGCCGCAGCTTGCCGCGCAGCTTTCTCTGAAATGGCCGAACGATCTGTTGCTCGCCGGCGGCAAGTGCGCCGGTATTTTGATCGAGGGCGAAGCCGGGCCGGGGCAAAGCGTCAGCGCCGTCATCGGCGTTGGCGTGAACTGCACAAGCCATCCGTCGGCCGCGATCGATCGTCCGGCGACCGATCTTGCCGCTCACGGCGCCGCAATCCCGCCGCAGCAACTGTTCATGCGCCTTTCCGCCACGATGTATCTGCGCCTTGCACAATGGGACCGCGGGGCGGGCTTTTCAGCTATTGTCGGCGACTGGCTGAAGTCCGCGCACGGCGTGGGCGAGGAGATTATCGTGCGCAATGGCGGTAACGAACGACATGGCCGTTTTGCCGGGCTCGACCCCTCGGGGCGGCTCCTGCTTGAATTGCCCGGCGGCGACATCGAAAAGATCGCGGCGGGCGACGTGTTTCCCCTCAGCGCGCGTGCCGGCCCGCGCGCTCCCGGCCATCCGGCCTGACGATGGCGCACAACGAACTCGTCTTCGCGCCGCTCGGCGGCGTCGGTGAGATCGGGATGAATCTCTCGATCTACGGTTTTGGCGACCGGCACCGCCGCAAATGGCTGATCGTCGATTGCGGCGTGTCCTTTGCCTCCGAGGAGCAGTTGCCCGGCGTCGACCTTATCCTGCCGGACATCCGCTATCTGATCGAGGAACGCAAAAACATCGTCGGCCTCGTCATCACCCACGGCCATGAAGATCACATCGGCGCTCTCATCGATCTCTGGCCGCGCCTCAAGGTGCCGCTCTACGCGACGCCGTTCACGGCCGCGCTGTTCGAAGCCAAGCGGCTGTCCGAGCCGGGCGCGCCTGAAATCCCCGTCAAAGTCGTGCCCCTTGGCGGCCGGCTGAACCTCGATCCGTTCACGATCGATTTCATCAACGTCTCGCATTCGATACCGGAATCCAACGCGCTGGCGATCCGCACGCCCGCCGGCACGGTGCTCCACACCGGCGACTGGAAGATCGATGCGAACCCTATTATCGGCGTGCCGACCGATGCAGCGAAATTGACGGCGCTCGGCGACGCCGGCGTGCTGGCGCTGATCGGCGATTCCACAAACGCCGTGCGGGAAGGGCGCTCGCCCTCTGAATCCGACGTCGCCAAGACGCTTGCTGAACTCATCCGCACCGCGCCGCAACGCGTCGCCGTGACGACGTTTGCCTCCCATGTCGGACGGCTGCGTGCGGTGGCAGACGCTGCGCGCGCCTGCGACCGCGAAGTGGTCCTGGTCGGCCGCGCCATGGAGCGCGTTTCGCAGGTGGCGCGCGAGACCGGCTATCTCGACGGCGTCCCGGAGTTCCGCAGCGTGCAGGCCTACGGCTACCTGCCGCCCGACAAGGTTTTGGCGCTCTGCACCGGCAGCCAGGGCGAACCGCGCGCCGCGCTCGCCCGTATCGCCGAGGACCAGCATCCCGAAGTCACGCTGTCCAAGGGAGACCGCGTGATTTTCTCGTCACGGGCCATTCCCGGCAACGAAAAGGCGGTGTCGCGGGTGATCAATGGTCTGGTGACCCAGGGCATCGAGGTCATCACCGACCGCACGCATCTCGTTCACGTCTCCGGCCATCCCCGGCGCGATGAATTGCGCGACATGATCGGGTGGGTGCGGCCGCAAATTCTCATCCCGGCCCATGGCGAGGCTGTGCATCTTGCCGAGCATGCGGAATTGGCGAGACGCGCGGGTGTGCCGCAGGTGCTGGTCTGCCGCAACGGCGACCTCGTGCGCATCGCGCCGGGGCCCGCGGAGATCATTGACGAGGTTCCCTCGGGCCGGCTCTACAAGGACGGCTCGCTGCTGGTGAGCGCCGAGGACAAGGGCGTGGCCGGGCGCCGGCGCTTGAGCTTTGCCGGCATCGTGTCGGTCGCGCTGGCGCTGACGGACAAAGGCGTCCTGGTGGCCGATCCCGAGGTGGAACTCGTCGGTCTGCCGGCAACAGATGCGAGCGGTGCCTCGATGCACGACATCGCCTGCGACGCGGTCGAGGAGGCGCTTGAAACCCTGCCAAAACCCCGCCGCCGCGATCCGGATGCGATCGCCGACGCCGTCAAGCGCGCCGTGCGCGGCGCCATCGCCGAACGCTGGAACAAAAAGCCGATCTGCCACGTCCACGTCTTGACGGTATAATCGGTCGCCGGGTTTGCCGGGCAACGGAGACCAAAATCATGATCGGCAGGCTCAATCACGTTGCGATCGCGGTGCGCGATATCGGCAAGGCCACGGCCGTTTATCGCGACGTCCTCGGCGCGAGCGTTTCCGCGGCGGTCCCGCAACCCGACCATGGCGTGACCACGGTGTTCATCACGCTGCCCAATACCAAGATCGAACTTTTGGAACCGCTCGGAGACGGCTCGCCGATCGCAAAATTCCTCGAGCGCAATCCCGACGGCGGCATGCATCACATCTGTTATGAGGTGGACGACATCCGCGCTGCGCGCGATGCGCTAAAAGCCGCCGGGGCGCGCGTGCTTGGCGACGGCGAGCCGAAGACCGGGGCGCATGGCAAGCCGGTCCTCTTCCTGCATCCGAAGGATTTTTCCGGCACGCTGGTCGAGCTGGAACAGGGTTGAGCCGGAGCACGACATGCCATTGGCAACGGCGATCGCAATCTTCGTCCTGATCTGGTGGCTGGTGCTGTTCGCCGTGCTGCCGTGGGGGGTGCGCAGCCAGCATGAGTCAGGCGATATGGTGCAGGGCACCGACCCCGGCGCCCCGACGCGTTTCCGCGTCGTCCAGAAACTGCTGTGGACGACCCTGATCGCGTCCGGGATCTACGGATTGGGCTACGTGGCTTATGTCGAGCATCTGGTGACGATCGACAGGCTGATGTCACCGTTTGTAAAAAATAGTTCTTGTTATCAGCAGTTTAGCGACAAGTGTTGATGTATCGCTGACACTCGGATTTGAAGTCCGCATAACCCAAAAGAACGCATGGCCCAAAAAGAAAATGCAGGGCTAAAGCCCTGCACTGAAATCCTCATCGAACCCATAACCCACGCTTTTCTATACGCATTACGCGCGTGGCTGGCGATACTTTACGTTCGCGGGTCATCCTCCCGAGACTTGGACCGCTGCTTCATCGTTGTGAAGCGAGCGGGTCCATTGGTAGTCGATCCAAGTCGCGTTGTCATCATGTTACCACCGGGGGAAGCAAAAAATTCGCCGGTCGTCGACGCGTTTGCGAGGCCGTAACTTTTCCCGCCCCAAATTTCCCCGCCACTTGTGTTTCCAGCGCTATTGCGGCTTCACTGCCGGATCGCGATACCGCGCCAAAACGAGTTTTCATGCGCCTTTCCCGATACTTCCTGCCGAATCTGCGTGAGACGCCGAAAGAAGCGGAAATCGCATCGCACCGGCTGATGCTGCGCGCCGGCATGATCCGCCAGGAGGCGGCCGGCATCTACGCGTTCCTGCCGCTCGGGTTCCGCGTGCTCCAGAAAGTCTGCGCCATCGTGCGGGAGGAGCAGGACCGCTCCGGCGCCATCGAGCTTTTGATGCCGACCATCCAATCGGCCGACCTGTGGCGCGAAAGCGGGCGCTACGAGGCCTACGGCAAGGAAATGCTGCGGATCAAGGATCGCCACGAGCGCGACATGCTCTACGGGCCGACCAACGAGGAAATGATCACGGAGATCTTCCGCAGCTATGTGCGCTCGTACAAAGACCTGCCGCTCAATCTCTATCACATCCAGTGGAAGTTCCGCGACGAGGTCAGGCCGCGGTTCGGGCTGATGCGCGGGCGCGAGTTCCTGATGAAGGATGCTTACTCCTTCGACATCGACTTTGCCGGCGCCAGGCACGCCTATAACCGAATGTTCGTCGCTTACCTGCGCACGTTCGCGCGCATGGGCCTGCGCTCGATCCCGATGGTCGCCGAGAGCGGTCCGATCGGCGGCAAACTCAGCCACGAATTCATCATCCTCGCCGACACCGGCGAAAGCGAAGTGTTCTGCCACGCCGATTATCTCGGTTTCGACGTCCCCGGGCCGGATGTGGATTTCACCCATGTCGGCCGCCTGGAGGCGATCGTGGACAAGTGGACGTCGCTCTATGCGGCGACCTCGGAAAAGCACGACCCCGCGGCTTTCGATGCACTTCCCGCGGACAAGCGCGTTTCGGCGCGGGGCATCGAAGTCGGGCATATTTTCTATTTCGGGACGAAATACTCGGAACCGATGAAAGCCGTCGTGACCGGTCCCGATGGCGTCGACCATCCGGTGCATATGGGCTCCTACGGTATCGGCCCGAGCCGCCTGGTCGCCGCCATCATCGAGGCCTCCCATGACGAGGCCGGCATCAAATGGCCGGAGGCCGTGGCGCCCTTCAAAGCCATCATTCTCAATCTCAAGCAGGGCGGCAGCGACACCGACCCGGCCTGTGAACGGCTGTATGCCGAACTCACCGCCAAAGGCGTCGACACGCTCTATGACGACAGCGACCAGCGGCCGGGCGCCAAATTCGCCAGCGCCGATCTTATCGGCATCCCCTGGCAGATCCTGGTGGGCCCGCGCGGCCTCGCCGAGGGCAAGGTCGAGGTGAAGCGCCGCGCCGACGGGGAGCGGGAACTCATGTCTCCCGCCGATGCCGTGGCGCGGCTCCTGGCATGAGGCGCTATGCCGCTTTCGCCATGAACCTGTGTGCGGCGCGGCCGGTTGCGACGTTACGGGGCTTGAAACCGCCGGAATCGTGTGAAACTCGGAGTGCTATCGGGGACCTGATCTAAATGGCCGATTCGACCGGCACCCATCCCTTTTCGTCATTCGAGTGGTTGCTGTCGCTGCGCTATCTGCGAGCGCGGCGCAAAGAGGGATTCATCTCCGTCATTGCCGGCTTCTCCTTCCTCGGCATCATGCTTGGCGTCGCCACCCTGATCATCGTCATGGCGGTGATGAACGGGTTCCGTCAGGAATTGCTGTCGAAGATTTTGGGCCTCAACGGCCATTTGCTGATCCAGCCTCTGGAATCCCCGCTTACCGACTTTGCCGCCGTCGCCGACCGGGTCTCCAAGGTCGACGGCATCTATCTCGCCGCGCCGCTCGTCGAGGGCCAGGCGCTGGCGTCGTCGCCGTTCAATGCGTCCGGCGTCGTTGTGCGCGGCATGCGCGGCGCCGACCTCGCAAAACTCACCCAGATTTCCAAGAATATCAAACAGGGCACGCTCGATCGTTTTGACGACGGGCAGGGGCTCGCCATCGGCAGCCGCCTTGCCGAGCAGCTTTCGGTGCGCGCCGGCGATAATCTGACGCTGGTGGCCCCGCGCGGCGCGGTGACGCCGATGGGCACGACGCCGCGCATCAAGGCCTACAAGATCGCGGCCGTGTTCGAAATCGGCATGTCCGAATATGACTCCGCTTTCGTCTTCATGCCGCTGTCGGAGGCGCAGGCCTATTTCAACCGCGCCGGCGATGTCACCGCGATCGAGGTCTATACCAACGATCCCGATCGCATCGACAGTTTCCGGCAGTCCGTGACCGCCGCTGCGGCGCGGCCGATCTACATGGTCGACTGGCGCCAGCGCAACGCCACGTTCTTCAACGCGCTCCAGGTGGAGCGCAATGTGATGTTCCTGATCCTCACATTGATCGTGCTGGTGGCGGCGCTCAATATCGTCTCCGGGCTCATCATGCTGGTGAAGGACAAGGGCAGCGACATCGCCATCCTGCGCACCATGGGTGCGACGCAAGGCGCGATCATGCGCGTCTTTCTCATCACCGGCGCCTCGATCGGCATCGTCGGCACCGGCGTCGGCTTCCTGCTCGGCACCATCGTTTGCCTCAACATCGAGGAGATCAGGCGCTTTCTGTCGTGGCTGACCAATACGGAGCTGTTTTCGCCGGAGCTTTATTTCCTGTCCAAGCTTCCGGCCGACATGAACGTCAAGGAAACGGCGGCTGTTGTCGTCATGGCGCTCGGGCTATCGTTGCTGGCCACGCTCTATCCGTCGTGGCGGGCCGCGCGGCTCGATCCCGTCGAAGCGCTGCGCTACGAGTGATCAGGCGCGATGGACGACACCACCACGATAACCGAGGCCACGTCCGGCGCAGACGCCGACGAGCAGCCGCTCATTTTTCTGCATAACGTCAGCCGGCAGTTCCGGCAGGGCGATGCGACGCTCGATGTGCTCAAGGGCGCCGAGCTTGCAGTCTGGCGCGGGCAATCGGTGGCGCTGGTCGGGCCGTCCGGCGCCGGCAAATCGACGCTGCTGCACATCGCAGGGCTGCTCGAACATCCGGACTCGGGCGAGGTCTATATCGACACCGTCCCGACGACGAACCTCACCGATATCCAGCGCACCCGGATCCGCCGCACCGAGATCGGTTTCGTCTATCAGTTCCACCATCTGCTGCCTGAGTTCACCGCGCTCGAAAACGTGGTCCTGCCGCAAATGATCCGCGGCCTCTCGCGGCGACAGGCGAGCGTGCGCAGCAGCGAATTGCTGAGCTATCTCGGCTTGAAGGAGCGGCTGACGCACCGCCCCGCGGAACTCTCCGGCGGCGAACAGCAGCGGGTCGCGATTGCGCGCGCGGTCGCCAACGCACCGCGCATCCTCCTCGCCGACGAGCCGACCGGCAATCTCGACGTGCGCACGGCGGAGCACGTCTTTGCGACGCTCAATCAGCTGGTGCGCGCATCCGGTCTCGCCGCCGTCATCGCCACGCACAATATGGAAATCGCCGCGCAAATGGATCGGCGCGTGACGCTCCGCGACGGCCTCATCGTCGAACTGGCCTAATAGGCGCTGCGCGTCCTGCGGGGGCCCGCCGGCGGCACGTATTGCGTGTTTGGCTCGCAGACCCCGCCAATGCCGCTGATCGTATCCATGCACTGTGCATAGGTGGAGAAGCCGCAATTGGTGCCGCCCATTGCGCCGCTGTAATAGGCGCACCACGGATAATTCTGCGCTTGCGCCGGCGTGCCGATCGCAATCGTGCTGAGAAACGCTCCCAAAAATAACAGCGACACCTTCATGACTGATCTCCCGGCCTGGAATTGCTCAAACTAACAACGCCGCATCGACCGTTTTATTTCATCGGGCACAAAAACATTATGGCCGGCACGGCCAATCGCCGTCCGGCAGCAAGGCAATTGCCGGCGATGCCATACAAAAACGAGGCCACCTCGCGGCGGCCTCGCTGCAATCATCGTGAGTTATTGAACGTGTTTGTCTTAGTAGCAGGGACGGCAGTGGCAGCCGTAGGGGCCGCACGCCCAAACCCATCCCGGGCCGCAGCGCGCGCCCCATCCGCGGCACGCCGCCTGCTTCACGATCGGGGTGGCGTTTTGGACCTGTGAACGCAGGCCGGACGCACCCGGCGACTGTGTTTGCGCATTGGCCGCAACGGCCATCGTTCCGAGAACAAATACTGCGGCGGCGAATGTCATCGTCAGTTTACGCATGAAACCCTCCTCCTTGTTTCCTGTGTTTGCCATTACAAGAATACTGCTACAGCAGAGCGACAATGCTATCCGCCCGGAGCGCTTCCCAAGCCTTGAGGACGACTCGTGAGCGGCAAATTCTTATACGCCCGCAGAAGCCATCGCGCTCGGTAATACGGTAGGGCAGGCTGGAATAACGATGGTTTTGAAGGATTTTCCAGAACAAACCGGATGGCACCGCCCGCTCCGATTGGTCTTTTGCGCCGTGGCCGTTGTGCTGGCTGTTACGGCGATCGCTTCGGCCTCGTTCACCCGCACAGTCGCCGCTGCCGAGCGCGCGCTTTCGGATGAACAGAAAAGAAAGATCGACGGCTGGATCGCGCAGGACGGCCGCGAGACGCCGATGAACAAAATGGTGACAGATATTCTCGGCCTGACCAAAAACGACGAGACAATTTCTCCGCGTGCCTACGTGGTGAAGGGGACGGAAGACGCTTCTGAAATACACCAGATCGAAATCCTGCCGCGAAACCAGGGCTACCTCGTCGGCCACGCACACCAGGACAAGCTCGAAATCTACTGGACCGACAACGACCTGATGCTGATCTCTACGGCAGCCGGCACGCGCGGCGGGCGGGGCGAGCAAATGTCCTTCGCGGACGCACAACGCGAGCTCGGCAAGGAACTGGGCTTCTGGGCAAAGTTCGCCGATACGCATTAGCCATGCCGCTGCTCGCGCTCAAGACATTGGGCTTTCACGTACCGCAATGTACCTGCGGCGATTGTTCGGCGCCTCGTCCGCGAATTTGAAATCAGCACAAGGATCAGCGGCCCGCTGCCGGCGGCCGGCTGTTTGAAGGCATCGATCGCCGTGAGCGTCCATCAAAGCAAAAGAGGCCCCAGTCGTTGCCGACCGGGACCTCTCTGACTTGGGCCGGGCTCAGACGAAAACCGGCCTGGCACTGATAGGCAGCCGGTATTTATGGAAAGTTTATCGGCATGTCAGGATTTACCCTTGTTTTGTGCGATCCGGCCTGACCCGACCCGCTCTATTTCAGATTGCCCCACCATCGTACCTTTGGTCGTGCGCTCCTTCGAACAAGGCAGCCCGGTGTGGCACTGGTCCCGCCGCAAACTGGGGCTATATTCGGCCGCATGGCAGATTCCAAAGAAGAACCGGTCATTGAGCCCTTCCCGAATAAAGACGGGACCGGATGGCACGTGGTCATTCGGTTTCACGAGGGGCACGAGCGGCTGATCGAGGGCTTTGCCACCAAGGCAGAGGCGGTGGACTGGATCACCGAGAATTCCGGCCAGGTGGACAAGTAGCCGCCAACGCGCGTCGGCTAAATAAATTCGGCGCCGATTTGATTGCCGCGACGCCATTTCACGCAGGCGTTCCGCCCCGGCGCGTTCTTCGAGAGAAGCAACGTGAATTGCGCGGGAATGCCGGCCGCGTTCTCGACGGATATTCGAACGCCCGTGTCGGAGAGATCAAGGACGGTGCAGGGGCGTCCGGCAAACCCGCCGAGCCGGATATAGGCCATCGTGCCGACCGCCTTGCGCTTGGTCTGGCGCTTGTCTCTTCGGTTGGAAATGACGTCGTATTTGCCAAATGCGGCCATATAGGCCCCTTTCCCCTAATCGGGTCAGTGCTTGGCGGATTGCAGGCTGAGCCAAGGAGATTTACACGGAGTTACGGTTCGCTCTCGCCAGCCGCCGCAATTCAAAATGACCCGCTGCCCGGCCTTGGGTAGTGGGCTCCTTTGAATTAGGCGGCCAGGAATAGGGCTTGCGGACTCGGGCTCGCGGGTCATATTCGGCCTCATGGGCAAGGTTCGAGTCATTTTTAAGCATAAGCGCATCGAAGAGGGCGATTGGCAGATTGAAGCCCACTGTCCCGGCGCTGAAATTCGCTACATCAAAGGACTGACCAGCAAGGCCGACGCGGACGAGTGGCTACAAGGAACCCGCCGCATAGACTGGCTTCGCTCCCAAGGTTACGCGAAATGACTACGAAGGCCCCAAGCGCCCTAGAGACTTCAGCCCGGCCTTGGGTAGTGGGTCAGTTTGAACCCACTACCCGGCCTTGACACCAGAACAATAAGTGAACTATGTTCCTCTTTCGTTCTTTTCGGGAGAGGAGATAAAACCATGGTTCGCTCGGTTGTTGAGGAGGCGATGGCGTTGGCGTCGCTTGGGCTTTTCCTGGCCACGGTCGCGGTCTGGGCGCAGGTGCTTGGCGTCCTCTAAGGTCGCCGATCGGCAGGCGATTTATCGGGCTTGAGCATAGTGGGGAAAAGCCGCCGCTGGCGAAGCCCGCCGGGGGCACATGATGGACAGCCGCGCGTGCGATCCGCCATGCTCGCGCCTTCGAGATTCGCTTCGGATCGTGATCGCGCGCCCCGCAGGTGCGATGTCCAAAAGCGCGAGACCCACAGGCCGAGACTCATATGGCAATGGCGGCTGAACCCGGCTTCGTCCATCTCCACGTCCATTCGTCCTATTCGCTGCTCGAAGGGGCGCTGACGATCGCGCGTCTGGCGGAACTCGCCAAGAAAGACCGGCAGCCGGCGCTCGCGATCACCGACACCGACAATATGTTCGGTGCGCTGGAATTCTCGGAGAAACTGGCCGCTTACGGTATTCAGCCGATCGTCGGTTGCGCACTCGGCGTCGATTTCGGCGATCAGGAGAACCGCAACGACAATCGCGGGCCGGTCGCCGGCCAGGCTTGGCCGCGTATCGTGCTGCTCGCCGCGAACGAGGAGGGCTATCGCAGCCTGATGCGGCTGTCCTCGCGCGCTTTTCTCGAAACGCCGGCGCAGGAACGTCCGCACATCATGCGCGACTGGCTCGAGGGCGAGACGTCGGGCCTGATCGCGCTCAGCGGCGGTCCGCACGGGCCGCTCGATCTTGCCATCGCCGGCGGGCAGGGCGCGCTGGCGCAAACGCGCTGCGACGAGATGCAGCGTCTGTTCGGCGACCGCTTCTATATCGAGTTGCAGCGCCACGGCACGCCGGCCGAACGCACCGTCGAACCGGGCCTGATCGATCTTGCTTATGCCCGCGGCATTCCGCTCGTCGCCACCAACGAGCCGTTCTTCGCGACGCACGACGATTACGAAGCGCATGACGCACTTTTGTGTATCGCCGAAGGCCGGCTGATCGCCGACAGCGACCGAAGGCAATTAACGCCGGAACATCGCTTCAAGAGCCGGGCGGAAATGGCGGCCTTGTTCGCCGATCTTCCCGAAGCGCTGGCCGCGACAATCGAGATCGCGGAGCGCTGCGCCTATCGGCCGCGCACGCTGGCGCCGATCCTGCCGCGCTTCGCCACGGGCCGTGATGAAAGCAAAGCCGACGAAGCGGGCGAGTTGCGCCGCGCCGCGCTATCGGGCCTCGAGCGGCGGCTGGCGCGCTACGGCACAGCGCCCGGCCAAACCGTCGAGGCCTATCAGGAGCGGCTCGAATTCGAGCTCGGCGTCATCGTCAAGATGAAATATGCCGGCTACTTCCTCATTGTCGCCGATTTCATCCAGTGGGCGAAGGGGCAGGGCATTCCGGTCGGTCCCGGCCGCGGTTCGGGGGCCGGCTCGCTCGTCGCCTATGCGCTGACCATTACCGATCTCGATCCAATCCGCTTCGGCTTGTTGTTCGAGCGCTTCCTCAACCCCGAACGCATCTCGATGCCGGACTTCGATATCGACTTTTGCCAGGACCGCCGCGACGAGGTGATCACCTACGTGCAGGGACGCTATGGGCAAGATCGCGTCGCGCAAATCATCACGTTCGGCACATTGCAGGCGCGGGGTGTTCTCCGCGACGTCGGGCGCGTGCTGCAAATGCCTTACGGGCAGGTCGACAAGCTTTGCAAACTCGTGCCGCAAAATCCGGCAAACCCGGTCACGCTCAAGCGCGCAATCGAGGACGAGCCGCGATTGCAGGCCGAGCGTGATCGCGATCCGGTCACGCGGCGCGCCTTCGACATCGCGCAGAAGCTCGAAGGCTTGCACCGCCACGCCTCGACGCATGCCGCCGGTATCGTCATCGGCGAGCGGGCGCTGACCGAACTGGTGCCGCTTTATCGCGATCCGAAATCGCTGATGCCGGTCACGCAATTCAACATGAAATGGGTCGAACCGGCCGGACTGGTGAAGTTCGATTTCCTCGGCCTCAAGACGCTCACGGTGCTCGACCTTGCCGCCAAGCTGGTGCGGCGGCGCGGCGTCGACATGGATCTGTCGAACCTGCCGCTCGATGATACCAGGACTTACGAAATGCTGGCGCGCGGTGAAACGATCGGGGTGTTCCAGGTGGAAAGCCAGGGCATGCGGCGCGCGCTCGTCGATATGCGCCCGGACCGGTTCGAAGACCTGATCGTGCTGGTGGCGCTCTATCGTCCGGGACCGATGGCCAACATCCCGACCTATTGCGCGCGAAAGCTCGGCCATGAGCGTACCGACTACCTGCACCCCAAGCTTGAGCCGATCCTGCAGGCGACTTACGGCATCATCACCTATCAGGAGCAGGTCCAGCAGATCGCGCGCGATCTCGCCGGCTACAGTCTCGGCAGGGCCGATATTTTGCGCCGCGCCATGGGCAAGAAAGACCGCAAGGAGATGGCGTCGCAGCGCGACAGTTTCATCTCGGGTGCGGTCGAGCGCGGCATCGGGCGCGCCGATGCCGAAGCCATTTTCGATACCTGCGCGAAATTCGCGGAGTACGGATTCAACAAATCCCACTCGGCGCCTTATGCGCTCCTGACCTATCAAACCGCCTACATGAAGGCGAATTACCCGGTCGAATTCCTCGCGGCGTCGATGACGCTCGAGATGGGCAATACCGACAAGCTCGCCGAATTCCGCGCCGAGGCGGAACGGCTCGGCATCAAGGTTGAGCCGCCCTCGATCAACCGCTCGGGCGTCGAATTCGATGTCGAGGGCAATACGATTTATTACGCGCTCGCCGCCTTGCGCGGGGTCGGGCGGCAGGCCGTCGATGGCATCATCGCCACGCGCGGCGACAAACCTTTTGTCGATCTCGCCGATTTCGGCCGGCGCATCAATCCGCGCAACGTCAATAAACGCGTCCTGGAAAGTCTTGCAGCCTCCGGCGCATTCGACACGATCGAGCCGAACCGGGCCGGCGCCTTCGCGGCCGTCGAAGCGCTCCTTTCCACGGCGCAGCGCACCCAGGAGGACGTGGCGCGCGGCCAGTCGGAACTGTTCGGCGGCACAGCTTCGGCGGCCCGGGTCATCGTGCCGGCGCTTGAGCCGTGGCTGCCTGCGGAGCGCCTGCAGCGCGAATTCGAGGCGGTTGGGTTTTTTCTCACCGGGCATCCGCTCGACGATTATGCCGCCGCGCTCAAGCGGCTGCGCGTGCAGTCATGGTCGGAGTTCGCGCGCGCGGTCAAAAACGGCGCCGGCGCCGGCCGCGTCGCCGGGACCGTGGTCGCGCGCACCGAGCGGCGCACCAAGAACGGCAGCAAAATGGGAATCATCGGCCTGTCCGATCCGAGCGGCCATTACGAAGCGGTGCTGTTCGCGGAAGGTCTCGCGCAATACCGCGATCTCTTGGAGCCGGGGAAAGCGGTCCTTCTGTTTCTCACCGCCGAAGTGCAGGCCGAAGAGGTGCGTGCGCGCATTCAATCGGTCGAGCCGCTCGACGAGGCGGCGGCAAGGATGCAGCGCGGATTGCGCGTTTTCCTGCGCAACGAAGAGCCCATCGCGGGCGTGGCGCGGCGCCTTGAGCCGATGCAGAAGGGGCGCAACGGCCCCGAGCTTGGCGACGGCGAGGTCAGCATGGTGCTGATGCTGCAAAACGGCAACGAGGTCGAGGTCAAGCTGCCGGGGCGCTTTAAGGTTTCGCCGCAAATCGCGGGCGCCATCAAGGCGGTCACCGGCGTTGTCACCGTCGAGGCGCTTTAGGCAGAAACAGTCACTGCTTCGCGGCTTTCTTCCCTGCAACGACGAATGTCTTGCAAATTCGTGGCATCACGATAAGAACCGCCGCGTCTTCTCCCCATCGCATTCCTCAATCGCGGCAGCCGACATGCTTCGGATCGACAATCTCGTTTTCGACGCATGGGGCCGCCGCTTCTTCGACGAGGCGAGCGTTGCCATCCCTGCCGGCGCCAAAGTCGGCCTGGTGGGACGCAACGGGGTTGGAAAATCCACGCTGTTCAAGCTGATCGTGGGCGATCTCGCCGCCCAGAGCGGCGATATCATTCTGCCGAATAACGCGCGGATCGGATCGGTCGATCAGGAACATCCGGCTACTCCCGTCACACTGCTGGACACGATCCTCGCCGCCGACACGCGCCGCGAAGCGCTCCACGCCCAACTGGAAACCGCCGAACCCGAAGAGCTTGCGGACATCTACCAGCTCCTCAACGCCATCGATGCCGACCGCGCCCCGGCCCGTGCGGCCGAAATTCTCAGCGGGCTAGGTTTTTCCAACGACGACCTGACACGGCCGATGGCGGAATTCTCCGGCGGCTGGCGCATGCGCGTCGCCCTGGCGGCGGCGCTGTTTGCCGAGCCCGATCTTCTCCTCCTCGACGAGCCGACCAACTATCTCGATCTCGAAGGCGCGCTGTGGCTTGAGGCGCGGCTGAACAAATATCCGAATACCGCGCTCATCATCAGCCACGATCGCGAGCTTCTGAACAATTCCGTGGACGGGATATTGCATTTGAGCGAAGGCAAGCTCGATTTCTATACCGGCGGCTACAACGATTTCGAAACGCGACGGGCGGAAAAGAGCCGCCTGCAGGCCGCGACAAAGGTCAAGCAGGAAGCCGAGCGTGCGCACCTGCAACGCTTCATCGATCGCTTTCGAGCGAAGGCCAGCAAGGCCGCGCAAGCCCAGTCGCGCATCAAGCGCCTCGCCAAGCTCGAGCCGATCGCCGAGATCGTCGAGCAGCGCGTCGCGCCCTTCACCATACCGTCGCCGAAACGGCCGCTGGCGCCGCCGCTTATTCAGCTCGAAGGCGCCGCTGCCGGCTACGACAAGTCCACGGTGTTGCGTAACCTCAATCTGCGGCTCGACGTCGACGACCGGATCGGGCTTCTCGGCGTCAATGGTGCGGGCAAGTCGACCTTTGCAAAAGTGCTTGCCGGTGCGCTGCCGCTGCAATCCGGACTGATGCAGCGGGAGGGCCGCATCAAGGTCGGCTGGTTTCATCAGCACCAGATCGAGGCGCTCGATCCCGACGATACGCCTCTCGACATCATCCGGCGCGAATTGCCGGACGACAGCGAGTCGGCGCGCCGATCAAGACTCGCGCAGTTCGGCCTGTCGTTCGAAAAGCAGGAAACCACAATTGCCAATCTCTCGGGCGGCGAGCGCGCGCGGCTTTTGCTCAACCTCGTCGCGATGGCGGCGCCGCATTTGCTCATCCTCGACGAGCCTACCAATCATCTCGACATCGACAGCCGCCGCGCGCTTCTCGACGCGCTCAACGACTACGAAGGGGCGGTCATCCTCATCACGCATGACCGCTCGCTCCTCGAGCTTGTCGCGGACCGGCTGTGGCTGACGGCCGGCGGTCACATCACGCCATTCAAGGGTGACATGGACGACTATGCCCGGTTCGTCCTCGACCGCGCCAAGGCAGGGGCGAGCGCGCCCGCCCAAACGACCGAAGGGGCGCCCGCCGTGGCGGCGACCAACGACCGGGAAGCCTCCCGGCTCGCGCATCTTGCGGCCAAAAAAGCGGCCAAGAAGAAGCGAAGGCGGGGCTACTGAGCGCCGGTCCGGGTTGATCGCGGCCGGGGCCGCCTTTGTGCCGTCGCCGCAACGTTTCGGTTGCGTTCACAGGCCCCCAGCCTATATAAGGCGCGCAATCTCACACGCGGACCTTGGCCTTAGGGCCGTCCGGTGTCTGGCCGTAAGGCTAGACTCATCGGTTCGCGGCGGATCAACCGGAGAACGACATGTCACTGCCAGACTTCAATATGCGCCAGCTTTTGGAAGCTGGCGTGCACTTCGGCCATCAGGCCCACCGCTGGAACCCGAAGATGTCCGAGTACATCTTCGGCACCCGCAACAACATCCACATCGTCGACCTGACGCTTTCGGTGCCGATGCTGCATCGCGCGTTGCAGGCTGTCAGCGACACCGTGGCCCAGGGCGGACGCATCCTGTTCGTCGGCACCAAGCGCCAGGCGCAGGACGGCATCGCTGAAGCCGCCAAGCGCTGCGCGCAGTATTACGTCAATTCGCGCTGGCTCGGCGGCACGCTGACCAACTGGAAGACGGTTTCCAACTCGATCAAGCGGCTGCGCGCGCTCGAAGAAATGCTCAGCTCCAACGAGGGGCAGGGCTACACCAAGAAAGAGCGGCTGACGCTGCAGCGCGAACGCGACAAACTCGATCGCTCGCTCGGCGGCATCAAGGACATGGGCGGGCTTCCCGACCTGATCTTTGTGATCGATACCAACAAGGAAGACATCGCGATCAAGGAAGCGCGCCGTCTGAACATTCCGGTCGCAGCCGTCGTCGACACCAATTGCGATCCCGAGGGCATTACTTACGTCGTGCCCGGCAATGACGACGCGAGCCGCGCCATCACGCTCTATTGCGATCTCGTCGCCAAGGCCGCGATCGACGGCATTTCACGCGCGCAGGGCTCGCACGGCGTCGATGCCGGCGCCGCGGCCGAGCCGATCGTCGAGGAGCTGCCGCCCGAAATCAACAAGCTCGGCTTCGAGCCGCTGTCGGGCCCGCGCGGCGTCGCCGACGATCTTAAAAAGCTTACCGGCGTATCGCCGGTGATCGAGAAACAGCTCAACGATCTCGGCATTTTCCACTTCCAGCAGATTGCCGACCTGTCGCCGACCGCCGCGCACAATGTCGGCGAAGAAGTCGGACTTCCGGGCCGCGTCGAAGGCTGGATCGCCAAGGCCAAGGAATTGACCGCCGAGGAAGTGTAAGGGCCTTATCGATGACGACGAATATCAGCGCAGGCATGGTGAAAGAGCTCCGTGACCAGACCGGCGCGGGCATGATGGATTGCAAGGCGGCGCTCAGCGAGTCCGCCGGCAATCTCGATGCCGCGGTCGACTGGCTGCGCAAGAAGGGCTTGTCCAAGGCCGCCAAGAAGGCCGGGCGTGTCGCCGCCGAAGGTCTCATCGGCGTCGCGGTGACGGCGACCAAGGGTATTGTGGTCGAGGTCAATTCCGAGACCGATTTCGTCGCCCGTAACGATCTGTTCCAGGGCCTGGTGAAGCTGATCGCGAATGTGGCGCTCGATGCCGGTTCCGACGTCGGCAAAATCCTCGCCGCGCCCGCCGGCAGTATTTCCGTCGCCGACTCCATCAGCGATACGATCGCCAAGGTCGGCGAGAACATGACTTTGCGCCGTGCCGCCGAATTATCGGTCGGCAAGGGCGCGGTGGCGAGTTACGTGCACAGTTCGGTGACGGACGGGCTCGGCCGGATCGGCGTCATCGTCGCACTGGAATCGCCGGGCAATGCCGACGAACTCAAGGCCATCGGCCGGATGGTGGCGATGCATATCGCGTCCGCCAATCCACAGGCCGTCGATCCGTCAGGCCTCGACGCCGCCGCCATCGAGCGTGAGAAGGCGGTGCTTGCCGACAAGGCGAAGGCCCAGGGCAAACCGCAAAATGTCGTGGAAAAGATCGTCGAGTCCGGGCTGAAGACTTTCTACAAGGAAGTCTGCCTGCTCGATCAGCCGTTCATTTTTGACGACAAGAAGAGCGTCGCCCAGGCGTTGAAGGAAGCCGAGGGGAAGGCCGGAGGCCCGATCAAGGTCGGCGGCTTCGTGCGCTTTGCGCTTGGTGAGGGAATCGAACGGCAGGGAAGCGATTTTGGCGGCGAAGTCGCGGCGCTTGCCGGCGCGCGCTGATCGCCCTGCTGTTCAATGACGTTCGCGGATAGGCTGGCCCTATGCTGCGAGAATCGGCGGCGAGGGGCGGGACATCCCGATGGCGAAACCGAAATACCGGCGGGTGATCGTCAAGCTCTCGGGTGAAGCGCTCAGCGGTCCTGAAAAGTTCGGTATTCATCAGCCGACAATCGATCGCTTCGCGGCCGACCTCGTTGCCGCCCGCGGGCTCGGTATCTCGCTCGGCGTTGTCGTCGGCGGCGGCAATGTGCTTCGCGGCGCTCAGATTTCCGAAAACGGACTGTCACGGCCTACCGCCGATGCCATGGGCATGCTGGCGACGGTGATGAATGCGCTGGTCATGGAAGCGGCGATCGAGCGTGCCGGCGCAAGCGCCCGCGTGATGTCGGCCCTTTCGATGCCCCAGGTTTGCGAAACCTACGAACGCCAGCGCGCGCTGCGGCACATCGAAGACAAGCGCATCATCGTTTTCGCCGGCGGGACCGGCAATCCGTATTTCACCACCGATACCACGGCGATCCTGCGCGCCGCCGAGATGGAATGCGACGCCGTCTTCAAGGCGACCGATGTGGATGGGGTTTATACCGCCGATCCGAAGAAGGACGCCAAGGCCACCCGGTACAAGCATCTCGACTATCAGGAGGCGCTCGATCGCCGCCTGAAAATCATGGATGCCACGGCCTTCGCGCTGGCCCAGGAAAACCGTATACCTATCATCGTCTTTTCGATCCGCCAGACGGGCGCGATCGAGAACGTATTGCGCGGGAAAGGGCCCTTCACCATCATCGACTAGCGTCGGCGGCGGTTGACGAACGGAGCCGATAGAACGCCACGGAGGCTGCCAGGGAGCGTGTCATG
Organism: uncultured Alphaproteobacteria bacterium; assembly: GCA_963808205.1. Taxonomy (GTDB): domain Bacteria; phylum Pseudomonadota; class Alphaproteobacteria; order Rhizobiales; family Xanthobacteraceae; genus BOG-931. The sequence continues at coordinate 875,727 of CAWEER010000003.1, forward strand.
GCATTAGCGGATTTCGACATGAACGACCTCAAGCGCCGCATGCAGGGCGCTATCGCGTCGTTGCGGCAAGAGCTGTCGGGATTACGCACCGGCCGCGCGTCGACCGCTTTGCTCGACCACGTTCAGGTCGAAGCCTATGGCAGCCACATGCCGCTCAATCAGCTCGCTACCGTCAGCGTTCCGGAGCCGCGTCTGCTCAGCGTCCAGGTCTGGGACCGCTCGATGGTCCACGCCGTCGAGAAGGCGATATCGGTTGCCAATCTCGGATTGACCCCGTCCACCGAAGGACAGGTCCTGCGATTGCGTATTCCGGAACTCAACGAGGAGCGCCGGCGCGAGCTTGCCAAAGTCGCCCATAAATACGCCGAAGGCGCGCGCGTCGCCGTTCGTCACGTCCGCCGCGACGGCCTCGATCATCTCAAAAAGCTCGAGAAGGATCACGAGATCAGTGAAGACGAACACAACCACCAGGCCGGCGAAGTACAGAAGGTAACGGATTCCACGATCGGCGAAGTCGAAAAGCTTCTCGCCGGCAAGGAAAAGGAGATCATGACCGTTTGAGCGACGCCGCCAGATCAAGCGAAAAGGCGACCGAACCGCTGCACGCGTCCAGCGACGGCTTCGAGATGCCGCGCCACGTCGCCATCATCATGGACGGCAACGGACGCTGGGCATCGGGCCGCGGCCTGCCGCGGGTGGCGGGCCATCGCCGCGGCGTCGAGGCGTTGCGCAAGACGGTTCGCGCGGCGAGCGATCTTGGCATTTCCGTTTTGACAATTTTCTCGTTCAGTTCCGAGAACTGGTCGCGGCCGCAGTCGGAAATCCGCGATCTGCTGACACTGTTGCGACGCTTTATCCGCAACGATCTCGCCGATCTGCACAAGAGCAATGTGCGCGTGCGCATTATCGGCGAGCGCGACGACCTTTCGCCGGATATCCGGAACCTTCTCGAAGAGGCGGAAAACCTCACCGGCGGTAATGACGGTCTCACGCTTGTCGTTGCATTCAATTACGGCGCCCGGCGGGAGATCGCGCGCGCCGCCCGCCGGCTGGCGATCGAAGTTGCCGAAGGGCGTCTCGCCGCGTCGGATATTACTCCGGAGCGTCTCGCCGCCCAGCTCGATGCACCTGATTTGCCCGATCCCGACGTCATCATCCGCACCAGCGGAGAGCAGCGCCTGTCGAATTTTCTTCTCTGGCAGGCCGCCTATAGCGAACTGGTTTTTGTCTCGATCAACTGGCCGGATTTCGACCGCGCTGCGCTCGAGGGCGCAATCGCCGAATATCGCAGGCGCGAGCGCCGCTTCGGCGGCCTGATCGCTCAGACGGGCTCGTGATCACCCTGAACCGGCACGAACCCGGCGAAGGCGGCAATATCGCGGTCGAGGCGGGCGATGGGCGCAACTTTTCGCTGCGTCTCGTGTCGGCTCTCGCACTGGCGCCGGTCGCGATCCTCATCGCTTATTTTGGCGGCTGGCTGTTTCTCGCCGCTTACCTTGTCGCCGCCGGCATTATTCTTGGCGAATGGACCGCGCTCGTTGCCAAGACCTTGGACTTGCGCATTCTCGCACCGGGCCTGGTGGCGCTTGTCGTCGCGGCGGTGTTCGCCGGCAGGAATGCGGCGGGCGCCGCGACCACAGCGATTGCAATCGGCGCGATCATCGCAGCCGGCCTCGCGACCGCATGGCCGCGCCGATACCCCGCCGCAAATCCCGTGGTCTGGGGCGCGGCCGGGGTGGTTTATGCCGGCGTCGCGCTCCTTGCTCCCGTGCTGTTGCGCAACGATCCGGAGTTCGGCTTTGCGGCAATCCTCTTTCTGTTCGCGACCGTTTGGGCGACCGATATTTCCGCCTATCTGGCCGGGCGCTCTATCGGCGGTCCGCTCTTGTGGCCAAGCATCAGCCCGAAAAAGACATGGTCGGGAGCGTTCGGCGGCCTTGTCGGGGGGGTTGCCGCGGGCACCCTGGTCGCTTATGCGAGCGTGGGAACAAGGCCAGCAATTGCGGGAGTTTTGGCATTATTGCTGTCCGTCGTCGCGCAAGGCGGGGATCTTCTTGAGTCCGCGGTGAAGCGGCGCTTTGGCGCAAAGGATGCGAGCGGCCTTATTCCCGGTCATGGCGGTATGATGGATCGTCTCGATGGTTTTCTGGTCGCAGCCCTGGCGGCTGTACTGATCGGGCTCGTGCGCCAGGGCATGGTCGCGCCCGGACGCGGCTTATTGGCATGGTAGTGTTTGCATGATTGGCCCGATGACAAAGAGCCGCCCGGCGGCCAAGTCCGGCACTGCGCCTCAACCACGCTCGGTGACGCTGCTCGGCGCGACCGGCTCGGTCGGCTCGAGCACCGCGGATTTGCTGCGGCGTAATGCCGATCGCTATCAGGTCGAAGCTGTAACGGCGCATCGCGATGCGTCCGCGTTGGCACGTCTGGCGCGCGAATTCGGCGCACGCTTTGCCGCGATCGCTGATGCGGCGGTCTATGGCGAGCTCAAGGCTGAACTGTCCGGCTCCGGCATCGAAGTAGCGGCCGGACCGGCGGCAATCGTCGAGGCCGCGCAGCGGCCGGCCGATTGGGTCATGGCGGCGATTACCGGCGCCGCAAGTCTCGCGCCGACGCTCGCCGCGGCCGAACGCGGCGCAACCGTTGCGCTCGCCAATAAGGAGTGCCTCGTCTGCGCCGGCGCATTGTTCATGCGGCGCGCGGCGGCCGCGGGCGCCACGGTCTTGCCGGTCGATTCCGAGCATAATGCGATTTTCCAGGCGCTGAGCGCGGGCCGCCGCGAGGATGTGCGGCGCATCGTTCTCACAGCGTCCGGCGGACCGTTCCGGACCTGGACGCTCGAAGCAATTCGCAAGGTTACGGTCGAGCAGGCGCTGAAACATCCAACCTGGTCGATGGGGCCGAAGATCACGATCGATTCCGCGACGCTGATGAACAAGGGCCTCGAACTGATCGAAGCCCTGCACCTGTTTGGGCTGACGCCCGACGAACTCGACGTCGTGGTGCATCCGCAATCGATCGTCCACGGCCTGGTTGAGTTTCGCGATGGCTCGGTGATTGCACAGCTCGGCTCGCCGGATATGCGAATTCCCATCTCGCATTGCCTGGCGTGGCCGGTACGCATGGGTACTCCGGCGCCCAGGCTCGATCTGGCGGCTCTGGGCACGCTGAGCTTCGAGGAGCCCGATATGGTGCGGTTCCCGGCGCTGGCGCTCGCGCGGCGGGCGCTGGCTGCGGGGGGCGGGGCGCCGACGGTGCTGAACGCGGCCAATGAGGTCGCCGTGCGCGAATTCATCGACCGGCGTATCGGATTTAACGGGATTGCGGCCCTGGTCGAGGCGACGCTCGCTGCCATGGAACGGCGCGGCGAGACCGCAGAGCCTCAATCGGTCGATGAAGCGCTCGCCGTTGACCATAATGCAAGAAGGTTAGCTGCCGACCTCTTGCCCGAAATTGCCGCAATGGCATCCTAGCGTTAAGGAGTTCGGGGCGGGAACACATTGGGGGCGTCAGGCACCATCATGGGGTCGTATTTTTTGTCGCATTTGCATGCGTTGGGTGGCGGCGTGGTCGGCTACCTCGTTCCTTTTCTCTTCGTCCTCAGTCTCGTGGTGTTTTTCCACGAGTTGGGACATTTCCTGGTGGGACGCCTGTGCGGCGTCCGAATTCTCGTTTTTTCCATTGGATTCGGTCCCGAAATAGCAGGATTTAATGACCGGCATGGCACGCGCTGGAAGATTTCGGCGATTCCACTGGGCGGTTATGTGAAGTTCTTCGGCGATGAGAATGCGGCCAGCGTGCCTGACGGGACCCGCCTTGAGGCCATGAGCCCGGGCGACCGCGCCCAAAGCTTCTTTTTCCAGCCGGTGCCCAAGCGGGCGGCTATCGTGGCTGCGGGTCCGATTGCCAATTTCATATTGGCTATAGTGATTTTTGCCGGGATCTTCATGGTCTACGGCAAGCAGACCATGAGCTCGCGGGTCGACGCCGTGCAGGCCGATAGTGCCGCCGCGGCCGCCGGATTCCAGCCGGGCGACGTCGTCGTCGCCATCGACGGCCAGGCCGTCGACAACTTCTCCGATATGCAGCGCATCGTCAGCGAGAGCGCCGGTGAAACGCTCGACATCAAGGTGGACCGCAAAGGCGCCGAGCTCGTGCTCCAGGCGAAGCCGGCGCTGAAAGAGGTCAAAGACAATTTCGGCAACGTTCATCGCATCGGCATTCTCGGCATCAGCCGCTCGATGGCGGCGGAAGACCTTAAATACCAGCCGGTTTCGCCGCCCCGCGCCGTGGTGATGGGAGCCCAGGAGACATGGTTCGTCATCGACCGGACGCTCAGCTATATCGGCGGCGTTGTCGTCGGACGCGAGGCGGCCGACCAGCTCGGCGGCCCGATCCGGATCGCGCAGATTTCAGGCCAGGTTGCAACCATCGGTTTTGTAGCGCTCATCCATCTTGCTGCCGTACTTTCGGTCTCGATCGGGCTTCTGAACCTGTTCCCGATTCCCCTCCTGGATGGCGGTCACCTTTTGTTCTATTCGATCGAAGCGATGCGGGGCCGTCCGCTGTCGGAACGGGCGCAGGAGTTCGGGTTTCGGATCGGTCTCGCGATCGTCGTGATGTTGATGATATTTGCAACTTTCAATGACATCGTGCATCTGACGACGTCCTAGAGCCGCGGCCTCGGGGGGCCATGGCAATAGCGCAACGGCGTGCTATAAGTATTTGAAGCATTAAAAGAAGTTGGATTCCGCGCAAGGAGCATTGAGGGAGATACGACGTAACCCGCCACTGGGGGCGGCTGCTAAAAGGGTAGCAAGGGCGCTTTGCGCATGGACATGTGTGTGCGGGTAAAACAGGGGCTTGTCGTAGCCGTCTTGCTCCTGGGGATGGGTATCTTTGGCTTTTTGGCGGGCGCCGCTGCTGCAGCGCCGGCCGATAGCGGACCTGCATCAAATTCAATCGTTGTTGAAGGCAATCGCCGTGTCGACGCGGACACTGTCCGCTCGTATTTCAAGGCGGGAGCCGCCGGCGAGCGGCTGGACGCTGCCAAAATCGATGCGGGGCTGAAGGCGCTTTACGCCACCGGCCTGTTCCAGGATGTGCGCATCTCGCAAGCCGGCGGCAAGCTGATCGTCACCGTTGTCGAGGCGCCGGTGATCAATCGGCTCGCATTCGAAGGCAATCGCCGGATCAAGGACGAGCAGCTCAAGGAAGAGATCCAGTCGAAGGAACGCGGCTCGCTGTCCAAGCCCGTGGTGCAGGCGGATACCCAGCGCATCATCGAAGTCTATCAGCGCAACGGACGCTTCGACGTCACCGTGGTGCCGAAGATCATCGATCGGCCGAACAATCGCGTCGATCTGGTTTTTGAGATCAATGAAGGCGAAAAGACCGGCATCAAGTCGATCGTTTTTGTCGGCAACAACTCATATTCGGCATACCGCCTCAAGGAAGTGATCAAGACCGCGGAATCGAATTGGCTGAGCTTTCTGCAGACGACGGACGTCTACGATGCCGATCGCATCGAGGCCGACCGCGATTTGATCCGGCGCTTCTACCTCAAACACGGCTTTGCCGACGTTCAGGTTGTCTCGGCGACCGGCGAATACGATCCGTCAAAGAAGGGCTTCATCGTCACCTTCACGATCGAGGAGGGCGCGGTCTACCATTTCGGCGTCGTCGATATTCAATCGAATGTTCGCGCCATCGACGCGCAGTCGTTACGGCCATTTCTGCGGATGGCGAACAAACAAGTCTATAACGGCGAATCAATCGAGAAGACGGTCGAAGACATTACGGTCGAATTGGCGCGGCGCGGCTATCCGTTTGGCACGGTGCGGCCGCGCGGTGACCGCAACGCACAGGCAAAGACGATCGGCGTCGTCTTCGTGGTCGATGAGGGTGTTCGCGCCTATATCGAGCGCATCAACATTCGCGGCAATTACCGTACGCGCGACTATGTGATCCGGCGCGAATTCGATATCGGCGAAGGCGATCCGTACAATCGCGCGCTGATCGATCGCGCGGAGCGTAGAATCAAGAACCTCAATTACTTCAAGACGGTGAAGATCACCAACGAGCCCGGCTCGGCGCCGGACCGGGTGGTGATCAATGTCGACGTTGAGGAGCAATCGACCGGCGATTTCTCGATCATGGGCGGTTACTCGACGGCGAACGGCTGGCTTGCCGAAGTTTCGCTCTCGGAGCGCAACCTTCTCGGCACCGGCCGCTATGCCAGCACGGCGGTGACCTACGGCGAGTTCATACGCAGTGTCGAGATGGGTTTCTCCGAGCCGTATTTTCTCGATACCAGGTCGAGCCTGGGGCTCGACCTGTTTGCGAAGCAGACACTCGCCAACAGCTACCTGTCATACGGAACCGAATCTTACGGCGGAACACTCAAGTGGGGTCTTCCAATCCGTGAAGATCTTGCCGTTCAGCTGCGGTATTCGCTGTACACCCAGAAGATTACGTTGCCGTCGTACTTGAACGACTGCAACAATATCAATCCGGATTTCGCGAACACTTTCCCGACGATCAATGGGATCACGGCAGGCGGCGCGGCGGCATATCCATCTCCGCCGTCGACCGGCTTTACCTGCATGACCTACGGTCAGGCCTCATTGCCGGTACGTGAGGAGCTTGCCGCGGGGACGACGCTGACTTCAGCGATCGGATATGGTCTAGCCTACAGCACACTGGACAACAACAAGCTTCCGACCAGCGGCGTCTATTTCTCCTTCGGGCAAGATTTCGCCGGCGTTGGCGGCGATGTGTCGTACATCAAATCCGTCGCAGACTTTCGCGCCTATTACGAAGTGGTCAGCGATCTCATCAGCATCCTGCATTTGCAGGCGGGCGACATGATCGGCCTGAATAAATGCCCTACGGGCGAATGTGCATCGACTGACGGTTACGTGCGCATGCTTGATGACTTCAAGATGGGCCCGAACCTCGTCCGCGGCTTTCAGCCGGCCGGTTTCGGGCCGCGCGATATCACGGCTGGAACTTCGAACGATAATATCGGCGGCACCATGTACTGGGGTGCCAGCCTCGAATTCCAGTATCCGTTCTATTTCCTGCCCAAGGACACCGGCTTCAGGGGCGCGGTCTTCGTCGATTCCGGGTCGGTGTGGGGCTACAAGGGCGAGACCCAATATCCCGCAACCGGAGAAATCAACGGTACTGTTACTTCTTTGATTTCTGCACCACCGACGCCTTTCGTCTGCCAGTGCGGCATGCAATTCGCCGACAGTGCGACCGTACGTGCGTCGGTCGGCGCCAGTATCATCTGGGATTCGCCGTTCGGCCCGCTGCGGTTTGATTTTGCCTATCCATTCCTCAAGGCAGGTTACGACAAAACCCAGTTTTTTGCCTTCGGCGGCGGAACGAAATTCTGACCGCGGCTCAAGTGCGCGCCCGAACGGCTATGCCAGATCTTGTCAAATCGAACTGCGAGTTGACGATCGGCGAAATCGCCGCGTTGACTCGCGCCACGCTGCGGCAGGGCGATCCAGCCGACCGCCGCATCTGCAATATTGCGCCGCTCGATACCGCCGAAGCGTCCGACATCAGCTTTCTCGACAGTTCGAAGTTTTCGGACGAACTCGCCACGACACGGGCCGGCGCCTGCCTGATTGCGCCGCGGTTTGTGGCGGCGGCGCCGCCCGGATTGGCGGTACTGGAAACGCCGCATCCCTATCCCGCCTTTGTTGCCATCGCCCGCAAGCTCTTTCCCGCACATGCTGCGGCCGGCGTCCCTGTTCGATACGAACGGGCGCGCTGCGAGTGCGCAAATTCATCCGACGGCGCGACTCGAGGCCGGCGTGAACGTCGATCCGCTCGCGGTTATCGGGCCTCGGGCCGAGATCGGAGCGAACACGCTGATCGGACCGGGCGTGGTTATAGGACCCGACGTTCGTATCGGCCGCGACTGCGCGATCGGCGCGGGCGCTTCGATCCTGCACGCTTTGATCGGCGACCGGGTGATCATCCATCCCGGCGCACGCATCGGCCAGGATGGCTTCGGCTATTTGCCGTCGCCGCAAGGTCACCAGAAAATCCCGCAAACGCGGCGGGCCATCATTCAAGACGACGTCGAAATCGGCGCCAATACGACGATCGATCGGGGCGCCACGCGCGACACGATCATCGGCGAAGGCACCAAAATCGACAATCTGGTCCAGATCGGACACAACTGTTCGATCGGCCGGCATTGCCTGATCGTCTCGCAGGTCGGCATATCAGGTAGTACGACAGTCGGAGACTTCGTCATGATGGGGGGACAGGCGGGCGTCGCCGACCACATCACGATCGGCGCGGGCGCGATGATCGGTGCGCGGGCCGGCGTCATGTCGAATGTTCCGCCCAAAGCGCGCTGGGCCGGTTTTCCCGCGGAGCCGGCCATCGATTGGAAGCGCGGCGCTGCAACGCTGCGTCGCATGGTGCGGCGAGGCCGCAAATCCGGGGGAGCGGAGGAATGAGCAGCGAGAGCGTGGAAATCGCCGATATCCGCGAAATCCTGCGGCTGCTGCCGCATCGCTATCCGTTTGTCATGATCGATCGCATCATCGACATTCGGGGCGAGGAACATGGCATCGGCATCAAGAACGTCACGATCAACGAGCCGCAATTCATGGGACATTTTCCGGACAATCCGGTGATGCCCGGCGTCCTGGTGATCGAGGGCATGGCGCAGACGGCGGGCGTGTTGTGTTTGCGGCAGATGAGTCCAAAAGAAAAACAGCGCGCGATGTATTTTCTCACGATCGACAAAGCCAAATTCCGCAAGCCCGGGGTGCCGGGCGACACCATCGAATACCACGTCAACAAAATCGCGCAACGCCGCAACATGTGGTGGTACCGTGCTGAAGCCAAGGTCGGTGACACGCTCATCGCCGAAGCTGAAGTCGGCGCGATCATCACCGAGGTTTGAATGGCGATCGACCCGACCGCGCGCGTCGCCGACGGCGCGCGCATTGCCGATGGCGTCGAGATCGGACCCTATTGCCTGATCGGTCCGCAAGCCGAGCTGCAATCCGGCGTTCGGCTTCTCAGTCACGTCTGCGTCACCGGCGTAACGACAATCGGCGAGGGTACTGTCGTCTATCCTTTCTCCTCGCTCGGCACGCCGCCGCAATCGGTGCATTACCGCGGCGGTGCGACCAGGCTCATCATCGGCGCGCGCTGCGAATTGCGTGAGAGCGTCACCATGAATACCGGGACCGAGGCCGGCGGCGGAGTGACCCGCGTCGGCGATCGGTGCCTGTTGATGGTGGGATCGCATGTCGGACACGATTGTGACGTGGCCGATGACGTGACGCTCGCGAACAACGTTGTGCTCGGCGGCCATGTGAGCGTCGGCCAACACACATTTCTCGGCGGCCACGTCGCCATCCATCAGTTCGTGCGCATCGGCGAAGGCGTCATGATGGCCGGAATGTCGGCGGCGCGCGACGATATCATCCCGTTCGGATTTGCACTGGGCCAGACCGGCGCGCTCGTCGGACTGAATATCGTCGGCATGCGCCGGCGCGGCGCAACGCGAGCCGAGATGCATCGGGTCCGCCGCGCATACCGCTCGTTGTTCTTCACCGAAGGACGTATCGCGGATCGCGTCGATGCCGTCGCGCGTGAATTTGCCGATGATCCGATGGTCGGCAAGATCATTGCGTTCATTCGTGCCGGGGGTAAACGCCCGCTGATGCGTCCGCGCGTCCGGCGCGACGCCGACGCGCCGGCCGAAGAGGACAGTTAAAGAGCGCGAGCATGGCTGAGGCGCAAGGCAACGGTCCGCTGGCGATCATCTGTGGCGGGGGAAGTTTTCCCGGCGCAGTCGCGGAGGCCGTGAAGCGCCAGGGCCGCAGCCTCGTCATGTTCGGCCTTAAAGGCTGGGCCGACCCCGCGCTCGTCGCACGCTATACGCATCACTGGATTTCGATCGGGCAGGCCGGGCACTTTTTTCGCCTTGCCCGCGCGGAAAATTGCCGCGAACTCCTCTTCATCGGAACGGTGTTGCGGCCCCACATCACGCAGCTTCGCCTCGATTGGGAAACCATCAGAGCGATGCCCGGACTGGTGCGCGCCTACCGCGGCGGCGATGACAAGCTCATTTCCGGCGTCGCGAAGATCGCCGAACGCGGCGGGCTGCGCGTTGTCGGCGTTAAGGATGTGGCGCCCGAAATCCTGGTGGCCGAAGGGGTGTTTGGCCGTCATCAGCCCTCCGAACGCGATCGGGCTGACATTGCGCGAGCCCTGACGATGATAGCTGCGCTGGGGCCGTTCGACGTCGGGCAGGCCGCGGTCGTTGCCGACAACCACGTGCTGGCCGTCGAAGCCGCCGAGGGCACCGATCATATGCTCGCCCGGCTGACCGATTTACGCCGGCTTGGCCGGGTTACTGCTTCACCCGGCACCGGCGTCCTGGTGAAGGCGCCCAAGCCTGGACAGGATCGCCGTTTCGATTTGCCTTCAATTGGGCCACTCACGATCGAGAAGGTCGCTCAGGCCGGTCTTGCCGGACTTGCCGTCACCGCCGGCAGCACAATGATCGCGGACGCGGAGCAGGTGATCGCGGCGGCCGACCGTGCCGGGATTTTCTTTGTCGGCGTGCGCGAGGACATTCCGGCATGACGCACGCGCCGCAGCCTTCGCCGTTACGGCCGCTTTCGATCTATATCGTCGCGGGCGAGGAATCCGGCGACGCGCTCGGGGCGGCGCTGGCAAACGCGCTCCGCGAGCGCGAAGGAAGTGCGCTCGTTCTTGCCGGCATCGGTGGCCGCGCCATGGCTGCCGCCGGCATCACCAGTCCATTTCCGATCGGCGAGCTGTCGATCATCGGTCTTGCCGCCATTCCGGGACGGTTGCCGACCATCATACGCCGCATTCGCGAAACCGCGCAGGCCATCGTCGATGCGCGACCGGACGCTCTCGTCATAATCGACAGTCCGGACTTTACCCATCGCGTCGCCCGGCGCGTGCGACGGCTTGCTCCGTCGATCCCCGTCGTCGACTACGTGTCGCCGTCGGTTTGGGCCTGGCGGTCCGGACGGGCGCGCGCGATGCGCGCTTATGTCGACCACGTTCTCGCGCTGCTGCCGTTCGAGCCCGCAGTTCATGCCCGGCTCGGCGGGCCGCCTTGCACCTATGTCGGCCATTCGCTGATCGAGCGCCTTGGCGAATTGCGGCCCGATGCTGAGGAGGCGAAACGGCGGCTTGCCGATCCGCCTCTGATCCTTGCGTTGCCGGGAAGCAGGTCGGTCGAGATCCGGCGGCTCGCCCCGATCTTCGGCGCTGCGATCGCGCAGCTCGTCGCCCGGGCCGGGCCGATTGAACTCGTGCTGCCGACGGTGCCGCATATTGCCTCGCAACTGCGCGATGCCGTTGCCGGCTGGACCACCCAGCCGCGGATCGTCGTCGATCCAGCTGAAAAGCGGGCAGCGTTCCGCAAGGCGCGGGCAGCGCTGGCGGCGTCCGGCACCGTGACGCTCGAGTTGGCGCTCTCCGGCGTGCCTATGGTTGCGGCCTATCGTCTGCATGCCCTGGAGGCGATGGTTGCGCGGCTGATCCGGCTGCAAGCAAACCTGCCTAGCGTGATCCTCGCCAATCTCGTGATCGGCGAAAACATTGTTCCGGAGTTCCTGCAGGAGGACTGCACCGCGGACAAGCTTGTCGCGGCGCTCTTGCCGCTTCTGTCCGACAGCGCGGAGCGCCGGCGCCAGATTGAAGGCTTCCGCCGGCTCGATGACATCATGGCGGTCGAGGCCGGCGCTCCCAGCGCCAAGGCGGCTGCAATCGTTCTCGAAACAGCCCGCCAGGGCCGCAGCGAGACGGCGGACACCGGCGAAGCCGTCCGCCCATGTTAACCGGGCGGCCGCCGCGGCCCTACCATTGCCGCAAGCATCCTGCTAAGCCGCACGTCATCCCGCCGCCCCACAGCGTAAATTCAAAGTATTTCGTGTGAAAAAGTCAAAAAGAACGTCCCGGAAGTCCCCGATCCGGGCCGCGATCACCGGGGTTTTCGGCTACGTTCCGCCGGACGTGCTCGGTAACGCCGAACTCGCGGAGATGGTCGATACCAGCGACGAGTGGATCACCGAACGGACAGGCATCAAGGAACGGCGCATTCTCAAGGGCAAGGGTCTCGGCACCTCGCATATGGGCGCGCACGCGGTGCGCGGCCTCCTGACGAAAACGGGAACGGCGCCCGGCGAAGTCGAACTCCTGATCTGCGCGACGACGACGCCGGATTTCGTCTTTCCGTCGAGCGCCAATCTCATCTGCGATATGTGCGGTATCCGTTCCATCGGCAGCTTCGACGTCCAGGCGGCCTGTTCCGGCTTCGTCTATGCGCTGACCGTCGCGACGCAATTCATCGAGAACGGGACGTTTCGAAAAATCATCGTGGTCGGCGCCGACAAGATGTCGTCGATCATCGATTACACGGATCGCGCCACCTGCGTGCTGTTCGGCGACGGCGCCGGCGCCGTGCTGCTCGAGCCAAACAAGAAATTCGGCATTATCGACACGCTGCTGCGCTCCGATGGCTCGGGCATGCCGCACCTGCATCAAAAAGCAGGTGGCAGCCGCATGCCGCCGACGGCAGAGACGGTCGCCAAGCGCTTGCATTACGTTCATCAGGAAGGGGCGGCGGTTTATAAATTCGCAGTCGCGCGCATGGCGGAAGTCGCGACCGAATTGATGAAGCGCAATCGGCTAACCAGCGACAAGATCGATTGGCTGGTGCCTCATCAGGCCAACAAGCGCATCATCGAAGCAACGGCCGAGCGCATGAAGCTCGACCCGAAGCAGGTGATGATCACCATCCACAAATACGGCAATACGACCGCGGCCACGATTCCGCTGTGTCTGTGGGACTACGAAAGCAAGCTCAAGGCCGGTGACCGGCTGATCCTTGCAGCCTTCGGCGGCGGCTTCACCTGGGGCGGCGTATATCTGACCTGGGCTTATAATCCGAGGTGAATTTCCTCGTCATTGCGAGGAGCTAAAACGGCGAAGCAATCCGGTTTCGGACGCTGGATTGCTTCGCTCCGTCCGCAACGACGCCTGAGAATTATTTTCGCTTCGACATCGGCTGGTAGTCGCGCAGCGGCGCGCCCGTATAGAGCTGGCGCGGACGGCCGAGCTTCTGGTGCGGATCCTCGATCATTTCCTTCCACTGCGCGATCCAGCCGACGGTACGCGCAAGCGCAAACAGCACGGTGAACATCGTGGTCGGGAAGCCCATCGCGCGGAGCGTGATGCCGGAATAGAAATCGACATTGGGGTAGAGTTTTTTCTCGATGAAATACGGGTCGTGAAGCGCGATCTTTTCAAGCTCCATTGCGACATCGAGAAGCGGGTCCTTGATGCCGAGTTCGTTGAGCACCTCGTAGCAGGTCTTCTGCATGATCTTGGCGCGCGGATCGTAGTTTTTGTAGACGCGATGGCCAAAACCCATCAGCCGGAATGAATCCTTCGGATCCTTCGACCGTTTGATGTATTCGGGAATCCGGTCGACGCTGCCGATCTCGCCGAGCATTTTCAGCGCAGCCTCGTTGGCGCCGCCATGCGCGGGCCCCCACAGACAGGCAATGCCGGCGGCAATGCAGGCAAAAGGATTGGCGCCCGTGGAACCCGCCAACCGCACGGTCGAGGTCGAGGCATTCTGCTCGTGGTCGGCATGCAAAGTAAAAATGCGGTCCATGGCGCGCGCCAGCACCGGATTGGGCTTGTACTCCTCGCACGGCACGGCGAAGCACATGTGCAGGAAGTTCGACGCGTAATCGAGATTGTTCTTCGGATAGATGAACGGCTGACCGACCGAATATTTGTAGGCCATGGCGGCCAGCGTCGGCATCTTGGCGATCATGCGGATCGAGGCGACCATGCGCTGGGTCGGATCGGTGATGTCGGTCGAGTCATGATAGAAGGCCGACAGCGCGCCGACGGAGCCGACCATGACAGCCATGGGATGGGCGTCGCGCCGAAAGCCCTGAAAGAACCGGCTCATCTGCTCGTGAACCATCGTGTGATGGACCACGCGATTGACGAAATCGGACTTTTGCGCGGCCGTCGGCAGTTCGCCGTACAAGAGCAGGTAGCAGGTCTCGAGGAAATCGCCGTGTTCGGCGAGGTCGGCGATCGGGTAGCCGCGATAGAGCAGCACGCCTTCGTCGCCGTCGATATAGGTGATTTTGGACTCGCAACTGGCCGTCGACGTGAAACCGGGGTCGTAGGTGAAGATACCTGTCTCGGAATAGAGCTTGCTGACGTCGAGCACCTCCGGGCCGATCGTGCCGTCGTACATCGGAAACGTATAGCTCTTGTCGCCGAGCTTAAGCGTACCAGTCTTGATATTGGCGCCGGTCTTTGCGTCCATGATTACACCTTTGATATCTGACAACCGGAAACGCGGGCCGGACCCGGCCAATTCGTCGAACGCGGCTGGGCAGCAGGTTTAACCCGACCGTATTTGGGTAGCGCAACGGCCTGTGCACTGCAAGATAATAGCCCATAAACAAGGCGGAAAGGACCGCCGGGGCAAAAATTGTGCATTCCACAATGCAAGGCTTATCCGGCAATCACTAAATTATTGCGACCGATCGGCGAGACGGCCGAGGCTCTCGGCCTTGCCCAGAACGGTGAGCACTTCGAAGATACCGGGAGAGGTCGTTCGTCCGGTCAGGGCGGCGCGCAAAGGCTGCGCAACCGCTCCAAGCTTGGCGGCCTTTTGCTCCGCGAAACTGCGCACCGCACGTTCGGTTGCCTCGGCCGTCCACGGTTCCACCTTGGCGAGTTCGGCGGCGACGTCTGCCAACAGCGTCCTGGCGTCCGGCGTGAGGAGGGCCGCCGCCTTGTCATCGAGTGAAATGGGCCGGTCCGCCAAAAGAAAGTGTGCGCCGTCAATGATATCGAGGAGAGTCTTGGCGCGCTCTTTCAAGCTTGGCATGGCCGCCAGCCATTGCTGGCGCAGTGGCGGCGTCATTTTGGCGGCGAGCGTCGGACCGTCGGCAAGATACGGCAAAAGCTTTTCGATTGCCGCGAGCAATCCGGCATCGTCGCATTGGCGGATATAGTGGCCATCGAGACTTTCGAGCTTGGCGAAATCGAACCGTGCCGGCGAGCGGCCGATCTGCGGCAGATCGAATGCCGCGATCATTTCCTCGGTGGAGAAAATCTCCTGGTCGCCGTGACTCCAGCCGAGCCGGACCAGGTAATTCCGGAGCGCCGCCGGCAAGTAACCCATGGCGCGATAGGCATCGACGCCGAGCGCACCGTGGCGCTTGGAAAGTTTCGAGCCGTCGGGGCCGTGGATCAGCGGAATGTGCGCCATCACCGGCACCCCCCAGCCGAGCGCGTCGTAAATCTGTTTTTGCCGCGCGGCATTGGTCAAATGGTCGTCGCCGCGGATGACGTGCGTCACGTCCATGTCATGGTCATCGACGACCACCGCTAGCATGTAGGTCGGCGTGCCGTCGGAGCGCAGCAGCACGAGATCGTCGAGGTTCTCGTTTTGCCAGACGACGCGGCCCTGAACCTGGTCGTCGATGACGGTTTCGCCGGTCGGCGGCGCCTTGAGCCGAATGGCCGGTTTTACACCGGCCGGCGCGTCGCCCGGATCGCGGTCGCGCCAGCGTCCGTCATAGAGTTTTGAGCGGCCTTCGCGGCGAGCCGCCTCGCGCATCTGTGTCAGTTCCTCGGGGCTCGCGTAGCAGCGATAGGCGTGTCCGCCGGCCAGCAGGCTCTCGGCGACCTCCCGGTGCCGCGCCACGCGGGCAAACTGATAAACGGTGTCGCCGTCCCAGGCGATGCCGAGCCATTTGAGGCCGTCGAGGATGGCGTCAATCGCGGCCTGCGTCGAGCGCTCGCGATCGGTGTCCTCGATCCGCAGCAGCATCTTGCCGTTATGCTTGCGGGCATAGAGCCAGTTGAACAGCGCCGTACGCGCCCCGCCGATATGGAGGAAGCCGGTGGGCGAGGGGGCAAAACGGGTGACGACGCTCATATCGATCCAGGGCAGCGCGACAGCGCGTTCGTCTAGCACAGAAAATTACGAAAAGATGCAAATGGCCCGATGCTTTCCGGAAGCCCGGGCTTGACCCGGTAGGCCAAGTTGTTCAATCCGGGCCGTCCAAAGGCGTTGCCCTGGAATCGGCACGCGGGCCGGGTTAGTGGCCCGCGCATTAAATGGAAACGATAAGTGAAAACGATCGCGGCTGGAACGACATCGCCATGACGGTTGCGGAAACGGGTGCGAAGGAAGCGGGCCAGGATTTCATCCGGGACATCGTGCGCGCCGACCTGCAGTCGGGCCGGCGCTCGGCGATCGTCACGCGTTTTCCGCCGGAGCCGAACGGCTACCTCCATATCGGCCACGCCAAGTCGATCTGCCTGAATTTCGGCATTGCCGAGGAATTCGGCGGCCAATGCAACCTGCGCTTCGACGACACCAATCCGGCCAAGGAAGAGCAGGAATATATCGACGCCATCGAACGCGACGTGCGCTGGCTCGGCTACGATTGGGGCAAGAACCTCCATTACGCGTCCGACTATTTCGAGCGGCTTTACGAATGGGCGGAAGAGCTCATCCGGGCCGGCAAGGCCTATGTCGACGATCAGAGCCCGGACGAGATGCGTGCCACACGCGGCACGCTGACCGAACCCGGCCGCAACAGCCCGTTCCGCGACCGCGGCGTCGAGGACAATCTCGATCTCTTCCGCCGCATGCGTGCCGGTGAATTTCCAAACGGCGCGCGCGTGCTGCGCGCCAAGATCGACATGGCGTCCGGCAATATCAATCTGCGCGATCCGGTGCTCTACCGCATCTTGCACGCCGACCATCCGCGCACCGGCAAGGCGTGGAGCATCTATCCAAGCTACGATTTCGCCCACGGCCAGTCCGACGCGATCGAGGGCATCACGCACTCGATCTGCACGCTCGAATTCGAGGATCACCGGCCGCTTTACGACTGGTTCCTGCAGAACCTGCCGGTGCCGTCGCACCCGCACCAATACGAATTCGCGCGGCTGAATTTGACGCATACCGTGCTGTCAAAGCGCGTTCTCACCGAGCTCGTGCGCGGCGGCCACGTCAACGGCTGGGACGATCCGCGCATGCCGACGCTTGCCGGCTTGCGGCGGCGCGGCGTGCCGCCCGAAGCAATCCGCGATTTCGTCAAGCGGATCGGAGTCGCCAAGGCCAACAGCATCGTCGATGCCGGCATGCTGGATTTCTCCATCCGCGAACATCTCAACAGGACGGCCGAACGGCGGATGGCTGTGCTTCGCCCGCTCAAGATCGTGATCGAGAACTATCCGGAAGGCCAAAGCGAAGAACTTGATGCGGTCAATCATCCGGAAAATCCGGCTGCGGGGATCCGGCGCATAAAATTCGGCCGCGAGCTTTTCATCGAGCGCGACGATTTCATGGAAGACCCACCGAAGAAATTCTTCCGGCTGTCGCCCGGCGCCGAGGTGCGGCTGCGCTACGCCTATTTCGTCACCTGCCGCGAGGTGGTGAAGAACGCCGCCGGCGAGGTGATTGAGCTTCGCTGCACTTACGATCCCGCGACCAAGGGCGGTAACGCGCCCGACGGCCGCAAGGTCAAGGCGACGATGCATTGGGTCTCGGCGCCGGACTCCGTGCCCGCTGAAGTGCGGCTCTACAATCCGCTGTTCACCAAGCCGGATCCTGATGACGGGAATTTCGCGGCCGAGATCAATCCGAATTCACTTGAGATCATCAGCGACGCGCGCGTCGAACCGGCATTGGCCGGCAGCAATTCCAAAGACGTGGTGCAGTTCGAGCGCCAGGGCTATTTCTGCGCCGATCCGGAGTTCCGCGCCAGGCCGGCTCGTCTTCAACCGCACCGTCGGCTTGCGCGACACTTGGGCGAAGACCGCGGCGAAGGCTGCCGGCGGCGGCGATTAGATGCTGCACTCGACCCAATGCGTCCATCGAGTCGGGCCCTTGGTCGCTCACCCCTGAGTCGCCAACCAACCACCTCCTGAGAGCCGGTTTGGCCCCGCGGGCGGCTTTGGAAGCGCCTCCCTGATGGGCCCGATACCTGCGGCAGATGCCGTCCAGCGCGGTATGGCGACAAAATGCGATGGGATAGATGCTTATCCGCCACAGGTTCTCGCAATAGTTGAGGTCTCCCCCAAGGATGGGGCGAGCCTGCTTGTCCGGGGACGGCCGGTATGGGAAATTCTCGCGAGGATGCGTTGACTGGTGGGGTTTCGCGTTGTCTGCCGGCAATATGACGGCGCATGGGGCATCGGGGGAAAAGCGCATGTACTGGCGCGGTTGTCTGATTTTGGCAATTGCAATTGCTGGCGCGGCTTATTCCGCGACAGCGCGCGCGCAATCTCCGATTGGCTCCGCGACGAGCATCCAAAATCAGGTCCAGGGAATCATCGGGAGTGGGTCGCAGACGATCGCGGCGGGCGGTTCGGTTTTCCAGAACGAACGCGTGCGCACTGGCGACGACGGGCAGGCGCAACTTGTATTCCTCGACCAGACAAATCTCGGCGTCGGGCCCAAGTCCGAAGTGACGCTCGATCGGTTCGTCTATAATCCGGATCGCGGCACGGGAAGAGTTGCCATCGATGCCAGTCGGGGCGTGTTCCGGTTCGTGACCGGGACACAGGATCCGAAAAACTATCAAATCAAGACACCCATCGCGACCATCGAGGTGAGGGGCACTGAGTTCCACCTCCTCGTCGCGCGCGACCACATCGTCGTCGCCCTCGTGCATGGCGCGCTGCGCATCACCACAGTGGCGGGACGCGTCGTCTGGCTTACCGAGCCCGGCACCACCATCACGATCTACGCAAACGGCCGTGTCACTGGTCCGTCGCCCTGGACGACACCATTCACCAAATACGCCGGCAGTGTGCCTTTCCCCTATTTTGTAAACGGTTTTGCCGCACTGCCCCCGTTCTTCGGCGGCTTCACGGCTGGGGCGGCCGGTGCGTCAAGCAATGGCTGGACCGGCTGCTACGCCGGCGGCAACGTCGGCGGTGGCTGGAATCGCCTGTCGGGATTCAATCCGACATTAAATGCCAACTACGGAACCATCGACGGGTCCGGCGTTGCTGGTGGCGGCCAGATTGGTTGCGATTACGGATTTAATTCTTTCGTCGTCGGTGTAGAGGGCATGCTGGATTGGTCCCGCATCAAAGGCGATGGCCTGAATCCGAGCGGTGCGGTTCCGATTACGAACAATGGCACCATTCCGTGGTTCGCCACGCTGACCGGCCGGATCGGCTATGTCGCCGCGCCATCGTTGCTGGTCTACGCCAAAGGCGGCGGCGCCTGGATCAAAGACAACATTACGACAAATGTGACCGCGACTGGCGTGCCCATTGCAATTTCGAGCTTTACCGGGAGCGGATGGACAGTTGGCGGCGGCCTTGAATATATGTTCGCGCCACATTGGTCGGTGTTCGTCGAATATAACTATATGAGCTTCGCCAGGACTGCGACTTTCTCGTTCGTTGTGCCTCCGGGAACTCCTTTTCCGATCAACCTGACTGAGAACGTGCAGACCGCTCTTGTCGGTGTCAATTTCCGGTATTGATCGGGACTGCGGCTCACCAAGCGGCGTTGGCCAAAGCCGTGATTTTTTTCTCAGCTCGGTTTTTGGACCCGGCATCACGGCCAAAAATTAGCCGGTTTACATTGGTCCTGCCGGATCGGACCAGATGAGCAATGCATGGCGGTCCTGTTCGTAAGCCATTCGGGCAAAGACGATGCCCTGGCGACCGCACTGGAAGCGTGGCTGCGCGCCGACGGTTTCACCGACGTATTTATCGATCATCAAAGCCTCGCGGGCGGCGCCAAGTGGCGCGAGGAATTACGCGCATCTGCCGGTGCCTGCCGAGTCGTCATCTGTCTCATCACCGAAAACTGGCTGACATCCGACGAATGTTTCCACGAGTTCCGCGCGGCATGGTACATGGGCAAGCGCATCATTCCGTTGCTGCTCTTGGCGCGGACGCCCAGCTTCGATGAGGGCGCGCGGAATCACCTGTCTGAAGTCTGCGCCGAATATCAGGGCATCGACGTCAGTTCATGCCTCGGGCCGGGGCAGCATCTTGACCTCGAAGCAGACCAGACTGTCGCCAGCCGTCTGCGAACAGGGCTGCGCGAAGCCGGGGCTCTCAGCCGCATTGGTTTGGACCCTGCAGCCTTCCAAATCGACCGTACGCTGCGTCCGACGCCATTCCCAGGTCTCGCGTCATTCAGCGATGATGACGCGGATGCTGCGCTGTTCTACGGCCGCAGCCGGGAAATCGCGCAGGCGCTGGAAGAGCTGCGCAAGATGCGAACCGAACGGGACCTGAGACCGTTTGCGATCTTCGGCGCATCGGGCGCCGGAAAGTCGTCTCTCCTTCGGGCCGGCATCATCCCGCGGTTACGCCGGGAAACGCCCGCTTGGCTGCCGTTACGTGCGTTTCGTCCGGGTGCGGATCCGCTGCTCAATTTTGCCGAGGCCTTCGCGCGCAGTTTCGCAGACTTCGGCAAGCGCGAGGCCCACGGCGTTATCCGCGACCGTCTGTTTGATGCCTGGTCGAAAACGGAGCGCGTGGCTGGCGATCTGACGCCGGATGCCCGTGCCGCACTCGAAGCTGCGCTTGAATTCGAGGGGCGCAGGCTGCGCGACGCGGCGGGCCTTGCGAACGCATCGATCCTGATAAGCATCGATCAGGCCGAGGAGATGGTCCGGGCGGACGGCGAAAGCGGCGATGCCCTGGCGGACTATCTTCGCGTCGCCCTGGTAACAGGCACCAGCAACTGGCAACTCGCATTCACGATCCGAACCGACAACTTCCCCGAGCTGCAACGGCATCGCCGCTTCCAAAATCTGGAAGCACGCGGCTACGATCTGCGCGCCGTACCTGTGTTTCGCTTTGATAGCGTGGTCGGCGAGCCGGCCAAGCGTTACGGCGTCACGGTTGATCACGGGCTCGTCGACGCCCTTGTGGAAGACGCGCCGAAGCAGGATGCAATGCCGCTCCTGGCCTTTGCCTTGCAGCGCCTGTGGCGGCAATACGCAGCGTCCGAAGCCTTGACCAAGGATCACTACGACAAAGTCGGGGGTCTGCGAGGGTTTATTGAAGACGCGGCGGAGCGCGCGTTGCGCGGCCTCGCACCGGATGCCGACGTGCCGCTGCCGTCAGGCCCGCCGTCAAAACGACTTATCGATCTCGCGGCTTCGGCCTTCGTGCCGGCGCTGGCCCAGGTCAACGATCAAGGCGCCACTATCCGACGCATTGCCGCGTGGTCGAGTTTCAACAGCGAGCAGCAAGAATTGCTGAACATGTTCGACCAATGGCGTCTCGTAGTCCGCAAGGGTGAGACCGGGACCGTTGAAGTTGCGCACGAAGCATTATTCCGCGAATGGCCGCGGCTCATGGGCTGGCTCGAACCGGAGCGTGCGCGGCTGGAGACCCTTCGTCTGCTCCAGGTTGACGCTTCGACCTGGGACCGCAATGGCCGGGATGCTGCATTCCTCAACCACCGCGACAAGCGGCTTGCCGAGGCAACCGCGCTCGTCGGGATAGAGGCGTACCACAAGCGGCTTGCCAAATTGGATATTGAATATCTTGCCGCGTGCCAGACCGCCGAGCGAATGGTGCGGAAGCGGACGCGGCGCATGCTGACGGCGGTGGGCATACTGGCAATCGGATTCGTCATGGGTGTTGCCGGCTGGCTTAACCAGTCCTATCTCCGTGAGCGCATGAACTGGTTTACCGTCATGCGCCCTTACATGATGGCCCAAGTGCGCCCCCACGTGTTGGCCGCTGCGGCCGAACACGCGCTAAGTCCGAAGGACTCTTTCAAAGAATGTGCTGCCGACTGTCCGGAGATGATCGTAGTGCCGGCCGGAACATTCATGATGGGTTCGCCCATCAGCGAACAGGGCCGTTACAGCAACGAAGGTCCGCAACATGGCGTCACGATTGCCGCGCCTTTCGCGGTTTCCAAATTCGATGTCACTTTCGCCGATTGGGACGCCTGCGTTTCGGTTGGCGGGTGCCCTGCAGTCAGTGACCTTACTTTTGGGCGGAACTCCAAACCGCTCATCAATGTGACCTGGAATGACGCTCAGCAATATGTCACCTGGCTCGCCCGGATGACTGGCAAACCCTATCGTCTGCTTACCGAGGCCGAATGGGAGTATGCGGCTCGTGCCGGTACCACGACGGCCTATTACTGGGGCAACGAGATCGGAAAGGGGAACGCCAATTGCATTGGATGCGGCAGCAAGTGGGATAGTCTCGAAACCTCACCCGTCGGATCGTTTCCGCCCAATGCGTTCGGACTCTACGACATGGCCGGGGATGTGTGGCAATGGGTGGAGGATTGCTATCACGACGACTACAACGGAGCGCCTTCCGATGGTTCATCATGGACCGGTGGGGATTGCAGCCGCCGGGTCGTTCGCGGCGGCTCTTGGCTCATCAACCCTGATCTTCTCCGGTCCGCCTTCCGCGTAGGCGACACAAGCGTCGATCGCAATACGGATCTCGGCTTTCGTATTGGCCGGGCGCTTGTTCCTTGAATGCATCCCTTTTCTGTTCGACCGCATCTCTTGGAGGCCAGGTTGTCTGTTGGCACTTGGCGGACGTGAACTGGCGGTGGCCGGCGACACGGTTCACGCGCACGTCCTCAGGTTATCCGCAATTCTGCGCAACCCCGCTCGCCACGATATCCATACAGTGTGTAACATCGGGCCGGTGATCAGCGCGCTGGGGCTGCGCAGTGGCGCAAGACGGCAAAACGGAAAATCGTGCACGCTCCGGCGCCATAACCTGGCCTGTCGGCGTTACGCGTGCGCGTGGCGTCCTGTGGGGTGCGGGACCGCGCGCAGACTGGGCCGTCGCAGCGAAGTTGCGCCAATGGGCGTTGGCGGAGGCTACTGCCGACCGGCTGTTGCCGTGGCTCGCGGTCGCCTATGGCGCGGGGGTCGTGATTTATTTCACGGCGGAGCGTGAACCGTCCTGGTGGGCGGCGGTGGCGCTGGCGATCATCTGCATAACTTTCGCGGTGCTGCTGCGCCGGCATCTCGCGGCTTTTGTCATAGCGCTTGCCGTATCGGCGATGGCCGTGGGCTTCGCCGTCGCCACGGTCAAGACCGCGCTGATCGCGCATCCGGTGCTGCGCTTTAATGCGTCAGGCGTGACAGTCACCGGTTTCGTCGAGTTGCGCGAGGAGAGCCAGCACACCGACCGCTTCGTGCTGCGTGTCGAGCACATGGAAGGCGGCCGCATGGACGAGAAGCCGGCGCGTGTGCGGCTCTCCGTCAAACGCGGCATGGCGCCGCCGCCGGGCTCCTTTGTCGAGGCCAAGGCGCTGCTCGATCCGCCACTGCAGCCGCTCGCGCCCGGCAGCTACGATTTTGCCCGTGATCTCTACTTCCAGCGCATTGGCGCGTCGGGCTTCGTCCGCGGCGCGATCAAGGTGACGGCTCCGCCGGCCGCGCAGGGTCTCCTGCAAAACACGGATTCGCTCGTGCAACGGGTGCGCGACGCAATCGACGCGCGGATCCGCGCCGTCTTGCCGGGCGATCCCGGCGCCATTGCCGCGATGCTGATCAACGGCCGGCGCGACACCATCGACCCGCATCTCTACGACGCCGATATCGGCCACGTGCTGTCGATTTCCGGCTATCACATGGCGGTCGTCGCCGGCGTCATATTTTTCATCTTCCGCGCCATCCTGGCGCTGATCCCGGGGCTCGCCGACCGCGCGCCGATCAAGAAGTGGGCCGCCTTCGCTGCACTGGTGGTGACGGCATTCTATCTTCTGCTGTCGGGCAATCAGGTCGCGACGCAACGCTCCTTCATCATGATCGCGGTCGTGCTGACCGGCGTCCTGTTCGACCGGCCGACCTTGACCATGCGCACGCTGACGGTGGCTGCTCTCATCGTGCTGGCGTTCTCGCCGGAATCCGTGGTGCATCCGAGCTTTCAGATGTCGTTTGCGGCAACGCTGGCACTGGTCGCAGGTTACGAGAAGGGCGTGGTCAGAGTGCGGGCGGGACGCGACAGTTCGATCAGTGCGCGTGCCGCGCTGTGGGGCGTCAACGAAATCGTCGGCCTGACGCTCGCGTCGCTCCTCGCCGGCTTCGCCACGACGCCATACGCGGCCTATCACTTCCACCGGGTCGCTCCCTATGGCGTTCTCGCCAACCTTCTCGCCATGCCGGTGGTTTCCGCCTGGGTGATGCCGATGGGGATACTCGGCGTCGTCGCCATCCCGTTCGGCCTCGATGCGGAGTGCTGGCGCCAAATGGGCTACGGCATCGAGTGGATGGACGCCGTAGCGCTGTGGGTGGCCGGCCTGCCGGGCGCGTTCGGCCGCGTCACCACGTTCGGCGCCGGGCCGCTCCTTCTCGCGACGCTTGGCCTTCTCGTCATCGCCCTGTTGAAGACGCCGCTGCGCTGGAGCGGTGCAGTGCTCGCGGCGCTCGCAGTGATCTGGGCGGCACGCATCCCGGTCCCCGACGTTTTCATCGCCGACGATGCGCGGACCTTTGCCGTTCGCGGCGCCGATGGCCGGCTCGCTTTCCATCACACCGGCGGCGATACGTTTGCGATCAAGGAATGGCTCGCGGCGGACGCCGATGGGCGTGATCCGAAGGATCGCCGGTTGGGCGAGGGCATCTCCTGCGATACGTCGGGCTGCATCGGTAGGCTCGCCGATGGCGCCGTGGTTGCCTTTGCGCTGACGCCGGACGCCTTCGAGGACGATTGCCGCCGCGCCAGCCTGATCGTTGCCGTGCATGCCGCGCCGCCGGCCGATTGCGCCGCGACCGTGATCGGGCGCGAACAGTGGCGCACGCAGGGTGCGCTCACGCTCCGCCGGGCTGGCTCCGGTTTTGTCATCGAGGGGACGCGGCCGCGTAATTTTGACCGGCCTTGGGCGCCTGCGCCGCCACGCAGACCGGCCCTCACAACGGGCGAGGGGGGCACGAACGCGGGTGGGACCACGCTGTCACGTGCTCCCGCGCGCGATGCGACGCCGCGAACTGAAGATATCGAAGCAGATCAGTGAAGACGTCGTCATTGCCAAGAGCAAAGCGACCAAGCAATCCAGAGCGCCGCCGCTCTGGATTGCTTCGCTATCGCTCGCAATGACGTGGATTAATGATGCGGATCAATACCGCCGGAACAGACTGACGAGCTTGCCCTGGATGCGCACCCGATTGGGCGGCAGGATACGGACCTCATAGGCGGTGTTGGCCGGTTCGAGAGCAATCGAGGCGCCGCGGCGGCGGAAACGCTTAAGCGTTGCCTCTTCGTCATCGATCAGGGCGACGACGATATCGCCCGTGTCGGCGGCGTCGGTGCGCTTGAGGAGCGCCATGTCGCCGTCGAGGATCCCGGCCTCGATCATGGAATCGCCGCGCACTTCAAGCGCGAAATGCTCGCCGGTTGTCAGCAGATCGGACGGCATATTGATCGTATGGCTGCGGGTCTGGATGGCCTCGATCGGGGTGCCGGCGGCGATGCGGCCCATGACCGGCACGGCCACTGGTCTACCACCCTCGTCCTCTGAGCCAGTCCGGACCCGGCCGAGATTGCCTTCGATGACGCTCGGGGTGAAGCCGCGGGAGCGGCCCGCCACCATCCCGTGTGCAATCGATTCCGGCAGTTTTATCACTTCGATGGCGCGCGCCCGGTTGGGCAGACGGCGGATGAAGCCGCGCTCCTCGAGGGCGGTGATAAGGCGATGAATGCCCGATTTGGACCGCAGGTCGAGCGCGTCCTTCATCTCGTCAAAGGAGGGCGGAACTCCGGCTTCCTTGAGGCGCTCATGAATGAATCGCAAGAGCTCGGCCTGCTTGCGTGTCAACATCGGCGTTTCCCCTTTGACCGGCCCCAGGGCCGAAACAAATCATGAACGGACACTATCCGTTCCATATGTGTTCCGCAACCATTTAATTTGAAGTGAAGAAAGCGAGCGTGGAACCGAACCGGCGCTTAACGCTCGAATTTAACAATCGAACAGGCGCTGCCGGCCTTTGCGGCTGGTGCATAAGGCTCTCGGATGACGAGGCAATCGGCCTTGGACAATGGAACCATCATCGAACTGTCCTGGGCCGGGGCCGTGGTCGCAACGAGCGCGCCGGAGCCGTTCTGGAGCGTCGCGCGCAGGTAATCGGCGCGCTCGTCGTTCTCCGGCAGGTCGTTGCCCAATATCGCCAACTCGGTTGGGGCAACGAGATCGCCGCGCCCGCTCATGCGGCGGATCAGCGGCACCAGAAACAGGAAAGCACAGACATAGGACGACACCGGATTGCCGGGGAGGCCGAGAACGTGCATCGCTCCGAGCCGCCCGTGCATCAGCGGCCGGCCGGGCCGCATCGCAATCTTCCAGAACGACAGGTCGATGCCTTCGGCGGCGAGCGCGTTCTGCACGAGATCGTAGTCGCCGACCGACGCTCCGCCGGTGGTCACGAGAATATCGGAGCCGAGATCGCGGGCGCGGCGCACCGCGGCGACGGTGTCTTCAAGCTTGTCGGCGACGACGCCGAGATCGGTGACGGCGGCGCCTTCCTCGCGGGCGAGCGCGGCCAGCGCAAAGCCGTTGGAATAGACGATCTGCCCCGGTCCGGGTTCGGTGCCCGGCTGCACCAGTTCGTCGCCGGTAGCGAACAGCGCAACTTTCGGCCGGCGATGGACCGGCAACAGCGGATAGTTCATTCCCGCGGCGAGCGCGAGGTCGCGGGCTTTGAGGTGATGGCCTTTGCCGAGGAGCACTTGACCGAGGCGAAAGTCGAGCCCTTGCGCGCGGACATTGCGGCCCTTGGCCGAGGCCTTTTGCACCGCGACGCGATCACCGTCGCGCGTAGTCACTTCCTGCACCACGACCGTATCGGCGCCGTCCGGCACCACGCCGCCGGTAAAGATCCGCGCCGCCTCGCCCGGTCCGATCGCCGTCGTGAACGGCCGGCCGGCGGCGACTTCACCGATCACGTTCAACTGCACGGGAGCGCGCGCGACGTCGGCTGCGCGCACGGCATAACCGTCCATCGCTGAAACGTCGGCCGGTGGCTGGGTGCGCAGCGCTTTCAGATCGGATGCCAGCACGCGGCCGTCGGCCTCGGCGAGCGGCACCTTCTCTGCTGCCAGAGGCACGGCGTGGGCGAGCACATGATCGAGCGCTTGCGCAACCGAGATCAATGCCACGATCTACTCCCGCACGCGAAAATGGCCGGAGCGGCCGCCGCTTTTTTCCAAAAGCCGGATGCCCTCGATGCGCATGCCGCGTTCGACCGCTTTGACCATGTCATAGATGGTGAGGCAGGCGACCGACACGGCAGTCAGCGCTTCCATTTCGACTCCGGTTTTGCCGGCGACCTTGACCCGCGCCTTGACGACGACGCCGGGCAGTTTTGCATCCGGCGTGATGTCGACCGAGATTTGCGAGATGGCAAGCGGATGACATAGCGGGATCAATTCGTGGGTGCGCTTGGCGGCCTGGATGCCGGCAATGCGCGCGGCGCCGAGCACGTCGCCCTTTTTCGCGTCGCCCTTGCGCACAATGGCCAGCGTCTTCGCTTGCATGATCACGCGGCCTTCGGCCACCGCCACGCGCTCGGTCTCAGGCTTTGCGGATACATCGACCATGCGCGCCTCGCCGCGGCGGCTGAGATGAGTGAGCTTGCTTGCGCGCCGCGCCACGGCGTTCACCGGGCTACGGAGACGGGGGAGGCAAGGGTGGCGGTTTGACGCGCGAGCAGCGCACGCGTTGCGGCGGCCACATCTGGCTGCCGCATCAGGCTTTCGCCGACAAGAAAGGTCGCGATGCCGGCTTTGGCAAGCCGCGCGAGGTCGTCGGGCGCGAATATGCCGCTCTCGCCGACGGCGATGCGCCCGGGCGGGATGCCGCGCGCCAGCCGCTCGCCGGTCTCGAGCTTCGTTTCGAAGGTCTTGAGGTCGCGATTATTGATGCCGATGAGCTTTGATTTCAGGCGAAGCGCCCGCTCCAACTCATTGGCATCATGGATTTCTACGAGCGCGTCCATGCCCAGTGCAAAGGCCGCGGCTTCGAGCTCGGCGGCGCAGGCATCGTCCACGGCGGCGAGGATGATCAGGATGCAATCGGCGCCGTAAGCGCGTGCCTCCGTCACCTGGTAGGGGTCGTACATGAAATCCTTGCGCAGCACCGGCAGCGTGGCCGCCTCCTGCGCGAGACGAAGATGCGCGAGCGAACCCTGGAATGAGGGCGCGTCGGTCAAAACCGACAGGCAGGTTGCGCCGCCATCCTGATAGGCCGCAGCGAGCCGCGCCGGATCGAAGTCCGCCCGGATGAGGCCCTTCGACGGGCTCGCCTTTTTTACCTCGGCGATCAGAGCATAGTCGCCGGCGGCAACCCGCCGCTCGATCGCGCGGGCAAATCCGCGCGGCGCGCCCGCGGCCTTCGCCTCCGCCGCGATCGTGGAAAGAGGACGCGCACGTTTTGCCGCCGCAATCTCCTCGCGTTTATAGGCGCCGATCTTTTCCAGGATGTCAGCCATCGTTGGACACCACGATGAGGCGGTCGAGCCTGCCTTCGGCCTCGCCGGAATCAACCGAATGCGCGGCGAGACCGAAACCGTCTTTCAGATTCTCCGCCTTGCCGGCAACGACGAGGGCGGCCGCGGCGTTGAACAGCGCCACGTCGCGCAGCGCGGTTTTCTTGCCTTCGAGCACGTCCTGCACCGCTTTGGCATTGGTCTGCGCATCGCCGCCGCGCAGCGCCTCGGGCTTCACCTTCTTTAACCCAACGTCTTCGGGCGCGATCTCGAAACTGCGCACCACGCCGGCTTCGAGCGCGCTGACGCTGGTCGGGCCCGACGTCGTGATCTCATCGAGCCCGTCGGAGCCGTGCACGACCCATATGCTTTCGGCGCCGAGGTTCTTGAGAACTTGCGCCAAAGGTTCGGTCCAATGCTTTGAAAATACACCGATCATTTGCCGCCGCACGCCTGCCGGATTGGACAGGGGACCAAGCAGGTTGAAGATCGTGCGGGTGCCGAGTTCCATCCTGGTCGGATTGACGTTCTTTGTCGCCGGATGATGCGACGGCGCGAACATGAAGCCGATCCCGGCCTCGCGGATGCAATGGCTGATCTGGTCCGGCGTGAGTTCGATATTGACGCCGAGCGCCGCGAGAACGTCGGCCGCGCCTGACTTCGACGACAGCGCGCGATTGCCGTGCTTGGCGACGGGAACGCCGGCGCCGGCGACGATCAGCGCCGCGCAGGTTGAAATGTTGAACGAGCCGGACGCGTCGCCGCCGGTGCCGACCACGTCGATGGCATCGGGCGGAGCAGTCACGCGCAGCATCTTGGCGCGCATGGCCATGACGGCGCCGGTGATTTCCTCGACGGTTTCGCCGCGCACCCGCAACGCCATCAACAGCGCGCCCATCTGCGATGGCGTCGCTTCGCCCGACATCATCTGCTCGAAGGCATTGGCCGCCTCGTCACGGCTCAGCGTGGCGCCGGTCGCGACCTTGCCGACTATTGATTTGAACTCGACGGTCACCGTGCGGCCCTCAATTTACGCGCGCTCGCGCCTTTTGCGCCGCAGGCCGCGCCGCATTGCGCCGTCCGGTCGACGTATTCCAGGCCCGCGCGATATCGAGAAAGTTTTTCAGCATAAGGTGGCCGTGGTCCGAGGCGATGCTTTCGGGATGGAATTGCACGCCATGCACCGGCAGCCGCGTATGCGCCAGCCCCATGACGAGGCCGTCGTCGGTATCGGCGGTCACGGTGAGGTCGTTCGGCATGCTGTCGCGCTCGACGACGAGCGAATGATACCGCGTCGCCTTGAACGGCGCGTTGATGCCGCGAAAAATCCCGCGGCCCTGATGACGGATCTCCGACAATTTGCCGTGCACCGGGGAGGGCGCGCGAACCACTTTGCCGCCAAACGCGTCGCCGATGGCTTGATGGCCGAGACAGACGCCGAGGATCGGGATTGTCGCCGCAGCCTTCGCGATCAGATCAAGGCAGATACCGGCCTCCTTTGGCGTGCAGGGGCCGGGCGACAGCACGATGGCGTCCGGATCGGCCGCGATCACGTCGCCGCTCGACACCTTGTCGTTGCGGCGCACGTCTGCCTCTTCGCCCAGTTCACCGAAATAGTGCACCAGGTTGAAGGTGAAGCTATCGTAGTTGTCGATCAAAACGATCATGGCGGGCGCTCTTGGAGACGCAGGAAAACCGGGTCAAGGCAGCGTTTCCCGGCCGAAAACCCGGGAAACGCGGAGATTAGTCCAGTTTCCGGGCAAGAACGAGACAAAAGGGAGGGCCGAGCGAGGGGCTGCTTGTGGTCCGTAATCGTTCGTTCGCTGAGGCACGCCTAATGCGCGGCCAAATGCGCCATTGAGGCGTCGTTCGTCGCAGTTGACGCCTAATCGCTCCCGGTGGGCCACAGCATCAATTGGGAAGGAACCCCAACGGTTCGTCGTTTGGCAATTAGCAAATAAGCCTCGCAGCCGTGCCGGGAAAGAAGACATGAAATACGCCGGCGATCGGCGCCGCGATCACGGCTCGCTATTGGTCTCTATGGGTGCGCTGCTCGGCCTGTCGATCAATAAATGATTTGCGGCGCGCTGTTACATGGTAAAACCTCTCCCCAGGAGGAAGCCATGAAATATTCTTTGTTCCTGCTGGGTGTGCTTGTAACGACGGTCATGAGTGCCCCTGCGGAGGCCCAGAACTATCCGTGGTGCGCGTATTACGGTGGCGGTGCCACGGGGGGCGCCACGAATTGCGGGTTCTCGACCTTCGCACAATGCATGGCGACGGTTACTGGCATTGGCGGTTTCTGCGGGGTGAACACGCAGTATGTGCCTCCAACGGCCACAAAGGGTCACAGGAAGTAAGTTACCGGCTGACCAACGCAACGCTCGCCGACAACTCACGGCGTAACGCCAGTGCGATGCTGACAGCCGGGTTGAAGTGCGCGCCCGACACAGGGCCGAACGTGAGAATGAGCACGGTCAAAATCGCGCCGGTCGGAAGCGTGTTGCAGAGAAGCGCCAGCGCGCCGTTGCCGCCGGCAAGCCTGGCAGCCATGATGCCACTGCCGACGACGCCCGCGAGCAAGAACGCCGTCCCCAAGCACTCCGCAATGCTACGCTGCGCCAGCGATGGCATTAGGTGCGACCGATTTCTTTGAGCTTCTTTTGCAAGCTCAATTGATCGAGCGAGCGCAACGGCAATGCGATGAAAATTCCGATCCGTTGATTGAGCATCCGGTACGCCTCTTTGAAGGCGAGTGCGATTTCCGCGTCATTGCCTGTGGCCGCGGCCGGATCGGGCACGCCCCAATGCGCAGTCATGGGTTGACCCGGCCATACTGGGCAAGCTTCGGCCGCCGCGTTGTCGCAAACGGTGAAAACAAAATCGAGCGACGGCGCTCCGGGCTTCGCAAATTCAGCCCAGGACTTTGAACGAAAGCCCGACGTGTCGTAGCCGAGGCTCTGCAATAGTCGAATGGTCTCAGCATGCACCTGCCCCTTCGGCAGACTTCCGGCGCTGTAGGCGCGAAATTTTCCAGCGCCGAACTTGTTCAAAATCGCTTCGGCCATGATCGAGCGAGCCGAATTGCCGGTGCAAAGAAAGAGCACGTTGAATGGCTGATCGGCCACGGCTTACCTTCCGGCGAGTCTGGGTGATTGCAGGCATCGCCGAACCATGTGGGGTGCTTCACAATCGCCGTCGCGCCAATCAAGGCCAGCAGCAAACAGATGACGTTTATCTGCAATAGCAGGTAGCCGATCACTAGCGCAGCACTGTTCGATCATGGCGCGGCTCACGGGGCCGGACAGCCGCAAGAGGCCGCCACTGGAGCACCTCGGGGCGCAACACGACTTCTCATGGCAACCGCGCGCTGCGCTCGCCGCTGCCGTCGCCGTAATCAGTGTTTTCGCCCGACGTGAGAAACGTTTCCCACGAAATGCCTGCAGGGTCGTCGATCCAGGACTTTTCAGACTTGGCGTAACAGCAACTTGTTTGGCTTGCTCGATGACATTGCCGCCCGCCTTGTGCAGACGGGCGTAAATCTCATCCAATTCGCCTTTGTTTTCGACCTGAATGCCGAGATGATCGAGGCCAGCTTGGCGGCCGCGTGTCGAGATGGCGAAATTGACGCGCGGATCGTCCAGCATCCACTTTGCGTAGTCCGCCTTGGTGACGGCAGGCTCCGCAGCAAACAATGCCGAATAGAAGCCAATGGATCGCTTTAGATCGTCAACGGCGACGTGAACGTGCATGCGTTTCATTGGCAAACTCCCTTGGGCTTGCAAGCCGCGACGGGCGCGCACGCTTCCGCCGCGCCTTGGCAACAGTTCTCGGTGAGGAAGGAAATGAGACCGTTCATGGCCTCAAACCGCGCCGCAAGAAACCCAAAGAAAAAGCAGCGCGTTGCGATGTTTGCTTTTGACCTAAAGCGGACATCGTCGCCTTGATAGACATAACTTACCAAACCACGAACCCGGCCGCAGACCTGCAACTCCCAGCCGAGGCGACGACTTGCAGCAGAAGCGGCGACTTGCAGCAGGCGCGTCCCAGTTGAGCGCCTATGTTGATGCGCGTGGTTTGCGCACGCAAAACTGATACATGCCTTCAAATGTATCCGGCGCTTCGGTTTCGAATGTGTGCCAGCAATCGAGGTCGTTGGCGGCGGATCGGTCCGGAAAGCGCGATGCAAACCGGCGCCAGAAGGGCATCGGAAGATAGAACCCCACGAATTCCAGATCGTTTGCGGACAGGAAAGATTTTATCTCGGGCAACGTGGTGCGATGCTCCTCCACATGGAACAGGAGATCGCGGCAGTCGCTGGTCGTGAAAAAGTCCGGCCACCAGATTAGCGATCGCAGCACCGGATCGTTGCTGCCGATGATCTCCTCGCGGCAGCGTCGGATACCTTCCGGCACCGGCCGATAGCCGCGCGCCGAGATCAGCGCACGCCCGGCGACGACTGGCAGGCGCGCCAATTTACTGTAGAGGCCGACTTGCATGAGGCCGCCTGGACGCAACAGCGACTGGAGCACGCGCCACCCGGCCCAGGGATCCGCGAGGTGGTGCAACACACCGGACACGTCGATGAAATCGAACTGCCGGTCGATCGAGGCCAGGCGCATGATGTCGGCCTGCGCAAATTCGATATTGGCGAGGTCGTATTGGTCCGCCATGCGCTTTGCGTAGCTGAGACTCGCAACGCTCAGGTCGAGCGCGAGAAAACGCGAGTTCGGCAAGTCGCGCGCGAAGTCGAGGGCGAAGCGCCCCGTCCCGCAGCCCGCAATAAGGACGTCCAGCGCATAATCCGGTCGCCGGTCGCCGAGAATGGCCGGCCGCCGCGGCGGCCCGGCAACGACCCAGCGCGGGTAAGGGCTCTCTTCATATTGCTGCCGTACCGCACGTGAGGCTCCATCGCCGATTTCGGTCAGGCTCGGCATCATCGTCGCGATCCGGCGTTCCTCCGCCGGTTCCCGAATCTGCTGGACGATCAAAGCCTCGATGCATTCTGGCCAGGACCGGCCAAGGACCGTTTCGGCATTGGCTAAAGCGTGGAGCGGAAAATAAGCACCGACGACGGCGACCCACAGGGCGGGACAAGCATCGCCGGCCGTCAGCGCCTCTTCGAGAGATGCCCGCAGCCGCCGTACCTCCTCGGCTTCCGCTTGGGTCGTAGAGAAAACGTATTCGTTGATGAAGCACTGCGCGGCCACGCTGCAATAAAAGCCGAGCAGGTTTTCGTCCGCCGTGCCATTCACTGCGTTCCTGAGCATCAGGAAGCGCACATTGGTCAAGAGACGCTCGATGCCAATATCGGTAACAGCCAGACATTGCAGAACGCGGTTCAGGAGCTGGTCGTTCGCCAGCGCCGCCATCGCCGACGAACCCATCAGAGTTTCGCTGGCAAGGCGGGCAGGCCAAGTCGCATTGATGCGCGCCATGCAGTCATCGATGCGCGCATCTTGCTTGATGAGGCCGAGGCATGCAGCGGCAAGCTCGTTCGGTCGGGTCCAACCTTCCGTGATCGCGCGTGACAGTAATTGGCGAAGTTTTTCGTCGTTTTTCATCACGTTCGCGAGCATGACGCTTTGCGTAAATGATGTTTTCGCTTCGTCGGTTTCGCCAAGCTCAAGGGCGCGGCACGCGTCGTCAATCGCCAAATCCGGCCGCCCGGTCGCTGCGCGGGCGCCGCCGCGGCCAAGCAACGCTTCGGCGAAGTCCGGCTTTAAACTCAGCGCCCTCTCGTAGGCGGCGAGCGCGTCGTGGTAGCGCGCCAGCGCGGAATAAGTGTTGCCACGGCCCAGCCATGCCGCGGCGAGAGTGGGCTTCAACGCAAGCGCCCGGTCGAAGGCAGCGAACGCTTCGTCGAAGCGTCTCAGCGGAATCAGGGCATTGCCGCGAGCGAGGCATGCTTCCGCGGCAGCGGGCGCGATTGCGAGCGCCCTGTCGGCGCTTTCGAGCGCGTCGTTGTGACGCCACATCGCCAACAATGCCGTCGCGCGCTGCACATGCGCTTGAATGAAATCGGGTTTGCCGGCAATCGCCCGGTCAAGGCTTGAAATCGCCTCGTCGTGCCGGCCGACGGCGCCGAGCGCCACGCCGCGATTGAACCAGTCTTCGACAGAGTCCGGGGCGAGTGCCAGTGCCAGATCATAGCCGGCGATCGCTTCGGCATGACGACCGAGATCGCTCAGGAAGTCGGCGCGGTGACTGTGCGTTTGAGCCAGGTCCGGCGCCAGAGCGACGGCGCGATCAAAACTGACCAGTGCATCTTCGTTCCGCCCGAGCGCGTTCACGGCGCGCCCGAGCAAAACATGCGCAAGTGCCTGCCCTGCGTCGCTCGCCAATGATTTGCGCGCAAACTCCGCCCCCTCGGCAAAGCGGCCGCGCTGGCAGGAAATCATCCCGAGATGATAGTTCGCGTCAGCATTGGCCGGTTCGAGGCGCAGCACCTCGCGATAACCGGCGAATGCTTCGTCTAGTGAGCCCCGCCGATGCAGTGCCAACGCTTCCTGCAACAAATCCGTTGTCGCGGAGCTAGACATTTTCGGCAGGCGGTGTCGGTCGGGGGGTGGGGGCGCTATTTTCAATAATGATTGAAATCTCCTATCATGAATTGGATATCCGAAAAAGAGGTCTCGAAGGATGCGTGATGTCCGCTAATGACCCAAGGCGGACCGGTCGGAGGGTCTCGGTCAACGGATTCCGGGTCCCGGTTTTCTCCCACTGTGGCGGAGCGGTGACAGCGGCTACGAAGGGCGCCTGTTATGGTCCTTCGCGGTCCCAAGCCTTTGCCTTACATGCGCGGAGATGAAGCGTGGTTAGAACGTTTGGTCTACTTTCCATAATTATCGCCAGTGTATTGGCTGGCATCTGTGGCGCGAATAGTGCGCCGGCCAATTCGCAGACATCCGGCCAAGTGTGGTCGCTTCAGACTCCCTTTGGCATCGTTTATGGCCTCATTCCACGCGAGGTCGTGGACTATCCCACCACGCGCGCCGGAGGAACCATCATCGTCAGCACCGGCCAGCGGCGCCTCTACTATGTGCTCGGTGGCGGCAAGGCAATTCGCTACGGCATTGCTGTTGGAATGGAGGGCTACGCCTGGTCGGGCGTCAGCACAATCAGCGCCAAACGCGAATGG
The DNA here is from genome assembly GCA_963808205.1 of uncultured Alphaproteobacteria bacterium. GTDB lineage: Bacteria > Pseudomonadota > Alphaproteobacteria > Rhizobiales > Xanthobacteraceae > BOG-931. Next base: position 911,403 of record CAWEER010000003.1, read on the forward strand.
CCGGACTGGACGCCCACGCCGGGTGAACTGAAGCGGTTTCCAACTCTGCCGCGTCACATGGCAGGGGGCTCGGACAATCCGCTGGGTGCGCGCGCGCTCTATCTGGGTGATACGCTGTACCGCATCCACGGGACAAACGAGCCCTGGAAGCTTGGCGGCGGCGTGTCTTCGGGCTGCATTCGCATGTCCAACGACGACATCATCGACCTGTATAGTCATGCCAAGATTGGCGCGACGGTCATTGTGCAGCGGTGATGCCTGCGAGTCTGTTCATACCTTTACTCGGGTAATGCCTCGCCGACGGTTGAATCTCCTCTGCTCACCAATCGCTATGTGTGAGTACACGCCCTAGTCGGTGCTGGCGCCCGACAGTTTCGCCATGGCGATCCATTTCGGCAGCTCGGTCGTAAGAAACGCCGCATAGTCCGCGGGCGAGCCCGGCATCGCGCTGGCGCCGAGCGATTTCAGCTTGGATTGCACGTCCTCTGTTGCGAAGCCGGCGTTCACGGCGGCGTTGAGCTTGTCGACGACCGGCTTCGGCGTGCCGGGCGGTGCGACAATGCCGGTCCATGAGCTTGCGACAAAACCTTTGACGCCGGCTTCGTTCATCGTCGGCACATTCGGGAGTTCCGGAAGCCGCTTCGGCGCCAGCGTGCCGAGCGCGCGCAATGTGCCGGCGCGAAGATGCGGCAGCAGGATCGATGACGTTTCTATGGCGATATCGACCTGGCCGCCCATGAGATCGGTCAGCACATTGGCGCCGCCGCGGTAGGTCACGACCACGATGTCGGTATGGGTCAGGTCCTTGAACCAGGCTCCCAGCATGTGCGGCGGTGCGCCGTTGGGAACGCCGAGATTGAGCTTGCCGGGATGCGCCTTTGCATAAGCGATCACATCGGCGACGCTCGCGACCGGCGCCTTCGGGCTTGCCACCATGACATAGGGGACGTCGCCGACCATCGCGACCGGGACAAAACTTTTCGGATCGTATTCGACGTCCTTGTAAAGCGTGGGGCCGATCGCGAGCGTGGCTGCGCTGCCGATAAGGAGCGTGTAGCCGTCGGGCTCCGCAGTCGCTGCAAGCTTGCCGGCGAGTGTCGAGCCGGCGCCGGGCCGGTTATCGACAAAGACCTGCTGGCCGAGAGTCTGCGATAGCGACGCGCAGATAAGCCGGCCCATGACATCGGTCGGACCGCCGGGAGGGAAGGGCACGATCATGCGGATCGGCCGGTTCGGATAGACCTCCTCGGCCACCCCTGCGCGGGTACCGAGGAGCGCGATGGCCAGCGTCAGAACCTGACGGCGGTCGATGACCGGGCTTTTCCTCACCGCGTTTCTCCGCGCTTGCGGACCTGAACCATTCTCTGGTCCATTCCCGGACCGGGTGTTCGCGCGATCATGCCGCAAATAAAATTTTGGCGGAAGGTGGGGAAGCACCTTCCGCCGGAAGTGACACGGCAAACTTTCAGTGCGGCCGATCGGTCCCGCGGCCTAACGGGTAACGGTTGCTTTTGGCGAGTGGTTGGCAAAAACCATCCGCACATCGTGCGGCTCCACCAGCGGATTGCGCGCGTCGCGCGTGCATGCGGCATCGAAATACGGCCAGGCTTTCTGCCCGCATTCCGTTCCGAGCGGCCGGATATCGGCACGATCACCCTTGGCGCCGGGCACCGGCGCACTCGCTTCCACCTGCGGCGACAAACTTGGGAATACGACGAAACAAGCCGCTACGATCGCTGCAACGGCGACGGCATAAACGGTCCTGATCATGACAGCCACCCCTGTTCGCAATCCGTATGACGTCTTGTGAATGCAACGCGTTCAAACCGTCATGGTTGCTTTTCATCTGATGTTAATTTTGCTCAAAAGCCGCCGCATCGCCGTGATTCGCATCACATCTCGGCAGATTGGCGCATCAGGCTGAAAATATGAGAGAATTTTCAGTTTTCCCCAAGCGCGCGACGCCATATTTGCGGTCTGGCCGGCGGCCTCCGGGACGTCGGCCGAGCCGTCCGTCTTCACGGTGCCCGCTGCAAACGCACCTTGCAGCGGTTCGGACCGCGGGCTAGACCGCCGCCATGCTACGGATTGCGCTTTTTGCCGGATCGTTCGATCCCATCACCAACGGCCATCTCGACGTCGTCGGCAAAGCCGTGCGGCTTGCCGACCGGCTGGTGCTCGCGATCGGCGTTCATCCCGGCAAGACGCCGCTGTTTTCGGCCGATGAGCGGCTCACCATGGTCAAGGAGATCTGCGGGCCGATCGCAAGCGCGACGGGCTGCGAAATCACCTGCACCACCTTTGCCGATCTCGTTGTGACCGCCGCCAAGCGCGCCGGAGCCACCATTCTCGTCCGCGGCGTGCGCGATGCCACCGATTTCGACTACGAAATGCAAATGGCCGGCATGAACGCCGCCATGGCGCCGGACGTGCAGACCGTGTTCCTGCCCGCCGCTCCCGCCGTCCGCCCCATCACCGCCACGCTGGTCCGGCAAATTGCCGGCATGGGCGGCGACGTTTCCACCTTTGTGCCCGGGCCGGTCGAGGCACGGCTGAAGGCAAAATTCGTCAAACCGTAAATTCGCGTTTTCCGGGAGATGACATGCTACGCATTCTTGCCGTACTGTTCGCCGTCATGAGCACAGCACCCGCCTCCGCCCAGCCGCTTCCCGCCGGTCTCGATCCGCAAAACACGCTGATCCTCGACACCACGGAAGGCCAAATCGTCATCAAGCTGCGCAACGACATCGCGCCGCATCACGCCGAGCGCATGAAACAGCTCGCGCGCGAGCATTTTTACGACAATGTGCCGTTTCACCGCGTCATCGACGGTTTCATGGCGCAGACCGGCGACGGCGGGCACGGCGACGGCACCGGCGGCTCGAAATATCCGGACCTGAAGCAGGAATTTTCCAGCGTGCCGTACAAGCGCGGCATCGTCGGCATGGCCCGCACCAGCAATCCCAACTCCGCCAACAGCCAGTTCTTCATCATGTTCGCCGACGGCTCGTTCCTCAACGGCAAGTACACGGTGGTGGGCGAGGTCGCCAAAGGCATGGATGTGGTCGACAAGCTCCATAAGGGCGAGCCGCCGTCCAATCCCGACAAGATCGTGCACGCTCAGGTCGCAGCCGACGTCAAATAACCAGACGCGGCCGGACTGGCCGTCGTCGCTGCCGGCCGAGGGCCGTGTCGCGCGGTTTCTGCTATAAACCCGTCGGCCCATGCGCACGGACCTGTTTGACTTTGCACTGCCGGAAGACCGCATCGCGCTGCGGCCGGCTTCTCCGCGCGACTCCGCGCGGCTTCTTGTGGTGCGTCCGGACGCCTGCGGCGAATTTGAAGATCGCATCATTCGCGACCTGCCGGCGCTGCTGCGGCCCGACGATGCCGTCGTCATCAATGAGACCATGGTGTTCGCCGCCCACCTGCGCGGCCGCCGCATCGGCCGCGGCGAGCATGAGCCGTCGATCTCGGCAACGCTCGTCAAGCGGCTCGACGGTTCGCGCTGGCGCGCTTTGGTCAAACCGGGAAAGCGGCTCGCGGCCGGCGATGTCGTCCGCTTCGGCAGCGAAGGCCGCGTCTGCTTTCTCGATCAGCTCGACGCCACGATCGAGGAGAAGGGCGATGGCGGCGAGGTGACGCTCGCCTTCGCGTTCCACGGCGCGGTTCTCGATCAATCGCTGGCGGAGCGCGGTGACGTGCCGTTGCCGCCCTATATCGCGAGCCGCCGCGACGCCGACGAGCAGGACCGCACCGACTATCAGACGATGTTTGCCCGCACCGAAGGTTCGGTGGCGGCCCCGACCGCGGGATTACATTTCACCGAACCGCTGATCGCTGCTTTGCAGGAGCGCGGCATCGATCTTCATCGCGTTACGCTGCATGTCGGCCCCGGCACCTTCCTGCCGGTGAAGGCGGACGACACGGCGGATCACACGATGTACCCGGAATGGGGCAGCGTCAGCGCCGAGACGGCGGCGGCGCTCAACAAAACGCGCCGAGAGGGCGGCCGCATTGTCGCCGTCGGCTCGACCTCGCTCCGCCTGATTGAAAGCGCGGCAGCCGAAGACGGCACGCTCGCGCCATTTTCCGGTGAGACCGCGCTCTTCATCACGCCCGGCTATCGCTTCAAGGCGGTCGACGCGATGCTGACGAATTTCCATCTGCCGCGGTCGACGCTGTTCATGCTGGTTTCGGCCTTGTGCGGGCTCGATGTCATGCGCCGCGCCTATGCGCATGCCATCGAAAGCGGCTATCGGTTCTACTCCTATGGCGACGCCTGCCTGCTGTTCCGGCAGGCGGCTGGCGACAACGGCACGCCCCCACTAAAGTAAGACCAAGAGCGATAGAAGAACGGCAGACGAGCGGAGGAACCGATGCCTGTCATGACCAATTTCCACGGTTTGATTCCCGCAATGGCGGTGCCGCTCCATCAGGACGGCAGCGTCGATGCCGCCGAGCTGACGGGCTTTGCACGCTGGCTGGTGCGCCGGCCTGGTATCGTCGGCATGATGACGAACGGACATACCGGTGAGGTGTTTTCATTTACCCCGCGGGAGCGTGCCGAGATCACGCGGATCGTGGCGCGTGCGGTCGAAGGACAATGTCCGGTGATATCGTCCGTCGTCTGCGAAGGAATACGCGACGCGATTGAACAGGCCGGCTGGGCCAAAGAGGCCGGCGCACAGGCCCTCGACATCATGCCGCCGCATCACTGGCTGCGCTTCGGATTCCGTCCGAGCCACGTCATCGATTATTTCAAGGCGATCGGCGAGGCCTGCGGATTGCCGCTGATCGTGCATGTCTATCCGGCGTGGACGAAGGCGTCGTTCTCGTCGGAACTGCTCGCCGAACTGGCGCTGCTGCCCAGCGTCCAGGCGTTCAAGATCGGCACGCGCGAGATGAACAAGTATCAGCGCGATCTGCAAATGATCCGGGCGGCGGCGCCCGACAAGGCGTGCCTGACGTGTCACGACGAATATTTGCTGCCGTCGATGGTGCAGGGCGTCGACGGCGCGCTGGTCGGTTTCGCGTCCGTCATACCGGAATTGATTCATGACCTGCTGCAGGCGGTGAAAGCAGGCGACCTCACGCGTGCCGCCGCCATCCAGGCGCGCATCGATCCGCTGAAAGATGCCGTCTATGGTGCAGGCGAGCCGACCGGCGAAGCGCACGCCAACATGAAAGCCGCCATGGTCGCCGCCGGCATTTTCAAAAGCGGCGCCATGCGCCCGCCGACCATCACGCCGAATGCCGGCGAAATAAACAAGATCGAAGCCGCGGTCAGAAATGCCGGCATAACCGGATTTGCCGACGCCGAGCAGGCCGCGGAATAATTGCACTCTGGATAAGTGACAAACGCATGATGCGAAGACGCGATCTTCTCAAGACCGCAGGGGCCGCCGCCTGCGCGGCGCTCGCCGCACCGGCCATCGCGCAGGGCGCGTGGCCGGCAAAGGGCAGAACCGTGAAGGTGATCGTGCCGTGGCCGCCGGGCGCGGCCAACGATGCGCTCGGCCGCATCGTCGCCCAGAGCATTCGCGACAAATTCGGCGCTACGGTCGTGGTGGAAAACCAGTCCGGCGGTTCGGGCCTGATCGGCACCAAAGCCGTCATTGCCGCCGATCCCGACGGCTATACGTTGCTCGCCAGCGCGTTCAACACCGCCGTCATGCCGCTGGTGCTCAAAGCCGCCGACTTCAATCCGGAAACCGATCTGGAGGTCGTCGCGCGCACCGCCGTCGCGCCGCTTGTCTGCGTGATGACGACGCAGCGCCCGGAGCAAAAACTCGCCGATGTTATCACGGCTGCGAAAGCCAGCCCCACGCAATGGAACTTCGCAATCGCGTCGCTCGGCGCCGCGGGGCATCTGGCGACGATTGATTTGTTGCGCCGCACCGGTGTTGCGATCCCCATGGTGTCCTATCGCGGCACGCAGCCGGCGCTGCTCGAGGTGATGACCGGCGCCGTGCAACTGCTCATCGATGCGAGCTTCGCGCTCCTTCCCGCGGCCAAGGACGGCACCAAGGCGCGCGCGATCGGCATCGCGGAAGCAAAGCGCTCCGTCCTTGCCCCCGACATTCCGACGATTGCGGAGCAGGGCTTTCCCGGTTTCGAGCATCAATCCTGGTACGGGATTTGGGCGCCGAAAGGCACGCCACACGACATTCAGGCGACGCTGAACGGGCTCGTCCAGGACACGATGCGCGACCCGGCAATCGTGGCAAAACTGAATTCGACACTGCTTGTGCCCGTCACCGAAAGCATCGATCAGACCAAGACGTTCATTCACCAGGAAATCGCCCGCGCGCGCGATCTCCTGACGAGCGTCGATTTCCAGCCGACGTGAGCGGCGTGACGAAGGCATTCTCATTTGAACTGACCGCGACCGACGGCGCGGCGCGCACCGGTGAAATCTCGACCGCACACGGCAAGGTGCGCACGCCCGCTTTCATGCCGGTCGGGACGCAAGCCGCGATCAAGGGCGTGCATCACGACGACGTCCGCGCTTCGGACGCCGACATCCTGCTCGGCAACACCTATCACCTGATGCTGCGCCCGGGCGCGGAACGCGTCGCGGCGCTTGGCGGCCTGCACACATTCATGCGGTGGCCGCTGCCGATCCTCACCGATTCCGGCGGTTACCAGGTGATGTCGTTGTCCGCGCTCCGCAAAGTGACGGAGGCCGGCGTCACGTTTCGCTCGCATCTCGACGGCGCAATGGTCGAACTGACGCCGGAACGCGCCATCGAAGTGCAAATCCTGCTCGGCTCCGACATCGCCATGCAGCTCGACGAATGTGTCGCGCTTCCCGCCGAACCCGGTGACATCGAACGCGCCATGCAATTGTCGCTGCGCTGGGCCGAGCGTTGCAAACGCGCCTTCGAGGCGGCGCTGCCCGGACATGCATTGTTCGGGATCGTGCAGGGCGGCGACGATCCGCAGCTACGCCAGGACAGCGCGCGCGGCCTCGTTGCCATGGGCTTTGACGGCTACGCGATCGGCGGCCTTGCCGTCGGCGAGACGCAAGACGTCATGCTGAAAATCGTCGGCGAGACGGCGCCGGCGCTGCCGGCCGGGCAGCCGCGTTACCTCATGGGCGTCGGCACGCCGTCCGACCTTCTCGAAGCCGTCGGGCGCGGCATCGACATGTTCGATTGCGTACTGCCGACCCGCAACGGCCGCCACGGTCTCGCCTTTACCCGTTTCGGCCCCATCAACATCAGGAACGCGCAGCATGCCGAGGACCCGCGGCCGCTCGATGCCGAAAGCCGCTGCCCGGCCGCGCGCGATTTCTCGCGGGCATACCTGCATCACCTCTTCAAGGCCGGTGAAACGCTCGGCGGCACGCTTTTGTCCGTCGTCAACCTCTTCTATTACCAGGACCTCATGGCCGGCGCGCGCGCGGCTATTGCCGCAGGCCGATTTGCCGATTATGCCGCGCAGACCAAAGAGCAGTGGGCGGCCAGGCGCGATCTCCCCTCGGCCTGAACCGCCGCCGTTCAAACGTAAAAAGACGTCAAAGGAACAAAGAATGTTCAGTGTCATGCCGGCTTCAAAACGCGCAATCCTGTGTAATCTCGCGGCTTTCGCCTTTGCGCTCGCTGCCGCAAATCTTGCCGCCGATGGCGCGTACGCGCAGTCGGCATACCCTGATCGTCCGGTTCGCGTCATCCTGCCGTTCGGCCCGGGCGGCGTCGCCGACATCACGGCACGTCTTGTCGCGGAAAAACTCAGTCAGAAACTCGGCCAGAATTTCGTGATCGAAAACAATCCCGGCGCCGGCGGGATCGCCGCGGCGCACGCAGTGCTCCAGGCGCCGGCGGACGGTTACACGCTCGCATTCCTCTCCAACGGCACCGCGATCAGCGTGCCGTTGTTCGAGAAGCTGCCGTTTGATCCGTTGAAGCAGTTCGTTCCGGTATCGGCGCTGGGCTATTTCAACCTTGATTTCGCAGTCGCGGCGAACTCCGACTTCAAGTCGCTCGGCGATGTACTCAAAGCTGCGCGCGACAAGCCGGGCTCGATAAATCTCGGCTCGATCACCGTCGGCAGCACGCAAAACCTGACGGCGCAATTGTTCAAGGCCATGTCGGGGACCGACATTGTCATCGTGCCGTTCCGCACCTCGCCGGACGAGGCCGTCGCGCTGTTGCGCGGCGATATCCAGATGGAAGTCGAGTTCTATGCCGCGCTCAAGCCGAGCCTGCAAAGTGGGCAGGCAAGGGCGCTGGCGAGCAGTGGTCCGAAGCGCTCGCCCGAACTGCCGGATGTTCCGACGGTGAGCGAGGCGGGTGTCCCCAATTTCGATGTCACCTCGTGGAACGCGCTCTACGCGCCCGCCGGTACGCCGCAGCCCATCATCGACAAGCTCAACGGCGCGCTACGCGAGGTTTTGGCCGATCCCGACCTGAAGAAGCGCGCGCTCGACCTCGGTATCGAAACCAAGGGCTCGACGCCGGACGAAATGGATGCGCGGATGCGCTCCGACATCGACAAGTGGACCAAGGTGATCGAAAGCGCGCACATTCCCAAACAATAGACCCAAAAAGAAACCGCCGGCCCCGACAAGCGGGGACCGGCGGCGAGATATTGCTCCGCTGGTTGTGACGCAACGATCCAGCGCAATTGAACGATCAGCCCTTCATCAACTGGCCGCGGATTTCGCCGCCCTTGTTGGCTTCGGTATGAATATTGACATACCAGAGGCCGGACATGAGGTCGGAAATCTGTCCGTCGGTCAGCGTCGCGGAGCCTTTGAACGGGCTGGCGAAGGGGGTGTCCTTCACCGAGATCGCGATGGCGACGCCGGCGTTCTTGCCGGGCTCCGCCGGACCGTGGAAGTGAGCGGCGGTGGCCGGTCCCGAGAGGCCGGCAAAGGTGCCCTGCCATGTCAGCATCTTGGTCGCCGGATCGAGCGTCGCGGTGACGCTGCCTGTCCCGGCGGACGTGGTCGGGGGATTTTCGGTCGCTCCGTTCAGCGTGGCCTTGAAGCTTGTGGTCGCCGCCTGTGACGGTCCGGCGGATGCCAGCAGCACGGCGCCGGCGGCGCCGCCGACGCAATAACCCAATACCGATCGACGATCGTATGTTTGACGCATGTAGTCCTCCCTGGCGGACGGTTCCGCGATAACAGCACAAACACCGGATCCACACTATTATTGCCTGCCGATGCCGGATTGGCCGGATCGCGATGCTGCAGAGCGCTCCAAACTGGAGTTTTACCGAAGAGGCCAGCCGGTTTCCCGGCCGGCGCGGCGTTTTGTCTACCGTGGCAAGAGCCTGTCTACCGTGGCAACAGCCTGATCGTCGTCATGAAGGCATTGCCGCAATCGTCGCACGACCAGGCATGGTCGATACGGCCTCCGGCGTTGAACCGGGATTCCTCGGCGACGAGCAGAATGCTGTCGCAACGGGGACATTTCGGCCGGCTCAAGTTCTCTGTCGCATGATCACGCTTCGAAGGAGCTTCACGCTTTGAAGGAGCTTGGCACGCGGATTGGACGATCATCGCCTATCCTCCTCGTCGTAGCCTCACCGTCCCTGCGATTCCGAGCGTGCGCCCGCTCTATGGCGGTAAGGCGACAGCGAAGTGAAACTGCCGTGGCGCGAAGGACCAATTCACCGAAAATTCGACGCCAGATTTCACGATTTCTCGACTGTCACCGGGACTGGGTGTCGAGCGGCGCGCAATTGGTGCGGCCGGACATCATGCAGTCCTCCATCTTGCTGCCGGCGTAGAGCTCGTGCGCCAGAAGCCAGCCGACAAGAAACAGCAGCACGACGACACCGAGCGCAATCAGCGGTCCGCGCCGGCTGGGGTTTGGATCATCGCGATCCGGCATGTAAAGGCTTTCAATGGGGGGTGCGCTAAAGCAGACAAACATATGGTAAGCCCACACGGATTTGAACCCTGGGCCCCGCGATTAAAAGTAAAAAGTTCAAAAGCGGTAAGGCGGACATGCGGCTACAGACGGCGCGAAGACGCTATTTTCTTTTTTTTGGCTTTGGTTTGGCCGCCTTCACCCTTTTGGCAAGGTCCGCATTCACGATATCTGCGATTTTCTGCATCACCATGGCATGAAGGCGCGGCGATTTTTCGATGGTGGTGTGCGACAAACCGGTATCTGCGGTCAGATCGATGTTTGAAAGCTCACCTTTGAAGTCCGGGCTGGCCACCACTTTCTTTCCGAAGCCGTTCTGCTGATAAAAATTCACAAAATGCAGCACGTTCTTCGGCACCGGCCGCGGATCGGTCGCGTCGAAGGTGACGATCAACTCGACGGGGACATTGTGCTGGCCGAGGTAATTCGCGATGTCGAATGTTGCGTTTGCGCCCAGCGAATGGCCGATGATCACGATAATATCCTTGTGCCCGCGAAAATAGCGGCTGGCTGTCTGCTCCGCGACTGCACGCCAGCCGTTCGTGCTGTAAACCCGCGCGCTGTATCCTTGGCGGTTGAGCTTTTCGGTGAGCGTATCCATGCCGCGCGAAAAAATATCGGCGAGCCCCCGCAGAAGATCGACCTGCACCCGCGCCGGACTCGCCCGCGGCGCCGCCGCCGGCTGGCTGGAAGCCGCCTGAGCCAGCGCGAGGCCGCTATACGCCGGCGCTGCGCCGCAGATTACGCCGCAGATTACGCTGCGCAGCAGTAGCGCTCGAAAAACTCTCATATTGATTCTCGTTATTGGCCGGCGCGCTGAACAGCGAGCCGTGGGCTTGCAAAGACGTGGAGGATCGGGATTGTCGGGGTAGCGAGAAGCTTGCAACGGTAACGAATGGATTTCACCCTTGCAGGATGATATTTGTCAATAGTGCATGAGATACCGGCGCGGCGCCGGAAATTCACCAAACGGGGCGAGACAGCTTGTGACGACTGAAAAAAAATATGAGCCCGCGAATGCGGCCATGGCGCGGCGCGATATCCTGACGGGGACGGCGGCGCTCTCGGCTCTCGCGCTTGTGTCGGGAAAAATGGCGATGGCTGACACCAAGCCGAATATCGTTTTCATCCTCGCCGACGATCTCGGCTGGAAGGATGTCGGCTATCACGGCTCGGCCATCAAAACGCCGAACATCGACAAGTTGGCGCAGACCGGGGTGCGGCTGGAGGAGTTCTATGTCCGATGTGCACGCCAACGCGCGCGGCATTGCTGACCGGACGCTATCCGCTGCGTTACGGATTGCAAACGGCCGTCATACCTTCGGCGGGCAAGTATGGGCTCGCCGCGGACGAATGGCTGCTGCCGCAGGCGCTCAAACAAGCCGGATATGAAACGGCAATCGTCGGCAAGTGGCATCTTGGACATTTCGACCGAAAATATTGGCCGAGCCAGCGCGGGTTCGATTATTCCTACGGGCCATTGATTGGAGAAATCGATCACTTCAGGCACGAATCTCACGGCGTGACCGACTGGTACCGGAATAACAAGCTGGTCAAGGAACCGGGCTACGATACTCAGTTGCTTGGCGCCGACGCGGTTCGCGTGATCAACGCTCACGATACGAAATCGCCGCTGTTTCTCTATCTCGCCTTCACGGCTCCCCACACCCCCTATCAGGCGCCACAGGACTATCTCGACAGGTACAAGAACATCGCCGATCCGCTGCGCCGCGCCTATGCGGCTCAGGTAACGGCGATGGACGATGAAATCGGCAAAGTGGTCGCCGCGCTCGAGCAGCGCAGGATGCGTGACAATACACTGATCGTTTTTGCCAGCGATAATGGCGGCACGCGCTCGAACATGTTTGCCGGCGAGGCGGAGGTGAAGGGAGAGCTGCCGCCTGACAACGGTCCGTATCGTGACGGCAAGGGATCGGTGTACGAGGGCGGCACACGCGTCGTCGCGCTCGCGAACTGGCCCGGCCGGATCAAGCCCGGCGTCGTCGGTGAAATGATTCACATCGTCGATATCTATCCGACGCTGGCGGGTCTCGCGGGCGCGGAATCCGGCAAGAACAAACCGCTCGACGGCGTCAACGTATGGCAGACGATCAGCCAGGGCCGGCCAAGTCCGCGTACCGACATGGTGTATGACATGGTGTATAACGTCGAACCGTACCGCGCCGGCGTGCGCAAGGGCGACTGGAAGCTTGTCTGGACAACGTTGCTTCCGCCGCGCGTCGAGCTTTTCGATTTGTCCAAAGATCCGTCGGAGTCGACCAACCTCGCGGAGCAAAATCCCGAAAAGGTCAAGGAGTTGCAGGCTTGGGCGATTGATCTGTCAAAGCAGGCCGTGCCGCCATTATTTCTGATGGAGCTCATTCGTCTCGGGCTAAGCCACGCGCCCGACTTTCCGGATCTCGGCGGCACCGACGATTGAAGCTTGCGCCCGCTGATCTGCCTCGCGCGCGGATCGCAAATGCAACCACGGCGATCGAATATGGATCAAACCATTATCTCTACAGTACCGGCACTTGCGGGCACCATCATTGGGGCCGTCACGTCGTTCGCGACGACCTGGTTCATCACAACGTCCCAGAACGCCGCTGCGCGCGCTGCCGCCGAGCGCAGCAAGCGTGAAGGTCTCCATGGCCGCTACATGGAGCAGCTTGCCGCGCTTTATGCCGATGCCTTGCAGCGTGAAACGGTCAATTACGATAAATTCGCTACTGCTTACGCATTGCGGGGACAAATCCTGCTGATCGCGTCCAGGCCGGTATTCGATATCGCCGATCAGGCCTTGAGGTTCATCATCGATGTCACGCTCGGGCCGCGCCGGACCGACGAAGAAATGCGCAAGATGATGGACGAAAAGCAGCATGACGTCGTTGGCGATTTCGCCGAGGCTTGCCGGCGGGAAATCGAAGGACTTCGCTAGACGGCCGGTCCATCGTGGCGCGAGAAAGAACAGCAACAATGATTGATATCCTGTTCAATGGCGTCGGATGGCCCGACATCGCGCTCACCCTCAACCGCATCGCGGTTGGGGCATTCTTCATGCTGTCGGGATATCACAAGTTGTTCAACGCGGAGCGTCACCGTCTGATCGCCGATGAACTCAAGGCGCTTGGCGTTCATGCGGTGGGCTTCAATCAATGGTGGGTGCCGTTGGTCGAGTTCTCCGCCGGCGGCGCCGTCCTCATCGGGCTCTTGGCGCCGCTCGCCGCGCTTGGCCTGCTTGTCATCACTATCGTCGCCATCGCCACCTCCGGGCGGCAGCGAATCAAACTCTACAAGACGATCGATGAAGCGGATCGCATCGCCGATTGGCTCTATTTACCGGAGACGCTCTATGCCTTCATGTTGATCATAATCATCTCGGCCGGCGCCGGGCCGTACAGCCTCGATGCCGTGATCCGAGGCCTGATCGACTAGGGCGTGTACTCATAAACGCTTGATGTCTGCTTTCGGGGGTAAAGCGGATATGGCGGCGCCGGGCCGTCACTTCCGCTTTTGACCCTTATCGTTGCTTTGCTACGAGACTTCAGTGCAGTGCGAGGCAGATGCAGAGCGCTTTGTGAACGCCTTTCCGCGCAGCTCGTGTGGAAGCAGAAATAGGAATACAAGCGGTCGCGACGTCGCTGCGATGGCCGGGCCGCATATCCGGGCACCAATCCCTGCATCACATGCGCTGACTGGTCAGCTTCTCAGGCTGCAATAGGCTCACGGCACGGCCGCAACCACCATAACTTCAACGAGCATCCCAGGTCGCCAAAAGTCGGTCGTGAGGCAAGCCCGCGCCGGAGGGTTTGCCGGATCGACCCACTCGTTCCAAACAGAATTGTGATCTTCGAACAGACGCATGTCAGCGATCCAGACCTGAGCGCATAGTAGCTGTGATTTGTCGGTTCCCGCGAGGTTGAGAAGCTCATCGACGCGTCGCAGCACTTGAGCGGTCTGGGTTTTGATATCGCCGACAATCGGATTTGGGGTGATGCCGGCTAAATAAGCGACGTTGCCGTGAACGACTGCTTGGCTGATGATCGGCTGACCGCGATTTTCGTCTGATATCTGTCTAATTTCGTGTCGTATGACCGACATGATGTTCCCTTTCCGTGGATTGACTGCCTGAGGACGAAGGGCCGAAGTCGTTTCGCCGACTTTTTGGAGCGGCTTACTCGAATGGAAGCATGACGATCGAGCCCGTTGTCTTGCGTCCGCCGATGAACTTGTGCGCCGCCGCAGCCTCCCGAAGTGGAAAGGTTTTGACAACGTTGCTCGCTACCACCCCCTGTGCGACGGCATCGAACAGCGATTTTGCTCCGGCGTCGATTTCGCTTCGGTTTGACATGTAATGCGAAAGCACGGGTCGGGTGATAAAGAGAGACCCGCGAATGCCCAGATCTTCGATGAGGTTTATCGGATCAGGAACGCCTGACGCTTGGCCGTAAGCTGCGCATATACCTACCAGTCGTAGGCAGTCGAGTGACCTTTGCAGCGTGTCCTTACCGATCGATTTATAGACAACGTCTACGCCTTTTCCGTCCGTAATCTTTCGGGCGGCGGCTACGAAGTCTTCGGTCGAGTAATTGATAACGTGATGACAACCGAGATTTCGGGCGATCTCGGCCTTCGCGTCGGTACCAACGGTACCGATCACAGTGGCTCCGAGATGCCGCGCCCAAGGACAAAGGATATGGCCCATGCCGCCAGCAGCCGCATGGATCAGAATATAATCTCCCGGCTGCACCTTATGCGTTCGATGCAGGAGATATTGCGCTGTCATCCCCTTCAGGATTAGTCCCGCCAGTTGAACGTCATCCAATGGCAAGTCCTTTGGAACCTTGATCAACTTGTCAGCCGGGTAAAGGCGCTCCTGACTATAGGCGCCGAGTGGGGGAAGGCAGGTGCAAACTCGTTCGCCGACGGACAACCCGCTGACGTCAGGACCCAACTCCTCGATCTGGCCAACTCCTTCGAAACCGAGGATAACCGGCGGATCGCCGACGATCATTGGGTGCGGGATACCTGCTCGATGATACGTATCAGCGAAATTCACGCCGACGGCCGTGCTGCGAAGACGTACCTGGCCGCGCCCGGGAGCCCCGACCTTGATCTCCTCCCAAACGAAGTTGTCGGGTGCGCCTTTCTTGTAGATTACCGCCGCCATTCCCACGATGTCGTTCCTCCTGTTACAGCGCATTCTTGCTGCGGGGTTCGCAATTGTCTCGCGCGAACAGTTCGGCATGGGTCGAACTGTTTTCGATTGATATGCATTCGTTACCAGCGATAGGCTTGAGGATGGTCGCGGCGGCAAATCTGGTGGAAGTGGCTGCTCTCGTGGGTGACACTGCGCGAGCGACGATGCTTAACGCCCTTATGGGCGGCCAGTCGCTGACAGCCACTGAGCTTGCTTACTGCGCCAATGTCTCTCGCGCGACGGCGAGCGGCCACCTGAGCAAACTGGTTGCCGCGCGGCTTTTGACTGTCACTCGCAATCGCCGCTTCAGCTATTATCGGATCGCGTCACCGCTGGTTGCGACAATGCTGGAGAGCCTCAAGGTCGTCGCCGCCATAGAGGTGCCGGCCCGGCGTCACCCGCGGTCAGCAGACGACGATGCACTCCGTTTTGCCCGAAGTTGCTACGATCACCTGGCTGGCCAGGTAGGAGTCGCTGTTACTGATGCACTTGTGGCCATGGAGCACATCGTACTCACCGATGAAGGCGGTGAGGTCACGTCTTCGGGCGGGCGTTTCCTTTCCGCGTTCGGCGCTGATCTGAGGCCGCGGACTCGGCGCATTTTCTGCCAGCCTTGTCTCGATTGGAGCGAGCGCCGTTATCACCTCAAGGGACTCGTCGGAGCTCGGATTTTGGATCGTCTATTGGAGCGCGGATGGCTCAAACGCGTGTCGGGCAGCCGTGCACTCCAATTAACGTTGTCTGGAAGAGCGGGCTTGTCCGAAATCTTCCGGATCGAGATCAACAACGAGGGTGTGCCAACCGGTCGATTACGCGACCCACGACAGCTGACAGCTTAGTCTGAGCGAAGCGTCATTTCGTGCAAATGCTGCAGGTCACGGCTGACGGTCGCTTTCGAAAAAAGGTGAAGGGTTGCTGTTTTTCTTGCAGTGCGAAGAGAAATGATTGGCACAAAGCGGACATCGCACACACCGGTATTGATGTCCGCTAATGATGCTGTGGACGGCTCCTCCACCCGGCACGTGAGTGCCATGGAAGTGGGCGCTGTTAAGGCTCCCACGATTTGGAGGAGCTACCCATGCAAACGATCACGACAATCGGTCTCGACATTGCCAAGTCGGTATTCCAGGTCCACGGCGTCGATGCGGTTGGCAACGTAGTCATCCGCCGGCAGTTGAAGCGTCGGTCGGTGCTCGCGTTCTTTGAGAAGCTGCCGCGGTGTCTGGTCGGCATCGAGGCTTGCGCATCGGCGCATCATTGGTCGCGCGAACTTTCGGCGCTCGGGCATACTGTTCGCTTGATGCCGCCGGCCTATGTGAAGCCCTACGTCAAGCGCCATAAGAATGATGCCACAGACGCGGAGGCGATCTGCGAAGCGGTCGCCAGACCGAACATGCGGTTCGTCGCGACCAAAACGGTTGAACAACAGAGCTGTTTGACGCTGCACCGTACCCGTCACCTGCTTATCCGCCAGCAGACCTCGGTGATCAATGCCATCCGCGCGCATCTGGCTGAGTTCGGCATCGTCGCACCGGTCGGACGCAACGGCGTTGAACAGCTCCTCGGGGTCGCCGCTGATGCGAGCGATAAACGGCTGCCCGCGCTCGCACGTGCTTGTGTCGTCGCGCTGGGTGCCCAACTCCGGATGCTGAAGGCTCAGATCCTGGAGTTCGATCGTATGATCACCGCCTGGCATCGTTCCAATGAGACAAGCCGTCGGCTCGACGATATTCCTGGCGTCGGCCCAGCCCTGGCGACCGCTCTGGTTGCCAGCATCGCTGATCCCAAGGCGTTCCGGTCAGGAAGGGACTTCTCAGCCTGGATCGGTCTCGTCCCCAAGCAGAACTCGAGTGGCGGCAAGGATCGGCTCGGCCACATCAGCAAACGAGGCGATCGTTATTTGCGTAGTCTGTTCACAGCCGGTGCGTTGGCCGTCATCCGCTACGCCAAAATCCACGGCACCAGGCATCGACCCTGGCTCACCGCGCTACTGGCGCGGCGGCCGGCGAAGGTCGCCGCCATCGCACTCGCCAACAAGATCGCCAGAATGGCGTGGGCGATGATGGTCAGGGGTGAACGCTACAAGGAACCAGCTGCGCTCGCAGCTTGAACGAGATCACACCGGGCGTCCGGCGTGATGTGAAGGTTGGGAGGGCGAACAGCACGTAATGCAGAGCCGGTCGATCCGGCGATCAGGACAACCCACTTGGGTCACAGCATCATCGAATGCGGGCTAATGATCGGGACCTGATCCGCGGAGGGCATTATGGCCAGCGGTCATGTAAGCCGCACTCAAAGGCCGAACACATGGCTGCACCGACCAATACTGCAAACGTGAAAATAGCCTTGCCAACTCGGAGCCGTCCACACATGACCCAAAGCGGACATGAGTTCTCACGTGCCGGTCGGCCCCGATTGCACGGAACTTCCATTCAGGCAAGGGAGTTAAAGGAAGTTGGGGCCGAGTTCGGGCGGGAAATCGCGATGGCAAAACGAGGAAAATGCAGGAAAGAGCCTCCGAAGAAAGAGTCTCCGAAACAGGTAAGCCAACTTGCTGACAGCGAGCGCCGGTTTCGCCTTTTGGTCGAAGGGGTAAGTGACTACGCCATTTACATGCTCGATCCCGAAGGGATCATCACCAACTGGAACGTCGGAGCCGAGCGGATCAAAGGTTATTCCGCCGGCGACATTATCGGACAGCATTTCAGTATTTTCTATACTCCGGAGGATCGTGCGGCCGGGTTGCCCTTTGACAGCCTGGAGACGGCGCGGCGTGAGAAAAGGTTTGAGGCCGAAGGCTGGCGCGTTCGCAAGGATGGCACGCGATTTCTCGCTTCCGTCGTGATTGATGCAATTTATGCAGACGGTGGTTTGATCGGGTTCGCTAAAATAACGCGCGATGTAACCGAACGCCACGCGGCTGATGTCGCCTTGCGCAGCAGCGAACAGCAGCTTCGACTGCTCATCGGCGGTGTGACCGACTACGCTCTCTACATGCTTGACCTTGCGGGCAATGTGACGACCTGGAACGCAGGCGGCGAGCGCATCAAGGGGTACACCCAGCAAGAGATCATTGGTCAGCATTTCTCTCGCTTTTACATGGACTCCGACAGGACTGCGGGCCGGCCGGCGCGAGCTCTGCGAATCGCGCGCGAGACCGGTCGCTACGAGGAGGAGGGTTGGCGCGTCCGTAAGGACGGCACGTTCTTTTGGGCAAGTGTGGTCATTGACCCGATCAAAGACGGTGACGGCCGGTTAGTTGGCTTCGCAAAAATTACCCGCGACATCACCGAGCGCCGGGAAGCACAGGAAAAGCTCGAGAAAATCCAGAAGCAGTTTTCAGAAATCCAGAAGATGGACGCCCTGGGTCAACTAACGGGGGGTGTAGCTCACGATTTCAATAATCTACTCATGATTATTGGCGGCAACATCCAGCTCCTGAAAAAACTCGCCGAGAACGATCCGAAAGGGCAACGCGCCGCCCAGGCAATCGAGCTGGCGACACAGCGCGGCGGAAATCTGACGCGGCAATTGCTGACTTTCGCGAGAAAGCAGCGCCTCAATCCCGAAACAGTCAATATCGGGGAGCGCCTGGAGTCGATTCGTGAGATTTTGAACAGTGGGCTCGGCAGCGTCCAGCTCCTGATTGAGCCGGGATTAAAAACGTGGCCGGTCTTTGTCGATGCCCAGGAATTCGAGATCGGCCTTGTTAATCTTGCAGTCAATGCGCGAGATGCCATGTCGGATGTCGGCATCCTGAAAATCAGCGCGGAGAATGTCGATCTTCAAGAATCGGCAACTGTTGCCGGCGGCGAATTCGTGGCCATAAGGGTGGAGGATAGCGGCGTCGGCATTCCGAAAGATATCATCGAAAAGGTGTTTGATCCGTTCTTTACGACCAAACCGGTGGGAAAAGGAACAGGACTTGGACTTTCGCAGGTCCATGGATTCGCACATCAAGCCGGGGGTACTGTTGAGGTCGCAAGCACATTGGAAAAGGGCACGGTTATTTCAATCTATCTTCCGCGTGCTCGTGAAGAACAAATGCAAGCCAGCGAATGGCAAGCCGCTGAATGGCAAGAGCGACCCGGCACAATTCTTCTGGTTGAGGACAACCCGGAGGTCGCGAACGCCTCCACAACGCTCCTTGAACAACTCGGCTACTCTGTTCGATGGGCGTCGAGCGCCGATGCCGCCCTCAGGGAAATCGAGAAGAATGGAATAGATATACTTTTCAGCGACATTGTTATGCCGGGGCATATGGACGGGATCAGTTTCGCACGCGCCGTCAGACTAAAACACCCCCATTTACCGATCCTGCTGGCCACCGGTTACGCCAAGGCCGGGTATGATGTTGGCAGTGACTTCCCGATTCTCCGAAAACCCTATGCGCTGCACGAACTAAGTCAGGCCCTGGCGAAACTGAACGCGGTTCCCTGATCGATTTTCTTTTTGGTGCAGACGATCCGACGGCAGATGTCTGTTTCCGGCAGATGTCTGTTTCCGGCACGTGGTGGACATTGAGCGGTGTTCGACCAATGTCCGCTTTCGAGGTAATGCAGACATCGATGCCATGTTGATATAAGAGAACTCCCTCGTAGTTTATTGAGCTGGGAGGGGTTCAATGATTGCGCGTTTTTTATTGATCGCATTCGTGACTGTCTTTACCGGCGTCGCTTCTTACGCGGTTGCGGCCGAGCCCACTGGCGCTAACCAAAGCGGCGTTCCGGGGAAACAGTCTGTGAAAAGGCAATGCGTCGGCCAGGGAGCGCGCTGCGGCGGCGATGCCACGGGCTACTGCTGCCCTGGATTAACTTGCTCGGGCGGAATGCGAAATATGTATTGCAAATAAGCCGCGACATCCTTGCCGACGCAAGGCTTCCAGGAATCCGCACTTCGATCATGAAATTGCGGATGAAGAGACTGGCGCCGTCGGCCGTGATGCAGACGAAACCCAAACCGGACATTGGCGTTGGCATCAAGGAGCTTTGCCTTGTCATTCGACTGGGTATGCTACGGCGGGGCGCTCTGCAACACCGGGCCAGGGAAGCCATGATTTCAGGATTCCGCATCTGCGCGGTCAATTGCGTCGTCGTCACAACGTTCATTGCCATTGGCTTTTGGTCGCCGGCACCCGCCGCTGCGCAAACGCAACAGCAGATCGATTGGTGCCTCAATCAGGGCAGTCCTTTTCCGCCTGATCTTCAGATCGGCGGGTGCACCGCCTCTATCCAATCGGGCGATGGTCAGGGAAAGCCCTGGCTTGGGTCTATGTCAGCCGCGGCCACGCCTACGACGACAAGAAGGACTACGACCGCGCCATCGCCGACTACGATCAGGCGATCCAGCTCGATCCGAAATATGCCAACGCCTACGTCAGCCGCGGCCTCGCGTACAACGACATGAAGGACTACGACCGCGCCATCGCCGACTACGATCAGGCGATCCAGCTCGATCCGAAAGATGCCGACGCCTACGTCAGCGCGCGGCCACGCCTTCCACGAGAAGAAGGACTACGACCGCGCCATCGCCGACTACGATCAGGCGATCCAGCTCGATCCGAAAGATGCTAATGCCTACGTCAGCCGCGGCCTCGCCTACCACGGCAAGAAGGACTACGACCGTGCCATCGCCGACTACAATCAGGCGATCCAGCTCGATCCGAAAGATGCCGACGCCTACTTCAGCCGCGGCCTCGCCAAGCGGCGCAAGGGTGACAATTCAGGTGGCGATGCCGATATCGCCGCCGCCAAGACAATCGATCCGGACGTTGGCAATTAGCGTCGGCAAATCGAGGCTCAGGACCCATTAACGGCACTCGTTCTGACTCATCAACGGGGCTTGCAAAGTTCCCAGAAGGTGACGCACTGCCATTCGCGTCCGAGCCCGGCGAACCTGAGGACACTGCTCCAGTACCAGACGTTCATGGCGATGGCGGCCAGCGTGACCAAAGCGCTGATTCGAAGAGTCCGGTTCCAAATCAAGAGCACCAGGGCGGGCAGGCTCAAACAGAGGGCGATCAAGGTCATGGGAATAGCGGCCAGGATCTCGAAGCCATCGCTGTGCTGCTCGGCGGGATGGTCGCTAATATATATGACCGAATAGACCCAGAACGCGATAAGGCCGACATCGATGACCAGGAGGAGGCGGCGAAGACGCCCGTTGTCTTGCCAAATGTCTTGCCAAAGAGATTTGAGCCACTCGATCGTCATCGGGCGCGATCCTTTTCCATATGAAGGCGTGATGCAACTCCCGTGAAGTTCACATCCCGATAGCCATTAATAGGTCCTGAGCCTGGTGGACCGAGAATATCCCCCTCCTTTATCCGGATGACGATCACCACTGCGGCAGTGTCCGCTATTGGAACTTGGCGGACATCGAGGTGACGCTGTCTAAAGCCCGCTTTCGGGGGTAAAGCGGACGTGGCCCGGGTGCCATTCCATATCCCCTAATGGCTCAACGCAGGACTCGCGAGCTATTGCCTTTCCCGCGCCATGGAAGATCGATATAGTGTAGTGGCTTGAGTTGGAGGCATCGTGGGTTAATGTCGCTGCAGCGTCGTTGTAATGTACTGATGATTTACCCCCGCTTTGGGGCCGAAACCTTTTGGAATTTTGCGGCGGCTTGCGAGATATTCAATGCGCGTTACCCAACGGCCCCACTTGGTCTGATCACCGTCGCCGCGTTGCTGCCATCGACATGGACTATCCGACTGGTCGATCGAAACATCGAAGCGCTGGACGACAGCGATCTCGAGTGGGCGGATCTTGTCATGACCGGCGGCATGCTGCCGCAATATTTCGACACGATCGAAATAATTGATCTATGCCGTGCACGTGGAATGCCGGTTGTCGTCGGCGGACCGGGCGTCACCTCTGTCCCCCACCTTTACAGTAAAGCGGATTTCCAGGTGCTCGGTGAGGCGGAGGGCATCCTCGACCAATTCATTGCAGCCTGGGAAGCCGGCGCAAGGGATGGTGTCTTCGAGGCCAAAAAATTCGAGATCGATGTAACGAAAAGTCCGGTTCCGCAATTCGACCTCCTGAAGGTCGAGAGCTATCTTTACGTTGGCGTACAATTCTCCCGTGGCTGTCCGTTCACGTGCGAATTCTGCGACATCATCGAACTGTACGGACGCGTCCCCCGTGCCAAGACCAACGCGCAAATGCTGCACGAGCTGGAGACGCTTTATCAGCTCGGCTACCGCGGCCATGTCGATTTTGTCGATGACAATCTCATTGGCAACAAGAAGGCGGTTAAACTATTTCTGCCCGAACTCGAGACATGGCTCGAAAATCATGGCTATCCTTTCGAGTTCACGACGGAGGCCTCTCTTAATCTGTCTGATGATGCGGAACTCATGAGACTGATGAATCAGGCCAACTTTATCGGCGTCTTCGTGGGAATCGAGAGTCCGGATCCCGACACGCTGATCGCAATGCGGAAAAAGCAGAATACACGGCGGAACATTGCCCAAAGCGTACACAGGATTTACGCGGCGGGACTTTACGTGACGGCGGGTTTCATTCTCGGCTTTGACGGTGAAAAAGGATCTGTCGCCGATGCGATCGTCGAATTGATAGAAGAGGCCGCCATTCCGGTCTGCATGGTTGGATTGCTCTATGCTCTGCCGAATACCCAACTCACGCGCCGGCTTGCGAGCGAAGGCCGCTTGCATCCGGATCTTTTGCTGGATCCCGCTGCCGGCATGGATCAATGCACACAAGGTTTGAACTTCGACACATCGCGGCCAAGACATGAAATCCTGTCCGACTACAAGAAGGTCCTGGAGAAGGTTTACGATCCCGTCGCCTATGCCAAACGCGTTCAACGTTTGGCGTCATTGCTCGGAAAATCAAACCCGAACCGTCAAGTGCGTACGAACGATTCCCGGAGCCGGCTTGGCGGACTGGAGGTCGTCCATCGGGTTGTGTCCAGACTGTCGGGGGCACAGGATATTTTCAGGCGAACGATCATTCAATGTGCGTCATCAAATCCGCAATGGGCACGGACGATCGTCCTGCTGACAGCCTTCTATCTCCATCTGGGTCCGTTCTCACGGCACGTCATTCGCCAGATTGAGTTACGGCTCGATGAGCCACAGCACAGCCCGCCACAATTATGCATACCGGCGGAACAGCCCGACGTCGCGATCGCGCCGTGAGGCACAGCCGTTTGCGTGTGTCGTCATGCTTCTGTTGGCGGCCGGCAATAGGACGCAAACCGGACGCTGATATCACCCATCACTCATCGGCAATGGCAACGGCGAGACCCTGAATGAAGTTTTGGCGACATATCGGGCGACATCGATGGGTTGCCGCGACGATTGGTGTTACCGCCGCGGAATACCTGAGATTCGTGGGCATGACGACGCGTTTCACTTTTGAGCCCGCCGACGTCTATGAGCGCTGCGAAGCCGACATGCCGATCATCCTTGCGTTCTGGCACGGACAGCATCTGCTGGCGCCGGTCGGTCGCAAAGTGAAGCACCGCGTGAAAATGCTGGTCTCGCTTCACCGCGACGGCGAGATCAATGCTGTCGCCGCGCAACGGCTGGGCGTCGGCACGATCCGAGGCTCGGGTAACCACGGCGGCGGTTTCGTCCACAAGGCCGGAGTTGCCGCATTCCAGTCGATGCTCGACGCGCTTGCCGAGGGTTGTTCCATAGCGCTCTCGGCTGACGTGCCCAAGGTCGCAGGCGTTGCCGGCCTCGGTATCATCAAGCTCGCCCAGGCTTCTGGCCGTCCGATCTATCCCAGCGCCATCGCTACAAGCCGTCGCGTGGTGCTCGACAACTGGGACCGCACCACTATCAATTTACCGTTCGGGCGCGGCGGCGGCGTTGCTGCCGAACCGCTGAGCGTTTCGCCTGATGCCAACGAAGCAGAGCTTGAAGCCGCGCGCCGCTTGCTTGAGGAGCGGCTCAATGCAGCAACGCGGCGCGCCTACGAGCTGGTCGATCGGCCTTCAATCGTCCCCCTGCGGGACAATGAGGGCAGCACGGAACTCACCCTGCGTTAGCATCGGCCCAAAGCGGACGCAGCACGCCGATACCAGTCAAGCGCAGGCCGTGGTCCTCGCCAACCAAAGCGGCGCCGTGCTGACGCTCACCGGCGAGCAGAACGGTCTGATCGTCAGCCTGGATTTGAGCGGCCTGGCGTTGTCGCTGAACTAGGCAGCGCAGCGTCCCGGTGCCGCACGCGCCGTTTGCTAAACGCCTGAAGCGTTCGCGGCTGCGCATTGCAGACGAAATGCATTAGGAACATGCGCGGCGGGCATTGGGCGAATAACGGGATTGCAGACATATTGCAGACACCCGCCAATTAGTCAGAGACCGAATTTTCGGTTAAGTCTCTGATTTTATTGGCGAGCCCGGACGGGCTCGAACCGTCGACCCCGTGATTAAAAGTCACGTGCTCTACCAACTGAGCTACGGGCTCCCGTGGCGGTTCAGATACTTAAAAGCGCCGGGCATTACCAGTCTCGCGGCGGCTTTAGGCGCTTTTTTGTGCCGCTTTTGCTACATTGCCCCGGCTTTCTTGCCGGGCGGGCCGCCGAACGAGGGAAATCCGATGCCAATCGTCAACCGCGTCGCCGACCTGCACAGTGAAATTACCGCATGGCGGCGGGATCTCCATGCCCATCCGGAGCTCCGCTACGACGTCCACCGCACCGCGGGTTCCGTCGCCGAAAAGCTCAAGAGTTTCGGCTGCGATGACGTCGTCACGGGCCTCGGCCGTACCGGCGTCGTCGGCGTTATCCGGGGCCGCAAATCCGGCAGCAAGGTCGTAGGCCTTCGCGCCGACATGGACGCGCTGCCGCTCGAGGAAGAGACCGGCCTGCCGTACAAATCGACGACGCCCGGCAAAATGCATGCCTGCGGCCATGACGGCCACACCGCCATGCTGCTCGGCGCCGCAAAATATCTCGCCGAGACGCGCAATTTCGCCGGCACCGCCGTAGTGATTTTCCAGCCGGCGGAGGAAGGCGGCGCGGGCGCGCTGGCGATGCTCAAGGACGGCCTGATCAGCCGTTTCGGCATCGGCGAAGTCTACGGGATGCACAATTATCCCGGGCTGCCGGTCGGAGAATTCGCCATCTGTCACGGCCCGATGATGGCGTCGGTCGATCACATCGAGATCGCGGTCGAAGGCAAAGGCGGCCATGCCGCCCGCCCGCACAAATCGATCGATACGATCCTCGTCGGTGCGCAAATCATCAACCAGCTCCAGTCCGTCGTCGCGCGCAATGTCGATCCGCTGGAGGCGGCGGTGGTGTCGATTTGCATGTTCCAGGCCGGGCACACCGACAACGTCATTCCGCAGCACGCCAAGCTCAGCGGCTCGGCGCGGGCCCTGACCGACGGGGTCCGGCAAATCCTGCGCACGCGGGTCGACGAGGTCGTCGAGGGCACCGCGCGGCTTTATGGCGCCAAGGCCAAGGTCACCTACGCGAACGGCTATCCGGTGCTGGTCAACCACGACCGCGAGACGGATTTTGCCGCAAGCGTGGCGCAGGAAATCGCCGGCAAGGACAGAGTCGATACCGCCGTCGCGCCAATGATGGGGGCAGAGGACTTCGCCTTCATGCTCAAGGAACGTCCCGGCGCTTTCATCTTCGTCGGCAACGGCGACAGCGCGGGGCTGCATCACCCGGCTTACGACTTCAACGATGACGTGATCCCGCTCGGAACGTCGTATTGGGTCCGGCTCGCCGAAAGCGCGCTCGCCGGCTGAAACGTCACTGCGCCGTTTCGATAGTGTCCGCGGGCAGCTTCGGCGCCTCGGGCATGACCGTGGTCATCGCCGTGGTCATGGTCGTGGTTATGGCCTGACGCCGCGGCAGCAGCGCGGTGGCCCTGGCTTCGAGACCGCGCCAGAAGGCAAAGTCGTTAAAGCGGGTGCCCTCGATCGCGGCCAATGTCACCGCCGCGAGGAACGGCAGGCTCTGCACCACAAGCACCCAGGCGAAAATGTTGATCTCGTGGACCTGCTTGTAATTGGTGATGACGAGCGTGAACGCGCCGATCAGGAGGAGGGCCGCGATCACGGCCTCCCAGAACGCCACGAAGTCGGGGCCCTTGTGGCCGCTGCCGCCTTTCGACGTGCGCAGGAACGGCATGCGTTCCTGGATCAGGCCCATGCCGACGGCGCGCGCAACGGTCCATTGCACCGACATCGCCGCGCAGACCGCGCCAAGCATCTGGCTTGGCGTCGCCCGCACCCGCAACCGGTAGAGCGACGCGAAATGCGCGACCGAAACCGTGAACGCCGCGATGATCGGAATGGTGAGAATGCGGTCGGGCACCGCGATATTGGCGAAGGCAACGAACGGCACCCAAAGGATGTTGAGAAGCGCGACGACGACCCCGATGGAGTCGGAGCCGAGCCAGTTGAGCCAGCCGATGCCGTATTCGCGTTTCTGCTCGCGCGACAGGCCGTCGGCCCACGGCAGCATGCGCCGCCAGTGCTTGCGCACCAGCTGGAATCCGCCAAACGCCCAGCGGTGACGCTGGCGCTTATAGTCCTCGAACGTATCGGGAAGGAGGCCGTGCCCGTAGCGGCGGTTGGTGTAATGGGCGATCCAGCCGTGCTCGAGCATGCTCAGGCCGAGATCGGTATCCTCGACGATTGTTTCGCTCGACCAGCCGCCAACGTTCTCGATCGCGGCGCGGCGGATCAGGCACATCGTGCCGTGCATGATGACGCCGTTGAATTCGTTCCGCTGCACCATGCCGATGTCGAAGAAGCCGGCATATTCGGCGTTCATCGCGGTGTGCATCAGCGAGCGGTCGCCGTCGCGATGATCCTGCGGCGACTGGACGAAACCGACGCGCGGATCGGCGAACAGCGGCACGAGATCTTTCAGCCAATCAGGCGCGAGCACGTAATCGGCGTCGATTGAGGCGATGATCTCGGCATCCGGCGCGGTATGAGTGAGCGCAAGCCGCAGCGCTGCCGCCTTGTAGCCGGCAAGGTTCTCGACGCGGACGAATTTGAAGCGCTCGCCGAGTTCGCGGCAATGTTCTTCCATCGGCCGCCACAAAGCCGGATCGGGCGTATTGTTGATGACAAGCACGCATTCGAGGTTCGGATAGTCGAGCCGCGCCACGGCATCGAGCGTCGCCTTGAGCATGTCCGGCGGCTCGCAATAGGCCGGAATGTGGATCGACACTTTCGGCGCAAAGACTTCCGACGCGAAGACTTGCGGCACGAGCGGCGGCGCATTGGCAAGACGGCGCGGCCCGCGGCCGAACGCGATGGCGGCGATCTCCTCAAGACGCGACAGCGCGATGGCTACAAGCGGGATCAGAAGGATGATGCCGAGCCCAAGCGCAAAAGCAGCGCCGGGCACGAAATAATGCCCCTTCCAGAAGGCAACGATAGCCGCGCACCAGGCGCCGACCGCATTGGCCGAAACCGACAGCATGACGGCCTGGGTTACGCTGGCGCCCGCCATGGCAAGGATCGGCAATGAGAGAAGGAGCCCGAACAGCACCGCGAGCCCGGCCCGCTTGGCGTAATCGGGGTCGGTGATCGGTCCGGTCCAGGAGAATTTGGCTTGGCGGGAAGCGTCAAACAGCCCCCAATAGGGCCCGACGCCGCCTTCCATCGTCTTCCAGGGCTGATCGATGGCTTCGACGATGTTGTAGTCGATGCCGTAAGCCTCGGCGCGCGTGACGAAATCACGCAGCACCTTGGCCTGGTCGATTCGGCCCGGATCGGCGTCGTGGAAATTGTAGCCGGCGCTCGGCCAGCCGAATTCGGCGATCACGATCCGCTTGCCGGGGTGGGTACGGCGCAGCTTGTCGTAGAACTCGATGGTGTGGTCGACCGCGCGGGAAGCATCAAAACCCTCCCAATAGGGCAGAATGTGCGCGGCGATGAAGTCGACGGCCGAGGCAAGCTCCGGATGGTCGATCCAGACGGTCCAGATTTCACCTGTAGTTACAGGGACTAGGCTCTGTCGTTTAACCTTTTGGATGAGCTTGATGAGGTCATCCACGGTCATTTCCGCGCGCAGCGTTGTCTCGTTGCCGACGACGATGGCTTCGACATTGCTGTAGTGGCGAGCGAGATCGAGGGCGGAGCGGATTTCCCGCTCATTGCGGGCCTGATCCTTGTCAATCCAGGCGCCGACCGTGACCTTCAGGCCGAACTCGGCGGCGATCGGCGGCACGAGTTCAGCGCCGCCGGTGGCCGAATAGGTGCGGATCGCCCGCGTATAGGGCGCGATGGCCTTAAGATCGGCGCGGATCTGCTCGGCTGTGGGGCGGACGCCGGTATCGGGATGCGAAGAATCCGCGAACGGCGAGTAGGAGACGCTGGCAAGCTGGCCGGTGAAATCGGGAGCTTTTCCGACCGGTTCTAACAAAGCCCAGATGCCGGCATGCACGCACGCTACTAGCGCGAGCACGGCGACGACGGTGCGCATGGACTCATTACCAAGCGGGGCGGAACCACACAGGCCCGAACCTGCCCCCAGGTTCGACGATGGTCGTAAGGAGAGGCACCTTGCGAGCGGCAAAAATAAATTAGCGGCGGTGAATGGCAAATTCAAGACAGCAAATTGCGGTCAACGCCTCGCCCGCGACATTTTTTATTGCAGGAGCGTCTAGCGGGTCGTGGTCGGGCTCGGGACCGCCGCCGCCGCGGGTGGTGCGTCCTGCAGTGCAGGGTTGATCCAGCAGGCGTGGACCCGTCCGTTAAGGCTGTCGGCGGCTTTGGGATCGATCGTATTGGCGTGCAAAACGAGGCATCGGAACGTCGCCTGGATATGGCCGCTCGGGCAGCCGAACCGGTCGTAAAGATCGAGGTGGCGGAAGGCCGTATCGAGATCGTCGCGCCAGAGCAGACTTACGACCCGGCGGCCGAGCCAGACGCATTCCGGGTTGCCGGCCGGCCCGTTAAGAATGCGCTGCGCTTCGGCGAACTCGTCAATTTTCTGGGCTTCCTTGGGAGCCTCCTGACCGGCCGCGGGCGGCTGTTCGGCAGGCTTGTTTTCGCTGCTTTGGGCCAAGGCCGCCTTTGTTAGGGGAGGGAGCGGACCTGCAAAAAGACCGGCCGCAAGGCATAGGCCGCCGACAACGCTGAGCACACGGTGGGACATGGTTCTCTTGGTTCGTTTAGCTTTGTTGCGGCGAAGCGGCGGACGTTCCCCAAACGTTTTCCGGCCGGTTTTATGGCCGTCTTCATGGTCACCAGATTGAGCCGGTAATGCGGCGACCGTCCCGGAATTGACCGCTAAGACAACACCCTAACTCCGTTCGTTTGTCCAGCGCAGCCCGGTCGCAACCCGGCTCCGCCAAGCTTGGCATCGGGTTCCGTCAAGGCTAATGCAGCAAGACCGATGCAGAGCGTGTCTCGCCTCCTTGACCGAAATACCGCGGTAACGGCGCTGGCGTTTTACGCGCTCACCGCCGCCGCCATTGGCGTGACTTGGTTGTGGCTCGGCTCCCCGGCCCGGCTGCCGCCGTCGCCGCTCGCCACAGGGTCGAAGCTTTACTGTGTGTCGTATGCGCCGTTTCGCGGCCGGCAGGATCCGCTGATCGAGACCACGCATGTCGACGCCCAGCAGATCGATGAAGATCTCACGCTGTTGTCCCGCTACACGGATTGCGTTCGCACCTACTCGGTCGAAAACGGCCTCGACCAGATCCCCGCGATCGCGCAGCGCCACGGCATGAAAGTGCTGCAGGGGATATGGCTGTCCAACAAGACGCAGAAGAACCGCGAGCAGATTGCGGCCGTCATTGCGCTTGCGAAAAAATATCCGGACGTCATCCGCGCCATCGTCGTCGGCAACGAAGTGCTGCTGCGCGGCGACCTGTCGGTCACGGATCTGTCCGCCATCATCCGAGAAGTGAAATCGCAGGTTTCCGTGCCGGTGACTTACGCCGATGTCTGGGAATTCTGGCTGCGTTACAGCGACCTGCAAAGCGCCGTCGACTTCGTGACGATCCACATTTTGCCGTACTGGGAGGATTTTCCGCTGCCGGCATCGGTCGGCGCCGCGCATGTCGACTCGATTCGCAAACGCGTCGCCGCCGCCATCCCCAACAAGGAGATCGTGATCGGCGAAGTCGGCTG
The DNA here is from genome assembly GCA_963808205.1 of uncultured Alphaproteobacteria bacterium. GTDB lineage: Bacteria > Pseudomonadota > Alphaproteobacteria > Rhizobiales > Xanthobacteraceae > BOG-931. The sequence goes on from CAWEER010000003.1 coordinate 941,579, forward strand.
GCCGAGCCAGGGGCGGATGCGCGAAGGCGCGTTGCCGTCACCGTCGAACCAGGCGCGCGTCATTGAAGAAACGGTAACCCTGGCGCAGCGCGAGAATTTCCGCGCCAACATCATCGAAGCCTTCGATCAGCCCTGGAAGCGCTGGCTCGAAGGCGCAACCGGCGGCTATTGGGGCATCTTCGACCGCCGCACCGGCCGGCCGAAATTCGATTTCAGCGGCATCGTATCCGATCATCCCGATTGGCTCCTGCAAGCGCTCGCCGGCATGGTGCTCGCCGCGTTCGCCTTTGTGAGTGCGGCCTTTGTAAGTGCTGGTGTCGCCGGCCGCGGTAAACCGCAGCCGCACCTGTTGTGGCCCCGGATCGCAGCGCTGACCTATCTGCCCGCGGTTCTTATCGGCTGGACGATTGAACGGATTCCGATCGACAGTTTCAGTCCCGGCGGCTGGGCACGTTCGGTCTTGTTCGCTGCAGCTGCCGCCGCGGCCCCGGTCGCCTGCGCGGCGGCCTGTGCGCTCGGCCGCGCGCCTCCTTCATTTGCCGGACTTCTCGGCCGAGCCGGCGCGCGGGACCGGTTGAACGCCGCGCTCGGCTTGAGCTTGATCGCGTTGACTTTGCTCTCGCTGCAGACCGCACTCGGCCTCGTATTCGACCCGCGTTACCGCGATCTTCCTTTCGCGCCGCTGTGCGGCGGCGCGGCGGCGTTCCTCGTGCTCATGGTGTCGACATCGCGTTCCGCCGGATCGCGCGCTGCGGCAGAAACACTGGCCGCGGCGGTGCTGGCGGTGTCGGCGGTTTACATTGCGGTCAACGAAACACTCGCCAACTGGCAGGCGATCTGGCTCTGCGCCGGAATGATCGTTCTTGCCGTCATCCTGCTGCGGGCGCGGGACGCGCCAGACTGAGGATCAAAATACCGGCGGCGAGCGCCGAAAGGTCGGCATTGTGCAGAACGATGCCAAATCCGCCGGCGATCAGCGCAACCGTCACCAGCACGATCGACGGCCGGCACAGATTGAGCAAAGCGGCCGCGAGCGCCGCGGCGCCAAACACATTGTAAGTGTAGAGGACGATCGACAGGCGGAACGCGCTGCACAGCCACGTCTTCAGCCCGGCCTGACAGGCGAGTTCGGTGTTCAAATTCTCGATCGCCATGTAGCGCAGATACATAGCCTGGCCGACCGACAAAAAAGCGACGATCAAAAGCCAGTTGGCCTGGCGGGCAGTCGGGAGAAACAGGGGACGGCGCACTTTTTCCGCTCATGCGTTCATTCGCAATCGCTGCAAGCTATTAGGGCGAGGACATATAAGCCAGTGCCCAAATTTCAAAAATGGGTACGGTACAACGTGCCTGGAGACGGCGCGCCGCCGCTATTTTGCGTTTCAATTTTCCGCTAAGATAAGCGCGATACCGCTTCAGGCCGCCTATGCGGCTTCCGGCCGACATGGTGTTGGATGTCCACGCTCGCCGAAGTTCCCGATCTCATTGGATTCTTCAGCTATTCCCGTGAGGACGACGAGGGTTCCAAGGGCAGCCTGTCTGCCCTGCGCGACGCCATCCAGGCCGAGCTTAGCGCTCAGCTCGGCCGTTCCCAGATCGATTTTCGGATCTGGCAGGACAAGGCCGCAATTTCTCACGGCACGCTCTGGGAGAAGCAGATCGAGCAGGGCATCAAGCAGTCGGTGTTTTTTATACCGATTGTCACGCCGCGCTCGCTCAGAAGCCAGAATTGCGGTCATGAGTTTCAATCGTTTCTGGCGCGGGAAACGGAACTGGGCCGCGACGATCTGGTTTTTCCGATCCTCTACATTCCGGTCCCCGCTCTCGAGGATGAGAAGCTGTGGCGCCAGGACCCCGTCCTGAACATTGTCGGCACGCGCCAATACCTCGACTGGCGGGATTATCGTCCCCGCAGCCTCGAAGATCCCGAGATTCGAACGAAGATCATCCATTTCTGCAGAAACATCTCAAAGGCTCTGCACAAGCAGTGGGTGCCTCCAGAGGAGCGTGAGCGCAAGCGGGAAGAGGACGCGCGGCAGGAACGGCGGCGAAAAACCGCCGAGATTGAAATAGAACAATTAGCCAGTCGCCACGCCGCGCAGGAAGAAGCGCTCGCCGCCGCCAAAAGCGCCGGCACGGTTGCGGCAATCGATGCATTTCTTGAGGCAAATCCGGCCGGTGATTCTGCCGATGAAGCCCGGAAACTGAAGTCGGTGTTGCTGGTCCGTAACGAAGCCCACGGCCACGCGATGGCAAGCAATGACGTCACAGTGCTCAAATCGTTTCTCGCGACTTACCGGAAGGGGACCGATACCGATGAGATCCGCGCGCGGCTGCGGCAACTGGAACCGCGGCGATCCGCCGTGGGACCTGCGGTCTTCGCCGGCAGTGCGCTCGCTGCCGTATGCATCGCCGCAATCGTTGTCTGGATCGCGACGCGGCACGGTTCGAACGGGCAAGCTTCAGTTGCCGCGCCACCGCCGGCGGCTCAAGCATCGGCGTCCGTTATCCCGCCTTCAAAGGCTCCGCCGCCGGAAACAAAGACCGCAAATGCCGTGCCGCCGGTTTCGGTCGCGCCTGTTCCTGCGGCCGCGCCGGCGCCAAGTCCTGCGGCCGCGCCGGCACCAAGGCCGGATGAACTGGCCTGGTCGCTTGTCAATGATACGACCGATCCCGCCGCATTGCGGCGCTTCATCACGGAGTTTCCCGACAGCCCGCGACGCGGGGATGCCGAAGCGCGGATCAGCGCGCTTGCGGCTGAGCGGACGGCGTGGAATCAGGTCAAGGACAGTAACGACGCCGATCGGTTGCGGCAGTTCGTTCAGCAATTCCCCGACAGTCCGGACCGCACGGACGCGGAACAGCGGATTGCATCGCTTGCGAACGCGGCGCCGGCCGTTCCGGCCGTGACCGCACCCGATATCGCATGAACTTGCGCGCGAATTGCAGTTCGAGTTGCGGCGCGTCGGCTGTTTCGACGGCAGCGTAAACGGCGCGTTCAACGACGACACCAGGGCGGCGTTGGGCAAATTCATCAAACTCACGTCCGCAAGCTTGCCGAACGAAGCGACGTCCGATGCGGTCAATGCAGTGCGCGCAATCAACAAACGGGTATGCCCCCTGATTTGCCCGCATGGCGAACATGCCGAGAGCGGAGCGTGCGTCGCCAACGAACCACCGCCGCCGAAGCACAATGCTCCAGCGGCGCGTGGTCCAGCGCCGGCGCCGGCTCCTGCCGTGAAATGTGAAGTCGACAGATATGGAATGAGCGCTCACAGCGGAACGGAAACCAGCCTGTGCCAATGATGGCCGGTCACCGCCGCCATTCGGCCTCACAGCCGGCGCCGATGCGAGGCGAAATCCAGAATTGATCCGCGCCGGAACTCTTTTCAGGTTTTGAAGAAACTTGTGAAGTGCTCGATGACCTTGTCCGGCACCTCTTCCTGGATGTAGTGGCCGCACGCGATGGCTTCGTGGGCAACGATGTTGGAGGCATACCGCTTCCATACGTCGAGGAATTCCCTGGCACGCTCGGGTGACTGGCCTCGCGCGCCCCAAAGCAGAAGCAGCGGCATATCAAGCGTCTTGTCCTTGTCGGCCGTATCCATCTCGAAATCGCATGTCGCCGTGGCCCGATAGTCGCGGCACGAGCCGGTGATGGTTTTCGGCGTGTAGCAGCGGACGTATTCGTCGAGCGCGGTGTCGGTCAGAAAACCCGTGCCGGTACCGCCGCGGATCATCATGCGGCTCTTGATGAAATATTCCGCCGGCACCGCGCTATGAGGCGCTCCGGAAACGGTTCCGGCTGCGCCATAAAACCCCAGTGCCAGGTTCCGATCACCCAGTTCTTCGTGATGTTCGTCCACACGTGATAGTTCGGCACCACGTCCATGATGCAAACTTTGATGACGCGCTCGGGATGATCGAGGCACAGCCGGTGCGTCGTGCGGCCGCCGCGATCGTGACCGGCGATCATGAAGCGCCGGTATCCGATCTGCTCCATGATCTCGACGAGATCGCGCGCCATCTCGCGAAAGCTGAAATTGATGGAGTTGGGACCTGCATCAGGCAATGAGCTGTCGCCGTAGCCGCGCAGGTCGGGAAGAATGACATGGTAATTCCGGCTCAGCGTCGCGGCGATCTTGTACCAGCAGGTGTGGTTTTGAGGATTGCCATGAACGAGCAGTAGCGGCGGCCCGGAGCCGCCGTGGCGCAGCCGGATCACGGCCCCGCTGGTGCGCATATCCAGGTGCTTGAAACCGGGAAAATGCGCCGCCATCGCGGCCGAGCCCCAGCGCGCAGGATCGAGGGAATAGTCGGCGAAATCTTCCACGTTACGCGCGCCGGCCTGCGGTGCTCATTGGATTTGCACGTTAAGTTCTTTCACCAGCCGCTCGTATTTCTCGGAGTCGTCCTGCACCAGTCTGCCGTACTGCTCGGCCGTGCCGCCGGCAGGATCCAGCGATTGATCGAAAAAGCTCTTCCTGACGTTCTCGTCCTTGAGGACGACATTAAGCTGGGTGTTGAGACGCGCGATGATTTCAGGCGGCGTACCGACCGGCACAAATACGCCGATCCTCTGTGCGATCTCCAGGCCGCTGATGCCCGCTTCCTCGAAGGTCGGCACGTTCGGAAGCGGCGCCGATCGCGTAGCCGTGGATTGCGCGAGCAGATACAGGTTGCCGGCCTTGTAATGCGGGATCAGCGGCGTCGTGCCGAGCGAGCCCAATTTCATGTGCCCGGCGATCAAATCGTTGATCGCCTCGCCGCCGCCGCGATAGGGCACCTGGACGAGATTTATTCCGGCGATCTTTGCGTACCACAGCGCAACCATCGCCTGCGTCGAGCCGACCCCGCTTCCGGTCGCAAACTGCATGCCCGGCTGTTGCTTGACCATCGCCGTGAGCTGGGCAAGCGTGGAGACGCCGAGCGACGGATGGGCCGCCAGCGCGATCGGCTGGCGTGACAATTCGATCACCGGAACCAGCGTCTTTAACGGATCGAAATCCATCGTATAGACGTGCGGATTGCTGCTCACCGCTTCCGTGCTGACGAGAATTGTGTAGCCGTCCGGCGCGCCCTTCGAGGCGTATTCGATCCCGACATTGCCGTTGGCGCCGGATTTGTTTTCGACAACGATCTGCTGGCCGAGAGCACGGGACAGCGAATTCCCGACGATGCGCGCCACGACGTCGGTTGCGCCGGCGGCCGGAAACGGAACGACGAAATGGATCGTGCGGTTCGGCCAGTCTTGCGCCGCGGCCGGCAACGGAGCGGCGGTTGCGATGGCCAATATCAAAACGAGAGATTGCAACTTCATCGTCAAAAGCCGCACCTGCATTATTGAACGCTATCGAATATCATAGCGGCACATTCCCCGCGCGGCCAGCAACGCCGCACATCAGATCATGGATCGATATGCCGTACTCGAAATATCTCCCCGAGCACATGGGCTCCATCAAGCTTCTGTCGCCGGGACCTTTTGTCGCCGGATCCCATGCCGAGCTCACGCTTGTCTATACCGCAGGCCTGTTCGGGATCGACGACACCGGCATGGTGAAAGTGTCCTGGCGGACGACGTCTGATTTGAGCAAGCCGCAATTTGGCGCGCCGGACGCGCCGAACTTCACAACTGTCGAAGCGAGTAACGGCGCGAAACTGGAAGTCTGGTTCGATCGTCTCAATATTCGCCCCTACGCCAATACGCTGCTTATTCGCGTCGGCCGCGGCTATCTGCGCGCCGGCGACACGCTGACCATCCGGCTCGGCGATCGTAGGAACGGGTCGCCCGGTTTTCGCCTGCAAACCAATGTCGAGAAGAACGTCGAGCTTCGCAGCTCGGTCGATGCTTTTGCGGCTTACGAATTCTGCGAGCTGCCGGAGCAGCCGTCCTTCGATCTGGCTGCCGGACCGGCGACACGCTGGAAAGCGATCCTGCCTTCGCTCGCGGTCGTGGGCGAGCCATTCCGGCTCGCCATCGTCGCCGAGGATATGTGGGGCAATCCAACCGAGGATGCGGCCGGCACTTTCACGCTTCATTCGATACCGCCGCTGCGCGGCTTGCCGGACCGCATAACGATCACAAGGGGCGAAGGCCCGCGGGTGCTGGAAAACCTCGTGGCGGAGAGCGCCGGTGATTTCGATTTAAGAGTAATGGCCAATGACCAGGTGGTGGCGCGCGCCAACCCGCTTCGCGTCGTGCCGGGAGCGCCGCTGCGACGTTATTGGGCCGATCTGCACGGCCAGAGCGGCGAGACCATCGGCATGGGAACCGCGGAGGCATATTTCCGCTATGCCCGTGACAAGGCCTTCGTCGACATCGTCGGCCACCAGGGCAATGATTTCCAGATCACCGATGCGTTCTGGGCGAAATTGAACGCGCTCACCGCTCAGTTCGACCAACCGGGCAAATTCGTCTGCCTGCCGGGCTACGAATGGTCGGGCAATACCGGCATGGGGGGCGACCGCAATGTGTTCTTTCGCCGCGAAGGGCGGCCAATCCGCCGCTCGTCGCATATCCTTGTCGAAGGCGAGACGTCCACCGAGGCGATCTACACCGCGGACAAGCTGTTCGAGTTCCTGGGTGACGAAGACTGCCGCGTCATTGCCCATGTCGGCGGGCGCTACGCCGACGTAAAATATGCTCACGACGGACGCGTCGAACGCACCGTCGAAGTTCACTCGACCTGGGGCACGTTCGAGTGGATTCTGCATGACGCGTTCGAGATGGGCTACCGCGTCGGAATAGTCTGTCACAGCGACGACCACAAAGGCCGCCCCGGAGCAACGACACCCGGCGCTTCGACATTCGGCGCAATCGGCGGCTTGTCCTGCTATTTCATGCCGGAATTGACGCGTGACGCGCTGTTCGAGGCCTTGCGCAGGCGCTGGCATTACGGCACGACCGGCACACGCCTGTTCCTCGACGTGCGCGGCACGTTCAAGGAAGACGTCACCGGATTTTCGGAAGATCCGAAGCTCGGCCCCGCGCAGACGTTTTCTGCGCGCGAAGCCATGATGGGCGATATCATTCGCCCGGGTGACGTTCCCATGAATCTTTCGGTTGAAGTGCTGGGAACGGCGCCGCTCGATCGGGTGGACGTGCTCCACGGCACGCAAGTCGTCCAATCGGCGCGTCCATTCACGGCCGCCGATCTCGGCCGCCGCATCCGAATTCTATGGCAAGGCGCGGAATACCGCGGACGCGGCCGTGAAACGCTGTGGAATGGCAAGCTCGCGGTCACGGGCAACCGCATCACGCGCTTTGCACCGGTCAACTTCCTCAATCCGGAACGCAAAGTGCAGGAAGTCACCGCAGGCACCGCACTGGCCTGGACCTCGGTGACGACCGGAAATCTCGCCGGAATTGACCTCTGGCTCGACGAGGCCCGCGCCGGCGTGCTGCGGATCGAGACCAATATCGTGTCCGGCGACGTGGAACTCGGCCAGCTCGCCGACGGTATCGTGACCTTCGACGGCGGCGGCCTTGGCCGGAAGCTCAGCGTTTATCGGTTACCGGAGACCGACTGGAGCCGAGGGCTGACGCTCGAACATCAAGCCGTATTCAAGGGCGGCCGCGACCTTCCGGTCTATGTGCGCGTAACGCAGGCGGACGGCCATCAAGCCTGGTCGAGCCCGATCTATTTGATCGAATAGGGGGCGTGAGCCTGCCCATCTGCGCGAGCAATCCATTTCATCGTCATTCCTCGCGTGACATTTTTTTCGCCGGATTCGGCGCAACCGGCGGCGCCGATTCCTCCGGCGGTTTTATGTGCCGGAATGAGATCAGCAAGGCCACGTCGTAGATGATCTTGAGTGTGCCGCAGGCGATCAGTGGCAGTCCCACGAACGCCGTGGTCAATAGAAATCCGGTAAAGACCGGACTTATCGCCGATGCGAGGCTGCGTGGCACGGCGGTTACGCTGGCGGCGGTGGCGCGCTCGGCGGGCGTCACCACCGCCATCACGTAGGATGTCCGTGTCGGCACGTCCATTTGCGACAGGGCGGATCGCAGAAGCAGGAGCCCGAAGGCAACATAAAGATTGGATGAGAACGCCGCCGCGATCAGAAATATGCTGGACGGGATATGCGTGAACACCATCGTGTTGACGAGACCGAAACGGCGCGAGAGCCACGCGGCGACCGGGTACGAAAATGCGCTGAGTGTGCCCGCCCAAAAGAAAAACACGCTCGCGGTCGAGATCGAGACGTTGAACCGGTCAAACAGCCAAAGCGCCATCAGTGATTGCACGACAAAACCGCCGGCAAATGCGTCGAGGCTGAACAGCGCGGCGAGCTTATAGACGACGCCGCGCGACGGCCCGAGTGGCGCGTGAGGCGCCGCCTCGGTCATGCGGGCGTGCGGCAGCATCCGGTAAAGCAATGCGCAGCCGAGGCCGAGCACCGCGTAGGCGTAAAACATCAGCCTGAATGCATCGAGCCTGCCGACGCCGATGTGCGCCAGGAAATCAGGCGATGCCGCCGCCAAAGTGCCGACGGCCATCGACAGCGCGCCAATCAGGCTGTAGCGCGCGAAGGTGCGCGTTCGCTCCTCATCGGCGACCCCGCGCGCGAGCATGGCATGCTCAAGCGGCACCAAAATCCCGATGTCGCCCGTCGATGGATTGATCGTTCCGGCAAATGCCACGAGTGCGACGAAGGCGATGTGCTGGAAGCCGGGGAACGCCAGCCCGGTGAACGTCATGAGACACGCCCCGAGCAGCATCAATGTCCGCAGGTCGTGGCGCGGCGCGATGGCGCCGATGCCAAGCGTCAGGATCGCCGTGCCGAGCAACGAAGCGGTGACGACGATCCCGATCTCAATCGTGTCATAGCCAATCGCAGTCAGATAGGCAGGCAGAATGATGGTGGCGAATCCGTCGCCAAATCCGCGCAGGCCGCGCGCCGCAAAAAGGAGTGCAATAGCGGAACGTTTGTTCATTGCGCCACAAGCCTTCGCCACCGAGCGGGCAAAGTGCAGTGCTTGGGCGAGATGCCTGAGAAAGGACGGGCGACTGCGATCAAGCCCGACACGCAAAATTGTTCCGGGTGACGATGAAAGTCAAGGACGGCGATGGGCCGATATAATGTCGCTTGTGACACTGCGCGGATGCGCCCGCCACGAAAAATTTCCCTGTATTCAGACTTTCACCGCCAGGTTCGCGGCTGTCACCTCGCCGTCGGTGACGTAGTGATTGACGTGCTCGCCGGCCAGATGCTGGCCGGCCTGAATGGAATTGATCTCCGCTATGACTTCGCTCTTTCGCAGCTCGCCGATGATGTAATCGCGCTCCGCGTTCGTATCCGAATCCGTGGCATGCGTGATCTGGAACGTGAGCCGCGTTAAGGAGATGCCGGTGTCCCTGGTGCCGGCTCCGACCCAGTGGACGCATGCTCCGTCGGGCGGACGGTCGGTGTTGAGCCAGAAACTCGCATTTCCGAGATTGGCTTCGGCATAGGCGAGGCTCAAAGCCCAGAATCGAATGTGATGGCGCTTGCGCGGGCTGTTATCAATCGCTTTCTGAAAACCGACGTCTTGACCGCGCCCAAAAAGATAGAGGGTGCTGAACGGAGCCGTCGGATAGGGAGAGTTGCATACGAATGCGCGGATCATGCGCCAGGAGCTTGCCAGACCGAGCCGATCGCTCTCCGACCAGCCTGCGAGCTTAAAGGCGGCGTGAAGCTGTTGCACCGTGCCCGTCAGCACGAGATTGACGGGATCGCCGGGCAATCCGTCCCCGGTAATTGCGAAGCGCGGCACGCGTTTGCGCAGGAGAATTTTAAGGCCCATCCGCACGATGCGCGGCAAAACAATATATGCTGCTATTGCATAAGTGACGGCCAGAGCCAGCATCGTCGGCAGCCGGCGATCCGTGAAATCAAAGACAAAAACAATCAGCCAGACGCTGAGGACGCCCAGCCCCAGGACCATGACGCGGCGCAACAGGCGTTTCAGCAATCTCACGATCCCGCCATCGTGTCTGTATTCGGGGATAGGGCGAACATTGGCATATCCGAAATTTAGCTCAGTGCATCATGGGAACTTTGGCAACCACCTATGGATTGTCACGGCTCGAGGTGCGACAACAGCCTTGAGGCGCGACATGACTGTAGTTGTCGGCCGCCGGATGATGCCTGGCCTGAGCGCGAGCGATCCTGGATAAGAACATCTTTAGACAAAAACTTGAAACCTCGCACTTGCGTCGGCGCCATTTGAACGGACGCCACTGAATTTCATTTCAAAGCGGCAGCGCAGGAGCAGACAATGACGAGAATCCGATCCTCGGTGGTTGTGATCGTTTTAGTCTTTTTCGCCGTCTTGGGCAGCATCGCCTTTGCCGCGCAGGACAGGTACACGCTGAGCCTGGGCAAACTCTCGTTTGCTGATTTCAGAGGCTACGACACATGGCAGAATGTCGCTGTCAGCCAGACCGAAACTCTGTTGAAAGTGATCATGGCGAATGACGTGATGATGAAGGCGTATAAGGCGGGGCTCCCCGCCGACGGCAAGCAATTTCCCGACGGCTCAAAGATTGTGAAGATCGAGTGGACCCCGAAAAAGAATACGGTATCTCCCTATTTCGTCATGGTGCCGGACACCTTGAAGGCAATTGACGTCATCGAAAAAGATACCAAAAGATTCCCTGACACGCACGGATGGGCGTACGGCGATTTCAACTACGATGTCGCGTCCGACACATTTACGCCTCAAGGCAACGATGCCAAATGCGGATACGCGTGCCATACGGCGGTGGCGGCAAAAGATTACATTTTTACGGAATATCCCAAGCACTAAACGGGCTGACGGTTTGATCGCCCAACTCGCTTGTGGCCCTGCACGGCGTCGGTCGTCGTGCAGGCGTCCGCTATCGATTCCGCCGCGCGACTTACCGCTTTTTCTTCTTCGCGAAAATCGCGTTCCAATTTTCCTTGTACGCCATGGTGACCGGTTTCTGGCCTTCGCCCCGGCTATAATTGGTGGGTGCGGCAGCGGCGGTCTCAACACCCTCGGCCTCTGTCTTGGCCTTGGCTCCGTTTTCTCCCGGAGCGCTCTTGATCTTCGGCGCCGGCTCTTTTTTTGGAGCCGGCTCGGTTTTGGCTTTTTTGTTGTCGCTGACCATCGTCTTTCCTAGCGCTGAGCGGACTTAATCCTTTACGTAACATACCGGTACGAGCCTGTCCGCGCGGCTGCACCGAGCATATCTCGTCAACGTCAGCATACCCCATCTGCGGAAGTCGCGCCCGCAGGCGGACATGACGCGAGACGGACATTGACCAAACGCTGCGCGACAAGTGCGACCGATCTGGAAGTTACGGCTGATGCAAAACGCCGCCGCCCGAAAGCGCGGCCAGAGCTAGCGCAGCGCGAGACGCTGGCCGTCATACGCTGTCGGCTGGCAGAACAGTCCGAAAGCGGCGAGCGAGGCGCAAAACTGCGCCGCCTCCGCGGACTGGGGAAACGGACCGGCGACGAGGCGCAGTTCGACGCGGTTGGCGCGCGCGACTTCCCTGACGCTCACGATCGGCTGGAGTCCGGCGAGAAGATCCGGGTGTGCGGCACGCAGGCTTGCCCAGCGCGCACGCAGCGCCACGATGGTGAGGCCGCTGCCGATATCCACGCCGTATTGTTGCGTCCGCGGCGTAGCGAGCACCGCGGCGTCGGCCGGTATCGTTGCCGGGGCGGCGCCGGCAACGATCGGCGCCGGCGGGGCGGGCGGAATGAGCGCCGCGGTCGCGGCCGTCGATGAAACGCTGGGTCCGTTCTCGACGGCGCGTGCGGCATTGGAGGCCGCAATCTCCCTGTCGACCGATCCCGTGACGTCGTTCATGTCGTGCTCGACGCTGGCGAGACGTGTCTTGATCTGTTCGCCGTCCGCCGTGAGGCCGCGCACGGCTTCGGCAAGGCGGCGCGTTTCGGCCTGAGCGTCGAAGTTGCGCGTTGCGGTTTGCGCCGAGCCGCCATGCAGGGCCGCCGCCAGGCGCTGCGAACCGGCATCGCCACGCGCTGAAAGCACCGCGATAAGAAAAGCGCCGCCGCCCATCGCCCCCCACAGCGCCATGCGCTGCAGCCCGGCAAAGGTGAAAGACTTCCGCGCTGCGCCCTTGCGCGGCGGGGTCTCTTTGACGATCTGCTCTCGCACGGCTTGCGCGAGATTGAGCATGCGAGGCTCCGGCGAATTTCCAAGCGAATCAGCCGGATAAAACTATCAGATTCGCTCCTTCGGCACCTCGCATTGCGCGCGTGGGCCGGTTTCGCGGCGTTTTCCATGGTCCAAATCGCGGCTTTGCCGGTCTCACCGCCTCGGCTAAGAGAGCGCCCTGGAGAGACATGATGCCGGTTCGGACGTGCCTTGCGATCGTGCTCGCGGCGGGCGAGGGCACCCGCATGCGCTCGGCGCAGCCCAAGGTGCTGCACACCATTGCCGGACAGTCCCTTCTTGCGCACGTGCTGCGCGCGGTCGCCGCTGCCGGCATCGAAACGACGGCCGTTGTCATCGGTCCCGGACAGGACGCGACCGCTGCCGAAGCCGCACGTGTGCTTCCCGACGCGGTTTCCTTCGTGCAGCAGGAGCGGCGCGGAACGGCACATGCCGTGCTCGCCGCCAAACCGGCGATCGAGCAAGCGCCCGACGATGTACTCATTCTTTACGGCGATACGCCGCTGATCCGCGCCGAGACGCTCACGCAATTGCGCGCACCGCTCGCCGACGGCGCAAGCGTCGCAGTGCTTGGCTTTCGCCCCGCCGATCCGTCAGGCTACGGCCGGCTCATCATGACGGGTGACGACCTTATTGCCATACGCGAGGAGGCCGACGCGAGCGCGAGCGAGCGGGCAATCGGTCTCTGCAATGGCGGCATGATGGCGATTGCCGGCAACAGCGCGCTTGTCATCCTGGAAAAGATCGGCAACCAAAATCGCAAGGGTGAATTCTATCTGACCGATGCGGTCGAGATCGCGCGCGGCATGAAGCTTCGCGCGGTTGCGGTCGAAGTCGAGGAGGACGACGTGCGCGGCATCAACACCAAGGGCCAACTTGCAGAAGCGGAGGCCGTGGCGCAGCAGCGCCTGCGCCAGGCCGCTCTTGATTCCGGGGTCACGCTGGTGGCGCCGGACACGGTTTTTCTCAGCGCCGACACCAAATTCGGCCGCGACGTCGTGGTCGAGCCCTATGTCGTGTTCGGCGACAAGGTGACGGTGGACGACAACGCGGTGATCCACTCGTTCTCGCACCTTGCCGGCGCGCATGTCGGCAAGGGCGTTTCGGTCGGGCCGTTCGCGCGGCTCCGTCCCGGCACGCGGCTCGGCGAAGGCTCGCGCATCGGCAATTTCGTCGAGGTGAAGGAGGCGGTGATCGAAGCCGGCGCCAAGGCCAATCATCTGAGCTATATCGGCGACGCATCGGTCGGCGCCAACGCCAATATCGGCGCCGGCACCATCACCTGCAATTACGACGGCAGCGACAAGCATCGCACTGAGATCGGCGCGGGCGCCTTTATCGGATCGAATTCGGCACTGGTCGCGCCGGTGAAAATCGGCGAGGGCGCCTATATAGGGTCCGGGTCGGTGATCACGCAGGATGTCCCGGCGGACGCACTGGCGCTCGGGCGCGCCCGCCAGACCATTAAGGAAGGTTGGGCGACGCGCTTGCGCGGCTTGAAGTCGCTCGGCAAAAAGAAGACCCGGCCGCACGATTGAGCGATTGCCGGGAGGCCGCTGTCACGGAACGAAACGTTATTTGATTTCGGCGTTTAATGGCGCTGGGTTCTAACAGGTCGGGGTTCTGACAGGTTGGGGTTCTAGCAATTAGAGCTTAACTGTTGGAGCCGAGCGGTTAACGGCTGGAGAGCATCCACACGGATGTGCGGGATTATCGAAATCATCGGCAACGAGCCGGCTGCGCCGCAGCTCATCGATGCGCTCAAGCGCCTCGAATATCGCGGCTATGACTCCGCGGGCGTTGCCACGCTCGAAGACGGCAAGCTCACGCGGCGGCGCGCCGAAGGCAAATTGAAAAGCCTCGAAACCCGCCTTGCCCGCGAGCCGCTCGCCGGCACGATCGGCATCGGACATACCCGCTGGGCGACGCATGGCCGCCCGACCGAGAACAACGCCCATCCGCACGCGACCGAAAAGCTCGCGGTCGTGCATAACGGCATCATCGAAAATTTCAGCGAGTTGCGGCGCGAGCTGGAAGCAAAGGGCGCCAAATTCTCCACCGAGACCGACACCGAAGTCATTGCGCATCTCGTCACCGAAGAAATGAAGCGCGGTGCGTCCCCGGCCGCCGCGGTGAAAGCGGCGCTGCCGCGATTGCGCGGTGCGTTCGCTCTCGCCTTCCTGTTCGAGGGGCAAGACAATCTTCTGATCGCCGCCCGCAAGGGCTCTCCGCTTGCCATCGGCTTCGGCGACGGCGCGATGTATGTCGGCTCGGACGCCATCGCGCTCGCGCCGTTCACTGACACCGTGAGCTATCTCGATGACGGCGACTGGGTCATCCTGACGCGCGACAGCGCCGAAATCCATGACGCCGACGGCAAGGTCGTCGAACGCGCGGTGCTGAAATCGCAAGCCTCCGTCATGCTCATCGACAAGGGCAACCATCGGCATTTCATGGCGAAGGAAATCCACGAGCAGCCCGAGGTCGTCGGCCATACGCTGGCGAATTATCTCGACATGGCGGCCGGACGCGTGGCGCTGCCGATGAAGCTGCCGTTCGACTTCAAGACGCTCAACCGCATCTCGATCGCCGCCTGCGGCACCGCCTATTACGCCGGCATGGTGGCGCGGTACTGGTTCGAGCGTTTCGCGCATTTGCCGGTCGAGGTCGATATCGCGTCCGAGTTCCGCTACCGCGACGTCCCGCTGCAACCCGGCAATCTTTCGATCTTCGTTTCGCAATCGGGCGAGACCGCCGATACGCTCGCGTCGCTGCGCTATGCGCGCGCGCACAAGCAGCACGTCCTGTCGGTGGTCAATGTGCCGACGTCGAGCATCGCGCGCGAGAGCGACATCGTCATGCCGACGCTCGCCGGTCCCGAGATCGGCGTCGCTTCGACCAAGGCCTTCACCTGCCAGCTTGCGGCGCTCGCTTGCCTCGCGATCGCGGCCGGCCGCGACCGCGGCGTGCTCGGCGCGGAAGACGAGAAGGCGCTGGTGCGCGCGCTGATCGAGGCGCCGCGGCATCTCAACGATGCGCTGGGCCTTGAGCCGCAGATAGAACTGATCGCCCGCGACCTCGCAAAGTCGCGCGACGTGCTTTATCTCGGCCGCGGCACGAGCTACCCGCTCGCGCTTGAAGGCGCGCTGAAGCTCAAGGAAATCTCCTACATCCACGCCGAAGGCTATGCGGCGGGCGAACTCAAGCACGGCCCGATCGCGCTGATCGACGAGAACATGCCGGTCATCGTCATCGCGCCGCATGACAAGGTGTTTGAAAAGACCGTTTCGAACATGCAGGAGGTCGCGGCGCGCGGCGGCCGGCTCATCCTCATGACCGATGCGAAAGGCGCCGGCACCGCAGACAGCCAGTCGACGGTGACGCTCACGTTGCCGACGGTCCACCCCGAGATCGCGCCCATCGTCTATGCCGTCCCGATCCAGCTTCTGGCCTATCACACCGCCGTCAATATGGGCACGGATGTCGATCAGCCGCGCAACCTCGCGAAATCGGTGACGGTGGAATAAAGGCGGTGTTTTGCCGCCGCCGTGCAAATTGCGCGCCGCCGATATATATTCCCGGCATACGTTCCCGGCGCCCGCAGCGAAAGAAGCAATGACAAACGACAACGCTCAGAACGTGCGAACGCCTGCCGCCGCGGCGAAATCCGCCGCCGGACCGATGAGCCGCATCCGCAATTATTTCCTGACCGGCCTGATCGTCGCCGGGCCGGTCGCGGTGACGCTGTGGCTGATCTGGTGGTTCGTGACCTGGGTCGACAACGTGGTGCGGCCGTTCATTCCGCGAATGTACCGGCCGGAAACCTATCTGCCGATCAACGTTCCCGGCACCGGCCTGATCATCGCCTTCGCAGCACTGACGCTGCTCGGATTCCTCACCGCCAACCTGATCGGCCGCAAGCTCGTCGATTTCGGCGAGAGCATGCTCAACCGCATGCCGATCGTGCGGCCGATCTACCGGACCGCGAAACAGATTTTCCAGACCCTGTTCTCGAAATCGGAATCGAGTTTCCGCAAAGTCGGCCTCGTGGAATTTCCGTCGCCCGGCATGTGGTCGCTGGTTTTTCTCACCCAGTCGCCGGGCACGGAAATCTCGTCGCGGCTGCCGTCGACCGACTATGTCTCGGCCTTCATGCCGTGCACGCCCAATCCGACCACGGGCTTTTTCTTCTACGTGCCGCGGCGCGACGTCGTCGATCTCGACATCACGGTCGAGCAGGCCATGACGGTGATCATGTCGGCCGGCATCGTGCAACCGGGCGCGGATGCGAACTCGCAAAGCAAGCTTGCGGCGCTCGCCGAAACCGCCCGCGCGGCGCAGATCGCCCGGCAAACGCCCGCCGCGGTGGACTAGCCAAGCCGTTTCCCCGGCGTCCCCGAACTCTGCTAGGCTCACCGGCAATTCAATCCGGGAGGGGGCGATGAACTTCTGGCAAGCGGTACAGTCTGGGTTTTCTAATTACGTCACATTCTCCGGCCGCGCGGCGCGATCGGAATATTGGTACTGGGTTCTGTTTGCCCTGATCGGCGGCCTTGTCGCCGGGATCATCGACGCCACGGTCGGCGGATCGGTGACGGAATCGATCTTCAATCTCGTCACGATCCTCCCCGGCATCGCGCTTGCCGTGCGGCGGATGCACGATCTCGATCGCAGCGGCTGGTGGCTTCTGCTGGTCTTTATTCCGCTGGTCGGGGCAGTCATCCTGATCGTCTGGTTCTGCTCGATCGGAACGCGCGGCCACAACAGGTTCGGCGCGGACCGGTTGCCGGCGGAGAGCCGGGACACCGCTCACCGCACGGCCTGATTGCTCGCCGCGCGCGACGTAATTCTATTGCGGGCCCGAAACTGCTAGGCTTCCCGGACATCAGGTCCGGGAGGCGGCAATGAATTTCTGGCAGGCGATTGCGTCGGGATTTACCCAATACGTCACGTTCGGCGGCCGCGCGAGCCGGTCGGAATTCTGGTACTGGTTTCTGTTCTCGCTGCTTGGCGGCCTCGTTACCGAGATGCTCAATTCGGCATTTTTCGGTACGTCCATTCCTTCGGCTTCACCGCTCAACGGCATCTTCAATCTCATATTATTTCTGCCGAGCCTCGCGATCGAAGTCCGCCGTTTGCATGACATCAATCGGACTGGCTGGTGGCTCTTGATTGCCTTTACAATTCTCGGGATTTTCCTGTTGTGGTATTGGGCCTGCAAAAAGGGCACCGACGGTCCGAACAGGTTCGGCCCCGATCCGCTCTCCGGCGCCGGCGCAATCAGCCCGCACCCAGCAACCTGATCGCCTCGTCGCGGGCGAACAGATAGAGGAGATGGCGGAGCGCTGTCCCGCGCGGGGATTCGAGTTTCGGGTCGCGCGACAGGATCAGCGCTGCATCGTCACGCGCCGCCGGCAACAGCTTGCCGTGAAATTCGAGCCGCGCGATGCGAAAACCCGGCACGCCGCTCTGCCGCGTGCCAAGAAGGTCGCCTTCACCGCGCAGCCGTAGATCTTCTTCGGCGATACGGAAGCCGTCGTCGGTTTCGCGCAAAATCGCGAGGCGGGCTTTCGCCGTCGGGCCGAGCGGGCCCTTGTAGAGCAGGATGCAGGTCGAGCGCTCGGCGCCGCGCCCGATACGGCCGCGCAACTGATGAAGCTGCGCCAAGCCGAAGCGCTCGGCATGCTCGATCACCATCACGCTTGCTTCGGGCACATCGACACCGACCTCGATCACCGTGGTCGCGACCAGAAGGCGCGTCTCGCCCCTGGCGAAGCGCGCCATGGCGCGATCCTTCTCGGGCCCGCGCATGCGGCCGTGGACGATGTCGACTTCGTCGCCAAAGCGCTTTTGCAAAACCTTGTAGCGGTCTTCGGCGGCGGCGAGATCGACGCTTTCGGATTCCTCGACCAGCGGGCAGACCCAATAGACCCGCCGGCCGCTCTCGAGCGCGCGCGCGACGGCGTCCACCACCTCGGACATGCGATCGAGCGGCACGGCGCGCGTGTCGATCTTCTGGCGGCCCGCCGGCTTTTCGCGTAATTCGGAAACGTCCATGTCGCCGAAATAGGTCAGCACCAGCGTGCGCGGGATCGGTGTCGCGGTGAGGACGAGAAGATCGACTGCTTCGCCCTTTCGGGTGAGCGCCAGGCGCTGATGTACGCCGAAGCGGTGCTGCTCGTCGACGATCGCCAAAGCCAGATCGGCAAACGCCACTTCGTCCTGGAACAGCGCGTGGGTGCCGACGATCAGGTCGATATCGCCCGCCGCAAGCGCCGACAGGATATCCGCGCGCTCGCGGCCGCGCTCGCGGCCGGTGAGGATCGCAAGCCGGATGCCCGACGCCTCGGCGAGCGGCGCGATGGTGGCAAAATGCTGGCGCGCCAAAATCTCGGTCGGCGCCATGAACGCCGCCTGCCGTCCGGCCTCGATCACGGTGGCGGCGGCAATCAGCGCGACAACCGTCTTGCCCGATCCGACGTCGCCGTGCAGAAGGCGCAACATGCGCTGCGGCTGCGCCAGATCGGCGCTGATATCGGCGACGGCGCGTTCCTGTGACGGCGTGAGCGAGTAGGGCAGTGCGGCGGCAATCCGCGCGCGCAATCGGCCCTCGGCGGCGCTGCCGCGGCCGGCGCGCGTTCGCATGTGTGCGCGCAGGAGCGCCAGCGCGAGCTGGCTTGCCAGAAGCTCGTCATAGGCGAGCCGCGACCAGGCGGGATTCTGCGGGTCGATGTCCTCGGGCGCCTCGGGGTGGTGCAGGCGGCGCAGCGCAGCGGCGAAAGACGGATAGGCGTTGCGCGAAAGCCACGCCTCGTCCTGCCATTCCGGCAGCGCCGGCAGGCGTTCGAGCGCAAGCTCGATGGCGCGGCGCACCTGGTTCGGATGCACCCCCTCGGTGAGCGGATAGACCGGATCGAGCAGCGGCAGCTTCGCAAAGCCCGCGGTATCGACGACGCGGTCGGGATGCACCATCTGCAAATGGCCGTCGTAGCGCGTCGCGGTGCCGGAGACGTAACGCAGCTCGCCCTCGGGCAGGAGCTTTTGCAGATAGTCGGCGCGCGCCTTGAAATAAGTGATGGTCAGCGTGCTGGTGTCGTCGCTCGCCTCGATACTGTACGGCACGCGCGGCCGGTTCGGCGGCGGCGGGCGGTGGCGACCGATCGTGACCGCCACGGTGACGACGGTGTCGGGCATCACCTCATTCAGCTTCGGCTGATTGCGCCGGTCGACGAACCCCGCCGGCATGTGGAACAGGAGATCGATGAGCCGCGGCGGCTCGCCGTCGCGCCCGACAAGACGGGCGTAGAGCTTTTCGAGCTTCGGCCCGATCCCCGGGAGCGTCGAGAGCGAAGCGAAAAGCGGGTTGAGCACGTTGGGCCGCATCGAAATCTCAATACGTCATTCCGGATTGCCGCGCAGCGGCTCGCGGGCTTCGTCCGCGCCCCGGAATGGCGGGCATGGGCGAAACCCCGCTGACATCGGGCGCGTTGCTCTCTATATACCGCTCGCCCGGCCGCGTCCGGGCGTTTGGCGTTCGGCCCAGGCTGTGAAAAGGCTGTGAAAAACCGATGACAGAGCGATCGAGCGAAGGATTGGACGTGCGCCGCCGAAAACTCCTGTTCCGGGCGTGGCGGCGCGGCGTGCGCGAGATGGACCTGATCGTCGGCCGCTTTGCCGACGTCTATATCGACAAATTCGACGAAACCGCGCTCGACGACTTCGAGCGGCTGATCGAAGTCCCTAATTCCGACCTCTATGCCTGGGTCATCGGCGACGAAAGTGCGCCAGCCGCGCATGACACCCCGGTGCTGCACCAGCTTATCGGCTTCCACCTCCAGGCCGCGGAGAAGCCGTGACGGCGCAATCCCCCTGGCTGACCCATTCACCGGCCCGGCGGCTTGCGCCCGGCCGGCCGCTGACGCTTGCCGGCATTACCGACGGCGCGGAGGGACTGATCGTCGGCGATCTCGCGCGCGCGATCGCGTCGGGGCCGAAGCTGCCGGCGATTTCGCTTGCGGTGGTCTGCCGCGACGGCTCGCGCATGGCGATGCTGGCGCGTGCGCTCGGCTTCTTCGCGCCCGACATCGAGGTGCTGGAATTCCCGGCCTGGGATTGCCTGCCTTACGACCGGGTGTCGCCGCATGCCGCTGCCATCGCGCAGCGCATGATGACGCTGGCGCGGCTTGCCCGCGTAAAGGGGCGGGAACACCCTTCCGTGCTCCTCACCACGGTCAATGCCGTGCTGCAGCGCGTGCCGCCGCGCGAACTGATCGCCAAACAATCGCTCTCGGCCGCGCCCGGCAACATCTTGCCGATGGCCGGCATCACCCAGTGGCTCGACCTCAACGGTTTCAATCGCGCGGCGACCGTGCGCGAGGCCGGCGATTACGCGGTGCGCGGCGGCATCGTCGACCTGTTCGCGCCCGGCATGGACGAGCCGGTGCGGCTCGATTTCTTCGGCGACACGCTCGAATCCATCAGAAGTTTCGATCCGGAAACGCAGCGCACCAGCGCCGACCTGCGCGCGCTCGATCTCGTGCCGATGGCGGAATTCCAGCTCACGACCGACACGATCCGCGCCTTTCGCACCGGCTACGTCGCGGCGTTCGGCGCGGCCGCCCCCGACGACGTGCTTTACGAAGCGGTGAGCGAGGGCCGCCGCCATGCCGGCATGGAGCACTGGCTGCCGCTGTTCCATCAGCGCATGGAAACGCTGTTCGATTATATCGAAGGCAGCCCCGTCGCCGTCGAGCCGCTCGCCGAGGAGGCCGCCCACGAGCGTCTCGCCCAGGTCGGTGACTACTTCCAGGCGCGCAAGGACGTGGTCGACCAGTCAACCGGCAGCGCGCCCTATAAACCGTTGCCGCCGGACCGGCTCTATCTCGCCGAAGCCGAATGGCACGAGCGCCTGGAGAATTGCGCGCTGGCGCGGCTGACGCCGTTCTCCGAGCCGGAAGAAGCAAGCGTGATCGATGTCGGCGCGCATGCCGGCCACACTTTCGCGACCGAGCGCGCAACGCCCGACGCCAATGTGTTCGAGGCGGTGACCAGGCACGTCCACGCGCTGCAGGCCGGCGGCAAGCGCGCGATGATCGCGCTGTGGAGCGAAGGCTCGCGCGAGCGCATGGCGCATGTGCTGGCCGAACACGGCCTCGTCAATCTCACGCCGGTCGCGTCGTGGCCCGCGGCGCTGGCGCGGCCGCGCCACGAAATCGCGCTCGCCGTGCTCGGCATCGAGTCGGGTTTCGTCACCGCCGATGTCGCGGTCATCAGCGAAGAAGACATTTTGGGCGAGCGCCTCGTGCGCGCGCGGCGGGCTAACAAGCGCGCCGACAATTTCATCGCCGAGGTGACGAGCCTCGCCGCCGGCGATCTTGTCGTGCATGTCGATCACGGCATCGGCCGCTTCATCGGCCTGCGCGCCATCGAGGCCGCAGGCGCGCCGCACGATTGCCTCGAACTGCACTATGCCGGCGGCGACAAGCTGTTCCTGCCGGTCGAGAATATCGAGCTCTTGTCGCGCTACGGGTCGGAGGAGGCGGGCGCCGAGCTCGACCGCCTCGGCGGCACCGCCTGGCAGTCACGCAAGGCGCGGATGAAGAACCGCATCCGCGAGATCGCGGGGCAACTGATCAAGGTCGCCGCCGAACGGCAGTTGCGCGAAGCGCCCAAACTCACCGTCGAGCCCGGAACCTACGACGAGTTCTGCGCCGGATTTCCCTATGAGGAGACCGACGATCAGCTCGCCTCGATCGGCGCCGTGCTCAGCGATCTCAATTCCGGCCGGCCGATGGACCGGCTGATTTGCGGCGACGTCGGGTTCGGCAAGACGGAGATTGCACTACGCGCGGCCTTCATCACGGCGATGAACGGCAAGCAGGTCGCAGTGGTGGTGCCGACGACGCTGCTGGCGCGCCAGCATTTCAAGACGTTCAGCGACCGGCTGCGCGGCTATCCGGTGCAGATCGCGCAGGCCTCGCGGCTCGTCTCCGCAACCGAACTGGCCAAAACCAAGAAAGGCCTGACCGACGGCACCATCGACATCGTCATCGGCACCCATGCGCTCCTCGGCAAGGCGATCAAATTCAGGGATATCGGGCTGATCGTTGTCGACGAGGAGCAGCATTTCGGCGTCGCGCACAAGGAAAAGCTCAAGCAGCTGCGCGCCGAGGTCCATGTGCTCACGCTGACCGCGACGCCGATCCCGCGCACGCTGCAACTCGCTTTGTCGGGCGTGCGCGAAATGTCGATCATCGCCACGCCGCCGGTCGACCGGCTTGCGGTGCGCACCTTCGTCTCGCCGTTCGATGCGGTCATGGTGCGCGAGGCGTTGCTGCGCGAGCGCTATCGCGGCGGCCAGGCGTTTTACGTTTGCCCGCGCATCGAGGATCTTGCCGAGGCCAAATCCTTCCTCGACAAGGCCGTGCCGGAAGTGCGCGTTGCCGTCGCTCACGGCCAGATGCCGTCCGCCGTGCTCGAAGACATCATGGCGGCGTTCTACGACGGCAAGTTCGACGTGCTGATGTCGACCACCATCATCGAGTCGGGCCTCGACATCCCGACCGCCAATACGCTGATCGTGCATCGCGCCGACATGTTCGGCCTGTCGCAGATCTATCAGCTGCGCGGCCGCGTCGGCCGCTCGAAGCTGCGCGCCTATGCGCTCCTCACGCTGCCGGCCAACCGCAAGATCACGCCGCAGGCCGAGCGCCGGCTGAAGGTGCTGCAGTCGCTCGACACGCTCGGCGCCGGTTTCCAGCTTGCCTCGCACGATCTCGATATCCGCGGCGCCGGCAACCTGCTTGGCGACGAGCAGTCCGGCCACATCAAGGAAGTCGGCTACGAGCTTTACCAGCAGATGCTGGAGGAAGCCGTCATTTCCATGAAGGCCGGCATTGCGGCGCCGGTCGCCGACCGGTGGTCGCCGCAGATCACCATCGGCACCGCGGTCCTCATCCCCGAGGAATACGTCACCGACCTGCCGGTGCGGCTCGGGCTCTATCGGCGGCTCGCCGAGATCGAGGACGACCGCGACATCGAGTCCTTCGGCGCCGAGCTTGTCGACCGTTTCGGCCCGCTGCCGGAGGAGGTCGGCCATCTGCTGCAGATCGTCGCCATCAAATCGCTGTGCCGCCGTGCCAATGTCGAACGCATCGAGGTCGGCCCGAAAGGCGCGGTGCTGGCGTTCCGCG
The DNA here is from genome assembly GCA_963808205.1 of uncultured Alphaproteobacteria bacterium. Taxonomy (GTDB): domain Bacteria; phylum Pseudomonadota; class Alphaproteobacteria; order Rhizobiales; family Xanthobacteraceae; genus BOG-931. The sequence goes on from CAWEER010000003.1 coordinate 964,929, forward strand.
ACAACATTTTCGCCAATCCCGAGGGCCTGATCACCTACATCGCCAAGCCCGAAGTCGGCGCGCGGGTGCGGCCGGACATGAAGGTCGTGTTCTTCGACGACTGGGAGACGCCGCAGGAACGGCTCAAGGGCGCGACGAATATTCTGCGGGCGCTGGTCGGGATTGCGGAGAAGGGGGCGAAGGCGGCGTAAGACCTGTCATTGCGAGGAGCGCAGCGACGAAGCAATCCGGACGCCGCCGCCAGACTGGATTGCTTCGCTGCGCTCGCAATGACGAAAGAGGGCAATGACGAAAGAACGGACTGGAAGTGGTCTCTTTGCGGCTCGACACATTCAAACAGCCCGTCATTGCGAGGAGCGAAGCGACGAAGCAATCCAGACTTCGCGGCCGGACTGGATTGCTTCGCTGCGCTCGCAATGACGAAAGTGGCCGCAATGACGAACGCTTGTCACACGCTTGAAAGCCGGACTTACTTCTTCATGCTCTTCGCCACCCGTTGCGCGCGTGCCGCAGAGTTGGCCGCCACCGCGGCGCGGATAAGCTGCTTGAAAGCCGCTTCGTTTATCTTCTCCCCCTTGCGGATATCGATCGCACGCCGCACGTTCCCTTCCAGGCTGGAATTGAAGAGCTTCTTCGGGTCCTTGATGGCGGCCCCGCGCGCGAAGGTGAGCTTCACGACCTGCTTGTAGGATTCGCCGGTACAGACGATGCCGTCATGGGACCAGACCGGGACGCCGCGCCATTTCCACTCCTCCTCGATGCCGGGATCGGCATCGTGAATGAGCGCACGAACAGCAGCGAGCGTCTCGCCGCGCCAATCCCCAAGCTCTTTAATCCGCTTGGTGATGTTCGCTGAAGCGGCTTTGCCATCGGGACGACTTGTCGGCTTCATGGTGTCTCCGATCTTCCGTTTCGTAAGCCGGCGGTACAAGCAGCGTGAGCGTACCACACAGCTTGTCTCTAAAACAGAGACTATCATCTTGACAATCGTCACTGTTTCAGTTACATTCGGCGAATCCTGCTCATCGAGGGACGCCTCCCGGGAGGCATGTCCGGAGGCGGAGCGGGAGCGGTTCCCGGAGCGGATTTGCATTCCGCACCGGGCGGTTTTGGGCAACGTCCCGTCCGGCGCGTGACCGGACTGCGAGGTGCTCGCTGCACTGGCGCCGGGGAGGGTCCTCCCGTTTGCACCCGGTAATCCCAGGAAGCGCGGCCCGGGCTGGAACAACCGCAGTGGAGCGCCGAAAGGCGAGCGGGCCCCCTCCTAACTTCCCCCGCAAACGAGGGAGGCGAAAGAGGCAAGGTCCGCGCCGCGCCGGACCCTGGCCGCGCCGTCCTGACGGGAGACTCGGACAAGGAAAGGATGCGGTCCCCGATACTGGTGCGCCTTCCGGCGCTCCGCTTCCCTCGCTTTTGTGCGAGGGGCCTTTCTTGCAAGCGTGAACAACACCTCGGGCGCAGATCGCGCCGCGAGAAGATTTCGCTCGTCATTGCGAGCGCAGCGAAGCAATCCAGTGGGCCGTGCCGGTTCTGGATTGCTTCGTCGCTTCGCTCCTCGCAATGACGGCGTACGAACGGTATTCGGCTGGAGGAGATGACTTATGGGTGAGCGGGGGCGGGTGGTGCGGCGACTTGTGAATTCCGCTCATTCCCGCGCAAGCGGAAATCCGGCGCCCGTTCACCGCTTTCGCGGGGACGAGCGAATTGAATTACGCCCGCAGCCGCGAATGCCGTCCCGATGTGCGCTCGATGGCGCTTGCCAGATATTCCGGCGATTGCGCGCCGGTGACGATGACGCTCGAGCCGAACACGAAGCAGGGCACGCCGTCGATGCCGGCTTCCTTGGCGGCGGCGGCGTCGGTTTCGGTGCGGTCGACATCGGCGTCGCTGGACAAAAGCCGGCGCACAAGATCGCCGTCCATGCCGCAATCGACCGCGGCGCGGATCAGCACCTTGGAGTCGCTGAGATCCGCGCCTTCGGCGAAATAAAGCTCCATCAGCCGCTGCTTCATGCGCGACGGATCGGTGGCGCTCCTCGACCACAGGATGAGGCGGTGGCAGTCGAGCGTGTTCGGCTGCCGGCTGATCTTGCCGGGATTGTAGACGAGGCCTTCCATCGCGGCGGCGGCCGAGATGCGCTCGGCGATCACGGTATAGCGCTCGGCACTGCCGAATTTCGTTTCCAGATAGGTCTGGCGGTCGATGCCTTCGCGCGGGATCCAGTCGTTGAGGAAATAGGGCCGCCAGTTGATCTCGACCGCGACATCGGAGGCGAGCGCGATTGCGCCTTCAAGGCGGCGCTTGCCGATATAGCACCACGGGCACACCACGTCGGAGACGACGTCGATGTGGACGGTCGGGGCCGCTTCGGGGGCATCCGTCATGGCTGAACCTTTGATGCAAAACCTTCGTTGCAAGGCCTGCGATTCGATGAGGCGATCAGTTTACCGCACATTCCCAGGCGATGGGAATTGGGCTTTCTGATGGAGTTTTTGCGCCGTTCACCGCGCCTCGCCGACGACCCTTGCGATCAGCGAGTCGACATTGTCGGTCGGCTTGAGTGTCGCCAGCGTGACCGCGGCATCAATGCCGCTGTTCTTATCCTGCTTCCTGCGCTCCGGCTCCAGCATCGTGTTCTTCAATACGCTGGCGATACGGCGGGCAACCACATGCGCGGCGCGCAGGTCGGTCTCGGTGAAAACCGCGAAGATCGAGTTGTCGGCTTCGCGGCAGGCGAAATCGACCTGGCGCATCAGCCGGCCGACGAGGCGCGCGGCATCGAGGCTGATGCGGCGGTCGCCGCTCTCGAAGGAAAAGCGCGCGATCGACAGGCCGACGCCGCGCTTTTCGGCATCGCCGACGGCGCGGTTGAGATCGCGCCAGAACGCATCATGCGCCAAAAGCCCGGTATCGGGATCGAGCATGCCCTTGGCGTCGAGCGAGGCAAGCATGCGTTTGAGCCGCTGCGCGAAAGCATGCGCGCGCACATAGGGCAGAAGCCGCTCGACGAGCCGCTGCGGGCCTTCGGAGACGCGCTCGAGATTGGCGAGCTCGATGGCGAACGGCTCGATCACCGCGGGATGGCCGCCAAGTACCGTGACCGGCAGATCGCGAAAGCGCACGTCCTCGGCCAGCACGGTGAGCATCGCTTCGACGATCTTCGGCGCGAAGCCGTCGCCGATCACCATGCCGTCGATGTCGCGCGCATTGAGCGCGCGCGCCGCGCTCTCGACGCTGAGTGCGCCGACAACGCCGACGCGTTCGCCAACCGCGACCGACAAGGCCGGATAGGAACGGCCGCGCCCGGCAACAAGGACGTTCGCTTCATCGAGCGGCTCGCCCGCCGGCAATTCCGGCACCTGTTCGCCGCGCGAGGCGAGCGTGCGCATGCGGCGGAGCACCGTGCCGTGCAACGTGCGGATACGGTGGGCCGTCGTCAGCCGGCGCACCAGGCGCGCGGCGGGCGCGTTGGCGGCCAGCGCCAGCGCATCGGGAACCGGACTTGGACCATCGTCGCGGGAGCGGGCGATGACCGGCATGTAAAGGCCGCCGTTCTTCTTGCGGTGTTCGGCAAGCACGGCTGCAAAAGCGGAAACGTGCGCCGCGTCGGGACACGGCTCGGCGAGAACAACGCCTTCCGGCTCGACCGAACCGAGCGCTGCCCCGGCGTCGCTCCAGACGGCTTCGACGATCGGATAGGCGCCGGCGGCGCGCAAAGCGTCGACGACATCCGGCGCCGGGCTTTCGGCGATAACGGCGAACGGACCTTGCAGCGCCATGGTTTTACGCGGGATGCGAACGGATACAGCCGCCAACAATGCCAAAGTGCTGTTAATGGGCCGTCAACGCAGCGCCGGCCGCAAGCGCGTTCAGCCCACCGCGCGGCGCAAAATCTGTTCGCTGTTTTGGGCAAAGGCCGCAACAACAAGGGGACAAAGGCCCATCGCGGTCAGCGCGGCGCGGACGGCGGCGTGATCCTCGGCATTGCCGATCAGGCGGTGCCCCAGCACCGGATCGGGCAAGGCCGCGACGGTCGCGTCGCCGTCGATACGGCCGAGCGTCTCAAGGAGGCCGCACAGCGAGAAGCGGTAGCCGCCGATCGTGACGATATCCGCGGGCGGTCCGGTGAGGGCGAGCATCCGGCTCACGAGGTCGACGTGACAGCCATAGCCGGTGTCGACGAAGCCGCCGGGCCGGATCTCGAAATGCGGCTGGTCGGTGCGCTCGATGCCCGGCGGGAAGGACTGGTGCGGCACCATCGGCCCGCGCATGCCGAGCGTATTGGTCTCGGTCGCGCTGAACTCCGCCACCATGACGCCCAATTCACTGTCGCGCGGCGCGTGCACCGGGCCGAGCGGGATCGCCGCCGGCCGCGCTCCAATCTCGCGGCGCGCGGCGAGAAGACCGGCTTCGCCGAAAATCGCAATGTCGACGAGCGCGGCGTCGCGCTCGGGCCACGGCGCGCCCGCACCAAGCCGCTCCGGCGAACGCCAGGCGGCGAGCACCGTGGTTGGGCCTTCATGCGCGAACAAGCCGGTCTCGGCGACGCGGAACGCGACCTCGGCGGGAAGGATCAGCGTGGCGGCGCGATCGTCGCGGCGCTGGCGCGCAAACACGTCCGCCTCGAAGGCGTGATGCAAAGCCAGCGTGCCGCCGGTGAGAAGCCAGGGCACGAGCGTGAGGCAAATGCCGGCAAAGCTCGACGGCGCCATGGCCGAGAGGATACAGGCGTCCTGCTCAAGCCGGCTTTCCAGCAAGACGCTCAAGCCCCCTGCCAGACATTCGAGATGCCGCCGCGCGACCGGGACCGGCCCGTCGTCGCCCGTATCAAACGTGATGACGGCGAGATGGGCCGCCGGATCGCCGTCGCGATTGAGCGCGGGCACGGCATCAAGTTTCGCCGCCGTGAACAGATCGTCGAAACCGACGACTCCATCCGGAAGGTCTTCGCCGAAGGCGCAGACATAGCGGATCGAGAACACTTCGGCGGCAACATGGGTCGCCATTTCCGCGTGGCCGAAATCGCCGGCGCGGCCGCAGGTGATGATGGCCTTGGCGCCGACGCGCGCCAGCGCCGTCGCCGCGTCGGCGCGCCGCCACAGAAACGGCAACGGCGCCGCGATCAATCCAGCGCGCAGCACGCCGAGGATGGTCAGAATGTTTTCAACCGTGTTGGGCAGCTGGATGCTGACAATCGCATCGGCCGGCAGCCCCATGCGGCGAAAGCGGCCGGCGATCGCCGAGATCATGCGGTCGGCTTCGGCATAGGACAGCCGCAGCGCCGCGCCGTCGGTAAAGCGTTCGCGGTTCGGTGCGTCGGCAAGCGCGATGGCGCCGGGCCGGCGCGCCGCGGCGCGGCGGAACAGGTCGTCGAGCGTGATGCGGCTCTGGGCCGGCCCGGCTGCGGTGCTTTGCTCGCTTTGCGTCATTGCACCGCCGATCCCGGCTTGCCCGGCTCGCGCCACCAGGTCTCCGGCAGGAAGCCGGTCAGCGACGTGCGTTCCGGATGCCGCACGCCCTGCCAGTGCGCCACCCATTGCGCCGGCAGATAAAACAACGGAATAACATATGAGCCGGACATCAGGACACGATCGAGCGCGCGTATCGCGGCGACAAAATCCGGACGCGCGCGGGCGCGCAGAAGCGCGGCGATCATCGCATCGACCGCGGCGCTCTTCACGCCCATGTAATTGCGCGTGCCGTCCTGATCGGCCGCAGCCGAGCCCCAGTAAAAGCTCTGCTCATTGCCGGGCGACAGCGATTGGTCCCAGCGATATTCGATCATGTCGAAATCGTAGGTCGAGAGCCGCTGCTGATATTGCACGGCATCGACGAGGCGGACCTGCACGGCAATGCCGGCGCGCGCGAGATTTCCGGAAAAAGCGAGCGCCAGCCGCTCGTCGTCGCGGTTCGTCACCATGAGTTCGAAGGTCAGCGGCTTGCCGGCCGGGTCGCGCAGCGTCGTGCCCTTGATCGCGTAGCCCGCGGAACGAAGAAGAGCGAGCGCCTGGCGCAGCGTCGTGCGGTCGCGGCCCGATCCGTCACTGACCGGCGGCGACCAGGTGCCGTCGAGCACGTCGGCGCGCACCGCATCGGGGAAGGGGGCGAGCAGCGCCCGCTCGCGGGTGTCCGCCGGGCGGCGGTAGGCCGACAACTCACTGTCGTCGAAGAAGCTCGCGCTGCGGCGGTAGAGATCATAGAAAAAATTGCGGTTGATCCATTCGAAATCGAACAACAGCGCAATCGCCTGGCGCACGCGAATGTCGGAAAAAATCGGCCGCCGCGTGTTGAACACGTAGTCGGAGGCAAATTTTGGCAGGCCGTTGGAAAGCGCTTCCTTCACCACCCGCCCGTCGCGCACGGCGGGAAAATCATAACCGGTCTGCCAGCGGCCGGGATCGGTTTCGCTGCGCACGTCATAGAGCCCGGCCTTGAAGGCTTCGAAATAGGCGTTCTCGTCGCGATAGAAATCGAAGCGCAGTTCGTCGAAATTCCACAGGCCGCGATTGATCGCGAGATCGCGGCCCCAGTAATTCGGATCGCGCTTGAACGTGACGCTCTTGCCGACATCGACATCGGTAACGACATACGGCCCGCTGCCGACGGGTTTTGCGAGTGTGGAATTCTCGAACGTCGCGACGTCGATCGCGTGTTTCGGCAGGATGGGCATCAGCCCGAGGATCAGCGGCAATTCACGGTCGCCCGCATCGGCAAAATCGAAACGCACGCTGCGGGCCCCAAGAATTTCGGCCTTGGCGACCTTGGAATAGTAGGTGCGGTGATTGGGCCGGCCGTGATCGCGCAGAAGCTGCCACGAGAAGACGACGTCTTCGGCGGTCACCGGCGTGCCGTCGGAGAAATGCGCCGCCGGATCGATGGCGAAGCTGACATAGCTTCGTGCGTCGTCGGTTTCGACCGTGCGCGCCAGAAGGCCGTAGAGCGTGAAGGGCTCGTCATAGCCCCGCGCCATCAGGCTCTCGACGACGTAGCCGCGGATCGGCTGCACGGCGAGGCCCTGGACGATGAGCGGATTGAGACTGTCAAAAGTGCCGAGCACGCCCTCGACCAGCCTGCCGCCTTTCGGCGCGCCCGGATTGACATAGGGCAGGGCGGCAAACCCCTCCGCAAGAGCGGGTGCGCCGTGCATGGCGATGGCATGGCTACGGCTGGCATGGCTACGGCTGGCATGGCTACGGCTGGCATGGCGACGCCCGCAGCCGTCTCGGCCGCAGCCCGCGGCGCAAGGCCAGGAACAAGAACGAGAACAAGGCCAAGAAGCAGGCCGGCAACGGGCGGCGCGCCGCAGAATGCGGCCCACACGGCAGCGCTGGCGCGGGCGGTTCGCAGGGCTTTTCTCGCCGGCAATCGGTTGGACACGATTCGGACTGTCGGCGGCGAATGTACCACGAGGCGTATCCGGCGGCGGGGGCCGTTAAGCCTGCAAGGAGGCCTGTCGCGGGGTGGCCCGCTTTGGCTGCGTGGCCTTTATCTGCGCGCACAATTGGGCTATTGGGCCGGTTCGAGAGGTCTGCTGAGTCACGTTGTTGCCGTATTCTGCGTCGATTGACCGTCAGGCGGGGGGCGCGTGGCGGCGGCAGATGTCGGGTGTTCCCGACATCGGATCATTAAACCCACGCCAGTCGGCCCGCGACATCGATATAATCGGTCTGCGGGTGGCAGCACCAAAGAGGAACTGCATCTCATGAACTATCGTAACGCGTCGGCGCCGGCACGGCCGGTGAGCAGGACGCTTGCTGCCATCGGGCAAACTGCATTGCTGACATTCGCGCTGGCGACCTTGGGCGCGCCGCTCGCGCTCGCGCAGGCACCAGCGGCGGCGCCGCCGGCTGCTCCAGCCGTCAAGCCGAAGCCGGTGGCCAAGCCGAAGCCGCCCGCTGCCGTAGCACCCGTCCCCGCAGCGCCTGCTCCCGCGGCACAGCAGGCCCCCCCCCAGGGCCAAGGCCAGGGCGGCGACCAGCAAGTCCAGCTGATCTATTCGCCGTGGACCAAGTTCTGTCTCAAGGGCAACAATAACGATCCCGCGGCAAAACAGGTTTGCTTCACCGGCAAGGATGCGCGCATCGAATCCGGCATGCCGGTCGTCGCCGCCGTCCTCATCGAGCCGGAAGGCGAGCCGAAGAAAATCCTGCGCGTCACGCTGCCGCTCGGGATGCAGCTCGTGCACGGCACGCGCGTGATCATCGATCAGAACCAGCCGATGACCGCGCCTTACGTCATCTGCTTCACCAACGGCTGCATGGCCGACTACGAGGCCAATGCCGACATGATCGGCAAGATGAAGAAGGGCCAGGGCCTCGTCGTGCAGGCGATCAATTCGACCGGCCAGCCGATCAGCCTCGTCCTGCCGCTCACCGATTTCGGCAAGGCCTATGACGGTCCGCCGACCGATCCGAAGGTCTTTGAAGAGCAGCAGAAGAAATTGCAGGACGAATTGCAGCGGCGCGCCGACGAAGCGCGCAAGAAGCTTGAGAGCCAGCAGGGCCAGCCGCAATCCTCCAACACGCCGCCGGCGCCGCAACAGTAAGCAGCCGGCTATTGGCAGACGCAAAGCGAAGCGATCCAGGAATGGATCGCTTCGTTCGTTTTTCAGGCCATAAAATTCGTTTGCAGGGAAGGATCGGAGCGGCGCCCGTCAGTGCAGCGCCGCCGCGCGCGGGCGATAGCCGCCCTTGCCGTCCTTGATGAACGTCTCGGCGACCTGCGGATGGCGCACCGGCTCGCCGGTAGTGTCAGGCAGCAAATTCTGCTCCGAAACATAGGCGACGTATTCGGTTTCGTCGTTCTCGGCGAACAGATGATAGAACGGCTGATCCTTGTGCGGCCGTACGTCGGCCGGGATCGCCTCATACCATTCGTCGGTATTGTCGAAGACCGGATCGATATCGAAAACGACGCCGCGAAACGGATAGAGGCGGTGCCGCACGACCTGGCCGATCTGGTACTTGGCGTTTCGAATCTTGCTCATTGTCCGGGTGAAATTACAGCCTGACTGGGGCGAGATTGCAACGGCGCGTTCGCCCGCATGAAACCGGGATCAAAGCCCGTAGCGCTGCCCCATTTCGGGGTCTTTCTCGGCGACGAGCGCGGCAAGGTCGACCAGCACTTTGGCCTGTTTCCAGGTTGCGTCGTCCTGCATCTTGCCGTCGATCATCACCGCCCCGCTGCCGTCGGGCATCGCGGCAATGATCTTCTTGGCGAAGGCCACCTCGCCGGGGTCGGGCGAGAAGACGCGCTTGGCGATCGGCACCTGGCTCGGATGCAATGTCCACGCGCCCACGCACCCCATCAGGAAGGCGTTGCGGAACTGCGCCTCGCACGCCGCGCCGTCGGCGAAATCGCCGAACGGGCCGTAGAACGCCTTGATGCCGGCCGCGGCGCAGGCATCGACCATCTTCGCGATCGTGTAGTGCCAGAGATCCTGCTGAAAAGCAGCGCGGGGCGCATCGGGCGCGCCGGCGTCGGCAAGCACTTTATAATCGGGATGGCCGCCGCCGACGCGCGTCGTCTTCATTGCGCGCGAGGCGGCAAGATCGGCCGGCCCGAGACTGATGCCGTGCATGCGCGGCGATGCGGCCGCAATCGAGGCGACATTGTCGACGCCCTCGGCGGTTTCGAGGATGGCGTGGATCAGGATCGGCTTTTTGACCGCGTGCTTGGCTTCAAGCTGCGCAAGAAGCTGATCGAGATAGTGGATGTCCCAGGCGCCCTCGACTTTCGGCAGCATGACGACATCGAGCTTTTGGCCGATCGCGGCGACGATCTCGGTGACGTCGTCGAGCATCCAGGGCGAGTTGAGAGCGTTGATGCGCGTCCACAATCCGGTCTCGCCGAATTCGCAGCTCTTCGCCATGGCGATGAAGCCCGAGCGCGCGGCCTCCTTGGCATCGGCTGGAATGGCGTCTTCGAGATTGCCGAGCACCACATCGACCTGCGCCACCAGTTCCGGCACCTTGGCGCGGACTTTCTCGATATGCGGCGGCACGAAATGGATCATGCGCTCGAGCCGCAGCGGCAATTCGCGCAGCGGCGGCGGCGCTCCGATCGCGAGCGGTTTGAAAAAATTGCGCGGCAATTTCATGCGCGTGCCCCAAAATCGGCCGTTGCAGCCAACGGTAAGCTGAACAGCGGGACCTCGCCAAGCCGCTTTTCACGCCAATCGTGCCCAGGAATTGGCATCCCTCACACCATCTCGCCGCGCATCAGCCGCGGCTGGGCGGCAGCGGGCATGACGCCCTCGCGCATCAGCGCACGCCGCAGCGGCCCAATCCGATCGAGCAGATAGAGCGAAAGTCCGCGCGCGCCATGCGCCGGGACAAACCCGGTGAGAAGGCTTCGGTTCAAAAGATCGACCGCAATCGTCCGGCTTGTCACGTCGGCGCGGCGTTGCGTGTGGTAGCGCGCGAGCACTTCCGGCGCGCCGACATCAAGACCCTCGCGGTGCGCATCGGCAACGATCTCGGCGATGGCGGCACCGTCGCGCAGCCCGAGATTAAGCCCCTGGGCGCCGATCGGCGGCACGACATGGGCCGCTTCACCGACCAGCGCGATCCGGTCCTTGGCGAAGACATCCGCGGTTTCGGACGCGAGCGGAAAGAGACCGCGGCCCGGTTCGACGCGCATCGTGCCGAAAAGCGAATGGGCGCGCCGTTCAATCTCGGCGGACAGTTCGTCGTCGCTCATGGCCGAAAGCGCAGTCGCACCGGCAGGGTCGGTCACGCAGACGAGACTGGAGCGCCGGCCGGGCAGGGGAACGAGCGTGAAGGGGCCCTGCTCGGTATGAAATTCGGTCGACGTATCGTGGTGCGGTCGCACATGCGAAAGATTGAGCGTAAGCGCGGCCTGCGGGTAACTGTGGCGCGTTGAGGAAATGCCGGTGGCGGTACGGCAGAGGGAACGCGCTCCATCGGCTCCGATCGCGAGCCGCACGCGGGTTTCGCCATCCGCATGCTTGATCGAAACGCCGCTCTCGTCGCTCGTAACGGCAAGCGCCGGCGCGGCGATGCGGGCCAGTTCGAGCGTACCGGCGCGCGCCTCGAGCGCCGCGATCAGATGCCGGTTCTCGATATTGTAGCCAAAGGCATCGAGACCGATCTCGGCGGCATCGAACGCCACTTCGGGTCCGCGGATGAGCCGCCGGGTGTCGTCGACGATGCGAATTTTGCGGAGCGGCGCGGCGTCGCCGACGCAGCCTTGCCAAACGCCGAGCGTTTCAAGCGCCTTGGCCGAACCCGCTAGAAGCGCCGTGGTGCGGTGATCGGCCGGTGCTGACGGTGCGACGAGGAGCGTGTCCACGCCGGCCGTGACCAGCGCAATCGCGCTGACGAGGCCTGCGGGACCGCCGCCAATCACCGCCACCTCGGCGGAAAATGCACCTGTCGCACTCACGCCTGTCACCCGTTCAAAGGACTATCCGGCAGACCCTGATCTATAGGCGAAAGGCCAGTAATGACAGAGACCTTGCGCACGATCTTCGATTTAACGTGTAAGCTTGAGCAATGGAGCCGGTGATACCGCAAGACAAGCCAAAGCCGCCGCGGACGGCCGCGGCATTCTCCGTGCACATTTTTACCGCCTGCGGAGCCGGCTGCGCATTGCTGGCTTTGATCGCGGCGGTGCGGGCCGATTGGCCGCTCATGTTCGTCTGGCTCGGCATCGCGCTCGTGATTGACGGCGTTGACGGCACGTTTGCGCGGCGGCTTCGCATCGCGGAACTGTTGCCGCGCTGGTCGGGCGACGTGCTCGATCTCGTGGTTGATATTCTCACCTACGTTTTCGTGCCGGCCTATGCCATCGCGGCAAGCGGATTCCTGCCGCAGCCGGCGGCGATTCCGCTTGGGATCGTCATCGTGGTGACCGGCTCGCTCTATTTTGCCGACCGGCTGATGAAAACATCGGACTATTATTTTCGCGGCTTTCCCGCTTTGTGGAACGTCGCGGCGTTTTACCTGTTCGTGCTCAAGCCCCAGCCTCTGCCCGCCGCCGTATCGGTCGCGATGCTGGCGGTATTCACGTTCATGCCGTTTCACGTCGTGCATCCGCTGCGGATCGCGCATCTGCGCGCGCTGACACTGGCCGCGATCGGAGTTTGGGCGCTGCTCGCGAGCTACGCCATCGCAAAAAATCTCGATCCCGGCATTTGGACCCAGGCGGGCCTGTGCATCCTTGCAATCTATTTTGTCGCCGTCGGCTTTCTTCGCAGGCACCATCCATAACCAAGGAGACGCGAAATGCCGCGACCCGTTCTACTCATTGCTGGCGGCAGCCGCGGCATTGGCGCGGCAACCGCGCGCATGGCGGCGGAACGTGGCTATGACGTTGCAGTCAATTACGTGCGCAACTCCGACGCAGCGGCCGATGTCGTCGATGCCGTGAAAAACTCCGGAGGCAAAAGCGTCGCAATCAAGGGAGATATGACCAAAGAGGACGACATTGTGCGCGTCTTCGATGAAACGACGCGGCAGCTTGGACGGATTACCCATTTCGTTCACAGCGCCGGCATCGGCGGCAAGAATTCCCGGCTCGATATTGCCACTGCAGACACCATTCGTGAGGTGATCGACGTCAATCTGTTCGGCACCCTCATCTGCGCGCGGGAAGCCGTGCGACGCATGTCGACGGCGCACGGCGGGAAAGGTGGCTCGATCGTCCTTCTGTCTTCGATCGCTGCGCTCACCGGCGGGGCCACGGAATACGTATTTTATGCCGCCGCCAAAGGCGGGGTGGATGCCTTTACCAATGGGCTGGCGCGCGAAGTGGTGAAGGAAGGCATCCGCGTCAACGCGGTGCGTCCGGGTCCGACCAGAACCGACATCCATGAGCCCGGGCGGCTCGATCGGATTGCGCCGCTCCTGCCCATGGGACGTCCGGGCGAACCGGGGGAGATTGCCGAGACGGTGCTGTTTCTCCTGTCGGATGCCGCTTCCTACGTCACCGGCGCGGTACTCAACGTCTCCGGCGGCCGCTAGCCGATCCGCCTTGTGTTCGACGCTTCTGCCCCTATGATCCGGACGGCTTTTCACCGAAAACACGAAAATATTCGAAGGAGAGGAATAATGGTTGCGGCAGTACGCGTACATAAGACCGGTGGCCCCGAGGTATTGACGTTCGAAGAGATCGAAGTGGGAGCGCCGGGTCAGGGACAGATCCGCGTCAAGCAACACGCCTGCGGGGTCAATTTCATCGACACCTATTTCCGCATGGGCATGTATCCGTCGCCGGTCGGCCTGCCGTTCGTCGCTGGCAACGAGGCCGCGGGTGAGGTGGTCGCGGTCGGCGCCGGCGTCAGTGATTTCAAGGTCGGCGACCGCGTCGCTTACGTCGTCGCGATGGGCTGCTACGCCGCGGAGCGGCTGGTGGCGGCCGACCGCGCCGTGAAACTGCCGTCGAACATCAGCTACGAGCAGGCTGCCGCGATGATGCTCAAGGGCATGACGGCGGAATATCTCGTGCGCCGCACCTTCAAGGTCGAGAAGGGCATGAACGTGCTCATGCACGCCGCCGCCGGCGGCGTCGGCCTCATCCTGTGCCAGTGGGCAAACCATCTCGGCGCCAATGTCATCGGGACCGTCGGATCGAAAGAGAAGGCCGCGATCGCCAAGGCCAATGGCTGTCACCATACGATCCTCTATCGCGACGAGGATTTCGCCGCGCGTGTCAAGGAGATCACCGGTGGCAAACTATGCAATGTGGTCTATGACGGCATCGGCAAGACGACGTTTCCGGCATCGCTCGATTGCATCAGCCCGCTCGGTATGTTCGTCAGCTTCGGCAGCGCCTCGGGCCAGATCGACGCTTTCAACATCAACATCCTGCAGGCCAAGGGATCGCTGTTTGCGACACGGCCGACGCTCAATACCTATGCGGCAAAGCGCGAGGACCTGCTGTCGATCGCCAAAGGCCTGTTCGACGTGGTCGGCAGCGGCGCAGTAAAAATCCCCGTCAACCAGAAATATGCGCTCAAAGATGCCGTGAAGGCGCACAAGGATCTTGAAGGCCGCAACACCACGGGCTCGTCGATCCTGTTGCCGTAACACTCTCTCGCAAGCAGCGAGGGTGTATTTGCCATTCCGGGCTCGCGGGCTAAAGCTCGCGTCCCGGAATGATGATTCTGCCTTGAACAACGGCGAGCCTCGATGACCGAAACAAAAGCCTGGGGTTACTGGGCGACTCTGGGCTGGGCCGTGCTCGCCTTCATGGCGGGGCAGTTTGTCGGCTTCGGCGCGTTGCTCCTGACCCGCGCGGGCGCATGGAATTCGATCCTCGACACTCCATTCGACGGCATTTTGGTCACGCTGTTCATCGTGATCTCCAACCCCATCACGATCCTGGTCATCGCGATTGCGGTAAGGCTGGCACGTGCCGATCAGGCGGACTACCTGGCGCTGAAATGGCCCTCACGCGGCGACGTAATACTCGGCGTCGGCTGTCTCGTGGTCTTTGTCGCGATCTGCGACGCACTTCTCTATTTCAGCGGCCGCGATCTGGTGACGAATTTTCAGTTGCAGTCCTACACCACGGCCGGGACGGAGGGCTGGCTTCCGGCAATGCTGGCCGCCGCGATTCTCGTCGCGCCCGCGGGCGAGGAGATCATGTTCCGCGGCTTTCTGTTTCGCGGCTGGGCGCGCTCGGATCGCTCGGTGTGGCCTGCAATCGTCGTGATCTCGATCGTGTGGGCCATGCTGCATATCCAGTATGACTGGACCGGGATGCTGCAGATTTTCGCTATCGGCCTGTTTCTTGGCTGGATGCGCTGGCGCAGCGGCTCGATCCTGCTGACGTTTTTTCTACACGCATTATTTAATCTCGAAGGGTCGCTCGAAACGCTGGTGCAGGTCCACTTCTTTACGAAATAGCCGTGCTTTTATTGACCGAAAATACGGTCGAAGGCGGCAACAGTCGCGCTCGCTTCTCCGCCCTCGTGGGACTTTTCCCGCGGTAGCCCGATCACCGGCTCGGCAAAGCGCGCGATCGCAGCGACGGTCTCATCAAGCGGCACGGTCGAGCCCGGAGTTTCGCTGACAATGATCGACAGAATCCGAAGATTGCGCCGATACAGCGCGTCGAGCGCCGTGAGCGTGTGACTGATGGTGCCGAGATAGGAGCCGGTTACCAGAATGAGCGGCAGTTCCAGCGCCATCATCACGTCGAGAATGGTACGATCGCCATCGAGCGGCACCATGACGCCGCCGACGCCTTCGATCAGGAGGATGTCGCGGCGCTGATCGATTGCGGTTTTGCAAAACGTCACCACGGAATCGACGTCGATGTTTCGCCCCTCGCGCGCCGCCGCGATATCAGGCGACTGCGCAGCACTAAAGCGCCACGGCGAGATGCGGTCGATCTCCTTCTCCGTCACCGGCAAACCGAGCGCGTGCAAGAGGATGCCGGGGTCACTGGCCGCGGCCTGCGCCGGATCGAACCCGCTGACCACCGGTTTAATGGCGTCCACAAGGCGGCCCATTTGCCGCAGATGTCCGATCAGCGAGGCGGCGACAAAAGTTTTGCCGACGTCGGTTCCGGTTGCGGTGATAAAAAGAGCGCTCACGATTCAACGCCTCAATACGTTCATGCGCACAATATCCGCGAGCCGCTCGATATCGGCATCGGCATGCTGTGCAGTGAAGGCAAAACGCAACCGCGCCGTGCCGGCCGGCACGGTCGGCGGCCGGATCGCGACGACAAGAAAACCCGCGTCGCGCAACAGTTCGGACGCTGAAAGTGCCGCGTCGGTCTCACCAACGATCACCGGCACGATCGCGCTCTGCGCCTCCGGCAAATTTAGTGCGCGCGCGAAGAGTTTTGCCTTGCGCAGCGGTTCCGCGACGTAGCCAGGATCGTGCGCGATGATGTCGAGTGCGGCAATGGAGGCGGCAATGACCGGCGGCGGCAAGCCGGTCGAGTAAATGAAGGTGCGCGCGCGCGTGCGCATGAGATCGATGACAGGGCGCGAGGCGCACAAATATCCGCCGTAGGCGCCGGCTGCTTTCGACAATGTCCCCATCTGCAACGGTACTTCGACCGGACCGTTGACGAAACTCGAACCGCGGCCGCCGCCGACAACGCCGAGGCCGTGGGCATCGTCGGCGAGAAGCCAGGCGTCGAAACGCTGCCCCAGCGCCGACAGCGCAGCGAGAGGGGCCAGATCGCCATCCATCGAGAAGACACCGTCGGTCGCGATCAGAGCCTGCTTTTTACCGCCACGCTCCACTGCAAGAATTTCCTCGGCATGCACGACGTCGCCATGCCGGTAGAGCCGGACTTCAGCGCCGCTCAACCTGGCGCCGGCATGGATGCAGGCGTGCGAGAGTTCGTCCGCCACGATCAGGTCGTCCGCGCCGACGAGAGCGGGAATGATGCCGGTATTGGCCAGATACCCGGACCCGAACACGCAGGCAGCCTCGGCGCCTTTGAGCTTCGCCAGCCGATCTTCCAGCTCCGCATAGAGCGGATGGTTGCCCGTGACGAGACGTGAAGCGCCGGCGCCGACACCGTAACGTGCGGTCGCCTCGATTGCAGCAGCGACGACATCGGGGTGTTGGCTGAGATTGAGGTAGTCATTGCACGAAAACGACAGAAGCCGGCGTCCATCGCGCTCGGCCCAAATTCCCGCGCGTGCCGTCGTCGCGGGCGTGCGGCGAAGCTGCGCCTCTTCCAGCGCGGCAAGCTTTTCCCCGGCAAACTCATCGAGTGAACGCATCACGACTTTCCGCTGACCCTCGAACAAACGTGACCTCGGCCAAGCCGGGGGGCACAATGACGCCTTATAACCTGCATGAAAGCGCCGAATGTCGGGCAATACCAGCAAAAACAAGGGAATAGGCGAGGGCATGCCGGCCTGGTATGCGGCCGGCATCGGCCATGTCTGGCTGCCTTATGCGCAGATGAAGACGGCAAATCCGCCGCTTGCCGTTCGCGCGACGCAGGGCAGCCGCATCATGCTGGCCGACGGGCGGGAGCTTATTGACGGCATCGCATCGTGGTGGACCGCCTGCCACGGCTACAATCATCCGCATATCCGCGCAGCTATCGAAAAGCAGCTTGCGGCAATGCCGCACGTCATGTTTGGCGGCATGGTGCATGAGCCGGCGCTGATGCTTGCGCAGCGACTCACGGCGATGCTCGGCAACGATCTCAATCGCGTGTTCTTCAGCGATTCCGGCTCGGTTGCCGTCGAAGTCGCGCTGAAGATGGCGGTGCAGTACTGGCGCAACAAAGGTGCGCGCGAGCGCACCCGCATCGTTTCATTCAAAGGCGGCTATCACGGCGACACCACCGGCGCCATGGCGGTCTCCGATCCGGAAGGAGGTTTACACGCGGCTTTTGCCGGCATCCTGCCGCAGCAGATCGTGACCGATCTGCCGGTCGACGACGCGAGTGCCGGCGCACTCGAAACGCTTCTGGCGCATCGCGCCGGGGAAGTGGCGGGGATCATCGTCGAACCGCTGGTGCAGGGTGCGGGCGGCATGCGTTTTCACGATGCACGCGTGTTGAAAACCTTGCGCGCGCTCGCCGACCGTTACGAGCTTTTGCTGATCTTCGACGAAATCTTCACCGGCTTCGGCCGCACCGGAACGATGTTCGCGTTCCAGGATGCGGGCGTCACGCCCGATATCATCACGTTGTCCAAGGCATTGACCGGGGGCACCTTGCCGCTTGCGGCCACCATCGCGCAGCGCAAAGTCTTCGATGCGTTCTGGTCCGACGATCCGGCCAAGGCGCTGATGCACGGGCCGACCTTCATGGCCAACGCGCTCGCTTGCGCCGCGGCCAATGCTTCGCTCGACCTGTTCGAGCGGGAGCCGCGACTGGAACAAGTCGGGACGATTTCAGCCGCGCTCCGGGACGGACTCGAACCTTGCAGGAGGCTTCCGGGCGTCAAGGATGTAAGGGTCAAAGGTGCCATCGGCGTGGTCGAGCTGAACCACATCGGAAATCTCAACGTTTGGCGGCAACACTTTATTACTGAAGGTGTTTTCGTCCGGCCTTTTGGCTCGGTCGTCTATCTGGCCCCCGCCTTCACGATCGCCCGCGACGATCTCGCCGGGCTTATGGAGGCCGTAAGGCACGCCGTTGCCGCGCACGGGTGATCCCGATCATAAAGACGTTATCCGGGAATACTTCTTGCGCGCCGGAGTCTTATCCGTGGGGTCGCGGGTTCAGACACGGAGATGGTCGTGCATAACAGTTCCCGGAAAACCACCGCGATTTTGGCCGTTGCCGGTGTCATCCTGCTCGCCGGAATGAATGCGGGTTACGCGGCGAGCGGCAAGCATGCGAGCCACAGCAAGAGCCGCGCACAAACTCAATCGGTGCCGGCGGGCATTTACGACTCTGCCGGCAAAAGCGGAGCCCCGCTGCGAACGCAGCCCGACACATGGTGACGATCGCCTAGTAGCCAACGACCGTGCCGTGAAGATCGTACGCCTCGGCGCGGTCGATCTTCACGGTGGCGATCTCACCGACGCGAAGCGGCCGGCGGCTTGAAACGAATACCGTGCCGTCGATCTGCGGCGCGTCGCCCCTGGTGCGGCCTTTCGCGGTGCCCGATTTTCCATCGACCGCATCGATGATGACGCGCTCGCGGTTGCCGACCTTGCGCTTGAGCCGCTTCTTCGAAATCTCCTGCTGGTGCGCCATCAGGCGGTTCCAGCGTTCTTCCTTCAGTTCATCGGGCACGGATTCTGCGAGATCGTTTGCCATCGCGCCCGCAACTGGCTCGTAGCGGAAACAGCCCACGCGATCGAGTTGGGCTTCCGACAGCCAATCGAGCAGCAATGCAAAATCCTCGTTCGTCTCGCCTGGAAAGCCGACGATGAAGGTCGAGCGGATGGTCAGGCTTGGGCAGATCTCCCGCCACCGCGCGATCCGTTCGAGCGTTGCGACCTGCGCCGCCGGGCGGCGCATGCGCTTGAGCACCGCGGGACTGCCGTGCTGGAACGGCACGTCGAGATAGGGCAGCACCTTGCCGTCCGCCATCAGCGGAATCACGTCGTCGACGTGCGGATAGGGATAGACGTAGTGCAGCCGCACCCAGACGCCGAACTCGCCAAGTTCACGGGCCAGGTCGAAAAATTTCGCCCGTACCGCCCTGCCTTTCCAGTCGCTCACCGCGTATTTGACGTCGACGCCATAGGCCGAAGTGTCCTGCGATATGACAAGGAGTTCCTTGACGCCGGCCGTCACCAGTTTCTCGGCTTCGCGCAGCACATCGGCCGCCGGGCGCGAGACCAGATCGCCGCGTAATTTCGGGATGATGCAGAACGTGCAGCGATTGTTGCAACCTTCTGAGATTTTTAGATAAGCGTAGTGGCGTGGCGTGAGCTTTACACCCTCGGGCGGGATCAAATCGGTATAGGGATCGTGGGCCGGGGGCACCGCCCGATGCACGGCAGCGAGCACGCTTTCGTATTGCTGGGGGCCTGTGACGGCGAGGACGCCGGGATGCGCATCCGTGATCTTTTCCGGTTCCGCGCCCATGCAGCCGGTGACGATGACTTTGCCGTTTTCCGCCATGGCGGCGCCGATTGCGGAAAGCGATTCCGCCTGCGCGCTGTCGAGAAAACCGCACGTATTGACGATGGCGAGGTCGGCGCCGGAATGTTCGCGCGCGAGTTCATAGCCCTCCGCGCGCAGCCGCGTGATGATGCGCTCGGAATCGACAAGCGCCTTGGGGCAGCCGAGCGAAACGAAGGAAATGCGGGGAGCGCGGTTCATTGGGGCGGTTCTTAGCAATCGGGATCGGGCGCAGATAGGGCGCGCGAGGTCCGTCCGCCATGAAAAAGCCGATCAATCACCCTGATTTCACCCCGTGAAACGGTCATTGTTGGCCCGTCATTCGGGGGAAATTAAGGATTTCGGGCCCACTTTGAAGGTGGCGAGTCACGCCGGTCACGATTCTTTGGGGTGCCGTTTCTTCGAAAGCTTTCTGGCGACGCGCCGGCACGGCAAAACGTAAGGCGCCGGGCTGTTCCTGCTTTCACGGCCGAACATCCGGAAACGCATGGTCTGGGGACGACAAATCGCGGTTCTGCTGCTTGCGGCCTGCCTCACCGGCTGTGGCGGCTATGCCATGTTCGATCCGGAATCGACGGCTTCGTTCACATCGTCCGGCAAGAGTTTCGGCCAGAGCGCCAACGGCGAGCCGACGCTGCAAAATGCATCAACATCCGACAAGACAGACACCTCAACGCTGAATTCGCTGTTTGCACGAGCCTCCCAGGGCAAGCTCAACGAGGCTCCGTCGCCTCCGCAGCCGGTATCGCCCGCCAAGCCAGCTGTTGTCGCCGATGCAACAAGCGATACCGCCGTGCCAGCCGAACATGCCCCACCGCCCGCCGAAAAAATCGCGACCGAACCGCGCGGCCGCGCTTATCTCTATCGCGGCGTTGCCGGCCTTATCTATTCGCGCGGCATGGACGGGCTCGCCGATCGCATCAAACACACCGGCATCCCGGCCAGCGTCAGCACCTATCTGCTCTGGCGCGACGATATCGATCAGGCGATCCGCGACTATCGCCGCGATCCTCAGCCGATCACCATCATCGGCCATTCCATGGGTGGCGACGCGGCGCTGGCTTTCGCCGAACGGCTGAACCAGGAAAATATCCCGGTGAGCCTGCTGGTGACCTACGACCCGACCCGCATTGCCGACGACGTGCCGCCCAACGTGGAGCGCTATATCAACATTTTCCAGTCGTCGAATTTCATGGGCGGCGGCAATGTGGTGCAGGGTTCGCGCTTCCACGGCCACTATGCGAGCTTCAATCTCAAGGACCATAGCGAGCTCGTTCACATCAATATCGAGAAAGCCGAGCGCATCCAGACACAGCTCGTCACCAAGATCGCGCAACTATCCGGGACGCCGGCGACCGGTGAAGGCGACGCGGTGCCGCTGCATCTCGAAGTTCCGGCCGATGCCGCGATCGAACTGTGGGACTCGGGCCTGCCGGTACAGGCGCATGCCGGTGACACGCTCAAGACGATGGCGGCGGCCTATCACGTCCCGGTATGGGCGCTCGGTCAGGCCAATTCGTTTTCGGCCAACGCTTCCCTCACCGAAGGCCAGCGTGTTGTGGTGCCGCGCCATCTCGTTCCGATGCCGACACCGAGCACCCTGACGAGCTACGCACCCGTCGGGCACTGACGCCTCGGGTTCAATTCCCGTTCAACAGTGCGGTGCCAGGCAGAGCCCGCTCGGCTCGAAGCAGCGCCAGAACGGCACCGGCGTCGACTGGCCATTGGTGCAGGTATACATCGCGCACCAATTCAGATTGTCGCAATCGGCAATGCAGCGGCCGGATGATTGCGCGCAGGCGCCGGTCAATTTTTTCTCATGTTTCGCGGCCAATGCCGGCGCAAGCGACGCCGCGGCAAACATGCCGACCAGAACAATCTTTATGAACGTGCTACGCATGGAACTGGCTCCCGGTTCCTTGGTGCAGGCAAATTTCCCATAATTGCCCGGAGCGAACAACCGTGCGGGCGCCACCATGCTTCCCGATCCGCCATTGCTGCTGGTGACCGACCGAAGGCAAGCGCGGCGCCCGCTGGCCGAGATCGTTGCGATGGCGCTGGCAGGCGGCTGCCGGTGGATCAGCCTGCGGGAAAAGGACTTGCCGCAGGACGAGCAGGTGCCTTTGGTAAGGATGCTGTTGCCGCTCGTGCACCGGCACGGCGCGCGCCTCCTGCTGCACGGTGAAGCGGCGCTGGCAAAGCTTGCCGGCGCCGATGGCGTGCATCTGCCGTCCGGCAGCGACCCTGCCGCGGCGCGCGCTTTGGTCGGGCCGCAAATGCTCGTCGGCGTTTCGATCCATACCGTCACCGAAGCGGAAGCGATCGATCCCGAGGCGGCGGATTATGCGCTTGCCGGGCCGGCCTTCGAAACGCCGAGCAAACCGGGTTATGGCCCCGAGATCGGCCGCATCGGACTTGCCGAAATCGCGCGCGCGGCGCGCGTGCCGGTGCTTGCCATCGGCGGCATCAATACGGCGCGCATCGGCGAAGTCATCGCCGCCGGCTGCGCCGGCGTCGCGGTGATGGGCGGTGTCATGCGCGCGGCCGATCCTGCGCTCGAAACCGGCGCGCTCGTCGCGACGTTGAACGGCTCGCTCACTATCCGCGCGCGCGATACGTAGCGACGCCCTGATCGGGCGCCCAGACGCCGGCGGGAAGCTTGCCGGCCTGCCAGAACACGTCGATCGGCATGCCGCCGCGCGGATGGAAATAGCCGCCGATGCGCAGCCATTTCGGCTTTATCACGGCGGCGATTTTTTTGCCGATCGTCACCGTGCAGTCTTCGTGGAAGGCGCCGTGATTGCGAAAGCTGTTGAGGTAGAGCTTCAGCGACTTGGACTCGACGAGCCAGCCGGCCGGCACATAGTCGACGACGAGCGTGGCGAAATCGGGCTGGCCGGTCACCGGGCACATCACGGTGAATTCGGGAAAGGTAAAGCGCGCGACGTAGTTTTCGCTGCGATGCGGATTGCGGACGCGATCGAGCACCGCCTTGTCCGGAGACGCGGGGAGCGGGGCGGGCCTGCCGAGCTGGATGCGCTTTTTCACCATTCCGCTGCACTTTTGGGGCGCGCCTTTTCCTGCGCGCGGCTATCATGTAACCCGGAACGGCGGGTGGCGACATCCCCGCCGGCCGTGCGGCGGCGACACAGGGAGTATCGAGCGGTCTCATGCCAAATTCTGCGAGAAATATCGCGTGGCTCACGGTGTTCGGCGCCGCGGTGCCGCAGAACTCCGCGCTGACATCCGCCAGCGCCGAACTGCGCCTGACGCAGCAATGGTCGGTCAGCGCGAAATTCGACGGCGAGTTCAGTTCGAGCACGCAGACCTATAGCGGCACCGGCACCCTGAAATACTCGTGGTGACATTACCCTTGCCGATCTAGTAGAAGCCCCGCATCACTACGCCGGGAGCCGCCAAAACCGCGATGACCGCCATCACCGACATTATCGGCCGCGAAATCCTCGACAGCCGCGGCAACCCGACCGTCGAGGTCGATGTCGTGCTGGCCGACGGGTCGCGCGGGCGGGCGGGCGTGCCGTCCGGCGCTTCGACCGGCGCGCATGAGGCCGTGGAACTGCGCGACGGCGACAAGACGCGTTACCTCGGCAAGGGCGTGAAGAACGCGGTCGAGGCGGTCAATGCCGAGATTTTCGACGCGCTCTCCGGCATGGATGCCGAGGCGCAGGTCAAGATCGACGAGACCATGATCGCGCTCGACGGCACCCCGAATAAAAGCCGGCTCGGCGCCAACGCCATCCTCGGCGTCTCGCTCGCCGTCGCCAAGGCGGCCGCGATCGCCAACAACCTGCCGCTCTACCGCTATGTCGGCGGCGCCTCGGCGCGGCTTCTGCCGGTGCCGATGATGAACATCATCAATGGCGGCGCGCATGCCGACAACCCGATCGACTTCCAGGAATTCATGATCGTGCCGCTCGGCCTGCCGAGTTTTGCCGAAGCCTTGCGTGCCGGCTCGGAGATCTTCCACACGCTGCGCGGCGCGCTCAAGGCTGCCGGCCACAATACCAATGTCGGCGATGAGGGCGGCTTTGCCCCCAATCTCGCGACCGCCGACGCCGCGCTCGAATTCGTCGTCAAGGCGATCGAGACGGCGGGTTACAAGCCCGGCAAGGAGGTTGCACTCGCGCTCGATCCGGCCTCGACCGAGTTTTTCAAGGGTGACGCCTATGTCTATGCAGGCGAGGGCGGCAAGAAGCGCTCGCGGGCGCAGCAGGTCGATTATCTCGCCGACCTTGTCGGCCGCTATCCGATCGTCTCCATCGAAGACGGCATGGCCGAAGACGACATCGAAGGCTGGAAAATGGTGACGCGGGCGATCGGCGACAAATGCCAGCTCGTCGGCGACGATCTCTTCGTCACCAATGTGAAGCGGCTCGCCGACGGCATTGCCGGGCATTACGCCAATTCGATTTTGATCAAGGTGAACCAGATCGGCACGCTCACCGAAACGCTCGCCGCCGTCGAGATGGCGCACAAGGCTGGCTACACCGCGGTGATGTCGCATCGCTCCGGCGAGACCGAGGATTCAACGATCGCCGATCTCGCGGTCGCGACCAATTGCGGCCAGATCAAAACCGGCTCGCTGGCGCGCTCGGACCGCACCGCGAAATACAATCAGCTTCTGCGCATCGAGGAGGAACTCGGCGCGCAGGCCGCTTACGGCGGCCGCGCGGCGTTCAAGACAAGCAAATAGGGCAGGCTGCGGTCCGCGCTTTGCACACCGGCCGGCTGCCTTGTTCTCGGCCGCAATTCGGGGTTATCTGACGGCCCGCGCGCACCGCTTCAACGGATTGTAACGATGGATCAGACGATTGAATTAAAGCCGGGAAATCGCCGCCTCGCGGTCGAGCGCCTGAGCGATTTCGTCGTCACCTCGGTCGGCGCCGCGGCTTCATCCGATTCCCCGTTCACCCACCTCGTGTTCGACCGGGTGTTCCCTGACGACATCTACGCGCAGATGCTCGCCAACATGCCGGAAGCGAACGATTACCGGCCGATGCATGGCCGCAGCAAGGGCCATGATCTCACCGACGGCACGCATACGCGCGTGAAGATCGATCTGTTTCCGGAATATATCCGCCACCTGCCGCCGCAGAAACGCGCGGTGTGGGATATTGTCGGCCGCGCGCTTTGCTCGCGCCCGGTGTGCGACGCTTTCGTGCGCCGTCTCGCCGCCCCGCTCGAGCGCCGCTTCGGCGGAAATTTTGCCAAAACCGGGATGTATCCGATCCCGATCCTCACCCGCGACATTCCGGGCTACCTGATCACGCCGCATACCGACACGCGCTGGAAGGGGATCACCGTCCAGCTCTACCTGCCGCGCGATCGCTCCAACACCAATATCGGCACGATCTTTCACGAGAAGCTCGCGGACGGGTCGCTGCCCAAGCGCAAGCAGATGACGTTTGCGCCGAACTCGGGCTATGCCTTTGCCGTCGGCACCGATACCTGGCACTCGGCGGACGCGGTCGGGCCCGAGGTGAAGACGCGTGACAGTATCTTGCTGACCTATTTCGTCGATGCCGGCGTGCTGCGCTTCTTCCGCAACCGCGGCAAGCGGTTCGGCAATTTCATCGGCAGCGAAATCCGCAACCGGCTGCCTTAATAGGCGGGCGGGAAGGCGCCATTAATCCCGCTTTAAGCGGCGCGCTGACATGGTGGCGCATGGTCACCCGCAAGCGGCTGCGCACGATTCTCAACGCTCTTGCCCTCTACACGTTCGCTGCGTTGCTGATCGGCTATTTCTTCGTCAATGCCTATAACGGCGACCGCGGCCTGCGGGCCAAGGAGGACATCGACCGCCAGACGGCGACGATGACCGCCGATCTCACCCGCCTCAAGCTCGAGCGCGTGCAATGGGAGCGGCGCATCCAGCTCCTCAAGTCCAACGATATCGATCCCGACATGCTCGACGAGCGCGCCCGCGAGCTGCTCGATTATGCCGGCCCCAATGACCTGACCCTGATGTACGAGCGCACCCCGCGCCCGGTCTCCGCTCCAACCCCTTGAACTGGCCGCCGGCGCTTCCGAAATCGATATTATCGGCAAGGATTTGGCTCGCCGGCCGCAATCCCCCCATGCCGCGCCTTGACTTCCGCGATGGGGTGAATTCCGTTATTGAATAGAGCCTGCCCGCATGTATCGAGGACAATAATGGCCGTCGTCCAGACCAAGCAATCCACCCCCAATACCCAAGGATTGCTCCCAAGCGCGGATCTGGCGGCGAGCGACACGACTTCCCCCGAATTCACCAAGGACCAGGAGTTCGAGGCGCTGCGCCACATGCTCCTGATCCGCCGTTTCGAGGAAAAGGCCGGCCAGATGTACGGCATGGGCCTGATCGGCGGCTTCTGCCACCTTTATATCGGCCAGGAAGCGGTCGTGACCGGCATGAAGCTCGCGATGCGCGACGGCGACCAGATGATTACCGGCTACCGCGACCACGGCCACATGCTCGCCTGCGGCATGGATCCGAAGGGCGTGATGGCGGAACTCACCGGGCGCCGCGGCGGCTATTCCAAGGGCAAGGGCGGCTCGATGCACATGTTCTCGCTGGAGAAGCAATTCTACGGCGGCCACGGCATCGTCGGCGCCCAGGTTCCGCTCGGCACGGGACTGGCCTTCGCCAATAAATATCGCGGCAACGACAGCGTCTGCCTGACCTATTTCGGCGACGGCGCGGCGAACCAGGGCCAGGTTTATGAGAGCTTCAACATGGCCGAGCTTTGGAAACTGCCGGTCATCTTCGTCATCGAGAACAACCGCTATGCCATGGGCACGTCGGTGACACGCTCATCGGCGCAGACCGATTTCTCCAAGCGCGGCGTCTCCTTCAACATTCCGGGCTCGCAGGTCGACGGCATGGACGTGCGCGCGGTGAAAGCCGCAGCCGCCGATGCGCTCGCCTGGTGCCGCTCCGGCAAGGGTCCGATCATTCTGGAAATGATGACATATCGCTATCGCGGACATTCGATGTCCGATCCGGCCAAATACCGGACCAAGGAAGAAGTCGACAAGGTCCGCAACGAACACGATCCGATCGAGCAGGTCCGCAAACGTCTCCTCGACAAAAAGTGGGCGAGCGAGGACGAATTGAAGAAGATCGACGCCGCGGTGCGCGCCATCGTCAATGAAGCCTCCGAATTTGCCACCCATGACGCCGAGCCCGACCCCTCCGAACTCTATACCGACGTCTATCGGTGAAACGCGATCTGCCGCGACGCCGCAGCGAAGCCGTTGTTAGCCGCCAAGTAGAAGTGAGCCGACATCAAGTGAGCCGACATGCCGACTGAAGTCCTGATGCCCGCACTGTCTCCGACGATGGAGAAGGGCAATCTCGCCAAGTGGCTCAAGAAGGAAGGCGACAGCGTTAAATCCGGCGATGTCATCGCCGAGATCGAGACCGACAAAGCCACGATGGAAGTGGAAGCGGTCGACGAGGGCACGCTTGGAAAAATCCTGGTGCCCGAAGGCACCGCCGACGTCGCGGTCAATACGCCGATCGCCATGATCCTCGCCGAGGGCGAGGATTCATCCGCGCTCAAAGGCAATGGCGGCGCGCCGAAACCACCGACGCAGAAACCGGAAAAGCCCGCGGAACAGGCGCAGCCCGCGCCCGCGCCGGTGAAAGCCGCCATGGCGCCGGCGAAAGAGTCCACGCCCGAGCCCGAAGTGCCGGAAGGCACCGAGCTCGTCACCATGACCATGCGCGAAGCCTTGCGTGACGCCATGGCCGAAGAGATGCGCCGCGATCCTGACGTCTTCGTCATGGGCGAAGAGGTCGCCGAATATCAGGGCGCTTATAAAGTCACACAGGGACTTTTGGACGAGTTCGGCGCGCGGCGCGTCATCGACACGCCGATCACCGAGCATGGCTTTGCCGGCGTTGGCGTCGGCGCGGCGCTCTCGGGACTAAAACCGATCGTCGAATTCATGACGTTTAATTTTGCCATGCAGGCGATGGATCAGCTCATCAATTCGGCGGCGAAGACACAGTATATGTCCGGCGGACAGGTCAAGGTTTCGATCGTGTTTCGCGGGCCGAACGGGCCGGCCTCGCGCGTCGCCGCCCAGCACAGCCAGGATTATTCGTCCTGGTACTCGCACATTCCCGGCCTGAAGGTGATCGCACCGTCGACCGCCGCCGACGCCAAAGGCCTGCTCAAGGCGGCGATCCGCGATCCCAATCCTGTGATGTTTCTTGAGAACGAAATCCTCTACGGCCATTCTTCGCCGGTACCGAAGCTCGACGATTACGTGCTGCCGATCGGCCGCGCCCGCATCGTGCGTGCCGGCAAGGACGTCACCATCGTCGCCTGGTCGATGGGCATGAACTACGCGCTAAAGGCTGCGGAGGAATTGGCAAAAGACGGCATCGAAGCCGAGGTCATCGATCTGCGCACGCTAAAGCCGATGGATTCCGACACGATTATCGAGTCGGTGAAGAAAACCGGCCGCATCGTCACCGTCGAGGAAGGCTGGAGACAATCCGGCGTCGGCGCCGAGATCGCCGCGCGCGTGATGGAGCAAGCCTTCGATTATCTCGACGCGCCGGTCATGCGCGTGACGGGCAAGGACGTGCCGATGCCCTATGCCGCGAATCTGGAAAAGCTCGCGCTGCCGACAGTCGCCGAAGTTGTCGAGGCGGCAAAGACCGTCTGTTATCGCTGAATCGATTATTGGTGAAATTCTAGCGCCATGCCCATCAACATCCTCATGCCGGCACTATCGCCCACGATGGAGAAGGGCAACCTTGCCAAGTGGCTCAAGAAGGAAGGCGAAGCCGTCAAGACCGGCGACGTGATCGCCGAGATCGAGACCGACAAGGCGACGATGGAATACGAAGCCGTCGATGACGGCGTAATGGCGAAGATCGTGGTGCCGGAAGGCACCGCCGATATTCCGGTCAATCAGCTCATCGCCGTCATGGCGGCGGAAGGCGAAGATCCTAAAGCTGCGGCGGCCGCAGCGGGGAAGGGTGTTTCGCCGCCGAAACCGGCCGATGCGCCGAAGCCCGCCGCGCCAGGCCAGGCGGCAGCTCCGGCGCTGCGAGCAAAACCATCGGCGCCTCCGCCAGCTGCGCGCCCGCCGGTCCTGCCGGCGGAAAACCCGATGACGAATGGCCATGTCGCCGGAGCCGATCGTGTGTTTTCTTCCCCGCTCGCGCGGCGATTGGCGAAAGAATCCGGCATCGAAATCGGCCGCATCCAGGGCACCGGGCCGCATGGCCGCGTGATCGCACGCGACGTGGCGACCGCGAAAGACGGCGGCGCCTTGCGCGCACCGGCCGCGACACCGGCGGGCGCTCCGGCCGTTGCGCCGGCGATGAGCGACCAGCAGATCCGCGCGCTCTACGAGGATGGCAGCTACGAGGTTGTGCCGCACGACGGCATGCGCCGCACCATTGCGCAGCGGCTGACCGCCTCGGCGACCAGCATTCCGGTGTTCTATCTCACGATCGACTGCGACATCGGCAAGCTTCTCGATGCGCGCGAGGAGATCAACGCCACAGCGCCGAACGGCCCGGACGGCAAGCCGGCCTACAAGCTCTCGGTCAACGATTTCGTCATCAAGGCTCTGGCGCTCGCCTTGCAGCGCGTGCCGGATGCCAATGCGAGCTGGACCGAAGGCGGCATGCTCAAGCACAAACATTCCGACGTCGGCGTTGCGGTGGCGATGCCGAACGGGCTGATCACGCCGATCATCCGCGGCGCCGAGGCGAAATCGCTGTCGGCGATCTCCAACGAGATGAAAGACCTCGCCAGGCGCGCGCGCGACCGCAAACTTAAACCGCACGAATACCAAGGCGGTACAACGTCGGTGTCGAACCTCGGCATGTACGGCATCAAGGATTTCACGGCCGTGATCAATCCGCCGCAATCGACCATCCTCGCCGTCGGCACCGGCGAGGAACGCGCGGTGGTGCGCAACGGCAAGATCGAAGCCGCCCATATCATGAGCGTGACCATGTCGTGCGATCACCGCTCCATCGACGGCGCGCTCGGCGCGGTGCTGATCAGCGCGTTCAAATCGCTGATCGAAAACCCGGTGATGATGCTGGTCTGACGCCGTCCCGGCGGCGTTTGGGGGCAATGATGGCGTCCGAGGATGTGAAGTTTTCCGTCCAGCCGGTCTTCATCGGCTGGATCACTTTGCTGGTTCAATTGCCGCTGCAGTTGTTTTTGACGCTCTGGGCCGGCGCCTTCTTCGGCGGAATGATCCAGACGACCGGCCTGTTCGCGCGCGGCACACAGATGCCCTTCATTTTCTTCGGCGTACTCGCCTTTGTCGGCGTTCCCGCCGTCGCCTATATCGGAAAGAAGCTCAATTACAGCCGCACCGAATATCGCTTCTTTGCCGATCATCTGGAATTCGAGGAAGGCTTCTTCTCTATCAACGAGAAGGTCATTCGCTTCCGCGACGTGAAGGAGGTCACGCTGCGGAAGGGAATTCTTCAGCGCATCTACGGTCTCGGCACGATTTATCTCGCCACGCTGGCAACCGGATCGAGTACGAGTTTCAGGCCGTTCGCGGCGCTCGGTTTTGGCAATGTCTCGGGCAGCGGCATCAGCGTGCGCGACATCCGCGATCCCGATCAGGCCTTCGAAAAGATCCGGCAGCTCGTCGATTCATTTCACGAATAGCCACGATACCGGCACACTCCATCACGCCGGCTCGAGCCCCTTCGCCCGGAACGCCTCCTTCGCTTCGCCCGATTGCAGTTTTTTGATCAGCGCTTTCGCCGCGTCCGCATTCTTGCGCTCCGGCATCAGGCCCGCGGCGAATTGCGTCACCATGTTCAGGTCGCCGGGCAGAAACCCCACGATCTCCGTGCCGGCGACATGGAGAAGCTCCGGCTTCTGCTGCACGGCAAGTTCCGCTTCGCCGGTCATGAGCAGCGCGGCCGAGAATCCGCCGGCCGGCGGATATTTGGTCTTCGGCTTCATCGCATCCGCGATACCCATGCGTTCGAGAAGTTTTGCGAAATAGACGCCGCTCGCGCCGCCGGCTGACGGCTCGCTATAGGCGATCGATTTTGCGGCAAGAAGCGTCTTCTTTAATGCCTCCGGCGTTGAAATATCCGGCTTTGGCGCGCCGGCCTTGACCGCGATCGCGACCCCGGAACCCGCCAGCGTGACATCGCTGCCGGGCGCCACCTTGCCGCCCTTCTTGAGCGCATCGATCCCGGCGCGGCTCAAAATCAGCACGTCGGCTGTTTCGCCGTCCTCGACGCGTTTGACCAGCATCGGCGCCGTGCCCCAAGTGACGGCGAGGCGGTGGCCGGTTTCCTTCTCGAATTGCGCAAAGATCGCCTCCGCGGCGCTGCGCACGCCGATGCTGCTGTAAACCGTGAGCTCAGTCATGATGTCGCGCGTCTCCCACAGGTATCCTTCTTGCTTCGCATTATAGCGCGTGCGAATGGCTTGCACGAACCGCTTGTATCGAAATCCGCACGGAGCCTGAGACACGCAATGGACGATCTGATCGAAGGCTATCGCCGCTTCCGCTCCGGCACCTGGCAGGCCGAACGCAACCGTTTCGAGGCCCTGAGCCGGCTCGGACAGCGGCCGCGCGCGCTGGTCATTGCCTGTTCGGACAGCCGCACCGATCCGCAAATGGTATTCAATGCCCGGCCCGGCGAACTCTTCGTCATCCGCAACGTCGCCAATATCGTGCCGCCCTATGGCCCCGACGACAAGCCGCACGGAGTAAGCTCCGCGATCGAATACGCCGTTCGACTGCTCCAGGTCCGCGAGATTGTCGTCCTTGGCCACGCCATGTGCGGCGGCATCCGTGCGCTCCTGGACAGTTCGCCGACCGAGAAATCCGATTTCATCGGACAATGGGTCCGCATCGCGGAACCGGCGCTGCAGCGCGCACGCCTCGCGCCGCCCGAGCAGCAGGAGAATATCTGCGAGCATGAGACGGTGCGTCTTTCGCTCGCAAACCTGTTGACGTTCCCGTGGATCAAGGACGGGGTCGACGCCGGGCATATCACGCTGCACGGCTGCTTCTTCGGCATCCGCTCCGGCGTCCTCGAACGCCTCGACGAGGACGGCGTTTTTCGGCCAATTACCGAATAGAAACTTGGTATAAAGTCGACCGGCAACCTCCCATATAAGGGAGGCGGAATGCGAGGCATTGAATGGCTGACACCAATTTCGACATCATCATTATCGGCTCGGGTCCCGGCGGCTATGTCACCGCCATTCGCGCCGCGCAGCTCGGCTTCAAAACGGCCATCGTCGAGCGTGAATATCTCGGCGGCATCTGCCTCAACTGGGGCTGCATCCCGACCAAGGCGCTTTTGCGCTCGGCCGAGATTTTTCACTATTTGCAGCACGCCAAGGATTACGGATTGTCGGCGGGCGAGGTCACTTACGATCCGTCAGCCGTCGTCAAGCGCTCGCGCGCGGTGTCGAAGCGCCTCAATGACGGCGTCGGCTTCCTGATGAAGAAGAACAAGGTCACCGTGATCTGGGGTGAGGCGACGATCGACGCGCCCGGCAAGATCACCGTGAAGGCCGGCCGCGGCGAGGCGCCGAAGGGCGCGCTCGGCGCCGGCGACTATCAGGCCAAGCACATCATCATCGCCACCGGCGCGCGGCCGCGCGTGCTGCCCGGTCTCGAGCCCGACAAGAAACTGGTCTGGACCTATTTCGAGGCGATGGTGCCGGAGCGCATGCCGAAATCGCTCCTTGTCGTCGGCTCGGGCGCGATCGGCATCGAGTTCGCATCGTTCTACCGCACGCTCGGCGTCGAGGTGACCGTCGTCGAGGTGCTGCCGCAGATCCTGCCCGTCGAGGATGCCGAAATCGCCGCCTTCGCGCGCAAAAGCTTCGAGAAGCAGGGCATCAAAATTCTCACCGGCTCAAAGGTGACGAAACTCGACCGCAAAGCCGACAGCGTCACCGCGACCATCGACGACGGCAAGGGCGGCACGCAGACGCTCACCGTCGACCGCGTGATTTCAGCAGTCGGCGTCGTCGGCAATATCGAGAATCTCGGGCTGGAAAAACTCGGCGTGAAGACCGAGCGCAGTCACATCGTCATCGACGGCATGTGCAAAACCAGCGTGCCCGGCATTTACGCCATCGGCGACGTCGCTGGGCCGCCGCTGCTCGCGCACAAGGCCGAGCATGAAGGCGTCATCTGCGTCGAGGCGATCAAGGGCCTGCATCCGCATGCGATGGACAAGCGCATGATCCCCGGCTGCACCTATTGCACGCCGCAGGTCGCATCCGTCGGGCTCACCGAACAGGCCTGCAAGGAGAAGAAGCTCGACGTCCGTATCGGACGGTTTCCTTTCGCCGGCAACGGCAAGGCGATTGCGCTCGGCGAGGACCAGGGTCTGGTCAAAGTCATCTTCGACAAAAAGACCGGCCAGCTTCTTGGCGCGCACATGGTCGGCGCGGAAGTGACCGAGCTCATTCAGGGTTACGTCATAGCGATGAACCTTGAAACCACGGAAGAAGAGCTCATGCACACCGTATTCCCGCATCCGACGCTGTCGGAGATGATGAAGGAAGCGGTGCTGGATGCGTATGGAAAGGTTTTGAATATTTAGCGGCCAACGCGCCGTTCGCGCATTCCCGCACAAGCGGGAATCCATGGGCTGGGTCCGCGCATTCGCGAGCACGAGCGGTGGTGATTATCCCACCAAACCCGTCATCGGCTTCACGTTCGCGCTGCCGGGAAACACATTCTCCGCCAGCACGCGATCGTCGGCGCGCAAATGATCCTTCAGCACGCCCTTGAGCACGGCGCGCAGATCGGTGGTCGGCTTGAGATCGCGGTTCTCGTAGAGATCGGCTTTCTTCAGTCCCGGCCAATCGGCGATTACGCGGCCGCCCTTGAGCGCGCCGCCGGCGAGGAGCGCAACGGTCGCCGTGCCGTGATCGGTGCCGTCGGTGCCGTTGATATGGGCGGTGCGGCCGAATTCGGTGGCGAGCGCGACGACGGTGTCCTGCCAGACCGCGCCCATATTCGCCTTCACCGCGGCAAGCGCGTCGTCGAGCGAGCCGAGCAATTGCGACAGCCGGCCCGCCGCAATGCCTTCGTTGACGTGGGTGTCCCAGCCGTCGAGCGCGAGCGCGCCGACGCGTGGCCCGTCGGGCTGCGCCAGAAATTTCGCGGCGTTGCCGGCGGCCTCGGCAAAATAGGCGCGCACCTGCGCCGGACCCGGCCCGCCCGGCTTTTGCGCCATGTCGCCGGACTGCTCGATCGCGGCGAGTTTTGAATTGTCTTCGAGCACGCCGGCAAGTTTTGCGTCGGAATGGCGATAGAGATTGAGGAGCCGCGCCACCGTGTCGTCGCTTGCCGGCACGATCCGCTGCGGCGACCACGACAGGACCGGCGCCGGGCCGCGCACGACCAGCGGGGTCACCGGACCGACGGCAAAAACCTTGCTGCCTTTCGGATCGACGCGGCCGCCGGGCGCCAGACCCGAGAGCGCGCGATTGAGCCAGCCGCTTTCGCTCGGCGCGGGTTTCGGCAAGCCGCTTTCGAGCAGATCCTGACCGTCGAAATGCGAGCGTTCGCGGTAGGGCGTTGCACAGGCATGGACGATGATCGCCTCGTTTGACTGATACATGCGATGCAGGTTCGGCATCGCCGGATTGAGCGCGAAGAAGTCATCGAGTTTCAGCGCCGGCGCCTGGCCGCCGAGAGTGAGCGCCTTGTCGCCGCGCAGCGCCACCCAATCCGGGTCGCCGACCGGCGCGACGGTGGCGAGCCCGTCAAGCGCGCCGCGCAGGATGATGGTGAGAAAGCGCGGGTCGCGGCCTTCGGCGTAAGCGAGCTTCGGCAGGTGCGCCCATGCGAACAGCGTGCCGGAGGCCAGCAGCAGTTCGCGGCGCGAGGGGGCATGCAGTCTCATAGTCATCTCCGCAAGAATTCCGGCGCCATGACGAGAAGCGCGAGCGCCTGGTTACGGCTGCCGGCGCGTTGCACCGTCTGGCGCGTGTCGGACGAGGCGAGCGGCCCGAGCCCGTTGTCGAGAAGCGCGAGCGGATCAGCGCCCGGCACGCGGCCGGCAAAATCGTTGGCGACATCGATGCGGTGCGGCACGCCGTCGATCCAGGCCGCTTCGGTGTCGGGCCAGCCGTTCGGCGCCGGCGGCCGCCACAACGGCTCGCCGAGCGTCGCCTGCGCATTCATGATGCGGCCGATCGGGATATTGGCCGACGCGCCGGTGACGTGGATCACGCCAGCGATCCATTCAGCGGGCGCCTTGAGCTTTTGCCGCTGCGGCGTCCACGACTCATCAGCCGCGATCAGCGTCCTGGCGACGTCCTTGAGGCTGCCGTCGCTGTCGCGAAACGATTTGGCGAGCTTGCCGACAAGCGCGGGCGGCGGCTCGTCGGCCACGAAATGGCGCGCGAGCTTTTCCGCGATATGCTGCGCGGTCGCCGGATGGCGCGCGAGATCGGCCAGCACGGCGCGGCCCTGATCGACGCCGCTATCGGCATAGCGCTTGCCGAGCACGACCTGCTCGCCAGGCTCATGCAGGCGTTTGTTGAAAACGAATTCGCCGCCGTGCTCCGGATCGTCCGGATTGATCCAGGTCCAGCCGGTGAGCACTTTGGCGAAGTTCGTGACGTCGTCCTGAGTGTAGCCCGAACGGACGCCGAGCGTGTGCAATTCGAGCGTCTCGCGCGCGAGATTCTCATTCAACCCCTTGTCGCGGTTGATGCCGGCGATGGATTCCGCGCCCATCGACTGCACGTTGTCGAGATAGAACAGCATGGCGGGATGGCTTTCGACCGCTTGCAGGAGATCGGCAAAGCGGCCGAGCACATGCGGGCGGATCGCTTCGCGCTCGTAGGCGCCGGCCATCGCCGGAATCTTGTCGGCGGAAATGCAAAAATGGTTCGACCAGAACCACACCAGCCGCTCGACAAAGCCGATATCCGCGCCGGAGGCGGCGTCAAAGCGCGCCTTGGCTTCGCCCTGGATGATCTGCTGAGGAAGGGGTGGCTTGCCCGGCATGGGCGACGCGTCCGCGATCCCGGATTTGGTAAAATCCGCCATCGCCTGATTCATCGCCTGATTCATCGCCTGCGCATCGCCGCCGGTCTCGGAGGCTTTCTGGACGCGCAACGCGAGCTTCTGCTTCGCCTGCTGCTCGGCACGAAATTCGGAGACCGCGCGCGCTGCTTCGGTGCTCGTGGGGAGGCCGGCCGCAATCGCTGTGGTGCCGGAACGATCGAGATCGGCAAGCAGCGCGCCGCGCGGGTCGGCGGATATGGCCGCAATCGAATTGCCGGAAGCGCCAAAGCCGAACCTGTGAAGTCCGAGCGCTGCTGCTTCTTTACCGCGGGCGAGCATGGTTTCCTCCGGCCGATACCGGGCATCGCACCAAACCACTAGACGTTTTTATTGTGGCGAAAGTTACGTATGGGAAGAGGGAAAACGCCGGCAGAACCTTACCTTTTGTTCATTCAGCCCGCGGCCGGATTGCGTCAGCGGTGCGCGGAACCACCGCTTGCGGCGCAGCATGCGGAGCCGTAAGTATTTGATGTGGCAAAATTACCGCTGCGAAAGCTTCGCGTTTCATGGCCGTATTGATCGACACCGTCGCGGAAGCTCGTCCCCGCCATCCGGAAAAGGCGCACCGGCCGGATCAGCCCGTGCTTGCCAAGCCCGGCTGGATTCGCGTCAAGGCGCCGGTCTCGCCGGGCTATCTGGCGACGCAAAAGATCGTGCGCGACAACGGCCTGCATACGGTGTGCGAGGAAGCGGGCTGCCCGAATATCGGCGAATGCTGGGACAAGAAGCACGCCACCTTCATGATCATGGGCGACACCTGCACGCGGGCTTGCGCCTTCTGCAATGTCAGGACCGGCTTGCCCGGCGCGCTCGATGCCGCGGAACCGGAGCGCGTCGCCGAAGCGACCGCCAAACTTGGACTAGCGCATATCGTCGTGACGTCGGTCGACCGCGACGATCTCGACGACGGCGGGGCAGCGCACTTTGCCGCCGTGATCCGCGCCATTCGCGCGCGTTGCCCCGATACGACGATCGAAGTGCTGACGCCGGATTTCCTGCGCAAGGATGGCGCAGCCGACATCGTGGTCGCGGCGCGGCCCGACATCTTCAACCACAATCTCGAAACCGTGCCGTCGAAATATCTCACCGTGCGGCCGGGCGCGCGCTATTTCGCCTCGATCAGGCTCCTGCAACACGTCAAGGAGATCGACGCGGCGATGTTCACCAAATCCGAAATCATGGTCGGGCTTGGCGAGGAGCGCAACGAAGTGCTGCAGGTCATGGACGACCTGCGCGCCGCGAACGTCGATTTCCTCACCATCGGCCAATATCTGCAGCCGTCGCGCAAGCATCTCGCGGTCGAGCGCTTCGTGCCGCCCGAGGAATTCAACGAATTGGCGGCCATCGCCTATGCCAGGGGTTTTTCGCTGGTCGCGGCAAGCCCGCTGACGCGCTCCTCGCATCATGCCGGCGAAGATTTTGCCCGGCTGAAAGCATTGCGGACAGCGCGCTGACCGGATGCCGCAATTTACGACCAGGCGGCGGGTGCGGCATTCCGCGTTCGACATGTTCGATCTCGTCGCCGATGTCGAGCGCTATCCGCAATTCGTGCCGCTGTGCCGGTCGCTTGCGGTGCGCAAGCGATCCGCCGACGCCGAGGGCAGGGATGTCATCGTCGCCGACATGACGGTCGCCTTCAAACTCATCCACGAAACATTCACCAGCCGCGTCACGCTCGACAGCAAGACGCTCGAAATCCTGGTCGAGTATC
Source organism: uncultured Alphaproteobacteria bacterium (assembly GCA_963808205.1). Classification (GTDB taxonomy): domain Bacteria; phylum Pseudomonadota; class Alphaproteobacteria; order Rhizobiales; family Xanthobacteraceae; genus BOG-931. Next base: position 1,002,244 of record CAWEER010000003.1, read on the forward strand.
TTGAGGGTCCGTTCCAGAAGATGAACAATCGCTGGACGTTTCGTCCGGCGGGCGAAGAAGCCTGCGACGTCGAATTCTTCATCGCCTACGAATTCCGCAGCCGCACGCTCGGAATCCTGATGGGCGCCATGTTTGACGCCGCCTTCCGGCGCTTCTCGGCCGCATTCGAAAAGCGCGCGGACGAGGTGTATGGGATAAAACCGGCCTAGATCGAACGCTTCAAGACCTTAACTATCCTGATCGTTTGCGTGCAACCGCCATCGTATTCGTTCGTTGTCTGGTGGATAATATCGGCCGCGCACAGGCGCGGCAGGGCGACCGATGCTTTCGAGTAAAATTTGCGCCGTTGTTGGAGCGTGCATCCTCGGCCTCGTCCTCGGACAGGTCGACGCCACGGCGCATGGTTTCGGCGGACATGGTTTCGGCGGCGGCGGCGGTTTTGGCGGTCACGGCTTCGGTGGCGGCCACTTCTTCGGCCATCACGACGCGCACGACTTTCATCATTTCCACGACCATCACGGCCACCACGACGACCACCATCATTTTGCCTTCCACGGCTTTGGCCATTGGAACGGACATGGCGACGGAGATGGGTTTGGCGGCCATTTCGGACATTGGCAGCCCGGACACTGGCAGGGCGGGCCCAGCTTCGGCGGCGGCGGACATTGGTCGTCGCATCCGGACGGCGTCTGGCATCTGTAATCGCCAGATCCGACCCTATCTCGCCAGCAACTCCAGAAGCGCGAGTGCTTGCACGACCGAGTTTTGCCGCACCCGCGAACGCCCGATCTCGCCGAACAGCCGCCGCCGCGCAACGAGGCGGCCGCCGCGGCTTGCCGCTGCGAAATAGACCAGACCGACCGGCTTGCCTTTGGAGCCGCCGCCCGGACCGGCAATGCCGGTAACGGCGACCGCAAGATCGGCTTTCGATTTCTTCAGCGCGCCTTTGGCCATGGCCGCGGCCGTCTGCGCACTGACCGCGCCGTGGCGCGCGAGGGTCGCAGCCGGCACGCCCAGCAATTTTTGCTTGGCTCCGTTCGAATAGGTCACAAAACCGCAATCGACGACATCGGAAGAACCGGCGATCTCCGTCAGCGCCCCGGCAACAAGACCGCCGGTGCAGGATTCCGCGGTCGCCACCGTCAGGCCGGCCGCGCGGCATTTATGCAGGACCCGGGTCGCGGCGCGGCGCAACGCGGCGTCGCTCACGAGGCGCTCCACGGCAGCCGCACCGTCGCCGTCGCCATCGCCACAATGCCTTCGCTGCGGCCGGTGAAGCCGAGGGTCTCGCTGGTGGTCGCTTTCATCGCGACGCGGGAGAGGGGAATGCCGGCGATCTCGGCGATGCGCGCGCGCATGGCGTCGCGATGCGGCGAGACACGCGGCGCTTCGCAAACCACCGTCACGTCGAGATTGGCAATCATGCCGCCGCGCGCACGCACCCGCTCGCAGGCAAACTTGAGGAAATGGTCGGACGACGCGCCTTTCCATTGCGGATCGCTCGGCGGAAAGTGCTGCCCGATATCGCCGTCGGCAAGCGCCCCGAGGATGGCATCGACCAGCGCATGGAGCGCGACATCGGCGTCCGAGTGCCCGGTGACGCCGCGCGAATGCGGGATGCGCACGCCGCCGAGCATGACGTGATCGCCGTCGGCGAAAGCATGCACATCAAAGCCGTTGCCGGTCCGCACGTCGGACAGAGCGGCGAGGTGCAAAACCTCGGCGCGTGCGAAATCATCGTTGGTCGTCACTTTGACATTTCCGGTTTCGCCTTCGAATACGCTGACGCGATGCCCGGCCCATTCGGCAAGGCCCGCATCGTCGGTGAATTGTTCCAGGCCGGATGCCGCGGCACGCCGATGTGCATCGAGAATAAGATCGAAAGCAAAGGCCTGCGGTGTTTGCACGATGCGCAAGCGGCTGCGATCCAGCGTTTCGGCAACGACCGCCGCGGCATCGATCGTTTTCACCGTATCGGAAATGGCGATGCCCGGCACCGCGGCCCCGGCTTTGTCACCAGCGGCAATAGCGCGGTCGATCAGCGCGCCGGAAAGAAACGGCCGCGCTGCGTCGTGAATGAGAACAAGCGCCGGCGCGCGGCCGGCCAGCGCTTCGAGACCGGCGCGCACCGAGGCCTGGCGCGTTGCGCCGCCGAGAACCGGCGCCGCGAGGTCTTTCAGCCCGGCGGTCGCGGCACCATAAATGTCGGCATCGGACGCCGCGATGACCGGCTGCACCGCACCGATCCGATCGTGGCCGAGGAACGCGCGCAGCGTCGCACGGATCATCGGCTCGCCGCCGATGGCGCGATACTGCTTCGGCACGTCGCCGCCGGCACGCTCGCCGCGTCCGGCTGCAACAACGATCGCGGCCACCATGCCCGCCATGAGTTCGGTCTCTGGATCGGTTTCCTGCAAGTTCCGGGATCGCTTTAGCGCATGTTTCTGCGCTGCGCGAACCGGTTTGGACCACGCCGGCCCGTCAGACTTGCCGGGAACGGGTTTGCCGGTGGCTGTACACAGGCTAAGGATATTGCACTGCAGCACTTGCGCTGCCTCACTTTTTGGCTAAACTATATGCAACGGTTCCGTGACGCCTAAATACTGTGCATATGGCAACGCATCTACCTGAAACTGCGGGACGATCCCTCACGGTTGGCGGCCAAAAGCTGCCAAACCCCGTGATCCTGGCTCCGATGTCTGGGGTAACGGATGCGCCTTTCCGGCGCTCTGCCGCCGGCCTGGGCGCGGGCCTCGTGGTCTCGGAAATGACCGCCTGTGCGGCCCTGGTGAAGGGCAAGCGGGATGCGCGGCTGCGCGCCGAAGACCACGCCGCGGGTCTGCACGTCGTCCAGATCGCCGGCTGCGAAGCCCACTGGATGGCCGAGGGCGCCCGCATCGCCGAGGGCCTCGGCGCCGCGATCATCGACATCAATATGGGCTGCCCGGCAAAGCATGTGACCAATGGCGAATCGGGTTCCGCCTTGATGCGCGATCTCGACCACGCGCTCACGCTGATCGAGGCGGTGGTGGGCGCCGTCAAAGTCCCGGTGACGCTGAAAATGCGGCTGGGCTGGGACGACGGCTCGCGCAACGCACCGGAGCTGGCGCTGCGCGCCGAACGTGCGGGTATTGCGCTCGTTACCGTACACGGACGCACCCGCTGCCAGTTTTACAAAGGCCGCGCCGATTGGGCGGCGGTCCGCACGGTCAAGGAGCGCGTTGCGATTCCTGTCGTGGTCAACGGCGATATTGAGAGCTTCGACGATGCCGATGTGGCGCTCGCCGCCTCCGGGGCGGACGCGGTGATGGTCGGACGCGGCGCACAGGGCCGTCCGTGGTTTCCCGGCCAGCTCGCGCGCTATCTCGCAACCGGCGAACGCGAAACGGCCCCCGCGCTTGGTGTACAGTTTGCGCTCGTCAGCGCGCTCTACGACGAAATGCTGGTTCATCATGGCGTCGCCATCGGTCTGCGCCACGCGCGAAAACATATTGGCTGGGCGCTGGACACCGCCGCGGCGACGGCCGGTGCACCGGAGGCGCTGCTGAAGGATCATCGCTGCCGCGTCCTGACCGCCATCGAGCCTGTGGTCGTACAGCATCGCCTCGCCGAGGCATTCGAGACGTTCGGCGCATTGAGTGACGAGAAGAGTTCGGCCTGGAGGGACGCGGCATGAGCGCCGTCGAGCCGCTCCTGACCACATCGGCCGCCGACGCGGTCCTCAATGCGCTGCCGCATCCCGTTATCGTCGTATCGGCTGACGGCAAAGTGGTCGACGCCAATGCCGCCGCAGAGGCCTTCTTCGAGGTTTCGGCGCTGCTGTTGCGGCGCAATCTTCTGCGCGACCTGGTGCCGTTCGGCAGTCCCTTGCTGACGCTGATCGAGCAGGTGCGCGGCCGCGGCGCCGCGGTCAACGAATACAAGGTCGATCTCGGCACGCCGCGCAATCCCGGCGACCGGCTTGTTGACCTGCACGTGGCGCCGATGCCGGAGCAGCCGGACTACGTCGTCGTGATGCTGCAGGAGCGCACCATCGCCGACAAAATGGACCGCCAGCTTACCCATCGCAGCGCGGCGCGCTCGGTGACCGCGCTTGCCGCGATGCTGGCGCACGAAATCAAAAATCCGCTGTCCGGCATTCGCGGCGCGGCGCAATTGCTCGAGCAGTCGGTCGTCGACGACGACGACCGCACCCTCACCCGCCTGATCTGCGACGAGACCGACCGTATCGTAAAGCTCGTCGACCGCATGGAAGTCTTCACCGACGAACGCCAGATCGAGCGCGAGCCGATCAACATCCACGTCGTGCTCGATCATGTGAAGCGGCTGGCGCAATCGGGCTTTGCCCACCACATCAAATTTACCGAGGAATACGATCCGTCACTGCCGCCGGTGCTGGCAAACCGCGATCAGCTTATTCAGGTGTTCCTCAACCTGATCAAGAACGCGGCGGAATCGATCGGCGAAAGCAGCGGCGGCGGAGAAATCGCGCTCACCACTGCGTTCCGGCCCGGTGTGCGGCTGTCGCTGCCGGGCGCCAATGCGCGCGTTTCGCTGCCGCTCGAATTCTGCGTCCGGGACAATGGTCCCGGAGTGCCCGACGAATTGATGCCGCATCTGTTCGATCCGTTCGTCACCACGAAGCCGACGGGATCGGGTCTCGGACTTGCGCTCGTTGCCAAGATCGTCGGCGACCACGGCGGCATCATCGAATGCGAGTCGCAGCCGCGCCGCACCACGTTCCGCATACTCATGCCGAAATATACCGCGATCAACGGGGAGGGCGCCTCGCCGGACGGCGCCCTGCAATCACAAGGGGATCATTGATGCCCGCGGGAAGCATTCTCGTCGCCGACGACGACGCGGCGATCCGGACGGTGCTGAATCAGGCGCTGTCGCGCGCCGGTTACGAGGTCCGCTTGACCGGCAATGCCGCAACGCTCTGGCGCTGGGTCAGCCAGGGCGACGGCGACCTTGTCATCAGCGACGTGGTGCTGCCCGACGAGAGCGCGTTCGACCTGTTGCCGCGCATCAAGAAATCGCGTCCGGACCTGCCGATCATCATCATGAGCGCGCAAAATACCTTCATGACGGCGATCCGCGCGTCCGAGCGCGGCGCCTACGAATACCTGCCGAAACCGTTCGATCTGAAGGAACTGATCGCGATCGTCGGGCGCGCGCTGTCGGAGCCGAAAGAGAAGGCACGGCCGCCGGCCAAGGTCGAGGATTTCGAATCCATTCCGCTCGTCGGCCGCTCGCCGGCGATGCAGGAAATCTATCGCGTTCTGGCGCGGCTGATGCAGACCGATCTCACGGTCATGATCTCCGGCGAATCCGGCACCGGCAAGGAACTCGTGGCGCGCGCGCTGCACGATTACGGCAAACGCCGCAACGGACCTTTCGTCGCGATCAATATGGCAGCGATCCCGCGCGACCTGATCGAGTCGGAATTGTTCGGACACGAGAAGGGCGCGTTCACCGGCGCCAACACCCGCAGTACCGGCCGCTTCGAGCAGGCCGAAGGCGGCACGTTGTTCCTCGACGAAATCGGCGACATGCCGATGGAGGCGCAAACCCGGCTGCTGCGCGTCCTGCAACAAGGCGAATACACCACGGTCGGCGGCCGCACGCCGATCAAGGCCGACGTGCGGATCATCGCCGCAACCAACAAGGATTTGCGTCAGCTCATCCAGCAAGGCCTGTTCCGCGAGGATTTGTTCTTCCGGCTTAACGTCGTGCCGCTGCGGCTGCCGCCGCTGCGCGAGCGTACCGAGGACATTCCGGATCTGATCCGGCATTTCTTCGCGGTCGTGGAACGCGAAGGCCTGCCGCCGAAGCAGATCGACCAGGCCGCAGTCGAGCGGCTCAAGCGGCATCGCTGGCCGGGCAATGTGCGCGAACTCGAAAATCTGGCGCGCCGGCTGGCCGCGCTCTATCCGCAGGAGATGATTACGGCCGCCGTGATCGATACCGAATTGTCCCAGCCGGCGCTCGCCTCGCCGGGCGACGCCCGGAGCGGGGAAGAGAATCTTTCCAGCGCCGTCGAGCGGCATCTCGCGCGGTACTTCTCGGGCTTCGACGATGGACTGCCGCCACCCGGCCTCTACCATCGGATTCTGCGCGAGGTGGAGGGGCCGCTGCTCTCGGCAGCCCTGGCGGCGACCCGCGGCAACCAGATCCGCGCCGCCGACCTTCTCGGGGTCAACCGCAACACTTTGCGCAAGAAAATCAGGGACCTCGATATCCAAGTCTATCGTACCGGCGGCGGTTAGCCGGGACGTCAGGCGGCAAGGCGGCGCTTTGGCACGCCTAGTTATTGTCGCAATCGGGCAACATTGTTGTATAAAAGCATCACTTGGGGCGGGTGATATCTCCGCCGTTTGCCTTTTTCCATTTTAAATCCAGCAGTTGCTGCCGCCCGGGAAGCCAATGACGACGGTCGATCAGGTCGCCCCAATTGAGCCGATGACAGCCGCACCTGTGCCGGTTGCGTCGCGGCTGATCGGGGCAATCGCGGTCGGCGTGGCGCTGCTCTCGGCCGCCGCCACCTTCTTTGTGCTCGCCGGCCTGACCCCGATCGATCCAGTGCAGAAGGTCGTCGTCACGCTGCTCGCGGTCAATGCCGCGACCGGACTTTTGCTGCTTGGCATCATCGGGCTGGAAGTCTGGGTCGTGGTGAAGGCGCGCCGGCGCGGCTACGCCGGCTCGCGGCTGCACGTGCAGATCGTCAGCCTGTTTGCCGTGATCGCTGCCGTGCCGACCATCCTGATCGCTCTGGTCGCTTCGACCACACTCCACAGCGGCCTCGATCAATTCTTCTCAAGACAGACCCGCGTATTGATCGAGCAGTCGGTGATCGTGGCGAATGCCTATGTGAACGAGCATCTCCAGGTCATGCACGGCGACATCGTGGCGATGGCCTTCGATCTTGGCCACGCCAAGCCGCTATTCGATCAGGACCGCGACAAATTCCATCAACTTCTCACGGCGCAGGCGAAAGGACTCGGCCTGGCCGCCGCCGTGATTATCAAGCCTGACGGCTCGGTCGTGGAACGCGCCGACACCACCTCTGCCGGACAAATCGCGCTGCCTCCGGCGGACGTGCTCAGCCACATCACCGAGACGGAGCCGCAGGTTGCGCTCATGCCCGATGGCGTCGCCGCGATCCTCAAGCTGCAGAATTATGACGGCATGTATCTCTATGTCGCCGGGCTCCTCAATCCACAGGTCATGCAGCAGTTGCGTGAAACCCAGGGCAGCCTTGCCGAATATACCGATCTCGAAGCCCACAGCCTCGGCATCCAGATCGCCTTCGCGCTAATGTTCGCCGTCATCGCGCTGATCGTCCTTTTGTCCGCGGCCTGGATCGGTCTCGATTTCGCCAACAGGCTGGTGGCGCCGATCCGCCGCCTGATCGGCGCCGCCAACGTGGTCTCGACCGGCAATCTCGAGGTCCGGGTGCCGGTGCGTCCGTCGGAAGGCGACCTCGCCCATCTCGGCGAAACCTTCAACAAGATGACGCAGGAATTGCGCACCCAGCACGGCGACATCGTGCGGGCGCGCGACCTTATCGACAGCCGGCGCCGCTTCACCGAAGCCATGCTCGCGGGCGCCAGCGCCGGTGTCATCGGCGTCAACGCCGACGGCCGCATTTCCATTCTCAACCGCTCGGCAGAGCGGCTGATCGGACGTATCGAAAGCGAAGTGCTCGGTCTTCCGCTCGCCGACATCGCACCCGAACTCGCGGAAATTTTCCAGGCCGCGCACAACGGCAATCAGCGCCTGGTGCAGCGTCAGATCACCGTCACGCGCAACGGCCAGGAACGAAATTATTCCGTGCGCGTGACCAGCGAGCAGGCAACCGAATCCGAACACGGCTACGTCATCACCATCGACGACATTACCGAACTGGTGCTGGCGCAGCGTTCCTCGGCCTGGGCCGACATCGCCCGGCGCATCGCGCACGAGATCAAGAACCCGCTCACGCCGATCCAGCTATCGGCCGAGCGGCTGCGCCGCAAATACGGCAAATCGATCACCGAGGATCCGGCCGTCTTCGAGCAGTGCACCGAGACGATCGTGCGCCAGGTCGACGATATCAAGCGCATGGTCGACGAATTCTCGCGCTTCGCGCGCATGCCCAAGGCCGTTGTTGCCGACGAGGATGTGGCCGATACCGTTCGCCAGGTCGTATTCCTGCTGCGTGTGGCCCACCCCGACATCGATTTCGACGTCGAGCTTCCGGAGGAAGCGATGTCGGCGCGTTTCGACCGGCGGCTGATCTCGCAGGCGCTCACCAATATCGTCAAGAATGCGACCGAGGCGATCGGAGCGGTCCCGGCCAACGAACTCGGACGCGGGCGCATCGTCGTGCATGCGCAGCGCGATGGCAAGGACATCGTCATCGACGTGATCGACAACGGCATTGGGCTGCCGAAGGAAAACCGCGCGCGCCTGCTCGAACCTTATGTGACCACGCGCGAGAAGGGGACGGGCCTCGGCCTCGCCATCGTCGGGCGCATTCTCGAAGAACATGGCGGACGGCTTGAATTGCGCGATGCGGCGGAGAAGAACCCGGGCGCTCGCGGCGCCTGGATGCAATTGCGCTTCAGCACGGAAACGGTGATTACGGCGGAGCCGGCGCTCGAACCCCGCAGGGCTGCGGAGTGACAAATCGGCAGACGACATCGGCAAACGACAATGTAACCGGGAACATTTGGCGATAGTTCATGGCATCCGATATTCTGATCGTCGACGATGAAGCGGACATCCGCGAATTGGTCGCGGGCATCCTGCAAGATGAAGGGCACGGCACCCGCACCGCGCGCGACAGCGACGAGGCGTTGGGCTCCGTCGTTTCGCGCCGGCCCAACCTGGTTTTTCTCGACATCTGGCTGCAAGGCAGCCGGCTCGACGGCCTGCAACTGCTCGACAGCCTCAAGGCCGAACATCCCGACCTGCCGATCGTGATGATTTCCGGCCACGGCAATATCGAGACCGCGGTTTCCGCGATCAAGCGCGGCGCCTACGACTTCATCGAGAAACCGTTCAAGGCCGACCGGCTTTTACTCGTGGCCGACCGGGCGCTGGAGAATTCGCGATTAAAGCGCGAGGTGCGCGAGCTCAAGCAGCTCGGGCCGCTCGCAACGACGCTCGTCGGCCACTCGCCGTCGGCCAATCAGTTGCGCCAGATCGTCGAGAAGGTCGCGCCGACCAACAGCCGCATCCTGATCGTCGGCCCGTCGGGCAGCGGCAAGGAACTCGCCGCACGCACCATTCACGGCCTTTCGGCCCGCGCCAACGCGCCGTTCGTCGTGATCAACGCCGCCGCCATCACGCCGGAGCACATGGAAGTCGAACTGTTCGGCGTCGAAGGCGGCAATGGCACGATGAGCCGCAAGGTAGGCGCGCTCGAGGAAGCCCACGGCGGCACTTTGTTCATCGACGAGATCGCCGACATGCCGCGCGAGACGCAAAACAAGATTTTGCGCGTCCTGGTCGACCAGACCTTCCAGCGCGTTGGCGGCAGCACCAAGGTCACCGTCGACGTCCGCATCGTGACCTCGACCAGCCGCAATATCGAGGCCGACATCGCGGCTGGAAAATTCCGCGAGGATCTCTTCCACCGGCTGTCCGTGGTGCCGATCCGGGTTCCGGGGCTCGCCGAACGGCGCGAGGATATTCCCGAACTCGTCGAATATTTCATGACGCAGATTTCGCAAACGACGGGATTGCCGCGGCGCAATGTCGGCGCGGACGCGCTTGCCGTTCTGCAATCGCACGATTGGCCGGGCAATGTCCGCCAGCTGCGCAATAACGTCGAGCGGCTGATGATCCTTGCCGGCGGCGATCCGGAAGCGACCATCACCGCCTCGATGCTGCCGCAGGACGTCGGCTCGATGATCCCGAACATGCCGGGCGGCAATGGCGGCGAACATCTGATGAGCCTTGCCTTGCGCGAGGCGCGCGAAGTGTTCGAGCGCGAATATCTTCTGGCGCAGATCAACCGCTTCAGCGGCAACATTTCGCGCACCGCCGAATTCGTCGGCATGGAGCGCTCCGCACTGCATCGCAAGCTCAAGGCGCTTGGTATCGATTAGCGCCTGGGATCGATTAGAGCTTTGGGCTTGACCGCAGATGTCCCGCATTGCCTACGTCAACGGCCGCTATCTTCCGTTCCGCGAGGCCACGGTTCATGTCGAGGATCGCGGCTACCAGTTCGCCGACGCGGTCTATGAAGCCTGCGAGGTGAGGGGCGGCCGCCTGATCGACGAGCGGCGCCATCTCGATCGCCTGGAACACTCGCTCGGCGAACTGCGCATCCGCATGCCGATGTCGCGTGCCGCGCTCAGCGTCGTCCTGCACGAGACGGTGGCGAGAAACCGCATCGGCTACGGCCTCGTCTATTGGCAGGTCGGCCGCGGCGTCGCCAGGCGCGACCACGCCTTTCCGCTTCACGACACCGCGCCAAGCCTGGTGGTGACGGCCCGCGCGCTTAACGCCGCGCGCAACGCGAAGCTTGCGGAAAACGGCATTGCCGTCATTTCCACTCCCGACAACCGCTGGGGCCGGGTCGACATCAAGACCGTCGGGCTTTTGCCCAATGTGCTGGCGCGGCAGTCGGCGGTCGAGCAGGGCGCGCGCGACGCCTGGTTCGTCGATGGCGATGGCTTTGTCACCGAAGCTTCATCGGCCAATGCCTGGATCGTCACGGACGAGGGCAAACTCGTCACCCGGCATGCCGATCACGCCATATTGCGTGGTATCACGCGCACGGTCGTCCTCGAGACGGTCAAGGAGCAGAATATCGCGGTCGAGGAGCGCGCTTTCACGCTGAAAGAAGCTTTTGCCGCCCGCGAGGCCTTCATCACCTCGGCGACCCAGATCGCGCTGCCGGTCGTGAAAATCGACGGCCGCAGCATCGGCGACGGCAAGCCCGGGCCGGTGGCAATGGCGCTGCGGCGGGAATTTCACCGCCATGCCGAGGCGAGCTAGCCAGATCGCGGCATATCCGGGACCTTGCGGGCCCTTGCGGCCCTGTGGGCCGAGCCCCCAAGTTGGGCTTGCATCACACCGCGCCGGGCTTTCTAATGTGAGGTCCTTCGCACCTGTCCTGTCCCGTGGGGTGGGACTTCATCGGGCAGGCCAGGCGAAGGCACAAGAAAAGACCCGCGGCACCGGGGCCCGCGGTACAAAGAACGGAACACGGCCATGGCAGCCGACCGCGCACAAAATCTGCAAGACACCTTCCTCAATCACGTCCGTAAAAACAAAATTCCGCTCACCATTTTCCTGGTGAACGGCGTCAAGTTGCAGGGCGTGGTCACCTGGTTCGATAATTTCTGCGTGCTTCTGCGTCGCGACGGGCATTCGCAGCTCGTCTACAAGCACGCCATTTCGACCATCATGCCGGGGCATCCGGTGCAGCTCTTCGAAGGCGCCGAAGAACCACCGGCTGGGGAATAGAACTGGAGCCGCGCAGCCGCGACAAGCGATCCGACCGGCTGAGCCCGACGAGCCCGGCCACAGGCCGCGCGCTCGTCGTCGAACCGGCGCTGCGCCGCGCCCGCGTCGCAATCGACGACCGGACGCCGGAAGCACGCCTCGACGAGGCGGTGGGACTGGCGCGCGCCATCGATCTCGACGTCGCGCAATCCGGCATCGTCATGCTGCGCGCGCACCATGCCGCGACCTATCTCAGCAAGGGCAAGGTCGAGGAGATAGCCGGCCTCGTCAAAACATTCGAAGCCGGCATCGTGGTGATGGATTGCGCGCTCTCGCCTGTGCAGCAGCGCAACCTGGAACAGGCCTGGAACGCCAAAGTGCTCGACCGCACGAGTCTCATCCTCGAAATTTTCGGCCGGCGCGCGCATACGCGCGAAGGCGCGCTGCAAGTCGAGCACGCGCATCTGACTTACCAGAAGGGCCGCCTGGTGCGGACCTGGACGCATCTCGAACGCCAGCGCGGCGGCTTCGGCTTCCTCGGCGGTCCCGGCGAGACCCAGCTCGAGGCCGACCGCCGCCTGATCGACGAACGTCTCGCCAAGATCGACGGCGAACTCGACAAGGTCAAGCGCACGCGCGCGCTGCATCGCGAGAGCCGCCGCCGCGTGCCTTATCCGATCGTCGCGCTGGTCGGTTACACCAATGCCGGCAAATCGACCCTGTTCAATCGCATGACGCAGGCCAGCGTGCTGTCCGCCGACATGCTGTTCGCAACGCTCGATCCGACGCTGCGCGGCGTCGCGCTGCCGCACGGCTCGCGCATCATTCTGTCCGATACCGTCGGCTTCATCTCCGACCTGCCGACCATGCTGATCGCCGCGTTCCGCGCCACGCTTGAGGAAGTCGTGGAGGCCGACGTGATCCTGCATGTGCGCGACGTCTCGCACGACGACGCAGAAGCGCAGTTGCACGACGTCGAAAAGATCCTGCTCGAGCTCGGTATCGATACGAAAAGCGAAACCGGCCGCAAGCAGGCGCTGATCGAAGTCTGGAACAAGATCGACCGCCTCGACGCCGACGCGCGCGCGCAGCTTGAAAACATCGTCGAACGCCGCCCGCAGGCGGAGCGCCCGGTGCCGGTGTCGGCGGTTTCAGGGGAGGGGATCGATACGCTTGCCGCGGCCATCGAAGCGCGGCTTGCCCAGAGCCGCGAAATCATCGAACTCGATCTCGACCCGGCCGACGGCGCCGGCATGAGCTGGCTGCACCGGCACACCGAGGTGATGAGCAAGACGCTCGACGATCGCGGCCGCATCGCCATGACCGTGCGCGCCACGCCCGACACCGCCGGAGCGGTACGGGCGAAATTTGCCCCCTAGACCGCGCAGACCGGTTACCGAAAATTTACCGCCCCTTAAATAGGCCGGGCTAGTTTAGCGCCGGTCAGATACTGCCCAATTGGCGGGTCGAGGAACGCGGATGGGGCGGCGCAAGGAAGCACACGGCGGCGGTCACGGCTGGTTTGTCACCTTTGCCGACCTCATGGGCCTGCTGGTCAGCTTCTTCGTCATGCTGGTCGCCTTCTCCAATCAGGATGCGAAGAAGGTGCAGGCCGTGGCCGGCTCGATGCGCGACGCCTTTGGCGTGCAGAAAGAGGCGCGTTTCTCCGGCATCATCGAAACCGACGGTTTGACCACCCGTACCAGAATCAAAAACGCGGCGCACATCAAGCCCGAGGACTCGTCCCTCACGCCGACGCCCGACGAGAAAGGTTCCGATTTCAAGCACGACAGCACCTTCGCTCTTGCCGCGGCATCGCTTCGCCAGGCGCTAAAAGACATGCCGGAGCTCACCGAGGCGTCCAAGCATATCTCGATGGAGGAGACCGCGGACGGCCTCAACATAGAGATCGTCGATCAGGATGGCAGTTCGATGTTTGCGGAAGGCTCCAAGGAACCCAACGAGCGCACCAAACTGCTGATTCAAAAGATCGCCGCGCCGCTCAAGGCGACGCCATACCGCATTTCCATCACTGGACACACATCCGCTTCACCGGAGCCGCAGCAGGAGAATTATGGTCCGTGGAATCTTTCGGTCGATCGGGCGAATTCAGTGCGCCGGATCCTGGAGGAGGAGGGTTATCCGTCCGACAATATTTACAAGGTGGCCGGCAAGGCCAATACCGATCCGCTTTTCCCGGACGATATCTACGCGGCGCCGAACCGCCGTGTGACCATCACGCTGATATACGAGCCATCGCCGGTGCCGCCCGACTTGCGACCTTGAAGACTTGCGACCTTGAAGACTTGCGACCTTGAAGACTTGCGACCTTGAACCTCGCCCGGTTCCCGCGCCCTAAATTCCCGCGCCCTGGATCAGTCAGTTCTGCTCGGCAAATCGGACGCCAAGGGAATTTCCCGACCGCCACACCACGGCGCATTGCCGGCGCACCCGGGCATTCTTCGAAAGCAACAGGATGAATTGATCCGGCAGCGTGTCGGGCGTTTCCACTTTGAGGTAGGCGCCCGTCTCCGAAATATCGACCATCTCGCACGCGCCGAGATCCGAGCCATCGGCCTGAACGACCCTGCCGACCTGGCGTACCACCCGGCGTATTTTTTTTCGCTGCTCTGAACTCATGAATCTTGGCGATCAAAACCTGGATTGTCTTGTTAGCCGCGTGCGCGGCGTGCTCGGCTATTGGCTTGCATCAGCGGTTTGGAGCCGGCGCCGTCCGCGGCAAGGAACGCGACGGCACGGAGACGTCACTCGAGGCGGATTTGCGAACCTGCCAAAACCGCAACACCCTCTGGGCGCCGTTCTGCGACAGTTTGGAAAATTCGGTGCGAGCGGAATCGACATCGATATCCGACCTCACGGAACCGACGGATCGGCAGGCCAGTATCGTGCGAACTGTCGGCCACGCCAGTCCCGCAGCCTTGCAGGGCACAAGAACCGCCTCGCGATTCTCGTTCTGCAAGAGGCTTTCCATCAATGGAAGTGGCGTGCCGGACATCAGAGCCAGGGCCGCCACCATGTCGGTGTGGCGGCCTTCCTTCGCAAAGCCCAATAGAACTGCTTCGTTAAGCTCGCCCGCGGCCTGCATGGCGACCACCCGGGCATGCGCCTGCTCGGTCTCGTATTGGTTCTGGAAACCGGCCTCGTGCTCGGCGTCTTCCGAGATGGCCGCGAGAACGCGTTGAATGTGTTCGCGGCTTTCCGGCCCGGCCAATGCCATGAGACGCGCGCGCACGGCCTCGGTCGCGCGCAGCAGGAGTTCGCGAAACAGGCGTAAGGGGATATCGAGCCGAAGGCCCATCTTCTCGGCAAGTCTTTGGTCGCGTTCGGAGTGTTTCACCAGCGTCGCGAAACCAGCCTCGGAAAAACTGGCGCCGGAATTCGCCGCAAGCTTGTGGAATACCGGGCTGTCGCCGCGCCGCAGCAAGACGTCGGTCACGTTTCTGCCGATCTCGGGCCGGCCCGAAATGGCCAGGAGATGTCCCTGGGTCTTGGTACTGGCGATTTCGATGAGATCGGATTCACTCAGCCGCTGCGATTGCGCCAGAATTGGTTCTGCAACCGCAATATCGTCATCGCGGGCAAGACGTCTGACAACTTCCGCCGGTGCGTTGTTAATCGGCGCAAGCCGCTGACTGAGTTCGGCGAGCGCTTTTCCTTCAATCCGCTTGATCAGCTGGCCAAGGACGTCATCGAAAACATCTATCTGCTGATCGGTAAAACGGTCAGCGTCGTTGACGAAGAGATCGGTGATGCGGCGCAATAAATCGACGCGCTTGTCCTTCGAGCCGCTTTGGATCGCGTCCTCGAGGTCGGCAATAAGCGATGGACAAGCATTCACAGGAGCCATCCTGCAACACGGCCGTTAAAGGCGCGCCGCGCCAAAATGCGTTGCGCTTCAATTGCAATGCAAAATCGACCCATCTTATGGGTACAACCCAAAGAAATGATTAAACCGTATGCAACCGCACATTCCACAGTCGGCATAAAAGGGTGCGTACCGTTGTCGCACCGCGCCCGCGCACGCAGGGCTATTCACCGCTCCGCGCTCTTCGCCTCGTCCCACAGCGCATCCATCTCGGCGAGCGTTGAGTCCCCCGGTGTCTTGCCCCGCGCAGCGAGCGCACGCTCGATCGAGGCGAAGCGGCGCTCGAATTTCCGGTTGGTCTGTCTCAGTATCGCTTCGGGATCGGCGCGCAGGTGCCGCGCCAGATTGACGGCGGCGAACAACAGATCGCCGACTTCGGCGGCGGTAGCGGCGGTATCGCTCTCGGCGCGGTCCAGTTCGGCTTCAATCTCGTCGGCTTCCTCACGGATCTTGCGCAGCACGGTGCGCGGATCGTTCCAGTCGAAGCCGACCTTGCTGGCTTTGGCCTGAAGTTTCAGCGCGCGTGTCAGGGCAGGGAGCCCAACCGGCACGCCGGAGAGCGCACCGGCCTGTGCGCCAGCCTGTGCGCCCTGATCGCCGGCCTTCTGCCGCGCCGCTTTCTCCTCGTCCTTGATCCGCTCCCACAAACCCTCGACCGCGCGCGGGGTTTTCGGCCCTTCGCCGCCAAAGACGTGTGGATGCCGGCGGATCAGCTTTTCAGTGATGCCCTGCACCACACCGCCGAAATCGAACGCGCCTTGCTCCTTGGCCATGCGGGCGTGGAACACGACTTGCAGCAACAAATCGCCCAATTCCTCCTTGAGATCGGTGAGATCGTTGCGCGCAATCGCGTCGGCGACTTCGTAGGCTTCTTCGAGCGTGTAAGGCGCGATCGTCGAGAAATTCTGCTCGAGATCCCACGGACAGCCGGTCTTGGGCGTGCGCAGCGCCGCCATGATGTCGAGGAGGCGGCCGATGTCGCGGGAAGGGGTCATGGAATGGGTTCCGTGTGGTTCGCGCGCAGACTATCAGAGCCGGAACTCGCCCTGTAAGGATCAATGCATGCCCGCTTCGGCCTACATCCAGTCGGCGCTTTTCCTGATCGCTGCGGCGGTCGCGCTGTTCGCGTCCGCCGGCACTTTCGCCATTGCCAGTTTCTGGATTTATCTGGCGATCTACGCCGCGGTCTTCGTCGTCTCGTTCACCGCGCTCGATGCCGATCTTTTGCGCGAGCGCGCCCGCCCCGGCGGCAAGAAGCCGCCGCTCGGGCTGCGCCTGTTCGGCGTCGTGCTCTTCGTGCACTGGATCGCCGCCGGCCTCGATCGCGGACGCTTCCACTGGAGCGACGGCGTGCCGGACTGGCTCCAGGCGCTGGGCCTCGCGGCCATGACCGCCGGCTACGCGCTGGCGCTCTGGGCGATGCGGGTGAACCGGTTCTTTTCCTCGGTCGTGCGCATCCAGTCCGACCGCGGCCACCATCTGGTCGACACCGGCCCGTACGCCGTCATCCGGCATCCGGGTTATGCCGCCGGCGTCATCATTATCGTGGCGAGCGGCATCGGACTTGGCTCATGGCTTGCGACCGCGCTCGCCATCGTGCTGAGCCTGCCGTTTCTGCTCTACCGGGCGATCACCGAAGACCGCATGCTCCAGGCCGAATTGCCCGGCTACCGCGACTATGCCGGCCGCGTCCGCTGGCGGATTTGCCCCGGCATTTGGTGAAGGAAAGCAGGGGCTTGCATTAAATTGTAAATGCCGACTCTCAATAACTGATTCGCATAAGACATATTATGGAATTATCTTCATGGAAGCCTCGTATTGCTAGGCCTCCGCGACGGTGAATGTCATCCCGTCGAAAGCCGGCACGACATGGACCGGGAGCTTGCCGCGCAGCACCTCGTAGTCGAGGTCGGCGTGCAGATTAGTCAGGATGGCGAGCCTGGGTTTTAGCCGCTCGATCCAGCCGAGCGCGTCGTCGAGCGAGAAATGACTCGGGTGCGGCTTGTAGCGCAGCGCATCGACGATCCACACGTCGAGATCGGCCAGGGCCGGAAGGGTCTGTGCCGGGATGTCGCTGAGATCGCAGGAATAGGCGAGTTTGCCGAAGCGGAAGCCGAGCGAGGGAATATCGCCGTGCTCCTGAAGATACGGCAGCGCCGTGATCGCGCCTCCCTCCCCCGCAATGGTCACCGGCGTGCCGGCGGTGAGCCGGTGCTCGGTCACGATCGGCGGATAATCGCTGCCGGGCGGCGACTTGAAGCAATAGCCGAACTTCGTAGTCACGGAGGCCGACGTGTTGGCGTCGAGATAGACGTCGACGCGCCGGCGCCGCTTGATGAAAAACGCGCGCAGGTCGTCGATGCCGTGGGTATGGTCGGCGTGCTCATGGGTGTAGAGCACGCCGTCGAGCCAATCGGCCTCGGCGTCGAGCAGTTGCTCGCGCAGGTCCGGCGACGTGTCGACGAGGACGCGGGTGACGGCTTCAGAGGCGCCTTGAGCCTCGCGCCGCTCAACGAGGAGCGATGTGCGCCGGCGCCGGTTTTTCGGATTGCCCGGATCGCAATCGCCCCAGCCGAGAGCCGGGCGGGGCACACCGCCGGACGAGCCGCAGCCGAGAATTGTGAATTTGAGGCTCATGCGGCGGGCGATTTCAGCGCCGCGGACTGCAATTCCTCTGCAGGTGCGGAGCGCGGGACTTTTGCAAACAGGCGGAAGAAATTCGCCGAGGTCTGCCGTGCGATCTCCTCGAACGATACGCCGCGCGTTTCGGCAAGCACTTTTGCGGTCTCGACGACAAAGGCCGGCTCGTTGCGCTTGCCGCGCATTTTTCCGGGCGCGAGATAAGGCGCATCGGTCTCGACGAGGACGCGGTCGCCCGGCAACTCGGCTGCGATCTCGCGCAACGCCTGCGAATTCTTGAACGTCAGGATGCCGGTGAACGAGACGAAATGACCCAATGCGACCGCGCGGCGCGCGAGATCGGCGCCGCCGGTGAAGCAATGCAGCACCGCGGGGAAGGGCCCCTTCCCCGTTTCTTCTTCAAGAATGCGCGCCATGTCGTCGTCGGCCTCGCGCGAATGGATGACGAGCGGCAAGCCGGTTTCGCGGGCGGCGGCGATATGGGTGCGAAAGCCGCGCTCCTGCGCGTCGCGCGGCGAGTTGTCATAGTGATAATCGAGACCGGCCTCGCCGATTGCGACGACCTTCGGCTTTTGCGCAAGCGCGACCAGATCGGCCGCACTCACGTCGAGCTCCTCGTGCGCGTAATGGGGATGCGTGCCGACCGAGCAATAGACCTCGGGGAAACGCGCGGTGATCGCAAGAAGCGCATCCTGGCGTGCGATGCGCGTCGAAATCGTCACCATGCGATCGATGCCGGCGTCACGCGCGCGCCCGACCACGGCATCGAGCTCGGCGGCAAAATCGGGAAAATCGAGATGACAATGGCTGTCGATCAGCATTTTGTTTTCACGTCATTGCGCGCGAAGCGACGAAGCAATCCAGTCCCAGCACCGCAACCTGGTCATTGCGAGCGAAGCGAAGCAATCCAGTCCCGGCATCGCAGCCTGGATTGCTTCGTCGCTTCGCTCCTCGCAATGACGCTCCAGCTGTCATTATTGCGCCGCCTGTTTCTCGGGATCGACATAGCGCGGAAAGATTGCCGCCGGCGCCGGCAATTGCGCGCCCGCGGCAAGCCGATGCTTGTCGCCGAGAAAGGCGAAGCTGCGCTCGCCCTGCGGCACCGCCAGAAGATCGAGGAGTTTTGCCGCCGATTCCGGCATGAACGGCTGAGCCAAAATCGCGATCTGCCGCAGCACTTCGGCGGTGACGTAAAGCACCGTGCCCTGCCGCGCCGGATCGGTCTTGGCCAGCGCCCACGGCGCTTCGCCGGCGAAGTAACGATTGGCGTCCGCAACCACCGCCCACACCGCATTGAGCACCTGGTGCAATTGCTGCGTCGCCATCGCCTCGCGCGCCTTGCCGATCATGCCGTCGGCAGCGCCCAGTATCGCCTGGTCATTGGCGGAGAACGCGCCCGGCTTCGGCAACGCGCCGCCGCACTGCTTGCCGATCATTGTCAGCGAGCGTTGCGCCAGATTGCCGAGATCGTTCGCCAGATCGGCATTGATGCGATTGACGATGGCGTCGTGGCTGTAATTGCCGTCCTGGCCGAACGGCACTTCGCGCAACAGGAAATAGCGCAGCGGATCGACGCCATAGGCGTCGGCAAGCGCGAAAGGATCGATGACGTTGCCGACCGACTTCGACATTTTCTCGCCGCGGTTGAACAGAAATCCGTGCGAGAAGATGCGGCGCGGCACTTCGATGCCGGCCGACATCAAAAATGCCGGCCAATAGACGGCGTGGAAACGCACGATGTCCTTGCCGATCACGTGCAGGTCGGCCGGCCAGAATTTCTTGAACTTCGCGCTATCGGTATCGGGGAAACCGACCGCGGTGATGTAATTCGTCAGCGCATCGACCCACACATACATGATGTGTTTCGCATTGCCGGGCACCTTGATGCCCCAGTCGAAGGTCGTGCGCGACAGCGACAGATCCTTCAAGCCGCCGCGGACAAAGCTCGCGACCTCGTTCAGCCGCTCTTTCGGCAGCACGTAGTTCGGACGCTCGTAGAGCTTGAGCAATTTGTCCTGGTACGCCGAGAGGCGGAAGAAGTAGCTTTCCTCCTCGACCCATTCGACCGGCGTGTTTTGAGGGCCGAGCCGCCGGCCGTTGTCGTCGAGCCGCGTCTCGCTCTCGTCGTAATAGGCCTCGTCGCGCACCGAGTACCAGCCGGAATATTTGTCGAGATAGATGTCGCCCGCCGCCTCCATGCGCTGCCAGATCGCTTCCGACGACCGGAAGTGCCGCGGCTCGGTGGTGCGGATGAAATCGTCGTTCGAGCAATTGAAGCGTTTCACCATGGCCTGGAAGCGCGGCACGTTGCGCTCGACAAGCTCGCGCGGCGTGATTTTTTCCTTGTTGGCCGTCTGCAGCATTTTGATGCCGTGCTCGTCGGTGCCGGTGAGGAACCAGACGTCACGGCCATCGAGCCGCATGAAGCGCGCGATCGCGTCCGTCGCAATCACCTCATAGGCGTGGCCGATATGCGGCGCGCCGTTCGGATAGGCGATCGCCGTGGTGAGGTAATAGGGCTCGCCGGGCAATTCTTGGTTCGCTGACATTGTGGGTTGGTATCAACCGCGCGTCGCGTCGGCAAGCAAGCCGAATACGCCGAAAACTAGCGGCTTTCGCTCCAGATTGTAGGTTTCGGCGTCGCGTGCGGCGGCATTGACGCGCGCCCAGGCCTCGGCAAGCCGCTCCAGCCGCGGCAACGCGTTCTGCTCGCGGCTCACGCGTTGCGTCAGCCAGACATTGACGGTGTCGATGAAGGCCGAGAGCGGCGCCGTGTCGGTGCCGGCAAGCGCCTCGCCGAGCGCGTGCAGCGCCTTGGCATCGAGCGCCGGCAGGCGATCGAGGAGGTCGAGCGCCTGCCGGCGCAATTCCAATGTTCCCGCGTCGCGGAACGCCAAGGCGCGCGCCACCGAACCCTCGGCAGCGGCGGCCGCGGCGGCAATATCGGGATCGTTCGCCGCGGTCCCGGTCACCGCAGCCAATGCCGCGCCAACATCGGCTTCGGCGAGCGGGCGCAGATTGAGGATGCGGCAGCGCGAGCGCAGCGTCGGCAGCACGCGCGCCGCGGAATGACTGACAAGGAGCAACAGCGCGCGCTGCGGCGGCTCTTCGAGCACCTTCAAAAGCGCATTGGCGCCGGAGCGGTTGAGTTCGTCGACCGCGTCGACGATCGCCACCCGCCATCCCCCCTCGCCCGCGGTCGAGCCGAAAAACCCGACGGTGCGGCGGATATCGTCGACGGCGATCTGCTTGTGCAGCACGCCCTTGTCGTTGAGCGTCCGTTCGATGACCAGGAGATCGGGCTGCGCCTGCGCCATGATCCGCCGCGCCACCGGATCTTTCGCATCGACCGCAAGCGACGCCGCGGCCTGCACCGCGGGCGCGGCCGGATCGGGATGCGCCAGCACGAAACGCGCCATGCGGTAGGCGAGCGTCGCCTTGCCGATGCCCTTCGGCCCCGCGATCAGGAAAGCATGCGGCACGCGGCCGGAGCGGTATGCGGAAAGGAGCGTCTGCTCGGCCGCTGCGTGGCCGAACAGAAGGGGCGTGGCGCGCGGATGCGGCGCAGCGCCGGCCTCGTCGTCATCTTCGGTTGCGCGGCGCGCCATGATGTCAGCTCAGGATGCCGGCTTCGGTCGCGACATCTTCGACGATGCGGCGGGGCGGCGACGGCTGCAGCCGGCTTTTGACCGCACGCCAGACGTCCCTGGCGACGGTCTCCTTGGCCGCGGCGGCATCGATCACGGCGCAGCGCGCCGGTTCTTCCGCGGCGATGGCAAGGAATGCCTGACGCAACCTCTGATGAAAGTCGGCATTCTCGGCCTCGAAGCGGTCGGGCTTGCCGTCGCCGCGGCGCAGCGTGGCGCGCGCCATGCCAAGTTCGACCGGCACGTCGAGAACGATGGTGAGGTCAGGCGCAAGATCGCCGATCGAGACCCGCTCAAGCCCTTTGATCAGGCGCAGGTCGACCCGGCCCAAAATGCCCTGATAGACCCGCGTCGAATCCACAAAGCGGTCGCTGATGACCCACTTGCCGGCCGCCAGCGCCGGCAGGATCGTGCATTGCACGTGGTCGTCGCGGGCGGCGGCAAACAGCATCGCCTCCACCTCCGGCCCGAATGGCTTTGCCGCGCCCGAGAGCAGCACGTGACGGATGATCTCGGCGCCGGGCGAGCCGCCGGGTTCGCGGGTCAGCGTAACGCCGAGCCCAAGCGACTCCAACCGCAGCGCCAGCATCGCGGCCTGGGTCGATTTGCCGGTGCCCTCGCCGCCTTCAAGAGTGATAAATTTTCCACGCATCTGCAATGACTTGAAATCGATTCCGCGTGTAGTGTGTGAAGTCAAAACCACAAAAGTGTCAGCAATATAGTCGGCTCCCCCGCCGGGCGCACCCGCCGGCCGAAAAACTGCGGATAACTCACAGCTTGTTCACGCCGGCGCGCAGGAGCCCGATCATCAATTCGGTGGCCCCATCCACGGCCCGCTGCGGCATGGTCCCCGGCCCAACATCGTCGGCGGCCTGCAACGGCACTTCAAGCGCGAGATTGTCGCCGCGCCAGACTTTCAGCTTGCCGATGACCTGGCCCTTGACGACCGGTGCGGGCACCGGGCCGGTATAGACAATTTTGGCGAGGAGACGCTCGCTGCCATTGCGCGGCAGCATCACGCGGATCGTGCCGGCGCTGGAGACGAGCGGGACATAGCCGGCATCGCCGCCAAAGACCTTGGCCGAGCCGATGGTCTGGCCTTCGGCGAACAGGACGCGCGCCTCGAAATCGTGAAAGCCGTGTTCGAGAAGCTTCTTTGCCTCGTCGCCGCGCTCCTTGTCGCTTTTGGCGCCGGTGACCACCACGATGAGGCGGAAATTGTCCTGAACCGCCGAACCGGCGAGATTATAGCCCGCCTCCGCGGTTTCGCCGGTTTTCAGCCCGTCGGCATTGATGCCCATGCCGAGCAGCGGATTGCGGTTCTGCTGGCGGATATTGTCATAGGTGAATTCGCGCAGCGAAAAGAGCGGATAGAAATCCGGATAGGTCTGCATGATGTGGCGCGCGAGTTCGGCCATGTCGCGCGCAGTGACGCGCAGGTTGGGATCGGAATACCCCGTCGCATTGGTGAAAGTCGAATGTTCGAGCCCGATCTCGCGGGCCCGCTTGGTGAGCATGGCGCCGAACGCGGTTTCGTTGCCGCCGATCGCTTCGGCGATCGCGATGCAGGCATCGTTGGCGGAATCGACGATAATGCCCTGGATCAGGTCCGAAACCTTGACCCGGCTGTGGATGGCCGCAAACATGGTCGAACCGTGCGAGGGCGCGCCGCCTTTGCGCCAGGCATTCTCGCTGATGATGTACTGGTCGTCCTGGCTGACGCGGCCCTGCTTGATCTCGTTGAACAAGAATTCCAGCGTCATCAGCTTGGCGAGGCTCGCCGGCGCCACCGGCTCGTCGCCGTTCTTGTCGTAAAGCACGCTATCGCTGTCGGGATCGAGCAGGATGGCGGCGGGCGCGCTGACCTGAAAACCCTCTTCCTTTTTTGGCGCCGCCGCCGGCGCCGCGGCGCGCGCACCAGCGATGGCCGCGCATGCGATGGCGGCAATCAGCAGGCCGCTCGCCGCCGCATGCAATCGGCGGTTTCCCAACACGCAGCGAAACGCCTGTCGCAATCTTTCCTCCACCCTTCCCCCATTGTCGCCCAAACAACGCGGGCACGACAGGGCGCAATTGGCGCGCAGCAAAGCATAGGACGCCGGCGGCGCCAAAATGCTAACCGAATTCACCGGAAAAGGTCGCTGCGATCAATAAAGACCGCGTCCGTTGAGCACGTCGTCGGCGCCATCCCCGCCCGACGAGACGCCTGCGGCCGCCGCGGCATAGGTCGCGCTGGCGACACGGGTCCGCGGCCCCGGCGCCGTCATCGCCACCGGCACGATCCGGGTCGCGGCGAGTTTTACCCCGCGCGGATCGGGCGCCGGCTCGCCTTCCCGCAGCGTCGCCTCGAGGATGCGGTCGTCGGAGCCTTCAAGCTGCGCGGGCCCGACATATTCGACCCGCACTGATGTCGTGCCGCGGTTGGCGAAGTCCAGAAGCTGAGCGGCGCGTTTGGAGACATCGATGATACGGTTTTCGGCATAGGGGCCGCGATCGTTGACGCGCACGACCAGCGACTTGCCGTTGCGCAGATTGGTCACGCGGGCATAGCTCGGCAGCGGCATGGTCGGATGCGCCGCCGATATGCTCGCGGAATTGAAGATTTCGCCGTTTGCGGTGGCGCGGCCGTGGAAGTCCGCGCCGTACCAGGAGGCGATACCCTCGGCCCGGTAATGCGGGTCGTTCTCCGGCACATAGACGCGGCCGCCGACCACATAGGGCTGGCCGACGCGATAGACGCCGCCGCCTTTGGGGACGGGCTCGCCCGGCTCGACAAGCCGCGCGCTCGCCGAGACACCGTATCGAGAATCGACATTGCTGCGCGCGCAATGGGCGAGACCGAGGCAAAGCACCGCGCAGCCAAGCGGGCGCGCGAGCCGTGTCCAGCCGCCGATCGGCGCAAACCGACCAAGTGTCGAGCTAACCCGCATAATCCCCCGTCCCGCACCGAAAACTATTGAATTCTAGCGTGGTCAGATTGTGGCGGAAATGGGCAGGCACCGTTCCATAGTGAACGAGGAGTTGAGGAATCGCGAACGCGGCGTGTATTGGGAGAATGAGCACTGTGAGAACCTTGGTCATAGCGGCGTGTGTCATCGTGTTGCTGCCGACCGGGGTTTCCTTTGCCCAGCACCGATTGGACGGAGCCAACCCAAATGAAGTTGCGGCGGCTCACGATATCGCGTGGATCCGCGCGAAGAAGGCTCACAGGAAAAAACTGGAGCTGGACGCAGCGCACAAGGCTGCGCTCAAAAAGATCAAAACGCCGCCAGCACCGACCGACCCGTGGGCAACGGTACGCTAATCGGCCTGTCGCGGCTTTGCACGGCGGACGAGATGCGCGGGGAGCATCGGCGGCGGGTGCCGGGCGAGTGAGCGTGAACGGCCTATCCCGCCGAGGGGAGCGCGACCGGGCAGTGCCCGAATACCAACTCTCTGACCTGCCAACAGAAAACAAAGCTTTTGGCGGAAGGGGTGAGATTCGAACTCACGAGACGGTTTCCCGCCTGGCGGTTTTCAAGACCGCTGCCTTAAACCACTCGGCCACCCTTCCCGCTTCGATTTATCAAGCACAACTCGATTGCCAAACTGCGAACAACTTAGCAACTTGGACCCGACTTGGACTCCGATTTGGACCCATCGACAATTAGCGCAGCGCTCCTTTTGAAAGCGCGCCGATGGCATCGGCGGCGGAATTGTCAGCCTTCTTTATGCGCTTTGCATGGCCGCGCAGCATGACTGATGACCCAGAGCGGCATTCCAAAGTGAACGTTTGAGAGATACTTACAAGCGTTTACCCGCGCTTCCACGCCACCTCTATGCTGCCGCCTCCAACCGCATTTGCATTGCTGTAACGCATCTCTTCGGCGCTGATCGCATCGATGTTGCGCTTTTGCGGTAGACCCAGCTGGTTTGGCAGCGTCGTTCCGTCGATTTGCAGCGTGAGCGTCTTAGCCGCTTCATCGACTGTGTATGTCCCGAAATAAGCAATCGCCCCCCGGACTATGGCCTCGGCTTCCTCGGCCGTCGGCTTCATTGCATCGTTCGACGCGAGTTTGGGTAGATCGGCCTGCATAATAATGAGTGAATAGCGTCCATTGGGGCCGAACATATTGACGCCCTTGGGATTGTCGCCGAATCTAAAATTCTTTGTACCGTCCCCGCGCGTCTGCACCCAAGACACCAGCGTCCACGATCCCACAATCTGCTCTTTTATGGTTTTTGCTTGCGCCATCGCGCTGCGCGATAACAAACCTAGTCCTGCTGTTGCACCGACAGTCAGAATGCTGCGCCGATCCATTTGTCGCTCCACGGTTTGCGAAAATCGCTTTATGCGAGTTGTTGCTCTTTGCGAAACAAAAATGACAACTGACGAACGTTCTTTAAGAATCGAAGTGGACGATGCCCGCCGACGGTATGATCGCTGCCGTCGCCCCGGAGAGTTCGGCGCATCCCGATGGCAGCTCACCTTGAGGCTACACAGCAGCGTATAAGCCAGCAATGTCGCCTAATGCACTTACCGGACATCACCGGCGCATCGACGAACGTTCGCTTTCGGGAGCAAAGCGGACACTGGCGACTGCAACTATTCGAGATCAACTATGGTTTGGGCATCATCAGGAATGAGCCCGCCTTCAGACCCCAGCGGTCCAGATGGGCCGTGGATGTCAGGTCGGGCGAAATCCAATGCGCGTGTGTCCGCTCGCCGCCATGAGTTGCGATGCCCATCAGGTCCAGCGATGCGTAAAGACCTGCGACCAGGCCATCGAGGCGGTCACCATGATTCTGGACCGTGATTGCCATCGGCGAGCCCATTCCGTGTTCACCGCCAGTTGGTGCCGTGTTGACGTGCATCATGTAGGGTCCGATGGTTCCTCTCACCTCGAACGGAAACGATACCTCCGGATCGATACCGTGCATCTTTGCGGCGATGACGATGTAGGACTCGATCTCTTCGGGCGCCACGTCCTGCTCGACGCGCACGCTCTGCCATTCGGCCGCCGATCCCATTGCAAGTAGCGCAGCGGATTCCGAATTGGCGTCGGCGGATGCACCGCCCTTGCCGTAGCTGACAATCAGCTTGCCGTCGTAGATCGTAATTTCTCCGCGTGCATCGGCGAGCGCACCCACCCCCGTCGTCGGGTGCTTTGCCATTGCCGCGCCTAATCGCACTTTCGGCGTGAAATCGCCGCCCATCATGATCCTGCGAAATTCGCCGAAGGTCTCAACGCCGTAGGGCTGATGAATGGTGTGCATGACATCGTTGGCCGCCTTCATCTGTTGCGGCAGCAAAGGACCGTTCGCCAAGACGAAAATGGCGGCAACGCAAATGGATATCGTCAGGTGGTTTGATCGCATGGCCGCAATATAACACCAACCAGTGCCGCGGGGTCCAAGAGTGCAAAACCCGTGCTAAGGATGCCGAATGAACGACTTTGCCATGGCGTTCTACGCCGCTTTTAGGCTGATTGGCGGGTTCGATTCCGAACTTCGCGGGATCGTCATTCTGTCGCTCAGCGTGAGTCTCACCGCCAGCGCCTGCGCCTTCGGGATCGGCGCACCACTGGGTACGGCGCTTGCCATCTATCGTTTTCCAGGCCGCGGGGCGGCAATCGTGCTCGTCAACGCGCTCCTTGGCCTGCCCCCTGTCGTCGTCGGCCTGGTGGTATATTTGTTGCTGTCGCGATCGGGAGTGTTGGGCTCGTTCGGCATACTGTTCACGCCTGCCGCAATGGTCATTGCGCAGTGTGCGCTCGGTACGCCGATCGTGATTGCTCTGGTGCATCGGCCTGCGACAGGGAATTGGCGCGCCTACGGCGACGCCCTTTTGGTCGATGGCGCGTCACGGGCGCGCGCAATATGGCCGCTGATGAGCATAGGCCGCGATGGATTGCTGACTGCATTCCTGGCGGCCTTCGGGCGCGCCATCGCCGAAGTCGGCGCAATCATCATCGTCGGCGGCAACATCCGTGGTTATACCCGCACCATGACCACAGCCATTGCGCTGGAAACCAGCAAAGGGGACTTGAGTCTGGCCTTGGCGCTCGGAATCATACTGATTGTGCTTTCAACGGCGGTGAGCGCCACAAGCCTATACTTCGGACGTGCTTTCATCGAACGCTAGTGCGTCGTTTCGGCGCGCGGCGGGAAAAACAATTCCTCGCCGTTGATCTTGTAGGACGTGATGGCATCAAGACCGGGCTTGGACGTCAGCCATTCGTGCCAAATCCTGGCATCAGCAAATTTCACCCCTGGCCACTTGGCCGGATTGACCAGAATGCTGCCGTAGGGGTTGAGCAACACCGCGTCGCCTTCGACGAGGATTTCGAGACCCTGCCGGTTCTTGAAGTTTGCCCAGGTGGCACGGTCGGTTAGAGTATAGGCATTCATTGCTGCGGCGATATTGAGCGTCGCGCCCATGCCCTGACCGAGGTCGCGGTACCAGGGCATGCTTTTGTCGGGCTGGAGTCCCGCCGATTTCCATAGCCGTAGCTCCATACGATTGGTGCCACTGTCGTCGCCACGGCTCGCGAACGGCGCAGTCGCGGCCGCGATTTGCATCAGCGCCTTCCGCGCGTCTTTTAGTCCCCGAATATGGGCCGGGTCGCCGCCTGGACCGACAATGACGAAGTCGTTGTACATCACGTTGCGGCGGTCGATGCCGAACCCATCGGCGACGAACTTGTCCTCTCCCGCCCGATCGTGGACGAGAAGCGCGTCGGCGTCGCCTCGCGCCCCTATTGCCAGCGCCTGGCCGGTACCGACCGCCACAACATGAACGTCCAAGCCGCTGGCGGTCTTAAAGAGCGGCAGGATGTAGCCGAATAGACCCAAGTCCTGGGTCGAGGTGGTCGAACTGAGAGTAATGAACCGATCAGCGGCGTGAGCGGAGCCGATGAAAATTGAAAGAAGCAGAGCAGCGATCTGGATCATGAATGTATCCCGGTGGATATTGCGTTCGGCCAAAACCATAGCCGCGCCCGTTGGCATTGAGAGCTTTGAAATTTTGCCGCTTCCGGAGCAGTGCGGCAAGCCGGTCAGATCCCCAGATAGCGGTGCTGAACGTCCGGGGCGCCGGTCAATTGCGCCGAATTGCCCGACCAGACGACCCGGCCGCGCTCGATGATGTAGTGGCGATCGGCGATCCGCGTCAGCGCGCCGACATTCTTGTCGATCACCAGGATCGATTGCCCGGCGACGCGGAGTTTTTCAAGACAGCGCCAGATTTCGTCGCGAATGAGCGGCGCGAGCCCTTCCGTTGCCTCGTCGAGGATGAGCAGGCGCGGATTGGTCATCAGCGCACGCCCGATGGCGAGCATCTGCTGCTCGCCGCCGGAGAGCAGGTTCGCCATGCTGTTGGCGCGCTCGGCAAGCCGCGGAAACAGCGCGCAGACCTTGTCGAGCGTCCACGGATCGGCGGCGCCGGACCGGTTCGCCGCGGTGGCTACGAGATTTTCGCGCGTGGTGAGATTGGGAAACACCTGGCGGCCTTCCGGCACCAGTCCGATGCCGAGCTTGGCGACGCGGTAGGACGCAAGATCGCGGATGTCGCGGCTGCCGAACCGGATCGATCCGGCGCTGGCGCGCGTCAGGCCGGCGACCGATCGCACGGTCGTCGTCTTGCCCATGCCGTTGCGGCCGAGAAGCGAGACCATTTCACCCGCGCCGACGGCGAGCGACACGCCGAACAGCACGCGGCTCAACCCGTAGCTCGTCTCGACGTCGCGCAATTCGAGGAGAGCCGCGTCAGCCATTGGCGCCCCCTTCCCCGAGATAGGCTTGCCGGACCGCAGCATCGGCCCGGATTGCGGCGGGTTCGCCCGACGCGATGATCCGGCCATAGACCAGAACCGAAATGCGATCCGCCAGCGCGAACACCGCGTCCATGTCGTGCTCGATCAGCAATACGGTGATGCTTCCCTTGAGCGCACGCAGCGTTTCGACAAGCCGCGCCGATTCCTCGGGACCCATCCCGGCCATCGGCTCGTCGAGCAGCAGCATGCGCGGCCCGGTGGCGAGCGCCATGGCGATCTCGAGCTGGCGGCGCTCGCCATGACTGAGGCCGGCGACGCCGACACCGGCGCGCCCGGCAAGACCGACGCGGGCAAGAGCTTCGCGCGCCGGTTCGCGCAGCGCATCGTCGCGCCGCGCATCGCGCCAAAAACGAAACGAATGACCGCTATGCGCCTGTACCGCGAGCGCGACATTGTCGAGCGCGGTGAAATCGGGGAACAGCGACGTGATCTGGAACGAGCGCGCCAGCCCGAGCGCGCTCCTGCAGTAAACCGGCAGTGCCGTGATGTCGCGGCCGTCGAAACGGATACGGCCGCTGTCGGGTGCGATCTCGCCGGTCAATTGTCCGATCAGCGTGGTCTTGCCGGCGCCGTTCGGGCCGATGATGGCGTGCATTTCGCCGCGCGCCAGCGCGAGTGAAATCCCTTCGGACGCCACGACCCCGCCGAAGCGCTTGGTCAAAGCTTCGATCGCGAGAAGCGCGTCAGCCACGGCGCGCTCCCCGCAGCAAACCGTCGATGCCGCCGTTGACGTAGATCGCAACGAAGAGCAGCAGCGGCCCAAGGATCAGGTTCGGATAATCGGTGGCGCGCGACAAGCCTTCTTCCAGCAGCAGAAACGTCATCGCGCCGATCAGCGGCCCGAAGATCGCGTACATGCCGCCGAGCACCGCCATGACCATGAGATCGCCCGAACGTGTCCAGTGCATCATCGCCGGGCTGATGAAATTGGTGTGATTGGCAAGGAGCGCGCCGGCAAGCCCGCACAGCGCGCCCGCGATCACGAAACAGGTCAGCTTGTAGCGGAACGTCGGAAAGCCGATGGCGCGCATGCGCCGCTCGTTCGAGCGCGCGCCGCGGATGACGAGACCGAAGTGCGAATTGACGATGCGCCAGACGAGATAGAGGCTCGCCAGGAGGATCGCGAAACACAGATAGTAAAACGCCGTGTTGTCGTTCAGATCGATCAGCGCGCCGAAATTGCTGCGATGATAGATCGTGAGCCCGTCATCGCCGCCGTAACGATCGAGCCCGATCGCGACGTAATAGATCATCTGCGCGAAGGCGAGCGTGATCATGATGAAATAGGCGCCGCGCGTGCGCAACGACAGCGCGCCGACCACCAGCGCAAAAAGCGCCGAAGCCGCGACCGCCACCGGCCATTGCACGAAGCCCGAGCCAAATCCCTCCTTGGCGAGGATGCCGACGGCATAACCGCCGATGCCGAGATAGGCGGCGTGGCCGAAGCTCACCATGCCGCCGAAACCCATGATCAGGTTGAGGCTCAACGCCGCGATGGCGAGGATGATAATGCGCGTGAACAGCGTCATCACAAACGTATTCCCGGTCAGCGCCGCATAGACCGGCACCAGCGCGAGCACGATCAGCAGCGCGGCATTGACCACGGCGCGCGGCGTGAGCCCGCTCCCGCCGCGGTTTTCGGGAAAACCGTTCATCTGCTCGTCGCCGGAAACAGGCCCTCGGGCCGCACGATGAGAACGGCCGCCATCAGCATGTAGACCATCATCGACGACAGCGCCCGGCCGAGACTGCCGGCAGCGGCATCGCTCAAATAGATATGCAAAAGATCGGGAACGAAGGCGCGGCCGATCGTGTCGACCAGGCCAACAAGCAACGCCGCGACAAAGGCGCCGCGGATCGAGCCGATGCCGCCGATGGTGACGACGACGAAGGCGGCGATCAGGATATTTTCGCCCATGCCGATCTGCACGGTGAGGATCGGCGCCTGCATCAGGCCGGCGAAGCCCGCGAGCGCCGCGCCGAGCCCGAACACCAGCGTGTAGAGGAGCTTTATGTTGACGCCGAGCGCGCCGACCATTTCGCGGTTGGATGCGCCGGCGCGGATCAGCATGCCAAGGCGCGTGCGCATGACGAGGAGATAAAGGAGGCCTGCGACCGCGAGCGTCACGCCGATGATGACGAGGCGATAGACCGGATAATAGAGCCCCGGCAGGATCTGCACCGCGTTGAGCATTTCCGGCGGCAGCGACAGCGTCATGCCGGCCGGACCCCAGACCAGCCGGACGAGCTCATTGAAAAACAGCAACAGGCCGAAAGTGCCCAGCACGTGATCGAGATGATCGCGGCCATAGAGCCGCCGGATCGCGACCACTTCAAGCACCATTCCCGCCGCAAGCGTCGCGGCGATCGCAAGCACCGCACCGAGCACAAAACTATTGGTCCATTCGGCAAACGTCGCGGCGAAATAGGCGCCCAGCATATAGAGCGAGCCGTGCGCCAGGTTGATAAGATCCATGATGCCGAAAATCAGCGTCAGCCCCGCCGCAAGCAGGAACAGCAGCATGCCAAGCTGGATGCCGTTGAGAAGCTGTTCGATGAGATAGAGCATCTTTACCGCTCGTCCCCGCGCAAGCGGGGATCCAGCCCCTCATGCCGAAGTCAAAATGCCGGACAACGCGAACTGGATTCCCGCTTGCGCGGGAACGAGCGGAACAATTCCGAGCGCGTCACCAGGCCATCACTTCATCGGGCACTGGCCGTGGAAGTTGTCCTGGTTGTCCTTCACGATGGTCGCCACGGTCTTGAGCGAGAAGCTGCCGTCGGCATTCTTCACCGCATCCTGCAGATAGAAGTTCTGGATCGGGATGTGGTTGTTGCCGAACTTGAAGGGACCGCGCACCGACTTGAAGTCGGCCTTTTCCATTTCCTTGCGCATGCCTTCCTTGTTGGTCAGATCGCCCTTGACCGCGGTGATCGCGGAATCGATCAGGCCCACGGCATCGTAGGTCTGCGCGCCATAGAACGACGGCGTGGTATTATATTTCGCCTTGTAGTCGGCGACGTATTTCTTGTTGGCGTCGTTGGGCAGATCGTTGACCCATTCCTGGGCGCCGGGCACGCCGACCGCGAGGTCTTTCAGGCGCGGCAGCGACAGGTCGTCGATGGTGAAGGCGGTGTAAAGCGGAATTTGGCCCTTGAGCCCCGCCTGTACATATTGCGTGATGAATTGCACGCCGGCGCCGCCCGGATAGAACGCGAAGATCGCGTCAGGCTTTGCTTCGCGCGCCTTCGACAATTCGGCGGAGAAATCGAGCTGGTCGGGCCAGCGGGTGAGTTCCTGACCGACGATCTTGCCTTTGAAGGTCGTCTGCACGCCAGCCAGCATGTCCTTGCCTGCCGCATAATTCGGGCCGATCAGGAACGCCGTCTTCACGCCCTTCTGATTCATGTATTGACCGACTGCCGACGGCGTCTGGTCGTTGTTCCATGACGTCGAGAACACATAGGGCGAACACAATTCGCCGGCGAGCTGCGACGGGCCGGCATTGGTCACGACCGTCATGGTCTTGGAATCGACGAGCGGTTTTAGCGACGCGAGCAGCACGTTCGACCAGATATAGCCGACGACGAAATCGACGTGATCTGACTCGATCAGTTTCTGCGTCTTCTGCACGCCGACTTCCGGCTTGAACTGATCGTCCTCATAGATGACCTCGACCGGCAGGCCGCCGAGCTTGCGGCCGTGATGGTCGAGCGCCAATTCGAACGAGTTCTTCATGTCGTTGCCGATCGCGGCGACCGGGCCCCCGAAGGTCGAGATGAAGCCAATCTTCACCGTCTTCTGCGGCTGCTGAGCGATGGCGGTCCCCGCGAACAGCGCGAGCACGGCGGCCGAAACCACCGGCGTCTTCCTCATCCTCGTCATAGCGTTCCCCGTCCCTGGTTGGCGCACTTTGCGGTGCGGATCATTCGTTGCCATTTATGCTGCGATCGGGTGATTTGACCGCGATGCGGCGTGCTAATCAAGCCGCAGATTGTCCCGGATCGGCCGCGGATAAACAGTGAACGGCAGGCTATGGCGCAAATTCTCGAACTTGGGCTCGATACTTTCGGCGATGTCACGGCGGGAACAGACGGCAAGCCCCTGCCCCACGCCCGGGTGATCCGCGACGTCATCGAGGAGGCGGCGCTTGCCGACCAGGTCGGCGTCGACGTTATCGGGCTTGGCGAGCATCACCGGCCGGACTTTGCCATATCCGCTCCCGACGTGGTGCTCGCGGCGATTGCGAGCCGTACCAGGCGCATCCATCTCGGCTCGTCGGTGACGGTGCTATCCTCCGACGACCCGATCCGCGTGTTCCAGCGTTTCTCGACGCTCAATGCCGCGTCGAACGGCCGCGCCGAAGTGATCCTCGGGCGGGGCTCGTTCACCGAGAGCTTTCCGCTGTTCGGCCACGACCTCGCGCAATACGAAGTGCTGTTCGAGGAAAAACTCGATCTGTTCGCGGCGCTGCTCAAGCAGGAGCCGGTGACGTGGAGCGGCACGACGCGCCCGCCGCTCGCCAATCAGCGCGTCTTCCCGCCGGTGGAAAATCCGCCGCTGAAAGTCTGGATCGGCGTCGGCGGCAGCCCGGAATCCGTGGTCCGCGCCGCCCGTTACGACCTGCCGCTGATGCTCGCCATCATCGGCGGCGATCCCAACCGCTTCAAACCCTATGTCGACCTCTATCACCGCGCCTTTGCGCAATTCGGCCGGCCGGTGCGCGAGATCGGCGTGCATTCGCACGGCTATGTCGGCGAGACCGACGGGAAAGCGCGCGAGGAACTGTGGCCCGACTACAAGAAGATGCGCGACCGGATCGGAGCGGAACGCGGCTGGTCGCCGATGACGCGTGCGGAGTTCGACCGCGAAGCCGACCAGGGCTCGCTCTATGTCGGCTCCCCGGAAACCGTGGCGCGCCGGATTTCAACGACCGCGAAGGCGCTCGGCATTTCGCGCTTCACCATGAAATACTCGGCCGGCACGCTGTCGCACGAAAAGATCATGCGCAACATCGCGCTGTTCGGCGAGAAGGTGATGCCGCTGACGCGGGAGATGATGGCCTGAGGATCGATCCGACAGCACACCCAAACAAGCAGCGGGTAGCGGCTCTCCCGTCAGGCATTGAAATTGGCATCATTTAATGATATAAATCGTGCCTCAAGCGGAGACGCCGATGCGAACGACTTTAGCGCTGGACGACGAGTTGCTGGCGAAAGCCCAGGAGTTCACCGGTCTGAAAGAAAAATCGGCGCTTGTCCGCGAGGCTTTAAAAGCGCTGATCGAGCGCGAAGCCGCGCGGCGACTGGCTCGGCTTGGAGGAAAGGTGCCGCATCTGTCGGCGCCACCGCGGCGACGGGCGGCGCGAAGGTGATTCTGGTCGATACCTCCGTATGGGTCGATCATCTGCGCGCGTCAAATTCAGCGCTTGTCAGACTGCTGGATGCGAACCAGGTCGTCATGCACCCCTTCGTGCTCGGCGAACTTGCGCTCGGCAATCTGCCGCAACGAAGCATGATTTTGGACACGCTGCGGCTGCTTCCACAAGCGGTCGTCGCCTCAAGCGACGAGGTGCTCGACTTTGTCGACCAACATCGTCTGCCAGGAATTGGCATCGGCTATGTCGATGTCCATTTGCTCGCCGCAGTCGCGCTCACAACCGACGCGAGCCTGTGGACGCGCGACAGATCGTTGTGCGACGTCGCGAAGCGATTGGCTTTGGCAGCGGCAGTGCCGGATTAAGCGTCCGTCTCAGGTCCCAACCAGCCCGAACTGCGGGCTTGAGGGCTCGGCGTGCGATTTTTTCGCAATGCGCCCGGCAATCCGCGATAGCCGGCCGGCCTCCACCGCGGCGCGCATGCTCTTGGCCATCAGCACCGGGTCTTGCGCTTTCGACACTGCAGTGTTGAGCAGCACCGCGGCACAGCCGAGCTCCATCGCCAATGCCGCATCCGACGCGGTGCCGATTCCGGCATCGCACACCACCGGCACCGGTGAGCGCGCGCAGATCAGTTCGATCAGGTGCGGATTGGACACGCCGCGCCCTGAACCGATCGGCGAGCCGAGCGGCATCACGGCCGCGGCGCCGGCATCGGCGAGCTTGCGGCAGGTCACCGGATCGTCGGTGCAATAAGGCAGAACGATAAAACCCTTGGCGACCAGCGTTTCGGTTGCGCGCAACAGTTCTTCGACGTCGGGATAAAGCAGTTCGCGGTCGCCGATGACTTCGAGTTTAATCCAGTTGGTATCGAGCGCCTCGCGCGCCAGTTCCGCCGTCAGCACGGCGTCCTTCGCGGTCTGGCATCCCGCCGTGTTGGGCAGGAATTGAACCTTGTCCTTGAGCAAATCGATCAAACTCTCGTCGTCGCCGGCAAGGCTGATGCGGCGGATCGAGGCAGTGACCATCTGCGTGCCGCTCGCGGCAATCGCGTCGAGCATCATCTTCCGGTTCGGATAGCCGGCAGTGCCGAGAAACAGCCGCGAGCCGAATTCATGACCGGCGATGATAAGCGGATCGGACATCTTCAGCCTCCCTGCCGCGCGCGCACGATCTCGACGCTGTCGCCGGCCTTGAGCGCAGTGTCGCGCCACGCCGCGCGAGGAACGACGGAGCCGTTGAGCGCGACGGCAACGCCGCGTTTTTCGGTATCGACGGCTTTTTCCTCAAGCAGCGCGTCGATCGTCGCAACGCTGAGCGGCTCGCTTTCGCCGTTAACCCGGATTGTGCCTTCGTTCATCGGCGTCCCCTACTCCGCGGCACGCGCCGGCAGGAAGCGCTCGAGCGCAAACGGTTTTAGCGCCGGCTCGGAGACATCGTCGAGAATGAGTTTTGCCATCGCATCCGCGGTCACCGGCGCGAGCAATATGCCGTTGCGGTGATGACCGGTCGCATAGAACAGATTTTCGAGCGGCGCGCGGCCGAGGATCGGGGCGTCGTCCCGGCTG
This sequence comes from uncultured Alphaproteobacteria bacterium, assembly GCA_963808205.1. Lineage (GTDB taxonomy): Bacteria > Pseudomonadota > Alphaproteobacteria > Rhizobiales > Xanthobacteraceae > BOG-931. The sequence goes on from CAWEER010000003.1 coordinate 1,038,622, forward strand.
CCTGGCCGGTGGCCGACCCAGATTTCGTCGATCGGCAGTTCCTCGATGGCGGGGATCGCGCGCCACGCGGCTTCGAGCAGCGTCAGCATGCCGCCCGCGGTGATCGTTTCATCAAATCCCTTTTCTTCGACGGTGCCCCCGATGATCATCCGGCCGTCGCGGCGCGGTACGAGATAAGCGCCCGGCGCCCAGAGCACGTGATTGAGTAGCGGCGACGCCGGGTCCATGCGCAGCGCCAGCATCTGGCCTTTGACGGGACGCACCGGGGGACGCCGGTCCGGCGGCAAACCCTTGATGCCGCGCGACCAGGCGCCGGCGGCAAGCACCACGATGTCGGCTTCGGCGCGCGTGCCATCCTCGAAGATGACGCCATCGGCGCGGCCGGCCTGCACGGCAATCTCCGCAACCGGACGATGCTCGTAAATTCTTACGCCCGCTGCCTCGGCGGCGACGCGCAGCGCCTGCGTGAGCTTGCGGTTATCGACCTGATGATCTTCCGGGCTGAACACCCCGCCCGCGATTTTGCCGGCAAGATGCGGTTCCTTCGCGCGCGTTGCGGCGGCCGACAGCCATTCCAGCGGCAGGCCGAGCTTCTTCTGGAATTCCAATTGATGCGCGAGCGCGGCCTGATCGTCCGCGGTGAGCGCCAGAACAACCGTGCCTTCGCGGCGCAAATCCACGTCGATGCCGCTTGCGCGTTGCAGCTCTTCGGCAAAACCCGGCCAGCGCGCCTGGCTATCGCGGCCGAGCGCAACCAAAGCTTCCTCGCCGGGCTCCGCCTCGCAGCAGGCAGCCAGCATGCCGGCCGCCGCATGGCTTGCGCCGGATCCGGCTTTGCCGCGATCGAACACCGAAACGTCGGCCCGCGACGCCAGACGCCAGGCGATGCCGAGCCCGACGACGCCCGCGCCGATAATGGCGACGCGCGGCCGCTTGCCGATATGAGGTTTGGCTGCAGCAGGTCCGTTCAACGCGGCTTCCCTTCGCTGGAATGACCCAGACAGGTTCGACGGGTTTAATCTCAGCCAACCCCCACGAAGGGGCCGGCACCCCTTGCCGATGGCTTAATAATGGGCGTCTTACGGCCCTTCGGCAAGGGTCAGGCCGGCCCTTCGGTGGCGCAGGAACCGCGCGCAAACGAGCCCGATGACGAGGATCACGACCGCCCCCACAAGCGGCGGTTTTGCCGTGCCGAAATGCGCGAAAGAATAGCCGTAATAGATCGGCCCGATGGCCTGGCCGAAATAGAACGACGCCGAATGCAGCGACAGCGCCGCACCCCGCGCCGTCTGCGTCAGGTCAGTGACGTGGACCTGGATGCAGTTGTGCAGCATGTAAAAACCAATGCCGAACAACATGAATACCGGCACCTGGAAATACCAGACGAAATTAAACGAGATCAGCACGAAGGCGATGCAGGCGCAGACCGCGCCGGCCAGCATCATGCGCCGTTCGGTGACGTGTTTCACAAGAAGCGGCAGCGACAGTGAAAAGATGATACCGCCAAGCCCGAACGCGGCGATGACGATGCCCGCATAGGACGAGCGGGTCGTGCCGGACGCCAGCAACAGCAGCGCCACGTAGGGAAACATGCCGTGGATGACGATGGCTTCGAAAAACACCGAACTGAAACAGAATTTCGCGCGGGGGTCGGCAAAGATGCCCTTAAAGCCTGCCATGGCGCTGGCAATGCTGAACGGCTTTGAGCCGCCGATGCGCATGCCGCGAAAAGCGAAGAACGCAATAATCGCAACCACGAGGCCGAACCCGCCCAGCGTGAGGAACACCGCGCGCCAGCCGAACAGGTCGCCGATGAAGCCTGAGATCGTTGCGCCGATGAGATTGCCGGTGAGCCCGATCGCAAGCATCCGGCCGATCGCCACCTGACGCTTTTCGACCGGCACCAGGTCGCCGACGATCGCGATGCCGACCGGAAAAATGCCGCCGGCGAGCATGCCTGCGACGACCCGCATCGCCACCAGCACATAAAAGTTGCCGGCGAATGCGCAAACCAGCGTGGTGATCGCGACCACGGTCAGGCTCACATTCATCAGGCGGGTCTTGCCGAAAAAATCGCCAATGGTGCCGAGCGCGGGCTGCATCACGGCATAGGGAAACGTAAACGCCGTCGACAACAGCGCCGCGGTCGTCACGGCGATGCCGAGGTCGGCTGCGATTTTGGGAATGACCGGATCGACCGCGCGCGAGAATAGCGTCGAGGCGAAGACGATCAGGCTGGCAACTCGCAGAAGAGGCGGAATGGCGGTGTCCCGTTTGTTGCTGGGACGCATCGACCGGAGTCTATTTCCGTCCGGTCTTTGGCGCGTTCAGTTTTTGGCCAGCCTGTCAAATTGCATCAAACGCATAAGAAGCGCCGGCAAGTCCTTGAGCGGAATCATGTTTGGCCCGTCGGACGGCGCCTTGTCGGGATCCTGATGGGTCTCGATGAAGACGCCCGCGACGCCGACTGCCACTGCCGCCCGCGCCAGCACCGGGACATATTCGCGCTCGCCGCCCGACGACGTGCCCTGCCCGCCCGGCTGCTGCACCGAATGGGTGGCGTCGAAAATCACCGGCGCTCCGGTTTTCGCAAGCACCGGCAGCGCGCGCATGTCGGAAACGAGCGTGTTGTAGCCGAACGACGCGCCGCGCTCGGTGACGAGGACGTCGGCATTGCCGGCGCCGGTGATCTTGGCGACGACATTGGCCATGTCCCACGGCGCCAGGAACTGGCCCTTCTTGACGTTGACGGCACGGCCGGTTTTGGCGGCGGCGACGAGGAGGTCGGTCTGCCGGCAAAGAAACGCCGGGATCTGCAGCACGTCGGCAACGTCGGCGACGCGGGCGCATTGCTCCGGCTCGTGAACGTCGGTGAGGAGCGGCACGCGGAGTTTTTCACGCAGTTCGGCGAAAATCGCGAGCGCCTTGTCGAGGCCTATGCCGCGGGCGCTCGCCGCGCTGGTCCGGTTCGCCTTGTCGAACGAGGTTTTGTAGACGAAACCGAGATTGAGTTTCGCCGCGATCTCCTTGAGCGCCGAGGCCATCTCGAACGCATGCGCGCGGCTTTCCAGCACGCACGGGCCCGCAATCAGTGCGAGTGGCAGCGCATTGCCGAAACGGGCATTGCCTATGGTGACGACGGGATTTGGCGTCATTGATGTCCTCGCGGACGACCATGAAGGCCGCGGCAAGCCGGGTCAACGCCTCCAACGTCACTCCAGACCGCCGCGAAGCGGCGAGTCCGAAATGACGGCCGCAGGATCACTTCACCGACGAAAACGCCGTCGGCCGCAAGAACGCGCTCCTGATATTGGCAATGATCGGCCCGTCCTTCTCGCTGTCGTCGCGCGCCTTGTGCCACGCCGGATCGGCCTGGAACGTGTTCCATTTCTTTTCGCGGTCGGCGAGAGAGTCCCATGCCACCAGGTAATGGAGATCCTGGCTGCCGTCGCCGACGAGCACCGTCCAGAAACCGGCCTGCTTGATGCCGTGCTTCTCCCAGATTTTCAGCGTCTGCTCTTCAAAACGCTTGAGCAGCGCCGGAAGCCGGCCCGGGATGCAGGTATAAACGCGCAATTCGTAGATCATGGGTTTCCTCTCTTCACTCGTCATGCCCGGGCATGGCCGTTCGAAGAACGGCGTCGCTTCGCTCGCCTATGTCCCGAGCATCCGGGCCTTGTCTCGGCGACACAGTAATAAGACGGGGATGGCCGGGACAAGCCGGCCATGACGCGTCAACGCTGTGCCGAGAATTACACCAGCCGGCTCCGCTCCACCGCGGCCCCGATAAAGGACGAGAACAGCGGATGCGGCGCGAACGGCCGCGATTTCAGTTCCGGGTGAAACTGCACGCCGATGAACCAGGGATGATCGTCATACTCGATGATCTCCGGCAGGATGCCGTCGGGCGACATGCCTGAAAACCGCATGCCGTGCTGGGCGAGCCGATCCTTGTAGGCGGTATTGACCTCGTAGCGGTGGCGGTGGCGCTCGGAGATTTCCGCCGCGTCATAAATCTCGGCGACGCGCGAGCCGCGCTGCAGCATCGCCGGATAGGCGCCGAGCCGCATGGTGCCGCCGAGATCGCCGGCGGCGCCGCGCTTTTGCAGCTCATTGCCTTTCATCCATTCCGTCATCAGGCCGACGACAGGTTCGCTCGTCTGCACGAACTCGGTCGAATTGGCCTCTTCGATGCCGCACAGGTTTCGCGCCGCCTCGATGACGGCCATCTGCATGCCGAAGCAGATGCCGAAATACGGCACCTTGCGCTCGCGCGCGAACTGCGCGGCGAGAATCTTTCCCTCGGCGCCGCGCTGGCCGAAGCCGCCCGGCACCAGGATGCCGTTGACGTGTTCGAGGAACGGCGCCGGATCCTCGTTCTCGAACACCTCGCTCTCGATCCAATCGAGCTTGACCTTCACCTTGTTGGCGATGCCGCCGTGCGAGAGCGCCTCGATCAGCGACTTATAGGCGTCCTTCATGCCGGTATATTTGCCGACGATGGCGATCGTCACGTCGCCTTCCGGATTGCGGACACGCTCGTTGATCAGGTGCCAGGTCGCAAGATCGGGCGGCGGCGGATTTTCGATGCCGAAGGCGGCGAGCACTTCATCGTCGAGACCGCCGGCGTGATAGGCCTCGGGCACGGCGTAGATGTTGTCGACATCGCGCGCCTCGATCACCGCGCTCTCGCGCACATTGCAGAACAGCGCCAGCTTCTTGCGCTCGCTTTCAGGGATTTCGCGGTCGGTGCGGCAGAGCAGGATGTCCGGCTGGATGCCGATGGCGCGCAATTCGCGCACCGAATGCTGCGTCGGCTTGGTTTTCAGCTCGCCGGCGCTCGGAATGAACGGCATCAGCGTCAGGTGGATGTAGATGGCGTGGCCGCGCGGCAGATCATTGCCCAATTGGCGGATCGCCTCGAAATACGGCAGGCCCTCGATATCGCCGACCGTGCCGCCGATTTCGCACAATACGAAATCGTAGCCCTCATTGCCGTCGCGGATGAAATCCTTGATCGCGTTGGTGACGTGCGGAATGACCTGGATGGTGGCGCCGAGATAGTCGCCGCGGCGCTCCTTGGTCAGGATGTCCTGATAGATGCGGCCGGTGGTGATGTTGTCCTGCCGCGTCGCCGGCCGCCCCGTGAAGCGCTCGTAGTGGCCGAGATCGAGGTCGGTCTCGGCGCCGTCGTCGGTGACAAAAACCTCGCCGTGCTGGTACGGCGACATCGTGCCCGGATCGACATTGAGATAGGGGTCGAGCTTGCGCAGCCGGACCTTGTAGCCGCGCGCCTGCAGGAGCGCGCCGAGCGCTGCGGAAGCCAGACCCTTGCCAAGTGAGGAAACCACGCCGCCGGTGATGAAAATGTACCGCGCCATGGGGCCTACCGCCTATCCCGCCTTCGGCAATTCCGCGAGCGAATTTCCGGAATATCTGCCGCGCCGTGCATAAGGGCCATGGCGGCTTGTGGAAAAACTCTTGTTTTCATCGGCTTGTGCACAACTCCTTATGCAATAGCGAAGCCCCCGCGCCGGGCTTGTTGGGGACCTTTGCGGGGGTTCGATTGCAGCCATCGGGTGAGCTTTCCGCTATTGCGACCGCGGCACTTGCGGGCCGCCCGGAGCCGGGCTGGGTGCGGAACCCGATCCGCCGGAACTTGGCGCAGCCGGCAAGCCCGGAATGCCCTTTTGCAATTCATTGAGCAGGCCGCTCCCGCCACTCAGCGGCGGTGCCGGTGGTCCGCCGCCTGCCGGCGCTTCCTGCCCCGCCGGTGCGCCGGTATTGATAATGGACGTCGGATGGCGCTCGAAGCTTGCGAGCCACGACAACAAAAGGCTGGTGACGAAAAACCCGGCGGCGAGAAACGCGGTCGCACGTGTCAGCACGTTCGCTGTGCCGCGACTCGACAGAAAGCCGCTGGTCGAACTGACCAGGCCGCCGCCCTCGGACTTTTGCAGCAGCACCACGCCGATCAGGCCCAGGACCAGCATGAGATGAATGACGATAATGACAGTCAGCATTCGTTTTCCGCCCGCGGCCAATGCGAGGCCAGCGGCCCCGTCCGATGCGTCTCTATATAGGAATTCGCGGCGTCTCTACACGATCCGGCGCGGCATTTCTATGGCAGCGGCAATATGAGGAAATAGGCCCGATCCGGGCCTATTTATAGTCCTTCAGATAGGCAATCACGTCGTCGATGTCGGAGGGCACCGCGAGCCCCCCGAACGGCATCCGGTTGCCTTTGACCTTGGCCTGCGGGTCCTTGATGTAGTCACGCAAATTCGCGTCATCCCAGGTGAGGTTGGCGCGCAGCATGGCGTTCGAGTAGCGAAAATCCGGCAGCGCGCCGGATTTGCGGCCGTACACGCCGCGCAATGACGGCCCGATCGCGTCGGGCTTGTCGCTGTGGCAGGCCGCGCAAGTCTGGAACACGAGCTTGCCGTGGGCCGCATCGGCGGCCGAAGCAGACCCCGCAGCGAGCGTAATCAGGAACGCTGCGGCAGCCGGAATGACCATTTTATGCATGGACCAGAGGTCCCGGATTTTTGAGATAGGTCGACGTGATGGCTTTCGCCGACCAGTAAGCCAGCGCGCCCACCGTTCCGGTCGGATTGTAGCCGTGCTGCTGTGGAAACACGGACGCACCCTGGACGAACAAATTGTGCGCGTCCCAGGCCTGCAGATAGCGATTGACCACGCCCGACTTCGGGTCCGCGCCCATCATCGTGCCGCCGGTATTGTGCGTCGACTGGTACGGCACGACCGTGAAAGTCTTCGGGCGCGGATGCATGTCGTAGCTCGTCGGGTTCATCGCTTTGATGATCCCTTCGAGCTTGGCGAGCAGATAGCTCGACATTTTGAATTCGTTGTCGGGAGGATTGTAGGTCAGCCGGATCAGCGGCCGGCCGAGTATGTCCTTATAGGTCGGATCGAGGTCCATGAAATTGGCGCGGTTGGCGTAAACCGAACCCTGCGTGTTGAAACGCGCGGCGTGGTGATACCACTTCACCGTCGCGTGCTTCCACTCGGAGCCCCATTCCGGCGTGCCGTGCGGCACGGTGCGGCCGGCGATCGGCGGTGCGCCTGCCGTGTTGCATTGCAGGTAGCCGCCGCCGAAGAAGCCGAGGCCGCCGTGATCGAAAGTCTCGCCGTTGAAGTCGTCGATGCAGACCGACATTCCGGACGAGCCCCAATACGGATTGAGTTCCTTGTTCTCGAAGAAGGCGCTGGCGTTCGCCTCGAACTGATAAGCGTAGTTCTTGCCGACGATGCCTTTGCCGCTTGCCGCGTCGTACGGCTCTCCGATCCCGGCCAGCAGCAGATGCTGCACGTTCGAAAATACGAACGCCGACAGAATCACGATACCCGCCGGCTGTTCGTACTCTTCGCCGTTGCGCATGTCGGTATAGGTGACGCTCACGACCCGCTTTGCCGCCTTGTCGTAATTGAGCTTGGTGACGAAGCAGCGCGCGCGCAGCTCGAATTTGGGATCGAGCCGCAACGCCGGCATGAGCGTTGAATTGGCTGACGCCTTGGCGTTGGTCTCGCACGCAATGCGGTTGCAATATCCGCAATATTCGCAGGCGCCGAGTTCGACGCCTTCGGCATTGGTATAGGCGCTGCTCGCGATCGCCACCGGCGCCGGGAACGCATGATAGCCGAGGCTCTTCGACGCCGCGTCGAACATCAGGCCGGCATTGCTCGATTTAACCGGCGCGTTCGGATATTCGTTGCTGCGCGGGCCTTCGAAGATATTGCCGCCCGCGATCTTCTTGCCGCGCACATTACCCGCCTTGCCCGACACGCCGCAGATTTTGTCGAAACGATCGTAGTGCGGCTCAAGATCGTCGTAGCTGACGGGCCAGTCCTGGATGGTCATGTCGTCCGGGATTGCGTTTTTGCCATAGCGTTCGCCGAGCGCGCTTCGGATGCGGAAATCGCTCGGCAGAAAGCGCCAGTGCAGCGCGCCCCAATGAATGCCGGAGCCGCCCACGCCCTCGCCCGGCAAAAACGCGCCGATGCGGCGGATCGGCAGGGCCTGCTCGTCGCCGAAATTGCGGAACGTGATCGTGTCGATGGAATTGTCCATCATCAGTTCGAGGCGTTGCGAGTATTTCATCTCGTCGCGCACCGACGGCAGGATGAAATCCTCGCCAGGAATGCGGTCGGGCCCGCGCTCGAGCGACACCACGTTCAGTCCGGCTTTGGTCAATTCGCGCGCCATGATGGCGCCGGTCCAGCCGAGGCCGACCGTGACCGCGTCGACGTCTTTCAATCGCGTCACCATGTCCGCCCCCCGCTACGAGAAATCTGCGATGGATTGCGGCTCGGCGACGAAGCGCTTGTCGCGATACTCGTCGATCACATTGGCGTAGGTCGCGGGCAGGCCGGGAAAGCCCAGCATGCGCCACGAGGCCTTGTTGCGGTTGCCGCCATAGATTGGATCGCCGAAGAATCCCTCCATGGTCATCGTCAGGAGGCGGGCAAAAAACGCGCGCGAACTGAAATTGACAAATTCCGCCTTGCCCTCCTGCATTTCCTTGAGCGCTTCGATGCGCTTGTCCGGATCGAGCCGGTCGAAATCGTGGCCATAGGTTTTGCGCGACCACACATTGGCGGCGGCAATTCCGGCGCTCATGAATTCGGCGGGCGTCAGCGGAAGCTGATAGCCCTGCTCGGGCTTGCCTTTGATGTAAGGACCGGCCCGATACGATTTCGCTCCGCCACCCCAGGCGCTGGCGAGTTGCCGGTCGATATAGACGGCACAGCCGCAATCGCTGCCCGACGGCGACAATTCGTCCGCGGGAATGAGCGTATCGATCGCAGCGACGACGAAGGCGTGCTCGGTTTCGTTGAGGATGAGAAGCGGTTCGTCCTGCGGCGCAGTTTGCGCCGCGGCAGCCGGCGCCGCCGTTTGCGCTTGAGCGGGTGCGGACTGCGCGAGGCCCGCCGCCGCGGCTGTGCCCGCGAGGCCGGCGCCCACCAGAAATTTGCGGCGTGGAATGGTTTCGCGGATTTTCTTATCCTCGGTCATCGCACCCTCCCCGCGGCACGCGCGATTTTGCGCGGCAGCATTTGTTAAAAGCAGTATTTGTTAAAACTAGAATAGACCCAATCGGCGCCGTCTCGAAAGGGCGCTGCGGCGAGAGAGCTTTCGTTTACCTCTCCCGGAACTTTCGCATGCCTGCCCTGCCACCACGGGAGGGCTCTGCGGCGTTGTCCATATGCCTTCTTCAACGGAGGGTGCGATGGACGACAAAATGAGCGATCCAGCCAGCAAACTAGATCTGCCCGCCAAGCTCGAATTCGAGAACGGCGCCGATGCCACGGGACTGTGGTTCGCAGCGGCCGCGGTCTTTGCCGTGATCGCGGCAGGCATCATCCTTTACCGGACCGCCGATCCCGAGATTCGTACGGCATCGAACGATGTGCCGCCTGCCGCGGCACAATCAAATCCGGTCGCCGCACCGCAGATCCCGCCGCGCTGAACCGTTCGGGCTCAGCCCGGCTCCATTCCCTTAGTCTTGATCGTCGGCCCTGCTGCCGGCGCGGTGAGGAACCTGATCAGCGCCTTGGCCGTGTCGGCGTCTTTGGTGTTTGCCGCGACCACCACCGTCATGACCAGATAGGATTGAAGTTCGCTCGGGAATGCGCCGGCGTTTTCGGCGCCCGAGACCGCAAGGATTTCGCTCACCGGACCCAAGCCCATCTCGACATCGCCTTTGGCGACCGCGACGGGGGCCGACACGTCCAGAAGCACGATTTTGGGCTTCACGTCCCCGGCAATGCCAAGCTTGCCGAGCGCTGCCTCGATGCCGATGCGGCTTGCTCCTACGCCATTGAAGCCGATCGACTTGGCCGCCAGCAGCGCCTGTTTCAATGCCGCGGCCGTGCTGACATCGGGTTTCGGCGCGCCGGCGCGAACCACAACGCCCAAACCGGCGCGGGCGATCGTGGCGCGGGTCGCGCCGTCGACTTTGCCTGCAGCGGTAAGAGCGTCGGCCAGCGGCGGGGTCAGGATGGCAAGATCGAATGCCGCGCCCTGGTCGATCTGCGTCTTCATGACGGCCGCCGGGCCGAAGGTGAACACGACCTTGTTCCCGGTCGCCTTTTCGAATTGCGGACCGAGTTCCTCGAGCACGCCTTTGATGGCGGTTGACGCGAGCACCTTCAATTCCGCCGCCTGGGCCTGCGCTGTCACAAGCGACAGCAGCAACCCGGCAAGCGCACCGGCTGTGCGATGAATTGTCATGACTTCCTCCCCGCGCCGCTTATTCGCAGCGTTGGGATCAAGTCTAGCGATAAGCGGCGGCAATCGCCAGAAACTCGTCGGCTTTGAGGCTCGCACCGCCGACGAGCGCGCCATCGACATTGTCGATGCCCAGCAATTCCCCGGCGTTCGAAGGTTTTACCGATCCGCCGTAAAGAACGCGCATGTCGCGCCCCGCCGTGCCGAACCGCGCCAACAACCGCTCGCGAATGAATCCATGCATGGCGCCGACGTCGCCTGCGGTCGGCGTCACGCCGGTGCCGATCGCCCAGACCGGCTCATAGGCGATGACGATATCGCCCGCTCCGTCCGGAAGCGATCCGTCGAGCTGTGTCCCAACGACATCGCGTGCCTTGCCGCCATCGCGCTCGGCGCGCGTCTCGCCGATGCAAACGATTGCAAGAAGACCGGCGCGCCGCGCCGCAAGCGCCTTGGCGCGCACCATGGCGTTGGTTTCGCCGTGGTTTTGGCGGCGCTCGGAATGGCCGACGATGACAGCCTTGGCGCCGGCGTCGCGCAGCATCTCGGCGGCGATGTCGCCGGTATGGGCGCCGGAGGGTTCGGCGTGGCAGTCCTGGCCGCCGATGCTCACCGGCGTTCCCCACGCGAGAGCGGCAAAACCGGCCAGGAGCGTCGCCGGCGGGCACACCATCACCTCGACATTGGCCGTGCTTTGCGCGAGCGACCGCGCGCCGGCGATGATCTTTTCCAATTCGCCGGCCGAGGCCTCAAGCCCGTTCATTTTCCAGTTGCCAGCGAGAAGTGGACGGCGCGCCATCGTATCGCCCAAAAAATTGGCCCAAGAAGCGGCCGGGAAGCAGCAGCAGGAGTCGTGTGACTAACAGGCGTTAGCAGACCACTTGCGCTCCGAGAAGGGCGTTTTAGCTGCAAAACCCGTTAGTTGCGGCGTTTGTTGACGCTCCTTATAGTGCGCCGCCCCAAGCCCGCATCATCCAAACCTTGGACCGAACTGAACAATGTTACGCGGTATTCGCAAAGCCTCGGAAAATTGGCTCGGCCGCGCCCTGATGGGCGTGGTCATGTCGGTGCTCGTCGTCAGCTTCGGCATCTGGGGCATCAATGACATTTTCCACGGTTTCGGCCGGTCGTCGCTGGCCAAGATCGGCAAGGTCGAAATCCCGATCGAGCAGTTCCGGCAGGCCTATCAGGATCGCCTGGAGCAGATCAGCCGCCAGATCGGTCATCCGGTGCCGCCCGACCAGGCGCTCGCGATTGGCCTCGACAAGCAGGTGCTCGGCGAGATGATCGGCCAGGCCGCGCTCGACCAGCGCGCGCGCCAGATGCGGCTCGGCATATCCGACGATGAGGTCGCCAGGCACATCACCAGCGATCCGAGCCTGCAGAGCCCGGACGGCAAGTTTGATCAGGTCAAGTTCAGTCTCGCCTTGCACAATATGGGCCTGACCGAGCAGCGCTTCATCACCGACCGGCGGGAGACGGCGCTGCGGCGCCAAATCCTCGACACCGTGTCCGGAAACATCTCCCCGCCGCAGGCATGGCTCGACGCCATCAACCAGTTCCAGAACGAACAGCGCAGCATCCAGTATCTGACGCTTGGGCCGGCGCAGGCGGGCGACATTCCGCAGCCGACCGCCGACGAGATCAGCAAATATTTCGACGAGCGTAAAATTTTGTTCCGTGCGCCGGAGACGCGCAAGATCGCCACTGTCACGGTGACGCCGGCGGCATTGGCTAAGTGGATGGAAATCTCCGACGACGACGTCAAGCACGCTTACGATGAGCGGCGCTCGAGTTTTACGACGCCGGAGCGCCGCCATATCGAGCAGATCGTGTTCCCGAATATGGCGGACGCTCAAGCTGCCGCCGACCGCATCAAAAATGGAACGAGCTTCGACGCCATCGCCGCCGAGCGCGGCCTCAAGCCGCAGGACTTCGATCTCGGCTCTATCGCAAAATCGCGGATCGTCGAGCCCGCAGTTGCCGACGCCGCATTCGCGCTCAAGGCAGGCGAAGTCAGCGCGCCGGTCCAGGTACCGTACGGTGCGGTCATTGTCACCGCACTCAAGATCGACCCCGAAACGACGAAGCCCTTCGCCGACGCGGCACCGGAGCTGCGCAACGCCATCGCGCTCGAGCGCGCCAAGGCGCAGGTGCAGGACATTCACGACAAGATCGAGGACACCCGCGCCGGCGGCGCCTCGCTCGAAGAAGCGGCGGCCAAGCTGAAGCTTCCCGTCGTGACCTATAACGTCGACCGCTCCGGCCGCGACCCGGACGGCAAGCCCGTCGCGGACCTGCCGCAAGCCGGCAAGATCATCGGCGACGCCTTCGCCTCCGATGTCGGCGTCGACAATGACCCGATCGATGCCGATGGCGGCTATGTCTGGTTTGACGTCGCCGCGATCACGCCGGCCCACGAACGCAAGCTCGACGAGGTCAAGGATGCGGTCGAGCGGCGCTGGCACGACGACGAAATCGCTTCACGGCTGAAAGCCAAGGCTGCCGATCTGCTCGACAAGGCCAAGGGCGGAACGGCGCTCGATGCGCTTGCCTCGGCCAATGGCGTGAAAGTGCAGACCGCCGCCGACCTCAAGCGCGGCGGCGCCAGCACAAATATCACACCGCGAATGAGTGAATCGATCTTTCATACCGCGAAAGACGCCTTCGGCAGCGCCGCGGGCGACGTGCCGACGCAATGGATCGTGTTCCGCACGACCGATATCAAGACGCCGAAGCTCGATCCAGGCTCACCCGACTCCGAAAAAATTGCGCAGAACGTGCAACGGGAAATGACCGGCGACGTGACCGATCAATACATGACGTGGCTCGAAACCAATCTCGGAACGACGGTCAATACGAGCGTGCTCGCACAGGCCATGGGTAACGGCGCGCCGGACACCAACTAAATGCAAATCGAGCCTGCGGCGGACATATTCGCGGCGCGCTATGCAGCCGACGAACCGCAAGTCGTGTGGACGACGCTGGTCGCCGACCTGGAAACTCCGGTCTCCGTCTTCCTCAAGGTCACAGGCTCGCGGCCCAACGGCTCGACGAGCATGAGCATCCTCCTGGAATCGGTTGAAGGCGGCGCCGTGCGCGGCCGCTATTCGATCGTCGGCCTCGAGCCTGACCTGATTTTTCGCGTCGATGGCCGGCACGCCGAGATCAACCGTGCACCGCAGAACGATCCGGCGGCCTACGCGCCGGCCGGTGCCGCGCCGCTCGATGCGCTCCGTGCGCTCCTCGCCGAGAGCCGCATTGTGTTGCCGTCCGCATTGCCGCCGATGGCCGCCGGCGTATTCGGCTATCTCGGTTATGACATGGTGCGCCAGATGGAGGATTTGCCGTCTCACGCGCCCGACCCCATCGGAATTCCGGACGCGATCCTCATTCGCCCGACCGTGGTCATCGTCTTCGACGCGGTCGAGGACACGATCACGATCGTCACGCCGGTGCGGGCGCAGGCCGGCGTGACGGCCAAGGTGGCGCTGACGCGCGCCACCGAACGTCTCTCGGCCATCGTCGACGCGCTCGACAAGCCGCTCGACAAATCGGCGGCGCAATCGCATGCCGGACCCATCGAGGTCGAACGGCAATCGAACACCAGTCCCGAGGAATTCAAGCGCATGGTGATGCGCGCCAAGGACTATATTGCCGCCGGTGATATTTTTCAGGTCGTGCTGTCGCAGCGTTTCGAAGCGCCGTTCACGCTGCCGCCGTTTTCGCTTTATCGCGCCCTGCGGCGCGTCAATCCATCGCCCTACCTTTATTATCTCGATTTCGGCGGCTTCGCCGTCGCCGGATCAAGCCCGGAAATCCTGGTCAAGAGGTCCGGCGGCATCGTCACCATCCGCCCGATCGCCGGGACGCGGCCGCGCGGCGCGACGCCGCACGAGGATCAGGCGCTCGAAACCGAACTTCTCGCCGACCCGAAGGAGCGCGCCGAGCATTTGATGTTGCTCGACCTCGGCCGCAACGACGTCGGGCGCGTCGCGGAAATCGGTACCGTCAAGGTCACCGACCAGTTCTTCATCGAGCGCTACAGCCGCGTCATGCACATCGTTTCCAATGTCGAAGGCAAATTGCGGAAGGATCGCGACGTGATCGACGCGCTCGCCGCCGGGTTTCCGGCGGGCACGGTCTCCGGGGCGCCAAAGGTTCGCGCCATGCAGATCATCGACGAGTTGGAGAAGGATAAACGCTCGCTCTACGCCGGCTGTGTCGGCTATTTCTCCGCGGGCGAGGAGATGGATTCGTGCATCGTCCTGCGCACCGCGCTGATCAAGGACGGCGTCATGTACGTCCAGGCCGGCGCCGGCATCGTCGCCGATTCCAATCCCGCGCTCGAACAGCAGGAATGCATCAACAAGGCCGAGGCCGTATTCCGCGCCGCGGAGGAAGCCAAACGCTTCGCCAGCGCGGCACGGCGCGGGCAATAGGTTTTCGGCGCGTTGTTCAGTTATGGCTTCCGGGGCGTGTCGCCAGGCAGCCGCAGCCGATAAAGGCGATGGTTCCCGCAAAAATGATCCACAGGACTACGTCGATTTCCATGATCAGGCTCCACGTCTTCACGTCGCCTTCCGGCATTATTAACGCAAGGCTGGCCGCGGGGATCCGTGATCCAATGTCGCAGTTCGGAGAACATAGATGAGTGCAGAGACAGAACCATCCAACGACATGCTTTTCGAGATGAGCGACGGCATCGGGCGGGTGACGTTCAATCGCCCGCAGGCGCGCAACGCGTTCACCTTCGCAATGTACGAGCGGCTCGCGCAAATCTGCGAACAGGCCAATGCCGACAAGGCGATCAAGGTGCTCATCTTTCAAGGCGCCGGCGACAAGGCGTTTGCCTCGGGCACCGACATCAACCAGTTCCGCGCGTTTACGACGCCGCAGCACGCGCTCGATTACGAAGCGCGCATCGAGCGCGTCCTCACCCAGCTCGAAGAATGCCGTGTGCCGACGATCGCCGCGATCAACGGTGCGTGCACCGGCGGCGGCGCCGGCATCGCGGCATGCTGCGATATCCGCATCGGCACCAAGACGACGCGAATAGGATTCCCGATCGCACGTACGCTCGGCAACTGCCTGTCGACGTCCAATATCAGTCGCCTCACCGCGCTGATCGGACCGGCGCGGGTCAAGGACATCATATTCACCGCGCGGCTGGTGGAGGCCGATGAGGCAGCCGCCGCCGGATTGCTCACTGAAGTTCTCGACGACATCCGGGCGCTGCAGCGTCGGGTCGGCGAGCTTGCGCTTCTCATTGCAGGCAATGCGCCGCTGACGCTGAACGCAACCAAACAGGCGCTGGCGCGGTTGCAGCGGCGGCTGTCCCGCGAGGAAGGCGAGGACCTGATCCTGATGTGCTACACGAGCCGCGATTTTCGCGAAGGCCTGGACGCCTTCCTCAACAAGCGCGCGCCGCAATGGAAAGGCGAATAGCCGCGATTGCCGCCGGGACAACGAACGGCAGTCATTCCGCCGCCTGCAGCCGGTCGATTTCGACGGCGCCCGCCTTGATCCGCGGGATGAGCTCGCGGCCGAAATCGACGGTGTCGTTGAACGGATCGAAGCCGCGGATCAGAAACGAATCGACGCCGAGCCGGTAATATTCCAGCATCGCCTGCGCCACCTGCTCCGGCGTGCCGACGAGACACGATGTATTGCCGAGCGCGCCGGTTGCTCGCGCGATCGGCATCCACAGCCGCTCGTCATGAATATCGCTTTCAAGCGCAAAACTCATAAGGCGGCGTCCGGCATTGTCGACCGGGCCGGTCATTGTTTCCTGCCGGCTCCATTCTTTCTTTCCCGGCATTGCCGCAAGAATCTTGTTCGCCTTGTCCCACGCGGCGCCTTCGGTCGCCGCAAGGATCGGGCGCACCGAAACGTTGAAACCCGGCGCCCGTCCGAAGACGGCGGCCTGGGCGCGAAACTGGTCCATGCGCTCGCGCGTCGACTTCAGCGGCTCGGCATAGATCGCATAGACGTCGCAGAGCCGCGCGCCCATCGTCAGCGCGCCGTCGGAAGCGCCGCCGAAGAACAACAGCGGATGCGGCTTTTGCAGCGGGCGCACATCGGAATGTGCGCCATTGACGCGATAGAACTCGCCGGCAAAATCGAAAGGTCGCTCGTTCGACCAGGCAAGCTTCATCAGTTCGAGATATTCCTCGGCGCGGCGGTAGCGCTCAGCCTTCGGCGTGAAATCACCGTCGCCTTCCTGCTCGTTGTCGGTCTTGCCGGTGATGATGTGCATGGCGAGCCGGCCGCCGGTGAGATGGTCGAAGGTTGCGATCTTGCGCGCCATCAGCGTCGGCGCAACAAAGCCCGGCCGGTGCGCGATGAGATAGCCAAGGCGTTCCGTGTGCGAAGCGGCATGCAGCGCAACCAGGAAGCCTTCGGCCGACGACGATGAATAGCCGACAAGCACCAGGTCGAAACCGGATGCTTCATGCGCCCGCGCCGCTTCCACCACATAGTCCGGAGACAGGCCGCCCTCGATGATGTGGAGCGTGGCGTCGCTCCGCGGCGGGGTGACACCGATCATGCCGACGATCCGCACAGGCATTGTCGCCCTCCCTTCAACAGTCCGCGGCCGGAGATACCATTAGTTCCAGTGGCGGCGCTCGCTCCGCGAGATCCAGCTGCGCCGCGATGACGCAGAGATCGTACATGAAAATATTCTTCGTTTCTCCGGGAAGTTTATAAGGTGAGGACGGCACTGTGAGCACGGCCGGGGGCGACGGGCCTGGCTAAAAACGGCGGCCGAGCACATCGCGGCATCAAATTTGGTGTGCGGCGCTCACAGTTGCCGCAACCTTCGCCATGAACCCGCAATGATCCCGCAATTCATCCCGGCCGCCGCGCCAGCGAAAGCCAGACGCCGCCGCCGATCAGCACAATTCCGGATATCCGCCCGAGCAATTTTGCGCGCGCGGGCTTCATGAACCAGGCGCGGCCGAGCCCGGATGCGATCGCCCAGCCCGAATCCGTCAGCGCCGCGAGCAGCACCGAGACCGTGCACATGACGATGAGCTGCGTCGCCACCGGCAATTTGGGATCGACGAATTGCGGCAGGAACGCCGTGAAGAACGCGATGGTTTTGGGATTTGTCAGCGCCACGGTCAAACCGCGGGAGAAATTGACGCCTCTTTTCGAAATCGGCGCCGCGGCCGCGCCGGCATGCCGCCACGCCTTGATGCCGAGCCAGATCAGGTAAGCGGCGCCGGCCCAGCGCAAGACCTCGAACAGGACGGCGGCGTTCTGCAAGACCCAGGAGAGACCGAATGCGATCGCGGTGATGAGGAGTGCATTGCCGAGAGTCGTACCGGCAACCGTGGCCAGCGCCGCGCGCACGCCCTGGCTGGCGCCCGTTGCGATGACCAGTGTGACGATCGGTCCCGGTGTGACGACCAGAACGAGCGTGATGATCAGATAGGCCGCGAACAGATCCCAGTTCATCGATGAATTCCTTTCGGCGAAAGGGCGGGCCGTCGCACCCCTCCCCTCAGCCGGCGATCTGGAGTAGCTTTGTCCGAGAGTTGCCGACAGAAACGTGCCGCCGGGAGCGTTATCGTGACTTTACCTCGCAGACAATTCCTGTGTCTAACGGCAGCCGCTGCAATTGTGCCGGGGGTGCCGCGGACCGCGTCGGCACTCGACTATCCGACGCGGCCGGTGCGCATGATCGTAGGCTTTCCGCCCGGCGGCCCCACCGACATTTTCGCGCGCCTGATCGCCGACTGGCTGTCGAGACGGCTCGGCCAGGCGTTCGTCGTCGAGAACCGGCCCGGCGCCGGCAGCACGATCGGCATTGAGGCCGTCGTCTCGGCGCCCGCCGACGGCTACGTGCTTCTTCTGATGAGCACGTCCGCCATCATCAGTTCGCTCTACTATCGCAATCTCGGATACAACCTCCTTCGCGATATCGCGCCCGTGGGCGGCGTCTCGGACGAGCCGATGGTCATGGTCGTGCACCCCTCGGTGCCGGCAACGACCGTGCCCGAGTTCATTGCGCTGGCGAAGGCCGATCCCGGCAAGATCGTCATGGCGTCGGTCGGCAACGGCACCACGCCGCACTTGACCGGCGAATTATTCAAGATGTCGGCCGGCATCGATCTCCTGCACGTTCCCTATCAGGGCGCGGCGCCGGCGCTCACCGACATGCTGGGCGGGCGTGCGCAGGTCATGTTCGAAGCCATGCCGACACTCGTCGGCTATATCAATTCAGGCAAGTTGCGCGCGTTGGGGGTGACCACCGCAAAACGCTCGCCGGTTTTTCCGGATCTGCCCTCGATCAGCGAATTTCTGCCGGGCTATTCGGCAAGCGTGTGGTTCGGCGTTGCCGCGCGCAGCCAGACGCCGAAGGAGATCGTCGAACTGCTCAACAAAGAGATCAATGCCGGACTTAACGACCCGACGATTGCCGCAAGACTCCGCGACGTCAGTTCCACACCGCTCAAGGGCTCGGCCGCCGACTTCGACAAGCTTTTCGTCGGCGACACCGAAAAGTGGGACAAGGTGATGAAGGCGGGGAATATCAGGCAGGAATAGAGCACTTCGTCATTGCGAGGAACGAAGTGACGAAGCAATCCAGCAACGGCATCGCTGCAACGTCACCGCCGCTCTGGATTGCTTCGCTGCGATCGCAAAGACGGAGCCGGCTCACTCCCCGCCGTTCTCTTCGCCCTCTTCCGTCAATCGCTCGACCGATGCGACCTTCTCGCCTTCGGCGGTCGAGAACACGATGACGCCCTGCGTCGAGCGGCCGGCGATGCGGATGCCGTCGACCGGACAGCGGATGAGTTGGCCGCCGTCGGTCACCAGCATGATCTGGTTGCTCTCCTCGATCGGGAATGACGCGACAAGCCGGCCGTTCTTTTCGGTGATCGCCATGGCGACGATGCCTTTGCCGCCGCGGCCGGTGGTGCGGTACTCGTAGGACGAGGTGCGCTTGCCGAAACCTTTTTCGGAAATGGTGAGCACGAACTGCTCGGCTTCCGACATCACGACGTAACGCTGCTCGCCAAGTTCGATCGCGCCGGTTGCCTCTTCACCGTCGGCTGAGGCTTCCTCACTGTCGCCGTTCTGGCCGCGGCGCACCGCATTGGCGCGCTTGAGATAGGCCGCGCGCTCGTCGGCCGTCGCCTCGACGTGGCGCAGGATCGACAGTGAAATCAGCTTGTCGCCCTCCGGCAGCGCGATGCCGCGCACGCCCATCGAGGTGCGGCCCTGGAACACGCGCACGTCGGTGACGGCAAAGCGGATGCACTGGCCGCCCGCGGCGGTGAGCAGCACGTCGTTATTTTCGGTGCAAATCTGCACGTCGACGATGGCGTCGCCCTCGTCGAGCTTCATGGCGATGATGCCGGAACGCCGCACGTCGGCGAAATCAGACAGCTTGTTGCGCCGGACCGTGCCGCGCGTGGTCGCGAACATGACGTCGAACTTGTCCCAGGTCGACTCGTCCTCGGGCAACGGCATGATCGTGGTGATGTTCTCGCCCTGCTCGAGCGGCAGGATGTTGATCAGCGCCTTGCCACGCGCCTGCGGCGCGGCCAGCGGCAGCCGCCAGACCTTTTCTTTGTAAACCTGGCCGCGCGACGAGAAGAACAGCACCGGCGTATGCGTCGAGGCGACGAACAGGCGGGTGACGAAATCCTCCTCGCGCGTCTGCATGCCGGCGCGGCCCTTGCCGCCGCGCCGCTGCGCCCGGTAGGTCGAAAGCGGCACGCGCTTGACGTAACCCGCATGCGAGACGGTGACGACCATGTCCTCGCGCTGGATCAGGTCTTCGTCCTCCATCTCGCCTTCCTGATCGATGATCACAGTGCGGCGAGGCGTGGCGAATTCGGTTTTGATTGCGGTGAGTTCGTCCTTGATGATGGTCTGGATGCGCGCGCGCGAGCGCAGGATGTCGAGATAATCGGCGATTTCCACGGCAAGCTTGTCGAGTTCGGCCTTGATCTCGTCGCGGCCAAGAGCAGTCAGCCGCTGCAGCCGCAAATCGAGGATGGCCTTGGCCTGTTCGCCCGACAGCCGCGTGGCGCCCGCCTCCGAAACACTGTGGCGCGGATCGTCGATCAGCGTGACCATGGCGGCGACATCTTTCGCCGGCCAGTCGCGGTTCATCAGTTCTTCGCGCGCCTCGTTGGCATCCTTGGCGCCGCGGATGAGCTTTATCATCTCGTCGATATTGGCGACCGCGATGGCGAGGCCGACCAACACATGGGCGCGATCGCGCGCCTTGCCCAACAGATGCTTGGTGCGCCGGTAGATCACCTCCTCGCGGAACGCGAGGAACAGCGTCAGGAGATCCTTCAGGTTCATCACCAGCGGCCGGCCGTTGTCGAGCGCGACCATGTTGGCGCCGAACGACGATTGCAGCGCCGTGAAGCGGTAGAGCTGGTTGAGCACCACGTCGGGCACCGCATCGCGCCGCATTTCGATCACGACGCGGAAGCCGTCGCGGTCGGATTCGTCGCGCAGCGCGGAAATGCCTTCGAGCTTCTTGTCGCGCACCAGTTCGCCGATGCGCTCGACGAGATGCGCCTTGTTCACCTGGTAGGGAATTTCGCTGATGATGATCGCTTCGCGCTCGCCGCGCACCGTTTCGAATTCCACCTTGCCGCGCATGACGATGGAGCCGCGGCCGAGATGATAGGCGGAGCGGATGCCCTGGCGCCCGAGAATGATGCCGCCGGTCGGGAAATCCGGGCCCGGAACGATATTGATCAGATCCTCGATCGACAGCGCCGGATTTTCGATCAGCGCGAAACAGGCATCGATCACCTCGCCGAGATTATGCGGCGGGATATTGGTCGCCATGCCGACGGCAATGCCGCCGGCGCCATTGACCAGCAGGTTGGGAAAGCGCGCCGGCAGCGCAACCGGCTCGCGCTCGGTATTGTCGTAGTTTTCCTGGAAGTCGACCGTGTTCTTGTCGAGATCCTCGACCAGCGAATGTGCCACCTTCTCCAGCCGCACTTCGGTGTAGCGCATGGCCGCCGGCGCATCGCCGTCGACCGAGCCGAAATTGCCCTGGCCGTCGATCAGCGGCAGGCGCATGGAAAAAACCTGCGCCATGCGCACCAGCGCGTCGTAGATCGACTGGTCGCCGTGCGGATGATATTTGCCGATGACGTCGCCGACGACGCGCGCGGATTTACGATACGGCTTGTTCCACTCGTAGCCGTTCTCATGCATCGAATAGAGGATGCGCCGATGCACCGGCTTGAGCCCGTCGCGCGCGTCCGGCAATGCGCGCGCCACGATCACGCTCATCGCGTAATCGAGGTAGCTCTTCTTCATCTCCTCCGTGATCGACACGGGGCGGATGTCGGACGGCGCGCCGCCATCGCTGCCGCCGTCACCCGGCGGGATCGAGTCCTGATCTGACAATTTCTAGAATCCTGCGCTCAAAAACCCTGCACGAATCGTACGTGATTTTGTAGCCGAATGGGCGGCGCTCCGCCACCTTTATCGGCGGCTTATAAATGGTATTTTCTTCTTATTTTTCAATGTCTTATTGTGGCTATCCAGTGGCATTCCCCGGGGCACGAAAAGGCGGGGGCAAGACCGCGCCATCCGATGCTGGCAGAGTGGGTTTTGGCGCATGATCCTGCCCGCAAACGGGCCGCCCGATTCCGGGCTCTTAGCGCCGCGCGGAGCGAAAAATGCTGTTCGATTTCGCAGTCTCGGCATTGCTGACGCTCTTTGTCGTGGTCGACCCGATCGGCCTTGCGCCGACTTTTCTCGCCGTCACCGACGATCTGCCAAGAAGCGCCCGGCGCAGTGTCGCGGTGCGCGCCAGTATCGTTGCCGGCGCCATCCTTGCCGGTGCGGCCCTGATCGGCGACTGGCTTCTCGGCACGCTCGGCATCTCGCTTGCCGCGTTCCGGATCGCCGGCGGCCTCCTGCTGTTTTCGATCGCGTCAGAAATGGTGTTCGGCGTGCGCATACGCCGCGAAAGCGAAGCCGCCGAGCAGGCGGTGGAAGAGCACGTGCGCAATATCGCCGCCTTCCCGCTCGCCATCCCGCTCCTCGCCGGCCCCGGCGCGCTCACGGCAACGGTTCTGCTGGCCGGCCGCGCCGCCGGCCAATGGCCGCTCATCGCAATTCTGATTGCCGTAGTGGCTCTTATTGCCGTTTCTTGCTGGACCACCTTCATTTTCGCCGAACGAATCAGCGGCCTTCTCGGCAAAACCGGGAATATCGTGCTGTCGCGGCTTCTCGGCGTGCTGCTTGCAGCACTTGCCGTTCAATATGTGGTCGACGGTATCCGCAGCGTTTTACGAACTTGATCATGGTCATGCCTGGATTTCTTCCAGTGCCGTGGCCGATCTTTCCCCGCAAATCTCCGCAAGCCCGCGACTGGCGCCGCACACCCGGGGGCGCTCCTACACGCTTCGTTAACCATAAACGATCACGATTGCTCAGGGTCATTGGAGAAAGTCATGGCTATTCCGGGAATTGGCGGCGCGCCGAGCATTCAGCCGCAGAGCCAGCAAGTGTCGCAGTCGCAGGGCCATCACAAGCATCATGGCCACAAATCATCGTCGATCAGCGACGTCGATGCGCAGAGTTCGAGTCTCGCCTCTGCCGGCGGATCGAGCAGCCCCGGCAGCAAAGTCAACATCACCGTCTGATTGGTGGCCATGTCCGACAGCGGGCCGCATGCGGATTGGTTTCGCGTGCGTGCGGCCATGCCGCGCGACATTGCGGCGATGATGCGCCTCAAGCGTCTCCTCGCCGAAAGCGAAGATGCCGGACATGCGGTGCGCGCCAGCGAAACCGACTGGCTGCGCGACTGTTTCGGCGCTCACCCGGGCTTCACCGCTTTCGTCGCCGAAAGCACGGATGCAGCGGCGGGCCATCCCGTCATAGGAATGGCGACATGCAGCCAGCGTGTCGTCACCGGCTGGAACGGACCGGTGCTGTTCCTGCAAGATCTTTACGTCGAGCCGGACCGGCGCGACCAGGGCATCGCGCGGGCGCTGATGGCGCGGGTCGCGGCGCTCGCCTGCGAGATCGGCAGCCCGATCATCGAGCTTACCGTGCGCGCCGATAATCCGGCCCAATCGTTCTATCTGCGCGCCGGCTTCCAGCCGCTGCCGCAGTGCCTCACTTTCGTGCTGGCGGGGCCCGCGCTCCCCGCACTTGCCGGGCAGGACAAGGATGTTCTGGCGCTCGTCGGCTAGAGCGCGATCCTGGAAAGCGGATTTCAGACGTTCAGTCGAGCCGCGGCTGCCAGATCATCAGCGCGAACACCGCCAGCATGGCGAGCAGAAGCGGGGCGGCGAGCACGCACCAGATGCAGAACAGCCGGCGATAGTCCGCGGACAGCGGCGTCGCATTGAGCGCCGCCTCACGCGTGCGATCGCGGATACGCCGCTCGATGCGAAAGGCGCCAGCCCAGCACCCGACGATCGCGGCATAAAACGCCAGCGAGACCACAATCCAGAACTCGCCGAAGGGCGACAGCCCGATCGCAAGCGCGAGCACAAAGCCGGAGAGCGGCTGGATCGCGAGCGCCGCGATCATCACCATCATCTCGATACTGACGACGAATTGAGCGGTGAGCGCGACAACCGATGGATTGCCGGAGCGATGCGCCAGAACCATGAAGGCGGCAAGGCAGAGCCACGTGCCGAACATCGCCGCCGCGGCGATCAGATGCACGAATTTGATGGCGAAAATGACGTCGATCATCGCTGGGCGTCATTACAAGCGTTAGCGAAACAATCCAGCCGCCAGAGTGCTTCGTCGCCTCGCCCCCCGCAATGACGAATTCTCGCGCGGCAGACTGTCGGCATTAAACCGCTGTCGGCCTTAAAACGGAATCTCGTCGTCCATGTCGGCGCGCGTGGATCCGGCTCCGGCGGCCGCCGCGACCTTGCGCGTCGGGCCGGGAGAACCAAACTCGGCGCTTTCATCGGCATCGCCGCTGCCGCCGGCCGATCCGCTGCCGGCGCGATCGAGCAGCGTCAGTTCGCCGCGGAAATTCTGCAGCACGACTTCGGTCGAGTACTTGTCCTGGCCGGACTGATCCTGCCACTTGCGCGTCTGCAGCGCGCCTTCGATGTAAACCTTCGAGCCCTTCTTCAGGTACTGCTCGGCGATCTTGCACAAATTCTCGTTGAAAATGACGACGCGGTGCCACTCGGTCTTTTCGCGCCGCTCGCCCGAGGTTTTATCGCGCCACGATTCCGAGGTGGCGAGCCGCAGATTGGCGATCGGCCGCCCATCCTGGGTGCGGCGGATTTCCGGATCGGCGCCAAGATTGCCGATCAAAATCACCTTGTTCACGCTTCCCGCCATGACCTACTCCCTGAATGCTCTCGATGTCGGCGCCGCCGCGACCCGCTGCCGTAAAAGACAGTAGTGGCGAAGCGGTCCCCTGCAAGGATGCAAGGGCGGTTCAATGCCGTTATCCACACGCGTACCCGCGTCAGATTGCAGCCGGCACGGCATCAGGCCGGGGCGAAAGCCGCAGCAGCATCGCCACCGCCGCATCGCCGAGCGGACATTGACCGGCAGCCTGCGCACCTGTGTTCTTCCTTTGTTCTATAGGCATTCCTTAAGCATGCTGCAAGGGGAAGCGTTACACCGCGCCGTCCGCGAGACGGCATCGCGAGGCGTGAAATCTCCGCAATTCAAGGGCGTAGACGGGACTTGGCACGATGGTATTTTGCGCCGCGCCCTGTGGAAAATCCAAGCGCTGTTGCTTTTGGGTTACATCGTTTCGGGGCTGGATCGGCTACGTATTACAATGAAATCGCGGCCGTTATGATTCTGCCGAAGTACCTGATTGACCAAATCAATTACGAACATGGCAGCGGGATCGCAAACGTGGCGCGGAACGGACA
Source organism: uncultured Alphaproteobacteria bacterium (assembly GCA_963808205.1). Lineage (GTDB taxonomy): Bacteria > Pseudomonadota > Alphaproteobacteria > Rhizobiales > Xanthobacteraceae > BOG-931. The sequence goes on from CAWEER010000003.1 coordinate 1,063,744, forward strand.
GGAGGATCGCATGAAGCGATGGATGTTAGCTGGGGCGTTGGCGTTCGCCGCCATCGGACAGGCGTTCGCCGCGGATCTTCCACCTGCTCCGGAGCCGCGCGCACCGGTGGCCTACATTCCCGTTGTCGCTCCGGTCTACAACTGAGGCGGCATCTATATCGGCATCAACGGCGGTTACGGCTTCGGCAAGAGCGAGTGGACGACGGCCACTGCCCCCGCCTTCACGACAGGCAATTTCTCCATGTTTTCGGCCCGACGGTCGGCGCCAACATCCAAGCCGATGCTTTCGTTTTCGGCGTCGAGGGTGATTTCGACGCCGCGGGGCTCGACGGCAAGAGCGGCACTGTTTGCTTGCCGCAATGCGAGACCAAGAACAAATGGCTCGCCACCCTTCGTGCGCGCGCCGGTTACGCTGCCGACCGCGTGCTGTTCTACGCCACAGCCGGCGGCGCATTCGGCAATATCAGCGCCAATACCGCGGGCACGTTCCAGAGCACGGACAAGGGCGGCTGGACCGCCGGCGCCGGCGTCGAAGTCGCCTTCTCCGACAATTGGACCGGGCGGATCGAATATCTGTTCGTCGATCTGCAGAACGCCTCTTTCACTCCTGTGGGCACTCTCGTGCCCATTACGGTCAAATCCGACGCCAACCTGGTCCGCGTCGGCCTGGACTATAAATTCCGCTGATCCGACGCAACGCATAGCTTGCGCAGCGAACAGCTTGAAACGGCGGGGTTTTGGCCCCGCCGTTTGCTTTTGTGATTCCGCGGCCCTGTTGTTTTTTTGCACTATTCAGCGGCTTGCGGACGCATTGTAGTAGCCGCCTGCTGCGAGGGTTCCGTATGAGGCGTTCGGGTCTTGTTGCGCTTGTCGTGTCGGGCGCTGCGGCGCTGGCTGCATCATCCGCGCACGCCGCGGATATGGCGGCGCCGTCCTATTATCCGCCCGCTGCCGTCTTGACGCTGCCACCGGCGCACTATGACTGGACCGGCTTCTATCTCGGCGGCAATGTCGGTGCTGGACTTTTGGACGACCTGGTCAGCCAGGCGCCAGGCACGCCGGTGACCGCGCTGAACGGCTCAACCAGGGTCAATCCCGTGGGCCTCATCGGCGGCGCGCAGGCCGGCATCAATTACGAATTCGCACCCGTGGTGATCGGCGCCGAGGTGTCCTGGAGCGCCTCGAATATCAGCGGATCGGCTACGGTCCCGACCGCAGCGGGCGCATTCGAGCGCGCGACCGACAATCCGCAATGGCTTGGCGCCGTCACCGGGCGCATCGGCTATGCCGCGAACGACGTGCTGGTCTATGTCAAAGGCGGCGGCGCCCGGATGAACGTCAATTATACCCAGGACATTCTGGTGGGCGGCGCGCTGGCGGGACCAACGCAATCAATCAGCGACACCCGCAACGGCTACACCGCGGGCGCCGGCATCGAATACGGCCTTACCGAGAACTGGTCGGCGCGGCTCGAATACGACTATTACGGTTTCGGCACCAGAACCTACGGCTTCGGGCAGACGCCGGTGACGATCCAGTCGCAGCTGCAAACGCTGACCTTCGGCATCAATTACCGCTTCACCTGGGCCGGCGGATCGCTGTTCCACTAGTTCCGGGCGCGCTTTCCGCAAGCCGCCGGAAGCGGTTTCGCCGCAGCCTCAGGATGACGGTGATAACGGCCTTCGCGCACTGGCGAACCCTCCCCGTTCTTCCTATGTTCGACAGGGCAAAACCCGCCGCTCACGGCGGCGGGGCGAGACGCTATTCACATGAACGACCTTTTCGACAAATCGGCCAAAGCTGCGAATAAGGCCGCCGACGAGCGCCGCGAGAGCGCGCGCCGCGCCAACGACCGCCGCCTGATTTCGATCCGCGGCGCACGCGAGCACAATCTCAAGAACGTCGACCTCGACATTCCCCGCGACCGGCTTGTGGTCTTCACCGGACTGTCCGGCTCGGGCAAATCCTCGCTCGCCTTCGACACCATCTATGCCGAGGGCCAGCGCCGCTATGTCGAGAGCCTGTCGGCCTACGCGCGGCAGTTCCTGGAAATGATGCAAAAGCCGGACGTCGACCAGATCGACGGCCTGTCGCCGGCCATTTCCATCGAGCAGAAAACCACCTCGCGCAATCCGCGCTCGACGGTGGGCACCGTCACCGAAATCTACGACTACATGCGGCTGTTGTGGGCGCGCGTCGGCGTGCCCTATTCGCCGGCCACGGGCCTGCCGATCGAGAGCCAGACCGTGTCGCAAATGGTCGACCGCGTCATGGCGCTGCCGGAAGGCACGCGGATTTATCTCCTGGCGCCCGTGGTGCGCGGCAGGAAGGGCGAGTATCGCAAGGAACTCGCCGAGTTCATGAAGAAAGGCTACCAGCGCGTCAAAGTCGACGGCGCGTTCCACGAGATTGCCGAGGTTCCGGCACTCGACAAGAAGTTCACGCACGACATCGACGTCGTGGTCGATCGCCTCGTGGTGCGGCCGGATATCACGACGCGGCTCGCGGACTCGCTCGAACAGGCGCTGAAACTTGCCGACGGGCTCGCGGTCGCCGAACTGGCGGACGGCGGACCGGTCGAAGGCGCCAAGGCCAACCGGCAGCGCAACCAGACCGCCGAGCGCCTGACATTCTCGGAAAAATTCGCCTGTCCGGTATCCGGCTTCACCATTCCGGAGATCGAGCCGCGACTGTTCTCGTTCAACAACCCGTTCGGCGCCTGCCCGAAATGCGGCGGGCTTGGCATCGAGCAGCATATCGACGCGGATCTCGTCATTCCCGACAAGGAGCGCACGCTGCGCAAGGGCGCGATCGCGCCGTGGTCCAAATCGAGCTCGCCCTATTACGTGCAGACGCTGACCGCGCTCGGCAAGCATTACAAGTTCACGCTCGACACCAAATGGAAGGACCTGCCGAAGAAAACGCAGGACGCTATTCTCCACGGCTCCGGCGACACCGAGATCCGCTTTTCCTACGACGACGGCACGCGCGCCTACGAGACCAAGCGCGCCTTCGAGGGCGTCGTCACCAATCTCGAACGGCGCTTCAAGGAGACCGAGAGCGACTGGGCGCGGGAAGAAATCGCGCGCTACTTCACCGATGTGCCGTGCGCGGCCTGCAATGGCTATCGCCTCAAACCCGAAGCGCTCTGCGTGAAGATCGGCGGCAAGCATATCGGCGAAGTCTCCGACATGTCGGTCAAAGGCGCAGTAAGCTGGTTCACTGAGCTACCCCAGAGGCTGACCCCTAAACAGAACGAAATCGCGATCCGGGTGCTCAAGGAAATCCGCGAACGGCTCAAATTCCTGGTCGATGTCGGGCTCGAATACCTGACCCTGGCGCGCGCCTCCGGCACGCTGTCCGGCGGCGAGAGCCAGCGCATCCGGCTTGCCTCGCAGATCGGCTCGGGGCTCACCGGCGTCCTCTACGTGCTCGACGAGCCGTCGATCGGGCTGCACCAGCGCGACAATGCCCGCCTCCTCGAAACGCTCAAGCGGCTGCGCGACCTCGGCAATACCGTGATCGTGGTCGAGCACGACGAGGACGCCATCCGCACCGCCGACCACGTGCTCGACATCGGCCCCGGCGCCGGCATCCACGGCGGCCACGTGATCGCGCAAGGCAGCGTCGACGACATCATCGCTGCGCCGGAAAGCTGGACCGGCAAATATCTCTCCGGCGAACTCGTCGTGCCGATTCCCGAACGCCGCGCGCCGAGCAAGGGCCGCGCGCTGAAAATCGTCGGCGCGCGCGGCAACAACCTGAAAAACGTCACCGCGGAAATCCCGCTCGGCCTGTTCACCTGCGTCACCGGCGTGTCCGGCGGCGGAAAATCGACGCTGCTCGTCGACACGCTCTACAAGGCGCTGGCGCGGCGGTTGAACAATGCCAGCGAGGCCCCTGCCCCCTACGACCGTATCGAAGGCATCGAGCATCTCGACAAGATCATCGACATCGACCAGTCGCCGATTGGAAGAACCCCGCGCAGCAACCCGGCGACCTATACCGGCGCCTTCACGCCGATCCGCGAATGGTTTGCCGGACTGCCGGAATCGAAGGCGCGCGGCTACGAGCCGGGCCGCTTCTCGTTCAACGTCAAGGGCGGCCGCTGCGAGGCCTGCCAGGGCGACGGCGTGCTGCAGATCGAGATGCACTTCCTGCCCGACGTTTACGTCACCTGCGACGTCTGCAACGGCAAGCGCTACAACCGCGAGACGCTGGAAGTGCTGTTCCGCGGCAAATCCATCGCCGACGTGCTCGACATGACGGTCGAGGAGGCGCTGGAGTTTTTCAAAGCCGTGCCGCGGGTGCGCGAGCCGCTGAAGCTGCTGCACCGCGTCGGCCTCGACTACATCCATGTCGGCCAGCAGGCGACGACGCTCTCAGGCGGCGAGGCGCAACGCGTAAAACTCGCCAAGGAACTGTCAAAGCGCGCCACCGGCCGCACGCTCTACATTCTCGACGAGCCGACCACCGGCCTGCATTTCCACGACGTGGCGAAACTGCTCGAAGTGCTGCACGAACTGGTCGATACCGGCAATTCGGTGGTCGTCATCGAGCACAATCTCGAAGTGATAAAAACCGCCGACTGGATCATCGACCTCGGCCCCGAAGGCGGCGACGGCGGCGGCGAGATCGTCGCGGCGGGAACGCCGGAGGACGTGGTGCGGGAGAAGCGGAGTTATACGGGGGCGTTTTTGAAGCCGGTGCTGGCAAGGCGCGGGCCGGCGTCGAAGAAGAAGCGGGTTGAGGCGGCGGAGTAGGATTTTAAATTGGAATTTTCCCTGTCGTCATTGCGAGCGCCAGCGAAGCAATCCAGCGTTCGATGCAGCAGCCTCTGGATTGCTTCGTCGCTCCGCTCCTCGCAATGACGATTTCCCGTCATTCGACCTACTCCCAGCCTGAACCTATTTGCCGATCCACGCGACCGACACAGCATGCAGCCCTACCCGTACATCTACGTGAACGCCGACGGCGCCGCCCGCGAGCTTCATGCCGGCGAGCGCGCCTATCTTGAAACCGAATTCAAGGGCGGCGACGGGGCCATGCCGTACATCAAGGACAGCTACGACGAGCGCAACGGCTGGGGCGAGCTTACCGGCTATCTCAAGCGCGCGGCGCTGCCGGCCGGCATGCCGGTCGGGGATGCTCCCGCCGAAGACCCAAGCCGGGGGCTCAGCCGGGAAGAATACATCGCCTGGCTGCGCGGCAAGGGTGTGGAGGTGAGCGAGAACAGCGACGGCTCACTGACCGTGCACGGACGGAAGCGCTGAGGTAGCCAGTCATCACAGGCGCTGCTGAAGCAATCCCACGTTCGATGCAGCGGCCCTGGATTGCTTCGTCGCTCCGCTCCTCGCAATGACGATTTCCCGCTCATTCCCGCACAAGCGAGAATCCAGGCTGGATCCCCGCTCCCAGCCTTCGCGGGGAGAGGTCTCGCGGGGAAGGTCGCGGGACAAACGGCCGTGGCAATGCGCTGCGGCGTGCATAGATAGAGTCGGCACCCGCCGCCTCCCCTTACCCCCCGCACCCTGAATGAAAAAGATCGGCTTTCTCTCCTTCGGCCATTGGACGCCGTCGCCGCAATCCAAGGCACAGACCGCGTCCGACGTGCTCCTGCAATCGATCGATCTCGCCGTCGCGGCTGAGGAGCTCGGCGCGGACGGGGCTTTCTACCGCGTCCATCACTATGCTCGGCAGCTCGGCTCGCCGTTCCCGCTCCTTGCCGCGGTGGGCGCAAAGACCAAAAAGATTGAAATCGGCACCGCGGTCATCGACATGCGCTACGAGAATCCGTTCTACATGGCGGAGGATGCCGGCGCGGCCGATCTCATCAGCGGCGGCCGGTTGCAGCTCGGCATCAGCCGCGGCTCGCCCGAGCAGGTGATCGACGGCTGGCGCTACTTCGGCTACGTGCCGGCCGAGGGCAAGACCGACGCCGACATGGCCCGCCACAACGCCGAGGTTTTTTACGATCTCCTGCGCGGCGAGGGCTTTGCGCGTCCGGCCCCAAACCCGATGTTTCCGAACCCCAAGGGTTTGTTGCGCCTCGAGCCGCATTCCGAAGGCCTGCGCGAGCGCATCTGGTGGGGTGCGGGCTCGAACGCAACGGCGGAGTGGGCGGCAAAGATCGGCATGAACCTGCAAAGCTCGACGCTCAAGAACGACGAGAGCGGAGAGCCGCTGCACATCCAGCAGGCGGCCCAGATCCGCAAATTCCGCGAGGCCTGGACGGCGGCCGGACACACGCGCACGCCGCGAGTGTCGGTCAGCCGCAGCATCTTCGCGCTGGTGGACGATCGCGACCGCGCCTATTTCGGACGAGACAGCGAAAGCCACGACACGATCGGCTTCCTCGGCGACGACACCCGCGCCGTTTTCGGCCGCAGCTATGCCGCCGAGCCGGATGTGCTTGTGGAACAGCTCAAGAAAGACGAGGCCATCGCCGAAGCCGACACGCTGTTGCTCACCGTGCCCAACCAGCTTGGCGTCGATTACAATGCCCATGTCATCGAGGCGATCCTCAAATACGTCGCTCCGGCCCTGGGCTGGCGCTGAAGCCCTCGCGCCGCCCGTGCTGGTGCTCTCCGGGCCGCGATTTGGCGCAAGAATCGGGGTGAGGATCGGGGTCGACAACGGCCAAAAAGGCGCGCAAGAAACGCCGGGGTGCCGGGCGGCAAGAAGGGGCAAGACGATAAAGAGTTGAGGCTGGCGGAGCATTATTTGTGAACGAGTCGTCCCTCTCAACCGCCGAGCGTCTCGCGGCGCTCACCGAAACCGGGCTTCTGGATTCGCCCGCCGAGGAATCCTTCGACCGCATCACAAGCCTCGTCGCGCATGTACTGTCCGTGCCCGTGGCGCTGGTGTCGCTGGTCGACGCCGACCGCCAGTTCTTCAAGAGCAGCAAGGGCCTTGCCGAGCCTCTGGCGAGCAAGCGGCAGACGCCGCTGTCGCACTCGTTCTGCCAGCACGTGGTGACGAGCGGCGCCCCGCTCGTCGTCGAGGACGCCCGCGAGCATCCCGTCGTGCGCAGCAATTCCGCCATCGCCGAATTTGGCGTCATCGCCTATCTCGGCGTGCCGCTGACGACTCCGGCCGGCCATGTGCTCGGCTCGCTCTGCGCCATCGACGGCAGCGCGCGGCGCTGGAGCGACGGCGACGTGCGCGTGATGCGCGACATGGCCGAGATCGTCATGAGCGAGATCGCGCTGTTCCGCGAGATCAGGCAGCGCAAGAAAGCGGAAGAGCAGCAGCAATTGCTGATCGGGGAACTGCACCACCGCGTCATGAACACGCTCACCGTGGTGCAAAGCCTGATCGAGCTGTCCATCCGCCATACCAGCGGCCTCGACGCGTTCCGCAAGAGCATCGTCGGCCGCATCGCCTCGCTGGCGAAGACGCATACGCTCCTGGTCGAGGGCCAGTGGCTCTCGGTGCCGCTGCGCCCGATGCTCGTGGGCGAGCTGACCGCGCATACCGAGGGCGAGCGCATCACCATCGAAGGTCCCGATGTGCTGATCCCGTCGCGTTCCGCCGTCGCCATCGGCATGGCGGTGCATGAACTCATCACCAACGCCATCAAATACGGCGCGCTGTCCGTCCCCGACGGCCATGTCGACATGCACTGGACTGTGGTGCCGAAAGGCGACGGCGAACTCCTGCTGCTCGACTGGTCCGAGCGCGGCGGCCCGGCGGTGACGCCACCGACCACGCGGGGGTTTGGCAGCGTGCTGCTCGAGCGCGTGCTGAGCCCCGAACTCGACGGGCGGATCACGATGGATTTCGATCCGGCGGGATTGCGGGCGCGGATTGAGGCGCTGTTGCCGGCGGTGCAATAACTTTTCAGCCAGTCAGTGCCCTGTCCGGGTTGCCTCGATGCTTTGCTCCTCGCAATGACGTGGCCCCGCCCCCATTTCCCCGCATAGATCGCCCGCAATCCGGCCTCTCCCCGCTTGTGGGCAGAGGTGCTATGCCAAAACCGATGCCGGGGAATCGAAGGGCCAAGATCACGGAATGACAACCAAGCGTCCCATCGTCGGCGTGATCGGCAGCGCGCATCTGGTTGATGGCAAGTTCACCGCGCAGCGGGTCGGCGAGCGCAACCTGCGGGCGGTGGCGGAAACCTCGGGCGCGCTGCCGCTGATCTTTGCCGGCTCGCCGGAAATCACCGATATCGGCGCGCTGCTCGACACCGTCGACGGCATTTTGCTTACCGGCGCGCGCGCCAATGTCCATCCGAGCCATTTCGGCCAGGACGAGGACCCGGCCTACGAGCCCTATGACGAGCCGCGCGACGCGCTGGCGCTAAAGCTGGTCGAGGCCTGCGTCACGCGCGGGGTGCCGCTGTTCGGCATCTGCCGCGGCTTTCAGGAGATGAACGTCGCCTATGGCGGCTCGCTGCATCCCGAGATCCGGGAATTGCCTGGGCGCCTGAACCATCGGGCGCCGCGGCTGCCGAACGGCGAATTCCATCCCGACGTCGCCGTCGTCTTCGCCGACCGTCACGAGGTCCGCCTGACGCCGGGCGGCGTGTTCGCAAAACTCCTCGGCGCCGAGACCATCCGGGTCAATTCGCTGCACGGCCAGGGCATCCTCGAGCCGGGCCAGCGTATCGTCGTCGAAGGCGTGGCGGAGGACGGCACGATCGAGGCCATCCACATCGCCGGCGCGCCGGGCTTTGCGCTCGGCGTGCAATGGCACGCCGAACACGACGCGCAGCATAACCCGGTGAACCACAAATTGTTCGAGGCGTTTGCTGCCGCTTTGGCGAAGTATCAGCGGGAACGATAAGCGGCACTAACGTGGCGGAGGCGTCAAAGTCCGTCATCCTGAGGTGCTCACGACGCGAGCCTCGAAGGGTGCGGTTTCGTTACCCAGGCCGTATCCTTCGAGCGCCGCTGCGCCGCGACCTCAGGATGACGAGCGGTTAAATCGCACCGATCTTTTCGCGTTCCGATGCGGCCGCCGTCCGCAGCGCGGCTTCAATCGCCGGCGACAGATACGCACCCTGGCGCAGCAGCGCACGCTGGATTTCGGCGACACCGACATCGCGAGGCCGCTTGCCCGCATTGGCCGCGAGTGCAGCAGCGACGCCGGCGGCCTGTCCGGTGAGCCAGCATTGCGGGATTTCGCGCAGGAACGTGTGCGAGCTCGGATCGCAGGCGACATGGCGGCCTGCGCCCAGAATATTGTCGAGCGTTTCCGGCAGCAGCGCGCCGTAGGGTACCGAGATATTGGGCGTCTTCGGCGACAGCGAGGTCGAGACGCCGATCTCGTCGTCCCACACCTTGCCGACATCCCATTGCGCGCGCGTCACCTTGCGCACGCCGGCAAGGCGGCGCGAATGGCGCACGCCGATCTGCGGCGCGCCGAGCATCAGGAAGGCTTCGGCAAAGCCGGGCGCCGTGGCGCGATAGGCTTCGACATGGCCGACGGCAAGCTCGCGCGAGCGCAACTCGACCGTGGTGAGATCCTCGACATCGACGGCGCTGTAGCCGGCAAGGCGCGGGCCCATGAACAGCGCAACGTCGTTGCGCCACGACACGAACGGCTTTTCGAAGAATTTCAGCCGCTCGCGGCCCGCCGCCATGAAGGCGGCAAACGCTTCCGGCTCGCCGTGACGGAAAGCGAGCCAGCGCTCCATGTCGACGCCGCCGACGAGGAAGGCCGTGTTCATGCAATGGTGGATGTCGCCTTCGTCGATGTCGCTTTCACACGGCGCGCCGGACCCGGCGATCAGGTCGGCATCTCCCGTGGTGTCGACGATGATCTTGGCCAACACCGCGTGGCGGCCTTCCTTGCTCTCGAAGATCGCACCCTTCACCGCGCCGCCGGCAACGATCGGCGCCACGCACCAGGCGTGCAGCAACAGCCGCACCCTCTCCTCGCCCACCATGCGCATCGACAGCGTCTTGAGCGCCTCCGGATCGATGGTCGGCGACCAGGTGACGATGTTGTGGTAGGCGGCAGTGCGCGCCGCCCAATAGGCCGCCGTGGCCTTGTCGCGGCTGCCCCAATCGGCGCGCGGCGGCCCGGCGACCGCATCCTTCGGCAGCCGGTCCATCAATTCCTCGGCGAGACCGCGGATCACCGGACGGCCGGACCAATCGGTCATGCGGTCGATCCAGATAACAAGGCCGCCGGTCGAAAGGCCGCCGAGATGGTTGTAGCGCTCGACCAGCATCACCTCGGCGCCAAGCCGGGCGGCAGCGATCGCGGCCGCGGTGCCCGCCGGGCCGCCGCCGACCACCAGCACATCGGTTTCGGCAAAGACCGGCGTCTGCCGCGCCGGTTCGGCGATCGTCTTTCCGGAGCGCTGCCGCCGCGCCCGGCGACCGCCGCCGAATTGCTCAAGGCCCTGCGCAGCGCCAATGCTGCTCGAATAATTGCCGCCGCCCGGCGGCTCGCGGAAAATCTCGCTCTCCCGCGTCTGGCGTCCTGACGGTTCGGCTTTCTTGTCGTCGCTCATGCGCTGCCCGGCAGATCGATTGCGGCTTCGAAATCGAGCCCGCGGAACCGGTTCGGCCGCTCACCGTCCCAGACCTTTCGGGTCACGAAATTGCGCCGCGACCGGATCATGGCATAAACATACTACGTTAAGCGGTGAAGCGTGATGAAAAAGAAGCCGGCAATCACATCCATCGTCTTCGCCCGACATGCTATTCTGCGCCCATGAAGCTCGAAGACATCGAAGAAGCGATCCTGAAACTCTCGCCGGGCGACCTCGCAAAATTCCGCCTGTGGTTCGCGGAATTCGAATCCGGCATGGCCGCGCCGAAGGTTCCTGAACCGGCGGCGGTGAAACTTGGCCGTATCGCCGGACGGGCCTTCGCCGAGATTCGTAAGCGCTCGCGCGAACCGTAGTCTCATTTCATCCTTCGCCGAACTATCCGCGCTTGCATTGAACACGCGCCCGCGCGCAAGCTTGGCCGCGTAACGGCGAGGTAGCGATATGACCGACCACGACGCGCTGACCGCGCTCAACACCGATTACATCAATTCCGTGCAGAACGGCGACGTGAAGCGCTTCGACGAAATCCTCGCCGCCGAATTTTATGCCAGCAATCCGGATGGCTCACTGGTCGACCGCAAAGGGTTCCTCGCCCAGACGGCAAGGCCGGTGACAATCAAGGGCCTCGTCGCGGACCAAGTCATAATCAGGATGTTCGGCGACGTTGCCATCATCCACGGCCGCACCAGTTACACGACCGCCGAAAGCCGCGCCGCGCATGGCCGTTACACCGACGTCTGGGCGAAGCGCGGCGGCCAATGGCTCGCGGTGTCGGCGCACGTCACGCGGGGGTGACCCCACGAAATCTACTTCGGCTCGATTCCGGCTTTCTTCATCGCATCTGTCCAGCGCGCGAGATCGGCGGCAAGCATTTTCGCAACGTCGCCGGGCTCACTCGCCGCCGGCTTCATGCCCTGCTTGTCGAACAGATCGATCACCTCCGGCGTCGCGACGGCCTTGGCGATTTCGTCGCGCAGCTTCTGCACGGCGGCGGGCGGCGTGCCCGGTGTCGCCAGGATCACATAATAGTTCGACACGTCGGAAAACACGTCGAAACCGGACTCGGTAAAGGTACCGACTTCGGGCAGCGCCTTAAGCCGCTCGCGGCCTGTCACGGCGACGCCGCTGACCGTGCCCGCCTTGACCTGCGGAATCTCGATCGGGGTCGCATCGAACATTGCATCCACCCGGCCGCCGAGAAGATCGTTGAGGGCCTCGGCCGCACCCTTGTACGGCACGTTGACGACATTGATGCCCGCCGCAAGCCGCAACAGCTCGACGCTCAGCGAGAACGAACCGGTCGCGCCGCCGCCGGAGGCGAAAGTGAGCTTGCCGGAGTTCTTCTTCCCATAGCTGACCAGGTCCGTAATGTTGTGGAAGCCGAGCGCCTCGCGCGCGGTGAGGATGAATGGCCCGCGTCCCACTTCGGTCACCGCCGCCGTCTTGCGGACGTCGTAAGGGTAGTCCTTCGTTGCCGGCTGCGTGACCACGGTGGCGGTCGAGATGAAGAACAGCGTGTGACCGTCGGGATCGGCGCTAAACAGCTCGCGATAGGCCGGCTCGAACGCACCGCCCGGCTTGTTCTCGACATAGACGTTGGTGTTGAGCGCAGCGGAAAGCCGCTGCGCGATCAGCCGCGCGGTGACATCGGTGCCGCCGCCGGGCGCAAGCCCGACAATGATGCGGATCGGCTTGCCGGAAAAATCCTGCGCGGCGGCGGGGAGCGGCGGTGCCGCGAAAAGCGCCGCACCGAGCAATGCGGCCGTGATGATCGACGCCCGTGACATGAGTTTCATCATCGAGACCGGGCTACGCCGCCGGCTTTTCCATGAGGAGATTGCCGTCGTCGTCGACCGTAAGCCCGGTCTTGCGCGCTTCATTGACGACCGACGGATGCCAGTCGACCTTGCCGGCGTCGGGGCCGCCGATGATCGCCATCAAAAGCGCGTCGGCACGGTCCGACAGACTGCGGAAGCCACGATAAATGCCGATCGGCACGTTGCACACGTCGCCTTCCGCGAGATCGACGGTGCGCTCCTCGTCGCCGTCAAGCCAGAATACCTGCCACGGGCCCTTGACCGGAATGAACACTTCCTCGGTCGCGTGGCGGTGCAGCGCCGCGCCCTTGCCTTTCGGCGCGCGGATATAGGTGACCGAAAAGCCGGAGGCGCCGGCCTTCACATGCGGCGCCAGTGCCGCATTTTCGGTGACGCCCATGCCGACCATATTGATGATCTCGCGCTCGTAGGCCGGAATGCGCTGGTCGAGAAACGCGATGTCGGAGCCTTTGACGCTATTGGCCCGCGCGACATGGCCGCGCTCCATCGCCTCGCGCGAAACCTTCGGCACCGGCTTGCCGGCAAGCCGCGGATCGACAACTGGCATGGTTTTCCTCCGTTGTTATTGGTTGACCGTCAGGCATTCCCGGGACGGGCCACGCGCGCCGATCCGGCGCCCGGCATCATCGCGTTGCGCCTTCACATGTGCTCGCCGACGAACTTGACCATCTGCGCGAACATGCCGCTGCTCTTCGACAGATCGGGCGAATGGCCGGCGTGGCGCTCCATCTCGACATAGACAAGATCGATGTCGCCGCCGGCCTTGCGGTAATCGGCGACGAAGCGCTGCGGCTCGTTGCCTTCGAACTTCGAGTCGAGGTCGCGATAGTCGTGCACGTGATCGCCGCGTCCCTGGAACCAGATCGCAGGCGGCAGTTGCACCTTCTCGCCGCGCTCGAGCGCCAGCAGCGGATTGCCCTCTTCCATATTGGCCTCGCTGCGCCAATAGGCATCGTGACTGGGAATGATCGGCTTTGCCCATTCGCCGCCCGCAGCCAGCGCATGCTTGGCGTGGCGATAGCGGGAGAGCGGATTGATCACCGGCCACGACAGCACCGCGCAACGAACGCTGGCGTCGTGGTTCGGTGAGCCTGCCGGCAGCGCGATCGCCGCATAGCGGGGATCGTGCGGGCGCATGGCGACCAGCATGGCAAGATGCCCGCCACTCGACTGGCCGGAAATGCCGATGAGCTCGGGCCGGGTTTTCAGGTCGCGGGCGTGAAGCTTGGCCCAGCGCACCGCATAATTGATGTCCTGCGCCGAAGCCGGATAGGGCGCCTCGTTGCCGGAGCGGAAATCGAGCGCAATGGACACGATGCCGTGCGAGGCCATGAATTCGTGACGCAGCTTCTCGGTGAAGCGGTCGCTCTTGCACCAGGCGCCGCCATGGCACTCGACCAGGGCTGGGAACGGGCCCTCCCCGCGCGGCTTGTACACGCGCGCCAGGAGCGGCTTGTCGCCATTGGCATCACGGTGGCGCAGATATTCGATCTCTTCGACATCGAAGGCGGTGGTCTTGGCTTCAAGAACGGCGGTGGTCATGGTTGTTTCCTTTGGCGCACGATCTTCCCCGGGAGCGCCATAACCTAGCGTGAAACAGGCCCCGGCGAAATGCCGTCCGGCGTTGCGGGGAGCCCGCGAAGATGGGACACTTTGCCGTGCCTGGGGGGCAAACGCGCAATGAAAATCGTGGCCTATATCCTGACCGTCGCCTGCGCCATCGTCGCGGCTCTCTATTTCACGCTGCCGGGCGGCGCGTTGCCGCGATTCATACCCGGCTATGTCGCCGGCTCGACGCACGTCCACATCATGCATGGTGTCGCCGCGGTGGCTGCCGGGATTTTCTTCCTGCTGGTCGGCCTGTCGGTGCGGCCGAAATGACCTCGCTTGCTCCGATCCGCGACAATACCGCTCTGTCCCGCTTTGAACTTGACGACGACGGCGTGACGGTCGTTCTCAACTACAAACTCGCCGACGGCGTTATCAGCTTCAACCACACGGAAACGCCGGTCGAGGCGCGCGGGCGCGGGCTTGCCTCAAAACTTGTCGAGAGCGCCTTTGCGGCGGCGCGGGCGCGCGGGCTGAAAGTGGCGCCGCGCTGCGCGTTCGTCCGCGATTATGTCGGAAAACATCCGGAAGTGCGCGACATGGTGGCGTGACGCGATGCGGGACCGCATCACGGCGTCATAATCTCATCATTGGCCGCTTGCCCTTCGCCGCTTTTTCGCTTGGCACTTTGACCAGCGCCTCGCCGTCGAGCACCACTTCGCCGCCCACGGCGCAAATGCAGGACAGGCGCGCGCGGGATTTTGCCGCGATCAGCTCGGCGACCGTCACCGTGACGGTCACGGTATCGCCGATCCGCACCGGAGCGCGGAAGTTGAGCGTCTGCGAAATATAGATCGCGCCGGGCCCGGGCAGCCGCGTGCCAAGCACCGCGGAAATCAGGCTCGCGGTATAGAGGCCGTGCGCGATGCGTTTGCCAAACGAGGTCCGTGCGGCGAAATGCTCGGACAGATGGATCGGATTGCGGTCGCCGGTGAGCTGCGCGAAGCCGACGACGTCCGACGACGACACTGTTTTTTCAAGCGTCTCGGTCATGCCGACCGAAAGGTCCTCGAAGAACAGCGTGCGCAGCGGCGGCAGGTTCATGCTGGCAGCATGTTCATGCGGCGCGCGGCCGTCGCCGCGTCATTGTTTTGGCGGCGGCACGGTTCCGGACGCGGCCGGCGTTCCGGTTGCCGGCCCGCGCGGGTCGTTCTTGTTCAACATGCACTTCTTCATGAAGGCAGTGCGGGCGGCGCCCTGCAGTTTCTGGTCGTCGGCGCCGAATTTGCACGTCGCCATCTTGTCCTTGGCACTGACCGCGAACGATGGCGCACTTGGCAGCATGGCGATCAGCAGGGCGGCGGCAAACGCATAGCGGTACATCAGGAATCCCCCTCGGCGGTGTTCGCCCGGCATATTAGCAATCCCGCAGCGGGTCGCCACCGTCGAAATTGGCGCTATAAAGCGGCATGAGTTCCCAAAATGCCCCAAAGCCGGCCAGCGCGGTACTGGCGAAAATCACGCCCGGCATCACCGGCACCGCCGAACTGACCGTCGGGCCGGAGCATACGGCCCCGTTTGTCGGTTCTGGACGGATCGCGGTCCTGGCAACGCCGGTGATGATCAACCTCATCGAGGCGGCGGCCTTGGCCGCAATCGAGCACCTTTTGCCGACCGGCCATCAAAGCCTTGGCATTCACCTCGACGTCAGCCACACGGCCGCAACCCCGATCGGGCTGCGCGTCACCGCCACCGCCGAGGTGCTCCATTGCGAGGGCCGCACCATCACCTTCCGCGTCGAAGCCCGCGACGAGTTCGAGCAGATCGGCGGCGGCACCCACCAGCGGATCGCCGTCAGCGTCGCCCGCTTCGACGAGCGGGTGCAACGCAAATTTCGAGGCGAAAGGCGCTGGCCCGGCGCGCTTTGACTAGCGGCGGCCCGCGATCCAGCCGACGACGAACAGGACCACTGCGGCGACGCCGGCGGCGATCGCATGCGTCATGTGGATGTGCGAGGAGCCAGCCGCATAGCCCGGCATGAATGGCGGCAGCGAGCCGGCCGGCATCGTGTAATACATGACGGCGGCGACGACGCAAACGATGGCGAGAAGAAAAGCGAGCATTCTCATCGGGTTTATGTCCTCATGCGTGACGGCACGCGAATGCGGGCCGCAGGTGGATTATCCGGCAGGGGATATAGCTCTGGTCACTCCGCAACCATGGCGGCAACCGGTTCCGGCACCGTTGCGGTATGTGCCGCCTCGCCGGTTTCCAGCGCGGCGAGAATACGGCCGACGAGCGCGCGCGCCGAAGCCGCGCTCAATTCGACGGCAACGCGGTCACGGCCGCCCTCACCTTCATTGGTGAAGTCGATGGCGAGCACATGATCCAGCGTCGAGTAATAAGGGTGGTCGAAATAGACATTGGCGGTGTCGATCGGCATCCAGCCTTTGCGGCCCTTGGCCGCGCTGCCGGTCAACGCTGCTTTTTCGACGATGTAGGAGCACATTTCGATCTCCCGAAGTAAGGGGCTTTATTCGGCTGCGACGCTGGCGGCGGACGTCGCCAGATTCCGCTGCAGAAAGGCGAAGACTTTGCGCCAGCCATCCATCGCCTGTTCGGGCCGATAGGCGTCGCGCGTTATGTTGAAGAAGGCGTGCCCGGCGCCGTCGTAGCGGTGGAATTCGTAATTCTTGCCGAGCTTTTTCAAGACCGCTTCGGTGCGGTTGACCTGGTCCGCGGTCGGATTGGTGTCGTCGTTTCCGAACAGGCCGAGCAGCGGGCAGGACAGCTTCCCGGCAAGATCGATCGGCGCGACCGGCCGCTTGGCGTTGAGATCCTTCAGATTGTCGACGACGACGTTGCCGCCCCAGCAATCGACCACGGCATCGATTCCGGGCACCGTGCAGGCGGCAAGAAACGCGTGACGGCCGCCGGAGCAAAATCCGATCACGCCGATTTTGCCGTTCGCATTGGATTGCGCACGCAGCCAGGCCATCGCACCCGCGACATCGCCCACGACCTGCGCATCGGCGACACCGCCGGCGGCGCGCACGCGCGCGCCAAGATCGTCCGGGCTCTCGGACCCTTCACGGAAATAAAGATGCGGCGAGATCGCGGCATAGCCGTGATGGGCGAATTTGCGCACCACTTCCATGATCCACTCGTCCCATCCAGGAAGGTGGTGGATCAAAACTATTCCAGGAAATTTTCCTGCGCGAGTGGGCCGCGCATAATAGGCCTCACCCTCATCACCATTGTGGCCGCGGATCGTCACCGATTCCGCGTGCAGCCCTTGATAATGGTAGTTCACGCGTGGACTCCCTGTACTATTGCGGGCAGCGATAAAGCCTCGCCTTGTAGGTCATGTCGCGATCAACGAAATCAATCGTATTGTCCGGACGCGGGGTGAATGTGATGTCGCCCATCAGCGGCCCGCCGGCGAACTTACATTCGACATGCGCAAGGAGACTGTCACCGTCCCTTTTGGTGTCGAGGATGGTGCAGACCCCGACATTGGAAACGATTTCCTGCTCCGAGATCGTGACCTTCGCCATGGCGAGATCGGTACCGTCGCCCTTGCAGGCGACATTCTGGGTATAGTTGCCGGCGAGAGGGAAATCGTCGCCGGCGGCGGCGGCGGCCGAAAAACACGCCAAGACAGCCGCAAACGCGACACATCCAGCAACCAGATGGATGATTCTGAACACGCGCGACCCAGTCGTTGGTGCGGCGCCCGCCGCAGGATGCGGCGCTGGAGCCCTGCCCTGGGCGATATTTAGCGAAATTCGTCCCGCTGGCCAAGTTCGGCCCGGCGCGCACGCCTGGCTTTCGGCGGGAAGCGGCTAATCGCCGCGAAAACCGGAGCTAATGACGCTGACCCGCGAATCCGGACCTCGATTAAAACCATTCGGCCCGCCGCGATAGGCAGCGCGATCACAGTCGACATAGCCGTTGTCGGTAAAACCCCCGCCGTTGTTGTCGAACAGCCATTGCCTGCAGACATTGCCCATGTCGAGCATGCGCAGGATCGAGCCGGTGTAGATTTCGGCGTCGTTTTTCGCGCTTGCGGCGGCGGCGGCCATGGCGGCGCTAGCGCTGTTTGGCTTCGATATATTGGTCGGTCGCGAAGGCCGCACCCCCAAGCGTTATGCCGATGATGAAGACGACAACGGTCTGGCGCAGGCTGTTGCGCGGGCGGGCACGTCTTTGCGCAGGGCGGCGACGGCGGTTCATGCGAGATAAGCCCCCCAAAAATCGGGCTACGCCAAGGATACACGAGCGCGCATCGCCGCGCGCGGCTGGCCGCGGGACATGGCTAAGAGATCGCTAACGCCGTGCGGCCGCCCGGAGATTGCTCGCAGACAATGCAAAGGCGGCGCCCGGAGGGCGCCGCCTGAGAGTTTCGATGCAGCGTTCAGTGCGCGGTGAGGCCGGAGGAATCTTCCTCCACGACCGCTTCGGCGACGTCGGCAGGCTTTGCCGCCGTCTCCTCCCAGGTGATGGCCTCGGGCTTGCGCACCAAGGCGCGCGCCAGCACTTCGTCCATGCGCGAGACCGGAATGATGTCGAGCCCGCTCTTGATGCTGTCGTTGATCTCGACAAGATCCTTGGCGTTCTCTTCCGGAATGAGCACGGTCTTGATACCGCCGCGATGTGCGGCGAGCAGCTTTTCCTTCAAGCCGCCGATCGGCAGCACGCGGCCGCGCAAGGTGATCTCGCCGGTCATGGCGACGTCGCGATGCACCGGAATACCGGTCATCACCGAGACGATCGCGGTGACCATGGCGACGCCCGCGGACGGCCCATCCTTCGGCGTCGCGCCTTCCGGCACGTGCACGTGGATGTCGCGCTTGTCGAACAATGGCGGCTCAATGCCGAAGGCGGCCGATCGCATGCGGACGTATGAGGCCGCCGCCGAGATCGATTCCTTCATGACATCGCGCAGATTGCCCGTCACGGTCATCTTGCCCTTGCCGGGCATCATGGCCGCTTCGATGGTCAGAAGCTCGCCGCCGACGTCGGTCCAGGCCAGTCCGGTAACGATACCGATCTGATCTTCGTCCTCGACCTCGCCGAAGCGGAATTTCGGCACGCCGAGATAATCGGCGAGCACCTTGTCGGTCACCTCGACCGACTGCTTCTTCGAGATTATGAGCTCCTTCACCGCCTTGCGGATCAGCGTCGAAAGCTCGCGTTCGAGATTGCGCACGCCGGCTTCCCGCGTATAGCGACGAATGAGCGTGAGCAGAGCCTCGTCATCGATCGACCATTCCTTCGGCTCGAGACCGTGTTTGACGACCGCGTGCGGGATCAGATGCTTGCGCGCGATCTCAACTTTCTCGTCCTCGGTGTAGCCGGCGATACGAATGATCTCCATGCGGTCCATGAGCGGCGGCGGAATATTGAGCGTATTCGCCGTCGTGATGAACATGACATTGGAGAGATCGTAATCGACCTCGAGATAGTGGTCGTTGAACGTGTGGTTCTGCTCGGGATCGAGCACCTCGAGCAGCGCCGAGGACGGATCGCCGCGGAAATCGGCGCCCATCTTGTCGATCTCGTCGAGCAGGAACAACGGGTTCGAGGTCTTCGCCTTGCGCATCGACTGGATGACCTTGCCCGGCATGGAGCCGATATAGGTCCGCCGATGGCCGCGAATCTCGGCCTCGTCACGCACGCCGCCGAGTGACACGCGCACGAACTCGCGCCCGGTCGCTTTGGCGATCGACTTGCCGAGCGAGGTTTTGCCCACGCCTGGAGGACCGACCAGACACAGGATGGGTCCGGTCAGTTTATTGGCGCGCTGCTGCACGGCGAGATACTCGACGATGCGCTCCTTGACCTTCTCGAGGCCGAAGTGATCGCCATCGAGAATCTGCTCGGCGAGCGTGAGGTCCTTCTTGATCTTGGACTTCTTGTTCCACGGGATCGAGAGCAGCCAGTCGAGATAGTTGCGCACGACGGTGGCTTCCGCCGACATCGGCGACATCTGGCGCAGCTTCTTGATCTCGTGCTGCGCCTTCTCGCGCGCTTCCTTCGAGAGCTTGGTCCGCTTGATCTTGTCTTCGATTTCGGCAAGTTCGTCCTTGCCGTCCTCGTCGCCAAGCTCCTTCTGGATCGCCTTCATCTGCTCGTTGAGGTAGTACTCGCGCTGCGTCTTCTCCATTTGCCGCTTCACGCGCGTGCGGATGCGTTTCTCGACCTGCAGGACCGAGATTTCGCTCTCCATCAGACCAAGAACCTTTTCCAGGCGCTCGGTGACGCTGGGCGTCTCCAGGATCAACTGCTTGTCGGGAATCTTCACCGCAAGATGCGAAGCGACCGTGTCGGCGAGCTTGGCATAGTCCTCGATCTGCTGGACCACGCCGACGACTTCCGGCGACACCTTCTTGTTGAGTTTCACATAGCCTTCGAACTCGTTGACGACCGAGCGCGCCAGCGCTTCGGCTTCAATCTTCTCGCCCGAGGCATCCGCGAGCACGACCGCTTCCGCTTCGAAATATTCCTCGCGGTCGGTGTATTGCTTCACTTCGGCGCGCGCGGCGCCTTCGACCAGCACCTTCACGGTACCGTCCGGCAGCTTGAGCAATTGCAGCACGCTGGCAAGCGTGCCGATCTTGTAAATGGAATCGGTCGCCGGCTCGTCGTCCGAGGCGTTCTTCTGGGTCGCGAGCAGAATGAACGTGTCCGAGCGCATCACTTCTTCGAGCGCTTTGATGGACTTCTCGCGGCCGACAAAGAGCGGCACGATCATGTGCGGGAAAACGACGATGTCCCGCAGCGGCAAAACCGGATAGGCCCGGCTTTCGCCAGGCGTCAGAGTTTGTTTGGGTTTGGCGGCGCTTGTCATGGCCCCACTTCCTTATTGTTGTGCACCTCCGTCACGACCCGCAGGATGCGCTGTCACGACGGACTGCCGGATGACCGGGAAGGAGATCAGAGGTACGAGACCCTGCCCGGTTAGTTCACACGATTCCTCGTACGCCTTTTTCGTTCGCACACTATAGGTGGCGTCGCGGTACGGGTGTGTCAAGAAAGCCCGGTTTTGCGAGCAATCTAACGGCCTGGACAGGCGGAAAAACGGGCCGCGCACCAAATCGCGGGTGCAGGGTTTTGCCACCCCGTCAGGCGCTCGCTCCGCCGGTCTCGCCAGCGGCGCGGTCGGACCGGTCCGCATAGATGTAGAGCGGCCTTGCGGCACCCTCCACGACCTCGCGGGAAATCACGATCTCTTCGACACCTTCCAAACTCGGCAGTTCGAACATGGTGTCGAGCAGGATGGTTTCCATGATCGAACGCAGGCCCCGCGCGCCGGTCTTACGATCGATGGCCTTGCGCGCAATCGCGGAAAGGGCCTCGTCGGCAAGCGTGAGATCCACCGTCTCCATTTCGAACATGCGCTGGTATTGTTTTACCAGCGCGTTCTTCGGCTCGGTGAGGATGCGCTTGAGCGACGGCTCGTCGAGATCCTCCAGCGTCGCAACAACGGGAAGCCGGCCGACGAATTCCGGAATGAGACCGTATTTAAGCAAGTCTTCCGGCTCGACCTCGCGGAAAATCTCGCCTTGCTTGCGATCCTCCGGCGCCGCCACCCTGGCGCCGAACCCGATCGAAGTGGAACGGCCGCGCGAGGAGATGATCTTTTCGAGGCCGGAGAAAGCGCCGCCGCAGACGAACAGGATATTCGTCGTGTCGACCTGGAGGAACTCCTGCTGCGGATGCTTGCGGCCGCCCTGCGGCGGCACGCTCGCGATCGTGCCTTCCATGATTTTCAGGAGCGCCTGCTGCACGCCCTCGCCCGACACGTCACGCGTAATCGAGGGATTGTCGGACTTGCGCGAAATTTTGTCGATTTCGTCGATATAGACGATGCCGCGCTGCGCGCGCTCGACGTTGTAGTCGGCCGATTGCAAGAGCTTCAAAATGATGTTTTCGACGTCCTCACCGACATAGCCGGCTTCGGTCAGCGTCGTCGCGTCCGCCATCGTGAACGGCACATCGAGGATGCGCGCCAGCGTCTGCGCGAGCAGCGTCTTGCCCGAACCGGTCGGCCCGATCAAAAGGATGTTCGACTTCGCGAGCTCGACGTCGTTGTGCTTGCTCTGGTGATTGAGCCGCTTGTAGTGATTGTGGACGGCGACCGAGAGCACCTTCTTGGCGTGGTCCTGGCCGATCACATAATCGTCGAGGACCTTTCGGATTTCCCGCGGCGTCGGAATACCGTCGCGCGACTTCACCAGCGAGGATTTGTTCTCCTCGCGAATGATGTCCATGCACAGTTCGACGCACTCGTCGCAAATGAAGACGGTCGGCCCGGCGATGAGCTTGCGCACTTCGTGCTGGCTCTTGCCGCAGAACGAGCAATAGAGCGTGTTCTTGGAGTCGCCGCCGCCAACCTTGCTCATTCCATTCTCCGTCTTCGCCTGGGCAGCACTTCAACAGGGTATTTTACGAAGCTCCACCCTAAGAATTCGTAGCGTCTACATTGCAACTACCTGCACCGCGCCCGAACCGCCGCCCAAGTGCCAACACCCGGCACGACAACACAAGTAGACATGCTAACGGCGTGCCAACCAAGAATCCATTAACGATAACGCGACTTTACACCAGTGTGTTTTCTGGATCACACAACCGCGAAGACGCTTGGCTACAGCCGGAAACCCTGCCGACACCCGCTTTGCGCGGATAAATCGGCCCCTTTTGTGGCACCGCGCGTGCCGATCAGGTCACTCCCTTAAGGACGGGTTCCGTCTTCAGGCCCGGTTCCTCCGGACGTTTTTCGATCACCTTGTCGATCAAGCCGAAATCCTTGGCCATTTCCGAGGTCAGGAACATGTCACGTTCCAAAGCATCCTCGATCTTCTTCAGTGGCTGGCCGGTATGCTTGACGTAGATTTCATTCAGCCGCCGCTTCAGGTTCAGGATCTCTTGAGCATGCAGCATGATGTCGGTGACCTGGCCTTGGAACCCGCCGGACGGCTGGTGCACCATGATCCGCGCGTTCGGCAGCGCGAAGCGCAAGTCCTTGGCGCCGGCGGCGAGCAGCAGCGAGCCCATCGAGGCGGCCTGCCCGGTGCACAACGTCGATACCGCGGGCCGGATGAATTGCATCGTGTCATAAACCGCCAGACCCGAGGTCACGATCCCGCCCGGCGAATTGATGTACATCGAGATTTCTTTCTTGGGATTGTCAGCTTCCAAAAACAGAAGCTGCGCAACCACAAGGGACGCCACCCCGTCATCGATCGGACCGGTGATGAAGATGATCCGCTCCTTGAGCAGGCGCGAATAGATGTCGTAGGCCCGCTCCCCCCGATTGGTCTGCTCGACCACCATGGGGACCAGGTAGTTCATGTATGTTTCTTTCGGGTCACGCATGGCTCACCTGATTTGTGTCACATGGTCATTTGGCTCACGTGATCATTTGGGTCACGTGGTCACTGGCAGTGCGTAACGTACAGGCCTGGCCGGCAAGCAGCCGTACGCACTGTGGCTTGAGTCGCGCGGCTTGTCGAAGGGGCCGCACAGGCAGAAACGGTCAGGCACCCGCCAGGCAGCTACCGCAGATATGCGCAGAATTCCCTGCGGCAAGCCTTCCGCCGGCTGCAGCCCGCGCCTAGTTGTCGTCTTCCTTGAACAATTCGTCCCGAGAAACCTGCTTGTCGGTCACCGCGGCAAGCTCCAGCAGGAAATCGACGACTTTGTCTTCGAACAGCGGCGCCCGCAGACTCGCCAGCGCATTGGGATTGTTGCGGTAGTAGTCCCACACCTGCTGCTCCTGGCCGGGCACCATCCTGGCCTGGGCAACGATGGCTTGAGTCAACTGATCGTCGGTCACCTTGATATTGTTTTTCTCGCCGATTTCCGCAAGCACGAGGCCAAGCCGCACCCGCCGTTCGGCGATGCCGCGGTACTCCTCGCGCGCCTTTTCCTCCGTCGTTCCCTCGTCGGCAAAGCTGCGGCCCTGCTGCTTGAGATCGTTCTCGATGGTCGACCAGACGTTGTTGAATTCCTCTTCGACCAGCGTCGGCGGCGGCTCGAATTTGTGATGCGAATCGAGCTGGTCGAGCAGCGCGCGCTTGACCTTCTGCCGCGACGTGGTCGCGTATTCGCGTTCAAGCCGCTCGCGGATCGCCGCGCGCAGCTTCTCAAGCAACTCCAGTCCCAGCGTCTTGGCGAAATCGTCGTCGAGCGTAATGGCGCCCGGCGCCTCCACTGTCTTGGCCGACACCGCAAAGCTCGCATCTTTGCCGGCCAAAGCGGGCGCGGCATAGCTTTCGGGGAATTTCACCGTAATGGTCCGGTTTTCCCCGGCCTTGATGCCCGTAAGCTGCTCTTCAAAACCGGGAATGAATTGGCCGGATCCGAGCACCATCGGGATGTCCTCGCCGGAGCCGCCCTCGAAGGCCTCGCCGTTCATGGTGCCCTGGAACGAGATGGTGACGCGATCGTCCTTCTCTGCCGCTCCGTCCTTGGCGGCGAACGGCCTGTTCTGCTCGGCGACGGCCTGCAGCGACTTGTCGATCTCGGAATCCTCGACCGGCGCGGCGAGACGTTCGAGCGTGAGCGTCTTGAAATCGGTGAGCGTGATCGGCGGCACGATCTCCATCTCGACCGTATAGGCGAGATCGGCTTTGCCCTCGATGATGCCGGCAACCGCGCCTTCGTCCGGCGGCAGCACGACCTTGGGCTCGGTCGCGAGCTTTAAGCCGTGATCGGTGACGATCTTGGAATTGGCTTCGCGGACGGCAGCTTCAATCACCTCCGCCATGGCGGATTTGCCGTAGAGCCGCTTGAGATGGGCCACCGGCACCTTGCCGGGCCGGAAACCGCGCAGTTGCACGCGTCCCTTGAGTTCGTCGAGACGCTCGTTGACCCGCGTCTCCAGATCGGTGGCGGGAACGACAACACGGTATTCCCGCTTGAGACCCGCGGCAGAGGTTTCAGTCACCTGCATTTGCACTACTCGTTACGGCCCGGATTTTGTCGCCCAATTGCGAGCCATCGCGGCCAGGTTTTAGGAATACCGCCCAGTTGGTGCGGGCGGAGGGACTCGAACCCCCACGACTTTCGTCACGGGAACCTAAATCCCGCGCGTCTACCAATTCCGCCACGCCCGCGACGCGCAGGGCGGCCCGGTGGCGCGGCTTATATCACGCACGGCCTCCGGCACACTACAAAAATAGCCCGGGAAATAGCTTCATTTTGCGCACCAGCCTGAATCGATTAGGGGCTAAAAAGCGCAAGGTTTTGAGGCAGATCAATTCGTGAAATCCCCCTCCCCGCTGTCGCGGCGGCGCGTGCTTGGCGGCAGCCTCGCAACCGGCTTGGCGGCCCTGCTGACCGTAAGCGCGCGGTCCCAGGCCGGCCCGCCGGCCGCCGATCTGCGGCTCCTGACGGTCCGAGATTCAGGCTTCGATGGAACGGTGCCCGGACCCGCCTTGCAGGTTCGGCGCGGCGAGGAGGTTCGGCTGCGCGTCGTCAACCAGATGGCAGAGCCCACGGCGGTACACTGGCACGGCGTCCGGCTCGCCAATGCCATGGATGGTACGCCCCCGCTCACACAAGCGCCGATCGCGCCGGGACAAGGTTTTGACTGCCGTTTCGTCGCGCCTGACGCGGGAACTTATTGGTATCACCCGGTCGGGCAGACGCCGGGCAGCCTTTACGGCGCGCTTGTCGTCAGCGAAACCGAAAATATCGATGTCGATCGCGACCTGACGCTCATCTTCGCAACGCCCAAACAGCCGGCAGCCGGCGGCGGACCGCCGATCACGGTCAACGGTGCGGCAAATTTTGAGATTCGCACGCAGGCCAATGCGCGTCTTCGGCTGCGCGTCATCAATGCGTCCGCAGGCGACATGCTCGGTCTGCGCATCAAGGGCCTGCCGGCCTTTGTCATGGCGATCGATGGTCAGCCGGCAGAACCATTTGCCGCGCGCGACGGCCGGCTGTCGCTGGGCCCTGGCAACCGGATCGATGCGTTTGTGGATTGCACGCTGGCGTCGGGCGCCACAGCTCCCATTTTGGTCGAGCGCAAAACCGGCGACGTTCCGATCGTCAGTATTGTCTGCGACCAAGGCGCAGCCAAAGCGCTCCGGCAAGATCCAAAACCGTTGCCTGCCAATCCGCTGCCCGAACGGATGGACTTTGCCGGCGCCCTTCGTTTCGACTGGGCGACCGGCCGGATTTCTCAAACGCGGCCGAGCAGTCCGCTGTTCACCGTCAAACGGGGACGAACTGTGATGTTGGGACTCTCCAATCCGACATCAGAGAATAGTCATATCCACCTGCACGGACACAGTTTTCGTCTTCTCGATGCGCTTGATGACGGCTGGAAACCATTCTGGCTCGATACGATGCCGATCGAACCGCGGGGCAAATCCCGTATCGCCTTCGTTGCCGACAATCCCGGCAATTGGGCGATCGAGGGCCTCGCTCTCGATCAGGAACTCTGGTTCGAAGTGACGTGAGCTTAAGCCAGCAGCACCTTGTAAACATGAGGCAAAGTCTCAGCCAGATCCTCGGAAATAAGCCCCGGGCCGAAGGCGTTTGCGGCCTCGCCGTGGAGCCAGACTGCGGCCGAAGCCGCTTCGAAGACCGGCATTCCTTGCGCCAGCAGTCCGGTCGCGATGCCGGCCAACACGTCGCCCGCTCCGGCGGTGGCGAGGTAAGCCGGTGCGTTGGCGGCTATGGATGCACGTCCGCCGGCCGTGGCGACGACCGTATCGGCGCCCTTGAGCAGTACCGTCGCGCCGGTGAGTTCGGCTGCAAGCCGGGCTCTCTCGAGCTTCGATCCGGTTTGCGTGCGCGGATCCAAGGCACCGAAGTAACGCGAAAACTCGCCTTCGTGCGGGGTGAGAAGCGTGGCCTGCGGACCCCTCGCCTTGATCGCGCCGGCGAGCCGCCCGGGCGCCTGCGCAAAACTCGTGATCGCATCGGCGTCGAGCACGACCGCGCGGTCGCCGGAAAGTGCAGCGAGAACGAGTTCGCAGGTTGCCTCGCCGACACCGACGCCGGGACCAATTGCGAGCGCGTTCAGGCGCCGGTCGGCGAGAAACCCGGTCAGCTCGGCAGCGCCATCGACGGGCCGGACCATGACGGCAAGGCTCGCGGCGGCGTTGACCGCAAGCGCCTCGCGCGGGCTTGCAATGGTGACGAGGCCTGCGCCGGCGCGCAATGCGCCGCGTGCGGCCAGGCGCGCCGCGCCCGTCGACCATGACGGCCCCGACACCACGACCGCGTGACCGCGATCGTATTTGTGGGCGTCGTGCCGCGGCACCGGAAATTTCGAGCGCCAGAGTTTTGGCACGTTCTCAAATGTTCGCGGCGCGACGCGCGCGAGCACCGAAGCCGGAATGCCGATATCGGCGACGATCACCGGCCCGCAATGAAGCCGCCCCGGCAGCAGAAGATGGCCAGGTTTTTTTCGGAAGAACGTGACGGTCTCCGCCGCGTTCACGGCAACGCCCATCACCGCGCCCGATGTTCCATTGATGCCGCTCGGCAGGTCGACAGCAACGACCGGCGAAGCCTGTGCGTTCATGGCATCGATCATCGCGCGCGCGAGCCCTTCGACGGGTCGGTCAAGGCCGGCGCCGAACAGCGCATCGACGACGAGACCCGCGCCCGCGAGCGCGTCCGGCGTGGCGGCCGCAACCGCTCCGTCCCACTTTTTGGCGGCGAGTGCCGCATCGCCTTTCAGTTTGGCCGGGTCGCCGACAAACAAAATGCGCACCATGTACCCGCCCTTGGCGAGCAGCCGCGCCGTGACAAAACCGTCGCCGCCATTGTTGCCGGGTCCGGCCACGACAACGACGCGCCGGCCGGCGGGCTTGAGCGCGGCAACGGCCTCGGCCACCGCCTTGCCGGCCTCCTCCATGAGAACGGTGCCGGCGACGCCGTCGGCGATCGCCAGACGGTCAGCTTCCGCCATTTCGCCGCTGGTGAGGACTTCAGTCATGCCGTTGCACAATAACCAATGCGCCGATTGGCGGACACCACACGCCAACCGTTTGATCCAGCCATTGACGAGATTATAGGCAGCGTGCCTAGTTTGTTGGCGAAGGCGAAACCGCAACCCTCGCAGGGATGTGTCAATCTAGCTCTAGTTCATTGACCGTATTGGGGTTTCCGGTCGTGAAAGGCCTTGGCACGGGACCTGCTAACCAAAGCTCGGTTCCAGCGATGATTCTGGTCATTTAGGAGCCGGGAGACGAGACGCGATGAAAAAAATCGAGGCAATCATAAAGCCGTTCAAACTCGACGAAGTGAAGGAGGCGCTGCAGGAAGTAGGTCTGCAAGGAATTACCGTCACCGAAGCCAAGGGATTTGGCCGCCAGAAAGGGCACACGGAGCTCTATCGCGGGGCCGAATACGTCGTCGATTTTTTGCCGAAGGTGAAGATCGAGATTGTGCTCGGTGACGACTTGGTCGAAAAAGCGATCGAGGCGATCCGTCGCGCCGCCCAAACCGGGCGGATCGGCGACGGGAAAATCTTCGTCTCAAATATCGAAGAAGCAATCCGGATCAGGACGGGGGAATCCGGAGTCGACGCCATCTGAATTGCCGGTCACTGCTTGTGCCTGCGAACGGCACACGGAGTTGGACCGGCGCGATTTTATAGCGGGACTGGGCATCTAACAGAGCACGAAAGGGTACGAATTCCATGACGACGCCAAAGAATGTCATGAAGTCCATCAAGGACAACGACGTGAAATACGTCGATTTCCAATTCACCGATCCGCGCGGCAAGTGGCAGCATGTCACCTTCGACGTCACCATGATCGAAGAAGATACGTTCGCCGAAGGCATGATGTTCGACGGATCGTCGATCGCCGGCTGGAAGGCGATCAATGAATCCGACATGTGCCTCATGCCGGATCCGGTCACCGCTTGCATCGATCCGTTCTTCGCGGAAACGACGATGTCGCTGATCTGCGACATTCTCGAACCGACGACGGGCGAGCCTTACAATCGCGATCCGCGCGGCATCGCCAAGAAAGCCGAAGGCATGGTGAAATCCATGGGCGTCGGCGACACCATCTATTTCGGCCCGGAAGCCGAGTTCTTCGTGTTCGACGACGTGAGGTACAAGGCCGATCCCTACAACACGGGCTTCAAGCTCAACTCGGTCGAACTGCCGTCGAATTCCGACATGGATTACGAAGGCGGCAATCTCGGCCATCGCATCGGCACCAAGAAGGGCTATTTCCCGGTGCCGCCCCAGGATTCCGCCCAGGACATGCGCTCGGAGATGCTCGCGTCCATGGCGAAGATGGGTTGCGTCGTCGAAAAGCATCACCACGAAGTCGCTTCCGCCCAGCACGAACTTGGGCTGAAATTCGCGCCGCTGGTGATCATGGCCGACCGGCTGATCATCTATAAGTACTGCATCCAGCAAGTCGCGCAGGTTTACGGCAAGACGGCGACGTTCATGCCGAAGCCGGTCTATGGCGACAACGGCTCGGGCATGCATTGCCATCAGTCGATCTGGAAGGGCAGCAAGCCGGTTTTCGCCGGCAACAAATATGCCGACCTTTCCGAAACCTGCCTCTCCTATATCGCCGGCATCATCAAGCACGCCAAGGCGATCAACGCCTTCACCAACCCGACGACGAACTCCTACAAGCGGCTGGTGCCGGGCTTCGAAGCGCCGGTTCTGCTCGCCTACTCGGCGCGCAACCGCTCGGCGTCGTGCCGTATCCCGTACACGACGAACCCGAAGGCAAAGCGCGTCGAGGTGAGGTTCCCGGATCCGCTGGCCAATCCGTATCTCGCCTTCTCGGCGATGCTGATGGCTGGCCTCGACGGCGTGAAGAACAAGCTGCATCCCGGCGACGCGATCGACAAGGATCTCTACGATCTGCCGCCGAAGGAATTGAAAAAGATTCCGACGGTGTGCGGCTCGCTGCGGCAGGCGCTCGAAGAACTCGACAAGGACCGCGGCTTCCTCAAGGCCGGCGGCGTCTTCGACGACGATTTCATCGACAGCTATATCGACCTGAAGATGACCGAGGTGATCCGTTTCGAACACACCCCGCATCCGGTCGAGTTCGACATGTATTACTCGTCGTAAGCGTTGGCGTGAGTATCCTCCCTGCGTCGCACAGGCGACGCAAACTAAAGGGCGCCCCAGGGCGCCCTTTTCTTTTGCCATTCACGCACCGGCAAGACAGGCAGCGCTAGCGCACGAAGATTGGAACCGCGAGCGCCGAAATCCGGCCGATGGACGGAACCGATCTGACTTCGGTGCGGCCGTCGGCCGGGCGTTCCACGACTGCTGCGGTAATCATCTCTTCGTCGCATTCGATCCTGTTGCGCCCGTTCGCCTTGGCGCGATAAAGCGCGGCATCGGCACGGGCGATAAGGACGTCGATCGACGCATCTGGCGCGCCGCAAGCCATTCCGACGCTCACCGTCGCCGGGATTTGCGGACTGTCCGGTGCGACGGCGGCTTTCTCGAAGGCGGTGCGCACGCGCTCGGCCGCAATGGTGGCCTCGGCAAGCTTGCCGGACAGGATCGCGACGAATTCCTCGCCGCCTATTCTTCCGATGACGTCGTTGCCGCGCATGGTCTTGCGCGTCACGCGCGCGAACAGGCTGAGCACCGCGTCGCCGGTCTTGTGCCCGAACCGGTCATTGATCGATTTGAAATGATCGAGATCGAAGGCGAGCACGCAGACCGGCGCGTGAGCGGCCTTGTTGCGATTCATCAGCACGGCCGCCGCCTCGAAGAAACCGCGACGGTTGAGCAGGCTCGTCAATGAATCGGTTTCCGCGGCCATCTTGTAGCGGTTCACGGTGCGATCTTTAGCCAGGACCAGAACGATGAACGCAGCTCCGACCACATAGAGCACGACCTCGATCGCGAAGACCGCGATCCAGCCCGTGGCGAGACTGCGGACCCCGAGACTGGCCAGCGCCACGGGAAAGAGAAAAATGGCGCCGTGCAGCATCGGCACGAAGATCGCCGGCCACCGCCGGATCAGCGATTTACGCCGCTCGCGCCAAAGCTCGGCTGCGATCAGGAACGTGTAAACGGCGACGATGCTCGAACTCAACATGATGGGGGCGGTGGCCGATTCCGGCATGAAGGGCGACGCGGCAACCCAGACGACGGCGCCGAAGCACATCGCGCCCCAGCGCACCGGACGGCCGTGGAAGTTGCGTGCCGCGCTCCAGATCATGCCCACGGCAATGAACAAGAGGACGTCGGGCATGCCCGAAGGCAATGGCGGCGAAACGAGCTTATCCAGCCGCCACAGCGCGCCGGAAAATCCGCCGATCAGGTAGGCCGTTCCCCACCACGCCAATGCGTGGATGCGGTCCTGCATCCAGGCGAACAGCAAAAACAGGCCAAGCAACGCAGTCACACACGTTGCAATGACAAAGAGTGTACCGATGTCGAGCGACATCGCCGCCTCTGCCAGGTGCGCCAGCATCGAGAGTAGCTCCTCACTTCGATGCCTCTTTCCTAGCAGCAAGTTCTTTGCTGAATATGTGGGCTATCCCAAAGGTTTTCTCGAATTAACTTTTGAAAATTGCAACAAACGGATTCGGACATTCAAAAGCAGCTCCGCCGCGGCCCGGCGTTTTCGGGCACAAAACGTCATGACGCGGCGCGCCAGCGCCGGCCGATCGACTGGGGGGCACCCGCACTGCGATCCGGCCCGATAATGGGCACGATCGACGGCGCGCCGATCGCGGCCTCGCCGTCAGACGGCATCTCGGTTTCGACGCGATTGCGCCCGAGCTCCTTGGCGCGGTACAGCGCCCGGTCCACGATCGAGAGCAGATCCGTGATGGTGGCCTCGGGATCGCATCCGAGCGTGACGCCGACACTGACGCTCGGCGACAGGCGGTCGCTGCCGAAACACGCCGACGCCACGGCGAAATTGCGCCGCACGCGGTCGGCGATCGCATAGGCCTCGTCGATGTCACCGACCGGAAGACAGGAGGCGAACTCCTCGCCGCCGATGCGGGCAAAAAGTATATCCGTGCCGAGCGTATCGGTCGCAGTGCTTGCGAATTTCTGCAACACGGCGTCGCCGACGGCATGGCCGTAGTGATCGTTGATCTGTTTGAAACGATCGAGATCAAACAGCAGCACCGCCGGGAACTCATGACCGGTTTCATGCCGCGCCAGTAATCCTGCCGCCTCGTCGAGGAAAGCGCGCCTGTTCGCCACACCGCTCAACGGGTCGATTAGCGCGTTAATCTTGTGTTTGAGTTCGGTGCGTTCCTTGGTCATGTTGAGCTGCAAAAACGCCATAACGACGGTGAAAAGCAGGGTGCCGAACGTGAGCAGCGTGAATGACACGCCGCGCATCAGGGAATCGTCCTGAAAACCCGGCGCCAAAAGCGTCGCCGGCACGCGCGCCAGCAGTACGGCGGCATAGGCGAGCAGCACCGCGACAGCCGGGCCGCGCGACATCAGCGGCTCGGTGCGTCCACGCCAGAGTTCTTCCGCCGCCCGCAGCGCAAGCGCAGCGAGCATCGTCGAGACCACAATGACTTCAATATCCGGGTTGGCCGCGAAGACCGGCACGCGGCACAGTGCGAGCCAGATTGCCGGCGCAAGCAGCACCTGGAGCACCTGCGCGTTTCGTCCGTCAAAGACGCGCGCACCGGTCCAGGTCAAGCCGTAGCCGACAAGGATGAGCGCATTGGCGATGTCGTTGGTGACGAAATCGGGCGCCGCGCCCCGCGAAGTCAAAAGGCCGAGACCGCATGCATTGACGATATGCGCCGCGCCCCACCACATCGGAGCGCGGATGCTGCGGTTTTGCAGGCCGGCAAAGACCAGCAATGCTCCGAGAAGCGCCGTGACGAACACCGTCACCACGGAGAGCGTTTGGACATCGAGATGCATGACGCCACCGATGATTGACGGCGGGGAAATTAGGCAGCAAGCGTTCCGGAGGTGTTACGACGGAGCGAAACGCGTAAATACTGTTGCCGCTGGGTAAACCCCTGGAACGTGATTTTATGCACCGGGTGGCCCGAAGCATGGATTTACCGCCGTCCGCAGCCGCTTCACTTGCGGGCCGCGCGCGCATAAATTGAAGGAAGAACAGGAGTTCCCCCATGTCCCTGGCCGCAGAACTCGGCGCCGCGCGAGACAATCCAGAGCCTTCGACGATCGAAGCCACGCTCAATTACATCGTCAACGACGGCAACAAGGTCTTCACCATCGTCGCCACTCCCGGCGGCAGTGACACGCGCGCCGGCGGCACACCCGATCCGCGGCGCGTGACGATCCACAATGGCCGGCCGCACGCCGGCGACTTCGTGCTGGAGCGCGAGGGGTTCCGTTTCGTGCGCCACGACACCGGGGTCAAGGATTTCTACGATGAGGCCGAGATCAAACGCGTCTACTATCCGGAGATGGAAGCGCTGATCAAAGCCCAGAGCGGCGCCAGGCGCGTCGTGGTGTTCGATCACACGCTGCGCACCGCCGATGACGAACTGCGCGAATCAAGAAAATCCGCGAAGTCGTGCGCCGCGTGCACAACGACTATACCGAATGGTCGGCGCCGCAACGCGTGCGCGACATCCTGCCGGACCAGGCTGAGGAACTGCTGAAGCGCCGCTTCGCCATCATCCAGGTGTGGCGGCCGATCCGCCACCCGGTCGAAACCTATCCGCTGGCCATGGCGGACGCGCGGACGCTGTCACCGGATGACATGGTCATTTCGGAGCGGCACGCGCCCGGCCGCATCGGCCAGACCTACGCCATCAGCTACAATCCGGAGCACAAATGGTTCTGGTTTCCGCGCATGCGGCGCGAAGAGGCGCTGGTGTTCAAGGTGTTCGATTCGGAGAAAGACGGCCACGCGCGCTGGACCGCCCACACCGCATTCGACGATCCGACGACGCCGCCGAACGCGCGCCCGCGCGAGAGCATCGAAATCCGCACGCTGGCGTTTTTCTAGGATTGAAACAATCCGCTCATTCCCGCGTGAGCGGGAATGAGCATTATGAGGCGGATTAGCGCTTCGAGAACTGGAAGCTTCTGCGCGCCTTGGCGCGGCCGTACTTCTTGCGCTCGACGACGCGCGGATCGCGGGTGAGGAATCCGCCGCGCTTGAGCGCGCCGCGCAATTCGGGTTCGTGCCGCATCAGCGCCTTCGACAGGCCGTGACGCACCGCGCCGGCCTGGCCCGACAGGCCGCCGCCCGAAACCGTGCAGACGACGTCGTATTGGCCCTGGCGGCTCGCCGCGACGAGCGGCTGCTGAATCAGCATGCGCAGAACCGGCCGCGCAAAATAGGTTTCCACCGGCCGATCGTTGACGAGGATTTTGCCGCCGCCCATCTTGATCCAAACCCGCGCGACCGCGTCCTTGCGCTTGCCGGTCGCATAAGCGCGGCCCTGCTTGTCGAGCTTCTGCACGTATTTGGGCGGCTGCGGCGCAGCGGCAGGCTTGAGCGAGGACAGGTCCTCGAGCGTTTGCATCGTCTCGGCCATTACGCGGTCCTCTTATTCTTGCGGTTCATCGCGCCAATATCGATTTTTTCCGGCTGCTGCGCCTCGTGCGGATGCTCGGCGTGCGGATAGACCCTGAGATTTCCAAGTTGCTGGCGGCCGAGCGGCCCGCGCGGCAGCATCCGCTCGATGGCTTTTTCGACGATCCGTTCGGGAAAGCGGCCGGCAAGGATCGACTTCGCGGTGCGTTCCTTGATGCCGCCGATATAGCCGGTGTGCTTGTAATAGATCTTTTGCTGCACCTTGCGGCCGGTCAACACGGCCTTCGCGGCGTTGATCACGATGACGTTGTCGCCGCAATCGACATGCGGCGTGAACGTCGGCTTGTGCTTGCCGCGCAAGCGGAGCGCCACGAGCGAAGCAAGGCGGCCGACGACGAGGCCCTCGGCATCGATCATCACCCACTTCTTCTCGACCTCGGCGGGTTTTGCTGAAAAGGTCTTCATATCCAATCCGTCTGTGCTGGCGGCCGACCGGCCGGCGCCGTGGCGAGGCTTCTAGCTACGTCACCATATCGCGTCAAATGGTTTCATTTAATCAAGTGTCTCCAATGCATTAAATAGGAGGTATTTTTGTACCTGCGGCTTTTTATGCCGGTATCGAGTAGGTCGACGTGACGTGAGCGACGCTGTCATCGTCGCCATCGGAGCGGATGTGCACTTCCCCAACCGCCAGCCGCTTGCCGAGTTTGATCAGCCGCGCCTCGGCAATGAGATCCCGTGCGCCCGGCTTTTTGAGAAAATTGATATTGAGATTGGTCGTCACCGCGAGCGGCACCCAGCCGATCGCCGAAAGGACGGCGAGATACATCGTGAAGTCGGCAAGCGCCATCATGATCGGGCCTGACACCGTGCCGCCGGGACGCAGCGATTGATCGTGATGCCGGCGGCGCACGCGGCAGCCGCCGTGGCAGACATCCTCAACATCGTAGTCACC
Source organism: uncultured Alphaproteobacteria bacterium (assembly GCA_963808205.1). Lineage (GTDB taxonomy): Bacteria > Pseudomonadota > Alphaproteobacteria > Rhizobiales > Xanthobacteraceae > BOG-931. The sequence goes on from CAWEER010000003.1 coordinate 1,099,069, forward strand.
CACCGCATGGGCCGCTTCCGGGAATTCGGTGCGCAGGAGCGCGACAAGCTCGTCACGGGACAATCTTGGCGGCGGCAGCGCCTTGCCGGTGCGTTCTTTACCCTCGGTCATGAGCAACTCCCCCCGGGTTGCGTTCTCCGATACAATAGACACTTGGAGATTGCACGCCGAAGAAGCGGGATAGGCCGATGAACGTCCAAGCCGCCAATGCCAAAGCCGCCGCGACCTCGCCGGCCTTGATCCTGCTGCGGGAAGATCATGACGGTATCGCCATCCTGACGCTCAACCGGCCGGCGGCCCGCAACAGCCTGTCGGAAGCGCTCCTGCAAGCGCTTGGCGATGCGCTGACCGCGATCGCGCATGACCGCAACGTGCGGGTGGTGGTGCTGGCCGCGACCGGTCCGGCATTTTCGGCGGGCCATGACCTGAAGGAATTGAACGCGCACCGTTCCGACGACGACCGCGGCCGCGCCTATTTCAAGAAAATCATGGATATGTGCAGCGCCGTGATGCAGCAGATCGTAACGCTGCCGCAGCCGGTCATCGCTTCGGTGCAAGGCACCGCGACCGCTGCGGGCTGCCAGCTCGTCGCCAGCTGCGATCTTGCAGTCGCCTCGGCGGCCGCGAGGTTCGCGACCCCCGGCGTCAATATCGGGCTGTTCTGCTCGACACCCATGGTCGCCTTGTCGCGCAACGTTTCGCGGAAAGCCGCGATGGAAATGCTGCTCACCGGCGAATTGATCCCGGCCGAGGACGCCGCACGGATCGGCCTCGTCAATCACGTCGTCGCGGCAGGCCATGAGCGCGCGGAAGCGCTCAAGCTCGCGGAGAAAATCGCGGCAAAATCCGCCCTCACCGTCAAGATCGGCAAGGAAGCCTTCTATAAGCAGGCCGAAATGCCGCTCGCCGGCGCCTACAAATATGCCGCCGACGTGATGGTCGAGAACATGCTGGCGCGCGACGCCGAGGAAGGCATCAGCGCCTTCATCGAAAAGCGCAATCCGAAATGGCAAGATAAATAGAAGATCGATAGAAGACCGCAAAGGTCCAAGGGCGAAATGAACCACGATTCCTATCCGGACACGTATATCCGCGGCATTCTCAATACCGTGAAAACGATCGCGATGGTCGGCGCCTCGGAGAAGGAAAACCGGCCGAGCTACTTCGCTTTCAAATATCTCCTCGAACGCGGCTATCACATGATCCCGGTCAATCCGGGCCATGCCGGACACGCCATGCTCGGTCAGACGATCTATGCGCGGCTCGCCGATATTCCGGAGCCGGTGGACATGGTCGATATTTTCCGCGGCTCGCAATATGCCGTTTCGGTCGTTGGGGAGGCGCTTGCGCTCAAGCCGCGGCCGCAGGTGATCTGGATGCAGCTCGGCGTGCGCAATGACGAAGCGGCAGCGCTTGCGGAAGCCAACGGACTAAAGGTCGTCATGAACCGCTGCCCCAAGATCGAATATGGCCGGCTGTCGTCGGAAATCGCCTGGATGGGCGTCAATACCCGCATATTGAGCTCGAAGAAGGCGACAATCGGCGGCGTTCAGCGCATGTCCCTCAATCGGATCAGCGCTCCGGGCGGCTCGACCGAAGCCGCCGATCGTGCCCAGCGCGAAGACAGCAACCGCTGAAGCAGCGGATCGTTATGAACTTCTTCACGACATTCGCCGACTAATATCCAGAGCGGCCTCCCCGCCGGGATGGGAAACCATGAAAATCCTTGCTGTACTTGGCTTCGGACTGTTCGGACTGATGCTTACGCCCGCCGCCGTCATGGCCGACTCGCAGCAGGATCAGGATGCCTGCATGATCGACGCCCAGACCGTCTGCGGGCAATTCATCCCCGACCGCGAGCAGGTCGCGCATTGCCTGATGGTCAACCGCAGCAAAATCTCGCCGGCCTGTCGGGTGGCAATCCGGCACTTCAAATAATGTCCTGATCGGCCAACGCCGATCCGAAGAACTATTTTTTGCCGCTGCCTCGCCGGGCAGCGCGACTTTTCCTTAATTAACGCAATGCACGCGCCGCGCCTTGACGGCCTCTGCCGGTTCTATAAACCGGCTCTGTAGCTTTCCAGACGAGGATCGGCAGATGACCGAACGCATTCCGGGATTCTCCACGCTTGCCGTTCATGCCGGCGCGCAACCCGATCCGACCACCGGCGCGCGCGCGACGCCGATCTATCAGACCACGTCATACGTGTTTGAAAGCGTCGATCACGCCGCTTCGCTGTTCGGGCTGCAGGCCTTTGGCAACATCTATACGCGCATCGGCAATCCGACGACCGCCGTGCTCGAGGAACGCGTCGCCGCGCTCGAGGGCGGGACGGCGGGGCTTGCCGTGGCGTCGGGCCACGCGGCGCAGGTTCTGGTTTTCCATTGCCTGATGCAGCCCGGCGATGAGTTCGTGGCGTCGAAGAAGCTCTACGGCGGCTCGATCAACCAGTTCAATCACGCATTCAAGAACTTCGGCTGGAACGTCGTCTGGGCGGATCCCGACGATCTCGCGTCGTTCGAGCGCGCCATCAGTCCGAAGACCAAGGCGATCTTCACCGAGTCGATTGCCAATCCGGGCGGCGTCATCACCGACATGGCCGCTGTTGCGCAGATCGCGCGGCGCGCCGGCGTGCCCTATATCGTCGACAACACGCTTGCGACACCGTATCTGTGCAAGCCGTTCGAGCATGGCGCCGACATCGTCGTTCATTCGCTGACCAAATTCCTCGGCGGCCACGGCAATTCGATCGGCGGGATGATCGTTGACGGCGGCACGTTCAACTGGTCGCGCGAGCGGCGCTATCCGATGCTATGCGAGCCGCGGCCGGAATATCACGGCATCGTGCTGCACGAAACGTTCGGCAACTTCGCCTTCGCCATCGCCTGCCGGGTGCTGGCGCTGCGCGACATCGGATCGGCGCTGTCGCCATTCAACTCGTTTTTGTTCATCACCGGCATCGAGACGCTGCCGCTGCGCATGCAACGTCATTGCGACAACGCACTCGCGGTCGCGCAATGGGTCGCGGCGCATCCCAAAGTCGCGTGGGTGAGCTATCCGGGATTGCCCGGCGACCGCTATTACAACCTCGCCAAGAAATACTGCCCGAAAGGCGCCGGCGCAGTATTCACGTTCGGACTCAAGGGCGGCTATGACGCCGGCGTAAAACTCGTGTCGAATGTGAAGCTGTTTTCTCATCTCGCCAATATCGGCGACACGCGCTCGCTTATTATTCATCCCGCCTCGACCACGCACCGCCAGCTCAGCGACACACAGAAGGTGCAGGCCGGCGCCGGGCCCGACGTGGTGCGGCTCTCGATCGGCATCGAGGACAAGGACGACATCATCGCCGACCTCGAACAGGGGCTGGCGGACTGAGCGGCTACGCGCGCGCGGGCGACGGCATGGCGTGGGTGACGCGCTCCACCACCCCGGCTGCATGAAGCGTCGCGACCGTCAGCACGATCATCGCCATGGCCTGATGCATGAGCGCGAGCGGCAGCGGCACAACCATCAGCAGCGTCCAGATGCCGAGCGCCGCCTGGACGGTTACCGCCGCCGCAAGGACGACCGCGCCGGTGACAGCCGGACCGCGTTTTACCGTGCGCGCCGCATCGGAGGCGTGAAGGACGGCAAGAAGCCAGATTGCATAGGCAAGCATGCGATGATCGAATTGCACGGTCAGCGTGTTCTCGAAAAAATTCCGCCACAGCGGAGTATCAAAAAACAGCCGCGCTGAATCAGGAATAAGCGCGCCGTCGATCAGCGGCCAGGTATTGAATGCGTATCCGGCGCGCAGCCCTGCGACCAACGCGCCAAGATAGATTTGCGCCAGCACCAGAATGAGCAATCCGACGGCGCCGCCGCGAATGCGGGCGGGAGCAGGTACTGAAGGTTCTTCGTCCCAGCGCCGCGCCGTCCAGATCAGCGCCACGTAGATGACGCAGGCAAGAACCAGATGCGTCGCCAGCCGATATTGCGAAACCTCGACGCGATCGGCGAGACCGGAAGCGACCATCCACCAGCCGACGGCGCCTTGAAGACCGCCGAGCCCGAAAATCACCCAGAGCCGGCCGCGCATTCCTGGTGCGATTGCGCCGCGCCACAGGAACCACAAAAACGGCAACAGGAATGCCGCGCCGATCGTCCGCCCGATCAGCCGGTGTGTCCACTCCCACCAGTAGATCGTCTTGAACGCGCCGAGGCTCATGCCGCGATTGAGCGCGCGGTATTGCGGAATGGCCTGATATTTCTCGAATTCACTCTGCCATTGCGTTTCGTTCAGCGGCGGCAGCGTGCCCATGACAGGCTGCCATTCGGTGATCGACAGGCCGGATTCGGTAAGCCGGGTCGTCCCGCCGACGAGAACCAAGGCAAGGACAAGCGCGGCGACGGCGTAGAGCCATAGCCTGATCGCGCGTCCATGCTGTTCCGCGGTGCCGGCCGTCATCTTTTTCGCTTGCGATCGTGCGCTTGTCTGTCGCGCGCGGACCATATAGTGCTGCCCCCTGCCCTCGCAACCGACCTTATGTCGCTGGTGCACAGCCGTCATGCCGATCCGTTTGCGCAAATTCATCGGCGCTGTTGCGCTCTTCGTGCTCGTGATCCTGTGGGCGCTCATCGCGATGGCGCTGGCGCAATTTCCGGTCATTCACGACAGCAACGCGCTGTCGGTCGCGTATTACGTGATAGCCGGCATCGGCTGGGTGTTGCCGGCGATGCCGATCATTTCGTGGATGAGCCCGCGAAAGATCGGGGCCAAATAGCGGGAGCCGGGTTACGCGGCGTCGAGCCGGCGAAAGCCGTTCCACATCGCCGTTGCGCTGCCCGACAACAACACCCGCACATAGCGCATGCGCTGGTAGTCGCCGTTGAGTGAAATCCGCGGCAGCGCCGTCATGTTCCGGGCATGCTCCGGAAACAGCATGCCCGGCCGCGTCGTCACCGCGGTCTTGAAGCCGAGCTCGGCCGCAATCTCGAACTCGCGCGGACCAGCGGAGCCGCGGTCACCATAGGGATACGACAAATGTTCCGGCCGCACGCACAGCGCGGCTTCGATGACCGAGCGGCTCAAATCCATTTCCGAGCGCACCGCTTCCTTCGGAAGCTTTGCCAGCATCGGATGATTGACCGTGTGCGCGCCGACGGTCACGAGCGGGTCGGATGCCAGTTGCGCCAGTTCCGGCCAGCTCATGCACAACTCGTCGCAGAACGCCGCGACATCGACGTGATAGTAAGCCGCGAGACTGCGGACCACGCCGCGCATCTCGGCTTCCGTCGGCCGGCCGCGCAGCCACCAATAAAGCTCGTCATAGAGCGCACGCTTCTCGGCAACGGTTCTGCAGTCGAATTTGCGATCGCGGCCGTCGATGACGAGACCGATGCGATCGTTGCGCGAAATCACCGCTTCAAGTACCAGCCACCACAATTCGCCGAGCCGGTCGGGAAAGCTTGTCGGCACGTAGATCGCAAACGGCACGCCCGCTTCCTTCAGGATCGGATAGGCCCATTGCAGCGTATCGCGATAGCCGTCGTCAAACGTCAGGCAGACAAAGCGCTGCGAAAAATCGCCTTCCGTCATCCGGCGATGAAGTTCGCCGAGGCTTATGAGATCGAACCCGGAGCTGCGCAGCTTCGTCACGACGCGCGTCAGGAAGCGCGGCGTCACTTCGAGCAGGCGGTTGGGCTGGAAACGGTCCGGCCGCGGCGGACGAACATGGTGCAAGGTCAGAATGGCGCCGACGCCGGCGACAAAGGGCCGAAGCGCAATATGCGCGCCCGTGAAGTAAAGCGATTCCAGACCGCCGCGAATGATCGTCTGTTTCAAGTCGGCCACGAACGTTGCCTTGTCGAAGGTTCACTATCCCAGGGCTTAATTTGATAATCCTTCGTCAAGCGCGCCGCGCCGTCAACACGCTATCCGCTGCGAATTGACGTGGATTAAATTGAACACGCCGGCCGCGGTTAAGCGGCAGCCGCGGTCTCGCCAGAGCCGTAACCGTTCACGAGGACGCGCACATCGCGAAATCCCGCCGCCATCAGGCGGTCGCGCGCGGCGGCCGCCGAAGCACTCGCCGGCGAGTCCGTGACCAGCACGGCATGCGGCGCAATCTCGGCGATACGTTCGATCTCCGGGCCCGACACCGCACCGGCGTCGATAACGACGTGATCGTAGCTGCGCGCCAGCGCATTGAAATTCATGACCATGCCGGGGGCGGCCAGAAGTTCAATCCGGTCGACGGGCGCGTGTCCCGACGAGATCAGTTGCAGAGGCGAAAGCCGGTCCTTGGTGATGATGCTGCCAAACGTCGCCATGCCGCGCGCCAGATCGGCGAGCCCCTGAGCCGACGGCTCGTTCGAAATGCCGCGGATCGCGGTGCTGCCGGAGCCAAGTCCGACGAGCACGACCCGAGAATTGTCAGCGAGCGCGCGCGCGAGCTTTATCGCGGTTTGGCTCGCATTCATTCCCTGCTCTGCGCCAAACACCGCGTGCTGGCCGCCCATGTTTCGCATCGTCATCGCGGCGCCGGCGATCGAGCTGAAGGACGACACCGAGCCTGCAGCTTGCTCGCCGCGGCGCGGTTCGTTGAACAATGTCGCCACCCGCGGCCCCAGACCGTCGGCCGGCGCTTCCGGATAGCGGACCGGCGCAAATCCCGCGGGCGCCGCCATGATCTCCTTCGTGAGCACGAAGCCGGAGCTGAGCACCAGCGTCGCAAAGGCGGCGATCAGAACGGACGGCAGCTTCTTCGGATAAGCCGGAACGTTGGACACTGTCGCGCGGGACACGATACGGGCGTCGGCCGGGGCGGAATTGATGGTATCGTGCGAACTCGCCTCGCGATATTTCGCCAGATAGGATTCAAGCAGATCGCGCTGCGATTTCGCATCCCGTTCGAGCGCGCGCAATTGCACGTCTTGCCCGTTGGTCGACGCCGCCTGGTTCTTGAGCAGATCGAGGCTCGCGATTTGCGAGTCGACGCGGGCGCCGGCAAGCTTGGCGTCATTTTCGAGCGAACGCGCGACGGTATCCGCCTCGGCCCGTATCTGGCCGTCGAGATCGATAATCTGCGCCCTCAATTCCTTGATACGCGGATGATTGTCGAGAAGCGTGGATGACTGTTCGGCGAGCTGCGCGCGCAGCGTGACACGTTGTTCCGCGAGGCGGCGAATAAGCTCCGAGTTGAGAATATCGGACGATTCGATCGGCTGGCCGGAGTGCAACATCTCGCGGATCAGTTTTGCCTTGGCCTCGGCGTCGGATTTTTGCGCCCGCGCGGCGGCAAGTTGCGCGTTGAGATCGCCGAGCTGCTGCGCCGACAGCGTCGTGTTGTTGGTGCCGACGAGCAGATTGGCCTTGGCGCGGAAATCCTCGACTTTCGCCTCGGCGTCCTCGACCTTCTTGCGCATCGTCTCGATCTGGCTGGCGAGCCAATCGCCGGCGCTCTTCGCCTGGTCCTGCTTGTTCTCGCGCTGCCGCAGCAGATAGCCTTCGGCGATGGCGTTCGCGACCTGCGCGGCAAGCTCGGGATCCTCTGAAAGGAAATCGATGTTGATGATCCGCGACTTTTCCACCGGGAACACACTAAGGCGGTCGTAATAGGCCTGAAGTACCCGCTCCTCGTGACTCATGCTCAGCGGATCCTTGCCGATGCCGATGAGGCCCAGGAGCGCCCTGAGCGGAGAAACACCGTTCAGCGTTGAATTGAATTCAGGACGATCGCCAAGCTTGAGCTTGTTGATCACCTCGCGGGCGAGGTCGCGCGACAGGATGATTTGCGCCTGGCTTGTCACCGCTTCGGCATCGACAGTGAGATCGGTCGTGATCTTGTCGGCGTCGGGACGAAGATAGACGTTATCGCGGCTTTCAATGAGGACCCGGGATTCCGATTGGTATCGCGGCGTGATCGTCTGGACCACGATCAGCGTCAGGAGCGCGACGATAATCGTCGAAAGGAGGATCCGCCGCTTCTTGCGCCAAAGCGCCGTGCCAAGGGACGCCATGTCCACGTCGCCGCCGGACGAATTCGAAACCTCGGGCGTCGGCGCCGCCACGCTCATAGCACCACTCCTACCCACAAGCTTACCAATGGACCTGAAGATCATGCCTGATCACAAACTATTATGGTTACCATCACGTTAAGTCGGCGATGCAGTCCGCCTGCACCCGCTACATCAAGCTTTTTTAACCTTGGTCGTTCTTTATCTGGTTTAACTTTTTGCTAGCAAGTTTAGGGACCGTGCATGGCCAATCTGCAGCTCATCAACTCGACGCCAGATAGGATGCCACTGGGCCGCGCGGAAGGTGGGGTCGGCGCAACAACGCATTCGCCCGCGAGCGAGCCGGCCAGCCTGAAAATCCTGCATCTGCTGCGCGCTCCGGTCGGCGGATTGTTCCGGCATGTCGTCGATCTGGCGCAAGCGCAAATCGAACGCGGCCATCGCGTCGGCCTTGTTGTCGACAGCACGACCGGCGGCGCTCATGCTGAAGCCGTTCTCGCAAGGCTCGCACCCAGTCTCGCGCTCGGCCTGGAACGCCTGCCGATCGCGCGCGAACTCGGTCCGCACGATTACCCGGCGCTGCGCTACGTCTCGCAGCGGATCAAGTTCACGGCGCCCGACGTGCTCCACGGCCACGGCGCCAAGGGCGCCGCGTTTGCGCGCCTGACGTTCAGCGCGCCGCGAAACACGATCCGCGCCTATACGCCTCACGGCGGTTCGCTGATCTATTGTCCCGGCACGCTGCGAGGCAGCTTCTATCGCAGGCTCGAATGGCTGCTGAACTGGCGCACCGATCTGTTTCTTTTCGAAAGCAGATATGCGGCCAACGTGTTCCGCAATCAGATCGGTCGGCCGAGGGCGATGGTGCGCGTCGTGTGCAATGGGGTCAGCGACGCCGAATTCAAGCCGGTCACGCCCAGAGCTGACGCAACGGACATCGTGTGCCTCGGCGAGTTGCGTCCGGTCAAGGCGGTCGACGTCCTCATCGAAGCGCTCGCGATGCTCAACCGGTCCGGCCGGCCGGTGACGGCGACAATCGCCGGCGAAGGACCGCTTGGTCCGCAACTCAAAGCCCAGGCCGAGCATCTCGGCATCGCCGACAAATTGCGGTTTGTCGGCTTTCGTCCGGCGCGCGAGGCGTTTGCGATGGGACGCACGCTTGTCATTCCCTCGCGCGCGGAATCGCTGCCTTATGTGGTGCTCGAGGCCGCCGCCGCCGAAGTGCCGATGATCGCGACTTCCGTCGGCGGCGTTCCGGAGATTTTCGGACCGCAAGCGGATCGGCTCATTCCGCCCGACGACCTGGAGGCGTTGATGAGCGCCATCACGCGGGCGATCGACAATCCGGAACAAAGGCACGGCAGCACGCAAGCCGTAAAGACGCGGGTGCGCAGCGAGTTTTCCGTGAATACCATGGTGGAAAACGTGCTCGCGGCCTATCGCGATGCGCTTGCTCTGCGAAAACTCGCTCAATTCACATAACCAAATCTTGATGACTGTTCATTATGTTGACGGCCAATTTCCGACGCGATCGACGGGCGACCGATCGCAGGCGGGAGGTGTATCCGTGATGGGCGCCGAACAGAGCGCAATCTTCGAGTCAGCCGCAACGGCTTCCGCCGCAGTCAAAGCCATGCCGCGTGGCGAGCCTCAGCCATCGGCGTCGCAGGCGCTTTCCGCCGCAGCGCTGGAGGTCTCCGCGCAGCGATTTGAACGGGCCTATTCGCCGATCGTTCTTGCCGGCTTTGTTCGGGTGTTCGAAGCGTTGCTGGTCGCGACAATCGGCCTCGTCCTGTATTTTGGCTATGTCAGATCGGGCAGCAGCGCGGCGGCCTATTATTTTGTCAGCATCGCCGGCATCTCGCTCCTGTCCATGCTGGCCTTTCAGGCGGCAGACATCTATCAGGTGCAGGCTTTTCGCGGGCATGAAAAGCAATATATGCGGCTCGCCGCGGCATGGTCGGTCGTGTTTCTGATCGCGATCAGCGTCTCCTATTTTGACAAGGCCGGCGACGAATTCTCCCGCGTCTGGCTCGGCAGCTTCTACGTCATCGGCCTGGTCACGCTGATCGGATTTCGGCGCGCTTTGTTTCTCCTCGTGCGCCGGTGGACACGCGAAGGCCGGCTCGATCGTCGCACCGTCGTGGTCGGCGCAAGCGACAGCGGCGAGTCGCTTATCGGCTCACTGGCCACGCAACGCGATTCCGACGTCCGTGTCATCGGCGTGTTCGACGACCGCGGCGACGAGCGCAGCTCCGCGACCTGCAACGGCATTCCCAAGCTCGGCACGGTCGACGGGCTTGTCGAATTCGCCCGCCGCACCCGCGTCGACCTCGTCATATTCTCGCTGCCGATTTCGGCGGAAGGCCGGATTCTGCAGATGCTGAAGAAGCTCTGGGTGCTGCCGGTCGATATTCGGCTGGCCGCTCACAGCAACAAATTGCAATTCCGTCCCCGCTCCTACTCCTATATCGGCAGCGTCCCCGTCCTCGACATATTCGACAAGCCGATTGCCGATTGGGATGTCGTGATGAAGTGGCTGTTCGACAAGATCATCGGCTCGATCGTACTGATCTGCGTTGCGCCGGTCATGCTCCTGATTGCGCTCGCGATCAAACTCGACAGCAAGGGGCCGATCCTGTTCAAGCAGCGGCGCTACGGCTTCAACAATGAACTGATCGAGGTCTGGAAATTCCGCTCGATGTATGTCGAGCACGCCGACATGACGGGGAACAAGCAGGTCACGAAGCAAGATCCGCGGGTCACCCGTGTCGGCCGTTTCATACGCAAGACCAGCCTTGACGAGTTGCCGCAGCTTTTCAATGTCGTATTCACCGGCGACCTGTCGCTGGTCGGCCCGCGCCCGCATGCCACGCACAGCCGGGCGGAGGACCGCCTCTACGACGAGGCCGTCAACGGCTATTTCGCCCGCCATCGGGTGAAGCCGGGCATTACCGGCTGGGCGCAGATCAATGGGTGGCGCGGCGAAACCGACAGTCAGGAAAAAATCCAGCGCCGCGTCGAGCACGACCTTCACTACATCGAGAACTGGTCGATCATGTTCGATTTTTACATCGTCGCGCGGACACCGTTCGCGCTGCTGCGCGGCGAAAACGCGTATTGAACGGCGCGGCGGCTGTTGCCGCCATCATTGAAGCGCGAAGCCGAGACTGCTCTCAAGACGCCCTTTGTTTTCACAGTCCGCGCGCTTCGACGTAAAAAATGCATTGTTGCTTGATACGCAGTCGAAAAGCGCAATCGTGTTGATTTGTTCGAAGCGGTAGGCGTATCCGCCCGGCCGGCGCCGTTCGCTTCCCCTGGCCGCACAACTGCCGGCCGGCGCGAGGAAGCCCGTTCCCGCGGGCGAAGAAAAACATTCGTCCAGTTTTATTACGGCGTCTTTCTGCGAAGCCGCGGTCATCAGGTATCCGAAACCGGTGTCGTAGGCATACGTGTGATCCGGCGATATCGGCGGGCCAGTTGTGGTCCATGTACCGCCATCGGAGTTTTTCCACCGGCTCAGCGCCGTGCGCACCTGGGGCTGCTGCGGGATGCGCGCCGCGCCGATCCACGCCTCCTGCATGATCAGATATCTCTGGCTGAAATCCGCGCCGGGCGGAACATAGGTGTATGTCAAATAAAAATGCCGCGCGATGTTGTTGAGCCCCTGTGCCGCAACCATGCTGGGATAGGCGTAGAGCTCGGTCGGCGCCGGACGGTTCCAGTCGTCAGCGTCGTAAAGAATGATCGGTTCCGTAACGGTGGCGAAATGCACCCTGTCTTCGGAAATCGACAGGTGCAACGAAGCGTTCGCCGCCAGCAGGATGACGACGTCGGCGTCGGTCCAGTACGCCGAACTCTGCCCGACAGGTCCGTTCAACGGGACCGCGGTTCCTCCTATGCCCGGTGCGTGCCAGCCGTTTCCGCTCCATTTCATCCACTGTCCGGGACCGGGATTTTCTATCGGAGCGCGCGCCACGACATTCTTGCCGTCGCGATGCAGGCAATAGGCGTACCAATAGCCGTTGTGGCCGTCGATCCCGGTGCAATCCCCCTCGCCTCCGGCATGCGGCACATTCTTGTCGTCGCCGGATATGATCGGACCGAGCATGGTCCAGGTCAGCCCGTTATTCGAAGACTGGGCGATCGACATCGATTTGTAGCTGCCTTGCGGATCGTTGCAGCGCGTCTCCTCGTGAACCAGGCCGTAAAGAACGCCGAGCCCCTGCATGACCGTCGTGATCCAGCGGCCGCAATCGGATGAACTGCCCGGCGGCCCCGGCTGAAGGACGGTCCGCAGCGGCCCGCCCATGGCGAGCGGCGTCGCTCCATCCGCGGCGAATGTCGTTCCGCCGGCGATAAAGCCGCGAAACGTTCCGCCGGGAAGTTTCAGGATGCTCACCGGCGCATCGGGCTCGTGTGGCGATGGGCCCCGCACCACGACGGGGTGATCCAGGCGTACTTCGACACATTCGACGCACGGCGGCGTGCCGTCCGCGGCAACGGCGCTGCCCGCGAGCGCGAGCAAAGCCGCAAAGCCGCTCAAGCCAATCCTGGAGATTCCGGACAGCGCGCTCATTTTCCTGGAACCGGCGGCATCTTCACAGCCGAACATCTCGGACATGAGACCTGTCGTTATCATCGAAGGCCTGCCGTTATCATCGACCGGTGCGTTTGCGCCAGCGCACCGGGGCCGCATAACCAATTTTTGAAGAATGTTAACTATGCTGACCGACGTTGCCGGGGTTTCCCACCCGCGCGGCGCCGGAGTTTAACCTCTCCTTAACCATGCAAAATCTCGATCGCGGCACAATTTTTCGGCGCGGCTTGCAGTATTGGGCCGCCCGACGACCTATTTGCCATTCAGGTGGCGCAGCCAAATCGCTTGCAGGCGGCGCAGCCAAATCGCTTGCAGGCGGCGCAGCCAAATCGCTTGAGCGGAGAGTGAACCGTTGAGCACGCTCGATCATGCAGCAATGCCGGCGGAGTTCGCGGCGCGCCGGACTTACGCGCCCGCCGGCGCATTCGCCGACAGGCTCCTGCATGTCATGCTTTACATCACGATCGTGTCGAGTTTCTTCGTCGTCATCGAGCCGGCGCCTTATGAATTTCTTGCAGCCGTGCTCGGCTTTGCCTGCGTGCTGGACCGGGTCAGCGTCAGCCGCCTCGTGCTGCCGCTTCTCGTTCTCCTCCTCATTCGCGAAACCGGCGGCGCCATCGGGCTCGTCAAGATTCTCGAATTCGGCTGGATGAGAATTTCCGGCGACCCAAGCGCGCTGGATGAGACGGTCGATTACCCGGACTCGATCCGCTTTCTCGCCATCTCGTTTTATCTCGGCCTCACCGGATTCATGTTCGCGTGCATCGTCGCGGAAGACACCATGCACCGCATAGCGACGTTGCGTTCCGCCTACATCATGGCCGCCGTGATTGCCTCGATCATCGGCACGCTCGGATATTTCTATCAGTATTTCAGCTTCATTCCCGGTCTCGAGTACTTCGTCCTCGACCCGCGCGCCACCGGCGGATTCAAGGGGCCGAACGACCTGGGCAGCTTCCTGATCGCGCCGGTGATGTGGCTGATCCAGGGATTTGTCGTCGACAAGGTCCGCTTTCGCGATCTCGCCGCAAGCCTGATGATCTTCACCGGCCTCTTGCTGACGTTTTCACGCGGCGCCTGGGGCAGTTGCGTGGTCAGCGCCGCGCTCCTCGTCTATCTCCTGTTCCTCACGCAGACCGACCGCCGTTCGCGCAAGCGGCTTGTGCTTCTCCTGGCCGGTGGCGCCGTCGCCCTGTCCGTCATTTTCATGCTGCTCACCTCCAATGACACGGTGAGCCAGATGCTGTCGGAACGCAGCCACCTGCAGGCCTATGACGTCAATGCCGACAACCGGTCGCGCCTCCAGCTTCAGGAAGACAGCTTCCACGAGATATTCACCCATCCGCTCGGCATGGGCCCGTGGGGTTTCGCGCACGCCACCAACTGGGTGTCGCACAACACTTTCCTGAGCACGACGTTGAACTACGGCTGGATCGGCGGAGCGGCCTATCTGACGCTGACCCTGCTGACGCTCACTGTCGGCTTCCGCGCGCTGTGGGTGCGAACGCCCTGGCAGCCTTTTTTGATCGCAACCTACGTTTCCTTCCTCGCGATGGTGTTTGAAGGCCTGTGGGGTGACACCGACCATTGGCGGCATTTTTACATACTGACCGGATGCGTTTGGGGACTGGCGGCGGCCACCATGAAGGCGGTCTGGGGAAGCTGGCAGGGGCGCCCGCAAACAGCACAACTTGTTAAGGCTGGCGTGCCACAAAATCGGCAGATATTGGAAAAACCCGCGTGACAGCGCAGCTCTCCCAAAAGCCGCGGTTCATCGTCTTTCTCGGCACGGCGCACGACAACGGCGGCACGTCGATCCTGGCGAACAATCTCGCCGCGGCCATGCGCAAGCACGGCCACCGCGTCGAAGAATGGTACCTGTTCGATTCCGACGCGGATCTGCCGCAAGGCGCGCGGGTCTTCTCCCGGACAAAGCGATCGACACTTGCGCTGCTCCTGGAACTCCGGCGCGTCGTCGCGGCATTACGCCGGGAACAGCCCGACGTCCTGATCGGTTTGCAGCCGCTGTCGAATTTGGTGCTCGGATTGGCCGGCCGGATCGCCGGCATCCGCAACCGCGTATCGGCCTATCATGGGCCGCGCTGGTCGGCGAACCAGAAGTTGATGAATCTCGACACGCTCTTTAGCCGGCTCGGCTTCTATACGCAGATGGTCGCATGCGGCAAAAACGTCGCCGACACGTTCAAGGCCAGCAGCAACGCCTACGCAAACGTCGCCGTCGTCGTCAACGGCCAGAACGTGCCGCGGACTTATCCGCGCGCTGAGGCGCGCGCCGCGCTCGGCCTGCCGGCGGACGGCGTCATACTCGGCCAGATCGGCCGCTTGAGCCCCCAGAAGAACCAGGGTTTCAGCCTGGAACTGATGCGGGACTTGCCGCGAGCGCTGCTCGTTCTCGTCGGCATCGGACCTGATGAAGCAGCCGTCAGGGCGCAGATCAGCGCAGCCGGAATTTCCGAACGGGTTCGCATCATTCCGGCGATTGCGAATGAGCGCATCGGCCTGTTCTATTCCGCGGTCGATCTGGTGCTCTTCCCCTCGCGCTTCGAAGGCCTGAGCCTTGCCGCCATCGAAGCGATCCACGCCGGCGTGCCGGCACTGTGCTCCGACATTCCGTCCTTCCTCGAAATGTTCGCGGGCTCGCCGCTCCTGACGGCAAAACTCCTCCTGCCGCTCTCCGACCCGTCCGCGTGGCTAAAACGCATCGACGACGTCATGATGAATCAAGATCTGCGGCAGCAGATCGTCGCGGAGCTTGCGCGGCTGTCACCGCGCTACGGATTTGACACCATGGCGGAGCAATATCTCCGCCTGATCGACCAGCGCGGCCCGCAGCCGCAAAAGCCGCTGGGCGGCCCGATCCAGAGCCGGCTTTAAGCCCGCGTTCATCCCAGTTGGAACGCCGGCGGTTCCGGCGGCCCTAAAGGGCCGCGTTGGACAGCCTGGTTTACGATTTGGTCAGCATCGGACCGCTAGAGTTTACGGCCATTTGTCGGCCTTTTTCGTGTCCGGCCTTTGTATCTGCCTGGGGATCGAGCGATGCACGCGCCCATTCAGCCCTTGCCCCGTTCCGCGCTTGGCGCTCCGCAAGCGGCTACGCCCGAGCGCGCAGCACCCGGACGCAAGCCGCCGCGCCGTCATCCACTGCGGCGGCTGTGGCAACGCCTGCCGCAGGACCGGCGCACACAGATTCTTTCGAACATCAGCCGGCTCCTTGCCCCGGTTCCCGATCGCATGCCGCGCGGCGGGTTTCCGATCGCGATAGCCGGGCTGTTTTCGACCATGAGCGGTATCGGCGAAGGCGCCCGCCTCGCTTATGACGCGCTCGAAGACGCCGGCTTGTCGCCTACGGCCTTCGATATCAGCGGCGCCTTCGGCCAGGCTGAAATCGATGGACCGGCGCGCCGGCCGATCGTCGCCGGCTCCGGCGGCACGCTCGTCGTCCACCACAATGCGCCGTTTCTGCCGCGCGCATTGTGGGCGCTCGGGCGCGCACGCCTGCGCGGCCGCCGCGTCGTCGGATATTGGGCGTGGGAATTTCCAAAAATTCCGGAATCCTGGCATCCGAGCCTTCGCTACCTGCATGAGGTCTGGGTGCCGAGCGAGCTTGCGCGCACTGCGGTCGCCTCGGCGACGAATTTGCCTGTGCATGTGGTGCCGCATCCGCTGCCGCCGCCGGTCGTCACGCCAAACATGCGCGCACGTCTCGGCCTTCCCGAAAATGCGCTGATCGTACTGACCGCCTTTCACATGGGCTCGGCCTTTGCGCGCAAAAACCCGCTCGCCGCCATCGCCGCGTTCCGCCGCGCCTTCGGGGACGCGCCCGACCGTGTGCTGGCGATCAAGCTGATCGACCACGGCGCGTCACCGATCGCGCGCGCCGCGCTCGACCGCGCGATTGCAGGCGTGCCGAACATCCGTCTCATCAATGTGATGCTCGAGCCGCCGGATATGAGCGGCCTGATGGCCGCGGTCGACATCGTGCTGTCGCTGCACCGCTCCGAAGGATTTGGCCTCGTCCCCGCGGAAGCCATGCAACTCGGCAAGCCGGTCGTGGCGACAGGCTGGTCCGGCAACATGGATTTCATGAACGCCGGCAACTCGGCGCCGGTGGCCTACGACATGGTGCCGGTTCAAGATCCTTACGACGGCGCGTTCATCTCCGACGGGCAACTCTGGGCCGAGGCAAGCGTCGACGATGCCGCCGACTGGCTGCGCCGCCTCGCCAACGACGCAGATTTGCGCCGGCGCATGGGCGATGCCGCCCGCGCCGATATCGCGCGGCAGCTTTCTCCGCAATCCTTTGCGCGCAATGTTGCCAATCTTCTCGAAGCTGGGAGGGTGGCGTGACGTGAACCGGCGTTCGACTTAACGCCCTTCATCTGTCGCCCGCACCAATCACAGAAAATGGCCGGCAAGCGCCTCCTCTCGTACCCCTACATGATACTTCGCGCCTCGACGGCGGGCGCGACCTTGGGCACGGGTATCCTGCAAACGTTCGTATTCGCGCGCGTGCTTGGGCCCGATCGCTTCTCGCTCTTCATTTTTTTTGCGGCACTCGGCTATTCGCTCCCTGTCGCCGACGCCGGAATGGTGAAGGTGCTGTTTGTCGATCTGCGCGCCCGGTTCCTGCAAAACAAGGCGTTCGCCGCAATCGTCGGACAAGCCACCGGGCTGGTGGTGCTGTATTTCGCCATTACGGCCGTTGCCACGGCGATATGTTTTTTGCTGCTTGAAATCCAGTTCGATTATTCGGTCCGCGACAGCGCCGAATTGACGCTGTTCTTTGCATTCAACGCGGTCAATCTGCCGTGGATCGCGCTGCGCTATTTCAGCATCGCTATCGATGAATTCTATTTCTTCGAAACACTTGAGGCACTGCGCCGCGGTCTATCCATGATCGCGTTGCTGGCGTTGCTATTGGGACTTCCTGTTTTCGCCTTTCTTGTACTCATCAACTGCGCCTGGATCGTGGGCTTTTGCGCCGCGATCGCAAAACTGTACGAGCGCGGTGTGTTGGGCGGCACTTTGCGCAATTGTTTGGTTTGTTTCGTCGAATTCTTTCGGAACAACAGGCGGCACATATTCCACAGCGCCGTGTATACCGCGAGCGAAACGTTCATCTATAATTTTCCGTATTTTCTGGTGCCGTGGGCCTATGGCCTGGGCGCGCCGACGATCATCCTCGATACCGCATTCAAGGTGTGCCGGGCCGCCAACCAGTTCTACAGCGCGGCCTGCGATGCTTTGGTGCCGCGGCAGACCAGCGCGCTGGCCGAACGCGACGGCTCCGCCATGATCCGGGCGACATGGCTCGCGGTAGCGTTATGCGGCCTGCCGGCGCTTGCAGCCTCCGGCGTTCTGCTCGTCGCCGGCGACAGGCTGTTTGCGATCCTGCTCGGGCCGGCAGCCGTGATGCCTCCGGCAGCGACGCCTGTCATCATCATGTTGCTCGCCGGCAATCTTGGACAGATGGTGTCGCACAGCGTGCTGGTGCATACCGGCTATTTCAGGGAAGTGGCTCGTATTTCCTTTGGCCAAGTCGCGGCCATGACCGGCGTCATCGCGCTGACGATCTGGGCGCACTTCGACATCCTGCAATTCCTCAGCGCCTTTGCCTCGGTTTATACCTGCGGCGCGCTCGTCGCCCTGGCCTTGATGATCCGCGGACCGATCCGGCACGCACAAGACCTTGGCGGAACGCCCACGGCGGTGACGCGATGAACAACGTGCCGCCTGCACGCCATTTCTTCACCCCCCGACGCCGCCGCACTATCCGCGTCGCGCCGAACCGAGACCATATGCGCGGATTCTGCCGATCACGCGGCTCGGCATGCCGCTCTCCGCGTCGGTGTCGTGATTGCCACCAGAGGCCGGCCGCAACTTGCGGCCCGCGTCGTTGACGAGCTAACCCGGCAGACCACGCCTCCAAGCACCATTGTAATAGCGGTCAGCAATGCTTCCGACGCCCCGCGCACGGGCGGCGACAGGATAACGATCGTCAATAGCGCACCTGGCCTCACCGCCCAACGCAATGCCGGCCTTGATGCCGTGGGCAACGATACCGACATCGTGGTTTTTTTCGACGATGACTTCCTGCCCTCACGCTATTGGTTGGAGAATTTGCGCCTGTTGTTTGCTTCGAGAGCCGACATCGTTGGCGTGACTGGGGCTGTGCTGGCCGACGGCATTAAAGCAGCGGGCCTGACATGGGATGAGGCCGCGCGCTTGGTTGAAGATGCCGATCAAGGTCCTGAAAAGACGGTGCGCTTCATCAAAAATGACTATTCGCCCTATGGCTGCAACATGGCATTCCGCCGCTCCGCGATCGGCGAATTGCGTTTCGACGAACGCCTGGTGCTCTACGGCTGGCAGGAGGATACCGACTTCGGCGCACGTATCGCCAAGCACGGACACTGCGTATTCAGTAACGCACTGTGGGGCGTCCATCTCGGCAGCAAGAACGGGCGAAGTCCGGGTCGCCAATTCGGCTACTCGCAAATGGTCAATCCGCGATATCTCGTTGCCAAGGGAACGATGCGGCTGAGTAACGCGCTGGAACTTGCTGGCCGCAATCTTGCGGCTAATGCAATCCGCGCCGCGTATCCCGAGCCCCATATCGATCGCCGCGGCCGGCTGCGCGGTAATTTGACCGGTCTGTGGGATATTGCGACCGGCCGCTGGCGCCCTGAGCGCGCGGCCGGGCTTTAATAACCGCGCGCACCGCTGACACAGGCGCGGTCCGCCTAGACGAAACGGTCAGAGAAATCCGCAACGCACCGCCAGTGCAACGAGCCACACCAGACCGGCAAGACACAGGCCGCAGAATACCGCTGCCGAGCCAAAATCCTTGACGCGGCCGATCTGGTTGTGGTGCTCGGGCGTGACGTGATCGGAGAGCTTCTCGATTCCCGTATTGAGAAACTCGACCGCCAGCACGATGAGAATCGTGCCGATCATGGCGACGTACCAGGCGGCGCTCGGCGCAATGAAGAATCCCACCGGGACCGCCATCGCAAGCACGACCGCTTCCTCACGCAGCGCCGGCTCGGTGGCAAAGCCGTCGGCGATCCCGCGCAGGGAATTTTTTGTGGCGCTGAAAAGCCGCTTCAATGGAAAATCCGATTGCCAGGGATGACCGCAAGAGAGGGCGGCCAATCTACGTCGCGCACCCGCAATGCGCGAGCGCATGTTGCGCGATGGGTTAGCGGCGGGCGAAATCGCGCGGTTGCCAGAGCGCCGCTAAACCAGTAAAGTCAATAAAATCAAGCTTTTCCAAGCTTTCGGAGCGTAGCGCAGCCCGGTTAGCGCACCAGTCTGGGGGACTGGGGGTCCCGAGTTCAAATCTCGGCGCTCCGACCAATCAACCCGCCGAGGACGGACTTGCCGATCGATCCGCCGCAGCCCGGAAACGCGGCAGCGCCGCGAAGGATGCGGCGAGGCAGGAAATGCGCTAGAACGTCACCCTGGAGCGAGGCGACATGCTTATTCGTAGTCTGGCCGTTGCAATCCTTCTTGCATTCACCCAATTCGCACCCGCGGCAATCGCGGGCACCGTTTCGGAACGCCATTTCGATCCGTTCAGCGGGCGCGCATACGACTGGCGTGTCTGGCGCGCCTATGGCTGGGGCGCGTATGACATGTGCCTGCACGGATATTGGCCGTGGGGCCACACCTATGCCTGCCTGAATGATCACGGCCGGCCACATTGCGGCTGCTGGGCCAACGCTCCCCGCTAGTCATTCCGCTCCGTGACGGCGCCAGCATCGTAATTTGCGGATCGCGCAATCGGCGCTGTCAGCTCTGCGCAAGCGCGCCATCGAGGATGCCGCGACAGGCGGCAAGCTCGTCGAGCGCATGTTGCAGCTTGCGCCGGTTCTCGAGCGCGGCCATGCGTTGTGCCGGGCTCTCGCTTGCGGTGACCATCGCCGGCTCGCGGCGTCCGTCCGGATATTCGTTTGCGGGCGGCGGCGCCGGCCGCGGCGGTGAACCAGCGAACAGGTTGGGCTCGGTGCGCTCTTCCGTTGTCTCGGCGACAGCCTCTTCGCGGTCCTCGTCCGGTTGCGGCGGCGGCGGTTCGGCGCCGGCGCGCCAGACGTCCTGGACAAATCCCGCGCCCTGCTCGCGCAAAATGCGCTGGACGCCGCGGATGGTGTAGCCCTCGCCGTAGAGCAGATGGCGCACGCCGCGCAGCAGATCGACATCGTCGGGCCGGTAATAGCGGCGGCCGCCGCCCCGCTTCATCGGGCGGATTTGCGGGAAACGGCTCTCCCAGAACCGCAGCACGTGCTGCGGAATATCGATTTCGTCAGCGACCTCGCTGATGGTGCGAAACGCGTCCGGCGCCTTTTCCAAGAGCCTGTCCCCGCTCCAAGAGCCTGTGCCCGCGCTTTACGGGGCTTCGCCGCCGTCCGCGTCGGAATTGATGCGCTGCTTGAGGATCGCGGAGGGCTTGAACACCATGACCCGGCGCGGCGAGATCGGCACTTCCTTACCGGTCTTGGGATTGCGGCCGATGCGCTGGCCCTTCTTGCGCACCACGAACGAGCCGAACGACGACAGCTTCACTGTCTCGCCGCGTTCCAGGCAGTCGGTGATTTCCTTGAGCACCAATTCAACAAGCGTCGCGGATTCGGTGCGCGAAAGTCCAACCTTTTGATAGACCGCCTCACACAGATCCGCCCGTGTGACCGTCTTTCCCGTCATCGCCAGCCCCGCGCACGGCGATCGATCAATCATCGATCAAGATATCGTGCTGAATTATCAACGATATTAGCTTGTTGGCAAAGGGTCAACGGGGCTTGGCGGCAGCCGGAAGGGGTCACCAGCGCACCAATGCGGCGCCCCAGGTAAAGCCGCCGCCCATGGCTTCGAACAGCAGGAGGTCGCCGCGCTTGATACGGCGGTCGGCGACAGCGTCGGCGAGCGCCAGCGGGATGGACGCCGCCGAGGTGTTGCCGTGACGGTCGACCGTGGTGACGATTTTCCGGCGCGATGCCGAGCTTGTGCGCCGAGCCGTCGATGATGCGCTTGTTGGCCTGGTGCGGCATGAACCAGTCGACGTCGGCTGCGGTGTAGCCGGTCGCTCTTGAAGGCGTCCTCGACCACATCGGTGATCATCGCCACGGCATGCCGGAAGACCTCGCGGCCCTCCATGCGCAGATGGCCGACGGTGCCGGTCGAGGACGGGCCGCCATCGACATAGAGCTTCGATTTGTGGCGGCCGTCGGAGCGCAGCCGCACGGTCAGGAGGCCGCGATCCTCGCGCGTGCCGGCTGCTCCTGCGCATCCAGCACGACCGCGCCGGCGCCGTCGCCGAACAGCACGCAGGTGGTGCGATCGGTCCAATCGAGGATGCGCGAAAAGGTTTCCGCGCCGATCACCAGCGCGCGCGAGAACGCGCCTGCTTGCAGAAGGCGTCGGCCGTCGCCAGCGCAAAGACGAAGCCCGAGCACACCGCCTGCAGGTCGAAGGCGGCGCCGTGGGTGATGCCGAGATCGGCCTGCACCGAAACGGCGCTGGCGGGAAAGGTATTGTCCGGCGTCGAGGTGGCGAGCACGATGAGATCGATCGACTGCGCATCGACATGCGCGTGCGCCAGCGCGGCCTGCGCCGCCCGCACCGCCATGTGCGAGGTAAGTTCGCCCGGCGCCGCGATGCGGCGCTCGTGGATGCCGGTGCGCTGGACGATCCATTCGTCGGACGTGTCGACCTTGCGCGCAAGGTCTTCATTGGTGAGGACCTGGCTCGGCAGATAGCTGCCGCAGCCGAGCATGACCGAGCGCAGAACTCGTCACGAGGCCGCTCCGCCAATCGCCTGGCGCAGCGGCTCGTGGCCGCGCCGAGCGCGGCCGTGATCTTGGCCAGAAGTTCGTCGCGACCACGCCGTGGCCAAGTCGATCGCGGCGGCAAAGCCGTCGGCATCGGTGCCGCCGTGGCTTTTGATGACAATGCCGTTGAGGCCAAGAAAGACGCCGCCATTGGCGCGGCGCGGATCCATGCGTTCGCGCAATTGCCGGAACGCCGAGCGCGCGAACAGATAGCCGATCCGCGCGCTCAAGCGAGCGGGTCATCGCGCCGCTCAGATATTCGCCGATCTGCCGGGCGGTGCCTTCGGCGGTCTTGAGCGCGATATTGCCGGCAAAGCCTTCGGTGACAACGACGTCGACCTTGCCCCTGCCGATATCATCGCCTTCGACAAAGCCGTGGTAGTCGAGATCGGGCAAATTCTCCTCGCGCAGGATGCGGCCGGCCTCGCGCACCTGCTTCAAGGCCCTTCGCCTCCTCGACCCCGATATTGAGCAGGCCGACGGTCGGCCGGTCGAGGCCGAACAGGATCTGCGCGGTCGCCGCGCCCATCACGGCGAGATCGACGAGATGATCGGCATCGGCGCCGATCGAGGCGCCGACGTCGAGCACGATCGATTCGCCGCGCAGGGTCGGCCACAGCGCGGCGATCGCGGGCCGGTCGATACCCGGCAACGTCTTGAGATTGAATTTCGACATCGCCATCAGCGCGCCGGTATTGCCGGCCGAGACGACCATGTCGGCGTCACCCTTCTTGACCGCGTCGATCGCCAGCCACATCGACGATTTCCAACGGCCATAGCGCAAGGCCTGGCTCGGCTTGTCCTCCATCCGGACCGCGATGTCGGTGTGGACGAGGCGCGAAGCGGATTTGAGCGCCGGTCGCGCATCGAGGAGCGGACGCGATGAGCGCGGAATCGCCGAAAAACAGAAATTCGGTACCGGGATGGCGCGTCAACGCCAGTTCCGCTCCGGCAACGACCACGGCGGGGCCATGGTCTCCCCCCATCGCATCGAGGGCAATGCGGACCTTGTCTGGCATTGGATGACCTTGCGGTCCTAGGTCCGAAATGGGGGAAGCGGCACCGGGGGCGAGAATAGCGGTTCGACGCCCGGACACAACTGCGTTCAGCGGCCATCCTGTCCCTTCGTCAATTTGGCAAGTGCAGCGAAGGGACTTCCTCCGGCTTGCGATCCGGCGGAGCCTCGAAAACCGCGCCAGGTTTGCGGGGATACGGATCGAGCCCGAGGATCAGGAATTCGGTGGCGAGAGCGCCGAGGTCGACGACACCGCCGAGCAGCGGCTCCGGATCGTTCCATTTTACGTCGCGCGGCTCGGCTTCGGTTTCGTCGATTTCGCCGCCATTGCGCCGCTCATGCAGTGCCGGGGCCTGCTGCGGCACATAGACGACATCGACCGCCTCTTCGACTTCATTAGCCAGCGGTTCGAGCGTGGCCACACAGTTTTGCCCGACCGTCGCCGAGACCGTTCCGGTCACGTGCAGGCCCCCTCCCCGCGTCGCCTGACGTCGAAATTGGCTTGCAAGCGCGACAGGTCGCGCAACGCTGCGATCGCGGCGACTGCCGCGCGCGTGCTCGCGTCGGCCGTCAGATTAAAGTGCTGACCTGCTTCGGCGATATCCTCAACCGCGACGGGAACCTGCCACGGCGCTGGGACGGACTTCTGAGGTTTCGGCTCACCCATGTGCGATGGCCTCTGGGTTGGGAAAGGCAACTTCGCCGCGGAGCAATGCGGCGTCTTCCTGGGCTTCGAACTGCCGCAACGCGGCGCGCGCGTAATGTGCGAGCCGAGCCGCTCCGCGGTCGCTGTTCGCGCCAGGAAAGATATTACGCGCGAGCGCTTTCTCAAGTTCCCCTTCATCGGCCGCGGCAAAAGCTGCGAGATAGGCGTTCTGCCGCCCGTAAAAGGCTTCGCCGAAACGCTTCATCCGTTTCGGCACCGCAAGATCGCCGACGCCCATCTCGCGGAGATTGCCGTCAAGATCGCTGCAAAAGACGTCGAAAAGCTCTGCCCGATGCCACGCCCGGCGCCATCGTCCGGACCGATCCGGGCCAGAAAAAGCACGAGATGAAGCACGATCAGGTCAAATCGGCCTTGCACTGTATCGGGCACTCGTAGGGCTGTAAAACACAGCCAAGCGGGCTTGCGCCACGATGGTGCCATAGAGGTCGCGGATGGTGCGATCGCTGGGGCGGGATGGAAAACGACTAAAGATCATAAGGTTAACGCGGGTCCGGGCAGTTA